>NZ_FOVJ01000010.1 GCF_900115125.1 Nitrosospira briensis | reverse complement strand
TGTTTTCTCCTACTATTCGTTAATCAAGTACTGCGCCCCGCCGGCGAAAAGTATCTCCTCCCTTCAATCCACCGGCAGAAGCTTCGCCAATCTGTTACAACCAAACCGGTATTACCACAACTCTGTTACCAATACTTTACATACTCATAACCGTGCAAAGACTATCCCCGAAGATAACCCAAGTCAAGCAGTTTGTCGGGTAATGGCGACAGTACGGTTTCCACGCGAAAAGACACCTCTCTTCGAACTCGCTGGAGGCTGCGCGTTTTTTCACTGTAAGCATATCCCATGCCAGCATTTCATAGTCCCACTCAATCAGCAACTTGGAATCTACCTTTAATATTCCCGTGAGCGATATGTAAGGAAATGCGACAAACTCCGCTAATTTTTTACAGGCGGATGAGCTCGCAGGTAACGCAGATTTATTGCCTTATAAGTAAAGGAGCCATCCCCTGTTCCCGTTGTTCATCCTGCGCGCTTCCGTGTATTCACAGCCACGCGCAACGGTTACAATTATCCCGAAACCGCCTCGCAGTGAATTCACCACTTTATGAAATAGGAAACCCACCTTTATCTGCACCCAGGTGAATTTTGCCGCTGCTCCAAATCGGCAACAACGGGCTCCTGAATTTCTCCATACTCCGGTAATCAGCTTTTAAGACTTCCCCTGCATGGCCATTCTACGTGTTGCGCTTGATGTTCCTCTCAATACTCTGTTCGACTATCTTGCGCCGGATACGGAGATAACGGCGCAAGATGTAGGGGCTCGCGTGCTTGTCCCCTTCGGGAGAAACATGATGACAGGGGTGATTATGGAAGTAACCGCTTACTCCTCTGTTCCTTCCCCCAAACTCAAGCACGCAGCGCATATATTCAGGGATGTTCCTCCGCTGCCCGAAGGGTTGATTGCTCTATTCCGTTTCTGCAGCGAGTATTATCACCATCCTTTGGGAGAGGTGGTAATGAACGGGCTGCCCAACAGACTCCGTAGCAATAAGCCTTTTACCCGGAAGGTTCCTTCTGCCTGCCAATACGGTCTCACCCTGACAGGACGTAAAGCCGATACATCGATCATCCCCGCGCGCCACATCGTTAAACACAGGCTTCTGGCAAGGCTGAGAGAATCCCGCGTGATGAGTATCAGCGATGCAAAACAACTGTCCCCGCGAGCACCTAAGGCACTGAATGAACTGATAACGCTGGGTTGGATCGAGGAAATACCGTTTGCGCATCCCGCTACCCCCGTTCCCGCTGCGCAAGCCCTGCAAATTCCCGTTCTTACTACCGATCAGAGAAACGCTGTCGATGTGATTGCCCCTGAAATAGGCGAATTCAATACGTGGCTATTGCATGGGGTAACGGGGAGCGGAAAAACGGAGGTCTACCTGCGCCTGATTTCGCTTGTGTTGCGGCAAGCGCGGCAAACCCTGGTACTGGTTCCTGAAATCAACCTGACGCCGCAACTGGAAGCGGTGTTCCGTGCGCGCTTTCCCACCTTGCGGCTGGTAAGCCTTCATAGCGGACTCAGCCCTTCGGAGCGCGCGGCTGGCTGGCTACAGGCGCAAGAGGGCGCTGCGGAAATAGTGCTGGGCACACGGCTCGCCGTATTCACGCCGCTGCCGAAACTTGGGCTGATAATAGTGGATGAGGAACAGGATGCCTCATTCAAACAGCAGGACGGGTTGCGTTATTCAGCGCGAGACGTGGCTATCTTCCGCGCCAAGCAGGCTGGCGTGCCGGTGATTCTTGGCTCCGCCACGCCCTCGCTTGAGAGTCATTACAATGCAGTTACAGGCCGCTACCTCAGGCTGAGGCTTTCGTCTCGGGCGGTGAAGAATGCCGCGCTCCCCGTTGTGCGCTGTATTGATACCCGTGCCGCAAAGACTAAAGAAAGCTTTTCCCCACCGGTGATTTCTGCGCTGGAAAGATGTCTTGCATTGAATCAGCAAAGCCTGGTTTTCATAAACCGGCGCGGTTATGCGCCGGTGCTGCTGTGCAAGTCGTGCGGGTGGGCAGCGACATGCGAGCGCTGTGCCAGCCGGCTGGTAGTGCACCTGCGTGATAAAAGACTGCGCTGCCATCACTGCGGACATCAGGAGCGATTTCCAAACGTCTGTCCGGAATGCGGGGATCAGGACGTTGTCCCTTTCGGCCACGGCACACAGCGGGTAGAGGCGGCGCTGGCCGAGTATTTCCCTGGCGCGCGGATCATGCGCATCGATCGCGACAGTACGAGCCGGAAAGACGCCTGGCAACACATGCTGAGGGACATCCACGAACAACGCGTGGATATTCTGGTGGGAACTCAGATTCTTGCGAAAGGACATGATTTTCCAAAGCTGTCGCTGGTGAGCATTCTGAATTCCGACGCTTCGCTATTCAGTACGGATTTTCGCGCTTCGGAACGCCTGTTTGCTCAACTGATGCAAGTGGCGGGCCGAGCCGGCCGCGCCGGGATTCCAGGGGAAGTCCTCATTCAAACCGAGTTCCCCGATCACCCCCTGTACCATGCTTTGCGACAGCATGATTACGACCTGCTCGCGCAAACGCTGCTGGAAGAAAGAAAAACCGCGGGGTTCCCGCCGTTCGTCTACCAAGCGCTGCTGCGGGCAGAGGCGCCGAAAATTGATACTGCCCTCGGTTTTCTCACCAGCGCAGTGGCAGTGGCGAAGGCCCTAGGAGAGATCGAGGTATTCGACCCCGTTCCAGCGCAGATGGCACGGCTAAAGGGAATGGAGCGCGCTTACCTGCTGGTACAATCCGGCTCGCGCAAAAAATTACAGGCGTTCCTTGGGGCTTGGCGCACAAAGCTTGACGCGCTTCCCAGCCGCAAGGTGCGCTGGACAGTGGATGTGGATCCAATGGATTTCTGAAGCTGAAGTATTTCAGGCTGCGAAGCTGCTTTTCCATTCCCGATATTTACATGACACTAAGATTCCACGTTCATCCAGTCCTGCTCCCCTACGGTCAGGGTATGGAACATAGGGATGGGTGTTTGATTTATACTCATCGTTTCAAAGCCATAACAGCGAGAGCACCGCTTAGAAAGGCGTACACCCCAATCCACGAGATATGATGGCTTCGAAAAAGATCCGCGTACCCGCTGAAAAAAGCAAAAACACATGGTCGGGAAGGTTTAACGAACCTGTCTCGGAACTGGTGCAGCGATATACCGCATCAGTAGGCTTCGACTGGCGACTGGCCGACTACGATATTCGCGGATCGCTTGCCCACGCACGAATGCTCGAAGCTACAGGCATCATCGATGCGGATGACCTGACCGCTATCGAACTTGGCCTGAGCCAGATCCGCGAAGAAATCCACAGCGGCGATTTTGTGTGGCGGCTGGAACTGGAGGATGTACACCTCAATATCGAGAGACGCCTCACCGTCCTGATCGGCGATGCGGGAAAGAGGCTTCATACCGCGCGCTCACGCAACGATCAGGTAGCCACCGATGTGCGGCTCTATTTGCGCGACGCAATCGACAACCTGATCAACCTTATCCATGCAATGCAGCTCGCGCTGCTGGATCTCGCCGAAAAGAACCTCGATACCGTCATGCCCGGCTTCACTCATTTGCAAGTGGCGCAGCCGGTAGTCTTCGGGCATCATCTCATGGCGTATTTCGAAATGCTCAAACGCGATGTCGAGCGCCTATCCGACTGCAGGAAGCGCGTGAATAAATTGCCGCTCGGCGCCGCGGCGCTGGCAGGGACCAGCTATCCTGTCAATCGTGAAGCGGTAGCACGAGAGCTGGGATTCGACGGCGTTTGCGAAAACTCGCTGGATGCCGTTTCGGACCGGGACTTTGTCATTGAATTCTGCGCCGCTGCTGCGCTGATCATGACGCATCTTTCGCGATTATCCGAAGAATTGATTTTATGGATGAGCCCCTCGTTCGGCTTTATTGATCTCGCCGACCGGTTCTGCACGGGCTCATCCATCATGCCTCAAAAGAAAAACCCCGATGTGCCGGAGCTGGTGCGCGGCAAGACGGGACGCGTCAATGGTCACCTCGTCGCGCTGCTTACGCTGATGAAGGCTCAGCCACTTGCTTACAATAAAGATAATCAGGAAGACAAGGAACCCATGTTCGACACCGTCGATACGCTTACCGACACCTTGCGTATTTATGCCGATATGCTGACCGGTATCCGCGTCAATCAGGACGCAATGCGGGCCGCCGCGATGCACGGTTATGCCACCGCTACCGATCTGGCCGACTACCTGACGAAAAAAGGGATGCCTTTCCGGGAAGCGCACGAAGCAGTGGCGCAAGCGGTGCGTTTCGCGGAAAAGAACAACCGGGACCTGAGTGCGCTGAGCCTGCCGGAATTGCAACAATTCTCTTCGTTGATTGCGGACGACATCTTCGCCGTGCTGACGCTGGAAGGTTCGATCAGTAGCCGCAACCATATCGGCGGAACGGCGCCGGCTCAAGTGAACGCCGCAATCGGTCGCGCGAGGGAATGGCTATCCTCGAGCAGCAACCCGGCAATCCGGTAAGCCCTGCCTGCTAATGCTGCCCTGGACCGAAATCGGCGCACAAATCTCCCGCTCTATCGGCATCCCCTTTTCCGTGGAAAAAGTTTCTTCGATTGGCGGCGGGTGCGTCAATCATGCGCATCGGATTGAAGGCAACGATCAACTATTTTTCGTCAAACTGAACAATGCGGATCGCCTCTCGATGTTCGAGGCGGAAGCGGCAGGTCTTCAGGAAATCCACGGCTCGCGAACCCTGCGGGTTCCGCTGCCTTTATGCTGGGGAAAAAACAGGTCCAATGCATGGCTCGTGCTGGAATATCTGGAGACAGGCAAGGGTTCGCGTAACGGCGCCGCAGCCTTGGGCTGTGGACTTGCCGCCATGCATCGTTTCTCCTCCGAAAAATTCGGCTGGACGCGCGACAACACCATTGGCACAACCTTGCAAATCAATAATACCTCATCCAGCTGGGGTGAATTCTGGCGCAAATACCGGCTGGGTTATCAATTGCAATTGGCTAAAATCAATGGCTACGCTGGACGGCTACAATCACAGGGTGAGCAGTTGCTGGAGCAACTGGATTTCTTTTTCACGGGGAAGCAGCCGATTGCGTCACTATTGCACGGCGACTTGTGGAGTGGCAATTACGGTTTTGATGGCGCGGGACAGCCGCTGGTATTCGATCCGGCCGTGTATTATGGCGATCGCGAAACGGATATCGCCATGACCGAACTCTTCGGAGGATTTTCTGCTGAGTTTTATGCGGCCTACCGGGAAACCTATCCACTTGATCCAGGCTATAAAACCCGCAAAACGCTTTACAACCTCTATCACATACTGAACCATCTAAACCTGTTTGGCCGAGGCTATCAGAATCAGGCGGAACAAATGATCGGAAAACTGCTTTCGGAAGTCAAGTAAATGAAGCTGAACCGAGTTCTTGTTTATAAATCCTGATCAGCAGGCTGGGCTTAAGAAGCGCGGCGCATGGGGCGCCTGCGTCTGCTGCCAAGTCGGAATAATGACCACGCATGACGGGAAATCCGCTTCATCCGTCGAGATGGGCCTCGAACACCAGTCCGGCATGTTCCCGCATTCTGTGGAAGCGGATGTTTTTCCAGCTTTCCTCCGCTACGCTCAGTTCCGCTCCATAAGAAGCAAGAAAGGTCGGGGCATCGACCACGTCGTAGGCAATCCGATGCGCGTTAGTGTCTATGAATCGTTTAAGTTCGCGCGGATCGTCGGCAGTTATCCAGCGCGCTAACTGGTACTTGGCAGGTGCAAGCCGGGCCTCGACCCCATATTCATGCTTCAGCCGGTGGGCTACTACCTCAAACTGCAAGGCACCCACGGCGCCCAGGAGCAAGGTGCCGCCCCAGTGCGGCCGGAAAACCTGGATCGCACCCTCTTCGCCCAGCTGAGCGAGCCCCAATTTGAGTTGCTTGCTGCGCATCGGGTCGGCAATCTCGACCGTCTGGAAGATTTCCGGCGCGAAAAACGGCAAACCGGTAAATTGAAGCTGCTCGCCTTCCGTGAGCGTATCTCCCAACTGGAGCGTCCCGTGGTTGGGAATCCCGATAATGTCGCCGGCATAGGCAATGTCTAGCAGGTCGCGCCGCTGCGAGAGAAAAGATACTACCCCGTTGGTTCGGATATCCTTATCGTTACGCCCGACCCTCAGGTTCATGCCGCGCTCAAACCTGCCCGAACAGATTCTCACGAACGCAATACGGTCCCGGTGAGCTGGATTCATATTGGCTTGAATCTTGAATACCACACCAGAAAATTTTGGTTCGGACGGTTGCACCTGGCGTTGCAGCGCGCTGCGCGGTCCTGGCGGCGGAGCGAGATGGATCAGCGCCTCTAGAACCTCACGGACGCCGAAGTTATTGATGGCTGAGCCGAAAAATATCGGGGTCTGCTGGCCGGCCAGAAATGCCGCGTGACTGAATTCGGGTGAAGCGCCGCGTATCAGTTCAACTTCCTGCTGCATGTTTGCCGCATTTTTCGAGAAGCGCTCCGCGATTTCGGGGTTGTTCAGGCCCTCAATCACTTCATCTTCATCATCCAGCCTATCCGAACCCGGACGAAAAACGCGCATGCTATCGCGTCGCAAATCGAATACACCATTGAAGCCGCGACCCATACCCATCGGCCAGGTGAAAGGCACCGCGGCCATGTTCAGCGCCCGTTCGATCTCGTCGATGAGGTCGAGTGGGTCCCGCACTTCGCGGTCCATTTTATTCACGAAAGTGAGGATGGGGGTGTTGCGGGCACGGCACACGTTCAGCAGACGCAAGGTCTGGGCCTCGACGCCATTGGCGGCATCGATCACCATCAGGGCGGCATCCACAGCAGTGAGGACGCGATAGGTATCTTCCGAGAAATCCTGGTGGCCCGGGGTATCCAGAAGATTGATGACGCAGCCCCCGTACTCCATCTGCATTACTGAACTGGCTACCGAAATACCTCGCTGCTTCTCGATCTCCATCCAGTCGGAAGTGGCATGCCGGCTCGCCTTTCGCGCCTTTACACTACCGGCGATATGAATGGCCCCCGCAAACAACAGCAGCTTCTCGGTAAGCGTCGTTTTACCGGCATCCGGGTGGGAAATAATGGCAAATGTACGCCGTCGAGCGACTTCATGACCAACCATGTATATTATTCCTTATGCTTGTGCTTGTGCTTGTGCTTCCACGCACGCCGTGTCTTGCTGCTGCGGATAAAGATAGCAGTGCGCCATATGCATTGAACTGAATGTGCTTGTTCCCGGATAGACTTCGCGGCAGACCGGCATGACGTGGGGGCAGCGGGGGTGAAAGTGGCAGCCCGACGGTGGATTGGCCGGCGAGGGAAGATCACCATGAAGGTGAATGACCTCGCGCTTCGACGCAGGTTCGATTACGGGAACCGCCGACAGCAGGGCCTGAGTGTAGGGATGCCTGGGGCTGGTCAAAACCTCGTCCACTGCTCCACGCTCCACGATCCTCCCCAGATACATTACGGCCACTTCATCAGCAAGATACTCCACGACCGAAATATTGTGAGTGATGAATAGATAGGCTAATCCCAGCGTGTTCTGCAATTCCCTTAACAGATTTAATATCTGGGCCTGCACAGATACGTCCAGGGCACTGGTCGGTTCGTCGCACACGATAAGCTTGGGATTGACCGCGAGGGCGCGCGCGATGGCGATTCGCTGGCGCTGGCCGCCGGAAAACTCGTGCGGATAACGCCACTTGGTTTCTGGCGGCAAGCCGACACTTTCCAGCAGCGTATCCACTTTCTTTCTTCTGGTTCCGGACGCGCGCTCCACACGACCTGCTTCGCTTTCATCTTCGACATTCAGGGCGTTCATTCCCTCTTCGATAACGTCAACGATACGCATCCTCGGATTGAGCGACGAATACGGGTCTTGAAATATGAGCTGGAGTTCCGCGCGCAGCTTTCGTAACCGGCTGCGTTCCAGTCCCACCAGTTCAAGCCCATCGTAGCGCACGCTGCCGCCAGTAGTCGGAATCAGTTGCAGAATGCCCTTGCCAACAGTGGTCTTTCCGCAGCCCGATTCCCCCACCAGCGCCAGCGTCTTGCCTCGGCAAATCTCCAGGGATACGCCATCCACCGCCTTGATGTATCCAGCCACATGTTTTATCAATCCCTTGTGTATGGGAAAGTAAACTTTCAGATCGGTGACAGTCAATAAATTGGAGACTTGAGATTCCGCGTCTGGCGGCCTCACCCCGGAATCGGGCTTATCCGAACTTCCCTTTGCCTGAACCGCGGGATCAAGCCTCTTATCTTCGAATTGTCGCTGCGGAACACGAGACCCCGGATTCTGATTGAAAAGATGGCATCTTACCTGCTGCTCCCCCGCTAACGAGGTCCACCCCGGCGCGACTTCGTGGCATAGTTCCCAGGCATGATCACAACGGTCTGCAAAACGGCACCCGCTGAATTCGCGCGACAGCGGAGGCACATTCCCGCTGATCGCAGCAAGCCGCAAACCCTGTCGGCGTCTGTCTCTTCCAGGCAAGGAGGCAAGCAATTTCCGCGAATAGGGATGCGCGGGGCCACGGAAAAACTCGTCACGTGGCGCTGTCTCTACAATTTCTCCTGCGTACATTATCCCGACCCGATGCGCTATTTCCGCCGCAACGCCCAGATCGTGGGTGATGAGTAGAATCGTCATGCCATCACGTTGCTGCAGGCTACGCATGAGGTCGAGAACCTGGGCTTGAATAGTGACATCCAGGGCAGTGGTTGGCTCATCCGCGATAAGCAGTTCCGGTTCCCCCGCCAGCGCCATGGCTATCATCATCCGCTGCTTCATCCCGCCCGAAAACTGGAACGGGTATTCCTCCATGCGGCGAGACGGGTCCGGAATCCCTACCTGGTCCAGAATTTCCTGTATTCGTTTTCTGGCAACCCCCCCATGCAAGTTGAAATGCCGCTGCAAGACCTCCCCAATCTGGTCCGCCACGGTCATCACAGGATTCAGGCTCAGCATGGGCTCTTGAAAGATCATGCTGATCCTTTTCCCACGAATGCTACGCATGGCGGTTTCCGGCAGCAGAAGCAGATCCTCTTCCCCGAGCCTGACAGAACCGCCTATGATTTCACCCGCATCGGGTAATAATCGCATGACCGAAAGCGCAGTCATGGATTTGCCGCACCCTGATTCGCCCAGCAGGGCGAAGGTCTCACCCCTCATGATTTGCAGCGTAAGCCCATCTACCGCCCGAACCGGCATTGCCTCGGTATGGAGTATGGTTTCGAGATTGTTGATTCGCAGGACGGGGCTCATGACGAGAAGGAATCCTCGGCTCCGGTTGCTGCGGGTTTGGCCACCGGCCCTTCCTTGCGTATTTTTCGACGCAACGCCCCGGTTCTTGCCGACAAGGTTTTCACCCGCGGATCGAACGCATTTTGTACTGCATCGGCAAACAGATTTGCGCTCAATACCAGTGCGAACATGAAGCTGAACGCTGCGAATAAAGCCCACCATACCATGGGTTCGCGCGCCATTTCCAGACGGGCGGCGTTAATCATGGTGCCGAAACTGATCGTGGATGGATCGACGCCTACGCCCACGTAGGAGAGCACGGCTTCTGCAAGGACCAAGCCGCTGAAGTCCATGACGGTAGTAATCAGCACAATGTGCATCACGTTAGGAAGAATGTGGCGGCTGAGAATACGCCAATGGGAAACCCCGAACGCGTGAGCCGCCTGGATATATTCCATTTCCCGCAATTTCAAGGTTTCGCCCCGCAGCAGACGGCATAAACCAGTCCAGCTCGTAACCCCGAGTATGATGCAAAGAAACAGCAGGCGCAGATCGGCACGCATGGCGACCGTATCGAACAACTCGGGGTGAGTCTCCATATATACCTGTGTCATCAATACCGCCGCCGCGATGAGCAGGACACCGGGAATTGAACTCAACGTGGTATACAGGTATTGAATCACATCATCGGCCCACCCTCGAAAGTAACCAGCCGTGATGCCAAGGAGCAGCGCAAAGGGAAGCATCATCAAGGTAGTAAGCGTTCCGATCACGAGCCCGGTGCGTATGCTTTTCAGTGACTGGTAGAAAACGTCCTGCCCCACCTTGTCGGTGCCCAATATATGGTAGTTGCCGCACAAAGTCAGTGCCGCGCCGAACAGCATCAGGATGAGCGCAAGTGTGACTGATATTGTCTTCCATGAAACGGCGGTAGCGCCATGCCGAATTGCGGAGAGCACCGATGGAACCGATTCGCCGCTACGGCGAGCCAATACCAGGCTCAACATGACGACGATAAGGCCCCAGAGGAAGAGACCCAGGCTCGCGCCCGCTATTGCTTTCCCGATAATATCCGCGAAAAGCTGCGCTTCGGGGTCCTTCAGATGCGCTCCGCCGTATTTCAGGCGAGGAAACTCCCGTGTCTGTCCCCCGCCCGGAAGTTCCACTGTTTCCCGGGCGTAAAGATATACGGCGAACGGCGCTGAATATGTCTTTTCGACCTGCGTCCGCAACGGGGTCGCGATCACGTCAAACAGGCTTAGCACCTCCACGCTGTAAGCAGTCTCGGCGGCGCCGCTGCTGTTGTTCTCCACAGCCGGGCGCAGATGCACGGTATCGAGCAAACCGATAATGACAAAAAAAATGAGCACGGTAAGCGACGCCATGCCGCTTGCACTATGGCTGACACGCCGCCAGGGCGCCAGGAGGTGCTCGTTTCGCCGAACGTACCAGGCAAAGACGATCATGGCTGCAACCAGAAAGTAGACGAGTGCATCAGTCCACAGAATCACAGGCTTGAAAGACATCACCGCGCTTCCCGGGATAGCGTCATTCCAGCCTGATCCTTGGGTCAACAAGCGTATAGGAAATATCGGTCAATATCAGGCCGACGATATAGAGTAACGATCCGAGAAAGACCATTGCACGCACTACTGCGAAGTCCTGGGAGTTGATTGCATCGATGGTATAACTGCCCAGGCCGGGAATTCCGAAAAACGATTCTGTAATGAGACTGCCGAGGAACAGCAGCGGAATCACTACTACCGCTCCGGTGAGTATTGGAATCAGGGCGTTTCGCAGCACGTGCCCAAACAGCACGATACTCTCCGGCAAGCCTTTGGCCCGGGCAGTACGAACATAGTCCTTGCCCATTTCTTCCAGAAAAAGGGTTCGATACCAGCGTGTGTTGGCGCCGGCGCCGCTCAGCACGCCGATAATCACCGGGAGGACGAGGAACTTGGCAGCGTCCAGCCCCTGTCCATAACCGGAAATGGGTACCAGATGCCACAATTTGCTGATCAGAAACTGTCCGGCGATAATGTAGAATAAACTGGAGATAGACATCAGGGCGACGCATAGTACCACACCCCAGAAATCCACATAGGTGGCCCGAAAAAATACCATGGTCAATGCAAAGACAATATAAACGCCCAGGCCCAGCAAGAATACGGGCAATGCGATGGCGAGGCTCGGCATCATGCGGGTTCTGATCTCGTAGGCAATATCCCTGCCGTCGTCCGCACGGCCGAAGCGGAAAGCGAACATGGCAACGGACTTTTCAAAAAAAACGGTATTCGTGAATTTCGCGGCCCCATTTTCCGCATCGTTGAATATCAGCGGCTTATCATAGCCGCGCTCCTGTTTCCACTTTGCAATAGCTTCGGGCGTAACCCGTTTGATGCCCAGTTGCATTCGCGCCATGTCGTCAGGCGTATTGACGACAAAGAACAGGGTGAAGGTAATCAGGTTCACGCCGATTAGAATGGGAACCGCGTAAAGCACGCGCCGAATGATGTAGTTGAGCATTACGCGGGCGATCCCCCGGTTTCATGCTTTGGCTCGGTATTCGCTATTCCTGTGCCTCGCTCCCTGCGGCGGTAAATAACGGCGGCTGGAAGCAGCCCGACAATCAGCACGATCAATCCCGCTATCACGGGCCACAGCACCGGCTTATTCCATTCGGCACGCTTCTGTTCCCGCAAACCGGCGTCTATCCGGAAGTATTTGGCGTTGTTGTTGGACATCCGGTTTGGCTTGACATTGCCGTACCATGCATGGTAGAGGCCGTAATCCTTGGGATGGTAGCCCCACAGCCAAGGTGCGTCGTGCCGAAGAATCGTCACCATGCGATCGATGATTTTCTGACGTTCAGGGCTGTTTTCCATATTCTTCATTTGCTCGAACAGCCGGTTATATTCCGGGTTCGAATAATTGGCGGCGTTTTCGCCTTCCTGGCCGACCTTCTGCTGCGGACCATGCAGCAGGAATAAAAAGTTCTCCGGATCCGGATAATCGGCATTCCAGCCCCATTCGAAAATTTGTGCGTTGCCCTTGCGTATCTTGTCCTGAAAGCGGTTGTAATCCGTATTCCGAACCACTAGCTGAATGTTGAGTTTCCGGAACTGCTTGCGCATCCAGTCGAGACTGGATTTGTCCTCCGTTCCGCGCGTGGTGACATCGAAATAAAGCACCAGCGGCGCGCCGGTCCTCGCATCCATACCGTCGGGATAACCCGCTTCCGCCAGCAGTTTTCTGGCTGCTTCGATCGGTTTGCGCCGCGCGCGGCCGTTTACCCAATCGTACACCACGGGATTTATCCCTTCCTTGCCATCCCGGTGACCGGCGATGCCCGGCGCAATCGGTCCCTGTGCAGGAATACCGCGCCCATTGGCGAAAATCGATACGTACTCTTCGTAATCCACCGCGATCGATATAGCCTGGCGCAGTTTTCTGGCAGATTCGCGCCCCCGTTTGCCCGCTCCGCCCACAACCGGGTCCAGCATGTTGAAACCCATGTAATTGGTGGAAGCCGCTACGGCTGTCTCCAATCGTATACCTTGCTCCCGCATCGCTTCAGTGATGGTTGCTTCCCCCTGCCCCGTCAGCTGAACCGCCTGATCGAAACTGTCGGAACCGATGTTCGAGGCATCGTAATAGCCTTGCAGAAACTTGTTCCAGCGGGGAATACTCTCCCTTTCACGGCTGTATACGATTTTGTCAACGAAGGGTAGTGGCTTTCCCGCATCCTTCAACAAGTCGGCCTGCGCATCCTCCGGCATGCCCTCGGACGGATAGCTCTCGCCGTGAAAATTAGGGTTTTGTTCCAGGATCATCACGCGATTGGGGTCATTCTCCGCCAACATATAAGGCCCGGTACCAACGGGATACCAGTCGAGATTGATATTTTTTTCCGCCAATCCTTTCTGGTTATAAAAACGCTCCGCCTCCCAGGGAATAGGTGCGAAAAAAGGCATGGCAAGCCAGTACTTGAACTGGGGATATTTACCCTTGATCTTAATGCGGTAGGTATAGCGATCAACCGCTTCCGCGCCCTCAAGAGGGTAGTTGTTCAAATCCAGATAGGCACCACTTCCCTGCTCCCTGAACTGCGCCTCGTCTACAGCCCTCAGCGTCGCTGCATATTCCTTCAGGCCGCTAATATAATCCGACATCAGTCCAAAAATCGGCGAATGCAGCCGCGGATGTGCCAGCCGCTTGATCTGAAATACATAATCTTCGGCAGTGAGTTCGCGGGAACCCATGTGAGAAAAATCGCCTAGTTTATATATGTCCGCCAAATCCGTCTTTCCCATATCATGGTAAAGAAATCCTCCCTGCTGGTCTCTGGCAAATGCAGGATGAGGCTGAAAGCGGATACCTGGCTTGATCGAGATTTCGTAAATTGTGAAAGCGACCCGCGAAGCATCGGCATCATCGCCCAAACGCGCTCCTTTCTGGTCGAAATGTTGCACCAGCGGCATTTTTTCGGCGGATGACGGAATCAGCTCGTACGGACGCTTCAGGTAATGATATTGCAATGGCGGTTCATAAATCTGTGCTGTAATCAGGATTTCGTTCGAGCTATAGGACTGTACGGGGTCCAGATGCTTGGGGCGCTCGGCAAAAGCGCCGTAGAGAATATTTTTCCCCGCCTCGCTTTCACGATAAGGATTGTTCCACGGGCCGCTACAGGCACACATCAACACCGCGAGCACCAGCGGCAAGTACGAGGGGAATCTGGAAATGGTCGACCCTGCTTCGACTGCCAGAGGATGCACAGGGACGCGGCCGCCGTCTCCTAGTAATGGAGATCTGTTCAAAGGTTCGATTAACACTGACCTCACTGATGCAATAGTGTAGCTTAAATATTGGAGACGGTAGCCGAGCCCGAGGCTCAGGCGATCATTGGTTCTACAAGTAGGGCGGACTTGAAGCTATAATTCTAATCGGCAGTTGTCCGCTTATTTTTTTAGTTCACCGTTATGATCCACAAAGGCTTTTTTTGTATCAGTTGGCCCTCACCTTTTTGATGAGTCGCTACCGCTCATTTTTCAGTTTAATGCCATGAGCAGCAAGGCTTTTTGCATCACTTGACCCTCGTCTTCAGGGCAAGTTCGCTTACTACTCAATATTTCCAAGGATAGGACATGACTCTTCTCGCCGATAAGCGCATTCTCATCGCCGGACTGCTAAGTAATCGCTCTATTGCGTATGGCATTGCGAAAGCTATGCACCGTGAAGGTGCGCAACTGGCTTTTACTTATCAAGGGGAGGCGGTGCGCGAACGAGTCGCAAAAATTGTCAGTGAATTTGATAGCGATTTGCTGTTTCCGTGCGATGTTTCGAACGATGAAGAAATCACGCGGTGTTTCGACGATCTCGGGAAACGTTGGGACAGCCTTGATGGTATCGTTCACTCAATTGCCTTTGCTCCTCGCGAGGCGCTGAACGGGAACTACGTGGAAAGCGTGAATCGGGAAGCTTTTCGCATCGCGCATGACGTCAGTTCCTACAGTTTCACTGCGCTGGCAAAAGCGGGGATGCCGCTGATGCAAGGCAGGAATGGTTCGCTTTTGACACTCTCCTATCTTGGCTCGACCAGGGTCATGCCTAATTACAACGTCATGGGATTGGCTAAAGCAAGTCTTGAGGCGAATGTTCGCTTCATGGCATCCAGTCTTGGGCCCGAGGGGATACGGGTCAATGCAATTTCGGCTGGACCCATCAAAACGCTTGCCGCCGCCGGAATCGGCAATTTCGGAAAGCTGCTGAGCTATACCGAAAAAGTCTCGCCTTTACGACGAAATGTATCAATCATCGAGGTGGGTAATGTCGCCGCTTTTCTATGCAGTGATCTGGCTAGCGGGATTACTGGCGAAATTACTCATGTAGACGCAGGCTTTAATACGGTTGCATTTGACCTCGTTTGATCTGCAAGGAAGCTTGTCCTTGCTTCCTTCTACTTCTCAAGATTTTCATTCTTCACCGACACGTCATACCGCTTTCTGACGCCGGCCAGATAAGATGCAAGTTCCTGCTGGGCGAGTAGCTGCTGTAATTGCTCGGCAAAAGCTTTACGTTCGGCGGGATCCGGCGATGCGGATTCGGTGACGCGCCCGACACGAACCAGGGTAAATCCGCCCCGGGAATTTGCCACTCCGGTGTAGGACGGCAATTCGGTCGCTTCAATTTTAAAAATAGCGCGCAAGATCTCGCCATCAAGACCTTGGGGATCCGTCCGCGAAACTTGCTGAGCGGCACCCCACCTGACTATCCCGTCTTTGCCGGCCTGCAACTGCTCAAGCTTTTCCTTTCCCTCGTTTACAGCCGCCTTGGCCGCTTCCTGCCGGGCTATGAGTCCCGCAATTTTATCCCTCAATGCTGTGACAGGAGGCAGGCTCGCCGGCCTGTGATCCACTACCCTGGCAGCTACCAGGACGTTTGGTGAAACTTCGATCGCCTCGGTATTTCGTTTGTCCTTGATTGCATCATCCGAGAATATTGCCTCCAGCAGTCTTTCATTGCTGAAATACGGAAGCTCGCCCGCATCCCTGGCTATCCACTCGCTCTTCTGCACGGGCAAGTTGAAATTCTCGGCGGCAGGCTGCAGGCTGTCGCTCTGCTCATACACTATATTGCCGAAGCCTTCCGCCATCTCACCAAACATCTTTTCGGCTTTTTGTCTTTTTACTTCCTGCTCAACCTGATTTCTTACTTTATCAAGACTGACCTGCTCTGCGCCCTTTATTCCGGCGAGCTTGATGATATGGAAACCGTGTTCCGTTTCGACCACATCGCTGATCTCATCCAGCTTCATCTGAAAAACTGCGTCTTCGAAAGTCTTGACCATCGAGTTCCGTGGGAAAAAGCCAAGGTCGCCTCCTTTGGCTGCAGACCCTGGATCCTGGGAATGCTCTCTGGCAAGATCCTCGAAGCGCTGGGGAGCCTTTCTGATTTCGTCCGCCAGTTGCTCCGCTTTGGTGCGCGCCGCAGTTTTTTCTGCATCTGAAGCGGTAGCAGGGGCACTGATCAGAATGTGGCTTGCCCGGCGTTCTTCGGCCTGCCCGAACTCGTCCTTGTGCTCGTTGAAATACTTTGTTACTTCCTCGTCGCTGACATGCGACTGATTGATCAGCTCATCCAGTGACAACACCACATATTCGACGCGCACCTGTTCCGGCAGCCGGAATTCAGCCTGATGGGTATCGTAGTACGACTTGATGGCTTCGTCATCGGGTTTGACCTGGGCCAGAAATTGCTCGGGTTGTATCTGAACCACATTGATTTCGCGTTTCTCTTCACCCAGTCGTATGACTCTTTCTGCCACTGAGCTGGAAATGAAACCATTTTCGCTGTAGGGAGCGATAAGTTGCTGACGCATCAGTTCCTGGCGCACGCGTGCTTCAAATGCCTTCGGGCTCAATCCCTGACCGCGCAGCAGCTCCTCGTAACGCTGTTTGGAAAATTTGCCGTTTTCCTGGAACGCGGGAATATTCTGTATCATTTCTATCAGCTGGGAATCCGGCACCATCAATCCCACCCGCGATGCCTCATGCCGCAGTAGCCGCTGCTGAATCAACCCTTCCAGTACTGCCGATCTTACTTCCGGAGAGTCCAGCATTGCGTCGTTGACCACGCCCGCCATGGATGCTCGCAGGCTTTCCTGCTGGTTGCGCAGCGCCTGTGCAAATTCCTCGCGATGAATCTTCTCCCCGGCCGCATGTGCGACGATATCTTCGCCATCGGCGCCTTGATATGACTCGAGGCCCCAGAATACGAAGGGCAACATGGCAAGCCCCAGGATGATCTGGACCACGCGCCTTTTTTTATTAACAAAATCGAACATTAATGGACTAAAAGGAATAAAAAAGGCGAACTTGCGTTCGCCCTGGTTTAGCGCAAAATCTGGCGGAGTGGACGGGACTCGAACCCGCGACCCCCGGCGTGACAGGCCGGTATTCTAACCAACTGAACTACCACTCCAACAATTAATACCTGCTGGTGGGTGCTGACGGGGTCGAACCGCCGACATTCGCCTTGTAAGGGCGACGCTCTACCAACTGAGCTAAGCACCCTATTGAAAAACGCTAGTTTACTGCATCCTTGAGCGCCTTGCCAGCGGTGAATTTCGGAACCTTTGTTTCCTTGATCTTGATAGCTGCGCCGGTGCGCGGATTGCGGCCGGTGCGGGCGGCGCGTTTGCCCACCTTGAAGGTTCCAAATCCGACCAGGGTTACGCTTTGGCCTTTTTTTAGAGCTGCTTTAATCGCCGATAACGCACCGTCCAGCGCATTTCCGGCGGACGCCTTGGAAATGTCCGAAGACTGGGCGATGGCTTCGATGAGTTCAGATTTATTCACGTGATTCCCCTTTCGTTATTGTTAAAAGAGTTACAAAAACCCTGCAATCGGTTTTATATCAAGCCGCTTGTGCTTGGTCAAGCAATTGTGGAAATATTTCGAAAACGCTCCATACACCCTGTTTACGGCTGAAGTTCTCGCGAACATGAAAGTAAATTCGCCTGTAAAAGCGATTCGCGGTCAAGCGATAAAAATGCAAAAATAACTCAGTGCTTGATCAAAGTGCGGGTTGCCTCCCCCTCTACCGCAACAGGGCCGGGAACCGGGGACGCAGCGGCAGGAAGCGCGTCCGGCTTGCGCTCCAATGCCAGGTCCAGCACCTGATCTATCCACTTGACCGGATGAATATCCAGCCGATTTTTAATATTTTCCGGAATCTCCGTCAGGTCCTTGACGTTGTCCTCGGGAATCAGCACCGTTTTTATTCCGCCACGATGCGCTGCAAGAAGTTTCTCCTTGAGCCCGCCGATGGGCAGTACTTCCCCACGCAAGGTGATCTCTCCCGTCATTGCCACGGTCGCGCGAGCCGGAATCCCGGTCAGAGCCGATACCATCGCAATGCAGATCCCGATCCCTGCGCTTGGACCATCCTTCGGCGTCGCACCTTCGGGCAAATGAATATGAATATCATTCTTCTGGTAAAAATCATCAGCGATACCGAGAGCCCTCGAGCGGCTTCGCACCACCGAGAGCGCGGCCTGCACTGACTCCTGCATCACTTCACCCAGTTTTCCGGTTGTGATGGTTTTCCCCTTGCCGGGCAACACTACGGCCTCGATAGTCAACAGTTCCCCGCCAACTTCGGTCCATGCCAGGCCGGTTACCTGCCCTATCTGATTTTTTTCTTCCGCAACGCCATATGTGTAACGCCTCACGCCCAGATACTTATCCAGATTCCGCCCGCTGACGGTAATCTTTTTCTGATCATTTTTCAGCAATAAGGCTTTTACCACTTTCCGGCATATCTTCGAAATTTCCCGTTCCATCGCGCGTACTCCGGCTTCGCGCGTGTAATAGCGCGTGATATCGCGCAAGGCCGATTCCGATACCGCCAATTCATTTTCCTTCAAACCGTGGTTTTTTATCTGTTTGGGCAGCAGGTAGCGCATCGCAATATTAAGCTTTTCATCTTCCGTATAGCCGGATAACCTGATCACCTCCATGCGGTCGAGCAGCGCGGCAGGTATATTCAGTGTGTTCGCGGTGGCGACGAACATGACGTCGGACAAGTCGTACTCAACCTCGATATAATGGTCCACGAAAGAATTGTTCTGCTCCGGATCGAGCACTTCAAGCAACGCGGATGAGGGATCGCCGCGGAAATCCATGCCCATCTTGTCCACTTCATCCAGCAGGAACAAAGGGTTCTTTACACCCACCTTGGTCATGTTCTGCAAGATCTTGCCCGGCATCGAGCCAATGTAAGTACGGCGGTGGCCTCGTACTTCGGCCTCGTCACGGACGCCCCCAAGAGACATTCGCACAAATTTCCGATTCGTGGCCCGGGCAATGGATTGCCCCAATGACGTCTTGCCCACGCCAGGAGGACCCACCAGGCAAAGAATGGGCGCTTTTAACTTATCCACGCGCTGCTGTACGGCGAGATACTCGACAATTCTCTCCTTGACTTTTTCGAGACCATAATGGTCCTGCTCGAGCACAACCTCAGCGGTACTCAGATTTTTGCTGATTTTGCTCTTTTTCTTCCAGGGTAACGCCACCAGCGCGTCAATATAATTTCGCACGACGGTGGCCTCAGCCGACATGGGCGACATCAAGCGCAATTTCTTCAATTCCGCTTCCGCCTTGGAACGAGCTTCCCTGGACATCTGGGCCGACTGTATCTTCTTGTCGATCTCTTCCAGATCAGCGCCGTCCTCACCTTCGCCCAGTTCCTTCTGAATGGCTTTCACCTGTTCATTGAGATAGTAGTCGCGCTGGCTTTTCTCCATCTGCCGCTTGACTCGGCCACGAATGCGTTTTTCAACCTGAAGTATGTCAAGTTCGGTTTCAAGTAGCCCCAACAGGTGTTCCAGACGCTTCGGTACGTCAAAAATTTCCAGTACTTCCTGCTTTTGCTCGAGTTTCAAGGGCAGGTGGGCAGCAATGGTGTCGGCGAGACGCCCCGCTTCATCTATGCCGCTGAGCGAGGTCAATATTTCGGGAGGAATCTTCTTGTTGAGCTTTACATACTGGTCGAACTGCGCGAGCATCGCGCGCCGCATTGCTTCCACCTCATGGTTGTCAACGGCATCCGGGGGCAATAAGGCGGCCTCACCGGAAAAGTACGTGCCGTCATCGGTTACTTTCATAATACGCGCGCGGCGGTTGCCTTCCACCAGAACCTTGACGGTGCCATCCGGCAATTTGAGCATTTGCAGCAGGTTTGCAACAGTGCACACGCCATAGAGGTCTTCCGGCGCCGGTTCGTCCTTGGCTGCGAATTTCTGTGCAACCAGCAGAATACTCTTGTCGGATTCCATGGCGATTTCCAGCGCCTTGATGGATTTGGGCCGCCCGACAAAAAGAGGAATCACCATATGCGGGAAGACGACGACGTCGCGCAATGGCAATAGCGGCAATGAAATCTGATTGGGGTCGTTAAATGGAGAAGACATAATCGGCTCACCTATAAGAAACAAACGAGGGTTATGGGGACGCCGCAGAGAAAATTCAAGGCAACGGACCAGGCAAGGTGCAGAACTCGGACTAACAGCTCTTGGCTATCTTGGGCTTATCCGAATAAATCAGGATGGGTTTGATATCGCCATTGACCGAGCCGTGATCGATCACCACCTTGGCAACATTTTCCAATGATGGGAGATCGAACATCGTATCGAGAAGGGCATTCTCCAGAATGGAGCGCAAGCCACGCGCCCCGGTCTTGCGTGCCAGCGCCTTCTTCGCAATCGCTTTGAGTGCATGCTCACGAAATTCGAGATCGACGCCCCCTTCCATATGAAACATTTTCTGATACTGCTTTATGAGCGCGTTTTTCGGCTCCGTCAAGATTTGAATCAACGCTGACTCGTCCAGCTCTTCCAGGGTGGCAACCACAGGCAGGCGACCGACAAACTCTGGAATGAGCCCATATTTGACCAGATCTTCCGGCTCTACTCCACGCAGTACCGCGCCGACGTCCTTGCGGTTGTCGCGGCTCCTCACATTGGCGCTGAAGCCTATCCCGCCTTTTTCAGATCGTGCGCGTATTACCTTGTCGAGCCCATCAAAGGCGCCACCACAAATAAAGAGAATGTTGGTGGTGTCCACCTGCACGAATTCCTGATTGGGATGTTTTCTTCCTCCCTGGGGAGGCACCGAAGCGACAGTTCCCTCGATCAGCTTCAGCAGAGCCTGCTGCACGCCCTCCCCCGAAACATCCCGCGTAATTGAAGGGTTATCGGCTTTACGCGAAATCTTGTCGATTTCGTCGATATACACGATGCCCTGCTGGGCCTTTTCCGCGTCGTAATTACATTTCTGAAGGAGTTTCTGGATTATATTTTCAACATCCTCACCCACATAGCCTGCTTCGGTCAATGTTGTTGCATCTGCCATGACAAAAGGGACATCAAGCAGGCGCGCCAGCGTCTGGGCAAGCAATGTCTTGCCTGACCCTGTCGGACCGATAAGCAGGATGTTGCTCTTCGCCAGCTCGATATCGTCCGCGTCAGGGGATTTGGCAAGGTTTCTTAGCCGCTTGTAGTGGTTGTATACCGCCACTGAAAGGATTTTCTTCGCCTGCTCCTGACCGATCACGTAGTGATCGAGGATCTGGCGAATTTCATGCGGCACCGGCAGATCGGACTTGGTAAGCTTGGCCGCTTCCGCCCCTTGTATTTCCTCCCGAATGATATCGTTGCAAAGCTCGATACATTCATCGCAAATAAATACAGATGGACCGGCGATGAGCTTCTTTACCTCGTGTTGACTCTTGCCGCAAAAGGAACAATAAAGCAGTTTTTCCCCGCCAGTTTTCTCTGACATAGTTTTATCCCGCATTATCCGAGCTGATGCGCCCGTAGTTAATAGTTAACTCCCGCATGGCTCCTTGTATTTCAACTCGTACTCTCATTCCTGTAGGTTAGCATAGCATCGATCAATCCGTACTCCACGGACTGCTCCGCGCTGAGAAAATTATCCCGGTCGGTATCTCTTTCAATGGTTTCTATGCTTTGACCTGTGTGCTTGGCCAGCAATTCATTCAACCGGCTCTTCAGAAACAGAATCTCTTTGGCGTGTATTTCAATGTCGGAAGCCTGACCCTGGAAGCCGCCCAGCGGTTGATGGATCATAACCCTCGAGTTCGCGAGGCAGAAACGCTTGCCTTTTGCGCCCGCGGTCAGCAGCAGCGATCCCATGCTCGCGGCCTGGCCTATGCAAAGCGTGCTGACGTCGGGCTTGATGTACTGCATGGTATCGTAAATCGCCATTCCGGCAGAAACCAGCCCGCCAGGAGAATTTATATAAAAGTGAACGTCCTTGTCGGCATTTTCCGATTCCAGAAACAAGAGCTGCGCCACGATCAGATTTGCGGAAGCCTCGGTTACGGGACCCACCAGAAATATGACTCTCTCCTTCAGCAAACGGGAGTAAATATCGTAGGCGCGTTCCCCCCTCCCACTAGTTTCGATCACCATGGGGATCAGGCCCAAACCGGTTGGCTCGGGATTACGCTGCTTCCAGTCCAGTTGTTGCATCATGTCATGATCTTCCCATTAACTCATCCAAAGTCATCGCCTTATCCACCACCATGACCTTATCCAATACCCACCTTACCACGTTGTCTTCCAGGGCCGCCGACTCGGCCTCGTTAAGGCGATCCGGTACGGAATAATGCCATTTGATCACTTCGGCCGGATTCTCGTAACTCTGCGCCAGATCCTCCACCACCGCACGCACCTGTTCGGGCTTTGGATGCAGGCCGTGCATCTTGACCAGCTCTCCTAAAATCAGCCCCAGGTTAACCCGGCGTTGCGCCCGCTCCCGCAGCAAATCCTCCGGCAACGGGACATCCCTGGCATTCATTCCGCGCGACGCCAGATCATCTCTAGTGCTCTGCGTCAAGCGCTCCAGCTCAACTTCCACCAAAGCCTTGGGTGCCTGTATGCTGGTCGTATCGAGCAGTGCCTGCATCACCTGTTCCTTAAGTCTCGCACTTACCCGCTTGGACGCTTCGCGTTCGAGATTAGCCTCGATCTCCTTCCGCATTTTTTCGACGTCGCCGTCCGCGACGCCGAGCGATATGGCAAATTCCGAGTCAACGTCCGGCAGCTTCGAACCCTCTACTCCGTTGACCTTCACGTCGAATGTGGCGGTTTTTCCCGCGACCTCCTTTCCATGATAGTCTGCCGGAAAGGTAACTTCAAAGATTTTGCTCTGTCCGGCGATCATACCGGTAAGCGGTTCTTCAAAGTCCTTGAGTAACCTGCCCTCCCCGAGCACCAGGGTGAAATTCTCCGCTTTGCCGCCCGCGAATTCTGCGCCGTCGATAGTACCGTTATAGTCGATATTGATCCGGTCCCCCGGCTGGGCTGGCCGTTCAGCAGGTTCAAACTGAATTCGCTGCTTGCGCAGAACCTCGAGCGTCTTGTCCACATCGCCATCGGTAACGCCGACTATGGGCCGTTCGACCCTGACCCCGCCCAGATCTCCCGGCACCACATCAGGGTAGACCTCAAATGTCGCGCTGAATTCAAACTGGCTGTCATTCTCGGTCGATGGCTTCGGTTCGAAACGTGGATAGCCGGCAATTTTCAGGTTATTCTCGCGCACAGCCTCGCTAAAGTTTTTCTTTAACACGTCGCCTATCACTTCCTGGCGCACCTGCGGGCCGTACTGCTGCATGACGATCTTGAACGGCACCTTGCCGGGCCGAAAACCATGCAATTTTGCCGTGCGCGCCAATCGCTTCAGGCGACTCTCGACTTCCGTCTCGATTTTTTCCTGAGGGATCGAAACGTTAAGGCGGCGTTCCAGCGCACCGAGATCTTCAACATTCGTTTGCATTGCACTTCCTGACTGGTTGATAACAGAGACGCAGGGTTAACGGCCGGGGGAACGCGAGGGCCGTAGATGCAGCTTCGCCCGGACGGCTTACAGTTCCCTGGTGCGAAAGGGGGGACTCGAACCCCCACACCTTTCGGCGCCAGAACCTAAATCTGGTGCGTCTACCAATTCCGCCACTTTCGCAGGCCGCGTTATTCTCATTGATACCCTGGTTAATTATACCTATTTCTCCCGGGGACGGCAGCCATAATAGAACCTCGCGGAAACAGGAGACACCTGCCGGCCCGCATTCTTGGCTCCGGAACTGACTTTAGCATAATATGGTTTTACCGCTCACAGCTTTACTGTCCGGTCCCATCAGGTACAAATAATATGGCATCAGATCCTCTGGTTGGCGCATGCCCTGCTTGACCTCCCCGGGATGCGTCCTGCTTCGTTGTGGCGTATGCACAGGGCCCGGGATCAAAACATTGATGCGCAGATTCGGAAGTATTTCCCATTCCTGCGCCTGAATTTTGACCAAGGCCTCCATTCCCGCCTTGGCCACGGCAAAGCCGTTCCAATATGCAGCCGGAACATGACCGTGGGTATCCGACGTCATTATGACGCTTGCGTCTGGTGAAGCTTTCATCAGCGGCAGACAGGCTCGCGTCAATGCAAATGGTGCGACAAGATTGACGCGCAGCAGCGCCAGCCATTGCTCCAGGGTCTGGGCCTCAAGTGGCGTAAGGCTGAATAGTAATGCAGCATTGTGCAGAATCCCGTCCAATGTGCCCAATTGTAATTTGATGGCTTGTGCCATAGCCGCAAAATCCTTGTCATCGGCCTTTTCCAGATCGAGCGGAAAAATTGCTGGCTGAGCACCGCCTCCCGCCTCGATTTCATCGTAAACGTTCTCCAGTTTCTTGATATTGCGTCCGTGCAAGATCACGGTAGCACCGTGCGCGGCATAGGTCAGCGCTGCCGTGCGGCCCAGGCCCTGCCCCGCGCCGGTTACCAGGATGACACGATTCTTGAGCAAATCCTGGGGCGCGCTATAGTCTTTAAATTCGTTCATGAAGGATAATTTGCGGGGTTGGAAGTCATGGTGAGTAATGCTGGAACGGGGGAAGCGCAGGATGAGGCAGTGCGTAACGGCAAAGACCCTTCACCCCTTCATCCAGGTTCGCCACGCGATCCATAATTTTCGCATGGGTGTAAGGCTGACCCGCTGCCGGAGGACATGGCAGCCGTCATCCCTGATCTCCTTCAGCAGCGCCCGGTAGATCCCCGCCATGATAATCCCGGTCCGCTGGCTTTTTCGGTCCTCTGCAGGCAATGCGGCGAACGCCCGGGTGTAATAACTTTCCGCCCGCTCGATCTGAAACTCCATCAATCGTCTGAAGTTATCGGTTTCTTGTAAATTGAGTATGTCGGCGTTGCTCACTCCAAAGCGGAGGAGCTCGTCCTG
This sequence comes from Nitrosospira briensis, assembly GCF_900115125.1. Classification (GTDB taxonomy): domain Bacteria; phylum Pseudomonadota; class Gammaproteobacteria; order Burkholderiales; family Nitrosomonadaceae; genus Nitrosospira; species Nitrosospira briensis_A. The sequence goes on along the minus strand of NZ_FOVJ01000010.1, from coordinate 37,875 downwards.
GGGAAGATAAATACGGTCGCGTGATGCATCCTCACCTACATCACGAATGATGTTGGTGAGCTGGAACGCAAGTCCCAGATCTTCCGCGTATCTCAGCGTTTCGGGATTACGATAACCGAATATCTCCGCCGAACACAAGCCCACCACGCTTGCCACGTGATAGCAGTAATGACGCAGCGTGTCGAAATCGGCATAGCGATTATAATCAAGGTCCATCTCCATGCCGTTTATGATTTCGTTCAGGCGCTCGGCGGTAAGATTAAAGGGGCGTCCAACATCCGCCAGCGCTTTCGCCACCGGATGACTGGGCTTGTTGCCATGATCCGGGTCAAAGATGGCGGCGACTTCCTGGCGCCACCACGCGAGCTTTGCTCGCGCTACCGTCGCATCGGTGCATTCATCCACTACGTCGTCCACTTCACGGCAAAAGGCGTAGAGTGCGGTAATGGCTCGGCGTTTTTCCAACGGTAGATAGAGAAAGCTGTAATAGAAGCTTGAGCCGCTTTGAACAGCTTTTTCCTGGCAATACTGGTCGGGGGTCATGATGAATAATTGAGGAAAAGAATATGGGTGCGTATCGCGCTGCGCTTACCTGGGAACCTGAAGAATACTTTATTTCGTTTAAACTTCCCATGCTGCCGGGGTGATCATGCAATACAGCGATCCCCCGGATTCTACCGGAGCCGGCTTTACCGCAATAAAAAACCCCACCGGAGCGGGGTTTCTTATGTGCTGCATTTTACGGCTGATACGAGGGTGAACCTTACATATCCATGCCACCCATTCCGCCCATCCCACCCATGCCGCCCATTCCACCACCCATACCGCCACCACCGTTTTCTTCCTTCGGAAGTTCTGCCACCAGAGCGTCGGTGGTCAGCATCAGGCTTGCAACAGATGCAGCGTGTTGGAGGGCGTAACGGGTTACCTTGGTAGGGTCCAATACACCCATTTCGACCATATCGCCGTATTCGCTCGTGGCAGCGTTATAACCGTAGTTGCCCTGGCCTTCCACTACCTTGTTGATGACCACGGAAGGCTCATCGCCGCAGTTAGCCACAATTTGGCGCAGCGGCTCTTCCAATGCTCGCAGAACAATCTTGATGCCTGCATCCTGGTCAGCATTGTCGCCCTTGATGCTGGCCAGCGCAGCACGGCTGCGCAACAACGCAACACCGCCACCAGGAACGATACCTTCTTCTACCGCGGCGCGGGTCGCATGAAGCGCATCTTCAACACGCGCTTTCTTCTCTTTCATTTCGACTTCGGTCGCTGCGCCGACTTTAATCAGCGCCACTCCGCCAGCCAGCTTCGCGACACGTTCCTGCAATTTCTCCTTGTCGTAGTCGCTGCTGGCTTCTTCGATCTGATTGCGGACCTGCTTCACGCGCGATTGGATATTTTGAGGGTCGCCAGCGCCGTCGATGACGGTTGTTTCTTCCTTGCCAATTTCAATGCGCTTGGCTTGGCCCAATTCCTTCAGCGTCGCCTTTTCGAGCGACAAACCGACTTCCTCGGCAATCACCGTGCCGCCAGTAAGAATGGCGATGTCTTCAAGCATTGCCTTACGACGGTCGCCGAACCCTGGTGCTTTCACTGCGCAGGTTTTGAGAATACCACGGATATTGTTTACTACCAGCGTCGCGAGGGCCTCGCCATCCACATCTTCGGCAATAATCAACAGTGGCTTGCCTGCCTTGGCTACCAGTTCCAGTACCGGGAGCAATTCGCGGATATTGGAAATCTTTTTGTCGTGCAGCAGGATAAAGGGGCTTTCCAGCAATGCGATCTGTCTATCCGCATTGTTGATAAAGTAAGGCGACAGGTAACCGCGATCGAATTGCATGCCTTCGACCACTTCCAGCTCGTTTTGCAGACCGGAACCGTCTTCCACCGTGATCACGCCTTCCTTGCCCACTTTTTCCATCGCGTCAGCAATGATCTTGCCGATTTCAGGATCGGAGTTGGCGGAAATGCTTCCTACCTGCGCAATTTCCTTGCCGGTAGTACAGGGTTTGGAAAACTTCTTGAGTTCTTCAACCGTTGCGGTAACGGCTTTGTCTATGCCGCGCTTGAGGTCCATCGGATTCATCCCGGCGGCGACATACTTCATGCCTTCTTTGACGATCGATTGCGCCAGCACGGTGGCGGTGGTTGTACCATCACCCGCCACATCGGAAGTCTTGCTCGCCACTTCCTTTACCATCTGTGCGCCCATGTTCTCGAATTTGTCTTTCAGTTCGATCTCTTTCGCTACCGAAACGCCGTCCTTGGTAATGGTCGGGGCGCCGTATGAACGCTCCAGCACTACGTTGCGGCCCTTCGGTCCGAGGGTGACCTTGACTGCATCGGCCAGTATATTTACGCCATTCACCATTTTGTGGCGGGCGGAATCGCCAAATTTCACTTCTTTCGCTGCCATGATCTCTTTCTCCTAATATCCAGAAAATGTTGTGTAAGGTGCCGTTGGGAACTAACCTTCGATAACGCCCATGATGTCTTCTTCTCGCATCACCAGAAGCTCTTCCCCGGATACCTTCACCGTCTGCCCGGAGTATTTGCCGAACAGAACTTTATCGCCGACTTTCACTTCCAGCGGTCTGACGTTGCCATCGTCGCCGGCCTTGCCCTTGCCTACAGCGACAATTTCGCCTTGATCGGGCTTTTCGGCAGCACTGTCGGGGATGACGATGCCGGATGCGGTCTTGCGTTCTTCTTCCAGCCGCCTGACAATAACGCGGTCGTGTAAGGGACGAATTTGCATATTTCTTCTCCTGTGTTAAAAATTAAAACCATTAAATCTCCTGGAAGGACTCGATCTACAGAACTTCCAGGATTTTTTCAAAAATTATTAGCACTCTCGGCTAACGAGTGCTAATAATAGGGTCTGTGGCAGGGAATTTCAAGTAGATGGTCAATAAATACTTGCTGGAACGCAGCCTGAGGTCAGTCTGGCATCCATGCACGCAGATGAAACAACATGAATTACAGCCTCTCGTTACAATCGCCCGGGGCGAAGGAGTATGGCTTTACGACTTCGACGGCAGGCGCTACCTCGACGCTATCGGATCCTGGTGGGTTAACCTGTTCGGTCATGCCAATCCACAAATCAATGCCGCCATCCGCGACCAGCTCGACAGGCTGGAACACGTCATGCTTGCCGGGTTTACGCATGAGCCGGTGGTGGAACTATCCGAGCGCCTGGGCAAGCTGCTGTCAAACAAGCTTGGTCATTGTTCGTACAGCAGCGACGGCGCATCCGCAGTGGAAATCGCGTTGAAGATGAGTTTTCAGTACTGGTACAACAGCGGTCATCCTGAAAAAAACCGTTTCGTCAGCTTGCAGAACGACTATCACGGTGAAACGCTGGGCGCGCTGTCGGTCACCGACGTGGCGCTGTTCAAGGATATCTATGCTCCACTACTGAGACCCGGCACGCACGTGCTCACTCCGGACTGGCGTTATGCGTCCGAGGGAGAATCTGGCAGGGATTACGCGCTTCGTGCCGCTACTGCACTCGAAACCTATCTACAGGAAAATCATGCAGTGACCGCCGCATTCATTGTGGAGCCGCTCATTCAGGGCGCGGCGGGGATGGGCATGTACCACGCCGATTATCTCAAGCGTGCAAGGGAACTGTGCGACAGGTATCAGGTACATCTGATCGCGGATGAAATCGCAGTCGGTTTTGGCAGAACCGGAACCATGTTTGCCTGCGAGCAGGCGGACATGGTTCCGGATTTTCTATGCCTCGGGAAAGGCCTGACTGCCGGCTACCTTCCCCTTTCCGTGGTGATGACCACGGATGCCGTATTTTCGGCTTTTTATCATGCTGAGACAGCACGCGCTTTTCTGCATTCGCATACCCATGCGGGCAATGCACTTGCGTGCCGGGCTGCGCTCGCGACCCTGGACATTTTCGAACAGGACAACATCATTGACACCAACCGCATCAAGGCAAGCTATCTCAACCATGCAGCTCATCCGATCGCATCTCATCCCAGGGTAAAAAACTTTCGTAACTGCGGAATGATCTGGGCGTTCGAGGTCGAAACATCCGATCCCGATTTTTCCGTAAACTTCTTTCATGCGGCGCTCAAACAGGAATTATCATTACGACCGCTGGGAAACACCGTTTATTTCATGCCGCCTTATATAATTGACGAGCATGAAACCGATTTGCTGGTAGCAGGAACTGTGCGCGCGTTGGACTCGTGCTGAGACGGATTGCTCACGCGAGTGGTATTTTCTGGCATCGTCAAGTAATGTGGTGGACATGCTCGTCGACAGCCTCTACCTGATCAGAATCCCCTATATGCACTTTCGGATGAACGCCAGCATGCTCCAGGCCGGTTGCGAAGCGGTACGAAAGCGGGAGGTTTTCGGTTTTAAACCATTCGGGCGAAAATCTGCCGTTATTCTGGGTGCGGTTCTATATTCTGCACTTGCCTTCTTGCCACTGACCGCGTATTCGCATGTTTTGCCGGCGCCTGTTCGCCAGGCGCTCAAGCAGGCGCGCATTCCCGAATCCGCCACGGGTATCTATGTTCATGAAGTCGGCGCAACCCAGCCCCTGCTGGCCGTGAATGCCGCCACGGCGATGAATCCTGCATCGGTAATGAAGCTTGTCACGACGTTCGCCGGACTGGAACTGTTGGGGCCAGCATATACCTGGAAAACCGAGTTGTACGCCGAAGGCACAATTCGGGGCGACACGCTCCAGGGTAATTTGATAATCAAGGGCTACGGTGATCCCAAGCTGAATCTGGAAAATTTCTGGTTGCTTACGCGGCGCTTGCGCCAGACAGGCCTGCGGGAGATCACCGGTGACCTCGTGCTGGACAGCAGCCACTTCGATCTACCCGTCGGCGACCCGGCCGCGTTCGACGGCAAACCCCACCGCTCTTACAACGTGCTCCCTGAAGCGTTGCTGGTGAATTACCGGACTGTGGCATTGCGTCTGCTTCCTCAACCCGGAAGCAAAACCATCCGGGTTGTCGTCGACCCGCTGCCGTCGTTACTGGACCTCAAGAACGGCCTGACGCTTACCAATGGTCTCTGCAATGAATGGCGGGACGCCCTCGGTACCGATATCCGTACCATTCGTACTGATAATGATGAAAATAGCCGTGTATCGATCATGCTCAACGGCAGTTATTCAATGGATTGCGGCGAAAAAACCTTGTTCCTCAGCGTAAACGATACGGCCAGTTATACCTTCGGGTTGTTCAGGCAGTTGTGGGAAGAACAGGGTGGCAGCTTTCGGGGCAAGGTGCGCGCCGGCAAGGCGCCCGAAGGAATATCGCCACTGGAAATTCACGAATCCCCTCCGCTTTCCGACATCGTTCGCGACATCAATAAATTCAGTAACAACACTGCGGCACGGCAACTATATCTTGCATTGGGCCTGACCAATGGCATGGTTACAGGGGGGGTCAAAGGTGAGGCGATGAGTGCGGCGGATGGTAGAAGCATGCCTCGTGCTACACTCACCAAGTCGGACATGGCCATGCAGCGATGGCTCGCCTCCAGACGGCTGGCTTTCCCCGAACTGATCATGGAAAATGGCTCCGGGCTATCTCGCAATGAGCGCATCAGCAGCCGCCATCTGGGGCAGCTTTTACTCGCGGCGTTTCAGAGCCCGGTCATGCCCGAGTTCATCTCATCGCTGCCGATCGCGGCAGTGGATGGAACGATGAAAAAGCGGTTGAACGGCAGCGCTACCGCGGGGCAGGCACACATCAAAACGGGTTTGCTGGAGGGCGTGAAAACCATGGCGGGATACGTGCTGGACAAATCGGGGAGGCGCGTAGTCGTAGTGTTTTTTGTTAACCATCCCAAAGCGGGAAGCGGCCAGCCTGCAATGGACACACTGCTGGACTGGGTTTATGAAAGGCCGTGACAGGTTGTTGGTGAATAGGCGTAGGTAAGCGACATTACCCGGCCTGGTCTTTAACCGCTCCGCTATCCTGATTGCAATGACAGCCGCAAGCAATGAGATATCAAAACGGGACTTCCAATCCTTCTACTCAAGCTTGCTATCCAATCCGCTTTCCGCTATTTCGGCCGCGCGCAGCAACGCCCTGGCCTTGTTTTGCGTCTCGATCCATTCACTTTGGGGCAGGGAATCGGCGACGATGCCTGCGCCCGCCTGCACGAAAAGCGAACCGTCCTTGATGACCGCGGTCCGTATGGCGATGGCAAGATCCATGTCCCCATTGAAACCCAGGTAGCCGACCGCCCCGGCATAGATTCCACGCCTGGAAACTTCCAGTTCGTCGATAATTTCCATTGCCCGTACCTTGGGCGCGCCACTGACGGTGCCGGCGGGAAAGGTGGCACGCAGTACATCCATCGCGTTCAATCCGGGTTTGAGCTTCCCGTCCACATTTGAAACGATATGCATGACGTGCGAATAGCGCTCGACCTGCATGTTTTCCGTGACCTTCACCGTGCCCGTCTGTGCTACGCGGCCCACGTCGTTGCGCCCCAGGTCCATCAGCATGATGTGCTCAGCGCGTTCTTTCGGATCGTTCAACAGGTCGGTCGCCAGCGCAGCGTCTTCCTGTGAGGTTTTACCGCGGGGACGCGTACCCGCGATAGGACGTACCGTCACGGTTTCTCCTTCCAGGCGTACCAGAATTTCAGGTGATGCGCCTACTACATGAAAGTCGCCGAAGTGATAATAGAACATGTACGGCGAGGGATTGAGACTGCGCAGGGCACGGTACAGCGCCAACGGTGAAGCGCCGTAGGGCTTGCTGGTACGCTGCGACAACACCACCTGCATGATATCGCCATCAAAAATATAACGCTTTGCGCGCTCCACAGCCGCGATGAAACTCAGTTCGCTGAATTCCGAGACACCCTCGCTCGATTCGCATGATGCTTCAACCGGAATTTCCACAGGGTTGCGTAGCTTCGAAAGCAGTTCTTTCAGACGCGCCTTCGCCGAATGATACGCCCCCGCCACGCTTGGATTGGCGTAGACGATGAGATAGAGCTTTCCGGAAAGGTTATCCACCACCGCCAACTCTTCGGACAACAGCAATAGTATGTCCGGCGTATCCAATTTGTCGGGACGGGTGTTGCGGCAGATATGATGGGTCAGCTTGCGCTCGATGTAGCGCACGGTATCGTAGGCAAAGTAGCCGGCGAGTCCCCCGCAAAAACGAGGCAAACCAGGATATGGTGCGGCCTTGAAACGCGATAGATAGGATTCGACGAAAGCTAGCGGGTTTTCTGCTTCGAACTCCTGCCGTTCGTCAGGATTAACGACGTGGATATGGTTACCGCGGGCCTCGACACGGCTTGAGGCGGGCAGGCCGACAAACGAGTAACGTCCGAAGCGCTCGCCACCCTGCACCGACTCCAGCAAGTAGGAATAAGGCTGATTGGCAAGCTTCAGATAAACTGATAAAGGAGTGTCGAGATCAGCAAAGGTCTCTAAAACCAGGGGGATGCGATTGTAGCCCTGTGCCGCCAGCTCGTCGAATTCAGCTTCAGTCATGATTTAACTCCACAAAAAACCGGAAAAAGGAAAGGCAGCAGCGTGTGTCGGCGTGAATCCTTTAGCAGCAGACACACCAACGAGCGAGGCTTCGGCGCCAGGGACGCCGCGCTTTCGCCGCATATCTTCCAATTTCGGTTTTTTCGTGAGTCATGGCGATTTTCGGATCAGTTTAGCCGCTTCGTATAACGTCGCAACAACCGCGTCGCAATCAAGTTCGCGCACGTCCCGTCCTTCGTTGTAGCCATAGGGTACGCAAAAGATGTGACAACCCGCCGCACGGGCGGCCTGCGCATCGTTCAGCGAATCTCCGATCAGCAGCATCTCGCCCGGTTCGATATTGAATTGCTTGCACGCGTGCAGTAGAGGCATGGGATCGGGTTTCTTTTTAGGCAGGGTATCGCCGGAAAGAACAAGATCGAAAAATTCCAGCAAGCCGGTGGCGCGAAGCAGAGGCAGGGTAAAAGCCTCCGCCTTGTTGGTAATGCAGGCCAGGCGGAAACCGCTTTCCCGTAACGCGCCCAGGCCGTCCAGGACACCTGGATACGGCCGTGTGTCCACGCACAGCGTTTTAGCATAATCCCGCTCATATATCGGCATAGCCCTGTCGAACAGTTCCGCTTCGGGTTCACCGTCCATGCTGGCTGTCAGCGAGCGCTTCACCAACTTCTCTACTCCCTTGCCGATGTATGACTGAATCGTTTCGGGTGGAAGCTCAGCGCGGCCCACTTCCCGCAACATCATGTTGGCTGCCGTAGCCAGATCACTTGCTGTATCGAGAAGCGTGCCGTCCAGGTCGATCATCACGGCTTTCACCGATAGGGGATATTTAACTTCAATCGCAGAAGCATCTGCGAGGGGCGAGAGGGTTTCGTTCACTTGGTGTTATTCCTGATAGTCGATAAGATCATATATGCGATATGCTACTTCAGACCCTTGCCAACTCCGCTCGCAGAGCCGCCACAACCGAGTCGTAGCGATGCGGATCGCTGTCCCTGCCTGCGCCATAAATAGCGGAACCGGCAACGAAAGTGTCGGCTCCCGCGCGGGCGATTTCAGCGATGTTATCTACTTTCACGCCACCGTCGATCTCCAGCAGAATATTCTTTCCCGTTTCATCAATACGCTTTCGAACCGATTTGAGTTTTTCCAATGCTTCGGGAATGAACTGCTGTCCGCCAAACCCGGGATTCACGGACATTATCAGCACCAGATCCAGTTTTTCCAGCACATGGTCGAGATAATTCAAAGGCGTCGCAGGGTTGAACACCATGCCGGCCTTGCACCCCTGTTCCTTGATAAGCCCGATAGTGCGATCAATGTGCCTGGAGGCTTCCGGGTGAAAGGAAATGATATTGGCTCCAGCCTTGGCAAAGTCGGGAATAATACGGTCTACCGGTTCAACCATCAGATGGACGTCGATAACCGCATCGGTCAAGGGTCGAATGGCCTCGCATACCAGTGGGCCAATGGTAAGATTGGGCACGTAGTGATTATCCATTACGTCAAAGTGGATAAAATCCGCACCGGAATCGATGACAGCAGTAATTTCCTCCCCCAGTTTGGCAAAGTTTGCGGAAAGAATACTTGGAGCGATGCGATAATTAGCCATGAAGGGCTTCCTTGTGATCAAAAAAACCCGATTTTAACCGCAATTACAGCTTCACGCTAACGGCTTCAACTTGGAAACCCTTATCCTCGATTTTTTTTAAAGCCTGAACTAATTTTTGGATGCCGCCCTTGCCGAGAGGGTGAAAATAGTGTGCAATGCCACCATGCCTGAAGAGAAAAAATACGAAATTGTTGTAAAGGTTCACACGACCTATCTCCCGGAACAATCGGACGAGGCGCTCGATCGTTATGTGTTCGCCTATACCATTGTTCTTTCCAATATCGGAACCGTCCCGGCACAGCTCATCAGCCGTCATTGGATCATTTCGGATGGGAGCGGAGGTATTCAGGAGGTGCGAGGCCTGGGAGTGGTAGGCGAGCAACCGCTGCTAAAGCCCGGCGACAGCTTCGAATATACCAGTGGCACTGCTATTTCCACCCCTGTGGGGTCGATGAAAGGCAGCTATCAGATGGTGGCCGAAGATGGTCTTCGCTTCGATGCGCCCATCCCGGAATTTATCCTGAGCGTACCAAGAATATTGCATTAGGAGTACCTGGCAATCCCACGACGCCCCTCTGGTGGCAAATGTCCACGGGTAGTCCCGCGCGCTCCTTCCTCGAAATATTCGTCAGCTGGCGCAAGCTAGATAGTCATGCCCGCCGACCCGACCAGTTCGTTTTTTCATCTTCGCGATCGTCTGAGCTATCTGAGAGGAAGCCCGTTCTCGAACAGGCTCTCGCCCCCTCTTCCGTTGCCTGACTGGCCTTCCTTTGATTGCTTCGACCGCTGATTAAGGTTTTCCAGCGCAAGTGACTTCGGAGTCCGCTCCTCCTGCATGTAGCTTTCATCCTCGGCTCCAACCGGCTGCGCTGCATAACGACATTAGATGCACAGAGCAGCGCCGGATAGACCAAAAGTGACGAAATCGGCATTGCTTGTCGACAGATCGCACATGTAGGATCAAATCAAGCCGTGAGCCCCTTAAAAATGCTGTAACAAACCCGCAGTAAGATTTGCGAACCGAATCTTCTTGCAGGAGTGAACGATGTTTGAATACGCAGTGTATGTCCGGACTGAAGAAGGCTATATCGAACGCATGAATAATGTTATTTCCAATCTGCCTTACGATTTGCGAGGAACCTATGGTTCGTTATCCCCCTATGTGCACGAAGAAGCGCTTGTCGGTTTTCCTGAATCAGTCGTGCTCTGGAAAAACAGTACAGGGCCCAGCGTAGGGATAGCCCCTATTAACGCTGATAGCAACTCCCCCAAATTATTGGTTGCCTAGAGCAAAGCTGCTTGGCAACTGGAGGAAATTAAAAATGACTCTCAATACTTCCCATTTCGCTGTTGGTATATTTATAGCGCTGGTGAGCCTGGGCGCCGCCTACGCTACCCTGACCAATTTTCCAGGTCGTCCTGCACCCGGTGCCGCGGGGCGGTTACATGAGGATTTGAGTGTTAAGTTTGCCTCTCACTGGAAAACCGTGACGGGCATGGATATCAAGGTGGAGCAAGCGCGGAGCAAGTCCGGAAAGCCCGTGCATATTACGGTCGATGGACTCGATGTTCCCGCCCTTGCGTTGTCCTACGACGTGAGCAAGCTGCATGATAGAAAAAGATTTATCGCCCCAGGTCCCCGCGAACTTTTCGCGCAGGATTCCCGGGTTGGCTCTTATCCTTCACCCTATACGTCCCCGATCGTGTTCCTCGTACGGAAAGGCAACCCAAAGGAACTGAAGGACTGGAGCGATCTGGCACGTCCTGATATAAAACTAGTTACCGCAAACCCGAAAAGCTCTGAAAGCGGTCAGTGGAATTATCTTGCGGCCTGGGAATACGGGATGAGGCAATCTGGCGGCAGTGAACAGGCCGCGCGTGAATTTGTCAGCCAATTATTTGCCAACGCCCAGACCGTGGACTCCAATGGTAAAAAGCCGGGAAACTCGGCTACTGCCTTTGTCTTTCTCAATATAGGCGATGTACTCCTCACATGGGAAAATGAAGCGAACCTGATCGTTCAGAATAGCGGAAACGATAAGTTTGAAATCGTTACCCCGTCCATGTCCATTGTGGCTGAGCCTGTTATAAGCGTAGTGGATGCGGCTGCACATGGGAATGGCGCGCGCGGTGTAGCGGCTTCATACATCGCGTACCTCTATACACCCGAGGCGCAGCATATCGCCGCCAAGCACTATTACCGTCCCCGTGATCCGTCCGTTGCGGGCAAGTATGAGGATCGGTTTCCCCACCTTGAGCTGTTTACGGTTGACGAGGTGTCCGGCGGCTGGCAGAAAGCCCAGCAGATGCATTTTGCCAGGGGCGGTGTGTTTGACCAGATCACCGGTAATGTTGCAGATTCTGTCGCCCTGAAGGTCTCTACCGATGCCGCGTTGTAGATAAGCGCGATGGATAATTTACCCGTCCTCAAGAATTAAAGATTTCGAGCGGCCGCAAGGGTAGTTATCAACAGTTCGTCCACTTTACGTCCACTCTAATTGGGGAAACCTGATTAGCGGGAGTTCCCCGATCCACGGCCACACAAGCACCAGGTCGAGCGCCAGCGGATCACGAGGGCGCCGGCCTCATTTGCAGAAGGGGCCGCCACATCACGTCAGGCTGCGGTACCCTCCAGTCGAATATATCTACTAAGATGACCGCGTTATCGATGCAATGACGGTTTTTCGCACGTCATGCCGTTGAGTATCAGTATCAGCTGCGGAAAACCATAAAAAAAGGTATTTGATGCACAAGGTAGCGCTGAATAAACCCTGAGCGGCTAATTCGGCATTACTTGCAGATAGATTACGAATGGAGGATCAAATCAGTGAAAGCAGGCGTTGGGCGCAGGATGCTTACCCGTTTGCTCATGCCTGTGGGAGTAGCTGAAACCGCTTACCCATTACTGGCAGCTCGAGCATTGCGCGCCTTTGGCGATGGCTATGTTGCTGTGCTTTTGCCGGCTTATCTGCTGGCGCTGGGATTTGATCAACTGGACGTAGGCTTTTTAACCACGGCAACGTTAGCAGGGTCGGCTTTGGCGATGCTCGGGCTCGGTGCAATTGGCTATAGATGGACAAGTCGCCGGCTGCTGCTGTCCGCTGCCTTGTTAATGGCAATTACCGGCTTCAGCTTCGCGAGCGTTACCTCGTTTTGGCCACTATTTGTTGTCGCATTCGTAGGAACCCTTAATCCGGGTTCTGCCGATGTAAGCATATTCTTGCCGCTGGAACATGCCCGCCTGGCAAAAGCGGCCAGCGGCAACGCGCGCACCGCACTGTTCGCTCGTTATTCGCTTATTGGCTCACTGAGCGCCGCCGTTGGTGCCTCGGCAGCCGGCATCCCGTCCTGGCTGGTGCCAGGGTTGGGGCTTTCTTTAATTGATGGCCTGCGCGCAATGTTCGTGCTGTATGGTCTACTGGGCGGATCCGTCTGGCTGCTCTATCGAACTCTGCCGGTGATTAAAGTCCGGAGTGCCCCGTTATCACAGCCGTTGGGTCCGTCACGCGGCATTGTGTTCAAGCTTGCCATGTTATTCAGCATTGATGCGTTTGCTGGGGGATTGTTGGGAAACTCGCTGCTGACGCTCTGGCTCTTCGAGCGGTTTGGACTGTCGCTCGGAGAGGCCGGTACATTCTTCTTCTGCGCCGGACTCCTGTCGGCCGGATCCCAGCTTGCCGCACCGGCCATCGCACAAAGGATCGGGCTGCTCAACACCATGGTCTTCACCCACATTCCTGCCAGTGTGTGCCTCATTTTTGCTGCAATCGCCCCAAATCTCGAGGTCGCACTCGCTCTGCTGCTCGTACGCAGTGCATTATCGCAGATGGATGTCCCTACACGTACTGCCTATGTAATGGCTGTGGTCACCCCGGCGGAGCGCACTGCCGCTGCAAGCTTCACCGCAGTATCCCGCAGCCTTGCTTCTATCGCGGGTCCAACCTTGACTGGTGCTATGCTGGCCAGCGGACTGCTGAGTGCACCTTTGATTGCCTGTGGAGTTTTGAAGATCACCTACGATCTGGCGTTGTTGATATCCTTTCGGCGCCTGAATGTTCCGGCGGATCGAGGCTAGAGAATAGAAAAATCGATTTCGATCATGGTAAAGGCGAGCCTGTCGTTCAAGTCAGGGATGGGAACAAAACCACAAGTTAACAATACCCATCATCGCGTTTCATTACCCATGCATCTTCCGGCCGTGCCGGCTTGAACTCTCCTGTGATTGCCTCGCTCACTCCGCCTCTCATTATGGCCAAGCTCGCCCGTGTCATGAAAACGCCACAAAACGGAAATGATACCGACACATGCGGGCCGTATTCTCCGAATGGTTTCCTATAAAGAGGCAAGAATTAACCAGGGTAGCGACGACGCTGGAAGTGGCACCTTATCCATTTTACGGAGAAAAAAATGCTGAAATTGCGGGGTATTGACTTAATGGCAGTAGTAATTGTGTTGGGTGCGTTGCTTGGAGCTGGCAGTGTTGTGCATGCTGAGCCGGTTGTAAAAATTGATGGCTCCAGCACTGTTTATCCCATTACCGAAGCAGTGGCGGAAGATTTTCAAATAGCCAGGAACGGTGCCATTAAAGTGACAGTTGGTATTTCGGGCACGGGCGGCGGCTTCAAGAAATTTTGCCGCGGTGAAATTGATATCGCCAATGCTTCGCGCCCTATCCTGAAAAAAGAAATGGACGATTGTAAAGCCGTGGGAGTGCAATACGTTGAAATGCCAGTGGCGTACGATGCGTTGACGGTTGTGGTGAATCCAAAAAATGACTGGGTTAAGGTTATCACCGTTGCAGAACTGAAAAAGATTTGGGAGCCCGATGCGCAGGGGAAAATAACCAAGTGGAATCAAGTAAACCCGGGCTGGCCTGATGATCCGATAAGCCTCTACGGTCCCGGAGCGGATTCTGGCACCTTTGACTACTTTACTGAAGCCATCGTCGGAAAGGCCAAATCGAGCCGCGGAGATTTCACTGCTTCCGAAGATGACAACGTGCTTGTACAGGGGGTGGCGAGCAATAAAAACGGGCTCGGGTTTTTTGGTTTCGCTTACTACTTTGAAAATCAGAAAAAGATCAAAGCACTCGCTGTTGATGGAGGCAAAGGCAGTATTATCCCATCCATTAAAACCGTGGAGGATGGAAGCTACCAGCCATTGTCACGCCCGATTTTTATTTACGTGAATGTCAAGGCGGCAGAAAAACCGGGGGTCAAAGAGTTTGTGGAGTTTTATATGAAAAAAGGACCGGCTCTGGTAAGGGAAGTTAAATATTTTCCGCTGCCAGCGCAAGCTTACACCACTAATCTGGAGCATCTGAACAAGAAGAGAGTTGGCACGGTATTTAACGGCCAACCAGAAGTGGGGCTCAAGATCGATGAGCTGCTCAAGCGTGAAGCCAGCCTGTAATACCACGAAAAAGATAAGGTGGCAAAATGCATAAGCACTGCTATTCAAGCCTTTAAATCTTCGGGGGAAGAATAGCGCGGACCGGGAATTGTTGGTAGTTGGCTAAATACAGGCTGTCCAGCAGGTGGTCAGCTTTCAGCTACCGGCAATTCTATCCAAAAGTACGTCCTCCATCTTCAGGGCTTTCCACCCCCATAGTTCCATCTATCATTTCCACAAGTTTTTATCACGGACGGCCCATTTCCTCTTCGCCCCCCCTACCCCAGGTGATTGTTCTCTGCCGGAATGCCAGCGAATGCACCCGATGCTGGTTCGAGCCAGGCCAAGGAGCAAGAAATCTCGTTCATCCGGCTTCTTCACCGTTATCTCCGGAACCGCACCCGAAAACGGGACGGACCAGGCGTTCCACCCATCCTTTTATTGAAACCTTCAGTTGCATGGGAGCCCTTGAAGAGACTGCTCCTTCAATTACTTGTTGCATGGTAAGCCATTATGGAAAACCATCCCATACCCGGAGTGGATCAGCCAAGCCATCGTCGTTCAACTCTGCCCTTGGTACTGTCATAGAACTGTTACAAAAGGTTAATAAGGCGGTCATCTTCTTTCCCTATTCTTGCTCCGGTTTTAGCAATAAACATAACCATAAACATCATAACCGGGAGCATAGCTTTGAAATTTTCGAGACTTATATTGACAGCGGCAGCTGCCCTGGGGGCAAGCGTATCATCAGGGGCTTTTGCGATTGACCTTTATATCGATACCAAAACCAAGCAGATATATGGAGAGCCGGGGACTGACCGGCAACCTATAGGTACTTTTGAAAGAGTCGAACGTGCCTCATCGAACAATCCAGCGCCTGCGCCGGAGGCAGAGAGAGCCGGCCAGCCAGCGTCCGGCGACAGAAGCGCGAGATTAAAAGAAAAGGCGGAGCGGGCTCAGCTCATCGGCAAGGTTGAGTCGATTGAGGAACGTGTCAAGGAAAGCCAAAAGCAACTCAAGCTGGATAAAAACGGCTTGCAATTCGAATCGGCAGACAAGAATTTCAAGTTCAAGATCGGGGGCCGGATCCACACGGATTACAGCCATAGCAGTAATGATAATTTCTTCTTCAGGGACGGCACTCCGGTTCAAGCCAATGATGGGGCAGAGTTGCGCAGGGGGCGACTGGAGTTCTCAGGCACTTTCTTCAAGGACTGGGATTTCAAGAGCCAGATCGACTTTGCTGATAACAGTGTCGGCGTCAAGGATATGTTTATCTCATATAAAGGGCTGGATTTCGCAAAGGTCAACCTCGGCCATCAGAAACAGCCTTTCAGCCGTGAGTTGCAGGAAAGCTCCAACGATCTCATGTTTGTGGAAAGATCATTAATGAATGTGCTTAACGCACCGCTCGTAGATCGGGCGATTGGTCTGAATGTGTCAAACACCGGTAAAAACTGGACTGGACAGGTTGGACTTTATGGCGAGTCGATCGACGCCAATAACAACAGCCTGGATGAAAGCTGGGGAACCAGTTCGCGTGTCACTTTTGCGCCCATTAACGAAAAGGACAGGGTTATCCATTTAGGCGTGGCGGGAAACTATCGTAAACCGAGCGGCAGCGGCCAGTTGTTCGGTCCCTCCAATGGGGTAAGATTCAGGCATGAAACGTCGCATCTGACTAACCTGTTTCCGATCGATTCGGGCACCCTGGGTAATATCGAGGACGTCAAGATGCTTGGCCTGGAGGCCAGTGGCGTATATGGCCCGTTCAGCGCCGGAGGCGAATATACCCATAGCTGGATTGGCCGCAACAATGGCCTGGATTCGCTAAGCTTCAATGGCTGGTATGGCGAAGCGGCATGGACGCTGACTGGGGAATCGCGTAACTACAAGGAAGGAAAATTCTTCAGAATTGAGCCGGCCCGAGACTTCAGTTTTTCGAAGGGCGGATGGGGCGCATGGGAGTTGGCAGCACGTATCGGGGGAGTGGATATGAACGATGGCGCCTTCAGGGCAGGCGAGATGAAAAACTTTACCGCTGCCCTGAACTGGTACGTGAACCACAATGTTCGCTTCATGTTCAACTACGACAAAATCCTGGAAATCAAGGATTCACCGCTGGTGACGGCAAGCGGTGGAAAACCGGATGACCTGCATACCTTTATGTTCCGGAGCCAAATAGCGTTCTGATACCGATTCGCTGAGAAAGTGCGTGATGACGAGTCAACGGCATTAACTTTGTAACGAAAAACGCCTCAAATGTTGCCTCTGCTTGCATAGATCGAGAAATGCCCGCAAAAAAACCCGCTAATCCAGCGGGTTTTTTTGCTTTAAGGATTTGAAAATTTATATCGTATCTTTTCATGAGGACCATTGCGCCGAGGGTGTGCGGTCACTCTCGACCCGTTGAAGCTACGGATGATGCTGTGGGATATTTTGCGATCGCCATGATCCGGAGATCAGGATGGATTAGCTCAGGCTTTGATTACGAGCGAATGTTCCAGGGGGAAATAAAGTAGCTGGAGATCGGTGTGTGCCAATCCAGGTAGCTTACTTCAACCCACCCTGAGCTGGCGGGTTTTGTGTGTCTGAGCGGAGCGCAAAGCCCACGCTGGGGCCTTCGCGGTTTATCCAGAATACGGTGTTCTCGGGAAAGCCGGTAAGTGATTCTTTATGAAAATGGAGCTTTAAAAGATCGTAGGGATAACTGGTAGAGAGATTCCTGACGCGAACGACATGTTCGGCGGAGGTTCTCGTATAGACAGCATAGTTAGGCATGGCGCCCTCCTGGTTGTATTGGAGCGCCCATGTTAACGACGGCGTGTTGCAGTATTTATGCGAAATAATGAAGTTTTATGCCGTGCGGCTTTTTTCGTGCCCATGAAAATCAAACTGCTTTCAAATTTGCGGATCCCTAACCGCAATGCTCGCAGCAACAGTGTCATCGTCCGGTCATATTCTAAAGGTATATTCGACCCCGTGAATCAGTTGAGGGCAAGGCTGAGAGCTGCTGTGCTTTTCAGTTGCGACGGCTGTTCAATTATGAGCTTCCATGCCATGTTTAAACAGAAAATTTCGAGGTTTATTGTTGTAGCGATACTTCTGGTAATGGCTACCACGGCACACGCTACAGTTGCCGATACGCATTTCGCCAAATTTCATGCTAGCCCGGGCAGCGTTGCTGCCGGCTCCCTCCCGGAGAGTTCTCCGTTTACGTTTTCTTCAACGAGTTTCTCGCAGGTCCGGATTGCGGATCGCATGAGCCAGCTCAGGCTTGGCGAACCCAACTCTGGTGGCTGGGACATGATCACCGCTAACGAGACCGGGTTTGACGCCGGCCGCTACCTGTTTATCCCTTTTGAAACTTTGGAAGCGGGAGTACAGCGCATGGATTTAAAAACAGGACTGACCACAACTCTCGTTCAGCCTGGCACTCAAGGCTTCACCAAGGGGGATGCCTCTCGCTGGGCACCTTGGGGCGGCTATCTGACCGCGGAGGAGTCCTGGGAAAAGGGAAGTACTAAAGGACGTTTATTTGAGCTTACCAATCCGACAACTGCTACGGGCGGCAGCGACTCCAATTTCGTCCATCGGTCTATCGTGCCGCGTGTAGCGCATGAAGGGCTTGCCTTTGACAGAGAGAACAACCTGTATTTCGTTGACGAGTTCAACGGCGGCAGTATTTACAAATATGTGCCGGCCCAGAGCACTGCCCCTACGGGTAACGAGTATTTCTCGGCCGGACAGACCTTTGTCCTGCAGATAAACGGGGGGGACAATGCCAATGCAGTCGGGTCTTTTATATGGATCCCGATTACTGACACGGCTGGAGGTCCTATTGATGGGGTATCGGTGATGAATGCCGATGGAACCATTGATGGCCGCGAGACAGCGAAAATGGTGAAAGGTACCGGTTACCAGCGCCCCGAGGATATGGAGATTAAAACCCTGGCCAACGGAGATGAAATGTTGTTTGTGGCCACCACGGCAACCCACCAGGTGTACTCCATTAATCTTGACTCCAATCAGGTAAAGCTCTTTGTCAACCGTGACACCGTTGATAAGTCCACGGGCGTATCAGTAGGCACCGCCTTGGCCAACCCCGATAATCTGGCGATCGATGCGGCGGGAAATATTTATATTGTTGAGGACCAGCCCGCCGGAATGGCGGACATCTGGTTCGCCCGGGATGCCGACAACGACGGCGTAGCTGATTCTGTTGCTCGCTGGGCATCTCTGTCCACCGTCGGGGCGGAGGCTACCGGCCTTTATTTTGACAAGTTTGATAACAATGTAGCCTATGTGAATGTGCAACACCCGGATAGTCTCGTGGACAGTACGATCATGATCTCCGCAATTCCAGAACCGAATCTGGCCTCTGCAATTCCGGAATCCGGGCTGCCGGGACCGGATCCAATCTCCGCAATGCCGGAATCCAACGCTCTGTCCGTGTTACTGTCTGGTATGGGCTTGATGGCCTTGATGGGCTTTATTGTTCTCCGCAGATCTGTAACCAGTATTTCCTGAACCGGAACGGTGGTGTCTCTGTTATTCGTTTGCCCGAGGTCAAGGGCCTGGCTCTTCCTGTTGACACCTTAATGCGAAAAAATTGACTCCCGTGGCGCAGTTGAGCCACCCTTGGAGAAGATGCATTCCCCGGCCCATTCCCTGCTGATTTGCCCTAGCCGTACTTCTTGCGGCCGAATCGGCGCCGGCGATGGGCACGTTTTGCTTCGGCTTCGCTAAGCGGCGCAGGGCTCTTCCCCGCGTACGGATTGCGGCCGGTCTTGAACTCCACCCGTAACGGCGTGCCCTCCAGTTGAAAGGCAGTCCGGAATGTATTTTCGAGATACCGTTGATAGGTTGAGGACACGTGATCGAGAGCGTTGCCATGAATCACGATCAATGGCGGGTTGGAGCCCCCTTGGTGCGCGTAGCGCAGTTTGGGGCGGGATACACCCGCACGCGGGGGTGGCTGCTTCTCGACCGCCGCCATCAGGATGCGCGTGAGCTTGGGGGTGGAAAGCTGGGCCGTGGCGGCCGCATAGGCCGCATCAATTGAAGGCAGCAACCCTTTTATGCCTGTGCCGCGCAACGCCGAGATGTAGTGAAATTTGGCAAAATTCAGTAGAAAAGGCAGTTTCCGGGCTATCTCGCTCTTGATGGTGTCACGCTGATAGTTATCCAGTCCATCCCACTTGTTAATCGCCAGTACCAGCGCCCGTCCCGCCTCCAGGATAAACCCGGCAATATGCGCATCCTGGTCGGAAATCTCGCTGCTCGCATCCAGGACCAGCACTACCACGTTGGCGTCCTCTACCGCTTGCAGGGTTTTCACCACGGAAAACTTCTCTATCGTTTCGAGTACCTTGCCGCGACGGCGCAAGCCTGCAGTATCAATCAGCGTGTATGGGCGGCCGTTGCGTTCGAAATCAATATAAATGCTGTTACGGGTTGTGCCCGGCTGATCAAAGGCGATTACGCGCTCCTCTCCCAACAACGTATTCACCAGCGTTGATTTACCGACGTTCGGGCGTCCTACGATAGCAATTTTGGGATGCTTGTCCTTGGTTTCATCTTCCTCCGGTTGAGGAAAATCGAGTAACGCCAACTCCACCAGTTCATTCACGTTGTCCCCATGCACGGCGGAGACCGCGCATGGGTCGCCCAGCCCCAGTTCGTGAAATTCCGCCGTTACCACTGAGGAGGCCATGCCTTCGGTTTTATTTACCACCAGCAAGATTTTGCGGCCGGTCTTGCGTAGTTGTTCCGCAATGATTTTGTCTTGGGGCGTCAGACCCGTTCTGCCATCAACGATGAATAGCACAAGGTCAGCTTCGTCGATTGCCTGTCGCGTCTGCCTCGCCATCTCGTGCAGTATGCCTTCCGTCACGGTTGGCTCGAAACCACCGGTATCCACTACCAGATAAGGTTTATCCCCCATTCTGCCGTGGCCATAATGACGGTCTCGCGTCAGTCCGGGAATATCTGCGACGATGGCGTCGCGGCTACGCGTCATACGGTTGAAAAGGGTCGATTTGCCGACATTGGGCCGCCCTACCAGTACGAGGGTGGGTTTCATGGTTTCAGCATGTTTTGAGACGAACTCAGCCCTTCTGCACGGAAGGAAAAAGTCGATGTTTGCGTTTTCTGCAGTGATTGACTTACGGATGAATGACTTTTTACCATTGCTCCGCCATAGCCGCCATCATATGCCAAATGCGTAAACTCCACCCTTTCGCGTCTGTACCATAAAACCATTCGGCAGAGGTACGGGGCGGGTAATGATGGCGCTCTCGTCAGTTAAAGATCGAGCGATGATGGCGCCATTGTCATTCCTGATCACGTTCACATAGCCTTGGGAATCTCCCACCGCTACGCGTGCGTCCTGGACGAGCGGCGGGGACAGTTTCAATCCGTTGAGCAAGTCCTGCTTCCATATATTGGTGCCGTCCTTTTTATCGTAGGCCACGATGGCGCCCTGGTTCTCGCTTACGTAAAGGTAATGATCATCCATGGCCAAGCCGGCATTGCTGGATACATCGCGTGTCCAGATCTGGTTACCTGTAGCAATTTCAAAGCAGGCAACACGCCCCTGATAGGCTACAGCGCATACCTGCTGCTCATCCATGACCGGCAAACTGGTGATATCGGCAATCCGCTCCAATTCTGTTGCCCCCCGCGGCCGCGCCACGACAGCTTCCCAGGCCACCTTGCCAGTGAGCAGATTTATGGCTATAAGTTTTCCGCCGGCGAAACCAGCGTAGATTATGTCGTTAGCGATCAAAACGCTGGCAAAGCTGCGCACCGTCAGCGATGGAGTGGCGCCCTGGTAAATCCACTTGCGCTTGCCCGTGGCCGCATCGAGACAGAAGATCCTGCCGTCGCCGGTTCGAACCACTACCATGCCGTTCGACGCCTGCGGCGGACTTAGCACTTCGCTGGATACCAGTGCCGTCCACAAGGGATTACCGCTTTTTTCTTCAAATGCCAGGACTTCGCCTTTGAAAGTCCCGACTAGCAACATACCGTCGCCCCTGCCAATGCCACCCGACAACCGATGCTTGGTATCGATGACGCCGAATGCCTTGCCCGACACGGGATCGAAACGCACCAGGCGGCCATCCGCGCCGGTTGCATAGACCGCGTCGCTTCCCAGCACGGGCACGAATATTGCTGCCTCACCTTCCTCAACGCCGTTCTGCCATAACAAGCGTGTCTCGGGGATCACCGCCAACTGGGCAATCTGCTCCTCGCTCAACTCGACCCCGCCCCCGAACAGATCTGTAATGCCGGAAACGTCGATATCGGAAAGGTCGCGTGCCAGATCGCGCACCATTTCTATGGCACCGGCACATCCCGAGAGGATCAATGACGACATCAGCAGTAAAATATATCGCCGGATGGATCCCATTATGTGGAGGATTCCTCGATTAAATCGTCCATGTGGCACGCGCCTCCCAGGCGCGATCCCATGCCGCGATAACGGGGACTTATTCAAAGATGCCGGTTCGACTACGGGCATGGTTCCAGTTCATGGTAAAGGAGGTTACTGCGAAAAACGGGATGCGTTTTGATGGCCGCTTTCGGTCATGCCAAGTCCTTGAATGGATCGATGTACCCACTCCGGCCTTATCTTCGATAATTTTTCAACTTCCGTCTTGTTCGGCCTTCAATTTACAGGCTCGGATATTTGTTGGGCTTTACCGCTTGAAGGGGTGCAAAGGATACAAAAAGATTCAAGGAGCAAGGGGGGCTCAAAGAGCATCCAGCTTTATTTGAACAATATCGCTGTAGCTGCTTTTCCCGCCCATCTTGCTGAGCGCCACTTGATAAGCAGTTCTCGCCTCGGCAACCTTGCCTGCCGCGGTGAGCACGTCCCCTTTGAGATCGGCGTAGAGGCCATCAAAGGATTCTCCGTGTTTGGCCTCCAACAGACGCAGTGCGTCGTCGTATTTTTTTTCATCCAGCAATATGCTCGCCAGATGCAGGCGTACAAGGTCCTTCAGTTCATCTTCCTTTGAGTTATCCAGCACCCACTGCAAACGGCTTTTTGCATTTTGCAAGTCCCCTGCGCCCAGGCTGGCCCGGGCGGAGATCAAAGCGGCTCGCGACGCATAGCCGCTACCGGAAAAACCTTCCATAAGCAGCTTGGCGGCATCGTTGATTTTCTTGGGATCTTCGCTCGCCTGAACCTGGAGAAGCGAATCGTACAGTTCCGCCGCCTGCTCGACCTGTTGCCTCTGGTAGTAATTCCAGGCTTGCGTGCCACCTATACCGGTAATAAAAGCCGCCACAACAACAATTATCAGGGTGCCATAGGTGTTCCACCACGTTTTAAACTCTTCTATGTTTTCTTGCTCTTCCGGATTATAGGCTGCCATTTAGCTTCTCTAATTAAGAATTTTCTGGTTCGAGTTCTCTAAGGTTCTTTTTAAGCAAATCTGCTGCTTCCATCAGTCCGGCTCTTACCTGCTCCGCTGCTTCTCGCAAAGGTTTGATGCTTATTTCTCCGGCTTGCGCCTCGTCATCTCCAATGATGATGGCAAAGCGAGCCCCACTGGCGTCGGCTTTCCTCATCTGCGCCTTGAAACTGCCCTCACCGCAATGCAAAACCGCCTTGAGTCCCTCGTCTCGCAATTGTCTCGCCATTTTCCACGCGAGATCATGCGCGGCTTCACCCTGATGTATCACATAGGCGTCAGGCACGGGACACGGTATTTCACTGGCGTTTTCCACCATCAGCGCCAGCACGCGCTCCACTCCCAATGCAAAACCGCACGCTGGCGCGGCCTTGCCGCCAATCTGTTCCACCAGTCCGTCATAGCGTCCTCCTGCACATACCGTGCCTTGCGCGCCAAGCTTGTCGGTAGTCCATTCGAATACCGTGCGGTTGTAATAATCCAATCCTCTCACCAACCGGGGATTGATCTCGAAGTTCATTCCCTGGATGCGCAGGATTTGCTGCAGTCGCTCGAAATGCGCCAGCGAATCCTCATCCAGGTCATCCAGCAGGCGTGGTGCGCCGTCAATGATCTCCTTCATCGCGGCATTCTTGCTGTCGAGTATCCGTAGCGGATTGCTGTGCAGTCGCCGCGAAGCGTCTTCATCCAGATCGCCCAGATGCCGCTCCAGATACTGGATCAACCTGGCCCTGTGTACCGCGCGCGATTCCGTATTGCCAAGCGTGCCAATTTCCAGGCGGACACCGGAAATACCCAGCCTTTTCCATAATTCCGCACACATGACTATCAGCTCGGCGTCGATATCGGGACCGGTGTAGCCCAGTGCTTCGGCGCCCACCTGATGGAATTGGCGGTAACGTCCTTTTTGCGGGCGCTCGTGACGAAACATCGGACCTGAATAGTACAACCTTTGCGGTCCGGCGTAGAGCAGATTGTGTTCCAGCGCGGCGCGCACGCAGGAAGCCGTTCCTTCAGGCCGTAAAGTCAAGCTGTCCCCGTTGAGATGATCCAGAAAGGTGTACATCTCTTTTTCGACGATGTCCGTGACGGCGCCAATGGAACGCACAAACAAATCGGTCTGCTCCACGATCGGCATGCGGATGTTACGGTAGCCATAGGCCGCCATCCAGTCACGAACGACCTGTTCGAAAAACTCCCAAAGGTATATCTGATCAGGCAGGATGTCATTCATCCCGCGAATTGCCTGTATTCCTCTAGTGGGCATTGACGGCACTGACGGATTTCTTCGGGTATTTCGTCTGTACGTATTCATCGACGATCTGGCGGAACTCTCCGGCGATATTGTCGCCTTTCAAGGTCACGGACTTCTGCCCGTCGACGTAAACCGGCGCAACCGGCCGCTCCCCGGAGCCCGGCAGGCTGATGCCGATATTGGCATGCTTGCTTTCGCCCGGCCCATTGACCACGCATCCCATCACCGCCAACGTCATATTCTCAACGCCATCGTATTCTTCGCGCCATACCAGCATCTGGCTGCGCACGTAGCCCTGAATGCTTTCCGCCAATTCCTGGAAATAGGTACTGGTGGTGCGACCACAGCCGGGACATGCCGCTACCAATGGCACAAAGGCGCGGAGTCCCGTCGTCTGCAGGATTTCCTGCGCCACGATCACTTCGCGCGAACGGTCGCCGCCCGGCTCGGGGGTCAGTGATATGCGTATGGTGTCGCCGATGCCTTCGAGGAGCAAAACCGACAAGGCGGCGGTGGAGGCGACAATTCCCTTGGAACCCATGCCTGCTTCGGTCAATCCCAGGTGCAGTGCGTAATCGCACTGCGCTGCCAGGTCGCGGTAGACCGAAATCAGGTCCCTTACGCCGCTTACCTTGCAGGACAATATGATACGGTCGCGGCCCAGCCCGATCTCTTCCGCTCTCGCTGCACTCTCCAGGGCGGAGGTAATCAGCGCCTCACGCATTACGTGTGCCGCATCCTTTGGATCGCTCGAGCGCGCGTTCTCATCCATTACCCGCGCCAGCAGTTCCGGATCGAGACTGCCCCAGTTAACGCCTATGCGCACGGGCTTGTTATATTTACATGCCGTTTCGATCAGAATGGAAAATTGCTCGTCGCGTTTCCTGCCATGTCCCACATTACCCGGATTGATACGGTATTTCGCCAGCGCCTTCGCGCAATCAGGAAAGTCGGTTACCAGCTTGTGACCATTGAAATGGAAATCGCCTATCAGGGGCACATCAAGCCCCATGTCATCAAGACGCGACCGGATGCCCGGCACGGCTTGCGCTGCCGCGGCGGTATTAACCGTGATGCGAACCAGTTCCGACCCCGCGCGTGCAAGTTGCGCCACTTGTACCGCAGTGGCAACCTCATTTTCCGTATCCGTGTTGGTCATGGATTGCACCACTACCGGCGCACCGCCGCCAAT
Organism: Nitrosospira briensis; assembly: GCF_900115125.1. GTDB lineage: Bacteria > Pseudomonadota > Gammaproteobacteria > Burkholderiales > Nitrosomonadaceae > Nitrosospira > Nitrosospira briensis_A. The sequence goes on along the minus strand of NZ_FOVJ01000010.1, from coordinate 12,489 downwards.
CTTGATGTCGTCCACGCGAACGCCCACGCTATTTCGTCGTTGGGGAAAAGTATTATCAGACATAGTCATATCAGGTATAAAAAATCTTATGAATGTTGAAGTTCTATTTGAGCGACAGACGTGCCGTTCCGCCGTAAGCATTGGTAAAGGGCGCCAGATCAACCGGCTTGTTATTGTAGACCAGCTTGACTTCTGCCGCGTTACCGATCGTCAGGGAGTACGGGGGCGTGCCGTGTACGACTTGCTCCGTGCCACGAGGATTAATTCGCGAAAGAAGCAATCTGCCCCCACCGTCCCTGATTTCAGTCCATGATTCTCCCTCGAATATCAAATGGACACCGTTCCCTCCGTTATTGACGAATCCAGGGGCAACGGCGATATTTGCAGATTCAGGGTTTGCCGGTCCCGGAGAAACCGAGTTTGCCGGCGGGGGAACAATCTCTGCGGGAGGAACCCGCTGCTCCGAAGGCAAGGGAGCACGTTCCTGAGCAGAAGGCGAAACACTGCTTTTTTGTTCAAGCATTCCCGTGTTCTCAGCAGTTGCCATGCCATCCGCCCGCCCGCCCGGAATTGCGCCGGACGATTGAAATTGCGGCGGCTCCATTGCCGGCTCAGCCTCGATCCCGGCTTCGGACTGCACGCTTGGCTCCTTTTCAACATTCGCCTCATTGCCGCGATAAATTTCATAAATCAGCAGAAACAGCGCCAGAACTGCTGCTGCCGCAATAATCAGGTTACGCCTTCCTGATTTCTGATTCGAAGGAAATGGAATTCCTTCAATCGGATTTGAAATGATCTGAGTCGGCGGAGGTGGAAGGAATTCCTCCAGTTGTTGCAATAATGGGGCCGCATCCATCTGCAGCAGCTTGGCGTAATTGCGTACGAAACCGCGCAGAAATGTTCCGCTCGCCACGTTGTCGTAATCATCCGCCTCCAGTGCAGTAACCTGCCGCACGGACAAACGCAACTGACGCGCGACATCGTCGATACTTAATCCACGCTCCAGTCGTGCTTCCCGTAGCAATTGGCCCACGCGAGGGGGTTTTTTGACCAACGCTGGCGCTGCCTCCTCTTGCCCGTTGATGTCCTTGTTATCAGGAGAATCCATCGCTCGAATCCGTCATCGTGCAGCATCCGGCACCTGCCTCGTAGCCGGAAACCGCGCTACCACGGTACGGCACGAATGCTGCTGAAAAAAAAGCGGCCCGAATGTGCCTCATCGCGCCACTTCCATTGGCACGCGGATTGCCCGCCGGGTTTTATCGTGCACTTTTCCGGCAAGCTGGCCGCAGGCCGCGTCAATATCGTCACCCCGCGTCTTGCGTACCGTGGTGATCAGCTCCGCCTGCATCAACACGTCCCGAAAACGGCATACCGTGTCTGCCGGCGAACGCCTGTAGCCGGAATTGGGGAATGGATTAAATGGAATCAGGTTGAATTTGCAAGGCGTGTCCCGCACCAGGCGCACCAATTCATGGGCATGGGCCACGCTGTCATTGACGCCATCCAGCATGACGTATTCGAACGTGATGAAATCTCGCGGCGCGGATTGAAGATAGCGCTGGCAGGCCGCCAACAATTCCTTTATTGGATACTTCCTGTTAATCGGAACCAGTTGATCCCGCAACGCGTCATTGGGCGCGTGCAAGGATACCGCCAGCGCCACAGGACAGCGCTCGCGCAGCCTGTCCATGGCGGGCACGAGACCCGAGGTACTGACCGTGACCCGACGCCGCGACAACCCATAGGCATTGTCGTCCAGCATCAGATCGAGGGCGGTCACTACATTTTCAAAATTGGCCAACGGCTCACCCATTCCCATCATTACGACATTGGTAACGGCGCGGTCTCGCCCCCGCGCGGGATCGAGCTCTTCCCGCAGCGCTTTGTTCGCCCACCATAACTGACCGATGATCTCGGCTACCGTGAGGTTCCGGTTAAACCCCTGCCTCCCTGTAGAGCAAAAGCTGCATGCCAGCGCACAACCGACCTGGCTGGAAATACACAGCGTCCCCCGGTTGGTTTCAGGGATGAAAACCGTCTCGATGCCGTTACCGGCGCCCACTGACAAGAGCCACTTGCGCGTGCCGTCGGCGGCGGTATGATCGCCGGTAACCTCTGGCGGTTCAATCATGGCCGTAGTCGACAGCTTATCGCGCAACCCTTTCGCCAAATCGCTCATTGCCGTGAAATCCACCTCGCCAGACCGGTGTATCCAACGCAACAATTGCCTGGCGCGAAAAGGCTTCTCGCCGATTTCCACACAGAAACCAGCGAGACCTTTCGCATCGAAATCGAGGAGATTAACGCTCATAGTGTTGAGCCGGGGTCCGTTTTATCGGGAATAAATGTTGAATTCGGGAAAATAATAAGCAATCTCAACCGCTGCGGTTTCAACTGCATCAGAGCCATGCACTGCGTTGGCATCGATGCTGTCTGCGAAATCTGCGCGGATAGTCCCTTTCCCGGCTTGCTTCGGGTCGGTTGCCCCCATCAGTTCCCGGTTTTTTCTGATCGCGTCCTCGCCTTCCAGTACTTGTATCATTACCGGCCCGGAAATCATGAATTTCACCAGATCGTTGAAGAAAGGCCGGTTGCGATGCACTGCGTAAAAACCCTCCGCGTCCGCCTGCGACAGATGTAGCATCCGCGCCGCGATTATTTTCAATCCGTTGCTTTCGAAGCGCGAATAGATTTCTCCGATCACGTTTTTTGCTACCGCATCAGGTTTGATGATAGACAGGGTTCTCTCGACAGCCATTAAATACTCCGTTAAATTAATAAATTAGATACATTTTAACAAAAAAACCCCCTCCGAAGTCGGGAAATCGGAAACCGACTGCAACGGCCTGGACGTATACCTGCGAAACGATACGACAATGGAACCGATGAATAGGTCCCGCGCCGTTGAGGATATGTTTTATGTCTTCCCCGGTTCAGATAGATTTCTTTTCATGCTCCATGCTTCGAACAGCACGTCAATGCAGCTTTACCACCTGGGGGCGCGTTGTCCATGCACCTCGGGCGATCGCCTTTGCGCCGTCGAAAATGACATAGCTCTGGCGGCCGTAGTGTGGCAGCGGACGTGTCAGTGCTACCAGGGATGCCGGATCACGCGCGGATACGACAGCGAGCGTCACGCCATCCGGCCGCATGACCGTCCACGCCTGCGCGGAACCTTTACCCCGCACGACTTCAGGCCGCGCAGGCAATCGGTGGTGCGAAAGCCACGTATCCACCTGCTCCTGCAGGCCGATCACGAGAGTCGGCACAGACGGCGCGCTGTCCGTCCCGGAAACCAGTTTCGGCGCGCGGTGTTGAAGTTTCGCCGCAAGCGTTTCGGCGGCCTCGCGCAAGTCTCCGCTTTCCGGAAGCAAAACGGTGACGGCTGCTTTGTCTACCATCACCTGCCGCAGGATCGGGGGCGCCTCGTCGGGCATCAGGCGGCGGAACAACTGGAGATTCGGATCCAGAACCACTTCCAGTGGCCGTGCGGCCACGTCGAGCGTGAATACCCGGCGCCCGCTCTCAAGGTCAAGCGTATGGAGTTCCTCGCTCTCGCCAGTACGTACCGCGACAGGCACGCGCAACCGGTATGGCGGGTCGGTCTGTTCAAGCGTGACGGTAAGACGATGCTGGCCCGACTCCGGCTTCACGTGCGCCGCGTCCGCGATGCGTACAACCGGCGCGCCTGCCTGAGAGAGCCACTGGTCGAAGAAAACGCTGAGATCCTGTCCGGAAGCGGCTTCGAATGAGCGCTGTAAATCAGCCCATGATGCGATGCGAAAGCGCTGTTCGCGCCAAAACGTCTGGAGCGCGCGATCGAAGGTTTCACGCCCGAGCAAATCTCGCAGCATGAAGAAAATCATTGCCGCCTTGTTGTACCCAACGATTTGCGTCGCTCCGTGCGTACGCGAGGTAAAGGTGGAAAGGGGCGCATCCTGGCCAGGGGACAACGCGGCAAAGTCGCGCAGCCAACCGCGCCGCATCTCGCGGGCCGCTTCAGGGCTTTCACGCTCCTTGTAAGCGTAGTCCGCCATGAAGGTGGTAAGCCCCTCCGACCAGTTGCCTCTGCCATAGTCGGGGTATACGCCGTTTCCCCACCAGTTATGCAGCACCTCATGGCCGAGCGAGGTGGACCGGATAAACGGCAGCCGCAGCACATCTATCCCCAGATAGGTGAGCGTCGGCATGCCAAAGCCTGTCGGCGTCGGGCTCGATACGACGCTGAACTCGGAAAATGGATAGGCGCCGATCCAGGATTCGTAGAGCTCGACATACTCCTTTACCGAATCGAGGTAGGCAGGGGCGAGATCGCCAATCTGCGGGTGGAAATAGGTCCGCAACTGAATCGGCTTGCCGCCCGCGCTGCGCATGGTTCGTGTCTCGACAGTGTAAGGGCCGGCCATGAGATCGATGCCACCGGTGGGGGAAGGAAATTCAAAACGGGCATGATATCCCTCGTTTGACTCGGATTCCTCTATTAACCGGCCGGGGACGATGCCGCGCTGCCCCGCCGGCAGCTCGATATTCAAGCGATAACTGGCAAGTTTTCCCGCAATGTACGGGTACCAGCCGCTTGAATCAGGCAGGAAAGTGCCCGCCTCTCCACTTGCAGGCTCGTCGCGTCCGAGCGTCTGGGGATGATCGAGCGAGATATCCAGCGCGGAAAGCTCTCCGCCCCATCGAACCTCGATACGGCGCGGAATTTTCTGACCACCCGAAATCCCCCAGACCCGCATCTTTCCCATGCTTGCGGCCGGCCCCAGGGATGTGCCGTCCACCCGCGCGTGCATAACCCCGAAACGGCGTCCCAGCATCAGGGTCAACTCGTCAGGCGTGTTCACCGTGATAACGCTGCGCCCTTCTATGCTGCGCGCCACCGGGTCAATCCGCACGGTAATATCGTAGTGAACCTCGGCGGTGTCCGCCGCTTCGCTGGAAGCGGCAAATGCGCTGGTTGAGGTAGTTAAAGTGATCGAGGTTAAAGTAAAAATCGGGACCAGGATGTATGCAATGCCACTCCAGATATTCAATATGCGCAACCCTGCCATCAACTTCATCATCCACCTCATCATTAGTATCACTTCGGCATCGCCGGAAACTTGGCGATGATCTCGATCGTATCGCCGCCCCGTTTAAGCTTGAGCGGCAACCATGTACCTGGCGCCTGGCGCTTCACTATTTCGACGATATCCTCGAGCCGTCTGACCGAAAAACCCGCGGCTTCGCTGATTATGTCGCTGTCGCGGATCCCCGATTTATCCGCGATGCTCCCCTTCTCCACCTGAAGCACGCGAGCGCCACCGTCCTCCGCCAATTCAAAGCGGATACCAAGACGCTGCCGTGGCGCGTCATGCCCCACGAACGATAACGATGCCGTACCAAATACCGCATCCGCCAATCCTGCGATCATCTGTCCGCAAGACGTGCCGCTATTCCACGGCAGAAGAGTGCCCACGTCGCTTACGCCGAGGGCCTTCAACTGATGGGGGACCCCATATCCATGCTTGATGTGGCCCGAACCCATGATTCCAACGACAAGAGGACGTCCTGGCCTGCTCAGCGCGGCATTTATCGCCTGCGCCATTGCCCCGTCCCAGAGCTGCTGGCCCTCGACAAAACGCAGAAAATCCGGATCGTCGCGCCCCGGATTTTTCTTTTTGCCGGCACGCTCGTGCTCACCGTAGATGGGCAGCAGGTAACCAAGATAGGCAGCGCTCGGCGCAGAAGGAGGCAGCACGCCTTCACGTTCATTTTCGGGAACGGCGCCGAAACCCTTCGCCGCAACCGAGCGTCTCAACCGCGTATCGATATTCAGCGCCACCATCGGCACGCGGTTCATGCGCGCAAAATGAAACAGCGGCAGATAGAGACGCGCATCGGTGCTCCAGACAGCGTTCCAGTCGGACGCGGCTAGAAATTGCGACTCGGTCAGTTCGCCCGCCACCCACTGATCGAGCGCCTTCTGCACGCGGCGCGGAAACATTTCGAAACCGATTACCATGTCTGGATGCTCGGCGTGCAACGCTGCCAGCGTCTGCAATTGCCACCGGTGGTGCTCGGTGTTATCGTGCATTTCACCAAGCAGCACCACCGAACGCTTGGCGGCGGCCGCAATGACATCAGTCACGGATATCTCTCCCTTGCCGGGCACGGTCCAGCTTCCGGCTGGCGCACAGTTCGCGCTTCCCCTTTCCTTGTTCTGGCTGTCGGCGGCCGCCTTCGTCTGCGCCAACGCGTTGTTGAGGGAAACGCTGGAAACAAATAAGGCAAAGACGAGAAGCACTCTCAAGGGGGCAAAGAACGCATTCCAAAAAATTTTCAAACCGCATACTCCTTCATCATGAACAGGCGAACTCTCTCAACTCCTCCACCCAATCTCCCTGGCTTCGCAAGGCGAAAATTCCCTGGCTCAAGCAACCTCGAGACATCTCGATCAGAACATGCTCCACGGACACTTACCGCTTACAGTCGCGCCCTTCGCTCATCCCATCCATTTACGCGCGTTCCTGAACATCCGCATCCAGGGCGCGTCCTCCGCCCATCCCGGATGCCACGAGTTCTGCACCGCCCGGACTCCGCGCTCGGGGTGGGGCATGAGGATGGTGAAACGCCCGTCCGTTGTCGTCACACCGGCAATGCCCTGAGGAGAACCGCTGGGATTGAGTGGGTAAACATCGGTGGGTTCGCCCCGATTATCCACAAAACGCATCGCAACCAGGGACGAGATCATGGAGGCGCCACCCTCATCGGCAAATTCCGCACAGCCCTCGCCATGCGCCACCGCAATCGGCATACTGCTCCCGCCCATACCATCAAAAAACAGTGACGGACTTTGCGGCACTTCCACCATGACAAAGCGGGCCTCGAACTGCTCAGATTTGTTTCGCACAAATTTTGGCCACCGGGCTGTTCCGGGAATGATTTCCCGCAGATTGCTCATCATCTGGCAGCCATTGCATACGCCCAGAGCAAAGGTGTCCTTCTGCGCGAAAAAAGCTTCAAACTCGTCCCGGGCGCGAGCGTTATACAGGATGGAACTGGCCCAACCCTCCCCGGCGCCCAGCACGTCACCATATGAAAATCCGCCGCACGCGGCGAAGCCCTTGTAATCTCTAAGGGAAACCCGCCCCGCAATGATATCGCTCATGTGCACATCGGTCGCGGCAAATCCGGCCCGATCGAAGGCCGCAGCCATCTCGACATGACCATTTACGCCTTGTTCGCGCAAAATCGCGATTCGTGGCCGGGTGCCTGCCTGGATGTAGGGCGCCGCAATGTCATGCTCCACGTCGAAACTCAGTTGCGCGTATAGACCGGGATCACGAACATCGAGTATGCGATCGTACTCCTGTTGCGCGCATTCCGGGTTGTCGCGCAGCTTTTGCATCCGGTAAGTGGTGTCCGACCAGGCGCGATGCAAGTCAACGCGCTTTTCAGAAAATATCGCCTTATTGTTGCGCAGAAACCTGATTTCATCTCCGTCATTAACGTTGCCAATGACAAAACTCAGGTCACGCAAACCTTCTTCCGACAACACAGCCAGCACATCCCGGCGATCGCCAGTCTTTATCTGGATCACTGCGCCCAGTTCTTCGTTAAACAGAACAGACAGGATGCGCTCCAGGAATCTTCCGCCCAGTGCTTCCGGTTGGCGTTCGCTGCCATCGATATCGGTCGCGAGCGCATCGAAACACAACTGATCCAGGTTGATGCTTAAGCCTGCGTGTCCCGCAAAAGCCATCTCGCACAATACCGCAAACAAACCGCCGTCGGAGCGGTCATGATACGCGGCTATCCTGTTTTCACGGTTCAGGCGCTGTATGGCTGAAAAGAAACCCTTAAGTATATCCGCTCCTTCCAGACTCTCTAAATCCGGCGCGTCATCGCCTACCTGTTTATAAACCTGCGCCAGCGCCGAACCGCCCAGACGGTTCCTGCCTTCCCCCAGGTCGATCAGAATCAGTTCTGTCTCCCCATGATCGACGCGCAACTGCGGTGTCAGCGTTTTGCGCACATCTGTCACTCTCGCAAACGCGGAAACGATCAGCGACAAGGGAGCAATCACTTCTTTTTCTTCCCCCTGGCCTTCCTGGGCAGTATCCGATGCCCACACGGTTTTCATCGACATCGAGTCTTTGCCCACCGGAATGCTGATTCCCAACCGTGGACATAATTCCATGCCTACCGCGTGTACCGCATCGAACAGGGCGGCGTCTTCGCCCGGGTGCCCCGCCGCGGCCATCCAGTTTGCGGAAAGCTTGATCTCACCGATGTTTTCAATCAGCGCCGCCGCGATATTGGTAACGGCCTCGCCCACCGCCATCCGTGCCGAAGCAGCGGGATCAACCAGCGCCACAGGCGTGCGCTCGCCGACCGCGAAGGCTTCGCCCAGGTACGTGCGATAACCCATCAATGTTACCGCAACATCCGCAACGGGAACCTGCCACGGTCCCACCATCTGGTCACGTGCGGTCATTCCCCCAACGCTTCGGTCACCGATGCTGATGAGAAAAGTCTTGTCCGCCACCGTGGGCAACCGAAGCACACGATATGCTGCTTCCCGGAGATTTACTCCCGGCGCATCAAAAGACTTGAGCTGTTTTTTAATGCGTGTCACATCACGCGTCATTTTCGGCGGTTTGCCCAGCAATACGGAAAGATCCATATCCACCGGCCGGTTGCCGAAGAGGGAATCAGTTACGACGAGTTGCTCCTGTGCCGCCGCTGTCCCCACCACCGCGAACGGGCAGCGTTCGCGCTCGCAAATTGCCAGGAATAATTCCAGCGACTCGGGTCTGATTGCGAGCACATACCGTTCCTGCGCCTCATTGCTCCAGATCTGCATCGGCGACATGCCGGGCTCCTCGGAGGGAATAGCGCGTAAATCGAGACAGCCCCCCCGTCCCGAACCGTGCAACAACTCCGGTAGCGCATTGGATAAGCCGCCCGCGCCAACGTCATGAATTGAAAGGATAGGGTTAGGCTCACCACGTCTTTCCATCTGCCAGCAGTTGTCGATAACCTCCTGCGCACGCCGCTCCATTTCCGGATTGCCGCGCTGAACCGAGTCGAAGTCAAGGCTCTCCGCATTTTTTCCCGTATCCATGCTGGACGCCGCGCCGCCGCCCAGACCGATCAACATGCCTGGTCCGCCCAACTGGATCAACAGCGCTCCGGCCGGAAACTCTTCCTTAAAGGAATGACGTTCCGCAATATGGCCGATGCCGCCGGCCAGCATGATAGGTTTGTGGTAACCGCGCATCTCGCCGCCGACGTGCTCCTCGAAGGTACGGAAATACCCTGCGAGATTAGGCCGGCCGAACTCATTGTTGAATGCGGCACCCCCGATGGGGCCTTCCAGCATGATCTGCAAAGCCGACGCGGTGCGCGCCGGCTTGCCGTATGAATGACCCGGTTCCATTTCCGGACAGGCCTCCCAGGGCTGAATAAATCCGGGAATACTCAAATTGGAAACCGAGAAGCCGCTGAGTCCAGCCCTGGGCTTGGCGCCGCGGCCTGTGGCGCCTTCGTCCCGAATCTCCCCTCCCACGCCGGTAGCGGCGCCCGGAAAAGGCGAAATCGCGGTAGGATGATTGTGCGTTTCCACTTTCATCAGGATATGCGTCTGCTCCTCGGCATAGCCATACGCATTATCCTTGCCGGGGTAGAAGCGGGCAATCGCGGCGCCCTCCATCACAGCCGAATTATCCGCGTACGCTACCACCGTACCTTGCGGATTCTGCTCGTGAGTATTGCGTATCATTGAAAATAACGACTTCGTCCGGGGCTCGCCATCTATTACCCAGTCCGCATTGAAGATCTTGTGGCGGCAATGCTCTGAATTCGCCTGCGCGAACATCATCAATTCCACGTCCATGGGATTACGCGCGATGCGCATGAAATAAGCGGCGAAATAGTCGATTTCATCAGATGACAATGCGAGTCCCATCTCGCTATTTGCCTTTTCCAGTGCTTCTTTTCCACGGGTTAGCACATCAACGGTTTTCAGCGGTTGCGGAGGGAAATGCCTGAACAGTTGTTCCGCGTCATCGAAAGAGCCAAATACCGCCTCGGTCATGCGGTCGTGTATCAGCGCGAGCCGTGCATCCCCGGTTCCGGTTTCGGGAGACAATCTGGCGGAATCTTCGCTTCCTGGCCAAATGTAAAAAGCCACGCCGCGCTCCACCCGTTCCACCGCTCCCAACCCGCAATTGTGGACAATATCAGTGGCTTTGGTAGACCATGGAGATATGGTGCCGGGACGGGGCACGACCAGCAACAATTCGCCTTTGGCATGCTCAGCCTGCTGGACTGCCCGTTCCTTCGGCGCACACTTGAGCAGCCTCTCAAGAATGGCAACCTCGCCGGCCTTCAGATCGCGCCCGGTCGCGCAAAAATACCAGTATTCCGCATGAATGCCGGAGACTTGCGGAACGGCGACTCTCAGGGCGTTCCTCAGTTTTTCAAGACGGAAAGGGGAGAGGGCGTTGCCGCCCTGAAGTCGAAGCATAAACTATCTATTCATTCGACAATGGAAAACACATCATTTTACACTAGAAGACATGCTACCCCACGGCCCGCTGATGTTTGATGATCGCCAGCATGAATAGACTGAAACCGAACATGTCAGCCCGTCAACTGGTTGATGAATTATATGAGGCAGGCAAGTTTGATTCGCCTTACGGCTGCCCCCAGGGCGGTATCCGAAGTGCGCTGACAGGACGTCCGGTTTTGCGTCGAAGAAGCGAGCGCAATGTTGCGCCATCTGCATAACCAACCTGAGCGGCGATCGAATCGACGTTATCGCTGCTTGTTCTCAGAAGATGGATCGCGCGCTCCACACGAAGATCCTGAAAATAAGAAAGTGGAGACTTGCCTACCACTGCTTGCAAGCGGCGTGAAAGTGTTCTCTCACTTGAGCCAGTCGCAATTGCGGCGTCGCCAAGGGAGAAAGGCTTTCCCAATCGACATCGCGCCCAGAGCTCGAACCTTTGAACCAGCGTATCCGCGTGTGACAGGTGATCAGGTATTGCGAAAACCGCCTGCGAACTCCGCGGTTCAATCAACAGAAATCGCGCGGTCAACTCCGCGAGCGTTGGACTGCTGCGGCGTATAAGCCACAGTGCCAGATCAATATGGGCCAGTGCAGCGCCGGCAGTGACAAATCCGGATGAGCTTATAACCATGCGGGACTCTTCAAGCCGCACACCGGGATAACGTTCGCGGAACAATGGAGCCAGCCACCATGACGTGGTAGCACTTCGCCCTTCAAGGAGTGAAGTGTCTGCAAGAACAAACGTCCCGGTACACGCGGCGCCAACCAGAGTACCGGCCCCCGCCAATTCGCGCAGCAGAGAGCCAGCATCACGTACATCTTTTCGCTTGAGCGCCAACTCCAGTGTTTCGGGCATTTTTGCCCCTAACGCCGGAATCAATACTACGTCTGGAGATTCGCTTCGTGAGGTGGCTACTATCGGCACGGTAAATCCGTGGCTCGTGCGGATTCTCCTGCGCATACCGATAACAGTCACGGTGAAGCGCGTCGAAAGAGCATCAACGGAACTCGCAAGATCATTTGCGATATTCAATGTATCGAGGAGTGTCGATAGTCCGGTGTCAAAAACCTCATCGAGTGCGAGTATGTGGATACGCATGGCGATAATTATATCAAATCTGTCAATCTTGCCACTAGGCAAAAGGTGTTTTGATGACTAGAGTTGAGTCTCGATTGATCAACTTAAAAAGGAAATCAAAATGGTAACAGTGGCGCTGTTTGTAAGATTACAAGCCAAACCGGGGAGAGAAGCTGACGTAGAGAATTTTTTAAGGCAAGGATTAACTATGGCGAGTCAGGAAACTACTACTCCAATCTGGTTTGCCCTGCGTCTCGGCCCGTCTACTTTCGGTATTTTTGACGCATTTGTCGATGAGGCAGGACGATCAGCACATTTGTCCGGCCCGATTGCCGAAGCCCTGATGGCCAACGCTGCGGATCTGTTGGCTGAGCCCCCGCAAATTGAACATGTAGATGTCCTTGGCGTTAAGCTCCCGAGCTGACCGCAATCGCTGGCATTTGAGGTTAAGGTTTCTGCGAAGCGCGAATATCGCTATGTTCGAGCTGTCATAAGCGGAACTGATGGTGCGGCGGCGCCAGTTGCTTCCCGCACCCTTCCAAAAACACGTTTCTTTATGGTGTACTTAGAGTGTGTCGTGTAAAGACACTCTTTCGGGTTTACCTTAATCGGCGACAAAAAACCCCATCCCCCACTAGGAAAAGGGATGGGGTTGTACAACGACCGTTACCGTCTGGACTTAGACGACGTCATCCAGAATCGCCCTGCTTTGGTTGTTCCACTGCACGTCCAGCAGATTGGAGAAGCGGGCAATAATCTGCACCGCGACACCGCCAGCAAACAGGGCAGCCCATGCCAATACCACGAAGCCCCAATGCAATGGCGCGCTGAAGAGTTCTTCCATGAACCA
>NZ_FOVJ01000013.1 GCF_900115125.1 Nitrosospira briensis | reverse complement strand
CAGATCACGTGCAATCTGACTTGCCGGCTGACTACTGGACCTAACTAGCTGTACCGCTTCCCGCTTGAACTCCGTAGCGTATTTTCTTCGTGTTGTCATGACACACCTCCTGACTCATTATCAGCCTTTTTAGATGTATCCGTGAAGTCGGGGTAAAACCCGAACTCTCACCTGTCTCTAAAAGAGGGACTTTAACCGCACTTATTGCAGCCACCTCCTTACTGGACATCTGATCGGTGAAAACCATATCTTCCAGGTGCCATTTCTTATACCCACGTGATGTGCCCCTGGCACTACTACCGGGGGCACATCACGTGCGGAAAAATAAGCAGGATTCTTTTCTGTTCCGTCTATTAGGAACATAAGTGCAGGTTGTGCGGGTCAAGTCATCTGTTACGCAGGGGCCCTCCCTCCTCTTGAAACATCTATCACTAGGGCTAGCCCTAGTGATAGATAGTTTAACCCCCCAAAATCCTCTCATTAGACACGGATCTGATTTTTGATTGATCATCTATCACAGCATCTTTAAACTGTGTGAGGGCAAGACGATCATTGGCGACGCAAGGGACTCATGCAAAGACGCGAGAGCGTCGGTCAAGGCATCGTTCTGCAATCTTAAATGAGAGCGGGAAGGAAGCATCTTATCCCGCTGTGGTCAGCACTGGCTTAAAGTTTATAGAACAACTCTTTTCTCGAGTGCATCCATCATCATTCCAGCTACGTTGAAGCCGGTCTGATCCGCTATTTCCCTCATACCGGTAGGGCTGGTGACATTAATCTCTGTGAGGTAGTCGCCGATCACGTCCAGCCCGACAAGCACCAAGCCTTTATCATATAGTGCAGGACCCAACGCTTCAGCGATTTCACGGTCGCGCCGGGTCAGGGGCTGTGCTACTCCGATAGCGCCCGCGGTAAGATTGCCACGGGTCTCGCCCGGCTTGGGAATGCGCGCAAGCATATAAGGTACCGGTTCTCCGGCTATCAGCAGAATGCGTTTATCCCCCTGAGTAATTTCCGGAATATACCGCTGGGCCATGATTGTCCGTGTGCCGTAATGCGTAAGGGTTTCTATTATCACGCCTATATTGTGATCGGCGCTGTGAATGCGAAATACGCTTGCACCGCCCATACCATCCAGGGGCTTGAGGATAATATCGCGGTGTTCGGCCAGAAAATCGCGAATCAGGTGTTCCTGTCTCGTTACCAGCGTGGGTACGGTATATTGCGGAAACTTCGCTATCGCCAGCTTTTCGTTATGATCCCTCACCGCTCGCGCGCTGTTGACGATCTGGGCGCCCCGGTTTTCCGCCAACTCCAGTAAATAAGTACTATAGACATACTCCATGTCAAATGGAGGGTCCTTGCGCATCAGCACCGCGTCAAACTCCTGCAACCGTATTTCCTCTGGCTCACCTGTCCGGTACCAGTTACGTGCTTTATCCGTATCTTTGGCTAATTCCAGGGAGCGCGAAAAACCAACCGTCTCACCTCCTTTCCAGGCCAGATCACTCTGCTGGAGGGAGAATAATTCGTGACCCCGGAAAGCAGCTTCACGCATCATGGCGAAGCTGGAATCTTTATATGTTTTGATTGAATCGAGGTGGTCGAGAATAAAAGCGAGTTTCATGAACCTGGAGCCCCTCGGTTACGTACGCTGCTTGCGCACAAGACAACACAAAGCGGGAACGCCTCATACGAGATAATCGATAGCGACGGCTCGCACTACAAAAGTTGGATCAGCCGCTAGACCATAGCAGCGGCAGTTCGCCCTTCGCTTTTTTCCAGCTTTTGCGCCGGCAATAACCGCCGTGCTATAACGCCGTATACATAAAATCGGTTGGCGCTGCAACCCCGCAGCGCCCGTGAAACGGATCCTGCCTGCGCAGGATCAGCGTAGGTCACTCAAGGTATACAGTTCCGGGTGAAAATCGCTTTGGTATTTTGGCGGAAGTCCCGCCATTGCGATCGTGGCCTCGTCCTCGCTGGTATAAATTCCGTACGTAACCCTGAATTTGGCCTGCTCCCCGTTCTTTACCGCATGCACATAGAGATTGGATAGGTCGATCAGGCCGCGGGCCCGAGTAAGAAATCGTTCCATACGGTCGGGCTGCACGTTGTTCGTAGCAAATAATTGAACCGTGTAGAAATTTTTATCTGCCTTGGCCACAGTTTTCATTGTCTCCTCAACTCGCTGCTTCAGCAGCTCGTATTCGGCCAACTTAACCCCGGCGATATTCAGTTTAGCATTATTCCGCGGCTCTTCCGCGGTTGGCTTGTCTTGTGCAGGAACCGGCGCCCCCGCTACAACCTCGGGAGGCATGGAAGGCGGCGGGACACGTGCCGGAACGGAGGAGGAAGTGCCGGGACCCATAGCTGCCACGGTCGCGGGATATACCGGCGCAGGCATGGGAACCGAAGCCGGCACTGGCATATGAAGGTCAAGCGGGGCAGGAGCAACAATAGAGGCAACCTCCGCCGGGGAAGGACGCAGAGCCTGCCAGCCAAGTGCGGCCAGCACTGCTGCCGCTAATGTTGACAGCACGATGCTGGCCTTGACTGTGGGGTGGTTCGATAGGCCAAACCTGTCCTGCCAGTTGCCCCAGCCATAAGTGGTTTCGATTCCCGAATTCTCGCCGGCTGTCTTGACATGACATACTTTTATTTCACAAGCTTTCACGATGGACGCGGCCAGCATGGATTTATCGGCAAGAATGTTCAGCCGGGGGATAGATCCGCACGAAGCGCTGGTGAGCAATCGCACCGCTCCGGGAGAAAAGATGCCGGGGCCATGATAACCGGCAGCCCTCACCCGGCACATCAGATATTCTTCTACCGCCCGGGCATTCAGCGGTTGCAAAATAAGGTGATGAGAGAAGCGGTCCTTGAACTTGCGTATCTGTGGCAAAGCCAGCGTGTTTTTTAGTTCGGCCTGGCAAAACAGGACAATCTGGAGCAACTTATGACAGGAGGATTCCAGATCGTATAACCTTAGCGCTTCTTCAAGCGTTTCCACAGGCATGGCGTGAGCCTCGTCCACGAGTAACACGAGTCGTTCCCCGGCGCCATGTTTCGCGGCTAGCAGACGCTGTACTTCATCTTCATCCATCGTTGCGGAAGTTTGCCCGGCGGTAGCGAGGTTTTCGGTAGCCCGGTTGTCAGCGCTTACGGAGAGTAGCTCGTCCGCGATCAAATGAAGGAATTCTTCTGGCGATAAAGCTGGTTTGGCGAGATAGATGGCTTGCATCTGTCCGGGCAGCCGTTTCATCAATCCCCGGCACAGCGTGGTTTTACCGCTGCCGGCATCGCCGGTTACCCTGATAACGCCTTCCGGCCCCTCGCCATGAGTAAGGATATAAATGAGCGCGTCAAGGGTTGCGCCCCTGTTGGCTCCCTCATAAAAGAAATCGGTGATTGATGAATGGGCAAAAGGCTGTTGAGAAAGCCCAAAGTGACCAAGATACATTATTACCTCACGCATTCGGAAGGCGGCCGCTGGCTGCGTTACAAGGCCAAATCGCCTTCCTCGTCCAGATAAGCCGCAAAAAAATCAGAATCAGAATCCTGCCGGGCTTAGATAAAATAACACTATTAAAATCAAAATTCCTTGACGGTTAAATTCGGGATGACGAGTGGCGGCAGTTCCGGGATGTGATACGTCTTGTCTTGATCCCGATTGCTGGAGTATAGTGCGAGTCTGCCATTTATAACATCCAAGCGGAAGAGTGCGACGATTTCATCGTCGCCGCCGAAGGCGCAACCCCCCGGAATCGCTCAGGCGTAGATCAGGTTGATCCTGATCCTCGAGAACCGCTTGCGAAAGGGCAATCTGGAGAGCGCCGGCATTGAGCTGGCCACCGAAGGGGCAGACGGAATAGAGAAACAATATTCCGTAATCTCTCAGGTAAAAGGGACAGAGGGGTGAGGTCATACGACGTGACTTCACCTTTTTTTTTGAAATAACGACCAGTGAAAGCGACCAGTGAAAGAAACTTCCCTTAATCAAACCCACCGCGAGATGCACGCAAAGATGGTCGATTTCGGCGGCTGGGATATGCCTCTGCATTATGGTTCCCAGCTTGACGAACATCACCACGTACGCAGTGATGCCGGCATGTTCGACGTATCCCATATGTTGGCCCTTGATATCAAGGGTGAGACCGCGCGTGATTTCCTGCGGCAGCTGGTTGCCAACAACGTGGACAAACTGACGCAACCCGGCAAGGCGCTGTATTCGTGCATGCTCAATCCCGAGGGCGGCGTAATAGATGATCTCATCATTTATTTTCTAACGGAATCGCATTTCCGCGCGGTCGTCAACGCAGGCACTGCAGACAAGGATCTGGCTTGGATGCTGGCAAGACGTGACGAGCTCGCGCCCGCACTGGAAATTATTCCACGTCGTGACCTCGCCATGATCGCCGTGCAGGGGCCCAATGCCCGCGCCAAGGTTTGGCAGGTTATTGCGGGATCCCAGGCGGAGACAGAGAACCTGAAACTGTTCCAGGCAACTTTTTTTGATAAATATTTCATCGCGCGTACCGGCTACACGGGCGAGGACGGCTTTGAAATCATGTTGCCGGCAGTCGATGCCGTGGAGTTCTGGAATGCGCTTCATGCAGCGGGCGTAGCGCCTGCGGGACTGGGTGCGCGAGATACGTTACGGCTTGAGGCCGGCATGAATCTCTATGGCCAGGATATGGATGAAACTACCAATCCGCTAGAATCCGGGTTGGGCTGGACGGTTGATTTGAAAAGTGATCGGGAATTCATCGGTAAGCAGGCACTTCTGGAAAAACCTGTAAAGCAACAATTGATCGGCCTGGTTTTAGTGGATCGGGGCGTATTGCGCAGTCACCAGAAGGTTGTTACGCAATCCGAAGCGGTTGAAGGGGAAGGTGAAATCACCAGCGGCGGCTTTTCTCCGACGCTTAACCAATCCATCGCGCTGGCACGTCTGCCTTTAAGCGTATCCGCTGGAGATGAAGTGCAGGTAGTGGTACGGGACAAGAGGTTGAAGGCGAAAGTGGTGAAATATCCGTTCGTACGAAATGGCAAAATTCTGGTTTGATTGGTCAGCAAGTCAAAATCATTTAATTCTGGAGCAAAAACATGAGTATTCCACAGGATCTGAAGTACACCAAATCCCACGAATGGGTGAGGCTTGAAGAGGATGGAAGCGCAACCATCGGCATTACCCAACATGCACAGGAGCTGCTGGGTGATATGGTGTTTGTGGAAACACCCGGCGTCGGACGCACCCTCAAACAGGGGGAGGAGTGCGCCGTCGTCGAGTCGGTGAAGGCGGCCTCGGACGTCTACGCACCTATAGCGGGAGAAGTCATCGCCATCAATCCCGAGCTTGAATCTGCACCCGAGAAAATCAACCAGGATGCCTATGCGGCGTGGCTTTTCAAGCTAAAACCCGCGAACGTTGCTGATCTGGATAATTTACTCGATTACGCAGCGTACCGGAAGATGCTAGAAAGCGAAGAAACCTGATAAATAAGGATGAATGGAAAATAAAGCGTGGCTAACATCCCGCTTCATATTTTTATTCCTCACATTTAGCCCTTCATCACCCTACGATTCACGGAACAAAACATGCCGTTCATTCCCCATACAGAAGAAGATATACAAACGATGCTTGCCAGCATCGGAGCAAGCAGCATCGATGATCTGTTCGACGAAATTCCGTCCGAACTGAAGAGCGATGGCCTGAAACGCGTCCCTGCCGGCTTGAACGAGATGGAAATATCCCGGCTGATGCTGGAACGGGCAGAGACAGACGGACGCTATCTGAGCTTCATCGGGGCCGGCGCATACGAGCACCACATTCCCGCTGCTGTATGGCAGATAGCCACGCGTGGCGAGTTCTACTCCTCCTATACTCCATATCAGGCGGAGGCCAGCCAGGGGACGCTGCAACTGCTCTACGAATACCAGACCATAATGGCATCACTGACCGGAATGGATGTGTCGAATGCCAGCATGTATGATGGGGCATCGGCTCTGGCTGAAGCGGCGTTGATGGCCGTGCGCTCTCACAAGTCTTCGCGGCGGATTCTGATACCCTCGACCGTTCATCCCGTTTATCGCAGTGTGGTGCGCGCCATTGTCAGGAATCAGGGTATTGAAGTCGTTGAACTGCCTTATTGCAAACAATCCGGCCGGACCCTGGTGGAAGCTTTGCATGGGTTTGGCAAGGAGGAATTTGCCGCGCTGGTTATCCCCCAGCCCAATTTCTTCGGCGTACTTGAAGAGGTCGATGCTCTTACCGATTGGGCTCACGGCAAGAATGCACTGGCTATCGGCGTAGTCAATCCCACGGCGCTCGCGATACTTACCCCCCCCGGTGAATGGGGTGAAAAGGGCGCGGACGTGGCAGTGGGTGAAGGCCAGCCATTGGGGATCCCGCTTTCAAGTGGCGGACCCTATTTTGGTTTCATGGCTTGCAAGCAGGCCCTGGTGCGTCAAATGCCCGGGCGCATTATCGGGCGCACGACGGATCAGGATGGCAAAGATGGTTTCGTGCTCACGCTCCAGGCGCGCGAGCAGCACATCAGACGCTCCAAAGCCACCTCTAACATTTGTACGAATCAGGGTTTGATGGTTACCGCAGCCACCATCTACATGGCACTGACCGGGCCGGAAGGCTTGCGGCGAATTGCCGGACGGTCCCACGCAAATACGCTCGCCCTGCTGGAAAAGCTGGAAACGGTAAAGGGAGTAAAAAAGGTCTTCAGCGGGCCGCTGTTTCACGAAGCGGTCATTTCCCTGCCCGGACCGGTGGAGGATGTAATGCGCGGCCTCAAAGCCCGGGGCATACTCGCCGGACTGAATCTCGAAGAATATTATCCGGAGCTCGGCCATGCAATGCTGATCTGCGCCACCGAAACGAAAACATCCGGGGATCTGGACAATTACACAAAACAATTGCGCGACGTCATCGAAAATCCGTAATTTATTCAGATGATCTCAACCATTCGAACTATTCAACCTCGTAAGGAGAAACAGCATGGTCACTCTAGCCGGCAACCCCATCAAGATTGAAGGCACATTTCCAAAAATAGGCGACAAGGCTCCGGAGTTCTCGCTGGTAGACCGAGATTTGAAGGACGTCACGCTGGCAGATTTTGCCGGCAGGAAAAAAGTTCTCAACATCGTTCCCAGCCTCGATACCCCGGTCTGTGCCGTTTCCACGCGCAAATTCAACGAAAAGGCCAGTAACATGGAAAACACGGTCGTGCTGATAATAGCTGCTGACCTGCCTTTTGCGATGGCCCGCTTCTGCGATATGGAGGGACTGGATAAGGTGGTCCCCCTTTCCACCATGCGTGGTTCGGAATTCATGAAGAATTATGGCGTCGCTATAGCGGACAGTCCCCTGGCCGGCATTACCGCCCGCGCCGTCCTGGTACTGGATGAAAACGATAAAATAATTCACGCGGAACTCGTGCCGGAAATAAAGGATGAGCCCAACTACGATGCGGCCCTCGCAGCTCTGCAATAAGCCTGAATTGCGATACGCGAGCAGATGCTCCCGCATTTTCCAAAATTCTTTCAATACACTGACGGCACAAAAACCCGGATTTCACCATGCTGATATTTGAACACTCACGTCCTGGACGGCGCAATTATTCTCAATCCCCGGGGGCAACTGCTGATGTGACCGGCATTCCGCCGGACTTGATGCGAAAAACACCGCCGATGCTGCCGGAAGTATCCGAAATGGATGCGGTACGACATTACACTAGGTTGTCGCAAAAGAATTTTTCGATAGATACGCAGTTTTATCCGCTTGGCTCCTGCACCATGAAGTACAACCCGCGGGCTTGCAATTCGCTTGCCATGCTGCCTCAATTTCTGGCACGGCACCCGAGGGCGCCGGAAAGTACCGGCCAGGGCTTCCTTGCATGCATGTACGAGCTTCAGGAAATTCTTAAGGACGTGACCGGCATGGCGGGAGTATGCCTTACGCCTATGGCCGGAGCCCAGGGAGAATTGATCGGCATTGCCATGATACGGGCTTATCATGAGTCGCGTGGTGATTCGGCTCGAACCGAGATCATCGTTCCCGATGCTGCGCATGGAACCAATCCGGCCACGGCGGTAATGTGCGGCTATAAAGTGGTGGAAATAGCCACTGATAAAGAAGGCGACGTGGACATGGACGCGCTGAAAGCTGCGGTCGGGCCACAAACCGCAGGATTGATGCTGACCAATCCTTCAACGCTTGGCGTGTTCGAAAAAAACGTCGCCGAGATGAGCAAAATCGTTCATCAGGCGGGCGGGTTGCTGTATTACGACGGCGCCAACCTGAATGCCATACTCGGCAAGGTCAAGCCGGGTGATATGGGATTCGACGTCATCCACATCAATTTGCACAAGACTTTTTCCACTCCACATGGAGGCGGAGGCCCGGGCTCCGCCCCAGTCGGAGTAGCGCCGCGCCTGTTGCCATTCATGCCCGTACCGGTGGTCGCATATGAAGATGAAAAATACCGCTGGCTGACTGAAAAGGAAATTCCCCAATCCATAGGGAGGCTGTCTGCGCACATGGGCAATGCGGGGGTGCTTCTCCGTGCTTATGTCTACGTGCGCCTGCTGGGGGCGGAAGGCATGCATCGCGTGGCGGAGTTTGCGGCGCTTAACGCCAATTACCTGATGGTGGAACTGCGCAAGGCAGGTTTCGAACTGGCCTATCCGACCCGCCGGGCCAGCCATGAATTTATCGTCACGCTTAAAGATCTGAAGGAAAAAACAGGTGTCACTGCGATGAATGTGGCAAAACGG
Source organism: Nitrosospira briensis (assembly GCF_900115125.1). Lineage (GTDB taxonomy): Bacteria > Pseudomonadota > Gammaproteobacteria > Burkholderiales > Nitrosomonadaceae > Nitrosospira > Nitrosospira briensis_A. The sequence goes on along the minus strand of NZ_FOVJ01000013.1, from coordinate 17,921 downwards.
CTGCTGGATAAGGGTTTTCATGCCCCTACCACCTACTTCCCTCTCCTGGTGCCCGAATGCCTGCTGATCGAGCCCGCCGAAACTGAATCCAAGGAGACGTTGGATGCATTTGTCGCAGCCATGAAGGAAATCTTGGAAGAGGCTCTGACCCAGCCGGATCTCGTGAAAAGCGCGCCTCACAACACTCCGGTACGCAGACTGGACGATGTGAAGGCAGCGCGCGAGCTGGATTTAGCCTGGAAGCAATCTTTAACGAGAACAGCGACCGAAAGCCCAACCCTGAATGCGATCCCAACCGTCACCCCGTCTTGACAGGTCCAAAAATCTTACGCGGGCATATCCATGCATACACTCATTTGCGGTTCCATTGCTTACGACACCATTATGGTGTTCAAGGATCATTTCAAGAACCATATCCTGCCGGAAAAAATTCATATCCTGAACGTGTCATTTCTGGTCCCGGACATGCGAAGGGAATTTGGCGGCTGTGCCGGCAATATTGCATATAACCTGCAAATGATAGGCGGCAAACCCCTTATCATGGCAACCGTCGGGGATGACTATCAGCCATATGCCTACCGCTTGGCGAACCTGGATCTCGAGCAGGCCCATGTACGCCAGGTGCCGGGCATATTTACCGCGCAAGCATTCATCACAACTGATCTTGCCGATAACCAGATAACGGCCTTTCACCCGGGCGCGATGAATTTTTCTCATGAAAATCACGTGACGGATGCGAAAAACGTAAGCCTTGGCATTGTTGCCCCGGACGGGCGGGACGGCATGGTGCAGCATGCGCGCGAGTTTCACGAAGCAGGCATCCCCTTCATGTTCGACCCCGGTCAGGGCTTACCTATGTTCAACGGCGAAGAACTCCTGGATTTCATCCATAAGGCGGATTACATCGGCGTCAACGACTATGAGGGTCAATTGCTGCAAGAGCGTACGGGACATACGCTGGAAGCGCTGGCAAAACTCGTGAAGGGGTTGATTGTGACGAAAGGCGGGGAGGGATCGGTCGTTTATTCCGATGGCCAACAGATCGAAATCCCCAGTGTCAAAGCGGATAAACTGGTTGATCCGACCGGATGCGGGGATGCTTTTCGCGCAGGGCTGCTCTATGGGATTACCAATGGAATGGATTGGCAAAGTACCGGACAGCTCGGCTCGCTTATGGGAGCATTGAAAATCGCCGAGCGTGGCGGGCAAAATCACAGTTTCGCCCGGGATGAAATAGACCAGCGATATTTTGAAGCATTTGGCAACCGCATTCTGTAGCAAGGGCACCACGAAACGGACGAACATTTTGGCGAAAATATTGATACGCTCATCGGTAGCATTTTGAGCGCCGCAGCAGGTTATCGAACTGGCTGACTCCGCCAACAAGCGCTCGGGCCAGAACCCTATTGGCATTGCTCCGGATAAAGCTGCTGATGCCTTATCGAAGCCATTGGTCATTATTGACGCGATAATAATGGCATGAAAAACGAGATCAACAATCGGCTGGTACAAATTTTTCGTTCCATCCGGCTGTTGTTGCACATCATTTCCGGCCTGATTCAATCCGCGGTTTATCCCCATCTCGATCAGCCAGCGCAATGGCGCATGTCGCAAAGATGGTCAGCACAACTGCTTGCGATTCTCTGCATCAGATTATGCCACTCTGGCGCACCCCCCGCAGCCGAAGCCCAGCGGGTAATGCTGGCTGCCAATCATATTTCCTGGCTGGATGTATATTCCCTGAACGCCGTGTGTGCGGCCCGTTTTGTGGCCAAAGCCGAAATTCGTGGTTGGCCGCTGTTGGGCTGGTTGAGCCGTAACGCAGGCACGCTGTTCATTGAACGGACCAAGCGCAGTGATACCGCACGGATAAACGCAGATATCGCGGATGTATTGAAAGTTGGGGATCGGGTCGCCGTATTCCCAGAGGGTACTACCAATGACGGCAACTCGCTTCGGCATTTCCATGCGTCATTATTGCAATCGGCGATCACGGCGTCAGCCATATTCGCGCCTGTGGCAATACGTTATACCGATATTGCGGGGAAAGTCAGTGAGGCGGCGCCGTATGTCAATATCTCGATGCTGGAATCATTGCGGCGGATATTAAAGCAGCCCTGGATTAATGTAGAACTGATTTTTGCCGATCCGATTGACAGTAGCGGAAAAAACCGGCGAGAGCTGGCGCGTTACGCGGAACAGGCTATTGCACATGCCCTATCTCTCCCGCTGCCGCACAAGACACCTGAAAAATCCGGCGATCTTCAAGGCGAATAGCGGTAAGGCTTCCGCCCCAGAGACAACCGGTATCCAGCGCGATAAGATTATCCCTGATTTGCAACCCCAGTGCGGACCAATGCCCGCAGATAATAGTGGCCTCCCGACTGGCGCGGTTAGGCGCCTCGAACCAGGGCAGATAGCCGGCCGGCATGTCCCGCGCCGGACCCTTGTGAACAAAATCCATTCTTCCGTCGGGCGTACACAGGCGCATGCGGGTCATCGCGTTGATAATTACGCGAAGTCGCGGATAACCTTCGAGGCTGTCGTCCCAATGGTCGGGCTGGTTCCCATACATATGGGAACAAAGCTCGTGAAAATTCGGGCTGCGCAGCCCGGTTTCCACCATTTTCGCGAGCTGAGTGGCTTGGGCGATGCTCCAGGAAGGCAGTAAGCCAGCGTGAACCATGACGTAGTTCCCATCCAGATGCAACAGCTTCTGCCAGCGCAACCAGCGGAGCAGTTCGTCCCTGTCGGGCGCGTCGAGAATCTCCTGTATCGTATCGTTCCGATGCAAGCTGGCACACCCTTCAGAAACCATGAGCAGATGCAGGTCATGGTTGCCCAATACCATGATTACCGCGTCTTTCAAGCCCACAATGAAACGCAATATCGCCAGCGACCCCGGACCCCGGTTGACCACATCTCCGACCAGCCAAAGTCTGTCTTTTTCCCGGTCGAACTGAATCAGGTCGAGGAGCTCCCTGAATTCCTGATAACAACCTTGCAGATCACCAATTGCGAAAGTGGCCATAGTTCGAGAGAAATCGTTAACTCCGGAGGGCTGACTCAATCCTCAGGTCGGTATGGTGACACATCCTTTTCGACCTAAAACAGATAGCTGGACGAGGTGGAGTGTAGGTTTTCGGGGTGCAGGGGACCGGATCAAGGTTGAATAAAATAAGGGCGACATGGAATTCTCCTATCGCCCTCTTGCAACTGCGTTTCGGTTCGGGTTGAGTTATTTCGATTGACTCACCATATAATCAACGGCTGCCTTGACATCGGCGTCTGAAAGGCTGGCGTTTCCGCCTCTGGGTGGCATCGCGTTCTTACCCTTGATTGCGCTCTCGTAGAGCGTCTCGTTGCCGGCCTTGATGCGTGGCGCCCAGGCTGCATTATCGCCCATCTTGGGCGCGCCGGCCGCACCGGTCATGTGGCAGGCGGCACAACTGGCGGTATAAATTGCCTTTGCTTTCTCAGCAGGGTCTCCTGCATCCGCCACCGGTGCGGCCCCCGGAACAGCGGCGGAAGCAACTGCGGCACCGGCTGTCTGGCCCGATTCGCTTTCGGATGGTACGTCGGATTGCGGAGAATCCCCCGCCAGTACCAATTTACCGACGGGCTTCAAGCGTTCCGCCACTTTCTCATCTGAAAAAGCAGGGCTATTCGGGTCTATCGGAGCATCTCCGGTAATAAACTTCCCCAATAGCCAAATAATCAAAACCGGAAACACGAACGCGGCCGCAACGACCGTAAGCAACTGTTTCGGCGTCCTTATGGGTGAGGAATGATCGTCATCTTCAGTGCCGCTCACAATAGCTCCGCAAGTAAAAAGTCGTTATTGTATAGGTTCATGTATACAAGCAAAAGCGATTTGTTTAGGTTGGACGGGGGGATTAAAAAACGTTATCCTATCGGCGAATTCACTAAGCTTACCTGTACTTGCGCCCATAGCTCAGCTGGATAGAGTACCGCCCTCCGAAGGCGGGGGTCACACGTTCGAATCGTGTTGGGCGCGCCACAATCAGCATGAAGCGGCAGATCAATGGGTTTTAAATCCTTTTTGCATACTCGCCGTTTTTCAACGACTTCCCACCTCCTGAACGCCTGAGATCAGCTTATATCTCGACCCTGGCGCCCAGTTCGAGAACGCGATTTGCGGGTAGCTGGAAGTATTCGGCGGCGTTGCTGGCATTACGGGCCATCGCTGCAAAGAAACGTTCCCTCCACACGCCCATGCCACGGCCTGGACTCGGCACGACGATCTCGCGGCTAAGAAAATAAGACGTTTTGAGCGGCTCGAACACCAGCCCATGCGGCTCACACAATTCAAGTGCATACGGCAGATTAGGCTCGTCCTTGAAGCCATACCGGACAGTAATCTGATAGCAGTTATCGACCAGCGGCTTGATGGATATTCGATGTTCCTTGAGAATCCGGGGGGTTTCGATGTACATCACGGTCAAGACCACGACGCGCTCATGGAGGACCTGGTTGTGAGAGAGATTGTGCAATAAGGCATGCGGCACGCCGTCCGGATCGGCCGTCAAAAAAACCGATGTGCCGGCGACGCGCGCCGGGGGATGCGCCATTAACGACTCCAGGAACGGTTGAAGCGGTATGGCAGCGGAGCGCAGGTGCTCGAGCAGAGTTTGACGCCCCCGATTCCATGTCAGCATAACAAAGAAGATGGCTGATCCGACTACAAGCGGAAACCAGCCGCCCTGGGTGATTTTCAATATGGTTGCGGCGAAAAACGTTGTATCGATCGCCAGAAAAAATCCCGTGGCCAATATACACAGAAGCAATGGGTAGTTCCAGGCATACCGAAGGACAAAAAAAGTGAGTATGGTTTCAATCACCATCGTAGCGGTAACGGCGACCCCATAGGCAGCGGCAAGGTTTGATGATGAACCGAATCCCAGCACGGCCATTACCACGGCCGCCAGCAAAGTCCAATTAACGAAAGGAATATATATTTGCCCGATCTTCCGGTCCGAAGTATGTTTGATTTGCATGCGGGGCAGAAATCCGAGCTGTATGGCTTGCTTTGTCACCGAAAAAACGCCGGAGATTACCGCTTGGGAGGCGATGACGGTTGCGACCGTCGCCAGCCCGACAGCGGCATAAAGCGCCCATGAGGGGAACAGCAGGAAAAAAGGGTTGGAGATTGCAGATGGATTGGAGAGCAGAAGCGCGCCTTGTCCGAGGTAATTCAATGTGAGCGCGGGCAAGACACACCCATACCATGCCAGCCTGATCGGTTTCGCTCCAAAGTGGCCCATGTCTGCATAGAGTGCCTCTCCCCCCGTAACCGCGAGCACCACGGCCCCAAACGCGATAAACGCGAGCCAACCATTATTGAGGCAGAATGCCAGGGCGTGTACGGGGTTGAACGCTGTCAGAATCTGCGGTGCGAGAGCAATATTTACCAGACCAGCGAGTCCCAGGGTAGTAAACCATATCAGCGTCACCGGGCCAAACATGGCGCCGATTCCCCCTGTCCCCCGCTGCTGCAGCATGAAGAGCCCGATCAGCACGGCAAGAGTGATGGGTAGCACATAGGGTTTGAGCAATGGCGTCGCCACCTCAAGGCCTTCCACTGCGCTTAACACCGAAATAGCCGGCGTGATCACGCCATCTCCGAAGAATAGCGCCGCACCAAAGGCGCCCAGGAGAAACAGGATATTGCGCAGTCGCGGACGGTTTGCAACAGAGGAACTGGCCAGCGATAACAAGGCCATGATGCCGCCTTCCCCATGATTGTCCGCCCGCAGGATCAAGGTGATGTACTTGAGCGACACCACAACCATGAGCGTCCAGAAAATCAGCGAGATGATTCCGATTACGTTGGTATCGCTGACAGTAAGCCCATGAATGGGGTCGAAAACAGTTTTCATCACGTACAAAGGGCTTGTACCGATGTCGCCATATACGACGCCCAGTGCAGCGAGGCTTAGCAGGCCCAGGGACTGGGGAGTGCCAGGGGGCGTTTTAAGTCCCGTGTCTTGACTGCTCATGATAGATGTACCGGGACCCGTAGCAGACCTGGCGCGGCGGTTTCGGCAGACAGCAAGCTCATGAAGTCGTGCAGAAGCCCGTCGCGCAAACGGACGCTATTTTACGCCAGGCAAGGATAAGACGTTTCTGCATGCTCTGTTAAGAATCTGGAGAGCTTAAAGGGTAATTTGCCGGATGAACGCTCGTAATCTCCGAAAAAATCGACGGTGAGACGCGATTGCCGCCGACAACTCCGGCAGTATTTATTGTGCATTGTACACCAGCCTGTACGATCACAGCGCAGAGGTGGATTCGGTGCTCCCCTTGAGAAAAAACGCGCGCGAGCTGGAAAGATCCTTGCCGATACATCGGTTTGTGTGGCTTACCGTACCGAACTGGATGATCTTCCTGTCGTACCCTTGAGCCTGTCAAAGAACTGGGGATATCGATTATGTTCCCATTATTCACGGAAAACTTACCGTCAGGAGAAAGAGATGAGCTACGAAGACCGCGACACCTACGGCATGTACAAAAGCTATGGAAAGGGCCCGGGTCCTCGGCTAATGGGCGCCGACACTCTCATCGGAGAGGATGTTTATAGCCATAAGGATGAAGATCTCGGGGACATCAAGGAGATTATGCTGGATATGAATAGCGGCAAAGTCGCTTATGCGGTTTTGGCGTTCGGCGGGGTGATGGGCATGGGGGGCAAACTTTTCGCTGTGCCCTGGAACGCGCTGAAGCTGGATACCGAGAACAAGCGCTTCATACTCAGCGTGGACAAGGAACGTCTGGACTCCGCCCCCGGGTTTAACAAGGATGATTGGCCGGATATGGCGGACCCAACCTGGCAGAACAGGATTCAGTCTTATTATGGGACCAAATCCTATACGGAACCTTATGGTGAATCCGGCAAGGAACCTAAAGACACGCCGGATATTCCCTATGATGAAACGCCGTACACCAAGTCCCAAACCGGGAATTACGATTCCCGGCGGACCCGCTGAATTGTTGAGCGGTATTTAGTTTCACACCCAATACTGCTCCGCTGTCTACCTGATTTAGCGCGCTGCGGAGAGCTTGTGCGGTAGACGGAATTCAACCCCGCACCAGGCTGCGCTGTTCTCCATTCATTGCGGGAAGAAAAAGGGCCAGGAGGGATGTGTTCTCGTGAATGAGGTTGAAAGCCTGCCTGGAACGATGGCAATGTTTGCAGTGGTTGTAATGCGCGGATGGAAAATCGCATGGATATCCGGAAACCGCTGGTTCTTATTACCGGCTCGGAAGGCAGGATCGGCAAGGCGATAGAAGCTGCGCTTGGCGACGACTATACGGTCGTCGGATTCGAGCGCGAATGTGATAGTGGGTCCCACTGCATTACCGTCGATATATCATCTGATGAAGCGGTGTCCAAGGCTTGCGAGCAATTACGCCAGGGCTATGGGCAACGGATCGCGTCCGTAATTCATCTGGCTGCCTTTTATGATTTCTCCGATCAGCCAAACCCCCTGTATGAGGAAGTCAACGTCCGCGGGACCCGGCGTTTACTGGAGGCGCTTCGGGCATTCGATGTCGAACAATTTATTTATGCAAGCACCATGCTGGTGCACGCGCCTACCGAACCGGGCCTGCCCATTACTGAGGAAGGGCCTCTTGAACCCAAATGGCCCTACCCGGAGTCCAAGGTAGCGGCGGAAAACGAGGTACGGGCTCATCACGGTAACGTTCCGTTCGTGATACTTCGCTTGGCCGGGGTCTATACCGAGTGGGGCGAAGTGCCCTCTCTTTCCACTCAGATTCAACGCATCTATGAGCGTCAACTGCAGAGCCATGTATTCCCTGGCGACCCCGCTCATGGCCAGTCCTTCGTGCATATGGATGATGTAGCACGTGCATTTCGTCAAACCGTCGAGCGCCGCCTGGAGTTGCCTACGGAAACCGTTCTTTTGATAGGCGAGCCGGCTACCGAAAGCTATGAAGGGCTGCAAAACCTGATTGGGCAGTTGATCCATGGCCAACCATGGGTTACACACCAGGTCCCCAAACCGGTGGCGGTGGCGGGCGCGTGGTTGCAGGATAAAATGGAAGACGTCGTTCCGGATTACATCGACCGTGGAATTGAGCCCTTCGTCAAGACTTTCATGGTGGCTTTATCCGACGATCATTTTGAACTGGATATTTCGCGAGCGAAGAAGCTGCTGAACTGGCGTCCCAGAAATACGCTCCGTGAAACGCTGCCGAAAATAATCGGTCATCTGAAGCGAAGCCCTGCGGCCTGGTACAAGCGTAATAAAATTGCGTTGCCGCTATGGCTGGAAGAAATGGAAAAAGAACATCTTCCAAGCGCAACGCTTATCGCTCAAAGCCGCCAGCAGGAACGCGACGGGCACCGGCAAACCCTGTGGTGCCACTTCGCCAATGCGGGGCTGGGATTATGGCTGATATCCAGCCCCTTCATTTTTGGCCTTGCCGAATCGTGGATGGTGGCCGAGGATCTCGTTTCGCCTTCCCAACGTGGTTTGGCGATGTCCGCTACCTGGATGACCGCCAGCGATGTCATCACCGGCCTGCTCATTGTGCTATTCGGCCTTCTATCAGTATCACGGGACTATGGCTGGGCGCGCTGGATAACCGCGCTTCTGGGCATCTGGTTATTGTTCGCGCCGCTCTTCTTCTGGACGTCGAGTGCGGCAGCTTATGCCAACGATACCCTGGTCGGCGGGCTTGTCATTCTGTTTGCGGTAGTCGTGTCACCTCCCCCCGGTATCGGGGCCGTTGCCCGCACGAGCGGGCCCGACACGCCGCCCGGCTGGAGCTATAGCCCTTCGGGCATGACCAACCGTTTCCCGATTGTGGCGCTGGCCTTCATTGGCCTATTCCTTTCGCGTTATATGGCCGCATTCCAGTTGGGGCATACCGACAATGTCTGGGATCCATTTTTTGGCGATGGCACCGCACGCGTCGTTACTTCCGATGTATCCGAGGCATGGCCGGTAGCGGACGCCGGGCTGGGGGCGACGGTTTACGTGATGGAAATTCTGACCGGTGTCATAGGCGATAAGCGGCGATGGCGCACGATGCCATGGATGGTGCTGTTCTTCGGTATATTGATTGTGCCGCTGGGCGTGGTCAGTATTTACTTCATTATTATCCAGCCCATTATAATCGGTACCTGGTGCACTTTATGCCTGATCGCCGCGGTTGCGATGCTGTTGCAGATTCCGTACTCCTTTGATGAGATTCTGGCAACGCTGCAGTTCCTCAAAGACCGGCGAAAGAACGGCAAATCGCTTTGGCACGTATTGTGGCATGGAGATACGATGGAAGGCGGAAGTGCGGATTATTCTAGCAACTTCGAAGGGCCACCGATGGCCGTGCTGCGTGAAATCATGGGGTCAGGTGTCCGCTTCACCTGGAATATGCTGGCGAGCGTTATCATCGGTATCGCATTGATGTTTTCGCGCATCCTCTTCGATGCCACAGGAACAGCCGCCAACGGGGACCATTTGATTGGTGCGCTCGTCGTGACATTCTCCATCATGGCGCTAAGCGAGGTGGGACGACCCCTGCGCTTTGCCAACATCATGTTCGGCGGATGGCTGATTCCAGCGCCCCTGTTGCTCACGGGCTATTCTGACCTTGGCGCTGCTGCGAGCATTGGCGCTGGCGTGTTATTGATTCTGCTCGCGCTCCCTGTTGGACCCATCAAGGGCCGATATGGGGCATGGGACAGATGGAATTCCATCGGCTTGGCAAAGACGCCGCGAAGCGCTTGAATGGCACAGATTTGTTGGGGGAAATTTGATTGGCGCGCGTTGATCACAACATATCTGGAGATATACTGCTTCGTAAAACCGTTTCCGGTACGCCTTCGCTCTTTTTGTGACTGAACCACCATACGGCACCCTTCCGGACGTTCCATTCACCTGCTTCTCCGGACATGAGCAAGGCGGCTACCTCCCCTAGCGTCGGCTGATGACCTACCACCAGCACTGCGCCTTTCGCATCCGGCCAATCTGCGGCGGCCAGAATCGCCTTTGCAGAGGCGCCTGGTCCAATTTCCTTTACGGTTTCAAATTCGTCTTCAAGGGCCTTTGCCGTCTGCTGTGTGCGCTTCGCGGGACTGACTATGATACGGGTGTTTTTCGGCAGTTTTGGTTTAAGCCATTCAGCCATCTTCTCCGCTTGTTTTAGTCCTTTTCCGGTCAGTTTGCGTGCGCTATCGGGCAATCCATCTTCAGCTTCGGCATGACGCCACAGAATGAGCTCCACTTTACCTCCTCATATGTTTACGTTGCCAACAGCCAGGCGATATTCATTATAGGCGGGAGCGAGAAGGAAAGGAAAGAAACGGGGGTGGGAATTGCAGATTGCGGTTCGGGAATTACATTCCCGTGCCAGCTGCAGAAATTAGGAAAAACTACATGCCATGTGATAATGCGTTTCAGGACAAATGGCGGACAGTCCGCCCGCCATTCTCCGCAATTAGGACTTCAACGCCGACATTGGAGCGCCGAAATTGATGTGAAAGGGTGCTCCATTGATGACAAGCGCGGGAACCGACTTGACGCCAGCTGCTTCAGCTGCTGCGATGCGATCCTTTTGGGCACCAAGATCTACGAGCTCGACTTCGTAACGATCGGGATCCAGAGCATCAGCGATCTGACTCTCGGCCTCGACACATACAGGACAGCCGGCATGGTAAAAGGTAGCAGGTGTTTTCATAGTCAATCTCTCCAATGAATTAAAATGTTCGTGGGGACTCCCACGCTCGCAGGAATCGGTCAAAACTGTGAACCATGCGACTAAGTGATTATAATCGCTGGCCCATCCTAAAGCCAGCACTCAGGTGTGGGTATCCTGCTATTCTTTCTGGTTTGGCCCACCCTGTAACGATAGCGCCAGCGAATACAGCGTATTTTTGCTTTCTCCGCTAATCTCCGCTGCCAGTCTCACCGCCTGCTTGAGGGGCATATCTTTTAATAGCAGCGCGAGAGTTCGCTGCCCCTGTTCACTTAATTCTCCTTGCGGACGGGCAGGAGCACCGGATATTAACAGCACGAATTCCCCTCTCTGGCGGTTTGGGTCACCCTTGAGCCAAGCGGTTGCTTCGCCGAGGGCGCAGGCATGAATACTCTCGAATAATTTCGTGAGTTCCCTTGCGATGGTAATTTGGCGCTTCGCACCTAACACCTCCACCAGATCTTCGATGCTATCCAGAATTCGATGGGGCGCTTCGTAAAATATCAGTGTATAAGGGTATGATTTTAAGTTTTCCAGATCACGTCGGCGCAAACCAGCGGTAGCAGGAAGAAATCCGTAAAAGAGAAAATGAGGCGTCGGCATGCCCGCTATGGAAAGCGCGCATGCCGCCGCGTTGGCGCCTGGAATCGGCATCGTCTTATAACCATGTTCCCGTACCTGTTTTACCAGAATCGCTCCTGGATCGGAAATTCCAGGAGTACCTGCGTCGGTAACAAGGGCGACTGCTTCGCCACGCGAAAGTAGATTTACGATTTTCATTGCCGTGGAGCTTTCATTGTGCTGATGCAATGACATCATTTTTCCGGTTATCGAATAATGCCTCAGCAAATGTGCGGTAGTGCGGGTATCCTCGGCCGCGATGACATCCACGGCCGCCAATACATCAAGTGCCCTCAACGTGATGTCGCGCAGGTTTCCAATAGGTGTGGCGATAACATATAAGGTGCCGGGCTGTATCACGGTCTGGTTCAATGCGGTTACAGGGTGTTTGGTTTATGAAGGCAGCGTTGTAAAATTGGAAGTTTAGACGGGCTATAGTCAGAGCGCTAACCTGAATGATCGTACCAACGGAGTTTTTGTTTTGAATGGCAGCGAGGCGGAGCGTTACGCGGAAACCTTTCTTCGACATCATAACCTTGTTTTGCTCCGGAGAAACTATCGCTGCCGATCTGGTGAAATCGATCTCATCATGCGCGACGGGACGATGCTGGTTTTCGTGGAGGTAAGGATGAGGAAGAGCCCGGCTTTTGGGGGCGCAGCGGCTAGCATAACGTGGGTGAAACAAAGGAAGTTGTTGCGGGCGGCGCGACATTATCTTGCCTCTTTCAAGTTCGAGCCGCCCTGCCGGTTTGACGCTATATTATTGTCGGGCCACGATGGCAAGGAGGTTGAGTGGATCAAAAATGCTTTTGGCGAATAGAGCCGTACGGAGCGTCAGAAGTGCCCGGTTTTAGGTTAGACTGTCGGCGCGACGCGATTGAGAACGCGGCATCTTTGCGTCCCTGCTTAATGATTGGTTCTCTGTTTTTCTGATTTGACGGTCACGCCGGGAAATCTGATGATGGCCGGATGCCCCACTTGACTCAGGCCGAATGCGGCGGGACCTTCACGGTATTCTCGAGCCACATGCGGAACTCTTTCAGGTACTGCTGCGCCGCTTAATGCTGCAGGTTATTTTTTTAGGTAGAGGTCTAGATGCAAAACAAGAGTCGAAGCGGAATGCTTATCCTGGTATTGCTGTTTCCCTTTCTTTCAGGCTGCGCATTGCTGGTTGCAGGTGGGCTGGCGACAGGTGTGGGGACCGGCGTTGCGGTATCTCAGGATCGGCGTACGAGTGGCACGTTTGTGGAAGATGAAGCTATAGAGGTCAAGAGTAATCGTCGAATCAGCGACAAGCTTGGCGGAAAAGTCAACATCAACGTTACGAGCTTCAACCGTAACGTACTGCTCACCGGGGAAGCCCAGACCCTGGAGCTTAAGAAGGAAGCGGAAAAACTTGTAAGGGGCGTGGAAAACGTACGCGCCGTCACTAATGAGGTAGCAATTGGTGGTTCAAGCTCATTCGGGTCTCGTAGTAATGATGCGTTGATCACATCCAAGGTCAAGGCTCGTTTTATGGATAGCGGGCAGTTTCAGGTGAATCATGTGAAGGTGGTTACAGAGGACGCGGTTGTCTATCTGCTTGGTCTTGTAAACGCGAAGGAAGCGGAGAGCGCAGTGGGGATCGCCAGGTCGACGAATGGCGTGCGGAAGGTGGTGAAGGTTTTTGAATACCAGAACTGAGTCGCTATTGAACTTTTTGCGACGCTTGCCAGTGCCGGATTCCGGCATTCGTCAACGATGAGCCGAGCCACGGCTGATACGACTTCCTGATGCTTGAGGCTGGTTTTGCCGCCCGGCTTGGCAGCTTGCTCCCTTCGGACCGGTTTTTTACGGATCCGGTGGATTGTTATGCCTATGCTTATGACAATACTCGAAAGATTTTTCCCCCCGATGCGGTAGTATTTCCCGTTACTGCACTGGAAGTGCAAGCCGTCGTGAGGCTTTGCATTGAATATGGAACTCCGCTTACTCCTCGTGGGCGCGGGACGGGAACGTCGGGCGGAAGTCTTCCGGAACAGGGGGGCGTAGTGTTATCGCTGGAACGGATGCTGCGCATTGTCACCGTGGATCCCACCAATCGCGTGATCGTTGCGGAACCGGGCGTTATTAATCAGTCGGTACAGGATGCAGCCAAGTCTCATGGCTTCTTTTGGCCACCTGATCCTTCCAGCGCCGGCTACTCGAGCATTGGCGGAAATCTCGCGACCTCCGCAGGCGGTCCCCATGCCGTGAAATATGGAACGACCCGTGATCATGTCCTGGGGCTGAAAGCGGTGACGGGCGGAGGCGAAATCATTCGCACCGGCTGCTACACCACCAAGGGTGTGGTGGGCTATGATCTTACGCGGCTTTTAATAGGGTCTGAAGGTACCTTGGCCGTTATCACGGAAGCGACGCTTAAACTCACTCCGCTTCCTCAAGCCCGTGGCGGCATTACCGCACATTACCGCGATCTTGCGAGCTGTGCTGCCGCAATAGTCCAGGTCATGGCGCTTCCCCAAACACCCAGTGCGCTTGAGTTTCTCGACTCTGGCTCGCTTGATCTGATCCGCAGCCGATACCCTGACATGCTGCCGGCTGGCGCGCGTGCCATGCTGATGATCGAGGTGGATGGGGCGGAGAGCTACGTTCCCGAGGCATGCGCAGCCGTTATATTCGCCTGCGCCAACGAAGGGCTGATTCAGGCGGAGGAGACCGCGGATGCCGCTGCTTTGTGGCGAGCCCGGAAAACATTATCTCCGTTACTGCGTGATATCGCGCCAAAGAAGATCAATGAGGATGTCGTTGTGCCCGTTTCGGCGTTACCGGAATTTCTGGACGGGCTGGCCCGGCTGAGCTCGAAATACGAGGTTGCCAATGTCAATTTCGGCCACGCGGGCAACGGAAATATTCATGTGAATCTGCTGGTCGACCCCGCGTTACCGGATGAGATGAGCCGCGCAGCGACTTGCCTGAATGAAATATTCGATCTCGTAATCAATCTCAACGGGACATTGTCAGGTGAGCACGGTGTTGGTAGCGAAAAACGTGCGTATATCGGCAAGGAGATTGATGCAGCGACGCTGACGCTGATGAAACAGATCAAGCGGGTGTTCGACCCGAACAATATTCTGAATCCAGGGAAGCTGTTTCCTTAAGGGAAAGAGCAGGCTCCTGTTTTTTCCGCCTAACTGTTTTGGGCGACGTCGTTATGCCGAGGTTTTCAGTAATTCGGAAATGTCGTGCGCAAAAACATCCGCATCCTTGTCGCTGGTTACGTATAACCGCAGCTTTCCGTTTGTGTCAAAGATATAGGTTCCGGTTGAGTGATCCACGGTGTGATGCCCGGCTGCTTCTCCCGGCTGCTTTTGAGCCACGATCTTGAATTCTTTCGTTACAGCTTTTGTTGCCTGTGCGCTACCCGACAGGCCGAGAAAGGTTGGATTGAACGCAGACAGATATTGCTGGAGGACAGGTGGCGTATCTCGTTCCGGATCGACGGTAACAAACAGCACCTGCACTCGAGCAGCGTCCGGGCCGAGTTTATCCATCGCAGTTGCGAGGTTGCTCATGGTGGCCGGACACACGTCTGGACAATGGGTATAGCCGAAAAATAATACGACTACCTTGCCCTTGAAATCCGACAGGGTGCGCACATTCCCGTTGTGGTCCGTAAGGCGAAAATCCTCACCGAAGTTGACGTCACTGATATCTGTTGAGAGAAATTCCGGTTTTGGCTTCGAGGTATCGCCACACGCCGTCAGAAGTAGCGGCGCCAGAAAAACAAGCGCCGCGGATACCACAAATGCATTAAATGTCCGATATCTCACGCGCAGCCACTCAGAAGCGGATGTAGTGATCTATTAATAGCACAGCGAACAGGGCCGCGAGGTAGAGGATTGAATAGCGAAATGCTCTGCGCGCGAGTTCATCGCTATAATCCAGGTAGATTTTCACCGCATAGTATAGAAATACCGCATCCAGCACCACAGCGCCCACCAGATATATCAATCCACTCATTTGGGTGGCGTACGGCATTAGCGTCACGGCGATGAGTATCAGCGTGTATAACAGGACATGTAGACGGGTAAATTTGTCTCCGTGTGTTACAGGTAGCATAGGCATGCCGACCTTGGCGTACTCCAGCTTGCGATAGAGCGCCAGGGCCCAGAAGTGCGGGGGCGTCCATGCAAAGATTATGAGAAAGAGCAGCAGCGCGTCTGCTGATACTTCCCCTGTCACTGCGGCCCACCCCAGCACAGGCGGCATGGCGCCGGAAGCTCCCCCTATCACGATGTTTTGCGGTGTGTTCGGCTTCAATACCACGGTATAGATAATCGCATAACCAACAAAGGTTCCCAATGTCAGCCACATTGTCAGCGGGTTAACCAGCTGATGAAGCATCAGCAAACCCGTTCCACCGATCAGTGCCAGAAAAAACAGGGTTTCGGGCGACGTCACCGTACCTCGCGGTAAGGGCCTGCCCCGCGTGCGGGACATAATCGCATCAATCTTCTGTTCTACCAGGCAATTTACCGCCGCGGCCGCGCCCGCCACCAGCGCAATTCCCACTGTACCGAATATCAGCGCGTTTAGCGGTACTGCGCCAGGAACTGCGAGAAACATGCCGATAACCGCGGTAAAAACAATGAGCGACACTACTCTCGGTTTGGTCAGCCGGTAAAATTGCTGCATGCGCGAGGCGGTTTGCTGCCAGGCTATACTCGAAGTAGCCATAACGTCAGTCTCCTAGTTCATCGCAGGCGATTTGCCTGCATTAGCGATTGTGGAATCACAGCAATTGCCCAAACAACCGACGGCTATTGCATGGTAACGGCTTTCACATCAATATTTCCGCCAAGCACGATGAATCAGTGCCTTTGATCGGTTCCCATTGCGTGTTCCAACTGGGATACCTTGAGCAAACGTTTAATATCTTTTGACATCTTTTTGGGATCCGGATCCTTCGGAAAACGCATCATGAGGTTTCCAATCGGATCAACCAGGTAAATGTGATCGCGTTGCGAAGCTTTTCCCGGGATTGCCGGAAGCAAGTCGCTATCTTTCGCGTTGATAAACCACATACCTTCGAACTCCTTCACGATTTCAGGTGCGGGCAATTCTCCATCATCGATTAGCCATACCCGCTCTATCCGTTCCCTTTCCGCGTTTTGTATCAGGCGTACCTGACGCATGTAGTAAAGTTTCTGCCGGCATTGCTCGTCGCATTTTCCAGAATCCACCGATATCAGAGCCCACTTGCCCCGCAACTGGCGAATCCGGAAGATGGTCTGGTCAGTTTGGTTCAACGCGCTACCCGTCAGGGTTTTAACGTCGAGCAAGTCGCCGTAATTATCGGTATCCGGCCGTACGTTCCCGAAAAATAATATGTAGGAAACAATAATAGGCGCGCACAACAATACGAACAATAAAACCAGCGTCCGCCTACTTTTGTTGGGAGTACTCTCGTTTGACACTTAACACCAAGTAAATTATCAATACGGCAAGCGCCATGGCGAACCATTGAAACGCATAACCAAGGTTTTTGCCGGACCCCGAATCCGGGCGCGCCCACTGACGCACAAGGCCATCCTTCACGTCGTCCGTTTGCAATATCATCACCGGCTGCAGGGCCAGGCCGCTGGCGCTTCGATAACGCTCCAGATCAAGATTTTCCCAGACCTGCCCCGATACGAGCTCCCCTGATAGTTCCAGGGTTTTCTGAATCGCTGTCGTTGCAATTCCCGAGATAACCACTTGGCCATGCGGAGTTGGTATGTCTGGCAGTTTACTACGATCACGATCCGCTACTACCCAACCCCGATTTACCAGAACATGCATCGAGCTTGTCCCGATCCTGAGCGGGGTGACTACATGGTAACCGGCCAGGCCCTTGTGGATTTTATTATCAAGATAAATCGTGTGTTCGGGCACATACTTCCCGCGCGCCTCGACCTGCCGATACTGAAAATCTTCAAGCCTGACTGGAACGACCGGCAGAGCCACGGCCGGTTCACGCGCACGGGTGTCAAGCTGTTCCTGCCGCGATTCCTTTTCCTGAGCGCGAGAAAGTTGCCAGTTGCCAAGTTGCAACATAATCGTTATGACAATTGCCGCACCTATTGTTGACCATAAACGCGGCGTGAACCGCCAGCCTAAAATAGTCATTGGATAGTATGCAGAACTCCGCTAAACTTATTCCCGAACCTCATAATTACAGGACCGATCTTGAAATTCTTCGCCGCGTTATTTATGTTCTTCATCCTTGCCAGTCTGGCATCGGCCATGTATTACCTGATCAAGGACAAGGGACACGGTACACGTGCGGTTAAATCGTTAACCCTGCGTATTGGGTTGTCGGTTCTTCTGTTTGCCTTGTTAATGCTGGGGACTTATTTTGGCTTCATACCGCTGAGCCAGTAACGCACTGACCCGTGCGGCATGAGAAGCACGTTGGATCCTTATATCAGCCAGTAGACGAAGATAAACAACCCCAGCCAGACCACGTCCACAAAGTGCCAGTACCAGGCGACCCCTTCAAAGCCAAAGTGGTTCGCGGGCGTGAAGTGACCCTT
>NZ_FOVJ01000009.1 GCF_900115125.1 Nitrosospira briensis | reverse complement strand
TGGTTCATGGAAGAACTCTTCAGCGCGCCATTGCATTGGGGCTTCGTGGTATTGGCATGGGCTGCCCTGTTTGCTGGCGGTGTCGCGGTGCAGATCATTGCCCGATTCTCCAATCTGCTGGACGTGCAGTGGAACAACCAAAGCAGGGCGATTCTGGATGACGTCGTCTAAGTCTGGATCGTAACTGTTACGGTTCCGCTCCCTGCCTTGGCAGGTAGCGGAACCGGTTAGGTCGAATAACCCGTATTGTTTATATTTCCCCTCCTTCACGGAAACTATTACTACCTGACAATACGCTTCTCCGATAACTTTTAAGAAACGGTGTTGCGCCTCATAAAAGGCGGATGGCAAAAATGTGTCCGCGTAATGCTGGTGGCGCTCAGTGGGGTACAAGTCGGGGTCGAAGGCGTTCCCGCGCTTCCCTGACGGCCTTGAGGAGGACGAGTAATTACCGGCGGTGAGCAAGAGAATTGGAACAGATATTTAGCAGATTGCTCTTGCAAAGCCGGATGCTGTCTGCGGCATGCATGTTATAATGACCCATATGCAGTTTCGGGGGTTTCCCCCAGTTGTTTTGCCTCCTGAACAATCAACTTTTAACTTATGGCGGGCCTCCCCGCATTGCATAGTAGCCAACCTGGTCAGGTCCGGAAGGAAGCAGCCACAGCTATTTTCTGCAAGTGCCGGGGATCAGGCTCGCCACCCTTTTTGTTTGCACAGGTGGACGACTGTACGGAACCGGTATCAAGCCGGTTCTGTTCCACCTCAACGTTGTAAGTAGAACATCTTGCGTTCTTGCCGGCCTTCAACTTTAGCCTAATTCTCTTCCGATATCGTGTCCCAGACCCAGGTTCTTGCACGCAAATGGCGCCCTAGGAGCTTTTCAGAGCTGACCGGACAGGATCACGTGGTTAAGGCGCTTGCCAATGCACTTGAGCAAAAGCGCTTGCATCATGCTTACCTCTTTACCGGCACGCGCGGTATCGGCAAAACGACGATTGCCCGCATATTAGCCAAGGCTCTCAATTGTCAGACGGGTATCACGGCCACGCCCTGCGGCATATGTTCCGCCTGCATGGAAATTGATGGGGGGCGTTTCGTCGATTTGATCGAGATGGATGCTGCTTCCAATACGCAGGTTGAAAAGATGCGCGAATTGCTGGAAAACGCGCTTTATGCGCCCACGGTAGCGCGTTACAAGGTTTACATTATTGATGAAGTACACATGCTCTCCAAATCGGCTTTCAATGCGATGCTGAAAACGCTGGAAGAGCCGCCGGAACACGTCAAATTCATACTGGCTACTACCGATCCTCAGAAGATTCCGGTAACGGTTCTGTCTCGCTGCCTGCAATTCAATTTGAAGCAGATTCCGCCACCGCTGATCGCCTCGCACCTCAAGCACGTGCTGGAAAAGGAGCATATCGGGTGCGATGCTGCATCACTGCAATTGTTGGCCCATTCCGCGCAGGGAAGCATGCGCGATGCCCTGAGCATTCTGGATCAGGCAATTGCCTTCGGTGGAGGAAAGATTGAAGAAGCAGGAGTGCGGGGCATGCTCGGCGCCATTGATCAGAGTTACCTTTATGATCTGTTGAGTGCCCTGGCACTGAAAGACGGTGCGCGGATGCTGGCGATAGCCAATGCGATGGAAACCCGGGGTCTGTCGTTTGATATGGCGCTACAGGATTTGGCGACGTTGTTGCATCGCCTTGCTCTGGCGCAAATCGTGCCCGCCGCCATTGGCGAGGATACCCCGGACAGGGCGCGGCTCCTTGAATTGGCAGGAACATTCCTCGCGGAAGATATTCAATTGTTTTATCAGATTGCCATTCATGGGCGAGATGACCTGAGTCGAGCTCCGGATGAATACGCCGGTTTCACGATGACGCTGATGCGTATGCTGGCTTTCGTGCCCGAGGAGATAGCAGCGGAAGGAAAAGGCGCAGCAATGCCAGTGGAAAAAACAGCAGCCCCCATAGTGCGCAGCAATTCCTGTAAAGAACCGGGAGTGGACAAGAAGCCAGACGCTGATACAGAAGTAAAGTATTCTCCGTCACCTTTTCCGGAACCCCCACCAGCTGCACAGCCCGACTTTGACATTAACTCATTCAGTAGCGGCTGGGTGTCGATGGTAAATCAGCTGAAGTTGAGCGGCATGACGAAAATGCTGGCCCAGCACTGCGAAGTGAAGAATGTCTCACCGAACGAAATCGAATTTTGTGTGCCAGAGGTGCATAAGCACCTGCTGGATAAAGCCTATCAGGGGAGAATGCAAGCTGCATTAAGGGAACACCTGGGCACGCCGGTCCGGCTGAAGTTCTCCGTGGGGGTTATCACGGGCATCACTGCTGCGGAGCTGGTGAATCGTGAGAAGCAGGAGAAGCAGTCGCAAGCAATCGCTGCCATCGAATCAGACCCGTTTGTCCGGGATATGGTGGAGCATTTCGATGCAAAACTGATCGTTTCTTCGATCAAACCCATTCAATAGCGGAGGAAGAAAATGATGAAAGGTGGCTTGGGCAATCTGATGAAACAGGCTCAGCAAATGCAGGAGAACATGAAAAATATGCAGGAGAAATTGGCTTCGATAGAAGTCGAGGGCCAATCCGGCGCGGGCATGGTCAAGGTAGTGATGACCTGCCGTTATGACGTGAAGCGCGTCAGCATAGACAGCAGCCTCATCGGCGACGATAAGGATATGCTGGAAGACCTCATTGCAGCAGCCGTAAATGACGCAGTGCGACGAGTCGAATCCACCACTCAGGAAAAAATGGCGGGTTTTACCTCCGGGTTGGGCTTGCCGCCAGGGATGAAATTGCCGTTTTAGTTTTATCTCGAAGAATAGTCCTGGTCGCGGTCGGTATCCGCAACGTCCGTTCCTGAAACAGCATGATCATTCACGTTTCAGTGCTTTCTCTTCCTATGCTTAGTGAAAACCCCAACAAGTCTCGATGACCTGATAGACGCTTTGCGCTGTCTGCCTGGCGTGGGTCCCAGGTCAGCGCAACGTATGGCTTATCACCTGTTGCAGCGCGATCATGCTGGTGCAGAGCGCCTCGCCAGTTCGCTTGCTTATGCGCTGGGGCATATCAGGCATTGTGAGAAGTGCAACAACTTCACCGAAGACATGATATGTGAGTTATGCCGTTCTCAACGGCGGGATGCAGCGTTGTTATGTGTCGTAGAGATGCCTGCGGATTTGCTGATGATGGAGCAGGCTCACTGCTACCAGGGCATGTATTTTGTACTAATGGGCAGACTTTCGCCTTTGGATGGCATTGGTCCCAGGGAAATTCATTTGGACAGGTTGGTGAAGCGCGCGCAGGACGGTGTGATACGAGAGGTCGTGCTTGCAACCAATTTCACTGTGGAAGGAGAAGCAACTGCACATTATATCAGCGAGCTGCTAAGTAATAAGGGGTTGAAAATTACCCGTATAGCGCGTGGATTGCCCGTGGGCGGGGAACTGGAACACGTGGACAGCGGTACGCTGGCGCAGGCGGTGTTTGAGCGAAGAGAAATTTCGTAATGAAAACCAGGCCGCAGAAGCCAACAAAGCACTCCAAGCCGTCCAAGCCGCCAAAATCTCCAATACGGCCGAAATTGGCCCGGTCGCCGGAAGCGATAACGAAAAAAAAGCCAGCGCTCGCAGGCGCCAGCGCAGACTCTGCCGTTGCCCCGGCTATCACTCAGAAGTTGCACAAGGTACTGGCGCAGGCAGGGTTGGGCTCGAGGCGTGAGATGGAAGAATTGATAGTTGCTGGAAAGGCAACTATCAATGGAAAGATCGCGAACATAGGCGACCGGGTCGGGCCCGAAGATGTAGTACGTGTAGGAAAGCGCGTGATTCATTTCAGGTCTGGTGGACGTCTGCCGCGGGTCATGCTCTATCACAAGCCGGAAGGGGAAATAGTCAGTCGCGATGATCCGCAAGACCGTCCTTCGGTGTTTGATAAATTGCCGCAATTGCAATCGTCCAAGTGGATAGCAATCGGCCGGCTGGATTACAACACCAGCGGACTATTAATCTTTACCACTGACGGTGACCTGGCTAACCGCTTGATGCATCCGCGTTTCGAAGTGGAGCGCGAATATGCGGTACGGATTATGGGACGCCTAAGCCCGGAAGTAGCGGAACGGTTGACTACAGGCGTGGAACTGGAAGACGGCCCGGCAAAATTCGATTATTTGTCGGATGAAGGCGGCGAGGGCTCCAACCACTGGTATCGGGTTATATTGAAGGAAGGCAGGAATCGCGAAGTGCGCCGTATGTTCGAAGCGGCAGGGATGACAGTAAGCCGGTTGATGCGCGTACGTTTTGGCCCGATAAATCTGCCGCCACGTTTGAAACGCGGGAAGTGGATGGAACTGGACGAAACCGAGATAAAACGTCTTCTGGCGCTGGTTACTTAAGCATGTATTGCAGTTAAGCCAGAATCAGCAGGTAGTTCAAGCGCACGAAAATCGCTGCTATGTGTAGTTGTTCCGATGGACGAAAAGTTTCCCGGGGTTGCTGAAAGTGGACCGGCTCTACAAACTACCGATCCACCCCGCTCAATACCCCTCGAATCAGGAGTTAAAGACAACAATCAAAGCTATCGTGGACGCCACCATGCCAAGGAAATATGAAATGGCGAGAAGCCTTCCAATTTTCATAATCGCCTCCTTTGTCGTGGTTGAGTACAAATGGTAAAGCGCGACAACTTGTGAATTATTTGTGAATTATTTGCTATCTATATGTGAAGACACTTTTTTGGTGACCAAAGTTCCCCTCTACAGGCGGGCATCACCTTGAAACATCTCCTGGAGTCCCTCTGAAAGAGAGCTGCGGCGGGCTAACCGTTGTTTTACTTACGCGTGCTTCGATATACCCATTTGACGAAGTATATTGTTCGTTTATTCGTGAATCGGTTCCACGTAAATTCTCGCGACTGTCATCGCGGAAGCTGATTGCGTTTCAGCAGGAAAACAAACTCGTCGCCAGCACTGGTTTCAATCCAGGTGAAAGGCGTATGAGGGAAGGCGCGTTCCAGAGTCTCTCGATTATGGCCTATCTCCACGATCAGCAATCCCCGGTCATTCAGGTATTTCGCGGCATTTTCCAGTATTACCCGCGTTGCCTCCAGCCCATCTTCGCCGCTCGCCAGAGCATTATGCGGTTCGTGCCGATACTCCCCTGGCAGGCCCGCCATGGAGGCTGCGCTGACGTATGGCGGGTTGCTGATAACGAGATCGTAGCGTTGGCCTGACAACCCGGCGAACAGATTGGATTGAATGATGTTGATCCTGTCCTCAAGGTTGTAATTCCTTACATTTTTTTGCGCGACCGAAAGCGCCTCAGTTGAGATATCAGCGGCATCTATGGCCGCATTTGGGAAGGCATGGGCAAGTAATATGGCAAGGCATCCGGAGCCGGTGCAAAGATCAAGCGCGGAATGGATATCGTCAGGTTCTTCTATCCAGGGCGTGAGCTGGTCTCGCAGTAGTTCGGCAATGAATGAGCGCGGGATGATAACGCGTTCGTCTACGTAAAAATTGAAATCTCCCAGCCAGGCTTCTTTGGTGAGGTAGGCGGCAGGGAGTTTTTCAACCGTTCGACGTTCGATAATGTTCAATACCTGCTCTCGTTCGGCTGTCGTGAGGCGGGCATCGAGAAACGGGTCAAGCTGGTCGAGCGGAAGATGCAAGGTATGAAGAATGAGATAAACCGCTTCATCATAAGCTGAGGCGGAGCCATGGCCAAAAAAAAGCCCGGCATCGTTAAAGCGGCTTACGGCGAAGCGAAGCAGATCGCGGAGGGTTTGGAGTTGGGTTTTGGCTTCGGCATACATAAGTTGAACCACGACTTTCGGTTTCGCTTGCGCAGGGCAAGCGAGGATGATTCGTATCAGTTCAAATCCAGATCGCTGGTACTACAGATCGGGCTGATGACCGAGATTTCAAGCGTATCGGGTTCGCCCGCCCCAGCTGGCTCCAATCCATGAAATCATCTCAGTAGTAAATTGTTTAGTGTCAACCGGTAAATTTGCGGAAGCTGTCCCAGGTCTTCTACTTCCACGTATTCGTTGAGCTTGTGGATGGTAGCGTTGCGAGGACCCATTTCCACCACTTGGGGACAGATGTCGGCGATGAAACGTCCGTCGGAGGTTCCACCGGAGGTGGAAAGCTGCGGCTCGATTCCTGTCACAGTTGTGATCGCGCGGGCTATCGCGTCAACCAGATCCCCCCTGGGCGTGAGATAGGGCTTGCCGGAGTTTTCCCACAGCAGGCTGTAATCCAGCTTATGCCGATCCAGAATTTCATGTACCCTGGCTTGCAGCGACTCGACGGTGCTGGCGGTCGAGAAGCGAAAATTGAATAACATGGCAACTTCACCGGGAATAACATTGGTTGCGCCGGTACCCCCCGCAATATTGGAAATCTGCCAAGTGGTGGCTGGAAAGTATTCATTGCCCTCGTCCCATTTGGTTTGCGCCAGTTCGGTAATGGCGGGGGCTGCGAGATGTATCGGATTCTTTGCCAGATGGGGGTACGCAATATGGCCCTGTATGCCTTTCACCGTCAATTTGCCTGATAAGGAGCCGCGCCTGCCGTTCTTGATCGTATCGCCAAGCTTGTCCACGCACGTTGGTTCGCCGACGATACAATAATCGATCATTTCATTACGCGCTTTCAGAACCTCCACTACCCGCACGGTACCGTCTATCGCCACTCCTTCCTCATCTGAAGTAATAAGCAAGGCGATAGAGCCTCCGTGGTTGGGATGCTCTGCTACAAAGGCTTCAATTCCCGTGATGAACGCCGCAATCGATCCTTTCATGTCAGCCGCACCCCGGCCGTAAAGCCTGTCATTTCGAACGACGGGCTCGAACGGATCGCTTTCCCATTTTTCCAGTGGTCCGGTGGGTACCACGTCAGTATGGCCAGCGAAACACAGCAGGGGACCGTCTGTTCCGCGCCGTGCCCATAGATTATCAACTTCGCCGCAGCGTATTCTCTCGATTTTGAAGCCGATTTTTTCAAGGCGGTCAATCAGGATTTCCTGGCAGCCTTCATCGAAGGGGGTCAGCGAACGGCGGGCGATAAGAGCTTGTGCAAGAGCGAGGGTGTCATTGTGCATGGATATATTCCTGAGAAAAAAACTACCGGTTCCGGATGAGCGGGAATAAGAATATTACTCACCCTATTGACTATTAATTTGGCGAGCAACAATAAAAAGGTCATGCCGACCGAAACCGGTATTCAATCGTGCAAAGCACGCGATGCTGGTTTCGGCTGAATTCCGGGTCAAGCCCGGAAGGACGAAATCTTCCCGCTAGACAATAATATGCGTTCCGGTGGAGCGAATACCCCGGGTGAAATGACAACTCGTCAGACTAAATTCCGCGCAGCAGTTCATTGATACCGGTTTTCGCACGCGTTTTTGCGTCCACCTGTTTTACAATTACCGCGCAATACAGGCTGTATTTCCCATCGGCGGAGGGGAGGTTTCCCGACACCACTACCGATCCGGGCGGGACGCGGCCGTAGCTTATTTCGCCCGTTTCGCGATGATAAATCTTGGTACTCTGGCCAATATATACACCCATTGAAATTACCGCGTTCTCCCCTACAATCACTCCTTCGACAATTTCCGAGCGCGCACCGATGAAACAGTTGTCCTCGATAATAGTCGGATTTGCTTGCACGGGCTCCAGCACGCCGCCTATGCCCACCCCACCCGAAAGATGTACATTTTTGCCGATCTGGGCACAGGAACCTACCGTAGCCCAGGTGTCCACCATTGCGCCCTCATCAACGTAGGCGCCAATATTGACATAGGAGGGCATCAGCACGACATTGCCGGCAATGAAGGACCCCTTTCGTACCGCTGCGGGGGGCACGACACGGAAGCCGCCATTACGGAAATCCTTCGAACTGTAATCGGCAAATTTTGAGGGCACCTTATCGAAATAGTTGGAAAAACCCCCTTTGATGAAGCTGTTGTCTTCCATGCGAAAAGAAAGCAGCACGGCTTTCTTGATCCATTGATGCGTGCGCCAGTCGCCGTTGATTTTTTCCGCCACTCGCAGTTTTCCACTATCCAGCATCTCCAGTACCTGCGTGACGGACTCCTTGAGTTTGGCCTCCACATTACGAGGTGTAATCTCTGCACGACGTTCAAATGCTTCTTCAATGGTGCTTTGGAGCTGATCCATGATTTTTCCTTTGGGTATTCTGTTAATTTGATTACTGGCTGCCTACTGGCGTCCTATAGGCGGGATACCAGTATGTTTATCCGCTCGGCAGCGGCGGCGCATTCCATGAGCGAGGCCACCAGTGCGATCCGAACAAAATTCTCGCCCGGGTTGATCCCATGCGCATGCCGTGCCAGATAACTGCCGGGTAAAACTGTTACATTATAGTCGCGATAGAGCTTACGGGCGAACTCGACATCGTTCACCGGCGTGTTTAGCCACAGGTAAAAAGCGGCATCCGGCATGGATATGGGCACGCTTCCCTTAAACAATTCAGTTGCTGCGGTGAATTTCCCCCGGTAGAGGCGGCGATTCTCGATAACATGAGTCTCGTCATTCCACGCCGCCTCGCTTGCGGCTTGCACTGCCGGGTTCATGGCGCTGCCATGGTAAGTGCGATAGAGCAGGAATTTTTCCAATATGGAGGCGTTGCCTGCAACAAACCCGGAACGCATGCCGGGCACATTGGACCTTTTGGAGAGGCTGCTGAACACCACAAGCCGGGGAAAGCCGTGGCGGCCCAGGCGATGGGCTGCTTCGAGGGCGCCGAGAGGAGGCGCGTTTTCGTCAAAATAGATTTCGGCATAGCACTCGTCCGAGGCAATGATAAATCCGTAACGGTCGGAAAGTTCGAATAGCTGGCGCCACTCATCCATCGACATTACCCTGCCGGTAGGATTGCCGGGTGAACAGACGTAAACAAGCTGGGTGCGAACCCATGTGTCGTCCGGCAACTGCCCATAGTCGAGTGCAAAATTATTTTCCGGCAGCGTATTCAGGAAACAAGGAGTGGCGCCAGCAAGCAAAGCCGCGCCTTCATATATCTGATAAAACGGATTCGGACAAACTACAATTGCTCCTGGACGTGATGCATCAATCACTGCCTGGGCAAAAGAGAACAATGCTTCGCGGCTGCCGTTAACGGGGAGAATCTCCTTATCGGGATCAATTGACGGAAGGCAATAGCGCCGTTTCAGCCAGGCCCCGATGCTGGCGCGTAGCGATGCCGCCCCAAGAGTTGTCGGATAAAGCGCCATTCCGCCGAGGTTGTCCGCCAGAGCCAGGCGGATGAAATCAGGCGTTGCATGTTTCGGCTCGCCAATATGGAGCTTGATGGGAGAGAAGGCCGGCTCCGGTTCGATTCCCTCGAACAGCTTGTTGAGCTTCTGGAAGGGGTAGGGCTGTAGACGGTCGAGATTGGGATTCAATTTAAAGGCTGGGAAGGCGTGCTGAAACCGGTATTCCCGTATTGCGTCATTGATCGAAGCAGGATTATAAAGGCCGGCCGTCTTGCTAACCAGTCAAAATAAGCAAAACAGGCGAAATGCTCTACCGGTAACGGCCCTGCTCGCCGGCGCCATTATCTGGGGTCTGCTGTGGTACCCCTATCGATTACTCGAACAAGCCGGGATAAGCGGGCCAGTCGCAACCGCGATTACTTATATAATCGCCTTACTGCTGGGCTCGGCCGTATTCCGGAATCATTTGCGAAGGCCGCACCTATTTGGCGGCAAGCCACATTTGCTGTTCTGGATCGGGCTGTTCGCGGGCTGGACGAATCTTGCCTATGTGCTTGGCGTGATCCACGGTGAAATCATGCGGGTCTTGTTGCTGTTCTATCTCGCGCCCTTATGGACCATAGTGTTCGCACGCGTCCTGCTGAACGAGATACTAAGCCTGCACGGGTATCTGGTCATCACTTTTTCGCTGGCCGGTGCGATAATCATGTTATGGCAACCCGAAAACAGCGGCTCCCTGTATTCCTCCTATGCAGACTGGATGGGACTTTCGGCCGGCTTTACGTTTGCGCTGTCGAATGTGCTGAGCCGCAAAGACCAGCACCATAACGTTCAATTGAAGTCGTTGGCAGTGTGGCTGGGAGTGGGGCTCATAGCATTGACTTACAGCCTGTTTCTGTCCCCCGTGCCGGTTTTGAGCGATATCTCCGGCAAAATGTATCTGCTCCTGCTGGGGGTAGGGCTGATTGTACTTGCCCTGAGCGTGATCATGCAATATGGCCTTACCCATACGCCCGCAAACCAGGCTAGCGTGATCATGCTTGCCGAATTGGTTGCCGCGGCAATCGGGGCTTATTTTCTCGCCGATGAGGCAATGACAAAGAGGGAATGGATAGGTGGCGCGATGATCGTTTCAGCCGGTTTGTTTTCGTCCAGGATGAATCGGGCGTAACATGAACAGTTCCGGCATTGTGCTGTCATTGGGTCGGTTGTAGCATTAGCATGCAATGGACTGGATAAGGGCAAGTGGATATGCATCATGTAGTTTTTCTGGAACGGGATTCATTGAAGGTAAAGGTGCGCCGGCCTGGGTTCGAGCATACCTATGAAGAGCATGCCCGCACGAATGATGATCAGGTCGTGCCGCATCTGCAGAACGCGACGGTGGCCATCATCAACAAGGTGGGATTGAGCGAGGAAACGCTCGCGCAATTGCCCAAGCTGAAAATGGTTGCAATCGCCGCAACGGGGTATGACAGAATCGACATTGCCGCGTGCCGCAAGCGCGGTGTCGCGGTGGCGAATATCCGCAACTATGCGATTCATACCGTGCCGGAGCACGTGTTCGCGATGGTGCTCGCGTTGCGCCGGAATTTGCTTGCATACCGGCAGGAAATCGAACAGGGGGCATGGCAGAAATCGGAGCAATTCTGCTTGTTCACTCATAGTATCAGCGAACTGTTCGGCGCCACCATGGGTATCGTCGGCGAAGGCGCTATCGGACGGGGCACCGCTGCGATTGCACGCGGGTTTGGCATGCGCGTTCTATTTGCTTACCACGCATCATCCAAGAAGAAAGACGTGGTGCTCACGCCATTCGATCAGGTGCTCGCCGAGTCCGATATACTCTCGCTGCATTGTCCCTTGACGCCGGCCACACGGGACATGATAGGCATCAATGAACTGCGCAGGATGAAGCGCAGCGCCCTGCTGATAAATACCGCTCGTGGCGGATTGGTCAATGAGTCGGCGCTGGTTCGCGCGCTGGACGAAAATCTGATCGCCGGCGCCGGTTTCGATGTGCTCACTACCGAGCCGCCCACGAACGGCAATCCCTTGCTCGATCTCCACCGCCCCAATTTCATCCTGACGCCGCATGTTGCCTGGGCTGCAGCCGAGGCCATGCAATTCCTCGTCGATCAGTTGATTGATAATATCGAAGCCTGGGTGGCCGGCAAGCCGCAGAATCTGGTTACCTGAGTAGAGGATGACGGATGCTTCCGCGGATTGATTTCCAGTATTGTTTCTATTATTTTGTTGAAGTGCCAGTCCAACTCCGCTGCCGATGCTACCCCCGTGAATGCCATTTCCAGGGTGGTATGGGAGATTCATATGACCACAATCCTCGCCTTGCAGCGCGTGCTTCTTCCTGAAGCTGAAGAAGTTCCCTATCCTCCACCGGTTGGTCTGCTACCCATGCCATTCCTCGCCGCACCTGCTCCGCGTTAACTTCCACTCCATTACAATTAACCCTTGCCAACATGCGCCCATAGTAATCCTTGCTTATTGAGCTGAGTTCTGTTTCTACCCAGAAGCATAAGTCATGGAGGGATTGCCTGGAATCAATGGCAAAGGGTTGATCTCCTTCCGGGGCGTCTATTCCAGCCAGACGTACCCTTACCAGTTCCTGATTTATAACGACGGTGATCGAGTCCCCGTCAACAATGCGAACTGCTTTTGCTTGTATTATCTCCTCGTCAGGACCTGCGGCTGAAAGAGGAGCGGCAATAAGGCTTGAGAACGCAAAGATCGCTGAAGCCATCATTACTTTAAAGGGAAGGTGCTCGACGAGTTGCAGACGCATTTTTCTTTGTGGGAATTCCAAAAGGCAGAGGATCAAGCGTTGCCCCGGTTTTTGCCTCGGTGAGTTGTTCTTCTTAAAAATTCCATTGTGGCATAGATGAGCCACGATTTTGATATCGTCCAAAGGGAGGATTATCAGGCCGCTATCTGCTATCTAGTCAGCGCTTCCCTGATTTGCCCTTGATAACCTGTTTTTTATTTCCGCATGGCCACTGGCTTTTTGCATCTGTTTATTTAGCCAGTCTTTATTATCATTAAAATATGTTATCGATAATAAGCTCGTGTATTTTAAGACAAGTGAACCGCTCGGTTGACAAGTAAAGTCTCCTTCGATAGTCTCATATGGCTCAGCTGCTGACGTCAGGCAGTCTGGTCTCACACGATTCGGTGTATCCGGGGCGGGCAGTCCCGCGAAAGCCTGATCAGCTTGACTATTGGCAACTTGAATTAACAGGAGGAAATACATGGAACTTAAAGGATCGAAAACCGAAGAAAATCTGAAAGCTGCGTTTGCCGGAGAATCCCAAGCCAACCGCCGCTATCTTTATTTCGCGAACAAAGCGGCTGTTGAAGGCCAGGACGATGTGGCAAACATATTCCGCACTACCGCTGAAGGGGAAACCGGACATGCCCACGGTCATCTGGAATATCTGGAAACCTGCGGCGATCCTGCTACGGGCATGCCTTTCGGCTCATCTCGAGCCAATCTGCAAACAGCCATCGCTGGCGAGACGCATGAATATACCGATATGTATCCCGGCATGGCAAAGTCTGCCCGGGAGGAGGGTTTCGATGAAATCGCGGACTGGTTCGAGACGCTGGGCAAGGCTGAGCGTTCCCACGCGAACCGTTTTCAGAAAGTGCTGGATAACCTGACCGAGTAAGTGTAAACCGGAATAAAGGGCGGGTTGAATGCCTTGATTCGACCCGGCCGGCTCTACTACTCCGACTACTTATTACTCCCAAACTTCCGCCTGTTTTATTTTCCCATCCTATTTATCATATAACCATGGCCCAAGAAGGCAGCCTGGAGCCGCCAAAGCGTCATCCAATCGACTGGGAAAACCCTGACTTTTATGACGAGCCCAAGCTATTCAACGAGATGGAGCGCGTCTTCGACATCTGCCATGGTTGCCGCCGTTGCGTAAACCTGTGCACTGCGTTTCCGCGACTGTTTGATCTCATAGATGAGGGAAGCACGGGCGAACTGGACGGGGTGGAGAAGACAAAATACTGGGAGGTGGCGGACCGTTGCTATCTTTGCGACATGTGCTTCATGTCAAAATGCCCTTACGTGCCCCCGCATCCGTGGAACGTGGATTTTCCACACCTGATGCTGCGCGCCAAGGCGGTCAAACATAAAAAGGGCGAGGTCCGTTTTCGCGACAAGCTGCTTTCCAGTACCGATACCGTCGGCAAGCTTGCCAGCATTCCGGTAGTGGCACAGACGGTAAATGCCGTTAACAAGGCGCCCGCTGCTCGCAAGTTGATGGATAATATCCTCGGTATTCACGCTGAACGGAAATTGCCGGATTATGACAGTCGCAACTTCCGTCCCAATGCCCGGATCAATTCGTCACACGAAACTCGTGATGGCCCGCTAACATCAGGCAAGGCTGCAATCTACTCCACCTGTTATGTCAACTATAACGAGCCCGGGATCGGTCACGATTTGTTGAAAATACTCGACCATAATGAAATTCCGGTATGCCTGGTGGAAAAAGAGGCTTGTTGTGGCATGCCAAAGCTGGAGCTCGGCGACCTGCCTGCGGTAAAAGAACTTAAAAGCAGGAATATTCCCCCGTTGGCGAAGCTGGCGAAAGAGGGATATGCAATACTCACACCGGTGCCGTCGTGCACGCTCATGTACAAGCAGGAATTGCCGCTCATGTTTCCGCGGGATGAGGACGTGAAAGCGGTAGCGGATGCAATGTTCGATCCGTTTGAGTATCTCATGTTAAGGAACCGGGACGGGCTGCTGAAGACCGATTTCAAAAAGCCCCTGGGCAAGGTTTCGTACCACATCCCCTGCCATTTGCGCGTGCAGAATATTGGACAGAAGACCAGGGACTTGCTGCAACTGGTCCCCGATACAAAGGTAAGCGTTGTGGAGCGCTGCTCGGGCCATGACGGCACCTGGGGTGTAAAAAGCGAGTACTTTGCCGATTCCATGAAAATCGGCAAACCGGTATTCAGGCAAATGGCGGCGCCAGGCCCCGATTACATCAGCTCGGATTGCGCCATTGCGGCTCGTCATATTCAGCAAGGGATGGGGGAAACCAGGGCGCTGAAACAGCATCCGCTGACGCTAATCCGCATTGCGTATGGACTTGACTAGGACTCGACCGGGAGCGCTGGATTGAAAGACCTGGCTGAAGTATCTGATGAACCGTCAGTTGAACATCTGGTAGAGCCGTACTTTGCCTTATACCTTTCACACATCTCAATAAAAATATGCCTCACATTAGCCGCGACAGCCTGATAACCCTGGAGGCCTATGCCAAAGTTCGGCAGGAATTCCGCGCCCGGGTCATGGCACACAAAAAAAACCGCAAAGTTCATCTGGGCGGGAATATGATGCTTATTTTCGAGGATGAATTGACCATAAGGTACCAAATTCAGGAAATGCTGCGGATAGAAAAGATATTTGATGAAGCTGGCATACAGGATGAATTGGAAGCGTATGGCCCCCTCGTTCCGGATGGCGCCAACTGGAAGGCGACCATGATGATCGAGTATCCTGACCCCGCCGAGCGCGCCGTGAAGCTGGCCGAATTGATTGGCGTGGAGGATCGGGTCTGGGTTAAAGTGAATGGCTGTGATCCGGTTTATGCTGTCGCCGATGAGGATCTGGACCGGGAAACCGAAGAAAAAACCTCCTCTGTCCATTTTTTGCGGTTTGAACTGGCGCCGGGTATGATAAAAACATTGCGGGGCGGTGCCCCCCTGAGCATGGGCGTCGATCACCCGGCTTATGAAGTTCCGGCCGTAGAAATAGTTCCTGCGGTACGCGACTCGTTGATCAAGGATTTGACTGCGGACCTGACGGCGGAATGAACAGACTTCTATTACTGCTGTTCTCGCTTTCGGCTGCGGTTCCGGTTGCAGCTTACGCCCAGCAGCAAAAATTTGAATATGAATTCGATCACGAAAGGCCGTGGGTTGAACTGCAGGCGCAATTGCCCGCCTATCCCAAACCGGAAAACCTGCTGCAATTCGATCCCGGACCGGTCAGCACGAATCTTCATTATGTCGATGCCCCCTCCATTACAGTCGGAGAGGACGGTGTGATACGCTATAGCCTCGTGGTCAAGTCAACAGCGGGGGCGATGAACGTAAGTTACGAGGGGATACGGTGCCAGACCGCGGAAAAAAGAACTTATGCCTATGGCCGTAGCGACGAAACCTGGGCGCGTGCAAGTCTGTCTAAATGGGCTGATCTCGAAAATATTGCCCAGAATTACGCCCAGCGCGCCCTCTACAGATATTTTTTCTGCCCGCTCGGATTCCACATGGTAAGGGATGCGGATGAGGCTATCCAGGCGTTGAAAGCCGGAATCCACCCAAGAGCGATTCGGTATTAGGCAAGCAAAGAACGGAACATGCCCGCTACCCCTGCCGACTTTCGATTATATGCAGGCAATAGTCCTCAGATTGCCCGGCAATTTTGCTGCCTGTCCGCTTTTTCAGTTCGAGCGCGGCAGCTATATGATCCGCGTGGATTATGCGTTTAAACGCTATAGATTGTTGTCAGTCCCAGCCGTCGTACCTCGGCAAGATCACGTTCCACCGACCTGATAACGATCGATCAACAAGGCTTGCCTTGTTTCCTCACAGCCGAGCAGATAGCTTAGGTGCTGGATAAAAGGTCGAACAATTGACGAAATATCACAGGAGCCTTTGCTGGATTCGAGGACGGGTCAGGCATCGAACATCATCGCGCGCTCATAGAGCATTTTAGAACGAATTCCCAGTCGGCAATACCCCAGGATGGGGCCGGGCAATTCGCTGATCAGCGTTTTGAACTGCTCGACGTGCGTTTCATTTATTTGTCCCGGTACGATCGGCAGGTAGGCGAATTGGAGGCCCAGTTCTTTTGCCTCGGACTCGAGGAGATTGTGAGCCGGATGAGCGCCGCCGTCCTCGTCATCCGGGCGATTGCAAATGACGCTTTTGAAGCCGCCAGCTTTGATATCGGTTAAATCCTTGGCGCTTATCTGTGGGCTTGTCGAAAAATTATCGTTAATTGTAGTAAGCGGCTTCATTCGTTATTCCTCAGGTGATATTGAACACTATGACATTCTAGGTCAGTTCTCTACAGCAGAACCAGGTTGTCTCGATGGATGAATTCGGGCTCACCGACATAACCCAGGATAGTTTCTATTTCGTTACTCGCCCGCCGCAGAATCCGCCGGGTTTCCGCGGCATTATAGTTAGCGAGTCCACGGGCGATTTCGTTTCCATGGGGGTCAAGGCAGCCCACGACCTCACCGCGTCCGAAATTACCGCTGACATTTGTCACACCTATCGACAAGAGACTTTTGCCGCCGGTCGCGAGCGCCTTCACCGCGCCTTCATCCAGCGTGACATTTCCGCGAATTTGCAGATGATCGGCAAGCCATTGTTTGCGCGCAGCCAGCGTCATGGTTTCCGCCAGCAGTTGAGTTCCAATGGCTTCTCCCCGGGCGAGGCGAATCAGTACGTCGACTTCATGCCCCGACGCGATCACGGTGTGCGCGCCGCTGCGTGCCGCGCGTTTTGCCGCCGTTACCTTGGTCAGCATGCCACCACGCCCGATGTCGCTTCCGGCGCCTCCCGCCATGGCTTCGATCGCAGGATCACCCGCCCTGGCTTCCTCCACCAGTCTGGCTTGCACATCCTTGCGCGGGTCTGCGGTGAACAACCCGCCCTGATCGGTAAGAATCACCAGCACATCGGCTTCTATCAGGTTTGTTACCAGTGCGGCGAGGGTATCGTTATCCCCAAAACGGATTTCATCCGTCGCCACCGTGTCATTTTCGTTGATGACCGGGATCACATTCAGACTTAGCAGGGTAATCAGGGT
Organism: Nitrosospira briensis; assembly: GCF_900115125.1. GTDB lineage: Bacteria > Pseudomonadota > Gammaproteobacteria > Burkholderiales > Nitrosomonadaceae > Nitrosospira > Nitrosospira briensis_A. The sequence continues at coordinate 72,458 of NZ_FOVJ01000009.1, read as the reverse complement.
TGAGCGCGCGTTAAGATACCTTTTGCGGTCGGATAAATCTTCATGGGTGAGCAGGACCTGTGCGGCATGCATTTCGTGGCTGCGAAAACAGCTTTCATAGGCCTGTACCAGCCCCATTTGCCCGACGGCAGCAGCAGCCTGCAACTCGTGCAGCGCATGTGGGCGTTTTTTCCAATTCAGGCGCTGCATGCCTTCAGCTATCGCGCCGGACGAGACCAGCACGACATCCTTGCCCATTTGCTTGAGCCTGGCGATTTGCTCCGCCCAGCGTGCGAGCGCGGCATGATCCAGCCCCTGTCCCTGGTTGGTGACGAGGCTGCTGCCAACCTTGATAACGATACGCCGCGACTGTTTTAAGATGGATTCCATACCTGATTCCGCGTGATGAGTACGTAACTCACGCTCTGGCTTCTGAATACTCCGGATCATTAGTGTGGAACATTGGACTGGCAACAAGAATCTGGTCAAACCAGGCAATCAAAATGGCACGTGGGGCGGTGAATAGTATAAGCCCTGCCATTCTCTTTATAAAGACGGCGTCGAGCGAAAGGGCAAGCTGGATGGGGACAACCCGGATTTCTCTACAATCGCATAGCAGACCGGCGTCAGTATCAGGCTGGCGGTCATGCCAACCAACAGACCAACGGTTAGGGAGAGAGTCATCGGGACCAAAAACTGGGCTTGCTCACTGGTTTCCAGCAGAATGGGGAGAAATCCGACAAAGTTGGTGAGGAAAGCCAGCAGGATGGGCCGAAAACGAGCGGTACAAGCTTCGAGGATGAGTGTTGCCACCGGTTGACCCGTGTTTCCGCGTTTCTGTACATAATCCAGCAGCACAAGACTATCATTCACTACTACACCGCTAGCGGCAATCATGCCGACCAGGGATTCCATGGACAGCGGCAAGCCGATCAGCCAGTGCGCCCACACTGCGCCGCTCCAGGCAACGGGCGCACCCAGCAGGAAGATCAGCGGCTTGACGTAGGAACGAAATGGAATCGCAATCAAAGCATAGATTACTATCAAAGCCGCGCCCGTAAACAATACGAGTGCCCGGGCAGCGTCCTCCTGCTCCTGGCGTTCTTCACCGATGTTGACATCCAGTCCGGGAAACTGCCGTTTTATCCGGGGGATTTCTTCCGCTGCCAGCGCGGCATAAATCGCGTTGACATCCGTTATCCCTGGGTCGACCTGCGCCTGAATTTTGAGGATTCGCTGCCGGCTCTGGCGGAGGAGTTTTGCCTGTCCCGGCATCAGATCGATTTCGGCGAGGGTCCCTAAAGGGGCGTGCCCCCCATTCGGCAGGCGAATCGGTAGGCTCTGAAGATCATCCAGAGACTGTCTTTCGCTTCGAGGCAGCCGTACCATCACCTTGACTTCATTTCGCCCTCTTTGAAACCGGTGCACCTCGTCGCCGTAATAAGCATGCCGCATTTGTTCGGCGAGGTCTTCCAGGCGCACACCGAGGCGTTCGGCTTCAGGCTTCGCGCGGAGGCGAACTTCCGGCTTTCCGGGTTCGGCGGAATCCACTACATCATATACGCCCGGGTAGCCTGCCAGCTTTTGTTTGAGCTGTGCTACGGCCGAGCTCAAGACTGCTGAATCAGAATGGCCCAGATCGAATTCAATGTCGTAGGGAAGATCGCCTTCCTTGTAGAGGAAATCAATCTTGGCACGGCCAATGTCGCCGATACGCTTGCGCCACTCCCTGATGAAATCCTCGACGACGATATGCCGCCGTCCTGCCGGCGACAATTCGGTCCAGAAACCGGCGGTGTGTTCCGTGATTATCGTTTCTATACCGACGATCACGCTTTGTTGAATGTCCGGGTCCTGAACTCTGGCTTCTCTATCTATTTCCTCCCGGATTTCCAGCAAGGACCGTTCCACTTTTTCCGCGATTCTGCGAGTTTCGCTGTACGACGTATCCTGGGGTAATTTCAGATAGACCCAGAAGCTGCCTTTTGTCACGTCCGCCTGCAATGAAAGCCGGACATGACCTCCGGCTACCAGCGCGGCAGCCAGCATCAGCAGGGTGGCAAAAGCGGCAATAGTGAGATAACGCCAGGAGAGGGCTTTTTCGAGTAACGGCTCATAGACCCGGTGAATAAAATTCTGCAAACCGTGATTGAGAGTCTTGCGCAACCGCATTAGCGTAGTAGGGGATGAGGCAGGTTCTGAGGGTACCGCCAGATGAGCGGGCAAGATCAGGAGTGCCTCAACGAGGGAAAACACCAGGGTCAGAATCATCACCAGACAGATTGGCCTCATCATCTGGCCGGCCCAGCCGGGCAGAAACAAGCCGGGCAGGAAGGCGACAAGGGCGATCATTACAGCCAGGACAACCGGCAGCGCGACCTCGCGGGCACCGGAAATGGCGGCCTCAAGATATGCCAGATTCCTCAGGGTTCCAGCCATGAAATGCGTGCCCCTGCCGGATTCCCGCAAGCCGGCGGCATCGACCGCTTCCTGTTTGGCATAAATGGATTCTCCGATGATTATGGCATCATCCACCAGAATTCCCATTGCCAGCAGGAAGCCGAATAGCGACAGCATGTTAAGGGACACATCCAGCGCAGGCATCAGCCAGAAGGCGCCGAATATCGAGGTAAGAATCCCGATGCCGGCCCAGATGGCCACCTTGAGATGGAGGAATAGAGTCAGTATGAGGCAAACCAGTACGAAGCCGGTCAGCCCATCCTCAAGCAACGTTCCGATGCGTTCTTCATATGCCTGGGAGTCGTCCCACCAGGTGGTCAATTCCACCCCCCCTGGCAGTTCCCCCTTCTTTTCTGCTACATAAGCCTTGACCCGCCTCGCCACTTCAACGGTATCTCTTTCGGCATGAATTTCCCAGCCTTGCGCCGTTTCCCCGTTATGGTGCCATTCCGACAGGCGCTCTTCCAGTCCGTCCTTCACGACTGCCACATCGCGAAGCAGTATCCGGCTGCCATCGGCATTGGTGCGAACTACCAGGTTTCCCGCTGAAACGTTATCCTGAGCCTTGCCTTTAACGCGAAGCAATAGTTCCCCCATCGGATTCTTCACTACTCCGCCAGGCAAATCTATCGAGGCGCGCCGTACTGTCTCGGTAACCTCATTCAGCGATATACCGTATTGGCGCAGCCGTTCCGACGAGACCTCGATAGCGAGCTCGTAAGGCAGATCATAATAATTGTGCGCACGGGTGACACCGGTAATTTTCGATAATTCACCCTGAATTTGATCGCTGAGGCGCTTGAGCGTAAGTTGATCGGTAGGGCCATGTAACGCAACCCAGATCACGCCATCGTCACCAATGCGGGTTGAGGGCTGTACGTCTATTTTTTCCAGGCCCTTTGGCAGGCGCTGTACGGCTTGTACGCGCCCGCGCACTGCGATCATGACCTGATCCTTATTGTAACTTGGCAATACCGCCAGCTTGATGGTGCATTCCCCCTCGATAATTTCCGAATTCAGTCGCTTTACACCGGGTAAATCGTAGATTGCCTCCTCGATCCGGATGCAAACCGACTCCTCGATTTCCAGCGGCCCCGCCCCGGGATAAGTTGCCTTGACCTCGACCTGATGGGGCATAAAACGAGGAAATACTTCCTTGTCCATCAGCACCATGCTCCCGGCTCCACCAAGCAATATCAGCCACATCAGCAGATTAGCGGCAACCGGATTGCGGGCAAACCATGCAATTAGTCCGGATGAAGGCGAGGTGGAGGTTGTTTTCTTCACTTGAAGAAATGCCCGCCAGGCAAACGGGGCGAAAAAAGCAGGAAAGGCGAGTGCCTCATGGTGTCCCGCCCGCGTCGGATTTGGCCGCCTTTTCGAATTTTTGCTCTGGCCTTGCAGCCTGGATCTTCACTTTCATGCCTTCGATCGGTATGTCGATTCCGGCAATTACCAAACGGTCTCCCTTGTTGAGGCCACTTTTTACCAGGACACGATCCGGCTCACTGCGCAGGATGTCGAGGCGGCGAATACGCAACCGGTCTTCCGCATCGATCCACAATGCCTCCCGCGCCCCATTGACAGCGCCCGGAGGTAGTTCAAATACATCGGATTGTTCTCGTCCTTCGATTTCCGCCTTAACGAATAATCCCGGCATGAGCGGCGGCTGGCCGGCTTCTTCTGCATAAGGATTTCTTATCTCGGCCACGGCGTGGAGCAGGCCGGTTTCCTCATCCAGCGCTCCCTCGGCCCGGACGATGCGGCCTTCCCAGCGCCGCAGGGCGCCCGCCAGCTCTGCGCTCAGGGTGACTTTCGGGCCTGTTTCCGGTTTACTGTTGCGGTGGTCCAGGAGGAGGTCGAGATAGGCTAACTGATCGGTAGCCAGCGGCAGACGCACCTGGGCGACATCAATGGCATAAATACGCGCGAGTTTTTCGCCGGGCTGAACGTATTGCCCGAGACCGATATGCTTGTTCCGCACTCTTCCGGAAAACGGTGCACGCCACTCGCACCGGCTACGCTGCAATCGCGCTTTGATGAGATCGGCTTGTGCAGCTTTCAATTTTGCGTACGCTTCTGCCAATTGCGGTTCGCGCAAGGTCAGCGGTGTGGGTTGTCCTTCGCCAAGAACCTTCCATTCGTTGCGCGCCTGCTCCGCCTGGGCTTCTTCCATTGCGACTTGCCGTTCGGCTTCTGCGATCCGGGCGAGCGCCTCCGCTATTGCATAATCATAATCGCGGGGATCCACCGTGATCAGTATCTCGCCGGCTTCAAAAAACCCCCCGGCCACAAGGCTGGGGTGGAGCCGGATGATCTGGCCCGCGACTTCGGGCACCAGGTCGATTTCGGTGCGCGGCACAACAACGCCCTGTGACTGGATGTTGAGCTTAAGTGTCCGGGGCTCGACGCTGATTACCTGCACCAGCGGCGTTTTACTCTCTGGTAACTCGGATTTTGCTTGCGGGCGATGAACGACAATTGCCCATGAAATGCTGATGCCTGCCAGCATCACGAGAACGGGGAGAATGATTTTGAGCATGCCCTTGCTTGTTAAATTTTCTAGCACGCCTGATTCCCAGATTTTCAAATGCCGCCTCCCAACGCCAGAAAAAGATTGATTCGATTGCTGAGAAGTTGCCGCTTGACGGATAGATGAGCACTCTGTGCAATCAAGGTGCTACGATAACTGTCCAGCAATGTAAGGATTTCGATATATCCCAGTTGGTAGGAATAGACTGCCAGCTTGCGGCTGGCTTCCGTTTGCTCAACGGCTTTTCGCAAAGCCTTTTCCTCTTCCCGCAACCACTCATCCGCGGCAAGTACCTGCTCCACCTCCCTGAATGCGTTAAGTGCGGCATCCTTGTATAGATTAAGCGCTTGCTCGGCTTGAGCTTTATTAAGCTGAATCTCACCCTGGATTCGCCCTCCGGTGAACACTGGCTGGGCCAAGCCAATAATCACATTCCAGGCCAGTGCCCGGGGGTCGACCAGGTCGGTCAACGCGGTGCTGCGCATTCCTCCAGCAGCAGTCAGCGCAACCCGGGGCAGCAATAATTTCCTTGTACCTTGCAGACGTGAGTCGGCCGACCGCAGGCGATCAAATGCCGCGACAAGATCGGGCCGTCTTTCCAACAGTTCTGAAGGCAGCCCAGCGGGCATACTGGGAGGAGGCTCTGGCAGTTTGTATGTTTCCGGCAGGGCTCCGGTCGGATAGCGCCCTAGCAGAACCTCAAGCCCACGCGTAATTATCTGAATCCGGTTGCGTGACTGGGTGAGTTCGGCTTCCGCAGTGGCAAGATCGGTGAGCGCGAGACGCACATCGAGCGCTTTTGTCAAACCCCGCGCAAAACGTCCCCGTACCAAGTCGACTATTACACCGCGATCCTTCACCGATTGCTCAGCCACAGCCGCCTGCAGCCTGGCTTCAGCCAGCTCGAAATAGCCCTGCGCCACCCGGGCGGCAAGAGACAAACGGGCGCCATGAAAATCGGCTGCCGTCGCATCCGCCTCTCTTATTGCCGCTGTCTTCAAGTCATTTATTCGTCCCCAGACATCCAGTTCCCAACTCAGGCTGAATATGGCCTCGAAAACGCTGAAGCGTGCCGATCCGAATCCCGCATCACGAATCTGAGCCTGCTGGTAACCAGGTACCAGCAAAAGTTGAGGCCATCGCGCCGCCCCCTCAATTCGGGCCTGGGCCACTGCAGCCTTTACCCGTGCTGCGGCCGCCTTCAGTTCATAGTTCTCCGCCAGCGCGCTACTCACAAGCGCGCTCAAGCCGGGATCATCAAATGTTTCGACCCAGTTCCCGGGTGCCGGTTGAGGCGATTCGCTACTTGCACGCCACTGGTCCGGTATTGCAGCTCCCACATCCCCGGCGTGCCGCTGCGGCGCCGTTTTGCAGCCCCCGATGCCAAGCAGGAAGAGCGAAATAACGCTTATCGCAATTATCTTTGGCATTTCACTACGCGGATTTCGAGAGGGATACGATAGCGATATTCCCGGTTAGTAAACATTATTATCCGCAAACGCTTCCGTCCACAATCCTGCGAATTGACGGATTGTAGCGCGAGATAGGCTGTAGTGCGCGCTTCCTGGGTGTGCCGGGGTTCCCGCCCGGCTTCATGAATAAACGCATGTAAAAAAGATGGGCGAACCAGACCGCTGGGCTGTAACAAATTCTGTACAACTACCAAATTCATGGAGATCTCGTCAAAAATTCCTCGGCTACAACTTACCTCCCGTAAATTTATCCATATTGTAAAACAAAAATTGTTATATGATAATAAGAATAATTCTCGTTATTGTTATTATCTGCTTTTGTGGGGGATGCGTAGATGATGGTTGAGGAACAGGTTGATTTAAGCGAGGTGTTCATGGCTCATAGGTCTCAGTTACGCTGGGCCGCCCTGAAGATTCTGGGTAACCCGGAGCGAGCCGAGGATGTGGTACAGGATGCTTACCTGAAAGTCTCGGAGGCGGCAGCGGCTTTCAATATCAAGCAACCGTTGGCGTATCTGTTTCAGATGGTTCGTAACCTGGCTATTGATCATCATCGGCGAGCCGCGCTGGAAATGAATCTCTTCGAAAACGAGGATGGCGGGCTACACGTCCCATCCTTGACCGGAACACCGGAGGCTATTGCAATCAGCCGCCAGCATCTGACACTCATTGCAAAGGCGATCTCCGAACTTCCTGAACGGACGAGGCGCGTCTTTGAACTCTATCGCCTGGAAGGGCAGACCCATCGCGTGATTGCGGCCGAGTTGCACATCTCCACTTCTCTGGTAAATACCTTGATCCATGAAGCAATGGATCACTGCCGCGCGGTCTTTCAGTCTGCATGATTCGCATATTTATCCTTGAGGCGCGACATATCCACTATACTGATTTTCAAGCCCTAACGGGCTAAACACGAAAATCGATGGATTCATGATTGGGATAAGTCGAACCAATTTCACATGGATGTGTGGCCGGCGTGCAACGAGAAGATATAGTCTGGAAAACAGCGGTGGAGTGGGTAATACGAGAGCATGGGTCGTCAAATTCCGCCGACCTCAAAGAACTGATCGCATGGCTGAACCAGGATTCCTCTCATAGAGCCGCCTATGAAGAAGCCTCGCGCATCTGGTTGCTTGCGGTCTTCGTTCCATCATCCACCCCGCCTTCGAATGAATGATCGCACTGTAATTCGCATCATTTTCGGCAACCCCCTGCACCTGACCGCGGTCTTTTTCCCGCGTCATTTCAAGGCGCATGGGTTGACCTGTGTAACCCCTGCTGAAAAAACCTGAACAACCGACTCGGGAAGCGGATTCGATCGTTGAAAATTCCCTTCGCCAGGCGGCGCCCGGTGCTGGGCGTGCTTCGGGTGCCGAATTTCAGAAGCTTCAGGTAAGCACCAATCAATTTTCTTGAATTCCCGGCGTGCTGAATCGTCTAGCTAAATAAGACTAAGACGCATTTCGATTTTGTGTGAATCTGAACCAAACCTAGGAAAAAAGCCATGACCAGTTGCCTTGACCGCGAAGATGGGATGTTTCGCGTTTTAATCAATCACGAAGAGCAGTACTCAATCTGGCCTGATTGGAAAGCCATCCCTGGCGGATGGAGCGATACCGGAGTCCTGGGGAGCAAGAAAAGCTGTCTGGAATATGTTGAAAAAGTCTGGACCGATATGCGTCCACTTAGCTTGCGGCGCTTCATGGAAGAACAAGCCGCGGTTGAAATGCGCTGATGCCTGCCCCGCTAACGCTTTTCAGCCTGCCTTGTGCCGGCGCCAGTGCCGCTATGTATCTCAGGTGGCGGAGGAGGCTACCCTCATGGGTCCAGATCCAGCCAATCGAATTACCTGGCCGCGGCGGACGTTTGAATGAAGCACCCGAGAGGTCTTTCGATGCACTCGCTGCACGCTTGTGCGATGAGTTTGAAATGTACCCGCCGCAGCGGTATGCACTTTTCGGGCACAGCATGGGGGCGCTGCTGGCTTATCGGATTGCGCACTACATGCAAACGAGAAAGCGTCCGCTGCCCATCGCCTTGCTGTTATCAGCTTGTGCAGCGCCCTCCCGGCAGGATGCGAAACGGTATGCCGACAAGGATAGCGATGCCGCCCTCATTGCAGACCTTCGCAAGCAGAAAGGAACACCGGAAGAAGTATTCGAGAATCCAGAACTGCTCTCCATGACGCTCAGTTTGCTCGGCATGGATTATCGCATCTGCGCAAGCTTTCGGTATACGGAGTTACCTCCGCTACCGATACCGATACATGTTTTTGGTGGGCGCGCCGATGAGATTCGTCCATCCAAACTGGACGCGTGGCGATCCGAGAGTGCGGCGGATTTCTCTGTGGACTGGTTTGAGGGCGGTCATTTCTTTCTGCGGCAGCACGAAGACGCATTTCTTCCCGTTCTGGTGCAGCGTCTGGCAGGCAATGCCATTGCACCCTCGCATTCAGCTCTTATCTCTATCTGACACTGTTCCATCCGGCGTAGAAGTATGGATTGTTTCGGCAGTTCCGAGCCACTTGAAAGGGTTACGATGAATCAAAGATCATTTTCCTCTCGTACTTATCCCGCAGACATGGTAACGCATCTGCGGAGCCTTGCGGTCGAGCGCGCAGGCGATACTGCATTGATTGCGGTGCATCAGGAGGGGGACGCCGCGGTCGATAAAAAGATCGATTATGGAACCCTGGATCACCATGTCCGGGCGCTGGCTGCTACATTACAGGAGCGTTTTGCAGCCGGTGAGCGGGCATTGCTGTTGCTCGATAACGATGAGCATTACGTCATTGCCTTCTTTGCCTGCCTTTACGCAGGCCTGATTGCCGTGCCTGTTTTTCCGCCGGAATCGGTGCGCGAACGGCATTTGGCCCGGTTGCTAGCCATCGCATCCGATGCCGAGGCGCGTTGTATCCTTACCACGAGCGAAATCTTGCCAATGATCAATAGCGCAGCCCTGGCGCCATTCGCTAAAGCTACGGTGCTTGCGGTGGATGCGGTCGATCTTGGCGGCGCATCGGCCTGGCGCTCATTTGTCCCGGAAGGTGAGGACATTGCCTTCCTGCAATATACCTCAGGGTCTACTTCTACACCAAAAGGGGTAATGGTCAGCCATGGCAACCTGATGGTGAATGAACAGACTTTCGAGCAAAGTTTGTCCATCAGCGAAGACGATGTATTCGTCAGTTGGCTGCCCCTTTACCACGATCTGGGGCTGATTGCCGGTTTGCTGCAGCCTGTCCACCGGGGAATCCCTGCCATTTTACTCACACCCAAGTTTTTCATCGAACGACCGGTACGATGGCTCGAGACCATCTCGCGCCATCGGGCGACAATCAGCGGCGCGCCAAACTTCGCTTTTCAGCTTTGCGTCGAGCGTGTAAGAGATGCGCAGTTGCAGGGCCTGGACTTGTCGGCGTGGAGGGTCGCCTTTTGTGGGGCGGAACCGGTTCGTTACAGCGCTATGAGGGCGTTCATGAAGCGCTTCGCGCCGGTGGGATTCTCCACGGGGACCATTTATCCCTGTTATGGACTGGCGGAAGCAACACTGATGATTACCGGTGGCACGCGCGGAGACGGAGTAGAGGCACATTGCTTCTCGACCGAGATGCTGGCGCAAGGCATTGCCGAGGTGGCGGAGGAAGGAACATGGCTGGTCGCCTGCGGAGTGCCCGTACCAGGTCATGCCGTCAGGATGACGAATCCGGAAACATTTGCCGCATTGCCCGACTGCCAGGTGGGTGAGATCTGGATAGGCGGGGCAAGTCTTACCCTTGGCTACTGGCGGCGCGCCAGGGAAACGGCCGACACGTTCGTTATCCATGAAGGCGAGCGCTGGTTGCGCACAGGCGATCTCGGATTCTTCTATAAAGGGCAAGTTTATATCGCGGGACGGCACAAGGATCTTATCATCATACGCGGCCAGAACATTTACCCGCAGGACCTCGAACAGGTAGTTGAAGATGAGGTTGAGGCCGCGCGAAAGGGCAGGGTTGCCGCATTTTCGGTAGAAACTGAAAATGGGGAAGGCATTGGAATAGCCGTGGAGATATCCCGCGGTATGCAGAAGCTTATTGCCGTCGAAACTTTAGTGCAAGCAGTGAGCGAAGCCGTAAGCGGAAGCTGCCACGAGCCTTTGTCGGTTGTCGTGCTGCTGAACCCCGGGGGACTGCCCAAGACCTCCAGTGGAAAATTACAGCGGGCCGCGTGTAGGCAAGGATGGCGAGAGCGCGCGCTTGACGCCTATGCAATTTACGAGTTCGGCGATTATGTGGTCGGCGGCAGCGATAAAGCCGCACCGGCCCTGGCAGATGAAACCGAGATTAAGCTCGGGGGCATATGGGAAACCGTCCTGAACCGGGGGCGACCGGGGCGCGAGGACCATTTTTTTGCCAGTGGCGGAAATTCGCTCGCAGCGGTTCAGGCTGTGGCGCGTATTGAAGAGCAATGGAATATCGATTTTCCCATACGCAGTCTGTTTGAAAATCCAAGGTTGCACGAGTGTGCAGTCGAAATCAGGCGGGTTCTGTCTGCAGGTGCTCTACCGCGCACCGCCAGCGTCAGCCTGTTTCCGGTCGCGTTCAGGATTAACGCAGTTAACGCAGACAGCTCGTCGCCCCTGTCTTTCGGCCAGCAGCGTCTATGGTTTCTCTGGCGACTGGACCCGTCGTCCACGGCATACCATATCAAGCATGCGCTGCGAGTGTGGGGACCTTTGGATGTGCCGGCATTGCAGGCGAGCTTCGACGGGTTGGTCGCGCGCCACGAATCCTTGCGCACGATTTTTCGCTCGGGAGAGGATGGATCGGTTGAGCAGATGATCCAGCCGGTATCGGAATTACGCATTTCGCGAATAGATTTGACCCAAACGCCCGGGCCAGAGCAGGAAGCGCGAGCGCGGGAAGAGGCGGAACGCTTTATTTCAATCCCCTTCGATCTCACCCGAGGCCCACTGCTGCGAGTGGCGTTGATCCTGATGCGAGAGGACGGGCGTGGGCAGGAGGTTCAGCATGGGGATGAACATATCCTGGTGATGGTCATGCATCACATCATCTCGGATGGGGCCTCGATGCAGATATTGCTTGATGAACTCGCCGCTGGCTACGTGGCTCATGCGCAAGGCGAAACGCCTCGTCTCGATGCGCTGCCGATCCGATATGCCGACTATGCCAGCTGGCAGCGCAACTGGCTGGAAGAGGGGGAGAAAGACAGGCAATTGGGGTACTGGCGCGATTACCTGGGTAACGAGCATCCGGTATTGGAACTGCCCGCGGACCGTCCAAGGCCGGCAGTTGCAAATTATCAGGCGGAACGCCACGTCTTCGATCTGCCGCCCGATGTGTTGAGCAGTTTGCGTAGACTTGCTCAAAGCCGGGGTGCAACGCTTTTCATGGCATTGATGGCCGCCTTTCAGGCGTTGCTCTACCGCCACACGGGACAGCAGGATATTCGCGTTGGCGTACCGGTTGCCAATCGCAACCGGATTGAAACCGCTGGGTTGATTGGTTTTTTTGTGAACACCCAGGTATTGCGCGGCAAGATTGACGCCCGTATGGCACTGTCGGCTCTTCTGGGTCAAATAAGGGAAGCGGCAATTGATGCCCAAGCCCATCAGGATTTGCCATTCGAGCAACTGGTCGAAGCATTGCAGCCCAAGCGGAGCTTGAGCCACAGCCCGCTGTTTCAGGTAACGATCAATCACCTGATCAGCGACCGCCGCAAGCTCGAGCAGATCAAGACGCTGAAGATGGTGGACTACCCCCTTCGCGAGCAGGCAGCCCAGTTCGAACTCATACTGGAGACGGTCGAGTCGCCAGTCGGCAGCGTTAGCGCAAGCTTCATCTACGCATCCGAACTCTTCGATATCACGACTGTTGAGCGACTGGGGCGTCACTACGTCAGCATGCTCCGCACACTCGCCGAACAGCCGGGGACGGCAATCGGGGATGTTGGCCTGCTAAATGAAAGCGATACCGCTAAACTCCAAGCCTGGGGAACAAATGAGCCTCGCCCTTCAGTTCATCAACTGGCTTATCAACCGGTACACCAGCTTATAGAGCGGCAGGCGGAAAAACACCCCCACGCCTGCGCCCTGATTTTCGCGGATACTGAGTTAACCTATCGGGAGCTAAATTGTCGATCTAACGGCTTGGCCCACCGGCTCGTCCGGCTGGGTGTCAAGCCGGAAATAAAGGTCGGCATCGCGGTGGAACGCTCCATTGAAATGATCGTCGGCCTGCTTGCCATCCTCAAAGCAGGGGGCGCTTACGTACCGCTCGATCCCGACTATCCGCGCGAACGCCTCAACTATCTGGTGGAGGACAGCGCCGTCCGGCTGCTGTTGACGCAATCCCATCTCAGGGATCGTATCCAGGATTCGGCAGATTTGCTGGTGCTGGAACTGGATACGCTTGACTTGAATGGCGGTATCGAGACCAACCCGGAGATCGCGCTGCATCCCGATAACCTCGCATATGTGATTTATACCTCCGGATCGACCGGCAGGCCCAAGGGGGTGGGTGTGAGCCACGGTCCCCTGGCAATGCATCTGGCCGCTATTAGGGAAATCTACGACGTGCGGCCGGGCGATCGCGAACTCATGTTTTTCTCGATGAATTTCGACGCTGCCGCAGAACAATGGATTACCCCGTTGTGTGAAGGCGCAACCCTTGTCATCTCATCGGCAACAGACCTTGCCGGCGATGGTTTTGTCGATCGGATCGGAGGGCATCGCATAACCACACTGCATTTGCCGCCTGCTTATTTACGTCTGCTGCTTCCATTGCTGCCTGATGACGCCTCCTCGGTCCGTACTTGCATAGCGGGCGGGGAGGCGTGGTTTGCAGCCGACTTGGCGGCTACGCAAGCGGCTTTTCCGAATGCTCGCCTTGTAAATGCTTATGGACCAACCGAGACTGTCATTACGCCAGCCGCCTGGATAGCCCCCACCTCTCAAGCTACTGGGACGGAATTCGCCGGTGATTTTGCCCCAATCGGGCGACCCGTCGGCGACCGGAAGTTATATGTGCTCGATGAGGAGCTCAATATTGTTCCTCCAGGCTGTGCTGGCGAACTCTATATCGGCGGATCGGGCCTGGCGCGAGGGTATCTCGGTCGTCCCGGTCTTACCGCAGATCGCTTCATCGCCGACCCGTTTACCCAGGAAGAGGGGCGGCGCCTTTACCGAACGGGAGATCGCGTGCGCTGGCGGCGCGATGGTCAACTCGAATACATCGGCCGGCTGGATCATCAGGTCAAGGTCCGGGGTTTCCGGGTTGAGTTGGGTGAGATCGAAGGCCAACTATTGTCCCAGATGGGTGTGCGCGAAGCGGCGGTGTTGGCGCAGGGAAGCCCCAGTGGGACGCGCCTCGTCGCATATGTAGCTCCTCACGAAGGCGTGGTACTCAACGCATCCATGCTTAAGGCCGCGCTCGCTGCTGTGCTCCCGGATTACATGCTTCCCGGTTCGTTCGTGCTGCTCGATGCGCTGCCGCTCAGCCCCAATGGTAAAGTCGACCGTAATGCCCTGCCCTTACCTTCGGCGGAGCAGTTTGATCACCTGGATTACCAGCCTCCGATCGACGCTACGGAAACGATGATCTCGGAAATCTGGGGGGAAGTCCTGGAGCTTCCGCGTGTAGGACTACACAACAACTTTTTTGATCTCGGCGGGCATTCGCTGTTGCTCATCAGGGTCCAAGGCAAGCTTGAAGAGCGCCTGAAAACCCGGATCGCCATTATCGACCTTTTCAGATACACCACGGTAGCGGGCCTGGCCAAGTTTCTCAGCCAGGATCGCAACGAGCACTTATCGTTGCATCGTCACCAGGAGCGGGCGCAGCGGCAGAGAGGTGCTTTCATTCAACGGAAGCAGAGAGCAGGGAGAAATCATTGATGGATCATACGGAAGAACTGTCGGAGAGAGCCGATATCGATATTGCGATCGTCGGGATGGCAGGCCGTTTCCCTGGCGCTGATGACGTGGAGGCTTTCTGGCGCAACGTGCAGGATGGGGTGGAGTCGGTCACCTTCTTTACTGACAAGGAATTGCTGGCGCGTGGTGTTTCACGCGAGAAGCTGGATGATCCGCACTACATCAAAGCGGGCGCCGAACTACCTGGTGTCGACCTTTTCGACGCCTCTTTCTTTGGTTATACCCCGCGAGAGGCTGCGGAAACGGATCCCCAACATCGACTCTTCCTGGAAGTGGCGTGGCAGGCCTTGGAAGACGCGGGCTATGACGCTTCACGTTGCACCGTCCCCATCGGGGTCTATGCCGGATGCGGGGTCAACACTTACCTGATGCTGAACCTGTTTTCCAACGGACGGTTTTCGGACATGGAGGATATTTCTTCCCTGCAGGGCCTGATGAACGGGAATAACAAGGATTCCATGACGACGACCGTCTCCTACAAGCTCAATCTGCGCGGGCCCGGGATCACTGTGCAAACCGCCTGTTCGACTTCGCTTGCCGCCGTACACGTGGCCTGCCGCGGTCTGCTCAACCACGAAGCGGATATGGCGCTGGCTGGAGGCGTTTGGGTCAATTTGTTGCATGACGGGGGCTACCGTTACCAGCCCGGCGCCATTCTCTCGCCCGACGGCCACTGCCGTGCCTTTGACGCAAGAGCTGCGGGTACGGTGATCGGCAGTGGAGTGGGTATTGTTGTGCTGAAGCGGCTGGCGGACGCCCTGGCCGACGGCGATACGGTTCATGCAGTGATCAAAGGATCGGCAATCAACAATGATGGTTCGGCCAAAGTGGGTTATACGGCACCCAGCGTCGAAGGCCAGGCGGAAGTGATTCTGGCTGCTCAGGCTATCGCAGACGTGTCTGCCGATACGATCAGTTACATCGAGGCGCATGGCACCGGGACGACGATAGGGGATCCCATCGAAATCGCGGCATTGACGCAAGCATTTCGCGAAAGCACGGACGGACGCGGATTCTGCGCCATCGGCTCAGTCAAGACGAATGTGGGCCACCTCGATGCAGCGGCAGGGGTCGCCGGCTTGATCAAAACGGTAATGGCGCTGAAACACCGCATACTCCCGCCCAGCCTGAATTTCGAGCAGCCTAACCCGCAAATCGATTTTCCCGCCAGTCCTTTTTACGTCAACACCGCGCGCCAGGATTGGCAGAACGGATCGACACCGCGCCGCGCCGGTGTGAGTTCGTTCGGCATCGGGGGTACAAATGTCCATGTGGTTCTGGAAGAAGCGCCGGCGGTAGAGCCATCCGGCCCCTCCCGCCCCTGGCAACTGCTCACGCTGTCGGCGCGCAGCAGCAAGGCTCTCGAGTCGATGGTTGCCCATTCGCATGACCATCTGGCAACGCATCGCGATTTATCGCTGCCGGACACAGCTTATACACTTCAGACGGGAAGAAAAGGTTTTGCCCACCGGGCGATCGCGCTCTGCCGGGACAATGGTGATGCAATAGATGTTTTGGAAACCCGGTCAGCAGACCGTTTTATTACCGGACAAGTAACATCCGAAAATCGCCCCGTGGCATTTCTTTTTCCGGGGCAGGGCGCCCAGTATGTCGATATGGCTCGGGATCTTTACCAGGACGAGCCTGTTTTTCGTCGGGAATTCGACCGGTGTCTCGAACTGCTGGAGCCGTACCTTGATTTCGATTTGCGGACGCTTTTATACCCCGCTTGGGACGAAGTATCGGATGAAAAGCTGGATGAAGCAAGGAAGGCGGAGTTGTCAGCGCGGCTGGAGCAAACCGAACTCACACAGCCCGCACTCTTCGTAGTCGAATATGCTTTGGCGCGGTTGTGGATGTCCTGGGGCATCCAACCCGCCGCAATGATAGGCCATAGTATCGGCGAATATGTTGCCGCTTGCCTGGCGGGCGTATTCTCGCTTGAAGACGCATTGCGCCTGGTGGCCTTGAGAGGGCGTTTGCTGCAGGGCATGGACACGGGCGCGATGCTCGCGGTTATGTTGCCTGAAGCGGAAATAAGCCGTTATTTGACCGAAAGCTGCGGTCTTGCAGCAGTCAATGGACCTGAGCTGTGCGTTTTGTCGGGCTCGGTGACAGCCATTGAAGCGTTGGAAGGCGATCTAGGGAATCAGGGTATCGGGACTCGCCGCCTTCATGTCTCCCATGCATTTCATTCTGCACTGGTAGAGCCGATGTTGCCCGCATTTATGGATATGGTCTCCAGAATCAAGCTGGGCCAGCCGAAGATTCCTTTCCTTTCCAATCTTAGCGGCGATTGGATTACCTCCCAGGAAGCAACTGACCCAAACTACTGGAAGCGTCATTTGCGCGGGACAGTCCGTTTTGATGACGGCCTGCGCGAGCTATTGACCAATCCCGATCGGGTTTTGCTGGAGGTGGGCCCCGGCGAAACGTTAAGCACCCTCGCAAAGCGGCACCCGGAGGCAAAACCGGAGCAACTCATCCTTTCTTCTTTACCTCATCCCGGCAGAGCGCACCTGACTCAACCGCACTTTTATCTTTGCCTGGGGCGCCTGTGGCTCAGTGGGGCAGGTATCGACTGGGGAAATTTTTACGCCGACGAGCGTCGCTGCCGTATCCCATTGCCGACTTACCCATTCGAGCGCCAGTCCTACTGGGTCAAGGCCAAAAACGAAGAGAGGACCGAGAACGCTGGGAGCGGAAGCGCGGGCGCCGGCCCTGCCGGCTACGTCGCAACTTCAGGATTGCAGATAAAAGATATGCCGGCCGCTCGATCGCTGGACGACTGGTTTTACACATCCTCATGGCGTCGCGGCGACACCCTGGAGTTAGACGGCAGTCTTCCTCATCAGGCCGGATCGCTGGTCATCTTCAAAGATGAGCGCCATCTCGGCATTGCGCTGATCGGGCATTTGCTTACCCTCGGAATAAAACCCATCGTCGTTTCCACAGGCGCCGCGTTTCGCCGGCAGGATAAGGATCACTATGTCCTGCGGCCAGGAGAACGGCACGACTATGATCTTCTGTTGCGCAACATGCGCAACGACGGCAGAAGCATCGGTCATATCTTTCACCTGTGGAGCTTGACCAGCGATGACGAGCCGAGCGTCAACATGGGAGGTCAGGCAAGGAACTTCTTCATCTTGTTCTACCTTGCACAAGCGCTGGAAAGCGCCAGGCAACTTATTCCCACGGATGCGAGTGTCGAAATTACGGTTATCACCAATCAACTAGAAGACGTCACCGGCAGTGAGTCCCTTCGACCGGATAAAGCGCTGCTGCTGGGACCATGCAAAGTTATTCCCCAAGAGTACCCGTACCTTACATGCCGCCTTGTCGATGTCGAACTGCCCTCGGCAAGCAGCGTCGCGAAAAACCGGATGGTCAGGCAGATTCTCGCTGAGTCGCAAGCAGATCCTGTTACATCCGTGGTCGCCTATCGAGGGCCACACCGCTGGATTCAAACCTTCGAGCCCATCCGCTGCCCTCAGCCGACGAAAACGTCTCTTCGAGACAACGGAGTTTATTTGATCACCGGTGGATTGGGGGGAATCGGTCTGACGCTGGCTGAGCATCTCGCGCGAAACCATCGGGCAAAACTCGTGTTGTTAGGCCGCTCCGCACTTCCTTCCCGCGAGCACTGGCCTAAAGTGGTCTCGACAGTTGAAAAAACGGATCCAACCCGCATCAAGATCGAGAAGGTGATGCATCTGGAGGCGCTGGGCGCGGAAGTGCTGGTGCTGCAGGCCGACGTTGCCATTCAAGCCCGGCTGAAGGCGGTCGTTGCGCAGGCACGCAGCCGCTTTGGTGCCATTCATGGCGTTATCCATTCAGCGGGCGAAGTCGGCAGTGGGCTCATTTCGGAGAAAACAGAAGAGATGGTCGAGAAGGCATTTGCGCCAAAGGTACAGGGAACACTAGCATTGCATGCTGTATTCAAGGACGAGCCGCTGGATTTCATGCTGTTGTGCTCGTCGCTGGCAGCAGTTGCAGGAGGTCTTGGCAAGGTAGACTACTGCGCCGCTAATGCTTATCTCGACGCTTTTGCCAGCGCTGCTGCTCGTACGAAGGATCCTGAATCTACGTTTCCCGTTATATCCGTCAATTGGGACGGTTGGCGAGAAGTGGGGATGGCAGCGAATATGGCGATGCCTCAAGGGATGGGAATTGCGCCGAAAGAAGGTGCCAGTGCTTTCGAGCGTATTGTCAACAGCATGGCTCGACCACAGGTGATCTTGTCCACCCTCGATTTGCATGCCCGGCTCGACCAAACCCAGGAAGACCTGTTAGATCTAGTCGGGCGGCCTTCCGTGTTGGCGGAGAACGGACAGTTTGAGGAGGGTGGCCAGCAGCGCTATCCGCGCCCCGTATTGCCGACCGCTTTTGTCGCTCCCGAGAGCGAACTGGAGAAGAGTATCGCAGAAATCTGGCAAAGCCTCCTTGGCGTGGATGCCGTGGGCGTTCGTGACAATTTATTCGAGCTAGGGGGGGATTCCTTGCTAGGTATTCAACTGCTTTCCAGGGTGAGGTTGGCTTTTGGAGTCGATATAGGCCCTGCGGATCTTTTCAGATCTCCTACTATTGCAAGCATGGCCGAATTGGTTGAAACGAAACTATTGGACGAGATCGAATGCTCATAAATTTCGGGTTTATTGAAGTAATTTCCTCCAATAGATCAAGGGGTGTCTCCCAGGTTCCACTTGCTTCATCATGAATAGTAGCGATCTTACGCAAAGGCGTGCACGCCTGACCCCCGAACAACGGAAGAAGCTGGCGCAACGTTTGACTGGTGCCAATGCTCCGGCACGGCAACCAAACATTCCTCGACGCGATTCTACCGGGCCCGCCCCGCTTTCTTACGCTCAGCAGCGGCACTGGTTTTTATGGCAATTGGAGCCGTTGAGTACGGCCTATCATATAAGCGGTGGATTGCGGTTGGTGGGCAAGCTCGACATTGAAGCGTTGCGTTCGAGCTTTGAGGCGTTGGGAAGGCGGCACGAATCGCTGCGCACGGTATTTCGGGCCAACGCGGAAGGGCTGCCTGAGCAGATTATTGAGGATGAGTCCGGGCTCGATATTTTGCTGATTGATTTTTCTAATCTATCAGCAGAACAGGGGAGGGTTCGCGGGTACGAAGAAGCGAACCGGATAAACGCCACGCCGTTTGACCTGACACAAGGCCCACTGCTTAGGTTAGCCCTTATCCGCATTGCGCCGGAAGAACACCTTCTTGTGGTAGTGATGCACCACATCATCTCGGATGCCTGGTCCAACCGCATTGTCATTGACGAATTTGCCGCACATTATCGATTGCGCGTGCAGCAGGAGGGAGAGGGGCAGGAACCTTCCTTGCCGGCGTTGACGATCCAGTATGCCGATTATGCGGTATGGCAGCGCAACTGGCTGGAAGCGGGAGAAAAAGATCGGCAGTTAGCCTACTGGCGCAGCCAATTGGGGGAAGAGCATCCGGTATTGCAGCTGCCCACTGACCACCCCCGGCCATCCGTTGCGAGCTACCGAGCGGGGAGACACATATTCATGCTGCCGGCCGGCCTGGTTGTAGGCCTGCAGCGCCAGGCACAAAGCCAGGGGGCGACGCTCTTCATGGCATTGTTGGCTGGTTTTCAAGCCTTGCTGCACCGCTATAGCGAACAGCATGATATTCGTGTTGGCGTGCCGGTTGCCAACCGCCACCGGTTTGAGATAGAGAACATAATCGGCCTGTTCGTGAACACCCAGGTGCTGCGCGCGCGTATTGATGGACGCATGTCCCTGAAGGCCATACTGAATGAAGTCCGTGAAGCCGCGCTTGGCGCACAGACTCACCAGGACCTTCCATTCGAACAACTGGTTGAGGCCCTGCAACCTGAACGCAATCTGAATCAGAACCCGCTATTTCAGGTTATGTACAACCACCTGCGCGAAGACTACCGGGCATTGGAGCGGTTACCCGGGCTCACAGTGGAAGACCATGAGTTAAGCAAGCAGGCGGCGCAGTTTGAACTGACCCTGGATACGGTTGAGTACCCTGATGGCAGGCTGGAGGCAATCTTCACTTATGCCGCTGAGCTGTTTGAGTCAGCTACCATCGAGCGGTTAGGCGAGCGTTACCTTCATCTTCTTGAGCAACTGGCCGGGCATCCCGAGCGCAGTCTTGGCGACATTGACATTTTGAGCGAGGCGGAGC
The DNA here is from genome assembly GCF_900115125.1 of Nitrosospira briensis. GTDB lineage: Bacteria > Pseudomonadota > Gammaproteobacteria > Burkholderiales > Nitrosomonadaceae > Nitrosospira > Nitrosospira briensis_A. The sequence continues at coordinate 51,889 of NZ_FOVJ01000009.1, read as the reverse complement.
GGGGGCAGCTCAGGGCCTGGGGTGTCAATGATCGGCGTTATGGGGATACTGAGCCTGTACACAGGCTGATTGAGCGGCAGGTTGAAGCGCGGCCGGAAGCGGTGGCGCTGATCTTCGGGGATACCGAGCTGAGCTATGCTGAATTGAACCGGCGGGCCAACTGTTTGGCGCACCGCTTAATGAGCCTGGGGGTCAAGCCCGAGACCAGGGTGGGCATTGCGGTGGAGCGTTCCATCGAGATGGTTGTTGGGCTTTTGGCGATACTTAAGGCTGGCGGTGCTTATGTTCCGCTGGACCCGGAGTATCCGCGGGAGCGGCTGGATTACATGGTGGGGGATAGCGGCATTGGACTGCTTTTGACGCAAAGCCACATCAAATCGCGCATCCCGCATTCGTCAGGGTGTGAGGTTCTGGAACTGGACGTACTTGATCTTGAGGATGAGCCAGAGAGCAACCCGCAAGTTTCTCTACACGGGCAAAACCTCGCCTATGTCATCTATACCTCAGGCTCCACAGGAAAACCAAAAGGTGTGGGCAATCGCCATTGCTCTCTGTACAACCGCCTGGTCTGGATGCAGGAAGCTCATGTCCTAAATCACGGCGATACCGTGCTGCAGAAGACCCCATTTAGTTTTGACGTATCCGTCTGGGAATTCTTCTGGCCGTTGATGCATGGAGCGCGGCTGGCTGTCGCGTCGCCGGGCGATCACCGTGATCCAGCCCGACTGCTTGCATTGATCCAGCGACACCACGTAACGACATTGCACTTTGTACCTTCCATGCTACAGGCCTTCGTGGCGCATGAAGGTATTGAGGTTTGCACTAGCTTGAGGCGGATCATTTGCAGCGGTGAAGCGTTACCCGCGGAGATGGAGAAAAAGGTATTCGGGAAACTTCCGGGAGTCGGGCTCTACAATCTTTATGGGCCGACAGAAGCGGCAATTGATGTAACTCAATGGGAATGTGTTGATAAGGGTGACAGCAACGTGCCGATCGGGCAACCAATAACCGACACACAAACGTACATTCTCGATGCTCATCTTAACCAGGTTCCGGGGGGCGTGGCTGGAGAGTTGTATCTTGGTGGGGTTGGGCTGGCTCGCGGTTATCTCAACCGTGGGGGCCTGACGGCGGAGCGTTTCATTGCTGATCCGTTTGATGAGGAGGGCGGGAGGCTTTACCGCACAGGGGATTTGGCAAGATGGCGGGCAGACGGGCAGATCGAGTATCTGGGGCGACTGGATCACCAGGTCAAGATACGGGGTTTCCGCATAGAGTTGGGAGAGATCGAAACGCAACTGCTGGCGCAGCCTGAAATCCGGGAGGCGGTGGTGATCGCGCGGGAAGCGGAGGGTGCGGGAGGGGGGGCACGGCTGGTGGGCTATGTTTCACCGCATTGTGGCGCGAGTGTGGATGCTGCGCTGATGCGCGAGGCGCTGGCAAAGGCCTTGCCTGACTATATGATTCCATCGGCAATTGTGGTGTTGGAGAGCCTGCCGCTCAATCCGAACGGAAAGGTGGACCGCAAGGCATTGCCTGAGCCGGAATTTGTGGGTACGGTTGATTACGAGGCGCCGCAGGGGGAAGTGGAGGAAGCGCTGGCCGGGATCTGGGCGCAAGTGCTGGGCGTGGGTCAGGTGGGGCGGAATGACAACTTCTTCGAACTGGGGGGAGATTCCATACTCAGTCTTCAGATTGTCACCAAAGCCCGCCGTGCTGGCTGGAAGATCACTCCCCGGCAATTGTTTGAACGGCAGACCATCGCCTCGCTGGCCACAATTGCGGCAACCGTACAGGAAGCGGCTGCAAGTGTGCAGCGGAAAGAAGGAGCAGGCACAGGCAGTGCTGATGGACTTGTGCCGCTGCTGCCCATCCAGGCTGAGTTCTTTGAACAGGAAATTCCTGCACGACATCACTGGAACCAGGCTGCGCTGCTAAAAAGCCGACAGCCTCTGGATCCTGGCCATCTCGATCGAGCACTGGAAGCCGTGGTGCGCCATCATGATGCGCTTCGTTTTCGCTATACGCAAAACGAGAGCGGCAACTGGCAACAGTTTCCTGGAGAATCGGCGGCGTGTGATCTCCTATGGATTCGCCGGGCTGCCACCGAGGTAGATTTGGAAGCGCTATGTACCGAGGCTCAGCGCAGCCTGGACCTGACGGAAGGCCCGCTACTGCGCGCCTTGCTCATCGATATGCCTGATGGCGGCCAGCGACTATTACTGGCTATTCATCACCTGGTAATTGACGGGGTTTCCTGGCGCATTCTGCTCGAGGATTTGCAGACTGCTTACAGCCAGGCCCGAACCAGTAACGCAATCACGCTACCTGCGCACACTGCCGGCTATGAGGAATGGACCAGGCGGCTGCAGGGCTGCGCGCGCGAGTATACGGAAGAGCTGGCCTACTGGCAAAGCCTGGCGGATTGGCCGGTTGTACTGCCTGCCGACAATCCTCAAGGCACAAACATTGTTCGGCATCGGATCAGCGCAACGCTCAGGCTGGACCGGACACTGACCCGGACACTCCTCAAGCAGGCGCCCGCGGCTTACCGCACTCACGTAAACGATCTTTTGCTTACCGCATTGGGAAGCGCTCTCTGCCGGTGGAGCGGGCATAAAAAGATTCTGGTCGACCTTGAAGGTCACGGACGCGAGGATCTGTACGATATCGACCTTTCTCAAACAGTCGGATGGTTTACCAGTCTTTATCCAGTGGCGCTCGATCCTTCCGGGAATCTGGATCAGAGAATCAAGCGCATCAAGGAAAGCCTGAGAAGGATCCCGAACAGGGGATTGGGTTACGGCGTGCTTAAATACAATGGAACGCCGGAACAGCGCAAAGTGCTGGCATCTCTGCCCAGGGCCGAGGTGGTGTTCAACTACCTGGGGCAATTCGACGCGAGCTTCGACGAGAAGGCCTTGTGGATGCTGGCCGACGAATCGGTCGGGGACTCAATGGATGAGGCTGCCCCGCTTGAACACGAAATCTCCATAAACGGAAGCGTTTATGGAGGTGAGCTTAGCCTGGATGTGAGCTACAGCGAGGCACGCTACGAGAAAGCGACGATTGAAGTATTTATAAACCTTTACCGGGCCGAACTCGAAGCGCTGATTGCGCATTGCACCGGTGATGTTCACGGTGTCACCCCGTCGGATTTCCCCCTGGCTGGGATCACCCAGCAGGAGTTGGATCGCTTGCCGGTACCCCCGGCCCAGCTAGAGGACCTTTATCCACTTTCTCCGATGCAATCGGGAATACTGTTCCATAGCGTATTCGATGCCGACGCCGGCATCTACCTTAACCAGTTAAGGGTAGATATTGAAGGGCTGGACGTAAAACGGTTCAAAGCTGGATGGCAGGCTGCGATGGATCGCCATGAAGTGTTGCGAACAGGTTTCCTGGCTCAGGGCGACGTACCTCTGCAATGGGTAGCGAAGACCGTCGAGGTGCCGTTTGTGGAGTACGACTGGTGGAATCAGGCGAGCGGCCTCCCTGGGGACCAGGAGCGGGATCTTGAGGTACTGGCCCAGTCGGAGCATGCTCTCGGTTTCGATCTGGCAAAGCCGCCGCTCATGCGTCTGGCATTGGTACGCATTGCGGACAACAGGCACCATCTCATCTGGACGATCCATCATCTGCTGCTGGACGGGTGGAGCACTTCCCAACTCACGGGTGAAGTACTTCGGCACTATGCTGGCAGCGCGCTGCCAGCATCAGGGGGCCGCTATCGTGATTTTATTGAATGGCTTCATGCTTGCGATGCGAAGGTATCGGAAGCGTACTGGAGGGAAAGATTACGCGAGGCGGCAGAGCCAACCCGGCTTGCCGATGTTTTGCCAGCCCCCTCTATTTCTGCAGGAAACACCGCTTATGGCGAACATGCTACTGCACTTGAGCGAACTGTTACCGAGGGTTTGATCGAGTTCGCCAAACGCGAGCGTGTTACTGTCAATACCTTGGTGCAGGCAGCCTGGGCGCTGTTGCTCAATCGGTATACAGGGCGCAAAACAGTATGCTTCGGCGTGACTGTTGCCGGCAGGCCAGCCGATCTGCCAGGAGCCGAGCGATTGCTGGGGCTCTTCATCAACACTTTGCCGATGATCGCAATGCTCCAGCCGGAGCAAGAGACAGGTACGTGGTTACGCGATTTGCAAGCGCAGAATCTGGCTTCGCGGGAGCACGAACACACGCCGTTGTACGAGATTCAGCGCTGGCTGGGGCAGAGCGGGCAGGGGCTGTTCGACAGTATCCTGGTATTTGAGAATTATCCGGTTGACGAGGTCTTGCAGCAATCCGCTCCTGGCGGGCTCGTTTTCTCTGGAATCAGAAATCGCGAAACGACCAATTATCCGATGACGATATCGGTGATGCAGAGCGACACGCTTTATCTGCATTACAGCTATGCCCGCAGGCACTTCTCTGCGGATGTAGTGAATTGCATTGGAGACCAGGTCATCAGATTGCTCCGCCAGATCGCACAAAGCCCGACTTTGCAACTTGGCGACATTGACATTTTGAGCGAGGCGGAGCGGGGGCAGCTCAGGGCCTGGGGTGTCAATGATCGGCGTTATGGGGATACTGAGCCTGTACACAGGCTGATTGAGCGGCAGGTTGAAGCGCGGCCGGAAGCGGTGGCGCTGATCTTCGGGGATACCGAGCTGAGCTATGCTGAATTGAACCGGCGGGCCAACTGTTTGGCGCACCGCTTAATGAGCCTGGGGGTCAAGCCCGAGACCAGGGTGGGCATTGCGGTGGAGCGTTCCATCGAGATGGTTGTTGGGCTTTTGGCGATACTTAAGGCTGGCGGTGCTTATGTTCCGCTGGACCCGGAGTATCCGCGGGAGCGGCTGGATTACATGGTGACAGACAGCGCGCTCGGTTTGCTGCTGACGCAAAGCCATATTAGGGGACGCATTCCGCAGTCGGCGCAATGCGAGGTGCTGGAACTGGACGTGCTGGACCTCGATGGCGAGTCCGAACGCAACCCGGCGGTATCCCTGCATGGAGACAACTTCGCCTATGTCATCTATACCTCAGGCTCCACCGGCAAGCCAAAGGGCGTCGGCGTGCCCCATCATGCCCTTGCCGAACATGCTCAGGTTGCGGTTGGGTTTTTTTGTCTCGCTTCCTCGGACCGGATGCTGCAATTTTCGACGATCAATTTTGACGGCTTTATCGAACAGCTTTTTCCGCCCCTATGTGTCGGCGCAGGGGTTGTCTTGCGCGGCCCTATGCTATGGGATAGCGATACCTTCTACCACGAGCTGATCAATAAGCGGATAACGGTGGCGGATCTGACTACAGCATATTGGTTTCTTCTGGTGCAGGACTTCGCCAGAATCGGACCGCGTGACTATGGCTTATTGCGGCAGGTTCACGCAGGCGGTGAAGCGATGTCCCCCGAAGGGCTTATAGCTTGGAAGCATGCTGGATTTGACGGGGTCACCCTCCTTAATACCTACGGACCCACCGAGGCAGCCGTGACAGCGACCGCTTGCGATTGCAGCAATTATTCGCGTGGTAACGAGGCAGTACTGACGAAAGTGGCCATCGGCAAGCCGCTTGCGGGCCGCAATATTTACTTGCTGGATGCCAATCTCACTCCTGTCCCATCGGGGATTCCAGGTGAGCTGTGCATTGGAGGAGATCTACTGGCACGGGGTTATCTCAACCGCGGGGGCCTGACGGCAGAGCGTTTCATTGCTGATCCGTTTGATGAGGAGGGCGGGAGGCTTTACCGCACAGGGGATTTGGCAAGATGGCGGGCAGACGGGCAGATTGAATACCTTGGGCGACTGGATCATCAGGTCAAGATACGGGGTTTCCGCATAGAGTTGGGCGAGATAGAGGCACAACTGCTTATTCAGCCTGATGTCAGGGAAGCTGTTGTAATCGCTGGAGAAGGGCCAAGCGGTGCAAGGCTGGTGGGCTATGTTTCCCCGCATGCAGGCAAGAATGTGGACATTGTGCGACTACGCGAAGCGCTGGCGAAAGTTTTGCCTGACTATATGATTCCGTCGGCAATTGTGGTGTTGGAGAGCCTGCCGCTCAATCCGAACGGAAAGGTGGACCGCAAGGCATTGCCTGAGCCGGAATTTGTGGGTACGGTTGATTACGAGGCGCCGCAGGGGGAAGTGGAGGAAGCGCTGGCCGGGATCTGGGCGCAAGTGCTGGGCGTGGGGCAGGTGGGGCGGAATGACAACTTCTTCGAACTGGGGGGAGACTCCATACTCAGTCTTCAGATTGTCACCAAAGCCCGCCGTGCTGGCTGGAAGATCACTCCCCGGCAATTGTTTGAACGGCAGACCATCACGTCACTATCGAAAGTGACCGAAGCCATACAGGAACCAGCCGAAGTGGTGGCCAGGCGGCAGCGCGGTTATCTGCGCGATTATCTGAGAACCGAAGCAATCAGCATGCTTGCTTTCACAGATGATGAAATTGAGGACATTTATCCTTTGTCCCCCACCCAGGAAGGAATGCTGTTTCATACATTAGAAGCGACGGGTACTGGCCTCTATGTGAATCAGATCAGTGTCGAAGTGGAAGGTCTTGAACCCAAGCGGCTCGCAGATGCGTGGCGGGCAATGGTTGCTCGACACCCGGTATTGCGTACTGGTTTTCTGTGGCAAGCCGGGTTGGCCCGTCCGCTGCAGATTATATTCAAGCAGGTCGATGTACCTGTTGTTCACTTGGACTGGCGTGGCCTGGATCAACTGGAATCCCGGATTGCTGTTTACGCTGAGGAAGACCTGACGCGAGAATTTGACTTTCTTGCACCACCGCTGGTCCGGCTTGCATTCATACGTATTGCTGACGACCGCTATCACCTGGTTTGGACAAAGCACCACATCCTGCTGGACGGTTGGAGTGACTCCATGCTGATCAGCGAGTGGCTGCGTTGCTACGGCGGCGAAACGCTTGTCGCGCCCGGGCCGGACTACGGTCATTATGTACATTGGCTTGCAAGACAGGATGTACAGGCAACCAAAGTTTTTTGGCAAACTGAACTTCGAGGGATCGAAGGCGCCACTATACTAGCTCAGGCGACGAACAGGTTGGGCAAGAGGAAGGAGGGAGATAAGAGATCAGGGTTTGCGCAGATCTACACTCGTCTGAATCCGGAGGAAACGCTCCAACTGAAAGCATTTGCGCAACGGCGCCAGGTGACGCTCAATACGGTCATCCAGGCGGCATGGGCGCTGCTTTTGCAGCGCTATACGGGCAAGGATACTGTTGTATTCGGCGCAACCGTAGCGGGCCGCCCGCCGAGTCTGCCAAAAGCTGACGAGATCCTGGGATTATTCATCAATACGATTCCAGTTCCAGTCGAGCGCCGCAGTGAGCTGACAGTAGTAGAGTATCTTAGCCTGCTGCAGAAAACGAATGCAAGACTGCGTGAGCATGAGCATGCATCGCTCGCCGAGGTTCAGCGTTGGGCGGGCTCGCCTGGACAGTCTTTATTCGACAGCATTGTCGTGTTTGAAAATTACCCCATAGACGAGGCGATGCGCGGTAATGAACTTTATGGCCTTCGTTTCGGTGAAGTAGAGGGCAAGGGGCTTACCGGGTATGCGATGGATTTGCAAGTCGTTGTGGGCGAGATGCTGGAGATTGAGTACTGCTACGGACAAGCCAACATTCCAGACGAATTCGCGCTGGAGATTCGCGAACATATGGAATTCCTGATGAGGGAAATGGTGGCTCATCCGCAGCGGGTGATTGGAGAGCTTGGTTGGATGGAAGGAGTAAAACCCGATCACCTTTTCTCGCTAGGATCGACTACCCGCACTCCCGGACTTTCTCAACTCCCGCATCTGCCGGTTCATCGCCTGATCGAACAGAATGCAGTTGAACAACCCGAAGCGATAGCCCTGCTGATGGGGGAGCGGGAGCTCTGCTATGGCGAATTGAACATGCGGGCAAATCGACTCGCACATAAGCTGGTTAGTATGGGGATGGGCCCGGACGTAAGGGTAGGCGTGGCGATGGAGCGCTCACTCGAGGTGATCGTCACGCTGCTCGCCGTGCTCAAGGCCGGCGGAGCCTATGTGCCGCTTGACCCTGAGTATCCGGCCGAGCGCCTTTCCTTCATGATTAAGGACAGCGGCATGTCGCTCCTTTTGACTGAAGAGAAATTGTTGCGCAAGCTTGGCAGTGATGCCAAGGTGCGGCCACTGGCCTTGGATTCACTGGACGTAACCGCTGAATCTAGCCAAAACCCAAGCATTCCCCTCCATGAACATAACCTGGCCTATATTATCTATACATCGGGCTCGACGGGGCTTCCCAAGGGTGTAGCAGTGGCGCATGGCCCGTTAAGCATGCATTGTCGCGCTACGGCTGAGATATATGGCATGACGCCGCACTCGTGCGAACTGCTCTTCATGTCGTTTTCGTTCGATGGAGCGCATGAGCGCTGGTTAACGGCATTGACAGTGGGTGCAGGGCTGGCGGTTCGTGACCAGGAACTGTGGACGGCGGAACAGACGTACGATGCCCTGCACAATTATGGCATTACCAATGCTGCGTTTCCACCCGCATATTTGGGGCAAGTTGCCGAATGGGCGGCGCCCCGCAGCGATCCGCCGCCGGTAGAGCTTTATGTGTTCGGAGGTGAAGCCATGCCCAAGGCCTCCTATGACCTTGTGCGGAAGACCTTACGGCCGCGCATTCTCATCAATGGGTACGGGCCGACCGAGACGGTTGTTACACCATTGATCTGGAAGACGGAGGCGAGCAACAGCTTCGATTGCGCCTACGCGCCCATCGGCCGGCCGGTAGGAGAACGTACTGCGTATGTGCTCGATGTAGACATGCAGCCTGTACCTGTGGGCGTGGTCGGGGAGTTGTATATCGGCGGCTACGGACTGGCGCGCGGGTACCTTGGACGGACAGGGATGACCGCTGAACGCTTCGTGGCCGATCCATTTGATGCGAACGGGGGGAGGCTTTATCGCACGGGTGATTTGGTACGGTGGCTGGATGACGGCAATATCGAGTACATCGGCCGTGCCGACCACCAGGTGAAGATTCGCGGGTTTCGAATCGAGTTGGGCGAAATCGAGGCATGTATACGCGAACTCCACGAAACAGGGGACGTTGCGGTTGTGGTCTACGATGGCCCGACAGGCCCTCAACTGGTTGCTTATGTCGTTCCCGTTGCAGCTGCATCGGCTGCGCCGGTTCAAGGCGAAGCCACGCATGATTTTTCTGCTGAGCTGAAGCAGCAACTCGCCAAACGGCTACCTGACTACATGGTGCCCGCGCATATTCTCATGCTGGAGACATTGCCCCGGTTGCCAAGCGGCAAGCTGAACCGCGATGGATTGCCCGAACCGGGTGCTGTTGCCAGCGATATTTATCGAGTGCCTTCTACTCCTGAGGCCAGACTGCTCGCACAAATCTGGCAGGAAGTGCTGGGCGTGGAACGCGTAGGTGAAACGGACAACTTCTTCGCGCTTGGTGGAGATTCGCTTTCCAGCCTGAAAGTGATGGCTCGTATGCGCAACGTGCCGGGCGCGAAGTTCGATTTCAAACTGCGGGATTTGATGCAGCGTCCCTCGATCGCGGATTTGCTTGGCCTGGACATGCAAGCTCCGGCGGAAACACAAACGTTGCTATTATTAAACCAGCCGGGCGAGAAAGCGAAAGCCGAGCCGTTATTCTGTATTCATGCGGGATTTGGGACCGTGTTTGATTATCAGCCCCTGGCGCGACAGCTGCACGGCAAACGGACAGTCTACGGACTACCCAGCCGCATGTTGGCAAACCCGGCGCATAGTGACACTTCTCTGGCTCAAATGGCCGCGGATTATTGCCAAATCATCCGCCAGATGCAGCCGGAAGGGCCATACCACTTGCTTGGCTGGTCCTTGGGCGGCACCCTTGCCGCCATGATTGCTGCATCGCTTGAGGCGGAGGCTCAAACGGTTGCATTTCTCGGCCTCATCGATCCTTTTATCCCTGATGTGGACGAGCCTGAGCCCGACGATTGGCGGCAGGACTTTTTCGATTTTGTTTCAGTGGCGTTGCCTGGGGCGAAAATTGAGGGCGTGGGTAGCGTTTACTCCAATGACAACGTGACCGGCGTGGAGCAGCCATCGGAGCAAATAATATCAAGCCTGCTGGAAGCCCTGATTTTAGCGGAGCAGGCACGAAGAGGCACAGGGGGGTCAAGCAGTGCAGAGGTTGGCGGTTATGCGGACATGGGAGCGGGGGAGTTAGCCCGTATCTTCACTGTCGCGCGGCATTTAAAAGCGCTCGCGGCACAGGCGCCCAGCTTGAGTCGCTTGAACATTCCGCCCTCGTGCTGGTGGGTCGCAGCACGCCCATTGTCGGACAGATCGGCTCTTGCCCGGCAAATAGATCAGGTTGAACCGGTTTCGAACGAGATCAATACGGACCACTTTGCGATTGTGCGAGCTAGCCCTTTATTGCTGGGAATAAAATCGGCTTTGGAGGATCTTTATTCGCAAAGCACTTTTTTGCCGACGTAGATTTATTCCCACCTGCCTGCTGGGCTGATCAAAGAGTAATAAGGGATAGGCAGGTCTGTCCCCTGTTATTCAACTGGGTGATTTTCTGGAAAGATAGGTCAGGCGGAGAGGTACGTTTAGAAAGAGAGGCTATTTCCTTGTTTCTTCCTGCGATCAATCAAAGACGGCCAAGACGAATCGGAAGACTGGCAAAATCGCGGCCGCATGTAGATGGCTATTGAATTGAAAGGGTTGTCAGCTCTATTTAATATGATCCATTATGAAATGCGCTTGCAAGCCCTCGAGCAATATCCTCACGCACCTTGCTCGCTTCGCTTACGATGTTACCCAGGCGGGCGAAATCATGCGTCATTCCTTCATAGATTTTAAGTTGGGTGGGCACCCCTGCCGCCTTGAGCTTATCCGCGTACGCCACACCTTCATCCAGCAAGGGGTCGTATTCGGCCAAAGCAATAAATGCGGGAGCGAGGCCTGTAAGATCGGATGCTTCCAGCGGCGCAAAACGCCAATCCTTCCGGTCTTTTTCGCCGCGTAAATAATTGTTGAACATCCACTGAAGCGTCGGCGCTTCGAGCAGATACCCTTTTGCCAGGCGGCGGTGGGAATCGGTATCTTGCCAGGCGCTTGTACAGGGGTAGAGCAACGCCTGAAGCACGGGCTGGGGCCAGCCTTCGTTGCGCGCCGTAATCGTTAATCCAGTTGCCAAAGTCCCACCGGCGCTATCGCCTCCCACAGCAATACGTTGCGTATCGATACCATAAGCGGAGCCGTTAGAAAGAAGCCATTGGTAGGCATCCTGGGCGTCATGGACAGCAGTCGGGAATGGGTATTCGGGCGCGAGCCTGTATCCAACGCTTACTATGCAGCAGGGCGTGAGTGCCGCCAAAGCCCTGCAGAGGGAGTCGTGGGAATCGAGGCTGCCGACGCAGTATCCCCCGCCGTGAAAGTAAAGCAAGGCAGAAAAGGATACCACCTCCAGAGGCTCGCTCAGCATAGGAGTATAAAGTCTTGCCGTGATCCTGCTGCCGTCCCGGCAGGGGATGCTGATTGCATTGACGCTCGCCACCTCCATGCCGGCGCCGTCCAGCACTAGAGTTGACATGTCGTATTGCTCCCGAGCCTTCATGGGCGACAGTTCGTGCAAGGGAGGGGCGCCATTGCTGGCGCCCACTTCCACCAGTTCGAGAAACGCGGCAAGATCAGGGTCAAGTCCCACCAAGAGTTCTCCCAGCCATCGTGCAGTAAGGTTTTACCAGCATATCAAAACCTCAGTTTCAATGTCCCTACAACAGTACGTCGCGACCCCAGGAAGAAGCTCCCGCCGCCTGGGCCAGGACCTGCAGTAAAGTATTTTTCATCAAATATGTTATTCGCATTGATTAGAAATTGCCAGGGGCCGTGATCATATCGAAGGACCGCGTCGAACAGGGTGAACGACGGGGTGGTGCTTGTGTTTGCATCATCATTGAATACCCTGCCCACATAACGAACGCCGCCTCCGATGAAGAATCCCCTCAACGCGTCGACATTCAGCGTGCCAAGGTTATAATCGAGCCAGCCCGAGGCTGTCAGGTTGGGGACGCGGAGTGGCATTTTGCCTGCGAAGCCCTCGGCACTTTCGGTTATCTTGACATCGACATAGCTGAAAGCACCAATCGCATTCAGGCCTCGAAAAACCTCTGTCCTTGCTTCCAGTTCCGCGCCCCGGGAGCGAACCTCGCCTGTTTCCGTAAGACCACGTGGTGAGCGAGGATCAAAAGTCAGAACGTTGGTTTTGGTCAACTCGAACAACGCTGCCGTGAACAGGCTTCTGGTGCCGGGAGGCTGATACTTGATGCCCACTTCATACTGCGAAGCGCGCGTAGGTTCGAAGGGACTGTTATTAAAAAAATTGAGCCCATATTGAGGCAAAAAAGATTGCGAATAACTGAAATAAGGCGCGACACCGTTGGAGAAAAGGTAGGTCAGGCCGGCCCTGCCGGTGTACGCTGAATCTTTGCTCGCGGTATGCTGGGGGTTGAAAACATTAACGTCAGTAACGCTCGACACCTTATCGTGGCGGCCGCTTAGAGTCAAAACCCAGCGCTGATCAAACTTGATTTGATCCTGTACGTAAAAGCCAACCTGGTCTATCTTCTGGACGCCATCGATGGCCAGCAAATCCGGTGTGGGCATCGGCTGGTTATAGTTGGGATTGAAAATATCAATGGAAGGGGTTGGAGCACTGGCTGCAAAATATTTGAGGGTGGACTCAACGCGATTCCAGTCGATTCCGACCAAAGCGGTATGATTGAAAGGACCTGTGCGAGCACGAGCCTCGATGTGTGTATCGAGCACCGTTTGATCCACTCGTTCCCGGGTGCCGAATGCACTGCGACGCAGAGTTCGCCCATCCGCGGCAAATCGGGTTTCTGTGTCAGGATCGAAACCGGGATCAATCTCCCTGTACCTGCCATTGAGCCCCATGAAACGGAAGTTTTGCCGCGCCGTGACGCTGTCATTGAAATGGTGCTCAAGTTTGTAGCTTACGGAGGCCTGGTCGGTGGAATACCGCGTAAAGTTAGGGTCACCCAGAAGCGTGTTGGTAGGGCGGCCATCTGGCGCAGCTTGGTAAAAGGCAGACGCTTGGCTACGGTTGTTCAGGATGTCACCAAAAAGAGTAATGGATGTTCTGTTGGTGGGGCGCCAGGTCAGAGATGGTGAGATGTAAAAGCGCCTGATCTGGGCCCGGTCCCCGCCTGTATTGGGAAAGCGTACCTGGGTGTCCGTATCGAGCGCGGAGGTAACAAGGCGGAACATCAATGTTCCATCTTCATTTGCCAGGCCAAAATCCGCGGCAATTCGCTTGCGGTCAAAATTGCCGTACTGGAGTTCGATCTCGCGGATAGGAGTGGCAGTGGGAAGCTTGGTTATCCTGTTCACGATACCCCCGGCGTCGCCTCGCCCAAACGTGACTGAAGTGGGGCCGCGCAATACATCCACCCGCTCGAGGGAATAGGGATCGGTGATGAAGTCGGCGAAATAAAGCCCTCTTCCCTGCTGGCTTAAATTATCCCGGAAGTTGGCAGTGCTCAAGGAGTTGAAGCCTCGCATGCTTACATACTCGAAACCTCGCCCCTCAAATCCAAACTGGTCCGCGGTTACGCCCGGTATGTAACGCAGTGCTTCGGTGAAATTGAGTTGCACGCCGCGCATGGTCAACTCATCGCGGGTGATGACGGTCATCGACTGGGGTATTTCGAGAATCGGGGTCTTCGTCTTTGTCGCCGTCATGGTATCTTTCGTACCGTACTCAATTTTATCAAGTCCTGTATCCTTGATAACCAATGTCGGCAAAACGGTTTCCTCCTGCTTGCCCAATTCAGCTGGCCTTTGAGTATCTTTTGCAGCCGGTGCGGCCTTCCCTCCAGAGGTTTGTTCTTTCGATTCAGATGGTGGTTCTATAGCGGATTGTCCGGTGCTACCGTCCTCCGGAAGAGTTTTCCTTTCGGACTGCTGCCCAGCCTTGGCCGGTTCTGGAGAAGCTTGTTGCGCATGGGCATATCCTGCCATGGACAAGCTAAGGAGGGCATACTGTAGCGCGGTTGCGAGTTTGGTGCGTTGGATGCGGTGGGTAAGTGGACAGCGCCCTTTAATAGTTTTTTTATAGGCTTTCATTTTTTGAAGTTGCTGTAGTTGAAAAATTTTTTTAAATATTTCCGACGTGACTGGCTATTTAACCATATCGATGAGGTGGGCGCAGTTATTTTAAGGAATAATTCTCATTTAAGGAAGATGATTTAGAAGGGCAATTTAGCGACTTGCGACCGCTCGTATGGGTGTTCCTGTTTGTTTAATCTCAGGTTGATTGACTTCAGAAAGCAGGGCGTGCCCTATCTCATTGGTTCGGACGGCAGTTACCGACAACAATGTGTCACTCAGGCCGTGGCTCGATTCACAGGCTCCCTGGAGAAAGACTGCAGGCCTGAAATTCGGGGTACTTTTCAGCCGGTAGTTGCGATCGACAGAAAAGTTATTCATATAGGGCAACAGTGGATTCAGCAGGGATTTGTGATAATCCCGGCGGTAGCCGGTTGCAAGCACAATTGCATCATAAGTCGCACAATGCTCGTGGCCCGCGTTGAGGTCCCGCAGCAGCAACTGAATGCCTTCTTCCGGTAAAGCCTGGACGCTGACGACCTCGTGGCGTCGGAGGAAGCGGTGACGGGCATCACCGGTCACTTTCTGCTGGTAGAATGCATTGAAGATCTGTTCGATCAGGACGAGATCGGGTGCGGCGTAATTGGTATGCCAGAATTCCTCCAGAAGAGCAGCGCGATCCCGCTCAGAGCGGCTGAAAACGAAATCAGTAAAATCGGCATTGAAAATTTCGTTGACGAAAGGGCTGTCATCAGAAGGTTTGATGGCGCGGGCGCGCATGATGAGGTCGACGTGAGGGGCGCTTGGGCGATTGTGCAAATCCATGAAAATTTCCGCAGCGCTCTGGCCGGCGCCTACTACCGCTATTCTTTTGGCGTCCTTGTGTCGTTCGATCTCGCGAAGGTAGCTGTTCGAATGGAAAACTCGGACGTCACCCTTCAGTGGACGGAAGCACTCAGGTATACTTGGTACCCCGCCGACGCTAACAATAAGATTTCGCCCCAATCGTTCCCGGATCATCCCATTTGCATCCCGCGAGCGAACGCGCAGTAGCGTAACCTCGTCATTTCGCTTCTCAGGCAGCACTTCCAGAACTTCTTCGCCATAAGCACACCGATCGTTGAAATGCGACGCAGCCCATGCAAGGTAGTCGTTAAACTCGTGGCGGCTGGGAAAAAAGGTTTTCAGGTTGATAAAGTCCTGAAGCCTCTGCTTTTGATGCAGATAATTGATAAACGTGAAATGGCTGGACGGGTTGCGCATGGTTGCCAGATCCTTCAAAAAGGAAATCTGCATATGCGTATTGTCCAGCATCATATTGGCATGCCAGGCGAAACTGGGCTGTTTCTCGATAAAGAAAGAGTTTATGTCGTACCCTTCCTGCTTCTTTTCCTCCAGCGTAATGGCAAGCGAAATGTTGGAGGGGCCAAAGCCGATACCGATCAGATCATGTATTTGCATTGCGATATCCTCAGGATAAAGAAGATGTGGAACAGGATGTTACGATGACATCGCGTGGAACCCACAGCCGTTCTGCAAAGAAGCGCTCCCGCAATAACATGCCGAGCATGGCGCGTTTGTGGGGAAAATCGAGCTCCTTCAAGTTCGCATAGCCGCATTTTGCAAGATTGCGAATCATTTTGTGATTATCAGAGCGCGGTTCGATGACGATGCGTTGCGTTCTGCAATCGTCGAGAAACAGGTAATGGGAGATCGACGGCAGCCAGGCGGTTACAAAGGGCTTGCCGCGGAAACGAGGTTCTCCGATCAGTACATGCCAGCCGCGATCGAAGTCATCCACATCATAAAAAGGAGCGATTCGATCTTCTTTTGCCCAGTAGACCTCAAAATAACCAAATGGCTCTTCATCCAGGCTGACGATAAGTCCTGTAACGTGAGGATCTGCATCGATATTCTGCAGATAGGCTTGATGTTTGGCAGGATCGCCCTCTTCGCGCCAGGAGGCTGCCACCACTGGTTCGTTCATCCACCGGTTGAAGCGCTCGAGGTCGCGGTGAAGATCCACTGTTCGGAATGATAGGGTGCGGTCAAGCCAGGGTATGTGGCGCTGGTAGACCACGCCGGCCGGTTTGGGAGGCCGCAGTGGATGCCGACGGCCGTGACTGAACAAATAGGTCAGGGGAAAAGCATATAACTGGGGCGAAGCCAGCCACATCCTGGGCTGTTGCCAGAAAAGCTCAATGTTGACCCCGAGCTGATTGCTCTTGTCTCGAATTAGAAGCCCGGACCGAAGCAGTTCCTCAACCTGGTCGAAAGGGGTCAGGATATCCAGCTTACCTGCAGCAGGAAAATTCACGAAGGCGGCTTCAATTGCCGCCAACACTTCCACGTGCTTCGGTTTTTCAGCGTGAGACCCTATCGATGCCAATGTTAGATGGCCCGCTTCATGATCAAGTTGCCACTGCGAAATTTCGGCACCGCTCACTGGTTGTAAAAGCAATGTATTCCCATCGAGCGTCGCCACATACCCGATCCTGTCGGGACGGCAATTAACGGACGTAGCACGAGCTAACAGATGCTGGCCTTGCTCGTGTATATGTCCCATCTATGGTTTCCTCAATGCAAGTATTTTTAGAACCGCTGCTATTCTGCTTAAGACGAATGAGAAACATTATTTTTTACAATTGCAGTCGCATTTAATGCGTATTCGTGCGAGACGTGGAAGTGAAGAGAAGTAAGTTGGATGCCATTTTGAGGAAATGTACGATTTAGCTGGGACGCTGCAATGGATAGACCGGTCATCCAATAGCAATCCGAAAGCTGGGTCGCAATAGGATGTCTGTTCGATGATTATTAAGAAATCGGTAAACCGTGAATAACTATGATTCTCATTCGTCTCTCTCATATCATCTTTATTGCGGGATAAACATGCTCAAGTATCTGATCAACCAGTCCAGGGTATCATTAGCTGGCGCTTCATTAGTGACCGTGTTTCATGGCGCGTGCAGCGTGCTTCTGGTTGCGCAAATCAGTTCCGCGCTCACCGCCGCAGAACCGGAACGTGGAACAATGGCGCTAATCTTTATTGCAACTGCCATTGCAGTAATGCTGAGCTATGTCGGTGCGGCCATTCTTTTCGAGCGTTTGGGCCAGCGCGCAAATGCGGAATTGCGCAGGTTTGTGGCACAACGCGTACTGGCCGCCGATTACCGGCAGCTTGAGTCAATTGGGTCCGCGCGTATACAATCAGCACTTGCCGAACATTCCACGCGAGTTGCAGAGTTTTTTGTCAGCTTTCCGGTCATCCTGATGAATGCGGTGATTGTTGCCGGTTGCCTCCTTTATATGGCGTGGCTCTCCTGGCAAGTGTTTCTGCTTGCCCTCGTGGTTGTTGGCCTGGGTTCAGTGGGGTATCACCTCGCGCATTTGCGCGCAATACGTCACCTGGATATCGCGGCTAACGAGCAGGATCAATTATTTTCCTATTTTCGTTCACTAACGGACGGGGCAAAGGAGCTTCGGTTGAACCGCCACAAACGGAAGGCATTTTATGACGAGGTGCTCTCCAGTTCGATCGAAACCGTGCGTCGCGAAAGAACCTTTGGCATGTCGGTCTTCGTCGCCTCGGGTGGTTGGGCACAATTCCTGCTATATGCCTTTATTGGAATGGTATTATTCGCTCTGGTAAGCGACGGCCCCGACCGGGTGCTCATCATGACGGGTTACGCGCTTGTGTTTGTTTACATGATAGGGCCGCTTGAAGCGCTCCTGCTAAGCATTCCACGAGCTAATATGGCTCAGGTTTCTGCTGAGCGGATTGATGAAATAACACAGGCAATGGTTACCTCCGAGGTGCAGACCGACGGCTCATCTTCCCCTGCTTTGCAATCCATCGCACTTCAGGGAGTATTGCACCGGTATTATCACGAACAGAGCGATGAATTGTTTACATTAGGCCCTATAGATCTGGATTTTCGTCCGGGAGAGATTACGTTTTTGGTTGGGGGTAATGGAAGCGGCAAGACCACTTTGGCTAAACTTCTGGTTGGACTCTACCCGCCGGAGGAAGGCCGGATAGTTCTGAACGGCAGCGTAGTGGATGAGAGCAATCGTGACCGTTACAGGCAGCTTTTTTCGACGGTTTTTTCCGATTTTCATCTTTTCGATCGCTTGCTTGAAGTAGGCACGGCCGATCTTGATAGAGAAGGTAACCGGCTTCTAGCCAAACTGCACTTGCAAAATAAGGTTAAAGTGCAGAATGGCGCTTTTAGTACCCTGGCACTGTCGCAAGGGCAGCGCAAGCGTCTTGCCCTGGTGATAGCATATCTCGAAAATCGTCCGTTTTTTCTGTTCGACGAATGGGCGGCGGATCAGGACCCGGTATTCAAGGAAGTGTTTTACCGTGAGCTGCTTCCCGAACTGCGTGCCATGGGCAAAGCGATACTGGTAATATCGCATGATGACCGTTATTTTCACCTCGCCGACCGCCTTGTACGCATGGAAAGCGGATGCTTGACCTTCAATAGCCGGGGACCGATGAAAGACAGTGCGACAAAAAACAGCGGCACGGCGCCTCCGCTTGCGCTCGGCAGCATAGTTTAACGCCGTGAAACGAATTATCGCATCTGCGATGCCTGATTCAGTCGGATCACCAGCGAGACAATCTGCCGGTAAACTTTCCATTGGCCGCAATATTTTCGTCGTGGTGCATCGTTGGACCGGACTTTTTCTGGCCTTATTCCTGTTCATTTCCGGTCTTACCGGTGCGATCATCTCATGGGACCATGAACTGGATGAGTGGCTCAATCCGGATTTATTTGAATCACAAAGCGAAGGTGTTCCCCGGTCCCCGTTAGTGCTTGCCGAACAGCTGGAAGCGGCTGATCCGCGGTTGCTGATAACGTGGCTGCCGCTGGCGATTGAGCCCGGGCATAATCTCGCCCTCGCAGTGAGCCCGCGCCTCGACCCGGTCACGGGCAAGGCGCTCGAGCTTGATTTCAATAATATTGCGCTTGATCCCGTGGATGGGGAGGTGCGAGGAAAGCGGATGTGGGG
This sequence comes from Nitrosospira briensis, assembly GCF_900115125.1. Classification (GTDB taxonomy): domain Bacteria; phylum Pseudomonadota; class Gammaproteobacteria; order Burkholderiales; family Nitrosomonadaceae; genus Nitrosospira; species Nitrosospira briensis_A. The sequence continues at coordinate 32,732 of NZ_FOVJ01000009.1, read as the reverse complement.
GGAGATTTCGCTCAGCCGTGAGAACCTGCTTCCTTTTCTGTACAAGCTGCACTACAGCATGCACATCCCAGATGGATTCGGTGTTGAGCTTGGCATTTTGTTCATGGGTATTCTCGCAATGGTCTGGGCTCTGGATTGCTTCATCGCACTGTGGATTTCATTTCCCAACGCGAACGCATGGCCTAAATCATTTGCATTCCGTTGGCGGCAGGGGCGTTCCAAGCTGAATTTTGACCTGCACCGCTCCGGTGGAGTCTGGGTGTGGGGATTTCTGCTGCTTCTCGCGGTCACCGCTGTCTCGATGAACCTCGATCGGCAGGTAATGCGGCCACTGGTATCGCTGTTCTCGACGCTGACACCGAGTCCTTTTACGGGTACGCCCAGTCCCCCTGATCAACCCATCGAGCCGGTAGTCAGCCGACGACATATCCTCCAGCTTGCCATTACTGAAGCTGGAAAGCTTGGCTGGAGTACACCTCCAGGCGGTATATTTTATGTGCCTGAGCACGGAATCTATGGAGTAACGTTCTTTGAACCAGGGCATGAGCATGGCGATGTCGGGCTGGGCAACCCATCTCTGTACTTCGACGGCAAGACCGGAAATCTCGCCGGGCTTAAAATACCCGGCACGGGCAGTGCGGGGGACATCTTCCTGCAGGCCCAATTCCCTTTGCACTCCGGCCGTATTATCGGCCTGCCCGGGCGCATTTTCATTTCGGCAATGGGGCTGCTGGTAGCGATGCTCTCCATCACCGGGGTCATTATCTGGCAGAAGAAACGCTGGGTGCGAAAGAAAATGCTCGCAAAGACCGAGTAAAGGCTCTGGGTAAAGCTCATTTCCAGGTCAGGTGTCTCACCTGTCGCCAGGTTCCTCAGCAGGCGGGCTTGCAAGTTTTGCCGGCTCCTGATTTTCATCCGCGGGTGCTTGCTCAAGATACGCCATGACCGCATACGTCAGCTCTTTGCACCCCTCGCCAGCCAATGCGGAAATGGTAAAGCTTCTTCCCTTCCAGCCGGCACTGCGAATGAATTTTTTGCATATTTTCTCCCGCTTATCCTCAGGTAGCAGGTCGACCTTATTGAGCACCAGCCAGCGGGGCTTCTTATAGAGGGATTCATCGTACTTTCTGAGCTCTTCAACAATTGCCTTTGCTTCGCGCACTGGATCAACGTTTTCATCCAGCGGCGCTATATCCACAACGTGCAGCAACAGACGGGTGCGGGTGAGATGTTTCAGGAATTGATGCCCCAGTCCTGCACCTTCCGCTGCGCCCTCTACCAGCCCGGGGATATCCGCCATCACAAAGCTGCGGTTTTGATCCACGCGAACCATGCCCAGGTTCGGATGCATCGTAGTAAAGGGGTAATCGGCCACTTTTGGACGAGCGGCTGAAACCGCGCGAATCAGCGTGGATTTGCCCGCGTTGGGCATGCCCAGAAGCCCCACGTCCGCCAGAACCTTGAGCTCCAGCTTCAGCTCGAGTTCTTCTCCTGGTTCTCCCAGGGTAAATTGACGGGGCGTGCGGTTTACACTGGATTTGAAATGCAGATTGCCGAGTCCGCCTGCGCCGCCTTTGGCCAGCAGCACCTTTTGCTCATGCCGCTCCAGATCAGCGATCAATTCTCCAGTGGCGGCGTTCGCAATAACGGTGCCTACGGGCATACGCAAGACAATATCATCCGCTCCCTTCCCGTAACAGTCGGAGCCCCGCCCGTTTTCTCCCTTTTTAGCACGATGCATGCGCGCAAAACGATAGTCGACCAGAGTATTGATGTTGCGGTCGGCAATGGCAAAAATACTGCCCCCGCGCCCGCCATCGCCTCCCGAAGGGCCGCCTTTGGGAATGAATTTTTCCCGACGGAAACTTGCGACGCCATCGCCGCCTTTACCCGCGCTTACATGGATAATCGCTTCGTCTATGTATTTCATAGTTTTTCAATTTATCACGATACAAACAAAAAAGCCCTATCGTAACGACAGGGCTTCTTGCGGAGATCAGTAAAAAAACTATACCGATACCGGGATGATGCTCACCATTTTACGTTGTGGTGCACCTCTCGTGCTGAAGCTTACCTTGCCGTCAATCTTGGCGAACAGCGTGTGATCCTTGCCCATCCCAACGTTCTCACCGGCATGAACCTTGGTGCCCCGCTGACGAATAATGATACTTCCGGCCGGGATCAATTCCCCGCCAAAACTTTTTACACCCAATCGCTTGGAGTTTGAGTCGCGGCCATTTCTGGAGCTGCCGCCTGCTTTTTTATGTGCCATGGTAAACTCTCCTAGACGGAAATGCCGGTGATCTGAATTTGAGTGTAATTCTGCCGGTGGCCCTGATGTTTCTGGTAGTGTTTGCGCCGCTTCATCTTGAAAATGCGTATCTTGTCGTGCCTGCCTTGTTCCAGTACCGTCGCCTGGACCGAAGCGCCGGTTAGAAGAGGCTTGCCCACGGAGATATTGTCGCCATCGGCGACCATTAGTACCTGGTCAATGGAGAGTTCGCTCCCGATGTCTGCGGGTATCTGTTCTATTTTGAGTTTTAGCCCGGCCTCGACTCGATACTGCTTCCCGCCGGTTTTTATGATTGCATACATATTTGATTCCCTATTGCTCTCTCGTGAAAGCACCCTGAAATGAGGTAAGCCGCGAATTATACATAGTCCCTTCTCCAAGGTCAAAGGACTGTTGCGAATGAGTTTTGTGCCAAAATGCGGGAGCGTCTCCTTTGCCGAACTTGACATACTGGCAAGGACGTTTCTACCATGGCATCTTTTTTGCAGGAACCCCTGTGTCAATTGAACGTATCAGAAGCCTTATCGCCCAGGATATGGGCGCGGTGGATAACGTTATCCGCGAAAAACTCCACTCCGAAGTAGCACTCATTCGGCAGGTAAGCGAATATATCATCAACAGCGGCGGGAAACGCCTGCGGCCCGCGCTGGTAATCCTTTCCGCCGGCGCATTCCGCTACCGCGGAAAATATCATTACAATTTGGCCGCAATCGTGGAGTTCATTCATACCGCGACGTTGCTGCATGACGATGTTGTTGATGCTTCTGAATTGCGACGCAGCAAGGCAACTGCGAATGCCTTGTTCGGGAACGCCGCCAGCGTACTGGTCGGGGATTTTTTATACTCCCGTGCTTTCCAGATGATGGTGGAAGTGGACAATATGCGCGTCATGCAGGTATTGGCGGATGCTACCAATACCATTGCGGAAGGTGAAGTATTGCAATTGCTCAACTGTCGCGATCCCGACGTTGACGAGGAAAATTACCTGCGCGTGATCCGTTATAAAACAGCGAAGCTGTTCGAAGCGGCGACGCGGCTTGGCGCAATCCTTGGCAACGCAACGTCGGCTGAGGAGGAGGCAATGGCGGCTTATGGCATGCATCTGGGCACAGCGTTCCAATTGACCGACGACATGCTGGATTATTCGGGGGACTACCACGAAACCGGCAAGAATCTGGGAGATGACCTGGCTGAAGGCAAACCTACGCTGCCCCTGATTTACGCGATGAGAACAGGATCAAGTGCTCAAGCCGGAATAATACGCAATGCAATTGAACGAGGGGGAGAGGGCGGATTTCAGCCGGTTTTGGACGTTATTCAGCAGACAGGCGCACTGGATTACGCTCGGGAACGGGCCCAAGTCGAATCCGAGACGGCATCAAGAACAATTTCCTCGCTGCCGGATTCGGAATACAAGGAAAGCTTGTTGCAACTGAGTATATTTGCGGTTGCGCGGAACTATTAGGTTTCTGAGGAAATCGGAATCCTCGGCCGACGCAACCGCGTGAGCGGCGTTCCGCTCACCTTATTTTCGCGACCGAACGTTTTCCGGATCGTTTTACAAAAATTTCGGATTGCTCGGCCCTTCCTTCCTGCGTACAATTGCTGCCCACGTGCTTGGGCAGCAATTGTTTAAGTAACACGTGATCCAATCATGTGGTTTTCGGGGTGTAGCTCAGCCTGGTAGAGTACTGCGTTCGGGACGCAGGAGTCGGAGGTTCGAATCCTCTCACCCCGACCATTGATTGTTCGCATAGATCTTTCACGATTTCCAGGTTGTCTGACAGGCGATCCTAAGAGACTCCGGGTAGGCAAAAGTCGGGACAATCCCGATCCACGGCCAGGATCAGCCCGTACTCATCCCCCTCACGAACAACTGATACCGCTCCCCCGTCATTCCCGCGAAGGCGGGAACTCATGACTTGCGGCGCTCCCCAAGTAGTAGAATGTACGCATGGGGTTAAATATTATGGAGCCCGTTCTGATGCGGCAATGGAGTCGATACATTGGGTAGACTGTTATTCTTCGCCCTTCTTGCCGTAGTGGCTTTCTGGGTGATAAGGGGCTATACGCGCGCGCTCAAAAAGCGGCAGGAAGAGGCGCACAGGGAGCGGTCATCCCTTGAGGGTGAGGATATGGTACGGTGCATCCATTGCGGCGTTCATTTACCCAGGAGTGAGAGCATCACGTCGGAAGGCAATTTTTTTTGTAGCGATGAGCACAGGCGTTTGCATTTAAAGCCCTAAATTTTCCCTCCTCCAAACGGGACAAACAGGGCAAGCAGACTAAACAGAGAGCGATTTAAGCAGCGTGAAGGCAGCGTACGAACACTGGGCAGCAGAGAATAAGAAGGGCGATCAATGCAAGTTGATGCAGCAGATTGCCTGAACAACATCCGCGTCATTTCTTCGCCCAATTGCGATGAACGCCCCGCCGGGTGTGAGATAAGCCTGCTGGTGATCCACAACATCAGCCTGCCACCGCAGGAGTTCAGCGGCGATGGGGTGGCCGAATTTTTTACCAACAGGCTCGATCCCGAAGCTCATCCGTTTTATCAGACTCTCTGCGGCCTCAAAGTTTCCGCTCATTTTTTCATCCGCAGGAATGGGGAGACGATCCAGTTCGTCCCGTGCGAGAAGCGGGCCTGGCATGCCGGGGAATCCAGTTGGCAAGGCAAGACCCGCTGCAACGATTTTTCCATCGGCGTGGAGCTTGAGGGCAGTGATACCGCGCCTTTTACCGATGCTCAATATGGGGCGCTGGTGGCGCTCACTCGGGCACTGCGGAAGACCTATCCCATTAATGATATTGTCGGGCATTCCGATATTGCACCGGGCAGGAAGACGGATCCCGGACCCTGTTTCGACTGGGACCGTTATCGCACAGCTTTGGAATGATTTCGGTTCTTTCTGCGAGACGTACTATCAGGGAGAAGGACGAGATTACCGGGACGACGCCCGGAGTTTTTCCTTCGATGGTGCCGAATTACCGCTGCGACCGCCAACGCTGTCTGAAACGACCCCTTGACCCCGGAGATAGTCTTCATAGCTACCTTTGAAATCGGTAATTCCGTCCGGTTTCATTTCTATGATGCGCGTCGCGAGTGACGACACAAATTCCCGGTCATGCGAAACGAAAATCAGCGTGCCGTTGTATTTTTCCAGCGCAGCGTTCAGGGATTCAATGGATTCCATGTCCAGGTGGTTGGTTGGTTCGTCCATGAGCAGCACGTTGTTTCGTTGCAGCATGAGCTTGCCGAACAGCATGCGGCCTTCCTCCCCGCCTGAAATGACCTTCACCGACTTTTTTACTTCATCTCCGGAAAAAAGCAGTCTTCCGAGAACGCTCCGTACAGCCTGATCGTCATCGTGTTCACGCCGCCACTGCGTCATCCAGTCCGTGAGAGTCATGTCTGCTTCGAAATCTGCGGCGTGGTCCTGGGCAAAGTAGCCGGGACGTGCTTTTTCCGCCCATTTTATCTCTCCTGCATCTGCCGGAAGATCGCCAACCAGGCAGCGTAGCAAAGTAGTTTTGCCGATGCCATTCGGCCCAATGATGGCAATTTTCTCGGCCGCTTCAACGTTAAGGCTGAATTTTTGGAGCAAGGGTTTTTCCATGCCATCGAAATGCTTGCTGATACTTTGCACGGACACCGCCAGACGATGCAGCTTTTCACGCTCGTCCACATCAATCCGAATGTATGGATACTGGCGGCTTGAAGGTTTTACGTCCTCCAGTTTTATTTTCTCGATCTGGCGAGCCCGGCTGGTAGCTTGCCGCGCTTTGGAAGCATTGGCGGAAAAGCGGCTGACGAAGGACTGCAACTCCGCAATCTGGGTTTTCTTCTTCGCGTTGTCCGCCAGCATGCGCTCCCGCACCTGCGTGGACGCGGTCATGTAGTCATCATAGTTGCCGGGATAGATGCGTATTTCCCCATAATCCAGATCGGCCATGTGCGTGCACACGCTATTCAGAAAATGGCGATCATGCGAAATGATGACGATGGTACTTTTACTGGCGTTGATTACATCTTCCAGCCAGCGGATCGTGTTGATGTCCAGATTATTGGTCGGTTCATCCAGCAGGAGAATGTCCGGGTCGGCGAATAGCGCTTGCGCCAGCAGGATGCGCAGCTTGAATCCGGGCGCGATCGCGCTCATCGGCCCCTGGTGTTGCGACAACGGAATACCCACGCCCAGCAATAGTTCTCCGGCACGCGCTTCAGCGGAGTATCCGTCCAACTCGGCGAAGTGCGCTTCGAGTTCCGCAGCGTGCATATAATCGGCTTCGGTGGCGTCAGGATTGGCGTAAATCGCGTCGCGCTCCTGTTTCACCCGCCACAGTTCCTCATGCCCCATCATCACGGTGTCGATCACGAGACAATCCTCGAAGGCAAACTGATCCTGGCGCAACTTGCCCACGCGCTCACCTGTGTCAACGCTGACATTGCCGGAGGTCGGCTCCAGATCGCCGCCCAGAATTTTCATGAACGTGGACTTGCCGGAACCGTTGGCGCCTACCAGGCCGTAGCGGTTGCCATCGCCGAATTTGACGGAGACATTTTCGAACAGGGGCTTGGCCCCGAACTGCATAGTAATGTTGGCTGTGGTGATCAAAACTTTTTCCTCAAAAAGGATTTGGAAAAACCCTCTATTTTATACGTTTCTTCGGTCAGATTCCGAATTCATTTCCACGGCGCCCGCCAGTTCGCTGGAAAGCAAGACTTGCAGCGAGCATCAGCTATTGATCATCATTAGCCTGCGAGGTTCCGCAATTGGGATGCCGACACGTGCAATTTGATCGGTTCCAGATAGAGTCGCGCGGAGATTCGGTATTCCTGTATGATTGCGGGTTTCAATTCCGCCCGTGTTCCATGAAGATCACTTTTCTGGATTTCGAGCAGCCCATCGCTGAGCTTGAAGCAAAAATAGAAGAATTGCGTTTTGCGCAGGACGATTCAGCGGTGGATATTTCAGCCGAAATCCTGCGTTTGCAGAAGAAAAGTCAGTCGCTCACGAACAGCATATACGCAAAGCTGACACCCTGGCAGATCTCCCAGGTCGCGCGGCACCCGCAACGCCCCTATACCCTCGATTATATCCAGCACCTGTTTACTGATTTCGAAGAGCTTCATGGTGACCGGAATTTTGCAGACGATTACTCGATCATCGGCGGACTGGCGCGGTTTAACGGCCAGACGGTAATGGTTATCGGCCAGCAGAAGGGCCGCGACACCAAAGAGAAAATTCACCGTAATTTTGGCATGCCCAAGCCCGAGGGTTATCGCAAAGCGTTGCGCTTGATGCATCTGGCGGAAAAATTCGGGGTGCCGCTATTGACATTTATTGATACCCCGGGCGCGTACCCCGGAATCGGCGCTGAAGAGCGCGGCCAATCCGAAGCAATCGGAAGAAATCTCTATGTTCTGGCGGAATTGAAAGTGCCTGTTATCTGCACCATTATTGGCGAGGGCGGTTCTGGTGGAGCATTGGCGGTGGCAGTGGGCGACGCGGTACAAATGCTGCAATATGCCACATACTCCGTCATTTCTCCCGAAGGTTGCGCCTCCATTTTATGGAAAAGCGCGGACAAGGCGCCGGAAGCCGCCGAGATAATGGGCATTACGGCGCATCGCCTCAAGACAATGGGGTTGGTCGACAAGATCATCAACGAACCGCCGGGCGGCGCCCACCGAGACTACCCGGGCGTCATGCAATCCGTGAAGAAAGCATTGCAGGATTCGCTTTTGCAGTTGCAAGACCATTCCAAAGAGTTGCTGCTGCAGAAGCGCTTTGAGCGGCTGATGGGATATGGCAAATTCAAGGAAGTCAAAATCAGGTAGCATTTTCCGCAAGGCCGAAAGTGTTTTGCGTGAACAGATCAAGGCAGGCGCGCATCTGACCGCAGGACTCAGCGGCGGGGTGGATTCGGTAGTGCTGCTGGATCTACTTGATCAACTGTCGGCTCAAATGCAGTTCTCGCTTTCTGCTATTCATGTCAACCACGGCATTAGCGGAAATGCAGATAAATGGAGCGAATTCTGCCTCGATCTATGCCGGTCCAGAAGCATTCCGCTCACAATCGTCACACTGAAAATCAGCCGGGAACCGGGAGACAGTCTTGAAGCCCTGGCCCGAGATGAGCGCTACCGCGTATTCGGAGAACTGAAAACCGATTACGTAGTGTTGGCTCAACATCTCGACGACCAGGCTGAAACACTGCTGCTTCAATTGCTGCGCGGCGCGGGTGTGAAGGGGTTGGGAGCCATGCCGGTAGTTCGCAACCTGGCGATTGAAGTCAAAACACAGTTGGTTACAAGCCGAAGCTTGCCGCGAATACTGCGGCCGATGCTTGAGGTGTCGCGGCGCGAAATCGAGGATTACGCCAGAGAACATGCATTGAAGTGGATTACTGATGAGAGCAATGACAACCTGTCTTTCGACCGGAATCTCCTGCGTCATGAATTTTTTCCCCTTTTGGAAAAGCGTTTCCCTTCGTATCGCACGACTTTCCTGCGTGCAAGCCGGCACATGGCGGAGGCATCCACCCTGCTGGACGAGTTGGCCGAGGCCGATGGCAATGCCTGTCTAGTCCAGGGAAAGCTCCACGTTGAAGATTTGCGGAAACTGAGTTTTCCGCGGGCTAAAAATCTGTTGCGCTACACTCTGGTGCAGCAAGGCGCGATATTGCCCAGCACAACAAGACTGGAAGAAATTCTGCGACAGTTGCTGTCCTCTCGCCAGGATGCCAAATTGAACATAAGTTTCGGAAATGCCGAAGTTCGCTGCTTTCAGGGCGTTGTTCACGTACGTCATATAGACGAGCAGCGGGCGCTTGGCTCGCGTTCGAGGGAGTGGGAACTGGCATGGCATGGTGAAAAACGGCTCGTTATCGACGAACTCGGCGGCACCCTGGAGTTCATTCCACGCAAAGGCGCGGGGATCAGCCTGCGAAAGCTTTCCGAGAATCCGGTCACAATTCGTCCGCGCCAAGGCGGAGAGCGTTTGCGTCCAGACCAAAAGCGTCCGCGCCGTAGTGTTAAAAACCTCCTCAGGGAGGCATCGCTACCGCCGTGGGAGCGGGAAACGTTACCGTTGATATTCAGCGGAAATCAACTTGTATGCGTGCCGGGAATGGGTGTCGACTGCGCCTTTCAGGCGGTAGCAGAAGAGCCGGGTTTGATGGTGGAATGGCAGGCGAATAAATGAAAAAACACCAAAGCCGAGGCCGCCGGATCTGATACTGCAGTTTTACCACAGCTCCAAAACAAGCACCTCTGCTTTCTGGCCTTGATCAAGAATCAGGTGGTTTTCGCCGGTAATTTTTGCGCCATCTCCTGCCTGCAAAACGTTGCCGTTAAGAGATACTTTTCCGCGCGCGACGTGAACATAAATATAACGATCGTTCTCAACATCATGCTCTACGCGGTTGCCGCCATCCACCAAACCGGCAAACATTTTCGCGTCAGCGTGAATTCTTACAGAACCATCCGCTCCATCGGGCGAGGCGATCAGCCGCAGTTTGCCGCGCTTTTCCTCATCATCGAAGTACTTTTCCTCATAGCCGGGCAAAATGCCGATTTCATTGGGTAGAAACCATATTTGCAAAAAATGGACCTGCTCATCCGATGAAGCGTTGAATTCGCTATGCTGAACACCCGTACCCGCGCTCATGCGCTGCACACTGCCTGGACGAATAACGGAACCGTTACCCATATTGTCCTTGTGCGCCAATGCTCCCTCCAGCACATAACTGACGATCTCCATATCGCGGTGACCATGGGTGCCAAAACCGCCTCCAGGCTCGACAGTATCATCGTTAATGACGCGCAACGCACGAAACCGGGTATGTCCAGGGTCGTAGTAATCAGCAAAAGAAAAGCTGTGCCAGGAATTCAGCCAGCCGTGATCGGCATGGCCGCGTTCCTGGGCTCGACGTATTTCCATCATCGGTGTTCTCCTTGTATGAATAACAAAAAAGAGGCAAGAGCAGAGATTGCAGACTCGTCGGGAACCTGGAAGCAAGAAGCGAGAGTATAGTCGTGCCGTTTCATGAGCCGGTTGTCATTGAACTGACCATGGTCGCGGCCGGCGCGCCACCGACATAATGAGATACTTTGGGTGCCGAGCTGCCTGTATGAAAACCGAGGACATTTTCCTGGACGCGCTGGTCTTCGCGAGTGACACGAGTGTGCTGACGCAAATGATCGAGCCAGGAATCATGCTGGAAGAATTCAATATAACGTCCGGGCACGGCAATATCCTCAAAGACGCCCCAGGCAAATGCTCCATCTCGCCGCCGGATTGCGCCGAGCGGCTGGATTGCCTCCAGGAAAGCTTCACGCTGGCCTGGCGCAACTTCGTATTCGATAGTGACCAGTACGGGGCCCCGGTCCCCCTGCAGCCCCTCCGCTGCAGGGGGGTGAGGTGCCCAATGATTCGAGGGCGCCAGATCGGGCGCTTCCTGCGTACCGAGGCTGAATTTACGGACAAGCACTGCTGTTACTACAGCACCGGCAGCTGACAGCAACAATGCGAACGGTATGCCTGTCTGCCCGGCAATCCAGCCCCACAGCAGGCTACCAATCGTCATGCCTGTGGAGAAGACCATGATATAAAGGGACAATGCGCGTCCCCGCACCCAGGCCGGAACAGAAATTTGCGCAGCCACTTGCAGCGACCAGAGGACACTGACCCACGCTGCGCCGCAAGCAGCCATGACGCCATACAAGATCATTTCGCTGCGGATGGTAGCCAGTGCCACGGTCGTCAACGCGTAAACTATGCTCGCGACGAGTACCAGGCTATCGCGGGAAATATAAGCCTGTAGCCGCGGGAGAACAAGAATACCGGTAACCGCCCCGATGCCGACGAAAGCCAGGAGAAGTCCGTACGTTCCAGGTCCTCCCGCCAGTTCAACCCGTGCAATCAGCGGAAGCAGCGCCCATGCTGAGGTCGCGAAGACAATGAAGGCTGTTGCGCGAATCAGCACGGCACGGAAAGGGGATGCCATGTGCGCGTAGCGCAGGCCGGCACGCAAGGCCTGGAAGAACCGCTCCGGCGGCAGCGATCGCTCAGCCGGTTCATGCTTCCAGTACCACAGCATCAATATCATGCCGATAAACGATATTGCGTTAATGCTATAGGCCGCCCATGCGCCTAGCTGCACCAGCAACAGGCCGCCTATGGCAGGGCCTACGGAGCGCGAGAGATTCATTGACAGCGAACTAAGGGCAACCGCCTGCGGCAGCAACGCTCTCGGTACGAGTTCGGGTGCAGTGACGTTCAGTGCCGGAGTCGCCATCGATGCGCCAACGGCCAGCGCAAAGGTCAGGATCAGCAGATTCCATGCATCGATCTGGCCGGTGCCGGCAAGAACAGCCAGCATCGCGGCACAAACCGCCATCCATATTTGCGTTGCCATCAAGTAGCGGCGGCGATCGACAATGTCGGTAAGCGCGCCGGCAACCAATGCGAACAGTACCATCGGCAACGAAGTCGCCGCCTGCACCAGCGATACCATGACCGGCGAAGGGGACAGGTCGGTCATCACCCAGCCGGACGTCACCACATTGATCCAGGTGCCGATATTGGAACCGAACGAGGCAAACCAGAAAGCACGGAAAATTGGAACCTTGAGAGGCGAGTAAGCGCCGGGAATCGAGGGGTTCCATGCAGTATCGCCCGCAGGCTTGCTCATTAAAGATTCTGACCGTTTAAAGATGAGGCTTTTAGCTGCTGACAGGGATGGTTTTTAACGCTTTCACTTTTTCCTGCGTTGTGGTTCATTTATAAACAATCCACTCCAAATAGCAAGCTCTTATTCAAAACAAGTTTTCCAGGTAGAAGAGCGTCGACGCTTGTAGTATCGTGAACACTGAAATGAAAAAACGGCTCCGCTTGGGACAGCTTGAAGCATCTCACATCAACTCGTTTCCGGACTCATCCTCAGAAACCGAAAAAGGATTGATGAAGCTCTGGATGGGCAACTGTGCGGACTACGACAGGTTATTTTCTTGAGAATGGCAAAAACCAAATCCACTTATTCCTGCACCGAATGCGGCGGCCAGACCTTGAAATGGCAGGGGCAGTGTCCGCATTGCCAGGCCTGGAACACGCTGGTCGAAATCATTGCGGACAAAGTGGTTTCACGCTTCACCTCCGTAGCCGAAACTGGTCAGATACAGAATCTGAGCGAGGTGGAGGCGGGGGAGGAAGAGCGTTATTCCACGGGCGTGGCCGAATTTGACCGGGTATTGGGCGGCGGCCTGGTGCATGGCGGAGTGGTATTGCTGGGCGGAGATCCGGGAATCGGCAAATCAACACTGCTGCTGCAAGCGCTGTGCCACATGTCCCTTGTGCGCGAGGTGCTGTATGTGAGCGGTGAAGAATCGGCGCGGCAGGTGGCGCTGCGGGCAAAACGCCTGGCGCTGGACGCAAAGGCGGTGCATTTGCTGGCGGAAATCCAGCTGGAAAAGATTCAGGCAGCGCTCACCGAGCGTAAACCTGATATAGCGGTAATCGACTCCATCCAGACCATTTATTCCGAAGCATTGCAATCGGCGCCAGGTTCGGTGGCGCAGGTGCGCGAGTGCGCAGCCCAACTGACGCGGCTCGCCAAGGCCAGCGGTACGTGCATTATCCTGGTGGGCCACGTTACCAAGGAGGGAGCACTGGCCGGACCGCGCGTGCTTGAGCACATGGTAGATACGGTACTTTACTTCGAAGGGGACACCCATTCCAGCTTTCGCCTGATACGGGCCTTCAAAAATCGCTTTGGCGCGGTGAACGAGTTGGGCGTATTTGCCATGACTGAAAAAGGCCTGAGAGAAGTGAGCAATCCTTCGGCGCTATTTCTTTCTCACCACGGAGGTCAGGTGCCGGGTTCCTGCATAATGGTGACACAGGAAGGCACCCGCCCACTATTGGTTGAAATTCAGGCCTTGGTAGATGAAGCCCATGCGCCAAACCCACGCCGGCTAAGCGTGGGACTGGAACAGAACAGGCTTGCGATGTTGCTGGCGGTATTGCATCGCCATGCCGGGATTGCCTGTTTTGATCAGGATGTGTTCGTCAATGCGGTCGGTGGCGTGAAAATAACAGAGCCAGGCGCGGATCTCGCGGTATTGCTCGCTATTGTTTCCTCCCTCAAGAACAAGCCGCTGCCGGAAAAGATGGTGGTGTTTGGCGAAGTGGGGCTGGCTGGAGAAGTACGTCCCGTCCAGCGCGGTCTCGAAAGGCTGAAAGAAGCGGCCAAGCTGGGTTTTGTTCAGGCCATCGTTCCCAAGGCTAACAAGCCGAAGCAGGTAATTGCCGGCATCGAGATTATTGCGGTGGAGCGGGTGGATGATGCGGTTGCAAAAATGCGATGAACTACCGCGATTGCGACTGGATCGCCTCCGCTTCACTCCCGTCGTCTATGTCAGCAATGGTAAATAGCCATGCTGATGTTTGCGGCTCTTCCGAGTCGCTTGCGTAACAGGCGGTACTGAGGGCGCATTCTTCCGCGAAGCCGGGGCGGCGAGTGTCCGGGACCCAAATCTGTACGGAACGCAGACCAAAGGCGTGCAACCCGATAATTTTGCACGCGCTTTGAAATACTTGTTCTCATATCACCTCCTATAATCATGTTATATGCAAGTTCAATTGATTTTACGGGGTTAAATATGAGTGACAGGCACCGCTTATGGATGCTGAGCATTCTCTCGGTAGGCATGCTGCTGCTTGCAGCCCTTGTTCCGCCTATTCCCCAGCCTGTGGAATATCATCAGTTTGCGGATCAGCGCTCCTATTTCGATATTCCCAATTTTTTCAATGTTGTCTCCAATGGCGCTTTTCTGCTTGTGGGCATGGCGGGGCTGGGGTTTTTACTTCACTCCCGCGGTGCGCATGCAGCCAACGCTTTCGTCGAGCCGTCGGAACGCTGGCCTTACCTGGTTCTCTTCCTCAATGTTACGATGGTGTGCATTGGCTCGGCTTATTATCACCTCGCGCCAGACAATGAGCGATTAATGTGGGATAGGCTGCCAATAGCGATCGGCATAATGGCTCTGCTTGCCGCAACGCTCAGCGAACGTGTCAGCCCAAAGGTAGGACTGAGGTTACTGCCTGTTCTGATTGCGATCGGCTTGGGAAGCGTGATGCATTGGCATTGGAGCGAACAGCGCGGCGACGGCAATCTGAATTTTTATATCGTCGCGCAGTTCTACTCGATTCTGCTGATTATTCTGCTGGCGATTTATTTTCGGTCGCGATATGCCCGCGGAGCCGATATTTATATCGCGCTTGCAATTTATGCCGTTGCCAAATTGGCGGAAATCGCGGATCGGGCAATTTATGACTTCGGACAGGTGATAAGCGGCCATACGGTAAAGCATTTGCTAGCCGCTGGAGCTATCTACTGGGTCCTGCGCATGTTGAGAAAACGCACACCATTACTGTAAATAAGGCCATGTTTCTCCCGCATGACCTGATATGGCTTAGTATAGGGGCATGGAAGAAATAAGGAGAGTCAAATGCATGTCGCGACATCATTCGAGCGGATAGGTGGCGAAACAGTCATACGCCGGTTGGTGGACCATTTTTACGATCTAATGGATGAGGATCCGGATTACTACGGCGTCCGCAAGCTTCACCCACAGGATTTAACCCATTCCCGGGAAAAACTGTTCATGTTTCTTTGCGGTTGGACCGGCGGTCCGTCCTTATATACAGAAAAATATGGGGAGCCGCGCCTGCGCACCCGTCATATGCCTTTTCCTATTGGCGTTTCCGAGCGCGATCAGTGGTTGTCCTGTATGAGCCGGGCCATGGCGGATATCGGCCTGGATGATGAATTACGCAAAAAACTTGACATGGCGTTTGATCAGACTGCAGATTTCATGCGTAATCAGCCGGAATAGAGTAATCCCGGATTCCGCGGTCTTTTCTTCTCACACGTACCTGGATGTTTGGAAAGGCGCGAATTAAAGCTATAAGCGACTATCGCGTCCATTTTGATCGGTTACACTGCACTACATCTATCCTGCGCCTTGCTATGCTCCACCCACCCGCGTTGCCACCCTGAATAAAAACAAGCGGCCACATTGCCCTCTCAGGGGCAATGTGGCCGCTTGCAGAATGGACTGACTACTTACTTCGTTCTGATATAAGGACTGCTAGCGCCGCTGTTCCCGAACGAACTGCTCCGGGTATTACCGCCGCTATTGCCCCTTGCGTTGCCTCGTGTATTACTGCCCCATGTATCGCCGCGGCTCGCGCCAACCGAACGGCCGCCACTATCGCCCCAGTTTCCGTTGGAGCTGTTAGCGCTATTGGCATGGCGCGGGCCATCGTTTGACCATGTACGGGTACGTTTATGTGCGACGCTGGGTGCGCTTCTGGACGGGCCACTGGTACCGGGCCGCGGCTTGAATCGCGGCTCCAGACCGGGCACTTCATGCGAAGCGATCCGCTGACCGGTGAAGCGCTCAATTTTTTTCAGGTTGATCCCATCCTTGCCGGAAGCGAATGAAACCGCAATTCCTGATGCGCCGGCGCGGCCGGTACGGCCAATGCGGTGCACGTAGTCTTCGGCAAATTTCGGCAGGTCGAAGTTGATGACATGGGTTATGCCGGCCACGTCAATTCCCCGGGCGGCGACGTCAGTCGCCACCAGAACGCGCAGCCCGCCACCGCGAAGTTTGGTCAGCGTACGTGTACGGTCGCGCTGATTCATGTCCCCGTGCAAGGCGGCGGCCTCATGTCCCTGGGCGGAAAGGTTATCCGCCAGCGTATCGGCGTCGCGCTTGGTGGCGGTAAAGACAATGGCCTGTTTCAACGCCAGGTCGCGAAGCAGATGGTCCAGCAGCCGGTTCTTGTGCGAAATGTCGTCAACATAATGCAGCCGTTGTTCGATGTTATCCAGTTTTGCCTGTTGGGCTGCGATCTGAATGCGCCTTGGCGATTTCAGCAGCCGCGCCGCAACATTGTCGATTGCGCTATCCAGGGTGGCTGAGAACAGCAAGGTCTGGCGGGTTGCTGGCGTCGCCGATGCGATACGCTCCACGTCATCGATGAAACCCATGTCGAGCATGCGGTCGGCTTCATCCAGCACCATCATCTCCAGGCGCGAAAAATCGATGCGCCCGCGCTGGATGTGATCAATCAAACGGCCAGGTGTTGCTACAAGAATGTCGACTGGTTGCGAAAGCAATTTGTTTTGCAGCGGATAAGGCATTCCGCCCAGTATGCTCACCACTTTGACGCGGGGCAGATGCTTGCCGTACTTGGCCGCGGCTTCGGATACCTGGAGAGCAAGTTCCCGGGTCGGGGTCAATACCAGTACGCGAGGGCCGCGACTCTGCACCTTGGCAGGTGTGGCAAGGCCGTGCAGCGCCGGCAACATGAAGGCCGCAGTTTTACCTGTGCCGGTCTGTGCCGAAGCCATGACATCGTGCCCGTCGAGTAATTCGGGAATGGCTTGTTCCTGAATCGGCGTGGGTGACGTATAGCCGGAGTCGACAATGGCTTTAAGGATGAGAGGATGAAGATTGAGTTTTTCAAAAGACACGTGTTTTTTCCTATTAAATGAAAAAAATGGTGCATCCCGAATTCCCGATTCCGCGGTTGACAGCATCGCTCAAAAGATTTTGCCGATTGCATCAGAAAGATAATGCGACCGTCTAACGCTTCTTCGCGAGATACGCATTGGGTCCAAATCCTCCAATGTTGTACCTGCCTGTCTGTCTGGAATTTCTGAACTTTAGATGCGACCTACGCGCGCAAGCAGGATATGAATCCCCTGAAACGAATGGGCAAGGTACCGCTGGCGCACACATAAAACATCGCCGCTAACCACGGTACCGCACAATTTCCGTTGGAGACTTGAAAATCGAAGAGAGGTCAGGAACGATGAGCCGAAAAAAAGCCCTACTAAATATAAGGGATTTTAATCGAAGCGCGGAGTATACAGGAACCGCCGTCCGTATAGGAAGATTTTTTACAAAAATAAAAACACAGGCGCAGGCCGAACCGGCGGACTCTGCGACTTTACGCTCTTTTCGACGTCATGCCATCGCCGGAAGCTCTGAACCGGTGATTACCTCACGCTTCAGCGCTTCTATATCGGGCTCGTTCAAGGTCTCCGCCTCAAGCAATTTCGTCGCCGTCCTGTCCAGCAATGCACGGTTGACTTTCAGGATGCCAACTGCGCGCTCCAGAGCATGATCCACGAGCGTACGCACCGCGCCATCTATTTCGTTTGCGGTTTCCTCGCTATAGTCCCGGCTCTGGGGCATCGGTACGCCAGGCTGGAGAAAGGCGGAACGCTCCCGATCATAGGCAACGTTGCCCAGCGCGTCGCTCATCCCGTAGCGCAGCACCATGGCGCGCGCGAGATCGGTGGCCTTGGCGAGATCGTCCGTCGCGCCCGTCGATATCTCGTTGAACACCACACGCTCTGCCGCGCGTCCACCCATCAGTACCGCCATTTTATTTTCCAGTTCCGCCCGCGTCATCAAAAACCGGTCCTCCGTCGGGCGTTGAATCGTGTACCCCAAAGCCCCGATCCCCCTCGGAATGATTGAAATCTTGTGCACTTCATCAGCGCCCGGCAATGCCAGTGCTACCATTGCATGTCCTAATTCATGAAACGCGACAACGCGGCGCTCTTCCGGATTAAGCAGGCGGTTGCGTTTCTCAAGACCGGCAACTACGCGCTCAATTGCGTTATTGAAGTCATCCATTGTTACTGACTTCCCGCCACGCCGGGTCGCAAGCAGTGCCGCTTCGTTAACGAGATTTGCGAGATCCGCGCCGGTGAAGCCCGGAGTCAATGCCGCAATCTGCTCCGGCTTTACATCGGTATTCAGCCTGACTTTTTTCAGATGCACTGCGAGAATCTGCTCGCGGCCCAACTTGTCCGGCCTGTCCACCAGCACTTGCCGATCGAATCTTCCGGCTCTCAGCAAGGCCGGGTCGAGGATTTCTGGCCGGTTGGTAGCGGCGAGCAGCACTACGCCGCTCTTTGGATCAAAGCCGTCTAGCTCAGCCAATAACTGATTAAGCGTTTGCTCCTTCTCGTCGTGGCCGCCCAGTCCATACGCGCCGCGAGCCCGCCCAAGGGAATCCAGTTCATCGATAAAAATGATGGCCGGGGCCATCTGCCGCGCCTGCTCGAACAGATCGCGCACCCTGGCCGCGCCTACGCCGACAAACATCTCGACGAATTCGGAACCCGAGATCGAGAAAAATGGCACATTTGCCTCGCCCGCCACAGCCCGCGCCAACAAAGTCTTACCGGTGCCCGGCGGACCCACCAGCAGAATTCCCTTGGGTACGCGCCCGCCAAGACGGCTATATCCTGCGGAGTCCTTCAAAAAGTTGATGATTTCCATCAGCTCTTCTTTTGCCTCGTCGACCCCTGCCACGTCCGCGAAGGTGACCTTGGTTTCCGTCTCCACGAATACCTTTGCCCGGCTTTTGCCTATCGACATCAGGCCTCCGCTGACGCCGCCCGGATTCATGCGCCGGATAATAAACAACCAGATGCCAAAAAAAATGGCCATTGGCAGCAGCCACGACAGCAGGTCGCGAATCCAGGTGCTCTGAATTACTCCCGTGTAGGTAACGTTGTGCGCATCCAGCTTTTCGGCCAACTCGGGTTCCACACGGGTGGTAACGAAATTCTTCACCCCATCCGAGCCGTCTCCCTTGAGCGTGCCGTAAATATGGTTTTCGGTTATTGCGATTTCCGCGATCTTGCCCTCGTCCAACCACGTATGGAAGCGGCTGTAGGGGATTGGCTCGACTTTTGTATATTGCGAGTACAAATTCTGTATCAGCAAAATACCAAATACCGCAATAATGACGTACCAGAAGTTGATTTGAGTTTTCTTGTCCATTGCATATCCTTGCTGAGTTTCCCTTTAAAGACAGTTGGGCAAGCTGTTTGTTTCAGCGTAGCACATCCCAATCAAGCGGCAAGCACGCGCGCGGCGCGGCGATACAAAAGAAGCGAGGATTTATTCGTCCATTTCCCTGCGGCGAGTCATGATTTAAACGATACTATATAGGGGAATTCCGGCATGCTGATATCTTGAAAATCACCCCGAGGACCCTGAATGCAGGAAGTACCAGACTTGCTCGCGTGTGAGGAGTGCGATGCGGTTCACCGCCGGCCGACCCTGGGCCGCAACGAAGTTGCCTTCTGTAGCTGTTGCGGTGCGGAACTGGAGCGCGATATGAGTGCTTACCGCACGAGCGTTTTACCGCTGGCTGTTGCCAGCCTGTTCATGTACGTCATTGCCAACGTTTTTCCCATTGTTGAAATGGAACTCCAGGGCATCGCCAGTCGAACTACGCTCATAGGCTCTGTTTTTTTCCTGAACTCGGAGGGGATGCCTTTCGTCGCGTCGCTCGTCCTGGCCACAACGGTTCTGTTTCCATTGTTACAACTTCTGGCTCTGATTTATTTACTTGTCGCGGTTACCCGGTCCGGATATCACCCTGCCTTCAACTTGCTGACGCGCTTGCTTCAAACCGTCCGGCCATGGGGTATGGTGGAAGTGTTTCTGCTAGGTGTCATTGTTGCGCTTGTTAAATTGACAAACATGGCAACCGTGGTACCGGGAGTCGCACTATGGGCTTTTGGTGCGCTTACCATTCTTCTTGCGGCAGTATCTTCATTCAATCCCCGCTATATCTGGCGGATCGCTTTATTGAAGCAAGCGTAGAGAAAAACGATGTCAACAACCGATACTGCGAATACCGCCGATTCACTGCGATCAGCCTCGCAAACCGCACAGGCCGGGCCATCCTCAAAGACCGCGGCAGACCTGGGCATGGTAGCGTGTCATCACTGCGCCACTCTATGGAAGGAGGTGCAAGCCCATGATCGTTGCGGATGTTGTGACGCAAGACTGCATGCCCGCAAGCCCGATAGCGCCAACCGTGCCTGGGCTCTCGTGATTGCTGCCTGCATAATGTATATTCCGGCAAATACATTGCCTATCATGACTACGGCCTCCCTGCTCGGAGAGCAGCAAGACACCATCATGAGCGGTATCATTTATTTCTGGGTTTCGGGTTCCTGGGCATTGGCAGCCATCGTTTTTATTGCCAGCTTTCTGGTGCCTCTATTCAAACTGGCAGCCCTGATTCTGCTTTTGATAACGGCGCAACGGCGCAGTAAATGGCGTCTCCTCCAGCGCGCAAAGCTATATCGTCTTGTTGAAGTGACCGGACGCTGGTCGATGCTCGACGTTTTCGTCGTGACATTATTGACGGGACTGGTACAGATCAAAGGTTTTGCCACGGTATACGCGGGGCCGGGAATAGCAGCTTTCGCCGCGGTGGTCGTGCTGACCATGCTTGCGTCGCTCAGTTTTGATCCCCGCATGATCTGGGATGCGGCCAAAACGAAAGCAGGGAAACGTGCATGACGGAGACAACGGGGAACACCGGGAATAAGGGTGAGTCCCTGGAGGCAATACCCGAACCCGTAAAGGTCAAGCAGAGAGACTGGATCCCCTCGCTAATCTGGCTGATTCCCATAATTGCGGCACTGATAGGTATTTCCCTTGCGGTCAACACCTGGATTCAGCGAGGACCCGAGATCACCATTACATTCAGCTCCGCGGAAGGGCTGGAACCGGGCAAGACAAAGGTCAAGTATAAAGAAGTCGACATCGGCACAGTGCAATCCATTACGCTTAGCGAAGATCACGCCTACGTACTGGTTACGGTGCTATTGAAGAAAGAGGCAAAAAGTTTTACCGCCGCTGATAGCCGCTTTTGGGTTGTGCGTCCGCGTGTGGTGGGTTCAGGCGTATCGGGACTGAGCACGCTGTTATTCGGCTCTTATGTTGGAGCCGAGGCGGGGGTTCAAAAAGAGAAAGCAGACCGGTTTACCGGGCTGGAGGTGCCCCCGATCATTACACGCGACGCCTCTGGCAGGCAGTATGTTTTACATGCCAGGGATATCGGTTCCCTGGATATTGGTTCGCCCGTGTATTACCGCCGCATAAAGGTGGGGCAGGTGACCGCATATGATCTGGATGATGATGGCAAAGGCATTACCGTACGCATATTTGTGAATGCGCCGTACGAAAAATTTGTCGGCATTAATACCCGCTTCTGGCATGCAAGCGGTTTTGACATGCAAATGAATGCCAGTGGATTTACGCTGAATACGCAATCGCTGGCTACGGTTATACTTGGCGGGCTCTCGTTTCAGGCGCCGGAAGAAATTTCCGGTCCTCCTGCTAAGGAGAACACAGCCTTTGTTCTCGCGGAAAGCCAGACCGAAGCGTTAAAGGAGCAAGACACGGAGGCGCAGATCGTTTTGCTTGATTTCAAGCAGTCGGTGCGCGGACTGGCGCCCGGGGCAGAAGTCAGTTTCCGCGGACTCGTGTTGGGACAGGTTAAATCGGTAGGGATTGAGTATGATTCAGGACAGCAGGAATTCAGTATGCCGGTATTGGTCGAAATTTATCCTGGACGTCTGGGCCGTAAATTTATCGAATACCAAAGGCAGTCAAAATTCACGCCGCAACAGCGTTTGCAATTCATGATTGATCGAGGTTTGTCCGCTCAGTTACGCACCGGCAATCTTATCACCGGGCAGGTTTATGTCGCCCTCGACTTTTTTCCTAAACTTGTCCCGGCGAGAAAAACAGGCTCTGGAAACATGGCAGGAAGGGAGGGTACGGGCTCATTACTGCAATTGCCCACTGTTCCCAGTAGCACCGACGAAATCCAGACACAGGTGTCAGAGATAGCACTCAAGTTAAGCAAGGTGCCCTTCGATCAAATTGCCATCGAGTTACAGCAATCGTTAAAATCATTCAAGGGAACACTTGATAGTGCCGGACAGTTGACGGAGAAGTTGAACAACGATGTGGCGCCGGAAATCACCTTGGCGATGAAGGATGTGCGTAAAACCTTGACTGCCGCGGAGCGAACCTTGGCGGAAGACGCGCCGCTACAGCAGGATTTGCGCCAGACCTTACAGGAGTTGACGCGCGCGGCTGCTTCATTGAGAATTTTAACCGATTATTTGGAACGTCATCCTGAAGCGGTGCTTCGGGGTAAACGGAAGGATAACCCATGACATCGCTGTCCCGCGCCGTTCTGGGGATGACTTTGGCATTATTGCTGAATGGCTGTGCATCTGTCCAGGAACCGCGGTTTTATACGCTGTCAGTGCCATCGACGCCCCAGCGGATGAAGGAGGCATTGCCGGATGCATCGACGCCGTTTTATATTGAAGTGTTGCCGGTAACTGTCCCGGAACGGCTCGCCCGGCCACAACTGGTCGTGCGCTCCGGGGGCGAGGAATCGCAGCTTTTTATCCTTGAGGAAAGCCGCTGGTCATCGCATTTCAACGATGAACTGCGTGATGCGTTTGCTACCGGCATCGCGAATCAGACCGGGGCGATAAGAGAGACGCGCGGAGCCAGCGGAATCCACGCGCCCGATTACCGCGGCTATCGCGTTGCGATTGAGCTCGGTCAATTCGACGCGGTGGTGGGCGAGAGGGTACAGGCAAGGTTTAGCTGGGTGATTACCCGTTCGGCCGACGGCCGTAGCGCTGCTTGTTATGCAGCGATCTCCGAATCGGTGAATGGCGGCATCGATGGGGTGGTACAAGGCGTTCGGCGTGTTGTCTCAAGGGTGGTAGAGGATATTTCGAAGAATCTGATCGAACTGGATACAAGTCACGCCGCAACCTGCAAATTGTACCGAGATTAACTCGGAGGTAATAAACCGGGATCAAACAGGGTAAGCTCGTGGGCGGGCGAGCGAGCGGTTCATCACGGCTGAATCGCCGGAACCGTCAGACAGGACTTCCCAAAGCGGCAAGAACCTCTGAGTGCCGCCAGCGCCCAGACCGAAATCCGGGCATCCCTTACAAGTCAACTTCCAGAAGTGCGCAGCCGTACTGCAATTCTTCCTCCAGTCTTGGAGAATAAAGATAATTTATGCCGGTCAGGGCTGCAGGTGAAGATGCGCTTTGACTGAATGGCGGTATGTACCTGGCTTCATGCAATAACACCATCTGATGTTGTTCCTGATAATAGGTATAAATCTTGACGGATTCAACAAGCTTCTCATTTCCAAGCACGATGGCCTTGAACCGAAACTTCCCGTTGATATTTTTTGCTTCAACAGTGTACGGATCAGTGCGCGGCAGGAAATCCACGGTATAGGCTTCGCCACCTTGGCTGATTTCACATCGAAGCAAGGGCGAAGCCGCGGACGCCGTTGATTGCAAGCACATTGCCAGAACGATTGCCATACCTGCCAGCAGCTTTCTGAGGTGGCAGTTTACGGGAGTTTCATTCAAGTCCATTTAGTCAAGCTCATCCAGAAAAGTAAGTGATACTTCAGTTATAACGAGAATGCAATGAAGCAAATGGACTATAGCGCGTTCCTGGAAAAGGTGATCTCAGACTGCGCGGGTAAGCTGCAAATCTGACCTGCGGCAAGTTGCGGTGGCGGCCGTCGCTAGGTATCATCCGGTAGTCTGCGCATTCGGTCCTGTTGCTATCGCTGCGGTAGCCACTTTCACTGACTTCAATATCCCGTTGCAGGCTATTGCCTGCTAGCAGTTGTGAATCCCGATATTTCTTCCGCTTAGCAGCCAAATGACGGTGGTGCGGGTATCTATCTAACCGCAGCCGGCAAAATTCAGCGGGATCGCGGGGTGGTTTCCCCCGGTAAACCCTCATTTTTCTATGTCTGTCGCAGAATATTTCACTCATTCTTATTCAGGACGGATACGGATATCAATTCTCATCCTGTTGCTCGTCCTTTCCGGGCTGGGAAATAGCGCGGCTGAGGCACAGCAATTCCTGGCAAAAAAAAATCCGCCACATGTCATTATTTCTGCTCCGGAACCATTGCAGGATTTGCTGGCCCGTCATTTCAAGTTACCGGCAGTACCAATTGCGGATGAAACTGCCCGTGCTACTTTCATTCGCCGGGCGCAGCGGGAAATACGCGAACTCCTCGCTACAGAGGGCTATTTCAAGCCTGCGATAACCTTGAACCTCGCGCCATCCAGTAAAATCCCCGTGTTGGAGATCACTCCCGGCCCCCGCACTTTTGTCAGTGAGGTCAGCATCGAATTCAGGGGAGATCTGGCAAGTGACGAGCCCGGGCGGCACGCACGCGTCGAAAAGCTGCGCGCTGCCTGGTCTCTGGGTGTCGGGCAGCCATTTCGCTCGCCGATCTGGGAAGAGGCCAAGGCGATATTGTTATCCAGCGTGGCAGAGGAGAATTACGCCGCCGCAGAGATAGAGGAAAGCAAGGCAGAGGTAGATTCCGCTTCTTCACGCGCGCGCTTATTGGTCGTCTTGAACTCGGGGCCCGCGTTCCGATTCGGAGATATGGTGATAAAGGGACTTGATCGCTATGACCAGTCGCTGATTACCGGCTTGGCGCCGTTCAAAGCCGGCGATCCTTACCGTCGGGACCAGTTACTCTCGTTCCAGACGAAATTACAGAATTTACCCCAATTCAGTTCAGCCGCCGTCAATATCGAGCCGGACGCGGCAACCCACCTGGCAGCGCCAGTGGAGGTAGTGCTATCCGAGGCTCAGGCGCAGCGTGTATCAGTTGGGGCAGGCTACAGCTCCAATACCGGCGCGCGGGGTGAACTCAATTATACGAATAATAACTTTCTGGACAGAGCGTTGCGGCTGAACGGCGGGGTACGCATAGAGCAAAAGCGCCAGACGGTCTCCACTACGGTCGACAGCATCCCGGATCAGACGGGCCAATGGTTCTCGGTGGGGGGAGGGGTTGAGAGAACTTTTATCCAGGAGCTGGAAACCCTGCGTGAGAAAGCAGGTGTCAGCCGTAATCAGCTTTCCGGCAAAATGGAAACGCGGCTTGCACTGAACTGGCAGCGTGAAGACCGGCAACCAACAGGCGGGTTGCAGCAGGTCAATCAAACTTTCGTATTGGACGGGCAATTGCGTTATCGCTCCGTGGACGATCCATTATTTCCACGCGACGGCAGCGTAACGGAAGTGCGCATCGGTGGCGGAAGCAAGCAACTGCTATCTGATCAGGATTTTCTGCGCACTTATGTAAGGCATCAGTTCTGGTATCCGGTAGGTGACCGTCATGTGCTGTTTTTACGTGGCGAGGCGGGGTATACGTTTGCACCCTCGCGTTTTGGCATCCCACAGGAATATCTGTTCCGGGCGGGAGGCATCCAGTCCGTGCGGGGCTTTGCTTTCCAGCGCCTGGGCGTACGGGAGGGCGCGGCCATAGTCGGGGGCCGGGTGATGGCCACCGGCACCGTTGAGTACAATCACTGGTTTACGCGCGAGTGGGGCGGCGCCATTTTTACCGACTTTGGCGATGCCGCCGACACTGTCAGCGGCATGAACCTCAACGTTGGATATGGCGGCGGGATTCGCTGGCGCAGTCCGGTCGGGCCGCTCGCCCTGGATCTTGCCCGGGCACACAATGACGGCAAGTTACGCGTGCATTTTTCCATTGCCGTGGCGTTTTGACAGCACATGAAACCTGAAAACGTACATCAAGCCAAAAATTCCGGCTGGAATATCAGGTGGCGGCGGCCCGTATTGCTGTTTGGGGCGCTCATCGTCGTCATCGGGGGGATTGGCGCCTGGCTGACAGCAAGCACATCCGGACTCAGATGGCTTGGATCGGCAGCATCACACTTGAGCGCGGGCAACATAGTGCTGGAAGGACTGGACGGCAAGTTGTCCCAATCGATCAAGGCGGACGTCGTACATTTTACGAAAGATGATCTGCGCATCGTTGCACGAGGAGTGCAATTGACCTGGCAACTGGATGCGCTGTTGTCCAGGCAGCTAAAAATAGTCGACCTGACAGCAGAGGATTTGGAGATTGTTTCACCTCCTTCGCCAGAACCCGCTTCGCTGCCGGATAACCTGGAATTGCCATTGTCCTTGCTCGTGCAAAAGGTCGATATCGGCGCACTGCGTGTATTGCACGAGAGGGGCGGCGCACCGGTATTCGGCGCCACGGAAGTCCATGCCCGATTGGGAAGCGACGGCCGGACGCACCGGTTGTCCGAACTGCGCGCCAACCTCGAGTTCGGCAAACTGATCGCGTCTGGCCAGCTGGAGGGCGTCACGCCTTTCCCTCTGCTTGCGCAGGCCAAGCTGGCGGGGGTTGCCATACCGGTGGTGTCGGACATGTCCGAGGCATTGGAAGCGCAGATTTCCGCCGTTATTACCGGCAATCTGAAGCAGCTCGATGTCAAACTGGACGGAAACGGCGCCGGATTGTCAGGGAAAGGCGAGGCGGAGTTGCATCCCTATGCTCCTTTCATCGTCGCCGGGCTTAGGCTGTCGGCGAACGGTCTCGACCCGCATGTTTTTTCATCTGCGGCGCCGAAAGCCAGCCTTGCGCTGCAAACGGATTTACGTGAAAACGCAGACGGGCAGCTCGAAGGGAGTCTGATCGTCAAAAACAGCAGGCCAGGAGCTCTGGATCAGGGTGGACTGCCTTTGCTTGAGATGCGAGCGCATCCAATACTCTCGGCTCAATTGCTCCAGCTTGACGATTTGACGGTAGTCGCGCCCGGCGATGGCTCGATCTCCGGAAATTTGGCCTGGCAGCATGAACAGGGGACGATGTCTGCGGATCTGCTCATCAACCGGCTCAACCCAGCCACGCTGGATACACGCTTACGCCCGGCGAGCCTCAACGGGAAGGTGAAGCTTAGCGGCGACGCGAAAAACCAGCAGGGCATCCTGTCGCTTCGGGATAAAGACAGGGCGCTACATCTAGATGCCCATATTGCGAGAATGAATGACAGCCTGGTGCTGGAAAATATGCAGCTCAAACATGGCCGGGCCATACTCGCAGGCAAAGGCAAACTCGGACTGAGCGCGCCAAGGTCATTTGTTTTTGACGGCAGGCTTCAGCATTTCGATGTTTCCGCCCTCGCTCAGCTGCCTCGAACCGACCTCAACGCCACGCTCAAACTTGCGGGCGAGTTGGAGCCTGGAGCAGCGAGAGGCGCAGCAGGCACCGCGCACTTCACGATGACAAACAGCCGCGTGGCAGGGCAGTCTGTTTCCGGCAGCGGCCGAATCGAGTTCGAGGCCGTGGCCCGAGCCAAGGGAGAAGTCGAGTTGCGCCTTGGTAACAACAGATTGAGTGTAAGCGGCGGCTTCGGCCGCAAAGGCGATCAACTGCGGCTAGCGCTTGCTGCACCGGCCCTGGAGCAGATCGGACACGGCTACAGCGGTTCGCTTACGGTCGAGGCATTGCTGGCGAGTCAGTTCGCGAATTTCAAGGAAAGCAGCTTCGTGTGGCCGGATATGAGCTTTAACGCTGAAGGGGAAAATCTGGCTTTTCCCGGTGACCATCATCTTGGAGGTTTCGCAGCGCACGGTCTCCTGCAGGGTGAGGCTATCAAGTTGAAACTAACGGTCACAGACTACGGAATGCAGACAAGAAAGCGGGTGGAAAACATGAAGCTGGAAGTGGAAGGGTACAGGTCCCGGCATGATATACGCGTCGACGCGCGCCTGGACGACAGGCAGAACCTTGTCTTGGGAGTCATGGGAGGGCTGAGCAGGCCGGTTGGGCGATGGCAAGATGCGCAGTGGCTTGGAGAGTTGTCAGAATTGTCGGCAACCGGTGGACTTTCCTTACATCTGGAAGAAGCTGCACCCTTGAAGATCAGTTCGGAACAGGTATCGCTTGGTATGACAAAGCTTGCGGTGGCGGGCGGAAAGGCACAGATCAGCGAAACCGAATGGAATTCCCGGAAATGGAGTAGCAAAGGGAATTTCTCCGGCGTGAGATTGCGCCCTGGCAGCGATGCAGTCAAAAGAGAAGAAATGCCTGAAGCGGTAAATGAACCGCTTCGTCTGGGCGGCGGATGGGATATAACAGCCGGCGACCAATTGAGGGGCGCCCTTAGTATCAGGCGTGAAAGCGGAGACTGGGTATTGCCGGCGGATCCGCCGCTTCCGTTGGGCTTGCAGACTTTTCAGTTTGTTGCCCGTGCCGTGGATGGCCGCTTCACGGGAGAATTGAAGGCACGAGGAAAGCGTCTCGGTGAGGCTAATGCGCATATCACCATGCCGGTAACCAAATCAGCAGAGTCCGCCATGAAGTGGACCGTGCTGCCAGATACGGCTCTGACAGGCCATATATTAGTCGACATGGACGATATTTCCTGGGCTGGACCGGCCCTTGATACGCTTGAAAACAACATCAGAACCGGAGGTGAACTTCATTTGCGGGCCGATATAATTGGGACTTACGGCGCTCCGAGGCTGAAAGGACAGATACGAGGCGATGATCTGGCGGTAGCCTTGCTGGACCAGGGTGTGCGGCTTGAAAAGGGAAAGCTGGCGGCACGCTTCGATCAGGAATCGCTGCACATGGACGTCCTGGACTTTACCGCACCCCACCTGCCTAAGCCTGATGATCCGCTGGTGAAAAACGTAAAGCTTGCAAAAGGTCCGGGCAGGTTGCAGGCATCCGGGGTCATGGACTTGACGGGCGAGCGCGGCAGTTTGGAAATCACCGCTAATCTTGTACCACTCGCGCAGCGCCCCGATCGCTGGATTATTGCCTCGGGAAACGGCGGCGCCAGCCTGGAAAACAACACGCTCACTTTAAAGGGAGGTCTTGCCGCAGATGCAGGGTTACTTGCTCAGCCGGCCGCCGGGCACCCGCAGTTGCCGGACGATGTCATTGTTACGGACCGGACCGCGCCGGATCAGCAGCGGCCCGCACGCCGAGGATTGCGGATCGACACGGTGGCCAGCCTTGACCTGGGAGAAAGATTTTATATACGCGCCTCCGGCCTTGAGGGCAGGCTGGCCGGGCAGTTGCATCTCCGCGGCGAGCCTGGGCAGAAACTCCGCGCCACCGGGACGATCACCGCTCGTGAGACCAACTTCGAAGCGTATGGCCAACGCTTGACGGTGGAACGCGGTATCGTGAATTTCCAGGGTCCGATCGACGACCCCGGATTGAATGTGTTGGCCCTGCGCAAGGGATTGCCTGTGGTGGCTGGCGTTGAGGTCACCGGTAGCGTGCGCCACCCCAGAGTACGGCTGGTATCGACGCCAGCCGTGCCTGATCTGGCGAAGCTGTCGTGGATTGCGCTCGGCCGCGCCCCTGGAGGCAAAGCCGATGCATCATTATTGCTCGCTGCGGCGGGATCCATTCTAGGTGGACAGTCCGGAGGCGTCACGGACAAAATCAGCCAGGCGCTCGGCGTGGACGAGCTATCCATCCGGCAGGCGGGTAGCGATGCCTTGATGGGGCAGATCGGCGTTATCGGGAAACGTCTTTCCAAGCGAGCCTATCTCAGCTACGAGCAAGGAATGACGGCTGTGGTCGGCGTAACGAAACTTACCTATACCCTGACTCCGCACATCACCCTCGTAACCAGGGCCGGTTTTGACAATGCGATAGACTTGCTTTACACCTTGCGTTTTGACTGAGCGGTCTGACCATTAGGGAGGTGCCCAATTCGGCTGTTGCCGTCCTTCACTGTTGTTTTCGTGGCGGCGGCTGCTGCCTCGGTGGCAGCAATTACCCCCCGGGATCCACTGCTGAAATGATCAGTCAGGTGCGCCAGCAGACCTCCCTTCTGCCTTAGCCTCTGCTTTCCTGGCTTCTGTCTCTGCTTCTTTGGCCTCAGCCTCTTTCTTGGCAGGCTATAGCACGAAATGCAGAAAAGCTATTTGAATTGCCTGCAATCTGTAAACCCGTAAAACCGGTTTACAGATTGCGTTCGATACTTCTGCGACGGGCAAGGCCCTCGACGTCAATGGGGAGATAATGCTCCGTATGTGCTTGACACCTTGCGCGGGTTTGCGCTACTTTCGATTCGACTGGGCCGGGTTTTCCCTTCTTTTCTCCCAAATCAATAACTCATCGGTGGAATATGGCAACAGCTGATCAAATCGTCAACGCCGCGGTTGAACTAGGCGAACAGAAATCATGGGAGGCAGTGCGCCTGCATGACGTCGCGACTGCGCTTGGAATTACCCTGGATGATGTGCGTGCGCATTTCCGTGAAAAAGAGGATATCGTTGATGCCTGGTTCGAAAGGGCGGATAGCGCCATGCTCCGAGTGGCGCAAGCTCCCAATTTTTGCTATCTGACGCCGCGTCAGCGTTTGCACCGGTTGATCATGGCGTGGCTTGGATCCCTTTATCCTTACCGCAGGACAACGAGACAGATGATCTACGGCAAGCTGGAGCCCGGACACATCCATATCCAGGTTCCCGGCCTGATGCATATCAGCCGTACTGTCCAATGGATGCGTGAAGCCGCCGGACGGGACGCGACCTATTTCAGGCGTGCGCTGGAAGAAACCGGACTTACCACGATTTATCTGACCGCGTTTATCCACTGGATGAACGATAACTCTGCCGGTGCGATCAGGACCAGCCGATTCCTGGACGGATGCCTGGCCATGGCGGAAAATCTGGATCGCGCCATATTCACGGCTCGTCACGCGGGGGAAGGCGAGGGTAGCGAAAAAGCACCACAGGGCACTTGAGCCCCGAAGTTCCGGGGCCTGCTCAACCACGCGCAAATCCACCTGAAGCTGATTACGCGGCAGTCCGCTCTCCGCAGCCCCTCAACCTCGCAAACTATCTCATCATTGCTTGAAGCATGGATACTTTGACCCATGCTTTAAGCGGCGCGTTGCTGGCGCGGGCAACTGCCCCGGTAAAGCCTGTTCCCGGCGCATTGAGCCCAGGCGCGCGCATGACCGTCGGATTCGTTGCCGCCGCGTTTCCCGACAGTGATTTCGTGTTGCGCCTGTTTGATACGCTCACATATGTAACCCTGCACCGGGGCGTTACCCATTCAATCCTGCTTTTACCTGGCTGGGCATTGTTGCTGGCCTGGCTGCTTTCCTTTCTCTCGCGGCAACGCTATTCATGGCGGGCAATTTACGGTACAGCCGCCCTGGGCATTGCCATTCATATTGCGGGCGACGTCATCACCTCTTACGGCACGATGGTGCTGGCGCCATTTTCCAGGCAAGCCTTCGCTGTTCCTTTTACATTTATTATCGATCCGTATTTCACTGCGATTATTGCAATAGGCCTGGTTGCGGGCAGATCCAGACCTGATAGCCGGTATCCCGCCGTCTTGTCCTTGGCGGTTCTCGGATGTTACGTGGGGTTTCAGGGTGTATTGCATTCGGATGCAATAAAGATAGGCGAGGCCTACAGGGAAAACAAGGGGTTGATAAACGCGCAAGTCCATGCTTTTCCTCAGCCGCTGTCGCCTTTCAACTGGAAGATCATTGTCAGCTATAAAGACGAGTACGAAGTCGCGCTGGTAAATCTTCGCCGTAAGCTAAACTACGCGCCAGCCGGACCGGCAAGCGGAATCCGGGGTATGTGGGGACGAATTGACGCGGGGTATCAATCCCCGGCCGCGGCAGCATGGGCGCGGTATAAACAGTTTGGCGACAACTCCTCTCGTGCCATGCTTGCCCGGCAGGCATGGAATCAGGAAGTCTTTGCCCGTTTTCGCGGGTTTGCAAGCTTTCCCGTTCTCGATCAAATCGAGTTTGCGGGAAACGCCGTTTGTGTATCGTTTTTCGACTTGCGTTTTACCCTTCCTTCACTCCCGCCCTCCCTGGTATTCGGCGTTTGCCGTGATAGCCCTCGTGGTCCCTGGCGTCTCAAGCAAGACCCGGGGCTGTTCGGGAGAGACTGATGGTTGCATAAAACCCGCCGCGTGGTACGAGTTCTTCCCGCCCACCCATTCCCTCCACGGTAGCAAGCCACTGCACATCTGCCCGGCAGATCAACTGCCGATCTTTCGGAAACTGCACGGAAGTTGACATTTATCAAGGTTTCACAGCCCGGTACGTCATACGATTTCATACCGGATAAGAAAATCCGATTATCTCGAATGACCAGTGTCGTGGAACGGATGTTCGGATATCAAGTGGGGGAAAATATGAGCAGTAAAGCAGCAGCAAGCATAATGGGGATGGTGACGATCGCGTTGTATTCCGGGCTGGGAATGGCGGCGGCGGACCCTCACCAGTTGAATTTGCCGGAGCCGCAGACGATCATAGCCAGGCAGATATATGATCAGCACACGATGATATTGTGGATTTGCCTGGTGATCTTCGTTGGTGTGTTCGGTGTCATGTTTTATTCCGTGCTGAAGCACCGCAAGTCTCTGAACTACAAAGCTGCGAACTTCCATCACAGCACCACGGTCGAGATCATCTGGACCATCATTCCGTTCTTCATCCTGGTTGGCATGGCTTATCCCGCCACCAAGACCGTCATCGCGATGAAGGACACCTCGAGCCCGGACATCACCATCAAGACCACGGGTTACCAGTGGAAATGGGGCTATGACTACCTGACGGGCGAAGGAGA
The DNA here is from genome assembly GCF_900115125.1 of Nitrosospira briensis. Taxonomy (GTDB): domain Bacteria; phylum Pseudomonadota; class Gammaproteobacteria; order Burkholderiales; family Nitrosomonadaceae; genus Nitrosospira; species Nitrosospira briensis_A. Next base: position 51 of record NZ_FOVJ01000009.1, on the reverse strand, counting down.
AGGGATCAGCTTTTTGAGCACTCTTTCCACTCCCCGTGACCAGATAGAGAA
>NZ_FOVJ01000005.1 GCF_900115125.1 Nitrosospira briensis | reverse complement strand
CCGCTGAAACCAGACCCAGAACATCGCAATCCCCAGTATGGGCAAAAGCCCTATCTTGTAGTACCTGGAGTCGTACCATTCCGACATGTCAAAGGAGGCATTACCCGCCTTCGTTTGACTTACCGCTAAATTCCCTGATGTAGTTGTAGACATACCAGCTCCTTCTTTCAAATAATCGAAAATCCCCGAGTTCAGAGGCTTTCCAACCATAAGCAAAGACTACCAGTCTTGCTCTTTGACCAGTTAAATTTTGAATAGTTCCCTGTGTACCGATAGAACAAAACGTTGCACATCCGTGGTTGCTTTTGTCATTTCTTTAACTCCCATATCAAATAATTAAAAATCTGATAATTCCACATGTTAACCCACAGGAACTACCAGTTCTTATCAGACTGAAACACAGCAATAAAGTTCCCTGCTATGTCATGTTAATTACCACCTATGCAGTTAACATGTATTTTTACTGCATCCTTTTTTTAGTCACGCTCCCTGTCTTTGCGGCACTTTTACGACCGCATGCCGCACCGGTGGGCTCCTGCTTCAGTTACCTGAGATTAAGACCTTTAGGCGCGGGTCCATCTTCGCTGCTCCCGACAAACAAACTATTTTTATGAACAACTGACGAACAACTTCGATGAAATACGGGCTTTAGCGTTGCAGGCACAAGAAAAAAGCCACTGATTACGTTAATAATCAGTGGCTTGAGATTTGGTTGCGGGGGCAGGATTTGAACCTACGACCTTCGGGTTATGAGCCCGACGAGCTGCCAGACTGCTCCACCCCGCGTCAGGAAGATGTAATTATAGGGGGCGGGCCCACCAAGGTCAAATTAATCGCACGCGAGTCCGGCCGAGGAATCAGGCCAACGAATCGCAGGCGTTTATGAACCGGGAATAAGCAGACGTGCCTGGCTTTAGCTACTTCCTCTGCTTCGAGGCGCATGGAAGATAAATATTTCGAGATAGCATACAGACGAAAATTTCGCCTCTCGCGGGAGTAGAATTAATTCCTCTTCATATGAGAGTTAGCGCACAGAGGCCCACGCAAAACAGCGGCATTATTCGTACATTTCGACGTGTGTATCGCGTTCAGCCTGTGTATTAAATGCAGCGCCCGGCGATTGGCCGTCCTCCAAACCTCGCATTCCGCTGAAAACGAGGACATGCTGCTCCGTTCGAGAAGATGGTTTACCTGGATGAACACGTAAGCAATATGATTACGGAAGCTGATATTCATAGCGCAAAAATTCTGATTGTGGACGATCAGGAATCAAACATCCAGGTGCTGGAAGGCGTGCTGGGCGCTGCAAACTATACTTCCGTCAGCTCAACCATGGACCCGTACCAGGTATATGATCTGCACAGGCAAAACCACTACGACCTGATTTTGCTTGATCTGAAAATGGCTGGCATGGACGGGTTTCAGGTGCTGGAAGCGCTGAAGAACATCGAAGCGGATAGCTATCTGTCAGTGCTGGTAGTTACTGCGAATCCCGATTACAAGCTGCGTGCGCTTCAATCGGGCGCCAAGGATTTCATCAGCAAACCGTTCGATATGGCCGAGGTCCTGGCGCGCGTTCACAACTTGCTGGAAGTTCGGTTGCTGCATCAGCGAGCGCGGACGTACGCCAAGACACAGGAATTCATGGCGCTGCACGATCCACTGACCGGGCTTGCCAATAGACGCCTTCTGGTGGAGAGGGTCTCCCAGGCCATCATTCACGCAAAGAGAAACAGCAGCATCATGGCAGTCATGTACCTGGATCTGGATGGGTTCAGGCAGATCAATAACACCTTGGGCCACGAGGTTGGCGATCTGCTTCTGAAGCTGGTGGCGGCACGTCTGGTAGCCGCTGTGAGGCAGGAAGACACGGTGGCGCGCCTTGGCGGCGATGAGTTTGTGATCGCAATGCCACATGTAACCAACGTCAACGGTGTGACACTTGCAGCAGAAAAAATAATCAAGACAATGTCACGGCCCTATACCATTCAAGGGCACAACATCAACCTGACCGCGAGCGCGGGTATCGGTCTTTATCCTGAAAATGGCAAAGATGTGAAAACGCTTTTGAAGAATGCGGATGCAGCTCTGTTGGATGCCAAACAAGCAAACAAAAATACCTACCGAATTTCGGAGCGAGCATATTCGTAATATTCGATTCTGTTTCCCGTAAACTGTCGCTCACTTACTCAATCCGCATGTTCACCGAAAGTACTAAGGCAGATAGAAGGATATCGAGTATGAAGAATAAGATATACCCGCTGCTTCCCATTATCGGCCTGCCGTTTATATCAACAGGTGTACGGCAAACGGGTTTTCTTTTGTCGAGGGAAAATAATAATTGCAATTACGGAGAAAATAGTCCTTTTTACATATCATCGCAAGTGCCAATGCGATATCTTTGTCAACCTAATAAAAAATCGATCAATTGCCTCGAATAGGACAAGAATAATGATTAGCAAACCTGACATTCTTAACGCTAAAATCCTGATTGTGGATGATCAGGAAGCCAATGTCCGGTTGCTCGAGCAAATGCTGAGCGACGCAGGCTATACCCGTATTGCATCTACCATGAACCCGCGAGACGTTAGCGGACTCTTTCGCCAGAATCAGTATGATCTGATTCTCCTCGATCTGCAAATGCCCGGCATGGATGGCTTTCAGGTATTGGAGGCCCTGAAGGAAATCGAGCCAACCGGCTATCTGCCAGTACTTGTTATCACTGCTCAACCCGGTCACAAGCTGCGAGCGCTGCAAGCCGGGGCCAAGGATTTTGTCAGCAAGCCATTTGATCTGGTCGAAGTCCAGACACGTATCCACAACATGCTGGAAGTACGCCTTTTATACAAACAGCTTGAGAATTATAATAAAAAGCTGGAGCAGACCGTAGCGGAGCGAACCGCGGAGCTACGCGAGAGCGAAGCACGTTTTCGCCGCCTGACTGAACTGGCCTCTGACTGGTACTGGGAGCAGGATGAGAAAGGACAATTTACAAAAGTTTATGGGCCTGTTCTCGAGATGCTCGGGATTACCGTCGATAACTTGATGGGTGAACCGAGAGAAAATAATGGAACCCATTGGAATAAGTCCGAATACGCGGCGTTCAAGGCGAACATCGCGGCACGGCGGCCATTTATCGATTTTGTTTACAGCCGCACCAGACCTGACGGGTCGGAACAATATTTGATGGTGAGCGGAGAGCCGATGTTCGATTCATCTGGCCGCTTCATCGGCTATCGGGGGATAGGCAAAGACGTTACTGAGAGCATGCGGTCCAAGCAGTATTCGTAGCGGCTATTCCGCTATTAGCCTCCTGGGGGCTATTTCGCCACCTGCCATCATTTCTCCCAATCCTAAAAAACGGTTTGCCTGATCGTATAATCGAATTCTTTGTCCTTCTCCTAATCTTTCCTCCGAGACATAGTCCGCAATCGTTCTTCCTTGCAACAAGGACATTGCTGCCGGCGGTTTCAGTGTCGCGGCTGGAAAATTTCGCATTAGAATATCAACCGGGAGCAGGCAGTGGTCTCGCTCCTGCATTGCCTTGGTTTCAAGGTCATCCAGTGTATAGGCCTGCGACAAATAAAAACCATCAAGTATGCTTCGGCGCAAAAAGGTGAGATATGCTCCCCCACATCCCAACGCCTTGCCTATATCTTCAGCCAGCGTACGAATATAAGTCCCTGTACCGCACTTGACCCGGATACTCAGTTCGTTACCCTGAAGGGCTTCAATGCTGATATCGTGGATGATTACCGCACGCGATTGCCGCTCGATTTCCACTCCTTTCCTGGCATAGGTATACATGGGCTTTCCATGGTGCTTGAGAGCGCTATACATGGGTGGCACCTGCATAATCCGCCCGATAAAGCTTTTCAGTGCTGCCTCGACCTGAGGGAGGGAAAACACCAGATCATGGGGTTCGATATCACTTGCAACGGAAAGCTCCCCATCCGCATCCCCCGTTGTACTGATATAACCCAATCTTAGCGTCGCCTCATATGTTTTGTCCGCTCCAAGCAGGGCGGAGGCAAACTTTGTGGCCTCGCCGAAGCAAATCGGCAACATACCAGTCGCCATCGGATCAAGCGTGCCGGTATGGCCAGCCTTGCGCGCAGCAAAGATGCGTTTGGCAATCTGCAGCGCCTGGTTGGATGAGATGCCGGGAGGCTTGTCGAGCAGCAGAACGCCGCTGATTGGACGCTTGATGCGTTCGGGCTTTGGATTCAGGTTCAAATATAGGAGACAAACAGGGGCTTCAGGGGCTTCAGCGAACTCGGATCAGCCCTCATCCGTTTCTTTCGCGGACCCCTCTTGCGCCACGGCTTCATCTATCAGTTGTGATAAACGAATGCCGCGTTCCACCGAGACGTCATAAATGAAATGAAGTTGCGGTACGACCCGAAGCTTCAACCGGTGCAATAAATGGCTGCGCAAAAATCCGGCTGCGTGCTCCAGACCTTTATCGGTGAGAAAATTATCGCTTTCGCTACCCAGCGTCGTATAAAAAACTTTGGCATGCGTATAGTCGAGGCTCACCTCAACACCGGTCAAAGTGACCATGCCGATCCGGGGGTCTTTCAGTTCGTTCCGGATCAGGTCGGCTAGTTCACGCTGAATCTGATCGGCTATACGCAACGAGCGGGAGTAATCTTTAGGCATAATGTTCCGTGCAGACCCTGTGTTGTTACAGGGTACGTGCAACTTCGACGATTTCGTATGCTTCCACTTGATCGCCGACCTGGATATCGTTAAAGTTTTTCAGTGACAAGCCACATTCAAAACCTGCCCTTACCTCTTTCACGTCATCCTTGAAGCGCTTGAGGGATTCAAGCTCGCCCGTATGGATCACCTCGCCGTTGCGTATCAGCCTCACAAGCGAACCCCGTTTGACGATACCCTCCTGTACAAGGCAACCCGCCACTGCACCCACTTTGGAAATACGGAACACTTCGCGAATCTCCACCAGACCGGTAACGTTCTCCTTGCGATCCGGGGCCATCATGCCTGACAGTGCCGCCTTGATTTCGTCCACAGCTTCGTAAATAATGCTGTAGTAACGTACATCCACGCCGGTAGAATTAATGAGCTTGCGTGCGACAGTGTCCGGGCGGCTGTTGAAGCCAATCACGACCGCTTTGGAGGCCAGCGCCAGATTAATATCGGACTCGGTAATTGCGCCTACTCCGCTGTGTATGATGTTAACCCTGACCTCGTCGGTAGAAAGTCGTTCCAGCGCATGCGCCAGGGCCTCATAAGACCCTTGCACGTCGGCCTTGATGATGAGTGCGAGCACCTTCACCTCGCCCTTCTGGTCGAACACGTTTTCAAGTTTGGCAGCTTGCTGTCTGGCAAGCTTTACGTCGCGGAATTTGCCTTGACGAAATAGCGCGATTTCACGAGCTTTACGCTCATCCCCCAGCGCCACCACCGCTTCGCCCGCCACGGGAACTTCAGACAGGCCCTGGATTTCAACCGGAATGGATGGCCCTGCCTCTTCCACTGGTTTTCCGTTTTCGTCCAGCATCGCCCGCACCCGGCCAAATACCGCGCCTGCGAGCAGTATATCGCCACGCTTCAAGGTTCCAGACTGCACGAGTATTGTCGCCACCGGGCCTCGGCCCTTATCGAGCCGCGATTCGACGACAATACCTCTGGCGGGCGCATCCTTTGCCGCGCTGAGCTCCAACACCTCAGCCTGAAGCAGCACGCTCTCCAGCAATGCGTCGATGCCCTGACCCGTCTTGGCGGAAACCTCGACGAACATGGTATCGCCGCCCCAGTCCTCGGGCACGACCTCCTGCGTCACAAGTTCCTGCCTGATGCGCTCAGGATTAGCTTCTGGTTTGTCTATTTTTGTCATTGCCACCACGATTGGCACCTTCGCGGCCTTGGCGTGATGTATTGCTTCGATTGTCTGAGGCATCACTCCGTCATCCGCCGCTACAACCAACACTACCAGATCGGTAACTTTTGCGCCCCGGGCTCGCATGGCTGTAAAGGCTTCGTGTCCCGGCGTATCGAGAAATGTGACCACGCCTCTTTCAGTTTCAACATGATAGGCCCCGATATGTTGAGTGATGCCGCCCGCTTCTCCACTTGCCACGCGTGTACGGCGTATGTAATCGAGAAGCGAAGTCTTGCCATGATCGACGTGTCCCATTACGGTGACGACCGGGGCGCGTGGCTCTGTCTTGAATTCCGTCCCGGGTAACTCCGTGTCGGCAAGAAAAGCTTCAGGACTATCCAGCGCCGCGTATTTTGCAACGTGCCCCAGTTCCGACACCACAATCATGGCGGTTTCCTGATCCAGCATCTGATTGATGGTTACCATATTCCCCATCTTCATCAAAGCCTTGATGACTTCAGCAGCCTTGATTGCCATTTTCTGCGCTAGCGCCGCTACCGATATGGTTTCAGGTACCGATACTTCATGGACAACCGGTTCGGTTGGCGCGGAAAAACTATGGGCGCCTTGATCTTCAGAGGACGGCTTCCCATGTTTATCCCTGCGCGTGCGCCACCCCTTGACACTGGACAGGTCGCTGCGGGTCTTGAGTCCCCGCTTGTCGGCCCTTTCATCCTTCCAGACGACTTGCTTGGTCTGTTTCTTTTTCTTTTCCGCTTTTGCCGCCTTATCCTCCGGCTTGACTACCGGTTTATGCAATGTGCCCTCTGTGGGAACGGCCTGGGGCTGAACGGTCTCGCCGGCTTGCGCTGGCGACGGGGCAGGCTCGGCGCCAGCCGCCGTTGCCGGCGCCGGCTCGGGAGCGGTCGCTGGCATCCCCGTTGCCGAAACGACGGCCTCAGTTTCCTTGACATCGGCAGACGCCGGTTTTAGACGCTGCTGCTTTTCCCTGAGCTCGGCGGTCTGCCGTGCAATCAATTCCGCCTGTCTTCTTGCTTCTTCCTCACGCAATGCCTGCTGTGCAGCATCTATGACGGGAGTGGGTGCAGACGTCGGGGGCACTGCAGAGGGGGCGGAAGGTACAGCAGCTTCAGCCGTTTTACTCACGGCTGCCAGATCACCTTTTACAAATACGCGCTTCTTTCGCACCTCCACCTGAATGCTTCGAGCTTTGCCGGTACTGTCCGACTTCTTGATTTCAGAAGTCTGCCGGCGCGGGAGGGATATCCTGCCTTTCTCCTCTTTGGCGCCATGAATCTTGCGCAGATACTCGAGAAGCTGCGTTTTATCGTTCTCCGTCAAACTGTCCTCAGTGAGGTGCTTACGGATGCCGGCAGCCCGGAGTTGCTCCAACAGCACTGTTGGAAGCACGCCCAGTTCACTAGCGAATTGTTCTACGTTCATCTGAGACATTGACACCCTTTATTAACCTATACCTTGTCCGCCGAGGCAAACCACGGCGCACGCGCTGCCATGATCAATTGCCTGGCTCGTTCAGCGTCCATCTCGACCATTTCCACCAGGTCATCCACAGCCAGGTCGGCAAGGTCTTCCTGGGTATTCACCCCTTTAGCCGCCAATTCGCGTGCCGTTTGCCCGTCCATGCCGTCAAGGGAGAGAAGGTCTTCTGCTATGTGCTCTACTTTTTCCTCGCTTACGATCGCATCGGTCAAAAGCGAATTGCGAGCTCTGGTGCGAAGCTCATTGACGGTTTGCTCGTCAAATGCTTCGATCTCCAGCATCTCGCTGAGCGGAACATACGCCACTTCTTCAATGGTGGTAAAGCCTTCCTGCACAAGAATATCCGCCACCTCCTCATCCACATCGAGTTTTTCCATGAAGAGTTCGCGAAGGACCGAAAATTCCTCTTCATTTTTTGCCTGTGACTCTTCCATCGTCATGATATTGAGCTCCCAACCGGTCAGCTCCGAGGCAAGCCGCACATTCTGGCCTCCCCGTCCGATCGCCTGGGCAAGGTTATCCTCATCCACCACGATGTCCATGCTGTGCTTTTCCTCATCTACCAAAATACTGCTGATTTCGGCAGGCGCCAGCGCGTTGATCACGAACGTAGCCGGATCATCCGCCCATAAAATGATATCCACCCTTTCTCCGGCCAATTCGCCGGTCACTGCCTGCACCCTTGACCCTCGCATACCCACACAGGTACCTATCGGGTCAACACGCGGATCATTGGATTTCACCGCAATTTTCGCACGCGAACCCGGGTCCCTCGCGGCCACCTTGATTTCCAGCAGACCTTCCTCAATCTCCGGCACCTCCAACTCAAACAGCTTGATCAGGAATTCCGGCGCAATCCGCGATAATATCAACTGCGGGCCACGCGCGTTACGGTCGATCTTGTACAGATATGCGCGCACCCGGTCGCCGATCCTCAAGTTTTCCTTCGGAATCATCTGGTCTCGCGGCAATGCCGCTTCAACCCTGCCGGACTCGATGATGGCATTGCCGCGTTCCATTCGCTTGATGGTTCCGGTAACCATGTATTCTTTGCGTTCGAGAAAATCGTTCAGAATTTGCTCACGTTCCGCATCTCGTATTTTCTGGAATATCACCTGCTTCGCAGCCTGGGCGCCAATACGTCCAAATTCCACCGGTTCCAATACTTCCTCGATGAATTCATCCGGCTTGATTTCAGGATTGCGCTCCAACGCCTCGCTCAGCGCGATTTGACGGGCAGGATCCTCTACCGCGTCGTCCGCCACCACCTGCCAGCGGCGCAACGACTGATAATCACCCGTTTGATGGTCAATCGACACGCGCACATCAGCGTCCTCTTGAAAACGCTTTTTCGTAGCGGATGCCAGTGCCAATTCGAGAGCGACAAAAACGATGTCCTTTTCGACATTCTTTTCGCGCGCCAGTGCATCCACCAATAGCAAAACCTCGCGGGTCATGTTACCTCCAGCCAATTCCTCGTATAATTACAATTTCGGAACAAGACGAACTTTCTCAAGATTATTCAACTCGAGATCAAGCACTTTCCCGTCTACTTCCAGCTTTAACACCCCGTCGTTCACTTCACGCAGAATTCCGACAAAATTCCTTTGACCCTGTAACGCTACACGCAGCCTGAGTTTAACGGACTCTCCCGCAAAGCGGATAAAATCAGAAACCTTTTTCAGCGGCCTGTCCAGGCCGGGCGATGATACTTCCAGCCGCTCGTAATCGATGTTCTCAACCGCGAACAACCGGCCTAAATGATTACTGACAGCCACGCAATCGTCTACGCCCACACCGTCGGGTTTGTCAATAAACACTCGCAAGAGCCTTCCCCGGGCCGACCGTTCCACGTCAATCAATTCGTAACCTAGCCCAGCCAGGGTCGATTCGAGCAATTCATAAAGATCCATAGCCCCGACACAAACAAAAAATGGGCTGAAAAGAGCCCATAGTCATCCCTATTTTAGCAAAAATTTATCACTAATGAAATAGATGCTTTGATCAGGAACTGCTGCATAAGTTCTGCCGGCGCCGGTCAAAAAAACTTATGTACCTGCTCGAATCGAGCACTTGCGGGACAAACTCGGGGTCCTGCTCGGCACCAGATTATAAACGGTTACTCCAAGTGAAGAATGCATTTACGCTATGCCTCGCCGCCAGCCTCGGCCACACACCTGGCCGAAGGCTTGAAACGCAGAGTCTTGCTGCTCGAGTCCTGTATAGAATATCTCCTCGCCGGCTGATTATCCGGGGCGGGCTTCATGCGACGAACCGACGAGTGATACAATTTCATCGTTTTCCGCAGAAAAACAACTCACAGGAGCGGCCCCAATGGCTACAATTAAATCCATATTGCATGAAACCCGCATCTTCCCGCCGGACCCGGCGTTCGTCGAACAGGCTAATGTGTCCGGCATGGAAACTTACCATGCTCTCTGTGCCGAAGCGGAGAAAGACCTTCCTGCGTTCTGGGGCAGACTGGCGAAGGAGCACATATTGTGGCACAAACCGTTCACTCGCGTGCTGGATGAAACAAACCATCCCTTTCTCAACTGGTTCGATGACGGTGAACTGAACGTTTCTTTCAACTGCCTCGACCGGCACCTCGACACGCAACCGGACAAAACGGCAATCATCTTCGAGGCGGACGACGGCGCAATCACCCGCTCCACCTACCGCGAGCTGCATCATCAGGTATGTCAGTTTGCCAATGGACTCAAGTCGCTAGGCATCAAAAAAGGCGACCGTGTCGTTATCTACATGCCGATGAGCATTGAAGCGGTCGTAGCCATGCAGGGCTGCGCCCGCATTGGCGCCACCCATTCGGTGGTATTCGGCGGTTTCTCGGCGAAAAGCCTGCATGAGCGGATTCTCAACGCGGGCGCCGTGGCTGTGATTACCGCGGACGAGCAAAGGCGGGGTGGCAAGATCAATCACTTGAAAGCGGTAGTGGATGACGCGATTGCCCGGGGAGGGGCCGATTCTGTGACCTCGGTCGTGATATATCAACGGGGGGCTGGCAATGTGCAGCTGCATGTTCCGCGCGATGTCTGGTGGCATGAGCTGATAAAAGACCAGAGCGATATTTGCGAGCCGGAATGGGTCAATTCCGAGCACCCCCTGTTCACGCTCTATACCTCCGGCTCCACGGGCCGGCCAAAGGGCGTGCAGCACTCTTCCGCCGGTTATCTGCTGGGCGCGATTACGAGCATGAAATGGGTCTTCGATTACAAGCCCGCGGATGTATTCTGGTGTACGGCCGATGTAGGCTGGGTCACCGGGCATAGCTATGTTACGTATGGCCCATTGGCAATAGGGGCTACCCAGGTCATATTCGAAGGCGTCCCCACTTATCCCGATGCGGGTCGCTTCTGGAAAATGATACAGGATCACCAAGTCACGGTGTTTTACACCGCGCCCACCGCAATCCGGTCGCTTATAAAACTTGGACCCGATTTTCCGGGAAAATATGATCTTTCTTCATTGCGCCTGCTGGGTTCGGTGGGCGAGCCAATAAATCCGGAAGCATGGATATGGTACTACACCGTGGTTGGTCAGTCCCGCTGTCCTGTCGTGGACACCTGGTGGCAGACCGAAACCGGCAGCCACATGATCGCCCCCCTGCCTGGCGCTGTACCGCTCAAGCCCGGTTCCTGCACTTTACCGTTGCCTGGCATCATTGCCGGGATCGTGGACGAAGCGGGGCACGATATACCCGATGGCAAAGGAGGCTTTCTGGTCATCAAACGACCGTTTCCCTCGCTGGCGCGCACTTTGTGGGGCGAACCCGAGCGATTCAGGAAAACATATTTTCCCGAAGAGCTTGGCGGCAAATACTATCTGGCTGGAGACTCTGCCAACCGCGACGCGGACGGCTATTTCTGGATCATGGGGCGCGTCGATGATGTGCTCACTGTTTCCGGTCACCGTCTTGGAACCATGGAAATCGAATCCGCGCTGGTCGCGAGCCCCCTGGTCGCGGAAGCCGCGGTAGTGGGCAAGCCTGACGAGATAAAAACGGAAGCAATAGTCGCGTTCGTGGTATTGAAAGGCTCACGTCCGCAAGGCGCGAATGCTCATGATATCGCCGTCGAATTGCGTAACTGGGTATCGACCGAGATCGGCCCTATTGCAAGACCTGATGAGATACGTTTTGGGGATAACCTCCCGAAAACCCGATCCGGCAAAATCATGCGGCGCTTGCTGCGCACCCTGGCCAAGGGTGAGGAAATAACGCAGGATACCTCCACCCTGGAAAACCCGGCAATACTCGAACAATTGAAACACCCGATAACGTAATTCGCGGAATCATGCCTCATCGCCTTATGGATAACAACTTGCCTCACTCCGCGGAAGCGCCTGTGATTCCGTTCGCCCGACCTGCCCGGCGGCGCGTCACTGATTACGGCAATGGCGTCAGCGCTATCGACGCGGATTATCTGCGGCCCGGGCTGGCTGCGATTCACCTGATTGTCCAGGCGGGCAAAGCTGCGCTGGTGGATACAGGAACCTCATCTTCCGTTGCAGGCGTAATGGAAGTGCTACGAGAGAAGAATCTTGCCCCTGAAGATGTGGCATATGTGTTTGTCACACACATACATCTGGATCATGCCGGAGGGGCGGGGGAATTCATGCACCATTTTCCCCATGCAAAACTGGTCGTGCACCCTCGCGGTGCGCGACATATGGCTGACCCCGCCAGACTCGTCGCCAGTGCAACGACTGTTTACGGCGAAGCCGAATTCAAACGCATGTACGGGATCATCCGTCCCGTTGACGTAAAGCGCATTGTCGAGGCGCCAGATGGATTCCGCCTGGATTTCAACGGTAGGCCATTGCTGTTCCTCGACACGCCGGGGCACGCGCGGCATCACTACTGCATCTTCGATGAGCAAAACGGATCATTTTTCACCGGCGACACTTTTGGAATTTCCTATCGCGAATTCGATGTTGATGGCATGGAGTTCGTATTTCCCACCACGACCCCGGTGCAGTTCGACCCTGTGGCCGCTCATGCCTCCCTGGATCGGCTCATGAGTTATAACCCATCTTACGCTTTCCTTACCCATTATGGCCGCATCGGCAACTTGCCACGTCATGCGGCCGAGATGCACGATCTGGTGGACGCCCATGTGGCGATCGCCGGGAAGTTGCGGAACGTTCCTGAAAGACATACGGCGCTCGTGGAAGAGCTTGGAGAGCTATTGTTACGTCGAGTAATCGCGCACGGCTGCAAATTGCCCGAGGAAGAAATTCGCAGCCTGTTGAGTCTGGATGTCGGACTTAACGCACAGGGCCTGGAAAACTGGCTGGATCATACGAGCGCCGGATGACAATAACAGGACGGGCGATAACAACGACAATGGTAGGATGTAATAAGCGAAGCGCATTGCGCCACATGTCCTGATCTGACCATGTATGTCAGATGATTATAAATCGCACGGGCCGGCCTTTATCTGCCTCATCCTCTCAAAAAAACACACCGCCGCGGCAGCCGCCGCATTCAATGATTCCGTGCTACCCACCATCGGAATGGTAATCTTTTCGGTCACTGCCTGAAGCAACTCATTGCTCAAGCCCGCACCTTCGTTGCCAAACACGAACGCAACCGGGCCGATTAGCGGAGTCTGATAAAGACTCCTTTTCGATTTCAGGACTGTGGCGATGATCTTGCCATTGAAGCCCCGTGCGACCTGTATAAGATTGGCCTGCTCATGGATGCGAATCAGAAAATGCGCGCCCATCGCTGCACGCAGCGTCTTTGGCGACCAGGCGTCTGCGCAACCTTCAGACAGATAAACGTCGCTTGCTCCCGCAGCGGCTGCAGAACGCAATATGGAGCCGACATTTCCCGGGTCTTGTATCGCTTGGAGCAACACGCAAAAGCTTTCGCCATTCTCGATGGGAATGGCTTCAGGCGAAGGGATAAGTATCACCGCCATGATGCCGGTAGGCGTTTTTACCGGGGAAATCTCGCGGAACAAGGCATCACTTAGTACGACCACTTCTACCTTCGTTTGAATCCCCGGCTCTGCCAGCAAGCGCTTTATTTCCGTGTTCTCACTCCACGACTCACCCACGATCAGGCTTCGGGATCGTCCCAGCGTAAGTTGGTAGGCCCTGATCAGATGCAGGCCATCCAGAAGGGTCAGGCCCTCCATTCTACGGTGTCGGGCAGAATCCGACAGCTTTAAGAGTTGCCTGAAGACTGGATTATCGCGAGAAGAAATGAATTTCACCGGTGCTTCATCTCCATGTCTATGGCCAATTTCTCGATATAAGCTCGGATGAAACATGTTTTCTTCCCTGGTCCCGTTGCCATGGCTGCTACATCCCGAAGTGTATTTCGCTGATTTATCTCTTATACGGTGAATTTCCGAAGGCGTCTTCGTTATCACGAGGCTACCAAATTCGCGCCATAAATCATTCTACCCGCTGAAACCCGCTCACCCCTTGGATTTCAGCGCAAGCAGCAAGCTTTAAACGAACTGGCACACCTTGTGCATTATCCACTAATGAGGTCATAAGTTCTGTCATGGAATCTTAACGAGGTTAGGAGGGTGTATGCGCTATGAGGATGAAGCAATAGGGTTATATGGAGAAGACATGGAAGCTGAGGAGTCCATGGAAGCTCAGGAGTCAGGTGACTTCGAGTTTGGCGACGAACTGGAGTCATTAGATAACGCCGAAATGGTCTCTGATGAAATAGAAGAAATGGAGCTCGCCTCACAGTTGCTCGAAGTCGCCGATGAGGCGGAACTTGAGCAATGGATAGGAAATCTGGTCAAGCGCGCGGGGCGTTCTGCCGGTCAATTCGTAAAATCGGATGCCGGCCGCTCACTGGTGGAAATTCTCAAGGGAGCTGCCAATAAGGCATTACCTATCTTGGGTAGCGCCGCCAAGTCGTACTTAGGGGGACCGGTCGGCGGCCAACTCGGCAACAAGCTCACATCGGCCGCAGGTCAGATTTTCGGCCTCGAGCTGGAGGGTATGAGTGAAGAAGACTCCGAATTCGAAGTTGCACGGAGGTTTGTACGCTTCTCAAATGCAGCTGCGAAGAACCTCGCTGCCGGTCCTCGAACCGGTCATCCACGGAAAGCGGCACGAGTGGCGGCCGTCAGGGCGGCTAAACGTCATGCACCTGGACTAATCCGTCCCGCGAAACGCAGGAAGAGAGGTTATCCAGGTTATGGCGCACCTGCAAACTATGGTGCACCTGGAAACGGCCGTTGGGTACGCCGCGGACGCAACATCATCATTATCAACTGCCAGGGTTCTGGCACCCCTCAAATCGAAACTAAAGGAGAAAATCATGCATGACATAGACCGCACCCTTACGGAATTTGACACAGAAATGGACGAACTTGAAGCGGATGAATTCGAGTTAGGCGAGGAATATGAATCAGAGAGTTATGAAACCGAGTTGGAAAGCCCCTTCGACGAGATCGAAGAAATGGAATTGGCTGCCGAGCTATTGTCTGTTCAAAGCGAGGAGGAGCTTGACCAGTTTTTTGGCAAAATTTTCAGCCGCCTAAAGGGCCGCCTCAAGAAGGTCGGAAAGGCTTTCCGCCCTTTGAAGGGCATGTTTAAAGGGTTGGTAAAAAAAGCACTGCCAGTTGTCGGTGGCGCGTTGGGGTCTTTCATTCCTATTCCCGGGGTAGGAACAGCTGTTGGTTCTGCCTTGGGCTCGGCCGTGGGTAAAGCCCTGGAAACTGAATTTGAGGGTATGGATCCAGAAGATCAGGAATTTGAAGTGGCAAAGCGTATCGTACGCGTGACAGGCGCGGCGGCAAAACAAGCTACTGCTGCTGGACCTGATGTTGATCCGCAGGCTGCCGCAAAAGCGGCGCTCGTCGCGGCCGCGCGTCAGCATGTGCCCAACCTGGGCAGCGTCACGCGAAACCGTGCCGGCGGCAAATCGGCCGCGGGAGCTGGAAGCGGACGGAGCGGGCGTTGGTACCGTCGTGGGCGCAAAATCGTTCTGCTAGGTGTCTGAGCCCAGCCATGCCGACCCACCTGCCAGCTCCCTGGATGCTAGAGCAAGAGGCGCGAGGAATGCTGACCCGGCTCGCGCGCGTCAAGCCCTTCGTCGTGTATGAGCCTATGGTACCCGCAGCAAATATCTCGCCTGCGGCTCAGGTAGCCATTGAGCGTTACCTTGCCACTGGACGCAGGGAGTTGCGCGCAAGAGTACGTTCTTATCTTGACTGGTTGCGGGGACGTGAAGGCCAGCTTGCTCCTCCAGCACAAGCTCAGCGCCGCTTTACCTTTCTGCGCCTGCGGTTCAACGCTGTCCTATCGCAATTTGACCTGTTTGCTGATGTCATTACGCAGCGGAGCGAACATGAAACGGGTGTCTGGTTGTCGGGACTTGACATTCTTGCAGAGGACGCTTTGACGTTGCCGGGGGGATATTTCCAGCCTCCACCCATGATCTGCTATTTGGACCGGGGAACTGGGGCAGCAATTCGGCGTGTACGTACGCGTTTGCCGGGCGGCGGGGAAAACCCGGTAGGGGTTATCCGCGTGCCGCGCGAACGCATGGTTGGCAGCGGTATTGCTTCTTCTCTGATCCATGAAATAGGTCATCAAGGCGTTGCGCTGCTCGACCTTATCAATTCGTTACGGCCGATCCTCAAGGAGATGCAAAGCAGTAGCGGCAGCGAGGGTGTTGCATGGCGCCTGTGGGAGCGCTGGATCTCGGAAATCCTATCGGATTTCTGGTCCGTAGCAAGAGTCGGTATCGCCTCCACGTTCGGGCTCATCGGGGTCGTAAGTCTCCCACGCGTATTTGTATTTCGGCTTAACCTTGATGATCCCCATCCGATACCATGGATTCGGGTAAAGCTCTCGTGTGCAATCGGCCAGGCGCTCTATCCTCATCCTCAATGGGCAAGACTTGCTGGACTTTGGGAAGCATTTTATCCGCTAGGCGGATTGGACGAAGAGCGGCAAAGGTTGATCGCGGCTCTTCAATCCACGATGTCGGGCTTTGTCACAATTCTGGTGCATCACCGGCCTCAAACCCTGCACGGAAAATCACTTATCGAAGCAATGGACGTGGGGCAACGGCAACCCGCCCAACTAGCTGCATATTGGCGGTCCTGGCGTATTTCGCCAAAACAAATGCGCAAAGCGCCACCTGCACTCGTGTTTGCTGTAATCGGGCAGGCGAGACTCGATCGTCAGATAACGCCCGAAGAGGAGAGCCGGCTCCTGGCGGGCTTGCTCACTTACTGGGCGCTAAGCAAGAGCCTTCATACATTCGGGATTCAAGCGAAAGGGCGTCCTGACAGTCTGAAAGATCCAATTTGGAACAGTGACTTAACAATATAACCAGGATAACAGGAGGTTTGCAATGAAGATTGATATTGATTACAACCCAAAGGACATTAACGAAGGTACGGTAGTTAGATTGGTAACTTCCGCTCCCTCCGCGAATCACAATTACAAATATACTTGGATGTTGGACGAGAATCTCATCGTCAATCCGGTATCAGACCCTGGCCTCT
The DNA here is from genome assembly GCF_900115125.1 of Nitrosospira briensis. Taxonomy (GTDB): domain Bacteria; phylum Pseudomonadota; class Gammaproteobacteria; order Burkholderiales; family Nitrosomonadaceae; genus Nitrosospira; species Nitrosospira briensis_A. Next base: position 158,819 of record NZ_FOVJ01000005.1, on the reverse strand, counting down.
GTTTATTGGATACCACAGGACTGCAACCAGGATCCTACAAAATTAGCGTCCGTGCCGAACTTGATCCTGCCGACCAGGAAAACGTACCTAGAGGTGCGAGGCAAGGCGAGGGCGAGACCGCGCTCAGCGTGCAGCCGCGATCGCTTTCATCTTATGACCTCGACAGGTTGACGACAGAAGCGAAGGAATTCGCGCAGTACTTGAAGCACAACTTCGACGGGAAGATGGAATCCCTTACCAAAGAGGTATCGAAAGTAGCAAGCGGCGTAGGAGGCTTCGCTCCATCCTCCGGAGTGCGCCAACCGCTTAAAGTAGCTCTACAACGCTCGTCTACCGCACAGACAGGCGACCAGGCCCTGTGGATAGCGATACGGCATCACACGGAGATGATAGGTTTCAACCGCTACAGCGAGTTTATCGATCTTGTTTTATGTAGAGGTCAGGATTCGGAGCAGGGCGCACTGCCTGGCCCGTTGAATTTAGGATCACCGCCACTTGGGGATCGAAGAGACGACCTGAACAATCGGCCCACAATTCATGGTGTAGACGCATATGAATTGCTGAGAACAGCAACAGAAATCTTTCTGATCCTTGAATGCGGGTTACTTGATAAATCTGGGAAAATCCGGCATGGCGAGACGCTGAATATTACGGAAGAGGAATCAAGATTAGATATTTCTCCTCTCAATCTCGATGAAATCACCCTGCTTCTGAAACAATATTTAGGTCCAAGTCAACCCTTCACGCTTCCTTATCTCAAACGCATCGTGAATGCTCTATTTGGTATCGGTTCGGCAAGAAGTGAAGAGAAGCTTCCTTACTGCGAAGGAATTCTCAAAAATCGCTTTTCTTGTCCGAGTCTGATCGAACTGATCTGGTCTTATTGGCATGAAGAGGGGATGTTGGCCCAAACGATGAATGCGATTGCCTTGCGGTTCCAAAACCGGCACCGCGGGGGCGATAGAGATCCCCTGGCGCATCTTGAGATCGATCCCTTGCAATCGCTCAACAATCTTTTCTGGGGTTATATCCAGAATGAACAAAAGCGGCTTAGCGTACCCCGCCGTGCTTATGAATATGACCATCACTATGGTCTGACTCTTTATGGCAAGGCAGTACCAACCATGCGTTCCGCGGATAGCCGCTCGAAGTTCCTTGAGTCCTTTCATAACCTGCTTTATCGAACCTCGGTCTTCTACCACGAAGATGCCGATACCACGGTTATCGCTGATGGCTTCCCTCTGCTTACCGCATTGCGGGAAACGCACCTGCTGCTCGCCGAGGGCGCACATAACCAATTCGGTGATCTCCCATGGACGGCACGGGTGGAGATGCTGATCGAGCAATGGCTACTGGCACGACCGGAGCTCCGGGAGTTTCTGCGTGGTCGCGCCATGGTGCCGTATAAAGAAGCGTGGATGGGTCAGGTCGACACGATGAAGAAACTGCAAGGATGGACCGATACGACAATCACCCACTTCAGCGATCTCGGAGTCTGGGGAGAACAGATCCTGCTCTCGATCCGTTACGGTGACTGGATAGACGTCAACGATCAGGAACAAGCCAAAAACTGGGCGCGTTATTGGAGACCGGAGATTCAAGGGTACATTCACGCTTATCGCGCGGCAACAGGCGTTGATCTAGCCGTTGAGCCCGTTGCAGCCGAAAAGGCGTCGGAGCGGTATTTCCAGCCTTCCACACATCTGCGCAACCGGCTTGTGGAGCAGCAAAAAGGGTCGAGGCGAGCATGAATCAAACTGAAAATGCTCGACTTTACCTCAGCACTCTATCTCGGCCTGCACCATCCGAGCCGACGCCTGCGTCCATGGGAAGAATTTACGATGGGACGGCCAGCAGCACTGGCTGTACCTTCGGATCAAGAACGGATTGCCCGGACGCTCGCCGAACTGGCGGGGTGCGAGCGCGCCACCCTGGGCTCTTCAACGCTGCACCTGTTCTGGGATTTGTTCGGGATGCTGTCCGAAGGAGCAGCGATTTACTTGGATGCCGGCACATACCCCATCGCTCGCTGGGGGGTGGAGCGAGCTGCCTGCCGGGGTCTGCCTGTTCAGGTTATAGCCCATTACGATGCCGATGCTTTGTCGCGAGTGCTAAAACGCAGCACGCAAAAGCGGCTGAGACCGGTAGTGGTAGCAGACGGCTTTTGCCCAGGCTGCGGAAAACCAGCTCCGATCGACGCTTATTTAAACATCATCCACGAGCGGGACGGATTGCTGGTGCTCGACGATACCCAGGCGCTGGGAATTTTCGGCCACTCGCAAAACGCGGAAATGCCCTTGGGTCACGGTGGCGGCGGGTCGCTGCGTTTGCACAATGTCTCGAGCCCACGCGTCCTGCTGATCAGTTCACTCGCGAAGGCATTCGGCGCGCCGATTGCAGCGTTGTGCGGAAGCCATGCGATGGTGCAAGCATTCGAAGCCAGGAGCGAAACACGAACGCATTGCAGTCCGCCCTCTATAGCTGCAATCCACGCGGCCGAGCATGCATTGATGATCAATCGCAAACATGGGGACGCTTTGCGGTTGCGACTTGCGCAACTTGTCTCCCTTGTTCGCACCGGACTGATGAAAGCTGGATTCTCAACACAGGGAGGATATTTCCCTGTGCAGACATTAAGGCCCCTGCCGAGCCTCGATGCCCCAGCACTACACGACAGCTTGCTGAAATCAGGAGTCCGAACGGTTCTGCACCAAGCTCGGAATGGCCATGTCGCTCAAGTAAGCTTTTTTATTACTGCACAGCACGCTCCGCACGAAATTGTTCGTGCGGTAAAGGCTGTCAGATGTACCTCAGCCGTTCAGCAACTTAAACGATTGTGAGGCAGGAAATGAATTATTAAGGAGCATTATGGGCAGGCGGGACATTTTGAAACGCTCAGAATTCGAGCGAGGTGCGCTTATCAAGATAAACAAGAGCATTTGTTGAAGAATCCCACCAGGATACAGCAGGGTTCAACACAAGCTGTTTACCTAAAAGGAGAAACGGAACATGAATGATCGATACAGTGCGTTGCAAGGTGAATATGCCAATGAATTCGAAGACTTGGAATTAGAAGCCTTGGATGAGTTTGAAGATAGCGAGACATACCAAGATTCGGAATTTGAAGACTTGGAAGAGACTAATGAAGGGTTGGTAGAAGCCAGCCCTGACGCTCATCAGTGGCGCCCCGACGCGACGTTTAACCCCATTTCTGCCAAAACCCATGGCAATAACCGGATTGTTGTTGAAAGAGCTTCATTCTATCCGAATGCCAAATTTAACCTGGAATCGAAGCGTAACCTCGACGATTTTGAGGATTTCGAGGATCTGGAAGAATTTGAGGATTTCGAGGATCTGGAAGAATTTGAGGATTCCGAGGATTTGGAAGAATTTGAGGATTTAGAAGATTTTGAGACCGAAGCTTCACGAATACCCTCTCGGCCAGCAGGAACTGTTTCGCAGCAACTATGCGAAGTGCTTGAGGACTTCGACTTCGATAAGGACACCATTAAGCCGTCCCATCAAAATCAGCTCATCACTATCGCGCGGCGTATCATCAGCGGCAGTCAGAAGAGCGCGCAACCCGTCCGTTCGGTAAAAATCATAGGTCATACAGACCCCGTCGGAGATGCCGGGTACAACCTCGATCTTGGCAGGCGGCGTGCAAAGAAGGTTGAAAGCAATCTGCGCCAAATCCTTGACCGGATCCGTCCCGGAAGCTCTCGTGGTATTACGTTTTCAACAGAATCTCGCGGCGAAGCCGAATCTACGGGCCTAAGTCCAGTTAAGGCGCGCCGCGTCGTCGTTTGTTTCCAGCAGCCATGCCGGCACAAAGGCTGCCCACCTTTCAAATCCAGAGTTAGGCTTCACATAAAAGTCCTTGTTCGCCCCAGGAGATTTTCGATTGCGACTATGGTGCAATCAATGCGGCAAGTCTATGGCCCGGCTGGGTTCCGCGTCGAAGTTGCTTCCAGGGAAAACCTGAAACTCCCGCATCTTGAGGACCTGGATATTCGCTGCCCAAAGAGCACCTCAGTTTGCTGTCCGTTTCCATGTCCCACCTCTAATCTGAACGCCGAACATGTTGCACTATTCAAGAATCGCAACAAAGTCGGCGTTAATGAACTTGCCGTCTATTTTGTCCGGGGAACTACTCCAACGTTCAACGGCTGTTGCGCGCACCCAACAGGACGCCCGGGCGTCGTGGTTACGGCAAATGCATCACGTTGGACGCTTGCCCATGAGGTTGCCCATGTTCTGGGTTTATCACATGTCAATAACAATGACCGCCTTATGACAGGAAACGGCACAAATAATATTAAAAATCCTCCACCTGATCTCGTGCGTTCGGAAATTCAAACTATGGAACGAAGCAGTATAACAATCCCTTGCTAATGGAGGCCATTATGGCTATCTCAACAATTCAGCTGCAGCGCTTGTTAAGCTCAGATGAACCCAACTACACCGCCCTCGCACGGTTTGGTCCGAAGATTCTTCCGTACCTCGACCAGTTCGTTCGCGGCCCGGATTCTGATCTCGCTGCCAAGGCAGCTTCGCTGGCTGGCATGATCAACCATGACGATGCGGTGAGAGTCCTGCAGCGTGCTGCCAAAAGCCCTTCTGCCACCGTGCGCCTTGCTGCCGCTAGTGCCGCTCTCAACCTGCAAAGACCAGCAGTGAGCGGAGTACTAGTTACGCTGCTGGGCGATCGTGACCCAGGAGTACGCAAATTCGCCATAAAATCTGCGGCAACCCGGCAAAATCCAGCCCTGATCGCTAGAATGCGCAGCCTGAGTGAAAAGGATCCTGTTCCATCGAACAGGATGCTAGCAAAAAACATCATTAGCAAAAAAGGCACTGTTCTAGGATGAGATTTTTGCTTTCTGGAGGGCGGCCAGAGGAATCAAAGTGTCGAATGCGCCCGTATGACTGTTTAGCTGCTTCTCTTTATGCTCAAATCAGATTCGAGGTCTGCCAGGACAATCTCTACTAGAGCCATTTTCGCTGCACTCAAAGGATTATGATCATAGACTGCCACTGCCACGCCGGCAAAGGTGACGGCCTCATGGGTCCGTGGGATACCGGAGCCCCATTAACAAAATATCTGCAACGCGCAGGTAATGCCGGCATCGATCGTACGGTCATTTTTGCCGCATTCAATTCGGACTACGCCAAGGCAAATCGAGAAGTGGCCCGCATCGTTGCCAGGCGGCCTGACCGTTTCTTTGGTTTTGCCTTTGTCAACGCGGCCAATGATAGAGACCGTGTAATAGCGTTGGTGAAACAGGCAGTTGAAGAATTCGGCTTTGTCGGGATTAAAGTACACAGGCACGATGCAAGAATTTCGCGCGAGATTTGCGAGGCGGCGCGCGTGTTCCGGCTTCCGGTCCTTTACGATGTGGCTGGAGAAGTATCGGTATGCGAATTGCTCGCACAGGAGTATCCAGGCGTTGACTTCATCATTCCGCATCTCGGCAGTTTTGCCGATGATTGGCGAGCGCAACTCGCGCTGATCGACCACCTCGTGCGCCACCCCAACATTTATGCGGACACGTCCGGTGTTCGCCGCTTCGATCTCCTTGAACAGGCAGTTCAGCGGGCGGGTGCGTACAAGATTCTATTTGGATCGGACGGTCCCTGGCTGCACCCAGCCGTGGAACTCGCAAAAATAAAGGCGCTTAGGTTGCGGCCGGTGGATGAACAGCTTGTATTGGCGGGCAACTTCCGGCGGCTCATTGCGCGTGTCCGAAGCCGAAGACCACGAGTAATGGAAGACTTCCTTCTGGAGCGTCATGTCAAACGCGAGTTTCGTAATTCCATCCCGGGCAACTTCCCGAAGGATCTCAATTTAGAGAGATGAGCGACGCGCACTAGCCCGGCGCATTTGCAATGCACGGTCGGTGACGCCTAGTCTGGCCGCTGCACGCTGCAAATTTCCTTGCTCGTCATCGACCGCAATTCGCACCGCGGTTTCCTCTGTGGCGCGCCCGATTTCCTTAAGTTTTGCCCCGGAGGAGAGTGCCTGGCGGATAGCTTGTTCGAAGGATTCATCAAGCCAGGTGCCGGATTCTCCGTTAACCGGTCGGTCGTCTTCGGGAATGTCCCCCACTGTAATGGAGCCGGGACCAACATGCCGGTCCACGATTCTTGCTATTACCTGCCATAGCTCTCTCACGTTTCCGGGGTATTCACGTGTTATTAGATACTCCCTGACAGAGTGGTCGAAATCCAGCGGTTCCGCTTCGGGTCGCAATTGCCTCAGGAAATGACGCGCCAAAGGAAGAATATCGCTACGACGATCTCTTAGCGGGGGTAGCCTGACGATCCACGTCGCAATCCGGTAATAGAGATCGTGCCGGAATTCACCAAGCTTTACGCCTTCGAATAAATCCCTGTTCGTTGCGCATACCAGACGAAAATCGGCGGAATACCATGTATTGCCACCGACTCGCTTGTATGTACGCTCCTGTATTGCGCGCAGTAGTTGAGCCTGCAATGGCAGGGGTAACTCCCCTATTTCATCAAGAAACAACGTTCCCTTATCCGCGAGTGAAAAAGCACCGTCGCGAGAATGAACAGCACTGGTGAACGCACCCCGTTCGTGCCCGAAGAACTCGCTGCCAGAGAGCTCCGGAACAATAGTCGCACAGTCCAGAACAACGAATTCGCTTTTCTTTATGCGAGAATCAAGGGTATGTATCAAACGTGCTACGAGCTCCTTCCCGGTGCCGCTTTCGCCCAGAATCAGGATGGTGGTGTTAGTAAAATGGGCAAGCTCGACAATTCGCCGTAACATTTTTTTCCAGACAGGACTTTGCCCCACCAAGGTTGTTTGAACAACCGGGGATTCAAGCAATTCATCCACAGCGGCCCAGCGCTCGATCCGACAAGCTATCTCAGCCGCCGGATCAGCGGAATGATTCCAGACGAATACCTCGGAAGCCCCGGCGTGTAGCAGTGTCCACGTGTCGGCATTGGTCAACGCCACTTCCGAAGAGGCAATCGCGAAGACGCGCTCCGTACCGCTATCGCTAAGCTCCTGAACGCGCTCGCACAGCCCGTCATCAAATTTATCAAAAAAAAGAATTATCGGTTTCTGCTCACCCCTATCGGACGAGAGTGCGCTTATTCCCGCTGCGGCCAGAGCGTTTATAAGCGCCCTTTCAGAAATTGAATTGGAAGAGCAGAAAAATTGGCAGCAAGTTTGCATATAACCGCATTACTTAGCTCATGAAATGTGATTTCGCACCCTGGATAGAAATAGCGCTGATTCAGGCACGAGATCTTCAGCGACGAACAACATCAACACTTCGACTCTGGGATGAAGGTCAGATCGAACGACAAACGAAGGCAAAACAAGTGCTATTTATAGTACAAAAAAATGGACTTTGCCACATGCGGCAGCGAATCGAACCGGCTCAATAAAAAGTAACTGAAGGAGTGCCTCAAGAAGATCTGTCGCCTCATTTTGTTGGTAGCCGAGCTCAGCTAGCGGTTATCCACATGGTTAAATATAAGAAACCCATTTGTCTAGAAACAATACGCGGCCGTTATTGCACGCGGCCCGTATGCACAGACAAGAGCACAATATTAGACGAGGTTCTGGCTGGGGGGATTACCAGCGCAAACACGTACCCGGCTGTTGGGGACGAGCCCGCCGAGTCATCAAACCCCGCCGTGGCCCAACTCCGCGAGCGCAATGATGGGTATGGCAAGACAGAATTCAGATGCTCGTATGGATTATCTGCCAGTACATGCAGAACGCATTACTGAGGTGTCGGATGACTGAGCCTGGATTTTAACCGCCGATCAATATGCTCTCGATACACCGGGACATGTCGCAGTGATTTCATCAGCTATTCAGGTTGTCCTTGGGGTTGTCATCGCCCACTCCATTCCTGAACGGCGCCATTGGAATCACCTGATATTTGACTTCCAAAATCTCCAGCTCTTCAGTTCCACCTGGCGCATGTAGTGTCACCACATCGCCTTCCCGCGCTTTTATCAATGCTCGCGCCAAAGGCGAAATCCAGCTTATATAGCCTCTCGAAGTATCGATTTCATCAACGCCCACAATGGAGACTGTTTTCTCCTCGCTCTCTTGATTGGCGAAGGTAACGGTAGCGCCGAAAAAAATCCGTGTTTCATCTTCCCTCGGCGCAGCAGGATCCACTACTTCCGCCGTATCCAGCCGTTTGGTAAGAAAACGTATGCGCCGGTCGATTTCCCGCAGGCGCTTCTTGCCGTAGATATAATCAGCGTTCTCCGAACGGTCGCCGTTGCTGGCGGCCCACGAAACGGTAGCTGTGACATGGGGTCTTTCCCGGTTCATCAGCCAAAGAAACTCGTCCATTAACCTCTTATGGCCCCCAGGAGTAATATAGTTCTTGCTACCCGCAGGCAAGGGAGAAGGGGAACCGACAGTTTCTTCGCCATGATCGTTATCAGGTTCTGTTTCCCTGGTAAATGCCTTACTCATATGCAGGAATCGTGAACCAAATGTCGTTGTCTTGCGACGATTTGAGTATGTGCCGCCTCGCCCACTGGCAGGTAAAAAATATCAATACTTTGCATCCCTAGTCATTTTCGACCAGCATCCGCTGTGCTTCCTGAGCAGCACCCAGCAGTCCGGCCTTGGGATTCATCATCACATGCACGGGTATCTCTCCCATTAACGAGGAAAAGCGCCCCTTGTCGCGAAATGCCTTCATGAAACCGCCTTCTCTCAATTTTGCGATGATTTTAGGCGCAATTCCGCCGGCTACATACACACCATTACGACACAGCCCAGCCAGCGCCAGATTTCCCGCATAGGCTCCATAAACCTCGGCAAATAAATCCATTGCTTTCGCTGCAATGGGATGCTTATGATTGAACGCCAGGTCCGCCACCTGTGCGGCTCCATCAGCTTCAAGATGCACCTGCGTCAGCAGATCTGCCGTGCCGCTCAGGTCGGCTTGCAGAAAATTGAAAATATTGGTCAATCCCGGCCCGGACAACACGCGCTCTACCGACACATGACCAAATATCTTCCGTAGATATTGCAGTAACCGGGCCTGCAACTCATCGGCAGGAGCGAAGTCAATATGGCCAGCTTCACTGGGCAAGGCTATATATCGGCCATTCTGCCATACCAGCCAGGCCCCACCCATGCCTGTGCCCGCGCCAAGCGCAACCCGCATCCCGGCGGCGTAGGGCTTGCCTGCCTGCAACGTCTCCAGATCGCTCGCGGACAGAATTTCGACGCTCAATGCCACGGCTGCAAAATCATTGATGAGCTTGACCTTTGGAATGGAGAATTCCCTGGCAATGGCCGCTGCATTCATCACCCAGGGCAAATTGGTAAGCGCCACCTCCTGTTTTGCAATTGGGCCCGCCACTGCAAGACAGGCGCTTGCGGGAATGGATTCAATACCGAGCGACGCTGCGTCATTCAGAAATTCCCTCAGTACGTCGGAAAAGCTTGGGTACGCGCGACTGGCATAGCGCCGCTCACAGCACACCCGTGCATTGCCTTCTTTCAGTTGCACTGCCTGCAGCAAAGTCTTCGTTCCGCCGATATCGCCGCCAATGAGATATTCGATCAAGATATGCTCCGCCGTTGCGCCGGGTCCTGCCGATAAAACAGGGCCAACTGTTCATATACTGAAGGAAAATAAAGTTTTACCGACAAAGGCGTTTCGAAGAAAGCCTCGCTCATTACTGCGAAGAACTCAGCGGGATTCTCTGCCGCATAAGAGTCCACCTCAGTCGCCTCATTCTCATCGATGCTTCTGCAAAAATCCGCATAGGCTTTACTGAATACCTCGCTCCATGCCTGTCTGCTCATGTCGGGGTGCAAGGGTGGAAACCCGTTGGCGTCGCCATTCAACATATCGAGCTTGTGGGCAAATTCGTGTATTACGACGTTATATCCGACCCCAGCGTCAGCAACAACCGTATCTTCCCAGGAAAGTATTACGGGCCCGCCTAACCAGGACTCCCCTGATATCGGCTCCCGGGTAAGGTGCACCACGCCATCTTCGTCCACATACTCGTAATCGCGTATGAATTCACCGGGATAAATAATAATTTCGACCCAGCCGTCATAATAATCCAGATCGAGGTTCAGAATCAGTATGCAAGCCTGCACCGCGATCAGAACATGCATCTCTTCGGTGACAATCAACCCATGCGCGCCGCTAATCTGCTTTGCATGAAGAAACAGTATGACCTTTTCGCGCAAGTGTTCAAGCTCGGCCAGGCTCAGGCCGCGCAGGCATTTCAACCGGGATAGCGCGCTTTGCCAGGCATCATCGGAAACCGGCTCATTTTTAAGAATGCGGCGGCGATGCCAGGCTTTAAGATTGGAAAGCATTGATCAGTCATCGCCGGATTCCAGCACAGGTGCTACCACTTGCTGTGCGTCCAGTTCCACCGCATCGATCCGGGCGAAGCGCTGGCTGATCTTGCGGCTGGAAACATGCACCTCTTCCACATCCTGATTAGCCTGACGAATATGATCGGCAAGTCTTTTCATCCGCTCGTCGAAACGCGCGAAGTCCTTGCCGAGCCTGGAGAGTTCGTTCTTGATGATGTGAACCTGCTCGCGGGTTTCAATATCCTTGAGTACTGCCCGTGCCGTGTTCAACACCGCCATCAGGGTGGTGGGCGAAACTATCCAGACCTGTTTCTGCATGGCATAGTCGACCACATCGGAATGGTAGGCGTGAATTTCGGCAAAAACAGCTTCCGCCGGCACGAACATTACGGCGCCGTCGCAGGTTTCCGGCGGAAGTATATATTTGCCGGCTATGTCATCCACATGCTTCTTCACGTCGGCCTTGAATTGCTTTTGCGCCAATGCCCGGCTGGCGTCATCCCCGTTGCGGTCGAACATGCGATGAAAATTTTCCAGCGGGAATTTTGAATCGACTGCCACCATCCCTGTCGGCGGCGGCAGTTGCAATACGCAGTCCACACGGTTTCCATTGGAAAGCGTATGCTGCATCGCGTATGCCGCCGGAGGTAGAATATTACGTACCAGCGCCTCCAGTTGCACCTCGCCGAATGCGCCGCGGGAACGCTTGTCGCCCAGAAGTTCCTGCAAGCTCACCATGTTGGTGGTAAGGCTGTCTATTTTTTTCTGCGCCTCGTCTATGGTGGCAAGCCGCGTCATGACGCTGGTGAACGTCTCGTTCGTTTTCCTGAATCCTTCATCAAGGCGCTCGGTAACGTGTCCGCTGATCTGATCCAGGCGGACTTCTACCGTTCCGCGCAACTGCTCGGAACTTTTGCCAAGCGCCTCCGATATCCGTTCGCCCTGATTTGCGAGGCCCTCGTGCAAATCCTTGAGCATGTCGCGATGCTTATCTTCCATCAACTTCGCTTGCTGCCCCAGCAGGTCGCGTACCATTGACGAAAGAATGCCCAGCCTGATTACCAGAAAAGCCATGGTAACAAGCAGAACGGCGGCAGCACTGATAATCAGAAAATTTGGAGACATCATCTATAAAAGTATACTGAATGCGCTCATTAAATAATCACCTTTTTTCTAATGCACGGAGCCCACGGTTCTCTTCAGGTGATATTAAACGCCATCAAAATCGGGTTTCGTGGAATATTCTTACTTCCTTATCTCTCCGTCATCTCATGCCCGCTGGATAATACCGCTCACTTTCCATCTGGTGCCTCCGCCATTTGCTATGATGTTGCCTGGTGCGGTCCGGAACGCTGCTGACCTCCTCCGTCGTTTCTTTTTCTTTCCCCCTCTCTTTCTCGAGCCGCTCCTTGCGGGCTTTTCTACCTGCGCGGCGCCTATCATCCATCGCTTTCTGCTCGCCCGGCCTCAACTCCTTCGGTCTCACTTCTTCAGAAGCCGAGTCCCATGGTCTGGACTCCCAGGGCTTGGGAGGAATATTTTCCTGTCCTCCCTGGTTTGCCGGGCTCTTTCCCGGTTGAGGTTGCAGATGCGGTGGCCTTAACAGGTTTTCTTCATACGCCATGACAGACTGTGGAGCCAGCATGGCAAAAGCGACGAGTGCTGCGCACCCGGTACACAAGGTTTTCATCACCATGACTCCTTTGCCATTGGTATCAACGCACTATTGATGTGCATTATGAACTCAACGACTTGCCATATCCATTAAATTACTTATCTTCAGCGTCCCCCATTGTTTGTGGAGGGTAGAAAATCTTCAGGCCATCGGTTCGTGCCCATGGTGTTACCGAACGCGTTTTCCTTCCATGCGTACTGATTATGTCTTCAACCCTGGCGCCGCGCAGGATAAGCGCATCGGCGATCAACGAGCGGTGGCAGCGCCATGGAACCGCTTCAGCACACATGAGGGCACACCTTTCGTGCGCGGCAAGCTCCATCACCTTCTCTACATTCTCGCTGAATTCAGCCGTTTGCATGTGATCCGCGTATCCGCGAAATGACAAGTTGCGCCAGCCACCGTTAATCGAGTCCTTGTTCGTGCGCCTCAATCCGCCAAGACCCGGAATGTGCGTGTATTTAATACCCTCTGCCTGCAACGCGCCAGGCAATGTTTCATTGTTGAATTGAGGGTTGTGCCGCGAACGCGGCACGGTGCGTACATCGAGGATATGTGTGACTTCGTTTGTTTTTAACAGATCGACGAATTCATTGAAGGGATGCGTTGAATGTCCGATTGTGCATACCAGGGGTTCGAGTACAGCTTGTTTTTTTCTCACCACGCTTGCTTCTCTCGTCCAGATATTGCCGTGCGATCCAGATAAAATACGGGGAAACAGTCAGCGCATCCCTATGCCCTCTCCATGAAAACCTTTAAAAAACAGTTCATCGAAGTGGACTAACCGCTATAGCTGTGCTTTGTTATTTATCCGCTGTTTCCGAAACCATTCTTTCGGGCAATGCTGAAACACAGCCGAAGGAGATGCGTTGAGTTGCACATCCGCGCGCGCCCAGGCCTTTTTAAAACGCGTCTCGACCAGCGCTGCCTCGCCGTCCTTGTTTTGCGCGCGCAAAGCCTGCATCAAGCCGAAAAGCGCCCATCCATTATTGCGATTGCGTCGTAGCTCTTCCCAATACACGGTCTCCGCTTCGGCGGGGTGTCCCGATTCAAGTAGAATAGCACCCAAAGCCAATCTTGAGGGAGCTTGCCATTCCGGCGGTTCGGTATAAGCCAGGGCATCCTCCAGACGGACAGCGCGGTCCAGGTGCGCAACGGCGGTGTCGAATTGTCCCCGGGCAACGGCGATCTCGCCCGCGAGCACTTCCGGGCCGATGCGCAGGACAGAACGCCCGGTGTTGAGCGAAAGAAGCGGCCCATCCAGAGAGGGATCCTTCAGCACTTCCCGCAGTGCCATCAACTCCTGCTCCGCCTTCTGCAACTGCCGCGTTGCGGCAAAGGCCAGGCCTCGCGCATAATGCCAGCCCCCTTTCACGAATGCATTCGTGGTTGATGGGGCGGGCTCCTGGAGGAGCTCATTCCACTTCCCGAACCTCGCAAGCGCCCAGTACGGTACAACGCGAAATATTGCTGTTGGCGGCACTTCCTTCAGCACGACATCGTCTATAACGCTGGCCACTTTTCGCGCTGATTCTATCGCAGTACGGCTTTGTCCGTCTGCGGTAGCCGCAGCCCAGAGAAAATGCATGTTGTGCGTAAAATATATTACGGGGTAGAGCTCCTGTTCCTGTGATTCCGAGCCCTGCGCCTGGCGCTGCCCAAAATACCTTTTGTCGGCCGCAATCGCGAGCTGATTACTCTTTATTGCATCAGCATACCGGCCGATTCGCAGATAGATATGAGATGGCATGTGCACCGCATGTCCTGCATCCGGCATCAGGGTAAGCAGCGTATCGGCCGCCTTCTCCGCCCGCTCGGGCATGTTTGTCGGCTCGATCAGATGAATATAGAAGTGCACCGCGCCCGGATGTCTGGGATAGCGACGCATCACCTCTTCGGTAACTCCAACTATTTCAGCTGTTCCCTCGAGTGGATAGCCATCGTTCATCCAGTAACCCCAAGGTTTGGTGTCCATCATGGCTTCGACATAAAGCATCGCAACATCCGGATCGTCCGGGAAGCGCTGGTGCGCATCTCGCATCGCATCAGCATAAGCTTTATCGTTAGCTTTCCGATTCTCGGCGTTGCCGCTATAGCGCTTCTCCAGCGCATGGATGAGCGCCTGCTCGCGCGGTGACGACTTCCCGGCAAGCGATGCTGCCTTTCGCACAAGCTCCAGCGCCGGTAGCTCGTCTTCAGGTTTCATTGCCGCGTTGATATTGGGACCCAGCACGAGCGCTTGTCCCCAATAAGCCATCGCCAGCGAAGGGTCGAGCCGCGCCGCCTCGTTGAACGCGCGGCCTGCCTCGGCATGATTGAATGCGTAGGAGAGATTCACTCCCTGGTTGATGTACTGTTGGGCCAGGCTGTTCCTCGTGCTGACCGGGAAGGTATGTGAACCAAGGTTCAGCAGCTTCGGAGCTATCTGCTGATTATCAGAGCCGGACCGGCTTGGCTGTGTGTGATGCTTATGAGCGCCACCCCCGATAGCCGAGGCTGGCTCTTCCGCATCCGCCAACGTGGAAATGCCCGCTGCCAGCGCCAATCCGATTGTCATGGAATGAAGAATGCGGGTTTGCATGGACATTACCTCCTTGATAAATGCGGGTTAACATGGGCGGCTGAATGACGCAGGTTCGTCAGACGTGCCAGACAGAAATGAATGAAGGCCAGCGCGGCCAGCACGGGTGCGAACAGATTTAGAAATGGAATGAATTGTACCAGACCGGTCAAAAGCCCCAGCCCCCAAAGAGCCGGCCGCTCCGCAGAAAATATTGCCTGCATTTCGTCCCGGCTGGCGTGTTCCGCGAGTGCGTCGTAACGGAACAGGCGCTGGTTCAGATAGGCGGAGGCAATAAATGGAATGATCACGCCTACGCCGGCCAACCACAAGGGAAGAGTGATCAACCAAATCGCAACAAAGATTCCAAGCGCGATCATGGCATTTAGCAGGCTGCCTGTGAAACCGCCCCCGTTCTCGCGTTCCAGTTGCGGATAGTCGCGACTTGCCACCAGGCGAATCAGGGCAGTCATTGCAAACAGGGCCGTAATCACCAGCGCGGTCACGAAAACCAGGGGCACGAACAGAATCAGATGTGCAACCGCCTGAATTCCGTACGCGACCCACCTTGGTTCCACGCCTTCCAGCCAGGTTTGAATGCCGATTGCCGTCAGACCGCTTGCGATCCATCCCGAAAAAGTGCCCCAGAACGCAACACCCAGAATCAACCACAACAGGCTGGCTGCCAGAATGGGCCAAACCACGATCCACAAGACCTGAAACTGGAACAAATCGCGAAAGGCACGCGAAAGCGCATTGAATACTTGTGCCATGCATTCTCCTTTCTCAGAACTTCTGACAGAGGGAATAAAGGCTCAACAACTCAACAGTGCCCGTGCTCAAAAATCTGAACGCAGGGCAAGCTTATCAGCAGTTATAGTTTGTATTCTCTCGGCCCCATGAATTAATCAGTATGTCCGAACACACACACCACCGCTGTGCGCTGGCACACGGTGCAGCCTCATTGGATTCCACTCTGGCATTGCGGATCGTGGCCGTAGGCGAAGGAGTTATGCCAGGTCGTGCGCTCCCAGATTTCCTTGCACACCTCGCCGCAGATTTTCCTTTCGAACCCGCAGCCGCCGCCAAGTATGAACTGCCCGGTATAGGCGCTTGCGGCATCCCCACCCTTGAGTTCGATAACGACGCGGCCCTTCTGCTCATATACGTTCACGTAATGCGTATTGGTAAGATCTTTATGGAATTTCTCGGGGATGAGAAATTGTGTGCCATCAATGAAAACAACGAAAGTTTCAGTAACAACCCGCGGGATACCGCCATCCATCCCCCACATCCCTGCATCCGCCTCGCGGCACTCGCCGGCTTTGCACTGGCGTTCCCGTAACTTGACAGCGACTTTTTTGCCGGACGGCAGCGTATATGTCTTCTCATGGACGAAAGGTATTGCCTCTGTTTCTGCAAGGGCACAAAAAGAGCATGCAGCAGAACCGGCAAGCAGCATTTTCAGAAAGCTCAACATTGTCAGTTATAGCCATTCCCTTTTGAACTTGCCCCTATTTGCAATCTCACTCTATCTTTATGAATATTTTTTCGGTCGTGGATGCAGCCTTCAATTTTTCGAATAACCGATCAAACGCCAATCTGCTGTGCCCAACAAAATTATCATCTTTCGTTTCGCCGACTAGTATGCATCCCTCCGTATTGGCGGCTGTATTTCCAGGATGGATCCTGACACCCTCAAAATCAGGTACCTTCAAAAGAAGCGGGAGTTGTCGCTGAAACCGCTGCGAAAAGTTGATTATGACTTCATAGCGTCCGGCGGGGATCGCTGTCTTCCCCTTGATCTTTACCGGTCTTACCTTGTCCTCCAGTGTGTAGCATTCGAACTCGCCATTTATTGATAACTCACCAACGGTGCTTTCCTCAGAGAATACCAGCCTTTTAACATTCAAATCCATTCTGACTCTCCTCGTATCAGCTGCCCGTGGAGTGTAGCGGCAACTGAGGCTGATGATCTAGGTACGCCAAGCATCAAACAGCGGAAACGCTTGTGCCTCGCCGCCAGGTTGTGCCTTGCGCGCCATCTTCCAGAATAATACCGGCATCCAGCAACTCCTTCCGGATACGGTCTGCTTCGTCATAATTTTTTTTTGCGCGGGCAACGAGCCTCTGCTGAATCATTTGCTCAACACGTTCCGGAGTAAATGCAGAATCTGCCGCAGCCACAACATCCTGGAAATATTGCCGAGGGTCCTGTTGCAGCAACCCCAGGACACCGCCGAGCGCTCTCATTAATACTATAGTCTTTTGGGATCCGGTCTTGTTAATTTCGTTGGCGAGATCAAATAGCACTGCTATCGCGTCGGAGGTGTTAAAGTCGTCGTCCATTGCTTCCCTGAAACGCCGGGCGTATGGCCCATTCCAGTCTATTGCCGGCGCAACTTCGCTGTCTTCACTTCCTTTGATCGCAGTGTAAAGCCGGTCAAGTGCGCGCCTGGCATCTTCAAGGTGCTGATCGGAATAATTCAGCGGACTGCGGTAATGCGCCCGCAGGATAAAGAACCGCACCACTTCCGGCTGATAACGGGCGAGAATCTCGCGAACCGTAAAAAAATTTCCCAGCGACTTCGACATCTTTTCATCATCTACCCGCACGAAACCGTTATGCATCCAGTAGTTGACGAAAGGATGACCGTGGGCGCCCTCGCTTTGCGCAATCTCGTTTTCATGATGGGGAAACTGCAGGTCCTGGCCGCCCCCATGTATGTCAAAATGTTCGCCCAGATAACGTTCGCCCATCGCCGAGCATTCAATGTGCCAACCAGGGCGCCCGCCACCCCACGGTGAGTCCCATTGTGGTTCACCTGGTTTGGCTGCTTTCCACAATACGAAATCCAGCGGATCTTTCTTGTGTGGATCGATAACCACCCGCTCTCCCGCACGTAAATCTTCAAGGGATTTCCCGGAAAGCTTTCCATATCCGGGAAATCTATGCACGGCAAAGTACACATCACCATTGGAAGCTGCATAGGCGAGATTTTTATCCACCAGCGTGCGTATCATGACTATCATGTCTTCTACATGTCGGGTGGCTCGCGGCTCAAATGATGGCGGAGTCACGCCAAGTGCGGCCGCATCTTCTTCCATTGCCCGGATAAAACGGGCGGTCAACGCTTCGATGGACTCGTTGTTTTCCTGTGCGCGTTTGATAATCTTGTCGTCTATATCGGTTATATTGCGAACGTAGGTAACGTCAAAGCCGCTCACCTGAAGCCAGCGTTGTACCATGTCGAATACCACCATCATGCGTGCATGACCAAGATGGCAATAGTCGTAGACCGTCATGCCGCAAACATATATTTTAACCTTGCCGGGAGTCAGGGGAATAAAGTCCTGTTTTTCCCTTGCAAGCGAATTATGGATTTTAAGCATCTTGGCGAGATTGTGAATTGGGCAGGCTTCTTGGTAGAATCCCGAAGGTTTCAGGATAACCCAACAAAAATCGGAGCAGTATAGCATAATGAAAACACTGGATTTTCGCTGGGCAAGCGCATCCATCGCGGTTGCTGCGCTGTTCCTGCTGTCGAGTCCCGTAGCGCTTGCCGATGAAAACGACCAAGTTGCCAAACTCTACAAACAGGGCAATTTAACCAAGGCCCTGCAGCAGGCTGATGCTTATCTCGCGCTCAAGCCCAAGGATGCCCAAATGCGCTTCCATAAAGGCCTGATACTTACCGAGCAAAAAAAGACCGCTGACGCCATCAGGATATTTTCTTCGCTCGCGGAAGAATTTCCCGACCTGCCGGAACCTTACAATAATCTTGCAGTTCTCTACGCCAGCCAGGGCCAATATGATAAAGCCAAAGGCGCGCTGGAAGCGGCGATACGCACTCACCCCAGCTATGCTACCGCCCACGAGAATCTGGGTGATATTTATGCGAAGATGGCGAGTCAGGCATACGGCAAGGCATTACAGCTGGACAAGGATAATGCCGCTGCACAAACCAAGCTGGCGATGATTAAAGACGTATTCACGGGCAGGTCCAAAGAAGTACAAGTCGCAACTGCAAGCCCGCCCGCTTCCCTGGCGCCCCCAGATAATCCGCCGGCAAACCCCCCAGCAGCGGCGCCAGAGAAAGCTTCGGGAAAAATGGTGGAGAAGCCGGAAGAAAAAGTGGAAAAACCTGAGGCCAAAAAGCTTGCCGTTGCTGAAAAACCGTCGCTGGAACAATTTGCCGGTCCGGACGATTCAGATGAAATACTCCAGACTGTGAACGCATGGGCCAAGGCCTGGTCTGGCAAGGATGTAGCCGGATACCTTACCTTCTATGCAAGCAGCTTCCGCCCTCATGGCGTCCTTTCGCGAACCGCCTGGGAAAAGAGCCGGAGGGAGCGCATCACCAAGCCCAAATCCATCCGTGTTGCCATTGCTGATCCTAAAATAAGCTTTACCGATGCTACTCAGGCCAAGGTGACCTTCAAGCAGTCCTATCACTCCGATGCGCTCAGGAGTAACACGGTTAAAACCCTTGAGATGGTCAAGACCGGGGGAAAATGGCTCATACAGCAGGAACGGGTCGGCCGATGAAGTCCCCGAGTGGACCGATTTCCCCCGGGCGATCCCGATCCACCGGCCTGTTTATCACAACCGCATTTACGACATGCGCTATAGCCCTCCTCGGCTTCCTCGCCTCAGGCGCATCCGCTACCGATCACTCGGCCTTGCCCGGCTCACTGACCGTACCGGAAACAATGCTCGTCAAAAGCCTGCAGGAAATCGGGGAGAGCCGCATGGATTCGGCCTTAAGCGGTGTTGAACAATTGATCAAGGCCAACCCGAACTTCCGACTGGCCCATCTGATTAAAGGCGATTTGCTGCTGTCCCGTTCGCGTCCAATCAGTACTATGGGAGATACGTCGGGTGTCTCGCAACAACATTTAGCTGATTTGCGTGAAGAAGCGCGAGCACGTCTGCAGCGTCATCGGGAAACAATTCCCCGTAATATGACGCCAAAGTATCTTGTACAAATGCCGTCTGAACAAAAATATGCGGTTATTGCCGACACCGGCAAATCACGACTATATATCTACGAGAACGTGGGAGGCCATGCACGTTACCTTGCTGATTATTACATCAGCAGCGGCAAGAATGGGTCGCAAAAACTGAAGGAAGGAGACAAGAAAACTCCCATTGGCGTTTATTTTGTCACTGCCAATGTACCCCGGCAGAAACTTACTGATTTTTATGGTGGCGGTGCCTTTCCCATCAATTATCCCAACGAATGGGATAAACGGAATGGCCGTAGCGGTTTTGGCATCTGGATCCATGGTACGCCCTCGGATACATACAGCCGCCCCCCTCGGGCGAGCGACGGTTGTGTCGTGCTTTCGAATGATGACTTGCAGACCGTGGGCGCCAGACTGCAGGTTGGCATAACACCGGTGATAATCAGCGACAAAATGGAATGGGTAAAACCGGGGGACGCAGCAAGCCTGCGCCGCAAACTCACAAAGCACCTGGAAAACTGGCGGCGCGATTGGGAAAGCGGGAATATCGAGGCATATATCCGGAATTACGGACGTAACTTTTCCAGCGGCAACCAGAATCTGATGGAATGGACGCGGCACAAACGCGAGGTCAATACCGGCAAAGACTGGATCAAGGTAGGAATCAGCAATATAGGGGTGTTTCTTTATCCCGGAAGAGACGATCTTGCAGTCGTCAATTTTGATCAGGAGTATTCCAGCAATAACCTTTCTAACAGAATAAAAAAACGCCAATACTGGATGAAGGAAGACAAAAAAGGGCCGTGGAAAATTATCTATGAAAGCGCGGCATGATCCGTAAGTACTTATTTATTTTTTTTCCCTTACAGGAAATCCCATGCATATCAAGAAACTTCTCGCTGCCCTCACATTTCTTTTCTTCAGCGCAGCTTGCGCCGCCAATCCGCAGGTTGAAATAAAGACGAATTTAGGTAGTATATTGCTTGAGCTCTATCCGGATAAGGCGCCCAGGACAGTGCAAAATTTTTTAAGCTACGTAAAGGACGGCTACTATACAGGGACGGTATTTCACCGTGTCATCCCGGGATTCATGATCCAGGGCGGCGGCTTCGAGGAGACGCTCAAACAAAAGCCCACAAGACCACCGATCGAGAACGAGGCAGCCAACGGCCTCAGGAATGAGACCGGGACCATTTCTATGGCTCGCACATCGGACCCGCACTCGGCATCGGCACAGTTTTTTATTAATGTCGCCGATAACGCTTCTCTAAATCATACTGCGCGCACCACCCAGGGCTATGGCTATACAGTATTCGGAAAAGTTGTGAAGGGAATGGAAGTCGTGAACAGGATTGCTCAGGCACCTACCGGACCCGCGGGACCCTTCCCGGCCGATGTGCCTAAAGTGACCGTAGTCATTGAAAAAATCAAACTCATAACAGAAGAGCCTGCGCCCAATGTGGGTAGATCGATAAATTAAGCTCATCGTCAAATCAAGACCTGGACAAGGAAAAAACATGATCAAACTGCACACCAATCACGGCGTCATCACCCTCGAACTCGATAGCGAAAAAGCGCCACTAACCGCTCAGAACTTCATCGACTACGTAAAAAGCGGACACTACGATAACACTTTGTTTCATCGTGTGATCGATGGCTTCATGATTCAGGGCGGCGGGTTTGAGCCAGGAATGAACCAGAAGAAGACTCGCGCTCCGATTCAGAATGAAGCGGCCAATGGACTCAAGAACGATGTCTATACCGTCGCCATGGCGCGGACGTCTGATGTCCATTCCGCTACCGCACAATTTTTTATTAACGTCAATCCCGCCGGTAATGATTTCCTCAATTTCACCGCGCCCACCTCTCAAGGTTTCGGCTATTGCGTATTCGGCAAGGTTGTGGATGGCAAGGATGTAGTGGACGAAATCAGGAAGGTTAAAACCGGCAACCGAAGCGGCCATCAGAATGTACCACTGGAAGACGTGGTATTGGAGAAAGCGGAAGTGGTTTAAAGCGGGTAACCGGGGACAGGCGCGGCCAAGCGGCGTATTGGGCCTTGGTCAAGATAGCGCCGATATAAGGCGAGCGCGGCGATGGTTTCGCCTCCGTTTATGAGCTATGATATTAACTGAGCATTTTTTCGGGCTTCCATGCCAGGCGCGAGTATCGACTGATGGGCTGGAAAAAACGCCTTACCCCTGAAAGCGGAATGACGTGACGAGAGAGAAATAACACTTTTATACGATGAAGCAGCCACCGGGCCTATAAGAAGGAATATCTTTTCTGTTATCGGGATAATTATGTACACCTTTCGTTTTCTTGCCACGATATCCATTAGCCTCTGGTTAGTCACGCTCACCGGATGTGCGACGACCACCTCGGGTGGAGCAGTTGGCGCAAACCGCTCACAATTGTTGCTCATATCTTCTGAGCAGCTGGAGCAAACCGCCGCACAGGGCTACAGCCAGTTGAAGTCGGAAGCGGCGCAGCAGGGGGAACTGAACAAGAATGAAAAGATGTTGCAGCGGGTGCGGGCAATAGCAGACCGGATCAAACCGCAAACAGCGGTTTTCCGCCCGGATGCACCGGGCTGGAAGTGGGAGGTCAATATAATCGATAGCGATCAGCTCAACGCCTTCTGCATGCCTGGTGGAAAGATCATGTTTTATTCAGGGCTGATCAATCAGCTTAAACTCACGGATGAGGAAATTGCAGTTGTAATGGGCCATGAAATAGCCCATGCCTTACGTGAACATTCTCGCGAACAGGTGTCGCAGGCAATTGCAGCGCAAACTGCGCTGGGCCTGGGTTCGGCAGCGTTTGGCCTCAGCCAGGCTGCGACTAACCTCGCCGGTATAGGTTATCAAGCCTTTATCGCCACACATTTTAGCCGAACGGATGAAGCCGAGGCAGATCGCATCGGTCTCGAACTGACGGCGCGCGCGGGCTACAACCCGCGGGCGGGCGTTACCTTGTGGCAAAAAATGATGAAAGCCAAGAGTGGCGGACAGTTACCCGAGTTTCTGAGTACTCATCCTGCAGACGCGACCCGGGTCCAGCAAATTGAATCACTGCTACCAACCGTTTTGCCACTCTACGAAGCCGCAAAACGCTGAAGCTTGGGAACGAATGAGGCGGTGAGGGTCTTGTCAGGCGTTTAACCCCCTGGCAAGATCAGCCTGGAGATCCTTTACCGCCTCTAGCCCCACTGCGATACGCAACAAGCCTTCGGTAATTCCCGCTGCATCCCGGTTTTCCTGACTGATGCGGCCGTGCGTAGTGGTAGCGGGATGGGTAAGCGTGCTCTTCGTATCCCCAAGATTGGCGGTGATTGAAATCAGGCGAACGGAATCCACAACCCGCCAGGCCGCCTCCCTCCCCTTCTTCAATTCGAATGAAACAATTCCGCCACCGGTTTTCTGTTGGCGCTTGGCAAGTTCATGCTGCGGGTGCGAAGGTAAACCGGGATAATGAACCCGCGCCACGCTGGGCTGCGCCTCGAGCCAATGAGCAATTTGCAAGGCATTGGCGGAATGCGTTTCCATGCGAATTTTCAGCGTTTCCATTCCTTTCAGGATAACCCAGGCGTTGAAAGGGCTCAGGCTCGGCCCGGCGGTGCGCAGGAATCCAAATATCCCCCGTTCCATCACCAGATCGCGCTTTCCGAGGACTGCACCACCCAATACCCTTCCCTGCCCTTCCAGATACTTGGTAGCCGAGTGAATCACGAGATCGGCGCCCAAATCCAGCGGGCGTTGCAGCGCCGGCGAGCAGAAACAGTTATCGACCGCAAGCCACGCCCCGGCTTTTTTTGCCACGGCCGCAAGCGCGGCGATGTCTGAAATCTCAGTTAGCGGGTTGGATGGCGTTTCTATGAACAACAGTTTTGTGCCTGGTTTTACCGCCGCCTCCCATGCTGCGACGTCGGTGGCGGAAACAAATGTCGTATCGATATTGAACCGTTTGAGGATGTTATTGAACAGGCTCACTGTCGAGCCAAACAGGCTACGCGATGCAATGATGTGATCACCGGCGGAAAGAAGACCCATTACGCAGGCGAGGATGGCCGACATACCGGAAGAAGTAGCCACACAGGCTTCCGCACCTTCCAGCGCAGCAAGCCGTTCCTGGAAAGCCGTAACCGTTGGGTTGGTAAAGCGGGAATAAATATTCCCCGGTTCCGCATCGGAAAAACGGGCTGCGGCCTGAGCCGCACTGTCAAATACGAAACTGGAGGTAAGATACAGCGCCTCCGAGTGTTCATTGAATTGGCTGCGGTGGATACCCGTGTGTAACGCGAGGGTTTCCGGCTCAAAATCATCAGACATCTGGATCTCCTTCAAAAAAACCCGTCCAGCATTCGCCAAAACGGGTTCTTCCCGCTTTAGCCGAATTTATAATCCTGAATCCGTCAGTTGGACAGGATGGAGTGAGTGGTTTTTGGGGTGCAGGGCAAGGCGCAACGATGCAGAATAGTCATTCTATTCCAAGGAGTTGCAACGCAGCCATGCGCGGCAAAATTGCTCAATCCACCCTGTAGCGAACTCACCGTAAAGGTGAAGTGATGCAAAAGTCTTTGCAGGTCACAGCATTAAACCGCAAATAGGCGGTCAACTGCCGGATTCAGGATAATGCGCCCGCAAGCTGAATATCAAATCGGCGCATGCAAGATAACGCACGGATCAAACTACGCCTGGTAATTCTTTTTGTCAAATCTCCACTAATCCGCCGCGACCAGATTCAAATCCAGCTGTGTGCTGGAGCGGGCTCGATTCATAGGTACGCCGCCGTGACGTTGCGCCTCCAGAAGGGCAAGATACTCCGGCGTAACATCACCGGTAATGTAATGTCCGTCAAAACAGGAGGTTTCATAGTGGGTAATGGATGGATTGACCTGGCATACATCTTTTATTAGGGAATCGATATCCTGGTAAACCAAATGGTCGGCTCCAATCTCCCTGCAGATTTCATCTTCGTTCCGTCCGGTGGCGATGAGTTCCTGGTGGGTAGGCATATCAATTCCATAAACATTTGGAAACCTCACCGGGGGCGCGGCAGAAGCGAAATATACCTTATGGGCGCCTGCTTCCTGCGCCATCTGGACAATTTCACGGCTGGTGGTGCCGCGCACGATGGAATCATCAACCAGCAGTACATTTTTGCCGCGGAATTCCACACTCATGGCATTGAGCTTCTGGCGCACTGATTTGCGCCGCTGCTGCTGCCCCGGCATGATAAAGGTACGTCCTATGTAGCGGTTCTTGACGAAGCCTTCACGAAAGCTTACGCCCAGGCGGTTGGCAAGCTGCAAGGCACTCGGACGGCTGGAATCGGGAATTGGTATTACCACATCGATGTCCAGATGCCGCATGGTGGAGCTGATCTTGTCCGCCAGGCTTTCACCCATGTTAAGCCGTGTTTCATATACCGAAATACCGTCCATCACGGAATCCGGCCGCGCCATGTAAACATACTCGAAAATACAGGGATTATGCGTGGGGTTGTCCGCGCATTGCTTATTGTAGAAATTGCCGCTCTCGTCGATAAAAATTGCCTCCCCCGGCGCAACATCGCGAATCAGCTTAAAACCCAAGGTATCTAGCGCCACACTCTCCGACCCCACGAGATAGTCCATTCCATGCTCGGTCTCGGCACAACCAAACACCAGGGGACGGATGCCGTAAGGATCGCGAAACGCCAGTAAGCCATAACCGGCTATCATCGCAACCACTGCGTAAGCGCCACGGCAGCGCCGGTGCACGCCCGACACCGCCGCGAAAATGGCTGCGGTGTCAAGCTGATGGTTTTTCGTGCTTCTCTGTAATTCGTGGGCCAGTACGTTCAGCAGCACTTCTGAATCCGAATTGGTATTGACGTGGCGCAGGTCCTCACGGAACAATTCTTCATTGAGTTGCGCCGCATTCGTAAGATTGCCGTTATGTCCGAGCACGATACCAAACGGCGAGTTGACATAAAACGGCTGCGCCTCTGATGGCGACTCGCCAGAGCCGGCCGTGGGATAGCGCACGTGGCCAATACCCATATTGCCAAGCAGGGCACGCATGTTCCGCGTGCGAAACACATCCCGCACTAATCCACTGGCCTTGTGCATATGAAAAGTATTATCCTGGGCAGTGACAATACCGGCCGCGTCCTGCCCGCGGTGTTGCAGCACGAGCAGGCCGTCGTATAACAACTGATTGACGGGGGTTTGTGCGACAAGGCCGAGAATTCCACACATGATGCGCTCCGCAAAGATGGCTTTATATCAACGCTGCACAAAAAAGTGCAAAAAAATATTCAGAAGGTTTCATACGGCAAGGAGAAATGTATTTTTCCGCCCGCCTTTTCTCTACCTAAGATCACCGTTCACATTATTCAGGCTTCAGTTTTCACATAACTGATGCGCTTCGATAAATCTCTCGGCAGCCAGGGTATAACCATCATCGCCGCCATTTCCAAAGGCTTGCTCAGCACGGCTTTCTTCCAGAACGGTTCCTGCGGCAGCGCTGTGAGTCCAGCGGCCAGCACCATTAATAACACTACCAGCAATCCACGGGCAAAACCGAACAGCGACCCCATGAATCTGTCCGCAAACCCGAGCCCCACGGTTTTTACCAAAGCCGATATCAACATGGTAATCAAGCCCATTGCCAGCAATGATGAGAGAAACAACGCGGCAAAGGCCAGCAATAAACGCAGTGATTCACCAGAGATTCCGGAAGGAAGCAGGGGCGCAAAACCTGCTGCAAATGAGTTCGCCACCATGAATGCAACTACCCAGCCAGCCAGCGACAATATCTCGCGCACCACGCCCCGTACCATGCTCAGCAATATCGATAAGACGAGTATGGCGAGAACAGAGTAATCGAAGATAGTCAGGTCATCTGTAAACACAAAAATTACGAAGCCTGTTGCTGTTCGGTGATCTCATCATGGCCCTTTCTCTGTCACTACGCCTTCGAATCCCAAGCTGTTCAGTGTCTCGCGCGTACTCTCTGCTTCTTCGCGTGTCCGGAAAGGACCAACGCGCACGCGCGTTATGTCCCCCTTGTCCGACTTGAGTGTTTCAGTATAGGCTTTCGCATCCGGCTGTGCCTTGATATCCTTCGACATCACGCTTCGCAACTGTTGTCTGGCCTTCGCAGGGTTGGAAAAAGCGCCCAATTGCACGACAAACAGATCTGCGTCAACGGCAGATGTGGACGTTTTGCCGGTTGATTCGGCCTTGGGGGCCTTGGGGGCCTTGGGGTCCGGAGTCCGCCCTTCGGTTCCGGAAGCGGCATCCCGTTTCTCCATGGGGTTTTTCACCGATCGAGCGGCATTGGCTGCTGGCTGGGACGCGCTTTGGTCCTCCTGCATTCCAGTTGCAGGTCCTTCAGGGATAGTCGCAACCTGTGCCTCAGCGGGGGGAGTGCCGGGAGTGGCTTCGGGGGCGAGTTCACCTACCGAGTCTTCCGATGGTATGCGAATGTCAATCTGGTGACTTCGCTGCTCGGGCTTGCTATCAAGCACCATGGGCAAAATGACAATTGCTGCGATCACCAGGGTAACAGCACCGACAAGGCGTCTTCTGGCGCGCTTCCTTAATTGAATTTCTTCTTCGCTGACGGTCTTTGCCATATGATTCTAACCGTGCTCAACCGCGGTCCGGTATCGTAATACCTCGGCCACAGTATGGAACGAGCCGAAAACGCAGATTCTATCATTTCCCTTGCCATCTCGGCTGACCTGCTCACAGGCAAATGCATAGGCTGCGGCAGGATCGGAAAAAGCAAGAATTGGTTTCTCTCCTCCCCCTCCTGGCCCCTCTCTCCCAATGCCTTCCTCTTCCAATACTCGTATCACTTCATCGGCCGAGGCACCACGCGGCGCGTCGATGCCCGCTATCAACCATATATCCACCCTCGCAGCGAGTGCCCTCGCTACACCGGCAATATCCTTATCCTTAAGCATCGCGAATACAGCATAGGTTTTCCGATATCGCCCCATGCTGTCGAGACTGCTGGCCAGAACACCTGCGGCGCTTGGATTGTGAGCCACGTCCAGCACTGTGACGGGCCGTCCCGGCAAAACCTGAAATCGGCCTGGCCATGCCACATCCAGTAAACCCTGACGTATATCACTCATGGTAATCGGCAACCTGTCCCTGATACAATCCAGCGCAGCCAGGCTGGCGCTGGCGTTAAGCAGCTGACAAGCTCCCCGCAGGGCGGGATAGGGAAGCGAATGACGTTTTCCTCCGCTCCCCCAATAACTCCAGGCGGATGCGTCGGCATTGCTTGAGTACCCGAACTGTTCCCCGATATGGATTAAATTTGCGCCGATCGCCTTGGCATGATTACGCACGCTGGCAGGGATATCAGGCTCCGCACACACAGCAGCCTTCCCGCGTCTGAAAATCCCGGCCTTTTCCCATCCAATTTCCTCGCGCGTATTGCCCAGGTAATCCATATGATCGAAATTTACACTGGTGAGCACGGCACAATCAGCGTCAAAAATATTTACAGCGTCCAAACGTCCGCCCAGTCCCACCTCCAGTATCGCGATATCCACTTCGGCCCGTATGAACAGTTCCATTGCCGCCAGCGTGCCAAACTCGAAATAAGTCAGGGAAACACCTGCCCTGATGCGAGCGGACTCTACAGCCCGGAAACTATTGCACAACTCGTCGTCGCTTGCTTCCTGCCGGCCTACTCGCACGCGCTCGTTATAACGCAATAAATGCGGTGACGTATAACAACCCACACGATACCCGGCATGGCTCAGAATCGCCTCCATCATGGCGCATGACGACCCTTTGCCATTGGTCCCGCCGACCGTAATGATGGGAAAGGAAGGCACGAGGCCCAGCTCGGCCCTGACATAGTCTATACGCTCCAGTCCCATCTCGATCGTCTTGGGGTGGATACGTTCGAGTTGGCGCAACCACTCTGAAAGTGTTCTGGATTCCGGACGGAGCTCGTTTCCTACCATCCTCGCACTCCGGTCTGAACGCAAAGAAACGTCAAGATGACGGCGGAGAGGTACGCATCAGTAAGGTGCAGAGATTGGCGATCTTGTCTCGCATGCGGCGGCGGTCTACTATCATGTCTATCGCTCCGTGTTCCAGCAGGAATTCCGCGCGTTGAAATCCTTCCGGCAGGGTTTGCCGCACCGTCTGCTCGATAACGCGTGGCCCTGCGAATCCTATGAGGGCGCCTGGCTCAGCAATTACCACGTCACCGATAAAGGCAAAGCTGGCCGATACTCCACCCATTGTGGGATCTGTCAGCACAGAGATAAAGGGCAACCGTTCCTGACCCAACCGCGTAAGCGCCGCCGTTGTTTTAGCCATTTGCATTAAAGACAGCAAGCCTTCCTGCATGCGCGCGCCCCCGCTGGCTGAGAAGCATACAAAGGCCAGGCGCTGCTCAAGGCAGGACTCAACCCCGCGGGCAAAGCGCTCTCCCACCACCGACCCCATCGAGCCGCCCATAAACCCGAATTCGAATGCCGCTGCAACCAGGGGTATCGTTTTGACGCTGCCTTGCATCACCACGAGAGCGTCGTCCTCGTCGGTATCTTTTTTTGCCTCTGACAGCCGATCAACGTAGCGTTTGCTGTCCTTGAATTTAAGCGGGTCAAGCGACTGAACCTCACGGCCGATCTCGTGGCGTCCCTCCGCATCCAGGAATAAATCAAGGCGCACCCGGGCAGAAATGCGGTTGTGATGATTGCATTTGGGGCAGACGTTGAGATTATTTCCCAAGTCAGAGTAGTAAAGCACTGCTTCGCAGGACGCGCATTTGCTCCACAGCCCTTCGGGCACGGCCTTTTTTTCGCCGCTTTCCTTACGCTTTATTTTTGGCGGAAGAAGTTTCTGAAACCAGCTCATAAGTAGGTGAAGTTAATGATGGCTGACTAATGTTTCGGGCTGGGCTTCGTCAATGGCGCTGCGGAGGCTTTTCACCAGGCGATATACGTTTGACAGCAGGTTTTCTCTGGTTGAGTTTTCTATTTCTTCGATAATGCGGCTACCTATAACGACCGCGTCGGCAAGCCCCGCCACTGCCTTGGCGGTCATGCTGTCACGAATGCCGAAACCAACGCCAATGGGAATGGAGATGCAGGAACGTAGCTGGGCCAATCTGCCCGCTACCTCGCGCAGGTCAAGATTCGATGCGCCCGTTACGCCTTTCAGCGAAACATAATATATATATCCCTGCGCCATCTTCGCCACCTGTTCGATGCGCGCTAGCGGAGTAGTGGGAGAAAGCAGAAAAATTGCGTCAATTTGCTGCCGGTTGAGATACGCTACCCACTCCGCGGATTCTTCAGGCGGATAATCCACTGTCAATACTCCATCCACGCCGCATGCTCTTGCTCTTGCCGTAAATGCCTCGTATCCCATCGCTTCTATCGGATTTGCATAGCCCATCAGTACAACCGGCGTAGCAATATCATCTTTTCTGAATTCCTCCACCATGGTCAGGACGTCTTTCAAACCCACGCCATACTTCAACGCCCGTTCCGAAGACCGCTGGATGGTCGGTCCATCAGCCATGGGATCGGAAAACGGAACGCCCAACTCAATGACGTCAGCTCCCGCCTTCACCAGTTCATGCATCAGTGGAATCATCAGGGCAGGATCGGGGTCGCCTGCGGTTATGAAAGGAATCAGTGCTTTCCTGTTTTGCTTGCGCAGTTTGTCAAAAACGGTAGTGATCCGGGTCATGAGTGGCGGTGTCAGAAGGTGATATCGGAAGCGTGCGCCACGGTGGCCATATCCTTGTCGCCGCGCCCGGAAAGGTTCACCAGCAAAAGCTTGTCCCTGGCAAGCGTGGGTGCAAGCTGAGCGGCATATGCCAGCGCATGGCTCGATTCCAGCGCCGGTATGATCCCTTCGTAATGACAAAGGGCATGAAATGCCTCCAGTGCCTGGTCGTCGGTTATCCCGATATATTCAGCGCGATTGCTGTCCTTGAGCCACGCGTGTTCGGGGCCGACGCCGGGATAATCCAGACCGGCCGAAATGGAGTGGGTTTCGATAATCTGACCATTCTCATCCTGAATCAGATAGGTGCGATTGCCGTGCAATACACCCGGCCTTCCCGTCGTCAGAGTAGCTGCGTGCTCCCCGCTCTCTATTCCACGACCCGCCGCTTCCACGCCGATCATGCGGATGTCGCTGTCCAGGTAGGGATAAAAAAGGCCGATTGCATTTGATCCGCCGCCCACGCAGGCGATCAGCGCATCCGGCTGGCGTCCATATTCTTCCTGCATCTGCACAATTGCTTCCCGCCCTATGATTGCCTGAAAATCACGTACCATCATTGGATAGGGATGCGGTCCTGCAACCGTGCCAATGATATAAAAGGTATCCCCGATATTGGTCACCCAGTCGCGCATGGCCTCATTCAGCGCATCCTTCAATGTCCGGGACCCTGATTCAACCGGAACCACCGTGGCGCCCAGAAGCTTCATCCGGTAAACATTGGCGGCTTGACGTTCTACGTCCACCGAGCCCATATAAACAATGCATTTCATGCCGTAGCGCGCCGCTACCGTCGCGGTGGCCACACCATGCTGGCCGGCGCCGGTCTCGGCGATCACCCGCGATTTGCCCATCCGCCTCGCCAGGAGAGCCTGTCCGATGGCATTATTGATTTTATGGGCGCCGGTATGATTCAGGTCTTCGCGCTTCAATAAAATCTGTGCGCCGCCCAAATGGGCCGACCATCTTTTTGCATGATAGATGGGACTGGGCCGTCCTACATAATGCTTCAACTCATAGGCAAATTCGGCCTGAAAATCCGCGTCCTCACGATAGCGATCGTACTGTGCGCGCAATTCCTCCAAGGCTGCAATGAGCGTTTCAGCAACAAATACGCCCCCATACGGGCCAAAATGCCCACCGCCATCTGGAAGATCATAAACTTTCACTGGTTCGGACTCCTCGCATGAACGCGTCAATTTTTTCCGCGTCTTTGATACCTTTGGATGATTCGACACCGCTTGACACATCCACCGCCCAAGGGTTGGCCTGCTGAATCGCCTCTGAAATATTGCCAGCATGCAGCCCCCCCGAAAGGATAAGCGGCAGCTGTAAATGTGGGGGAATCAGACTCCAGTCAAATGCATGCCCCGTTCCACCCGTCTCGCCTTCAATATAGGTATCCAGCAGCAAGCCTCTGGCTCCAGCATAACGGGATGCGTATTGTAGCAAATCTACCCCCTCTCTGACTCGCACAGCCTTTATATAAGGCCGCGAAAATTGCCCGCAGAATTCCGGGGGCTCGTTACCATGAAATTGGAGCAAATCCGGACCCGCTATTGACAAGGTTTCTTCTACCCAATCCCGGTCCGGGTCCACATACACACCCACGACGGTAACGAATGCCGGTAGCGCAGCGATAATTTCGCGGGCTTTGGAGAGCGTGATGTAACGTGCGCTTTGCCTCCAGAACACGAACCCGATGGCATCAGCGCCAAGCCGCACTGCAGCGAGCGCATCCTCGACACGTGTTATACCGCAAATTTTTACTCGAACGGCCATAACCCAATCTCTGGTGTTCCCATAATCCTGGCCTGTCACAAAGCAATTAGCGAGGCCTGCTTGTCCTTGGCAAAACTGACGCAAGCGGCGGCTCGACAAAGGGAGGAAATTTCCATCTGGCGTCATAGCTGACTCCCGTCAAGTATAACCCCGCGGCAGGAAAAGTCGGCGCAGCTTCGCTACGCTTACCGCTTTTCACCAGGGTGCCCATCCATTCCGGCGGATACTTTCCTTTTCCCACATAAATGAGGCAGCCGACAATATTGCGCACCATGTGATGAAGAAACGCGTTGGCGCGCAGTTCAAACACGATAATGTCGCCCAATTGTGTAATCTCAAGTTTTGTCAGATTTCGTACAGGAGATTTGGCCTGGCACTCGGCCGCGCGAAAGGCGCTGAAATCGTGTTCACCCAGCAGCGTCTGCGCTGCGGTCCGCATAGGCTCAAGATCGAGCGTTTGATGAAACCAGCCGACTTTGCCCCGATTAAGCCCGGGACGGGACGGATGATTCGACAGAAGATAAAGATAGCGTCGTTCAGTCGCGCAATAGCGAGCGTGGAATTCATCGGAAATCTGCGATGCCCACAGCACGGCGATACTCTCGGGTAACAGCGCATTGGCGCCCCTGACCCAGGCGGTCATTGGGCGCTGGGCCTGGGTGTCAAAATGCAAAACCTGATATGAGGCATGAACGCCGGCATCAGTACGTCCGGCCGTAACTACCCGGATATTTTCGCATGCGATTTTCGATAGCGCTGCTTCTACCGCGTCCTGCACCGAACCGCCGGATCGCTGGCTTTGCCAGCCGCAAAAATTGCTGCCATCGTACTCCAGCACCATTGCGATTCTCACGGCAGCGGCATCGCAATGGTCATGATTATCCTGAACTTCACTTGAGGATTATACAGGGACTTCCCAGGCAGGCTTGCCGGAAGACAATATGGGGAATTGAACACTGCGTGTACAAGTGGACCTGGCGTCGCAGAATAGTGAAAAATAGCGGTCGATCGCCGGTAGTAGGTTCAGTCTTGTGAGCCAAGCTGAGCCGGATCGTGGAGTCTCGCCAATACCAATCTTGCGCTTTCCTGTTGCTGTGCGTCGCCCTCCTGCATTACTTGCTGAAGAGCTTGCGCGGCGGCGTCGTTGTCACCCATTTCCTGATAAGCTCTGGCCAAGTCAATCCCCGAAACTATCTCGTGCCACCGGTGGTTACGTTCTACGACTCCGCTTTTTATTGAATCGGCAGACGGACTCGCAAACCGGATGTTGTCCATGCACAGCTTGATGCCATCCAATGCATGGTCTTCGGTGGCGACAGGAATAAGCGCTGATGAAGCACGGCCAGGTGAACTGGCCGGTATCCCGGATTTGCCGGATTGCGCGCAATCTTCCGGCACGATATTTTCGGCAATTTTCGCAGTCCCAATCCGAATGTCATCACGCTCCGGATGAGTTTGCCTTCCGGCGTCCATCCCATCGGCTCCCGCAGCATTATACAGTTCCTGGCTCATGAAGGAGGCAACCGTCTGGTCAGACGGCTGCACGCGGACAGTGGAAGCGAACGTACCATTGTCACTGGGCGCCTCCCTGGTGCGACGCGCCATGGACACTCCGACGATACCTGTCACCAGAAGGACAAGCGCGCCACCCAGGTATTCTACATTCGCATCCAGATCACCGGTCAGGTTACTGGTATGTGTTCCCGGCGCGAGGTCAAAGTCAGGCGCAGATCGAGCGGTTGGCAACGAGGCTGATTGCACCGGTCTGGCTATTTCTACCGGCTCATCCGCTGCTGCAAGAGCTATCTCCGATTCTTCGTGGCTTCCCAGGTTGTTTATTCCGGTATTTTCTTCAGTACGAAAGGAGACAGGCCGGGCTGCTGAAACGGGGTAGGAAGTCAATGCGACCGCATCCCACTCGACAGGCAGGATAGCTTCTGCCCGCATCTGCATGCCCGCCAGTGAGGGATTTCTCAACGCCAGCAGCTGTTGCAATTTCTCGATATTTTTCTCAAGCAACGCAATACGCTCACCTGCTTCCCGAAGCGATCCATGTCTTGCTATGGCATCTTCTTCCATCGCCTCTAACTGGCTCTGTAAATTTGATTCTTTTCCGCGCACCTTGCCATCTACGCTCCCGTCCACATTACTGCCCGCGTTATTTGTGGCATAGCGCGGCTCTTCGACTCTGGAAAGCTTTAATATCTCTCGCGGCAGCGCATGATCTGATGCGGCTGACACCTCAGCGGCCCGCTCGATCTTTCCGGCTGACACTTGATCCAGTTCTTCAGTCGCGCTTTCTACGTCTTCAAATCTGCGCCGGCGCCAGTCCGCAGTCTGTACTTTTACTTCCTGGTTGGCTTCCGCCGCGGTTATCGTACTAATTTCGTTACTGTCCGGTATTCTTAAAATCGGCCCTGTCTTAAGCTGGTGTATATTGTTGCCAAAGAAAGCATTGCGATTCGCTCGTTGCAAAGCCACCAGCATCTGATTGAAACTGACGCCGGCGGGAAGACCTATAATTTTCGCTATTCCGCCCAGCGTATCTCCCGGCTTTACGGGACCATAAACGGTATCAGTCCTGCCGCCCGCTGTCCCCGAAACGGTCTTATCCCGTAGAGGAGAACTGCCATCTCGCCCGATTGATGAATCCGGCCCGCTGCCCGCCCATTCCGCTCTGGCGCCGACGGGCGGGGCGGTTTGCGTTGCCGGTCCTGCCTGCGAATGTCCATCCTGTTCTTGTGAAGGGAGCAAAACGGTATATTCACGTAATAATCGTCCTGATGACCAATTCAGTTCAACAAGCATATTCAGTAGCGGTTCGGCGACTGGCTGCGAAGAAATAATCCTGACATACAGGTGCCCATCGGGATGAGTTTCGATACTCGTTTTAAATGTCGAAAGAAGGGGCGAGTAATCTACATTTGTCCGGCGGAAGGTATTCTCCGACGCGAGACGGGCCGTCAGAGAAGACTTCTCTTCTTTCTTGACTGCCACCAGATCGATTTCCGCGCTCAACGGTTGGCCCAGAGCGGAATTAACGGTTAATCTGCCCAATCCGGCTGCGTATACGATTGCTGGCGACATAATCGCAAACAAAAGTAAACATGCTTTAGAAGCAAACTTCCGCACAGGCAAATACACTCTCAAGAAAGCTTATGGATTATGAACACGTATCAGAACTAGCGGGGAATAACGCTTTGCTGAAGTTTGTCTTTGCCGTACGGCAAATTTTTTGCCAAACCCCGTTCACGGCGAGAAGAACTATCGCTCCCCGGAATCGGGCAAGCAATTAATCCCGGTAATTGGCGTACGCTCAATTGGGATTGTTGAAAAGATGTCCCCGAAACGGAGAGCAGGAAATGCTCGACAGCAACCGCTGGTTAGCAGAGTCCCGGATTATTGCCTCTCTTAACGCGCAGCGAGCGCAAAACGCGCCTCTGGCTCTCAGGCTTCCACCAGGATTCTCAGCATTCTGCGTAATGGCTCCGCCGCACCCCACAACAATTGATCGCCTACCGTAAACGCCGAAAGATATTCTCCACCCATCGCAAGCTTACGCAAGCGGCCCACCGGAATGGTCAACTTCCCGGTAACCGCGGCGGGGGTTAATTCTCTTAGTGTACTCTCGCGTTCGTTGGGAATAACCCGCACCCAATTGTTGGAAGCTGCCAGAATATCCTCGATCTCATCCAGCGGGACGTCCTTCTTCATCTTGACGGTCAGCGCCTGGCTATGACATCGCATTGCACCGACACGAACACATATCCCGTCAACGGGAATCGACTGACCGCTACGCCCCAGGATCTTGTTCGTCTCGGACTGGCCTTTCCATTCCTCCCGCGTCTGCCCATTGCCAAGATCCTTATCTATCCATGGAATAAGGCTGCCTGCCAGCGGCACGCCGAAATTCTCCGTTGGAAAACCGGCGTTGCGCAGCGTTCCCGCAACCTCGCGGTCAATGTCAAGTATGCCCGCAGCCGGATCGTCCAGCAAATTTTTTGCCACACGATGCGCTTCGCCCATCTGCAGCAGTAACTCCCGCATGTTCTGTGCGCCCGCGCCGGAAGCCGCCTGATAAGTCATGGCGCTCATCCACTCCACCATGTCTTCCTCGAACAATCCGCCAACTGCCATCAGCATCAGGCTCACTGTGCAATTGCCGCCAATATAGTTCTTTACTCCATCGTGCAGTGCCTGTTCAATAACCGGGCGGTTGACGGGGTCGAGTATGATGATCGCGTCCTGTCCCATCCGCAATGTAGAGGCCGCATCGATCCAGTAACCTTTCCACCCCTCCTGGCGCAGCCTTGGGAAAATCGCGCTGGTGTAATCACCGCCCTGACAGGAAACAAGGATGTCCATCGATTTTAGTTCATCTATATCATGCGCGTCCTTGAGCGATGACGTTTCCTGGCCGATATCCGGACCTTTTCCGCCCTTTTGGGACGTGGAAAAAAATGCCGGCTCAACCAGGGCAAAATCATTCTCTTCCCGCATGCGCTGCATGAGTACTGAACCTACCATGCCGCGCCATCCGATAAACCCGACTCGTTTCATCGATCGCCTCTTTCCAGGATTACGGTTCCTGGTCTCTTCCATGCATGATCCATAATCATATATTCGCCAGTACCGCGTCGCCCATTGCCGCAGTGCCGACCTTTTTCGTTCCCGGTTCGTAAATGTCCCGGGTTCGATATCCGCCCGCCAAAACTTTTTTTACTGCACTCTCGATTCGAACGGCCGCAGCTTCCTCATCGAACGTGTATCGCAGCATCATTGCCGCTGACAATATTGTTGCCAAAGGGTTAGCCACATCCTTGCCGGCAATGTCGGGAGCGGAGCCGTGGATAGGCTCATAAAGCCCTTTGCTCCGATCATCCAGTGAGGCCGATGGCAGCATACCGATTGAGCCGGTCAGCATGGATGCCTCATCCGACAGAATATCGCCAAACATGTTGCCTGTCACCACCACATCGAATTGCCTGGGGTTGCGTACCAGTTGCATTGCAGCGTTATCCACCAGCATGTGCGAAAGCTCCACGTCCGGATACTCCTTTGCCGTCTCGGTCACAACATCGCGCCACAATTGCGTGCATTCGAGCACGTTCATCTTATCCACGGAGCAAAGCCTGCGGTTACGCTTGCGCGCCGCCTGAAAGGCTACATGGGCAATCCTCCGGATTTCGGCTTCGCTGTATATCATGGTATTGTAACCGACACGTTGACCGTCCCGCCGTTCAATACCGCGTGGCTCTCCGAAGTAAATATCGCCGGTCAACTCGCGCACGATGAGAATGTCCAGGCCAGCCACCACCTCAGGCTTTAGCGTCGAGGCATTCGCAAGCTCCGGATGCAGTATCGCCGGGCGAAGATTTGCAAACAGATTCAGCATTCTCCTTATACTGAGCAAACCTTGTTCCGGCCGCTGCCGACGGGGGAGCGCGTCATATTGCGGACCTCCTACAGCCCCCAGCAACACCGCATCCGCATCGGCAACAAGCTTGCGTGTTACCTCTGGAAATGGCTCACCAGCGGCTTCTACCGCGCATCCGCCCAGTAAACCGGGTTCCAGTTCAAACTTCAGCCCGTCACTTCTCAACGCTTGAAGAACTCGTACCGCTTGAGCAACGATTTCCGGGCCGATACCGTCCCCGGCCAGGATTGCTATTTTCATAAGGCTCTTGCAACCCGGTAACGATGTTTCATGCAAACAGCCACGGTTGCGCTGCGCGATGCTTTTCCTCGAATGCCTTGATTTTGTCCGAATGTTGCAACGTCAGCCCGATTTCATCCAGGCCCTTCAACAGGCTATGCTTGCGGAAAGGATCGATATCGAAAAAGAAAGTTTTACCGGCCGGCGCCGTCACCGACTGATCCTGCAAATGAACCGCCAGCCGATATCCTTCGGTTGCCTCTACCTCGTGGAACAGTTTATCCACGCTGCCTGCATCCAGCACAATGGGAAGCAAGCCGATCTTGAAACAATTATTGAAAAAAATATCGGCAAAGCTGGGTGCGATGATCACCTGGAAGCCATAGTCCTGAAGTGCCCAAGGAGCATGTTCGCGGCTTGAGCCACAACCGAAATTCGCGCGCGCCAGCAAAATTTGCGCGCCGTGGTAGCGCGGCAGGTTGAGTATGAAATCCGGATTCAGTACACGCTGGCTGGCATCCATGCCCGGTTCGCCATGATCCAGATAACGCCACTCGTCAAACAGATTCAGCCCGAAGCCGGATCGTTTGATGGATTTCAGAAACTGCTTCGGAATGATGGCGTCGGTATCGACGTTCGCGCGATCCAGCGGCGCCACCAATCCGTCGCAGAAATCAAATTTTTTCACAAGCTGATTACTCTGATACTGCTTTATTTCGCCTGTTTTTCCAGCGCTTCGCCGCCGCTCTGAACATCCTTGCCCAGGCCTTGCATGGTATTACAGGCGGACAAACCAAAAGCAGCGACCAAGGCAATCATTACCGTTAGCATTCTCATTACAAACCCCTTTTTATAGTAAAAAAACAGATCCACTTTTGTTGCATTCAAATTTTAATATAATTCCCGTACATCCACAAAATGTCCCGCTACCGCTGCAGCTGCTGCCATCGCCGGGCTCACGAGGTGAGTGCGTCCCCCTGGCCCCTGTCTGCCTTCAAAGTTACGGTTGGAAGTAGAAGCACAGCGTTCCCCGGATTCAAGCCGGTCATCATTCATCGCGAGGCACATCGAGCAGCCCGGCTCGCGCCATTCAAATCCTGCCTCGCGAAATATCTTGTCCAGCCCCTCCTGCTCCGCCTGGTGCTTGACCAAACCGGAACCCGGCACGACCATCGCAAGCTTGATATTCGCGGCAATGTGCCTGCCTTTGACCACTTCCGCCGCAGTCCGCAAGTCTTCTATGCGCGCGTTGGTGCAGGAACCGATGAATATCTTGTCCGGGCGAATTTCACTGATCGGCGTGTTGGGAGCAAGTCCCATGTACTTCAGAGCGCGCTCCATATCGTGACGCTTCACGATATCGGTAATCTGCGCCGGATCGGGCACTCTTCCGTCAATAGTCGTTACCATTTCCGGAGACGTCCCCCAGGTTACCTGGGGTTTAACCTGTGCCGCATCCACCCACACGATCTTGTCGAAGCTTGCGCCCTCGTCGGTTTTCAGCGTACGCCAGTATGCAGCCGCCTTCTCCCATCGCTCGCCTTTTGGTGCAAAAGGCCGTCCGCCAAGATATTCAATAGTGGTATCGTCTACCGCCACCATGCCGGCGCGCGCTCCCGCCTCTATCGCCATATTGCAAAGTGTCATGCGCCCTTCCATGGAAAGCGCCCGGATGGCGCTGCCGGAGAATTCGATTGCGAAGCCCGTGCCTCCCGCTGTCCCGATCTCACCAATGACGGCGAGCGCGATATCCTTGGCGGTCACGCCGTGGCCAAGTTCGCCCTCAACCGAAACCTGCATCGTTTTTGCCCTTTTCATCAGCAGGCACTGTGTCGCGAGCACATGCTCCACTTCAGAAGTGCCTATGCCGAAAGCGAGACACGCAAATGCACCATGTGTGCTGGTATGCGAGTCGCCGCATACTACTGTCATGCCAGGCAAGGTAGCGCCCTGCTCCGGACCGATGACATGAACAATACCCTGGCGCCGATCGTTCATCCTGAATTCAGTGATGCCCAATTCCTCGCAGTTCTGGTCAAGTGTGTCTACCTGAAGACGCGATATCGGATCTTTGATGCCGTGATCGCGACCGGTCGTGGGTACATTATGGTCGGCCACGGCCAGAATCGAATCAAGCCGCCATGGCTTGCGCCCCGCCAGTTTCAGTCCCTCAAACGCCTGTGGGCTGGTAACTTCGTGCACAAGATGGCGATCGATATAGATCAGCGCCATGCCATCCGGCTTATCGGATTCCTCATGTACCAAATGGCTTTGCCAGAGTTTGTCGTATAACGTTTGCATATCGGGAGCTGGAATCCAGCTTCAAATCCTAATGGAACCAGGGATTATCCCATAACGGGCCGCCAAGAAACAGCTAGAACACCACCGCCTCTTGCTTGTTACACTCGCGGGTCGACATTCATCTTCCAGATCACCAGCACCAGCCCAAGCAGAACCGCGGCGGCGCTCAGCGTGAATGTCAGACCCGGCCCCAGCCACTCCCAGGCGTAACCGCTGAGTATGCCCCCGGCGGCCCCCCCAAGGCCGAATGTAAGACTGGTGTAGAGGGCCTGCCCTTTGGCCTGATGCCGTCCGCGAAAAAATTGATGCACCAGCATCATGGAGGTAGCGTGATGCGCGCCGTAGGTCGCAGCATGAAGTACTTGCGCCACCAATATCACAACCGGAAAATCAACTCCCCAGCCTATCATCAGAAAACGGGCAATCGCACAACTCAGGCTGAAAGCCATGATCTGCTTCAGGCGAAACCGCTGCATCAACTGCGGCATCAGGAAAAATATGCCGATCTCGCAGGCTACGCCGGTAGCCCACAGCCATCCCACCGTG
This sequence comes from Nitrosospira briensis, assembly GCF_900115125.1. Taxonomy (GTDB): domain Bacteria; phylum Pseudomonadota; class Gammaproteobacteria; order Burkholderiales; family Nitrosomonadaceae; genus Nitrosospira; species Nitrosospira briensis_A. The sequence goes on along the minus strand of NZ_FOVJ01000005.1, from coordinate 118,212 downwards.
CTCTTGCTGTAACCGTGCTCCACCAGATAAATGGAATAAAAAGTGTAATAAGGACCATGGGCAAGCGCCATCAACAAGCAGGCCGCGAAAAACGCCAGCACTTCCGGCCGCTCGAATATTTGCCTTACGGAATGACCATCCGCGGAATGAACCACTATTTCTGCCTCGGGAATCTGGCGAGAAAAAATGACGATCCCCAGCTTGAACCCAAGCACCGCCCACAATAACGAGCTGATATCCGTAGCGTCCAGAAGGTAGCCGATACCCGTTACCGCGAAAATGAATCCTACCGAACCCCAAACTCTAATGCGTCCATACTTTGAGGTGCTCTCGCCAAGATAAGAAAGGGTGGTCGCCTCTATCAATGGCAACGATGCGCTCCAGAAAAAACTCATCAGCGCCATGACCACGAATATCCAGGCGAACGACTCGCCAAGAAAAAATCCGCAGTAACTTATCAATCCCGTAACTGCCGCCCATCGGACAATCAGCAGCCGTTTACCGGTATAGTCGGCAAGCCAGCCCCAAGCAGCCGGTGCGAATATACGTGTAACATGCAACAGCGACATAAGCACGCCTATCTGGAAAGCGCCAAAGGAGAGGGATTTGAGGTAAAGGCTCCAGTAAGGGGCAAAGGCGCCGATAAAAGCGAAATGGAAGAAATAAAAGCCGGAAAGGCGCCAATAGGGGATGGAGTGCATCTCGCAGAGTTTAACAGCCTGTAGCGGTAAAAATTAAAAGCTGATTCCTGATGATTTTGATAACAATCGGGGCAGGAACTGCCACGTATGACATCAAGGACCGTGCCCTCGGCAATAAATCGGTTTTTGATCCATATTAATGGTGCTCATTTCATTAACGAAACGATGGACATCCTGAAGTCGGCGATAATCGTTATGCCGATTTCCGGGCAAAAAAGCATTGCGGGCGAGGCATAATGAGTAACGGCTTGATTCATGCGCCGACCGGGCCAAAACGCACTCCTGGCGCAGGGGTAGTTCAAGGGATTGACCCGCAGGCTCATACGGAACACCAAATAAAATATACGGTATCCGTGCGCGCCCTGTGCGAATTCACCGCCAAAGAAGGGGATCTCGATCTGCGCTTCACCCCCACGCCTTCCGCGCAGGAAGGCATTGCCGGGCATGGAGTTGTAATGTTGCGCCGCCCGGCCAATTACCAAAGGGAAGTAAGTCTCGCAGGCGAGTATAAACACTTGCTCATCCGGGGGCGGGCAGACGGTTTTGACCCGGTTCAAAATCAGGTCGAAGAGATCAAGACTTTTCGGGGTGACCTCGGCGCCATGCCGGACAATCATCGTCAACTGCATTGGGCGCAGGTCAAAATATATGGCTGGTTGCTCTGCCAGAAGCTGGATTTATCCGAGATTCGTCTGGCACTGATCTACTTCGATATCGTCAGCAAGAAAGAAACGTGGTTGAGCGAAACCCATGATGTGGGTTCGCTCAAGCAGTACTTCGAAAGCCGGTGCGAATGCTTTCTGAATTGGGCCGAACAGGAACTGGCCCACCGCACGATGAGGAATGAAGCGTTAAACTCCCTGCGCTTCCCCCATCCATCCTTCCGCCAGGGCCAACGTCCACTGGCTGAGGCTGTGTACAAGACGGCCTCAGCAGGCCGATGCCTTATCGCCCAGGCGCCCACCGGCATAGGCAAAACAATCGGCACCCTATTCCCTCTTTTGAAGGCCTGCCCCCGGCAGGAACTGGACAAGATTTTTTACCTGACGGCGAAGACGTCAGGCCGGAAACTTGCGCTCGACGCACTCACGTTAATTAAAAACAAGGAACCGGCATTAGCGCTGCGAGTGCTTGAACTGGTAGCCCGGGATAAGGCATGCGAACATCCCGATAAAGCCTGTCACGGCGACTCCTGCCCCCTTGCAAGCGGGTTTTATGACCGCTTGCCCGCAGCAAGAACCGCTGCACTGGCGATTGGTTCGATAAATGGCGGAGACGGGGCTGTATTGAATAAGGATGCACTGCGAGCCGTCGCCAGCGAGCATCAGGTTTGTCCCTACTATCTCGGCCAGGATTTAGTGCGCTGGTGTGATGTAGTCGTGGGCGACTACAACCACTACTTCGATCTGAGCGCCTTGCTATACGGCTTGGCCAGCGCCAATCAGTGGCGCGTCACCGTTTTGGTGGATGAGGCGCACAACCTGCTGGAGCGCGGACGAAAGATGTATTCGGCGGAGCTGGATCAGGCAGCTTTTAAAGCGATGCGCCGTTCGGCGCCGATGGCACTCAAGAAGATTCTTGATCGCGTCAATCGCCGCTGGAATGAATTGCACAAGGATCAGGAACATGCTTACCGGGTTTATTCCGCTTTACCGGATAAATTTCTTACTGAGTTACAGCAAGCGATTACGGCGATCACGGATTATCTGACCAATAACCCGACGGGCATAAACCGGGAACTGCAACGCTTCTACTTCGATGCCTTGCACTTCTGCCGAGTGAGCGAGTTGTTTGATGAGCACTCGCTATTCGATATAACGAAGGTTACGAGAAATCCTGAAAAGAGCTCTGTAAACAGCGTCGTAAAAAAGAACCGGTCCTGCGCAGTACTCTGCCTCAGAAATATTATTCCAGGGCCCTTACTGGCGCCGCGTTTTGCGGCCGCTCAGTCAACGGCGTTATTTTCCGCTACATTGACACCCTGGCGTTTCTACGGCAACACGCTGGGCCTGCCGGAGAACGCTGCGTGGATAGACGTGGAATCGCCATTCAAAGCCGAGCAATTATCAGTACGAATCGTCAGCGACATTTCTACCCGTTATCAGCATCGCGAGCGTTCTGTTTCGCCTATTGCTGATTTGATAGCCGGCCAATATAAAACAATGCCTGGAAATTATCTGGCATTCTTCAGCAGCTTCGACTACTTGCAGATGGTCGCGCTGTTGTTCAGGGCAAGATACCCGGAAATTCCCGTCTGGGAGCAAACGCGTGGAATGGAAGAGGCTGAAAAGGCGGACTTTCTGGCACGCTTCACCCCTGCGGGACACGGGATAGGATTTGCCGTGCTTGGCGGATCCTTTGCCGAAGGCGTCGACCTCCCCGGCAAGCGCCTGACGGGAGCCTTTATCGCAACCCTCGGGCTGGCGCAGATCAATCCCGTCAACGAGCAAATCAAGCAGCGCATGGATGCGGCCTTCAAGGCCGGTCACGACTACACTTATCTCTTTCCAGGCATACAGAAGGTGGTGCAGGCCGCAGGCCGCGTCATTCGCACTCATCTGGACCAGGGCGTTATTTACCTTATTGACGACAGGTTTACGCGACCCGATGTTCTTCGACTATTACCCGCCTGGTGGAAGGTTGAGCAATATAAAACAAGAGAGGCAAGATAACCTGCCTCTCTTGTTTTATATTGCTCAGTTCCCGATCCAGCCGATAGCGAGATATGAATCCGTACTTACCTGTGAACCATATCTTGCCCCGGCTGCCTTTTTACTTGATCAGTCGATGTCATGTTTGACATGATCGGTGCCAACAGGCGCGACCGGTATTATTCTTTCGTTGTTTTTATGAGCTGGCGTCGTGTAATCCTTGGTGGATTTTGTGTCCGTGTAGCTTGTGTCAGTGTACGACTTTGTTCCGTAATAGGAATGTATTGTGCTCTGCCAGGTGGGGTCAGCCATATCGGGCCAGTTATCCTTGTCGAATCCCGGTGCGCTCTCAAGACGTTCCTTATCCACGTTGAGTATAAAGCGCTTGTTCCCGGTATCGAGCTTCAGCGCATTCCAGGGCACGGCGAAGAGCTTGTTGGCAATGCCCATGAATCCGCCGAATGACAATACAGCGTAAGCGATTTTGCCGTTGTTCATATCCAGCATGATTTCCTTGATGTCACCGAGGTCTTCATCTTTGTGGTTATACACATCTTCTCCGATGAGGGTGTCGGCCCCCATCAGGCGAGGACCCGGCCCCTTCTCGTCATAGCTTTTGTACGTTTCGCTTTTGTACATGCCGTAAGTATCGCGATCTTCGTAGCTCATGGTCTGTCTCCTGTAAAAGTAGGTGGATCTCAATGCTTCTTCTTCAGATTTCAGATGCTCTTATTTCATCCCTGTTCGCTCCGATTCAATTCTGAAGCGCTTCAGACGGGTACAGGATGCTTCAGCAACGAGATCGGGTCAGTGCGGTATCGTACAAAGGCAGTTTTTTTCTGCCGCAGCAAGACTCATGGCCCGAGCAACGTGTGCCGGGCTGCTTCGTATGTCTGACAGCGCACAGAGCGATCACTCAGGTTTATGGAAAATCCATGACACGACTAATGCCATTGGCGAACTGTTAATTAGAAGAATGGATTCACGCAGCAGGGGTATTCGGGAACAGCTTGCCAAAAACTATTGGAACATAGCGTCGCAATCCATTCGAAGAATTCAACAACGAGATAACCATGCCGGAAACTTCCAGTCGACATACCGAATCTTCGCTACTACGCAAATGGCTAGAGCAATACGACGAAGTTCGAAGCCAAACGTTGAATCTCGTGGAACCGCTGTCGCCAGAGGATCAAATGGTTCAATCCATGCCTGACGCGAGCCCGGCAAAGTGGCATATCGCGCACACGACGTGGTTCTTCGAAACATTTATCCTGACGCCGCATATGGAGGGCTATGCTCCGTTCAATGCGCGATTCGGCTTCCTGTTTAATTCATACTACAAACGGCTGGGAGGGCACCCCCATCGCACCATACGTGGAACGCTCTCCCGCCCGACCCTTGATCAGGTTCGCCTTTATCGTGCCCACGTTGATAACAGCATCCATGAACTACTCCATTGTGGCGCTTCTGTCGAGGTTTTGCGATTGCTCGAACTGGGATTGAACCACGAGCAGCAACATCAGGAGTTAATCGTAACTGATATCAAACATGCATTCTGGGTCAATCCCCTGCGGCCCGGTTATCAGCCAGGCCAGGTTCGCATTGTTGAAGCTTCTGCTGCGCCGCCGTTGGCGTGGTGCTGTTTCGATGGCGGTATTCACGAATCTGGGCACGATTCATGCGGCTTTGCATTTGACAACGAATTACCTCGGCATTACACCTATATAAACCCATTCCGTATTGCATCCCGGCTTGTTACCAACAAGGAATACCTTGCCTTCATGGCCGATGGTGGTTATAGCCGTGCAGAATTGTGGCTCTCGGACGCATGGGATCACGTTTGCGAGAACGGATGGACCGCGCCGCTTTATTGGGAACAGGCAGGGAATGACTGGACGCAGTTCACATGCCGGGGCATGCTGCCGCTAAACCCCGCCGAACCGGTATGCCACGTGAGCTTTTACGAAGCTGATGCGTTTGCCCGGTGGGCGGGTGCGCGCTTGCCCCACCGAGTTCGAATGGGAGGTTGCCGCCGGTTCCACCGGGAACACCGCCAGAATATCCGGGAATCTGCTGGAAAACGAAAATTATCATCCCAGGCCGCTTGCCCAGGCAGCACAACAGGGTGACCTGCAACAGATCTTTGGAGACACATGGGAGTGGACGTCAAGTTCCTACTCCGCTTATCCGGGTTATTGCTCACCCCAAGGCGCTGAAGGCGAATACAACGGCAAATTCATGTGTAACCAAATGGTTTTACGCGGTGGGTCCTGCGTTACGCCCCAATCGCATATACGTAAATCTTACCGCAACTTTTTTCTTCCACAGATGCGCTGGCAGTTCTCCGGAATACGGTTGGCTCATGATGGAGTTAGCCTATGATCAGGCCCGAACAATTGAAGCGGGTACCGGTTCCGGCGTCGATTCCGGTTTCTGAGATAGCCGGGGACGTGCTGGAAGGCCTTTCCCGCACGCCTAAAAGCCTGCCGCCGAAGCTGCTCTATGATGCAGAAGGTTCGGCTTTGTTTGAGCAAATTACGTGTTTGCCAGAGTATTACCCGACACGTACAGAAGCCGCCATATTGATGACCCATGCAGACGAAATATGTTCCCGGCTCGGCAAGAACGTTTCTGTCGGCGAACTCGGTGCCGGCACTGCCACCAAGACGCGCATTCTGTTGCGTTCATTGCTGCGGCGGCAATTCAGCGTAAATTACTTCCCCCTCGATGTATCCGATGCTGCACTGAAGCTGGCGAAAGACGAAGTGGAAAAAGAATTACAGGCGGTGAACGTGCATCCCCAGATTGGGGATTTTGAAGACCTGGCCTTTCTCGAACTGCAGGCCCGGCCACGCCTGGTTTTGTACATCGGTTCGAGTATCGGCAACCTGGAACATGTCGACGCTATCACCCTGCTGCAAAATGTCGCGCAGCACCTGTCGAGTGGAGATCAGCTATTGCTCGGGGTCGATCTCGTGAAGGATAGCGGCGTCATGCAAGCCGCATATAATGACAGCGCGGGAATAACGGCTTCGTTCAATAAAAATCTTCTCATCCGGATCAATCGCGAACTGGGCGGCCATTTTGAGCCTGAGGCCTTTTACCATGTATCATTCTGGAATGAGGCGGCATCACGGATCGAACTGCATCTGGAAAGCGCGCGTTCCCAGTCAGTCAGAGTCGATGCCCTTGATACGACGATACGGTTCGGTCAAGGTGAGCGTATTCATACGGAAAACAGCTATAAATACACCCTGGAGCGCCTGGGGGACTTGCTCCAGCACGGCGGTTTCCAGTTGGAACATACCTGGACCGACCCCCATTGCTGGTTCGCGGTAAGCCTGGGCGTGATAAAATAAAAGCTGAAAACAGCGTCGTTTCCCCATTATCGCTGCACAAATGTTCCTCATCGCGATCCGCGAAACCCAACTCAGTAATCCAAAAAGAAGCTTTATGGTGAACGGCCCCTGCATCTCAAAAATGCACACTCAACGCCCGTTCAACTACCTGATTTAGGTTAAAACGAGCAGAACCCTATTGCGGCGTTCAAATTAAAATAGATACTGACGGGACAAGCTGAAAATGGAAGAAACCGATGTTTGAGTGGCTGACAAGTCCGGAAGCGTGGATAGCGTTAACCACGTTAACTGCGCTGGAAATTGTCCTGGGTATAGACAACATTATTTTCATCTCGATTCTGGTAGGCCGTCTTCCCGAAGCTCAACGTAATTTCGCGAGAAGGCTGGGTCTTGGCCTTGCCATGATTACTCGCCTTGGTTTGCTGTTCTCGATTTCGTGGGTGATGGGCTTAACCAAGCCCTGGTTTACCTTATTCGGCAATTCGGTTTCAGGGCGGGATGTCGTACTAATCGGAGGAGGCCTGTTTCTGCTCTACAAAGCCACCCATGAAATACACAGCAGCCTCGAAGGCGTAGAAGAAAGCGGCAAGACGATCGTGGCCGCCACCATGGGAACTGTACTGCTGCAGATCGCCATACTTGATATTATATTCTCGCTGGATTCTGTCATAACCGCTGTTGGTCTGGTTGAGCATATCAGCTTGATGGCAATCGCCATCATTCTGGCGGTACTGGTTATGCTGATGGCAGCCAAGCCCATAGGTGATTTCGTAGAAGCCCACCCGACCATCAAGATTCTTGCGCTTTCTTTTTTGATATTGGTAGGGATGACACTGATTGCCGAAGGTTTCGAAGTACACGTCCCGAAAGGCTACATTTATTTTGCAATGGCATTTTCAGTCAGTGTGGAATTTCTCAACCTTCGAATGCGAAAAAAAAGCAGGGATACGGTCAAATTGCACAGGCATATAAGCAAAATGGATTGAATGCCTTGACACATGCTTGAATGGCAAAATCGCCAGCCGTTTTCCACCCGCTTCGGCGATGTCTATTTTTCCAGGGATTCCGGATTAGCGGAGAAACGACACGTTTTCCTGCAAGGTAACCGGCTCGCTGAACGCTTTGCATCGTTGCCCCATGGCGACGGATTCGCGATAGGCGAGACAGGATTCGGCACCGGGCTTAGCTTTTTATGCGCCTGGCAACTGTTCGATGAAGTCGCCCCATCCTTGTCCTCATTGGGATGCAGCCTGGATTTTTTCAGCGTCGAAAAATATCCGCTCGACGATGGGGAATTGAGCAACGCGCTGGCGCTTTGGCCGGAGTTGCGGAAATATGCGGACGAACTCATCGCGCGCTGGCGCCGTCGCGTACCGGGCTGGAATCGGTGGAGCTTTGCTTGCGGACGGGTACGTCTCACGCTGGTGATAGGCGATGTAGCCGACGCGCTGGCTGAAACCCGCAGCGGCATAGATGCCTGGTTTCTGGATGGCTTTTCACCCGCACGCAATCCCGGAATGTGGACGCAGCAGGTTTTCGAAAGTGTTGTGCGCGCTTCCCGTCCGGGTGCCACGTTTGCAAGCTATACCTGTGCAGGGGAGGTACGGCGCGGCCTTGCGCAAGCTGGCTTTCAGGTAAGCAAGTTGCCTGGCTTCGGCCGTAAGCGCGAAATGTTGCAGGGTCATCTTCCCGGCTCGCCCTCAATACGAACCACTCCTGCAACAGCTATTGTTATCGGCGGAGGCCTGGCCGGCTGTGCCGCTGCCTCAGCATTGGCAATGCGCGGCATTTCCGTCAAGTTGATCGAACGTGCTTCCGCACTGGCTACAGGGGCCTCAGGCAATCCCTGCGGTATACTGCATACCCGCCTGAGCGCAGGCATGAACTCCCTGCAACGCTTCGTGCTCGCTTCCTATGGGCACGCGCTTGCATTGCTTGATGAAAAACTGCCTGTCGATGGTACCGTCCGCGCCGAATGTGGAGAATTGCAGTTAGCATTTTCCGGGGAAGAAGCAAAGCGGATCGGTAAGCTGGCAGCCCTCGACTGGCCGTCACATATATTAAAAAGAGTGGATGCGGCTGAGGCGTCCCTTCTGGCCGGGATCGAACTTACGCATGGGGGCCTCTGGTTTCCCGCGGGCGGTTGGCTGGTTCCGCCCAAAATGTGCGCGGCCCTGGCAGAGAGCCAAACCATTACCCACCACATAGGACATCTCGTTGAGTCGTTGACAGCGGCGGACAGTGGCTGGCGTGTGCAGGGAAGGAACCAGTGTGAGCAAACCTGGTCTTATGAGGCAGAAGTGGTCGTCGTATGCACTGCGTATCAGGTAAAGTCATTTGCGCCATTGGCATGCTTGCCGCTGACTCCGGTCCGGGGGCAGATCACTGCGCTACCTCCAACGCCTAATAGCGAAAACCTTCGCACCGTTGTATGCGCGAGTGGCTATCTGGTTCCTTCCATCGAAGGAATGCACATGGTGGGAGCGACACATGGCTTCAATGATGAGTCAATTGACTTGCGCGCATCAGACCACGAGGAGAACTTGTCCAGGCTGGCGGAAATGTCCGCGGATCTGGCAAGGGTAACGGATCGCGATTCGTTCGACGCCCGGCAATTGGGCGGCCGGGCATCGGTAAGAGCTTCGGTTCCCGGCGCCATGCCCCTGGTGGGAGAACTGTCGCCCAGGCTCTATACCAGCCTTGGCCACGGCACTCGCGGCATTATAACGGCGGGACTGTCCGGTGAATTGATCGCGGCCGCCTCATGCGGTCAATTGTTGCCCTTGCCGTCAGCCGTGGTAAATGCATTGGCTCCTGCCGGACGGCTCAAGCGAGAGAACCCGTCCGGATAAGTCAGGGACGGACAACCCTCTCCTGCGACAGCCCCGTGGTTGTACTTCAGTCCAATAGGCAACAAGCGTTAAAACCCATAAAATACGCCCGACGTCTTCCCGATATTCGCCTCGATATGGCGGATTCGAATGCCGTTTTTTTACCTGGATCCCATTCCCGCCACTCAATCCACGTGGAGAGGAGCGAGTTTTGCACCGCTACAGAGGAGTTTTATGAACGCCAAACCCAAGCGCGAGCCGCCACAAGCCGCGCAGTCCAGTTCTCAGGAAACGCAGCCACTTGTACCGATCAGCTCCTGGACGAGTATTGCGATCGGAATTACCACATATGTATTCGAGGAATCCGAAGCCGCCATACGGCAATCCGGCCTGGTGCCTGAATGGGTAAGCTACCCGGCCGAACGTCCCGGCAACGGCATTGCTGTACCCGCAAATCATGCCTTCCCGAGTTATTTGAAGCTTCTGAGGCTGGAAAGCGGACGTTTACGTCTTGTAATTGATGTCCGTACGGTGCTGATGGGAGATTCGCGGTTCCAGCGCTTTCTTGGCGGCCTGACTGCCGACGCGAGTCTATCCCTGGTAAGGCGAGAGTCTGCATGAAAGAGTAGTCCGGACCAACTGATATGCATCGGCACATTGCCCATCCGATATTGGCGCGAGCCCGAAGCCAGGATATCGATCCGATGTTACGTACCTGAAGCAAATCCACCGATACCTCACCCTGAGAACCATGCGCGGTGCTGCGCTGGCCCAGGTATCGGTGGATACAACAAGCGATCAGAAAACTCTATCAGATAAAAATCAAGTGAAGCAAAATACGAAATTCTCCACCTGGTAATCAACAGTTTTAGCTGTTCAGTCTTTCGACCTCATCCTGATATTTGCCTGAGCCTCTGCTTTATTCAAAGCGGAAATACTGCGCCCAAAAGCATCCCGTGTTTTCCTGTCGGCCTGGGCGCTCTTTATGCTGCGCTCGCATCGCCAGCGTTTACCCGTCTTTGTAACGACCAGGCGCATTTCATCGCGTGAATGTTGGATGTGACAATGGTAGCAATAGATATTGGTAGGCATGATCGGTTTCCTTTTACGCATTCCCGGCATTTAGCGATAATCGGCCGGAATCTAAAAAATAAGGGGCTAGACTTATGCCTAACCCCTTGTTTTCGTGGCGCGCCCGGCAGGATTCGAACCCACGACCCCTTGGTTCGTAGCCAAGTACTCTATCCAACTGAGCTACGGGCGCTAAAGCTGGCCAACTTGCTTGGTATTCAAGAACACCGTCCACCATTATACCAGATCGGTGTACCGCCAGGTCAAAGCATTGGCATTCAGTGCCCTGCATCAATCTTTGCTGTGTACGGTGAGCACCTTCGCTGCATTCAATGGTACCGTACGCACCATAACCGCCATCCAACTGGATAAAGAATCCCATGAATCCGCCTTCAGAAGAAAAGGATACCAAATTAACTGTGACGGACTCCGAAGTTGTTGTGCGTGCCGTCAGCGAGGAAATAACGCCTCCGGGGACGACTCCCGATGAAAGAAGCGCAACGGCTTTGTGGATACTTGCATCAATCGCTCTGATTGCCGCGCTTTATCTGGCACGTGCTTTCATCGTTCCATTATTGTTTGGCATTCTTGTAAGTTACACATTGCGGCCGATCGTGGACTGGTTCGAGCGATATCATGTTCCACGGGCATTAGGGGCTGCATTCTTACTAGCGACCCTTGTCGGAGGCGCTTCCTGGATGACATTCTCTTTAAGTGGCGATGCGGCGGAAATGATCGAGCAACTTCCGGATGCAGCGCGCAAGGTGCGGCAGAGTTTGAATGCCTTTCGCAGCGGTGGCGCAAATGCGATGCACCGTGTCCAGGAGGCTGCCGATGAGCTTCAACGCGCCGTGGTTGACTCAGGAATGAAGCCGCAGGACGTTCAGGTAGTAACCCGGGAATCGGAAACCACCGCATGGGTGCGTGATTTTATGCTCACGCAAACCGCTTTGCTGGTCGGGTTCGCGGCACAGGCTCCAATCGTGCTGTTGCTTACTTATTTTCTGTTGGCCTCGGGTACACACTTCCGGCGCAAGCTGGTGCAGTTTGTCGGGCCATCGCTAACGCAGAAGAAAGACGCCGTCCGGATACTTGAGGAAGTGGACGAGCAAGTTCAACGTTACTTGCTTGTCATGCTGATATCAAACACCTTGATTGCAGTTCTTACCTGGCTTGCGTTTGAAATGATCGGACTCGAGCATGCCGGCGTGTGGGGATTTGCTGCGGGGGTATTGCATTTTATTCCGTATCTGGGGACGGTGGGAACCGCGCTTGCCAGCAGCGTTGCGGCTTTGCTCCAATTCGGATCGCTTCCTCAAGCGCTTCTGGTCGCGAGCGTGTTTTTGCTTATTTCAGGGGTAGTGGGAATGGTGTTTACCACTTGGTTACAGGGTAGATTTGCAGGTGTTAACCCCGCGGTTCTATTTATCGTACTGTTATTTTTCGGCTGGCTGTGGGGGATAGCAGGTTTACTGCTGGGTGCGCCCCTGCTCGCAATCACAAAAGTAATCTGTGACCGTGTCGAGTTCCTTAAACCTTTCGGTGAACTGTTGGGACGTTGATTTTATTCCCAAGCGGAGTTAGTGGGAACTCAAATATTTGGCAAGCTAAAAATCCGGAATAAGCACTGCCGCACCTCTTAACTTGCCCTCACGCAGCCTTGACAGCGCGGTATTTGCCTGGCTTAGCGGCAGCGATTCGGTCGTCACTCTGATTGGCACTTTCGGCGCCATTGCCAGAAATTCTTCGGCATCCCGGCGGGTAAGATTGGCGACCGAGACCACGCTTTTTTCTCGCCACAGGATGTCATAAGGAAAGGCGGGAATGTCGCTCATGTGAATACCGCCGCACACGACGATTCCCCCTGGACGAATTGCTCGCAGGGCGGCGGGCACGAGAGCGCCTACAGGCGCGAATATGATAGCGGCGTCAAGTTCTTCGGGAGGCGTCGTGTTCGAGCCGCCCGCCCATGCTGCGCCCATCCGGGCGGCAAAGTCCTGAGCCATCGTATCCTCCGCGCGCGTGAACGCGAATAATTTCCTCCCCTGATAGCCCAGGATTTGAGCCACTATGTGGGCGGCGGCGCCAAAGCCGTAAATTCCAACTCGCTCGGCGTCGCCAGTCATTTTCAACGCGCGATAGCCAATCAATCCGGCACATAACAGGGGCGCCGCCTCGATGTCGCTATAGTCATCCGGGATACGAAAACAATAACGCGCATCGGCAACAGTGTATTCCGCATAACCTCCATCAATCTCATAACCGGTAAATTTCGCCTTGGTACACAAGTTTTCATAGCCGCTGAGACAGTAGGGGCATACGCCACAGGTCCAGCCTAGCCAGGGAATACCGACCCGGTCGCCGATAGAAAAATTTTGAACATTTGTTCCACACGCAGCCACTCGTCCCACAATTTCATGGCCTGGGACGATGGGCAGTTTCGGATGGGGCAACTCGCCGTCAACCACGTGCAGATCCGTCCGGCAAACAGCGCAGGCCGACACCTTGACCAGCATCTCATCGACAGCCGGTTGCGGTCGAGGTAAACGACGCTTCTGAACCTGATGTCCCGGCGCGTCCAGCACCATTGCGTACATCGAATCATTTAACGGGAATGTCATAATCGTGAAATAAAGGTGCGGCGAATGACCGGCGCGGCAGAACGACCTACCGATATCCCGTTAAACTGTGCTGGACAATGACGGTACAAGCACGCGCCCAGTGAAGCCTTCATCGGAATAGTCCTGCAGCACTACCTGGGAAACCTCGTTCAATGCTTGGGGTTCACACAAGGCTACGCACGCGCCACCAAACCCGGCGCCTGTCAAGCGGGCCCCATACACGTTAGGATGGGCCTGTAATAACGCCACCAATTGATCAAGCTCGGGCACCGAGACTTCATAATCGTCGCGCAGGCTGGCATGGGATGCGTTCATCAGGCCGCCGAATTCCCCGGCACTGCAGCAAGCGGCCGCAACCAGCACCCGGGCATTTTCGCTAATGATATGACGTACCCGGCGGCACAAAGGCTCAGGCAGAGTATCGGCGGCCGAGATATCGTCAACATCACGCAGCGAAACCACGCCAAGCCGCTGCGCCGCTTCTTCACACTCCGCCCGGCGCTGGTTGTAACCGCTCCCGGCAAGGGTGCGGGCCACGCCCGAATAAAGCACCAGTACCGCCGATTCGGGCGGCAGCGGAACAAGCCGCCGATCCAGTGTGCGCGTATCGAGAAACAGCGCACTTTTCGTGTCCGCAAGGCTTGAAGCCATCTGGTCCATGATGCCGCATCGCACGCCCGCATGTCTGATTTCAGCCCGCTGCGCCAATTGTGCAATGCGTACGTCGTCCAGCGGCTGGTCGGTCAAAGCCCGCAATGCGCGCAACGTCGCAACCTCTAGCGCCGCACTTGAGGATAGGCCCACTCCCATGGGTACATCTGATTGAACATGAATATCCAGCGGTGGCGTATGGATGCCATCGGCACGGGCTTCCACCAGGCATCCATATACGTAGGTAGCAAAATGTTCTGCAGGGAGAGTATCGAGCGTGAAACGAACGGTGCTGCCGAGCATTTCCGAGTGCAGCGCGAACTCACCCTGATCATTGTGCCGCATACTAACCGTCGTCTGCTGTTCGATAGCGATAGGTAACACATAGCCGTCATTGTAATCCGTGTGCTCGCCCAGCAGATTGACCCGGCCGGGCGCTTGCGCTACAACCCCAGGCGGAGCACCGAACACCGCCTCAAAACTGCACATCAGAGCTCCAGATGAGTATTGCAGGATTGCCGGTGTTTCCGGCCGGAGTGTTCCGCCAACCGTGAGAGGTATTCATTCGAGTGCAATCTCTACCCGTTGCAATTCCCCGGCCTTCTCTTCCGGTAGCGCGTCCATGGCAAAGAAGCCTGCTGCAATTTCGGTACCGGCCAGGTATTTGAGACGGTCGCGCGTGCGGTACGGGGGGTAGAACTGCGCATGCAGATGCGATTCAGGGTGAGGTTCACCGTCGGTAGGCGCCTGGTACCACGCCATCAAATACGGAAATGGCCGTTGCCATAAACCATCGTATTTCAGCAGCACTGTCTTGAGTGCCCGCGCGAGGTCAGCACGCTGATCGGGAGTGAGCTGAATGAAGCTTTCAACCGGCTCGATAGTAGCTACCCATACTTCATATGGGTAGCGGGCGCAAACAGGAACGAAAGCTACTGCGTGAGCACCTTCATAAAGCATGCGTAAACCGGCATGCCGCTCCCCCGCGATGAAATCTTGCAGCACGCCGCATCCTTTTCCCCGGTAATAACGTTGTGCTTCCTGTTGCATTCGTGCCGGCACAGGAGGCACGACCGGGTAGGCATATATCTGACCATGAGGATGATGTAACGTAACGCCGACCTCCGCGCCACGATTTTCAAATGGCAACACGTAGGCGATATCGCCCCTCTGTACCATCCTGAGCGTGCGGTCTCCCCAAACTTGCAGCAGCAATTCGATGTGAGCGAGCGTCAAACCTCCAAGCGAACCGCGTGCATCCTGTGTAAATACCACCACTTCGCAGTGACCCGCTGCCCGCGCACTCGGCACGATCAATTCGGGGGGCTCTTCAGCGTCGGGACCACCCAGCGAGGGAAACCGGTTATCGAAAACCGCCACGTCCCAGCCACCTGCCGGTACTTCTGTCGGATGGGCCGGGTCAGTGGTCACGCCAAGCGGGTTGTATTCCGGGGGCGGCAGGAAAGTGCGCCCCTGCCGATAGGCAGCGTAGGTCACCCACTCGCCGCGCAACGGATGCCACCGCAAGTGAGGGCTTGCATTCAGCGGTTCGGGGAAGGGGCTCGGGGCGACGATTTTCGGGTCGAGCGGATGGCGGGCATATAGTGTCAGCGCGCGCCCGTCCGGCTTGGTGAGATCAAGCGAATACATCGCTTAGACGCCTCCAGGTATGTGAGTGCGCGAAATACTGGTCACCTTTGCAATTTCCTCGATGGGGATTTTCGGGGTGCGGTCCGAGCAAAGCAGTCCATTCGTTTCCTGAAAAGTATCAGCGAATTGAGTGTAACAAAAACCACTGAAGAGCGCGGTCTGGATCACAGTGAGCATCAATTTGCCGTACATCCGCAAAAATTCATCACTATCTCTGGCAACGGTGTAGCCCCAGGAATCCTCGACGTCCGGCTGGGGACACATGGTGAAGGAGATGCCGCCAAACTCGGTGAGCATGATAGGCTGACCCCGATGCGGGTAGCCGTCGAGCGTGAGGATTCGTCCCCCTGGGCGCCGCCGATCGAATAGTTGCTCGGGCTGGACCTCCGCGCCATAACGCTGTCGCAGGTGCTCGACGTTCGCATCGTAATCATGAATGCCGATGATGTCGGTGGCGCTGCTTTCCCATCCGTCGTTGCCGATAACTGGGCGTGTCGCATCCAGCGTTTTCGTCAGGTGATACAGCGCCTCGACAGCATGCCGCTGCTTGCCCACGGCGGTAAGATCGGGGACGCCCCAGGATTCGTTGAAAGGAACCCAAACGATGATGCAGGGATGGCTGTAGTCGCGCTCGATGACCTCTGCCCACTCGCGCACCGTCCTCTTGATGGCGCTGCGCGTGAAACGATATGCAGAGGGCATCTCCTCCCATACCACGAGCCCGAGCCTGTCGGCCCAGTAGAGATATCGCGGGTCCTCAATCTTTTGGTGCTTTCGCACGCCGTTGAAGCCCATGGCCTTCGCAAGCTCGACATCGCGGCGCAAGGCATCGTCGCCGGGAGCAGTCATCAAAGTATCAGGCCAATAGCCCTGGTCAAGCACGAGCCTCAGAGGGTAGGGCCGCCCATTAAGCATGAAACGGTCTCGCAGGATATGCACTGACCGCAACGCAGTGTACGAGATGAATTCGTCCACCACCTCTTCCCCACGCATGAGCCGGATGGTTGCGTCGAGCAGCGTGGGCCGTTCCGGACTCCACAGCAATTCATTGCGATAATCGTCGATGCCGGGATCAGACAGCACGATAACCCGGTCTACTTCCCGGTCCAGCACCTTGTAGCGGTCATGTGCAAGCAGTTGCTCGCCATTGCGCAAGCAGACATCCACAGTAAAGTCGTCGGCACAGTCTCCTATAACCCTGGCCTCGAAACCAATTGCGTACGTGTCGAGCTCCGGCGTCCAGCGGATTTTCTCGATATAGCTGTCCGGCACCCGTTCGAGCCAGACCGTCTGCCAGATTCCCGTAGTTCGGGGATACCAGATGGAGTGGGGCTCCAGTTGCCAATCCTGCTTGCCACGCGGCTTTGCCAACTCATGCGGGTCGTCATCCACCTGCACCGTCACGGTCTGCTCGTTAGATGGGTTAAGCATGTGTGTGATGTCGGCCCAGAAGGGGGTGTGGCCCCCTTCGTGCGTGACAGCCAGGCATCCATTGATCCACACGCGGGCGGCGTAATCAACGGCGCCGAATCGCAGAATCACACGCCCCGGCGAGGGTGCACAGTCGAAGTCCCGTTCATACCAGCACAGCGGATGAAAGCCGCGATCGCCGATACCGCTCGCTTGCGATTCGGGCGAAAAAGGCACCGTAATCTTCAACGGCCAAGTCTTGATTTGCGAAGGGAGCGCAAACTCGCGTGCGTCGTCGTAGCAAAAACGCCACGTGCCGTTAAGCGAAGTCCAATTCGAGCGCTGCATCTGTGGCCGGGGGTAGGCGAACTCCAATGCACTTCTCCTCTAGCATGCACTGCACGCTCGTCACCGGGACGAGCGGCACTGTCGTATCCGGCTTGGCTGCGACCTGCGACAATCAAGGCTTACATTTTGCACTTCGAACGGTAAGCACTGATATGCCGCAGACAAACGGTTCGACCGGAGGTCTAATCATGCTATCCCAGTCTGAAATGCAAGAAGAAACAAGGGTGGACACGAAACGACGAATGTCTAGATTATCAGTAAAGAAAGCAGTTAACAAGAAAAAGCCGGTGAACGGTCAGACATCCTCACGGCGCTTCACTTGAACACTTACTTCAACCTTCGACCCCCGGCCCTGTTGGAGATTGGGGGCCAGTTGACGCTACTCCTGATCATCTGATCCTGCCTGCGCCGGAACTTGCTCCCAATCTCCGGGGCATTCCTTTACCTCGGGATAGTAACCTTCCGCTTCCCGGCAGTAATACCAATGATTTGTTTGAGATGTGGGGACCGCCTGAGGGGTATCCTCTTTTTTTTCAACATATACGACGCCCGGTTGAGTGGGCCGGAAACCTCCCGGAGAATATCCATACGGCTGTGGCGCATATCCGAAGGCGCCGAAACCGAAAGCCGGACCAAACCCGAACGCAGGCCATCCATGGATAATATGGGTATGTCCGCCCGCTCCGTGGTGCCTGTGGCCATGGTGATGGCCATGTTCGCCGGCGCGCCCGTCTTTATCGCGGTCCTGTCCTTGATGATCATCCTGTTCTTCATCGCTATCTTCCCCGCGGTCGCCGTCGGCGGCTTCTCCGCCCGCGTCGTCCCCCCCATCAAAGCCTTCATCGAACCCACCATCGTCTCCGTCAAAAGCTATTGCCGCTTCGCCCGGGATCAACCCGAGCAAGGCGACGATCAAGCATGAGAAACATAGTAGTTTGAGCTTTTTCATGCAGCTAGCCTGTATGTGTGGAGTTCCTATGACCAGAAAAAGTCGCAATCATTACATCGCAGGGCGAATAAGAGCACGGACAGACTTCAGTTCATTAACGTGCGGCGTGGCGGTTGGATGACGATGCGGCAGCTTGCCGGATCGGACCGGATGGGAACCGAAGCCGGGAAGTGGAAATTTTGATGAAGGCGAGCCTACCGGGGCTACTATACTAATATGGCGATATCAGCCTTTGCAGGTCGCTAGCTTGCCCGAACCCAAGGGGAGAAGGTGGTAAATCCAGGTAAAAAGAAACTACGGGAAATAGTTTTCTACGGGAATCAATGGAGTTGGAATTACTGAATGGATGGAATTACTTATTGGCGGAGAGAGAGGGATTCGAACCCTCGATAAGCTTTTTGAGCCTATACTCCCTTAGCAGGGGAGCGCCTTCGACCACTCGGCCATCTCTCCACAAAAACCCACAACAGAATAGCGGTTTATGACTCGCAGGTCAAACGGTGGACTGCCTGGATATATCGGGCATCAAACCTGTCGGAGCATGGGCGAGTTCTCAGGACACATGGTCCAGTTCGAACACCTTATGCAGCACGCGTACCGCCAGTTCCATGTATTTCTCGTCCACTACCACGGAAATCTTTATTTCCGAAGTGGAAATCATTTGAATATTAATGCCTTCTTCCGCGAGTGCTCGAAACATCTTGCTGGCGATGCCCACATGGGATCGCATCCCGACACCCACCGCCGATACCTTGGCTATTTTATCTCCGCCGATCACACCTCTTGCGCCAATGTGGGGTTGAACCTGATTCTCCAGGATGTCCATGGTTCTGGCGAATTCACTGCGATTTATCGTAAACGAAAAGTCAGTCAAGCCATCATGTCCGACGTTCTGAATAATCATATCCACATCAATATTGGCGTCAGCCACCGGGCCGAGAATCTGATAAGCAATACCGGGACGATCGGGCACGCCCAGCACAGTAATCTTGGCTTCGTCGCGATTGAACGCAATACCCGAGATAATCGCATGCTCCATATTTTCTTCTTCCTCGAAAGTAATCAGGGTACCCTCGCCGTCCTCTTCGAAGCTGGACAGGACCCGCAATTTAACCTTGTATTTGCCCGCGAATTCGACCGAGCGAATTTGCAAAACCTTCGAACCCAGGCTCGCCATTTCGAGCATTTCCTCAAAGGTCACCGTCTTGAGTTTGCGGGCTTCCGGAACGATGCGTGGATCGGTCGTATAAACGCCATCCACGTCGGTATAAATCTGGCACTCACCGGCTGCAAGCGCCGCCGCCAGCGCAACCGCCGTGGTATCGGACCCCCCGCGGCCCAGAGTGGTAATACTTCCGCTCTCGTCCATGCCTTGAAATCCAGCTACCACTACGACATAACCGGCCTCGAGATCCGCGCGTATTTTATCCTCATCGATTTTTAATATGCGTGCCTTTGTATAGGCATTGTCGGTAAGTATCCGCACCTGTGCGCCGGTATAGCTCCTGGCCCTGACACCCCGATCCATCAGCGCCATGGACAGTAGGGCGACGGATACCTGTTCGCCGGTTGAAACCATGACATCCAGCTCGCGGGGATCGGGATGAGCCTGGAATTCCCGGGCAAGGGCAATAAGGCGATTTGTTTCGCCGCTCATAGCGGACACTACCACTACGACCTGATGACCACGAGATTGAAATTTCGCTATGCGACGGGCGACATTTTTAATGCGCTCAGTACTGCCGACCGATGTACCGCCGTATTTTTGGACAATAAGTGTCACGATGACAACGCTTCTATAATAATAAGAACAATAATCCTGTTGCCAGCAAAAGCAAGTTGTATGCTGGATCAATTTAATGCCGTGAACAGCCGGAATCAGGAATTGAGTATGATAATCGGAGTTTTGCTTCCGGATTTTACCTCATTAGTGGAAAGAAAACCCGGGAACCGCTGAACGAATCCTGTCCGAGGGGTGCGTTTTGCCGGCAAATCGGACGATTCTTATTCATGGGCTTACTCCCATGCAATATGACAAGCGCTGAACTCGAATAATCCTTGCGGAACCCAAAGGGGGCCCACTTAGTACTTGCGTAGAATAAGAAAACAAATTAAATTTATGTATGTGCAATAATCCTATAACATAACACCAACTAATAACCTATTGAGAGCCGACACATGAAACTCTTCGAAGAAATATCCAATCCTCGTGAAATCCGTCGTAAATTGGGTCTTAACCAGCATGACTTCTGGAGTAAAGTCGGTGTCACTCAAAGCGGGGGCTCCCGTTATGAAAGCGGACGAAATATGCCAAGGCCGGTAAGAGAGCTCGTACGACTTGTGCATATTGAGCATATTGATCTCACCAAAATCAAAAAAGATGACTTGATTGTAGCCGCGATGCTGAAAAGCCAGGATCCTGATTTATACAAGAGCCTGAAGAAGGCGGCCAAAGCGAAGTAAGCAATAAAATACCGACCCAATCCGGGCCCGGCACAATTTTCTGTTCGTTTCGCTGAGTATCACCTGGGGGATCGAGAAGCAAGATAACCGCAAGCTCACGGATTAAGCTTGACAGCAAGCCCGAGAGATTCAATTTCCCTTGAAAAGGCTTCCATCCACTCCTGGTCGACTTTTTTCAGCCGTGGAGCTTCCGGTTGCATGGACGGGCGTGCAAGGCCATATAACAGCACACCTCTGAGTAGCCCGCCCCCTCGCAAGAATTCTTCCAGAAATGTTAAATAAGCATCCAGTTCGGTCCTGGCCGGCGGCTCGTCATCGATTTGGAACACGCAGGTTTGCAGCCAGGTAGGGCACAAGGAGGCGGCTAGTTGCAGGTTTTTTCGCATCCTGCTCAGGCTCATCCGGGTGCTATTCACGCGCTGCCTGCCTTCGCGGGTAACACTATCCAGTTTGAACCAGACCTCGCCGTTGAGCTCCGCCATTCTCCGCAGCCCCGCCTGGACCCCCGGCCGATCTATCAGGCTGCCATTGGTGATCAGCACGAGTTTAAGTTCCTCGGGCAGGTCATGATCGGCTTTGATGCGCCCTATCAACTCAACCACATGCTCGAATTCGCCGGCACTGGTGGGCTCGCCATTGCCGGAAAACGCAATATCATTGATGCGCTTTGCGTCCGGCGGTACCTGCACTTGCATGAAGTCTCCATAAAGCGCTTCATGCAGAAAAATTCTTAACTCCGCTTCGAGCTTTTCCAGATCGATTTTAGGCGCCGTGCCGCGTTTCAGGTCCGGGACCTGGCAATAGACACATCGCCAGTTGCAGGCGTTGTTGGGATTAAGATTGACACCTATCGAGACGCCGCCGGCTCGACGCGACAATACGGGATAGATGTATGTCATCCCCGCAACGTCGCGGTTGTGGTCGGTAATATGTAATAGTTTAGCGGTTCGCTGCAATGTTACAATTCCAGTAATGTTGATCACTCGCAGGCTGGAATTCGACGCCGGCCATCGCATACCTTCCCATAATAGCCAATGCCGCCACTTGCATGGGCACCGCTATGCTATTGAAATCACCCTCTCGGGGGATATTATCACCGACGCGGGCATTTCCGAGCAAGGAATGGTAATGGACTATTCGGAAATAAAACGCATTGCCAACACTACCCTGGTGGATAAGTGGGATCATGCGTTCCTGGTATATTCCGAAGACGTAAGGTTACTGGAATTCCTTCAATCTCTGGAGGATCATAAAACGGTAGTGCTTGATACGCCCCCTACAGCCGAAAATCTCGCTCTCACCGCCTTCCGCGTACTTGATGCAGCCTATCAGGACAGCTATGGCAATCACCTCAGGCTGGAACAGGTACGCCTGTTCGAAACACCTAATTGCTGGGCGGACGCAAGACGAGGACAATCAGGTATTTCTGAATAGATACGCACCGTCGTCGACATCAGGGTTTATTTCCCTGTTGCTGCAGCAAACCCCGACATTTGCTTTATGCGATCTTTTTGGTAACATGCAAAATGAAAATCAAGGCAGGTCCTTTTAAAACACATCCCTTTCCATGTTAAACCAACCCATCCCCGATTTCGAGCTTCCTTCCACCAGCAATCAGACTTTTCGTTTATCCGCAGCCGTCGGAAAAAACCTGGTAATTTATTTTTATCCCAAGGACAACACGCCCGGTTGCACCACGGAGGGGCAGGATTTCCGTAACGCTTACCCCGATTTCACGAGGCTCGACTGCAATATCGTGGGGATCTCGCGAGACAGCATCAAATCGCACGAAAATTTCAAGACGAAAATGGATTTTCCTTTCGAGCTGCTGAGCGACGCTGACGAAACAGTCTGCAAGCTGTTCGACGTCATGAAGATGAAAAACATGTACGGCAAGCAGGTCCGTGGAATCGAGCGCAGTACTTTCGTGGTAGACGCAAAGGGCGTATTACGAAAGGAATGGCGGGGTGTGAAGATAACGGGTCACGTTCAGGAAGTATTGGAGTTCGTGAAAGCCTTGCCCAAGGTAAACAATGGGTCCTAGAAAACGGCCTTCTTCCGTTACAGCAGTCCGGCATCTACAAAGCAACCCCAAGCTATTCGTGCTTGACAGCAATGTGCTGATGCATGATCCCACCAGCATGTTCCGCTTTCAGGAACATGATGTCTATATTCCCATGGTCATCCTTGAGGAGCTCGACAATAATAAAAAAGGAATGTCCGAGGTTGCCCGCAATGCCCGGCAGGCCAGTCGTTTTCTGGACGAGATTGTCAGCAGCGCGATAAGCGATATTAACGAAGGTATTCCGTTGCAGCCGCACGGCAGCAAGAGTGCAACCGGCAGGCTGTTCCTCCAGACCGACGCTATCAGCAGCGATTTGCCCATGGGGTTGGCGAGCGGGAGCGCCGACAACCAGATCATCGGCGTGGTAAAGTTCTTGCACGAAACCTATCAGAACCGGACTGTTACACTGGTTTCCAAGGATATCAACATGCGTATCAAGGCGCGTGCGCTGGGACTGGCGGCGGAGGATTATTTCAACGATAAGGTTCTGGAAGATACCGATCTCCTCTTTTCGGGAATACAGGAATTACCGGCGGACTTCTGGGACAGGCACGGCAAGGAAATGGAATCGTGGCAGCAATCCGGTTCTACGTTTTATCGCGTGAGCGGGCCATTATGCGCGAGCTTCCTGCTCAATCAATTCGTCTACCTGGAGCATGACAAGCCATTCTATGCGCAGGTCAAGGAGCGTAGTGGCAAAACAGCGGTTCTGCAAACTCTCAAGGAATACACTCATCATAAAAACAATGTGTGGGGCATCACCGCACGTAACCGTGAACAGAATTTCGCGCTGAATCTGCTGATGAATCCCGATGTGGATTTTGTTACGCTGCTGGGTCAGGCGGGTACAGGCAAAACTTTGCTTACTCTGGCGGCCGGACTGATGCAAACCCTCGAGCACAAGGTTTATTCCGAAATCATCATGACGCGCGTTACCGTGCCGGTAGGTGAGGATATCGGTTTTCTGCCGGGAACCGAGGAAGAAAAAATGACGCCATGGATGGGCGCGCTGGAAGACAATCTGGATGTACTCAACAAGACGGACAACAGCGCAGGAGACTGGGGGCGCGCCGCCACGCTTGATCTGATCCGCTCGCGCATCAAGATAAAATCTCTCAATTTCATGCGTGGACGCACTTTCATCAACAAGTTTTTGATAATCGACGAAGCTCAAAACCTTACGCCGAAGCAGATGAAGACGCTTATCACCCGAGCCGGTCCCGCTACCAAAGTAGTATGTCTGGGCAACATTGCCCAAATTGATACACCTTATCTGTCCGAGGGGAGTTCAGGGCTGACTTACGTGGTGGACCGCTTCAAGGGGTGGAACCATAGCGGACACGTAACGCTGCAACGGGGCGAGCGCTCGCGTTTGGCAGATTACGCGGCAGAGGTTTTGTAAGCCGCTACGGTCTGAGATAATAGCACCTGTCCGAAGCTTTTAATAATGCCCGGATTTGGCATAACTCTCGAATCTGGTATATTCGCCCAGGAAAGTAAGATCTACCTTACCAATGGGGCCGTTCCGCTGTTTGCCGATAATGATTTCGGCTACGCCCTTATCTTGTGTTTCGGGATTGTAGACCTCATCCCGGTAGATAAAAAGAATCAGGTCCGCATCCTGTTCTATGGCGCCCGATTCCCGCAGATCGGACATTACTGGCCGCTTGTTCGGGCGCTGCTCCAGGCTGCGATTCAATTGCGACAAGGCGACAACGGGAACCTGGAGTTCCTTTGCCAATGCTTTGAGCGAGCGCGATATTTCAGAGATTTCCGTAGCCCGGTTCTCACCCTGCCCGCTGGCGGACATAAGCTGTAGATAATCCACCACGATCAATCCCAGTTCGCCCTGCTGACGATGAAGCCGCCGCGCCCGCGCTCTCAGTTCCAGCGCATTCAATGCCGCGCTTTCGTCAATAAACAGTGGCGCGTCGCTCAGCTTGCCCAAAGCATGGGTCAGCTTGGACCAGTCCTCATCCTGCAAACGGCCGGTTCGGACCTTGTGCTGATCGAGGCGTCCGACCGATCCCAGCATCCGCATTGCCAACTGCGCCCCGCCCATTTCCATGCTGAACACTGCGACGGGTTTTTCCAGCATCAAAGCTACATGCTCGGCGATGTTAAGCGAGAAAGCAGTCTTGCCCATCGACGGCCTGCCCGCGACAATGATCAGGTCGCCCGGTTGAAAGCCGGAGGTTTTCTGGTCGAGATCATGAAATCCGGTTGCAATTCCAGTGACATCGCTGGGATTGTCCTGATTGTAAAGTGTCTCTATACGCTCCACGACCTGCTTGAGGAGCGGCTGGATATCGACAAAGCCTTGCTTTCCCCGAGCGCCGGCCTCGGCAATCTCAAACACCTTTGCTTCGGCTTCGTCCAGAAGATTCGAGGCCGAGCGCCCCGCGGGGCTATACGCCGAGTCCGATATCTCCGAACCGACTTGCGCAAGCCTGCGCATCACTGCCCGCTCCCGCACGATTTCCGCGTAACGCCGGATGTTCGCTGCGGAGGGCGTATTCTGAACGATTATTCCAACATAGGCCAATCCGCCTACATTTTGCAGTTCGGCGGATATTTCAAGCGACTCGGCGACAGTCACAACGTCAGCAGGTTTGCTATGCTCAACCAGTTTACAGATGTGGCGATAGATGAGTCTGTGGTCCTGCCGGTAAAAATCATCCTCGGTGATAACATCAGCCACCTTGTCCCAGGCATAATTATCCAGCATCAACCCGCCCAGCACGGATTGCTCCGCTTCAACCGAATGCGGCGGCATCTTGTACGATTCAAGCAATTGATCGCTGGTGGCCGCGGTGAGGAATTGAGCCATGGAATCCAGATCTGTTACGAGAGGATGAAGATTTTACCACCCGGGCGGTATGGCGATATGGAAAAACAAAAAAGGGCTGCCAGCAGCCCTTTTTCGCTGTCTTGTGAACTGGTTCTTCAGGCAGTCGCTTCGCCCAGAACGGACACAACAATATTGGCCACTACTTCACTGTGCAACGCGATAGCCACCGCATGATCCCCCACTTGTTTCAAGGGTCCTTCGGGCATCCGTATCATTGCTCGTTCAATCTCAAACCCTTGGGCTTTAAGCGCCTCCTCGATATCGGCGTTGGTGACCGAACCGAACAGTTTGCCATCCACACCGGCTTTCTGGGTAATCTGCACCATCAATCCATCCAGTTTGGCGGCATGAGCCTGAGCAGCAAACAATACTTCCGCCTGAGTTTTTTCCAGTTCAGCACGTCTTGCTTCGAACTCGGCAATGGCTGACGGCGTTGCCCGCTTTGCTTTGCCTGTCGGAATAAGAAAATTTCGCGCATACCCGTTTTTTACTTTGACAACATCGCCCAATTGGCCGAGATTGACGACTTTTTCCATCAATATGATCTGCATATCATCACCCTCAGTGTAAATCGGTATAAGGGAGCAATGCCAGGAAGCGAGCACGCTCAACCGCTATACCCAGTTGACGCTGATAGCGCGATTTTGTCCCGGTGATGCGGGCAGGGATGATTTTGCCGTTCTCGTTGATGAAATCTTTCAATAACTCGACATCCTTATAGTCCACTGTCGTGATGCCTTCTGCAGTGAAACGGCAAAATTTTCTGCGCTTGAACAACGGACGGTTTGCTTTCTTGTCCTTGTCTTTATCCTTCCCATCTTTACGTCTTGATGTAAAACGAGCCATAACTTTTTCCTGTTCCCTTTAAATGATCTCTATATTTAAATTTCAATAAGATCGATCTTGTCCACATGCAGCACCAGTTGCAAACTCATGCGGCCTTTTTTTGCCAGAAAACCGCCCAGTTTCACCATCGTGCCGGGCGCTGTGCGGGATATGCTTTCAGCCATATGGGCCAACGCCACTGCGGCAACCTCGCACTCTACCCGGCGCGGCTTACCTGCTTCGATTTGACGCGATACGTGAATGATCCTGAACTCGGTGACCGGCACTCCCGCTGGTGTATACCGTAGACCGCCGATTTCGATGATCTTGCCGCAAATGACAGTCTGGTTGCAGTCCAACTAAGCTGCCAGCTTATGTTGCAAGCGTGGTTTCTTTAAGCTCCTCTGCCGCCGGCGCGGCTGGCCTGGCCTTTTCTTCGCGCATCATGGGGGATGGAGCAGTTACCGGCCCGTCCATCCTGATGGTGAGATGACGCAATATCGCATCGTTGAATTTGAACGAGTGATCCAGTTCATCCAGTGTTTCCTGATCACATTCGATATTCATCAGCACGTAATGTGCCTTGTGAACCTTCTGAATCAGGTAGGTGAGCTGCCGGCGTCCCCAATCTTCCAGTCGATGAACCTGGCCATTCCTGGCGGTCACTATGCTGCGGTATCTCTCGATCATCGCAGGAACCTGCTCGCTCTGATCAGGATGGACAATAAAAACGATTTCGTAATGTCGCATGCAGTCTCCTTATGGGTTAAGCCTCCTGTGATGCGAACACAGTGAGGCAAGGGTTGATGAGGCCAGTACTATACTGAACCGGGGTGAGAATATCAATTTTATCCTGAATGCGGCTACCAAGTCCAAGCGGATGAAGCACGCGTTCGACGCGTCTCTATTCAAGGCTCTTTGGCACTGCGCTGCCGGCGGGTCTCAAACAGGCAGATACCGGCGCTCACGGAGACATTGAGGCTCTCGACGCTGCCCAGCATGGGAATGGAGACAAGCTGGTCGCAGGTTTCGCGTGTCAAGCGGCGCATGCCCTTCCCTTCCGCGCCCAGGACCCATGCGATCGGTCCATCCAGAATGGCAGCGTTGAGGTTGCTATCCGCATCCGCGGTGGCTCCAAGTATCGATACGCCGCGCTGTTTCAGTTCCCGCAAGGTACGGGCCAGATTGGTAACGGAAATATATGGCACCGCATCGACTGCTCCACTCGCGACCTTGTGAACAGTAGCGGTGAGCCCGACCGCGCGATCTTTAGGCGCGACGACGGCATGAACGCCGAAGGCATCCGCGACGCGTAAACATGCGCCCAGGTTATGCGGGTCTTGTATCCCGTCCAATACCAGAAGCAGAGCCGGCTCGACAAGAGTGTCAAGCACGTCTTCGATATCGATATAACTGCGAGAAGCGTCTATACAAGCGGCAACCCCCTGATGACGCGCACCACCCGCCATTCCCGCAAGCCTCGCGTCATCGCACGGAATCAGCCGCACGTCCTGGGTTTCAGCAAGCTTCGCCAGGTCACGCGCACGCTGGTCACGTCGTCCGGCATCAAGAAAGATTTCCGTGACGCTCGCGGGATTCTGCCGGAGACGGCTGGTAATGGCGTGAAACCCGAATATAAGGCGAGTGTTGGACATTCAAACGGGGGAATTGAATAGGTGAAAGGGGGGAGCGTCAGCTCAGACCGATCGGAGACTCGAAACCATCTTCTTCCGGTCAACTCTCGGCTGTGCGACTTGCCGCACCATTTCCGTCCAGAACAAAATCGATCTTGCTTGTTTCAAGATCGACGCGCACCAGCTTGACCCTGAGCCGGTCCCCAAGACGATAGCGCTTGCCGCTACGCTCGCCCAGCAGCATATGCTTCGCGGCATCAAAGTGGAAATAGTCACTGGGCAACTCCGAAATATGTACGAGGCCCTCCACATAAATGCCATCCAGCGCGACGAACAGGCCAAAGCCGGTTACGCCGCTGATAACGCCATCGAAGCATTCGCCAATCCTGTCCTGCATGTAATAGCATTTAAGCCATGTCTCTACATCGCGGGTGGCATCGTCCGCACGGCGCTCTGTCTGTGAACAATGTTCGCCCAGTTCATGCCAGTTGCCGGGAGAATACACCGTGTCGCTCAACACTGCCTTGATTGCGCGGTGCACCAGCAGATCGGGGTAGCGCCTGATAGGCGACGTGAAATGGGTATAGGACTCGTATGCAAGGCCGAAATGCCCTACGTTGTCCGGGCTGTAAACCGCTTGGCGCAAGGATCGCAACATTACCGTCTGCAGCAGCTGCGCGTCAGGCCTGTCTTTGATTCTGGTCAACGTTTTGGCATAGTCCTTCGCTCCGGGCTCGTCGCCCCCGCTTAACTGCACGCCGAATTCCTTCAGGAAATCACGCAATGCAAGCAGCTTTTCGGGTGTAGGGCCTTCATGAATGCGATAGAGCGTCTGCTGTTTGTGCTTCTGCAAAAAATCCGAGGCGCATACATTGGCCGCAAGCATGCATTCCTCGATCAGCCGATGAGCATCGTTGCGCTTCACGGGGAGGATACGCTCGATTTTGCCCTGATCGTTGAAAATCATTTGGGTTTCAATAGTCTCAAAATCGATCGCACCCCGTTTGCCTCGCGCCTTCAACAATACCTTGAATAGTTTGTAGAGCAACTTGATGTGCGGCAAAAGATTTTTATATTGCTGTGCATCCTCGCCCTTGGGATTCTCCAGCATTGCGGCAACTTTGGTATACGTGAGGCGGGCATGGGAAAACATTACCGCCGGGTAAAAGCGGTATTCACGAAAACCGCCCTTCGTGTCGAGATTCATCTCGCATACCATGCACAAGCGCTCGACTTGCGGGTTAAGCGAACACAGGCCATTGGAGAGCACCTCAGGCAACATCGGGATAACGCGGCGAGGAAAGTACACGGAGTTGCCGCGATTGAATGCCTCCCGGTCCAGCGCATCGCCGGAACTCACGTAGTGACTGACATCAGCGATGGCGACATATAATTTGTAATCCTTTCCGTCGCGCTCACAATACACCGCATCGTCGAAGTCCCGCGCGGTTTCGCCGTCTATCGTCACCATCGGCAAATGCCGGATGTCCTCCCGCTCCTTCAGATCTGCTTTCAGAACTTTGTCCGGGAATTTGGCGGAACGTTTGTCCACCTCAGGCGGAAACTGATGAGGCAATTCATGCTTGCGCAAGGCGATTTCGATCTCCATCCCGGGCGATGTATAGTTACCCAGAATTTCGACGATACGACCAATGGGCTGGGCGTGTTTGCTTGGCTGCTGGATGATTTCGACCATTACTACCTGGCCCGCCCGGGCGCCCATGGACTCTTCTCCAGGTATCAGAATATCCTGGCTGATACGCCTGTTCTCCGCCTCTACAAACAGAATTCCGTGATCGGCGTGCAATCGTCCGACTAACTGTGTAACGGCGCGCTCCAGCACTTCGACGATGGTTCCTTCCCTGCGTCCCCGCCTGTCCACGCCGGTTTCGCGCACCATCACCCTGTCGCCATGCAGCGCCTTGTGCATTTCCTTGGCGCTCAGAAATAAATCCGGACTACTATCGTCGGGTATCAGGAAGCCGAAGCCGTCGGGGTGACCCTGAACCCTCCCCCTGATGAGATCGAGCTTCTCCACCACGCAGATATCACCCTTGCGATTACGCATGATCTGGCCTTCGCGTAGCATGGCGGACACGCGGCGGCCGAAAATTTCGGTTTCTTCTTCAGTGATTTCGAGCAGGTTTTGCAGGACGTTCTCGTTGACCGGGACCCCCTGATCTTCGAGGGCCTGGAGTATGAATTCCCTGCTGGGCAATGCGTGGCCGTAACGAGCCTTTTCACGCTCAAGCTGAGGGTCAAGATCGCGTAATTTGCGTTTCTTCTTAATTGACAAAGCAATAATTTCCTATAAAATTGCGCCTCTGTCTGATATCCGGACAAGATTCACCATTGCCCAGATGGCGGAATTGGTAGACGCACTAGGTTCAGGTCCTAGCGGTGGCAACACTGTGGAGGTTCGAGTCCTCTTCTGGGCACCATGCAAATTCTCGCATCGGATCTTCCGGCGCGGGGTCACTCCAGATCCTTTCAGAGGGTGGCTCTACGCCATTTCCTCATACGCCTGTACTTCGATCACAGCCTGGGTCAAGCTGCGGCACATGAAAACTTCTGAACTTCTGATGTCAACCTGAAAATCCCTGCTTCGGTTATACCCGCTATTCATTATAGCAGCCAGCGAAGATAGTTCATCCAGCTTTAGGTTTTCAAGGAAAGAACCTTGTGCCGCATTGCGTGGGTCGGCCATTCGCTCCGGCTTATTGTGGTCAGATTTTTATCAGAGAAAATATACCGGTTTCAGAGATTCTTTCTGGAATACCAAGGCGAAACGAACATCCTCTGTCTTTAAACTAGCCACGACACCGATTGCCGCTGATTCCGCTAATTTCTAGCTGTACAATTTTACAGCTATGCATAAAGATGGATCCAATGTCTTATAGCGTAATCGATAAACTCAAGTCAAAATAACGGTCGAACCTGCGAGTTTTGCCCTTCACACCGTTGATAGCCCGGAATTAAATGGCTGGAAGCCAGATTTAACAAGTTCTTCACTCCCCCTCGACAAGTGAGACGGGAACTATTGCCGCAAGACGGCCATGAATCGAAAATTGCAGGCAAGAAATTCCACGCATCGTGCTGCAGTAAAGTGGAGCGGATTCCGGCCGTTAATCATTGATCTCCTCGGAGAAACATCCAGTACCTGGAGGCATGCGGCCGACAAGATTTGCAACTTCGATAAGTAACGAGAAAGTGAAGGCCTGTTGTCATTTTTCACGTGAGGCGAGCCAATTCGGTGCGGATGGCGCGAGATTAAATACTTTCATTATGCAATCGTAATAAATGACCCTTTCCCGCGATACTGATCATCCTGCAGTCTATCCCTTCAGGCAAGTAGACGACTACAAGCGGATCAACTTGCATATAGCTAAATAATGGATTGAAAATGAGTGATTTTCGAGTTTTACAATTTCCATTAAAGTCACCTGAGCTCATCCAGACAAACGACGTGGTGGCCGCGTTTAACGAATACTTTGAGGTGGTCGACGCTGATTCCCCGGCATTGCTGCGCGAGGTATTTCATCTGCGATACCAGGTGTATTGTATCGAGCAGCGTGCTCCGGGCTTCGAAGCTTCGAATTACCCTGACGAGATGGAAAGCGACGAATATGACCGCCATTCATCTCATATACTGTTGCGGCATCGTCCAACTGGCGAATTTGTGGGTACCGCGCGTTTGATCCTGCAGGACCCACTCGATCCAGCAAGGCTCTTCCCGACTGAAAAGCATATGGAAATTGATCCGGTCCTCATTGATAGAAGCAAGTTGACGCGCCAAAACACTGCCGAGATATCTCGCCTGGTCGTTGTACGCCGGTTTACTCGTCGCCGTGACGAATTGCTCCATGCCTACAAGAGCGCCGTAAATATCGAAGGGTGGGCTCCTACAAAACAACGACGGTTTCCCCATCCTGTTCTCGCGCTTGTGGTTGGCATAATACGCATGTCTTCCAAAAATAATGTCACTCAATGCCTTTCGGTAATGGAGCCTTCATTGAACAGACTATTGGGCCACTTCGGCTTGCAGTTCGACGTCATTGGCCCGCTAATCAATCATCATGGTCCGCGCCGGCCCTACTATATCAATTTGATCCAATTACTGGACAGGATGTACATAAACAATAAAGAGTTTTGGGAACTGATGACGGATTTTGGCAAAATCCGGATAGGACCAGAGGACGACTCCTTACAAGTATCAGCAAGAAAATTTTAATAATTCAGACCCAGGGCGGTAATCGCTTGGAAGCGAGCCACCTCCCGCCGCAATGCCACGACCGCTGCGCTTCGAAATTTCCATCCGCCCATTCTCTGCCTCTCCACCAGCGGCTCCAGTCAGCCATCAACCCGGCGCGCAGATGGTGATGAATAAAGTAAATCGTGACCATTAAAAAAAATATTGGCCGTCTTGTCTTTTTCGCATGCTTGCTGCTCAGCATGGCATGCGGTACAGGCATTGCTCATGCAACGGATCAATATGAGGTCGTGGTGCACCCCGGCGTTAGCGAGAAAACGATATCCAAAAGTTCCTTGCGCGCCATTTTCGGCATGCGCCTCCATGCATGGCCGGACGGCACAGCCATACAAGTATTCGTGATGCCGGACGATGCGGCCTCGCATGCCGCATTTTCCAAGGAAAAGTTGAATGTCTTTCCCTATCAGCTTCGCTCGGCCTAGGACCGCCTGGTCTTCTCCGGCACAGGTCAAGCGCCCAATACAGTAGGCACCTCCGAGGAAATGCTCGCCAAGGTTGCAGCAACACCCGGGGCAATTGGCTATTTGAATAAATCCAGGACGGATGGCAGAGTCAATGTACTCCAGATCAAATAACGGCGCTCGCAGCCATCGATGGACTGCCACGCTTGTTATGGGGCAGGTTCTCCTGTGGTCTTGTGCGGCCGAGGCCGAAAAATTGCCGCACAACCTGCAGATTCATGGTTTCGCAAGCCAGTCGTGGCTAATGAGTTCGGATAATAACGTTTTCGGTAAAAGCAGTTCTGGTAGCGGCAGCTTTGATTTCCGTGAATTGGGGCTGAACGCCTCCATGAGGCCGTTACCCAGGCTGCAATTCTCCGCCCAGATGTTGTCACGCTGGGCAGGCAAAGGCAGCGAGGGCAATATCCGGCTCGATTATGGATTTATTGACTATACCGTTTTCTCCGGCGAAACCAGTCAATTCGGGATACGCCTGGGAAGAATGAAAAACCCGCTCGGCTTCTACAACGATACCCGGGATGTGCCTTTTACACGGCCCAGCATTCTATTACCGCAATCGATCTATTTTGACCGCACCCGTAAGCTTGCGCTGGCCGCGGATGGCGTGCACCTGTATGGCGAGCGCCGTTCGGAGATGGGCGATATTTCTTTCCAGGCCGGGGTTGCGCGTCCACTGGTCAGGGGCGATGAAGCAGAGGCGGCTGTGTTCGGCCAGTTAGTGCAGGGCCATTTGGCGCCGGAGATGTCATATATCGGCAGGGTGAACTACGAACTGGATGGCGGGCGCATACGGTTCGCAGCAAGCGCAACTCAGTTGAATATGAGCTACTCTCCAGGGGAAGGTTCTATTCACTTCGTTCCTGTTATCTTCTCCGCGCAATATAACGCCGAGCGCTGGAGCCTTACCTCCGAATATGCCTTCCGCAACCTCCAGTACAAAAATTTTGGCGCGATGCCAGATATGGATATTTCGGGGGAAAGCTATTACTTTCAAGGTGTCTATCGGCTAACACCCGAGTGGGAGGCGATTGCCCGTTACGATGTTTTGTATATGGATAGCAATGACCGCCAGGGGAGAAAGTGGGCGGCTTCGGGGACCGGGGATGGTCGGCATGCACACAATCGCTTCGCCAAGGACATTACTGTCGGTCTTCGCTGGAACATTACACCCGAGTTTATGCTGCGGGCGGAATATCACCATGTGAACGGTACTGGCTGGCTTTCTACCCTGGATAATCCCAACCCTGCTGACATGTCTCAGCGCTGGGATCTTTTTTCGATCCTTGGCTCATTTCGGTTCTAACGGTAACCTCTGATGAACCAGGATCCCCACACTAACAAGGCTCGAAACGGTGACTCCACCGGCGCCGGATCGCGCAAATTCTGGGGCCTGAAGTCAAAAGTTCTGGTGCTGAGCAGCCTGATACTGATCGCAATTGTCGCTTCGTTCACTGGAATTACCTATGTGAGCTTGATGAATGATTTTGAAAGTCAGAGAAGCGTGCAACATCGGCGTTACGCCAGCGAAGTGGAAGGCCTGATAGATCAAATATCGAAAAATCTGCATCAGTTTGCAGAGTTGATACCTTTTCTGGAAGGAATGGGTACCGACCTTCTGGCAAATGATGGAACAAAAATCGCCGAGACGTTCGAACCCTATTGGGCACCATTGCAGCTCAACAAGGGCATCGAACTGATACGTTTTTATGATCATTCAAATCAGCTGCTGGCAAGCTGGGGCGCTTCCGAGTCTGGTGCGCATGACGCTGCAATGCTGGATTGGGTCCGCCAGGTCAATGAGCGAGAACAACCTTCCAGTCCTCTCATGTGTCAGAAAAGCTGCATGCAATTCGCCGTCGCGCCCTTGCTGGTAGAAGGTAACCGTGTTGGTGTTGTTGTCATTGGCGTACCTCTGGTCGACGCCGTTCTGGAATTCCAGCATATCTCCGGCGCCGATATCGCTCTGCTTGTCAAGGAAGAAGGCGATGCCCCGAAAAGCAAGGAAATGAAAATTTCAAGCTGGGGAGCCAAGGTGGCGGCCCACAGCAGGGAAATGAATGTAGCGATTCTCGATCAGGTCTCGAAGCAGTATCCCGACACAAATCATCTTAAGAATGGAGTTCAGGTTTCACTGGGCAACCAGCATCTGCACATCGAACCGCTTTCGGTGGAAAGAATGAATACAACCGGTCAGGCGCTGTTTATTGTCGTGACCGATATCACCTCGACCATCCAGACCATCCGCAACTCGACCCAGCAGAATATGATAATAGGATTGGCGGGATTAGTGCTCTCCGAGATATTGTTGTTTATCATTCT
Source organism: Nitrosospira briensis (assembly GCF_900115125.1). Lineage (GTDB taxonomy): Bacteria > Pseudomonadota > Gammaproteobacteria > Burkholderiales > Nitrosomonadaceae > Nitrosospira > Nitrosospira briensis_A. The sequence continues at coordinate 83,082 of NZ_FOVJ01000005.1, read as the reverse complement.
CACAAAGCCATTGTCGCGGCTCAAGCACATTGTCTTCACCTTGCCGCTCCTGGCCCGCCGCAGTTTCAAGGATTTCCGCTCCCAGCTTCATTCCCGCGCCGAGAAGCGATGGCTGAAAGATGAAATTGACATGCTTGATGAAACAGCGGTTGCCCTGTCTTATCAGCTGGAAAAACTGGAGGAAGAGGTTGCGGACCGGACGCGGATATTAGACGGAAAGATGGATGAATTAAGCAAGGAACGAGATTTCATTACAAATCTGCTGGATATTGCCCAGGTGATCGTGATCACACAAAACGTCAACGGCGAAATTCTTACGCTCAATGCCCATGGGGAAATGCTCATTCAATATACGGAAAAAGAACTTCAAGGAAAATCCTTCATCGATCTTCTTGCGCTTGATGGAGACTTGCACGACCTCCCCGGTCATTTGAGGGAAGTGCGTTCCGAGCGAAGGGATCAATTGCGTCACGAATCCAACGTCATATGCAGGGATGCATCGATACGAAATATTCTCTGGTTGCATTCCCGCCTTACGCGGCATACCGAGAATGACCCTTCGATATTATCCGTAGGTCTCGACATGACCGAACACAAGCGCACACAAAAACGGCTTGCCTGGCTGGCCGACCACGATCCACTTACCGACCTTTTCAATCGGCGGCGTTTTCAGGAAGAGTTGGAGCAGATGCTGAACCTGGCCGCACGCTACAAGCATTCCGGCGCCCTGCTTTTTTTCGATCTGGATCAGTTCAAATATATAAATGATACCAGTGGGCATCAGGCCGGCGATGCCTTATTGAAGATGGTAGCCGGCATGTTGCATGGCAGTATACGCAGCGTCGATATACTCGGGCGCCTGGGAGGTGATGAATTTGCGGTGATACTGCCGCAAACTACTGCGGATGGAGCGATAGAAGTCGCGAAGAATGCGCTTGCCTGCCTGAACGAGGAAAAGATTGCGATAAACAACCGGACACATAAAGCTTCAGCCAGCGTTGGCATTGCGCTTTTTCCCGAGCACGGGAACAACGTACACGATCTATTGGCGGCAGCGGACCTCGCCATGTATCAGGCGAAGGAAGCAGGGCGGGGGGGCTGGCACCTGTTTTCCAATGAGGAGAAAACCCGCGAGCGCATGCATACGCTGGTGTACTGGAAAGAGAAGATCGAGCATGCTCTTCTGCACGAACGGTTCCTGTCTTACTTCCAACCCATTATGCATATCGGGAATAAGACCATCGATCATTACGAAGTACTGCTGCGCATGCTTGACGATGACGGAACCATACTTGCCCCGCACTTTTTCATACCCGCGGCAGAACAAACCGGTCTTATTCACGCAATCGATCATATGGTGTTACGAAAATCCATTGCGCAATCAGCGAAAATTCAGCACGGAGGCCACCATGTCCGTTTCTCGATCAACCTCTCGGCCCATGCCTTTCATGATCCCGAGTTGCTGCCGATCCTGAGGGCCGCTTTCGAACAGTATGGCGCGGATCCCTCAAACTTCATGTTTGAAATAACCGAGACCGCGGCCCTTGAGGATCTGCCTGCCGCCCGGGAACTGATGGAGAAGATCAGAAAGCTGGGTTGCAGTTTCACGCTGGATGATTTCGGGGTCGGCTTCTCCTCCTTCTATTACATCAGGCAACTCCCGATCGACGTGGTGAAGATCGACGGCTCGTTTATACGGAACCTGGCTGATAACCCGGATGATCAAATACTGGTAAAGGCCTTATGTGACGTAGCGAGAGGATTCGGCAAAAAAACAACGGCCGAGTTCGTGGAAAACGCTGCGACCCTTTCCATCCTGGAAAACATGCAAATAGATTACGCGCAAGGTTTTTTGATAGGATCGCCCATCCCGGCAGACGATACGCCATTCAGGGATTTCTTGAAGGGGTGAACGGGAGTCTCGCGGTCAGGTTCACTTCAAGAGCTCGCGATGCCTGAGCAATGCCGAACGGCCAACTTCGCAGACAGCATGACCGAAATTCGGATGTCCTGCTTCAGGCTTCATCAGGCTCCGGGTTTTCCGCAAACGACTGCAAGCCCGGGACACCGGATGCGAGGTTTTCTTCCAGGCCGGCCTTGGCAGGAATTTTCGGAGTAGCGCATACGACGTCCGCATTTTGCGCGCGGTGGCGCAAGGCATGATCCATCAGAACCAGAGCCAGCATTGCCTCGCCTATGGGCGTGGCGCGGATCCCTACGCAAGGGTCGTGCCGGCCGTGCGTTTCCACCACTACAGGTTCGCCGGTCTTATCTATCGAGCGTCGCCCCAAACGGATACTGGAAGTCGGCTTCACGGCAATATTTACGACAATATCCTGACCGCTGGAAATTCCGCCCAATATTCCGCCCGCGTTGTTGCTCAAAAACCCTTCCGGAGTGACCTCATCGGAATGCTCTGTTCCCTTTTGAACCACAGCGGCGAACCCGGCGCCGATTTCCACGCCTTTTACCGCATTGATGCTCATCATGGCATAAGCAATTTCAGCATCCAGACGGTCATACACCGGCTCGCCCCAGCCGGCCGGCACGCCTTCCGCCACTACGCAAATTTTCGCGCCAATCGAATCGCCGGATTTGCGCAGCTTATCCATGAACTCTTCCAGGGTGGGCACCAGATCGGGGTCAGCGGCAAAAAAAGGGTTCTTGTCTACCGCATCCCATTGCTTGAAGGGAATCTCTACGGGCCCCAATTGTGCCATAAAGCCGCGTATTACCACCCCATACCTCGCGTGTAGCCATTTTCTGGCAATGGCCGCAGCCGCAACCCGCACAGCTGTTTCCCGTGCCGAGGAACGCCCGCCCCCCCGGTAATCGCGTATTCCATATTTTTGCCAGTAAACATAGTCCGCATGACCGGGGCGGAAAGTCTCCATGATTTTGCTGTAATCCTTGCTGCGCTGGTCCTCGTTGCGAATTAGGAGGGCAATAGGCGTCCCCGTGGTCTTGCCCTCGAATACCCCTGAGAGAATTTCTACCGTATCTGATTCGCGCCGCTGGGTCACATAGCGCGAAGTACCGGGTTTACGCCTGTCCAGATCCCGCTGGATATCCTCAGCGGATAGTTCCATCCCCGGAGGACAACCATCGACTACGCAACCAATAGCTGGGCCATGAGACTCGCCAAACGAGGTGACGCAAAAAAGCTTGCCAATGGTATTCCCGGACATTTTATTTCTCGCAAAATCAAGGCCTCGAGTTTAACATATTGCTTCTACCACGCGAGCCCGGCCAGTCGTACGTAATCTGATCATGGAAAAACCCGACCCAGACAACCCGGGCAAGCCCGAAGCGAATGCACTCAGAGGTCCCGGCGGCCTGACCTTGCACGAGATCCATGCGCAGGTAAAGCTGAGTACAGCGGGCGATCGGGCAGATAGCACACAGCATGAACCCAGGCAAGCGGTCAGCCGGTGGCGGCAGATTACCCGCTGGGCATGGGGCAAGAACAAGGGGAGATCATGAGAGCCGTCCTGATGGATGCGCCTGGGGAACCTGATGTGCTGATTGCCGCCGATATTCCCGTACCCGCCTTGACCAACCCATATGACGCGCTGGTCAAGGTGCATGCTGCCGGCTTGAATCCGATAGATACAAAGGTACGCAAGCTTAATATGTACTATCCGGATAAGCTGCCTTCGATTCTGGGCTGCGATGGTGCAGGGGTGGTTGAAGCGGTTGGCAGTTCGGTTACCCGCGTACGACCAGGCAGTGAAGTGTTTTTTTTCAATAATGGCTTAGGCAACGGGCCGGGAACGTATGCGGAATATACGGTGGTACAGGAAGACTATCTGGCATTGAAACCCGGTAATCTCTCCATGCTGGAAGCGGCGGCCATACCGCTGGCGCTGATTACCGCCTGGGAAGCACTGGTAAACCGCGGCGATTTGAGGGATGGCCAGTCCACTCTGATACATGCCGGTGCCGGGGGGGTCGGCCATATTGCAGTTCAGCTCGCTCATTACTTCAATGCACGGGTAGCCACGACCATATCCAATTCGCGGAAGGCAGAGCTTGTGCAATCGCTCGGCGCGGAGCTGGCAATAAACTATAGCGCGCAAGATTTTGTTGAAGCGACGTTGAACTGGACAGATGGCCTGGGAGTGAGACTCACGCTGGACACGATAGGCGGAGAAACTTTTTGCAAATCCTTTGCAGCAACCCGGCTGTATGGCCGCTTGGTGACGCTGCTCTCGACCACATGCACCGCCCAGCAAATCAACACGGCAAGGCTGCGCAACCTGTGCATCGGTTATGTGCAAATGGCCGCACCGCTCTATTTCGGTCTGCATCCAGCCCGTATCATGCAAACTCGTATCCTTGAACGTGGAGCCAAGCTGTTCGAGCAGGGCATCCTCAAGGTTCATATCGGCCTTGCGCTTCCACTGGAAAGCGCCTCAGAGGCGCACCAGTTGATCGAAGCGGGTCATACCACGGGCAAAATCGTGCTACAGATAGTTTGAGCCGATTTGCGCCTGGTATTTTATGGATCCACTCGCGAATGGCTTATAAGACTGGAAGGATTTTATTCCGAGGCCAGAATCTCCTCCAGCATTTTAATGCCCCATGCAACCCCAAAACCGGTGACGTCACTCCCAACCGCGCCTAACCCGCCCTTGTGGCTGCTAGCTGAGAGATCCATATGCAACCAGGGTATGCCGTCCACGAATCGGCTGAGAAATCGTGCCGCAAGAATGTGATCTGCGTCGCCCTCCAGGGTGCACTGCTTGGTGTCCGCAATCTTGCTTTCCAGCTCCGCCTCATAATCGGCATCCATCGGAAATGCACAGGTACGCTCCCCAGACGATCTTCCCGCTATTAACGCCTTTTGAATCAACTCGTCGCGATTGCCGAAAATACCGCTGTAATGCGACCCAAGCGCTGTATGCATGCTCCCTGTCAGCGTTGCGAAATCGATCATTACATCCGGCTTCTCTTTTGCCGCGAGCGACAGCGTATCCGCCAGTACCAGCCGTCCTTCCGCATCGGTATGAATGATCTCGACGGTGGTGCCGTTCAGCGTGGATATAACGTCGTTTTGCTTGTAAGCGCGAGGACTGATGTGGTTTTGGGCGATGGCAAGCCAGCAATCGATATTCAGCGGCAGGGCGGCGCGCGTTGCAGCCAGTAATAAACCCAGAGCGACAGCCGAACCATTCATATCCTCGTGCATGCCCTGCATGTAACGGGCCGGCTTCAGATTATGACCTCCCGTATCAAAACAAATGCCTTTTCCCACCAGAGCCACACTTTTGCTTGCACTTTTGACCCGTCGTTTCAAATGCACGATAGCCGCATCCTCCGGATCGCTGCCCTGGGCCACTGCAACAAATGCCCCTGCCCCCATTTTACGCAGTGCCTTCACATCGAAATCCTGATGCTTCCAGCCCTCGCTGGCTGCAAGTTTCTTGACATATTGGCGATAAAACGAAGGGGTCAATTCATTGGGTGGCAATACTGTGAGCTCCCGGGTGAGCAGATTGCCTTCCGCTTTGGCATGAAGCAGCGCGAAATTGTCCGCGTCCTCATATCCATGCAGCACGATTCCGGTGAGCGCCTGCCTGCACGTGTTTTTCTTGCCCGTTTTTCGCGATGGCAAAACTGGACCGTTGATCCAGGCAGCATACACCGCCAACTGCGCAAGTGGCCCCCTTTGACTGTCGCTGCCATAAATCGCAAGATGTATTTCTGCGGGATTTTCCTCCAGCAGTAATTGGAGGGCTTTTCGTATGACTGTTTGCTGCTCGAATGGGGGCTCGCTCAAATCCACCATCACCCACACGCATAGAGAACCATTTTCGAGATTGGCCGCCAGCGGTGAGCCGGCCATTTCCCCAAGCTGCATTTTTCGCCGCGATAATAAAATTTCAAGTACGCCCTTGCCAAAAAAATCCGGCTTATCCTGACGCTTGCCTGATGACTTATCCGACGATCCCTTCCCCAAAGCATCCAGCCGAGGCAGCACGACCAGAATGTGCGTGGGCTTTTTTGGCGTACTTATTGGACCAGCATTTTGTATCAGAGACGCGAGCATTGGCTACCTTAAATTAGTGGGGAAAATGATACTATAATACATCTGATATCCTTAATAGGTTTGCCGGCAGGGATTTCTGCTGGCTTGGCTCTCCACCTCCTATATTTCCTGTCATTCCCTCGACCCCGCAATGCGCCAGTATCTTGAACTCATGCAACATGTGCTCGAGCACGGACATAAGAAATCAGATCGCACGGGCACAGGTACGCTTTCGATATTCGGCTACCAGATGCGATTTGACTTATCCCGGGGTTTTCCGCTGGTAACGACGAAGAAATGCCATCTGAAATCCATCATCTATGAATTGCTATGGTTTTTGCGCGGCGACACCAATATCCAGTACCTCAAGGACAACGGCGTTTCCATCTGGAATGAATGGGCAGACGAAAACGGCGATCTGGGTCCTGTGTACGGGAGGCAGTGGCGGTCCTGGCCGAATTCAAGCGGAGGCCATATCGATCAGATCGCGCAAGTGATAGGACAGATCAGGAATACGCCAGATTCACGGCGGATGATTGTTTCTTCCTGGAATGTAAGCGAGTTGCATGAGATGAAGTTGGCGCCCTGTCATGCCTTGTTTCAGTTCTATGTGGTTGACGGCAAGCTTTCTTGCCAGCTTTACCAGCGCAGTGCCGATATCTTCCTTGGCGTGCCATTCAACATTGCCTCCTACGCCCTGCTTACGCTAATGGTCTCGCAAAGTTGTAATCTGAAAGCCGGGGATTTCGTGCACACATTTGGCGACGCTCATCTTTACCTTAACCATTTGACGCAAGCGCGAGAACAATTAAGCCGAGAACCGCGAGACCTGCCTGTAATGAAATTGAACCCGGCGGTGAGCAGTATTTTTGATTTCAAATACGAAGACTTTACGCTGGAAGGGTATGACCCTTATCCCGCAATCAGGGCGTTGGTCGCTGTATGACGCAAAGGCTCTGCGCCCTCGTAGCCATGGCGAAGAATCGCGTCATCGGCAGGGATAATGCATTGCCGTGGCGCTTGCCGCCTGATCTGAAGCGCTTCAAGGCCCTGACCATGGGACATCCCATGATCATGGGGCGCAAAACCTTTGAATCCATCGGTAAGCCGCTTCCCGGACGCACCTGTATTATCCTCACGAAACAAGCTGAATATGAAGTCCCGGGCGCCATCGTTGTGCCTTCCATAGCCGAAGCGCTGATAGCGTGTTGCCGGTCGGGGAAAGACACAGACAAGGAGGGCAAGGATATACGCGCGGGCACGGACACTGGATACGCGAATACTGAATGTTTTGTTATCGGCGGCGCCGAAATATTCCGGCAGATGCTGCCACTGTGCGACCGGCTATACATTACCGAGATTCAGAAAGATTTCGACGGCGATGTGCTTTTCCCTGAATTCAATCGGGAAGAATGGGACGAAACCTCGCGCGAAAAGCACCGTTGGGATGACGACGGACTGGCGTATCACTTTGTGGTGCTTGACCGGAAACAACACTCGGATGTTTGACGAACACGACAGGTGGTCGGGAAAAAATAATGGCGGAACCCGCCGTTTGGGTTCCGCCATCTTTCATGTCGCGACTTCTACTGCGATTCCTTACAAAACCACCACATCCGGTAGTGGAAACCCGTTGAAATTGCTGGCGTACGCAGTGGTATAAGCGCCGGCATTCGGAATGTAGATGAAGTCCCCTTCCTCGATATCTTCCGGCAGCATTTCGTCCCGCATGAGAATGTCCACCGAGTCGCAGGTTGGCCCGGCAATGGACCAGGGGATATTCTGCCCCATGCGATCGGAAAGAATTTCGTACCGCAAGCCCTCCGTGACTTCGATTACGCCGCCAAATACACCCGCGTCCCAATACATCCAGCGTTTGCCGTTACGCGTTGCCGTGCCGACCACGCGGCAAACGAAATACGCCGCATCGGATACAAGGTAGCGTCCTGGTTCGGCCATGACCCGAATGTCCTCCGGCAGATCTGCAATCGCGGCATTTACGACTTCCGCTATTATCTCTATTGATGGAATGGGCTTGACATGACGCACGGGATAGCCGCCACCGATATTGAGCAAACGCGGCGTCAACCCAACCTGGCGCATATCCGCAAAAACTTTTTTTGCCCGCTCGATGCCCACCCGCCAGTTCTGCGGATTACGGCATTGCGAACCCACGTGGAATGTCACTCCCGCAAGATCTGCCTTGAGTTTAGCGGCTTCATTAACGATGCCCTCGATCTCGGCGGTATGCGTACCGAATTTGCCCGCCAATGGCCAATCGCTCCCTATGTTGGGGGTATCAATGCGCAAATACATTTTTGCATCCGGTTTGACGCTCACGATCTTGCGCAGTTCCTCGACACTGTCCAGCACATACCACTCCACGCCCTTGGACGCCGCATATTCCAGATAAGCGCGCGACTTCATGGGATTACTGTAATAAATATCCGCTGCGGGCACTCCAAGGCCGAGCAGAAGGTCCAGCTCCGAAATGGAGGCAATTTCAAATCCGACGCTTTCCTCGATCATGGTTCGCAGCACGCGCGGATCGGGATTCGCCTTCACCGCATAATGCGGCTGCACCTTTGGCATGGCTGTTTTGAAGCGGCGGGCTTTGTTTCGAACAATGTTGGTGTCAACCAGCAGGAACGGCTTGCTATAGCCTTTTTTCAGGGCTGCCTGGACATGTTCAAAATCGAGAGTGACTTCGGGGTGGGTGTCGAATATTTCGTCGGCTTCTACGTTGCGCCGTAGAGCGGTGGTACGCATTTGCATGAGAGTCATCCTTTCTGTAGGAGGCGCTACGTTACGGGAGTATGGATATTTACCAGATCAGCGGGGACGAAATAGTTTGCTTTGCTTGTCATGATGACCTCCTGTTCTCTATGAAATTGTGCGTACCGAAAAAAAGCGGATTATAGACTTGATTTCGCTGGAATCAAGCGTTTTTTTTCCAGCCGGAAAAAAACTGCGGGCTCACCCGAAATTCTGTCCGAAAACCACCATGTACCGCTTGGTCATTTTCGGTTTTCAGCGAGAATAATGAATATATATGGGGAGTGACAGGACTTTATCAACCAACAGTTGTGGTTTTAACAAAATGCCGAACATGAAGTGAATGCATGGCGCCAGCCTGCTTTCAACCGCTCGCATGAGCCGTATCGCTATCAGATTTTGGGCAAGGTCACCCCGTGCTGCCCCTGGTATTTCCCCCCCCGATCCTTATATGAAATCTCGCATTCTTCATCGGATTCGAAGAAAATCACCTGGGCTACTCCTTCGTTCGCATAAATTTTGGCGGGAAGCGGGGTGGTATTGGAAAACTCCAGGGTGACATAACCTTCCCACTCCGGCTCAAACGGGGTGACATTCACGATAATGCCGCAACGGGCATAGGTGGATTTCCCAAGGCAAATAGTAAGTATATTTCGCGGAATGCGAAAATACTCAACGGTACGGGCGAGCGCGAACGAATTCGGCGGGATGAGGCACACATCGCTCTTCACGTCAACAAAGGAATTGGAATCGAAATTCTTGGGATCGACGATGGCGGAATTTATATTTGTGAACAGCTTGAATTCATCCGAACAGCGAATGTCATAGCCATAGCTCGAGGTCCCGTATGACACGATCCGATGCCCGTTCGTATACTTGATCTGATTGGCCTCAAACGGCTCGATCATGCGTTGTTCCGCCGCCATGCGGCGTATCCATTTGTCCGACTTTATAGTCATTTTTTTAAGGAGGAGAAGGCCAGGTGAATGTCAATCATGAATGAGCTGGCGAAGCACATGCGCCCGCACGTGATTTCGCTGGCTCTGCTCAAAGCGTGAGGCGTCAATACGCAAGGCGCATTGCGCCATATGCAAATCCCTTCGCATTATTGCCACGCGCGATTTGGCGCAACTGCAGGGTTTTTAGCCTCCACCTGACGCCCGCTCACTCAAGGTAATCAGGTATCCTCAATCACGATCTTCGCGAATAACGCAGAATGATCCAGCGATAATTCATCTATCTTGACGGCGAGGCGGCGCGCGACACCGCGATATATCTCCGCTATCCGTCCCTCCGGTTCCGCGACAACCGTAGGGATACCGGAATCGGTATGCTCACGGATTTTTATGTCGAGAGGCAAGGCACCCAGAAATTCGACATCATAGTCCCTGCACATCTTTTCCCCTCCACCAGTGCCGAAAACATGTTCTTCGTGGCCGCATCGAGAACAGATATGGGTGCTCATGTTTTCGACAATACCGATGATGGGGATACCCACTTTCTGGAACATCCTCAGCCCCTTGCGGGCGTCCAGCAGCGCAATATCCTGTGGAGTGGTGACGATAACGGCGCCGGTAACAGGGACTTTTTGAGCGAGCGTCAACTGAATATCGCCCGTCCCGGGCGGCATGTCCACAATAAGATAATCCACATTATCCCATCGCGTGTCGTTCAGCAGCTGCTGCAAGGCCTGGGTAACCATCGGACCGCGCCAAACCATGGGCGTTTCCACGTCGATCAGGAAACCGATGGACATCGCCTGGATCCCATGCGCTTTCATCGGTTCGATGCTCTTGCCATCCGGCGACTCGGGGCGGCCGGTGATACCCAGCATCTGGGGCTGCGAAGGCCCATAGATATCGGCGTCCAGAAGACCGACGGATGCGCCTTCAGCGGCCAGCGCGAGCGCCAGGTTCACCGCCGTGGCAGATTTACCCACACCGCCCTTGCCTGATGCCACCGCAATAATGTTTTTTACCCCTGGAATGAGTTTTACGCCACGCTGCACGCTGTGCGACACAATCTTGCTCGTTACGTTGGCATTCACGCTTCCAACACCGGGAATGCCTTTGAGCTTGTCCACCACCTGCTTGCGGATACTGTCTATTACGCTTTTTGCCGGGTAACCCAGCACGACGTCCAGCGACACGTTATCGCCGTCTATAACGATATTACGTGCTTCGTTATTGCTTACGTAATCCTTGCCGGTGCTGAGATCGGTAATCTCCCTCAGGGCCTGTTGTATTTGCTGTTCGGTTATCGGCACTTCTGTACTCCTTTATCTGCGGCACCAATGATGACCCCGATATTAACAAATATCGAGGGATAGAGTCTGACGACATGAAGATGCATGTGGCGCGCACGTCCGGGTCATGCGGCTCGACTAGCCCCTTGCCGCCCGGGAAAAGGCGGAACAACGACGCGCCATTCGTCAATCGCCTCCGTTTCCTTGTTCGTCAGACTGACGGACCCCACAGTTTGATACAATGATGTTTGTCACCTGTTTATAGACGATTGATGACCAAGCGAAAAATTCTCGTCACCTCAGCCTTGCCGTATGCCAACGGCAGCATTCACCTCGGGCATCTCGTTGAGTACATACAGACGGATATCTGGGTTCGTTTCCAGAAAATGCAAGGGCATGAGGTGCATTACGTGTGCGCCGACGACACCCATGGCACGCCGATCATGCTGCGCGCCGAACTGGAAGGCATTACGCCCAAGCAACTGATTGACCGGGTATGGCAGGAGCATAAAATTGATTTTGACGGCTTTCACGTTGATTTCGATAGCTACTACACCACGGACTCACCCGAAAATCAGGAATTTTGTGAGGACATCTATCGCCAGCTTGAAGCGAAGGATCTGATTGCCAAACGCTCGGTCGAACAATTTTATGATCCGGTCAAGCAGATGTTCTTGCCTGACCGGTATATCAAAGGCGAATGCCCGAAGTGTCACGCCAGGGATCAATACGGCGACTCCTGCGAAGCTTGTGGCGCCACGTATTCACCGACCGATTTGATCGACCCTTACTCTGCCGTTTCCGGAGCAAAGCCGGAACGCCGCGCTTCAAAACACCATTTCTTCAAGCTTTCGGATCCCCGCTGCAAGGTTTTTCTAAAAGAATGGGTCTTCGAATCATTATCGAGCCAGTCCGGCGTTAGCCTGGAAATGAAGCCGCGGCTCCAACCCGAGGCCGCCAATAAAATGAACGAATGGCTTTCAGCAGGTTTGACCGACTGGGATATTTCACGGGACGCGCCCTATTTCGGCTTCCCCATCCCGGGCACCGCCCGCAAGAAATTTTTCTATGTGTGGCTGGATGCTCCCGTCGGCTACTTCGGCAGCTTCAAACATTACTTCAGGCAGAAAAATCGTTCTCAAGCGGAGATCGACGAATTTCTTAGGCCCGGGGGCAGCACTGAAATGGTGCATTTCATCGGAAAGGATATTCTTTACTTCCACGCCCTGTTCTGGCCGGCCATGCTGGAATTCTCGGGCTACCGCACCCCAACCCAGATTTACGCTCACGGATTCCTTACCGTCAACGGGCAAAAAATGTCCAAGTCGCGCGGCACATTCATCACAGCGGAAAGCTATTTGAAGCAAGGATTGAATCCGGAGTGGCTGCGCTATTATTATGCGGCGAAGCTCAACGACAGCATGGAGGACATCGATCTGAATTTCGATGATTTCACTGCCCGCGTCAATAGCGATCTGGTAGGAAAATACGTCAATATAGCCAGCAGGTGCGCGGGATTCATCATCAAGAAATTCGACGGCAAGCTCACGCACACCATTTCGGAGGCAAACAGAAAATGGTTCAATCAATTCCTTTTCTGCCAGCTTGGCGAGGGCGATACTTTCCTGGGCCGCCATATCTCGATTGCCAATTTCTACGAACGCCGGGAGTTCAGCAAGGCAATAAAGGAAATTATGCAGGCGGCGGACGTTGCCAACCAGTATGTGGACCGCATGAAACCGTGGATACTGGCAAAAAATGGCCAGAACGACAGGGAGTTGCATGAAGTATGCAGTGTCGCGCTGAACATGTTCCGGATCCTCACCGTTTACCTGAAGCCGGTTCTGCCAGAGCTTGCCGGAAATGCGGAGCAGTTTCTTGGTCTCGATACGCTTACCTGGAAAGACGCCAATTCGCAAAACAGGCTATTGCCCGATGGGCATCAGATCAACGATTACGAGCACCTCATGACCCGTATCGATCCCCTGCAGATCGATATGCTTGTCAAGGCGAATAAGGAAAGCTTGCAATCTGCAGTGTCACCATCGCAAGCCGGACCGGCTGTACAAGCCATGGAAAAAAGTCCTGTCGTCGCCCCGTCCCCGGGAGAAGAGGGAGGCCGCGAAAAAAGCGTTGCGGGCGCCATGATAACAATTGATGATTTCACCAGGATCGATCTCAGAGTCGCAAAAATTGTCAACGCCGAGCACGTCGAAGGCGCCGATAAATTGCTCAAGCTCACCCTTGATGCCGGATCCGACCGGAGGACGGTATTCGCCGGCATTAAATCCGCCTATGATCCCGAGCAGCTCAAGGGTCGCTTGACGATCATGGTGGCAAATCTCGCCCCCAGAAAAATGAAGTTTGGTATATCGGAAGGAATGGTATTGGCGGCAGGTGACGGGGAAGGGCCTTATCTGCTCTCTCCGGATGAAGGCGCGCAGCCGGGAATGAAAGTGAAATAATGATACGGCGATATCAGCCGGAATCTCCGAAACGCTTTCCGCATTCCCGGCAAAACGTCCGCAATACTGGCTGATACCAATCCGCTACCAGCCCGAAAACGCTTGATGACACTGTATCACGGGTAAGTCTTTGCTGAGGAACCGATTTTACTGATCCAGCCATGTCCCCGCACTACGCGCCGCTGTCCAGCCCACCAGCCGATCTGGCTTGGAGCGAGAAAAATCAAATCATTATTATTCGCGAATGATAACCGACCGGCTCAGCCGTATTCATCTACTGCGGCGGCGGCTCGACGCTTACGCAAAGCTTGAATGTTGGTTGACCCTTGGTGCCCTCGTCCCAGCAGCCCGCACCGTCAACAGCGCCACACTGCATGTTATTGCAAGTCAGCGATGTCCCGCCTCCGCACTTTGCCGTGCAAGAAGCACGATCGGGATCAATTTTCAGCGTCACTCTATTGTCTGGAACCACTGCATTTTTTATGAGATCTTCCTTCAACAATCGAAGCGCGTCACGTGTAAGGGCCAGTGTATGCTTCTGGAAAGCAGCCGGCGGGCCGGCTTGCTCAGCTTCGACCAGTGCCGCGCGTTCAGGTGTTGCACATGAAGTCGCGGACAGGACTAGCAGGCTTAGGAGGAAGAGCCGGGGGCTGCGATGGTAAATCTGCCTCATTATCGTGTCTCCTTATTGATCAAGCCGTCCAACTCTTCGACTGGCAAATGACGGTTATCGGTACGCTCACATTTAACTTTTTAGCAGACTTCCCTGAAAATACAAGGAATAAACAGGAATAAACGCCTGTCAGCGCCCTTGCCGTCCTTTAAGGGCGTGAAATGAACTGACAACGCGGTTTAGTCATGCTCCAGCTTGAGGGGGCCGCTGCCAGAATAGCGATCCAGATAAAGATAGATCACCGGCGTAATGAAAAGCGTGATCACCTGAGAAAATAGCAGCCCTCCCACCACGGCGAGCCCCAGCGGCTGTCGCAACTCGGCTCCCGCCCCAAGCCCGAGCGCAATGGGAAGTGCGCCCATCAACGCGGCGAGCGTAGTCATCATGATCGGCCGGAAACGCAACAGGCAAGCGGTCCGGATCGCTTCACGCGGAGCCATGGCTTCATTGCGCTGTGCGTCGAGCGCAAAATCGATCATCATGATTGCATTTTTTTTGACTATGCCGATCAGCATCAAAATGCCGATCATCGCGATGATGGATAATTCCAGATTGAACAACCACAGCATGGCCAGCGCACCAACGGCAGCAGAGGGCAGCCCGGACAGAATCGTGAGCGGATGAATATAACTCTCGTACAGCACGCCAAGCAGTACGTAGATAACCAGCAGCGCAGCGACAATCAGGATCACCTGGCTCGCTTGCGAAGACTGGAAAGCCGCAGCATCGCCCGCGTAGCTGGTCAGAATGCTCGCTGGCAGATTCAGCTCTTGCTTGAATTGGTCGAGATGGACGGAGGCATCGCCCAGTGCCGCGCCGGGAGCAAGGTTGAACGATATTGTCACCGCTTCGAGCTGGCCTGCATGATTGATTGCAATCGGGCCCACCTCGCGTTCGACCGTCGCAACGCTCGACAAGGGTACCAGCGCATCGTTCCTGGAGCGCAGATAAATCTTGTTGAACGCGCGCTCATCGTACTGATGTTCAGCGGCGACCTGGAGGATGACCTGATAGCTATCGCTGGAAGTATATATCGTTGACACTTGGCGCTCGCCGAAGGCGCTATAGAGCGCCGAACGGATATCGCCCATTTGCACGCCCAATAGATTAACCTTGTCACGATCGATGGTCAGCCGTGCCTGTAAACCCTTCAATTGCGAATCGCTGGTGACGTCCCGAAATATGGCATCTTTACGCATGCGGGCCATCAAACCATCTGCCGCGGAACGCAACTCTTCGGCACGCACACTGCGCATCACGTACTGATAGCGGCTCTTGCTGGTACGCCCGCCCAACCTGAGATTCTGTATGGGGTTTATAAAGACGTTCACACCGGGGATGGTGCGCACGTCGCGCCGCAGGTCTTCCATTATCTTGTCCATGGGCGGGCGCTCGCTACGCGGCTTGAGGGTCATGAACAGGCGCGCGCTATTGCTTTCGCTGGCATAAACAATCAGGGTATCGACTGAAGGATTGGTGCGGATGACAGCATCGGTACGTTGCAATAGCTCGGTCATGGCGGGGAAGGAGATATCCTCGACAGCATCCACTGTGATCAGCGCCTGACCGATATCCTCGTTAGGGAAAAAACCTTTGGGCAGGACCATGAAAAGTATGCCGGTGGCGATAAAGGTGCCAAACGCAATACCCAGCACCAGACGGTGGTGAATCAGCGCCCGATCGAGTACGCGTTCATACGCCGCGAGCAGGTGAGCGAACCCGCGCTCGAACCATTCCGTCCATTTCAGACTGAAGCTTTCGGTCTCTTGCGGCGCAAGGTAGCGGCTCGTCATCACCGGCACCAAGGTAAGCGATACGACAGCCGACATCAGAACAGCTATTCCTACGACAGCTGCAAACTCGTGGAAAAGCAAACCGATCACCCCGGGCATGAAAAAAATCGGGATAAAAACGGCCACCAGCGAGAGTGAAATCGAAATGATGGTAAAGCTGACTTCTTTTGAACCCTGTAGCGCGGCCTGCAGAGGCGGCATTCCCCGCTCGATGTGACGAACAATATTCTCGAGCATCACGATGGCATCATCCACCACCAGCCCGACCGCGAGAGTGATGGCCAGCAGCGAAATATTATCCAGGCTGTATCCCAGGACACGCATCAGCGCTACTGTTCCCAGCAGTGAAATTGGCAGTGATAGCGCGGGGATCAGTGTGGCGGAAGCCTTTCGCAGGAACAGGAAAATCACCAGCAGAACGAGGATAATCGTTATCCCCAGCGTTACCTGCACATCATGTATCGAATCGCGGATGGAAACCGAGCGGTCACTGGTCAGCCTGAGCTGAACCGAAGAAGGCATCTGCGCCACCAGTCCGGGTATTGCAGCCTTGACTGCGTCAACCGTCGATACGGTATTGGCGCCCGGCTGCCGCTGCACCGATAGCGTGATCGCACGCTCCCCATTAACCCAGCTCGCCGTCTTGAGCGATTGTATGCTGTCTTCAACCTGTGCCACTTCGGAAAGCCTTACCGGATTTCCACTGGGAGATGTCGCAACGATGAGCTTTGCAAACGCTGCGGCATCACTGAGCTGGCGATTGGCCTGTATGGTAAGCGTCTGACGCGGCCCTTCCAGGGTACCGATCGGAGAGTTGGCGTTGGCTGTGCTCAGCGCTGCGGCGATATCATCGAGGGTTAAGTTGCGTACAGCGAGCGCTTCGGGGTTTACCCGTACGCGCACCGCGTATTTTTTCTGCCCGTTGATCTGTACCTGCGCCACGCCAGTCAGCGTCGACAGCGTGGGAGCAATGAGGTCTTCGGCGAAACTGTTTAACTCCGACAGCGACATGGATGGCGAAGTCAAGGCCAAAAAAACGATTGGGGAATCTGCGGGATTAATCTTGCGATAGGATGGCGGAATGGTCATCTCCATCGGGAGCGACCGCTCCGCGCGCAGCAAGGCAGCCTGGACGTCTATGGATGCGCTATCAATATCCCGGTCCTGATCGAATTCCAGGGTAATCGCCGTATTGCCCAGCGTACTTGTCGAACTGATTACCGAAAGGCCGGAGATCATCGAAAACTGCCGCTCCAGCGGCGTTGCCACGGAAGAAGCCATGGTTTCTGGACTGGCGCCCGGGAGGGCCGCAGTGACGGAAATGGTCGGAGAATCGTAACTTGGCAGTGCGGCTATGGATAAGCCTCCGTAAGCAATGATACCGGCTACGACAGCGGAAGCTGACAGCAGTACCGTCATTACCGGGCGGCGGATGCATAACTCGGACAGATTCATCGTTTATTCGCCACTTTTGACGCTTGTGCCGGAAATGCGCTGGCAGGCCGCCTTTCTCATCTACCTGCATCAGTGCCGTTGGCTCCAGGCTCCGTGCCGTAGGCCCTGGCTTCAGTCACCGTGCTGGCCGGCCTGAGATTCTGCGCGCCTTCCACGACAATACGCAGCCCTGGAGTAACCGCTTCTCCTTCTATTACCGCAAATCCATTCTGGATAAGGACCACATCGACCGGAAGAGAACTTACCTGGCCATCCCCACCCACGACGTATAGAAACTTGTTTTCCGGACCATTCTGGACCGCCTGTACCGGAACCGTCAGAGCGTTCGCCAGCACCCGCGCCGCGAGCGTCACGGTAACGTACATGCCGGGCCAAAGACTTTTATCCGCATTGGGAAACTCCGCCTTCAGTGCGATTGTGCCGCTCGCCGTATCAACTGCATTATCGATAAATACAAGCCGGCCCGTTCTGGTTTGTTTTCCCGCGACAAGCTCCACATTCACGGGCACTTCGCCTTTTGCGCGCGCCTGCTGCAATGGCACAAGCTCGCGTTCCGGAAGGGTAAAACTGACATTGATCGGGTTGATCTGCGTGATGCTCACCAGAACATCATTTGGCTGCACCAGACTCCCTTGGTACACCGGCACGGCACCGGTGCGCCCGGCAATAGGCGCTGTAATCTCGCTGAAACCACGAGCAATGCGGTTCGCCTGAACCGTGGCCTCATCCACCGCAAGCTGACCCCGAAGGGCATCGACCTGATTCTCGGCCACATCCAGCGCGGCTTGCGAAATAAAGTTCTGCCGGAAGAGCTCGCGTTGCCGCTCGAGGTTGCGCTCTGCATTCCTCAGGTCGGCCCGGGATTTCGCGAGTTGCCCTTGAGTTCTGTTAAGATTCGCATCCTCGGTACGCGCATCCAGAGAGAATAGTCTCTCGCCCTTTTGCACAAACTGCCCTTCCCTGATATGCACCGCGCTGATCACGGCGCTAAGCTGTGGCCGCACCGCAACGGTTTGCTGAGCCGATACCGTGCCATTCGCCGCAAGTATGACGGGTACGTCACTTTGCGCAACCGGAGCAGTGATGACTGGAATGGCCTCGACTGCCTTGCTCCTGGCGTCAGTCGCGCCATGGTTGCGCCAGACCCAGCTGGCCGCAATCACTGCGGCAAGCAAAACGCCTACCGTCACAAAGCGGAGACGACGGCTTGCCGGTTCTGCTGGTTTTGTTCGAGGAATAGCTTCCATTGGATTTGTATTACCCAAGCTCGAGCTGGGCAAGAAATGAAGCGTTATACCACGGGGCGCAACATTATTGCTCTTCTGCCGAGTCGAGATTTCTTGCAGTGAGTCAATCGGCGATTTTTCCACCCGCCAGCCGAATGCGCCACGCGCAACG
This sequence comes from Nitrosospira briensis, assembly GCF_900115125.1. Classification (GTDB taxonomy): domain Bacteria; phylum Pseudomonadota; class Gammaproteobacteria; order Burkholderiales; family Nitrosomonadaceae; genus Nitrosospira; species Nitrosospira briensis_A. The sequence continues at coordinate 64,247 of NZ_FOVJ01000005.1, read as the reverse complement.
GCTTGAGATGGCTTCGTCATGAGTAACCAGAACCAGTGTCGTGCCGCGCTCGCGGTTCAGTTCAAACATGAGTTCTATGATTTGCGCGCCGGTAGCGGAATCCAGGTTGCCGGTCGGTTCATCAGCCAGCACCAACTGCGGTTGAGTCACAAATGCGCGGGCAATGGCGACACGCTGCTGTTCTCCGCCGGAGAGCTGTCTGGGATAATGTTTAAGGCGCATTCCGAGTCCAACGCGCTCGAGCAGTTCCAATGCGGCGGCGTTTGCATTGCCGGCGCCAATTAGCTCGAGGGGCAACATTACGTTCTCAATCGCGGTCAATGCAGGTAACAGTTGAAATGACTGGAACACGAACCCCAGCATGCGTCCGCGCAACGCGGCCCGGGCATCTTCGTCCAGCAAGAAAATATCCTCGCCGTCAAGATGAACCTTCCCCTCGGAAGGAGTATCTAATCCTGCCAGCAACCCCAGCAGAGTAGACTTGCCTGAACCCGATGCTCCGATTATGGCAACGGAGTCACCTGCATTTACCTCCAGATTGATATTCTCCAATATTGTAAGCTGCTCATCACCGGTGCTTACTTGCTTGGTCAACCCGATTGCCTGCACAATGGGCCGTACAACAAGGTTATCTGTCATGAAAAGTTTCCTGGTTATTCTCTTTATCCTGTCAAGTATTGGCGCCAACTCAGGCGCAGCAGCCCCACCGGGACCTGCTACCGCATCCGGAACCCCTACTATTATGGTGTTTGGGGACAGTTTGTCCGCTGGCTACGGCCTGCCTCGCGATGCGGGGTGGGTCGATCTGCTCAAACAGCGGGTGCAAGCGCAATCGCAGACAAAGTTGATCAACAACAGCATCAGTGGCGAAACGGCTGCCGGTGGGCGGACCCGCATCCAGCACGCACTCAAAACCCATCGCCCGGATATCGTCATTGTCGAGCTTGGCGGCAATGATGGGTTGCGCGGGGCCTCCATTGAGTCCATTTTCGGCAGTCTCGCGGCCATCATCGAAGCCTGCCAGCGAAATAAAGCCCAGGTGCTGTTGGCCGGCATGCAACTGCCGCCCAATTATGGCATGGCGTACACGCAAAAGTTTCAGGATATTTACCCGCAGCTGGCCAAACGCTATGGAGTCAAGCTGGTACCGTTCCTTTTGGACGGCTTTGGTAACAAGCGAGAATTTTTCCAGGCTGATGGAATACATCCTACGGCTCAGGCACAAGAAAAAATCGCGGAAAATGTCTGGAAAGTTTTGAAAACGATGCTTGAACCTCAGCAGACGCTTGTAGATGGCTCTGCGCGTAGCGCAACTCCCAAGGCCGTACGTTGATCTGCTATCCAACTGTCTGCAAGCATTATATTTCACTGTATCCCGCCTGCACTTGTTGGCGGCATCGTGGAACAACCGGTCTTATCCGATCTTGTACTCTCTCCGGCTTGATGTCTTCTACTGAGCTATCTTCATTCTTGTTTTCCGAAATGAAAAATGGATAATTATCATCATATTTTAATTGCACTGGATTTTTCGGAACATGGAAATCATGTCATCCGCAAGGCGACGCATCTAGCCCGAATATTTCGGGCGAAATTGAGCATTATTCACGTGCTGGATAATATCCCGATGCCTGACACCGCTTATGGAACCGTAATTCCTCTGAATGAACGTTCGACATACGAATTGCTGGAAACGGAAAAATCAAAGTTGAAGCAAATCGGTGACCAGCTGAAGGTCGACGCGGAGTGCCGATGGATGGTGTGGGGTGTGCCGGGAAAGGAAATTGTTCGCCTCGCGGAGCAGGAGCATATGGATTTGATAGTTATTGGCTCACATGGACGCCATGGCCTCGCCTTATTGCTCGGGTCAACAGCAAGTGACGTCCTGCATCACGCCAAGTGCGATGTCATGGCAATCCGCTTGCAGGATGAAGCTGCGGAAGACGAGCCCTTGACGGAAAAAGCCGCGCTTGGTTCTTCAGCTTGAATCCTTGAGACCGCACATCCTGGTAAAAAATACTCTCCCGCGGGGCCTGTAACCATCCGCCTGCCACCTCTCTTCTTACCAGAATCTCCACCAGGGCTCACCATCCGACCCGGTGGAATCGGACAAGAATCGACTGCCGGGGAAATTCTTTCTCATCACCCGGTCAGCGTCGTCGCGCAAGCTGGTTATTCCCAACGCATCGTAGGCTTTGACCATGATGAATAGTGCTTCTTCTGTCGCGGGGGTTTGCGGGTATTCCTTCAGGGCATATTGGGCACGGTTGGCGGCGGCCACATAGCCGCCACGTTTCATGTAGTAACGCGCGACCTGCACTTCGTTCAATGCCACCACGTTAACCAGATGCTTCATACGCTGCACCGCATCGGACGCGTACTTGCTTTTGGGAAAACGGGTAACCAGTTCCTTGAAATTTTCAAATGATTCGCGGGATGCCTTCGGATCTCGCTCACTCATGTCCTGACCGAGAATTCTCTCCGACACAATACCCATCAACCCAAGGTCGTCATTGAAATTTGCCAGGCCCTTGAGATAATAAGCGTAATCCACATTCGCATGATTGGGATGAAGCTTGATAAACCGGTCAGCGGCGGCAATAGCCGTGGCCGGTTCACCATCCTTGTAATGCGCATAGGCGACCTCGAGTTGCGCCTGCTGCGCATAGCGCCCGTAGGGGTAACGGGCTTCCAGTGCTTCGAATAATTTGATGGCGGCCTGGTAATTCCCCTCATTCAATTCCGTCTTTGCCTCGGAATAATACTTGCTGGCGGACCAACTCTTGGAATCCTTCAGTTCCTTCGGGAAGAGCCCGCACCCGGATAGCAACAACAGCAGAAATAAAGCTACACTACGCGACATAATGAATTCGTCTGCTGGTAAAAATAGATTTGACCATTATAGCGCAAAGCCCTTGATGCCTGAACCTGCTGAAACCATCATTGAACTGACCATTCCCTCGAATCATGCCGGCGCACGGCTCGACCAGGCTCTGGCGCAACTGCTGCCGGATTGGTCCCGCAGCCGCCTGCAGACCTGGATTCGGGAGAAACGTATCAGAGTCGATGGAACTGAAGCCGTTCCCAAACAAAAGGTATGGAGCGGAGAAAAGATCGAGGTCAAACCCGCGCGCCATCCCATCGAAACCGGCTTTGTACCGGAAGCCATTTCACTGGATATCGTTTACGAAGACGAAGCGCTCATTGTCATTGATAAACCTGCGGGGCTGGTGGTGCATCCCGGCAGCGGAAACTGGCGGGGAACCATGCTGAATGCGTTGTTGCATCACGCCGCGCAATTGAGCGCAATACCTCGTGCAGGTATTGTTCACCGCCTGGATAAGGATACCAGCGGTTTGCTGGTTGTGGCGAAAACGCTGGAAGCCCAAACCAGCCTGGTGCGGCAATTGCAAAAACACACCGTGAAACGCGATTATCTTGCGCTTGTGCTGGGCCGGGTGCCGGCTGGCGGATGGGTTGATGCGCCGGTAGGACGGCATCCGGTACAGCGCACGAAAATGGCTGTTGTCGCGAGCGGCAAGGAAGCGCGTACCCATTACGAGGTACTGGAAAAATTCGATGACTGTACTTTGCTCCGGTGCAGTCTGGAAACCGGGCGCACGCATCAGATTCGGGTGCACATGCACTCCATCGGTCATCCGCTTCTGGGAGATGCGGTATATGGAGGCAAGCCGAAAAGGATTATCCAGAATGCCGGACCGTCGCTCCCTGGCTTTCCAAGGCAGGCACTGCATGCCCAAAGGCTGGAATTGAGCCACCCGCAACGTGACGTCAGGATGGCGTGGGAAGCGGCGTTGCCTGAAGATATGAACCGCCTTCTACTGATGCTGCGCGAGAATCGCGATCGAAAACTCCATTCCATCCATCCGGCAAAAACATGAACGATTGGATCATTCCGGAGTGGCCTGCACCATGCAGTGTCAAAGCACTGTTCACCACGCGTAATGGGGGCGCAGGCAGCCAGCCCTCACCTTATGCCAGTCTCAATCTGGGCGATCATGTTGGTGACGACCCGTTGACCGTCAAGCAAAACCGCGCCCTCCTGCGACGGTTTCTGCCAGCCGAACCTGGATGGCTGAAACAGGTGCACGGCACGATTTCCGTCAATGTCGATGAGGATGATTGCACGGCCCCCGGTGAGGGTGATGCCGCCTTCAGCCGGCGCCCGGAAAATGTCTGCGCAGTACTCGTAGCCGACTGCTTGCCGGTACTGTTGTGCGATCACGCCGGGTCCCTGGTTGGCGTGATCCATGCGGGCTGGCGCGGATTGGCCGACGGAATCATCGAACGCACAATATCGGCGATAGGTCCCCTGGATACCCCCATCATGGCATGGCTCGGCCCGGCAATCGGATCCGATCACTTCGAAGTTGGCGAAGAGGTACGCCAAGCGTTTATCTCACACGACAAGAACGCCGCCCTGGCCTTCGTTCCGTCCAATCCTTGTCATGAGGGCAAATGGCTTGCCGATCTTTTTCTGCTGGCGCGGCAACGATTGGCAAGCGTTGGCGTAACCGAGGTCTACGGTGGAATGTATTGCACCTTTAGCGACCCGGCCAGATTCTTTTCTTATCGCCGGGATGGCCTTACCGGACGGATGGCAGGATTGATCTGGCTGGTTCAGCAAGACAACACTTGAACTTCGTGGTATTGCCGCGGCTCATGAATACGCATCAATGCCACCACGTCCTATTGCTATCGCATTATCGCCTCAAGCAGCACCTTGCAAGAGCGTATAATCCCGCCTTTCCCACGACGCGCTGCTAATGTCTATTCTCACCTGGATTATTCTAACCAGCCTGTTCGGCGGTACGTTAAGCGTTTTGTTTGCCGCTGCGCTGACGCTTAACACGCGGGCCTCGTGGGTGCAAATGCTGGTCTCATATGCTATCGGCGCACTGTTGGGAGCCGCTTTTCTCAATGCATTGCCGGAGGCGCTGGAACTCTCGAAAGATCCCGCGCGGATGACTGCCACGGTACTGTTTGGCATCCTGTTATTCTTCATTCTGGAAAAGCTGGTGTTGTGGCGCCACTGCCACGCGGAAGAATGCGAGGCGCATGATCCTCTGCAAGGAACGGCACTGGTTGCGGCCCCGGCCCAGGATCAGCATGACCATGGCCGCAGCGGCATGATGATCATGCTGGGCGACACTTTTCATAATTTTGTCGATGGCATACTCATCGCCGCAGCGTTCATGGCGGACGTGCAACTGGGTATTGTCACTTCCATCGCCATAATCGCCCATGAGATCCCGCAGGAAGCTGGTGATTTTCTGATTCTGCTCAATTCCGGTTATACTCGACGCCAAGCCCTCCTTTTCAATCTTTTCTCGAGCTTCGCTACTTTGCTCGGCGGCATGGCCGCCTACTTCATGCTGCAGGATATGAATCACCTCATCCCCTCCCTGCTGGGACTGGCCGCCGCCAGCATGATTTATGTCGCAATGTCGGATTTGATTCCCGGCTTGCACAAGCGTCCGGAAATCGACGCAACTATTCAGCAGGTTGCGTTGATAACGCTCGGTATCAGCTCCATCTGGCTGGCGGGCACCCTGTTCGCCCATCACGCATGAGCTTCAAGAAGCTCGAGTGCCTTTGAGCCGGAAGTTTATTGTTTCCAGGAATATGTCCTTCGGTACTTCTTTTCATCCATAGCCAACTGCATGTCATCTCTCAAACAACAGCCTCCCAAAATCGGTTTTGTCTCGCTCGGTTGCCCCAAGGCCCTGGTGGATTCGGAGCAAATCCTCACTCAGCTACGCGCCGAAGGTTACGAAACGTCCTCTACCTATGACGACGCTGATCTGGTGGTCGTAAATACGTGTGGTTTTATCGATAGCGCAGTGGAGGAATCCCTGGATGCCATTGGCGAGGCCCTCGCGGAAAACGGCAAGGTCATCGTCACGGGATGCCTCGGCGCGAAAGAAGGTGGTGACGTCGTGAAGCAGGCGCATCCACAGGTGCTCGCGGTGACGGGGCCGCACGCCCTGCCGGAAGTCATGGCGGCAGTTCATATGCATCTGCCGCAGCCACATGATCCTTACACCAGCCTGATTCCGCCGCAGGGAATAAAGCTTACCCCCAGACATTACGCGTACCTCAAGATATCCGAAGGCTGCAATCACCGCTGCACTTTCTGCATCATCCCATCCATGCGCGGCGATCTGGTCAGCCGTCCCGTCAATCAGGTGATGCAGGAAGCAGAAAACCTGGTCGACGCAGGCGTGAAGGAACTGCTGGTCATTTCCCAGGACACGAGCGCATATGGGGTCGATGTCAAATACCGCACCGGGTTCTGGCAGGGCAGGCCACTGAAGACGCGCATGACCGAACTGGTGCGCGCTATGGGTGAGTTCGGAGTTTGGGTAAGATTGCATTACGTTTACCCCTATCCGCATGTCGATGAAGTGATCCCGCTTATGGCTGAAGGGAAGATTCTTCCCTATCTCGATGTGCCGTTTCAACATGCCAGTCCTCGCATTCTGAAGGCGATGAAGCGGCCTGCCAGTTCCGAGAATAATCTGGTGCGTATCAGGCGCTGGCGGGACGCATGCCCGGACATCACGCTGCGCAGCACGTTCATAGTTGGCTTTCCCGGTGAGACCGAAGCAGAATTTGAAGAGCTCCTGAATTTCCTTCAGGAAGCGCAGCTGGACCGGGTCGGCTGCTTCGCCTACTCGTCAGTTGAGGGCGCCGTGGCCAACGCCCTGCCGGATCACGTTCCGGAAGAGGTGAAAGAAGAACGCCGCGCCCGCTTCATGGCGGTGCAGGAAAAGATCAGTGCAGCGCGTCTTGCCCGAAAGATCGGGAGCCGCATGATCGTGCTGGTGGATGAGATACAGAAAAACAAGGCTGTCGCCCGCAGCACTGCCGATGCTCCCGAAATCGACGGAGTCGTTTATGTCAGCAAGGTAAAAAACGTAAAACCAGGTGATTTTATCGAGGTGGAGGTTACAGGCGCCGATGCGCATGACCTACGCGCAAAAAGGCTGGCGAGCCAGGGCTAATCCATTGATTCACCCTTGTGGCTGCTTCCACAGGAATGACCCGATAGATGAGGGAACTGGCTGGCAAGTGGCAGTAATTCGGGAACAACATGAAGGCTGGAAACTGAATCTAACCGGAGATCGAGTTGAAGAACATTTTCGCGATTGCGCTGATTTTCGTTACCGCTGCTGCGACTGCGGACGACATTGATAAACGTCAGGTTCTGCATCTTACCGAGCTTCAGCGGGATCACGTATTGACGGAAATGCGGGCTCTGCTATCAGGAACGCAAAAAATTCTGGAAGCGCTCTACAAGGAAGATATGACGGCGATCGCGGCCCACGCCCGCTCGCTTGGCATGGGCATGGCTCACAAGGGCGAAGACCATCTCAAGTCAGTGCTACCCCGGGAATTCATGCAGCTTGGCATGTCGGTCCACAAGGCGTTCGATGAGATAGCTGCTGACGCAGAAGCTTTGAAAGATTCCAGGTATACCTTGCGCCAACTGAGCGAATCCATGAAGAATTGCGTTGCCTGCCACGAAAGTTACCAGATTCACGTTGAGAAGCCATCCGCTACTCGGAGAACATATTCTCCGGATCATCCTCACCATCATTAGGGAATGACCGGCCGGGTTATTTCACAGTGCGAGTGCGCAAAGATGTGTGCTGCCTTGGAATCGGCAGTTGCCGCCCGGCAACTGCCGCGTACACTTCCCCCGTATGTACGGCGATGTCGCGCCAATCGTAGCGCTCACGCACCCACTCGCGGCGCCATTCCCGGTCGCTGTTCTCCAGAGGTATCCGCGAGAACTCGGTCAGGCGTTTCGATAAAACCGAAACATTTCCGAGGGGAAAATAATGCTCTGCCGACAACCCGACCTCCAGGTTGGCAGGAATATCGCTGGCAATCACTGGCAAACCGTAGCTCAAGGCCTCCAGCATTGCAATGGGCAAACCTTCGTGTGATGACGACAATACGAACATACCGGCATGCGCATACAATTCACGGAGTGCCTCTCCAGTCTGAAAACCGGTCATCACAACATTTGCTGTCCGTCCTGCCATCTCCTTCACTTCCCGCACGTACGCATCGGGGTGATCCGAACTTCCCACCAGAACTAGCTTCCAGTCAGGCAGACCAGCCAACTGGAAGGCCTGGATCAGGTCCTTGTGCCGTTTTTCGGGTACCAGCCGGCTCACCAGCAACACATAACGTCCCGCGTCCAGCCCAAAAGATTTCAACGCTTGTGATGTAACCGGCATTTCTGGAAACACTACCCCGTTAGGAATCAGGTCACTGTCGACTTTGTGCTTCTTGCGCACCAATTCCCGAATGACATTAGAAATTACAATACGCCTCTGCGACATGCGCATGCCGAAAAATTCCCCAAGCTGAAGCACGAAACGAGCGAAGCGCCCCCACTTCTGACGATCATAATCAGGTCCGTGGTGGGTCACCACCACCTTCAGCCCCAATATCCGGGCAGGCAAGGCCATAATTGCGGGACCAACCGCGTGTATGTGCAGGACATCGGGCCGGTCGACGGCAGCGTATATCACTCCAAAGAACGTGTGAATAAATGCTTCGAGCCCCTTGGACCGGGGCGCCCAGATCGTGATCAACCTTACGCCCTTCCATTTCGGCCCGACTTCGGACGGCTGAAAAGAAGATCGCGTCAGCACGGTTACATCGAACCCGAGATCGGCAAGCAACGGGCACAGATGCTCGGCGTGCGCTTCCACTCCCCCCTGCACGCCAGGACAGCCCCGTAGACCCACCATCATCACTCTGAGGGAGTTGAGAGGTCTTTCTTTCTCTACGTCATGGTTTGAATACATCTAGCACCTCCCGGGCCAACTTCTTCCAGTTGTATTCGCGCTCCAGGAGGACCCGCCCGTTCCTGCCCAATTCCTCGGCACGCTGTGGCGATGCAAGCAGTTCCAACACCTTCGCCGGCATTGCATTGAAGTCATTGGGAGCCGCCAGAAGCCCCGTTTCGCCTTCGTTGACCAAGCCACGATAGAACAAAAAATCCCACACAACCGGGGGCACTCCCATTGCCATAGCCTCCAGACAGGTCCCTGGCAGTCCTTCGTAATACGATGTGGAAGCATAGACGCGACTGCGATTGTAATAGCGTTGCGTTTCGGAGAACGATACCTTGCCTGTCATGCGCACGTTTCGGGCATAAGGGGCCATTGCCTCTTTGACCCAACTTTCATCGTCTCCGTAGCCGACAATGCAGATCTGGATGTCGGGCTTGAGTGCAACCAGCCGGCGGCACAGCTCTGCCATCGCACGGCTGCCCTTGCGGAACTCGATGCGGCCGCAGAACAATACGTCGATGTCCTTTTCAATCGCGTCGTCAGGCGTAAAGAGCGACACATCCGCGCCATTCGGAATAACCGTAACCGGCCCCCGGAATCCGTATGCCAATACCTCCTGGCGCCCCTGCTCGGTCAAGGTGATCACTTCGCTAGTCAAATCGAAGATCCTGTGTTCCATCCATGACTTCACGGCGAGCGATGCGTGCCCCCACTGGCTCTCGAAGTGGCGGGTTGGGTAAAACCGGCCCGACATCCCTAAATAGGTCGTGTGCGCGGTCAGCACCACCGGCACATGCCTGGGTAATAACAATCCAGGAATCAATGGCGGAAAATGAAGGTTAACCCAACGAATTTTACCTTCCGCGTACATCCGGATAATCAGTTTGCGTGCCTGCCACCCCCAGGTAAACAGGCTCAAGCGGCCTGAACTATATGAAAGGTGGATTATCTCCACACCAGGGTAGCTGCGCTCTTCTCTATTCTCATCACCGGTAATCAGATATACCGTAGGATATCCCTCTGGCAGGTTATTAAGAAACGAATCGATGTAACGAGCAATTCCATGAACCCCATAAAACTGAGGATTAACAATTGCAATCATTTCCCCTCGCTTGGTATCGTTTTCGTAGTCAGTTCGAACGCGAGCCTTTCCGTTTTACGAGCAGCCCGGATTTTTGCAAGAAACTACCGAGTTAGCCGCCGGTATTTTTTCTACCGGTTCCAGGTCTGTCAGCGCCGAGGCGCGGATTCAGGCTGGTTCAAATTTCCCAGGACCGCCTGTGACCCGCTCTCATTATATTCCTGTTATATCGCGACCTGCATTTTGGCATCATTGGGTGATTCAAACCAGTGGGTTCACATCCGTTCCGAAATGTGCGTTGAATGATTCGATGGAGCGTTATCTGCTCGATAAGGCCGATTTGGTATGTTCCGCTGTTAAAGACAAGCCGATGCCGGCTTCCTCGGCGCGCACGTAAACCATTGTACTAGTGCGCCTTTTACTCTTGAGCAAGCTTCTCCCATGGAAGGGAAGCTTCGCGTAAATGGGTGCCGCCGCGGAGGGCTTTTATGGACAGCTTATGGGGGCAGGCATTCAGTAAAAAAAATCAGAGTCGGAGCACGATCTTCATTTTTCAGAAAACAGCACTCGACCCTGACTAGTTTTATTATTATTTTTATATGGTTATTGTTATTGGTAGTACCCTCCTCTGTTGCTACTGCCGCTACTGCTTTAAACCTGTTGAATAAGCCAGCCTGCCTCATCAGCTTTAACCGCCATGGTGTGACTGCTCTTCCTGAGGCCGGGTTTGAAATGACCCACCCTGCTATCCATAAAGCAAATCTTATGCCAAAATATATATATCCACTTTTTCAAAGGGTTATCTGAAAAGGACTTGCCGATAAATTAAACGGTGTAAGAATTTCCGGCATGAGCGGCCCGAGTGGCCGGAGGGCAGAAGGCGTTCGACAGGTTAACGCGAGAAGGCAGGAATTGCAGGTGAATCAATTCAAGGATAGCAAGGCAATTTTTGGAATTTGTTCTTATTGGGCGGCGGCACGTTGTATGCTTGACCTGAAAACCTCTAACGCGTCCTACTAGCTATAACTGCCCTGCTCTTGCATCTTAATCTCCGAGTCGCGCGAACGATATGGCTCTTTTGGCTTCAAAAGTAGAATAACCTTAGAGAAACGAGGGAACGATATAAACGGCGACATCTCTTTTCTATAGCTCGCTCCCGGAGACAATATAATGCCGGAGAATCAAGGCGGCAATTCACAGTTGGTATTGCGCCTCGTTACTGGCGAGGACGGCGCATCTCGTCTGATGCTTGCCGGGGATTGCACGCTTGCTGCTCTTTGTCATCAGCTGCAGCCGCTATCAGCCGAACTGGCCGGATATGCGACAAATCCAGAACTGCACTGGGATATTACCGGGATAGCCCACATGGATGACGCAGGCGCGGTTCTACTCTGGCAAGCGTGGGGCGAGCGCCATCCCAGGCACCTGGCGCTACAGCCTGAGCATGAACGACTGTTCAACCGCCTTGAAAAAATGCCCCCGCCTCCTGCACCTCCCGCCCGTGATCGCTTGTGGCCAGTTACGGTGCTTGGAAAGGCGGTCTTTCTGCTGTGGGAACATTTGACCAACCTGATAATGCTTTCTGGCCAGCTGTTGCTGGATTCAATATATCTGGTTGGTCACCCTCTGCACATTCCCTGGCGTGAAATTTCCGCAAATCTATATCGTACCGGCGCGCAAGCATTGGGGATCACCGCTCTGGTAGGCTTTCTCATTGGCGTCGTGCTGAGTTTCCTCTCGTCCAGGCAATTGCAGATGTTTGGTGCGGATATATTCATCATCAATATCCTGGGCGTAAGCATTGTGCGGGAACTCGGTCCGGTACTCGCCGCAATACTGGTTGCAGGCCGTTCCGGCTCTTCCATGACTGCGCAACTTGGCGTGATGAGAGTGACCGAAGAACTTGATGCACTGACTGTGATGGGAATACCCCACAGCCTGCGGCTGGTGTGGCCCAAAGTAATTGCACTGGGTATCGCGATGCCATTGGTTGTGCTATGGACCAGCGCTATAGCCTTGATAGGGGGAATGGTCGTTGCCGAAATTCAACTGGGACTGGGTCACCAGTTTTTTTTAAGCAAGCTGCCCGATGTGGTACCTATTGCAAATTTATGGCTGGGTTTGGGCAAAGGCGTTGTATGCGGCATGATGATAGCGCTGATTTCCTGTCATTTCGGGCTGAGAATCAAGTCCAATACCGAAAGTCTGGGTGAAGGCACCACAAATTCAGTCGTAACCTCTATTACCGTCGTAATTATCATTGATGCGATTTTTGCCGTCATTTTTTCAGATTTCGGATTACGGTAGGCGATAATCGGATGATGGCTGGAGAGTGCATTATCGAAGTTGAGGGACTGTATACACGATACGGGAACCACGTTGTTCACGAAAACATCAATCTCGGCGTACATCGCGGGGAAGTGCTTGCGCTGGTGGGCGGGTCCGGTAGCGGAAAGACCGCCTTGATGCGACAGATGCTCGGCCTGGAGAAGCCGGCTCAAGGGAAAGTACGCGTTTTTGGTTTACCTCTGTATGGCGACCGTAAAAAACTGCAGGACATGCGCAACCGCTGCGGTGTGCTGTTTCAAAAAGGCGCACTGTTCAGTGCCCTGTCGGTATATGACAACGTCGCTCTTCCCATGCGCGAATTGCGGGCACTTGATGAAGGCATGATACGCAAGCTTGTGATGCTCAAACTTAAAATGGTGGACATCGATATAAAACACGCGACCAAGATGCCGGCAGAGCTTTCCGGCGGCATGATCAAACGCATTGCGCTGGCGCGAGCAATGGCCCTGGATCCCGAGCTGCTGTTTCTGGACGAGCCCACCGCAGGTCTTGACCCTGAATTAAGCGAGGCGTTCGTCAAGCTGATCCAGACAATGCGTCAAGAGTTGACGTTGACCATTGTCATGGCAACGCACGATCTTGACACCCTGGTGGCGCTCTCCGACCGTATCGCGGTTCTGGCGGAACAACGTATCGTGGCGCTGGGAACGTTACCAGAAGTGCTCAAAACAAACCATTCGTTTGTCAGGAACTTTTTCTGCGGTGAACGTGGCAAGAGGTCATTGGAGAACCATAGCAATATTTAATAGGGGATAATTATGGAAAACCGTGCCCATGCCCTTGCGGCGGGTTTATTCGTAATTTTTCTAGGTGCAGCCCTGGGTGTCGCTGCCATGTGGTTCGGCGGCGATACCATGACGCGTGACAAATATCTGCTGGTGTCGGAGATTCCGGTAACAGGCCTCAACTCCCAGGCAACGGTACGCTATCGCGGGGTAACTGTCGGCAAAGTGGAGAGCATTCGCCTGGACCCGGAAGATTCGCACACCATTCACATCCGTATTGCCGTTGATCGGGATCTGCCATTGACGAAGAATGCGTTTGCACAACTTGGCTATCAAGGCTTGACAGGCCTGGCGTACGTGCAATTGAACGACGAAGGCGGTGAAGCCGAGAGATTGAAAACAGATTCAGACAACCTTGCGCAGATTCCCTTGCGTCCCTCCGCGCTGGATAGCATAACCAGTTCCGCGCAGCTTTTCCTCAGCAATGCCAATGGATTCATGGAACGCCTGAATCTCCTTTTCAATGATCAGAACCGAACCCGGTTCGCACATATACTGGAAAATACGGATGCGATGACGGGGCGCCTGCACCATGTCATCGGCCAGCTGGAGCCCGGGCTTAAAACGTTGCCGGGCCTGGCGGCCGACGCAAGCTCGGTATTGAAGCATACGGAGCAACTCGTAGTCGACCTCAACCAGATAACGTCGAAGCTAAATCAGCAGGGAGGGACGATCGACAGCTTTTCTCAGACTGCCGGAGAGCTCACCGCGACGATGCACAAACTGCGTGAAGCCACTGAAGGAATCCAGCGCAACTCCCGCAGTGTGGATCGCGTTCTCCTGCAACTGGAAGAGCAGCCACGGAGCTTGCTGTTTGGCAGATCGCCACCGCCACCCGGCCCAGGAGAAGATGGTTTTATACCACCTCGGGAAAAATCACAATGAAAAATTTTCTGGTTCTTGCAATCCTGACACTCGCGGGATGCGCTGCGGCCCGGACGCAGACACCGGTCGCCGTATACGACTTCGGTCAGCAGCGGCTGGTAACAGTATCTGACAGTGAATCAACCGGCAATGGACGGCTGAAGGCCAGCTTGCTCGTAGCGGATGCTACAGCGCCAACGTGGCTCGACAGCTCGGCGATTCATTATCGCCTGGCATATCATGATCTCGCTCAATCGTACGCCTATGCGAGCAATCGCTGGGCTGCCTCGCCTGCGGTACTGCTCACCCAGCGGATCAGGAGCCGGATCGCCGGGATCAGCGATGAAGGCGTCGTAAGCGCCGCCGACGGTGCGCGGACCGATTACACGTTGCGGCTGGAACTTGAAGAATTTACCCAGGTATTCGATACCATCGATCGGAGCCGAGCGATAATCAAATTGCGCGCCAGCCTCATCGAAACCGGTTCGCGCTCGCTACTGGCGCAGCGTAGCTTTGATATCGAGCGTACTGCGCCCACAGCAAATGCTGCAGGCGCAGTACGGGCGCTGACCGAAGCAGGCGACAAGCTGATCGGGAACCTCATTGCCTGGCTCACCGAAGAGCTGGCTGAGGAAAAGAAAGAAGCCGGCAGCTAGATACGAGCCTACCGAAACCATCGAGCCAGGCTCATACGGAGAGGCCTCCGGGCAGTCTCCTTTACTTTGTAAATAATAATAGTTACTATTTACGTCTGAATAAACAGGCCTGCCGCGCCATTCGATCATGAAAAATTGGTTTACAATCACAATATTCCCGCTCATGCTATTGATGCTTACCGCATGCGCTGGCACATCTCATCTCGCAAAACCTTCCCCGGTTCCATCCCCGTCCGCCTATCCGACTGTTGAGCGTCCGGTAGCTTCCTGTGCTCCAGGGGAACTTTCATACGATTGCGATCGCCGTGCTATTCTCGCAATGCAGGGTGGTTATGAGGTCCAGTTCAGTTTCGACGAGACTGTGGTGCTAAAGCCGGGTTACGAGCGCAAGAAACCCAAGCGTAGCACAGGCTTTGAAACCGTCGTACTCGTCGAAGACACCGGCAAGCGGATCTCGATGCAACATATTCTCGTGATGGGCGGTGGCAGCGTCACCAAACATTGGCGCCAGGACTGGGTATTCGAATCGCCCATGCACTGGGTTTACGTGGGGGGCCATCGTTACGAGCAACGAAAACGGGATGCCGCCACGGTACCTGGCACATGGACGCAACTCGTCTATGAAGTGAATGACGCACCTCGTTATTCCGGCAACGGCAAGTGGAATCACAGGTACGGCGTGTCAACCTGGACCTCGGACCGCAGCTGGCGGCCACTGCCACGTCGGGAATACACGAAGCGTAGTGACTACCAGTTGATCAATACAGAGCATCGCCACACGATTACCCCACAGGGCTGGACGCACGAACAGGACAGCACCAAGGTAATACGCGCAGCAGACGGAAAAGACACGTTGTTGGTCCGGGAGTTCGGCTTCAACGACTACCGTCGCATTGAAGGCTATGATTTTGAACCCGGGCTGGCTTATTGGAGGTCCACCTCCGACTTCTGGTCACTCGTACGCGCTCGCTGGAAGGATGAGTTTGCTACGCACGGATCCGTAACGCTACCCCCTTCCACGGGGGACGAGATCTTTAACAAGGCCGTGCTTGAGCTTGCGGACGCATACAGAAAGGACCCGCAGCTGAACGTATACCGAAACAAATTTGAGGATATCTTCGATAAGTTCGTCAACGTCAACATCCCGGCACGGGTTGCCGAACGGTGAATGTCGCTCTTACCGGTGTTGCCGGCATATCGCAGAGAACCGAACGATATCAGTGCAGTCATCTACGTCACGCATTCGAACTTGACGGTTGTAATTCGGCTACAGGAAGAGGAGCTGGTATTTCAAAAGCTGCTAAGTTCAGGCAGGCTTATTCCCATATGATATCGGCGATGCCGGTATCCGCCGTAGACTATTATTGTAAAGGGGGAGTTTTGGGTACAAACTACTTCAGTGAGCCAAACATCCGCTGCAACAACTTGTTACCCTGACCCATCGGATCATCCCTGATTGCGCGCTCCTCCTCCGCCATCATCAGAAAGATTCCGTCCAGCGTCTTTTGGGTGAGGTAGTTTTCGATATTTGCATTTTCTTCCGTCACCAGGCCAAGTTTCGCGCCCTTCCTCGCGAATTCATTATATTTTTTAAGAAGGCCAGCCTGATCGGTCGCGTTTTTCACAATCGGTAAAAATTTCTGAGACAATGCGTCGGAAGTCGTGTTACGGAAGTATTGCGTTGCCGCATCGTTACCCCCTGCAAGTATCCCCCTGGCGTCTTCCACTGACATCTCCTGCACTGCGTTCACCAGCAAGGGCTTGGCTTCGGCTGCGACTGTTTCCGCTGCGCGATTCATGGTTGTGACCAAACTATCGGCATGCTTGCTCAAGCCCACCGTGCGCATGACGCCTTCCACTTTCTGCAATGATCCGGGCAACTGAATTTTCACTTTTGGATTTTCAAGAAATCCGTTCATCACCCCCAGTTTATCCACCGCCGCGTGGGCGCCTTGAGTGAGCGCTTGCTTCAAGCCGTTTGCGATATCTTCGTCCGAAAGAGAATCGGCTCCCGTCGCGCCGCTCGCACAGGCAGAGATGGAAATGCAAAGCCCGACCAAAAATACCGTAGTGATACGCATCGCGCGACTCCTGTTAATGTGCGTTACTTTGCTGGTGGTCAATATCCTCTCTTGGATAGAATCGCCTGATCGCTGCTATTTGATACCCGCCTCATGCGCCTGCTTATCGGCATGATAACTTGAGCGCACCATAGGCCCGCAGGCCGCATTACTGAATCCCATTTCAATTGCAGCACGTTCCAATTCCTTGAATCCTTCCGGTGGCACGTAGCGCAGCACGGGTAGATGTCCGGTGCTGGGTTGCAGATACTGTCCGATCGTGAGCATTTCTACATCATTTGCACGCAAATCGCGCAGCACCTCAAGAATTTCATCGTCGGTCTCTCCCAACCCCAGCATTAATCCGGACTTGGTAGGGATATCCGGAAAACGCGCTTTGAAGTCCTTCAATAACCTGAGCGAATGCGCGTAGTCGGCGCCCGGGCGGCACTGCTTGTAGAGCCGTGGAACAGTTTCCAGATTATGATTCAGCACGTCCGGCGGACCGGCGAACAGTTTTTCCAGCGCGACTTCCAGTCTGCCACGAAAATCCGGTACAAGAATTTCTATTTTTGTCTGCGGCGAATGAGCGCGCACTTCGCGTATGCAGTCCACAAAATGCTGGGCGCCTCCATCACGCAGATCGTCACGGTCGACGCTGGTAATAACCACGTATTTCAGCTTCATGGCCGCGATTGATTGCGCCAGGTGCAAGGGCTCCTGCGCATCCGGTGCCAAGGGCTTGCCATGCGCCACGTCGCAGAATGGGCAACGGCGGGTGCAGAGATCGCCCAATATCATGAAGGTGGCCGTACCCTTGCCGAAGCATTCACCAATATTGGGGCAGGACGCTTCTTCACACACTGTGTGCAGTTTTTGTTCCCGCAGAATCCGTTTGACTTCGTAGAACTCCTGGCTGTTGGACGAACGTACCCGAATCCAGGATGGTTTGCGCAGCACTTCACCCGGATTTTGCGGTGTAATCTTGATAGGATTGCGCGCGGTTTTAGCGGCACCTTTCTGGCGAATTTCAGTTGTCATGACAAGAAGCTATGATTCCTTAAATATAAATTCGGGCCTGCAATTTTTTGCCAAGCTTGCTGCTCAGTACTTCCAGACCGTCGCTTATTCCCAAATCGCTTGTTTGAGTTACACGTAATCCGGAATAGCCACAAGGATTAATCGAGGCAAATGGAACAAGGTCCATGTTTACGTTGAGGGCAAGGCCATGGTAGCAGCAGCCTTTTTTTATTTTCAATCCCAACGCCGCGATTTTTGCGCCCGTCACATATACCCCCGGCGCATCCCTTGAGCCTTCAGCTTCGATGTTGTAGTCGCGTAGCAAGTCTACCACGGCGCCTTCCATTTTTCTGACCAGCTCGCGCACGCCCAGTTTGAGACGCCGCATATCCAGTAGCAAATAGGCGATGACCTGACCCGGACCGTGATAAGTGATCTGGCCGCCGCGATCTGTCCGTATGACGAGAATCCCGTTGTTGTGAAGCAGGTGTTCCGGCTTGCCCGCTACGCCTTGCGTGTAGACCGGCGGATGTTGCAGCAACCAGATTTCATCGGGCGTATTCTCCGTGCGGGAGGCGGTAAAGTCCTTCATTGCCTGCCATGTGGAAAGATAATCCACCATGCCGACATGCCTGATTTTATTGTCCGAACTGTCTGCTACTGGCTGAAGACCTGGTTCCGGGGATAGGGAGTATAGGGAGTACATAATGAATAAATCCCGGGATCTTCAGAATTTGGGACTTGTTAAAGCACCATTACCACCAGGGGATGATCGCACAGTTCCTGGTATAACGCGTCAAGTTGTTCGCGAGAAACAGCGCGAACGGTACAGGTAAGACTGAGATAATTATTCTTTTTGCTGATCCTGACCTCCAGGGTTGCATCGTCAAAATCAGGCGCGTGGCGCTTCACCATCATCAGTACTGCCTGGGTAAATTCCTGCCGGCGATGCTCCAGGGGCGCGGGACTGGCCGGCGAACCCGACAAGGAACCCACCCGCCCCATGATCTTGACGGGAAAATCACAGGGGTATTCAATCAATGTGGGCTGGTCGGACGAACTCACCGATTGTGAACCTCCAGAATCTTGGCGCTACCTCGCATGGTCGTCTGTTTATAACTCTGATAGAGCCTATAGAGCCGTGCGAACATCGCGCCCGGCTTCCCTTCGCCTACCGGTTTGCCATCAAGGCGGGTGACGGGCATGATTTCTCTGGTCGAAGAGGTCAGTAATAGCTCCTGCGCCGTACGTAATTCATACTCGGAAACCTCTCTGACTTCACACGGAATCTTTTCAGCCGCCGCCAACTCAAGCACGACATCATAGGTAATTCCAGGCAGCATCAGATGATTTTTTGGCGGCGCGAGCAGTACCCCATCTTTTGCCAGAAAAATATTACTGGCGGCCCCCTCGGTCATGAATCCGTCCCGCAACAATATCGTCTCCATCGCGCCTGCATCAATCGCCATCTGGCGTAGCAGTACGTTGGGCAACAGCGAAATTGCCTTGATGTCGCAGCGTAGCCATCTATTGTCATCGGCCGTGATAGCAGCAACACCAGTAGCGAGCAACTCCCGGGGTGGCGCAAGCAAGGGGTTGCTCATGATAAAAACGGTTGGAATAACGCCTTTTGGAAAGGCATGATCCCGCCGGGCCACGCCCCGGGTCACATGCAGGTAGAGGTATTGATCGTCGCCATCGTTGCTCGCGATAATTTGTTCCACCAGACTGCCCCATTCTTCGTCGGAATGTGGATTTTGCAGGCGAATACCATCAAGGCTGTGCTGCAAGCGAAGCAGGTGTTCAGCCAGTCGAAAGGGCTTATGAGAATAAACAGGGATGACTTCATACACGCCGTCCCCAAAAATGAAACCTCTATCCAGCACGGGAACGCGTGCTTCCTCGATAGGCAGGAAATCACCGTTGAGATAAATCATGATGAACCTTGTTCATAAACGGGTACCGGAGCGCGCACGCATTGCCTAATTAAGCATCAACCGCATGCTATCCCAGGCACGGCCAATAACGTTTGCGGCATCCACGGTTTCCAATGCTACCAGCGGGTGTTCAGCCACAAGCTTGCCATCTATCGTAAATTTTACCCTGCCTACTTTTTGTCCTGCATTGATGGGAGCAACCAGAGGCTGCTTATATTCCATTTTGGCTTTCAGCTTATCCACCTGATATTTGGGAAGCGAGAAGTAGACATCATAACCGAATCCCGTCTTGAGCGTATCCTGTGCGCCTTTCCATAGCTGGATGGCAATCACTTCATGCTCCTTGGGATACAGGCGTACTGTATCGTAGAATTGAAACCCGTGATTCAACAGGCGCTGGCTCTCCATGGCGCGGGCGCTGTCGGAGGCTGTTCCCATCACCACGGAAATCAACCGCCGGTCGCCCCGTTTTGCGGAGGTAATGAGGCAGTAGCCGGCTGCTTCCGTATGCCCTGTCTTGAGTCCGTCCACATTGGGATCGAGCCACAGCAACCGGTTACGGTTGGGCTGGGAAATTTTGTTGTATGTATACTCGCGTAGAGAATAAAGCGGATAGTACTCCGGAAAATCACGAATCATCGCAGCGCCCAGCAGGGCGAGATCATGCGCTGTGCTGTAGTGCTCCGGATGCGGGAGACCGGTTGAATTGGCAAAACGGGTATCCTTCATGCCAAGACGTTTCGCCTCTTTATTCATTAACTGCACGAAGCCGCTCTCTGAACCCGAAACCGCCTCTGCCAGTGCTATGCATGCATCATTACCGGACTGCACGATCACGCCGCGCATCAATTCATCAATCGTGACGGGTTTGCTGGGTTCGATAAACATGCGCGAACCCGGACTGCGCCATGCGCGCTCCGATACCGCCACCTGCTGCGTCAGGCTGATGCGCTTCTGATGAAGGGCAGAGAAAACCACATATGCTGTCATCAGCTTGGTAAGCGATGCAGGTTCAACGCGCTCGCGAGCATTCTGGCTGACCAGAGTCTGTCCGCTTTGAAAGTCGGCAAGAACATAAGACTTTGCCGCCAAGGACAGGGTCTGCGGCACTATGTAGAGCTGCGATTGCTGGGCGGTCACGGGTAACGCGAACAGGCACAGCAACAGGGGAAGGAAACGTTTCATGGCAAAGCTGCAAAAAACGCTATTATAGCCCAGCCACGGAGCACGCGTTACCGAAGGCACGTCACTTGCAATTTCCTCGCCTCATTTCCAATCATGGTTTGCGCTCGCAAATACTGAACCCGTCATTCCAGCCCAGCTTATATTGACTATCGGCGGCAAACCGGCGTTGATCCTTGAATCCGTAACGCGTTTTTTTTGCAGTTTCGCAACCATCAATATACCCATCCTTGAACGCGGGCGAGTAGCCGGCAAGATTATAGACAGGCCGCGTTGTGGCAGGCAGTGGACCGTCAGGGCGCTCACCCTGAATCTGCCCTGTAGTCGCACAGCCCGTGACGACCGTTATCAAGAAAAACACCGCGATCAAACGCATTACCGCCCCTCCTGCCTTATTAGAGATAGGTTCGCAAGCATTACAGGTGATGATAAGTGCAGATCGACAGGAAACCCGTGTGCAACGCACGACTGCAAAATCTGGACGGTTTCGATTCACAGCAGTGATTGTATATCATCTCGATCAGCGCCTCCGGCCGCCACCGAAGATGCCGCCCAATACTCCCCTGAAGATTTCACGGCCAACTTGCGAACCAATGGAGCGGGACGCGCTTTTGGCAGCCGCTTCGAGAATGCCGGGCTGCCGGCCCCCTCTGGGCCCGGTCTTGCCAAGCAGCATACCGCCCAGCATGTCCATCATACTGCCTCTGGAGCCGGCATTGCCTTCCCCGGCTGGCTTTGATGTTGCCTCACTCCCGACGTCCTGTTTAAGTTCTGTACGGCTTTTGATTATTTCATACGCCGATTCACGATCCACCAGCTGTTCGTAATGCCCGAAAATAACAGAGGACTTGATAATGGCCTTCCGTTCACTCTCCGTGATGGAGCCTATTCTCGACGCAGGCGGCAAAATAAACGCACGCTCAACCATGGACGGACGGCCTTTCTCATCCAGCAGCGATACAAGAGCTTCGCCGACCGAGAGCTCTGTAATTGCTTTTTCGGTCTCGAAATCGGGGTTGGCGCGCATGGTTTGGGCTGCGGACCTGACCGCCTTCTGATCGCGCGGGGTGAACGCGCGCAGCGCATGCTGTACACGGTTGCCAAGCTGGCCGAGGACATTCTGCGGAATGTCCAGCGGATTCTGGGTCACGAAATACACGCCCACGCCTTTGGAGCGTATCAGCCTCACCACCTGCTCCACTTTCTCAAGCAGAGGCCTGGGCGCTTCATTAAACAGTAGATGGGCTTCATCAAAGAAAAACACCAGCTTCGGCTTTTCCGGATCGCCAACTTCGGGAAGATGCTCGAACAGTTCCGATAATATCCACAATAGGAAGGTGGAATACAGCTTGGGCGAGTTCATCAGCTTTTCGGCAGCGAGAATATTGATCATGCCCCTGCCACTGCCGTCGGCCTGAATCAGATCATTAATGTCGAGCATTGATTCGCCGAAAAAATTGTCGCCTCCTTGCTGCTCGATCTCCAGCAGCGAACGCTGGATGGCACCTATCGAGGCAGCGGATACGTTGCCATACTGGACCGTGAAATCCTTGGCGTTCGCGCCGACAAACTGCAACATGGTGCGAAGATCTTTTATATCGAGCAGCAGTAGCCCGTTATCGTCCGCAATCTTGAATACCAGCGTCAGCACGCCCTGTTGCGTATCGTTCAGATTGAACAGGCGTCCGAGCAGCAGAGGCCCCATGTCCGAGATGGTCGCACGCACCGGATGCCCGGATTTTCCGTAAATGTCCCAGAATGTAACCGGGCACGCCGCCCATTCGGGTTCATCGAGCTTGAGTTGACCAAGACGCTCTTTCATTTTGAGCGAAGCCGCGCCTGGAGCGGAAAGTCCCCCCAGGTCGCCTTTGATGTCAGCCATGAATACGGGCACGCCAATTGAGGAGAATCGCTCGGCCAACACCTGTAATGTCACCGTTTTGCCGGTACCGGTCGCGCCAGTGATCAAGCCGTGGCGATTGGCAAATTGGGGTAATAATCCGACTACGTGGTCCGAGCGGGCGATCACTAATGGTTCTGGCATGAAAACCTCACAGACCGGCTAATAAAGGGATTTCAAATACATCGGGCTTGTCCATCAATTATCAATTAGATAAGCTACTCTTTTTCGCTTACCCGGCCCAACTGGCGATCTCCAGCAGTAGAAGCAGCATCAGCCACAGCACCAGGGTACGCCAGGCCAGGCCAATGGTGCTTTGCAAAAAATCCACGTCGGCTTCTTCGCCCACACCAAGTTCGGGACGATAGTGCTTGCTGCCCGCAGCATGCATCGGGTCTCCCAGGCAAACCCCAAGCGCACCCGCACCGCTGGCCAGAATGATGCCCTGGTTGCTGTCTACCCATGATGCCGCCTGGACGCGCCAGCAGTAAAGGGCATCCTCGAAATTACCTGCAACGGCGAAACTCATGGCAGTAAGCCTTGCCGGAAGCCAGTCTATGATCTCGAAGGCTTTTACGGCAAAATCCCCAAACGCGTCCTTGCGGGTGCCCCAACGCTCACTCAATAACTCAGCGAGGCGGTACAGTATTGCGCCTAGCGGTCCCGGCAATATTGCGAAACAAATAATAATCCCGAACACATAACGGTGTGAATAGATCAAACCCATCTCGATGGTGGTCCGGGCAACTTCCTGGTTGCTCAAATCGCCTGCTTCCACCCCGTGCAACTCGCTGAGCAGGTCGCGCGCGAGAAACAGGTCTCCATTCTTGAGGGCCTCGCTGACTTCAGTCAATGAATAGCTGAACTGACGAAAGCCCATGATGAGATAAAGCACTATCACGTTCCCTGCCCACGCCAGCACCGGATTGAGGCTATACAACAAATAGTAGATCCAGACCGAGATTATCAGTACGGGTATCACCGCGGCAGTCCATGCAGCGATGCCATGACGGCGGACGCCCGTGTTGAAATAGCGCTCCAGCGAATCGGCATAAGAGAGAAAAAGCAGGATAATGCGATTGCGATCGCTGCCGGGACGCCATCGCTCCACCAGGAGAGCAGAGATCAAGGAAAAAAAGGTCATTGCAAAAAAGCCACGGTAGTCTTTGTGTTCCTTTTCATCATTAGGCTCAGCATCATCACAACACTGATTTGAGCACCTTGCCCATCTCTGCGGGGTTGCGCGCAACTTTAATCCCGCACTCTTCCAGCACTGCGAGCTTTTCCTGCGCCGTGCCCTTGCCGCCCGAGATAACGGCACCCGCATGTCCCATGCGCCTGCCCGGGGGTGCCGTCAAGCCTGCAATAAAACCCACCAACGGCTTTCGCATATTATCCCTGACCCAGCGCGCACAATCTTCCTCGTCGGAGCCGCCAATTTCACCCACCATCAAAACGGCATCGGTTTCATCATCGTCGTTGAACAATTTCATGACATCCAGATGTTTCAGCCCATTTACGGGATCGCCGCCGATGCCGATGCAGGTGGATTGCCCCAATCCCTGCTCCATCAATTGCGCCACTGCCTCGTAGGTCAGGGTGCCGGAGCGCGACACCACGCCTATGCGCCCCCTCTTGTGTATGTATCCCGGCATGATCCCTATCTTGACTTCGTCGGGCGTGATGATGCCGGGGCAGTTGGGACCAATCAATCGCGTTTTTCGCCCCTGCATCCTGTAGCAGGTGCGCAGCATGTCGCGAACCGGAATACCTTCGGTAATGCAGATTACCAGGTCCAGTTCCGCATCCACCGCTTCGTCAACTGCGGCAGCGGCAAATGGTGGCGGCACGTAGATAACCGAAACGGTGGCCCCGGTCGCCTGCTTCGCTTCCTTCACCGTAGCATAAACCGGGATACCTTCGAAATCCTCACCCGCTTTCTTCGGGTTCACGCCAGCGACAAAACAATCTTTTCCATACGCATAATCGCGGCACATGCGAGTATGAAATTGTCCCGTCTTGCCGGTAATGCCCTGGGTCATTACCCGGCTATTACGATTGATCAGGATGGACATGTTACGTTCCCTTTATTACGGCTTTGGCAGCGGAGGCCGCCGCTGTAACAGCCTTCTCCGCGGCATCGGCCATATTGCCCGCCGAAATGATCGGCAGCCCCGATTCTGCCAGGATCTTTTTACCCAAATCCACATTGGTCCCTTCGAGCCGCACTACCAGTGGAACGTTCAGCTTCACTTCAAGCGCCGCTGCTACCACCCCTTCGGCGATCACGTCGCACTTCATGATTCCACCGAATATGTTTATCAGGATGGCCTGCAGGTTTGGATTGCGCAGCATGAGCTTGAACGCCTCCGCCACCTTTCCGGCGGTGGCTCCGCCTCCCACATCCAGGAAGTTCGCAGGATTCCCTCCGTAGAGCTTGATAATATCCATGGTGGCCATCGCCAGGCCCGCGCCATTCACCAGACAGCCGATATTCCCGTCCAACGAGATATAGGAGAGGTCATGCCGGGAGGCTTCTATCTCCGCCGGGTCTTCCTCGTCCAGATCGCGCAGCCCGGAAATATCAGGGTGACGGAACAGGGCGTTGTCATCGAAATTCATCTTCGCGTCGAGCGCGAGGACATGATGCCCGGCGGTTAATATGAGGGGATTGATTTCGACCAGCGAGGCGTCGGTATCGGTATAGGCTCGGTACAAACCCTGTAGAAGGGCCGCTGCTTCTGCCACGGCCGGTTCTGCAATACCAATCTTGCGCGCGACCTCTTCGGCATCCCGAGCGCCCAGGCCGGCCAACGGGTCGATGAATACCTTATGAATCTTTTCCGGGCTTCTGGCGGCGACCTCCTCGATATTCATCCCGCCTTCCGAGCTTGCCATCAGGCAGACGCGCCGCCTGCCTCGGTCCAGCACCAGGCCGATATAAAACTCTTTCCTGATATCGAGGCCCTGCTCAACCAGAAGCCGCCGTACAACCTGGCCCTGCGGGCCGGTCTGGTTCGTAACAAGCGTCATACCCAATATTTGTCCGGCGAAGTGCTCCACTTCATCGATCGACTTCGCCAGCTTTACGCCGCCACCCTTGCCACGTCCGCCAGCATGGATCTGCGCCTTTACAACCCAGGCGTTCCCACCCAGTTTTCCAGCGGCCTCCGCTGCTTCATCAACGCTGAAGCAGGCGAGACCGACCGGTGTGGGGACGCCAAACTCGCGCAAGATGTTCTTAGCCTGATACTCGTGAATTTTCATGGCTTCTCCCGCGATTCAATAGTGGAGTATATCGCAATAGTTTTGCTGAAGTTGCTAGAAGGACCACGAACTGCCGGAATCGAGCGGCGCCGGAAAACAATGCGGAAATCACGCCACCTCGGGTGACGTGCCCAGGGGATTCGAACCTTGTACCTGACGTGACAGGGGCGACATTATGACCTCATAGACGACCGGACAACGGCCGCTCGGCGCACCCAGGCAGATACCCGGCATACAATAGAGCCGTCTTTGAAAATTGTATGCTATCTATACCTCCACCTCGCAAAGAACCACGGTGATGTTGTCTCTCCCCCCGGCTGAGATAGCAGCATCGATCAGGCTCTTCGTCTTGTATTGAATCGATCCAACAGAAGCGAGAATGGCGCGGATAACTGAATCATCCGCCATGTCCGTCAGCCCGTCCGAACAGAGCAGAAAAATATCGTGTTTGAGCGCCAAGCCACTCAAAATATCGCAGCTACCTGATGGGTCCGACCCGATGGCGCGGAGGATAACGTTTTTTCGCGGGTGATTTCTTGCCTCTTCCGCAGTCAGCATTCCCCTATCTACTTGTAACTGTACCAGCGAGTGATCCTTGGTCAACTGTTGCAGGCTCCCATCCCTTTGCAAGTAGACCCGGCTGTCTCCCATATGGCCGACAATGTATTTGTTTTCCGAAAACACCAGCAAGTCCCCCGTGCATCCCATTCCTTCATCTTCGGGATGTTGTGCGATATGCTCCAATATCCGCTGGTTTGAGCACCTGAACACTTTCTGGACCAGTTCATGAATCATTTCTTCAGATGCGGGAATAGGCTTACTGAAAATAGCTTGCGCCGTCTCGATAAAATATCCGCTGGCGATTTCGCCCGCCGCGGCGCCACCCATCCCATCGGAGAGTGCAAATAGTCCGGCTTCCGGCATGGCAAGGTAAGCGTCCTCGTTGTTGGTACGCCAAAGCCCGACATCGGTTGCGCCTGCTGCAAGTAACCTGACCATATACCGCTCTCCTTGCAACTAATAGTTGAGCTAAGTTTCCTTCATTTTTTTTATTTTGGTATGGTGATTGCTACAGTCGTCCTGAATGAGAAATTTTGTAATCCAAGCGGAAGAGCAAGCTTCAGCCGCCTTATCATACTTTACAGGAGATGCACATGAAGACATTGATTTTCTGGCTTGCTGCTATTTGCGCGCTGACTTTTGGCCAGTCGTCGATTGCTGCTGACCAGAATCGAGATAGTGATGCTGTGACCTACCGGCCCGATATAACCTTTACCTTGCGTACCGATATCGCGGAGGGCAAGCTGGTGTTTGTCGGTGAAACGGATGCGATCGCCGGCAAGATCAACCCCGATCTGAACGTGCCCGAGGGGGCGGTTGTCCAGATCAACCTTGTCAATGGCGACGGTGCGATCCACGACATTGCCATTCCGGAATTTGGCGCGAACTCTGGTCATATTACAGCAAAGGGCGCAGCTACCGCGATGGTGTTTCGGGCAACCCGGGCAGGTAAATTTGAATATCTCTGTACTTTGCCCGGTCATAAAGCCGCCGGAATGTTCGGTCAGCTCATCGTGGGCAATCCACCGGAAAAGGCGAAAAGTACCGCAATCGATGTGGCACAGGATCCATATGCCGTCGGCCAACCTGTTGGCAATCGCCCGCCGAAGCACTTGACGTTAAATCTGGAATCCACAGAGATCGATGGCCGGCTTTCCGACGGAAGCACCTATAAGTACTGGACCTTCGATAACAAGGTGCCCGGTCCATTTGTGCGCGTTCGCGTAGGCGACACCATTACCGTTAACCTGGGCAATGCCAGGAATAGCACTCACATTCATTCGATAGACTTTCACGCGGTTACCGGTCCGGGTGGGGGCGCCGCAGTGACCCAGGCCGCTCCAGGGCAGACCAGGAGCTTTACCTTCAAGGCGCTGCATCCCGGACTGTTCGTCTATCACTGCGCAACCCCTATGGTCGCGCAGCACATCGCGAACGGCATGTATGGAATGATCCTCGTTGAGCCTGAAGGTGGCATGGCGAAGGTCGACAGGGAATTTTACGTGATGCAAGGCGAGCTCTACACCGCACAGCGGCATGGCACACCTGGCTTACAGGAATTTTCGCTCGAAAAGCTCCTTGCCGAGAACCCCGACCATCTTATGTTCAATGGCACCATGGATGCCCTCACCAAAACCCACAAAATGGAAGCCAATACCGGCGAAAATGTACGGATTTACTTCGGTGTCGGCGGGCCCAACCTACCCTCCAGCTTCCATGTTATTGGCGAAATATTCGACAAGGTGTACGAACACGGTACGCTGTCCAGCCCGCCCGTCGCCGAGGTGCAGACTATACTTGTGCCGCCTGGGGGCGCCACCATAGTGGAATTCAAGGTGGATTACCCTGGCCGTTATATTCTGGTTGATCATGCCCTGTCGCGCATGGAGAAAGGGCTTGCGGGTTACCTGACGGTCAGTGGTAAGGCAAACCCGACGATATTCAACAGCAAGGAGAAGATCGACGCGACATCGGGACATTAAAGAATATTTTAGTAGGGTCAATCGCGTTTGACTTCATCGATTCTCTCTGTAGCAATTATCTGTTATGGGAATTTACAATAACGGCATACTGGAAGGCAAAGAAACGAAAATGACTTTCATCTCTGTAAAGTCGCATTTTTACTGATCCGCCTGTTGCGCGCAAACAACGATCGGGGGATATAGAATCCTTAGTTTTTATCATTATTGTTTTTATAAATCACTTGGATATGGATATCCACTTATACAATGGGACAGGAGCGGGGCAAACATGGAAAAAGAGAGGCATTTTCGTAAGGCTGTGCTGCTCATCGAGCATCATCCCAGCCGTTTTCCATCGATCGACACCGTTCAGCGCACTGACACCTCGCGCACAAGACGCATTCCAACCAGCGTGTAGCGCGAATCCGGCGAAATCCAGTTGCGATAGGATGAACGTGCGTACAAGGCCCAAGTATGCCAAGATCCACCACGTCGTACTCGCACGCTGCCCTCGGCTGGCCCTTGCGGATTGTCGACAGGTGACCTCGAATAGTAGTCGTCCGCATACCAATCCGAGACCCATTCCCAAACGTTGCCATGCATATCGTAAAGTCCCCAAGCATTGGGCGCAAAGCTACCAACGGGTGAAGTGAAAGCAAAGCCATCGTTCCCCGAAAGCGCAAATTGTGCCCAACGTTGCCAATACCCCCTGGCGTCAGAATCAAAGACATTGGCGATTTTCAGTAACGATTCTGGATTATCACCGCTTGTATAGCGTGTACGTGTGCCGGCACGGCAGGCATATTCCCATTCCGCCTCAGTTGGCAAGCGATATTTTACTCCCTCCTTCTCGCTAAGCCATTTCGCAAGTGCCACCGAATCGTTCCAAGTCACGTTTACGACCGGATGATTGTCGGCTTGGTCAAAACCAGGGTTCTGCCAAGAGTATTTCGGATTACGTCCCTCAAAGGCATCGCCACTGACAGATTGTAAGGAATCATAATTCGCGTTATATCCGTAACCTCCCGTTCCGTCTGCCACCGACTCCGGGGTATAGCCCGAAGCTTCTATAAATTTACGGAACTGCCCGACGCTAACCTCGAACTGAGCCATATAGAAGGCTTGCTTGAAACGAACCGGATGCACAGGCGCTTCGTCCCCCAGTTCCACTACACGACGGCGCTCGTACTGAGGGTAAGCTTTTGACAAATCGTCCGGTAACTCATTACTGCCCATTAAGAACGCCCCAGCCGGTACCAGTACAAACTTCATTCCCAGCGAATTCTCGATTGCCGCAGGTGGTGCACCTTGATCGACAGCAAAGATTGATTCAGATATCGTTAAGGTAAGTACAAAAACCAGCGTTGCTGCGAACATCTGTCGCATAAGCCGTGTCCCCTTATAGGTGTAATGCTGTTTCGTTGTATCTAGAGGAACAATGACAAATGCGAGGGTACTGCCCCACCATAAGAAAAGGCTCACGGTTTTATTCGTAAGCCTTTGTTCTATTTGGTGGGTCTGGTTGGACTCGAACCAACGACCAAGGGATTATGAGTCCCCTGCTCTAACCAACTGAGCTACAGACCCTATTCAGACACTAAAAAGGAAACAAATACCGGTAGTCGTTCAGCCTTCCGTATCCAGGAAGCTTCGCAGGCGCTCGGAACGAGAAGGATGCCGCAATTTTCGTAATGCCTTGGCCTCGATCTGACGAATACGTTCACGGGTTACGTCGAACTGTTTACCGACTTCCTCCAGCGTATGGTCGGTATTCATTTCGATTCCGAAACGCATGCGCAATACTTTCGCTTCACGCGGCGTTAGCGAATCCAGTATATCTTTCGTAACATCGCGCAGGCTAGCATAAACTGCGGCATCTGACGGCGCCATGGTGGCGGAATCCTCGATGAAATCGCCGAGATGGGAATCTTCATCGTCACCAATGGGCGTCTCCATGGAGATCGGCTCTTTGGATATTTTGAGGATCTTGCGTATTTTCTCTTCCGGCATTTCCATTTTCTGCGCCAGGAGAGCGGGTTCCGGCTCCTGTCCCGTTTCCTGCAGAATCTGGCGCGAGATGCGGTTCATCTTGTTGATGGTTTCGATCATGTGAACCGGAATACGAATCGTGCGCGCCTGATCCGCGATGGAGCGCGTAATGGCCTGACGAATCCACCAGGTAGCATAAGTGGAGAACTTGTACCCGCGCCGGTATTCGAATTTGTCCACCGCTTTCATAAGCCCGATGTTACCTTCCTGAATCAAGTCAAGAAACTGCAATCCCCGGTTGGTGTATTTCTTTGCAATGGAAATCACCAGCCGCAAATTCGCTTCGGTCATTTCGCGTTTCGCCCGGCGCGCCTTGGCTTCGCCGGTAGACATCCGGCGGTTGATTTCCTTGAGGTCTTTCAAGGGAATGCCGACCTGCTTTTGCAGGTTCAGCAGGTTTTGCTGCTGCTCAACGATATCCGGCAGATAGCGTTCCAGTGTCTGGCTATAAGGCTTTCCAAGCGCGACTTCCGCCGCAACCCATTCGAGGTTGCCTTCGTTCCCCGGAAATGCTTTTATAAAGTGACCGCGCGGCATTCCCGCCTTAGTCACACACAATTCCATGATTTTCCGCTCATAGCTCCGCATTTCATCCACCAGCCCACGCTGGGTATCGCATAGCCTTTCGACCATTTTCGCAGAGAAACGTATGGCCATGAGTTCGGCTGAAATCTGTTCCTGAATGTCTTTATATGCCTTGTTACCTGTTCCCTTCTTTTCCAGCGCTTTCTGCATTTCGCCATATGCCTGCTGGATTACCGCGAAACGCTCCAGCGCGTCGTTTTTCAATTTAAGCAAATTGGCGTTGGCTATCGCAACAATGTCTTCGTCGTCGGCGCTTTCTTCGCTCAGTTCCTGCTCCAGCGATTCATCAGTGATTTCTTCGCCAAGCATTTCCTCGGTATTGGGATCCAGCAAGCCGTCGACCAGCTCATCGATGCGCATCTCGTCCCTGGCCACCTTGTCGGCCAGGTCGAGAATTCCCGCTATGGTGGTCGGGCAGGCGGAGATTGCCTGGATCATATGCTTCAATCCATCCTCGATACGCTTTGCGATTTCGATTTCACTCTCGCGGGTGAGCAATTCCACCGATCCCATTTCACGCATATACATGCGCACTGGATCCGTAGTACGTCCAAATTCCGAATCAACGGTGGAAAGCGCCGCTTCAGCTTCTTCCACCACGTCCTCATCAGCCACCGTGGGCGCGGTCTCGGACATCAGCAGCGTTTCGGCGTCGGGCGCCTCGTCGTAAACCGAGATGCCGACGTCATTGATCATGCTGATAATGTTTTCTATCTGCTCTGCGTCGAGCATGTCATCGGGCAGATGATCGTTGATCTCGGCATAAGTGAGGTACCCACGCTCCTTGCCTTGCACAATCAAGCTCTTGAGACGCATCCGCCGCGCCTCGAGGTCTTGCGGCGCAAGGGATGATTTCTCGTCCTTTGCCTGGGCGAGCTTACCTTCCTTTGCCGCCTTGACCTTTGCCATCTTGGGGGTAAGCAGGGCCGGTTCCTTGACCGCCATCACAGCCTTTGCGATTTCAGCCACATGCGCCTGGGTTTTGGCGGGCGACTTCGTAGCTGTAGCGGCTGCCGTAACGTTATCTTCCAACGTTTCCACAGCCGTATTTACCTGCGCTTTCGCCCTTGTTTCTTTTGCCTGTCCTCTTGACGACTTCTTCATATCACTCGCGTCCTTTTTCGCTGACATCCGAACTTGCTGACCGCGCCATCCGCAGCCGCAACCGGTGAAATGCCAGTCTCTAATTTCACCGCTTTCACTGCCGTTTCGACTTGTGTTTTTAGTTTTATCAGGTCTCTTCCGGAGTATCGCCGGTTGAAATTAAAAACTGACTATTATATCAAAATCCCGTTACACTGTCCGGGCATCGCCTTCAGGAAACCACCACTCGCTGCAGTTCCTGTTTTTCCTCTGGGGTTAGGGTGCTGAGGGACTTGCTGTGTAACTTCGTCATTCGTTGTTTACGTCTCATTTCATGCAGACGCGCCATCGCCCCGGCAAACTCCGCTTCCACATTTATTCCGCTATCCCATGCAAGAGTCTGGCTCTCCGCCTTTTCCAGAAGCATACGATGGGGACTATCATGAAAATATGCGGTAGCCGAAGGTATTGCCGTGTTTCCTCCAGTATTGGGGTGAGTATCGATAAATTCAACCAGTGCTGCCAGCGCCGCTACCTCTTCGTCATATTCCTCGTCCTGCGTGAGCAACTCCCTGTCCAGCTTCCCGATATAAGTGGAATCGTACAACAACACCTGCAGTAGCCAGCGATAAGGCGATGCAGGCTTTGGCCGTGGCGCTCTTTCACGCGAAACAGACGCGGAAACACGCCTGATCTTCAATAAATCTTCCAACTCGCGCTGGCTGAGCCCACTGATCTCCGCCAATTTTTTTAACAGCATCAATGCAAGCCCGGGCGCAATAACTTTCGCAAGCAGCGGCTTGGCGTCCTGTACCAGTTTAGCGCGCCCCTCGCTGGTTTTGAGGTCAACACGCGCCGACAGTTCCCGAAAAAGAAAAACGGATAGCGGCACCGTCTGCTTCAGCAATTCTTCAAAGGCTTCTTTCCCGAAATTACGGACATAACTGTCCGGGTCTTCACCCTCGGGCAGGAAGAGGAAACTGATGCTCTTGCCATCTCCGAGTTGGGCAAGGCTGTCCTCCAGCGCACGCCATGCCGCTTTTCTGCCGGCACTGTCACCGTCGAAACAGAACACCACGTCATCTGTCTGGCGCAGAAGTTTCTGGACATGAAAAGGTGTTGTGGCGGTGCCCAGCGCGGCCACGGCGTATTCGATGCCATGCTGGAAAAGCGCCACCACGTCCATATATCCCTCAACCACGATCACGCGCCCAGCCTCGCGAATCGCTCTGCGCGCAGCGAAAAGATTGTAGAGTTCGCGACCTTTCTGGAACAGAGGTGTTTCCGGTGAATTCAGATACTTGGGCTCGCCCTGCGCCAGAATGCGCCCCCCAAAACCCGCAATAGTTCCTTTAAGGTTAAGAATGGGAAACATGATGCGGTCACGGAATCGGTCGTAGCAGTTGCCGTCGGCATTCTCGATTGCCAGTCCGGCTTCTACCAGCAGGTTTTTCTGTACTTTCGCCTCGTAGCCGGAAAAGGCGCCGCCCAGGTTTTGCCACCCCGATGGCGCGTAGCCAATGCCGAAATGCGCAGCGGTCTTGCCTGTCAAGCCACGCTGTCGCAGATAGGCGACGGCACTTTCCGAATGCCTGAGCTGCTCCCGGTAAAATCGGGCAGCGACATCCATTACTTCGAGCAAATCCCTGCTAGAAGCTTCTTTGCCTTGCTGGATGCTCTGCGGCAGTCCAGGTTTTGAACCCGATCCTCCTGTCCCGGAGGGAAACTCGGCCGGCTGCGCCGGGACCTGAAGCCCGACCCGAGCCGCCAGATCATTCACCGCCTCGACAAAACTCATGCCGTTATATTCCATTGCGAAACCGATGGCGCTGCCGTGCGCGCCACAACCGAAACAGTGATAAAACTGTTTGGTAGGGCTTACAGTGAACGAAGGTGTCTTTTCGCTGTGAAACGGACAACATGCGGTGAAATTTGTGCCGGCTTTCCTGAGCGGCACATCGCGCTCGATGACGTCGACGACATCCACGCGGCTCAGCAGTTCCTGAATGAATGACTGTGAAATCATTTATAGCGGATCAGGCAATAATATTTGGCTGGAGCGCAAACAGAAAAATTGCATCTACTGAAAGAAACATGCTTCCATCCATTCCGTACCGCTATTTTTTGTAACTGACCGTGCTGCAATCATCCGGGAGGGAGGCCCGCCGGCTGTGAGCTATAACAATCAGGTGGCGAGTTTCGCTCTTACCAGAGCGGACACCTTGCTCATGTCCGCGCGTCCTGCAAGCTCGGACTTGAGCACACCCATCACTCGCCCCATGTCCTGTTGCCCTTTCGCCCCAACAGCGGAAATCGCTTTGCCTATAATGCCCTCAACCTCGGTATCGCTTAATGCTTCAGGCATGTAAGCTTGCAGGACGCTTACTTCGTACTTCTCCGTGTCGGCCAAATCATCCCGACGCGCAGCCTCATATTGAGCAATGGAGTCTTTGCGCTGTTTGAGCATTTTCTCGATGACAGCAATGACTGCAACATCGTCCAACTCAATACGCTCATCTATCTCGCGCTGCTTGATTGCGGCCCGCAACAGCCGGATGGCGTCGCGTCGCTTCGTATCGCCCGCACGCATCGCGGCCTTCATGTCTTCGGTGATTTGCTGCTTCAGGTTCACAATGAACGAAACCAAGCCGGACCTTTATGAAGGATTAGCTGCTGTTTTTCGACTGACTCTGACTAATAAAGTTTCGGCGGAAGCAATTGGCTGCGCAGGCGCTTGTAAGTACGTTTAACCGCTGCAGCCAGCTTGCGCTTGCGTTCGGCGGTCGGTTTTTCGTAAAATTCCCTTGCGCGCAACTCGGTGAGCAAACCGGTTTTTTCGATGGTACGCTTGAAGCGCCGCATGGCGACTTCAAATGGCTCGTTTTCCTTGACTTTAATAGTGGTCATGAAGATGCAGTTCCTCTCTAAAAGTTAAAATGGCTGAATAACCAGTCAGACGTGCTACAGTTATCTGTACTATCCCACCGTGCTGCCTGGCTAGCTGAAGTCTAAATATAGACAGCTTATTATTATATAACAAGTACCCCATCCTGTTGTAGAAGTCATTTTTCCCTACTCACTTGCTCGTACTCGGCATTGAAACTTCGTGCGATGAAACCGGCGTTGCGCTCTATCACACGAAGCAAGGCCTGTTAAGCCATGCGCTTCATTCCCAAACCCAGATGCACGGGGAATATGGCGGCGTGGTGCCGGAACTTGCGTCCCGCGACCATATCCGGCGGGTACTGCCCCTCATCAGGCAAACCTTTAGCGCAGCCGGGCTCCGACTGCGCGACCTCGACGCCATCGCGTATACCCAGGGACCCGGGTTGGCCGGAGCACTGCTGGTGGGAGCCAGTATCGCCTCGGCTCTTGGCTTCGCGCTGGAAATTCCGGTTCTGGGCGTTCATCATCTCGAAGGGCATCTTCTGTCTCCGCTGTTATCCAGCCCCGCACCGGCTTTCCCGTTCGTGGCGCTACTGGTATCGGGCGGCCATACCCAATTGATGGAGGTGAACGGCCTTGGACAATACAAATTGCTGGGTGAAACCGTGGATGATGCGGCAGGAGAGGCCTTTGACAAGACTGCGAAGCTGCTTGGCCTGGGCTATCCCGGTGGTCCCGCGCTATCAAGACTTGCTGAAGAATTCAGCATGGCAGGCAAGCCAAGGCGGTTCGAACTTCCGCGCCCCATGCTCCACAGCGGTAATTTCAATTTCAGTTTCAGTGGCCTGAAGACAGCGGTGCTGACCCTGGTTAATAAACACGAAATGACTCAGGAAACCCGAGGCGCCATTGCCCTTGCATTTCAGGAGGCCGTGGTCGACGTGCTGACGGAGAAATCCCTGGGGGCGCTTGCAAAGACCGGCCTTACTCAACTGGTAGTAGCAGGCGGAGTGGGCGCGAACCGTCAACTGCGCGCCAGTCTTAGCCTTAGGGCGGAAAAAATGGGCGCTACCGTTTTTTATCCCGAACTCGAATTTTGCACGGACAACGGAGCCATGATCGCATTCGCGGGAGCGATGCGCCTGCAGTCATTGGAAAACCTGGATCAAAACCTGGATAAAACATTTACGGTAAAGGCCCGATGGGACCTGGAAATGCAGGAGATTGCAGTGGATTCATGAGGCTCTACGCTTGCCGATGCGCGGCTCGTTACCGGCAATCAGACCGGCGATGTTTGACTTATGCCGCCAGATAAGCAGTAAGGACATGACAAAAACAGCAAAAGTACGGGCATCGAAACCGAGAAAGAATATTGCGTAAACGGGCGCAAACCCGGCTGCTGCCAAAGCAGCCAACGATGAAAAACGCCACACCGCTGCGACTGTAATCCAGATTGCGACTGCAAGCAACCCCATCCATGGATTAAACGCTAGCAATACACCGAGTGCGGTAGCAACCCCCTTTCCGCCCCGGAAGCGTAAAAATACAGGGAACAGATGGCCTAGAAATACAGCCAGTGCCACTGCGGCAATCGCTTCGCTACCCAGCTGCAATACTGGCGCAAAGTGTTGCGCCAGTTCCACTGCCAACCAGCCTTTACCGGCGTCCCCCA
Source organism: Nitrosospira briensis (assembly GCF_900115125.1). Lineage (GTDB taxonomy): Bacteria > Pseudomonadota > Gammaproteobacteria > Burkholderiales > Nitrosomonadaceae > Nitrosospira > Nitrosospira briensis_A. The sequence continues at coordinate 27,515 of NZ_FOVJ01000005.1, read as the reverse complement.
GAAGAGTAAATACGGCCGGCGCCTTCTTCCCGCTGCGCAGCACATTCGTCGCCCCCGGATTCCTCGATCCATAGGTGCGTGGGTCGGGCAAATGAAAGAACCAGCTCGCCAGTACGCCGAAGGAAATGGAGCCCAGTAAATAGGCCAGCAGAATGAAAACTGCCAGCGTCATGTCATTAGCGCCATCTTTGCAAATAGAATAGAATCCCTCTGCTGATTCTACGTGAAAAACAGCCCCGACAACGTATTCCGGATGGGCTTCAATTCCTTATTGCATATGGACATCATCTTCCTGCAAGAACTCAAGATCAAAACGCTGGTGGGAATCTACCCGTGGGAACTCAATGCCCCGCAAACCATTCAACTGGATCTGGAAATCGCGCTGCCGACAAGCCTCGCGTGCCGGACAGATAATTTTGAGGATGCTCTGGATTATTCCCTTATCGTGCAACGCATCAACGACACCCTTTCCCGGAAACATTTCTCTCTGCTTGAAGCTTTAGCCGAGCATATCGCACAACTCGTCCTGACGGAATTCAGATCACCGTGGATCAAGGTCAGCGTTGCCAAACTCAACGCGATACGCGGCGTAAGAAAAGTGGGGGTGTGCATCGAACGGAAAATCGATATCGGCGTAGCGTGCGGAAGCAGCACGAACACCTCCAGCGGTACATGAATACCCTGGAGCGGCAAACGACAGCATCCGCTTGTGCGGATCAGGAAAGGATGGTTGCTCTGCCGTCAAAGTGGATTCCAATAAAAAGTCAGCCTGGAGAATTCGGCAATTGGAATCCGGTTCGTTATATGGTAGTGCCGCAACCCCTCGCCCGCCCCCCGCTAATCAAGCGATAAGTGCGGCCTCAATTTCAGTAAAAGTCTTGGCGACTTCCGTGGATTGAATTGTCACACCGAGTTGCTTCTCGATCTGCGTCAATGAAAAAATGCCGCACACCACCGGCTTGCGGTCGACATCTTGCTCTATCACCAGGGTGTGCTGGCGTCCCGCGTCCAGCAGGGTAGCAATAACATTTCCTACATGAGCATGCTGAACCCGCTCGACAGGAAGGGCTTCCAACCGCTCGAGAGGGGTCATGATGTCGGAGACCAGAATCTCATTATGCTTTACGCACCGCTCCTGAATGAAACGCAGCGGCTTTTCACCAAGAATATCGCTTGCGGTGATAAAGCCACAGAGGAGCTTGTCTCCATCGAGCACAAACAAGGAACGCACCCCGCGCTGCATCATGTATGCATTCGCTGATTCCATAGTCTTATGCGGCTCGATTACCGCGGCATTGATGAGCCGCAGGTCGGTCATAACATCCAGTGCGGGCGAAGTGAGATTTACAGGGGCAGGTGAAGCGGGGCTGATTACCCGCACGGCACCTGCAAGGCGCTGTGCGGGAAGGAGGTGATAGTCTGGCATGGCGTTATCCTCCAGCTTGTACGGAATACACTTGAAATCGATGTGAGTCAAGCATTCCTGTTCCAGACTCTACGCTCCAAGGGATGAAGGGTCAATGAGTCCTTTGGCCAAGTAATTTTTACTCCATCCCCTCTACCTCCAATACAGGAGATCCACTACGGGTTTTTCGCCCCACGCGACGACAACAGCAATTACAGCACGCAAATTTCCTGCGCCCGTATCAGCAACTTATCTTGCCTAAACCGCCGTTCTATCTTGCGATAGCTGCTCCACGAGTCCTGGTCCGGATTCTTTACCATGACTTCATACACAACGATGCCATCGTGAACCGTCGCCCATCCTTCTCCTGCCACAGTGGAAGTGGCGCTTATAATGAAGGGAGAATCTATCCTTGTATAACGACAAGAAAAACTCCTGCAGTTCACGTTGATTGAAGCGCGAGAACAAGCGTCTCTCGTGGGAGACAAAGACTTGCTTAAAACAGACTCGAAATTGCGTAACTTACTGATTTCTCATAGATCATTTTATGGCATAAAAATTGCTTCTCCGCCTATAGCCGCGTTACTGCTGTGTGTTTTTTCATTTTGACGCCATTTTAGCGCCGGCTGTAGTTTCATTTTTTAAAATAATATTAAAGACTTGGAGAATAAGCATTATGAGAATGAATAAGAAAAAGGTTGTAATCGCCCTGATTGCAATGTTCGCGCTCGCGGCAGAATCGTCAGCATCCGGCGGATTAGGCGTTTCTACGGGATTAGGCGCATCCACGGGGCTTAGCGTTTCTACAGGTTTGGGCACTTATACCAACTCGGACGCTTCTACGAACTTAAGCACCTCTACAGGCTTAGCAACTTCCACCAACATAGGAACTTCCCCGGACGTGGGAACTTCTACTAATTCAGACATAGGCCTGGGGATTTCCAATGACCTGGGGGTTTCCAATGACCTGGGGGTTTCCAATGACCTGGGGGTTTCCAATGACCTGGGGGTTTCTAATGACCTCGGAGTTTCTACTGAGCCAGTAAGGATTTCCGCGGGAACCGGGGTTTTAACGAGCACGTCGGGCCTAACCGGGCTCGATGCTACCGCTAAGATAGCAGGCAGCGTACCGGCGCCAGCGACAACAAAGGTTACTTTGGACTCACCGGCGCTTGACGTTACGAGCGAAGTCGTTGCCGCGCAAGCGGTAAATAGCACAAGCACGATTACGGTGGGCGCGCCTGCTGTCACCGCGATCACCAAAACCGATGTCACGGCTCCGAAGCTTAGCCTCACCGCTGATGCAGATGCCTCAATTTCTACCGAGGCCAACGCGTGGGCTACAGCAAATGCAAATGCAAATGCAAATGCAACGAACAATACCGGACTATCTGCCGTGCTCGATACAGAAATCGCAGATGCACGTGCTGATATAGCGGGTCAATCGACTCACATCTTTGATCTGGGCGCAACAACCGGGGTCGAAACCGGCCTGCCCCTCCAGCTGGCAGTCGTGCCGGACGCTGCAGTTTCAACAGTTCCAGAAGCAGATACATATGCAATGCTGCTAGCGGGGCTCGGCCTGATGGGTCTGATGGTAAACCGCAGAAAGGAAAAGCTGAAATAGAAATATAGAAATTCTGCTGAGGTGCGGCCGGGGTGTTTGGGTAGTTCAAGCGCCCCGGCCGCCCCTGCACTACGAAACCAATAAGTTTTTTGCCTCCATGCCAATAAGGTCCTATTGCGCCATTGTAACGTCCTTGCCCACAGCTGAACCGGATTATGTGGGGAACCGAACAGAAGCTCCAGCTAAAACTGTAGGATATTATTTCCTCATTTTTATGGAGGGGTATATGAAAAAACTATCTCGAAATATGTCCGATCTTAATTTTGCCGAGTTTGACAACTGGATTGAACCCGCGATGGTAAAAACGTTCAAGCACACGAAATTGGGTAAAAACAAACTTTGGGGCGATACAGAGAATAGCCGGAATCGAAACAAAAAAAAGCGCGAGGAAAGAATTTATTCCTGAAAAACCTTGAAAAACTGCGTGGACTGAAGCACATTCAAAGTCACAAACCTACTCTGGGTTTGATTGTAGTAGCCTCCGGTTATGAGCTATTCCTTACTTCATCGATTTCGTCATTCAAGCGCCGCAACATGGATACTGGGTCGCTTGCCTGCGTAATAGGCCTGCCAATGACCAAATAATCCGCGCCATTCTGGATCGCCTGACGTGGGCTCGATACGCGCTTCTGATCGTCGAGGGAAGCGTCAGCCGGGCGTACTCCCGGGGTAACCAGGCAGAAGCCCGGGCCCATCACTTCTCGCAGTTCCGCAGCTTCGCGGGGAGAACATACTACTCCGTCCAGACCGCAATCCTGCGTTAGCAGCGCGAGTCGCTGCACAACATCGTGCGGGTCGCCATTGACGCCGAGCTCGTCCAGATCACACTGTTCCATGCTGGTGAGCAGAGTAACGGCGATCAGTTTAGTTGAATCAGGCGGCACCGCCTCTCGGGCTGCGGATAGCATTCTTCTTCCACCGAGCGCGTGGACGTTGATCATCCATACACCCAACGCTACGGCGGCCCTGCACGCATTAGCCACGGTGCCCGGGATATCGTGAAACTTCAGATCGAGGAAAACTTCAAAACCTTTCCCCATTAATTTCTCTATCAGATGCGGACCGGCGGCGGTAAAAAGCTCCTTCCCGACCTTAACCCTGCACCACGTTGGGTCAAGCTTTGCCGTAAGACTTAGCGCGTATTCCGCGTTGGGAAAATCCAATGCGACGATAATGCGAGGATCGCTCATAAGGTCAGTCCGTTTTCATGAGTTTCGTGGAAGACCTTAGCCATATCTCGATCTACCCATGCTCATCCGATATCTTGTATCTCTTCCTGTATGTGTTGATTTCCCGCTTTTGCCTGAATATCTTGCCCAGGCAGGACCCAACTCCGATCGCCACGCCGAGAGCGAAACACAATAATATTATCAATACCAGCGGTGCATTCCATTCGTAGCCGAAATAATAATGCAGGGTTACCGTTTCGATATTCCTGACGGTAAAACCCAGTAGCAACAGAAACAGCAGGATGCGCAGGAACCACATCAGGTAACGCATGGCTCCCTCCCTAAACGAACCGAGCATTGTTAAACAGCGTCATCCAGGGAAGCATGGCTGATTCTCCTACAAGTGTTGAATTCGCTTTAGCCGCAGACAAAAAAAGCGGCAGGATCCGGAAATCCTGCCGCCATTATACCCTGCCTGTCCATCACGAATTTTCAGTCTTTCTGATCGACTCGCTCCCGCATTTCTTTCCCTGCCTTGAAATGCGGGACATACTTTTCCGGCACCTGGACCTTCTCTCCAGACTTGGGGTTGCGCCCTATACGGGGCGGCCGGTAGTTCAGATCAAAGCTGCCGAATCCACGAATTTCGATGCGCTGTCCCTGTGACAAACTCTTGGCCATCGCATCAAGGATAACCTTGACTGCAAGCTCCGCATCCTTTGCTCCCAACTGCGGATAGCGCGCCGCAAGCCTTGAGATCAGTTCAGACTTCGTCATGTCAGCCTTATTATTGTTCAGTATTCTTGACATCCATCTTGGCTTTGAGCAGCGCTCCCAGACTGGTGGTTCCCGCACTGGCAGAACTATCGACTGCAACCTTTTGAATGGCGCTGGATTCCTCAGCCATATCCTTGGCCTTGATGGAAAGGTTAATGCTCCGGTTCTTGCGATCAACGTTAATGATCATCGCCTCAACCGTATCACCTTCCTTCAAGTGGGAGCGAATGTCCTCAACCCGGTCGCGTGAGACTTCGGATGCACGCAGATAACCTTCCACATCATTCTCCAGTGCGATTACTGCACCCTTGGCGTCTATCGACTTGACCGTGCCTTTGACGATGCTGTTCTTGTCGTTTACCGAGACAAAGCTGTTGAACGGATCACCTTCCAACTGCTTGATACCCAGTGAAATTCGCTCTCGCTCGACATCAATGGACAGCACAACCGCCTCAACCTCGTCGCCTTTCTTGTAATTACGTACCGCTTCTTCTCCCGGTTGATTCCAGGAAAGATCTGACAGATGCACCAGACCGTCTATGCCGCCCTGCAGGCCGATGAAAACGCCGAAGTCGGTGATGGATTTGATTTGTCCGCGTACCTTGTCGCCCTTTTGATGATTCATCGCAAAGTCTTCCCACGGATTGACCTTGCATTGCTTCATGCCGAGGGAGATACGCCGCCGCTCTTCATCGATTTCCAGAATCATCACTTCCACCTCGTCGCCCAGCTGCACGACCTTGGAGGGATACACGTTCTTGTTGGTCCAATCCATTTCAGAGACATGGACGAGACCTTCAATGCCCTGTTCGATCTCTACAAACGCGCCGTAATCGGTCAGATTGCTGACTTTGCCGAATAGACGGGTATGTGGGGGATAACGCCGGGAGAGCCCCACCCACGGGTCTTCGCTCAATTGCTTCATGCCGAGCGATACGCGATTCTTCTCCTGGTCGAACTTGAGGACTTTAGCCGTAACTTCGTCACCAACGCTGATGACCTCAGAAGGATGTTTCACTCGCCGCCATGCCAGATCGGTGATATGCAACAAGCCATCTATGCCGCCCAAGTCCACGAACGCGCCGTAATCAGTGATGTTCTTGACAATACCCTTTACCACGGCGCCTTCTGTCAGATTTGCAAGCAAAGTCTGGCGATCTGCCCCCTGACTTTCTTCCAGAACTGCCCGGCGGGACACAACCACGTTGTTGCGCTTGCGGTCGAGTTTGATGACCTTGAATTCCATCTCCTTGTTTTCATACGGAGTGGTGTCCTTGACCGGGCGGATATCCACCAGAGAACCAGGCAGGAAGGCACGAATGCCGTTAATCATGGCTGTGAGGCCGCCTTTCACCTTGCCGCTTACGATACCGGATACGATGGCGCCGCTTTCCATCGCAGCTTCCAGATCATGCCAGGCCGTAAGGCGCTTGGCTTTATCGCGTGACAAGCGGGTCTCGCCGTAGCCATCTTCAAGCGCTTCTATGGCAACGCTGACGAAATCGCCGGGCTTGACTTCAATTTCGCCTTTGTCATTCTTGAATTCTTCAACAGGGATGAAGCTCTCCGATTTGAGCCCGGCGTTTACAACGACGATGTTGTAATCAACGCGAACCACCTGCGCGGTGATGACTTCACCAACACGCATTTCCTGACGGGAAAGACTTTCTTCAAATAGCGCCGCAAAACTTTCGGAAGTATCTATAGCGGGGGAAGCGATATTCATTGTAAAAAACACCTGGTTTGAGGTCCCATCGAAACAAATCCCGACGGGGTTAAGGGTTAATGGTAAACCGCCCTGATATACCGCCTTCCTTCCACAGACACTTGGAAAGAGGACGGAGGCGGGAATGCGTATGCTGCGTTAATGCGCGAAACAAGTATATTTCAACTTATGTATTACATTCGGAAGAAGCTGAATTCAGGCGCGCGCTTTTGCGCGAGTTTCAGCATACTGCTGCAGTACGCTATCCACCGCTTGTGCAATGTTAAGCGAGGTCGTATCCAGTAAATTCGTATCTGCCCCCAATTGCAAAGGCGCCACGCTGCGATTACTGTCACGCGCGTCTCGCTCCTGGATATCCTGCAAAAGGGTGGCAATATTAGCATCTATCCCTTTTGCCATCAACTGCTTATAACGCCGCTCAGCCCGCGCTTCAGCAGTCGCGGTAAGAAATATTTTGAGGGCGGCTTCGGGAAAAACCACTGATCCCATGTCCCTGCCGTCCGTCACCAGGCCGGGAAGCTGGCGAAACGCGCGCTGCCGGGCCAGTAGCGCTGCTCTGACCGCCGGATAAGCCGCTATTTTCGAGGCCGCATTGCCGCAGGCTTCCGAGCGAATGGCATCGGCGACATCTTCATTCCCCAACCGGATTTCGGTTCCTTTAAAGACGACATCGAGCTCTCTAGCGACCTCGCTCAGCCTTTTTTCGTCGCCACCAAGGTCGCCTCCCGAGCGCATTGCCACCAGCGCCACCAGTCGATACAGCGCGCCACTGTCAAGATAGTGGAAGCCAAGCTTGGCCGCCACCCGTTGGGCGACCGTACCCTTGCCGGAAGCAGAAGGGCCATCAATCGCAATGACCGGAATGTAATTGCCATTCATAAAAAATCACCTTATTATAAATTTCACCCTGGAGATTACGCGGGGTCAGGTACGGACTAGTGTCGAAAATTTTTCAAAATAATCAGGAAAAGTCTTCGTGACACAGTCCGGCTCATTGATGCGCACGGGCGCACCGAACGACGCGAGCGAGAAACACATCGCCATCCGGTGATCGTCATATGTATCAATCACCGCGTTTGCAGCAAGGCCCCCAGCTGGGGGGGTGATACGCAGGAAATCGGCGCCCTCCTCCACCGCGGCGCCGAATTTGCGCAACTCATTCGCCATTGCCGCCAGACGGTCCGTTTCCTTCACCCGCCAGCTTGCAATATTCCTGAGGGTAGTGGCGCCATCGGCAAATAACGCCGCTACTGCGAGCGTCATGGCGGCATCCGGGATATGGTTGCAGTCGAGATTAATTGCACGAAGAATGCCGGACTCGGGCGCGCTCGCCTCCATCCAGTTATCGCCCGACCTGATATGCGCGCCCATTTCTTTCAGCGCTTCGGCAAAACGGATATCTCCCTGAAGGCTGTTGCGGCCTATGCCTTCCACTCGTACCGGACCAGTACCGATAGCACCGGCAGCCAGGAAATAGGAAGCGGAGGACGCGTCACCCTCGACAAATACCTTGCCGGGGCTCCGATAGCACTGGTCAGCCCGAAGGCGGAACCGGCGCCACTCCTCACGCTCCACCTGCACGCCGAAACGCGCCATCAACGCAAGGGTCAGTTCGATATAGGGCCGCGAAATCAGCTCGCCCGTCACCGTTATTGCCATCGCTTCGGCAGCAGCCGGCGGAAACAAGGGCAGTACCATCAGCAAGCTGGTCAGGAATTGGCTGGACACGTCGCCTTTGACCGTTATCTCTTTTGCACGGATGGGGGCGGGTTTGATCTGAAGCGGGGGAAACCCCTCCTTGCCGAGATAAGTTATATCCGCACCTAGTTGCCGCAGTGCATCCACAAGGTCAGCAATGGGACGTTCGTGCATACGCGGAACGCCGGACAAGCGGTAATGCCCCTGGACCAGCGCCAGCACGGCAGTTAGCGGACGAAATACGGTGCCGGCATTGCCCAGAAACAGATTCGCTTCGCCAACCGGGAAACTCAGAGGTGACTGGCCGCCAACGCCCTGCACACGATAGTGATCCTTGCTGACTTGAACAATTGGGACACCCAGAGTCTCAAGCGCATCCAGCATTCGTTCCGTGTCGTCGGAAGCAAGCAAATCGCATATTTCGGTCGGGCCATCGGCCAGCGCCGCAAGCAGCAAAATGCGATTGGAGATACTTTTCGACCCCGGCAAACGGACCGCGCCCGTTGCCACCCTGATTGCCGGAAGATCAATAAACTTCAAGTCGCGCCTTGCGGAAATCTTCATGGATAAATACTATTCCCCTTGAGGCTCCAGACCTCTGATGCCCTTGGCTCCGAGACTCGTGGACTTTGGCAAATCGAATCCCCTTCTTTCGCCGGGAATGACGCCCTACTTAATTATTGTTCCTGTGATACACCGATAACGCTCGCTATTATAATCCAGTCTGAAAGGTTTCCCTGGTTTTCCCTTTTCCGCGGGCAAGGGATTTCCGCTTTGATTCCGTATACTTCTCATACCCGCAGACCCGTTGCGCCGATAATCCATACCGAGGGAAACAGAAAATGCAGCATTGGTTCAACGATAATTCCCAGTCTATCGGGCGTACCCCCCTGGTCCGGCTCAACCGCGTCACCGATGGCGCGCCTGCAAGTGTGCTGGCGAAGATAGAGGGCCGCAACCCGGCGTATTCTGTAAAATGCCGCATTAGCGCCGCAATGATCGAAGACGCAGAATCGCGCGGATTGCTCCAGGCCGGAAAAGAACTGGTTGAGCCGACCAGTGGCAATACAGGTATTGCTCTGGCGTCCATGGCCGCCGCCCGGGGCATACCGCTGACCTTGACCATGCCGGACACCATGGGAATGGAGCGGCGTAAATTGCTTGCTGCCTTTGGCGCAAAACTGGCCCTGACGGAAGGTGCGCGCGGGATGAAAGGTGCGGTAGCGAAAGCCGAGGAAATAGCCGCGTCCGATCCTGGCCGGTATATCCTCCTTCAGCAATTTTCCAATCCTGCCAACCCGGCCGTTCATGAGCGAACCACTGGCCCGGAAATCTGGGACGATACTGATGGCGCTATTGATATTTTTGTTTCTGGCGTCGGGACAGGGGGTACCATAACCGGCGTTTCGCGATATATTAAAACGACGATGGGAAAAGCGATCGTGTCAGTTGCTGTCGAACCCTCCGCCAGTCCTGTGCTTACCCAACAGCGGGCGGGCCAGTCGCTGAAACCCGGACCGCACAAGATACCTGGAATCGGGGCGGGTTTCGTTCCGGAAAATCTGGACCTGTCTCTGGTGGACGACATCGAGCAGGTGAGCAATGAAGAGGCCCTGCGCTGCGCGCGCCGCCTCGCGCGCGAAGAAGGCATTATCTCTGGAGTTTCATGTGGAGCCGCTGTCGCGGTGGCAGTACGCTACGCCAAACGTCCGGAAAATGCCGGCAAAACGATTGTTGTCATTCTGCCGGATTCGGGAGAACGTTACCTCAATTCCATCCTCTTCGAGGATGTGTTCGATACTCAGGAACTGGTACGATGACAGAATTAAAACCGTGGGGCGTCCGTCATTGAAAAGAACAGTTCAGGAAATCGATGCAGTTGTTGCGGAGTTGCGGGCCTTGCGCGTGAAATCGCTGGAAAACCGGCAGAGGCGCGATAGACCGCCCAAGCTCCCGTCGCGTAAGGTATTGGTCACTATCGCCGATGGATTGAGCGCTGTTTTGTTCCCGAACCGTCTGGGTTTACCGGAGCTCACCAGCGAGAGTGTCGATTATTATGTCGGGCATACGCTGGATGTGACGCTTCGCGAACTATTGGTGCAAGTACGCCGCGAACTGCGTTTTACATCGGGTGTGGACGCACCGGGCAACGCGGATCGGGAACAGGCAACCGCTATTACCCAGGCATTTGCAAAACGGCTGCCACACATACGAATTTTGCTGGAAAGCGACATTCAGGCCGCTTACGAGGGAGATCCGGCAGCCCGAAGCATCGACGAAGTACTGGTCTGTTATCCCGGCATCACCGCCATTACCCATTATCGGCTCGCGCATGAACTGCACTGTCTGGGCGCCCCGTTGATTGCGCGCATGATTTCCGAAATTGCCCATTCCGCCACGGGTATCGAGATCCATCCGGGTGCAAAGATCGGCGGCAGCTTTTTTATAGACCACGGCACTGGCGTAGTCATAGGCGAAACCGCTATCATAGGCCAGCATGTACGGCTGTATCAGGCCGTGACCCTTGGTGCCAAGCGTTTTCCGATGGATGAGCATGGCTCGTTGGTAAAAGGCAATATACGCCATCCCATTGTCGAGGATGATGTTGTCATTTACGCCGGCGCCACCATCCTTGGACGCATTATTATCGGCCGCGGCTCGACCATCGGTGGCAACGTCTGGCTCACGCGAAGCGTTGCTCCTGGCAGCGTTATCTCTCAAGCCCAGATACGCAATGAAGTATTTGACGGTGGCGCCGGAATCTAGCTCGAAACCCATCACGATTCAGGTATTAGATGCGGCCCCGGATGTGTCCGGAACGGCCAAGCCCGGGACTCACCGGGCCAGTGGCCTAGGCGTTGCCGCTGCCGCGAGGGCTGCCACGGATAAAGGCATTCCGTCGGCCTCGACCGTTAACATTCGATTCACCTGGCGCGTTGACCTGGGTTGACGCTCCGACAGGCAATACTTAGACTGTGCGGCAAATATAGAAAGACTCGACGCTTCAAGCGAAACAGCAACAATATTCTGACATTATGTACGCGAAATGCATCAAGTGCGGGAGTGAAAGAACGCACGGTTCTCGTGTGCGTCCGGGCGAGCGAACCATCTCCATGCTGTTCCTCCGGCCAATCCGTTGCCGTGACTGTAAAGAACGCTTCTGGGTACAGAATCCGAACGCCTACCTTGCGTTGGGCGGAGCCCTGACTCTTACCGTGCTATTTGTCGTAATGGTCTGGCTGGTCATAGAACAGAACATGGCTGATCAATATGTCGCGCCAGCATCAAGTATCGAACCGGAAAAATCGGCCGTTGCCGGCGCCGGCACCTCCACGCAAAGTCAGGGAGGATACGCGGATACGGCGATAGCCAGCGTCAAACCTTCTGCTGGGATAAAGTCGGCCCCCGGTACGAAGTCACAAGGTCAGTTAACCCAAAGTGCGAAGGACGATCATCACTTTGCGGTGCGGTTGTATCAAGAGAGCGCGGAAAACGGAAATAGCGACGCACAGTACAAGCTCGGTCTTCTGTATCTGACAGGAAATGGTGCGCTTCAGGATTTCGCCGAGGCTGCAAAATGGCTTAAATTGGCGGCGGAACAGGGCTACGGACTTGCGCAGTATGAGCTCGGGCTCATTTACCGAACGGGATATGGCCTTGCTGCGGATCAGGTGCAGAGTTATGTGTGGCTGAATCTCGCAGCGGCCGCCGGCATCCAGCAGGCGGTGACGGCCCGGGACGATGTCATGCGCACCCTCAGCAGCAAACAGCTCTCACAAGGGCAAAAGATCGCCCGTGAGTGGCTCGCCGCGCGGCCCGAGCCCAAAGCCAGGAATAACCACTCCGATGGCTCCCAGCCGGATGCATCGGCTGCACCGACACACGATGCGGCATCGTACGCCGCAGCCTTACCCCCGCGATAGACGATAGCTTCCGCCGGCGAGTGGCGGATCGCGATCAGGAGCAAATTCTCGTCGCGTTTTATCAGTCCAGGTTCCAGGGCTGTCTGCAGCTTATCTACACGTCCACTAACCTGCACACAGGCATTCAACGAGTACTTCACCGGAGAAATTGCATGAATGAAACATTCGATGTCGTTATTGTCGGAGCCGGAACCGCGGGCCTGGCTGCGTTGAGGGAAGTAACGAAGCGTACGCAAAATTTTATACTGATCAATGATGGGCCATGGGGGACGGTATGCGCCCGAGTGGGCTGCATGCCTTCCAAGACCCTGATTGAGGCGGCAAACGCCTTTCATCATCGCGGCACCTTCGAGGAATTCGGTATCCGGGGCGCGGGTTCTCTCACGCTCGATGTTGCCGCTGCACTGCAGCGTGTGCGCAGACTGCGGGACAAGTTCGTTGCAAGCACATTAAAGACCACTGAAGCGCTGGGCCAACGCGCAATTTCGGGCAGGGCTCGTCTGCTTGGGGTAGGAAGGGTGGAAGTAAACGGGCACGAACTCCGGGCGCGCCACATCATCATCGCCACTGGGTCAAGCCCTGTCGTGCCAGCGCCCTGGCGCGCTTTCGGCAAGCGGGTACTCACGACGGATACATTATTTGAACAGGAAACCCTGCCTTCCCGCATGGCGGTGATAGGCCTGGGGCCGATAGGGGTAGAGATGGCCCAGGCGCTGTCCAGGCTTGGAGTGGATATGGTGGCGTTCGGCGAACAGCCAACCATTGCAGGCCTGCGTGATATACGCGTGAATGCCGTCGCGACAGATCTTTTAAAACATGAATTCCCCTTGTTTCTGGGCGAAAAGGCCGATCTGGACACTGCTGATGGCCGTATGCGGGTTCGCACCAGGGTTAACGAAACCGTGGTTGACAGTGTGCTCGTCAGCCTCGGCCGCCGCCCCAATATCGACAACCTCGGACTCGAAACGCTAGGTGTCGAACTGAACGCGCAGGGCCTGCCGCCAGTCGATCGTCATACCATGCAAATAGCGGATATACCCGTCTTCATGGCCGGAGACATCAATGAGCACAAGCCACTATTGCATGAGGCTGCGGATGAAGGACATATTGCGGGAATCAATGCTACCCGCGCCGCGCCGGTTCGCTTCACGCGCCGTACCCCGCTCTCGATAGTATTTTCCGATCCCGGTATTGCAGCGGTAGGGAGCCGCCCCAGTTCGCTGGATGTCAATAAAACGCTGATGGGAGAAATGCAGTTCAAACACCAGGGCCGTGCCATGGCCGGTCAGCGCAACAAGGGCGTCCTGCGGCTCTACGCCCAACCCGAAACCGGCCGGCTGCTCGGCGCCGAGATGTGCGTGCCCGCGGCGGAGCATATGGCGCATTTGCTGGCATTGGCCATCGGGCGCTCACTCACCGTGCATGAAATGTTGCGCATGCCGTTTTACCATCCCGTTTTGGAAGAAGGCTTGCGGACAGCTTTGCGCGGTCTTTCAAAACAACTTCCGAGCTGCGGCGAATCGGATCTGGCCGGCTGTGAAGCGTTCGATGCCGAGGCTCTGGATTAACATTGATGGAATCCGGTCTTGCACTGCGAGATCGGAGGAACATTTCCTTGATCGGCCTGCCAAAACTCAAACACAGGTATTTGGAGTTCACACCAATTGCCCAGTCCGTCTGAACAGGACATTGCCCCTTGAAGGATACGGCGATGATGACCGACAATGCGGGTTCCAGTGTATTGCGTCAGAATTCGTTACGTAACAGCTTCGAACAAGGGTACCGAGGGGAAAACTATTCTTATGGACGAATTCGCATTTGCCAGAGTGCTTCATGTGTTGGGCATCGTTTTATGGATCGGTGGGGTCGCGATGGTCACCATTGTGCTGTTTCCAGCCATGGCGCAATTGAAGTCGGCGGCCGAGCGAACGGAGTTTTTTGGCCGTATCGAAAGCCGCTTCGCTCCCCAGGCGCGCTTCACCACGCTTATTGTCGGCTTGAGCGGATTCTATATGGTGCATATCCTCAACGCATGGAGCCGCTTTACCGAACTGCGCTTCTGGTGGATGCATGCCATGGTCTTCGTGTGGCTGATCTTTACCTTGATGCTGTTCGTGGTGGAACCCCTGGTGCTGCGTAAACGGGCCGCAAAAAACATTCAGCGAGACCATGAGAAGGCTTTTGCCGTAGCGCACCGCATGCACTGGGTTCTTCTGAGCTTGAGCCTTATCACCATTGCCGGGGCCGTAGCTGGCAGTCACGGCTGGATATTGCAGGGAGAATAAGCATGAGCTATGCGGCATTAAAAATGATTCATGTCACCAGCGTGGTCATCAGCTACCTGTTGTTTTCCCTGCGCAGCATGTGGAAGATGCAAGACTCTGCCGCATTGCAGCAGCGCTGGGTAAAAATTACGCCGCATGTGGTGGACACGATACTGCTGGTAAGCGCAATTGCGCTGGCTATAAGGATTCAGCAGGATCCGGTACATGATTCATGGCTCAGCGCCAAAGTCATAGGCTTGCTGTTTTATATCGGCCTCGGCATGACGGCGTTGAAATTCGGGAAAACACGCAAGGGAAGAATTTCCGCATGGATTGCGGCTCAGCTTGTTTTTCTTTATATCGTACTGGTCGCCGTGACTAAAAACCCGGCCGTGTTTTTTCTTGCAGCTTAATAAACAGACGACTTTTCCGGCCTCATACACCTGAAAAGATACGTCAACAATGTGCTGTGACCTTCCTGCATCATATTCCGTCGCGTGGCGTTTTAATTCAATATTCCCTTTATAATTGCATATGCTCATTTTGGCTCACCTTTTCGAAATTCAGTACACATGCTAGCGCATTGGCGTTGGTGGGTTTACCCGCTCGCCGCTTTTTTTGCATTGAGCCTTATTGGGGTCCTGCTGGTCGGTTTTGCGGCGCTGGTAACCATTCCCACGCTGCCCTCGCTGGAAGCGTTGACCGACTATCGCCCGAAGATTCCTCTACGGGTCTACAGCGCCGAAGGCATCCTGATCGGCGAGTTTGGTGAAGAGCGACGAAGCGTGGTCAAAATAAGTACGGCCCCGCAACGCCTCAAGCAAGCCATTGTCGCCGCGGAGGATGACCGGTTCTACCAGCATGGAGGAGTGGACTACCTGGGCGTATTACGCGCCGCATATTCCAATTTTACTTCCGGCGGCGTACGCCAGGGCGCAAGCACCATTACGATGCAGGTCGCGCGGAATTTCTTCCTGACCAAGGAAAAGACGTTGACCCGGAAATTCAGCGAAGCCTTGCTCGCATTCAAGATTGAACATAGCTTGAGCAAGGATGAAATTCTCGAACTCTATTTCAACCAGATTTATCTAGGGCAGCGCGCTTATGGCTTTGCCGCCGCCTCACGGGTTTATTTCGGCAAACCCCTGCAGGATCTGAATCTTGCCGAAGCGGCGATGCTTGCGGGTCTTCCGAAAGCGCCCTCACGCTTCAACCCCGTAGTCAATCCCAAGCGCGCCAAGGCCCGCCAGCTTTACGTGCTTCGGCGCATGCACGACCTGGGTTATATTTCCAACGGCGAATTCAAGGAAGCGGAAAAACTGCCATTGCACGTCAAGCGCGAATCACAGGAATTCGCGATGCGCGCCGATTATGTAGCAGAAATGGCACGCCAGGCCGTATACGAACGTCATCAAGAAGACACTTATTCGAAAGGGTTCAAAGTCTATACGACCGTGCGCCGGCTCGATCAGGATGCGGCCTATAAAGCGGTGCGGCACGGCGTGATGGATTATGACAGGCGCCACGGCTATCGCGGCCCTGAAGCCTTCTTGGCTTTGCCAGCCAATAGCCAGGAGCGGGAAGAGATACTGGACGATGCCCTACAGGAGGTGTTTGACAGCGACGACATCCTTGCCGCAGTCGCGCTTTCCGCCGACCCGAAGCTGGTCAAAGCGTATCGCAAGGGCGGTGAAATCATTGAAATCAGCGGCGATGGCCTCAAATTTGCCCAAAAATTTCTCAGCGGTAAAGCGAGCGCCGACAAGCAGATGATTCGTCCCGGCTCGTTGATCCGCATCAGGAAGAGCGAAAAAGGCGCCTGGCAAATTGTGCAACTGCCTCAGGTCGAGGCCTCGCTAATCGCGATCAACCCGAAAGATGGGGAAATTCGCGCCATGGTGGGGGGATTCGACTTCAACCGCAGCCAGTTCAATCACGTCACGCAGGCATGGCGGCAGCCGGGCTCTAGCTTCAAACCGTTCATTTATTCCGCCTCCCTGGAAAAGGGGTTTACGCCAGCGACCGTCATCAACGACGCGCCTCTTTCCTTTACCGCGGAGGAAACAGGAGGTGATCAGTGGGACCCGCGAAATTTCGAGGGAAGCTATGAGGGGCCAGTACGCATGCGACAGGCGCTTGCCAAATCCAAGAATCTTGTATCAATCCGCATTCTTCAGGCCATTGATGTTCAATACGCCCAGGACTATGTCGCCCGCTTCGGTTTCGATCCAAAGCAGCACCCCGCCTACCTGCCAATGGCCCTTGGCGCCGGCTCGGTGACACCGATACAAATGGCGGTGGGCTATGCGGCGTTCGCCAACGGAGGGTTTCGTGTATCGCCCTACTTCATTCAACGGATAGAGGATGGGAGGGGGAACATACTGGAACAGTCGAAACCCGCTGTCGCGGGCGAGAATGCCAAGCAGATCATCGACCCGCGCAATGCCTTCCTCATGACCAGCATGATGCAGGATGTGATACAGCGGGGAACTGCAACCAGGGCGAAGCAGTTGGGCCGTACCGATCTGGCAGGGAAAACCGGCACGACAAGCAATTATGTCGACGCCTGGTTTTGCGGCTATCAGGCTGATCTGGTCGCAGTCGCCTGGATTGGCTTTGACAATCCGAAATCTCTGGGAAATAACGAAACCGGCGGCCATGCTGCATTGCCGATGTGGATGAGCTACATGGGCAAGGCGTTGAAAGGCGTGCCGGTGGCGGTTTACACTCCCCCAGCGGGCATCACGACAGCCAAAATCAATCCTGAAACAGGTCTGAGGGAACCGAACGGTTCAATAACCGAATACTTTCTGGAGGAGCAGCTGCCGCCCGAAGCAGAGGTTAATGTAGCAGCCCCTGCAGAACCGATGATAGACATTATAAAAGAGCTATTCGGACAGTAATAGCCGAGGAGCATCAAAAAATCTTGCTCCTGCCTTCCTAGTTTTCCTGTTTTAGCCACTCGGCTACGGCCAGTGCGTAATAGGTCAGAATGCCGTCCGCCCCTGCTCGCTTGAAGGCAAGCAATGACTCAAGGACACAGGCCTTTTCATCAAGCCAGCCATTTTGCGCCGCGGCCTTGAGCATGGCATATTCGCCGCTTACCTGGTACACAAAAGTGGGCGCGCCGAACTGGTCCTTTACTCGCCGCACGATATCGAGATAAGGCAAACCCGGCTTTATCATTACCATATCCGCGCCTTCTTCCAAATCCAGCCCTACTTCCCGCAGCGCCTCGTCTGAATTAGCGGGGTCCATCTGATACGTATACTTGTTTCCAACGCCAAGGTTGGCGGCGGAACCCACCGCATCGCGAAAAGGGCCGTAAAAACTGGATGCATATTTCGCCGAGTAAGCAAGAATTCGGGTATGGATATGCTTCTGATCCTCGAGCGCGGCCCGGATCGCTGCTATGCGTCCATCCATCATATCCGATGGCGCAACCACGTCAGCTCCGGCCCCGGCATGAACCGCCGCCTGTTGCGCCAATACCGTCACCGTTTCATCGTTCAACACATAACCGTCGTCATCGACCAATCCATCCTGCCCGTGACTCGTGTAGGGGTCAAGGGCGATGTCGGTGATGACGCCAAGCTCGGGAAACCGTTTCTTCAATTCGCTTACCACGCGTGGCACGAGTCCGGCAGGGTTAAGCGCTTCAGAAGCAGTAAGATTTTTCAGGCCGGAGTCGATAACCGGAAAGATAGCGAGAGCCGGAATTCCGAATTGCAGACATTTTTCGGCCTGATGCATCAGCACGTCTAGACTTTGCCGCAGGACACCCGGCATGGACGGCACGGCCTCCTCCCGTTTCACTCCATCGAGCACAAATACCGGATAGATCAGGTCGTCAGAACGCAGGTGGTTCTCCCGCATCAGGCGACGGGAAAATCCTTCACGACGCATACGTCTCATCCTGTTCTGCGGAAACTGGCTTAAAACGGACATAATCGACCTAAAAAAAAATTCAATAAAAATTAAAATTCGGGAACTTGTTCCCGAATTTTATATCTTACTTGCAGACGTCGCTTTATTAGTCTCCCGCTTTTCCTCCCTGAGCGGGTACCTTAATCCCTATTAAGGTAGTTTGCCCCCGGTTTTATTCCCCTTTAACCGGGGGTTTTTTATGTTCGTTGTTGTTGTCTTTGTTGTCTTTGTTGTCTCCCGCTTTTCCTCCCTGAGCGGGTACCTTAATTCCCATTAAGGTAGCTTTACCCCCGGTTTTATTCCCCTTTAACCGGGGGTTCTTTCTTCTCACCCGGTCATTTTCTTCGGGAGCTGCATTTGATTCCTGAACCAGATCCGTCTCTCTCCCCAGCCATTTGCCAAGCATGGCAGTAGCTTCCTCGACCCCTTCCTTCGTTAAACTGGAAAATAATTGTACGCTGCATTGCGGATAAGTTTCACGTAGAAAAGCCAGCACGTCTTTGCGAATTTTCTCCGCCTGCTGCCTGGCAAGCTTATCCGATTTGGTCAGCAGTACATGAACCGGTTTTCCTGTTGAGGCGAACCAGGCGAGCATCTGCCGGTCGAGCGGAGTCAAGGGGTGGCGCACATCCATGATAAGCACCATGCCATAGAGTGATTCCCGCGTCTCGAGATAGGTGCTAAGCAGGTGTTCCCAATGCTGACGGACTCCAAACGGCACCTTCGCGTAGCCGTAACCCGGAAGATCCACCAGAAAACGGTTATGGCCCAGTTGAAAAAAATTCAGATGCTGAGTACGTCCCGGCGTTTTGCTGACAAAAGCAAGGCGTCCGCGATTGGCCAGCGAATTAATGGCGCTGGATTTGCCTGCATTGGACCGCCCGGCAAAAGCTATTTCCACTCCCTGGGGCGGCGGCAGGCAGTGCAACTCGTTAACAGTGGTATAAAACGTTGCGTGCTGAAAAACAGACATATTCCAATCCGGTCCCGAAGACGCAAAAGCAAAAAATAAATTCTACCGCTATATCGTAAAAAGAACGGCCTACAACGGCGCTTGGGAACTCTCCCGGGCAATAACTACCAGACCTTGCAATACCAGATTATCCACCACTTTGGTATTTACCGTAAGCCGGGGTTGCAACTGCTGCGCCGCGCCCCCGCTCAGAATACATTCAGGAACGTGGCCCAGAGTGCCTGCAAGCAATACCGCCATGCGCTCGACAGCGCCGGCCATTGCATGTATTGCTCCGCTGTACAGGGCGTCAGCGGTGTTGTCTGGATAATCGCAATATTTCCCATCCTCGGGTTTCAACGAGGTGATATTCCCTAACGGGATCTTCTGCATCAGATCAATGCCTGGGGTAATAATTCCACCCAGAAATTCCCCGGTATCAGAAAGAGCGTCGACTGTCATGGCGGTCCCGGCATCCACTACAAGACAGCCCTGCCCTTCCAACTCCCATGCTGCAACCAGCGCTGCCCAGCGGTCGCTTCCAAGCTGTGCCGGATAGGTATAGTAATTGCGCACGCCGCGCTGGTAATCAACAGCAGTAATCCAGTGCGGCTCGGCTTCCCACCGCGAAATCACCTCGGACAGAGCGGCCTTGGCCTCCACACCACCGACGTTGGATATCACTATACGCGAAGGTTCCCGCAAGCTTTTCCATTCCTGCTCCAGCAACTCCTTTTTTCCCTGGGCCACCGCTCCTTGTTTCAGCCAGCCGTGCCCATCATGCAACCCCCACTTGATGCGGGTATTGCCGGAGTCAACCGCAAGCAGCAGCGGCTTCATTCACGTCATCCTGCATAATGTTATCTCGCCACCGCTATAGCTCCGCACCCCCGTCGACGTTCGTAACAGCAACGATCCGTCATCCCCCACACCTGCTACCGTTCCTTGTCGGCCTGAGCCGTCCGGCAACCGAAGCGTGACAGCTTTGCTTGCACAAACATGATGATCCGACCATTCGCCCTTGAAGGGCGCAAAGCCTTTCTGCTCAAATTCCTTTAACGCCGATGCAAGATTAATCAATAGTTCCGCCAGCAATTTATTGCGGTCCGGCATCTTCCCGATAATGGAAAACACATCCGTCGCTCCCTGGTCTATGCGCCCCTGTATGCTAGGGGACAACTTCAGATTCATGCCGACACCAACCACCGCAACCGTTGGGCCCAGCATGTCTCCATGCAACTCGATCAGTATTCCTGCCAGTTTGCAGAAGTTGAACATCACGTCGTTTGGCCATTTAAGGACTGCGCCTTCAATCCCGGCCGATTCAAGCGCACGAATGATCGCTACCCCGGCCGCCAGGCTCAGGCCCGAGAGGAAACCCGCACTCTGCTGGAACCGCCATAGCAGAGAGAAGGCAAGACTATCACCAAGACCCGAATGCCATTGCCGGCCGCGCCGCCCTCGTCCGCCGGTTTGCAGTTCCACCGCCACTGCGCGAATGCCCGTGCCGGCCGAATGCACCTCGTTTACAGCTTCTTTCATCAGGAAGCTATTCGTTGAATCGATCGTATCCAGGACTTCGAGGTTAAAATTTTTGGCGTCGGCGCCCATATGCTTCAGGATCAAATCCCGTTCCAGCCATTGCACAGGTTCGAGCAGGCGATAGCCGCGCCCATGAACCTTGTGCACGGTCAGACCAACCTGATCCAAGTCACGAAGAGCGGTGGACACGCTGGCGCGCGAAACCCCAAGGGCCCTGGCAATGGTTGCGCCCGAAAGAAATTCGTTGGCACTCAACAGCCGAAGAATAGAAAAAGCAAGAGCCTTCATGATGATCAGTGTAGTGCAAATACATTTCGCCTGCGCTGCAGAGCGATTCATTTATTGCGTTCGAGGCCCACTTATAGGATTTGGATCGCGTTCTATTCCCTTATAATAACCGTCCAAGCATGCGGAGCCGGCCAGCATGGCATCGTGCGGCATTCCGGCTTGTTAAAAAATTCTCCCGGCACGGGGAATACCACTTCGAGAGGCTCACTTGAAAGATAGTCACGCAACTGGTTCCGGCATTCCGCCCGCTTCAAACTTCATCCGCAACATTATCGAAGAAGATAATCGATCCGGTAAGTGGAATGGCCGCGTGGAAACCCGCTTCCCACCTGAACCGAACGGCTATCTGCACATCGGTCACGCAAAAAGCATATGCCTCAATTTCGGCCTTGCCCGCGATTATAACGGCATATGCCATCTGCGCTTCGACGACACTAATCCTGAAAAAGAAGAGCAGGAGTATGTCGACTCAATACTTGATGCAGTCAGATGGCTTGGTTTTGATTGGGGCAAACACCTGCATTATGCTTCCGACTATTTCGACAAACTGTACGAGTTTGCAGAATACCTCATCGGGCAGGGCAAGGCCTACGTAGACAGCCTCACCGCGGAGGAAATCCGTGCGCTGCGCGGCACACTAACCGAAGCTGGCGAAAACAGCCCCTACCGCGAACGCGCCGTTGCAGAAAACCTTGACCTCTTCCGCCGTATGAAATCGGGAGAATTTGCCGACGGCACGCATGTTCTGCGCGCCAAAATCGATATGACTTCTCCCAACATCAATCTGCGCGATCCTGTGATATACCGTATTCGTCATGCACATCATCATCGCACGGGCGATAAATGGTGCATTTACCCTATGTACGATTACACGCATTGCATCTCCGACGCGCTGGAAAAAATTACTCACTCTCTTTGCACGCTGGAATTCGAAGACCACCGTCCGCTCTATGACTGGACACTGAATCAGCTGGCGGAGATCGTTCCGTGCCACCCCCAGCAGATCGAGTTTGCGCGGCTGAACCTGACCTATACCGTCATGAGCAAGCGCAAGCTGAATGAGTTGGTCGAGAGCGGTTTAGTCGACGGCTGGGACGATCCCCGCATGAATACCCTTGCAGGAGTGCGGCGCCGAGGCTATACCGCCGAATCCATCCGACTTTTCGCCGAGCGCATCGGTATCAGCAAAGCTGACTCATGGATAGACATGAGCGTGCTAGAAGATTGCCTTCGCGAAGACCTGAACGAGCGCGCCCACCGCCGCGTAGTCGTCCTGGAGCCATTGAAGGTTATTATCGACAATTATCCGGAAGATCGCGAGGAAGACTGCCTGGCTCCTAACCATCCGCAAAAACCAGAGTGGGGAAGCCGCGCCGTGCCCCTGTCGAAAACGATCTATATCGAGCGCAGCGATTTCATGGAAATTCCCTCCAAGGGCTATTTCCGTCTCTCGCCCGGCGCGGAGGTGCGCCTGCGTTACGCGTACATCGTCAGGTGCGTGGATGTCGTGAAAGACGCAAGTGGAGAAGTCGTGGAAATTCACTGCACTTATGACCCTGAAAGCAAAAGTGGCACAGCAGGAGCGGACAAGCGCAAAATCAAGGGTAACATTCACTGGCTTTCGGCAAGCCATGCGCAAAAGGCTGAAGTACGGCTGTATGACCGCCTGTTCGCTCATGCCCATCCTGACGCGGGAGGACAAGACTACAAAACGTTTCTAAATCCACATTCAAAGAAATTCATTTCTGCTTACGTGGAATCAGCACTCAATCAGGCTCAACCGGAAGACCGCTTCCAATTCGAACGTCACGGTTACTTCATCGCGGACCGTCACGATACAAAAACTGGAAAGCCCGTATTCAACCGTGCCGTAACACTACGGGATTCATGGGGGAAAACTGCCTGATCTTTTTGATCTGGAGAGTGCAAACCCCATTAATTGGGCTGCCGAGCCCGCTTAATCTTCTTTTTCCGCAGCATACAAAATCAATGTGAGCCATTTTCTGTTAAAATTACTTCCCTTTCACGCATTTTTTCGCTAGCATACCGAGTAAATATTCAGTAGCAAAAATACAAGCAGCAAAAGGTAATAATTTCTGACATTTTTGCGTAATCCTGACTGTCCCAGACTTCCGGCACTTCGCAAAATGTATCTTCGCCTGCCGCAGTCGCTAGCCGAATTTTATTCAACTGGAACGAGAACTCATGAGTCAGCATATCCATTATGTTTCCGATGGGACATTCGAAGCCGAAGTTTTGCAATCAACCGTGCCTGTGCTGGTTGATTACTGGGCGGAGTGGTGCGGGCCATGCAAGATGATTGCTCCCATTCTGGACGAAGTAGCTAAAGAATATGGAGATCGTCTGAAAATAGCCAAACTTAATATTGACGAAAACCAGGCTACCCCGCCGAAGTATGGTATTCGCGGTATCCCCACGCTCATGCTGTTCAAGAATGGTAATATTGAGGCAACCAAGGTTGGCGCCCTGTCAAAATCCCAACTCACCGCTTTTATTGACAGCCATATCTAAAACCGCTAATCTGATAAATAATCGCCTCCCCCAAGCGCTCCGATTAGATTCCGGTCCAATTAGATTCACCGCTTAATTCTCGTTCGGCCCCATCAGTTTTTCCCAACGTTTTCTGACGCTTTACGCCCCTGTTCCTCACCCACGAGTTCCACTCAATGCACTTATCCGACCTCAAAAACTTCCATGTTACTGAACTGGTAGAGATGGCTATCGCCAATGAAATTGACGGCGCCAACCGCCTGCGAAAACAGGATTTGATTTTCGCGCTATTGAAAAACCAGGCCCGCAAAGGCGAGAGTATTTTTGGTGAAGGCACGCTGGAGGTTTTGCAGGATGGTTTCGGCTTTCTGCGTTCTCCGGACACTTCCTATCTGGCGGGTCCTGATGACATTTATGTCTCTCCCAGTCAGATAAGGCGTTTCAACCTGCATACCGGCGATTCGATCGAAGGTGAAATTCGCACCCCAAAAGACGGCGAACGGTATTTCGCACTGGTCAAGGTCGATAAGGTCAACAGTGAACCGCCGGAGCAGTCCAAGCATAAAATACTGTTCGAAAACCTTACCCCGCTGTTCCCCACCGAAAGATTGTTGCTTGAACGCGACATCAAAGCCGAAGAAAACGTTACCAGTCGCATCATTGACCTCATTGCCCCTATTGGCAAGGGGCAGCGGGGTTTGCTGGTGGCCAGCCCCAAATCCGGCAAAACGGTGATGCTTCAACATATTGCCCATGCCATCGCAGCCAACCATCCCGATGTTATCCTGATGGTATTGCTCATCGACGAGCGGCCTGAAGAAGTCACCGAGATGATCCGCTCGGTCAGAGGAGAAGTGGTCTCCTCCACTTTTGACGAGCCCGCGGTCCGCCATGTGCAAGTAGCCGATATGGTAATTGAGAAGGCGAAGCGGCTCGTAGAGCACAAAAAGGATGTCGTGATACTGCTGGATTCGATTACACGTCTCGCACGCGCATACAATACGGTAGTTCCTGCCTCCGGCAAGGTGCTGACCGGCGGGGTTGATGCCAACGCGTTGCAGCGCCCCAAGCGATTTTTCGGCGCGGCGCGAAACATTGAAGAAGGCGGATCGCTTACCATTATCGCCACCGCCCTGGTCGATACCGGTTCACGCATGGATGATGTGATCTATGAGGAATTCAAGGGTACCGGCAATATGGAAATCCATCTCGACCGGCGCATGGCGGAGAAGCGTATCTATCCTGCGATCAACGTCAATCGTTCCGGCACCCGCAAGGAAGAACTGCTCATCAAACCGGACGTCCTGCAGAAAATCTGGGTGCTGCGCAAGTTGCTCTATCCGATGGACGACATGGAAGCAATGGAATTCCTGCTCGACAAGATCAAGGCAACGAAGAACAACGCGGATTTCTTCGATTCGATGCGACGGGTGTAGTTTAAGTCAGAGATACGGCAATCCTCTCATCGAATGCGCTGTTGCATCCCCTTCCAGACTAGAGGATAATGTGCGCCTTCCCGGTCCAGCGCACCGCGAGTAACAGCTCAAGGATAATCCCATGAAACCAGAAATTCACCCCAATTATCAGGAAATCACCGTAAGCTGCAGTTGCGGCAATACGTTCCAGACCCGTTCCACCATGGGCAAGCCCTTGCATATCGAAGTATGCTCGGTCTGTCATCCCTTCTATACGGGCAAGCAAAAGATCGTCGATACTGCCGGGCGGGTTGAGAAGTTCCGCCAGAAATACGGTAAAAAGGCAGAGAAGCAACCGGCGGCTTAAAAACCGGTTCAATGCTTCTGTCAAAGATAGCAGGCGGTATAAAAAAGGGTAGCTTCCGGCTACCCTTTTTTATTTCCGTCTGCTTTTTTTATTTCCGCAGTTAAAATACTTTAATGAGAATGGTATCAACTTTGGCTCTTAAACTCGCCATTTCGCTCGGCTGCCTGTTTCTGTTTACCGGGTGTGCTGTAAATCCTGTTACGGGCAAGCAGAACTTCACCCTCATGTCCGAGGCAGACGAAATGCGCAAGGGGCAGCAAGCGGCTGTCGAAATCGGCAAGGCGTATGATGTTTACGATGACTTGCCGGCCTTGCAAGCCTATGTCAGCGAGATTGGACAAAAACTCGCAAAAAAAAGCCATCGTCCACAGCTGGATTATCATTTCACCGTCGTCGACAGTCCTCAGGTAAATGCTTTTGCCCTGCCTGGTGGTTATATTTACATAACACGCGGCATTCTTGCCTATCTTAATTCCGAGGCCGAGCTTGCCGCGGTGCTGGCGCACGAAATAGGCCACGTCACGGCACGTCACAGCGTACGGCAATATAGCGCCGCCACTGCCGCCAATGTGGCTGCCGCTATCGGCGGGCTGGCGGCGGCCATATTCATGCCGCAACTGGGCGGACAGCTGGCGCAGGGCGTTCAGAGCCTTCTCGGGATTACGGGAAGCGCGCTGGTTTCTGGCTATGGCCGCAGTCATGAACTGGAAGCGGATCGTCTTGGGGCGGAGTACCTGGCGCGAAGCGGCTATGATCCTCAGGCAATGATCAAAGTTATCGGGGTGCTCAAAAACCAGGAATTGTTCGATATCGAGGTCGCCACGCAGGAAGGGCGCGAGCCACGCCGTTATCATGGTCTTTTTGCCACTCATCCCGACAACGACACGCGCTTGCAGGAAGTGGTCGGCGAAGCGGAGCAATATTCCCAGCCGAGTGCGGCGGATGATCGGCGCGCCGAATTTTTGCGTCAAACAGAAGGCATGGCGTTCGGTGATGCCGTCAACCATGGAGTTATACGAGGCAACACGTTTCAGCACAAGGAGATGGGCTTCATCCTATCGTTTCCGCCCGACTGGCGCATACGAAACAAACCCGATGAAGTCGTGGCAATCAGCCCCGGCGGCGACGCATTGATGGTGCTGAGTCGTTTCGGAAATCCCCGCGGTTCCCCTGCCGATCTCGCCCGCGAACGCCTTCGTCTTGAATCCTCTATTCCAGTGTTATCGATGACCAGCAATGGCTTAGCCCTGGCCGTCGTGAGCTCTACTACATCGGACGGAAAACCGTTCAAGGCGAGCGTGATCTACCATGACAACAATGCATACCTCCTGGCAGGGCGAGGCGATTCCCCCGCCGCGTTTGGACGCAACCAGGCGGCAATCTCCGGTACGATTGAAAGCTTTCGCGCGCTTTCCAACGCGGAGAAAGAATCCATCAAGGGACTTGAGATCAGGACCATTACCGCAACGAACGGCTTGAGCTACGCCGGGCTCGCAACGAACTCTCCCTTGGGCAGTAACGCGGAAAATTACTTGCGCTTGCTCAACGGGCAGTATCCGGAAGGGGAACCAGTTGCAGGTCAGAAAATAAAAATTGTCAAGTGAGACCGGTTCAAACTTACACCCCTCGAACTTTCTAAAGCAATTCCATTCAGGGCATTCAGGAAGCTAAGCAAGATTAACGAAGCAGTCAGATGATCGGCTTCTTGGAAGTACTACGGTATTCTCCCCATTTTTAGCTGCGTGCAGTAGTAGTATTCAGATGGCCATGACCCGCCCCCAAAATCAGCAACGGTCTAAAGTAGAAAATCCCGGCTCTTTTTGCCTGCCGGACAAGGCATTTTCCCTTGCCTGGCGGGCGAATTCAGCGGGAGTTGCCCACTGCAATGCAGAGTCGGGACGCGTCTCATTATAGTACTGCCGCC
>NZ_FOVJ01000007.1 GCF_900115125.1 Nitrosospira briensis | reverse complement strand
TACCAGATCCAGAAACACGCTACCGCCAGCATCGTGATCAGTCCAAACTTGTACCACCTCGAGTCGTACCACTCCGACATGTCGTAGTCGCGACCTCCCGACTTCGCCTGGCTTGACGTTCCTAGTGTTGTTGCCATTGTGTTTTCTCCTACTATTCGTTAATCAAGTACTGCGCCCCGCCGGCGAAAAGTATCTCCTCCCTTCAATCCACCGGCAGAAGCTTCGCCAATCTGTACTGCTGAATTTGTGATACCTCAATTGTTGGTAATTGTTGGTTTGGTACTATCAATATCGTTGCCACCAGTACCGCTGGTACCACCAATATTGTTCCTACCAGTACTTTACATACCCACAACCCCGTAAAGACTATCCCTGTAGATTCACCAAGTCAAGCAGTTTGGGGCATCTGCCCGTCCCTTACGCCTCGAGCATTTCACAGCCAGCTCCTTGCAAAACACACGAGCTTTATTCAATGGTTCGCTAAACCCATGAATTTCTTCCAAAGAGGGAATGCAGACTAGCGCTTCCGGTTACCAGCGGGACAGTATTCCATCCAGTTGCTCAAGGCTGCCGTAATGAATCACTATTGTGCCCTTGCCGTTTTTGCCCGGATTTATGGCGACCTGCGCACCGAGCTTTGCGGACACATCCTCCTGTAGCCGCAGCAAATCCCGATCCCGTTTGGGATGCGGTTTTGCTACCGGATGCTCCAGCCTATGAACCAGCCTTTCCGTTTCTCGTACCGAGAGCTGCTTGTGCACCACCAGATTTGCGATCTCTATCTGCTTGGCGGGGGAAAGCGAGAGGAGTGCGCGGCTATGCCCCATGTCGATCTTTCCCTGCATGAGCAATTCCTGTACAGGGTCTGCCAGATTAAGCAAGCGCAACAGGTTGGAAACCGAGCTGCGAGAACTCCCCAAGGCTTGGCTGGCGGCCTGATGCGTCATGTCGAATTCCTTGATAAGTCTTTGAATTCCCATTGCTTCTTCCAGAGGATTCAAATTCTCACGCTGGATGTTCTCGATCA
Organism: Nitrosospira briensis; assembly: GCF_900115125.1. Classification (GTDB taxonomy): domain Bacteria; phylum Pseudomonadota; class Gammaproteobacteria; order Burkholderiales; family Nitrosomonadaceae; genus Nitrosospira; species Nitrosospira briensis_A. Next base: position 153,321 of record NZ_FOVJ01000007.1, on the reverse strand, counting down.
GCGACATGGCCAGCGCGGCCTCATCCGGCACCTCGCGGATGAGCGCCGGCACTTCGGAGAGTCCGGCGAGTTGCGCTGCCCGCCAGCGCCGCTCCCCGGCTATGATTTCATAACATCCGGAAGAAATGGGCCGCACCAGCACCGGTTGCATCACACCCTGCGCCTTGATGGATTCTGCGAGTTCCGCCAGGGATTCCTTATCCATGTGCGTACGAGGCTGATATTTGCCGGGTTGCAGCATCGCTATTTTCAGGTTCTGCAGCGACTCGGCTATCTTGGCGCTATCGCTGTCACCGGCCAGCAGCGCATCCAGTCCTCTTCCCAAGCCCTTCAATTTCATGATTTTTCCTGCCCGCTTTATGCTTCCAGTTTCTGTTCGTGGTCGTGTTGGCCTGGCTCGATGCTCGGATAATGCCTGTTCAGCATTTCCCCGGCCAAAGCCAGATAGGCTTGTGTGCCTTTGGATAGTTTGTCGTGATATAACGCAGGTATACCAAAGCTCGGCGCTTCCGCCAATCGCACATTGCGTGGTATCACCGTACGGTAAACCTTCTCGCCGAAGTGTTGCTGCAACTGGTCGGACACCTGTTGCGCAAGTATATTGCGAGGGTCGAACATGGTGCGCAGCAGTCCCTCGATTTCAAGCGTCGGGTTGAGATTGGCACGTACTTTTTTTATCGTATTGACGAGATCGCTTAAGCCCTCCAGCGCGTAATATTCGCATTGCATCGGAATCATTACGGCATTCGCGGCGCACAGGCCATTGAGTGTCAACAGATTGAGCGCAGGGGGACAATCGATGAGTATGAACTCGTACTCACTTTCCATCTCCTGCAACGCTGCTTTCAGGCGGGTTTCCCGTTGGGGTAAATCCACCATCTCTATTTCAGCCCCGGCCAACTCACGATTGGCGGGAATCAGATCAAATTTGCCGCTGGTAGAGAGTATGCGTACCTCGGCCATACTTCGACTGCCCAGCAATGCCTGATACACAGTGTGTTGCAGGCCGCTTTTGTCGACGCCGCTTCCCATCGTGGCGTTTCCCTGCGGATCCAGGTCGATCAACAATACCCGGCGCTTGGCAGCTTCAAGACTCGCGGCCAGATTTACGCTGGTGGTGGTCTTGCCCACACCACCCTTTTGATTGGTTATTGCCAGAATTTTTGCCATCTCACCCGCTCTCCCAGCGATGCTCGAGCCCACTCCTCGAACCCAAGGTCCCCAGTTTAATGCAGTGATCAGCGCTCCTTGAACCTATGCGCGCCTGATCAGCACCAGATGCCGCTGCGCCTCTAGACCGGGAACCGGGACCTGTAATATTTTTTCCACGGTGAACTGTGCCGGTAGCTGCACCAGCTCTTCGTGAGGATAGATACCTTTCATCGCGACAAGCATGCCGCCGCTGCTTCCTTGCAGACCGAGATGTCCAGCCAGTCTGACAAAATCAACCAGGTCGGAAAAAGCGCGGGAAATAACAATATCGAATTCGGGTTTCGGGTGAAAGCTTTCAACACGCTCAGCCACAACCTCGACATTTTTCAGCTTCAACTCGATGCGCGCCTGCTCCAGAAATACAGCTTTTTTATGATTGCTTTCGATCAGGGCCACATGCCAGTCAGGTCGCGCCAGAGCCAGCGGGATGCCGGGTAGTCCGGCACCGCTGCCAACGTCGGCAATACGCGGCCCGCCGATGTATGGCAAAACCGCGAGGCTATCGAGCAAGTGCCGCACCAGCATGGTTTCCGGCGAGCGTACCGAGGTCAGATTATGAACCTGATTCCACTTTTGAATTAGCGCAAGAAATGCCAGCAAGCGGGCTTGTATTTCGGGTGATAACGTTAGCCCCAGGAGCTCGAGCCCCTCGGAAAGCTGTGCGGGAAGACTCATGCGCTCTTCGTTTTTTTATGGCCGGAGAAACCACGCTTCACGTGTACCAGCAATAATGAAATTGCGGATGGGGTAATCCCGGATATCCTTGCTGCCTGTCCCGCTGTTTCAGGTTTGAATTGATTCAATTTTTGCTGTACTTCGTTGGAGAGGCCACGGACTGTCGTGTAGTCCAGGTCCTGCGGTAAACGGGTTTTCTCGTAGTGCGCGTTACGCACTACTTCGTCCTTCTGTCGTTCGATATAGCCGTGATATTTGGCCTGTATCTCGATCTGCTCAGTCACCGCCGGGTCAACGGCGGCTTCGCCCGCTCCCGGCAAGGTCATCAGCGCGCCATAGGACACATCAGGGCGCCGCAACAACTCGTATAACGAGTATTCGCGCTCGATAGCCTTACCGAGCACACGTGACACATCTGCCTTGGCGGAAGGATCCAGACTTGCGCCCGGATTGAGCCAGACAGTTTTCAGCCTGGCCTGTTCGCGAACGATTGCCTCCCGTTTGGCTGCAAACGACGCCCAACGCACATCATCCACCACGCCTATCCTGCGTCCTGTTTCCGTAAGCCGCAAATCGGCATTGTCTTCCCGTAGCTGCAGGCGATATTCCGCGCGGCTGGTGAACATGCGGTAGGGCTCGGTAACCCCTCGCGTGACGAGATCATCCACCAGAACACCCAGATAGGCCTCATTTCGTCCCGGACACCACGCTTCCCGCTGCTGTGTTTTAAGCGCGGCGTTGATACCTGCAAGCAATCCCTGCGCCGCCGCCTCTTCATAACCAGTCGTACCGTTGATCTGTCCGGCAAAGAACAAGCCGTTGATTGCCTTGGTTTCCAAAGAGCTTTTAAGAGCGCGCGGATCAAAATAATCGTATTCGATCGCATAACCGGGCCGGGTAATATGGGCATTTTCGAGACCCTTGATGGAACGTACCAACTTTACCTGCAGGTCGAACGGCAGGCTGGTTGATATTCCGTTAGGGTATACCTCATGGGTGGTCAATCCCTCTGGCTCAAGAAAAATCTGGTGTGACTCTTTTGCGGAAAATCGTACTACCTTATCCTCAATAGATGGGCAATAACGTGGCCCGACCCCCTCGATCACTCCTGTAAAAAGCGGGGAACGGTCGAGTCCGCCGCGAATAATGTCATGAGTGAGGCAATTCGTATGGGTAATCCAGCAGGATAATTGGCTTGGATGTTGCGCAACATTGCCGAGGAAGGAAACGACCGGGACGGGATCATCGCCAGGTTGCTCGGTAACCGCGGAGTAATCAATGCTACGACCATCCAGGCGCGGAGGAGTGCCCGTTTTTAACCGCCCGACCGGCAGCTTCATCTCGCGCAAGCGGGCTGCAAGGCTGGTAGAGGGTGGATCGCCGGCGCGTCCGGCCTGAAAACTGGTGGAACCCACATGCGCTAGTCCGGCAAGGAACGTTCCTGCCGTAAGCACTACCGCCGGAGCGGAAAACCGTATCCCCAACTGAGTGACAACCCCGGTGACCCGATCACCGGAAAGTATGAGATCATCCACCGCTTGCTGGAATATCCATAAGTTGGGCTGGTTCTCGAGGCGCCGGCGAATTGCCTGACGGTAGAGCATTCGGTCGGCCTGAGCCCGAGTCGCGCGCACTGCGGGGCCCTTTCTGGAATTAAGTATCCGAAATTGAATGCCGGCTTCGTCTGCAGCGGTGGCCATTACGCCTCCCAGCGCATCAATCTCTTTCACGAGGTGCCCCTTGCCTACGCCACCGATCGAGGGGTTACATGACATCTGCCCCAGCGTTTCGATATTTTGCGTCAACAGCAGTGTTTTTTGACCCATGCGTGCAGCTGCCAGCGCGGCCTCGGTCCCGGCATGACCGCCTCCGATTATGATTACGTCGAAATTTTCGGAAAAAAGCATAGTTCGTCCGGCCGCCTGCCGTAGTCGCGCGAAGAGGGGCATTCTACGGGAAAATGGAGAGGAGCGTAATCCATGCTCCGTTTCCCATCCCGGGCCAGCCTTCAAAGGCCTTATGTTTCACGTGAAACACCCTTGAGGCAACTGGAAAGGGTTCCGCATGCAAAGCAGGGTGCCTATCCGAACCGTCGCGCTTTCTCCACTCGACACCAACCTTCCGCCCGTATTCATCCCGGCATCAGCTTCCGTCGCGATCCCGATCCGGCCCTCTCGCCTGTACTTTTAGCAAATATAATCTAGTATGAAATACCAACAGGTGCTTACCAGCGTCAATCCTTTGGGGAGGCGCCTCGTGATCGCGGGTCCTCGTCACGAATTCTTGATGAAACGAAGCCAGCACATACCGCTCGACAACAATACTGGCTTGGCCCTATTTATTATAAGGAGATAAGAATGAATCATGACCCGGCGAATATGTCTCGCATCAACTGGATTCTGGGCGGTGTTGCGCTCGGTGCTCTGGCGATGTTCCTCCTGGATCCCGACAAAGGAAGACGCCGGCGTGCACTTGCCAGAGACAAGATGTACAGCGCGACGGTCAGGACAGGAAAACGCATTGACGCAAAGTCACGGAACCTTGCAAACCGGGCAAAAGGACTTCGCGCCGAGGCACGCCATATGTGGTCGGGGTGAAGAAGCATCGCCTCCAGCTGTTTATGAAGAGGGGGATCGGTATCGCTATTTGCCTATGCAGAAGCGAGAAAATATTTCTCCGAGCAAGTCATCCGCCGTAAATTCGCCGGTAATTGAGGACAACTCCTTTTGCGCGAGGCGCAACTCCTCTGCCAGGAGATCGGATTCTTTCCCATTCCCTAGCAGGGCTGCGGCGCTCTCCAGATGCTCACGGGCTGTAAACAAAGCGTGAAGGTGCCGTTGACGCGCCATGAATACGCCTTCACCCATTGACTGTGGCCGCCACCCTGCCATTTCCAACAATTTTTCGCGAAGGGTTTCGATCCCTTCGCCTGTTTTAGCAGAAAGGTATACTTCAGCGAAGCTTTTTCGGCTTTTAGCGGACTCGGGCCCACGCAATAAATCTATCTTGTTGTAAACGTGAAGGACCGGCAGCGGTGCGGGAAGACTGGCAAGAATTGCTTCGTCATCGGGTGTTATGCCTTGCCGGCTGTCCATGAGCAAAAGCACCAGATCAGCCTTTTCGATGACAGAGCGAGTTCGCGCGATTCCCATTTTCTCGACGATGTCGTTGGTTTCCCTTAGCCCGGCTGTATCCACCAGGTGGATGGGAACGCCCTCAAGCTCAATGAGCTGACGGATAGTATCGCGCGTAGTGCCGGGCACTTCCGTAACAATGGCCGCCTCTTCCCCAGCCAGCTTATTCAAGAGGCTCGACTTTCCTACGTTGGGCTGCCCAACCAGAACGACCCACACGCCCTCCCGCAGCAGGTTGCCTTGCCTCGCTGATGCGAAGACCTGCTGAAGCTGCGCTTGCAATCTTCCCAGCTTATCCCCAACCTCTGCCTGGTGCGGAAGGTCTACCTCCTCCTCCTCCGGAAAATCTAGAGAAGCCTCGATCAGCAAGCGGAGGTCAGTAAGTGCTTGCACCAGACTGTGTATCACGCTGGAAAATTCCCCCTGAAGAGAACGTACAGCGCACCGCGCCGCTTCCCCCGTGCTGGCGTCTATTATATCCGCCACGCTTTCAGCCTGAGCAAGATCCAGCTTGTTGTTAAGAAAGGCGCGCAGGGTAAATTCGCCCGGTTGGGCCAGCCTGGCGCCGGCGGAAAGACAACTGGCCAACAATAGATTCATCACCGCCGGGCCTCCATGGCCTTGCAGTTCCAGAATGTCCTCGCCCGTATAGGAATGTGGAGCAGGAAAAAAAAGAACGATACCTTCATCGATCACCAACCCATCTTCCCCGAGAAACTTGCTCAGACGGGCATGGCGCGCCTGGGGAATGTAACCGATGATTTTCTCCGCCAGTGATTTCAAACCTCTGCCCGAAATACGCACCACACCGATGCCGCCTCGCCCCGGCGGGGTCGCAATGGCGGCAATCGTGTCAGAATTTCCCATTTGGAGAATTGGCCGATAGGCTCAATCAATAGGAGATGGACGGTGACGGTCTCAAGTCACAGATGCTCTGATTAGTTCGCTTTTTTCTGTTTGCCGGCGGCAAGGGCGGAACCCTCGATCATGCGTGTAATCTGCCATTGCTGGAGAATGGAAAGTACGTTGTTTACCAGTGAATACAGCACTAATCCAGCCGGAAAGAAGAAAAAGAAAATACTGAAAGCAAAGGGCATGATCTGCATCACCTTCGCCTGGATGGGGTCCGTAGCCGGAGGATTAAGCCGGGTTTGTATGAACATGGAAATGCCCATTATTACCGGAAGTACGTAATACGGGTCGGGGGAGGAAAGATCCTCTATCCATAAGGCAAAGGGCGCGTAACGTAATTCCACGCTGGCGAGCAAAACCCAATATAACGAGATAAACACCGGAATCTGGACCAGAATGGGCAGGCAGCCGCCCATGGGATTGATTTTTTCGGTTTTGTAAAATTCCATCATTGCCTGGTTCATGCGCTGCCGGTCGGCCCCGTGCTGCTCGCGCAAACGCTGCAGCTTGGGCGTAACCAGCCGCAACTTCGCCATCGAACGATAACCAGCCGCGGATAACGGAAAAAAAGCGAGCTTGACCGACATGGTCAGAAGAATAATGGCCACTCCCCAGTTTCCGGTCCACGAATGAAAAAAAGACAGTAGCCAGAACAGTGGCGCCCCGATCACGGTTAACCAGCCATAATCGACTGTCAGATCCAGCCCGGGCGCAATCGATGAAAGTTTGCTCTGTTCCTCGGGGCCGGAGTAGAGGGGTACGGTAACAGTGGAGGTTTGTCCCGGTTCTACCACGCCGACAGGTACAATTACTCCTGCCGAATACTCGTTTTCGCCCAAGCGCTTCGCGTAATACTCCCGCGGCAATTTGTCTTTGGGCAGCCAGGCAGAGAGAAAATATTGCTGAAGCATGGCAATCCAGCCATTGTCCGCATTTTTCGGGTAGCTTGCGCTACCCTTGTCCAGCGCCGAGAATTCAATCTTCTTGAACTTGTCTTCCTCGGTGTAAAGCGCAGCGCCCATGTAGGTGGGTATCATGAAGAACGAGCCTACGGGCGGCTGGCTGTCGCGCAACATCTGGAAATAGGAAAATGGCTGGATCGCGTCAGTTCTTTCATTGGTGACCTCGAAACTCACGTCAATGAGATAACTTCCGCGATGAAAGGTATACACCTTTGTTACGCTTACACCCTCGGCCGGGGGTGCGACGAGCCGCACCTCGATTTTATCCTGGCCTGCCACCAGCTCATAGGTGCCTGGCTCCGCCGTATAGCGCGTCTTGTGAGTGGGTAAATCCTCCCCGATCAGCCCCGACTGCGCTACGTAGATATGCTCGGGCTCATTTTGCAATAACGCGAAAGGCTTGCTTTTGTCTTCCTTGTCAGGGTGATGCAGTAGCTCGAGGCGGCGTAGATCGCCCCCCACGGTATCGATTTCCGCGACCACCATGTCGGTTTTAACGGCAATCTTTTCCGCTGACTCAAGCTTGCTCGCTGCCTTTTCTGGAGTGACCCCTGGGGCGACCCCGCTCTTGCCCTGCTGTGTCGAAGCCAGTTCATTACCGGGTATCGGAGCCTCTCCCTGTGTGCTAGCGGAATTGCGTCCCCCCTGGGGCGCTGGCGCGCTTGTCGCTGCTGGAGCGGGGGGAAGCTGTTCTTTCTGCCACGCATCCCATAGAAATAACATGGAGGTGGAAAAAATCAGGAAGAGTACGAATTTTTGTGTATCCATCTTGCTTTGCAATTTTATGTTTTACGATACGCATAATCCGTACCGGGATAATCGGATTTAAGCGTTCTAGGGAACAGGATCATATCCGCCGCGGCTCCAGGGATTGCAACGCAATATCCGCAGGACGCTAAGGAATGTTCCGCGCAGTGCACCGTGCCGGGTTAGCGCCTCACAGGCGTAGTTTGAACAGGATGGGCTGAACCGACACGAGGGTCCAAAAAAAGGACTCAGGCAATACTGGTAGAGCTTGATGAAACCGATGATTATCCGCGACATCGCTGCAATTGAATCATGAGTCTCTCGGCTTCTTCCGTCATCCGGGACGAATCGCTGTGATTAACGCGGCAACGCAATCGCACCACCAGATCAAGTCCAGCCAAATCGCGTTGACGCGCACGAAATACTTCCCGCAACAGGCGCTTCGCCCGGTTGCGGCTCACCGCAAGCCGCTCGATTTTACCAGCGACAATCAACCCCAATCTGGAATGCAGCAGATCGTTGGGCTTTGCGAAGATCTGAAGAAATTCGCTACGTGCAGAACATCCGAAGCGAATAACAGAGGAAAATTCTTCTGCTTTATGCAACCGGTGACTTTTCGGAAAACGAATAATACTGTTCCTCTAGCTAACTTGACGCTTCGGTCAGACCCCCAGACGAACTCGTCCCTTGGCTCGGCGAGCCCGGATCACAGCCGCGCCCCCCACGGTTTTCATTCGAACCCGAAAACCATGAGTTCGCTTTCTTCGCGTGACGGATGGTTGATAAGTGCGTTTCATCGTTCCCTTCCCCTAAGCCTGATAAATAAAACTCGACATTACAACTCTTTACGAAGGTTGATGTCAACCGATATTTTTTTCTTCCCCTGTGGATAAGTAGAAGGGAAGGGTCTAAAATACACTACTCACCCCCGCTTTAGAATTTCCTCTTTTTCCCCGATCAGAATCACGACCAATACCTGCAATGGATACCTTTTGGCTTTCCTGTCTTGAACGTTTTGAAAAAGAGCTTAGCGCCCAGCAATTCAATACCTGGATTAAACCGCTGCACCTCGAGCTGTCCCCTAAAGACCACGAGCCCACCCTCACGCTGGTCGCGCCCAACCGCTTTGTCATGCAATGGGTAAAAGAAAATTTCCTGTCCCATATTGAACAGATGGCTGAAAACCATTTTTCAGGAACCGTCTGCTTTCAATTAACGCTTGCTGATCAGGTTCTCCTGAAAACAACGCCCCAGACCGCTGAACAGGCTGTGGTAACTTCACCTCCGCTTCCAGCTGCATTTGATGCCCCTGCAGTTCCCGCGTCAAGAAGTGCCGGCAGAGATCACAGGGAAAAGCGCGAAAAAAATCCCAGTCGGCTCAATCCCTCGTTTACCTTCAACACTTTCGTCACGGGGAAGGCTAATCAACTGGCGCGCGCCGGGGCTATCCAGGTGGCCGAGCGTCCTGGTGTCGCCTACAACCCTTTCTTCATATATGGTGGCGTCGGACTGGGCAAGACCCATCTGATTCAGGCTATCGGTAACTTCGTGCTGGAACACAACAGTTCGGCAAAGGTCAGATATATTCATTCAGAGCAGTATGTGTCCGACGTAGTGAGGGCTTACCAACACAAGGCCTTTGATGATTTCAAACGATATTATCATTCTCTCGACCTTTTGCTGATAGATGATATCCAGTTCTTTGGCGGCAAAAATCGAACGCAGGAAGAATTTTTTTACGCCTTCAATGCGCTCATCGAAGCACATAAACAGGTGATTATTACATGCGACTCTTACCCGAAAGAAATCTCCGGCATGGAAGAACGTCTGATTTCGCGTTTTGGCTGGGGCCTGACGGTGGCGGTTGAACCTCCGGAACTGGAAATGCGAGTAGCAATCCTGCTGAAAAAAGCGCTGATGGAGAACATTGTTCTGGACGAAAACGTCGCCTTTTTTATAGCAAAGCATATCCGTTCCAATGTTCGTGAACTGGAAGGCGCCCTGAAACGGGTACTTGCCTACTCCCGTTTTACCGGGCATTCGTTATCGCTGGATTTGGCACGGGAAGCCTTGAAAGACCTGCTGGCGGTGCAGAACCGCCAGATTTCCATAGAAAACATACAGAAAACGGTGGCAGATTACTATAAGATCAAGGTCGCCGAAATGTACTCCAAAAAGCGTTCGCGCATCGTTGCAAGACCTCGGCAGATGGCAATGGCCATATCCAAGGAACTCACGCCATTGAGCCTGCCCGATATCGGTGAAGCGTTCGGTGGCAGAGATCATACAACGGTACTGCATGGCTATCGGAAAATCGCCGAGCTACGAGCATCCGACCCCACGATCAACAGAGATTTCAACGCCTTGCTGCACATTTTGCGCGGGTGATAACCGGGGACTAAAACGGGATCATTTGGGGATAACTCGTTATTTGACCATCGCGCCAGTTCTGTCCACAAACCATCCACAGGCCATACCGGATCAATACCGTACCGAAATTTGGCTCAAGGCTATGATGTTATAACAGTTTCTATAAATATACCGGCCTTGGCCCCCCTTTATTAACGATTATTGGATTTTAAATACAATGAAACTAATAGAAACCGATAAGGATACTTTGCTAAAACCGCTACAGACGGTAACCGGCATTGTCGAGCGCCGCCATACCTTACCTATACTGTCGAATGTGCTAATTGAACGGAAACAAGAAAAAATTTCGTTCATTGCAACTGACCTGGAAATACAGATCACTACTTCCGCTGAAGACAATCATGCTGGCGGTGAAGAATACGCGGTTACGGTAGCGGCAAAAAAACTCCAGGACATACTGCGCGCACTTCCTGATAAGGCCAGGGTAGTACTCGAGATGGGCGAAAACCGGCTTCATGCCAAAGCGGGAAAAAGTCGGTTCAATTTGCAAACGCTTCCCGTCGAGGACTTCCCGAAGTTTCCGGAAAGCACCGAATCGCAAGGAAAAATAACGGTGCAACAGAAGGAACTGAAACATATCCTGTCCATGGTGCAATACGCGATGGCCCAACAAGACATTCGCTACTATTTGAACGGCTTGCTGTTGCTGGTGGAGGAAGATTACCTGAGAGTAGTGGCTACCGACGGTCATCGCCTCGCGTTTGCCTTGATGAAGCTTCAAGCGCCGCAGACGAAAACAGAAGTCATTCTGCCCCGCAAGGTAGTACTGGAACTGGCCAGGCTATTGAATGACAGTGATGAACCGGTAACGGTGGAGATTCTGCAAAATCAGGTGCGTTTCAGCTTTTCCGATGTGATATTGGTATCCAAGGTTGTGGACGGAAAATTTCCCGACTACAACCGGGTTATCCCGACAGGGTACGAAAAACAGTTCGTCATAAACCGGGTACTGCTTTTACAGACCCTGCAACGTGCTGCAATCCTTTCGAATGAGAAGTTCCGGGGCGTCCGGCTGATACTGACGACCGGCAATCTTCGCATTGTCTGCAACAACAGCGAGCAGGAAGAAGCACAGGAAGAGCTGGAACTTCAGTATGATGGCGAAGCACTCGATATCGGTTTCAACATCACTTATCTGCTGGATGTGCTGAACAATCTGAACAACGAGACAGTCCAGTGTTCATTTGGTGATGCAAACAGCAGTGCCCTGATTTCCATCCCGGGCAACGACGATTTCAAGTATGTGGTAATGCCGATGAGGATATAGGCCGGACCTGGCGAGGTCCACTACTGGTCCGGCTGAGCAAGCCGCCCTATCATTTGAAGCACCCGGTTTCGTTTCACGTGAAACCGAGAACAACAGAAGGTATAAAGCATGAACGAAAAGGACCGAATGCGGCAGCAGAAGAGCAAAAGCTCGGCCGATTATGGCTCGGACAGCATAAAAATCCTTAAAGGACTTGATGCCGTAAGAAAGCGTCCCGGCATGTATATCGGGGATACCAGCGACGGCACCGGCTTGCACCATATGGTATTCGAGGTGGTAGATAATGCGATAGATGAAGCGCTGGCGGGCCATTGCGATGAAATCTCGGTCATCATCCACCCCGACAATTCCATAACCGTGCAGGACAATGGGCGGGGCATCCCGACGGGCATAAAACACGACGACGAGTTGAAGCGCTCCGCCGCTGAAATTGTCATGACCGAACTTCACGCCGGAGGCAAGTTCGATGACAATTCCTATAAGGTATCCGGCGGCTTGCATGGCGTGGGGGTATCGGTAGTCAATGCCTTGTCCGAGTGGCTGCGCCTTACTATCCGCCGGAATGGCCAAACGCATCAGATTGAGTTCCGGATGGGTATTCCTGTCGCGCCGCTTGCTGTCACCGGCAAGACGGAGCGTTGCGGCACGGAAGTCCACTTCCTGGCAAGCAAGGACATCTTCGGCGACATCGAATATCACTACGACATCTTCGCCAAGCGCTTGCGTGAACTTTCATTTCTCAATAATGGCGTTAAAATTCACCTGGTTGACCAGCGCAATGCAAAGGAAGAAAATTTCGCTTTTGTCGGCGGGGTGAAAAGTTTCGTCGAGTACGTCAATCGCACCAAGTCGGTTCTTCATCCAACCATTTTCTACGCCACGGGGGAAAGAGACGACATCGTGGTGGAAGTTTCAATGCAATGGAACGACAGCTATTCGGAACAGGTGTTATGTTTTACCAATAATATTCCGCAAAAGGACGGAGGTACTCACCTCACCGGTTTACGCGCCGCCATGACGCGTACCCTAAATACCTACATTGAAAAAAACGAACTGGCAAGAAAAGCAAGGATTGAAACGTCGGGTGACGATATGCGGGAGGGCTTGTCCTGCGTTTTGTCGGTGAAACTGTTCGAACCCAAGTTTTCCTCCCAAACGAAGGAGAAGCTTGTCTCCTCCGAAGTGCGTCCGGCCGTGGAGGAAATCGTGTCGCAGAAGCTGGCGGAATTCCTGCTGGAACACCCAATTGATGCAAAAACGATTTGCGGCAAGATAATCGACGCAGCGAGAGCGCGCGAAGCGGCACGAAAAGCGCGCGAACTGACTCGGCGCAAAGGCGTACTGGATGGTATGGGATTACCGGGCAAGCTTGCCGATTGCCAGGAAAAGAATCCGGCGCTTTCCGAGCTTTATCTGGTGGAGGGCGATTCGGCAGGCGGATCCGCGAAGCAGGGACGCGACCGCAAATTTCAGGCAATCATGCCACTGAAGGGAAAAATACTGAATGTCGAAAGAGCCCGTTTCGACAAGTTGATTTCGTCGCAGGAAATCGCATCCCTGATAACTGCGCTCGGAACGGGTATCGGGAAGGACGAATACAATCCGGATAAATTGCGCTACCATCGAGTCATCATCATGACGGATGCGGACGTCGACGGTTCGCATATCCGCACCTTGCTGCTTACGTTTTTTTACCGGCAAATGCCGGAGCTGATAGAACGCGGCCACATCTTCATAGCCCAGCCGCCGTTGTACAAAATCAAGCATGGCAAGCAGGAACGCTACATCAAGGACGATCATGAGCTTAAGCAGTATCTGCTCGGATTGGCGCTGGCAGATTCCGAATTGCATAATCACGAAGGTGAACCGCCGCTTACCGGAGAAACGCTGCAAAATATTGCCAATGAATATCTGCTGGCTGAGGCGGTGATCGAACGCATGAGTTCTCTGATCGACAGTGAAGTCATGCATGCCCTGTTGCGGCAGCCTGCCATCGATTTGAGCAGCGAGAGCCATGCCACGGAAAGTGCAGCCAAGCTGGCAGCCCAGGTAGCATCCGCCAACCTCACTATTACACCTGAATATGATATCGCGACCGAGGAGTTCCGGCTGAAAATATCCCGGATGCATCACGGCAATGCCCGAGCCAGCTATCTGGACCAGGATTTTCTGCAAAGCGGCGATTACATTCAGGTAAAGCAAACCGCTCAGGTGCTCGACGGCCTGATGGGACCCGCAGCCTATGTCAAGCGCGGCGAAAAGAAACAGGCGGTCAGCAATTTCAAGCAGGCCCTCGACTGGCTGCTTGAAGAAGTGAAAAAAGGCATTGGAACCCAGCGCTACAAGGGCTTGGGGGAAATGAATCCCGCGCAGCTGTGGGAAACCACCATGGACCCGAAGAGCCGCCGGCTGCTGCGTGCCCAGATCGAAGACAGCATCGCCGCGGATGAAATTTTCACCACGCTGATGGGCGATGTGGTCGAGCCGCGCCGAGCCTTCATCGAGAACAATGCACTCGGAGTGCGAAATCTCGACGTTTAGTCACAAGTTATAGCTGCACCTCCGTTTTTCCCAAGCTTCTCGAGCTTCATGACTGCAAAAGGTGCCCGCAGTCACGAAACGTGGGGGGTTTATCAGAAGGATTGAAGACGGTAAGATCAATTTATAAATATCAACATCAAAGGATTGAATGTCATGTTGTCCCCGAAATTAACCCTGGAAAATGTCGACCCCGATGTCTGGCGAGCAATCAAAGGTGAAATACAGCGCCAGGAAGAATATATCGAGTTGATTGCCTCGGAGAACTATGCCAGCCCGGCCGTGATGCAAGCGCAGGGATCGGTGCTGACCAACAAATACGCGGAGGGCTATCCCGGCAAGCGTTATTACGGCGGTTGTGAATATATGGATGTAGTGGAGCAGCTGGCAATCGACCGGGTGAAGGCGCTGTTTGATGCGGAGTACGTCAACGTACAACCCCACTCCGGGTCCCAGGCAAATGCCGCGGTCTATTTAACCGCCCTGAAGCCCGGCGATACGCTCCTCGGCATGTCGCTTGCCCATGGTGGACATTTGACGCACGGCGCGTCGGTCAACCTCAGCGGCAAGATTTTCAACGCGATTTCCTACGGGCTCAATCCTGAAACAGAGGAGCTTGATTACAACGAGGTAGCGCGGCTGGCGCGCGAGCACAAGCCCAAAATGATCGTTGCCGGGGCGTCCGCTTATGCCTTGGTGATAGACTGGAAACGTTTCCGCAAGATTGCCGATGAGATAGGCGCTTACTTGTTTGTCGACATGGCGCATTACGCGGGGTTGGTGGCAGCAGGTTTTTACCCCAATCCTGTCGGCATCGCCGATTTTGTTACCAGTACCACCCACAAGACCTTGCGTGGACCGAGAGGCGGCATCATCATGGCCAAACCGGAGCACGAGAAAGCGCTTAATTCCGCGATTTTCCCGCAAACCCAGGGGGGGCCCTTGATGCATGTGATCGCTGCGAAGGCGGTCGCGTTCAAAGAGGCTGCTACCCAGGAGTTCAAGAATTACCAGGAGCAGGTGATCGAGAATGCCCGGGTGATGGCAAAGGTATTGCAAGAACGCGGTCTGCGCATCGTTTCCGGGCGCACCGATTGCCATATGTTTCTGGTGGACCTTCGTCCCAAGCATATTACCGGCAAGCAGGCGGCCGAGTCGCTGGAGCTGGCGCATATCACCGTCAACAAGAATGCCATACCCAATGACCCGCAGAAGCCGTTCGTCACCAGCGGTATCCGTCTCGGCACGCCGGCCATGACCACCCGTGGTTTCAAGGAAATTGAAGCAGAACAACTGGCGAACCTGATTGCGGATGTGCTCGAAGCACCGGCCGACTCTGCTGTAATTTCGCGAGTGGCGCACCAGGCCAAATCGCTATGCGCAAAATTCCCTGTTTATCAGCATTGATCGAAAAAGAGGACCTTATATTTCCCTGACCGCCAAAGCAGTTCACGCAGGATCAGCAGATTCAGCGGCTTCATTTCTGGAAGAATCATGAAATGCCCCTTCTGCAATGCGGATGATACAAGCGTAATCGATTCCAGGGTGAGTGAGGAAGGCGACAGAATACGTCGCCGCCGGCGGTGCCTTACGTGCGATAAACGCTTTACCACCTATGAAACAGTGGAGCTGCGCCTGCCGCAGGTAGTAAAACAGGATGGCAACCGTGCCGAGTTCGATCGCAAAAAACTGCTGACCAGTTTCATGCGGGCCTTGCACAAGCGCCCTGTTCCGACCGAAGAAGTGGATGCGGCGATGGATCGTATCGTGCAAAAACTTCTTGGTCTGGGCGAGCGGGAGATACCTTCGCGCAAGATCGGCGAAATGGTAATGGAGGAACTCTACAAACTGGACAAGGTTGCCTATATCCGCTTTGCCTCGGTTTACCGGAGCTTTCAGGGCGCAGACGATTTCCACAACGCGATTAAAGAGCTTCAAAGGCCGCAAAAGAAAAAAGAAGCAAAAAAATCCTGATTTGCAACGCGGTCATTCCAAAGCTCTTCCTTGCGCCGCACGGGACAAAGCAAAACTCGAACTGCGAGCTTCCCGGTATTCTGGAAGAACAGGTAGAACTACGAGGCCCATATGTTCTCGGCGACTGATCATGGCTACATGGCCCAGGCCTTACGGCTTGCCGAAAAAGGATTGTATGGCACCAGCCCTAACCCTCGCGTCGGATGCGTGCTGGTGCGAGACGGCAAGGCGGTGGGAAGCGGCTGGCACAAACGCGCCGGCGAGCCTCATGCTGAAATAAATGCCCTTGCTGTGGCGGGGGCAGCCGCGCGAGGCGCGACGGCATATCTTACGCTGGAACCGTGCAGCCACCATGGGCGAACTCCTCCTTGTGCCGAAGCGTTGATCAAAGCCGGTGTTGCCAGGTTAGTAACAGCCATGAAAGACCCGAATCCCCTGGTGTCAGGCAGAGGTTGCGCGTTAATGGAAGAAGCCGGGATAACCGTGCAAACCGGCTTGATGGAAGCGGAAGCAAGGGAGCTAAATATCGGGTTTATTACCCGCATGGCCGAGGGGCGTCCGTGGGTGAGGATGAAAATCGCGGCGAGCCTTGATGGCAAGACCGCGCTTAACAACAGCGTCAGCCAATGGATTACCAGCGAGCACGCGAGGCGTGACGTCCATAGGCTTCGTGCCCGCTCCTGCGTGGTGATGACGGGTATCGGCACCGTATTGGCGGACGATCCGCAACTCACTGTGCGCCATATCAAAACTTCGAGGCAGCCATTGAGCGCAGTCGTGGATAGCCGGCTGGAAATCCCGGTGGACGCCAGCCTGTTGCGTGGCGCGGGGGAGTTGATCTTTACCGCTACCGCGAGTGAGGGAAAAATCCTGGCATTACACGACATGGGCGCCCGCACCATCGTATTGCCCGATGAAAATGAGAGTGTTGATCTTGCTGGAATGATGCGCAGGCTCGCCGATTTTGAGATCAACGAGGTGCTGGTCGAGGCGGGCTGCAGATTGAACGGTGCACTCATCAACGCCGGACTGGTGGATGAGCTGGTCATTTATCTGGCCCCCTATCTGCTGGGGGACAGGGCACGGGGCATGTTCAAGCTGGCGGAATTGACCGATCTTGCGGAGAAACGTCCAGTCAAGATCCGGGACTTGCGTATGGTGGGGCCGGACATACGCGTGACCGCGCGTTTTTCGTGACCGCATTAGAAGAAGTTCCGGTCTGGTTCATGTTTTGGCAGGATACTTGGTGAGCTTCCGCTGCAAGGTCCGGCGATGCATTTTGAGTATTCTCGCCGTGACTGAAACGTTGCCTTTGTTCTCGTTCAAGACCCGCTGGATATATTCCCATTCGAGCCTGCCCACCGACAACGGATGAGAACTGATCTGTACCTCCGCATCGCCCGAGGTGCGCTCAAACGCAAGCATGATGTCATCCGCGTCAACCGGTTTCGCAAGGTAATGGGTCGCCCCGAGTTTAATTGCTTCCACTGCCGTGGCAATGCTGGCGTACCCCGTCAACATGACAATCCGCGTGCCGGGGTCAAGGGCATGCATTTTTTCAACCAGGGTCAGCCCGGAAGTGCCCGGCAGTCTGAGATCGATAATTGCATACTCGGGTGCACACGATTCGGCGCATTCCAGCGCGTGTTCGACCGTATCCGCACACGTGACATTGAACCCTCGTTTTCTCATCGCGTTTGCGAGTACGGTACAAAAAGTCGAATCATCGTCGACGATCAGCAGGGTGGGACGGTCATCCACCTCCGTCATTGTTTCGCTTGTTGTCATATTGTCGATTGCGTCGATTGCCGTATCAGAGGGAGTATGACCTGCGTGCAGGCGCCGCCTTCGCGATTGGTCAGCCGCACGCTACCGCCGAAGCGCTCGATATTCGCGTTCGCAAGAAACAGGCCGATTCCGAAACCCTGCCCTGGCGCCTTGCCTGTAAAAAAGGGTTGGCCCGCGCGCTGTACCGCTTCTCCCGTCAGTCCTTCGCCGTCATCCAGGATTTTAAGATGTAATTCCTGGTAATTCCAGTTGACTTCGATTTCGATATGTTTCAAGGACGCGTCGGCAGCATTATTCAACAGGTTTAAAATGGACTGGCTCAATAGCTGCGTATTGAGAATCTGCGGAGCGGGTTGTACACCGCTGCCACGGTAAGTGAACTGGACGGAAGGCCGCATCAATTGCCACTTGTCCAACACCTGCCGCAAGAAATGATCGACGGCCTGTCCGCTGCCATCTTCAGCCCGTGCCTGCCCGGCATCTGCCAGCAACTGAGTCAATGTGCGCTTGCAATGGGCTATCTGGTCACGCAATATCCTGATATTGCCCTGGAATTCATTGTTCTCTGTGTATTCATTCTGCAATTCTCCTGTTACCACCGCCATCGTCGCAAGTGGCGTGCCGAGTTCATGGGCGGCGCCCGCGGCGAGCGTCCCAAGGGCGATGATTTGTTCATTGCGTAATGCCTGTTCGCGAGCCAATGCCAGGTCCTTGTCGCGTTCGCGAATAGAGATCCCCATCTTGACAACGAACCACGCGATTAATACAGTGCTTAGCACAAAGGCCAGCCACATTCCGGACACATGCAAGTTGAACTCGCTGTTATGTTCTTCATGGTCATGCGGCAACGGCACATAATAAAACAGCAGCAGGGTGTAACAGCTAATCGTGATGGCGGCCATTACCCACGTGTAGGCCCACGGCAAGGCGGCTGCGGCGATCGTCAGCGGCAACAGATACAGCGAGATAAAAGGATTGGTCGAGCCGCCGCTGAAATACAGCAATGCGCTCAACGCAAAAACATCAACCAGTAGCTGCACAAAAAATTCAATACTGGATACCGGCAACTTGCGGCGGAGGCGCACCCAGGTCGCCAGATTCAGGACAGCCAGCATGACCGCTACCCCAACCATCGGGGTCCACGGAAGCTCCATCTCGAGTATCCAGTGCGCCAGCGCAAAGGTTACGCACTGGGCAGCGATCACAATATTCCGGAGCAGAAACAGGCGGTGTAGATTTTTGCTCAGTGGCGACTGGCTGGAATTGCTGAACATTGGGTTGCCGGTTCGTGCTCGACGTCTTAGTGGATGATGTAACCCGAACATTAGCGTATATTGCCACTCAGGACCATGCGGCAAATTGCCGCATGTCCCGTCATACGGGGTATACAGGAAAGCCGATGCGACCTGCGTCTATTGTATTTGAAAGTGGAGTATCTGATGTTCACCGGAATTGTCGAGTCTATCGGAGAGATAAAACGCGTCAAACCTTTAGTGGACGGCATAAGCTTGAGTATTGCGCCCGTCCCCGGCGTGCTGGATCTGGACGATACCAAAACCGGCGATAGCATCGCGGTAAACGGCGTGTGCCTCACCATCACCTCGCTGGCTAACGACCTGTTCTCGGTAGATGTGTCACGCGAAACATTGAATTGTACCGAAGGTTTGGATAAGCAGGGCGGGCGAGTCAACCTCGAACTGGCAATGCGCCTCTCCGACAGGTTAGATGGCCACCTGGTGAGCGGTCACGTGGATGGCGTCGGCGAAGTGGTCAAGTTCGAGCCGGCGGGAGAAAGCTATTTGCTGGTGATCAGGGCGCCCGGCTCACTATTGAAGTATATTGCCCGGAAGGGTTCAATTACAGTTAACGGGGTTAGCCTCACGGTAAATCGGGTGGCTGGAGCAGAGCTGAGGATCAATCTCATCCCGCATACCCTGGCAGTGACAACCCTGAAGGACTTGAGAGCGGGTGCCAGGGTGAACCTGGAGGTCGATATGTTGGCGCGATATGTAGAGCGCCTGCTGACTGCAAGTGCCGCGCATGATTTATAAGCACATGGGTTAAGGTAGAGGTTTGACATGATTACCAGCTCCATTCAGGAAATAATTGCCGAAATCCGGACCGGCAAAATGGTGATCCTCGTAGATGAGGAAAATCGTGAAAACGAAGGGGACTTGGTTCTGGCGGCGGATTTTGTTACGCCGGCAGCGATAAATTTCATGGCGACGCATGGCCGTGGCCTCATTTGCCTGACGCTGACAGAAGAACGCTGTCGCAAGCTCAACCTGCCTTTGATGGTTGTGGCCAACCGCTCGCCGCTAGGCACGAATTTCACGGCTTCCATAGAGGCGGCCAGCGGCGTTACGACAGGCATCTCCGCCGCTGATCGCGCTCGTACCGTGCAGGCGGCGGTGAATCCGGATGCAAAGCCTGATGATATCGTCCAGCCCGGACATATCTTTCCCCTGATGGCGCAAAACGGCGGTGTGCTGGTGCGTGCCGGCCATACCGAGGCGGGCTGTGACTTGGCGAAGCTGGCGGGACTGACCCCGGCCTCGGTGATCTGCGAAATTCTGAAGGAAGACGGGAGCATGGCGCGGCTGCCTGATCTGATCGAATTCGCCGCAAGGCATCAACTCAAGATCGGCGCCATTGCCGATCTCATCCATTACCGCAGCCGTACCGAAAGCCTGGTCAAAAGGGTGGCTGAACGTTCGGTCCAGACGGTTCATGGCGAGTTCCGCCTCGTCGCCTATCTGGATAAGACCGTTAACGCCACGCATCTGGCTTTAATCAAGGGCACAATCGATCCGCAAACGGAAACCTTGGTGCGCGTGCATGAGCCGCTTTCCATCATGGATTTGCTCGACATAAAGGACGACACCCACTCGTGGAACGTAAATGATACGCTTCAACTGATGGCGGGCGCGAAAAGCGGCGTTGTCGTGCTGCTCCATTGCAGGGAAAGCGCGGCGGAATTGATGGAACGCGTGATGCCGTCAAAAACAAAACGTATTGTTCCACGGACAGACTTGCGCGATTACGGTATCGGTGCGCAGATACTCAAGGATCTGGATGTGGGTAAAATGCGGCTGCTGGCTGTTCCGCGAAAAATGCCAAGCATGGCGGGTTTCGGACTGGAAGTAACGGGATATCTGGAGCAGGAAGATAAAAGTCAGACGCAAGACCGCTGAAGACCGAACGTTCGGTCACATGTCCGGTTTATAGTCTTTTGCGCAGGGAAACATTTTTGACGTATCACATGACAACGGGAGCCACCGGCTTTCATCCCCGCAGGGACGCTCGCAATAGGCTTTATTGCAGCAGTTTTGTTTTAAAGGAGCAAACATGGCTCGGTATGAAAACATTCTTGAACTCGAACCTGACCTTAACGGGGAAGAGTTACGTATCGGCATCGTTATGAGCCGCTTCAACATCGATGTCAGCGAAGGGCTGCTTGGCGCCTGTACGGCAGAACTGGCAAAGCGGGGCGTGGATGAAGCAGGCATGTTGCTCGTGACCGTCCCGGGTGCGCTGGAGATCCCCATGGCCTTGCAAAAAATGGCCCTAACCGACCAGTTCGATGCGCTGATCGCCCTCGGTGCGGTGATCCGGGGCGACACCTATCATTTTGAAGTCGTTTCCAATCAATCGACCAGCGGCGTCGCCGCCGTGCAGCTGGATACCGGCATTCCCATTGCCAACGGCATACTCACGACCGATACTGACGACCAGGCGTTGGCCCGCATGAGCCAGAAAGGAACCGAAGCCGCGAAGGTGGCGATCGAAATGGCCAATCTGCTGAGAGAACTTGACGACGTGACCCAATGAAACCGATACGATGATACAGACGAAGCCGGGAAAGCAGGCGGAAGCCGATATGCCAGCGAAGGAGCCCATTAAGCCGGGCCGCAAAACCCGCCGTCGCCTGGCCCGCGAATTGGCTTTGCAGGGGCTTTACCAATGGTGTGTGGCGGGGGGAACCGCTGAGGCAATCGAAGCACAGTTGCATGAAACCAGGGAGTTTCCCAAGACAGACGAGAAATACTTCTCGGGGCTGCTGCGGGGCGTCCTGGCGAACGTGCCGACACTGGAAGAGCAAATTCAGCCTTATCTCGATCGGCCGCTGAAGGAACTCAGTCCCGTTGAAATTTCCATACTGCTACTCGGCACCCACGAGCTGAAGAGCCATCCCGAGATACCTTATCGGGCAGTGATCAATGAAGCCGTCGAGCTGGCAAAAAGCTATGGCGGAACCCATGGACACAGGTACGTGAACGGCGTATTGGATAAATTGGCAGCGAAGCTGAGGGCAGTCGAGATCAATGCACGAGTTTGATTGCCGCAGGGTCAGAAAGTGCTATCCGAATTCGACATCATCCAGCGTTATTTTACCCGCCCTACGCCTCATGCCGTACTAGGCGTCGGCGACGACGCCGCCCTGATCGAGGCGGCAGCGGGGACGGAATTGGCGGTTTCCACCGACATGCTGGTAGCCGGGCAGCATTTTTTCCCGGAAACTGACCCACGCAGCTTGGGCCACAAGTCTCTCGCGGTAAACCTTTCCGACATGGCGGCGATGGGCGCAGCGCCGCGTTGGGCCACGCTTTCGCTGGCACTGCCCGAACAGCTGGTGCGAGAGAACGAGAAATGGCTGCAAGCATTTGCCGACGGGTTTTTTGAACTTGCTCATGCTCATCAAGTAGGCCTCATCGGTGGAGACACGACGAGAGGGCCGCTCAACATCTGTGTGACAATTATTGGCGAGGTGGCGAAAGGAAAGGCGCTGCGCCGCAGCGGCGCCAGGCCGGGTGATGATATCTGGATGTCCGGCCATTTGGGTGATGCTGCTCTGGCGCTGGCTTACCAGGAGGGACACATCATGCTCGAAGCGGGCGAAATCGAGAAGTGCCTGGCTGCATTGCATACCCCGGCGCCGCGTGTTGCTCTGGGGCAGCAATTGATTGGGCTTGCCCACAGTGCAATCGATATTTCCGATGGGCTGCTGGCCGACCTGGAGCATATCCTCAAGAGTTCAAGCGTGGCGGCAGTCATAAAAATGGATCAGATAAACTGTTCGGGGTCGGTAAAAAAATACCTTCAACATCCGCTAGGGGTTAAATGCCTGCTGGCCGGTGGCGACGACTACGAACTCTGTTTTACCGCTCCCCGTGCGAAGCATCAAGAAATCGAGATGCTCTCCCGCGAGCAAGAAATTTCGTTGACCTGTATAGGCAGTGTCGAAAAGGGGGAGGGATTGGTCGTGCTGGACCCAGCAGGGAGGAAAGTAACGCTTGAGACAAAAGGTTATGACCACTTCCATGCCGGATAACGGCGTCGATAGCATGAGCCCCGGAGGAGTTGGGGGGCGATCTGGCCGCCTTTCATGGCCCGAGCCAGAGATCGAGCCAGATAGAGCTGCCGGATCGCGAATTGAGGCACCAGGGCTTGCCTCGCCTCCCGGCGCTGCCAAGCCGAATCCCAACAAAGCATTTGTAAGGAGCCGTTCCGCGCACTTCATTGCGTTCGGCGGCGGTGTGGGCTTGAGCCCGGCTGCGCCGGGCACTGCCGGAACGCTGGCCGCTTTTCCACTATTCTGGCTGTTTGACTATTTTCTCGATCCAGTCAAGTTTCTCCTGTTGATCAGTGCGATGTTCATCATAGGCATTTGGGCTTGTAGCACGACCGGAAAGGCCTTGGGCAGCCACGACCATGGCGGAATGGTCTGGGACGAGATCACCGCTTTTCTGCTGGTGCTGTTCCTTACGCCGAATAACCTGATCTGGCAGGCGTATGCGTTTCTGCTGTTCCGTTTGTTAGATATAATAAAACCGCCACCCATACGATATTACGACCAGAAGCTGCGCGGCGGTTTTGGAGTAATGTTCGATGACTTGCTGGCTGCATTCCTGACCTTGCTTTGTCTGGCCGTCTGGAAGAAGTTTGGCATATAGAACAGGTAATAGAGGATAAAGCCCGTTTCGAGGGAATAAAACAGATTTCCGAAGGAGGCAAATGACATGGATGATATGGTTCTCCAGGACCTTGCCAGGCAGGCTGGCACGGCGCTTTCCCAGCAGGAATTGATGCTTGCCACCGCCGAATCCTGCACTGGCGGGTGGCTGGGACAAACCATCACATCGATAGCCGGAAGTTCCGCCTGGTACGAGCGCGGCTTCATCACCTATGCGGCCATCTCAAAACATGAAATGCTGGGCGTCAGCAATGCAACGCTTGAACAATACGGCACAGTATCGGAGCAGACCGCATCCGAAATGTCGGCAGGCGCCATTGCGCGAAGCCATGCGCAGGTAGCAGTTTCCATTACCGGCATCGCCGGACCGGATGGCGCCACGACGGAAAAACCGGTGGGGATGGTATGCTTTGCCTGGATAATGAAAGAGGGAATGGCGCTCACGGAAACCCGATATTTCAGCGGCAGCCGCGAGGAGATAAGACGTCAATCGGTGGCGGGAGCGTTGCAAGGCGTGATAGACCTGCTGTACAGTATTCCGCCGAAAGTCGCCTGAACTTCCGGTTGTTCAATGGCGACTGGCCTAATGTGCGCTCTTCCCGGACATGAGGCGGTCGCTATAGGCGATCGCAATCGCGGAAAGCAGAAAAACCAGATGGATTCCCGTTTGGGCCAGAATGGTTTTCTCGTCGTACGCCTTGGCATTGATGAAGGTCTTGAGCAGGTGGATAGACGAGATGCCGATAATGGCCGTGGCGAGTTTGACTTTCAGCACCGATGCATTGACATGGGACAGCCACTCAGGCTGATCAGGATGTCCTTGGAGATTCATGCGGGAAACGAACGTTTCATAGCCTCCGATGATCACCATGATGAGCAGGTTGGAGATCATCACTACATCGATTAAACCCAGCACAACCAGCATGATAGTGGTTTCGGTGGTCTTGGTAGGTCTGACCGCGCCTTCAATCGCAACCGCGTCCAGAATATGCTGTAACGCAGCCTCGTTCCCCATTACAGCCCCGATCAGATCCAGCAATTCGACCCAGAAGTGGTATACATAAACGCACTGGGCGAGAATAAGCCCGAGGTACAAGGGCAATTGCAGCCAGCGGGTGGCGAAGATGAAATATGCCAGCGGTTGGATTTTCCTGGTATAGACGCCCGGAGGAGGGGCGTTCGGATCCTCGTTCATATTTATTCGATTTTGTAGTTGGCGACGAGCAAGTAGCCGTTATTTTACACGCCAGGGTGTCGTGTTGCGCATCTTATTGATCTTGATTCCATTTTCATGCGTTCAACATGGCGCAATCCGTTGCGGAACCGGATTTCAAGAACAAAAACCATGCTAACCCTGTATCCGGTCATGCTTGGAGCTTTCCTGTCCGCCCTGCATGCGCCATTTGCCGCGGCCGAAACACCCGAGCAGATTTTGGCGGAGGCGTCGCCTTTTGTGGTATCAGTGGATATGGTTGACGCAAACGGCAAGCTTCTTGGCCAGGGCAGCGGCGTAGTGATGGGAACCGGGCGGGTGATTACCACTTGCGATGTAGCAAGAAAAGGAAAAAATGGTCAGGTGCGTCGAGCGGGTACCGCGTTCAAGGCAGTATTGCAATACGTCCAGGCCGACAATCTTTGCCACCTGAATGTGCCCCACTTGCAATCCCCTCCCATCGCGCGCGGCACGGCAAAAAAGCTCAGGATCGACCAGCGTGTCTATGCTGTCGGCGCGCCGGGGAAAAAGCAGGGACAGAAGGAACAGCGGGGGGGCAAGCCAATCCTGAGCAAAGGGCATATTTCCAGGCTGCGGCCATACAGGGGCTCGCAATATATTCTTTCTTCCGCCGCTATTTCTTCAGCCTTCAGCGGGGGCGGGCTGTTTGATAGTGATGGAGAGCTGATCGGGATACTTTCGCCGCAGCGTGTCGAAGGTGAGAATCTTGCTTTCGTACTCCCGGTGGATTGGATAGAAGAGCCGCCCCATGAAACGAAGGGGCCGAAGGGGGCGAATGAGCCGCAGCAGGTGCGGGCCGGTTCGGCGAGAAAAAACAACAATGGACTGGATTGGCTTAACCGCAGCTTGGCGCTGGAAAAAAAGGCGGATTGGCGCGCCCTGTTAAAACTTTCACAGCAGGAAGTCAAACGCGACCCGTCTAATGCGGTGGCCTGGTTCAGCGCGGGTGTTGCGTTCACAAATCTCAAACAATATAACGAAGCAGTCGACGCTTATCGAGAAGCAATACGCAACCAGGCCGAGTATGGCGCCGCCTGGCATAATCTGGGCGTGGCCTACGCCAATCTCAAGGATTATGACGACGCGATCCAGTCCTATGAGGACGCGCTCCGTATACAGCCTGATAACGCCGAGGTCTGGTATGACCTGGGCAATACTTACCGCGAACGCAAGCAATACCCCTATGCCATCCATGCCTATCGACAATCGCTGGGCATTAATCCCGAGAATTCACGGGCCTGGTACAACCTGGGTATTACCTATGACGACTTGAAGCTATATGATGAATCAGCTGAGGCATACCAGGAGACGGTCCGCATTCAGCCGGAGAATGCCGATGCCTGGTACAACCTGGGCCTGGCCTACGCAATGCTGGAAGAGCGCGGCAAAATGAGGGACATATATCAGGCCCTGCGCAAGCTGGATCCGGCGAGGGCGGAGCTGTACTTCAACACTTATATTTTGCCTTGAACGTTACCTCGGGCGAGAGAAGTTGGTGCGTGCAGAAAAACTAGCCTTGTAGAACACCCGTCATCCTCCGTCCGCTATCCCGGCCGGCTGTTCCTGTGCGATAATTACCCACTCTACAAAGGAAAAATCCCATGGACGAAAACAGAAGCAAAGCACTGGCGGCAGCGCTTTCCCAGATCGAGAAACAGTTCGGCAAGGGTTCGATCATGCGTCTGGGCGCCAGTGATGTTGCCAAAGACGTTCAGGTGATTTCCACCGGTTCGCTTGGCCTTGATATTGCGCTGGGCGTGGGCGGTTTGCCCAGGGGACGGGTAATAGAAATTTACGGACCGGAATCTTCGGGCAAAACCACGCTCACTCTGCAAGTCATCGCCCAAATGCAAAAGATGGGAGGTACCGCGGCATTCATAGACGCGGAGCATGCTCTTGATCCGCAATACGCACAAAAAATTGGCGTCAATGTGCAGGAATTATTGATTTCCCAGCCTGACAACGGCGAGCAGGCCCTGGAAATCGCGGATATGCTGGTGCGCTCCGGTTCAGTCGATGTGGTGGTGGTGGATTCTGTCGCCGCCCTGACGCCCCGGGCGGAAATCGAGGGCGAAATGGGCGAGCCCCAGATGGGCCTGCAGGCGAGATTGATGTCGCAGGCATTGCGCAAGCTCACCGCCAATATCAAGCGCAGCAACACCATGGTGATTTTCATCAATCAGATACGCATGAAAATCGGCGTCATGTTCGGCAACCCCGAAACCACTACCGGCGGCAACGCCTTGAAGTTCTACGCGTCGGTGCGCCTGGATATACGCCGCACCGGTTCGATCAAAAAGGGCGATGAGGTAATCGGCAGCGAAACGCGCGTCAAGGTGGTCAAGAACAAGGTTGCGCCGCCATTCAAACAGGCGGAATTCGATATTCTCTATGGCGAAGGCATCTCCCGGGAAGGAGAGATCGTCGAGTTGGGTGTACAGCACAAGCTGGTCGAGAAAGCTGGCGCCTGGTACTCCTACAAGGGAGAAAAAATAGGTCAGGGCAAGGATAATGCACGCGAGTTCCTGAGGGAGCACAATGACATAGCGATGGAAATAGAATCCAGGATTCGTGCCGCCCTGGGAGTCTCCAACCCCGCCGAAACCGCGAATGCAGAGTAATCGCAGCTCGATCTGAATTTTTCAAACCATTTTCCGTTGCCAAGCATGGTGACTCACAAGCCGAGCCTGAAAACCCGTGCCTTGGGTTATCTCTCCCGGCGAGAACATTCCAGGCTGGAGCTGGAAAAGAAACTTGCTCCTCATGCCCAAACTTCCGAGGAAATCTCTTCCATGCTGGATACGCTGGAGCAGCGTGGCTTTCTGTCGGCTGAGCGCATGGTCGAGCATGTGATACATACGCGCCAAAGCAAATTCGGCAGTCAGCGGATAGTGCATGAGTTGCGTGAAAAGGGCATTGCAGAGAATTTAATCGCCGAGGCGTTGCCTAATATCAGGGAAGCTGAGCTGGATAAGGCGCGCGAAGTGTGGCGGAAAAAGTTCGGTGCGTTGCCCGCCAATGCGAAAGAGCACGGGAGGCAGATGCGGTTCCTGATGGGGCGGGGCTTCGCTGCGGAAGTAATACGGCGAGTGCTGCGCCATTATGATAAGGACGAAGCTTGACAGACCGCTTGACTGGCAACCTGGTCCGCATGCTGCTGGCTGTGTCCGCGATGGTGATTCTGCTGGTCGGTTGCAATCGGATCGACGCGACGCCCATCAATGAAGTCGTTACCTCCCCCGCGAACTTCGACGGCAAGGAGGTCATGCTCCACGGCGTGGCGAAAGAGCCTACCCGGCTTCCGCTATTTAACATGAAGTCCTATGTGCTGAAAGACGAAAGCGGAGAGATCACCATTCTTACCGAAGCCGATCTCCCCAAAACAGATGAAACGCTGAGCGTGAAGGTAAAGGTAGCAAATCTTGCGATTATCAATGGCGAACCACTGGGCACGACGGTAACAGAAATAGAGCGCCGCTAGATAAAGTATAAGGCGAAGCCCGGCAGGTTGTGGGCAGGAAGCGGATACCAATCGAATGAAGTCGAGATGAAAAGCAGCGAAATACGCCAAAAATTTCTTCAATACTTTGCCTCGCATGGCCATGAGGTCGTGCCGTCGAGTTCGCTCGTCCCCGGCAACGATCCCACGCTGCTGTTTACCAACGCCGGCATGGTGCAGTTCAAGGATGTATTTCTCGGCCACGAAAAGCGGCCTTATGTGCGCGCGGCGAGTTCGCAGCGCTGCGTGCGTGCAGGCGGCAAGCACAACGATTTGGAAAATGTGGGCTATACCGCACGGCATCATACGTTTTTCGAGATGCTGGGCAATTTCAGCTTCGGCGATTATTTCAAGCGCAACGCCATCAAGTTCGCATGGGAATTCCTTACCGTCATTCTCAAGGTCCCGGAGGAGAAATTATGGGTTACCGTTTATGCCGAAGATGACGAAGCTGCCGATATCTGGCTCAACGAGGTCGGAATTGCGTCTTCGCGGTTCACGCGCATCGCAACCGCGGACAACTTCTGGCAGATGGGCGAAACCGGCCCGTGCGGCCCCTGTTCCGAAATTTTCTACGATCATGGCCGGGAAATAGCGGGCGGCCCCCCCGGCACCCCCGAGGCGGATGGCGACCGCTATGTCGAAATCTGGAACCTGGTGTTCATGCAATACAACCGGGACAGCGCAGGCACGCTGCATCCGCTCCCCAGACCGTCGGTGGATACCGGCATGGGGCTGGAGCGCATCTCGGCCGTTATGCAGCAGGTTCACAGCAATTACCAAATCGATTTGTTCAACGAACTTATCGGAGCGGCGGCGCGAGTTACCAACGCAGTTGATTTATCCAGCAACTCACTCAAGGTCATTGCCGATCACATTCGGGCCTGCTCTTTTCTCATCGTCGATGGCGTAATTCCCGCTAATGAAGGCCGGGGCTATGTCCTGCGGCGCATCATCCGGCGCGCTATTCGCCACGGCTACAAGCTTGGGCAAATTAACCCTTTCTTTTACTTGCTGGTGGAGGACTTGGCGAAAGTCATGGGGCAAGCCTATCCAGAACTGGTGGAAGCCAGGGCGCGCGTCGCGGCCGTGCTGAAGCAGGAGGAAGAACGTTTTGCCGAAACGCTTGAAAATGGAATGCAGGTACTGGAGATGGCGCTCAGGGAAGAAAAGCGCATGCTGGATGGCGAAACCTTGTTCCGCCTCTACGACACTTATGGTTTTCCGCTGGATCTCACCGCCGATATTGCCAGGGAGCGCGGCATCGCCATAGATGAGGCCGGATTCGAGCAGGCGATGGAGCGTCAGCGCGAGCGTGCCCGAGCCGCCGGCAAGTTCACGATGCAGGAAGGCATAAGCTATAGCGGGCCCTCGACTACCTTCCACGGCTATGGGAGCCTTCAGCATGAAGGACAAATTCTCGCCATCTATAAGGAAGGTAGCCAGGTCGAGTTCATCGAAGCGGGGGATGAGGCGGTAGTCGTGCTCGATAAAACCCCCTTTTATGCAGAGTCGGGCGGGCAAGTAGGTGATGCCGGCGAGCTGCTTGCCGCCAACGGCACCTTCGCCGTATCCGATACCCAAAAAATTCAGGCCAACGTATTCGGCCACAAAGGCCTATTGCGCAGCGGACGCCTGGTTACGGGCGATATGATTCTGGCGCAGGTCAATTGTGAAGCACGGGCACGCACGGAGCGCAATCATTCAGTCACCCATCTGATGCACAAAGCTCTGCGCCAGGTGCTGGGCCCGCACGTGCAGCAAAAAGGCTCGTTGGTCGATACCGATAAAACGCGCTTTGACTTCGCGCATAACCAGCCGATGACAGATGCGGAAATCAGAAAGGTCGAGATGCTGGTAAATGCCGAGATCCTGGCAAATGCGGCGACCGAGGCGCGCATGATGACTATAGAAGACGCAAAAAAAACAGGGGCGATGATGTTGTTCGGCGAGAAATATGGTGACGAAGTGCGCGTACTGGATATTGGCACTTCACGTGAGTTATGCGGGGGCACGCATGTCAAGCGTACCGGCGACATTGGGCTTTTCAAGATCGTCGCCGAATCCGGCGTGGCGGCGGGTGTTCGGCGTGTGGAAGCGGTTACGGGCGAGGCCGCGCTCGCGTATATCCAGGAACAGGAACGGCAATTGCAGCAAGTGGCAAACGCCGTCAAGGCTCAGCCGCAGGAAACCGCCTTACGTATCACGCAAATTCTCGATAACGTCAAACACCTGGAGCGAGAGCTCGGGCGCATGAAATCAAAACTTGCCAATTCACAGGGTGAGGATGCCGCCGGGCGGGTTCGCGAAGTCAAAGGCGCAAAAGTGCTGGCCGTGAATCTTGACGATGCAGACTCCAAAACCTTGCGTGAAACGCTGGACAAGTTCAAGAACAAATTCAAATCCTGCGTCGTGGTGCTGAGTGCAATCGAGGACGGAAGAGTCAAGCTGATCGCGGGTGTCACTGCCGACCTGGCAACGAAGGTGAAGGCGGGTGAGCTGGTCAATTATGTGGCCCAGCAGGTTGGAGGCAAAGGTGGGGGCCGCGCCGATATGGCCCAGGCCGGCGGGACCCAGCCAGATAATTTGCCCACCGCCCTCGAGAGCGTGGCCGGCTGGGTTGAACAACGGTTGTAAACCTCTTGATTTCGAAAAATAAATCCCGATATAAACAGAATGACTAGCAAACACGCCCGCCTTCTCATCCTTGGTTCCGGCCCAGCCGGCTATAGCGCGGCAGTTTACGCCGCTCGCGCCAATCTCAAGCCTGTCCTCATCACCGGCATAGCGCAAGGGGGCCAGCTCATGACCACGACCGATGTCGATAACTGGCCGGCTGATGCCATGGGCGTACAGGGCCCGGAACTGATGGAGCGCTTTCAAAAACATGCGGAACGCTTCGACACCGAGATCATTTTCGATCATATTCATACCGCCAGACTAACGGACAAGCCCATTACCCTCATCGGTGATCAGGGCACCTATACCTGCGACGCACTGATTATCGCCACTGGGGCCTCCGCCCGATACCTCGGTTTGCCTTCAGAGGAGGCGTACATGGGCCGGGGCGTATCTGGTTGCGCGACCTGTGACGGTTTTTTTTACAAGGGACAGGATGTTGCGGTTATCGGAGGCGGCAATACGGCGGTGGAAGAGGCGCTTTATCTTTCCAACATTGCCCGTAATGTCACCGTGGTCCACCGGCGCGACAAGTTCCGCTCGGAAAAAATCCTGATAGACAAGTTGATGGGGAAGGTGAAAAACGGCAACGTCAGGCTGAAGCTCAATCATGTGCTGGATGAAGTGCTGGGCGATGATTCTGGCGTTAACGGCATGCGCATCAAATCTCTGCAAGATAACTCTACTGAAGAGCTGGACTTGCAAGGCGTATTCATCGCTATTGGCCACCGGCCAAACACCGACATTTTCCAGGGGCAGCTGAAAATGGAAAATGGTTATATCATCACCCGCAGCGGAAATCATGGCAACGCGACGGCGACCAGCATCCCGGGCGTGTTCGCCGCCGGCGATGTGCAGGACCATATCTACAGACAGGCGGTGACCAGCGCGGGCACGGGCTGTATGGCGGCGCTGGATGCGGAAAAGTATCTGGATGTTTTGACGTAAGCAAGACTGGGGCCGCGCGGGAGAGATTGAAAACTCCATATGAAACAGCCGGACAAAAAGCGTGCAATGGATCGCGAGGCTGCGCCGAAGGCGGAACCCTCTGACGACGGCATGGCCTTATTCCACGATGCGGTTCGGAATGTGGCGCCGCTGCCCGCTTCTGATAAAGTCGTTCTCGCCGGCAAGCATCCCCAGCCAATACCGCGCCCTCAAGATGACGGGCAAGCCGCGCCGGATGATTCGCTCTCTGACCATATCCCGCTGGAGATAGCAGCAGGCGATGAATGGTCGTTTCTACGTTCGGGCCTGTCGCGCCAGACTTTGCGGCGGCTACGACGCGGCTACTGGACGATTCAGGCGCAACTTGACCTGCATGGATACACGCGCGACGAAGCCCGGCTGGAACTGGTCGCTTTTCTTGACGCCAGCCAAAAACGCGGCTTCCGCTGTGTGCGTGTGATACACGGCAAGGGGCTCAGTTCCCGGAATCACGAACCGGTTTTGAAGGCCAGGGTTGGAAGCTGGCTCTCGCAACGAAATGATGTGCTGGCTTTCTGCCAGGCCAGACCGGAAGATGGCGGCAGCGGCGCGGTGCTGGTGCTGCTCAAGGTTCCCGCGTCGCAAAGTTTGGAATATCCCTGAAACGCCAATTCCCATTACAAAGCAGCGCGCCGGTTGGGTTTACGAGGTGACTCGAGGGCTGAAAGGCATCGACCCAAAAAAGGCTGGTGAGCTTTTTTAGCTTAAAGGGTGGGATTGGGTTCGTGAGAGTAAGTCTTCTCATGCAGTTCCTGGCAGCGCACGCACCTCTCCGCAGTGGGAAGGGCCATCAATCGCTCGAAGCCGATTTCGCCGCCGCACTCGATACAATCGCCGAAATTCAGTTCCGCCAGGCGTTTTAGCGTAGCTTCCACCCCCCGCATTTCGTTTACCTGGCGGTCCACGAGTGCAGCATCCACATCCACGATCATGTCAGCCACCGACTCATCACCCGGATCAGGCACGCTGCCGGCCACATCGGCGTAATGCTGGTTGCCCGAGCGTTCCAGCTCGCCCCGGACCTCTTCCCGCAATTCCAGATAACGGTGCTGAAGCATTTCTTTCAGCTGCGCCAATTGCTCTTCGCTCAGTTTCGCCATGATGGATCATCTCCCTGTGTTCTTGGCTGGTGCCGAAGGTGTAGTATTCCGCATTGCTTAAGTATGAACTATGGGCGATAAAATGCACGGAAGTTTTGCGCCTCACAAACTGCGGATGAAATCAGCCCCCAAGGATTACGAACCCTTCAGCTTTTTCAAATCCTCTATCACTTCCGCAGAGTTGCGCGAAGTACTGGCAGATAAATATATCCTCGCAATCTTTCCTTCAGGGTCGATCAGAAAAGTATTGCGCTTGGCCATGCTGCCGTCACCCCTAAGCGAGCCGTAACGCGCTGCAGTTTCGCCCTTGCTGTCCGCCAGAAGGGGAAACGGAAGATTATATTTTTTGGCGAAGTTCGCGTGGCTGTCGGAATCGTCTACGCTCACCCCCACCACCCGCGCACCCAGATCCCTTAGCTCGCTGATATCATCGCGGAACTTGCATGCCTGTTCCGTGCAGCCCGGCGTATCATCCTTTACATAGAAGTAAAGCGCGAGCCACTTGCCCCGAAAATCCGCCAGCGTATGTGTCTTGCCGTCCTGATCAGGAAGGCTGAAATCCGACGCCGGCTGGCCTACCTTGAGCACAGGCGATTCCGCACGTATCGCGTGACTTGAGAGCAAAAGAACTGCTGTCATTACTGTTGCCAGTATTCCCCGTAATTTCATAATACCCCTCTATCTTCGCAGGATGGGTGGTGCGAAGCACAACCCATCATTTCCTCTAACACGCGGCTTCCCGCAATTCCTATCCCCATCATTTCACCTATCCACCACATTCACCTTCCTGACCGGCCAAGCCCAAACCCGCAACAGCAGCGCCGCGCAGGCGGCCAATCCGCCAGCAAAAAAGAAAGCCATCGCCGCGCTTTGAAATTGCCAGATCGATCCGAACAGCAACCCCGCCGGAATTGCCGCGATGCCCACCATCAAATGATACCAGCCGAAAGCCGTTCCTCGCTCCCGAGGGGCCGCATAATCGCTGATAATGGCTCGCTCCGCTCCTTCGCTCATCCCCGCACAAAGACCATAGAAAATACTTACCGCCCAAAGTGCTGCGCTTTGCTCCACCATGCCAAGCATCAGGAAGGAGAGCGAAAACGTTGCCCAGCCGATCAGCATCAGCGACCCACGCCCAAGTCTATCAGCCAGTTGCCCGCCCCAGGTGGAGGTTGCCGCCTTGCAAAGATTCAACGCCGACCACATCAATAATAATTCGACTGTGCCTACGTCCAGTTGGTGCCCTAGCAGCAGGATAAAGGTTTCCGACGCGCGCGCAAACGTAAACAACATCAGCACCAGAAGATAGCGACGCATGGGCCGCGACAGCACCGACCAGCGCAGGGGTGGCAACACAACGGGCACATGAGCAGCAGCGTGAGCGACAGCCGTCTTTTCATCCTGTACGCCCACGCCCAGCAGCAGCACGGCGGCAATACCCGGAACTGCCGACCACAGAATCACTTCTGTCAGGCTCAAGCCCGACCAGGCAAGCACAGCCGCGGCGGCGAGACTCCCCGCAACGGCCCCGCCGTTATCCATCGCCCGGTGATAGCCAAAGGCATAGCCATGCATATGAGGCGGCGTCGCGTCCGCCACCAGCGCATCACGCGGAGCGCTCCGCAGACCTTTGCCCACGCGATCGATGCTGCGCAGCACCAGAATCATCGGCCAGGAACCGGCTAGCCCCAGCAATGGACGCGCCATATTGGAAAGCGTATAGCCGGCCACCGCCAGCCCCTTGCGCCGTCCGCTCATGACGTCGGAATGCCGCCCCGACCACAGCTTGAGGAGGCTCGCTATTGCATCCGCAACCCCCTCGATCAAACCCAGCGCCAGCGGCCCGGCGGCAAGCACCGTCGCCAGCAATATCGGAATGAGCGGAATGACAATATCGGAAGCGAAATCGTTGAAGAAACTGACCAAGCCGAGAACGACGACCGTACGCGGCAGTTTTTTGTGTTTTCTTTGATCAGCGGAAGCGCTGTCAGGATTGCTGGGGGATGCGGGGCCGGGCTTATCCATAGCCGAATATTAGCGTAAAATGCAGCCACCGCCCTGGTAGCTCAGTGGATAGAGCGACCCCCTCCTAAGGGGTAGGTCACACGTTCGATTCGTGTTCAGGGCGCCAGCATTCATAAGGGTTTGAGAGTTTAAGCGGTCTTCGTCCTCTTACCGTATTTCCAAAATGTAACCATTTTGTAACCGCCCGGCCTGGCCCGGGCGCTGTAAGGCTGTTGGTTAAGAGGTGTAAGTTCTTTGCTTTCCTGAGCGCCAATCAGGTACCGCCAGAAAATTCTCACAGGAATCGAATAAAGACAGAGGGATCATCGCCAACCTGGGAATGACACCCTGGGTGGTTTCCGGTAACGATACAGGCAAGCGGGTCGATTCAGATGGAAGTCGCTACCGAAGCAAAAGCCCTGCCGACATTGAAGAACAAGGGGACATTGAGGGCAGGAATAAATTCATGACCACGACCGAAAATCAGATCGAGCAGGATTTCATCGTCAAGCTAGCCGATCTCAAGTACACCCTTCGTCCAGACATCCGGGACCGCGCTGCACTGGAAAAAAACTTCCGCGAAAAGTTCGAGGATCTCAACCGAGTTCGCCTGACCGACAGCGAGTTCAAGCGCCTTCTTGATAGCGTGATAACGCCTGACGTCTATAATGCTGCCCAGACGCTACGCAACATCAACAGCTTCGAGCGCGACGATGGCACACCGTTGAACTACACCCTCGTCAACATCCGCGACTGGTGCAAGAACCATTTCGAGGTGGTCAACCAACTACGCATCAACACCGAAAACAGCCATCACCGTTACGACGTGATGCTGCTAATCAATGGCGTGCCGGTGGTGCAGATCGAGCTTAAGGCTCTGGCCGTCAGCCCGCGCAGGGCCATGCAGCAGATCATCGATTACAAAAGCGACCTTGGTAACGGTTACGACAAGACGCTGCTGTGCTTTATCCAGCTCTTCATCATCAGTAACCGTACCAATACCTGGTACTTCGCTAACAACAACGCGCGCCACTTCAGCTTCAATGCTGACGAACGCTTCTTACCGGTTTACCAGTTAGCGAGCGAGGACAACAAGAAGATCACGTATCTGGACGGTTTCGCCGAGAAGTTTCTGGCCAAATGCACCCTGGGCCAGATGATCAGCCGCTACATGGTGCTGGTCGCCAGCGAGCAGAAATTGCTTATGATGCGGCCCTACCAGATCTATGCCGTCAAGGCCATCGTGGACTGCATCCACCAGAACTGCGGCAACGGCTACATCTGGCACACCACTGGTAGCGGCAAAACTCTCACCTCGTTCAAGGCCTCCATTCTGCTCAAGGACAACCCGGACATCGACAAATGCCTGTTCGTCGTGGATCGCAAAGACCTGGACCGCCAGACGCGCGAGGAATTCAACCGCTTCCAGGAAGGCTGCGTTGAAGAGAACACCAACACCGAAACGTTGGTGCGGCGGCTCCTGTCCGACGACTATGCCGATAAGGTAATCGTCACCACCATCCAGAAGCTGGGGCTGGCGCTTGATGGCACCAACAAGCGCAACTACAAGGAACGCCTAAAGCCTCTTCGCAACCAACGCATGGTATTCATCTTTGACGAATGCCATCGCTCGCAATTCGGGGATAATCACAAGGCCATCAAGGAGTTCTTTCCCAACGCCCAATTGTTCGGCTTCACCGGCACGCCGATCTTCAAAAACAACGCCAGTTCCGTGCAGATCGAGGGCCAGCAGGCCAGCTGCCGCACCACGGACGACCTATTCCAGCGCTGCCTGCACCAGTACACCATCACCCACGCCATCGAAGACCGAAACGTCCTACGCTTCCATGTGGACTACTTCAAGCCCGAGGGCAAGAATCCCCCCCAGCCCGGCAAAGTGCTAGCCAAGGCCAAGGTCATCGAGGTCATCCTGGCCAAGCACAATGCCGCCACAAACGGGCGCAAGTTCAACGCTGTACTAGCCACTGCGGGCATCAACGACGCCATCGAGTACTTCAACGCCTTTGAGGCAATCCAGGAAAAAAAGCAGGCCGAAGACGAAACTTTTCAGCCCTTGAACATTGCTTGCGTGTTCTCGCCACCCGCCGAAGGCAACAGGGACGTGCAGCAGATCCAGGAAGACCTGCCGCAGGAAAAGCAAGACAACCAACAGGACCCGGAGGGCAAGAAGGCAGCGCTTACCCGCATCATCGCCGACTACAACATCCGCTTTGGCACCAACCATCGCATTAGTGAGTTCGACTTGTACTACCAAGACGTGCAAAAGCGCCTCAAGGATCAGCAGTATTCCAATACGGATCTACCGCACGCTCAGAAGACCGACATCACCATCGTGGTGGACATGCTGCTCACCGGCTTCGACTCCAAGTACCTAAACACCTTGTACGTGGATAAAAATCTCAAGCACCATGGGCTGATTCAGGCCTTCTCGCGCACAAACCGCGTGCTCAATGACAGCAAGCCCTATGGAAACATCCTCGACTTCCGTCAGCAGCAAAAGCCCGTGGAAGAGGCCATTACGCTCTTCTCGGGCGAAAAGATCGACAACCCGCGCAAAATCTGGCTGGTGGAATCGGCGCCAAAGGTAATCGACAGCCTACAAACGGCCACCCAGAAGCTAGCCGACTTCATGCAATCTCAGGGTCTGGCCAACGCGCCGGAAGAAGTGACCAACCTCAAGGGTGACGCCGCACGCAGTCTGTTCGTCAACCTATTCAAGGAGGTGCAGCGCCTCAAGACCCAGCTTGACCAGTACACCGACCTGAGCGAGGAGCAGAAAGCGCAGGTAGACCAGATCGCGCCGCCCGACCAGCTACAAGGATTCAAAGGCGTGTACCTGGAAACCGCCCAGCAGCTCAAGGAACAGCAGGACAAGCAAGGTGACCAAGCCAAGTCCGAAGTGCAGCAGCTTGATTTTGAGTTCGTGCTCTTTTCCTCGGCGGTGATCGACTACGACTACATCATAGGGCTGATCGCCCGCATGACCCAGCAGAAGCCCGGCAAGCTCACCCTCAACCGCGAGCAGCTCATCGGCCTGATCCAGTCCGACGCCAAATTCATCGACGAGCGGGAGGACATTGCCGAATACATTCGCGGACTGCCGGTGGGCGAAGCGCTGGATGAAGCCGCTATCCGTGGCGGTTACGAGCGTTTCAAGGACGAGAAGAAATCCCGCGAACTCACCGATATTGCCGCTAGGCACGGGCTGGCTGCAGAAGCGCTGCAAGCATTTGTGGATGGAGTGTTACGCCGCCGCATCTTCGATGGCGAAGCCCTGGGCGAGCTAATGGCTCCATTGGGACTGGGATGGAAGGCACGTACCCAGAAAGAACTGGCGCTGGTGGAAGACCTGATGCCGTTGCTGCATAAGCTCGCCCAAGGGCGCGAGATTTCGGGGCTGAGCGCGTATGTATGAACAATAAGGACACTAGCGCGATGAGCAAAGAGAACAACAAAAAGTGGGCGCTGGTGCCGCGGCTACGGTTTCCTGAGTTTCGGGATAGGGAGGGGTGGACGGCCGTGCCAATGGGGAGTTTGTTGGCGCGAAATCCAGAATATGGGGTGAATGCGCCAGCTGTTCCCTATTCAAAAAATCTTCCGACTTACTTCAGGATCACCGACATTAACGAGGGCGGTCGTTTTCTCTCCAAGACAAAAGTTTCGGTGGATATTGCTGCAATAGATGATAACTATCTAGAGCTGGGTGACATTGTTCTCGCTCGCACCGGAGCAAGTGTTGGCAAGTCGTATAGATACAGAAAGGAAGATGGCAGACTTGTGTTCGCAGGTTTTCTGATAAGAATTAAGCCAGAACCAAAGAAGGTTAATTCTATCTTTCTAGCCAACTTTCTTACCACAAATCAATACTGGAGTTGGGTTGATGTGGCGTCTGCGCGAAGTGGACAGCCTGGAATCAACGGGACAGAGTATTCATCTTTGCTCGTTCCCGTGCCATCGAGCGACGCGGATGGGAACGGATTATCAGAGCAGCAACGAATCGCCGGATGCTTATCTTCGATTGACGAACTGATCATGGGGGAAATCCAAAAACTGGACACCCTCAAGACCTACAAAAAGGGTCTGATGCAGCAGCTTTTCCCCCGCGAGGGCGAAACCGTTCCCCGCCTGCGTTTTCCCGAGTTTCAAAATGCCGGGAGATGGGCTGTTGCTAAACTAGGTGAGAAATCGACCGTTGTTCGAGGTGGTTCACCGCGTCCGATTGATAGTTATTTAACACATGAGGAGGATGGCCTTAATTGGTTAAAGATTGGCGATGTTGACAAGGAATCCAAATTCATTGAAAAAACGGAGGAGAAGGTCATTCCCGCTGCTCTTGGAAACACAAGGCAGATCCATCCTGGTGACCTTATTCTCTCCAACTCGATGAGTTTTGGTCGGCCCTACATCTCCAAGATTGTTTCCTGCATTCACGATGGATGGTTAGCAATCACGGACATTCGGGAGCAAGTTTCCCCGGAATTTCTATATTACGTGCTTTGCTCGAGCACTAGCCAAGTCTATTTCCAGAGCTTGGCAGCTGGTAGCGGCGTAAAAAACTTGAATGCGGACACTATTAAACAACTTGCGATATCTTTCCCGGGCCGCGCTGAGCAGCTAAGGATTTCGGACTGTTTTGCGTACCTCGACGACCTGATCGCCAGACAGATCCGTAAGATCACCTTGCTCCGACAACACAAGCAGGGTCTGATGCAGAGCCTGTTTCCGACAGTGGATATAGACGCAACATGATTAATTGCACCTTTGCAGACCTGCCCTCGCTGGCTACATACTTGCGTACTGTGCTTGATGGTGCTGATACCGATTCCGGCAAGCGCTTCGTATTGCTGTATGCCTATAACGGCGTGGGCAAGACCCAGCTGTCGATGGCGTTCAAAGACCTTGGGAGGCAGGACGAAGCGCGTGATACCCTGTACTTCAATGCCTACACAGAGGATCTGTTCAGTTGGGACAATGACCTGGATAACGATCACGATCGAAAACTAGTACTTAATGCACGTTCACGATTTTTCGATGGCTTGGATGAGATGGATATGGATAACCGTATCCGCCCGCTTTTGTCACGATATGCAGATTTTGATTTCCAGATCGATACCGAGGGTTGGGTAGTTCGTTTTTACTGCCGGGACAACCCAGATCGTCCGATCAAGATCTCACGCGGCGAGGAAACGATGTTCATCTGGTGCTTCTTCCTTGCGATCATGCAGATGGCAATGGATGGGGCAGCGGTCTATCAATGGGTAAAGTATATCGTTATCGACGATCCTATTTCCTCTCTGGACGAGCATAACGCTATCACTGTTGGCAACCATTTGGCC
The DNA here is from genome assembly GCF_900115125.1 of Nitrosospira briensis. Lineage (GTDB taxonomy): Bacteria > Pseudomonadota > Gammaproteobacteria > Burkholderiales > Nitrosomonadaceae > Nitrosospira > Nitrosospira briensis_A. Next base: position 112,848 of record NZ_FOVJ01000007.1, on the reverse strand, counting down.
AAGTTTCTTGCTAGGAAGGATCATGTAATCAAGACAGGGATATCCACGCACCATCCATTGTTCTTCAATGTGCTGTGGAATGAACTCCGCGTGATCGACAGAAGAAAGTTTTCCCCGCACTATCTCTCACGGTCACGAAAAACAGGGAATTATTACCTCTCCTACACGGGCGATACGCCCTTCTTTCATCATTTGGCGTTGTTGGAAGATGTCTGTCGAGCGAAGGAGTCCGGGGAGCTATATACGCACCACTTCAATGCTTTACGTAGTCTGCTCGAAAAATCCTCCATCTTTCATGGCTACGAGAAATTCTCTGTCTGTATCACGAAGCAGGAGGCGCATGATCCAGATGAGACCCTTTACGTGCGGCTGGTTCAGATTATGAACCACGGAAATTACTCCTTTTACGACCCTGTGGAGATGCTTCCTGAAAATAAGGAGTACTTCGAGAAAGTTCTTTCTGACTTTCTTAATTTCTACCCATTCAACCCCGCATTGCTGGCGAATGAATCCAAACAGGAAGAAAACCCGTGACCGAATTTGGAAAGCAAAAATTGGGTAGAATCCTCTGGGCTATTGCGGACCAGCTGCGAGGCGCAATGAACGCGGATGATTTCCGCGACTATATGCTGGCCTTTTTGTTCCTGCGCTATCTGTCCGACAACTACGAGGTCGCCGCGAAGAAGGAGTTAGGACCGGACTACCCTCAACAACTCGATAGCTCAGTATCCACACCGCTGCAACTCTGGTATGAAAGCAATCTGGAGGATGTACCAGAGTTCGAAAAACAGATGCGCCGCAAGGTGCACTATGTGATCAAACCCCAGTACATGTGGGGTAGCATTGTCCAGATGGCGCGTGAGCAAAGCCAATATCTGCTGGACACGCTACAACAAGCATTTGATCACATCGAGACCGAGTCCTTCGCCAGTACCTTCCGGGGCTTGTTCTCTGAAATTAATCTAGCGTCCGACAAGCTAGGCAAAACCTACCCTGATCGCAATGTCCGCCTGTGCAAGATCATCAGCGAAATTGCAAAGGGCCTCGCCCAGTTTTCCACCGATAGCGACACCTTAGGGGACGCTTATGAATATCTGATCGGCCAATTCGCCGCGGGATCAGGCAAGAAGGCCGGCGAGTTCTATACGCCGCAACCCATTTCCAGCATCCTTTCCGCCATCGTCACGCTGGACGGGCAAGAACCTGCCACTGGTCCACGCCGCCATCTCGACAGCGTCATGGACTTTGCCTGCGGCTCGGGCTCACTGCTCTTGAACGTACGCCACCGAATGGGGCCAGACGGTATCGGCAAGATTTACGGCCAGGAAAAGAACATCACGACCTACAACCTAGCCCGCATGAACATGTTGCTTCACGGTGTGAAGGACTCGGAGTTCGAAATCTTCCACGGTGACACCCTGCTCAACGAGTGGGACATGCTGCGCGAGACGAACCCGGCCAAGATGCCGACATTCGACGCGGTGGTGGCGAACCCGCCTTTCAGCTATCGCTGGGAGTCTTCTGAGGCAATGGGTGAGGACGTCCGCTTCAAGAACTATGGTCTGGCGCCCAGATCAGCGGCGGACTTTGCCTTCCTGCTGCACGGATTCCATTTCCTGAAGCAGGATGGGGTGATGGCGATTATCCTGCCATACGGCGTGCTGTTCCGGGGCGGTGCCGAGGCGCGCATACGTACCAAGCTGCTCAAGGACTGCCATGTTGACAGCGTGATCGGGCTGCCCACAAACTTATTTTTCTCCACCGGCATCCCGGTGTGCATCCTAGTGCTGAAGAAATGCAAGAAGCCGGATGATTTACTCTTCATCAATGCATCGGAGCACTACGAGAAGGGCAAGCGACAGAACCAGTTGTTGCCTGAGCACATCGACAAGATCATCGGCACCTACCAATACCGTAAGGAAGAGGTACGTTACTCGCGGCGGGTGAGCATGGAAGAAATCGAGAAGAACGATTTCAACCTGAATATTTCGCGCTACGTCAGCACCGCAGAAGCCGAAGACGAAATTGATCTCGCGGCTGTACATTTGGAGCTCGTCTCGCTGGACAAGAAAATCAAGGCGGTCGCCGAGAAGCACAACACCTTCCTCAAGGACTTGGGATTGCCCCTGTTACCGTAATCGTTTGCCTCCGATGCCCTTATTTGCCGGGTCGGTGTGTTTAGAGTGAGTCAACCTCCACGCTGCAACGGAGATCGGCATTCAACCCGGTTTATGTCTCGGAGTCCCCTTGGGGTACAACTGGAACTACTCCAGCAATTTCCGCGTCCTGCATCTGGTGGAGGATCCTCAAATAGTTGAGGTTTAAATTCCATCCCAGTCTCTCGTACAGCTGTTACCAACACTAAATTTACACTACTCTGAATCTAGGGTGGGCCAAGTGTAGTAGACCCCCCCGCCAATTTCGCGCGCATCATTTTTAGGCTAAGCAATCGGGTTCCACCTCATCGTCGTGGAGTTTTGACCCGCCCTACCTCTGTCGCAACTCATAGCCCAGCACAGCCTCAGCTTACCGCCCGTCCCGCCCAGGCACAAGAGGTTGCAACATGGACACGATGGAAGGGGTGTTTGTGAGGCGCAATTTGAATGCTAAGCGCTTGTTAAGCGCCTCTGGCTTGGTTTGTCAGCTTCGTCGTCGCAACTTGCTCACCCAAGTTGCTCAGTGAGCATCTTCGGCAAACCTTTTATCCATGCAGGTTTCACCCAAGCTGCTCAACGTGCTCATGGGTCGTTGTGCAAGCTGCGCAACCAGTCGAATCAAGGGCAGCTTGAGCAACTTAGCTTCGTCCATTATGTTTCATCGGCTTAGGCAAGTTGCTCAGTGAGCAACTTGTCTGAGCAAGTTGAGCGGGCCTGAGCGTTTACTAGTCCTCCGTCTTCAGTTCATTTGACGCTTGCTTGTTGCCCCCCGGCATCCCCCAATACCAATTGATCCCCCCGCAAACCCCTGGACCACGGTGCGGCTTGATCTTCAGTATTGCTTGCGCTCGGCGGAGTGTTGCCAAGGAATACCCCGCTTCCTTTGCCTCCAGCTTGACGTCGTTGCTTGCGACCGGTCCGTCAGCGAGAAGCTCTCTTAGCCATTCAACTGCACCAGCTACCAGTGTAGTTTCATGCTCATCCAAATCATTGTCCGCCCTCAGCGCGTCATCGGCCGACAGCGCTATAATCTCTTCGTCCCAAACAATCCACGCCTCTATCTTCACGTGCCACAAGTGCAGCAAGTCAAGCTCACGTTGTATGTAATGCTTTTCGGCGATGGCGCTAGGCTTATGCCCCATGATCTGTGCAACTATGCCGGCAGGTACCTCAACCCATTCAGCCAACGTGCTAAAAGACCTGCGCAAACCGTGCAGAGAAAGCGCGGGAAGTGCAGCCGTATTCAACGCCTTGTTGTGAGGATTACGTGGTTCCTCAAGTCTTCCTGATGCTGCTGTAGGACTACTAAAAACGAATTCGTTGCGGCGCGGTAGTGCTGATATCAAATGCTCAACATAAGGCGTTAGCGGAATTGCTCGCTCTCCTTCTACCTTGTCGCGGATGGTTAAGCTTTTCCACTGAAAATCCACATCTTGCCAACGCAAGGCCGCGAGCTCATTGCGTCTCGCACCAGTTAGCAGCAGGGCTTGTAAATATCCGGCGATAACAGGGTTTCCGATCCGTCTAACTGCTTCGAACCACGGTTGAATTTGTGCCTTCCTCAAACTGTCATTCTTCTTGACTTTGGATATGGGCACCTGCTTTTTTACCTCATCGGACAGGCAGGGATTGGACTTTACTGCGCCGCAATATTCATTCTTCTTGACGCACCAAGTAAGGAAGGCTCGGAGAACGCTGAACGCCTTGGCGGTAGTAGCAGGCGCAAGGGCGGCCTCTTTTTCTATCCAAGCTGCAACCACCCTCGCATCAATATCGGCAAGACGCATTGTCATAAAAGGCACCAGGATGCCTGGACGGGTTACCTCCGGCTCGTTCGGTCGGCGAACCGCGAGTACGTTTTACTCCCCCTTCCTGCAAAAAATATCGCAGATGCCCGAGGTGCCTTTCGCCCCACTCCGGTTTGCCGTCTTTCTTTGAGGCCCTTCGCTCAGCCGTATAGGCATTCCACGCATCAACGACCGTTACAGATTGACTTTCTTTCTCCGATTTCATTGCGGCGGCTTTGGCTTCTTCCGCCGCTTCCCTGTCCGCTTCCACTTGACGAGGGTCTTGCCCTTGGTCAATAAGAACTTGAAGGCGGCGCGCTTCCGCTTGTGCCTTGGCAATGCTCCAAGCGCTTACATCTCCGATTGTGACGCGGATTGATTGCCCTTTTACCTTCGATTGGAAAATGTAACGCTTTCGAGGCGAGTTAGCCGTTGCACGTACCCCTAGCCCGTGCACTTCCTCGCACCAAAGAAAGGCTTGCGCCGTTCCCGGTCGGCATTGAAAGCTTTGAAGCCTTCCCGCTGTAAATTTCACCTTCGCCATGGACCGAATTTTGTAACCGATTTGTAACCGGGATTGCAGTAGATAGCGGAACAACTATCAACGCCACAACGAGGCCAGACTTATCTAACCTGCTGTTAGAGTTAAGGATGCTACATTTACAGAATAAAGATCAACAGAGATAAATGGGGGAAACGTCCTTCTCCTAAGGGGTAGGTCACACGTTCGATTCGTGTTTAGGGCGCCAATATCCATGAGGTTTTAGCGTTTACGGGTTTTCATCCCCTTACCGAAATTCCAGAATGTATGGACGTCGCCTTCTGACCCCCAGTTCCAACGACTCTTCTTGCTTGCTATTGCCAAGACGGTCCACCGATCATAAGTTCAAACAACATGGTGGAGCATTCATCGAAACCAAAATATCATCCAGATTGATCTGATTTGCTCCAACTCCTATCTCAAAGTTCTTGTCTACTTAGCTAATTTCTGTTGTTCATACGCCGCTGAAGCTTGCGATTCTTGACTGACGAAGAACCGCAGAAGCCGCGTTAGCCCTTTTAGCCTTTGCTTCAACATCGGCACGTTGTGCCGAGCCAAGCGCCGCGAGCAGCTCTGGGTGTGCCTGTTGCACTATTTGCCTCCGGGCTTGTTCAATGGCCTCCCAAGTGGAAGATGAGGTCGCCTTTAGGATTTTATAGGCCTCGTCAACGCTCATCCCGCGGTTTGCACCGGTAGCGTCTCCGCGGTCTCGTGAGGGGGCCAAAGTTTCGAGCGATGATTCAGGGCGATTATCTGGCCGAATAACTTTCTGCTGAACTACTGCAAGTTTGGGAGCAATTTGCAGTACTGGAGTCGATTGCCCGCACCACAGATCGGGCTGCAGATTCAAATCCTGTTTGCCTGAACCCGGAACAATGGTGGGCTCAGAGGCAGTATTGGTACCGGAGACTGCTTTCACTCCTTTCAAAATCTCCAGAGTTTCTTGAACTTTGGCTAAAAGCGCAACGGCACGCGGCATATGCCGGTGCTGCAGTTCTTCCTCCACGCTTTAAGCGTTTTGGGATCTGTTTTCAACGCGTCGAACAGTTGTTCCAGTTCGGCGATGGTATGTCGCATCAGGGACCGCGACATTATTATCCGACCTCCTGCTTTTCTTCGACGTTAAATGGGTCCGCTTCCTTAGTATGCACCCACACTGTATTGTCAACTGACTCCGCCCCCAGCGGCTCAATACACAGCCGCGATAGCGTCTTTAGCAGATCACCCATGACCTCTCCTCTCCGGCGCACGAAGCTCGAAGCAAAGCATCGCCAGAAGGTCCACCCTGCACGCTCGAGAACGCGCTGGCGTGCCATGTCATCGGCCCATTGACCCGGTTCATGGAACTTGTCGCCGTCGCATTCGATTGCGAGGCGCCGACCTTCGTTTCCCTCAACGACAAAGTCGATCCGATATCCGCCGCAAGGAACCTGAGGCTGAACTCGATACCCTCGCTTGAGGAGTTCATCGAACATCTCGAACTCGAAGCCCGATTCGCATTTCTCACGCAGCGCTTGCACTTTTTCAGCATCCTGTCGAAACGGCTGCCGGAAGTGGCGGATAAGGCGTGAATTCAGTGTGTCCTCTCTAAATGTCGTTTCCATCACTGACCTGAACAAATACATTCGGTCACGGGCTCGAGATAGAGCAACGTTGAAGCGTTGATACATATCGGGTCTGTTCTGTGCAGCACGATCATCTGGTCCCAGTACCATTGATACCAGCATGATGTCCCGCTCACGACCTTGAAACACCGGCGGGGGGCCAACTGCAATCCTTCTTGTGACCAGGTCAATCGGTGAAATACGGCTTGTAACCAGTTCCTGAATGTGAGCCGCCTGTGCGGTGCCGAGCAGTGTCACCACTCCGATACTCCGCCCAGTGAACTGGTCGTTAGCGATAATTGTCTCAATCTCATCTACAATCGCCTTCGCCTCTGCCGGGTTTACGTCACCCTTCCGAAAGCCTCCCTTTACATAAACATCGACAAGCGGCGGATCGAGTCGCTCGTTGGCTTTGGGCAACCGCAGGGCTTTAATGTCGCCTTCGTAGAACTCACGGTTCGAGAATTCGATAATGGCCGGCACGCAACGGAAATGTTCCTTAAGCATGACCGAATTACCGGCGAAGACTACTTGAGCCAAGTCATAGATTGACCGTTCGGGGGTCATATACGGGCCGTGTGGCTGATCGCTTAAGTATCGGGTCCGAAGACCTTGAATTGCTTGAGTCGCAAGGCCAACAGCAGAAGGCGAGACTTGCTTGTGATCTCCAACTACGAGCAGCTTCTTCCCGCGTAGCAAAGCTGGCAAAGCCCAAATATCTGATTGCGATGCTTCATCAATCACCACAAGATCGAACAGCCCAATCTCCGCAGGTATTGTCTCAGCAATTCTCCACTCCGGGAGAACCCAACAAGGAACTGCAGAGTACGCATCTGCCATCGCATATCTCGCGTCCCTGCGATACATTCCAGCCTTAGATCCTGTCCCTTTTCCAATAGCGCGAACGGCTGTCAAGTATTTTTGCAGCGATTGACGCACCCGATCCGGGGAGTTATTGAAGACACCCAGCCAAGTCTTTTCCGCGACGAGATCTTGATACGTACGCGCTAATGCGCTTGTCAGGGTTTGACGCTCTTCGAATAAATCACGAAGCTTTTGGTGGTCGTCTATGCGTTCAAGAAAAAGCACGGCTTGACGCCAGTTCCACGCGTCGAGCCATGTAGCTGGAATTGTCGGATCACAGTCGGGCATGGCGGGCAACGTGCGAACACGTGAGGCCCATTTTTTAGCGCCAGCAGCTTCCAGCACAGCAGCCATTCTGTTGATTTCGTCGAATGCTGGGCGGAAGCTCGTCAATCTCAACAAATCGGCTTGAAGAAGATGCCAAGTACTTTGCAGGATTGATTCCTCGGCCAAACTGCACCCAAGTGACTCCGCTAGGAAACTATAAAAATTATCTACGATACAACCAGTTCGGCCGTCAAGCTTGCGCAGCAACTCTTGGACGCGCTTCGTCGCGTACGCTAGCCGCCCCTTGTCAACATGCGCGTGGAGACTGCCCGATACCGCCATAAGAAAGGGCTCTTGCCCGTCCCACATTTTGTCCGCCACTTTCTTGCCAAATACTTCTTGAAGTCTCTCGTGAAGTTTGGCGTCGAAGTCAACGATAAGTCGGTGGACGTCCTCGATATAGCTTTGAGCTTGCACAACCATTTTGAAACCCGCCTCTACGGTTCCGCCGGCGGATTCTAGCCCAAGCTCTACAGACATTGCATTCCAACGTGCCACCGCTCTTCGAGCATTGTTGCGCCAGACTATCTTACGATGGACGAGTTCCCAGTCTTCGCTGGAAGCTGGCGAAATACCGAGTATCGTGACTGATTGAAGAAGTTTTCGCGTCTCGCTTTTTCCAAAGGGCAGGGCAAATGCGGTCTTACCCTTGACCAGCCGCGAGATTGCCTCATTGAAATCTTCTTGTAATTCAGCTTCAGCCGGAATTTCTATGGCTTTGACAAGTAGTTCACGCCGAGCGCTTTCCAGCGCCCCGATGTCTTGGCATAGCTGAAGCAGAGCGCTTAATAGAGGATCGTTCGGCCGCATGTCCGCTATATGCCCCCCCAAGGCGTCAATCCATGGCTGATGTATTCCAGCGATCTTCGCCTTTAGTGCAGCACGGTCGTCTAAAAACACGACCAGCTTCTGGGCCTTCTCGAAGGTTTCCAGCCGCGTATCCACTAATCCTAGTATGTTCCCCTGCGTGACGTTTGCATCAATAGCTCGCGCCTTTCTCAGGTCGAAGTGCAGCGCGAGAAGATCCGACCATGCAGGGAACTCGTCCGGGGCGGGCAGGGACGACGCCAAGTAGCCGAGATCACCGCCAACTTTCAGCCGAGCCTGCCGTAGGGCATTGATGTCAGTATCGTCAAAAGGCAATTTGCCTTCTACGGCTGCTGCTGGCTCATCATCAAACCACTGATGTCCTTGAGCATTTTCCAGAACGAGCTTTGCCATCTCCTCGGGGGACACCTCTTTTCCCTGAAAAGAGTAGTTGCTCATGTGCTTGGCGGCGTACGTGGCTACCGTTTGATCCACATTCGCAATCTTCGCGTGGAGCTGATTTAGCTTCACCTCTGCAGTCGCAATGGCAGCGTCAGCACGCAGCGGATTCATGGACGCCACGCCCGATGCGATGGTTTGAATTGAGTGCTCGAACTGCTTCATGCCATCGCGCTCGTCCGAAAGCAGCGCAACGCTAAGCGGCCGAATACGTTCAGGTAGCTTATCTCGGAGCACGGCCAGTGCGGACTCGCCCTTCGAGGTCACCAGAACACGCTTGCCTTGGGCAAGGTAATGGCAAATGACATTCGCAATGGTATGGGTCTTGCCAGTTCCCGGCGGGCCTTGCACTACAACTCCGTCATTACTCTCCAACTTCTGGACGATGGAAACCTGCTCGTCGTTGTAAGGCATTGGGAAGTAAAGCTCCGAGGTGCACGATTGGCTGCCGCTTGATGAGAGCCCTCGAAACGGCTGCTCGGGCCTAACCCGTACAGTAGAATCACCATGCTCGACAAAGCTTCGAATGACGCTTGGCATACTTGTCGCTGCTTCTACGCTCTTCTTTAAGCGCCGAATGTCTTCGAGAAAGATGTCGGCCGAGCGTTTACGTCCAAATAGGACCCATGTATTCGTAATCTTGAGCTTGTCACTCGGTATTGATGGGGTGACGTCATCGAAGCGATCCTCGTAAGCTCCAGACGGATCCAGGTAACCGACAGCTGCCTTCAGCAAGCCCTCGAAAGTCGATATCTCAAATGGGTTGATCCGGTCCGCGCGGGCGGCGCTCGTACTTTTCCAGAAAGAATCGAGTTGCGGGACACCAGCCAACTCCATCTCGGCATAGCAGTCCGCTTCTAAACGAGGCTCGACGTCGCGCGGCCGGATCTCGAGCTCGAAGGTCCTTTCATTTAGAGAAATTTCACAGGACTGAACCAGAAGCGGGTGCTTTACGGCTGTCGCGAACCCGTCCTTCTTCCAGGCGGCATAACCAATACCCCATACAAGTTCAAGAGGCGTTTCTGCGCCGTCCGCCAAAATGGCTTGCTGCAGTGAGAACAATTGATTGTAGCGAGTGATGGCCTTACGGCGTGGCCATTCCGCTGCTGCCCAAGGCTCCCACTGGTTTTCGACATACCAGTCGAATAGCTCTTTGACTTCCGGATGGCTATCAAGCTGCTCATGACCGGTTTCACGTTTGCCGTCGTACGTCGGACACTCGCTCTTTAGCTCAGGAGTTTTTTCTGGACTCTTAGGTAACGTGACCCATGGCTTTAGCTTCTCATCGATCTCAGGTGCAGGAATTTCCTGTAACCTGGGCACGCGTAGCCACACATCGCCGCCGTCCGCCTAAAGGTTAAATTGCAGTTCCGGAAGCCCCCTGAGCTCGTGCTGGTAAGCACAAAAATACTCGGTTGGAACCGAGAACGCCGGTTTAGTTTTTAGTTTCTCGACTTGCTCAATATACGTTAATAGGTCGAGTACACGCGGTGCGGCCTCGTTCATTCTTTGTACCCTCTTGTTTTTGTACCGCACTTTCGCAGCTCAGTCGTCACTCAAAGCTCTACAGTAGGTGGCGTCGCTGTATGTCACCCAGGATATGTAGGAGGTGGCATAAGAAAGCAAATAAATGTGTTGGCGAGATCTACGGCCACCAAGAAAAGTTTTAACTTTTAACATCGACGGAGCTCCGTTACCTATTAAAAGACTGGTCGGGTGCCGACGCTCCGTGAGAAGCCATCCCTAACGGTACAACAGGACGTCATAAAGCCGGAGGTACTACGATTAAAATCCGGAGAACCCCGAATGCCACGGTATGGTACGAGAAAGCCGTACCATAACTCGTTATTATTATCGACCTCAGCAGTATTCGCCACTGTACCAAGGTACACCTGAGCCTCTGTGTGGGTATTTAGGATGTAAGGATGACAGAGTCTCAGATTAGCGGGAGCCATACCGCTTGTAAGATCACCACGACTAACTCATGCAAAGCTTGGGGGAAACAGATCGGAAAGAGCGTTGATCCTCCGTAGGCTTCGGTGCTCCGTAGGCTTCGGTGATTTCCTTAAAACGGTCGTTTATTAGAGGTAGATTGTGGAAAGAAAAACCCCATTTGCCATGTTTCTACCTCCCAAAACCATTTCTCGAAACGACTCCCTCGGATAAGCTAGGATAATGACGAGTTTCAGTAGAATGGCCTAAAGGATTCAGAAAATCTTACTGCTGGTGTAGACTGCATCGGGACATCGAGGAGCTTTGGCATTGAAGCCAAGGCAATCGAAGGGGAAGTTGTCGAGGTAAATTATGGTGCAGGCGCGACGCAGATTAACAAAAAAAGCTGTTAGCCTGCTTGTTCAATACGGATAAAAAGGAAGCGGGGTGTTGGTGCGCCTTCCATAAAAACGCCCAAACTGCTGAAAGCTATTAGTAGAAGCGGAAAGCCCGATACATTGGGACGGCTATATAGTAGCGGTCAAAATTGGATGAACTATGTGCGCTGCATAGTTCTTGGAATCCAAACCTAAGAAAAGGAATAATAATGAGGGTAATGTATATAACTTATGGGGGGACAAATGATAGTCAAACATGATTCTGTGCACTTTGCCATGATTGTTCTGGCAATTTGCCTGGCTCTGGTTGCTAGCCCGGTATTTCCTGCATCGGCTGCCAGTACACCGTGGGAAACTCCGGATGAAAACTGGTGCCAGGTCACTTCCTTCTGGGCGGGTTGGATTCTTATGATGGGTGTGGTAATTACCGGCTTGACCTTGATATTTGACGGGGAAACTTCCCGACGCATTCGCTATGGCACAATCGGAATCTGCGGACTTGCGTTTGCTAATACGATTATCTGTTTATTCCTCTAAGCCAAGGCGACTACCAAGGTGACAGATCGGCGTCAATTTAAGGTACACCGGATCCTGAGCGCGGATATTTTAGAGCTCGGGCATGGCAATCATGGCGCTCACGCGAGGCTCTTGCAAGCGGTCGTTTCTGGGAGAACGAGAAAAAAGGGCGCGCGTTGACCCATTCCTCACTCGAAGGACCTCCTAAAAGCTACCACTCAAAAACTATAGATGTTGAATTTTCAGAGGGAGATAAAAATGAAAATTGATATGCACGGAGTAGCGTGCAGGATCAGGATTTGATTTTTCAGATCGATGCTGCTTTCAGACTATCTATCTCTTGATACATCTGAACAATCTTAGTACCTTAAAATTTAGGGCGTAGTCAAAAGCACGAAACAGAAAGGAACTGGCATGCGCATTTTGCTTGCTGGCCCCATACGTGAGCAATCGCGAGGGGAAGAAATCGCGAACAGCATCAGCCACGGTATAGCGCTGATTGCCGCATTCGTCGGCGGTCCTTTTCTCATCATGCACGCAGCAAGCCACGCGAACACTGGATTCCTGATCGGCACATGCCTCTTCTCGGCGACCACCATACTCCTCTACCTTTCCTCCACCCTCTATCACGCCTTTCCGGCAGGCAAGACCAAGCTGATTTTTCGGACTTTCGAGCATTCCGCGATCTTTCTTCTTATCGCTGGTACGTACACACCATTTACGCTTGGCGTGCTGCGTGGTGCATGGGGTTGGACACTTTTTGGGGTGGTCTGGTCTCTTGCCATAGCGGGGGTGGCGCTGAAGGTATTCGCCAAGAGGCCGCATCCTGTGCTCTCAACCGGCCTTTATCTACTGATGGGGTGGCTTGTCGTGGTTGCGATTGAACCGCTATCTGCCAGGATACCACCCGCCGGGCTCTCCTGGCTGGTGGCAGGTGGCTTGTCTTATACAGTCGGCGTAGTCTTTTTCGCAACGGATTCGCGGCTGCTTTACGGGCACTTTATCTGGCATCTGTTTGTTATAGCCGGTACCACATGCCATTTCATTGCAGTGCTTTGGTACGGGGCCTGATATCCGCGGTTAGCGAGACGCCTCTAAGCGAGCTGCAGAAAATGGGGGCCGAACACCTTTTATCGAATTTTGTCTCGACAGGAGGGAGGCGGCCAGCTGATCAGATATAGCAGTGGCGACTCCATCTGGTCGCTCACCTCTACTCCTTGCAGCTTTTCACATCCTCGGTAACCGTTTTTCCGTCTTTGAGCACAACCGTTTGCCTGATAATCTTGCATTCCCGGCCTTCCGCTGATCCGACGATTTCTGCTTTACCCCTCACGCCGCTATCGGGATTGGTGAAGGTTTGCGTCTGGTTGGTTTCGTATGCCTGCTGCGAAGTCTCGGCCATTCGTCGCTGGTCGTCCTTGCCAAGATGACCTCCGATTTCGGAGCCAAGGTAATATCCACCTACGCCCCCGGCGACTGCGCCCAGTATGCGGCCCGCTGTACCGCCGCCGAGATAGCTGCCAAGATAGCTTCCCCCGATAGAGCCGGCGACGCTGCCGAGGATGCCGCCAAAACGTCGTGTTTCATTAGACTGGCAGGCGGCCAGGAGCATGACCAGGGCTATTACGGTCAACCGCCTGAACCATGCGACAGAGATCGGTGTTTCAACCATGATGTTTCCTCCAGAATTTATTCCGGTCCGAATGATTCAGTATGCCCGAGATTGCATTGATTGCCTCGGACGGTGTCGTCTTTCCCCTGATTTCTCCTCTCTGCTGAGTCCTTAACGGAAAATAAGCATCCTGGATGACAAAATTGACAACCTTCTGTCTCATAGGATAAATTCCACGGCTATTTGTTTTTTCCGTCTTTCAGAAAAATTGCGATGAAAATGAAGAGAATAATTTCCCTGGTTATGCTCCTGACCATCCTTCCGATGCTCTCGGGCTGCTGGTATGTGGTGGCGGGAGGAGCGGGCGCATATGGCGGATACAAAATGAAAGAAAAAGGCTACACCTTGCAGAACCCGATCGCCAAGGAGAAGAGGAGTACGCAACCGTCCAAATAGGCATCAAAGGGTAGCCACGTTTGAAACCATAACCGGTCCTCGCTTTCCCAAAGCCCATCCCGCCGTTTCTATCATCCGCCCTTCTTTGTCACACGCGCTCTAAACGGATGAGGCAAAAACCCATCACGGCTGATGCGCTCTTGCCCATTCCTCCGCTTGCCGCTGCGCGTCGGCAATTTGTACGGGTGTCATCAGCTTTTCCATTAAATCGCGGTTCTCTTTCGCATCCTCATAGTCTGCCGCGCTGGCAATGCTGAACCACTTGTCGGCCTCTACGTAATCCTGTTCAACGCCGCTGCCTTTGTAATATAGCACCCCCAGATTGGTTTGCGCCCCGGGATGGCCCCGTTCGGCTGCCTTGCTATACCACGACAGGGCTTGCGCGTAATCCTGCGGCACCCCCTCGCCATTATCATATTTCACGCCCAGGCTGTATTGGGCTCTCGCGTACCCCTGTTCCGCCGCCTTGAGATACCAGGACAAGGCCTGCTGCTCGTCCTTTGCTACGCCTCGGCCCTCGTCGTACCTTACGCCCAGGTTGTACTGCGCGTCCGGATCTCCTTGCTCGGCTGCTGCGCGATACCAGGCCACGGCCTGCTGCTCGTCCTGTAAAACGCCCTTGCCTGTGGCATACATCACGCCGAGATTGAATTGCGCGGGCGCATATCCCTGCTCTGCGGCCTTTTGATACCAAGCTGCGGCCTCGTAATTATCCTCAGTTATCCCACGGCCCTTCGCATACGCGACACCGAGTTTGAACTGGGCTCTTGCATATCCCTGGTCGGCGGCTTTACGAAACCAGGAGGCGGCCTGCTTGTAGTCCTGTTCAGTCCCCTCGCCGGCGGCATACATCATGGCGAGATTAAACTGTGCGTCCACGTTTCCCTGTTCAGCGGCTTTGCGGTACCAGGATACCGCTTGCTGATCATTGTGTTCCACGCCCCGGCCTTTTGCATACAATACGCCAATCGCGTATTGCGCATCGGCATATCCCTGTTCAGCGGCTTTCAGATACCAGGACGCGGCTTGCTGATCGTCCTGGTCAACTCCCTGGCCTTTGAGGTACATGAACCCGAGAATGGACTGGGCGGGGGCGTGCCCCTGTTCAGCGGCTTTAAGATACCAGGAGAGGGCCTGCTCATAGTCCTTTGCCACCCCCTGGCCTTTCGCGTACATGACCCCAAGATTGTACTGCGCGACAGCATATCCCTTGTCCGCAGCCCTGAAATACCAGAACATGGCCTGCTGGTAGTCCTGCTCGACTCCCTGGCCTTTCAGGTACATGAAGCCCAGCATGGATTGCGCCGGGACATCTCCCTGCTCCGCCGCCTTTCGATACCATTTCGCGGCCTGTTCATAGTCCTGTGGAACGCCGCGGCCCTTTGCATACAGAACGCCCAGATTGAATTGGGCATCCGCGTTACCTTTATCCGCGGCTTTTCTGAAAGACTCTACCGCTTTAGCGTAGTTCTTGGCGAGGACGAACTGCATGCCATCCTCAAAGTCTCCAGCGAAAGCCGGAAGATTCAGCAATGCCAATAGAAGTCCTGCTGTTATCGGTCCTGCTATCGCCATCGGTATCGATAAGCGCATCATTTACTCACCATTAATTCAATCTAATCTATCTCGAACCATGCCGCTCATGCGCCTGCTCGGTGTCTCAACTCCAATATGCTTTTACCCTGCTGCCTGCTGTTTGGATTGTGACGCCAAAGTCCAATAAAAGTGCCGGCAGCTATGGAGTGCGCCATTCTAACGCGGAGCGCACCCAAAATACATTGCCCGATCCTGGCGATACTTTTTTGTTTGGTTTTATGGCAAGAAGAAATTTTTGCCTCTTCAACTTTTGAGGCGAAGGAAAGATGACAGCCAGGAGGAAATGGCGAGAGCCCGGGTAGTTCGGGGCTTCAGGGAGCTGAGCAATCTTTCAGCTTCTCCCAGGCTATATCGCCTTCGTATTTCTTGCCATTCAGTGTCGCGAATACCGTTGCATTGTCAGTCCTTTTGATCGTAAGGGCAAAGGAATAACCCGGACTGACATCACTATTGGTGTCCCCATTCCGCCTGGACGAATGAATTTTGGCCACGGGCGGAGCGTAGCTGATAACTGCATCCGGGTTGGACGGGGAGTTGCGCGGATATGTGCCCGGCAATGAGCCTGCCGGATAGGCGTAAATTTCTGTTGCCCCAAGGTCCGGATATCTCCGCACGTCATATTGCAGGGCGCGGATCATCCACCGGCTATCCGTTTGCAGCTTGCCGGTAACGCAACGCGCGAGTGCCGCATGATCTCCCGTAAACTTCGCTCCGTGAGTCCCGGTTTTTTCTTTTAAACCAATGACCGCGCATGCGGATAGAAGACAAGCTGCAAGAAGCGGCGCTAAAATTATCTTTAGTTTGGTCACGTCTAATGCCCAATCTCGGCCAAGCGCCTGCAGAAAATTTATCACGTGCATCGTCCCTTGTTCTCGTGGATGATAACGGGCTTTGCAATATTTTCGCCTAGTCAACGCCAGCCGCGTTTTTTAAAATTAGGCTAAAAATAATGATTTGTAAAGATCACTGAATTGTGTTCAAAGGCAGATGGAAGGTCGCATGAGTTCGGGGCAGGGATTTCAGAAACGGTCCAGTCAGGCCGACTCAGTAGTTCAACTGAGCGAGCAGGGTGGAGTACGCGTACTCCATCTGGGCGGGAGCAATGTGCAGAGTGCCATGAGGTTGGCCGCACCGCTGGAGCTCGAACTCGCCTATACGCAGTGCATGATGGGCTTTATGTTGTTCCATTCGAAACCTGAAAATATTCTGATGATTGGCCTCGGCGGCGGATCGTTGGCGAAATTCATTTATCACCGGTTGCCGAAGATTAAAACCACTGCGATTGAAATCAATCCCGAAGTCGTCTCCGCGGCACGCAATTACTTTTTTCTGCCGGCTGATGACCAACGACTGCAAGTCATTATTGCCGAAGGCGGCGAATACGTTGCGGGCCATCCGCGCAGCGCGGATGTGCTGATGGTTGACGGTTTTGATGATTGCCGGCAGGTTTCGTCGCTTTGCAGCCAGGATTTCTATAACCGTGCCCGCGAGGCATTGAAAAGAAATGGCGTCCTTGTGGTCAATCTTCTCAGCAGGGATAAAGGTTTTCGGGATTATATAAGCCGTGTCGAGGAAGCTTTTACCGGGCGCGTTGCGACTTTGATGGTTGAAGTGCACGGCAACCTGATCGTTTTTGCCTTCAAGCACAGCCCAGGCAAGCGCGTTTGGGAAGATTTGCAGTCGCGCGCTGCCGAGCTTGAAGCAGAACTGGGCCTGCCGTTTACGAAGTTTGTCAAAAAATTACATCAAAGCAATTCTTTCTGATTGATGTTTGTTTTTGTAGCCTATGGCAGCCACCTGGGCTCTGCGGGAGAGCTGCCCGTCCGGGAAGCCGTGTTGCTGCTAAGGCTCTGTTTATGGTAAAGTTTCAGTATCGCTACACGAGAGAGATGAGGAGACATCACTATGAAATTATACGAGTCCGAACACACCAAGTTCATGCGTGAATTGTTCGAAAAAAATCCGAAGCTGGCGGAGGATCAGAAAGAAGCGCGCGCCATCTGGTGGGACAAGAAACTTGACCTGGAAGAGCGCAAGCGTTTCAAGGAATCCAGCGTGGCGCAGAAAGCCTACGTCTATTTCGGGAAATAATCATAGCGCTTCAAACACACCCGCGGCGCCCATCCCGGTGCCCACGCACATGGTGACCATCCCATATTTCTGATTGTGCCGGCGCAGGCCATGCAGCAGCGTCGCAACGCGAATTGCGCCGGTTGCACCCAGGGGATGCCCTAGCGCAATCGCACCCCCCAGGGGATTGATCTTCTCCCGATCCAACCCCAGGTCGTTGATTACTGCCAGGCTCTGGGCGGCGAAGGCTTCGTTCAGTTCGATCCACTCGAGGTCGTCCTGTTTCAGGCCGACCTGTTCGAGCACTTTAGGTATCGCCTTGATGGGGCCTATTCCCATGATCTCCGGCGGTACGCCAGCGACGGAATATCCAAGAAAACGGCCAATGGGCGTGAGATTGAAACGTTTCAGTGCCGCTTCGCTGGCTACGATCACGGCGCCTGCGCCATCGGACATCTGCGAGCTATTACCCGCCGTCACCGAACCATTGGCGGCAAATACCGGTTTCAGCGTAGCGAGAGTGGCTGGATTTGTACCTGGACGCGGGCCCTCGTCGGTGTCTCGTACCGTGGATACGGTACGCACCTCATGTGAAGCGAGATGGGGACGCTTTTCTTCCACGGTATAAGGCGCTATTTCATCCTTGAATTCCCCCGTTTCTATAGCACTAAGCGCCTTTGCATGGCTGGCTACCGCGAATTCATCCTGAGCCTCACGGCTGACCTGCCACCGCTGGGCTACTTTTTCCCCCGTGATGCCCATGCCGTAGGCAATGGCGACGTTTTCATCGCGCAGGAATATTGCCGGGTCCAACGCCATCTTGTTGCCTGTCATCGGAACCATGCTCATGCTCTCGGTTCCCGCCGCGATGATTACATCGGCGTTGCCGAGCCGGATGCGGTCAGCGGCGAGCGCCACTGTTTGCAAGCCGGAAGCGCAAAAACGATTGACCGTCATTCCGGGAACGCTGTTTGGCAACCCGGCGAGCAAAAGCGCAATACGGGCTACGTTCAAACCCTGTTCCGCTTCCGGCATGGCACAACCGGCGATGACGTCGTCAATCGCTGCGGGGTCGAGCTCGCCGCACTGTCCCACCGCCGCTCTCAACACATGCGCCAGCATGTCGTCCGGGCGTACGGTTTTGAACATCCCGCGGGGTGCCTTGCCCACCGGCGTTCGTACCGCGGCAACAATGTAAGCTTCCTGAGTCTGTCTGGTTGTCATGTCTGTTTCCCTTTAGCGCTGCCTGGTTGGCCACCGGTAATCCGTTGGCTCGGCGTCAGAGTAATTAGAGTGATGCATTGACGAATCGTGCGCAACAATTGATTCTTTATCGGAGACCGTTTTTATCCTTTATAGACCCTGCATCCCCTGATACGGCCGCCGCACGAACCAAAACGGAAGGACAGCCTGAATTCAAGGCCTCACCTAGTTCCTCAACGGCTTCCCTGTCTTCAGGGTATGTTCCACGCGCGCCTGCGTCTTCTCGGTCGCCAGCAGTTCTATAAACGCAGCACGTTCCAGTTCCAGGAACCAGTTTTCATCGACCAGGCTGCCGGGGGTCAACTCTCCACCGCACATCACGTGTGCGAGTTTTGACCCGATCAGGTAATCATGCTCAGAGATGAAGTTGCCTTCGCGCATATTCACCAGCATGCCTTTGATGGTGGCGATCCCCGTAGAACCGGCAACCGGAATACTTCGTGCTTTCAGAGGGGGACGGTACCCCGCTTCGGCCAGCGCGATAGCATTCGCCTTGGCGACATAAAGCAGCTCGAACCGGTTCATCACTATCTGGTCTGCACGGCGCAGATACCCCAGTTCCTTGGCTTGCTCGCCGCTCTTTGCCAATTGCGCGGTTGCGACACTCTGAAAATAATTTTTCAATAAGGGAAAAGGATCGCCGTCTATTGTCTCCTGCGCGGCCCTTAGGGCAAGTTCCTTGCAGCCGCCGCCAGCCGGTATCAATCCCACCCCGGTTTCCACCAGGCCGATGTAGCTTTCAAGGGTGGCGACTGTCCTGTCGCAGTGCATCACAAACTCGCAGCCGCCTCCGAGCGCAAGCCCATCCACCGCCGCCACCGTAGGAATCATCGAATACCTGAGGTCCTGCGAAGTCTGCTGAAATTGCGCGACCATTGCCTCGACTTCCGCAAGTTTACCCGCCATCAGGGCATCGGCAAGATTAAGGCTGCGTGCGGCCTTAAGCACAGCTGACTGTGCAGTTTTCCTGAGTTTTTTTGCCAGAACAGTGAGGGCGGAAGGAGGTTCGCCGCTTTTGAGGCGCTCTGTTGCTTTTTGCAGATTGGCACCAGCGGAAAAGGGCGGTTCGGTCTGCCAGATCACCAGCGCGCGCCAGTTTCGCTCCGCCTCATCCAGGGCTTGTTGCACTCCGTCCAGCACATCGCTGCCGATAGTGTGCATCTTGCTTTTAAAGCTGAGAATCGCAACGCCGTCGTCGGCTGTTCCAGCGCTGCCGGACTTGCCGGGGATATGCCACATGCGCACTGCATCGGTCTCGAATAGGGTTGTGCCGTACTGCGCCTGCTCGCCCAGCAATTTGTCGGGAAATAACTGTCGCCTGTACACAGGCAACGTTGAACGGTGCCGGAAACTGTTGGCGGATGGCGAATAAGAACCCTGGGTCCTGTGAACCCCTTGTATGTCCCGATCGGCGGCTTGGCTCGCACTTTGCCCCATTTCCCGCACCCAGTCCGGCAGCGATACGTCGCTCATGCTTTTGCCTGCGGCGATATCTTCGTTTATCCATCCCGTAATATCGCTCCACCCCGCGGCCTGCCAGGTTTCGAATGGCCCCTCATTCCAGCCGAAACCCCAGCGCATCGCAAAATCGAGGTCGCGTGCATTATCTGCGATTGCATTCAGATGAACAGCGCAATAATGAAACAAATCGCGGAATATTGCCCAAAGGAATTGGGCTTGCGGGTGTGGATTCGCGCGTAGCGCGCCAAGCTTACCCGCTGGATTTTTTTGCCTGAGCAATTCCTTCATGTCATCGTCAGCGACACCCGCGGAGAGGACATATTCCTTCCTGGCAAGATCCAGCACGTGAATTTCCTTGCCCGCCTTCCGATATACTCCGCGCTTTGTTTTCTGCCCCAAGGCGCCTGTCTCTATCAAGCCCTGCAGCCAACCGGGCACTGCATAGTACTTATGCCATGGGTCGTTCGCCAGAGTGTCGCGCATGGTTTCGATCACATGCGCGAGAATATCGAGCCCCACCACATCCGCGGTGCGGAAAGTCGCACTTTTTGGGCGCCCAATGAGAGGCCCGGTTAAAGCATCCACCACGTCGAACCCGAGTCCGTATTCCCTGGCATGATGCATGGTGGCGAGCATGGAAAATACGCCTATCCGGTTGGCAATAAAATTAGGCGTATCCTTTGCGCGAATCACCCCTTTGCCAAGACAAGTAACCAGAAACGCTTCCAGGTCATTCAGCATCGCCGCATCGCTTTCCGTGCAGGCAATCAGCTCAGCGAGATGCATGTAACGCGGCGGGTTAAAAAAATGAATACCGCAAAAGCGGTGACGCAAGTTCTCCGGAAACGCCTGTGCCAGTTTATTGATGGAAAGTCCCGACGTGTTACTGGCAAAAATGGCATGCTCGGCCAGGTACGGCGCTATTTTTTCGTACAACGCCCTTTTCAAATCCATACGCTCGGCGATCGCCTCGATCACGATATCGCAATCCTTGAGCAATTCAAGGTTTTGCTCGTAATTTGCAGGCTGAATAGAGGCTGCCCTGGCTGGTACCGACAACGGCGCCGGGTCCTGTTTTTTCAGATTCTCTATGGCCTTGATGACATTGTCATTGGGATCGCCCTTCTCTGCGGGCAACTCGAATAACAGTGTTTCGATATTGGCATTAATCAGATGCGCCGCGATTTGCGCTCCCATTACCCCCGCACCCAGCACGGCCGCCTTGCGCACGACAAATTTATGATTGTTCAAGTCTGCCTCCAGTTCGATCTCGGGCCCGTTTTACCTATTCGGGCGGAACAACACGGGGTCTGCGATTCTCGTCCACCGCCACGTAAGTCAATACCGCCTCGGTCACCCGGTAACATATTTCATGGTCTCCCTGGCGCAATCCCCGCTGGGCATAAACCACGACATCCACCGTAATCGATGTGCGCCCGATCTTGACGATGTTTGCATAAAAGCTCACGACATCTCCCACGAATACAGGCTGTTTGAATACGAAGGAATTAACCGCTACCGTCGCTACCCGCCCGCGAGCCCGGCGAATGGCTGGAAGACTGCCGGCAATGTCCACCTGCGCCATGATCCAGCCCCCGAACACGTCCCCTGCATAGTTGGTATCCGTCGGCATAGGCACCAGGCGCAGTATTGGATCGCATCCTTCGGGCAGTGATGTTTGAATTTCTGCGTCAGCATTCATCTACGCCTCGTGGCTTTGCCATTCGTGGTTTTGTAGGATGGAGTGGAGCAAAGCGCAACCCATCATCCTCTCAGTGACCCTCGTAAAGCCTGTCCACTTCAGTGGAATATTGGCTCAGTACCTGGTTTCGCCGGAGTTTCAGTGTCGGTGTCAGCATATGGTTTTCGACAGTCCACGGTTCTCTTGCCAGCCCCGCGCGGTATATTTTGGCATAGCCGGGAAATTCCTTTATCTGATGCGCGATCCGTTCAAGCAGGATTTTTTCGAGCTTCTGGTTTCCTAACAGGCGGCGCCAGTCGCGGTCAAGACCATATTGACCCGATATGGCCTCCCATTTACTGGAGTTCAGGACTACCAGCGCACTCAAATATGAACGGCCTTCGCCAATCACCATGACCTGTTCGAACAGTGAGTCGCGCAGAATGGCTGCTTCCATATTCGCGGGCGGGATTTTCGTTCCGGTGGACATAACGATGATTTCCTTCAGGCGCCCCGTGATGGTTACCCTGCCATGCGCATCAATATGCGCAATATCACCGGAATTGAGCCAACCCTCAGGCATCATGACTGCCTTGGTGGCCTCCGGATTGTTCCAGTAGCCGAGCATCACGTTAGGACCGCGAATCAGCAAGGCATTATGTTCGCCGAGCTTTACTTCCACTCCTGGAATGGGACGTCCCACGCTGGTCGGAACATTATCCTCGGGAGTATTACAGCAGACCACTGGACTACTTTCAGTCATGCCGTAGCCTTGCAGGATGGGCAGCCCCAAACCGATGAACACGCGGGAAACGTCGCCCGACAATGCCGCCCCGCCACTCATGGCGCAGCGTAGCCGGCCGCCGAGTTTGCCCATTACCTTCTTCGCCACCATTATTTCCAGGAAGGGCCACAACATGTGGGAAACATGCCGAGGCGCCCGATGCTGCTGATACTCAAAGCGGTTATAACCGATTTCGACCGCGAGTTCGAACAGTCTCCTGTTTAAAGGGGGCCCTTCCGCGAGCCTGGCCTGGATGCCGGCATATACCCGCTCGTATATTCGTGGCACTGAAACCAGGATCGTGGGCCGTATGATCAGCAAGTCCTCCTGCAACTGGTGGACCGAACGGGCATAGGCGACCGTGGCTCCCTGCATGATAGGCACATAGCAACCGGCAGTTCGCTCAAAAGTATGCGACAAGGGCAGAAATGAAAGCAGCAGGTCGTCCTGCCTGATCGGCACGACTTGCAGGCAGCTATAGGCATTGGTGAGGATATTATGATGGCTCAGCATGACTCCCTTGGACCGGCCCGATGTGCCCGAGGTATATATGATAGTGGCCAGCTGATGGGTATCGCGCTTGAAGTCGGGCGTCGTTCCGGCTTCTCCCGGCAGTCTTTCCGGCAACTCTTCCGGTAGCCATTCATGCAGCGCGAGCACGAGCCCGTCGTCTTTTTTTTCCGGGATTCCCTGGAAGGTAACGACGCGTACCAGATTGCCTATCTGATCCCGCACTTCCGAAAATGCCTGCCATTGCGCCAGTTCTTCCACCAATAATACTTTCGCGCCGGCGTCGCGCAAGATATAGGCTGCGTTCTCGGGCCGATCGGCTGTATAAAGAGGTACCACCACAAGCCCCAGCCTCAGCGCGGCGTGCTCGAACATCACCCACTCAGGACAGTTTCTCAGCATGACAGCCACCCGGTCTCCGGGAGCGAGACTCTCGCGGGAGAGCGCAGCCTGCCAGTGCTCGATACGGTCATCCATTTGTGACCAGGTGAGGTCGCGCCATTTGCCGCTGGAACGGTCGTAGTCGCGGTAGGCTACTTTATGAGGCGAGCGGCGCACTCGCTCGCGGAACAAGCCGTCGAGCGTTCCGGCAGTCTCCACCGGAATAATGTCGGTCAAGTTGTGTTGTCCGGTTTGCATGATGTATTCCGTATCTTGTTATTTTTGACCCGATAAGGTTATTCGCATGGCGCGTTTACGCGGACGCGGTACACGCATTGGCTTGCTCCGGTGCTGCATCCGGCGCACTTGCCGCCTCATCGCCGGGCTCCGGGCCAAAATCCCGAGGGAAATCATCCACCATGATGACGCCGCGGCGCAATGACTTCATCTCTCCCATTAACTCCAGTTCAGCAGTCGTGATGACTCTCTGCTTGAGGGCGGCCGCAATCCTTTCATCACCTTGAGCCGGAATTCGTCCGGTTTTGACGGCGGCGCGCAACTTGGCTTCCACCGCTTCGCAAACCATTGCACACTGTAGCGCCTGTTCCAGCCTGCCCAGCGGTTCATCAGCCGATGCAGGCACATAAATTCCGGCAGTCAGGCGATCACGCGCTTCCCCGGGTGACAGCATCAACGTGGCTACCTCATGGCCCAGCTTATCCGAAGGCTGGGAAAAAGGCTTGCCCAGTGGGAACACCATGAAACGAAGCACCCGCCTTGCGATCCCGCTGGCCGGAAAATTATCCAGCAATCCCTCGAATGCCTGCTGCATGCGGTAGAGCGCATCTTGCATCGACCAATGCAGTAGCGGTGAATCGGCTGCGGGCCGGCCATCGTCCTTATAGCGTTTCAGCGTGGCCGAGCATAAATAGAGCAGGCTGAGGATATCGCCAAGGCGGGCGGATATTCTTTCCTTGCGCTTGAGCGCGCCCCCCAAAATCAGAAGGGAGATGTCGGCAAGAAAGGCGAAAGCAGCGGAAAAACGCATGAGCTGACTGTAATAACGCTGCGTTTCAGGGCCGACGCTACCCGGAGCGCTCCCGAGCGTGCCGCCGGTCAATCCGTGCAGCAGGGTGCGCAAGCCATTGCCGAGCGTGAAAATAACGTGTCCGCTGAACGCCTGGTCAAATTGCACAGAGGCGCGCGTCGCATCAGTGTCACTGGCGGCGTGAATTTCCTTTAACAGGTAGGGGTGGCAGCGTATCGCCCCCTGGCCAAAAATGATCATGTTGCGGGTAAGAATATTGGCGCCTTCTACCGTGATGCTGACCGGGATCTGCTGGTAGTGGCGTCCCAGATAGTTGCCGGGCCCAAGGCAAATGCCTTTGCCGCCATGTACGTCCATCGCATCGTTTATCGCCTGGCGCCCACGCTCGGTGAGATGATATTTGACAATGGCCGAGATGACCGCTGGCTTTTCGCCCAAATCCACAGCCCCGGCCGTCATCACGCGCGCCGCGTCCATCATGTATGTGTTGCCCCCAATGCGGGCAAGCGCTTCCTCAACGCCTTCAAAGCGTCCGATAGAAGTCTTGAACTGCACTCGCACTCTGCCGTATGCGCCCGTGGTGCGGGCAGCCAGCTTGGCCGCCCCGGTGCTGGTCGCGGGCAGGGAAATCGAACGTCCGACGGCAAGACAGTTCATCAGCATGCGCCAGCCGCCTCCCACCCCTTCGAGCCCTCCGATTACCCATTCCATCGGGATGAATACATCGTTCCCGGAATTGGGGCCGTTCTGAAAGGCGGCATCGAGGGGGAAATGGCGGCGGCCGATATTCACGCCCGGCGTATTGGTGGGAATCAGCGCCAGCGTAATTCCCAGATCCTTTTCATCGCCCAACAACCCGTCCGGATCATGCACCTTGAATGCAAGCCCAAGCAGAGTCGCGACCGGCCCCAGGGTAATATAGCGTTTTTCCCACGTGACTCGCATGCCCAGCACATGTTCATCGCCGTTGAATTCGCCATGACAGACAATCCCGTAATCGGGTATCGCACCCGCATCCGATCCTGCATCCGGTCCCGTGAGGGCGAAGCAGGGTACTTCGAGTCCCTTTGCCAGGCGCGGCAGATAATGATCCTTCTGCTCTTCAGTACCGTATTGCAGCAGCAGTTCCGATGGCCCGAGCGAATTGGGTACCATCACCGATACCGCTGCCGTACCGCTGCGCGAACTGATTTTCATGACCACTTCGGAATGTGCCAGCGCCGAAAAACCGCGGCCGCCATATTGCTTCGGAATGATCATTCCGAAGAAACCGTTGTCCTTGATGAATTGCCAGACCTCGGGTGGCAGGTCATACAGTTCGCGCGTAATACGCCATTCGTCCAGCATCGCGCATAATTGTTCGACAGGGCCTGCAAGGAACGCTTTTTCCTCCGCGCTTAGCTTCGGTTTCGGATAGGTCAGCAGCTTGTTCCAGTTGGGCCTGCCGCTGAACAGATCTCCGTCCCACCATACGGTTCCCGCATCCAGCGCTTCCTGCTCGGTTTGCGAAACCTTCGGCAGTATCTTTCGAAAAATTTTCAGTACGCGGTTCGAAATGAGTGCGCGGCGTACCGGCGGGACGAAAAGAATAACGCCGACAATCAGAACCAGCGTCAAAAGCAGAGAAGAGATCAAAATAATTTTCCTGCGTAGGTTTGCGACAGCTGTGCCACGTTGCCTCTATGCTCCATGGGGAGTCGCCCGATCAACTTTCCGCTGGCGCAGGGGCGCTTCTGACGCTCATTTTATTGTCCACTTTCTTGACACCGTCAACCATCCAGGTAAGCATGTTCACCCGATCCATCTGAGACTGATTGTCCGCAATACCGCTAAGCATAACCGTGCCGGCGCTTGCCTCGACCCTGACATCAAGATGCCTCACTTCCGGATCGGCAAGTAGCGCTGCCTTTACCGTGCTGTTGAGGGTGCCGTCATCCACTTGCTCCTGTGCTGGAGGCGCTTCCCAGGATTCATGCACCTTCTCGGATTTTCCGCACCCGGCAATGGACAAGGCGCCGGCAAGGGCTACGGCCAAAACAACAAATCTATGCCTATCGTTCATTTCGTTTTCCTAACCAGAATTTATTTAAAGAATGCCAACCAGACTGATCAAATAAATCATCGTGATTATGAAGCCACTGGGCGTTTCAATCCAGCATCCAGAAGGTACTTGAGCACCTGTTCCGGCAAATTTTCGTCCAGGCAATCGAATTCCTGCATTCCTTTCATGGAACGCAACCAGGTGAGCTGCCGCTTTGCTAATTGCCGTGTCGCGGCCAACGCCATCTCCCGCATTTTTCCCGAATCGATCTGCTTTTCCAGATACATCCATACTTGCCGGTAACCGACGCAGCGCATGGAAGGGCTCTGGTCGTTCAGACAGAATTTATCACGGATTGCGCGGACTTCATCGATTAATCCCCGTTTTAGCATTTGCTCGAAGCGCTGGGCGATGCGTTGGTGCAGTATTCCGCGATCAGAGGGAATGAGGGCGATCTTGATTGCCCGATAAGGAAAAGACACATATCGCGGCTCCTTCAGGATTTCCGACATGGGCCTGCCTGTGAGGTAGCACACTTCCAGCGCACGCTGGATGCGCTGACTATCGGTGGGCTTGATTCTTGCCGCGCTGGCCGGGTCCAGCTGCGACAGTTCGTTGTGCAATGCGGGCCAGCCTCTTTCTTCCGCTTTGGCTTCAATCGCCCCGCGCAAGCTGCTGTTCGCGGACGGCAGCGTTGAAAGCCCGTCCAGCAATGTTTTAAAATAGAGCATCGTGCCGCCCGTCAACAGGGGAATATTGCCCCGTTCCGTGACCTCGCTCATTATCGCAAGGGCGTCTCTCAGGAATTGGGCAGCGGAATAATGCTCTTGCGGCTCAATCAGGTTGATGAGATGGTGAGGGACCCGCGCCATGGTTTCCGCATCGGGCTTGGCGGTACCTATGTTCATATGCCGGTACACTTGGGCCGAATCGACACTGACGATTTCCACCGGGAAATGCCGGGAGATTTCCAGCGCAATGCTGCTTTTACCGCTTGCAGTGGGTCCCATCAGAAAAATTGCGGGATGGGTAGCCAAATCGCGATTCGGGAAATTTACGTTCGGGTCTGTCACGGCAGATGGGGGGCCTGGTTTATCTTGAATCGCCTTGCGGTTGCAGGCCTGTTGCCGGGTCCGGCAAGACTTCAAAGAGGTAAAAGGAAGACCCGAAACCGATTAAACGCGATATTCAATTGAATGGCAAGCATCGGTTTTTTCAGTTAGAATCCCGCATTTCCGCGTGCCTGCCTTCAGTGCGCTTTTGTCGATGCCCCGGTACTATTTTCAATGATCCTTGTCCTGAATCCGGATACTCGGCCGGACAGCGCCGAATACAAGCAGTTAATGGCGCATCTCGCCAATCTCCCTGGTATTTCCACGCGTGTGCATACCGAAGTCGGCGTCGAGCAGACTCTTACCGAGGTATATCTGATCGGCAATACCAAGCCCTTGCCAATCGAGGAAATGCAAAACTTGCCGTGTGTCGAGCAGGTTGTGCGGATCTCGGAGGAGTATCGCGTTCTCGGGCGGCATAAAGACGATCACCGGCCCACTCACTTCGACTATAACGGTGTTCGCTTCGGTCAGGATACCCTGAACGTTTTCGCCGGGCTGTGCGCGGTGGATACGCTGGAGCATGTCGAGTTGATGATGCAGGCGCTCCGCGACAATGGCCAGGTATGCACCCGCATGGGCGCGTACAAGCCGCGTACCAGCCCATATTCATTCCAGGGTCACGGCAAGGCTTGCCTGCCTTATGTATTCGACCTGGCCGGGAAATATGGCATCAAAGTGATAGCCATGGAAATCACGCATGAATCCCATGTGGAGGAAATTTGCGAAGCCCTTTACCGGACAGGCAATTCCACGGGTGTCATGTTGCAGATCGGCACGCGCAATACACAAAATTTCGAGCTGCTGAAAATCGTAGGACGCCAGCAGGATTTCCCGGTGTTGCTCAAGCGCGGCTTTGGGATCACATTGGATGAGTCGCTGAACGCCGCGGAATATCTCGCGTCCGAGGGTAATCGCAAGGTTGTCTTTGGCCTGCGCGGCATGAAGACCAACATGGCGGATCCTCATCGCAACTTCGTGGATTTTGCCCATGTGCCAGTGGTCAAGCGTCTCACCCGCATGCCGGTATGCATAGACCCTTCCCATTCAGTAGGCCTGCGCGCTTCCTCGCCGGACGGCATACTCGATATCATGCATGTGACCACCCAAGGGGTGATTGCGGGCGCCAATATGATACTGGTGGATTTTCATCCGGTGCCAGGCAAGGCACTCGTGGATGGACCTCAGGCGATGCTGATCAGGGAACTGCCGTTTTTCCTCGAAGACGTCCGCATAGCACGGGAAGCATACGAACGACGCGCCGCCCTGGCGGAGCGTTATCAGGAAGCATAGTTTTCCGCTTTTTCCATCAAAAAATCTCCATAACGCGAATCCACAAACACCCGCTCGGGAATGCCTGCCTACCGCCCATGCCTCTCAACAAGATAAGGCGTAGCGTTTTAATACTGTTGTTTGTATTTCCGGCATCACTGCTGGGGACTTCTATTGGCATTGCTGGCGTTATCAACGTAGCGGCCGCAGCTTTGCCTGCTTTTCCGATCAAGCTCACCGATGATCGTGGACACAGTGTTCGCCTGGACCATTTTGCAAAGCGTATCGTCTCCCTTTCTCCGCACATCACCGAGCTGATATTCGCGGCCGGAGCAGGGAGCAAACTGGTAGGCGTCAGTCGCTATAGCGACTACCCCGATGCTGCCAGAACGGTTCAGGATGTCGGCGACGCGTCCAATCTTGATCTGGAGAGAATTGTCGCGCTCAAGCCTGATCTGGTGGTCGCGTGGCATAGCGGGAACGCCCGTAAGGATATCGAGAAACTGGAGAAACTGGGCATCACTGTTTTCGCTACTGAAGCGAATAAACTGGGAGATGTTCCGCGATTGTTGCGGACGGCCGGGAAGCTGGCGGGAACATCAATGCAGGCAGAGTCAGCCGCGAGCGACTATGAAGAAGAATTGCAAGGAATCAAGCACACCTATAGCGATCGTCGTAAAATCAGCGTATTCCAGGTAATTTGGCATCAGCCGCTGATGACGGTGAATGGTAATCATCTTATCAGCGATATCATCGGTATTTGTGGCGGAGTGAATGTGTTTAGATCCGCTCCTTCTTTAACGCCGGTAATATCGCCGGAAAATTTAGTGGAAGCCGATCCTCAAGCTATTATCAGCAGTGCCTCCGACGAATTTGCTGAAACTGGAGCGCGGAACCTGTCGCGCCGCTTTCCGCAAGTGAGCGCAGTCAGGAACAGCCACTTGTTTTTTGTGCACCCTGATCTCTTGCATCGCCAGACTGTTCGAATGCTGCGAGCAGCAAAAACGGTTTGCGCCCAATTGGACAGTGTCCGGTCACGCCAGCAAAAGGATGTTTCCGGTACAGGGGCCGATGCGGCAACGCGGAGTAGCTCATGAGGGGTAGCTATGAGGGACTCAATGGGAAACCCTGACTAGAGATTCCTTGAGGAAATATATGAATGCTCTAGAATAACGGTCCACGGCTTTTGCCATCGCCACTGGTTATCTGCGCTATCGCGCATGTGGTCGCTATATATGTATATGCAGAGCGCACTGAACCACGAACAGCACCGTGAATAGTCTGGGTGCCTGAATGAAAGTTTTTATGGAGAATGACTGATGATCAAGGTATTGCTTGCAAACCCTCGTGGTTTTTGTGCCGGGGTAGATCGTGCGATCGAAATTGTCGAGCGGGCGCTGAGTATGCATGGGGCGCCGATTTATGTGCGCCACGAGGTAGTACATAACCGGTTCGTGGTGGAGAATCTGGAAAAAAAAGGAGCGGTGTTTGTCGAAAATCTCGACGAGGTGCCCGTTGGCAGCATTTTGATCTTCAGCGCGCACGGAGTTTCCCATGAAGTGCGGCGGGAAGCCGAGGCGCAACAGTTCAAGGTATTCGACGCCACTTGCCCACTCGTGACCAAGGTTCATATCGAAGTGGCAAAAATGCGGGAGCAGGGACGGGAAATCATCATGATCGGCCATGCCGGGCATCCGGAAGTGGAAGGCACGATGGGCCAGGCCGAGGGAGACGGTCCCTGTATGTATCTGGTCGAAACAGAGGAGGATGTCGACAATCTGAAGGTTCAAGATCCGACCCACTTGGCATATGTCACGCAAACAACGCTGTCGGTAGACGATGCAACACGGGTGATCAAGGCCTTGAAAAAGCGCTTTCCAAAAATTACCGGACCGAAAAAAGACGACATTTGCTACGCTACGCAAAACCGCCAGGATGCGGTGAAAATGATGGTCAAGCAGTGCGATCTGGTAATTGTGGTCGGCTCGCCCAATAGTTCCAACTCCAACCGCTTGTGCGAAGTTGCAAGGAATGCCGGCGTGGACGCCTATATGATAGATCGTGCGGAGCAGTTGCAGGAAAGGTGGCTGGAAGGAAAGGACCAGATCGGTATCACTGCCGGCGCCTCTGCCCCGGAAGTGCTGGTGCAGGAAGTGATCTCGCGGCTACGGCAGATAGGTGCAGGGCAAGCGGGAAAGGAAGTGGTAGTAGAGGAACTGAGCGGCGTGGTTGAGTCCGTCGTATTTCCTTTGCCTAAAAACTAATCACTTCGCGCCAGTAATTTTCTACACGTCCAAATTGCACGCCACTGGTGCTGGTGCGCTTCGCCAGCACCACGGCGCTTGTTCCTGTTCCGCTCCAACAGTTTCGCTGATCTGTAGCAGCGCCGCATTACCTGTTCCGTACCAGCAAAAATTAATTGTATTTAAATCACCGTTTATTAAATCACCGGACATGAGCCGTTAATATCAATGCAGGATATATTCGAAAGGGCCAGGAAGATTCATACGGTTATCTTCGATGTGGACGGGGTGCTTACCGATGGAAGCCTCTACCTCACAGATGGTGGTGAAGAAATCAAGGCATTCAATAGCCATGACGGTCATGGTCTGAAAATGCTGAAGGCATGCGGAGTCAAAGTTGCCCTTATCACTGGCAGGCAGTCGCGTTGCGTGGATTTGAAGGCAAAAGACTGGGGTGTGGCGACTGTTTATCAAGGTGCAAAGAGTAAGCTGCCTGCATTCGAGGCCTTGTTGAAGGAACTCGAAATCGAGGCGTCCGCCTGTGCCTACATGGGCGATGACCTGATAGATTTGCCCGTGATGCTGCGGTGCGGTCTGGCCATTACTGTACCTGCCGCACCCGCCCTGGTGAAAAAGCATGCACACTATGTCACTCGCCTTGAAGGCGGGCGCGGAGCGGTGCGAGAGGTTTGTGAAATGATAATGCATGCCCAGGATACGCTGGATATGCATTTGGCGACCTATCTCAAATGATCAGCCGCCTGCTTCCCGCAATCCTCCTCCTCATACTCGTCTTGCTGGCGGCGTTGTCGTTTTGGCAGAACCAGCCGGCACGGGCACCGTCCCCGGCCCACGAAGACAACGGATCGCGCCGTGCGCCCGATTACGTGGTGGAAAACTTCTCGGCTGCCCGCATGGGGGAAGATGGAGCCGCCCGCCACATGCTCATAGGCAAGAGCATGGTGCATTATCCGGAAGACGATACCACTGATGTGGAAAAACCCCATTTTATCGGTACCGAGTCCGGTAAGCCGGCGGTGCAAATAACAGCGGACGAGGCAAGGATGTCCGCGAAGGGTGAAAATATCTATCTTATAGGTAACGTTAAAGTGCTTCGGAATGCGGGTAAAGGCCGTGGCGAAACAATCATGACGACCAGCTTGTTGCATCTCATACCGGATGACGACATCGCCAAAACCAACAAGCCCGTGGTGATTAGCGAAACGAATGCCACCATGAAAGCGGTCGGCATGGAGATGAACAATCGCACCAATGTCACCCGGTTGTTGTCACAGGTAAGGGTTGTCCATGACAAGCGGCGGTAGCCGCTCTAACCGAGGCCGAATGAAATCCTTTTTTATCATATTTTTTTTAAATGTGCTGTTTACCGGATCGGTCTTGGCTGAGCGAGCCGATAAAGATAAACCGGTGCATCTGGAGGCGGACCGCGCTACGGTTCAGGACGCCAACAAGCTCGCCACATTCACCGGCAACGTAGTGCTCACCCAAGGTACCTTGGTAATCCGGGCTGACAAAATGACGGTGAAAGAAGACGCGAACGGATTTCAGCAAGCCACTGCTTTCGGTAACCTCGCCAGTTTCCGGCAAAAGCGCGATGGCAGGGACGAGTACGTCGAGGGCTGGAGTGAGCGCATGGAGTATGACGGCAAAGCTGATAAGGTACAGCTCTTCAAGAAAGCGAGATTACGGCGCGGGCAGGATGAAGTACACGGCGATTATATTTCCTACGATGCGATCAACGAGTTTTTCCAGGTAACGAGCAACAATAACGCAAGCACTCAAACGCATACCGAGGGGAGAGTGAGGGCTGTTATCCAGCCGAAGAAAAAAGAGCCGAAACCGGATGCCGAGAATCCATGACAAACCCCGGCCACGCACGCAGGCAGAAGGTGCTTTGGTCCGGCGGCATCATCGATCGAATTCCTGGCTTCTCTATTGTTAGAGTTCCGCCCCGCAACGCTGCGGTGCTTGAGCCTGGCACTTATTCCGAGGTTCCGGGCTTCAGAAAATGAGTGAGTTCAAAGCTAATAACTTAAAAAAACGTTACAAGTCCCGGACCGTGGTGCAGGATGTTTCGATTTCTGTTCGTAGCGGAGAGGTTGTTGGTCTGTTGGGTCCCAACGGCGCGGGCAAGACCACCTGTTTCTACATGATGGTGGGCCTGGTACCGCTGGATGGCGGCAATATCTATCTGGACGATCAGGATTTGAGCCAGATGCCCATGCATTTACGCGCACGCCTGGGTTTGAGCTATTTGCCCCAGGAAGCTTCCATTTTCAGGCGGCTTTCCGTGTCTGACAATATTCGGGCAGTGCTGGAACTGAAGAATTATACCGCTGATGAAATGCAGCAGCATCTCGACGATCTACTGCATGATCTCCACATCAGCCACATACGCGCCAGTCCGGCTATCAGCTTGTCCGGCGGCGAGCGGCGCCGTGTTGAAATTGCCCGCGCACTGGCAACGCTGCCACGCTTTATCCTCCTGGATGAACCGTTTGCGGGCGTGGACCCGATTGCCGTGCTGGATATCCAGAAGATAATAAGGTTTCTCAAGGAACGCGACATCGGCGTGCTCATTACCGACCATAATGTCAGGGAAACGCTGGGCATCTGCGATCATGCCTATATTATCAGCGACGGCAAGGTACTGGCCAGCGGTAATCCCGATGAAATCATTTATAATGAAAGTGTGAGAAAAGTATATCTGGGAGAACATTTCCGGCTTTGAAGAGAGATTCGATTCATTTGGATCTGGTTTACCTGGTTTTTCCAAAATATGAAACCTACCCTCCAGTTCAAGCTGTCGCAGCATCTGACGCTTACCCCGCAATTACAATACTCCATACGGTTGTTGCAGCTTTCTACGGTTGAGCTAAGCCAGGAAATCGAACGCATAGTTCAAGAAAATCCCCTGCTGGAACTGGATGACCATCCAGGTAACGATACCGCCGACTACCGGAATACCACCCTTGATAGCCTGGCTGAGCCGCTGTCGGACCTGATCGAGATTCCGGATGATGGCGCCAAGCTGCTCCCGGTCGAAGACGATCCCTACATAAAAAAAGCAGCTGACGAGCCGGACTGGTTCGCGGATGACGGGGCATTTCACAACGGGCGGGATGATGATGACGAGCGCGATTTTCCCCAGCAGGCGGCAGAGCCCCCCAATTTGCGCCAGCATCTCAACTCGCAGCTATGTCTTAGCCAGATCCCGGAGCGCGACAAGAAGATCGTCGGCTTGCTGATCGACAGCCTCGATGATGACGGCTATCTTGTCCAGGACCTTGAAGAACTTGTTGAGCTGTTGCCGCCCGAGCTCGCAATAGACATCGACGATCTTAATATTGCCCTGGAGCACTTGCAACATCTGGATCCTCCTGGTATCGGTGCGCGTAACTTGCGAGAGTGCCTGGTCATGCAACTGCGCGCCCTGCCCGAATATACCCCCTACCGGGAGCAGGCGTTGCTGCTTGTGAACAATCACCTCGACAGCCTGGCGTCACGCGATTTTTGCACCATCAAAAAGCTGCTGCATTGCGATGATGACTGTCTGCGTTCGATCCAGTACACGATTACCCGCCTGAACCCGAGGCCGGGCACTGCATTCAGTTCTGCGGTTGCCCGCTACATCATACCCGACGTAATTGTGACAAAGATCGGCGGTGCCTGGGTAGCCAACCTTAATCCCGAAGCAATGCCCCGCCTCAAGATCAACCGGCTCTATGCGGACATCTTGAAACGTTGTCATGATGATTCCGCGCGCCGGCTGTCCAGCCAATTACATGAAGCGAAGTGGCTCATCAAGAACGTGCATCAGCGTTTCAGCACTATCCTCAAGGTATCTTCGGCGGTGGTCGAGCGCCAGCGTCAGTTTTTTGAGCACGGCGCGGTTGCAATGCGTCCCATGGTCTTGCGGGAAATTGCCGATACGCTGGACTTGCACGAATCCACCATTTCGCGGGTGACCACGCAGAAATTCATGCGGACGCCCCGTGGTATATTCGAACTGAAGTATTTTTTTGGTAGCCATGTAGCAACCGATACCGGCGGCGCCTGTTCCGCAACCGCGATCCGCGCGCTGATCAAGCAAATGGTAAATGCCGAGAACTCGAAGAAGCCCCTGAGCGATAGCCAGATTTCAGAAGTCCTGGGACAGCAGGGCATTGTGGTTGCCCGTCGTACCGTGGCAAAGTATCGGGAGTCCATGCAAATCCCTCCCGTTAATCTCAGGAAATCCTTTTAATCCTAAACCAGGGAGGAGCAATGAATATCAATCTAACCGGCCACCACGTTGAAGTCACGCAGGCTCTGCGCGACTATGTTTCTTCAAAGCTGAGCAAGCTCGCGCACCATTTTGACCAGGTCATTGACGTCAGCGTGACGCTATCGGTTGAAAAACTCAGGCAGAAGGCTGAAGCCAATGTACGTATGCGGGGCAAGGATATTTTTGTAGAGGCAGAAAGCGCTGACATGTACGCTTCCATAGATAATCTGGTGGATAAGCTTGACCGTCAGCTCGTCAGGCACAAGGAGAAAAATGTAAGTTATCGTGGTGGCGCGCTCAAGAACCAGGAAATAGAGCAGCCTGAGTAAGAGCGGCTTGGTAGCGATCAGAATGGGGGCAGGAGGACGAGCCTCCCTTGTCTCATTAATCAGGAGGTAATCCCATCCAGATATCCGGAATCAACGCCGCGCAGCTGTTCGAGGATAAACATCAAAAGCTGAGCCTGACCTGGGAAGCAGGCAGGGATGGTGGCGACAGGCATCTCGACAATGAATCCATTGCCCAGTCGA
The DNA here is from genome assembly GCF_900115125.1 of Nitrosospira briensis. Taxonomy (GTDB): domain Bacteria; phylum Pseudomonadota; class Gammaproteobacteria; order Burkholderiales; family Nitrosomonadaceae; genus Nitrosospira; species Nitrosospira briensis_A. The sequence continues at coordinate 77,109 of NZ_FOVJ01000007.1, read as the reverse complement.
CGCAAGGGATGATCGGTCACCTCAATTTCATTCATCCCAACTGGATACAGGTGCTCAGCGAAACCGAAGCCGAGTATCTCAACTCGCTCGACCCCGCCTCCCTTGAACAGCATTTGCGACGGCTTTCGCAAAGCAGCCTGTTGTGCATTATCGTCGCCGGCGGTGCTTCGGTACCCCACTCTATAAAAAACCTGGCAGATTCCGATCACATTCCCCTTTTCTGTTCCCCGCACTCCAGCCTGGAAGTGATCTGGGTGCTGCGGCCCTATCTCGGGCGCGTCCTTGCCCCATCCTGTAGTCGTCACGGGGTCCTGCTGGATGTTCTGGGGCTTGGGGTAATGATTACCGGCGAAAGCAGCGTGGGCAAAAGCGAACTGGCATTGGAACTCGTGAGTCGGGGCCATGGACTGGTTGCGGACGACGTCGTGGAGCTTTATCGCATCGCTCCGGAAACGCTGGAAGGATGCTGCCCTCCCATGCTGCGGGATTTTCTTGAAGTGCGCGGGCTGGGGATGCTGAATATCCGCACTATTTTTGGCGAGACCGCGGTACGGCGAAAAAAAAACATGAAGCTTATCGTGCATTTGCAAAAACCCAGCAGCGCGGACCTCAATACCATGGAGCGCCTGCCGATTAATGATGTTACCGAAAACATTCTCGACGTCAATATCCGAAAAGTCATCATCCCGGTAGCTGCTGGCCGGAACCTGGCCGTTCTTGTAGAGGCGGCGGTACGTAATTATGTTCTGCAATTGCGCGGTATCGATAGCGCGCAGGAGTTTTTCGCCCGGCACCAACAGGAAATGGAGAATGGACAAGAATAAGCAAACCTCGGGAATCGAGCGGTGAGCAGCAGGCGCAAAGCGGGAGCGTTTCAAGGACGCGCTCCTTCCCGGCGTTCCGAAAAATGCAACTGATCGTGATCAGTGGTCTTTCCGGTTCCGGTAAAAGTATCGCGCTTACCGTTCTGGAGGATAACGGCTTCTATTGCGTGGACAACCTTCCAGCCAACCTGCTGCCAGAGGTTACAGTCTATCTCAAGGAATCCGGACATCAACGCGTGGCCGTCAGTATCGACGCCAGGAGCCGCGAGACCTTGCATCTGTTGCCGCAGCGGCTGGCTGATCTGCGTCGGCGGGAAATGGACGTGCACCTGCTATTTCTTGAAACTAAAACCGATACGCTGGTAAAACGCTTTTCCGAAACTCGCCGCCGCCATCCCCTGAGCGATAATCACTCGACCTTGCCCGAGTGCATAGAGATGGAACGCGAAATATTGCGTGAGATACACGATCTTGCGAATCGCATTGACACCAGCGATTTGAGCGCGAGTTCACTGCGTGCGTGGATACGGGATTTCATCGGGCTAAATCATGCACGGTTGACCCTCCTGTTCCAGTCGTTTGGATTCAAGCATGGTGTTCCGCTGGATTCCGACATGGTATTCGATGTTCGCTGCCTTCCCAACCCGCACTATGAAGCACTCCTGCGGCCGCTCACAGGAAAGGATGGCGGGGTAATTGAATTCCTTGAGGCGAATATCACCGTCAATCAAATGTTCGAGGATATCCGGCGGTTCGTGGATGACTGGCTACCCTGTTTCATTCGCGACAACCGCAATTATCTTACCGTAGCTATCGGATGCACCGGTGGACGTCATCGCTCCGTTTATTTCGTGGAGCGGCTGGCAAGGCATTTCACTGAAAACAACCAGGTCTTGGTGCGGCACAGGGAATTGGATGCATAGAATCGGGTTGGGTGCGCAGCGATAAATGTCGAGTCGACCATGAATTCAGCAAAAACCATTACGCTTGCCTATACCGGCGCCTCAGGCATGCCTTACGGCGTGCGCCTGCTGGAATTATTGCTGGCGGGTGGCCACCGGGTCTACCTGCTGTATTCCCAGGCGGCACAACTTGTCGCGCACCAGGAGATGCAACTGGTGTTGCCCTCCCGCCCAAGGGAAGCGGAAGAAATGTTCAGCCGGCGTTTCAATGCCGCCGAAGGGCAATTGCGAGTATTCGGACGGGAAGACTGGTTCGCGCCCGTCGCCTCGGGCTCCAACCCGGCGGATGCGATGGTGGTTTGCCCGTGCACCATGGGAACGCTCGCCGCGATTGCTGCAGGGCTGAGCCAAAAGCTGATCGAGCGTTCAGCGGACGTAATGCTGAAAGAGAATCGAAAACTCATCCTTGTTCCACGCGAAACGCCGTTTTCCACTATCCATCTGGAAAATATGCTGAAACTTGCGCGCAGCGGCGTAATTATCCTGCCTCCCAATCCCGGCTTTTATCACCATCCCCAGACTGTGCAGGATATGGTGGATTTTGTGGTTGCCCGCATACTGGATCATCTTGGGATAACGCATAAGCTCATGCCGCGCTGGGGTGAGCAAGATTAGCCGCTGGCGGCTGACAAGTGGATCTCGAATAAGCCTGTGAGTCGAAGAAGATGGGCCCTCAGGCATTCTCCGCCGCGCACTTTTCAGCAGAAATCAATTCCAGACCGGTTACCGTGACCCGATAAATTCCGGCTTCGGTCACAATGAAATCCATCGGGATGTCATGCCGCTGGGGATGCACGCTATTCAGGCGCAAAATTTCAAACCCCACGCCGATAGCCAGGGGACGCGGGACGATCGCAACCAGGGTTCGATCAAAATAGCCGCCGCCGTACCCAATCCGAAAACCCATCTCATCAAACCCAATCATCGGAATTATGAGTGCATCAACCGTTACAAGATCGGTGTTATCGGGGACCGGGATACCATAAGCACCGCTTTTCATCGGCGCCTCCCGCCACCATTTGCGGAAACGCAGCGGCTCGTTTTTATTCTCCACTTCAGGCAGCGCAAGCGTCGCACCACGCTCCGCAATGAAATTCATCACGGGACGGGGATCATATTCACCACGATGCGGCCAGCAGAATCCCACCGTGCTTTTTTGTAACAAGGGAAAGCCCTGTTCTAGCGAACGGGTTATCGCAGTACTCCAGCAGCGGTGATCTCCGTCGGCAACGCACTCCCTGGCCACCATCAGTTCAGCGCGCTGATGCTTTCTCCAATCCCTCCAGTCCTTCATTGTTTTTTGGTTTTTTATGGAACGACACCCGAGCAAAGATCAACACGATGATGTGCCGACGAGAATCCCAGGGAAACGATCTCAGGGTATTTCCTCAGGTTCTTCTGCAACACATTATAGATGTCCAGATCAAAGCTCAAGGATGCACGTACCTGTAAGACCTCCTCTAACTCTCCCTCGTCTTCCACCGTTCCCAAGTGGCGCCAGCTATCAAAAATATGTAGCTGACTGCGACCGCTGACCTCGTCATGTTCCCGAATGCCTATTGTACCCGGATAGGGCCAGCTCTTCAGCCGGTGCGGAATAAGCGCCTGTTTGAGGCGTAAATAATGAAGATCAGGGGATTCCTTGCCCGCGCATACCCCGTCACAGCGTTGAAGCTGGTGAGCAAAACACGCGCCTTTGCCGGTTTCTATTCCGATTATGCGCGGACATAATCTGTTCTCCAGAGCGATCCCGCGAAGCGCTTCGACAGCGGCCTTTCTTGAACGGAAGAGCCCGAATAAATGTTCGAACAAGGTGGGATCAATGTCATCTTCGGTGACGATCTTAACGAGCGGGATCTGATTCAGGCCACGCGCAAGGCTCAGCGAGAACAGGTTTTTAGCCGTACGCAAACGGCGGTTGTGTACCGGCTGGCGTTCCTTGATCAGCCTGGATTCCAGCAAAAGCGCACCCAGTTCCCCGGCGGTTTCTATGCATTCAACGCGAGTTACCTGCTGTCCTATGCGCATTTCCCTGCTGGATGAATGATCCCCGTTGAAATGCGACATGACGCGTGATCTCAGGGCGACGCTCTTACCAATATAGAGAGGCAGATCGTTTTCACCGTAAAATAGATAAACCCCGGGACTGTCAGGAATTTCATTGATGAACGCACTGTCAAGACCGGCAGGCAGGCTGGGGCCTTTCAGCAATGACGCTACCGTCTCCAGCACTCGGGCTTCCCCTAATTCATGTTTGGCTGATTCAAGATAAGCCATCACCAGCTCCACATCGCCCATAGCCCGGTGACGTGCGTACGTGACAAGGCCATGGCGGCGCATGATTGCATCGAGCCCGTGGCTTCTATGCTCGGGATATAACCGGCGAGACAGCTTTACCGTGCACATGACCTTCTGGCGAAGCACCGCGCCGATACGTTTGTATTCGCTCTTGAGAAAGCCGTGATCAAACCGGACGTTATGCGCCGCGAGAACCGCACCTTCAATGTAGCCATACAGCTTGTGAGCAACCTCTTCAAAAGTAGGCGCACCGCTTACCATCTCATTAGTGATGCCAGTCAACCGCGAAATAAAAGGTGGGATGCTGATGCGCGGATTAACCAGGGTTTCCCATCGTTCGGTTTCTATTCCGTTTTCAAAGCGAACAAGGGCAATCTCGGTAATACGATCGTACAGGGGCGAATCCCCCGTAGTCTCGAGATCCAGGATTACAAAGTTGGGCAGAGAGGAAAACATGACTTTATCGCGAGCCCGGTAGTAGGCGATGAGCCCGTCGTTAAGGAGTCAAAAGGCGAACAAGCGACCAGCATGACTTGGGTAACGTAAATCGGTGGAACCAGCGCTGCCAGGCGTACTTTTTTTGCAATTTTCCCAAGCCTTCAGTTACCAACATTTGCCCGGCAAGAGCGTCTAAAAACTGTAGATAAGCCGGGAGGTAAGCAGCCATTCGGTACGTTCTCTATCCAGCTGCGAAGGGCCGCCACCAAAATGGATTATTGCACCCTTGCCATTGGCGCCAAAGTTGTATTGAACCTGCGGCGTCACACGGTATCGCCACCTGCGCTGGCCGATTTCACTATTAACTTCGATTCCGAATGAAAAATTTTCCTTAAAGCTGTAAAACAGGCTGTTATTCAGCAAACCGATAAAATCCCCCGATTTGGCGATGCCGGTGTGCCTTACGCCCAGCATGTTCATCATGCTCCACTTGCTGGAAAACTTGTAATCGTTCAGGTATAGCGCTTCGGCGGCATAGGCTTTTGCTTCATTTTTGCGGCGCCCGATGGCCTGCCAGCCATGGATCATCCGCCCTTTGTCAAGCTTGCCGAACGTGCCCTGGAGGGAAACCTTGTACTCTTTCGCGAACGTGTTCTCCAGCGGCAGCTCAAATTCCACCGCGTAGTCATCCGCGAACGCATATTCGATCTCTGGCGACCATTCCAGCTGCCCGGTTCGGGGCGAAAAATCCAGTAGGGTATTGATCTCGACCTCGCCTTTTTTTGCCCCCAGTGGATCAACCAGATCGAAGATCATAGGCTCCGGCCTGTCGTCACCGTAGGTGACCTGCGGCAGAGTGAGAGCCAGGACCAGCGCTGCCGCCATTCGACCATAACGCGTATTAACGGTGGGCGGAGCCAAAGATGCACGGCTTTGGGAAAAGGTTATTTTTCCCGCTAAAATCATTTGTGTAAAAGTTGTGCAAAGGGTCCGGAACTTAAAGGCAAGGTTACCGAGCTTTTTTTTACAAAAAAAGATCGGCAAAGCTTAGCACACTCCTCGTGAGCGTTTAAAGAGGCTCCCGGATGAGCTATTGACGCCCGCGCTAGTGAGTAGAGCGATATTCTCGTGCGCAAGCTCAGATAACGGCAGCTCTCCGGAGAGTGTTGCGAGTTTCGTATCGGAAGAAGGAAAGAACATGGATTACGATATCAAAAAACTCTACACGGACAAGCTGGACGCCTATCTTTCATTCAGCTCTTTTTTCCGGTATCCCAAGGGCTCGAAGCCTTCTTCAAATCCTTCGAGCGCCTCAGGGAGGGTCTTCGCATACTCGATTCCGGCTGCGGAACCGGCTTCGCCAGTTTTGCGCTTGAAAGCCCTCCAGCATCGTGGGCTCCATTTTCAGGCTTTCCAAGCGTTTGATCTAACTCCCGCAATGTTGGCAAGTTTTTCGTGCCTGCCTGGCCAAGCAGAATATTGCCAATGTGCAATTGCAGGAAGCCAACGTGCTTAACCTGGAAAGTCTCCCTGGGGAATGGAGCAATTATGATCTCATGGTATCGGCCTCAATGCTGGAGTATGTCCCGCGGGAGGAATTGGTCAGCGCGCTTTCGCAATTGCGATCCCGCCTCGCGGGCCACGGCGTTTTCTTGCTCTTTGTGACGCCGAAGAATTGGATTACGAAACTGCTGATTGAAAAATTGTGGAAAGCAAACTGTTACACGGGAAGAAATTTGGAAAGCCCTGGCCGATGCCGGTTTTCAAGTCGTGGCTTTCAGAAAATTTCCTTGTTCCCACTTCTGGCTGAATCTGTCGAGCCATATCGTTGAAAGTTCGACTTGAGGTGCTTCCTTGAGTAGGTTCATATGGTTCATGGCACGAGGGCTGGAGCGTGAGAGCGCAGTTTTCAATCTATAGTTACCGTGGCTCCTTGAATATCGCACCTGGACACATGAAAAGCTTTCCCGCACGTTTAACGCTTCCAGGGCCACAGGCGGTATTGCTCCAGTTCAAGCTGTCTTTGCCGCCATTCGTTTTCCTGCTGGTGGATCTTCTGCTGTCGATCGAGCTGCTGCATCCGATTATTATGTTCACCTTCACGCTGCCTTGCCGCCTCCTCTATTCTTTGGAACTCGGCGGTTTCGCGTTGCCGCTGCCACTCTTCCCCTATACTCCGATTGCGGTCGTACGCGCTAGCCTGGCTGGTCAACGCGCATACGATTAGAGCAGCGGATATGGCTTTCATGGTCTTACCTTCTTAAATGCAATGGTTGTCCTTTTAGATCCCAGTTCGCCAGCGGCGTTCAGCTGATTGTTTGGGTCGTTCCTTGAAGTGCGACTTAAAAAAGTCTGCGGAAATACCAAAAGAGATAAAAATACCACGATCAGGTGTTTTCGCTTTTGTGGCAGTTGGCGTTTCCCGTTATTATTCGCTCGACCGGGTCAACCGCTCTCCACCTTCCACGAGATGAATTCTTTATGTTTGCAAGGATAAGGTGCCTGGCTATTGGGCATGCCGTTTGCAGAAGTGGGTAGAGACGAGAGAGCGGCCTGCGGGATGGCGGGGACGTTATCGAGGCCGGAGATGTCGATGGCTGCTTTGCACGGGTACAGCGGGGGGAAACCGGACAAAGCTGGCAAAAGAGCTTGGAAGCCGGGGCTTCTTTATGGAAAACATCCGCCACTCGGACTATTGACATCTTCTTTCGGCTGGAACAATCTCATCGGAGATAAAACCTTGAAATAAAGGATAGTCATGAGAAAACCAGCACTAGTGATTATGTTATTCCTCAATTTGGGCGTGGCGACCGCAGCCGACACAGCCAGTTGGACAAAGTGGGAAGGAACTCCCGGGACACCTACTGGAACATTTGTCCAGAACAACAATACAATCGAGGTCACTTACACTGGCCAATTTTTTTCCATCGACAATGACGCGAGGATTTTTGATAGCGTACCGACCTCCTTTACGGGCTCAGCAGTTACGAATACTCCGGGGAATAGTGGATCAATTCGTATGACAGGCGGTGATGAGGAAGTGAATAACTTTCATTTCTCTCAGGCGGTAATTGATCCTTTGATCGCTATTTGGAGTGTTGGTCGGCCGAGTGCACCTGTTACTTTCAACTTCGACTCGCCATTCACTATCCTTAGTCAAGGTGGCGGTTATTGGGGCGGCGGCTCGTTAACGCAGAGCGGTAATTCCCTAACCGGGCTAGAAGGGAATGGACTGTTACAGTTGAAGGGCACCTATACCGATATTTCCTTTACGACGCCAGATTACGAATACTATTATGGGATCACAGTTGGTGGCCTTATCTCGGCCGTCCCTGAGCCCCAAACTTACGCCATGTTTCTGTCTGGCCTCGGCTTCATGTGTTATATGGCTCGACGTAGAAAGTACTAGTACGCTCACTAGTTTTGCTTCAGGCCAGTGCCCCAAAGATCCTGCTGAAGCGGGTGGTTAAAGGCGGCGCTTGGCGCGCACGTAACCGTGAAGGAATTGGAAGGTTAGATGATGGGTTAGGAAAAATAACTCCTGTATATGTGTTTTTTATATTAATTTGGCGGAGAGGGTGTCCGCTTAGCTTTTTGGTTTAATTCCCCAGACGAGGTCAACAGATCGTTTACGGAAACGCTTACTTTAATCGAGTATAAAAGTAGCAATATAGTAGCAATGAAATAAAAAAGCAGTTGGTATTTTACCTAACTGCTTGTTTATTGGTGGGTCGTGACAGGATCGAACTGTCGACCTACGGATTAAGAGTCCGCTGCTCTACCAGCTGAGCTAACGACCCGGATCGGATGAACCGGAATTTTTCAATTGCCGGTCAAGGCGAAAAGGGTCCTGACGCTACCTTCCCGCTACTTAACCTTAAGGGTGTTAATCGTACCACATTCGAGGGAAAATTCGAATGGAACGATAAGATGCGGTTTTAAGATGCCTTGGCCGAGCAGATGAGATGTTTTCATCGCACCCAACAGTTTGGGCCAGGTATTCAACTACTGTTGTCCTCCCTCATGCTGTTTCGGGAGAATTGATTTGATTGAATACAATCATCCAATACAGCCCGCATGCGCTGCCAGTGCGAGCCCTTCCAGAAAACCCCTTGGCAGAGATCGCAAGTGCTGAAGTGGTCGAAACGCTCGCGCACGGAGGGCGGCAGGCGCATCAGAACTTGAGCTTTTTCTATGGCGCGCAAAGGTACGTTGCAGCTCAGGCATAAAGTGAAAGGCCGTATGCTGCCCGCGAGGTCCAGGCGATCCAATATCTCGCACAGCTGTTGTGGGGGTTTCAATGTGCGCACGTAGCATCCGTGCGTGATCGAGCGGCGCATGAGCAGTTCCCTGTCGCGAGTAAGTACGATGCGCTTTTCATGCACGGCGATAGCCTCGATTTTGCTGTCGTGATAGTTGTTATCGTAAAGCGTATCAAAACCCGCCATTCGCAGCAGGCGCGCAAGCCCCCCGAGATGGGCGTCGGCTACAAAGCGCGTTACGCGCAAAGGATGTTCGCGCACGCGCAGCAGGGGGGTAACGTCGACCATCTCGAATTCCGGGAAAACCGCCACCCGGTCGCCATCTTTCAATATCCGGTCGAACCCCACGGATTCGCCGTTGACCAGCACCAGTTCTACCTCGGTATGGGGCACGCCCAAGGCCTCGATCATATGCTTGGTTGTCGCTGCCCGGGCGCATGAGCAGGAAAATTCCTGTCTGCGCCGTTCGGGCGCAAGGAAATCATTCAACTCCTCGTAGAAACGAAATGTTGCGGTGACCATGCAGAAAGTATTGCACTTTTCAGCAAGAGGCGCAGGACCTGCTACCGCTACCGCTACCGCAATGCAGGGGCGTTGCGTTCAACCCGGACATCAAATAACGGTGCTAACGCATGGTTCGATACTTGCCGGTGAGCACCCATGCTTCGGTAGCAAGGCGCAATGACGTGCTCAAGTATTCGATGCGTATGCCCATCTTGTCGGGTGCGGTAATAATGCCGGTAGCAGGCTTGTCGCACTCTGGGCGTATCAGCGCATCGATACCTGTCCCTTGTTGCTTCAATTTATCTATTCTGCTTTCTATATCTGGCTCCCAAACACCCAAGTAGAGAATCTGCCCGGCATTTTTTTCCGAAAATATCCCGTTACCAGCGGCTTGAATCAATTCCAGATACGGTGGCCGGCTCCTCGAGTAGCTGACGACAACTTTTATGTTTTCGGTTTGCTGCATCTGCGGATTCTCAATACACAGCACGTTATCTGTTGGTTCAGTAAACTTTACATCCAGTACACTCGAGTAGTGGTCCACGGCTTCTTCAAAGTTACGCACGACTATTCCGATATGGTAGTAAGGAGCTGTAAACATATTTGTGCCTCGTTTTTACCGGGAATAATCATCCTTCATTTTTTGATAGCCGCTGCAGATGGCAGTTTCAATGCATTTTTTTTTCTATCATAATAAATTTTTAGGCCATTCTGGTCAGAGCGTCAAGAAGCTTTGTAGAAAGTCTCTGGAACAAATAAACTGGCTGGACTTGCGCGGTTCTTTTTGCGGAGTGGCCAATCGCATCGCGGCCCTATTCGACGTTACGAGGGGTCTGCAAGCGATAATTCGAGGGGGTGAACATGCATTGCAACTTAAGAGCCGGCCGCCCGGATGACATGGAAGCGGGCGGCAAGATCTGCTACGACGCCTTCACGGCGATCTCGGGGCAACATAATTTCCCGTCGGATTTTCCCTCGTTTGAGGTGGCTCGTGATCTCTTTTCATCGCTGTTGTCCCGTTCGGATGTGTACTCGGTAATTGCCGAGAGCGAGGGACAGGTCGTGGGCAGCAATTTCCTGTGGGAAAACGCAGTCGTAGCGGGTGTTGGTCCGCTGACGATCTCCCCGGAGGTGCAAAACAGCACCCTCGGGAGACGACTGATGGAAAATGTGCTGGAGCGTGCAAGACAGAAACGGTTCGCCGGCGTACGCCTGGTGCAAGCTGCATATCATAACCGCTCGCTGGCCCTCTATACCAAACTGGGTTTCGATGTACGGGAGCCACTGGCAAACCTGCAAGGACCGGCGCTTCAGCTTGATATTCCTGGCCATGCGGTTCGTCCGGCCCGTGGCGGCGATATCGATGCTTGCAATCATCTCTGCCATAAAATTCATGGCCATGACCGGGGTCAAGAGCTGGGTCACGCGATCGAGCAAGGCACCGCCATGCTGGTTGAACACGCCGGCCGCATCAGTGGCTACGCGACGTTGATCGGATTCATGGGGCATGCGGTGGGAGAAAGCAATGAAGATCTCAAAGCGCTCATCGGGGCTGCGGAGGTTTTCGCAGGGCCCGGTTTTCTCCTTCCTTCGCGCAATGGTGAACTGTTCCGCTGGTGCTTGCAGCATGGCCTTCGCGTCGTTCAGCCAGCCACGCTGATGAGCCTGGGCCTCTATAACCAGCCTTCCGGTGCTTTTCTACCCTCGATTCTTTTTTGAGCTATACGCTGGTGAACGGCGCTGGCTGAGGTAACGATAGCGAACTCGGGTATTTTTGTTCGTGCACGGTCCCGTTTCTACTCAACCCGGCTTTTTCATTCGACCTTTTTTCTGGCAGGGAGAAAAATATCTGTCAAAAAATTAGTATCAACACAATCACATTGTGTGAATTTTTTTTTCCAATCGTAGTCAAAGTTTTTGCGGACATGCCGTTCTGTTCGCTGAGGATGGTTTATTTTTGAGGACGGTTTGCTGACCCTATGGAAAGAAGTGCCCCAGCGGGCAGCGAGGTGGTCATGTTCTTGAACGTTTATATCCTTAAGGAGACTATCATGGAAATGGCAATTCTCGTGCTAGGTGTAGGCGCCATCGCTGTCTGGTTCTTTATGTCAAAGGACGGACGGAAAGAATAAAACCGATCTTAAAACCCTGAGTAGAGCGACAGAGAAGAAATATCTTCTAGTTGCAACACGCAGAACTCAGAACTAACACTAATTGGCCGATGCTCGTACGGTTTCTGTGTTGTAAGGGCATCGGCCTCTTCTTTGGATGAGATAACGGCTCAATGTCATTGACTCGAGCCTTGGGGTAATTCCCCGGTCCTCCCTCCTGGTTTTCTGGTCTCATCCGAGGTTGTGCTCTCGGTTTTTGAGCACAATCTTGCCACGTTGTACGCGTTCCCGGCGGTATACTCGATCTCAACACGCGAAGGATTTGAACCCGGCTCGGTTGTCGAGAAGTATTACATATGGCAAGTCAGCAAAAGTCCTGCCGGCTAATGTGTGGGATAATCAAAGGCCTAAAACAAAGGGCACGTATATTGCTTAAAGAACCGGGGATGCACGAAGGACCCTATCTTCGTTTCCTCGGGGTGCGCTATAACGTGCCGTGGTCTAATGCGGGAACGGTAGCAAGAATGTGACAAGCCTTCTCAACCCCTGAAAAAAAAGCAGGACGGAAAAAAGCTTATGCACCTTACTCGATTCATGGTCACAAATTTTCGCTCCGTCGAGGATAGCGGTTGGGTCGACGTGGATAACGTTACTGCCCTGATTGGCGTGAATGAATCGGGCAAAACAAACCTTCTGATTCCGCTTTGGAAGCTGAACCCGGCGGTAGAGGGAGAAATTCAACCAACCTCTGATTACCCGAAAAAACATTTTGGCTCCATACGCCAGGCCCCGGAAAACTACTGCTTCATAACAGCGGAGTTCGAGACTGGATCACTCGCAACAGAGCTTTCCAGCAAGGCAGGAATTTCAATTGAAGACGCCTCTCTGGTGTCCGTCAAGCGGTACTTCAACGGAAAGTACGCAATATCTTTCCCCCGCTGCGAAGGAATTGCCGATGTCGACGCCACAGAGGTAAGCGCAGAGGTAAAAAAGCTGATCGCTGTTACCACCAGAAGCATTACTGATCTGGAAGTGCCGGAGCAGGACGAAGAGTTGAAAGGAGCCGTTCTCGCAAAATTGCACGAAATGGATAATAGCCTCGGGGAATCGCTTCTTTCAGTGGAGCAGGCTTCCGGGTTTAAGCGGGACTTGCAATTCCTGATCCAGGAGCCCGATAGCAGCGCCACGGCAGTATACGGCCGGGTAGCCAAACTGCTGGATGCACTTGAACTGGTAATCTCCGGGATGACGAGACCCCCACCGGAAGTCGGCGGGGATGTAATGGATATGGTAATCGGCGCATTGCCGAAATTCGTTTACTACTCCGAATTCGGGAACCTGGATTCTGAAATCTATCTTCCCCATGTTGTGCAAAATCTTCAAAGAAACGATCTTGGCCCGAAAGAAGCGGCCAAAGCGCGAACCCTGCGCGTCCTGTTCAAGTTTGTAAAGCTGGAGCCGAAAGACATTCTGGAACTCGGCCAGGACTTCAGGGATGAACACAACAACCATCGCGAACCTACCCCGGAAGAAATCACTGAAATTGCCCTGAAAAAAAGGGAACGTTCCATATTGCTCCAGTCCGCCGGCGCCATCCTGACAGAAAAGTTCAGGAACTGGTGGAAACAGGGAGATTACAAATTCCGCTTCGAAGCAGATGGAAGCCACTTTCGGATATGGGTTTCGGATGACCGCCGCCCGGAGGAAGTGGAGCTGGAAAGCAGAAGCACCGGTCTTCAGTGGTTCCTGAGCTTTTATCTCGTCTTCCTGGTGGAAAGCGAGGGAGAACACCAAAACGCAATTCTGTTGCTGGATGAGCCCGGATTGTCGCTGCATCCGCTGGCACAAAGGAACCTGTCGGCCTTCTTCGACAATCTCTCGAACTTCAATAAAATTCTTTACACCACGCATTCGCCGTTTTTGATCGACGCAGAACACCTGGGACGCGCACGCAAGGTTTACGTGTCCGAAAATGGCACTACCAGGGCGACGCCAGACCTTCGGCCTGTGGAAAAGGACCCCCGCCAAGCAGGCGCTGCTTATGTTGTTCACTCCGCATTGAACCTGAACATCGCCGAGAGCCTGCTGCTCGGCTGCCAACCCATCATCGTCCAGGGCTTGGCGGATCAATATTATCTCTCGGCGATCAAAACGCTGCTCATCGGTGCAAACAAGATAACGCCGAAGCTTGAACTGGTCTTTTGCCCATCGGGCGGAAGCAAAACTGCGGGGGTGATCGCAAGTATCATCGCAGGCCGAGACGAACCGCTGCCCAAAATACTTCTGGACGGTGACGAGCGAGGAAAACGCATCACCGGGGAATTGAAATCGGGGTTGTATAACAGCGCGGAAGAGAGGGTTTTATCAACGGATACCTATGCCGGCCTTGCCGGTTCTGAAGTAGAGGATTTAATACCTGCTTCGTTCCTTGCTCAAGTAATAGACCGCTGGGAAAGAAATACGGAGATACCTTTTGCGGATGTTCTGCGCAACGGCAAGCCGCTGATCGGTCAAGTAGAAGCCTGGGCGGAAACCCAAGACCTGATACTACGCGAAGGATGGAAAGTCGAAGTTGCAAAGCGGACGAAAGAACTGGCGCTAAAAAGGGGCATCAGCGCATTCGATCACGCCACGATCTCGCGGTGGGTCAAGCTCTTCCAGGAGTTTATAGCGGTCAGGAACTATTAAATACCTACAATAGATCTTTGCTGGGATCAAACGCGAGGTAATCAGAAACGCGACGACCCCGATTGGCTCCAACTACTGTACCTTTCCATATCGAATCGGTCGGAACTTACGGTCGCTTGAAATTAAGGTGTCCGACCCTACTGCTTTTACCGCGACGTCAAACGCTAACATTAGTCCTGTGCCCATGGACACACAGATCACGGAATTGCTCGGTCGCAATCGCCTGATGAGCGAGCTCTTGCGCGCTTGGCCTCGAAGTGGCGCTCCCAGCGCGCGATCACGGTGTTGATTTGATTGCATACGCTGATCTTTCCTCCAAAGTCCGGTCGTTCGTCGCTGTCCCCATTCAAATGAAAGCGGCGTCCAATCGATCGTTCTCGGTTGACAAGAAGTACGCGAAAATTTCCAACCTCATGCTTGCGCACGTGTGGCATCTCGACACGCCAGACAAAGCGGTTACCTATGCATTCGATACCCAGAGGCTATTGCTATTGCAGAGGAGATGGGTTGGACGAAAACCGACTCCTGGAAGTGCGGCGGCTACACAACCAGCAATCCAAGTAAGAAACTTTGTGCCCTCCTCGAAGCGCATCGCATGTCACCCACTAGCTGGTGGAGTTGTGTTGTCGGCGCCTTGGCTATTGGTGGCTGATCCTTCCATTTAGAGCCAAACTGCTGTGGCTCACAGAACACAAGAAAATACTCTCGTCGGCCCAATTGTCAAATGACAGCAGCGTGATGGGCAATGCTTGCCAGCCCCCCGCTCTTTACCGTTCAGCCGCTGCCGTTCATGGTATTTCAAATACTTCACGACGCATTGCAACGCATCCCCTAAAAAGGACTTGACTCTTCAAAAAGACTCACATAATATTCACACGCACTTCACAAATTCCTCACAACTGAGAATATGGAGTGGAAAACGAAGGTTAGAAGTGGAAATTCTAATTTTATACGTTGGAGCATGTGATGGAAAAGGAAAACGGAAAATTTATTGCGGTAATATACGTCGCAAGCATGATGACAGCGTTGCTATCGACCGTCGCGCCTACAGATAATTTCAAGGCTAACGCAGTCGAACAAACTGCTTTAACTGCAAATAATTATGAGGCTCCAGCTAAGCTCTACCAGAACGCTGGTTATGAAATGCAAGCAAACGTGGATTAAGTATTAATACTAATATCAGCAGGCAACTTCCCCGCTTGGAAGGTGCGTAGCTAGAACGTTTATTTGATACACAGGATGTACTAACCCGCTTCGGCGGGTTTTTTATTGCCGGACTAATCGATTTAAAGGTCCATGTTTTAGTTTCGATAGCAGGTGATCTGATTTAGGAATTCGGGATTAGATTGATAGTTAGCTTTTCGGGTCCAAGGGGCTTGCGCTAATCCCTGACTCGGCCCCTAAAAATGGATGGCGCCAGACTCGGTTGATCTGAAAACAAAAGTACGACGGGTGCACTGAGGGCACTTGTTGCGGAATCATGCCCCCTATGCCCCCACGATTTTCAACAGATGAGCTTAGACGGCAAAAAACAAAAACCCGCAAATCTTTTGGACTTTAGCGGGTTGGGCCTGTTTAGAATGGGTTATTGGTGGAGACGAGGAGGATCGAACTCCCGACCTTCGCATTGCGAACGCGACGCTCTCCCAGCTGAGCTACGTCCCCATTACGCGTATTTTATAACAAAAACCGGCTTCATAATATGACGTTGCCCAATTGATAAGCCGTCGCAATTATTTCGCGAGCAATGACGCGGGAGGAGTGCTGAAACCCGTCACACCCAGTCTTTCCCAATCAGAAAATCCGTATAAAGCTTATCTTCAGCGCTGCCAACCTCCGGCTTCCAGTCATAACGCCATTTCACTATAGGTGGCAGCGACATAAGAATCGATTCGGTACGCCCACCCGATTGCAGGCCAAACAGCGTCCCACGGTCCCACACCAGATTGAATTCCACATAGCGGCCCCGGCGGTAGGCCTGGAAATCACGTTCGCGCTCGCCGTAAGGCGTATTCAGGCGTCGCTCCAGGATCGGTAAATAGGCAGTCACGAAGTGATCGCCGACGCTTTTGGTCAGGTTGAAACAGCTGTCGAAGTCGGGTTTGCCCAGGTCATCAAAAAAAATGCCGCCGATGCCACGCGGCTCCTTGCGATGCTTCAGGTAGAAATAATGGTCGCACCATTTTTTGAAACGTGGATGGTGATCGCTTCCAAAAGGCTGTAGCGCATCTTTGCACGTCTGGTGAAAATGTATGGCGTCTTCTTCAAAACCGTAATACGGGGTCAGGTCCATGCCGCCGCCGAACCACCACACTGGCTCGGCATCCGCTTTGCGCGCTTCCAGGTAACGCACATTCAGGTGCACCGTGGGCGCGTAGGGGTTACGAGGATGCAATACAATGGATACACCCATCGCTTCGAACCCGCGCCCTGACAATTCCGGTCGGGCCGCGGTGGCGGAGGCGGGCAGTCCGCCACCGAATACGTGCGAGTAGTTCACCCCGCCGCGCTCGAACACGTTGCCTTCTTCCATCACGCAGCTTAAACCGCCGCCGCCTTCCGGGCGTTCCCATTTGTCGCGGTGAAAGCGTTTGCCGTCCACCTCCTCCAGGCGCTCGACTATGCGCTTCTGAAGTCCGGTGAAAAATTCCTTAGCCTGCTGAATGGTGTCCATTCAATTTTCCGTGATGCCGCCTGGTTCAAGTTGCCAGACAGGCTTGCCTTTAAGTCTATCTTCGGTGGTGGTTGATTGCCCAGTGCCCTATGTCGTGCCGCATCTGGCAGCCGTCGAACCGGATTTGCTCGGCGATTTCGTAGGCTCGGCGCTGCGCTATTTTTACGCTGTCACCCAGCACGGTCACGCAAAGCACTCGTCCCCCTGCCGTCACAATTTCCTTGCCATGTTCGCTACCAAGAGCTGTGCCTGCATGAAACACATAAAAATCCGCTTCCGGCGTTTCAGATGTTTCCGTGGGCGTTGGATTCGGCAGGCCATGGATCACATCGCCCTTGCGCGGCGAGCCAGGATAGCCGTGTGCCGCCATCACGACGCTCAGGGCGGCGCGCCGGTCCCACTCGGCCTCCACCTTGTCGAGCGTTCCGTTGACCGTATGCTCCACCAAAGTCACAAAATTGCTCTTCAGACGGAACATGATGGCTTCGGTTTCCGGATCGCCCATGCGGCAATTAAACTCGAGCACCTTGATGGCGCCGTTCGGCATGATCATAAGCCCGGCGTACAAAAAACCCGTGTAGGGCTCGCCTTCCTGATCCATGCCATTCATAGCTGCATGGATCACTTCGCGCATTATTTTCGCATGCAAAGCGGGCGTAACCGCCGGTGCGGGCGAATATGCGCCCATGCCGCCTGTGATGGGTCCCTGGTCGCCATCTTTCAGGCGCTTGTGATCCTGGCTGGTAGCGAGCGGTAGCACGTGGCGGCCATCGGCCATTACAATAAAACTGACTTCCTCACCCTCCAGGAATTCCTCGATTACAACGCGGGCTCCGGCACCGCCCAGCTGCTCCTCCGTCATCATCTTATCCACTGCCGCATGGGCCTCGTCCAGCGTCGATGCCACGACCACGCCTTTCCCGCCTGCCAGTCCGTCGGCCTTGATGACGATGGGCGCACCCTTCTCGTTCAGGTAATCATGCGCTTCGGAAGCGGAAGTGAAGGTGGCGTAAGCCGCGGTGGGAATTCCGTGGCGCTGCATGAAGGACTTGGCAAAATCCTTGGACGTTTCAAGCCGCGCAGCTTGCCGGGTGGGGCCAAGAATTTTTTGCCCGGCGGCGCGGAAGGCGTCGACAATGCCATCCGCGAGCGGGGCTTCCGGTCCAACGATCGTGAATGCAATGGATTCCTTTTTGGCAAAGTCCACCAATTCGGGAATGGCCGTGATGGGAAGATTCTCCAGCCCGTCTTCCAGGGACGTGCCTGCATTGCCAGGGGCGACAAAGACTTTTACGTTGCCTGGTGACCGAAGCAGTTTCCACGCCAAGGCATGTTCCCTTGCGCCTCCCCCGATTACAAGTAATTTCAATAGCTTCATTTTCTTGATTTCATATTGGTTGCTATCACCTGGATTGCTCCTTCTCACCGCTTTACCGCTGCGATCGCTGACTGATCTCGGTTATAGGGCATCGGCGAAAACTGGCAATTATTTGATAAAAACCCTGAAAGGCGACCAAATACCGGATATTGCCTGAATGTAATTTCGCATATCAATGTCTGAAATGCCGGGCCCCTGTGACCACCATTGCTACCCCCTGCTCATCCGCGGCAGCAATGACTTCTTCGTCGCGCACGCTGCCACCGGGCTGGATAACCGCCCGGGCGCCCGCCTTGACGACAACGTCCAACCCGTCGCGAAACGGGAAAAATGCGTCGGACGCCACTACCGAGCCGTCGAGGCTAAGTCCCGCATTCTGCGCTTTTATCGACGCAATGCGGGCGCTATCCACCCGGCTCATTTGCCCTGCGCCGACACCCAGCGTCTGGCCGTTCGCGCAAAATACGATTGCATTGGACTTGACGAATTTCGCTACGCGCCAAGCGAACAGGAGGTCCTCTAATTGTTGCGCTGTCGGCTGGACTTTGGTCACGACTTTCAGTTGTGCGGCTGTTACGTTGAGATTGTCCGGTGTCTGGACCAGCAATCCGCCACCCACGCGCCGAAAGTCAAACATATTGCTTCCGGCTTCTACCGGCAAGGTCAGTACGCGCACGTTGGCCTTCCCGGCTAAAGCCTGCTGCGCCTCGCCGGTTAACTGGGGCGCGATAATCACTTCAACGAATTGCTTGATTACCGCCTCAGCCGCGGCCGCGTCCAGTGTGCGATTGAAAGCGATGATTCCGCCGAAGGCGGAAGTTGGATCTGTGGCAAACGCCAGCTTATAGGCCGCAAGCGGCGTATCGGCCACGGCTACGCCACAGGGATTGGCATGCTTGAGGATAACGCAGGCGGGCAAATCGAATGTCTTGACGCATTCCCATGCGGCATCAGCATCGGCGATGTTGTTGTATGACAGTTCCTTGCCCTGCAACTGGGTATAGCTGGCCAAACTGCCGGGAGCAGGCGACAGGTCGCGATAGAAAGCCGCCTGCTGATGGGGGTTTTCTCCATAACGCAAATGCTGGGCCATGCTGAAATTAAAATTGAGCCGCTCGGGAAAATACTGCCGTTCTCCGCTTTCGCCCTCCATTGAGGTAAGGTAATTGCCGATGGCGCTATCGTAGGCAGCAGTATGGGAAAAAGCCTTGCAAGCAAGGCGGAAGCGGAATTCCTGCCTGACCGCGCCGCTCGCTGACTTCATTTCCCCCAATAGAGCCGTATAGTCTTCAGGGTCGGTAACCACTGCCACGCTTTTATAATTCTTCGCTGCCGCTCGCACCATGGTGGGACCACCGATATCGATGTTTTCTATGGCCTCTTCCAGCGTGCATTCCGGACGGGCAATGGTCTGGCTGAAAGGGTAAAGATTCACCACCACCAAATCAATAACCGGGATCGTCGCTTTCTCCAGGGCTGACATATGCTCGGGCAGTTCTTTGCGCGCCAGGATGCCTGCGTGTATCTTGGGATGCAGGGTTTTTACCCGACCATCGAGCATTTCCGGAAAGCCGGTGTAATCTCCAACCTCGGTGACCGTAAGGCCGGAATCCTTCAGCAATTTTGCCGTACCGCCGGTGGACAGGAGGGCTACCCCAAGCTGGTGCAACTCTCGCGCAAGTTCGACAATGCCGGTTTTGTCGGAAACACTGATCAGGGCTTGTTTGATGGACATTTGGAATTATTATTGGAAACGGATCGGAGCATTGCTTTTGCGCTGGTCACTTGCGCCACTTGACGGTTTTGCAGCTGTACGGTTGAACTGACCGGGCTGACACCCTACTTGATCTGATACAGCTTCATTTTATTGCGGAGCGTATTGCGATTGATCCCGAGTAATTCAGCAGCCCGGGTCTGGTTGCCGCCCACGTGATTCAATACCAGTTCAATCAGGGGCTTCTCCACGCTGCGTATTACCATATCATGAATGGCATGAGGCTTTTCGCCGTCCAGATCGTTGAAATAATCTTCCACAGCCGTGCGCACGCACCGGGCTATGTCATTTTCGTTAATAATGCTCATGCAACCAACTCCTCAGCTTCAACGTAAGTCAACCGCCGCCCGTAGCCGGCAAGTTCACTGAAAAATTCGTTTACTGCCGACAATTGCTGGTCTGTGCTTTGCAACTGGTTCATGGCGTGACGGAACCCCGCAGAACCTACAAGCCCCTTTGTGTACCAGGAGATGTGCTTGCGGGCAATGCGCACGCCGGAATATTCACCATAGAACTGGTATAAGTCGTGCAGGTGCTTGATGAGTACATGGTGAATTTCGGCGACTTCGGGCAGTTGGAGGTGCGTGCCTGTGGCAAGGTAGTAATTTATCTCCCGGAATATCCAGGGCCGGCCCTGGGCGGCGCGACCGATCATGATTGCGTCCGCCCCGGTAAATTCAAGTACATGTTTTGCTTTTTCCGGGGTAGTGATATCGCCATTGGCAACTACCGGGATATTCACCGCGGCTTTTACCGCGGCAATGGTGTCATATTCTGCATGCCCTGTATAAGCGCATGCGCGGGTACGCCCATGGATGGCCAATGCCTGTACTCCCGCGCTCTCGGCTATGCGCGCCACGGCAAGTGCATTCTTGTGCTGCTTATCCCAGCCGGTGCGGATTTTCAGGGTGACGGGAACATTTACCGCTCCCACTACCGCATCCAGTATCCGGCCTACCAGCGGTTGATCTTGCAGCAGCGCGGAGCCTGCCATTACATTGCAGATTTTCTTGGCGGGGCAGCCCATATTGATATCTATGATTTGCGCGCCTTGCCCCACATTGTAGCGTGCAGCTTCGGCCATCATCGCCGGGTCGGCGCCCGCAATCTGTACCGAAATCGGGTCCACTTCGCCTTCATGATTGGCCCGGCGCCGCGTCTTTTCGGAGCCCCACAGCAGCGAATTGCTCGATACCATTTCCGATACTGCCATGCCCGCGCCCAGGCTCTTGCACAACTGGCGGAAAGGACGGTCAGTCACCCCCGCCATGGGGGCGACGATAAGCTTGTTTTTGAGAATATGAGAACCGATTCGCATATTTGGATTGAATGCCGATGCAAGCGGCAAAGCAGGTATAAGACAAAACAGTGCAATCTTAACAGGAAATGCTCATGACTTCAGGAGCCCACCCCCGAAGCCCGTGGTCCACGGTTGTGGAATTTCGGCAAGTGTCTTTCCCTTATTACGCGGTTTTTCTTTTTATCCTTTACAAACAATATACTGAATCTGGATGGAATGAAAATGGCATTCGATAAGGCACAAATAGTACCGACTTACTTTCGGAAGCGTTTTTTAGTCTGGTTAACCTCGTGCGCCAAACATCATGCGGCGCGCAACGAAACGCTTGGCTTGAGGCAGGCAGTCCAGGGCGCTTAAGCCCATGCTGCGCACCGTTCCCAGCACGGGGTCATCATTGGAGAAAAATTTCACCAGGGAGTCCGTGAATATGCGCCCAACGCTGCTGTCCATCTGGCGCTTGCTGCCATATCGGGCAAGCATTGCCGGTGTACCGGCCTCGGTGGGCCATGCGATGATTTCCTCAGCCAGTTCCCAGGCATCGCGCAGTCCCAAATTGAAACCTTGTCCTGCAACCGGATGCAGGGTCTGCGCCGCGTTACCAATCAGCACAACACGGCAAGCTGTAATGGGAGTGGCATATTTCAGCGCCAGGGGGAAACCGGACCGTTTGCCGGCCTCGATAAATTTGCCCAGGCGATCGCCGAAGTGCCCATGCAAGCGGGCAAGAAACGAGACATCATCCAACGCCAGAATTTCTTCGGCTGCGGAAGGAGAGACGGTCCAAACCAGTGAAAAATACTCGCCGGACGGTAATAGCGCAACCGGCCCGTCGGGGGTAAAGCGTTCATAAGCGACACCAGGCTGGGTATGCGGGGAATCGTTATCGGCAAGGTGCTTTGCCTGGGAGAAATGCCGGCGCCTGGAGGGGGATGCTTTCACGGGTGGCTTCGCCACTTCGGCCATTGCGGACGGTGCTATGTTCGCAAAGCGCTCTGTTTTAACACGCGCAACAACCGCCCATTGCTGGTAATCCTGCACATGCTGCGTCACGCCTTCAATCTGGCTGATGAGCCGGCCTCCATCTGCCACTACCAGCAGCCTGGCCGTTGCTTTTTTTGTCACTCCATCATGCTGGAATTCAACCTGCCCCTGCCCGGCGTGGGTTTCCAGTCGCGTTACCTGCGCCCCGGTCAGATATTCCAGCTCACCCGCGTCGCAATTTTTCAGCGCCCTATACATGGCCCGAAACAAGTCGTGATGGTTTATCACATAGCCCAGGGCGGGTACTCCGGTTTCGGCGGCGGTCAATACAGTTCGGCCCAGTCCCCCGCGATTGGAGATATGAATGGTAAGGATGGGAGACACTCCCGGTAACCCCTTCCACACGCCCAGGCGCTGCAGGATGAGCCGGCTGCCGTAAGATAATGCCAAAGGCCGGGGGTCTTCCGTTTTACCAGGCAGTCCGCGGGCTTCGAGTAACAGTACGGATGTGCCGCTGCCGCGCAGGGCCAGCGCCAGGGCCATGCCTACCGGCCCGCCACCGATGATGATAAGGTCGTAATCCTGGTGATTGACGTTCATTTTGCTTCAGCGTGATTTCCTGAGTAATGTTCTGCCTCGGACCCCTCCGGTTAGCGGTTTATTGCCGCTTATGCTTCACGGCCGGCCGTGAGTATCGGTTTCGTCTGTCTTCTTCGTGCTTTCTTCGACGATTTCCGCATCCTCGATGACAACATATTGCCCCTCCGCCGCCTCCATCGATTTACGCAATTTGCGGCGCAGCCACCATAAACGGAACCCAAGGCCTATGGCTGCAACGGCAAATAGCGCAAGAAATGCGGTAAAAAAGAAAATGCCGAGAACCGCCATGATGATAAATAACGGAACAAGGATCAGGTAAGCCAGCCAGCGACCGGCCGGGCTCGCGCCACCCGTGCGGAAAGCGTGCATCTCTTCTTCCGACGCGCCTTTTTCACCGTCCCGGTATATGCGCTTTATGATGATTCGGTTATTTTCATCCATTGTGTTGATGCTGCATGAGTTCTTCGATCTCCGCAACGGTCTTGGGAGCAGTCGAGGTCAATACTTCACAACCCGTCTCCGTTACCACCACGTCGTCTTCGATTCGTATTCCGATATTCCAGAAATGAGAAGGAACATTATCCGCTGGACGAATATAGCAACCGGGTTCCACCGTCAGGGTCATCCCCGGATGCAAGGGGCGCCATTCTCCGTTGCACTTATACTCGCCTGCGTCGTGCACATCCAATCCCAGCCAATGACCTGTGCGGTGCATGTAGAAGCGCTTGTAATCTTCGGTCTGGATGACCTCATCGACGTTTCCATGGCACAGGCCAAAATCAACAAAACCCTGAGCCAGTACCTGCACAGCGGCATTATGCGGCGCATCCCAGGTATTGCCGGGCTTTACCTCGGCTATCGCTGCTGCCTGCGCCGAAAGTACCAGTTGATACAAATCCCTTTGTGCGGGACTGAATTTTCCATTAACCGGAAAAGTGCGGGTAATGTCGGCCGCGTAGCCGTCCAGCTCACAGCCCGCGTCAATCAACAGCAGGTCGCCATCCTTAAGCATGGCATTGTTTTCGACATAATGGAGAACGCAGGCGTTCGCACCGCCGGCTACAATTGACGTGTAGGCGGGGGCCTGCGCTCCATGCCGCCTGAACTCGTGCAACAGTTCAGCCTCTACTTCGTATTCCCCCATGCCGGGCCGGGTTTTCTGCATCGCGCGACGATGTGCGCCGCCGGAAATCTCTGCCGCGCGATGCATGACTTGAAGCTCTTCCGTGCTTTTGAATAGGCGCATCTCATCGAGCAACAGCCGGACATCCCGAATCTCGGCGGGTGCGGTAATGCCGCTGCGTGACTGTTGCCGCACCTGGTTGACCCAGCCGAGCACGCGCGCGTCCCACTCCGTATCGTGGCCCAAGGCGCAATATAGGGAGGGCTGGCCGGCAAGTAGCCTGGGCAGCATTTCGTCGAGTTTGCCTATGGGGTATGTTTCGTCAAACCCGAATGCTTCCCGCGCAGCGTCCGGACCATAACGGAAACCGTCCCAGATTTCGCGTTCGGCATTCTTCTCGCGGCAAAACAGAATGTTTTTTGAGGTCCCTTTATCGGATTCCGCCACGACCACGAGAACTGCCTCCGGCTCGCTGAAACCCGTCAGGTAGTAAAAATAGCTGTCGAAGCGATAAGGATAGTGCGCATCCCGGTTTCGCACCCGCTCCGGCGCAGTAGGAATGATGGCAATGCCCTTGCGCATTTGGGATGCGACATCCTGGCGCCGCTCGCTGAAAGACTTCACAGGTATCATGGGTATCGATTCTTACAGTATTTGCGCGAGAAAGCAAAGCCAAAGCCAAACTATGGTTTAAGCTAGGACCCACCGATCCCGTGGGCTGGATGTACTGCAACACGGCTGAGCTGGAGATCGATCAGGCGCAGGCGCTCCGGCGTCCCCACGTCCACCCATGCTCCCCGGTAATATTGTCCGCCGACCTTGCCGGTTGCGATCGCCTGGTGCAGCAGCAGCGCGAGCCTGGCTGCGGAACCCGGTGCGACATCCTTGAAAAAGCTTGGCCGATAGATGCCGATGCCGCTGAAAGTAAGGTTGTTTTTTCCCGGCAGTGTCACTCTATCGGAATCCAGCGAAAAATCACCTTCCGGATGATGGACGGGGTTGTCGACCAGCACCAGGTGCGCCAGATTCGTATCCGCGCTGGATTGCATTTGTCGCATGACCGGCAGCAGGGAGGTAAAATCGAGTTCGCAATAAATGTCCGCGTTGATTACCAGAAACGGGCATTCTTCCTGGGTTCCCTGGGTATTTCCCGGCTTATCTTCCAGAATGGGTAGTGCCTTGGCAATGCCCCCGGCAGTTTCCAGCGCGACCGGTTCGTGCGAGTAATGGAGGGTGACACCGTAACGTGTACCGTCGCCAAGCGCGGCTTCGATCATTTGTCCGAGATGCGCATGGTTGATGACTACGTTGATAAAACCGGCGCGCGCGAGATTTTCCAGGTGGTATTCGATCAGCGCCTTGCCTCCGGCGCGCAGCAACGGCTTTGGCAAGGTGTCAGTCAGGGGGCGCATACGCTCGCCGCGGCCCGCGGCGAGAATCATCGCCCTGAACGGGACCACGTCAAAAGGTGTATCCAACTTTTACTTCCGGCTGCTCATTGATATTCCACTCGTCGAGCAGTGTCAGCAGCGGGTTAAGTTCTCGGTAGCGCTCGCACGCCTTGCGTAAATAACTTTCCACCAGGGGCAGGGCGGCGAGGTAGTCGCGTTTGCCATCGCGGTAATTCAGGCGTGCGAAAATTCCCAGCACCTTGAGATGGCGTTGCACCCCCATCCATTCAAAATCCCGGTAAAAATCCGCGAAATCGGAAGCTACCGGCAACTTCAGTTTTCGGGCTTGTTCCCAGTAGCGGATCAACCAGTCCAGTACGCGCTCCTCATCCCAGCTTATGTACGCGTCCTTGAACAGCGATACCAGGTCGTAGGTGATTGGGCCGTAAACCGCATCCTGAAAATCGATAATGCCGGGATTGGGGGTGGTAACCATAAGATTACGCGAATGGAAGTCGCGGTGCACGAACACCTTGGGCTGGGCCAGGTTGTTCTGCACGATGCGTTGAAAAATCGATTCAAGCTCTGCTTTCTGAGCGGCGCGGGGCGTTACTTTCAAATGCCTGGCCAGATACCAGTCCGGGAACAGGTTCAGTTCCCGTAGCAGCAGGGCTTCGTCATAATCAGGTAATACGCCAGGCTGGCTTGCAAGCTGGATTTTAAGGAGGGCAGCCAATGCGTCGCGATATAAGCGATCGGCCTTCTTGTCCCTATTTTCTCCAGCTATGACATTATCGGAACCGTCATTCAGCGCCTGGAGATAGGTTGTGTCTCCAAGGTCGGAAAGCAGCAGGAAGCCTTGAGCCAGATCCTGCCCCAGTGCAACCGGCACATGCGTGCCTGCGGCGGTGAATAAATTTGCTACATGCAGGAAGGGCGCACAATCTTCCTGTTCCGGCGGCGCGTCCATGGCGATCAGTGTCCCATCGCTAAAAGTCACGCGAAAGTAACGGCGGAAACTCGCATCTGCCGAGGCGGGCGACAATGTAAAGCTTTTATCGGGAAATTGCGTCCTGATCCAGTTTTCCAAAAGGCGGAAACGCTCCATAATAGTCCGCTGATTGCCTATTTGGCTAAAGTATGAGATTTTAGCATGCGTGCGTCACTCCTCGCCCGACCGGGCGATGGAGCAGAAATTATGGAGGAAATCATGGCTAACCAAAGAGTGCTGGACGAAATCGTAACGAAGGTCAACGAATTGCTGGCGCAGAGCCCTGTCAAGGATGTGGAAAAGAATCTTCGGGTTATGCTGGGAGGAGTATTTAACCGCCTGGACCTGGTTACGCGCGAAGAGTTCGAGGTACAGCAAGAAGTACTGAAGCGCGCGCGCGAGAAACTCACATTGCTCGAAACAAGGGTGGAGGCGCTGGAAGCCGCCGCGACGTCGAAGGGGCAAGCGGATAGCCTGGACATTCCCCCGGAAACGCTGGATGACCTCTCGGAGACGGAATAACCCAGGTTCAGGAATACCGGGCTTTTCCAGATTTCAAGGGTGCGGGAGATATCCCGATATCCTGTGCTGCCTGCAATTTTTGTATTGCTCCCTGATCTGATTCTGGCAAAAAAACTCTTTGCATGCCCCTAGCTATTCTCTATAGCCGCGCTATCTCGGGCATGGAGGCTCCACTCGTCACGGTGGAAGTCCACATTGCCAATGGCCTTCCCAGCTTCACCATCGTCGGCCTGCCGGAAACAGAAGTGAAGGAAAGCAAGGACCGGGTGCGAGCGGCGCTGCAAAACGCGCAGTTCGAATTTCCCGCACGACGCATTACGGTCAACCTTGCTCCCGCCGACCTGCCCAAGGAGAGCGGCCGGTTTGATCTGCCTATCGCGCTGGGCATACTTGCGGCGACTGGCCAAGTCCCCTCCGATAAGCTCGACCAATATGAATGGGCCGGTGAACTTGCCCTGACCGGAGAGCTGCGTGCAATCCGGGGCGCATTGGCGATGACTTACGGCGCATCCCGCTCAGGGCGGAGTTTCGTGCTGCCTCTGCAAAATGCAGCTGAAGCCGCACTGGTCAGGGAAGCGTCTGTTTACGCTGCAACATCATTGCTTCAGATTTGTGCACACCTTGCCGGACGAGAGCCGTTGCAGCTTTACGTCAATCATGCCAAGGCAACGGTGGGCGATGATTCGGATGCAAGTCCTTCTCTATACCCTGGCATGGAAGAGGTGAAAGGGCAGGCGCATGCAAAACGCGCGCTTGAAATAGCAGCCGCGGGTGGCCATAGCATACTGATGGTTGGCCCGCCGGGTACCGGAAAATCCATGCTGGCCTCGCGTCTTCCCGGCATTTTGCCTTCCATGACCGAGGATGAAGCACTCGAATCCGCTGCGATGCAATCGCTCAGCAGCGGCGGCTTCAATGTTGCCAACTGGAAACGCCGGCCCTATCGTTCGCCTCACCACACCGCGTCCGGCGTTGCGCTGGTGGGCGGGGGCAGCAATCCACGTCCAGGAGAGATCTCGCTGGCGATGAACGGTGTGTTGTTTCTGGACGAGTTGCCGGAATTCGAACGCAAGGTACTGGAAGTGCTGCGAGAACCGCTGGAATCCGGGCGCATCACAATTTCGCGCGCGGCGCGCCAGGCTGATTTTCCCGCCCGGTTCCAGCTGGTCGCCGCGATGAATCCCTGTCTTTGCGGTTATCTCGGCCACCACAGCGGGAGGTGCAGATGTACTCCCGACCAGGTTGCACGCTACCGCGGCAAAATTTCCGGCCCGCTGCTTGATCGGATCGATGTGCAGATTGAAGTGCCAGCCGTGCCCGAGGAAGATTTGATGCGTCAGGCGCAAGGCGAACCGAGCAGCAGCATCAGGCAGCGGGTTGAAGCAGCTTATCAGCGCCAACTGGAGCGGCAGGGCAAGGCCAACGCCAGGCTGGCGGTGAAGGATATCGATAAATACTGCATACCCGATACGCTGGGGGAGAACCTGCTTAAGCAGGCTATAAGCCGCCTGAATTTCTCCGCACGGGCTTATCATCGCGTCCTTAAAGTGGCGCGCACCATTGCGGACCTCGCGGCGAGCAACGGGATAACAAGCACGCATATTGCCGAAGCGGTGCAGTACCGGAAGCTGGATAGAAATTAGGTCCGGGACTGGGCTGTTCAAAAGTGAAAAATCAGGACTGCGACTTTGATTTGTTCTGATCCTGCCTTCGCAGAGTTCTGCACCTTTCAAGCTAGCCGAAGGCGCGGGAAATGGTGTAGATCGCCAACCCCACCAACCCGCCGATCATCGTGCCGTTGATGCGAATATACTGCAGGTCTTCGCCCACCTGCTGTTCTATCCGGCGAGTGACGGTTTCGGTGTCCCAGCCACGCACGGTATCCGCTATTAGCGAGCCGACGTCGCGTTGGTGAGACTGCACCGCTTCCACTACGACGTTGCGCATCCAGTCATTGAGGCGTTCGCGTAGGCCTGTGTCGCGCAGTAGTGCGCGCGTCGCCGATTGCGTTGCTTCCCGCAGCAACGCCTTAATGGTCGAGTCGGCACTGCCGATTTCCTTGTGCAGGCTGATGCGAATATCGCGCCACAACGTCGCCACGAATTTGTGTAGTGCGGGTTGATTCAGTAATTTCCGTGTATGTACAGCAATCTGCTTGCGGTATTCGGGTGAAGTAGCCAGCTCGGAGACCAGCTTCTCGATTGCCGAGTCGAGCCTGAGGCGCAGCGGGTGTCTGGAGTCGCGAGCGATCTCTGCGAGAAGCTCGCGCAGCACCAATATAACGTTATCAGCGACCTCGCTGTCTATCGAAAGCCGCTGCCAAAGCCAGGCTGTATTCTCACGCACGCGCTCGCGGATGCGTTGTTCATTGGCAGTAATGTAGTCATCCGTTTCGCGCAACAACTTGTCGAGTAGCACTTGGTGTCGTTTCTCTTCGCTGAGCATCGCGACGGCTTCCCCAATCAAGGGGGCGAGATCAATACCTTGCACGCGCTTCGACACGTCACCGGAAATAAAGCGCCGCAGCTGATGCTCCTCTATAGAATCAAGCAATTGCGGGATCAGGCGCGTCATATGGTCGGCTAAGACCTCGGTTCGCGTCGAGTCCGAAAGCCATTGGGCGAGGTTGCCCGACAGGTCCACGCGCGCCAGCTTTGCCGAAACCACTTCGGGAGAGGCAAAATTCAGTTCGACGAAACGCCCGAGCGATGCGCCAATGCGTTCCTTGTTGCGGGGAATGATAGCAGTGTGTGGAATAGGCAGGCCCAGCGGTTGACGAAATAGTGCGGTAACAGCGAACCAGTCCGCCAGCGCGCCCACTACTGCCGCTTCTGCGAAAGCGCGGAGATAGCCCATCGACGGATGAACTGAAAGAAATACATTAGCGAGAACGAGAACGGCGAGCATCGTTATCAGCATCCCCGTCGCCAGCCGCCGCATCCGGTTATCAGCGAAGGATGGCATCAGCAAGCTTTTGTCTTGATCCGTAGCCCGTGGTTCGAACGGATGCATGCGATTGAATGAATAAGAATGTGGAAGTGAATTATCTCAAAAGAACGTTTCTCAACCTACGTAGATTCAAAGTACGCGTTGCCGATCCTGATAGTCAAGGTGTTTTTGGGTGGGTGGGGTGCCAGGCAGAGACCTGATAGGCAATACTCGCCAGCGGTGGATATGCGCTTGAAGAGAGGCGCCGCGAAATTTGATGATATGACAGGCCGGTTGCTGTAACCGGGGATGCGAATTGGGCGTTCTCCCAGGCAGCGCAAGGTGCGCGTGTTCTTCCGCATAAGATAGAATGCGCTGTCAGCTTGCCAGTGACGTACGCTTCATATGTCTGCACAGCGTTGTCAAATCCCGTAAACAATTCGGCTGATGAGTTATAAGGCGATGACAGGACGAGGTCAAGCGCAGCGCAAGCGGAAGAGCCGTGAAAAATCTGTTCGGAGAGGTTTTTGATGCGTGAGGTCGATACCATTTTTCGGGGGGCGAGGCTCTTGGATGGAGCGCTTTCGTCCATTGCAGTAAAAAACGGCAGGATCATCTCCATCGAACCGGCGGGCGGCGCGGATATCTCGGCGGATCATATCGTCGATCTCGGCGGCGCCCTTGTTGTGCCGGGTTTTGTCGAAGGTCACATTCATCTCGATACCAGCTTTTACGGGGATGGCTGGAAGCCACACAAGCCGTGCACTGCCGGATTTGACGTACGTGAACGTGTCGAATTCCAGCGTCAGAACATGGCGCAGGCTGCACCGCTCGCTGAGCGCGCGTGTAATCAGCTGGAGCTCTGCATAGCCAACGGATCTACCCATATGCGCAGTCACGTCATGGTGGACGCGAGCGTTGGCCTCAAGTCTCTCGAAACCATAGTCGAGGTCCGTGAAGAATACCGGGATATTATTGATATTCAGCTTGTCGCCTTCCCGCAGAATGGCATCCTTGCGTGTCCCGGAACGGCAGAACTGCTGGATGCGGCTTTCGATGCAGGCTGCGACGTAATCGGCGGGCTGGACCCCGCCTCATTCGATAGAGACATCAAAGCACATCTCGACGTGGTGTTCGGCATTGCGGAAAGACGCGGGGTTGATATCGACATTCACCTTCACGACCAGGGGATGTTGGGGATATTCGAACTCGAAGAAATCTCGGCCCGAACCCGGGCGCTGGGTCTGCAAGGGCATGTTGCTGCGAGCCATGCTTATGCGCTGGGCGAAGTTCCTGCCGATGTCGTCAGGCACATTGCGCAAGTTCTTGCTGAAGCCGGCGTCGCCATCATGACTAATGCGCCCGGTGATCGCTCGTTTCCGCCCGTCCTGGAATTACGCAAAGCTGGCGTTGTGGTCTTTAGCGGCAGTGACAATATCCGGGACTCCTGGTGGCCATACGGGGATGGTGACATGCTGAACCGCGCGATGATCATCGGCTATCGCTCTGGTTTCTATACAGATGACGATCTTCGCGTCGCTTTCGATGTCGTTACAGAGGCAGGCGCAAAAGCGCTTCAATTTGCCAATTATGGATTGCGAGAGAACGCAAGTGCTGACTTCGTGGTGCTTGACGCAGGACATATCCCTGAGGCGGTCGTGTCGGTTCCGAAGAATCGGTCTGTATATAAAGCTGGTAAATGTGTCGTCAGGCAAGGCGTCATCGTTCGCAAGTAAGAAAGGACCAACGGTCCGGGACGGGGCATTGCAATGCTTATCCTGGGGTCATCAAGTGCGGTGGTTGGAGCGTGCAATCACATGCACGGAGATCAACGGTTCCTCAACCTGCGGCACTGAGATTTTAAGGAGAAAGATATGCCGAACAATGAAACTCATACGCAGGAATCCGAAATATATGATGTGGTAATTGTAGGCGGCGGAATTGCCGGCTTGTACTGTTGCAACGAACTGATCAAGCAGCGCGAATTGCTCAAAATAAACAGCATTCTCCTTCTTGAGGCCTCCAACCGGTTTGGTGGCCGGATAGAAACCTGGTCATTGCTGAGGACTGACGAGAAGAATGGAGAAGCCACCGGTTTCGAGGATACCTGGGATCCATGCAACTGGGACTTTGCCAGCGGCAAACCCGACCCTCTCGAGCCGCAAGGCAACAAGCAGTCTCCCTATAAAGGCCCTATAGAAAAACAATCGGTAGAAAAAGACGGTAAGGTTGCCGAGAAGCTATCGAAGATTGAATACTTTCGCGCGGAATTTGGGCCGATGAGAATTGAGCCCCGTAATCAGCCTTTATTACAGGCACTGCTGGAAGAACTGAAAATAAGGGAGCCCGTCCCGGGCGAAGAAGAAAGTCTGGATGATCTGGTGCCATTCTCGTCCTACGCATCGGAAGATCCAATGGAGCCGCGATTTACGCTGCGCGAAGAGGAGGCCCTGCAAAAAACTCCCTTTGATTTGATGATACTGGCCCTCAGGCGCATCTTTGAACTTGTTGAAGGCCTTGAATCTGGCGTAAAAGTTTTAAAGGTTGGCGATAAAAACGAAAAGTACGAGTCAGCGCCTTCCGAAAATCACGCTGTTTTTAAAAGGCAAGCCGCTGCCGGCGAAAGCGGAGCCTCCACAAGTGGAAGTAACCCTGGTTCCAGAGTACCAGGGCCATGGCTTACCGATGCCGCCAATCAACAGTGGAATCACTTGCAAAACGGCTCGTTTTTTTATCGTGACTACTGGAAAGGAGAATTGCTGGAGTGGATTCAGAATCTCACTGAATCTGATTTCAAGAACATCCGTGAACACGCTCGCTTCAGGGGGCATCCGCTTTGGAATTTGGGTTTCTGGAACATACTCAGTGATGTGCTGAGCCACTATGCCGTTATCAAGATCAGGGATTGGGGCAGCTACTATCACTTCGTGCATGAAAATTTGAATGCTGCGGAGTGGATAATTTTCTGGCTTAAAGCTATCCGAAGCACGGGAACGCTTCGCGGCATTCGCGGAGGAATGAGCCGGATCATCTGGAAGCTTCTGGAGAGGCTGCATGACGAAAGAAAAAACACTCCGGGGTTGTGCATTCAAAAAGACAGGAAAGTACTGGGCCTTGAATCCAGTGGTGGCGAAATCAATGTTCTGATCGAGAATGAGGAAAAAGTCATCAAGACAAGGAGGGTTATTCTTGCCTTGCCCAAGCGTCCACTCGAGGAAATGTCCTGGAATGGCCATCCACCGCAAGGAACGCTCAAGGAAGCAGTGAACGCAGTGGCTTGTCTTCCGTTATTGAAGTGCTTCTTCGTTATCGACAGGCCGTGGTGGGAAGATAACAGGCCGCTTAACCGCAATGCCTCCGATATACCGACTCGAGAGTTGTTATATATGAAAAGCAACGACGGGACCAAAGGGCTGATAATGGTCTATACAGACCGCCCGGCAATCACCTTCTGGTCCGACTACCTGCGAGCGAGGGAAACCAGTCACAACCAGCCACAGCAGGAACCATCGGAAGATCCCCAGCTTGAAAGCCAGGAAATAGCCAGGACCTGGTTTTTGAAACTGGAAAAAAAATTTTTCGAGTCTGATGCATCCGCGGAGCTATATTTTAACGGAGGAACAGCAGTTATCTTAAAAGAGCCAGGCTATCCCCGGTTGTGGCAGCGGTTTGTGCAGTTTGCGAGGGAATACGAACACCATGATTTCACGGAGGACCGCCTGCTCGCCTGCGGAATGCGGGACTGGGGCAAGAAACCCTTTGGCGCGGCGGCTCATGGATGGTTGCCAGGCGTGATGTCCTGGAAGCATATCGAGTTCCTTGAGGCGTTTTCCCTGCAGCCGGATGCATCGGGAATAAAAAATATCCACGTCTGCGGAGAAGCATTTTCCGACTATCAGGGCTTTATCGAAGGTTCGCTTCGATCTGCAAGACGTGTTCTGCGCATCATTGAAAAACAAGCAAAGTCGATGGACTGAGCAGGACAGATTTCTTTTCCTGATCTCGTTTGCAGTCATGTCGAGACATTTGGCGGGGCATTTCGGGATGAAGCTCGAATTTAGCCGGTTCGATAAGCTGGAAGAGGCCAACGCGTCATTGAAGGCCGGAGCGGGATAATAATGAATGAGAGCCTGTCTCACTGCGCTCTCAGTAGCCGGTTGTCATTTGCCGAATCGAGCAAAGAGTCAGTTTTGGGCGGGCGTGATAGAATCAAGCCTCCACCTCAAACGCAGCGGTGCCATGAACGAAACCACCCGAACCAGATTACTTGAAGACCTCCTCGCGCGCCGCATCCTGATGCTTGATGGGGCGATGGGCACCATGATCCAGAGCCACAAGCTCAACGAGGCGGATTATCGTGGAACCCGTTTTGCGGATTTTCCGCATGATCTCAGGGGCAATAACGATCTTCTGACGCTGACCCAGCCACAGGTCATCCGGTCCATCCATGACGGCTATCTGGAAGCAGGGGCGGACATCATCGAGACTAATACCTTCAATTCGAACGCCGCTTCGATGTCCGACTATCACATGCAGGACATGGTCTACGAACTCAATTCTGCCGCGGCGAGGCTGGCAAAAGAAGCGACGCAGGCAATGGAGGCAAAAACCCCCGATAAGCCGCGTTTCGTGGCGGGGGTGCTGGGGCCGACCACCAAGACCGCCTCGATTTCCCCGGACGTGAACGACCCCGGTTTTCGTGGCATCACCTTCGATCAGTTGGTGGTGGATTATTCCGAATCCATCCGGGGCCTGGTTGATGGCGGTGCTGATATTCTGCTGGTGGAAACGATTTTCGATACGCTGAATGCCAAGGCCGCGCTGTTCGCGGTAGATCAATATTTCGAGACGCACGGGATACGCTTGCCGATCATGATTTCGGCAACGATTACGGATGCTTCAGGACGCACGCTTTCCGGGCAAACGCCGGAGGCTTTCTGGAACTCCGTCAGTAACGCGCGCCCGTTGTCGGTGGGGCTCAACTGTGCACTGGGAGCGGAATTGATGCGTCCCTATATCGAGGAGCTTTCCAGGGTCGCCGGGGTGTATGTCAGCGCGCACCCCAATGCAGGGCTGCCAAATCCCCTGGCCGAAACAGGCTACGATGAATCACCGGAATACACTGCCGGTTTGATAAAGGACTTTGCGCAGTCGGGTTTTGTCAATATCGTCGGCGGCTGCTGCGGTACGACCCCTGCCCATATCAAGGCTATCGCTGATGCGGTGAGCGATATTGCGCCGCGGACCGTTCCCGATATTCCAAAGAAACTGCGGTTGTCGGGCCTGGAGCCACTTGCCATAAGCGACGACTCGCTGTTCGTGAATGTGGGCGAGCGCACGAATGTCACCGGCTCGAAAGCTTTTGCCCGCCTGATACTGAATAACAATTATGCGGATGCGTTGAGTGTTGCCCGCAGCCAGGTGGAGAATGGCGCGCAGATCATCGACATCAACATGGATGAGGCGATGCTCGATTCGCAGAAGGCGATGGTAACGTTCCTGAACCTCGTTGCCGCCGAACCCGATATCAGCCGTGTACCGATCATGATCGATTCTAGCAAATGGTCGGTAATTGAAGCGGGCCTGAAGTGCGTGCAGGGCAAGGCTGTTATCAACTCCATCAGCTTGAAGGAGGGCGAAGCGGAGTTTATCGAACACGCAAAACTCGCGCGCCGCTATGGTGCGGCAGTAATTGTGATGGCGTTCGATGAAACCGGCCAGGCCGATACGCTGGAACGAAAAGTGGAGATTTGCAAGCGCTGCTATAACATTCTTGTTAACCAGCTGGATTTTCCGCCTGAAGACATCATTTTTGATCCGAACGTTTTCGCGATCGCTACCGGCATAGAGGAACACAATAATTACGGCGTGGATTTCATTGAGGCCACTCGCCTCATCAAGCAGACCCTGCCGTACGCGAAGGTGAGCGGCGGAGTGTCCAATGTGTCGTTCTCCTTCCGCGGCAATGAGCCCGTGCGGGAAGCGATCCATACCGCTTTCCTCTATCACGCGGTTCGGGCTGGCATGACAATGGGTATCGTGAACGCTGGCCAACTGGGTGTTTATTCGGATATTCCAAAGGAGCTGCTTGAACGAGTGGAGGACGTGCTGCTCAATCGCCAGCCAAAAGACGGTGGAGAGGCCACTCCTACCGAGCGGCTGGTGGAATTCGCCGAAAGCTTCAAGGGAAAAAGCAAGGAGAATACCGAAGATCTCGCCTGGCGCGACGAGCCGTTGCAACAACGCCTGACCCACGCCTTGGTACGAGGTATCACGACTTATATCGTGGAAGATACCGAGGAGGCGCGACTGAAAGTAGCCGAAGAGGGCGGTCGGCCGATCCAGGTGATCGAAGGACCTCTCATGAACGGCATGGGTGTGGTGGGTGACCTGTTCGGCTCGGGCAAGATGTTTTTACCCCAGGTAGTCAAGTCGGCTCGCGTGATGAAACAGGCGGTCGCGCACCTGCTGCCCTTTATCGAGGCGGAAAAGAAATTGCTGGGCGATTCCCGGCCCAAAGGCAAGATCGTCATCGCCACCGTCAAGGGCGATGTACATGACATCGGCAAGAACATCGTCACGGTGGTGCTTCAGTGCAATAATTATGAAGTAGTAAATATGGGCGTGATGGTGCCCAGTGCCAAGATTCTTGAGATGGCGCGGCAGGAACAGGCAGACATGATTGGCTTATCGGGTCTGATTACGCCTTCGCTGGAAGAAATGGCTTATGTGGCAAAAGAAATGGAGCGCGAAGGCTTTACCATTCCGCTGCTGATTGGCGGCGCAACCACTTCCCGAGTGCATACGGCCGTGAAGGTTGCGCCGCATTACAGCGGCATTACCGTTTGGGTACCGGACGCGAGCCGGGCCGTGGGCGTGTGCAGTAATTTGCTATCGGAGGATTTGAAGCCGGATTACGTAAAACAAGTCCAGGCGGAATACGAGAAAGTCCGCGCACAGCATAAAAACAAGCGGGGGCCGGCGCCCATGCTATCGATCGCCGATGCCCGAAAAAATGCATTTAAAGCCGACTGGGAGAATTACACCCCGCCTGAGCCGGAATTCATCGGCGTGAGGTCACTCAGAAACTATCCCCTGGAAAAACTGATTCCTTTCATAGACTGGACACCGTTTTTTCAGGCATGGGAGCTGTCCGGACGCTTTCCAGCGATTCTGGAAGATGAAGTCGTGGGAGAGGCTGCGAGCAGTCTCTACCGGGACGCCCAGGCCATGCTGAAAAAAATTGTCGAGCAGAAATGGCTCACCGCCAATGCGGTATTCGGCCTTTTTCCTGCCAACACGGTAAACAGCGATGACGTAGAGATCTATGCGGATAAAGCTCGCACGAGGGTGGCAATGACTTTTCACAACTTGCGGCAGCAGACTACCAAACCAGCTGGCCGGCCCAACTTGTGCCTCGCCGATTTTATCGCTCCCAAGGAAACCGGTATTCGCGACGCCATCGGTGCATTTGCGGTAACCGCGGGGATGGGCATAGATGCAAGAATAAAGGCATACGAGGAAGTAAATGACGATTACAGCGCGATTATCCTGAAAGCGCTGGCCGACCGTCTGGCGGAAGCTTTTGCCGAACATATGCATTGGCGCGTGCGGCGCGAATTTTGGGGCTTCGTCAAAGATGAAAACCTGAGCAGTGAGCAGATGGTCGCCGAAGAGTATCGCGGTATCCGTCCCGCGCCGGGCTACCCTGCCTGTCCCGATCACACAGAGAAAGGGGCATTGTTCGAAATGCTGAAAGCTCCCGAAAACGCGGGGATAATCATAACCGAGTCTTATGCCATGGTGCCTACCGCGGCGGTATCAGGATTCTATTTCTCCCACCCGGATGCTGATTATTTCGCTGTCGGCAAGATAGGCAAGGATCAAGTGGAAGAATATGCGACGCGTAAAGGCTGGACGCTGGAGGAGACGGAAAAATGGCTGGCACCGGTTCTTGCATACGAACGTAGCTAACCCGGAGGGTGGCAATGCTTCAGCTGGACGGGTACGGGAAGGATCAACCTTTGATACGGCTGATTTTCGCTACTTCAGGGATTCGCCTCAACCGCCGTATCACCTGTGCCAGATGATGGCGGTTCCGAAGTTGCAGCATGAAATTCATGGTTGTGTACTCGCCATCTCCTTCCATGCCGACATTGTCGATATTGGACCCTGCCTCGGCGATTGCCGCCGCCACTCTCGCTAAAACGCCGCGCTGGTTGACCACCATCAGCCTGATGCTGACCTCGAACTGCCTGTTAATATCCTTACCCCAGGCTACATCCAGCCAATTGTCGGAGTTGCTCCTGTTTTTGGAAACCGCCGGGCAATCATGGATATGAATCACCAACCCCTGGTCTTTCTTGATGAAGCCAACGATGGGGTCCCCTGGAATCGGGCGGCAACATTTCGCGAATTGCACTGCCATTCCTTCTGTGCCGAGTATGGTGATGACATCCGAAGTCCCGTTCGGGCCGGTGTCGGATTCTCCCGGAGTTGCCAATCGCCTTGCGAGTACGGCAGGCAAATGCTTGCCTAAGCCCAAGTCCGCCAGTAAATCTTTTTTTGATTTGGCCCCGCTGTCGCGTGCCAGTTTTTCCCACTGGACCTCGGTTATCGTCTGCGGATCGACCTTGAGGGACATTAAAGCCTGGTTCAGCAAGCGCTCCCCCAGCCTTGCCGATTCTTCATATTGCATCGTCTTGAGAAAACGGCGGATGTGTGACCGCGCCTTTCCGGTAACCACATAATTAAGCCAGGCGGGATTTGGTTTAGCGTGTGATGCGGTAACAATTTCCACGCGGTCGCCGCTTCTGAGAACCGTGCGCAAGGGCGCGTTCTCACCGTTTATTCTTGCAGCTACGCAGCAGTCCCCTATATCCGTATGCACTGCGTACGCAAAATCCACGGCCGTGGATTCCTTCGGCAGGGCCAATATCTTGCCCTGGGGCGTAAATACATAGACTTCGCCGGGAAACAGATCAACTTTGAGATGTTCGAGGAATTCCAGCGAATCGGTGGAGTCGCTAAGGGTTTCCAGCAGGCTCTGCAACCACTGGTGGGTTTTCATGTGCAGGTCGTTAAGATCCGCATCGGTGCTCTTGTACAGCCAGTGCGAGGCAACCCCCGCTTCCGCGATGCGGTGCATTTCAGGTGTGCGGATCTGCACCTCTATAGGAGTGCCATAAGGTCCCCACAAAGTATTGTGCAGGGACTGATAGCCGTTCGCCTTGGGAATGGCAATATAGTCTTTGAATTTCCCGGGAATAGGGTTGTAGAGACTGTGCAATGCGCCGAGCGCGATGTAGCATGAAGGCACGTCTTTGACAATCACGCGGAAGCCGTAAATGTCGAGAATCTCGGAAAACGTAAGGTGCTTTTCCACCATTTTCTTGTATATGCTGTAAAGCTGCTTTTCACGCCCGGTCACCTCCGCATCCAGCCCTGCCGCCTTGAAACGCTGCTTGATGGTATCAAGGATTTTCGACACCATTTCCCGGCGATTTCCCCGCGCCGCCTTGGTTGCGTTGGCCAGAACACGGTAGCGTGTCGGAAACAGATAACGGAAGCTGAGATCCTGCAGCTCGTGGTAGATATTGTTGAGCCCTAGCCGATTGGCGATAGGGGCATAGATTTCCATTGTTTCGCGTGCGATGCGGCGCCGTTTTTCGGGCCGCATCGCTTCGAGCGTACGCATGTTGTGCAGCCGGTCCGCTAACTTGATAAGTATGACGCGTACGTCCCGCGCCATGGCCAGCAGCATCTTGCGGAAATTTTCCGCCTGCGCATCGGCATGGGTCTGGAATTCGATCTTGTCCAGTTTGGAGACACCGTCCACCAGTTCCGCGACCGACTTGCCAAATCTGTCGCTGATCTCGGCTTTGGATACGTGCGTATCCTCCATTACATCGTGCAATAGCGCGGCAGCCAGGGTCTGGGTGTCCAGACGCAATTTGCCGAGTATGCTGGCTACCGCCAGCGGATGGGAGATGTAAGGTTCGCCAGACTTGCGGAATTGCCCTGAATGGGCGCTCTGGCTGAAAAGATAGGCGTTCTGAAGCTCGGAAACATCCTCGCGCTTAAGATAGCTGGCCAGCTCCCGGAATAGGAAATCCGCCTCGGGCAAGGTAGCAGAGGAATCCGGCAGACCTCGGGCTTGCATCGTGATTTCCTTCATTTCTCCGTTGTGCCAATACCAGTTTTTTCAAGACGACGGCAACCCCCTCCATGACGATCTTATATAATCCGATTTCTTCTTCTAGTGCCGCTTCACAGTTTATTGATTAATGCGCATTCAACCAGATTCTCTATAAAAGCGTCAGCCGCTTATAAAAATCAGAGGGGCACGGTGGTGAGAATTTCCAGCCCCACCTTTCCCTGGGCAAGCTCGCGCAAGGCAATGACTGTAGGCTTATCCCTCGCGGGTTCCACCATCGGGCTGCCCCCGATTGAGAGTTGTCTTGCCCGAATGGTCGCAACCAGTGTCATATC
Source organism: Nitrosospira briensis (assembly GCF_900115125.1). Classification (GTDB taxonomy): domain Bacteria; phylum Pseudomonadota; class Gammaproteobacteria; order Burkholderiales; family Nitrosomonadaceae; genus Nitrosospira; species Nitrosospira briensis_A. The sequence goes on along the minus strand of NZ_FOVJ01000007.1, from coordinate 36,869 downwards.
GAAACGATTGGGAATTTTTTTCAAACAGTCGTCAACTGTAATGCGTGCCATGGTTTTGCCCTTGTATCAGAGTAGCAGTATAGAATGCCCAGCCAAATAAAGGCAACCCTATCAATAAAAGCCGCTTAGGGAGCTTTAAGCCAGGGGAGGTATGTTCGAAGTTATGCCATTCATGGAACAGGCACCTCTCCGAGTTGCGTTATCAGGCTGTGATGACGGACAAGTTGCTTCGTCATTCTCAAGCTTTCGGCGTGTACGATGCATTTCAAATCCTGCAAAGCCTTGTCCAGATCGTCATTGATAATAACATAGTCATATTCGCCCACATGGCCGATTTCCTCTCGCGCGGAAGCCAGACGGCGGCCGATCGCTTCGGGGCTATCCTGAGCGCGATTCCTCAAGCGCTTTTCCAGCACCTCCAGAGAGGGTGGAAGAACAAAAATTCCGACGGTCGCGGGAAACGCATCCCGCACCTGGCGAGCGCCCTGGCTGTCGATTTCCAGCAGAATGTCGCGTCCTGACACGATGGTTTCATTAATCCATTTTTTGGAAGTACCATAGAAATTTCCGTAGACTTGGGCGCTTTCCAGAAATTCGTCCTGTTTCAGTTTCTGCTCAAAAACTTCACGGCTTACGAAATGGTAATCGCGTCCGTCGGCTTCTTCATCACGCGCTGGCCGCGACGTGTATGAAATTGACAACTTCAGGTCGATACCCGTTTGAAGTAACGCTTTGACGAGGCTGGTCTTCCCGGCGCCTGAGGGCGCGCTGATAATGAATAGATTGCCTGGCGTTGTTGTCATGTTTGAATTCGCCGCGCAGTGGTACCGATTCAGCCTCCTTCCGGCTTCGCCTTACAGAATGCCTTTACGAAGTGTAACAGCTTCTACCCCTCCAACCAACCCAACTAATGGGAGCGAGCCCAACGTGCGATATCCTGCACTGTCATGGCGCCGGCCTGCCGCGCCAGCTCGCGCCCGCCCCTGAAAAGAATCAGGGTAGGAATGCTGCGGATACTATATTTCGCCCCTAGCGTTTGTTCCGCATCGGTGTTTACCTTTGCAAGACGGAAGCGCGGCTCCAGCATTGAGGCAGCTTGTACAAAGGCTGGAGCCATTGTCTTGCATGGCCCGCACCATGGCGCCCAGAAATCCACTAGTAGCGGAATGTCGTTGCGTTCGAGATGTCGTGCAAAGGTCGCGGCAGTCAACTCCACCGGATGGCCCGTGAATAATGGCTGATGGCATTGGCCACAATTCGGTTGCTGGTCGAGCCGGGCGGTCGGTACGCGATTGACCGCCTGGCATTTAGGACAAACGAGGTGTAGGGAATCGCTCATAAGAATTTTCTACAAGTGGCAGTTAATAGAGCAACTCCCACGCACCTCAACCGTCGGTGGACGATTAGGTTTTGATGCTAGGCTTTACGCGCTTGCGGGAATTTTGCTGCTGCTTGTATTAGATACTTGCGTACTGTGTCATCACTAATTGAAATGCCCAGCTCTTCCAAGTCTTTAGTTATATCAGAAACAGCATCATTTTTTAATGCAGCAGGATTGTAGCAATAAGCGCCTACGGCCATACCGATTACCAGTTTTAGCAAGCTATCGCGTTCGCTATCTTTAAGACTCTCCTCCCGGTTTGAATTGTTTTTCGCTTGCCTAAGCAAAAGCTTACGCTCTTCTTCCGAAAGACAATTATCGTAATCACGCATAAGATCGGCTAAGTCGCCCTTCATTTTAACGAGCCGTTCCCTCCCATGTTTCAGCTGATCTTCGTCCTCAATCGTGCCGAGTGCATATTCAGTAGCTCCGCACAATCCTACTTGCAGTAGCAAGTCACTCGCCCGACGCTGTCTAATCGTCATTTGTGGATAAGACGAAGAAAACTTTAGCTTTTTGCCAAGCCGAACATCAAGCTCATGTCTTCTATACTCATGGGGCGCTGGCGTTCCGTAATAATTGTCTTCAATAAATTCGGCCAAGTCCCGTAGCAATGACTCACGTATTTCCAAAAGCTCCCAGTTGTTCATTTCTCACTGCCTTCAAAGTGTATCCTTCAATTAGATGCCGTCCCAAACGTGAAGGTTTCTGCTTTTTCCTAGCCGGGATAGAGATGGCTTAACAGACAGCTTGTGGTTTTGCTTGCATCGGTACGCCTGTTCGGTAGAGCCTTGTCAGTGGCTGGGTAGAAGCGGATTGTGAGCTGTCCTGAAATGAAATGCAACTTCCTGAAATGAAAAAAAGCTGTATGAATAGTGGCTTTCCTGAAATTACTGGGGATCGTGAGAGGCTGCCTGAGTCTCTGTAAAACCTCATTCAATATTCTGCGCCTGTTCCCGCATCTGCTCGATCAGTACCTTGAGTTCGATCGAAATCTTCGATACCTCTGCATCCACCGATTTTGCGCCTATCGTATTGGCCTCGCGATTAAGCTCCTGCATCAAAAAATCCAGGCGTTTGCCGATTGCCCCACCTTTCTCCAACACTCTTTCTACTTCGTCAAAGTGAGTCTGCAGACGGGACAACTCTTCATCCACGTCGATCTTGCTGGCAAATAAAGTAAGCTCCTGCCGAATGCGCTCGTCGTCGCAATTTATCATCGCTTCGCCCAGGCGGCCCCTGAGCTTTTCCTGGAATGCCAGGAGCAAGGCGGGGATACGTGGACTTACCTCAGCTCCCAATCGCCGCATCGCCTCGAGGCGCTCAAGTAGTATGAGTTTGAGTTTATGACCTTCCCGGGCGCGTGCCTCAGCCAACTCATTCAGGGCACCGCGCAGCAAATCCATGCAAGGCCCGAACAGATTCTCGGCAGGCAGGGAATCCGTACCCAGCATCCCGGGCCAGCGGAGAATGTCCGCCACCTCCAGACCACGCGCCTCGGGTAGCACTGCTCTGACGGTGCGATCCAATTCGAGCAATTTTTGCAACAGATCTGCATTGATATGCTGCAGGTCTTCCGCACCTGCAAAGCGGGAAAAATTCACTCGGCACTCGATTTTTCCCCGCTTCAGCCGCGCCGCCAGAAACTCGCGCATTGCCCCTTCTAGGAGGCGAAATTCGTCGGGCAGGCGAAACTGAATATCAAGATAGCGGCTATTGACAGAGCGTAGCTCCAGATTCAATGACCCTTTCGGCAGTTCCTTGGCGACCACGGCATAGCCGGTCATGCTGTAGATCGTGGCTAACTCATCCACTGACAGGTCCTTAATACGTTAAAATACGAGTGCCGCAAATTATCGCATATCGTCGTCGTGAATAAAGGCGCAGCGACTCATACCCTTGCCAATCCGTTGCCTGGTAACAATTGGCACAGGGAACATTAGTCGACCACCTTCAAGGGAACTATCATCATGCGCCCCAGCAAACGTACTCCTGATCAACTCCGTCCCGTTCAAATCACGCGGCATTACACCAAGCACGCGGAAGGCGCTGTGTTGATCGAGTGTGGTGATACGCGGATATTGTGTACTGCCAGTCTGGACGAGAAGGTCCCCCCGTTTCTGCGGGGTAAAGGGCAGGGTTGGCTTACGGCGGAATATGGCATGCTGCCGCGCTCCACCAATGAGCGGATGCAGCGTGAAGCAGCCAAGGGCAAGCAATCCGGGCGCACCATGGAAATTCAGCGGTTGATCGGGCGCGCATTGCGTTCAGTAATGGACCTGACAAAACTGGGCGAGCGCACCATCCAGATCGATTGCGATGTGATACAGGCCGACGGCGGCACCCGAACCGCCAGCATTACCGGCGCTTTTGTGGCGCTGCACGATGCGGTAGAGAAACTGCTGCGCCAGCAACAGATAGAAACGACACCAATACTTGCGTATGTGGCCGCGGTATCAGTGGGCATATACGAGGGTGTGCCGGTGCTGGATCTCGATTACCTGGAAGACTCCCGCTGCGATACCGATATGAATGTTGTTATGACAAGCGATTTCGGCCTGGTGGAAATGCAAGGGACCGCGGAAGGCGTTCCGTTCAGCCGGGAGGATCTGGGCGCCATGGTGGATCTGGCGCAGAGCGGAATACGGGAATTGATCCGGATTCAGAAAATGGCGCTGGCTGGATAGGACTCTGACATGCAAAAAATTGTCATTGCCAGCAACAGTTCCGGCAAGCTTCGGGAGATAGGTCATCTGTTGGAGCCGCTGGAAATCCAGGTGCTGCCTCAATCCGCATTCAATGTTTCCGAGGCTGACGAGCCTCATTGCACATTCGTTGAAAACGCCCTTGCCAAAGCGCGTCATGCCGCAGCATGTACGGGCCTGCCTTCTCTCGCGGATGATTCCGGCATTTGTGTTGATGCCCTGAAGGGGAAGCCCGGCACCCTATCCGCCCGTTACGCGGGCGAGCCCAGATCGGACGAGAAAAATAATCTGAAGCTGATCGAGGCATTGAGAAACCAGAGCGACCGCAAAGCTCATTATTACTGCGTAATCGTACTCCTGCGCCTTGCAGACGATCCGGAACCCATTATCGCCACGGGAAGCTGGTACGGCGAAATCGGCCTGAAGCCGAGCGGCGAAGGCGGGTTTGGCTACGATCCCTACTTTTTTATCCCAAGTCTCGGAAAAACCGCGGCGGAACTCCCGATAGAGCAAAAAAATCGTATCAGCCATCGGGGGAAGGCACTGGCGCAACTTTTCGAACAGCTTGGAGAGAAATGGTTTTGACCCAACTCCCGCCTGTCGCCCGAATAAAGGATAGATCCCGCTCGTAAATTGAAGCGGTAACTTCGTTCGCCTGTTGTTGTCTCTCCAACAACCATGACAACAATCATTTCTCCTGCATCCATATTGGGCTCCCAAGCGCCGAGGCTGACGTCGCTGCCTCCGCTGAGCCTCTATATTCATATCCCCTGGTGCATGAAAAAATGCCCCTATTGCGACTTCAACTCACATGAGGTGCGTGATCAGAGCGGCGGCATGCGGGAAGCTGAATATGTGGCCGCGCTTATTCGTGATCTTGAGGCCGCATTGCCCCAGGTATGGGGGCGCAAAGTGGTGAGCGTTTTTTTCGGCGGGGGCACGCCCAGCCTGTTCAGCGCGCAATCCATCGATGCCATCCTTGCAGCCGTCAGGGCCTTGCTGCCATTGGAGCTTTTTGCCGAGATAACGCTGGAAGCCAATCCCGGAACGTTCGAGGTACAAAAATTCGCGGATTTCCGTGCTGCCGGGATTAATCGCCTATCCATCGGCATCCAGAGCTTCAATCCAAGGCATCTCAAATCGCTGGGTCGAATACATGACGATAGCGATGCACGCCGGGCGATAGAGATCGCGCGGAAAAATTTTGACAATGTGAATCTCGATCTGATGTATGGTCTGCCAGAACAAACGCTGGAGGAGGCACGGAGCGATATTGAAACCGCAATTGCTTGCGATGTTTCGCATATTTCCGCTTATCACCTGACGCTGGAACCCAACACGCTGTTTCACCGCTATCCGCCACCGTTACCAGACGATGACCTGGCGGCGGAAATGCAGGCGACGATTGAGCAAACTCTTGCGCTGAGGGGTTACGCGAATTACGAAACTTCCGCATTCGCGCAGCCGGGAAGAGAGTGCCGCCACAACGTGAATTACTGGCTATACGGCGATTATCTTGGAATCGGCGCCGGAGCGCATAGCAAGATAAGCTTTGCCGACAAGATAGTGCGCCAGATGCGTTACAAGCAGCCCAGGGAATATCTTGCAAAAGCCGTACCGGGCACACCGGAGTCCGGCCTGTTTATCCTGGAGCAGCATGAAGTCGGGCGCAGAGACCGGGGCTTTGAATTCATGATGAATGCACTGCGGTTGACGGAAGGCTTTGCCACGGAAATGTTCGTGGAGCGTACCGGCCTGCCCATCAACAGTATCCAGCGCCAGCTTGACGAGGCGGAGCAGCGGCAACTGATAACGCGTGATCATCATCGCATCGTGCCTACCCTGACTGGCAGGCGGTTCCTGAACGATCTGTTGCAGATCTTTCTTCCGGAGAAAGGCAAGGCATAGGAGTGGTTCGGAAGCCCGCTCTATTTTTTCCGGAATATCAAATCCCATACGCCGTGTCCCAGCCTTAAACCGCGCTGCTCGAATTTTGTCAAAGGACGGTATTCCGGACGCGGCGCATAATCGATAGCCGTGTTGCTTAGCTGCGGTTCCCTGCTCAATACGTCCAGTATTTGGCAGGCGTAATCTTCCCAGTCGGTCGCGGCGTGGATGTAGCCGCCGCGCTTCAGGTGCCGGCACAGCAGCGAAATGAAATCCGCTTGCATCAGCCGGCGCTTGTGATGGCGCGCTTTAGGCCAGGGGTCGGGGAAAAAGATATGCACCCCGTCCAGGCATTCGGGCGGGAGCGCGTATTGCAGTACCTCCACAACGTCATGCTGGATAACACGTACGTTTGTCAATCCGAGTTCTTCGATTTGCTTGAGCAGGCTGCCTACCCCCGGGGTGTGAACTTCGACGGCGAGGTAATCATTCTGAGGGTGCATCTTTGCGATGGCCGCAGTCGTTTCGCCCATCCCAAAGCCTATTTCAAGAAATCTGGGCGCGTGTCTATCAAAGATATGATCAAGATCAAACAGGTTTTCCGAGGACGTTCCGGTAAATGGAATGCCGTATTCCGGCATGAGCATTTCATGGGCGCGGCGCTGAGCATTCGAAACTCGTCCCTGACGAAGGACAAAGCTGCGGATGGGGCGGTGCTCTGCCATTTATCAAGTACCGGGAAGGAGAGAGGGGCCGGAGGGTGAAGAAATTACGCGGCCTTGCCCCTGTCTCTAGGTCTTTGACTGCCGCCAATAGTCCCATCGACTGGCGAACTGGGGCTCGCGCTATATAATTTTTTGGGCATGCGTCCTGCGAGGTAGGCTTCGCGGCCCGCCTCAACCGCCTTTTTCATGGCGGAAGCCATCAATACCGGATTTTGCGCCGCGGCAATCGCAGTATTCATCAGCACGCCGTCGCAACCCAGCTCCATGGCGATAGCCGCATCCGAAGCTGTGCCGACACCTGCATCCACGATTACCGGAACAGTCGCGTTCTCGATAATGATCTGTAAATTCCACGGATTCAGGATGCCCATGCCCGAACCGATCAAGGAAGCCAGAGGCATCACGGCCACACAACCCATTTCTTCCAGTTGCCTGGCGGCAATAGGATCATCAGAGGTATAAACCATCACCTGGAAACCTTCCCTGATCAGGATTTCCGCAGCCTTGAGGGTTTCCACCATGTTAGGGTAGAGCGTCTTGGGATCGCCCAGGACTTCCAGCTTCACCAGGGTGTGGCCATCCAGCAGTTCACGCGCCAGACGCAAGGTGCGCACCGCATCCTCCAGTGTGTAGCACCCCGCTGTGTTGGGTAACAAGGTATATTGCGACGGTGGCAGCACGTCCAGCAGGTTTGGCTCTTCGGGGTTCTGTCCAAGGTTGGTTCTTCGGATAGCGACCGTGATGATTTCCGCGCCGCTGGCATCAACCGCCGCGCGGGTCTCGTCAAAATCCTTGTATTTGCCCGTACCGACCAGAAGCCGTGAAGAATAAGCTGTGCCGGCGATAACAAGATTGTCCATGAGCTTATCGGCCATCTTTAACCCCCGCCTACGGCGACGACGATTTCGAGACGGTCGCCATCCGTGAGAATCGGTTGATCGAACTTGCTGCGGGGGACGATTTCGCCATTACGCTCAACCGCGATACGCTTTCCCTGCAAGCCCATATGCTCCAGCAATTGCGCGATGTTCAGGGTGGCGTCATCCGGATTCCGCGTAATTGATTCCGTTCGATGGACGACGGGAATGAACTGTGGCTGACCATTGACAATGAGTTGTATCATTTTAAAACCGCCTCCTGCGGATACAGTGCGGATATACGTAATTTAACTTAGCGGGAACTTGCTTTAACAGCTGATTATACGGCGCGGCAATTCCATAGTCGACAAGGGAGGTACGCGCATTTTCCGCCATGATTCCCGGTCTTTATTTTGGTGGCGCATAGGTCAGCACCGTTTCTGCGTATCATGAGCTTATAGCATGCATTGTAAACGGAGCGTAGGAGCATCTGCACAACGTTGCACACCGCTCCATTTATTATTATGGCCGCAGCGCAACCGCAAGAACTTGAAAAAATAAAATCGCGAACGCTGACAACAGTTATATGCGTTCGCATCGGGCAGCGTTTATAAGACAGTTTCCATCGTATAATCCGTCTACTCGGCGGGTGTAGCTCAATGGCAGAGCAGAAGCTTCCCAAGCTTACGACGAGGGTTCGATTCCCTTCACCCGCTCCAATTTCCCCGCCTATAAAATATAGTCAGCTTGAAACTGCAGCTGACTATCAGCCTGGTCGTGGAGATCCGAATTTGAACTCTTTTTCCGCAAAGCTGATCAGCTGGCAAAAACAGCATGGCCGGCACGATCTGCCTTGGCAGAATACGCGCGACCCCTATGCGATCTGGCTTTCCGAAATCATGTTGCAGCAGACGCAGGTAGGCACGGTTATTCCCTACTACCAGAGATTTCTGCAGCGTTTTCCGGACGTCACAACCCTTGCCTTGGCACCGCTTGATGATGTGTTGGCCCAATGGAGCGGTTTGGGTTACTACTCGCGTGGAAGAAATCTGCACCGGGCAGCGCGCGTGATTGTTGGAGACCATCAAGGCCGCTTTCCGGGGAATGAGGAAATAATCCGCCAGCTTCCCGGCATAGGACGCTCAACCGCTGCCGCAATCGCCGTGTTCGCTTATGGGGAGCGGCGCGCGATACTGGATGGCAACGTCAAACGTGTTTTTGCCCGCTGTTTTGGAATTGACGGTTATCCCGGAGAGAAACGGAACGAAACGCTGCTATGGCGAAAGGCCGAAGAACTCCTGCCGCCCCCGTCCGGGACGGGCGAGAACCAAATCGACGGGGGGATCGAAGCGTATACTCAGGCATTGATGGATCTTGGCGCAACCGTCTGCACTCGCGGCAAACCCAAATGTCCGATATGCCCGCTGCAAGCCGATTGCATCGCGTTGCGGGAAAACCGGACGGGCAAGCTGCCTGTTCCCCGGCCTCGAAAGCTTCTGCCGGAAAAGGAGACCGTCCTGTTGCTACTGATGAGGCAAGGCATGATTCTTCTGGAAAAACGCCCGGCAAGCGGCGTTTGGGGCAGTCTGTGGTGCCTGCCTGAAATGCCGGTGAGCGCCATTTCAACAGATTATTGTACTCAGCGCTTTGGAATGAACGTGCAGCCGCTGGCGCAGATGCAGCCGTTCGACCATACCTTTACTCACTTCCGGCTACGCATTCACCCGCAGCCACTGCAAGTTGCTTCATCTTCCTGCGTTACTGGGGGAAAAGGGCAGGAAAGGGTTGAAAGTAGATGGATAACACCTGATGAGGCGCTGAAGGTGGCTATCCCCTCACCGGTGAGAAAACTGCTTATACAATACGGGGGTGCACAGCCATTCGGCTGAGGCACATGACAAAGTCCTGCTAAGCAAATCTCCTCAATGCCCCGGCAGCCAAACCGTAGATCAGAACCGCCAGCAGAATCACTGCGGCAAAGCCCAGGTGAATGGCCATCAAGCTGGCGAGTACCGCACCCACTACCGAGGCAAAGCCGTTGATTGCCCACGCCCAGGGAATGGATTCCCGGGCTGTTGATGCCAGCCGCATTGTTCCGGTCGGAAAAGGCATCCCCATGCATATTGCCAGAGGCGCGATCAGTGCTATCGAGATAGCTATTTTTGCCGGGTCGGGCAAATGGGTTAGCGTCTGGAACAAGCCCGGCAGGACGACGAGATAAAGTAGCGATAACGCGGCTATCGCCATTACCGCAAAGGTTAGATGCCTGCTTTCCATCGACCTTTTTTGTAATCGTCCCGCAAGCCAGCTTCCTGCCGCGGCGAATATCAGAAATGCGCACAGCACTACCGCCACCGCATAGAGGGGGTGTGCGAGAAACAGTATGAATTTCTGAATGAAGGCGATTTCCATGAACATGAAAGCCAGACCGATAGCAAGAAAGTACAGGGCTACTGGCGCGCTGGGTAGCGCCTGCCGGGCGCGCGACGCAGCCAACGGAGCCAGGATCAGAAGAACGCTGGCAATAAATGCCTGGACGAGCGTTGCGACCAGCAGGGGGTAGCTCCAATCGAGGAGCGGCATGCCTCCGTGCTCGCGCAGGGCGAGTAATTCCGGGGCCGCCTCCCACTTGAAGAAACGGAAAAAATAGGGCCGGTCGTCGGTCGCAGGCTCGATGTGGAATTTGTACCGGTCTATGAAGACCTGCCGCTGCGGACCCAGCAGTGCAACCGCTCCTTCGAAGAAATACGGATGCTCCAGCATGTTATAGCGGTTCGCCTCCTCGGGAGACATCCCGGGATAATAAGCCACATCAAAAGAACGCGCGCGGCCGAACTCCTTGATTGCCTCGATTTCCTGCAATGTAAAATCGCTGTTTTTCACCAGCAGCGTGACCGTTTTCCAGCCTCGCACCATGATTAGCCGAGCAGCGGGGTTGGAGACACCGTTCCGCTCCAACGCAAGCACCGCCGTGGCAAACAGTTTCAATGCATCGCGCGGCGGCAGGGTCAACCACCGGGTCACTGCCAGCATTCCGTCCGGGGTGAGGCGGCTGAGGTAGGTCTGGAGCGCCTCTACCGTGTAGAGATAGCTCTCGCTCAGGCCATAGAGCCCTGCGGAGGCGGTGCCAAACGAATCCATGAGCGCCACCTGGACAAGATCATACTGGTCCTGGCTCGCACCAACGAAACCTCTCGCCTCGGCTTCATGCACGTGTACTTGGGGCCGGCTGTAAAGATCGCCGGCAAAGGCATGGAAGCGCTGCCGGACCAGATCGATGACGCTGCGATCAAGCTCCACTGCGTCAATCGGGATTGCGTCGTGGTAAAGCGCCTGCAGCACGTCGCTGCCTGCTCCCGCGCCCAGCACCAGCACCTTGGGTTGTGTCAACAAATGATAAGGCAGGGCCGAGGTAAGCTGGTCAAGGTAGGCCAGCGGTGCAAGCCTGCCATCAAACCGTGTCAATACGGAAGGTCCATTTCCATCCACGAACACAGCCAGCTGGGGGGGAGGCTCGTCCAGGGCGTTGAGGCTCATCCCGGGCGCATGACGGAAGGGAATACGGGTATTCTCCACCACGGTGATGTGGCCCAGCGGGCTGTACCGTTCCGCTATCACCCGCGACCCCGCTATGTTCAGTACCTGGCTTAGATCCTTGTACGGTGAGGGGTGCGCCTCCAGCCAATTGGCGGGCAGCGCCACGGCTACGATCAAACCCAGCGCAAAAAAAACGGCCGCGAGCCATTTCGGCCGCATCCTCAATTCCATGACGGCAATGGAGGCCGCCAGCAGGGCCAATGCAGTAAGGAGCACCAGCACCTTATCGGGGGGGGCGAGAAACAGCATGCCGATAACGCCCAGGCTTCCCACGCCCGCACCCAGAATGTCGGAAGCATAGATGGCCCCCGCCTCCTTGCCGAAGTGCCACAAGATGAGACCGATGCCCAGCCCGGCGCAAAAGAAGGGCAACATCATCAGCAGGTAAATGGCGAGCAACTTCGACAGGTGGGTTTGATCCCACAGCAGTTCGAGCGGATTGAAGGGAACCTGTTGGGCCAGCAGAAATGCGGCAGGCATCAGAAAAGCCATGGCGGCGACAGCACAGATATAGGCCAACCCGACATGCGGAGCAATTTTGTCCTTCAGCAATGCAATAGCCGTACCGCTCGCCCCATACCCCAGCATTGCTGCGCTGATAATCATGTAGGCGAAATGGTGCCAGAGCATGATGCTGAGCAGACGCGTCAGCAGCACTTCATATGCCAGCATACAGGCGGAAAGCAGCCCGATGGCGATAAAGGGCGGACGCGGAATGGTCATGACTGTGGCCCGCTAATGTCCACCAGTAAGCGGAACGAAACTCACCGGCACAATTTGGCGGGTCGTTATCAAACCGTCCTGCCGTTTCTCGACCAGCATCAGATATTGAGTCATGAAACTGGCCCCGAGTGGAATTACCATCCGGCCGCCCGGCTTTAGCTGCTTGAGCAGAGGGGGCGGAACATGGCTGGCGGCAGCTGTTACCATGATGGCATCGAACGGCGCCGCTTCAGGCCAGCCATAATAGCCGTCACCCACTTTTGTTTTGACGTTGCCGTAGCCGAGCGATTTCAGCCGCTCTTCCGCAAGTTTTCCCAGCGGTTCGATGATCTCGATGCTATAGACGGCTTTCGCTATTTCCCCGAGGACAGCGGCCTGATAGCCGGAGCCCGTACCGATCTCAAGTACCTTATCGCTTTCCTTGATTTTCAGCAGATCGGTCATCCGCGCTACGATAAGAGGCTGTGAAATGGTTTGGCCATGACCGATGGGAAGAGGGTGGTTGCGATAGGCAACTGGAGCAAGCAAGGCAGGGACGAAGCGATGGCGCTCCACTTTTCCCATCGCCGCCATGACTTCAGGACCAGGAGGAGAACTACCGGATGTGGCGAGTACCTCCTCTACCATCTTGTTGCGCAACGCGTCGAAATCCGCCGCGTGGGACGGTAAAAAACAACAGAAATAAAGGAATGCGCCTGAAGCGAAGCGGTTGCACCTCATAACCTCATTAAAGCAAATTCCCGGCAAGCTGCTTGGGAAAAAATAGCAGCTTGCCATCGCGTGCAGCCGTAAGAAAACCCTGCCTGAAAATTATCGCGGTGGAGGTGGAGGGGGAATACCGGGCGGCGGCGGAGGCCGTGGTGGTTGCACGGAGCCCCCGCTTCCAGTCGGGGGAGGGGAGTAAGCTGGAGAAGGAGCGTTGGTATATGGGTTGGGGTTGCCACCGTTTCCATAAGCGCCATCCGTTACCTGGCCGCCTATGGGAACGCGATGCCCTTTCCCGTACATACATTGGGCATAGCGCATGTCGTAACGTTGCTGGCTGGTCGATCCGGAAGCCTCCGCAGCCCGTGTTCCCGTGAGCGCGCCTGCCAGCAGGCCCAGGCCCGCTCCTATAGCCGCGCCGCGTCCGCCTCCCATAGCTGCGCCCGCCGCTGCGCCCAGGCCCGCACCTACGGCGGCACTCGTTGCCCCGCTGGATATCGAGGCCCGGTCAGGCGACGAGCCGCCTGTTTGCTCGTGGGCGAACTCCCTGCAGGAGTAATCGTCGTGACGAAATTGATCGAAACTTCTGCCGGAACCAGGCAAAACAGTCATGCTGGGTCCCGTAGGTATGCTTGTGCACGCAACCAACGATATTGCCAGCAGTGGTGATAGCCTCAATAGTTTGTGCATGGCAACGACCTATTGACTCGGCTGGGGTGAGACTTGCAGCCATCCGTCCGGGCATTTTTTCACGTAGGGATAATACCCCTCGGGGTTTCGGCAGTAGTGCCAATAGTTGGCAGCTTGAGCTTGCGGCTGGACCTGCACGGTCTCCCGCTGCTGGATGTAAACAACCGGAGCGGGAGGCGCCGCAACAACAGGGGCATATCCATAAGGCTGCGTATATCCGTAATTGGGCGCGTAGCCGGCAGGAGGATAGCCGTAACGGTTCCCGTAGCCATACGAAGGTGGGTAATAAGGCGCCCTGTTGACATAGTGGCCCAAGCCATAACCTAATAATCCCATTCCTAGCGCCAGTCCAAGTCCTCCCCCATGACGGTGGTGATTATGCCCATGATGGTGGTGGCCATGGTGCCCATGGTGACCGTGGCCCCTGCCTGCCGATGCTGATGGAATCGACCCGAGCAGCATGACTGCCACGCACATCAATTTCATTTTTCCCATTTTCGTCTCCATACCCATATAGTGCATGTTGCCAGTCAAAAAAGGGTTGCGCTCTTTATCACCATCCCTGCTGGATATACACCGGCGGTGCTGGATGTACGACAACCGGCGCATATCCATAACCCGGCGCGTATCCGGGGGACGGATAGCCATATTGTGGTGGATAAGCGGGCGCTCTGTTATTCAGGTAGCCGAGGCCATAGCCTAATAATCCCATCCCTATAGCCAGTCCATATCCTCCATGACCTCCATGGTTATGATGGTGTCCATGACCATGGTTATTATGATGGTTGCCCCCATGGTGATTGCGGTGGTGACCGTGATTATTGTGACCGTGGCCCTGACCCCTTCCTGCCCAGACTGAACTCGTGGGAACCATTCCAAGCATGATAAGAGCGATGCAGGCAAGTTTTATTTTTGTCATGAAAGTCTCCATTTCCTCGATAAGGATCACGGTTGATAAAGAACCGCCGGCCAGAAAACAAATTTTGGTGTGCGTAAAAGATATAACGCATCAATACACAATCGGTTGTCGTATAGTTACATAAACTTCACAAAAAAATCACAAAAATGTTATATGTCCGCTCACATTGGCGGCTTCGGGGTAAACGGGCGGAGCCGATCTGCGTTATTGCGAATAGGTAATCCGGATGGACTGCCCTGATTGCTCATGCATTGCAATGTTGTACTTCAGTCCAATAGTCAGGGGTAGCGAAATAAGTAAAGATCGAGAGTCGAAAAATAAGTTTGAAGAGGGCATTTCGTTCCTGCATTCGCAGGACCCGGTTGCCGGGCAAGCTGTCATCAATAAAATCAGTTTAATAAGCACAAGAGGAGATCGAACATGCACAAAGGTTTATCGGTATTGCTGGTGGGTATTGTCCTCGTATATGGCAATACGGCAGTAGCACGTGAGGGTGGTGGAGGCGGGCATCATGGTGGTCATCACGGAATGGCTGATGCTGGTCAACATGAGAAGTCTGGCGGGATGGCGTCCGGACGCATGGGTCAGCAGGGAATCGAAAACTCAAACGCGCAATGGTCTATCGGAGCCACAACGGGCCAGGAGCGTTCTGACTCGAGGAATCAAGACCACCATGGGCACGAAACACGGGGCAAAGACCGGAGTCTTGAAGAAGGCAAGCATAAGGGTCATGAGTTTGCGGCAAAGGGCAAAAGTGACAAGAGCAACAAGGGCAGCAAGGGCAAAAGCGGTGATAGCAAATAACAAGGGGAAAGGCGGCAAGCAGGGGTCGCACTGAATAGGCAGCCGGAAAAGCGAGTTGGCTTGGTAGCCACGGAATAGATCCCGGCTAAAAAAATAAATTTCGGAAGGAGATACGATGTCGAATGAATCTATTAATTATTGGAAATTTGCGACGATTGGAATACTGCTGGTTGGCGCAACCGTTGCCGCGACGGTGCTGGTCACGGGACGCGATTCGGGAACTGAGTCCACGTCCGTCAACGAAGCCCCAATCGCTGACGCAGCGGAAAAGACTATCCCGGATCCGGTGGTTGAGGAGGCTATACCTCCCAAACGCAGCGGGGGCGCTGCACGGTCAAACCGGAACGTGTCAGCTGCCCCGCCGCCACCCCCGACTTATACTCCGCAAGCAGCATACCCGCCCCAGCCCGCCTACCCTCCGCAGTCGGTCACGGAAGCATGCAACAGATATGCAAATGAGCAGGTAAACAGCAAAACCGAGGAAGTGCTCAAGAACGCAGCGCTGGGTGCTGCTATTGGCGCAGCGGTTGGCGCAGCGGGTGGCGCAATCGCGGGCGGCGGAAAAGGTGCCGGAAAGGGCGCCGCTATCGGTGGCGTAACCGGAGTGGCGGGGGGAACGCTTTACGGGCTCAACGAAACCAAGTCACGGGATGAGGAATATCAGGCCGTTTATTCCGCTTGCATGCGATCGAAGGGTTACTAGGAGAAATATTCCGGGTCAGCCCTGTCGATCCAGACAGAGAAGACGAGATTCATCGTTTCCGGGTCTGACCCAGATCGAGTGAGAATTAGCAATGAGGCGGCGTAATTCCCTCGTCGCATCATTGCTAATTATTCGTCTGGGTTCCGCATTTCCCGGGATACAGATGATTCCTCGGTGGGAGATAATGAAAAACGCATACTTTCCTTATTCCATTACTGCCGGTAAATGCGCGGCCAGCGCGTTTTTTTCCTTGGTAGATGCGCCCAGCAGGGCATAGCCCAGCAGTTTATCCTCCGCACTTTTAAACAGGGCCTTGACTCCATTTTCATCTTCCTCAACGAGCCATTCACCCTGGAAAGAGGTGTCAGGCGGCGATACGACAGCTGGACAAGACGGTGTTTTAACCAGCACGGGCATGGCAGGATAGCGTACCGCAGTTAAAGTTTGGGCAAGCGTAGCCGCCAGTCCGCGCGCCGCGTGCATGATAGGCATCACGAACGGCAGCACTCTGCCTTCCACTTCGGCGCAATCGCCCAGGGCATAAATGTCTTCATAACAGGTTTGCAGAGAGCGGTTGACCGAGATGCCGCGATTTATCGCAATACCCGCAGCCTGGGCCAGTGCAGTGCGGGGACGCAAACCGACAGCGGAGAGCACGATATCCGTCTGGATGATTTCTCCATTGGCGAGAGTCAGGCGCAGGCTTTCATGGATCCGCTCCACATACCGGGTTGCTGCCCCCAGGTAAAAAACAACACCGGCAGCCTCCAGCTTGCGTTGCATGAATGCGCCGCCTGCCTGCGGCAGAAGCCTCCCCAGGGGTTGGGGGCTGATATCGATCACGCGTACACGGTAGCCTGCCATGGTCAGATCGTTGGCAAACTCACAACCGATCAGGCCGGCACCCAGGATCGTTACATCCTTTTTTCCTTCCAGCGCATCACGCAGACGTTGGTAGTCATCCAGATCATTTACCGAAAGAATATCCTCCGCGCCCTCGCCTTCCAGAGGTAATCGGATCGGATCAGCTCCCATCGCCAGGACGAGTTTACTATAGACAAGTTTTTCTCCACCCTGCAACGTTACTGTTTTACTGGACGGGTCAATGGCCGATACCCGGCTATAGGGCCGGATCGTCATCTTCAGTTGCTCGGCCATTTTTTCGGAACTGGCATTCAATATGGACGCAGGCGTTTTACCCGTAGCCAGGGCATTGGAAAGCATCGGCTTCGAATAGAAACCGCCATGATCGGCTGAAATGATCAGTATGGACGTTTCGGTGTCCAGCTTGCGAAATTCTCGAGCGACGGTATAGCCTGCCAGGCCACTTCCGATAATGATAATAGGTTGCACGCTCATCCCCCAGCTTCTCCCGATCCATGATCGACGTTTATACGATTCCCGGTGCTTGTCTTGGCATGCACGAGGTAGCGATGCTCATTCCCATGCGATTGCAATTCATTCATTCAATTTCCTCTGAAATTATCAAATGATAAGTAATTTTGATTTTGACCACTTTAAAAAGTTTATGAACCCGCATTTGAAATACGGTAACCATATTTCTCCGAGGCAGCGGTGAACCGTTCGCAGGATGGGTGGAGGCTTTAAGCCGCAACCCATCGCGTATCTCTCGACGGCTTATGCTACATCCACTTATCCTGCCGATGACCTTTGGCATATAAGAGCTTGAGAGTGCACTACCCTTATTTCGGCAACTGAACATCGCGAAAGTTTATACTAGGGGAAATCCGGCGCTTCTCGAATTCATGATCGGATTCGAGCAGACGAAAGAATAGCCGAGATTAGACCGAAGGAATAATCTTATTGATGAGTGAACAGGGAATGAAAATCGGTTTCATTGGTCTTGGCATCATGGGCAAGCACATGGCTGGGCACCTTATCAACGGTGGACATGCGCTATTTCTTCATTCCCGAAGCGGCGTGCCGGAGGAATTGCTCAAGCAGGGAGGCTGCGCTTGTTCCTCGCCGGGGGAAGTGGCGCAAAACGCTGATATCATCATTACCATGCTGCCCGATACGCCGGACGTGGAACGGGTTCTGTTCGGTGAGAATGGCGTGGTGTCGGGATTGAAATCGGGGTTGAATCAAGGGCGGAATGCGGGGTTGAACACCGCGAATACCGCCCTGGACACCAGCTTGAGCAGCGGCAAGATCGTAATGGACATGAGTTCCATTTCCCCGATCGAAACCCGAAGATTTGCGGCCGATATCGGTAAGCTGGGTTGCGATTATGTGGACGCTCCGGTGTCGGGTGGCGATATCGGCGCAAAAAATGCAATCCTTACCATTATGGTCGGCGCCACCGAGACGGTATTCGAGAAAGTGAAACCCATCCTCGAATTAATGGGCAAAAGCGTAACCTTGATCGGAACCAATGGCGCAGGCCAGGTTTGCAAGATTGCCAATCAAATTATTGTTGCGCTCACTATCGAAGCTGTGGGCGAGGGGTTATTGTTTGCCTCCAAAGCTGGCGCGAATCCGGCAAAGGTTCGGCAAGCCCTCATGGGTGGATTCGCGGCATCGCGCGTTCTCGAGGTTCATGGCGAGCGCATGATCAAGCGGGAATTCGAACCGGGATTTCGCATCGAACTACATCAGAAGGACTTGGGCTTGGCGCTTTCCAATGCGCGGACGTTGGGCATCAGTTTGCCCAACACTGCTGCAGTGCAGGAACTGCTCAATGCCTGCACCGCTAATGGCGCCGGAGGGCGGGACAGCGCGGCAATGGTACGAATGCTCGAAAAATTGGCGAATCACGAGATTCAGGATTCAGCAGGAAAATCTGAAGGCTGAGCCATACAAAAATGGACGTGGAATTATTATGAATTCTCCCCAACTTGTCGCAAGCCTGCGAGCTTTTCTGCCGCCTGAAGCGGTGCTGCATGAGAAAGAGGACATGAGACCGTACGAGTGCGACGGGTTATCCGCTTACCGGCAAACACCAATGATAGTGGCACTTCCGCAAACCGAAGAAGAAGTGGCCAGAATCCTGCGGATTTGCCACGCCGCGAAAGTTCCGGTGGTGGCGCGAGGGGCGGGGACGGGTTTATCGGGTGGCGCATTACCCCACGCAGAGGGCGTATTGTTGTCGCTCGCCAAGTTGAAGCAGATACTAGAACTGGACCCGGCAGCCCGCACCGCAAGGGTACAACCCGGCGTGCGCAATCTTGCCATCAGCGAAGCGGCGGCGCAGTACGGCCTGTATTACGCGCCCGATCCTTCTTCGCAAATCGCCTGTTCCATTGGCGGCAATGTGGCTGAGAATTCGGGGGGCGTGCATTGCCTGAAGTATGGGCTTACCGTTCACAACATCCTTAAATTACGCGTGCTGACCATAGAGGGAGAGCTTCTTGAAATCGGCGGCGACAGTCTGGACGCACCAGGTTACGACCTGCTGGCCCTCATGACCGGCAGCGAAGGCATGCTGGGCGTTGTGACAGAAGTTACGGTAAAACTTACGCCCAGGCCTCAAAAAGCCCAGGTGGTGCTTGCCGCCTTTGATGACATACGCAAGGCGGGAAACGCGGTAGCCAACGTAATTGGCGCGGGAATCATCCCGGCCGGCATGGAAATGATGGACCAGATCACAACTCGCGCAGTAGAGGAGTATGTTCACGCGGGCTACAATCTCGAGGCGGCTGCGATTCTCTTATGTGAATCAGATGGCGCGGCAGAGGAAGTGGCGGAGGAAATCGACCGCATCGATGAAATCATGATCAAGAGCGGTGCAACCGAGATCAGAATATCCCGCGATGAGGCCGAGCGGCTCAGATTCTGGGCCGGACGGAAAGCCGCATTTCCAGCGGCGGGGCGTGTTTCACCGGATTACTATTGCATGGACGGGACGATTCCGCGCAAGAATCTCGCGCAGGTGCTAACCGGAATCGAAGCGCTTTCCGGCAAGTACGGCCTGCGTTGCATGAATGTTTTTCATGCAGGCGACGGTAATTTGCATCCGTTGATTCTCTATGACGCCAACCGGCCTGGAGAGCTTGAGCTGACTGAGGAATTTGGCGCACAGATACTCCAGATGTGCATCCAGGCGGGGGGAACCATTACAGGCGAGCATGGGGTCGGTATCGAGAAAATCGATCAGATGTGCTCGCAATTCAAGACCGCCGAACTGCAAATGTTCCATGCGGTAAAGGCAGCCTTCGATCCGGATGGGCTGCTTAATCCCGGAAAAGCGGTACCGGTGTTGCGCCGTTGCGCCGAGCATGGCGCCATGCACGTGCATCGGGGCGAAGAAAAATTCCCTGAGCTCCCAAGATTCTGAAGCTGATGGGTATCTTAGGCAGCTCGTACTGGTTGAGTGTCTGATTATAAGCCATGCAACATACCGTCCATCAACTTGCCGACACAATTCGCGCCGCCGCTGAAAATAACACGCCCTTGCTTATACGCAGCGGCGGCACCAAGGATTTTTACGGCAACGGCCCCCTGAATCCCTTCAATACCGTGAGTCCCGTTAATCCCGTTAGCCCGCCCGGCATTCTTGATGCCAGAGCTTATGCGGGCATAGTGGATTACGAACCAACCGAACTGGTGGTGACCGCTCGCTCCGGCACTCGTTTGGCAGATCTTGAAACAGAATTGCGCAAGCAGGGTCAAATGCTGGCGTTTGAGCCTCCGCATTTTGGCCCCGACGCCACGCTCGGTGGTTGTGTGGCATCCGGACTGTCCGGCCCCAGTCGCGCGTCGGCCGGGGCGGTACGTGACTTTGTGCTGGGCCTGCGCATGCTGGACGGCAAAGGAGACGACCTGAGTTTTGGCGGCCAGGTAATGAAAAATGTCGCGGGTTACGATGTCTCACGTTTGATGACGGGCTCGATGGGAACACTGGGTTTATTGCTGGAGGTTTCGCTAAAAGTATTGCCCCTGCCGGCGACGGCGCTTACGCTGCGCTTTCAGATGAGCGAGGCGGAAGCTATCAAGAAAATGAACCTTTGGGGGGGTAGATCCCTCCCGGTTTCGGCAACCTGCTTTTATGAAGGTGAACTTACCGTCAGGCTCTCCGGTGCTGTACCGGCGGTGCGTGCTGCCCGTGCGATATTAGGCGGCGAGGAAATCATTGAAGGCAGGACCTTCTGGGAATCGCTACGCGAACAGACGCACGCTTTTTTTCAGCAGGGGAAGCCGCTTTGGCGCTTGTCTATCAAATCAACCATACCGCCCCTTTTGCTGCCGGGAAAGCAATTGATCGAGTGGGGAGGAGCGTTGCGCTGGCTCGTGGCTGATACGAATGCAGGCGCCGATACGGAAGCGGTGCAAATAGCTGTACGCAAGGCGGCACAAGACGCCGGGGGCCACGCGACCCTGTTTCGCAGCTACGGGTTACACACGCCCATTTTCCATCCGCTTGCGCCGGCAATGATGAATATCACCCAGCGGCTGAAGGAAAAATTTGATCCTGACCGCATATTCAATTTAGGCCGGATGTATCCGGGAATATAAAGTGCAAACCAATCTCGCCGATTTCATCAAGGACTCTCCCGAGGGACAGGAAGCGGAAGCCATACTGCGGACCTGTGTCCATTGCGGCTTCTGTCTCGCCACTTGCCCGACTTACCAGTTGCTGGGCGATGAACTGGACAGTCCGCGCGGCCGCATTTATCTGATGAAACAGGTATTGGAAGGCGAACCAGTCACGGAAAAGACCCAGCTACATCTGGATCGCTGCCTGACTTGCCGTGCCTGCGAGACAGCTTGTCCTTCCGGCGTGCGCTACGGGCGGCTGGTCGATATCGGGCGTGGCATCGTCGAGAAGAAGGTGGGACGTGGTTTGGCCGCCGGTGCCATGCGATACGCGCTGCGTCAGACTTTACCCAAACCCGGCGTATTCGCGTCACTGTTGAAGATGGGGCAGTCTTTCCGTCCATTACTGCCGGAAAGTATGAAGGACACGCTGCCGGCGCCTGTGCAGGGCACGCGAGCGGCAGAGTCATGGCCGCCCGAGTGCCACGAACGCAAAATGCTCGTACTCCAAGGCTGCGTTCAGCCCACCCTGGCCCCCAATATCAATGCGGCGGCAGCGCGAGTACTAGACAAGCTCGGCATATCCCTCATCAGGGCCGCGAATGCGGGCTGCTGTGGCGCAGTGTCCTATCATCTCAATGCCCAGCAGGAAGGGCTGGATTACATGCGCCGCAATATAGATGCATGGTGGCCATATGTTGAAATGGAAGATGCCGGAGGGGGGGAAGGGGCAGGTCGAGTGGAAGCCATCATTATGACCGCCAGTGGTTGCGGCGTCACCGTAAAGGAATACGGTCATTTGCTGAGGCACGACCCTGCCTATGCGCAAAAGGCGGCTCGGATTTCCGAATTAACCAAAGATATCAGCGAAATTCTGGAAGCGGAAACACACGCACTTGTACCGCTTCTCGCCAGATTGCCTTCCAATGCAAGCAATACAGTAAAACCCAGGCTTGCCTTTCATTCCCCTTGCACTCTGCAACACGGGATGCGCATCCGAGGCGTCGCAGAGAAGATCCTGATCGCCGCTGGTTTCGAATTGACTTACGTACCTGACGCTCATCTTTGCTGTGGATCGGCCGGAACTTACTCGATTCTGCAGCCACAGCTGTCGCAACAGCTGCTGAAAAACAAAGTTTCAGCACTGGAATCGGGCGATCCCACCCGGATAGCCACCGCCAATATCGGTTGCCTCATGCATGTACAAAGCGGGACGTCCTTGCCGGTTGAGCACTGGATCGAAATACTGGATGGGATACTTGGCGATGGCGGCGCCCCAGGAAGCCAAAATGGCTATTACGAATGATAAAGGACGTTAGCGTTCAAACTTAACATTATCCAGCGGTACCGCCCAGTTGACGGAAGCCCAAAAGCATTCTATTCCGCACAGCGCTTGGCTGCACCGGGCAGCTATCCGATCGGCCGATGCGCCAGGCCGATGGATAACCGGATGATCCACCCGCGCGCCGCGGATGCAGATGTCCTCATCCGTATCGGCAATCATTCTTTCGCGCTACAGGGATAACTGAATACTGGCGTAGTGGTGGAAAAGCAGGAAGTGGCGCAGCAAATGGCAGCTCACGAAAGTGCGCGTACGACTGATCTCTATGACCGGCGTAAGAAAGCGCGTGGATATCGTTGCATTGAAAACTTTGTCACGTACCGCACAATGCCTGGCTGAAAATTTTTTTTCTGCTCCAAATAGTCTGTGAATAATAAAAAACCCGCCGAAGCGGGTTAAAGGAGCGGAGACTAAATCTTGGGTTTAGTTCCAGAGGGCATCCATGATAAGCAGAACACGGTGCTCGCCAGAGGCGACAGCCGGGGAACGATGAATTGCGCCTCTATGCGAATTCCCCTGCCATAGGGAACCTTTAAAAAGCAAAAGATCGAACAGATTAGGCGACTCAATCGTGGTTCTCTCGTCAAACAGGCCAGAAGCTTCGTCAGGAAGATCAAGACATCCCGGTCCGAGCTTGCCGCGATCCACCAGCTCATCATTGATCCACTCAGTTCCAGACCCGAGGTAGGTACAAATCAGCCTGATACCAGTGCGATCAACATGAAAGCGGGGACACATGACGCAATCAAGTATTTCAAGGCGTAACGCGATTTCGTCGCAGCCCAGCAAGTCGGCGTAAATCTCTGCAATGAGACGAATATCCTCAAGCAATGCCTCACGGCCAGGAAAATCAGGAAACAGGTCGAGCGCCAGTGTATATGGCGAACGAATAATGGTACGAAATCCTGGTCCAAGAAGGTTATTTGTCAGTCCTTTCTGAAGATAAGCCTCAATAATGCTGTTAACACCCCTGCGCCAAAGAGCAATTTGGGTAAAGGGATGAAATATGTGTATGAGTTCAGCCGGCTCATTCGTAATGAATGCATGAGATTCGATTCGCTCTACATCCGCATTTATCACTGTCTTCAGCATTGTTCTCTATTACACTGACTTTACTCTAGAGCTCATAAGCACGTTTATTCGACTCATGACGTTCCTGGGCTTCTATGCAAAGGGTAGCGGTCGGCCTGGCGAGCAAACGGGGGATGCCAATAGGTTCACCCGTCTCAGCGCACCAGCCATACGTGCCCTCATCAATGCGCATAAGGGCGTCGTCGATTTTCTTCAGCAACTTGCGCTCACGATCTCTAATCCGGAACTCCAGGGAAAGCTTTTCCTCGGTACTTGCCCGATCGTTGGAATCAGCCCCGCGAGCAATAGCTCGCATCTGTTCAAGCGTGCTTTGCGCGCTCTCAAGCAATCTGCGCCGCTCATCCTGCAATCGCAGGCGGAAGAACTCCAGTTGTGCGCAGGACATTACTCACCTTCAGGTATTGCATGTATGGGCTGTGATGGATTTTTTAAGTTCATCATTAGGGCTCTCCCACTTCTTCAACCTGTCCCTCCACAGGTATCCAATCTGGAAACTGGTCCGGCAACTCGCGCCAGGAGCTCATGCCCGTGTGAATCTCCGCAGGCTGGAGCTGGCATTGGGCGAAAGTTTTCTCCACCAGTTCCCGATCCATGTCGCAGCCGATGAAGACAACCTCGTTAATGCGATCACCGTAAGGCTGCCGCAAGCTCTCCTCTATGGACGCGCGCGCTTCACTTCCCTCGGCTGGCCAACGTTCTCGCGGCACTGCCGCCCACCATCGTCCTACCGGTTCCACGGTGGCGATGTTGCCGCACCGCGAATAGGATATTGCCCAATCGGGGCGACTCGCCAGCCACACGTATCCTTTCGCCCTCAAGACGCCATGCAACGGTTTCTCCATAAATGCTGCGAAACGCTCTGGATGCAGTGGTTCTGTCAAGCGTGCAATGAAGCTGGTGATACCAAACTCCTCGGTTTCAGGGGTATGTTCTCCTGCCAGTTCTTTGAACCAGCCTGCCATTTTGCTTGCACGGTCCAGGTCGAACCGTCCTGTTCCGAGAATCTTCCTCAATGGAACGTCTCCATGCTCGGCATACAGCACTTCCGCAACAGGGTTCAAAGCCTTGACGACCCCAATGACTTCATAAAGTTGACTTGCCGTGACCTTGTCTATCTTGCTTACCACGATTACATCCGCGAATTCGACCTGCTCCGTCAGCAAGCCAGCGAGCGTCCGATTGTCTTCATCACCTGCCACTTCACCCCGCTCGGCCAATAGATCTTCACTGGAAAAATCGCGTAACAGATTCACCGCATCCACCACCGTGACCATTGTGTCGATGCGGGCTATATCATTAAGCGACTCGCCTTTTTCATCTCGAAACTCAAACGTGGCGGCAACAGGCATGGGTTCGCCGATCCCGGTCGACTCAATCAGCAGGTAATCGAAACGGCCCTCGTCGCAGAGCTTGCGCACTTCCATGAGCAGGTCCTCGCGCAAAGTGCAGCAGATGCACCCGTTACTCATTTCGACTAATTTTTCCTCGGTACGGGATAAAGCCGAGCCGGCATTTTCCGTACCTCTTTGTATAAGCGATGCATCAATATTTACTTCGCTCATATCGTTCACGATCACTGCCACCCGCAGTCCTTCGCGGTTCGCCAGAACGTGATTGAGCAGGGTCGTCTTGCCTGCGCCAAGAAATCCGGAAAGCACTGTCACCGGCAAATGCTTACTCGATGTCGTCATAAGGCTCGCCTAGAGGTTGACTGGGAAATGAAATGAGAAGATACACTCGCTTATCTAACGCCTTGGGCCACATATACTTTCCACGTGTGCAGTTGTAAAATCATTACTATAGAGGCAGCGCGGCCTGGTTGTAGGGTAGCATTAATGCTAATGATATCATATTATCATTAGCATAGTGAAAACAGACTGTCGCATTGCTAACATTGGCTGCATCCAAACGCCCTAGTATTCTCCCTGGTGTTGCTCCACGAGGTATTGATGCATGAAACGTAATACCCGACAGCGCGATGCGATCCTCGGCGCAATCTCGGACGCGAGGAGGCCCCTTTCGACTCAAGAAATCCTTACAGAAGCACAGGTAGTTGTGCCCACGCTAAGTATTGCGACCGTCTATCGGAATCTGAAAGATCTGACGGCCGAAGGCTGGGTTTTGCCGGTTAAACTCCCAGGCGAGGCGGACCGCTATGAGGTCACAAAGTTGGGAGAGCATTACCACTTCAAATGCAGTTCATGCAGCAAAGTGTTCGATATCCATGAGACGATCAAGAATAAGGAGCTTCCGGTTCCCGCCGATTTCGTCGTCGAGAGCTATGACCTTATTCTTTATGGCCGGTGTAAGGATTGCACTCCCAAGAGCCGAAATTCCGGGCCGGGAGCGAGCAAACATACGTAATTCAAAGCCGTTTAATGCCAAGCTAATCTTTTCTAAATGTCTTGCTGGAATCCTTCAACCCTCCCCCCTCCGATCCAGACACGGATGGGAGGGGGAAAATCTCGTTTGCACTCAGCTGAAAATTAATCCCTCCTCCCCCGCCGCCTTGCCGTGTAACCCATCAGGGCTAGGCCTGCCAGAAACATTGCATAGGTTTCAGGCTCGGGAACAGTGAGTGCGATGGTGGATGCTTCGAAAGCGGGGACGCTGAGCCCCTGATTGAAGACGATGTGAAACGGATCGCTGTCCAGATAGGGAGAGGGCAAGTTGCCTGAAGCATCACGCGAGCTGAGCTGGAGCGTGGCAAGATAGGAACCTGCAGGATTTGAGTCCGATATCGAGAAGTCCAGGTGTCTATGAATACCACCACTGCTATCGGCTGCATCAATCACACCTAGCGGATTGATTACTCCGGCTGCGGTTATCAAGGTATCGCTTCCTAGCGCGTCTTCCAGTTTCAACGATATATTGTCGGGCGCTGCAACCCAGCTGGTGCCATTCCAGAAGTTTAGCTTGCCAATGGCCTGATACCAGAGCTGCTCTCCGGATAGAAAGGACCCGGAGGCAGCAACAAATCCAGGATCATTCGTTTTTAACGACCCGCCGTAGAGGTCGCCCAAATTCCCTTCAAAAATCTTATAGCCAGTCGAAAATGCTACCGGAACCGAATTCGATTCATCCACTACCAATCTACCCTGTATCACACTCGGCTCGACATCACCGTGCGTTTGCGCCAATACCTGGGGTGACGAAACCAATATCAAAACGACAGCTAGCCTGATGGCGATAGGAACATGTCGTAACATTTTTACCTCCTTATGGTTTTAATTAATGAAGAAGACCGAAAACGTGCACCTGAAGCGATTGATTTTAAATACGGGTTGATGAACTGCGTTAAGTATAACGATATATTATTAGCAATAGTGGAGGAATGCTACCGTAAAAATGTAATGGGAAACTAAAACTCGCCCCTTAGGCCGACAACCAGCGCTCGTCCCGGTAGCGGGGCGAAATTCTTGAGGAAAGACGTGTGAACACGCATTTCTTCATTAAGTAAATTCCTGCCTTGAAGGAAGACCTTGATCCCGTTCGATCTGGTTTCCTTAATACGGTAGCTCGCTTCCACATTCAATAACGTGTAACCGGGCGTACTGGTTTCAAGTTCCGCAACACGGTTTTGTTGCATTACCCGCATCGCCGTAATGTTCGCTGTCCAAGGCCCTGTCCTATGGTTCAATTCCAGCCCAAAGCGGGGCGGGGTGATACGTGGAACGTTGCTTCCATTGTTGAGTTTCCCGCGCACGTAATCGGCAAAAAAGCGCAAATCGAGTTCATCAGGCTTTAGAGCGACAATGACTTCGCCTTCGGCCCCATAAAATCTCGCCCCAGCCTGTGCAAAGTTCTGCACAAGGAATTCTCCTTCCGGATCCAGCATTCCGGTCTCGTCGGAGCGATCCGCAATCCCGTCATTATTGGCGTCGACACCATGCGCAAAAATATAATTTCCAATCCAGTTATGGAATACATTGAATTTCCATTTCACTATTCCCGTAGTCTTGCTCAATGCAAGATCGAGGTTATTGGTGGTCTCGCTCCTTAACGCACTATCGCCCATCTGGAATGTGGCCGTGGCATGATGTGCGCCATTGATGTACAGCTCTTCGGTGGCGGGAGCGCGCTGTCCCCGAGTGGCGGTGAAGCCCAGGCCGTGGCCATCCATGAATTTCCATAGAATACCGGTGGAAGCGTTGTAGAGACCAAAGGTGCGCGAAGGGAGGTTGCTGGTGGGGTCCTGGGTCGCGTACTCGCCGCGCCCTCCGATTTCCAGGCGCCAGCGATCCCAGTTGCGTTCTTCGACCAAAAATATGCCTGTGGAACGAGATTTGGTAGCAGGGATCACCGCCTCTTCCCCCAGGGCGGAAAAGTTGCGGTCCCGGAATTGCACTCCAAATACCCCCCTCCATCCGGCTATGGGGGCATGCAGGAGTTCTGCACGGGTTTCCAATCCCTGATTCTTGAATCGCGTGGCAATCTCCCCGCTCCCTTCGATCTCGTTATGTTTGTAATCGTTGTAGCCCATGCGCACTTTGAGTTTCTCAAGGCCAGCGATGGGCTGGTCCAACTCACCTGACAAATCGTAGCGGGTCTGCTTGAGATCGATTTTTGAGCCTTCCGGAGTGGGTATGCCATACTTATTTTCCAAGCGGGACACCGACCCGCCTAGAAAGCCCCTCTCGCCAACAAAGGACCCCCCTACGGATATTCCCCCTGAGTCCACTGCGCTATTTTCAACAACCCCTGCCCTGCTATTGGGATCGTCCATATTCGCGCGCCCGGGAATGTGATAGTCACCAGTTTTTCGCTTGAAGGCGCCTACGCTCAAGGATGCAGGCCCTACGCTTGTAACCGCATTGAAAGCACCTGCACGCTCCTCGGTCGCGGTGTTGCCCCGTACTTCAAAGTCACCTCTTGGTGACTTGAACAACTCACTCGGAATGCGGCGATTTACAACGTTGACCACTCCCCCGGATACACCGCTTCCGTAGAGCAGCGTGGCGGGGCCGCGCAGGATTTCAATTTGGGAAGCATTCAAGGATTCGGCGGTCACGGCATGATCCGGGCTCAAGGAAGAAATATCCAGCGTGCCAATGCCATTTTCCAGCACCCGTAGGCGGGGACCGTCAAGGCCGCGAATGATCGGACGGCCCGCTCCCGGTCCGAAGGAGCTTGAAGACACGCCAAGCTCCCGGGAAAGCGTATCTCCGAGGTTCGCTTCCCGCTTGCGGCGCAAGTCATCGCCGCGCAACACAGAAACCGGTTGGGCCATGTCAAGTTCGCTACGGTCTTGGAATGGCGTGGCGGTCACCATAACTGGTGGCAATACACTTTGGCTGCCCGCGTCCTGGGCTTGAACAAACGGCACGCCGCATAAAACAAGCATCACTATGGCGAGCAGCGATGCTTTCGCGCGTCCTGGAAACAGGAATGCGGAATTGCAAATTGAAATATTCATATCACTCTTTGAGTATTCCGGGTGAATTTGTGCAACAGATTCAGGCCACGCAGTAATCAATAACCGCCACCCTTTATGGGCGGATGGACAGGGCTGGAGACGGCACGCGCCAAACGAGTGCCGAGGTCAGCCAATCGGAGCAAGCAGAGGATTAAACTTGAGGGGGACCGCGGACGAGATAGGGGAGAGAAAAATCGAGGGGGAAAGGTTCCGATTTTAGAGATGGCAGGATCTGACATTTCCTCTGATTAAAGGAAAGCACAACCAGCGCCATGAAAATAATGGTAAGCCCTGCCAGTGCCACGCAATCGAGACAGACTCGATCTACGTCGCTACCTGCCTCGGCATCGATTTCACCGCCTTCTTCATGTCCACCGGCGTAAATCATACCGGTAATCTCGGCATCGTCCACGTGCGTCAACGCATGTGCTCCCTGGAGGATCGGAAGGAACGTCAACGCCGATACTAAAATCAGCAAAAACGCTTTACGCAGAATCATCGAGAAACTTTCACCACGATTCACTGGGGACAGCATGGCGGCGGCTATGCGCAGGCAGCGCATAGTCCTTTGACCGTCAGTCCAATTTCCCGGAACTGATAACCAGCAGGCA
This sequence comes from Nitrosospira briensis, assembly GCF_900115125.1. GTDB lineage: Bacteria > Pseudomonadota > Gammaproteobacteria > Burkholderiales > Nitrosomonadaceae > Nitrosospira > Nitrosospira briensis_A. Next base: position 7,216 of record NZ_FOVJ01000007.1, on the reverse strand, counting down.
GCGGAAGGTTATACCCTGCCTTTATGTCGTCAAGACAGATTACTTTTGTGCAGCGCAGGCATTCAAAATGCGCATGCTGCTCCGATTGCGAAAAATGGGTATTTGCACGAAAACGCCATACGCGGTCATCGCTCACCAATTTGTGAGCGAAACCATTTTCGTTCAACCATTCAAGCACGCGGTAGAGCGTTACGCGGTTTAATTTGTGTTTACCCCGCAAGCGCTCCTCAATTTCGTGGTGGGTTACAGCCCGTTGTTCAGCCAGCAGCATGGAAAGCACCTCCACCCTGCCTGAGGTCACTCGCTCTCCAATACTGCGGATCATCTCTTCAGCCTGCTTCTGAAGGTTAAACATAAAAGCCCTTATTGCAACAAGGTTGCACTAGTATACTTGGGTATTTGCACGAGCGCAATCATGCGTTTGGAGACTGAATCAGCAAGGCGATTGAGGGGTCGCGGGATCAGAGATGACAAGGTTGCCTGCCATCGCAAGAGAAACGGCAGTAAAAATATGAGGGCGTGTTGCAACTTTCCCAGGATGGAACAGGATCTCATCTATTCCTCCATACTGTTCAAGTAAAGAGAAATAAAAGAGAAGGGGATCGCGGGAGCGCGATCCCGGGGAGGAACTAAAGGGAGGCAGAAAGAGAAGGGTTAAACCGGGAACCAAGCCTCATTCGCTTTCAAGCGTTGACGTCTGCTCGCGACGAAGCTGACCAACCCCAACCCGGCCAGCAGCATGGCGTAGGTCTCCGGCTCAGGCATGGCGCTGACGAATCCCGGTAGATCAGTCAGTATTATTCGTCCGTTGAGGGGTTGGACTGGACGGGCGTTCCCATCCGGAAAGAGTGTTTCGAAAGCCTGAAGTTGAGTCGCGGACATTTCCATCGGTTGCGCAAAAGTGATCCATTGCACGCCCTCGGTGAAGGGGGGGGTTGTGAGCGAACCGGTATAACGAAAAGTTTCCATCCTGTCCGGCAGAAGTGAATTCAGATTAAAGTTGTCTATTGATTTCGTCTCCGTAATGGTTTCTGGCAAGTCTGAAAAAATTGGGCCAAGTGCACTGTTGAAGCTGCCTTCGTTGACCAATCGGCCGACTACTACAAGGTTATCGGCATTGGCAAACACCAGATGCATCTCCATTGGGGCAGCCTTGTTGTTTTCTAGATGCTCAGAAGGTTCATGGAAATGAAATTGAGCCAGGCTATAAGTTTTCCCGTCAACTGTCAGCGATCCTTCACCGGGATCAATATTGGCTCTTATCGTGCTTTCCGCACTCGGTGACCCATTATTAATGACGCTCAGATCAGTGCTGGAGCTTAAGTTAAAATGCAATGGCGATAATTGCCCGAAATAGGTGTTATGGGAACGAATGTTGATGGGGCTTTGGGCCTCCATCCCTTCCAATACGCTGTCTATTACACTATCAGCCAGCCTGTCGCTTGCTGCACTCGCCGTCGCCGGTAATCCGGTCAGGCAGAGTGCAGAAATGAGTGGGGTGAGTTGCAGTAACCGGGAAATCGATGTGTGCATGCTACAACCTCCTGAGGAGCGTTAAAGGATACAAAACAATTATTGCTCAGCTAAAAGTAGCATGCCTCATGTGAAAAAAAAGTCCTCCTGGTGTGAGGAATTTGTTATGTCTGTATCGGCTACCGTTGCAAGGGGAGGCTACAGCGCCGGCCAGAGTCGTTGATCGCAGAAACCAATCTGGGATAGAAGTAAAGGCTACCCTCTATTCACCTGACCGGCTGGATACTGAATATTTTCGCTGCGCGCATCTGCCAGCGTGAATGCGATAGTTAGTGGTCCAACACGGCCAATCAAGGTTAGCACAACGATAATGTATTACCCGGCGACTGATAAATCAGCCGTTATCCCTCTTGACAGTCCCACTGCGGCAGCTGCCGATACCGCTTCAAATGCCAGGTCAAGGAAACCTCCCTTTTCTGTGATAGTCAGCAGGAACACGCTGGTGCTGCGCAAAACAACGAAATCACCGTTATGGCCAATGGTTTGCGGATGATATCGAGTTGAATGCTGCGACCAAATACGAGAGGCCGCTCCTGCCCTCGCAGAAATGTCCATGTTGCCAGCAATGCCACGCGAAAAGTGCTGACTTTTATCCCGCCGGCCGTCGAGCCACTGCCCCCGCATGAAATAGGCTCGTGGCTAGCAGCTGGCAGTTTCAACAACAGAGTTCCAAGGATGGATAGCCCGATATAGGACAAGATCAGGGCTTGAGGGGGTTGGAGACTAAGGAACCACTTCTTTCCGAGCAGGAGCCAGTGGGAATGTAATGCTGAACACATTACAGATACTTGCTGATTTTACGCAAGTCACCGAGGGTACCGAACAAAATGATCTTGTCGTTAACCTTGAGATCATAGTGTTCTAGCGGAGGAGTCGACACCGCCTCATCCAGATGCTCGATCAACAAGCACCGAAGATTATTCTCCGCCAAGTGTAAGGCATTGATGCTCTTCCCCGCGAGGCGCTCAGAAATGAAAGATTTGAACGGATTGGCAAGAAGGCTCCTTGCGCGAAAGGATGACTCCAAGGTGTTGGGCAGCATGTGTACACCTTGAATATGTGTAGCTGCCAGGTGGCCCGGGTTCTCTGCAGCATCCTGGAGTGCATGCGGCTCCAACTACGGCTGACAAAGCTGGATTACTCTAATTCATTCGCCCCTCATTAGGATTGCGAGCCCTTTCTATCATACTCTGAGCCGCTGCATCCAATATCTTGGAACAGATCGGATGATTTTCTTTTTCGATACAATATTTGTTGAGGAAAGCATCCTGGCTCATCTCTTTGCCATTGACTACGATGTTGTCTGGGTCGTCAACCTGCGGCACTTCCCGCTCGCAGGCCAACACAAATATTCCTGGCAAAAGCCAGCTTACTCTGATCATTGGTTATCCTTAGGTTGGTTATGCTCCACTTCATACTGATTTTACTGCATTTATGTCGCCCTAAGGCGCCAAGCTCGGTTACTGTCCTTGCTGCTGAGGTCAACGAGGTTCAAGTCGAACCGCTCCTGATTATGGCATCGCGCTTATAGTCCAGTAGGTGTCAATAGAACGCATGACTTCCACTAATTGGCGGTAGTCAACTGGCTTCACCACATACCCGGCAACGCCGAGGTTGAAGCTGTTTAGCTTGTCCTGTTGATCATCGGAGGCGGTCAGCACCACTACCGGAATAGCCCTGCGTTTCTCGTCCTTTTTCACTGCCCGCAGGAATTCGATGCCGTTCATGATGGGCATATTCAAATCCAGCAAAATGAGACAGGGCTTGTCGCTGTTCTCATCCCGCAGGTAATTTAGCGCATCCTCGCCGTTTTCGAAGTGCACGATTTGATTTGTCACATGAATTCCCTTAAGAGCACGGGTAACCCTCATCACGTCCACCTGGTCGTCTTCGACGAGGAGAATTGGTTTGTTAGTAACCCTCACGGTAGTTTTTCTATGTTAATTAGTTAAGGAGGGCAGTTTTACCTCCAGGAAAAGGAAACGAGGGAAGAAGAGAAAGAGGGGGAGAAATTTTGTCTCTACTAATCAGGGAAGTCCACAGGCAGGCTTATCATACCCGCAATGGTCTTAACTCGCACCTACAATGAGACGGACTTGGAAAGATGCGCTTGGCCCGATACTCAGGGGCGTTTAGCGCAGTAAAGGCCAAAGCTGGTGTCTGTTTGCCTTATCGGCGGAGAGATTCCGCACGGGCCGGATGAACTATAACCATCCATGCAAGGCATGCTGCTTATGATGGTATCGAGTCTTTGCATCCGCACTTACTCCAGCCGGCCATCTGAGTTGGACAAGATAGAGACGGCCGACAATCTCTTTGCCAGAGCAACGGACATTCCTCGCAACGTTCAGTGGGTCAAGCCCATACTGGTTGCGGAAGTCTCATTTTCCGAATGGACCCGCGATGGCCGTATCCGCCACCCTTCGTTTCGCCCCGAAGCTTGCCCTGGTCAGCCCGGGCTCGTCCTGGCCTGGGCGTGTCTGTGCCGCTGGCTTGGAAAAACTGGGAGGATTGACGAGTGCATTCCGCCGGACCGCCTCCACCATTCAAGACCGGTTGGAAAAAGGAAATATCAGTGGTCAGACTATGAAGCATCACGGCAGTCCGGAGTGCCGGCGATGAAAATATTGGGGTCAGGCCGCAAGGAAGGCGCCCTGGACGATGACGGGGTTAGGCCGACTCATCTATCGGTTTCAAGTAATTCTTTACTGCCGTTAAAAGAATCGGCCCGGCGGTCTGACCTTTCTTCATGTTGCCCAATGGCTACGGTTAGAAGCAAACCTACGAACGAATTACGCACAAGCGTGCCGGATAGCCAATCGGGAATAACACCCTCTACCTCCAGGTGGGGAGGAGGAAATCCATGGGATTTACCCAGGATAAATATGCTATGAATGATAGGCGAATCCATGCAAACTGCTCTCGCTTAGCCCGGTTTTCAGGAATTCGTGTCCGGCTTGTCGTGCCAGGTATCGCCCACGAAGCGGCCGTTTCGCTTTTTACCCCTGCTTTAACCCTATATAATCAGTTAACTTTTCTTTATCCCGAGGTCGTCCGGCACTATCCATGAGCTTTGTCAACAAGCCGATGGCGAAAAAATCAAGCTCCAATCCCCTGCCGCCCCGGCTCGCCCGGTTGCTGCGCGAGGCCGCCGGGCTTGCGTTGCTGGGCGTGGTGCTTTATCTGGTGCTGATATTTTATGGATATGATCGCGCCGACCCGGGATGGTCGCACAGCGGGAGCGCTCAAGCCCAAAACCCCGGCGGGCTTGCGGGCGCATGGTTGTCAGACTTGTTATTGTATTTATTCGGCGCTTCAGCCTGGTGGTCGGTATTATTCTTTCTCTTCCTGGTCTCATGGTCGTACCACCGCCTTGATGGAGGAGTTTTCGACCGACGTCCCTTGTTTGTATCCGTCGCGGGTTTTCTGGTATTGCTGATTGCCAGCAGCGGACTTGAAGCGCTGCGGTTTTATACGCTCCAGATAACCTTGCCTCAGACACCGGGCGGTGTGCTGGGCCTGGTAATCAGCAAGAACCTGTCCCAGATGCTGGGTTTCACCGGCGCGACGCTCGCGCTGGTCATATTGATTGCAATCGGTTTCAGCCTGTTTACCGGCCTTTCGTGGTTGCGCTTCGTTGAAAAACTGGGCGCCATCATCGAGGGGAGTTGCCTGCTCCTCAAACGGCAATGGGAGAACTGGCAAGATCGCCGCGCAGGACTGGCCTCGGCAGTCAAACGCGAGGAGCTCGTCGAGGTGGGAAAGAAACGTTTCCACGAGAGCCCACCTTTACACATTGAACAGCCGGCCACCGCGATTCCGAAGTCGCCTCGGGTAATCAAGGAAAAACAGACGCCCCTATTCGTTGATCTGCCTGATTCGCCGTTGCCGCCATTGCGTCTCCTGGATGAGCCGCCGAAGAAGGATGTGGAGATATTGTCCACCGACACGCTCGAATTTACTTCCCGCCTCATTGAACGGAAACTGATTGATTTTGGCGTGGAGGTTAAAGTGGTGGCGGCATATCCCGGTCCCGTCATTACCCGCTATGAAATAGAGCCCGCCGTCGGCGTTAAAGGCAACCAGATACTCAACCTGGTGAAAGACCTGGCGCGATCGTTATCCGTGGTGAGCATACGGGTGGTTGAAACGATCCCGGGCAAGACCAGCATGGGCCTGGAAATTCCCAATCCAAGACGGCAGGTGGTGCGGCTATCAGAAATTCTCAGTTCGCAGGCCTATGCGGAGATGGCGTCGCCTTTGACGATTGCGCTGGGCAAGGACATCGGCGGACATCCGGTCGTGGCGGACCTGGCAAGAATGCCGCATGTACTGGTGGCGGGAACGACGGGATCAGGCAAGTCGGTGGCGATCAATGCAATGATACTAAGCCTCATCTACAAGGCGACGCCTGAGCAGGTGCGCCTGATCCTGGTAGACCCGAAGATGCTTGAGTTGTCCGTATATGAGGGCATTCCGCATCTGCTGGCACCTGTGGTAACAGATATGCGGCAGGCGGCGAGCGCGCTCCGATGGGGTGTGGCGGAAATGGAGCGGCGCTATAAGCTGATGTCTGCGTTGGGGGTGCGTAATCTCGCTGGTTACAATCAGAAGATCCGCGACGCGATCAAGAACGAGAAACCGCTGACCAACCCATTCAGCCTTACGCCCGATGCGCCGGAACCGCTGGAAGAGATGCCGCTGATTGTAGTGGTGATAGATGAGCTGGCGGATCTGATGATGGTGGTCGGCAAGAAGGTGGAGGAATTGATTGCCAGGCTTGCGCAAAAGGCGCGTGCCGCGGGTGTACATTTATTGCTCGCCACCCAGCGGCCCTCGGTGGATGTGATTACCGGCCTGATCAAGGCGAACATTCCGACGCGGGTCGCGTTTCAGGTATCCAGCAAGGTTGATTCCCGCACGATACTCGATCAGATGGGGGCGGAAGCGCTGCTGGGGCAGGGCGATATGCTTTATCTGCCGCCGGGCAGTGGGTATCCGCAACGAGTGCATGGCGCGTTCGTTGCGGATCAGGAAGTGCACCGGGTTGTGGAATATCTGAAGGAGCACGGTGAGCCGCGTTATGTGGATGGCGTGCTTAACGCATTGGAAGAGGATAACGGGGCGGGCGACAGTGGGAGCATGGCAGCGCAGGAAGGCGGGGAATCCGATCCGCTTTATGACGAAGCCGTGGGAGTGGTGCTCAAGTCCCGCCGTGCCTCCATTTCACTGGTACAGCGGCATTTGCGCATTGGTTACAACCGGGCGGCGCGGCTGATTGAAGAAATGGAACGCGCCGGTCTGGTTTCAGCCATGCAGACCAACGGTAACCGGGAAGTACTGGTTCCCGCACGCAATGAATAGAAGCCGGCAAATGCTGCAAAGTCATGCCTGGTCGGCCAAATCATTCAACGCGATCGCCAGCAGTTGATCCAGCTATCAAACACCACAACAGTCATACCCGCGAAAGCGGGTATCCAGAGCGTCACCGTGGTCGTGCAAGTTAAAACGCCCCGCTCCCCGGATTCGGGGAGCGGGGCGTTGCTCGTAAAGCCAAAGCAGCTTCAGCTAATCACCTCGTCAGCCGCTTACGGTACGATCCGGTTGTTGAGGATGACTTTGCTCTGGCCGTTCCAGACGACGTCCGTCAGGTTGGAGTAGCGGGTGATGATCTGCGCCGCAA
>NZ_FOVJ01000011.1 GCF_900115125.1 Nitrosospira briensis | reverse complement strand
ACCGCTGGTACCACCAATATTGTTCCTACCAGTACTTTACATACCCACAACCCCGTAAAGACTATCCCTGTAGATTCACCAAGTCAAGCAGTTTGTCAGAGCATAGGATGGAGCAATTTCCATGCCAAAAGATATACCTTACGGGGCTATTCGGTATTCCCGAAAATCGCATTTCTTTAACTCATTGACCTATTACTTATTCCGCAGGAAAAATTGCCAGATTGAGTCCGTCTTGCTGGAGACGTCATATCGATTTCCGACGGTTTGGAGTGATAGCTGGGACAGCCGCTTTGGAGAATTATCTGCCCTCGCCGTGCCGCTATTTCATCATGTCATTGATTGCAGTTCACCAATTTGTCTTGTTTGAATATACTGGTGGTCTTGATTGAGGATCAACTTTAATCGAACAAAGCGGTAAAATTTGGCAGGAAATGCCTTTACGAAAACCATCGCCCGCAAATCCGGTGCCCATAAGTCTACCTGCCGGGCCAATTTATCGTGGCCGTTTCGCTCCATCTCCGACTGGACCGCTGCACTTCGGCTCTCTTGTCGCTGCGGTAGGAAGCTATCTGGAGGCGAGATCGAACCATGGGGAATGGCTGGTCAGGATCGAGAATCTCGATCCCCTGCGTGAAGTGCCGGGCGCCTCAAGAGTAATCCTGAAAACGCTTGATGCGCTGGGAATGGAATGGGATGGCGAGGTAATCTACCAAAACCAGCGGTACAACGCGTATCAGACTCCGCTCGCCATACTTGAAAGGCAGAACCTGGTTTATCGCTGCACTTGCAGCCGTAAAGAAATCGCCGATTCCGCACACAGAGGAATAGATGGTGCCGTTTATCCCGGCACTTGCCGAGGGCGCTCCTCCTCCGAGGGGTATTCAGGAGCATGGCGGTTAAAAACCGATAACACGTTGATTGAATTTAACGATGCGTTTCAGGGTCCGGTTCGTCAGCACCTGGAAAATGATAGTGGCGATTTCGTGTTGCGCCGGGCCGACGGCATCTATGCGTATCAATTAGCAGTGGTGGTGGATGATGCCGAGCAAGGAGTGAGCCATGTGGTACGGGGAGAAGATCTGCTGAACTCCACACCTCGCCAGATATACCTTCAGCGGCTGCTGCATTACCCGACCCCATCCTATTTCCATCTTCCCGTGGTGGTGAACGCCCAGGGTGAGAAACTCAGCAAGCAGAACTACGCTGCACCTGTCAATGCTTCTGATGCGGTGCCTCAATTGACGAGCGCAATACGTTTTCTGGGTCAAGACCCACCTGCCGAATTGAGGGAAAGCGATATCACTTCATTCTGGAAGTGGGCAACAAAGAATTGGAAGCCCTGGATGATTCCTCGGACAAAGGTGATGAAAACGTCCTGACAGCGCGAGCTTCGTACGAAAATGCGGGCTCATCCGAAACATTCATGCTACGCTGCTCCCCCATTACTAATCCAGTTAAGATGAGGGCGGGAAGCGTCATATTGCCACCAGAAGCCTGACGAGCGAAGAAGCCTCTACTGAGATCTCTAAAGGGATACTTATGATCGGCGGGATGCCAGATTCAACCTGTATTACGAAGGAGAAAACGTGCCCTTTCTGCCATTTTACCTACCCAGACATAAGCAACTCAAAATCGTTATCGTGGGTGGCGGTTACGCGGGCGTCGCGGCATTGGTAACGCTGTTACGCCACATGCCGGAAGCCCGCATCACGATAGTCGATCCAAGATCACATCACCTCAAGATCACGCATTTACACGAAACCTTCCGGTATCCGCTGGATGACTTCCTGATATCGTTTTCTACCCTGAAAAATCGTTTTGGCTGTCGTCATATACGTGCCGAGCCGTCGCTGGACGACTACACGCTCTGGCAGTGCCAGAATGACAAGTTTCTAACCGTCAATGATGAAATTCTGGAATTTGACTATCTTCTAATGGCGTCAGGCTCACCCATAGCCCAAATTGCGAAGCAAAAAAATATTTTTGATCTTGAAGATTTCATGACCACCGCGGGTTCGGATCTGCTGAGCCGTGTCCTGGATGCCTGCAACAAAAGCGAGCGGGTGATCTCGGTAATAGGTGGGGGCGCCACCGGTATTCAATTTCTTTTTGAAATTGCTTATTTTCTCCGCCGTCAGAAAATTGATGCCAAATTGCGGTTGGTTCACGGAGAAGACCGCGTTCTTAAACAATTTCCCGAGGGTTTCTCGGCCTATGCCCAAACACGCATGGCTGATCTCGATATTGATTTCTACCCTAATACGCGTTATCGGAGCCAGGAAGCAGGTAATATCCTGTTGGAAGAAGGTGAAACGCACGCTCAGTTCAGCTTGCCTTCCGCGATCTCATTCCTGTTCCTGGGTAGAAAACCTGGCGCGCTACGTTCCGCCAATGCTTTCGGGCAGGTGATGGTAGAGCGGAAGCCTTTACAGAATATCTTTACCGCTGGCGACTGCTCTATTTATGATTCTTCCGGTTCCAATACCATGACAGCGCAATCCGCTGTGCGTAAGGGAATGTTGGCGGCGAGAAATATTTTGCGGCACTCGGGCGCAATCAAATTGCTTGAGCCCTACTTTCATCGCGATTTAGGCTATGTCGTCAGTCTTGGGCCTGCAGATGCAGTAGGCTGGCTTGCATTGGAAGGTAATGTAGTTGGAGGGATGCCTGCACTGCTGATCAAGGAACTGGTGGAGGCTCAATATGATTTATTGCTAACGGGAATTGATACTTATCTGGTTTGAATTTCCTGAGCAACGTTATGCTCGGGAGCGTCTTGCCAAGTAGTTCAAGTAGCAATCGCAGTCGGCATGTTTTTGAGGAAGATTTCAACGTCTTGGCAGAATGGATGAAACAATCATCCCCTGCCGAAACCATCTTTCAATTACGTATTCATAAAATTCCTGATTTCTCAGTGCAACGCATACAGCCGCCAATGCTTTTCCTTTCTCGGTCAGGAGGACGTGACCGAGATCAAGGCAATTTTTTGCTTCCCGCAGGAACTGTATTTTTGTCGGCTTGCGAAAATAAAACAAGCGAGTATGTTTACCGAATTTTCCTTTGACATATCCGGTTGCGTCAAACGATACCAGGCCAAGTGCCTCCAGGCGTCTTAAAGCTGCAAGGTCTATGCCGTGCTTTGCATAAACGGGGTGTTCCACGTCATAGATCAACGGCAGCGGTTCACCCTGAACCCATACAAACTGACAGAGAGATTCAAAAAGCGCAACGTCTTCCTCATCGGGAAGAACCTTGTCAATCTCCTTATCTGGCATATTTGGAGTGAAAATCAACTCGCATTCTTTCAGATTCAAATCCTGGTTATCTCGGAGCATACGTCCAGGCGCAGAGTTCACTCCTTATTTATATTTACGACCTCGACGCGAAAGCTCTTGATCCAGTTCTTCCAGAAAACTTATATTTTTCTTTCGCTGCTTCTCACCCCTATACCAGGAAAAGCAGGCAAGAACCCCAAGTACGATCAAGAGTCCATTCGATACATTTGGTCCACCGAAGAAAATGTCGGTAAGCCCGGAGAGAAATGCAAAAGCCCCCATATACCCTGTCCAGTTCAAGAACTTGTTTCCCCACGTAGGCTCCTCTCGTTGGTCGCGCCATGATTGAAGCTTCTCGCGAACCGAAACAAGTTCGTTGTCAGTCCAATTTGTTAAATCCATCCAAATGACCCCATCTCAACCAAAAGGAATATTACCCGGTACCGCTTGACGTTGATTATAATCTTATCAGGCATAAAAAAGCCGGGTTAACCCGGCTCTTTTTAATCCCGCGATTCGCAAGTACTTAAGTATCAGCTTTGCCGGCTCCAGCCGCAACCGCCTGTTCGGGACGATCCATTAACTCGACCAGCGCCATGGGCGCGTTATCCCCCTTTCGAAAGCCGAATTTAAGAATACGCAAGTAACCGCCATTTCGCGACTGATAACGGGGACCGAGCTCGGCAAACAACTTGCCGACCATATCGCGGTCGCGCAATCGATCAAAGGCTAACCGTCTATTCGCAAGCGAAGGCTTTTTGCCTAACGTTATCATTGGCTCAATTACACGACGCAACTCCTTTGCTTTCGGCAGCGTAGTTTTAATAACCTCGTGCCGCAATAGAGAATTCGTCATATTACGCAGCATTGCCAGCCGATGGCTGCTTGTGCGATTCAGTTTCCTTAATCCATTATGGTGCCGCATGACTTGTTTCCTTTTTACCTTTATCAAGATTGGAAGGCGGCCAGCTTTCCAGTTTCATGCCCAGAGTCAACCCACGTGAGGCCAGTACTTCCTTGATTTCGTTTAACGACTTCCTGCCCAGGTTCGGGGTTTTCAGCAGCTCGGTTTCAGTACGCTGAATCAAGTCACCAATATAGTAAATGTTCTCCGCCTTCAGGCAATTGGCAGAACGTACAGTAAGTTCAAGATCATCCACTGGCCGCAATAAAACCGGATCAATCTGAGGCAATTTCGGCTGTTCAACCGGTAAAGGCGTACCCTTGAGGTCAGCAAATACGGAAAGCTGCTCCACCAATACCTTCGCCGCATAACGAATCGCTTCCTCTGGATCGACGACTCCATTGGTTTCAATATCCATAATCAACTTGTCCAGGTCGGTACGCTGTTCAACCCGGGCGCTTTCCACCGCATAGCTTACACGCCTAACGGGACTGAAGGACGCATCCAGCAAAATGCTGCCGATGGTACGAGCCTCGTTTGCCAGTTGCCGCACTGTTCCAGGAACATAACCACGCCCCAGCTCTACCTTAATTTGCATATCCAGCTTACCGCCTGCGGTAAGGTGCGCCACTACGTGATCCGGATTGATGATCTCCACATCGTGGCCGGCTTCGATATCACTCGCGGTGACCGTCCCTTCGCCTTTCTTTTTGAGGATCAGAGTAGCCTCGGTACGGTTATGCAGTTTCAGAACAATGCCCTTGAGATTAAGCAGGATATCGACAACATCCTCCTGCACGCCGTCCAGAGCCGAATATTCATGCACCACCCCGCTAATCTGAACTTCAGTCGGGGCGAATCCGGGCATTGACGATAGCAGAATCCGACGCAACGCGTTTCCCAAAGTGTGCCCGTAGCCGCGTTCAAACGGTTCCATGGTAATCTTGGCGTGTAGCGGGGAAATATTCTGCACGTCGATAATGCGCGGCGTAAGAAAAGTGTTGCTTGGCATAGCCTGATCCTTTTGCGGAGAGCTTGGCAGTTGATTACTTGGAATACAGCTCAATGACTAATGATTCATTGATACTCGAGGGCAAATCGGACCTTTCCGGCTTAACCTTGAAGGTGCCTTTCATCGCTTTGACATCCACCTCTATCCACTCCGGAAATGTCCTCTGCTCGGCAGCTTCAACCGCGGCTTTTATCCGCAGGTGGTTTTTAGCTTTTTCGGTCACCTCTATTACATCCCCCGGCTTGACCTGATAGGAAGGAATATTGACTCTACGCCCATTTACCATGACTGCGTTATGACGTACGATCTGGCGCGCTTCTGAACGCGATGCGCCAAAACCCATACGATATGAAACGGTATCCAGGCGGCATTCCAGCAATTGAAGCAAATTCTCACCCGTCACGCCTCGCTGCCTGTCAGCCAACTCGTAGTTATTGCGGAACTGACGCTCCAATATCCCGTATATCCGGCGCAGCTTCTGCTTCTCGCGGAGCTGTACTCCATAATCGGATAGACGCGCGCTCTTTTGACCATGTTGACCGGGAGCATAATTGCGCCGCTCAATCGCGCACTTGTCGGTGAAACACTTTTCGCCTTTCAGGAACAACTTCTCTCCCTCGCGTCGACACTGGCGACATTTGGGGTCAAGATTTCTAGCCACTATCTACTCCTTAAATACGGCGTTTCTTCGGAGGACGGCAGCCGTTATGTGGAACTGGCGTCACATCCGAAATACTGGTGATTTTAAAACCCGCTGCGTTCAATGCACGCACTGCGGATTCACGCCCCGGACCGGGACCTTTGATACGCACCTCCAAATTCTTTACACCGCATTCCTGCGCAACCTTGCTGGCTTGCTCAGCCGCAACCTGGGCAGCAAAGGGAGTGCTCTTTCGCGATCCCTTGAAACCGGCGCCTCCGGAGGTCGCCCACGACAGGGCATTACCCTGACGGTCTGTAATGGTCACGATCGTGTTATTGAATGAGGCGTGAACATGCGCAATACCTTCCGCCACGTTCTTCTTGACTTTCTTGCGTACCCGTGTGGCTGCTTTTACCATATCGAATTATCCCTTTTTACTACCGCTCGGTTAGCTTGAATAACAGTTATCTTGCGGCCTTTCCGCTTGAGGCCCGAACGGCCTTGCGGGGACCTTTACGTGTCCTGGCATTTGTACGGGTTCGTTGACCCCGTACCGGCAGGCCGCGACGGTGGCGCAATCCACGGTAGCAACCAAGATCCATCAAACGTTTAATATTCATTGATACTTCACGCCGCAAATCGCCTTCAACCGCAAACTTCGCGACGTTATCCCGCAGCATGTCCATCTGAACATCAGTTACATCTTTGATCTTCGTCGATGGACCGATTCCAGACGCTGCACAAATTTCACGCGCGCGGGTGCGTCCGATGCCGTAAATCGATGTCAATGCAATTTCGGCATGCTGATGATTTGGGATATTTACTCCAGCGATACGGGCCATACAGTTTTCCCAGAAAATTTTTGAATTATAACATCGAAAGCAAGGCTTATCCGATTACCCCTGGCGCTGCTTGTGTCTCGGATCGGTACAAATTACCCGCACGACTCGATTGCGTCTGATAATTTTGCAATTACGGCAGATTTTTTTTACTGAGGCCAACACTTTCATGAATGCTCCTTTCCAACTATTTGGCGCGAAATGTAATCCGCGCTCTGCTTAAATCGTAAGGCGTCAAGTCCACGGTTACCTTATCGCCCGGTAGTATCCGAATATAATGCATCCGCATCTTACCCGAAATATGCCCCAGAACTACGTGCCCGTTTTCCAGCTTGACCCGGAACGTTGCGTTCGGCAACGTTTCCAGTATCTCGCCTTGCATCTGTATCGTCTCTTCCTTTGTCATCCTGTCCCTGGTTGCACTATCTCGCCGGCAATCCGCCACCGCCCTTGAAGTTGGTTTTCTTCAATAGGCTCTCGTATTGGTGAGACATGATATATGCCTGTACCTGCGCCATGAAGTCCATCGTCACTACGACAATAATAAGCAGGGAAGTTCCTCCAAAGTAAAAAGGCACATTCCATTTCAAAATCAGAAACTCCGGTAGCAAGCACACGAGCGTTACGTAAATTGCTCCCGCCAATGTAAGCCTTAACATGATCCGTTCGATATACCGTGCAGTCTGCTCGCCCGGACGGATCCCGGGGATGAATGCTCCGCTTTTTTTCAGATTTTCGGCGGTCTCCCTGGGGTTGAATACCAGCGCTGTATAGAAGAAGCAGAAAAATATGATCATTGCCGCATACATGATGACGTAGATCGGCTGACCCGGAGATAGCGCACCGCTGATATCCTTGAGCCAGCTCATTGATTCACCCGTGGCAAACCATCCGGCAAGCGTGGCCGGAAACAATATAATGCTGGAAGCAAAGATCGGCGGAATCACGCCAGACATATTCAGTTTCAGCGGCAAATGGGAACTTTGCCCGCCATAAACCTTCCGCCCAACCTGGCGCTTGGCATAATTTACCAATATCTTGCGCTGGCCACGTTCCACGAAGACCACAAAGGCCGTTACCGCCGTCGCCGCCACGAAGATTCCCAACGCCACCAGAAAATGCATCGCGCCTGTTCGAACCAGCTCGAGCGTTCCCCCTATTGCACTGGGGAGACCGGCCGCAATGCCGGCAAAAATGATCAGCGATATGCCATTGCCTATGCCACGTTCCGTAATCTGCTCCCCTAGCCACATGAGGAATATCGTTCCTGTAACGAGCGTTATAACGGTCGTCAACAGGAACATCGGTCCGGGTTCAATCACCAGTCCCGCCTGAGCCTGCAACGCGATCGAAATACCATAGCCTTGCACGAGCGCCAATCCCAGCGTGCCATATCGGGTGTACTGGGTAATCTTCCTGCGTCCAGATTCGCCTTCCTTTTTCAGCGCCTCCAGGGTCGGGAACGCAACGGTTCCCAGTTGCATGATGATCGAGGCGGAAATATAGGGCATGATCCCCAGAGCAAAAATCGAAAAGCGGGAAAGCGCGCCCCCGGAAAACATGTTGAACATGCCAAGAATGCCTCCCTGCTGCGACTCGAACAAGTCTTTAAGCACGACGGGGTCAATACCGGGCACCGGAACATGCGCGCCGATGCGATAGACAACCAACGCGAGCAGCAGAAACCATAACCGGCGTTTCAAGTCACCGAGTTTCCCGGAAAGTCCCCGCAAAGATTCGCTAGCGGCCAATATATGTCCTCTTGAGCTTATTCAACACTACCGCCAACAGCTTCAATTGCGGCTTTCGCGCCTTTTGTTACCGCGATTCCCTGCAATTTTACCGCCCGCTCGATCTTTCCCGAAAGTATTACCTTCGCCGCCATGGCTGACCCGGGAACAATGCCTGCCTGCTTCAATATAAGGATATCAATAGCGTCACCAGGCAGTCCCGCCAGAGCTGACAGCCGCACTTCGGCAATGTCTTTTCGAGTCAGGGAAATAAAGCCGCGCTTGGGCAAACGGCGCTGCAAGGGCATCTGGCCACCCTCGAAGCCAACCTTGTGAAAGCCACCCGAACGGGATTTTTGCCCCTTGTGACCTCGCCCTGCAGTCTTCCCGATCCCGGAGCCAATGCCTCGGCCCACGCGCCGCTTGGAGTGCTTGGCGCCAGCCGCAGGTTTAATGGAATTCAGCCGCATCTACGCCTCACTTTTAACGAGGTAATAAATATTGTTGATCATACCTCGCACCGCCGGAGTATCTTCCAGCTCCACGCTGCTGTTAATCCCGCGGAGTCCCAGACCACGCGCGGTTGCTCGATGTGACCTTTTCGTGCCGATCAGGCTCTTTATCAAGGTAACCTTGATTTTCTTTTCATTCATGGTCATTTAGCCAGCCCCATGATTTCTTCGACGCTCTTGCCACGCTTCGCTGCGATCTCCGACGGCGTATTCATTGTTTGCAAACCGTGCAAGGTCGCACGCACGACATTATATGGATTGGTGGAACCGATACATTTCGCAAGGATGTTGTGCACGCCCATCACCTCAAATATTGCCCGCATCGGACCGCCGGCAATAATACCAGTCCCCTCGGATGCAGGTTGCATATATACCGTCGCGGCGCCATGTTTTCCTATAACCGGGTGGTGTAGCGTGCCGTTCTTGAGATTTACCTTGATCATCTTGCGACGCGCTTCATCCATTGCTTTTTGTACCGCAACCGGCACTTCGCGGGACTTTCCCTTGCCCATGCCAACGCCACCGTCTCCGTTCCCGACCACTGTCAAGGCAGCGAAACCAAGAATGCGTCCCCCCTTGACTACTTTGGTAACGCGATTGATCGCTACCATTTTTTCCTTGAGCCCGTCACCTCGATCATCACCCTGGGGTACCTTCCCCTGCATCCGTCCCTGCATCTTAGCCATTATCTTTCCTCACTTAGAATTTGAGGCCGTGCTCACGGGCAGCTTCGGCCAACGCCTTCACGCGCCCATGATATTTAAAGCCTGAACGGTCAAATGCAACTATCTCTATACCCAGGCCTCGTGCCTTCTCCGCAACCCTTTTGCCTACAGCCGCCGCCGCATCTATGGTGCCTCCGTTTGGCAGATCTTTCCGCAACTCCGGTTCCAGGGTAGATGCGCTGGTCAAAACCCTGGCACCAGTGCCATCTATCAGTTGTGCATAAATATGAGAATTGCTGCGATGCACCGCCAAACGCACCACCTTTAACTCGACTATCTTCGCGCGAGTTCGACGAGCACGGCGCAGACGGGATTCTGTTGGATTTGGCATATCTACCCTAATTATTTTTTCTTGGTTTCTTTCATGACGATTACTTCGTCGGCGTAACGCACGCCCTTGCCTTTATAGGGCTCCGGCTTGCGATATGCGCGTATGTCCGCTGCCACCTGGCCAACTTGCTGCTTATCCATTCCCTTGATAATGACTTCCGTTTGAGTGGGCGTTTCCACCCTAACGCCCTCGGGCATTTTATGAGTGACGGGATGTGAAAATCCCAAGGTCAGGTTCAGAACATCACTTGCAGCCTGGGCGCGATAGCCCACGCCCACCAAGGTCAATTTTTTTTCGAAACCGCTGGTTACCCCTTTGACCATATTGGCCAGCAGCGCGCGGGTAGTCCCGGACATCGCGTTTGCCTGCTTGGAGTCGTTGGAAGCTTTCACCAGCAAAGTTTCGCCGTCGCGCTCAATAGCAATATCGGAAACAAGATTATGCCGCAACGTGCCCAACGGTCCTTTTACCGACACCTCCGAAGGTGACAGGATCACTTCGACGTTTGCCGGAACTGGCACAGGATTTTTACCCACTCGAGACATTTTCTATACCCTTAGGCCACTATGCACAACACTTCACCGCCAACGCCACTGGCGCGGGCTTTACGTTCGGTCATTACACCCTTTGATGTTGATACTATCGCCACGCCAAGACCGTTCATTACACTAGGGAGTTTGTCACTGGCTTTGTAAATTCGTAATCCAGGACGGCTTACACGTTCGATTTTCTCGATTACCGGACGTCCGGCGTAATATTTCAGGTTGATGTTGAGCACCGGTTTGCCGTCAGCTTCATGAACCGCAAAATCCTCGACGTACCCTTCATCCTTAAGTACTTGTGCGATGGCTGCTTTAAGCTTGGAGGCAGGCATTACAACAGATGCTTTCTCCGAACGCTGCGCATTACGAATTCGCGTCAACATATCAGCAATGGGGTCACTCATGCTCATCTAGGGGCACCTCTAGAAATCCGATTTCCGTAATAGCCATATACACAATCTCTGAATAATTTACATAGATCATCTCGGGCCTGCTCTTTTGAAATGACTGAGTCTCGCCGGACATCTTGTTTGCTCGCACCCGCAAAGTCCACTTCTCGCCTCTACCAGCTTGCCTTGATCATGCCGGGAATTTCTCCACTCATGGCGATATCGCGAAGCTTGCCGCGTCCCAGACCGAACTTGCTGTAAACGCCACGAGGACGGCCAGTCAATGAGCAGCGATTACGCAATCGAACCGGACTGGAGTTGCGCGGCAACATCTGTAGCTTTATTCTGGCAGAATGACGGTCCTCATCGCTCATATTGGCGTCATTAATAATGACCAATAGTTCAGCGCGCCGTGCAGCATACTTCTTCACCGTTTCGCGGCGCTTCAGGTCCCGGTTGATTACAGCGACTTTAGCCATGCTACTCTCAGTTTTTGAATGGAAATTTGAACGCCGCCAACAATGCCTTGGCTTCCGCGTCGGTTTTCGCGGTGGTAGTAATAGTGATATTCATTCCCCGTAGTGCGTCGATCTTGTCGTACTCTATTTCCGGAAAAATAATCTGCTCCTTTACGCCCATATTATAATTGCCGCGCCCGTCAAAGGCCCTGCCCGAAATGCCGCGAAAATCGCGAATACGCGGTATTGCCACGCTTACCAGCCGATCAAGAAACTCGTACATACGAATACGACGCAATGTCACCATACAGCCCACTGGATAGCCATCCCGAACCTTGAAAGTGGCGATGGATTTTCGTGCCCTGGTCACCACAGGTTTCTGACCCGCGATCTTTTGCATGTCATTTACGGCGTTGTCCATGATTTTCTTGTCAGCGACCGCCTCGCCCACCCCCATGTTAAGAGTAATTTTCTCAATGCGCGGCACTTCCATTACAGATTTGTAACCGAATTGCTCCATCAGCTTTTTTACTACGTCGCTGCGGTAATATTCTTGTAAACGAGCCATATATCTTTATCTTCCCTTTACCTTTTCAGGCATCAAGCAGTTCGCCGCTCGACTTGAAATAACGGACCTTGCCTTTCCCTTCAAGAGTTTTAAAACCTATCCGGTCTGCTTTTTGTGTTATAGGGTTATAAATCGCCACATTTGAAACCTGGATGGGATTTTCCATCTCGACGATTCCACCCGGCGCACCCTTATTCGGATTCGGCCGCTGGTGTTTCTTGACTTTGTTGGCTCCCTCGATCAACACCAGATCGGTGCTAACCATGCGCAACACGGTGCCGCGCTTACCCTTGTCCTTGCCGGTGATGATGATCACATCATCCCCCTTCTTTATTTTTCGCATATTTCGCTCCTTATCCCGTGCTTACAGAACTTCTGGCGCAAGCGAAACGATTTTCATGAAGCGCGCGTTACGTAATTCACGCGTAACCGGGCCAAAAATACGTGTGCCTATCGGCTCCAGCTTGGCGTTCAGCAGCACCGCAGCATTGCCGTCAAACTTGATCAGTGAGCCATCGGCTCGGCGCACTCCTTTTGCGGTACGGACCACAACGGCATTGTATACTTCGCCTTTTTTTACCCGTCCCCTGGGCGCAACATCCTTGATACTGACCTTTATGACATCACCAATACCGGCATAACGCCGTTTAGAGCCACCCAATACCTTGATGCACATGATTGAACGCGCGCCCGTATTATCCGCGACTTGCAGAATCGATTGCATTTGGATCATTATTTACTCACTCTCTCCAACTTTTCCAGCCCAAGCCAAGGCGTGGATAGTATTGGAACCCGTCCGGGTTGTGATGCCGCCAGAATACTAAAGGCTGCAAAAATTAAACATCTGAAAAATGAAGAGGCCGAATTATAAGGCAACCCTATCAGAAATGCAAGGCGGAACGGTAATTCCCAAACGTCCGTCTTGGAACTGATCAGCTAATCTGACTTTCCTTCTCCATTAACTTGACGACGCGCCAGGCTTTCGTTTTAGACAGAGGCCGGCATTCTTCAATTACCACCCTGTCGCCCGGATGAAATTCATTATTTTCGTCATGGACATGGTACTTTTTTGACCGAACCATAATCTTGCCGTACAGCGGGTGCTTGACCTTTCGCTCAACCAGAACGGTAATGGTTTTATCCATTTTGTCACTCACCACCTTTCCGCTAAGGGTACTCAACTTGGATTCGCTCATGACTGCTTTGCCTTCTGGCTGAGAATGGTTTTCACGCGGGCGATATCGCGGCGCACATTACGTAATTGAGTAGTATTGCCCAACTGCTGGGTTGTATGCTGCATGCGCAGGCCAAACTGCGCTCTCAAAAGTTCCAGTAGCTCCTGCTGCAGCTCCACAGGATTCCTGGTCTTCAAGTCTTTGACTTTCGATTTCATGATTAACCGCCTACTTGTCTTACAACAAACGTAGTCAGGATCGGCAGCTTAGCAGCCGCCAGGCGAAACGCTTGCCTTGCCAGCACTTCATCGACCCCGTCCATTTCGTACAGCATCTTGCCCGGCTGAATTTCCGCAACGAAGTATTCAGGATTTCCCTTGCCATTGCCCATCCGTACCTCTGCCGGCTTATGGGAAATCGGTTTATCCGGAAAAATACGAATCCAGATGCGGCCACCGCGCTTTATATGCCGCGTCATGGCACGCCGCGCGGCCTCGATCTGCCGGGCTGTTAACCGGCCGCGACCAATCGCCTTGAGCCCATACTCGCCAAAGCTGACCTTGGCGCCACGAGTGGCAACACCGGTATTGCGCCCTTTTTGCTGTTTGCGGTACTTGGTTCTAGCTGGTTGCTGCATCTTTAGCTCCTGGCTTTACTGTCTTTGTCGTTGCAGGTTTGAGGGAGGTGTCCTCGACCGCGCTGTCCGGCCTTCTGGCTTTCGCTTCAGTCCTGCTATCGGCTCTTCCAGGTGCTTTTCTGGCTGGACGCCGGCCTTCGGGCTCACCTGCGGGGGCTGGTACTTGCGTTGCTGATGCTGGCGCCCCTGTCTGCTCATTTCGACCTAGTACTTCACCCTTGAATACCCATACTTTAATTCCAATTACACCGTAGGTAGTCTTGGCTTCGGAAGTACCATAATCAAGGTCAGCACGCAAAGTGTGAAGTGGCACGCGGCCTTCCCGATACCACTCGGTACGCGCGATTTCAATGCCGTTCAGGCGGCCAGCACTCATGATTTTGATGCCCTGCGCACCGAGCCGCATTGCATTCTGCATTGCGCGCTTCATGGCGCGACGAAACATGATACGTTTTTCCAGCTGCTGCGCAATATTGTCCGCGATCAGTTGCGCATCAATTTCAGGTTTGCGGATTTCCTCGATGTTTACATGTACCGGGACGCCCATGAGCTTCTGCAACGCCCCACGCAGAACTTCTATGTCCTCGCCTTTCTTGCCGATCACCACGCCTGGACGGGAACTGTAAATGGTGATGCGCGCGTTCTTCGAGGGCCGCTCGATAACCACCCGGCCCACCGATGCGTGCGCCAGTTTCTTTTTCAGGTACTCCCGGACCTTTATGTCTTCGTTCAGCATTCCCGGGAAGTTTTTCCCATTGGCGTACCACTTTGACGACCAGTTTTTCAGTACTGAAAGCCTGAAACCTGTCGGATTTATTTTTTGTCCCATAATGTCCGGTATGTCCTTATTTTTTGTTGCCGGCTTTGTCGCCAACAGTAAGAAGAATATGACAGGTTGGCTTGACGATGCGATTGCCACGGCCTTTGGCACGCGCACTGGTACGCATCATTGACGGTCCACGATCGACATATATCGTCGACACCTTTAATTCGTCTATATCCGCTCCATCATTGTGCTCGGCATTGGCGATGGCCGATTCGAGCAGCTTCCGAATGATGACCGCGCCTTTTTTGGGGCTGAAGGCAAGCAGATTGAGCGCTCTGTCAACCGGCAATCCACGGATCTGATCCGCCACGAGCCGCCCCTTCTGCTCCGATAGCCTGACGCCGCGCAATACAGCAGTTGTTTCCATAATTAAGTATTCCTATTTCCTGGCGGTCGTAGCTTTCCGATCGCCTGAATGTCCCTTGAAAGTACGGGTATGCGAGAATTCTCCAAGCTTGTGCCCGACCATGTTCTCGGTAACATATACCGGAACGTGCTGCTTACCGTTATGCACCGCGATAGTCAAACCAATAAAATCCGGTAAAACTGTTGAGCGCCGCGACCAGGTTTTGATGGGACGCTTGTCATTGGTTGCACGCGCGGCCTCTACCTTGGCTATCAGGTGCAAGTCAACAAAGGGGCCTTTTTTTACGGAACGTGCCATGATGCATTATCCTTTATTTGAATAACGGCGCCGTACGATCATACCATCTGTACGTTTGTTGGCGCGCGTACGGAACCCCTTGGCGGGTGTTCCCCATGGGCTGACCGGATGGCGCCCGGCAGCGGTTTTACCTTCACCACCGCCATGAGGGTGATCTACGGGATTCATTACCACGCCGCGCACGGTGGGCCGGATACCGCGCCATCGCTGTGCGCCGGCCTTGCCAATCGACCGGAGATTATGCTCCTCGTTTCCGACCTCACCTAGCGTGGCACGGCAATTCACGTGTACTTTTCGGATCTCCCCCGAACGGAGGCGCAACTGAGCGTAATCGCCTTCGCGGGCGAGGAGCTGCACCGATGTCCCTGCCGAACGGGCCAGTTGCGCACCTTTACCAGGCATCATTTCCACACAGTGGATGGTGCTGCCAACCGGAATATTACGTAGCGGCAATGCGTTGCCGTTCTTGATGGGCGCATCCGCGCCGCTCATCAGTTGCATGCCAGCCGCGACACCCTTCGGCGCAATAATATAGCGGCGCTCGCCATCGCTATAGCAAAGCAGTGCCAGGTTGGCACTGCGATTTGGATCATATTCCAAACGCTCAATCCTGGCGGCTACTCCATCCTTGTTGCGCCGAAAATCCACAATTCGATAATGCTGCTTGTGGCCACCCCCCATATGACGAGTGGTAATGTGGCCCTTGTTGTTACGACCTGCGGTGTGGTTTTGCTTTTCCAACAGCCGAGCATAAGGTTCGCCCTTGTGCAACTGCGGATTGACAACTTTGACTACCGAGCGACGGCCGGGAGAAGTTGGTTTGACTTTAACCAGTGCCATTACTTGACTTCTCCTTGAGCAATTTCAGAAAAATTGATTTCCTGGCCGGCCTTGATGCTGACATACGCTTTCTTCCAATTGCTGCGACGCCCCATGAAACGGCCAAAGCGTTTTTCCTTTCCTTTGACGTTTGCTACTTGCACACCTTCGACCTCGATATTCTGGGCCTTCCACATCAACTCGACAGCCGCCTTGATTTCCGGCTTCGTCGCGTTTTGTGCCACGCGAAAGATTACGTGGTTATATTTTTCGGCTATGAAAGTAGCCTTCTCTGACACCTGAGGCGACAGAATTACTTGCATCAGGCGTTCCGGATTAAATGTTGGCGTACTCATGCAAGCATCTCCTCCATTTTGGTCAACGCACCACGTGTTATCAGTACGCTCGAAAAACGCATAAGACTGACCGGATCAGCATGGCCCGCTTCCACTATTTTCACACGCGGCAAGTTCCGCGATGATAAATAGAGATTCTCATCCATTTGGTCAGTAATAATCATGACCTCGTCCAATCCCATATTCTTCAATTTATCAGCCAGCACCTTGGTCTTGGGCGTATCCATAACAAAATTCTCTACCACCGACACGCGGTTTTCACGCGCAAGTTGAGACAGGATGGCACCGAGACCCGCTCGATACATTTTCCGATTGACCTTATGGCTGAAATTCTCCAAGGGACTATTGGGAAAGATTTTGCCTCCGCCACGCCACAAGGGACTGGAGGCCATCCCGGCGCGCGCGCGGCCGGTACCCTTCTGCCGCCAGGGCTTGCGGGTGGATTTCGCGACATCGGAACGTCCCTTTTGGGCTCGATTAGCGCTACGGGCATTGGCAAGATAAGCAGTCACGACCTGGTGTACCAGCGATTCATTATACTCGCGGCCAAACAGAACATCGGACGCCGCAACACTGGTTGCTGACTGGCCGTTATCATCGATGAGTTTAAGTTCCATTATCCACCCTACCTCTTACCGGATTTTGTGGCGCTTTTCGCGGCCGTCTTGATAGCTGGCTTTGCACCTATCCTGCTGATCTTCACGCTTGGATGCACCACCACGTCTCCACCTCTTGACCCGGGAATCGCACCCTTGATGAGTAACAGGCCGCGCTCTCCATCTACCCGGAGCACTTCAAGATTCTGGGTGGTGCGTTGCACGCTTCCAAGATGTCCCGTCATGCGTTTTCCCGGGAATACGCGACCCGGATCCTGCGCCATCCCTATCGAGCCCGGAACATTGTGGGAACGCGAATTACCATGACTGGCACGATTTGAGGAAAAACCATGACGTTTGATCACGCCGGCGTAACCTTTCCCAATGGAAATACCGGTTACATCAACTTTCTGCCCTGCCTGAAATATTTCAGATCCTATTACCGCACCTAGCTTGAGGTTATTGATTACCTCCCCCTTCACCCGAAATTCCTTGAGCACATGACCGGCTTCCACTGCAGCCTTAGCAAAGTGCCCTGCCGAAGGTTTGTTGACGCGAATGGGGCGACGTTTGCCGAAAGTGACCTGGACCGCGGAATACCCGTCTGTGGCGGGAGTTTTAATCTGGGTGACACGATTGTTAGACACGTCCAGCACCGTGACCGGCTGGCTGTCGCCATCGTCGGTGAAAATACGGGTCATGCCAACCTTGCGGCCGACGAGTCCTAAACTCATTTTAATTACCTTTTTAAAAAGGTGCCGATTACAATTGACCGGCGATGTAAATCCGATTGAATCAGGAGTCCAAGTTATTCGTAGTAGACGAATAACTGAAGATCGGTTTAAAAACTCACAACTTTATTTCCACATCCACGCCGGCTGGGAGGTCCAGCTTCATCAGGGCATCGACGGTCTTATCGGTGGGATCCATGATGTCCATAAGGCGCAGATGAGTGCGAATCTCGAACTGGTCGCGTGAAGTCTTGTTAACATGGGGAGACCGCAGTACGTCGAAGCGCTCAATGCGAGTCGGCAAAGGAACCGGACCTTTGACCACAGCGCCGGTACGTTTCGCAGTTTCAACGATCTCCATCGCTGATTTGTCTATCAACCGGTAATCAAACGCCTTCAGGCGAATACGAATTTTCTGGCTTTGCATAATCAAACCTCAGGTTGAGGATTCGGATTCCGAATTGACGATTCAATGCTGCCTGGTACGAATCTTAAATCCTATCCTTGATCCTGTTGTTACTCTATAATTTTTGCCACCACGCCTGCGCCAACGGTTCTGCCGCCCTCGCGAATGGCAAAACGCAGACCTTCTTCCATCGCGATCGGCGCAATGAGGTTTACCGTCACCGACACATTGTCGCCCGGCATCACCATCTCGGTACCCGCCGGCAGTTCAATCGCACCCGTCACGTCAGTGGTGCGGAAGTAGAACTGGGGACGGTAGCCCTGGAAAAAAGGTGTATGACGCCCGCCTTCTTCCTTGCTCAGAACGTATATCTCGGCGGCAAACTTGGTATGCGGGGTGATGCTGCCCGGCTTGGACAGGACCTGCCCGCGCTCGACTTCCTCGCGCTTGGTGCCGCGCAGCAATACGCCCACGTTGTCGCCAGCCTGTCCCTGGTCCAGCAGTTTCCTGAACATCTCCACGCCGGTACAGACAGTCTTGATGGTGGGCTTCAATCCGACTATCTCGATTTCCTCGCCTACTTTGACGATGCCCCGTTCCACCCGGCCCGTTACCACCGTGCCGCGCCCGGATATGGAGAAGACGTCTTCCACCGGCATCAGGAAGCTGCCGTCCACGGCGCGAACCGGCTCCGGTATGTAGCTGTCCAGCGCATCCGCCAGTTTGTAAATGGACGGCTCGCCTATGTCGCTCTGGTCGCCTTCCAGCGCCTTCAGCGCCGATCCGATGACGATCGGAGTGTCGTCCCCCGGAAAATTGTATTTGGAGAGCAGCTCGCGCACTTCCATTTCCACCAGTTCCAGCAGTTCGGCATCATCTACCATGTCCGCCTTGTTCATGTAGACGATGATGTAGGGCACGCCCACCTGCCGTGCAAGAAGGATGTGTTCGCGCGTCTGCGGCATCGGCCCGTCAGCAGACGATACCACCAGTATCGCCCCGTCCATTTGCGCCGCGCCCGTTATCATGTTCTTGACGTAGTCGGCGTGTCCCGGGCAGTCGACATGCGCGTAGTGCCGCTTCGTCGTCTCATATTCAACATGGGAGGTGTTGATCGTGATGCCCCGCGCCTTCTCTTCCGGCGCCGAGTCAATCTGCGCGTAACTCTTCGCCTCGCCTCCAAACTTCTTCGCCAATACCATCGTGATCGCCGCCGTCAATGTGGTCTTGCCATGATCCACATGACCTATCGTCCCAACGTTCACGTGAGGCTTCGTCCGCTCAAATTTACTCTTTGCCATGATGGTCCTTTACTTGATGACGGTTATTTCTTATTAATGATTGCTTCGGCTACATTTTTCGGGGCTTCCGCATATTGCTTGAATTCCATGGTATAAGTCGCACGCCCCTGCGTCGCGGACCTTAACGAAGTGGAATAGCCAAACATTTCCGCCAATGGAACTTCCGCGCGTATCACCTTGAGGCCGGGCAAATCATCCATGCCCTGAATCATGCCTCGGCGGGACGACAGATCGCCCACCACGTTACCCATGAAATCCGCCGGAGTTTCCACTTCCACTGACATCATCGGTTCCAATAGCACCGGGCTGGCCTTGCGCATACCATCCTTGAACGCGATGGAGGCAGCCATCTTGAAGGCATTCTCATTCGAATCGACGTCGTGGTAGGAACCGTCGAACAACGTGACTTTGACGTCCACTACGGGGAAGCCGGCCAGCACACCGTTCGGAAGGGTTTCCTGGAGACCTTTTTCCACAGCCGGGATGTATTCGCGCGGCACCGTTCCGCCCTTGATCGCATCAACGAACTCGAACCCTTTACCCGCCTCGTGTGGCTCCATTTTGAGCCAGACATGGCCATACTGACCACGGCCGCCGGACTGCTTGATGAACTTGCCTTCAATCTCGACCGGTTTCTTGATCGCCTCGCGATAAGCCACTTGTGGCGCACCGACGTTGGCATCCACGCCAAATTCCCGCTTCATGCGATCTACAATAATTTCGAGATGCAGTTCGCCCATACCGGATATGATGGTCTGCCCTGATTCCTCGTCGGTACGAACCCGGAAAGACGGATCTTCCTGCGCGAGACGATTCAATGCGATACCCATCTTTTCCTGATCAACCTTGGTCTTGGGCTCTACGGCAACATGAATCACCGGCTCGGGAAATATCATGCGCTCCAAGGTGATGACGTTACCTGGGTCGCATAATGTGTCGCCCGTAACTGCTTCCTTCAGTCCCACCGCCGCCGCTATGTCTCCAGCGCGAACTTCCTTGATTTCCTCGCGCTGATTGGCATGCATTTGCAACAATCTTCCAATCCGCTCTTTCCGCCCCTTGATCGGGTTATATACGGTATCGCCCGAGGTCACAACACCGGAATAAACACGGAAAAAAATCAGTTGGCCAACGTAGGGGTCAGTCGCGATCTTGAACGCCAGACCGGCGAACGGCTCCTCGTCTTTTGCATGCCGCTCCGCGTGTTCGCCATTTTCCTTCTCGCCATTGATCGCCTCAATGTCCACTGGCGAAGGCAAGTAATCCAGCACGGCGTCCAGCATTGCCTGCACTCCCTTATTCTTGAATGCAGAACCGCAGAGCATGGGCACGATCTCGTTGGCAATGGTACGGATACGCAACCCGCGCTTTATGTCGGTTGCGGACAATTCCCCTTCCTCAAGGTACTTGTTCATCAGCTCTTCATTTGCTTCGGCTGCGGTTTCAACCATTTTCTCGCGCCATACCTTGGCGTTTTCCAGCAAGCTGGCTGGAATATCACGCTCTTCAAACTTCGTTCCCTGGCTGACTTCATCCCAGTAGATAGCCTTCATTTTAATCAGGTCGACGACGCCCTCGAACTTGTCCTCGGCACCGATCGGCAACTGTACGGGCACCGGGTGCGCTTTCAGGCGAGACTGGATCTGCTCATAAACGCGCATGAAATTGGCGCCGGCACGATCCATTTTGTTTACGAAAGCCAGGCGCGGAACCTTGTATTTGTTGGCCTGCCGCCATACTGTTTCGGTTTGGGGCTGCACTCCGCCAACCGCGCAAAACACCGTACAGGCGCCGTCAAGAACACGCAGCGACCGCTCTACCTCAATAGTAAAGTCGACGTGACCCGGAGTATCAATAATATTGATTCGATGGTCGGGATAATTATGTTCCATCCCTTTCCAAAAGCACGTGGTAGCGGCAGAAGTGATGGTGATGCCACGCTCCTGCTCCTGCTCCATCCAATCCATTGTAGCCGCACCGTCATGTACCTCGCCAAGCTTGTGCGATACGCCGGTATAAAACAGGATGCGCTCAGTGGTCGTGGTCTTACCAGCATCGATATGCGCCATTACGCCGATGTTCCGGTAACGTTCTATGGGTGTTTTTCTTGACACAGTCCTCAGACCTTAAAAATTTTTACAATCGGGAGCTAAAAGCCTGGACGAACAGGAAAGCATTCCTTCGGGAACGGTTCAGCCATGAACCGGATTACCACCTCGTCCTTATGGCATATGGCAATTAGAACCGGTAATGGGCAAATGCCTTATTGGCTTCAGCCATACGATGAACTTCTTCGCGCTTCTTGACCGCGCCGCCACGACCTTCGGCGGCTTCCGCCAATTCGCCGGCCAGACGCGCGCCCATTGATTTTTCAGCCCGTTTTCGCGCCGCCTCACGCAACCAGCGCATTGCCAGCGCATTACGTCGAATCGATCGTACTTCTACTGGAACCTGATAGTTGGCTCCGCCGACACGGCGACTCTTTACTTCGACCATGGGACGCACATTAGATAGCGCCTGTGTGAATACTTCCACTGGGTCTTTGCCCGTTTTCTTCTGAATTTGATCCATCGCGCCGTAAATAATCCGCTCTGCCACCGATTTCTTACCTCGCGTCATCAATACATTGACGAACTTTGCCACCTCGGTATTATGGTACTTGGGGTCCGGCAAAATTTCACGTTTTGGAACTTCTCTCCGTCTTGGCATTTTCTGACCCTGGCGTAATTTTCAGCTTATTTATTCAGCTTAAGTGATAAAATTTTTGATTTGATTTATTCGGTTTGACAATATCAAACGTTCTTAAGCCGACTTCGGCTTTTTGGCACCATATTTTGAACGGCTCTGCTTACGATCTTTTACGCCTGCTGTATCGAGACTACCCCGCACGGTATGGTAGCGAACGCCTGGCAAATCTTTCACCCGACCGCCGCGAATCAGGACGACCGAGTGCTCCTGCAGATTGTGCCCCTCGCCCCCTATATAACTGGACACTTCAAAACCATTCGTCAAACGAACCCGCGCCACTTTTCGTAAAGCCGAGTTCGGTTTCTTTGGCGTGGTGGTATAGACTCGGGTACAAACTCCCCGTTTCTGGGGACTGTTTCCCAACGCCGGGACCTTGCTCTTTAAACGTCGCGCCGCGCGAGGCTTGCGTACTAACTGACTGATTGTCGGCATTTTTATTTCCTAAAAAACCCGGAGGTGACGATATACCCGCCGCGCTGCCAATTATGAAGATTCGATTTTTATCGCGCCAATAATCTGACCAAGGGCGGCTAAAAAACTGCGAATTCTATGGGGTTTATCCTTTGGTGTCAAGCTAAAGTCTTTTTGGAATTTGCGTGAAAAACCATTCCCCCGCAGATTCCGCGAACGTCGATAAGTCTTTCTTGCGCCGTCCGTCCAAAGCGGGACCGGGAAAAGCCCATGAAAAAAAGCTCTGACGGGACAATGCATCCCTGATGAAGTTACCGATCAAGCCTCAGCAATCAAAGTACTCGATTCGTTCCGCTTTATGAGCAGACGTACCGAGGGATCCGATTGTACACCCCGGTGGAGCCCGGTTAACAATTCGACACGGACGGAAAAGCGGGTTCTGTTCATGATTCCCGTCAGTTTCGAGGCCAGTGAAACCGTTCCCTTGCGCGTGGCACGTCAACTGGAGGCTGCGCGTACCTCCCGGCGTTTGGCGGTAAGTGCGTGATTGCCCAGCTTCTTCAATACTTCCCAAGCGGGTCCGGGAAACTTGTGCAGTTTTATCATCACATCTTCCAGCGCATCCAGGAACCAATCCACATCGGATTCCGTGATGTTCAACGGCGGAAGAATTTTCACGATAGGCATGGCGTGGCCCGCTACCTGGGTAAGAATGTGATGATCATCCAGAAGGGGGAGAACGATTGCCTGAGCAAAAAGGTTTTCATCCATCTTGTTGACCATAGCCCAAGCGGCTCTAAGAGACATCGATTCCGGCTGCCCAAACTCAATGGCAATCATCAACCCCCGCTGGCGCACCCCCTTCAGAAACTCGAAGCGCGGCACCATGGCCTCGATACCGTTGCGAAAGCGCGCTCCGAGTTCCATGGCGCGTTCCATGAGCTTTTCATCGTCCAGAACACTCAAGGAAGCCAACCCCGCAGCCATCGCCATGTTCCCCATACCAAAAGTGGAAGCATGAACAATTGCACGATGCATGCTATCGTAAACGCTGTCGTAAATTGCACGACGCGTAATGGTCGCGCCTACCGGAATATAGCCCCCGGAGAGCGCTTTCGAGAGACAGATGATGTCGGGCTGCAGGTCCTCGATCCACTGGCTCGCGAGAAAGCGTCCGGTTCGCCCCATACCTGATTGAACCTCATCGCAAATCATCAGTGTGCCGTATTTCCGGCATAGATGCTGCGCACCCAGGAGATATTCGCTGCTGGCAATGTTAACCCCCTTGCCCTGGATTGGCTCAAAGACAAAGGCAGCGACATCGCCCTGGACAAGACGCGCCTCCAGGCCCGCCAGATCACCCAGTTTCACTTCCGAGCTACCGGGGAGCATGGGTTCGAAGCCCCTTCGGAAACTTGCTTCTCCATTCAGGGATAACGCCCCCATGGTGAGACCGTGGAAAGCCTTGGCAAGGTGAGCGGTACACGGGCGCCCTGTGTATCCGCGGGCAAATTTTATAGCCGCTTCGATAGCTTCGGTTCCTGAATTACTGAAATATACGGTGTCGAGGCCAGGCGACATCCGCTTCACCAGTTCATGAGCCAGGGCGGCTGCGAGCGGCGGGGCGTCAAAACCAACCCATCCAGGAAAATCGGAGTCCAGCACCTGCTGCAAGGCCTGTCGAATCGCTGGGTGACGACGGCCGAAGTTGAATACACCCCAGTTGGTAAGAAAATCAAGATACCGGGTGCCAGCCTCATCCCAAAGGTAGGGCCCTTCGCCCTTCACCCATGTGCGGTTGAAGCCAAGCGTGCGCAGCACCTTCACGAAGACCGGGTTCACATGGTTTTCGTAAAGCTCGAAGTTTTTCCCACGAGTCTCGGCAATTATGGCGTTGATATCAATTGGCATAATTTATAGTTCTTCCATCAAGCGCCAACAGGATTGGCATTGCCTTGCATGAACGGCTGACCCGATTTCCCCTGATCCTTACACGGTGTATCCACTGCTTCTCATTTCTCCCGCATCTTCCTCGCCCAAGCCATGATTCTCGGCCGCGTTTAACAACTGCCTCTGTTTCTTGCGGGTATTATGAAAAGTCAGGCCTGTACCCGCGGGAATGAGCCGCCCGACGATGACGTTTTCCTTCAAACCTCGCAAATCGTCCTTTTTGCCCATGATTGCCGCTTCGGTCAGCACACGAGTGGTTTCCTGAAAGGAAGCCGCGGAAATGAACGAATCCGTCGACAGCGACGCCTTCGTGATACCCAGCAGCATGAATTCATAGGATGCCGGCTGCTTGTTCTCCAGCGCCACCTGTTCGTTCTCCGCCAGCATATCTGCGCGCTCAACCTGCTCGCCGGGAATAAAGCGCGTATCGCCGGCATCCACGATTTGCACACGGCGCAGCATCTGGCGAACGATCACCTCGATGTGCTTGTCGTTGATCTTGACGCCTTGCAGCCGGTACACATCCTGGACTTCGTCGGTGATGTAGCGTGCAAGCGCTTCCACCCCCAACAAACGGAGAATATCATGCGGATCCGCAGGCCCATCGACAATGCTTTCTCCCTTATTCACGACCTGGCCATCATGGGCCGTGACGTGTTTGTCCTTCGGAATAAGATACTCATGTGAAACGCCGTCCAGATCGGTAATGACGAGGCGTTGCTTGCCTTTAGTATCCTTGCCGAACGAGACGATGCCGGTTACCTCTGCCAGCACGCCGGCATCCTTGGGAGAGCGGGCCTCAAACAACTCTGCGACACGGGGCAAGCCACCCGTAATGTCGCGCGTTTTCGAGCTTTCCTGGGGAATACGTGCCAATACTTCGCCTACGCTTACCTGCTGCCCATCCCGCACGGTAATGACGGAGCCAATCTGGAAGGTGATGCTGACAGATAAATTACTACCTGCCAACCGCACTTCTTTGCCCTCTTCATCCAGAAGCTTCACCATCGGCCGCAAGCCCTTTGTTTGCACGACGCCGCGTCGCTTCGGGTCAATCACTACGAGCGTGGACAAGCCGGTGACTTCGTCTATCTGCTTGGCCACGGTGACGCCCTCTTCCACGTTCTCGAAGCGAATTTTGCCCGCATATTCGGTAATGATGGGACGAGTGTGGGGGTCCCACGCTGCCAATACCTGTCCCGCCTTTACCACTTCGCCGTCGCGGATCAGCAACGTTGCCCCGTAAGGCGCCTTATGGCGTTCACGTTCACGGCCGTTATCATCATGTACCACGACTTCGCCGCTGCGGGAAATTGCGATCAGCTCGTTGCGTGCATTGGTCACGTAACGCATGGTCGGTGAATATCGCACCGTGCCGTTAGATTTGCTCTCTACCTGGCTGACCACGGCTGTTCTGGATGCCGCGCCGCCGATGTGGAAGGTGCGCATAGTAAGCTGAGTACCCGGTTCGCCTATTGACTGAGCCGCAATCACACCCACGGCCTCGCCCACATTTACCGGCGTGCCCCGCCCCAGGTCACGCCCGTAGCATTTGGCGCATAAACCATAGCGAGTCTCACAGGTAAGCGGCGTACGCACCTTGACCTCATCAATACCCAGCGCTTCAATGGCGTCGACCGCACTCTCATCCAGTAACGCACCCGCCGGATAAATCACCTCCTGATGTTCGGGATCAATGATATCGTTAGCACATACTCGCCCAAGGATGCGTTCACGCAGCGCCTCAATCACTTCTCCGCCTTCCACCAACGCCTTCAACACGGCCCCGTTACTGGTTCCGCAGTCATCCTGCGTTACCACGAGATCCTGCGTCACATCAACCAGGCGACGAGTAAGATAGCCGGAATTTGCGGTCTTGAGCGCGGTATCGGCCAAGCCTTTACGTGCTCCGTGGGTGGAAATAAAATACTGCAGCACGTTCAATCCTTCACGGAAATTTGCCGTGATAGGCGTTTCGATAATTGAACCATCGGGCTTCGCCATCAAGCCGCGCATTCCGGCGAGCTGCCGAATCTGGGCGGCAGAACCCCGGGCGCCCGAGTCCGCCATCATGTAGATCGAATTAAATGATTCCTGCGTCAGGGGTTTGCCTTTCTTGTCATTTTGGACTTCCCCTGTTGCCGGGTCGATTATCGGCTCGACTCCCAACTGATCCATCATGGCCTTGGCAACCTGATCGCCCGCGCGGCCCCATATGTCCACTACCTTATTGTAGCGTTCGCCTTGAGTCACCAAGCCGGAGGTATACTGAACTTCGATCTCCTGCACTTCCCTCTCGGAAGAACTGATAATGTCATCTTTCTGCACGGGCGTGAGCATATCGTCCAGACAGATGGAAATACCCGCGCGAGTCGCGTAGCTGAAGCCGGCATACATCAGCTTGTCGGCGAAAATTACGGTCTCGCGAAGTCCGCAGCGCCGGAAACTGGCATTGATGAGCTTGGAAATCTCCTTTTTCTTCAGTACTTTGTTAATTAGCGGAAAAGGTAGCCCGGCAGGGAGAATTTCAGACAGGAGCGCTCGTCCCACGGTAGTTTCGTAACGCGTCACCTTCTCGAGACGCTCGCCTTCCGCATCCACATCATATTCCTTGATGCGAACCGTGATCCTGGCGTTCAGCTCAATGATACGACTCTCGTAAGCGCGCGATACTTCGCTCATGTTGGAAAAAATCATACCCTCGCCTCGAGCATTGATTCTTTCCCGGGTAGTGTAGTAAAGGCCCAGCACGATATCCTGCGACGGAACGATGATCGGTTCGCCGTTCGCCGGCGACAGAACATTATTGGTCGACATCATGAGCGTGCGGCACTCCATTTGCGCTTCCAGGGATAACGGCACATGAACAGCCATCTGATCACCGTCGAAGTCCGCATTGAACGCTGCACATACCAGCGGATGCAATTGAATTGCCTTCCCTTCTATCAGCACCGGCTCGAATGCCTGAATGCCCAGACGATGCAACGTCGGGGCCCGATTTAGCATTACCGGGTGCTCGCGAATAACATCTTCGAGAATGTCCCACACGACAGGGCTTTCGTTTTCCACCTCGCGCTTTGCCGCCTTGATGGTACTTGCGATACCCATGATTTCGAGCTTGTTGAAGATGAACGGCTTGAACAATTCCAGCGCCATCTTCTTCGGCAAGCCGCACTGGTGCAGTTTAAGCTGCGGACCGACCACGATGACAGACCGTCCGGAGTAATCGACGCGTTTGCCCAGCAGATTCTGGCGGAACCGTCCACCCTTGCCCTTGATCATGTCGGCGAGGGATTTTAGCGGCCGCTTGTTGGCGCCGGTCATTGCCTTGCCCCGGCGGCCATTATCCAATAATGAATCCACCGCTTCCTGCAGCATGCGCTTCTCATTGCGCACAATGATTTCTGGCGCTTTCAACTCGAGCAGGCGCTTCAGGCGATTATTGCGATTAATGACTCGTCGATATAAATCGTTCAGATCGGAAGTAGCGAAACGGCCGCCGTCCAGTGGCACCAGCGGGCGCAACTCAGGCGGCAGCACGGGCAGTACGGCCAAAACCATCCACTCCGGCTTAATACCGGATTTACTGAAGGCCTCCAGCACTTTCAGACGCTTGGATATCTTCTTCATCTTGGTTTCGGAACCGGTGGTACCCATCTCGCGACGGAGATTATCAATTTCCACGCGAATGTTCAGATTGCCCAACAAATCGCGTATCCCTTCCGCACCCATGCTGGCGCGAAAATCGTCCCCGTATTCTTCCGTTTTGGCGCGATAATCATCGTCGGTCAGCAACTGACACCGCTGGAGAGGCGTCATCCCGGGGTCGGTGACTACGTAAGCCTCGAAGTAGAGCACCCGCTCGATATCGCGCAGAGTCATATCCAGCACCATGCCCAGGCGTGATGGCAGCGATTTCAGAAACCAGATGTGAGCCACGGGCGAAGCCAGTTCGATATGCCCCATCCGCTCGCGGCGAACCTTCGACAGCGTAACTTCTACACCACATTTCTCGCAGATCACGCCGCGATGTTTCAAACGTTTATACTTTCCGCATAAGCATTCGTAGTCCTTCACGGGGCCAAAAATCTTGGCGCAGAACAACCCATCCCGTTCCGGCTTGAAGGTACGGTAATTGATGGTTTCCGGCTTCTTCACCTCACCATAGGACCAGGAACGTATTTTCTCTGGAGAAGCCAGACCGATCTTGATCGAATCGAACTCTTCTTTCTGCGTAACCTGTTTGAATAAATCAAGCAGTGCTTTCATTTGTCACTCCTGTTGATCAGGCGTCGATACAAAAAATTATCCGGTGAAACAGCAGGGAAATAAATGTTTTAAATCTCTGCACTTTTATATGAACACTAATGCCGGTCCAGATCGATATCCATCGCCAACGAACGAATTTCCTTGACCAGTACGTTAAATGATTCCGGCATGCCGGCGTCGATCTTGTGGTCGCCCTTGACGATACTCTCGTAAACCTTCGTACGCCCATTCACGTCATCGGACTTGACTGTCAGCATTTCCTGAAGGGTATAGGCCGCCCCATATGCTTCGAGTGCCCATACCTCCATTTCACCGAAGCGCTGACCCCCGAACTGGGCTTTGCCGCCAAGCGGTTGCTGGGTCACTAGACTGTAAGGTCCGGTGGAGCGGGCGTGCATCTTGTCGTCCACCAGGTGATGCAGTTTCAGCACATGCATATAGCCCACCGTCACAGGACGGTCGAATGACTCGCCAGTTCTGCCATCATAGAGCGTCACTTGACCGGATCGGGGAAGACCGGCAAGTTCCAGCATATCCTTGATCTCCTTTTCGGTGGCGCCGTCGAATACCGGCGTTGCGAAAGGCACGCCGTCCTTCAAATTTTCCGCCAGATCCATGATCTCTCCATCCGTCAGCGAAGCGATATCCTCGGGCTTTCCGCTGGTGTTATAAATCTTGTCGAGCAGATCCCGGATTTCGGCCGTGCGACTACCGGCGCTCAGCATATCGCCTATCTTCCTTCCCAATCCTTTCGCGGCCCAGCCAAGATGGGTTTCAAGAATTTGTCCCACATTCATCCGCGATGGGACGCCCAGCGGATTCAGCACCACATCGACTGGTGTGCCATCAGCCATATAAGGCATATCTTCCACCGGTACGATCTTGGAAATCACCCCCTTGTTGCCATGGCGGCCGGCCATTTTGTCCCCGGGTTGCAGACGTCGCTTCACTGCGACATAAACCTTGACCATTTTCTGTACCCCCGGCGGCAATTCATCACCTTGGGTAAGTTTCTTTTTCTTTTCTTCAAAAGCGGCGTCGAACGCCCTGCGCTTCTGCGCGAGACCCTCCTCGACCTGTTCGAGCTGGAGACTTGCCTCCTCGTCAGACATGCGGATATCAAACCAATGATGGGGATCGATGCTATCCAGATATTCCTTGGTAATCGGCGCGCCCTTGACAAGTTTTTTGGGTCCGCCCGTTGCGATCTTGCCCTTGAGCAAACGCTCGATACGCACAAAAGCATCGGCCTCCACAATCCGCATCTGATCAGCCAGATCTTTCTTGTACCGCTTCAGTTCGTCCTCGATGATCTGCTGGGCGCGTTTGTCACGCTCTATCCCTTCGCGGGTAAAAACCTGCACGTCGATGACAGTTCCCGAAATGCCGGATGGCACACGCAGCGACGTATCCTTTACATCGGAAGCTTTCTCGCCAAAAATGGCCCGCAACAGCTTTTCCTCGGGGGTCAACTGGGTCTCACCCTTGGGCGTGACTTTCCCTACCAGCACATCACCGGCTTCCACTTCCGCGCCGATATGAACGATCCCTGATGCATCAAGGCGTCCGAGCTGCACTTCGGAAAGGTTGGAAATATCCCCGGTTATTTCTTCCGTTCCCAATTTGGTATCACGGCTCACTACCGACAACTCTTCGATGTGAATCGACGTGAAACGGTCGTCAGCGACAATGCGCTCTGAGATAAGAATCGAGTCCTCGAAGTTGTAGCCATTCCAGGGCATGAACGCGACCAGCATGTTTTGCCCCAGCGCAAGCTCGCCCTTGTCGGTCGAAGCGCCATCAGCTACCACGTCGCCGCGTGCAATGACATCCCCCACTTTTACCAGCGGCCGCTGATTTATATTCGTATTCTGGTTGGAACGGGTGTATTTGGTCAGGTTGTAGATGTCTACGCCCACTTCGCCGGCACGCGTTTCGATGTCATGCACACGCACCACGATGCGGCTCGAATCCACGTAATCCACGACGCCACCCCGTACTGCCTTTACGGCGGTGCCGGAATCCACCGCCACCACCCGTTCGATGCCCGTACCGACAAGAGGCTTCTCGGCACGCAGACAAGGCACCGCCTGCCGCTGCATGTTGGAGCCCATCAGCGCGCGATTGGCATCGTCATGTTCCAGAAACGGAATCAATGAAGCGGCCACGGACACGATCTGCGCAGGGGCCACGTCCATGTACTCTATCCGGTCGGGTGTCGACAGGGTAAATTCGTTCCTGTGGCGGCATGAAACAATGTCGTTGGTAAATCCGCCGTCACGATCCAGTTCTGCATTCGCCTGGGCAATCACATACTGGCCTTCCTCAATTGCCGATAAGTAGTCGATTTCATTGGTTACGCTGCCGTTTTTAACCTTGCTGTAAGGCGTTTCCATGAAACCATATTCGTTGGTGCGGGCATACAGCGCCAACGAGTTGATCAGGCCGATATTCGGACCTTCCGGTGTTTCAATCGGACATACCCGGCCATAATGAGTGGGATGCACATCACGTACCTCAAACCCTGCCCGTTCACGCGTCAGCCCCCCCGGTCCCAGCGCAGACACGCGGCGCTTATGCGTAATTTCGGAAAGTGGGTTGGTCTGGTCCATGAATTGCGACAGCTGGCTGGAACCGAAGAATTCCCGCACCGCAGCCGATACCGGCTTTGCATTAATCAAATCATGGGGCATGAGATTATCTGACTCAGCCTGACTGAGCCGTTCCTTCACCGCCCTTTCGACCCGCACCAGGCCGGAACGAAACTGGTTTTCCGCCAGTTCACCGACTGAGCGCACCCGGCGATTACCAAGATGATCGATATCATCGATCTCGCCGCGCCCATTGCGCAACTCGACCAGAATCTTGATCACCGCAATGATGTCCTCATTTGACAAGGTCGTCGAACCATCCAGTTCGGTCTTGCCCACACGGCGATTGAATTTCATCCGCCCAACCACCGAAAGGTCATACCGTTCCGGCGCGTAGAACAAGCCGTTGAACAATGCCTTGACAGCTTCCTCGGTAGGCGGCTCACCCGGACGCATCATGCGATAGATTGCAACTTGCGCCGTCATCTGGTCCATCGTCTCGTCTATTCTCAAGGTTTGCGATATGTAAGCACCCTGATCGAGATCGTTCGTATAAATCGTGTGAATCTCTTCTATGTTCGACTCATGCAGTTTGGCGAGCAGAACTTCCGTGATCTCGTCGTTGGCAAGCGCCAGGACTTCGCCTGTTTCTTTATCTATTACGTTATGCCCCAACACCCGTCCCAACAGAAACTCTTCCGAAACCGCGAGCTTGTCTATGCCTGCCTGCTGCATTTCACGAACATGCTTGACCGTGATTCGCTTATCCTTCTGGACAATGACCTTGCCGCTCTTCGAGACGATGTCGAAGCGCGCAGTATCGCCACGCAAGCGCTCCGGTATCAATTCAAAAAGAATTCCTTTCTGGGACAGATGGAAAGTGTCGAAAGAAAAGAAGTTTTCCAGAATCTGCTCCGGCGTATAGCCTATTGCTTTCAGCAATACGGTGATCGGCATTTTACGGCGCCGGTCGACGCGGAAGTAGAGATAATCCTTCGGATCGAACTCGAAGTCGAGCCAGGAACCGCGGTAAGGAATAATGCGAGCCGAAAAAAGCAGTTTACCGGATGAGTGCGTTTTACCGCGGTCATGCTCGAAAAACACCCCTGGAGAGCGATGCAGTTGCGACACAATTACGCGCTCCGTCCCGTTAATAACGAACGAACCGGTGTTGGTCATGAGAGGAATTTCCCCCATGTAAACTTCCTGCTCCTTCACCTCCCTCACTGTCGGCTTGGACGCCTCCTTATCCATAATCGTCAGCCGCACTTTGGCTCGCAGCGGAGAGGCATAAGTCAGGCCGCGTTGCTGGCATTCCTTGACATCAAACGGCGGCATGCCGAGCACATAATTGACGAAATCGAGGCGAGCGTTCTTGGAATGGCTCTCGATCGGAAATATCGACATAAACGCTGCCTGCAATCCCTCGGTGGCCCGGTGATCGGGCTCGACTTGAGCTTGTAGAAACGCTGCGTAAGATTCGATTTGAGTAGCGAGAAGAAAGGGAATCGGCAAAACGCTTGCGCGCTTTGCGAAACTCTTACGTATACGTTTTTTCTCGGTAAACGAATAGCTCATGGAATCTCTCCGGGAGGTCAGAAGACAGATGGGTAGAAAATTGGAGCAGAGTACCTGATTTTAGCTACCGTGCTGAGTGTGCTGCCGCACAAAAAATGCGGAAATCCAGACGTTAAAAAAACCAGAACCTGACGGCGTCTTTCACGCCGCCAGCTGGTCTTGCTGCTTTACTTTTATTTAATTTCCGCGGTAGCACCGGCTTCAGCCAGTTGTTTCTGGATTGCTTCAGCGTCGGCTTTCGGGATACCTTCCTTGACTGGCTTGGGCGCAGCATCCACCAGATCCTTCGCTTCTTTCAGACCCAGCCCTGTAACGGCGCGAACCACCTTGATCACGTTAACCTTGCTCTCGCCGATAGCTGTCAGCATGACCGTGAATTCGGTTTGCTCCTCAGCCGCAGCAGCAGCACCGCCGGCTGCAGGCGCAGCAGCCGCGACGGTTGCGGCAGCAGCTGAAACACCAAATTTCTCTTCCATTTCCTTGATCAGCTGGGAAAGCTCCAGCACGGTCATATTTGCGATCGATTCTAAAATTTCTGCTTTGGCTATCGCCATGATTTTCTCCTGATAATTAATCTCATGATGGTTTACGGTCTCGCAGCAAAGCGAAAACCGGATTAAGCGGCTTCTTTCTGGTCCCGGACGGCTGCAAGGCCACGGACAAAACGGGTAGGTACTTCATTGAGTGTCCGTACAAAGGTGGCAACCGGCGCCTGCATGGTACCTAACAGCTTCGCAAGCAACTCGTCGCGACTGGGAAGGGAAGCCAAATTCGCGATGTCGTTGCTGGACATCACCAGATTAGCCATCGCTCCAGCCTTGATTACCAATTTGTCATTGGTCCTGGAAAACTCGTGCAGCACTTTTGCCGCCGCAACGGGGTCACTTCCAATACCATATGCCAAAGGTCCGACCATATGCTCGGAAAGACCTGAAAACGGCGTATCCGTTACAGCACGGCGTGCAAGCGAGTTTTTCAGCACCCGGAAATATATTCCCGACTGGCGCGCTTTAGCCCGCAATTGAGTCATATGTCCGACTCCGAGCCCCCGATACTCCGCAATGATGATGGCCTGGGCGTTCGCCACTTGAGCACTGACGTCAGCGACTACCGCTTTTTTCTCTTCTAAATTTAGACTCAAGGCACGTTCTCCATCAGTTAAAATACGATGCCGAGTTATGGTATCTTAGGCATCTGGCAAGCTGAACAAAGTCACCCTGCTCGAAACCTCTCACCGACTCGGTACCGCGAACCGGCGACCTTAAATCAGGAGTTAAATCTTTTCCTGTTTTTGGGCACGCCATCTGCGCTGGGTGCTTGGAGATGGTGGAAAAGCAAAGCGCGACTGGTAAAACATAGTCGCCGCACTCTTTTCCGTTTCTATTTTGCAAATTAAGTTATTCGGTAGTGACTTGCTCCGACTCGGCCAATAAGCCGGTTTACCGCTTATTGCCTTTGTCTGTCATTACCCAACAACCCCAGCGGTCTTTGATAACCCACCGAATCAGCGCGACGCGCCTATCCGATGGCCCAAAGTCTTACAAATTCTTTACAGGCATTCTGCCAAATCGGTAAATGCTACCGCATGCTGGTCTGATCAACCCTGACCCCTATCCCCATCGTGCTGGAGACTGATATCTTTCTCAGATAAATTCCTTTGGAGGTAGCAGGCTTGGATTTGTTGAGCGCGTCCAGCAGCGCCGTCAAATTTTGCGTCAATGCCTCTGCCGTGAAAGATGCGCGACCAATAGTGCACTGAACGATACCGCCTTTGTCGGCACGATATTGCACTTGCCCTGCTTTGGCATTCCTCACTGCACCCGCAACATCCGGCGTCACTGTCCCGACCTTGGGATTAGGCATCAGGCCCCGGGGGCCGAGTATTTGTCCCAATTGCCCCACCACGCGCATTGCATCCGGACTGGCGATGGCTACATCAAAATCAATATTCCCTGCTTTAATCTGTTCCGCCAGATCTTCAAACCCGACAATATCCGCGCCCGCGGCAAGCGCCTCCTTGGCCTTGTCACCCTGGGCAAATACCGCCACGCGCACGGTTTTACCGGTGCCTGCCGGCAAAACCACTGAACCGCGCACCGCCTGGTCGGATTTTTTTGCGTCAATGCCCAAATTCACAGCCACATCAATCGACTCATCGAATTTTGCAGTGGCCGTTTCCTTGATGATCCCGAGCGCATCCGGCAGCGAATAGGATTTGTTGCGATCCGCCTTTGCGGCAATCGCCTTGAAACGTTTAGATACGTGCGCCATGTTATATGCCCTCCACTTCCACGCCCATGCTATGGGCACTACCGGCTATCGTGCGAACCGCGGCGTCCATGTCGGCCGCTGTCAAATCGGGCATTTTTATCTGTGCGATTTCTTCTGCTTGCTTCCGTGTTAATCTTCCTATCTTATCTGTGTGCGGTTTGGGGCTACCCTTGCCTACCCCCGCCGCTTTCTTTATCAGCACGGTCGCCGGGGTGGTTTTCATTATGAAGGTGAAACTCTTGTCGGCGTAAGCAGTAATAACAACCGGCACCGGTAGTCCAACTTCCATTTTCTGCGTCGCGGCATTAAATGCCTTGCAAAACTCCATGATATTCAGTCCACGCTGACCAAGGGCGGGACCTATCGGCGGGCTAGGATTGGCCTTGCCTGCCGGCACTTGCAACTTGATATAGCCGGTTATTTTCTTTGCCACAATAATTCTCCTCTCGGGTACAAGTGAACGCTACCGCGCTCTCCCCAGGTTAACAACAAACACGGCGCCACCCCATACTGATGGTGACCGCCCTATTTTCCTATCAAGCTTTTTCGACCTGGCTGAAATCCAGTTCCACCGGAGTAGGGCGGCCAAAAATGGAAACCGATACCCTGATCTTGCTCTTATCATAATTGACATCTTCCACATTGCCGTGGAAATCCGTAAAGGGGCCTTCCTTGACGCGCACTGCCTCACCCGTTTCAAAAAGAACCTTGGGCTTGGGTTTCTCCACCCCCTCCTGAATCTGATGGAGGATATTCTGTACTTCCTTCTCGCTGATTGGCGTCGGTTTCATGGCCGACCCGCCAATAAAGCCGGTAACCTTGGCGGTATTTTTGACCAGATGCCATGTCTCGTCCGTCATATCCATCTCGACCAGCACATAACCAGGAAAGAATTTTCTTTCGCTGAGGTTTTTCTGGCCCGCTTTCATCTCAACAACTTCTTCTACCGGAACCAGTATCTGTCCAAACTTGTCCTGCATTCCGGCGCGATTGATTCTCTCCTTCAATGCGCGTTGCACACTCTTCTCAAATCCGGAGTAGGCATGAACCACATACCATCTTTTATCCATTACCCCTCCTGGCCCATCAAATATTTCACCGCCATCAACAAGCCCGCATCAACCATCCACAAAAACAAGGCCATCACGAGAACAAAGGCAAAGACGATGCCGGTGGTCTGCATCGTCTCCTTACGGTTCGGCCATACTACTTTGCGGGTTTCTTCCGATGCCTCCTTGCTGAAAGCATAAAATTGCTTGCCTTGAGTGGTAAACCAAACCACTACGCCCGCCAGGACAAAACCTCCGAGTACTGAAATAACGCGAATTACCATGGCGCTATCGCGCAGGTAATAGAAACCGGCGATACCCGCGGTCAACAGCAGAAGCGCGAATCCCAACTTGATCTTGTCCACTACTCTATCTCACTCTGCTTATCGGTAAACGAAACGACCGGAAGCCATGCAACCCCAGCCCGTAATTCAATATCGGTGGTATTAAGAAACGTTGCTTTCTTGAAAAACATGCAGCAATCTATGATTTGAGTGATAGTTCTTGGGTTGGCAGGCCAGGAGGGCATCGAACCCCCAACCTTCGGTTTTGGAGACCGACGCTCTGCCAATTGAGCTACTGGCCTGTATTTCTATATATGGACACACGCTTCAACGCCTGGAATGGATATCTGACGCGGTTACTCTATAACCTTTGCCACCACGCCTGCGCCAACGGTTCTGCCGCCCTCGCGAATGGCAAAACGCAGACCTTCTTCCATCGCGATCGGCGCAATGAGGTTTACCGTCACCGACACATTGTCGCCCGGCATCACCATCTCGGTACCCGCCGGCAGTTCAATCGCACCCGTCACGTCAGTGGTGCGGAAGTAGAACTGGGGACGGTAGCCCTGGAAAAAAGGTGTATGACGCCCGCCTTCTTCCTTGCTCAGAACGTATATCTCGGCGGCAAACTTGGTATGCGGGGTGATGCTGCCCGGCTTGGACAGGACCTGCCCGCGCTCGACTTCCTCGCGCTTGGTGCCGCGCAGCAATACGCCCACGTTGTCGCCAGCCTGTCCCTGGTCCAGCAGTTTCCTGAACATCTCCACGCCGGTACAGACAGTCTTGATGGTGGGCTTCAATCCGACTATCTCGATTTCCTCGCCTACTTTGACGATGCCCCGTTCCACCCGGCCCGTTACCACCGTGCCGCGCCCGGATATGGAGAAGACGTCTTCCACCGGCATCAGGAAGCTGCCGTCCACGGCGCGAACCGGCTCCGGTATGTAGCTGTCCAGCGCATCCGCCAGTTTGTAAATGGACGGCTCGCCTATGTCGCTCTGGTCGCCTTCCAGCGCCTTCAGCGCCGATCCGATGACGATCGGAGTGTCGTCCCCCGGAAAATTGTATTTGGAGAGCAGCTCGCGCACTTCCATTTCCACCAGTTCCAGCAGTTCGGCATCATCTACCATGTCCGCCTTGTTCATGTAGACGATGATGTAGGGCACGCCCACC
Source organism: Nitrosospira briensis (assembly GCF_900115125.1). Classification (GTDB taxonomy): domain Bacteria; phylum Pseudomonadota; class Gammaproteobacteria; order Burkholderiales; family Nitrosomonadaceae; genus Nitrosospira; species Nitrosospira briensis_A. The sequence goes on along the minus strand of NZ_FOVJ01000011.1, from coordinate 16,501 downwards.
TGCCGTGCAAGAAGGATGTGTTCGCGCGTCTGCGGCATCGGCCCGTCAGCAGACGATACCACCAGTATCGCCCCGTCCATTTGCGCCGCGCCCGTTATCATGTTCTTGACGTAGTCGGCGTGTCCCGGGCAGTCGACATGCGCGTAGTGCCGCTTCGTCGTCTCATATTCAACATGGGAGGTGTTGATCGTGATGCCCCGCGCCTTCTCTTCCGGCGCCGAGTCAATCTGCGCGTAACTCTTCGCCTCGCCTCCAAACTTCTTCGCCAATACCATCGTGATCGCCGCCGTCAATGTGGTCTTGCCATGATCCACATGACCTATCGTCCCAACGTTCACGTGAGGCTTCGTCCGCTCAAATTTACTCTTTGCCATGATGGTCCCTTTTTTAAAGCACTTTTTCTATATTAACGCCTATGGAGCCCATGGCCAGGATTGAACTGGCGACCTCTCCCTTACCAAGGGAGTGCTCTGCCACTGAGCTACATGGGCAAGCGTGTTTTCTGCCTGAAACCTGCCCGAACCAAAAAAACAAAAAATCTTGCAACACCGGGTTGCCAACACTTTAACTTTTTCCGCCCTGTATCTGGAGCGGGTGAAGGGAATCGAACCCTCGTCGTAAGCTTGGAAGGCTTCTGCTCTACCATTGAGCTACACCCGCATCTCGCGACCACGCTGGACCAAAGCAATCAGCCCACTGACCAGAGAAAAGGCATCGCGCACCACCACGCACCCCCGCTACCTGAAAGCCAGACTCATCATCAAGCCCCTGGAAGCAAGCACCTTGCGAGTTTTGGCCCCGCAGAGCCCTGCAAATATACGGTCACCCTGATTTGGTGGAGGGGGAAGGATTCGAACCTTCGAAGGCAGAGCCGTCAGATTTACAGTCTGATCCCTTTGACCGCTCGGGAACCCCTCCGAACGAAACTGCTAATTGTGAATGTTTCAGGCAGATAAGTCAACGTGCATTTCAGGGTTTTTCGCTAACCAGGCGCGAATCCCCCGAGGTGGCAAAACAGGCGCTTATTTATCTTATATTCACCTTGTAACCAAAGAGAAAGAGGTTCCCGAATTGACAGGGGTATTTATCCGGAGATCAATGCGTTGACCCTTGACGCAAGCCTAATAGCTCAACATCAAAAATCAAGGTCGCATTCGGCGGAATTACATTCCCCGCCCCATGCGCACCATAGCCCATATCCGGAGGAATAATCAAAGTGCGTTGCCCCCCGACTTTCATCCCTGCAACACCCCGGTCCCAACCCTTGATTACCCGGCCTGCGCCAAGCAGAAATGAAAAAGGGGCTCCGCGATCGCGGGAGCTATCGAATTTCGCGCCCTTTTTATCCGGAGCGCTCGCATCATAAAGCCAGCCGGTATAATGAACTTCAACGGCCTTGCCTACGGTTGCCTCTTCCCCGGTTCCTACTTTGGTATCGTTCTTGATGAGTTCAGTCACGCTCGACGCTCCTTGCCTGGTTTCGGAAAATGCTGATTGGGGCAATAAAACGATGCCCAACAATATCAATACGCTTAAATTGATCAGTGCGTTTACTCTAGACATGATTACCTCGAAAATTAATGAAAATCCGACTCGCCTGCATATTTTCATATTATACCCGCGTCAACCTGTATCGCCGCCCGATAAAGCAGTCACTAAAAGGATCACCCGGTTCTGACCACCCCTTATATAACGCTCCATCAAGTCTATATCCATGCAAGAGCGCGTCAACGAAGAGATACGTCAGGATCAGCAAAAGCCTTCGCAGGAACCTTTATTGCGCCTGCATGATTCGGCTGTCGTGCGGTACCTGTACCTGGCGGCAGGGTTTGCCGCCCTGATACTGGCCGTGGCGGGTATCGTACTGCCGGTGCTGCCCACGACTCCTTTCCTGCTCCTGGCTGCGGCTTGCTTCGCGCGCAGCTCGAAACGCTTCCATGACAAGCTTCTCGCCAACCGCATTGCCGGTCCCATAATTCGCGAGTGGACCGAGCACCGCAGCATTCCCCGCAAGGTAAAGCGCTGGGTATACCTGCTGACGGCATTGTCATTCGGCAGTTCAATACTGATGATGCCATCTTTTTGGCATCAACTGGCCCTCGGTGTGCTGGGCATCACCCTGGTTGCATTTATCTGGCGCATACCGGTAAGAGATTCTCATACCAGCCCGTAACCTACGTCCCAGCACAGACTCAACCTTCCGGTCGATGCTCAGCCTGGTTACCCACCCGTCAGCTGGACATTGATCTTATTCTGACCTGGCCTGTGGCTCAGCCACAAAAATCTCGACGCGACGATTTTTTGCCCGGTTTGCGGGAGTATCGTTCGACACAAGCGGCTCTCGGGAACCGCGACCGTCAGCACTTATTCGATTCGAAGAAACACCCCGGTTTACCAGATACTCACGTGTGCTCATCGCACGATTGAACGATAAGGGATTATTGACTGCATCGCTACCCGTGCTGTCGGTATGTCCGATAATAGAAACCTGCGTCACGGGATTATTGCTCAGGCTCGCTGCGAAACTGTCCAATATCGATCTGAAATCGGGTTTGATCTCCGCGCGTCCGGTATCAAATGAAATATCGCTTGGAATATCAAGCTTCAGGCGGTTATCAGGCGTTTTTACAACTTCGACTCCTGTGCCGGCGGTAGCTTGTTCCATCTCTCGCTTCTGCTCTTCCATTCTTCTGGACCATATATTACCGGCGATAGCACCGGCGCCGGCGCCGGCGGCGGCGCCGATTGCCGCGCCTTTGCCTTTACCCGCTATCGCGCCAATTATCGCGCCCGCACTTGCGCCGATTCCTGCACCTATCGCCGTATCTCTGGTCCTGGTACTCTGCGTTTCAGGCGAACTGGCACAGCCGCCCAACATCAACGTTATAGCGGTAAAAATAACAGGCAATTGATTACGCATGATCTCTCCAGATTTGTTGGGGATAGTGTTTACGGATTATAGACAGCACCATGTTCTTGAGACACCTATGATAACTCTAAACAGATGAGGTAAAGGAGACAATGCGAAAATCGGGCTGCCGCTCCCAAGCATCGAATCAAGCCGCGAGAAGTAGCAGTGCCGCAATTCTACCGTCCGAAAATCCGTTCTCGTCCACCCTGATCCTCTCATAAGGACAGTGATCATCATCCTCTCGGATGATGAGTGGAATGAAGCCGCTTCAATCTCTCACGGGCAACATGCGTATAAATTTGCGTGGTGGAAATATCCGCATGGCCTAGCAGCAGTTGCACCACACGAAGATCTGCGCCGTGGTTGAGCAAGTGCGTTGCGAAAGCGTGGCGCAAAGTATGCGGCGACAATGGCTTGATGATGCCGGCCTGGCGCGCGTAGCGTTTTATCAGGTACCAGAAAGCCTGGCGTGTCATGCACGAACCCCGGGCTGTAATGAACAGCGCATTGCTCGATCTTCCGTCTAGCAAGCCTGATCGGATTTCGGTAACGTATCGGCTCACCCACTCCAGCGCGTCCTCGCCCAAGGGCACCAGACGTTCTTTTCCACCCTTGCCTGTCACCCGTATGACGCCCATGCCAAGACTGACCTGTGCGATTTGAAGACTGATCAGCTCCGATACGCGCAGTCCGCTGGCATACAGCACTTCGAGCATTGTGCGATCGCGCACCCCCAATGGAAGTTTTACATCGGGCGCGTCAAGCAGGGCTTCCACATCCGTCTCAGTCAGGCTTGCGGGGAGGTTTCGGGGAAGTTTCGGCGTCTCGATATTCAGGCTCGGGTCAACCTGAATTTTTCCCTGCCGCAACAAAAACCGATAAAACCGCTTCAAGCTCGATAGTTCACGACTGGTGGTAGCGGCCTTGACTCTAGCGGAAACCTTATCGGCAAGAAACGCGAGCAGATCGGAATGGCTGGCGTCCAGGAAACTATTTTTTTCATCCCGCTTTTTTGCGAGCCACTCGCCAAACTGCTGCAGATCGCTACGGTAGCTCTGCAGAGTGTTACGGGACAGACCATCTTCCAGCCATAACGCGTCGGAAAACTCATCGAGAACCGCCCCGTTGACTTCAAACGCCCTCATGTTGCAACAGCCAGCGCTTTATGTCGAGCGGCATCCCATCACTTGCATTCATAAATCCGCCAAGTCCACCGCCCTTAGCGATAACGCGATGACAGGGAATGATAATCGGAAGCCGGTTGGCGCCGCACGCCTGCCCAACGGCGCGCGGCGCAGAATGCAGTTGCGTAGCGATATCGCCATAACTCCGGGTCCCTCCACTAGGAATGTCCTGAATCGCACGCCATACCCGCCGCTGATGGATAGTGCCTCCGATATGCAATGACAGGTCGAAAACGTAACCTGGATCAGTGAGGTACGCCTGCAACTGATTACAGACTTCCCGAGCCAGTGGAGTTTTCGGATCGAGTAGCGGTGTATCGAGGGGCAGATACTCGATATCCGTCAGCCAGTCTTCCTCGATGCGGAGTCCGAGAACGGCAAACGGGGTGGCAAGCTTCGCCTGATAGTCATGTTCGCGCTTTGCTTTCAAAATCATCTTCGTTCATAAACAAGAAATACGTTTTTCAACCATTAAACCCGTTAAGTCCCCATAATAAATGCCGAAGGCATCCATAATACCAGTACCCTTGGGTATGACAATAAGCGCAACGACAGCGCGAACCAAAAATAAAAGACCGGACGAAAACGCGAAGCGTGGTGGAAATATTCTTATCCACTTTGACTTTATGCAAACAGTCCGGCGATAATCGATCATTATTTGGCTTGAACAAGTTTGCGGGCAAGATATTGAATAAGGAGCAAGTGGTGAAATTTAGCATAAAAAGCGTAAACCCGGAGAAGCAGCGCGGTGCCTGCGTGGCGGTGGGCATATTTGAGGAGCATAAGCTGACCCCAGCGGCGGAAGCCATCGACAAGATCGCCGATGGGTATATAAGCGGCATCTTGCGCAAGGGGGATATGCGGGGCAAGCCCGGCTCTACGCTTATGCTGCACAATGTGCCCAATACGGTGTGTGACCGTGTACTGCTGGTGGGACTCGGCAAGGAGACGGAGCTCGGCGATAAAGCGTACCGTGACGCGGTACGCGCCACTTTCAAGACGCTACATGAAACTGGCGCCGCTGATGTGACGCTGTTCTTGAATGAAGTGGCAGTAAAAAGCCGCGACGTTGCCTGGAAAGTTTTACAAACTGCAATTGTCGCGATAGAGAGCACCTATCGCTTCGACCGGCTTAAAAGCAAGGTCGAGGACACCAAACCACATCTGGGCAAAGTCACGCTGGGCGTGATGGGTTCGGACAGCCGCGCGGAACTTGCCGCTGGTGAAGAAGCCCTGCAACAAGGGCTCGCCATCGCTGAAGGGATGAATCTAGCCAAGGATCTGGGTAACCTTGCACCCAATATCTGCACCCCAACCTATCTGGCGGAGCAGGCGACCAGTATCGCCAAAACTTACAAGCTCACAGCTACCGTCCTGGAGCAGAAGGACATGGAGAAGCTTGGCATGGGCGCATTGTTGGCGGTCGCCCGCGGCAGCCGCCAACCCGCCAAGCTGATCGCTCTGGAATACTGGGGCCGGGGAAAAAAGGAAAAGCCCATTGTGCTCGTGGGCAAAGGCGTTACTTTTGACACCGGGGGCATCTCGCTGAAACCTGCGGCGGAAATGGATGAAATGAAGTACGACATGTGCGGCGCAGCCAGTGTGCTCGGCACTATTACGGCAATTGCAAAAATGGGGCTTTCTGTGAACGTTATCGGCATCATCCCCACTACGGAGAATATGCCGGGTGGCAATGCCACCAAGCCCGGGGATGTCGTTACCAGCATGTCGGGACAGACCGTGGAAATTCTCAATACCGATGCTGAAGGAAGGCTGATCCTGTGCGATGCGCTGACCTATACCGAGCGCTATGAGCCTGAGGCAGTAATAGATATCGCCACCCTTACCGGCGCGTGTGTCATTGCGCTCGGCCATGTTGCATCAGGTCTGCTCAGTAATGACGAAGAACTGGCTGAGGAGCTGCTCAGTGCCTCGGAGCGTACGGGTGACCACGCCTGGCGTCTGCCGTTATGGGACGAATATCAGGAGCAGCTGAAAAGTAACTTTGCGGATATGGGTAATATTGGCGGACGGGCTGGCGGCACCATTACGGCAGCGTGCTTCCTGTCGCGCTTCACCGGCAAATATCGATGGGCGCACCTGGATGTGGCGGGTACCGCGTGGAAATCGGGCAAGGAGAAAGGCGCAACGGGCCGCCCGGTACCACTGCTGACGCAATTTCTGATCGGACGGGCGGGACAGAAAAGCACTTGACGGAAATAGCCGGCATGACAGAAATCGATTTCTACTCCGGCGGCGACAAGCTTCACACTGCTTGCCGCCTTGTCGCCAAGGCGGTGCGCAAAGGCCTCAAGGTAATGATTTATACGTCTGATGTTTCAACTGTCGAGCGACTCGACAAACTGTTGTGGACTTTTTCATCAACTGATTTTATTCCCCATTGCCGTGCCGACGACAAACTGGCTGATGTAACGCCGGTCATCCTCTCCCACGATGCCACTAAACTTACCCATGATGACGTGCTGTTCAACCTGGACGCTGAAAGCCCGTCTTTCTTCAGCCGTTTCCGCCGCTTGATCGAAATCACGGGGACTACGCCGGAAGATACGCAGGCCGCACGCAAGCGCTACCGCTTCTACCAGGACCGCGGATACGAAATCCGCCATCACAAGCTGGGAATGGTATAGCCGGCACAGGCTCGAAAAATTCGATATCCGGCGCTCTTCATGAGCCTGGAATTTTTACCTACCTCCATCTCATTTATTCCATGAATTGGGGCCTTTCATGACAAACAGCAGCAATGAAGCGCCACAGGAACCCGAGTATGACGAGATCCTGCGCAAGCTGGATGCATTGCTGCGCAAGCACCAGGACAGATCGCCTGCCTCGGCGCAGGCCGAAGCAGACAGCGGGTCAAATTCTCTTCCAGGCTCCTTTCCGGGAGCTGCATTAGACCGCGCGCCGCTCGACACGCCATCAAGCGCACCTGATAACATACCAACGCTCACTGAAATAGTGCACGTAACGCCTGCGATGCTGTCGCCACAGTCTGACGTTACGCTTCTACTGGAGCAGGTTCTGGATTCCGCGCTCAGGGATACAGGGGCCGAGTTGGAAGCCGGAGCGCGCAAAAAATTGGTTCAAGCGCTGGAGTCACGTTTGTTTGGTCTCTGAGAGCTTTTTATTCTGCCCAGATTCCATCACCTGACCGAACGCGCTCCTGGAAAAAAGAACAACCGGCAAACGCTATGATCCGGGCAGAAAATACCATGGATCTCATCATTTTCAGCCTGGGCCCGAATCAAGCGCAAGCCAACAATGCCGTGCCTCGGACGTCTGGGGATACCAGTTTTCGCCGGTATGACTTTTGTACTGCTGTTTGCTCATTGAATCAATAGAAATTCGTGTCCCCGCTGCGATAAAAGCCCTGCCTTTCGCTCCCCTGCCTTCCGCTATAATGGCGGGCGCTCCATATGACCACTATTCATGGAACTAGAGAAAAGCTTTAACCCCCGCACGATTGAAGGCCGCTGGTATTCGCGATGGGAATCCGGCGGCTATTTCAAGCCCATGCCCGGCAAGACCGCGGCGGACAACACCCATGCTTACTGCATTATGCTGCCACCGCCCAATGTGACAGGCACGCTGCATATGGGGCATGCTTTTCAGCATACTTTGATGGATGCGCTCACGCGCTATCATCGCATGCGCGGCGACAACACACTCTGGCAACCGGGTACGGATCACGCCGGGATTGCAACACAGATTGTGGTAGAGCGGCAATTGGATCAACAGGACATCGACCGGCGCAGCCTGGGGCGGGAAGCATTCCTTGAACGTGTGTGGCAATGGAAGGCGGAATCGGGCTCCACTATCAGCCGGCAGATGAGGCGATTAGGCGCTTCCTGCGACTGGTCGCGCGAACGTTTCACCATGGATGCGGGGCTATCGCAAGCCGTTACTGAAGTTTTCGTGCGGCTCTACCGCGATGGCCTCATCTATCGCGGTAAGCGCCTGGTGAACTGGGACCCGGTACTGCAGACCGCGGTATCCGATCTGGAAGTGATATCTGTGGAGGAAGAAGGCTCTCTCTGGCATATTCTCTACCCGCTTGAGAAGACTACCGGGGCAGACCCGGATGGAATGGGGTCAGAAGGATTGATTGTGGCCACCACCCGGCCTGAAACCATGTTGGGCGATATGGCGATCGCTGTGCATCCAGATGATCCGCGCTACCGGCACCTGATCGGACGCCATGTCCGCCTACCCCTATGCGAACGAAGCATCCCGGTAATTGCCGACGACTACGCCGATCCGGCATTCGGCACGGGCTGTGTGAAAATCACACCTGCGCATGATTTCAATGACTATCAGGTAGGGCAGCGGCACAAACTCGTTCCGCTCAACATACTCTCGCTGGATGGCAAGATAAACGACCTGGCCCCTGTAGAGTATCAGGGGCTGGATCGTTTCGAGGCCCGCAAGAAAATAATCTCCGATCTGCAAAATCAAGGTCTGCTGGTTGACACCAAGCCCCACAAGCTGATGGTTCCGCGCGGAGACCGCACCCATACGGTCATCGAGCCCATGCTGACAGACCAATGGTATGTCGCGATGGATGGGCTGGCGAAACGTGGGCTGGAAGTCGTGGCGAGCGGCGAAGTGAAATTCATTCCGGAAAACTGGAGCCATGTTTACAACCAATGGCTCGAAAATATCCAGGACTGGTGCATCTCGCGCCAATTGTGGTGGGGACACAGGATTCCGGCCTGGTATGACGAGGACAACAACATTTTTGTCGCACATAGTCAGGAGGAGGCGCAACGGCTGGCCGGCGAGCGCAAGCTCGTGCAGGACGAGGATGTCCTCGATACATGGTTTTCATCCGCGTTGTGGCCATTCTCCACGCTTGGCTGGCCTGAAGAAACACCGGAACTTCCCACTTTTTTGCCCACATCAGTTCTGATCACCGGATTCGATATCATTTTCTTCTGGGTAGCGCGAATGGTGATGATGTCGCTGTACTTCACCGGGAAGATACCGTTCAGGGAAGTCTATATAACCGGGCTGATACGGGATGCAGAGGGTCACAAGATGAGTAAATCCAAGGGTAATGTGCTCGACCCCCTTGATCTCATCGATGGCATTACTTTGCAGGATCTTATTTCCAAGCGCACCACCGGCCTTATGAACCCCCGGCAGACGGGGTCTATCGAGAAAATAACGCGAAGGCATTTTCCGGACGGAATTCCCGCATTTGGCGCGGATGCACTGCGCTTCACTTTCGCCAGTCTCGCCTCCCACGGTCGCGATATCAAATTCGATATGCAGCGTTGCGAAGGCTATCGAAATTTCTGTAACAAGCTGTGGAACGCCTCGCGCTATGTATTGATGAACTGCGAGGGAAAAGACACGGGTTTGATAGACTCGATGCCAGCAAAATATTCCGATGCGGACGAGTGGATTATCAGCCGCTTGCAGGTGGCGGAAACCGCAGTAGCGCAGGCGTATCACGATTACCGCTTCGATATTGCGGCTCGCGAAATATATGAATTCGTCTGGGACGAGTACTGTGACTGGTACCTGGAGTTTGCCAAGGTGCAGTTGAACAACGGCAATGATGCAGTACAGCGGGCCACCCGCCGCACTCTGGCAAGAGTACTTGAGACGACACTACGGCTTGCCCATCCCATTATCCCGTTCATTACCGAAGAATTGTGGCAAAGCGTCGCGCCGCTTGCCGGCAGGCAGGGGGCGAGCATCATGTTGCAGCCGTATCCCCAGGCTGATCCGGGGAAGATCAATGAAGATGCAACCCGGCGTATCGTTGCGCTAAAGGAAGTAATCGATGCCTGCCGGGCGCTGCGGGGCGAAATGAATCTATCCCCGGCATTAAGGGTGCCGCTGCTTGTTGTCGGGGACGAGCAAGCGCTCACTGACTTTTCGCCCTACCTGATGGCACTGGCTAAACTGTCGGGCGTGGAAATCCTGCAAAACGGCTTGCCGCCCGTGGAGGCGCCCGTCGCAGTCATCGGCGAATACAGCTTGATGCTGAAAATCGAAGTAAATGTGGATGACGAACGCGCCCGGCTGACCAAGGAAATTGCCCAGGTCAAAGGAGAAATGACTAAGGCGGAAAGCAAGCTTGCGAATGAAAACTTTGTTGGACGCGCCCCCGCCAAGGTGGTGGAACAGGAAAAAGAAAGGCTTGCCAATTTTTGCACCGTGCTGGGTAAACTGAGAGCGCAGTTGTTAAAACTGGATAACCCGAAAAGTCGCTGAACAAAACCGATCGAGAGATTTACAACAACCTGACCTGCTCCTCAGCCACCGTCACATCCGCCACAGCCGCAACCGCCGCCCTCTCCGCCCTCGTTTGCCTGATCGCCATCCGTCGCGTAGTCATTGTCGAGGGAATGCCAGAATCCGTCGGGAATGAGCAATCTTGCGTCGATTTCGAACAAGAACGGCAGCCGCTCCGGTTTCTTGGGGTCGATCCCTTCCCATTTGCAGGCAAGCCCCCATGTTGTCTTCATCTCTGCATTAGCTCCATTGGGTGACACCGCCGCTGTAGATGCCCCGTTAGCCGGCACATGATGCAGGAAGCGATTCAGCCCCTTGTTGCAGAAGTCGGCATATTCGCGCGTGAACAGAATGAACTCGTGCCAAGCCGCGTCCACCACCTGAGAGGGCATCGACACCCTGCCACCTGCCGCGACATTACATAATATGAAGTATTGCCGCAGCCCTAGCATGACCAGGGACAATTGCTCCTCCGCCAGGTGAGGATAGCGCTTCCTCACCCGCTCCCTGACAGGAGCGGGAAATTCATACGCCCGGAGGAATCTCGTCCGCTGCGCCTCCTGTCGCGAGCGGAGGTACCAGTAAACAGAGAAAACCAAGGCAACCAGCAGAAGCCACGAGTCCCATATCAGGGACAGGAGAAAGCCGCCGCCAACGATCAGCCAGAGCAGGTCGTAGAATGCCAGTTCCTGTTTCGGGCTGTCCAGTGGTGGCACTGCCAAAACGTCCCTGTTCGTGCATGAATTTTCCTGAGTATCCATGATCCACCTCCTGTCGTGAATGTGATGATCGGCGCAGGTAAGTCTCAGCCAATCTGAGTTTGTGGGGACAGAATCAAGTATTCGCCGGGTGGAAATCGTTGGTAAGCATAAGATTGTGTAGCTTCCTTACGCAGGTTTATGCAGGAGGGAGATCACAAATACCGGGGGTGCTGTAAGTAGCAAGGATCGGGAGAGGTCGGGCTTTGTCCGGGGCAGAGCTAGCTGTAGAGCTGGTCTGGAGAAAGGTTTCTCAAAGCCCGAACTGTACTGTGCGCGCCAGTGTCCTAATAGGAAGATCGCTTGTCATGGAGGGGGAGGAAGCGTTGCAAAAAAGGCGGGGAATAGTGGCGGTCACCTTCGTGTTTCCCGGCATCGAGGTAATCGTCAGCCGGCCGCCTGCCTCTTCCACGCGGGCTTTCATGTTGTGCAGACCTGCTCCGCGTGAGTGCCCGGCGGTCATGCAATTCGGATCGAAGCCGATGCCATTGTCCCATACGATGAGGCGCACCGACTTCCGGTCCCCTGCCAGGCGCACTGCGGCCCTGCTGGCCTGGGAATGCCGCTTGACGTTGGACAGGCATTCCTGGGCGAGACGATAGAAGACAAAGCTGGTGTCACCAGGCAATCCGCCGACTAGGCCCCGGTTGCGGAAGCGGATGGAGGTTGTCTCATTTTCCATGTCCTGCGCAAGCTGCCGCAGCGCTGCCGGCAGTCCGAGGTCCTTGAGGATCATCGGGTGCAGCCCGCGACCGGTTTCCCGGACCTCGCCCAGGATATTGGCCAGTTCCGCGCTAATGCGCTTGAACGGATTTTCCGCGACGGCGAATTGGGCGGGTATTTCCAGCAGCCTGATTCCCATTGCTTCAACCTGATATCTAAGGGAAAGCAGCTGCTGGCAGATGCTGTCGTGCAGTTCGATTGCAACCCGATTGCGCTCTTCTTCCTGTCCCGCCTGGCGCTCCCTGATGTTCAGCATCAGGCCGGAAAAAATGATAACCCCTATTCCCAGAAAGGCGATGCTCCCTATCCAGCGCATCGTGTCGCGATTGTTGCCGGTCACCTGCGTGTCCACTCCTGCCAGCACATATTCCACATCCTCGAGATAGATGCCGGTGCAGAGGAGCCATCCCCATTTTGGCAGCGGCGTGACATAGGTGAGCTTGAGCGCGGGTTTTCCGGTGGACGGCTTTTCGATGACGTATCTGACAAAGCCGCCGCCCTCGCGTCCGTGCGCGATGAGGTGCTGGACATGAGGAAATCCGTTGATGTCGCGATAATCGAGCCGGTTCGTTCCGACCCGCTCGGGAGTGCGCGGGTGCACGAGCAGGATCCCCTGCAGGTCGTACACGAAAAAATAACCGTCTTCCCCATAATCCATGCGGGAGAGAATGGCTTTGGCTTCCGCTTTTGCTGCCTCGTCCATGCGGCCTGAATCATAAAGAGGGGCAATGGCATGCTGCGCCAGCATCAGGTAGCTCCTGAGCTCGCCTTCCTTACTTGCAAGGTACGTCGGCTCGATCACTTCGCGCTGCGCCCTGGCCAGCTCGACCGACTGGTGATTGACCATGACGGCGATCATGCACAGTACCAGTACAAGTGGCGCCAGGGCCAGCAGGAAGATTTTTTTGCGCAGCTTCACGCCCGCTCCGTCAGCGCAGGCGAAGGATCAGGCATCTGAGAGCAAGGATGAGGAGTACTGCAAGGATAAAATGCCACGCCTGTCTTTGATGGCAAAGTTCATTCCGAGGGGTACTCGGGGCATCGCTGCCGGTACTCCACGCCGAGAATGACCAGCAGATTGGGATTGCTCGTTTCCGCTTCAGGAAGAACCGCCTTCAGCTTCTGCCAGATATTATGCCGATGGGTGTGCACGGTGGCCTCGACTATACCCATTCTGGATGCAATCCTCGCGGTATCGTATTCCCGGTGGCCGGTGAGCCACAACACTCGCCGTTCGCTCAGGCTAAGCAGCAGTTCGGGTCGGAAGTTCTCTGGAATAACGCCTTTCCTGGCAGCGGCGACCATATGAATCGCTTTAAAGATATGACCAGGGTCAGCGGTCTTTACCAGGTATCCATTCGCTCCTGCCGCTACTGCCTGGCGGACATACTGGTCCTCTTCATGCAGCGTTAATATGAGTATGGCGAGCCGTGGATAAGGGGCTCGAAGCTGGGAAGTCAATTCGATGCCGTCCGTATCCGGCATGCTGATATCCAGCAGCACAAGGTCGATATCCGTTTTCTCCAAATGGTCCACTGCTTCCTTTGCGCTCCCGGCTTCAGCCACCACCTTGAAGCAGATCTGGGTTTCGAGCAGCGCCCTTATGCCGTAACGGAATACGGGGTGATCATCCACAATCAGTATCTTTATGGGGAGGTTGAGCATGATGAGGGTATCAGTCGTTGTAAAAAGGGCCGGGGAATGGTGGCCGTCACCTTCGTGCTTCCCCGTATCGAGGTAATGGTAAGTCGGCCGCCTGCCTCTTCCACGCGGGCTTTCATGTTGCGCAGACCCGCTCCGCGTGTACGATCGCTGGTCATGCAATTTGGATCGAAGCCGATGCCATTGTCCCATACGGTAAGCCGCACGGCCTGCCCGTGCCCTGCCAACCGCAATATCGCCCTGCTGGCCTGGGAATGCCGCTTGATGTTGGACAAGCATTCCTGGGCGAGACGATAGAGGGCAAGGCTGGGGTCATCGGGAAGCCCTCCGACCGGACCACGGCTGCAGAAGCGGATGGAGGTTGTCTCATTTGCCATATCGCTGGCGAGCTGCCGCAGCGCTGCCGGCAGCCCAAGGTCCTTCAGAATCATCGGGTGCAGCCCACGCGCGATTTCCCGCGTCTCCCGCAGGACATCTTTCAAATCTCTCTCCAGGTACCGAAACGTGGCTTGCGCCGCGATATAGGGGGGCGGCACGCCCGCGAGCTGAACGAGGCCGGTTGCGGTGTGTAGCTTCGCTGCGACCAGCCGCTGACAGATGCCTTCATGCAGTTCGCTTGCAACCCGGCTGCGCTCTTCTTCTTGTCCCGCCCGCCGCTCCCTGATGTTCAGCATCAGGCCGCAGACGATGATGGCCGCCATGCCGAGGGATGCAGACACCCCTATCCACAGGAGGGTGTCGTAGTTGTTGACTGCCACCTGTTCGTTCACCTTCGCAAGTACGCTCTGGACATCATCCAGGTAAATACCCGTGCCCAGCACCCATCCCCAGTTGGGGAGAAGAACGGCATAGGTAAGCTTGGCGGCGGGTTTGCTGGTGGAAGGTTTTTCTGTCGCATACTGGACAAATCCTCCGCCCTCGCGTGCCTTCCTGATCACCATCTCGGCGATGGGGTGGCCATTGATGTCGCGGTAATCCAGGCGGTTTATTCCGATCAGCTCCGGGCGGGAGTGCACGAGCAAGGTTCCCTGCAGGTCGTACACGAAAAAATAGCCGTCATTTCCATAATCCAGCCGATGCAGGATGGCCTTTGCCTCCGACAATGTAGCTTCGTCCGTGCGGCCTGATCCATAAAGCGGGGCAATGGCATGCTGCGCCAGCATCAGGTAGCTCCTGAGCTCGTCCTGCTTGCTGGCGAGATACGCTGGTTCGATCACGTCGCGCTGCGCTCTGGCCAGTTCGGCCGACTGGTGATTGACCATGAGGGCGACCGTGCAGAGCACCAGTACAAGCGGCACCAGGGCCAGCAAGATAAGTTTTCGCCGGAGCTTCATGGTTCCATTATGCGCGAAGCAGACGCGTGCGAATCCATCGCGCTGCGTAGGTGGGCTGCATACATTTACGCTTTTCTTTCTTTTTTCGTTATCTGTTTTGCCCGGAAAGCGGTTTCCCTCTCATTGGCAGCACCAGCTGGCGCCGGCAAGCGTCTACGCAATTCTGCGTAGCTGGCTTACTTATTCCTGCGCTTTTCCGGATATTCGTTCCGGCGTGTAATACCTCAATCCGAGTCATGGATACTTTTTGTCCAAACTGACGACCAGGCCTGGGGAGGCACTCTCAATTCTAAAGGAGAACGATATGTATCAGCCACAAAAGAGAAGCGCAACCCATGCCACTTGAGCCTGTGGGAGCGGAGGATGTGGCGGGGGATGCGGTGGCGGTTAATAGCATTTAGGTTCATGGAAATACAACTACTTAGATCAACTTAAATAAGGGGAAAAGCAATGATCTCAAGAAACTGGACTGCCTTTGTTTGCATGCTTGCATTGGTTTTTAGCTCCGGGTGTTCAGTCTTCATGGCGGCGAAGCAGCCCGACAAGAAGAATGTTGGTTTATTCCAGATAGGTACTCCTCGGGTCATGCTTCTGGGAGAGTTTGGCGCCCCTGCCATGAGTGAGATAAGAAACGGGAGGAAATACGAAATTTTCAAGTTCGTCCAAGGTTACAGCACTGGTGCAAAAGCTGGCAGAGCGCTTTTCCATGGAGCAGCCGATGTGATGACCCTGGGCTTATGGGAGGTGGTTGGCACCCCAACGGAAGCTGTCTTTAGCGGCGACGAAATGGCATTCGAGGTTTCGTATGACCAGAATGATCGGATCGATCAGGTGACGACAATAAAGAAATAACTGATGTCTTTAATAGACATCCATCATTCAGCTTTGAAGTTTTTCTTTTATTAAAAAAGTAATGTTCCTGGGGCATTTCCGAAAAAATTTGAATTCAGCCTTTAACTATCCTACATCGAAAAATCATGCGAAATAAATCGTTTTTTGCTCCCATTCTCATTGCAGCTGCTTTGATCCTCACTGGTTGTGCTACGCCCCAGCGGCCTCTTTCTCTTTCTGAAAACACATTAGTCTCAAAAACCCATCGGGTTGGTGTCGCCATGACGCCACTGCCAAAAGTGGACATGCAACTCACGGGAGCTAGCTGTTTGCTATGTATCGCTGCCGCGGCCATGGCCAATTCCTCGCTTATCGATTACACACGGACGTTGCCGCATGAGGATCTACCGAAAATCGAGGACGACCTGGCTGAATTACTACGAAAAAAGGGTTCCAATGTAATCGTGATCCCTGAGGACCTGGATATCGAAAAGCTGCCCGATTACAGCGGCAGAGACACGGACATCGCCGAGAAAGACTTTTCGCCACTGAAGCAAAAATACGGCATCGACAAAATTGTTCTGATCCAGATCACAGACTTGGGGATGCTTCGGCCTTATTCCACCTATTTTCCAACCAGCGAGCCAAAGGCAATATTGAAGGGAGTAGGCTCCATGGTCAGCCTGAACAACAACGCTTACGAATGGTACATGCCCGTGGATCTGGCGAAGGGTTCAGAGGGTTTTGCCCCATTTTCACGGACGGATGGTTAAGCCTAAAGCATGCCGTTGACGCATTTCCAGCTGCCTTCTTTTTCTTGGGTTGTGGAATCGC
>NZ_FOVJ01000004.1 GCF_900115125.1 Nitrosospira briensis | reverse complement strand
GGCGGCAGTACTATAATGAGACGCGTCCCGACTCTGCATTGCAGTGGGCAACTCCCGCTGAATTCGCCCGCCAGGCAAGGGAAAATGCCTTGTCCCGCAGGCAAAAAGAGCCGGGATTTTCTACTTTAGACCGTTGCTGATTTTGGGGGCGGGTCAAGCAAACCAGGATTCTACTGCACCACGTAGCTAATTACGGAGGGCAGGTCAACCCGGGCAGATTTTCAGGATTCTCCGCACTATTATCAAAATTGACTACGTCTGAAACTGTTGTCATGCTGCAAAAGTAGCATTCAAATTTCAAGAATGACTTGAGATTTCCCAGTCTATACTGTGACAACGTCGGATATTTCTGTGGCCGCCTGAGGGCAATCTAGGTGATAGTTAGGTGTGCACATTTTTGTAGAGGGAGCGCTTTTTGTGTCACGTGATATAAACTCCGTTCGAGCCTTGATTCAAAGTGTTTGCTCTCAATATCCGACAGTTAGTGCCGCTCTATTTCATCGCTCTGCAAGTGCGGGTTGTCAAGCGATCCTGTGCGCTGCAAACCTACCTAAATCAACTCTTGATGTGTGGGAGGATTTCGGGAAGGCAACCGTTGCGTTGTACTGCGCTCGGGGCATTCTTGGAGGTGTTTCAGACGGTTCTCCTGGAGAAGCTAGTCGCATGTATCAATCACTTCAGCAACCTTTCTTCACGAGATTAGGACAAGCACTTATTCAGGCAGACCTGGTGGCGTTCGGGAATGGAGTAACAGATACAGAGCGGTTATCAAATCGAATACATACTGAAATTGCATCGCAATTTATTGGTGCTTGCGCGCACTTGGCTGGCTACAACTTTGTTGCCAGTACTGTTCTGCCTTCACTTGCTTCACTGCGGGACTTTTCGGTAAGTGTCGCTAAGGACAGTAAAAGCATTCTGCAGGAGGCCACGCAGGCGCAGAGGCTCGGTGTGCCTAAATATTCTTTACTAGAAAAACGCGGTGAAGCGCATGACGCAACCTTCATCGTCCAAGCCGAAGTACCATCCGGAAAGAAAGCATGCGGTGAAGCGCGTTCAAAAAAGTTGGCTGAACAGGAGGCCGCAGGTGCTCTCCTGAGACTTCTGTTTCCTAGGCTGGCAGACCAACGGTCCATTCCAGTTGCACCCGCTACTGACATTCCAAAACTTGCAAATGCAATAGAGAAACTACCGAACGATGTCGAACTACGCGCCTTAGCGGGTAGCCTCTCACTTCCGACCTGGGCAACTAAGCTACTAGGACTAGCATTCGTACACTGCAGTTATCCAGAAGTCCGACAAACACCAACCTTTGGGCGAAGCAATAAGCTACTGGCGTTCCTTGGCAGTTTCGTTTTGCAATGGGCTATTCGGGACTTCATTATCCGAACAAGCACTATAGAAGATATTCAAGAAACTGGAGGGCTTGCGAATCGAAGCGCTGCCCTAAGTAATCAAGACGCGTTCGAACAAATCTGCAAGAAAGTACTACCTAAAGACGCGTGCTTGGTCGGCCACGGGGAAAAATCTCTGCGCGCAAGCATTATTGGCGAGTTTTTTCAGTCCTTTATGGCAGTTGTTTTTCTTGCTCGAGAACAGTCAATTACCTCGTCTCTAGAATTATTGAAACGCATTCCAGACCTCGATCACTATTTACGCTCAAATTTAGCTACCCAAAAGACACGAGACAACACACTGTCTCCAAAAACTTTACTTAACGAGAGGTGCCAAGCAATCGGTGTAAGCGTTAGATACGAAACTAAGTCGTCAGTGGGTGACACAGTCTATGTTAAGCCGGCCGTTTGCTTTCAATCACCAGTTACTGAAAAGGACCTTTGTATCGTCTTTCCAGAGAAAACGTATTTAGCGCATGAGTTCGAAGGGAACCGATCAGTTGAGAGCCAATGTGCCCGTACTCTACTAAGTGAGTTTAATATTTTAGTCGGGGCGTACTCTTTAAACGCTGAGCATCCGTCTTTCGGGTCATATAAGAGTATTCGCAAATGGTTTTCAACCCATCTGGTAAAAACATTCCAAACGGTCAACAAGGAGAAGTTCGGCATATGGCTGAAACGTATGGGCCAGACTGACGTTCTAGGTCTCGATTCAGCAAGTAAGGGGAACTTTCAGTCATTCCATGGGATACTCTCTGGCCTGCTAATTGAGGCTGACGGCGGAGAAGACAATGACTTTTCAAGCTTCTATGATCTTTTTGCACAAGCTGGTAGGGAGTCACGCCAGCAGATACTAGTGAAATTTCTGGTCGAGTATCTAGATCGATTGCAGGCACTGCTTAACCAACTTGATCCTCTATCAGTCGAAAAACCCTTTCAAGAATATGAAGAATTTCGGAAGCTAACGGAATTCGCTACTGCTTTCAAATTACGTGGTCGAGCAATTTGTTCGGTCGATGTTTCCGATCTAAAAGAGCAAGTAGAGATAATTTTTCGTCGTCGACGATTTCGAGTGGAGTCGCTAATTCCCGTTGGTGCGGTTATACAAGAGCCTCAGGGTTCCCATTTGGCATTAATCGATCTGCTAACAAGACTCCTTGAGTCTCTCGGAAATAACGAAGGTATAATTCAATTTTGCTGCATGGATTTCTACTTGCGTCTATCCATTTCCGTGCGAACGCATACTCCGATTGATTTAGAGAAACATTTCTTGAACAATCCGGTGTGGTGTGCACTTAATGAATTGCTACCTATCACTAGCGTTACTGATTCTGGCCTGACAATTGAATTGTTGATTCCCAGTCTTCCCAGCACAAGACTTGACAGTATCGTCTGGCAGTGCTGGGGAGCGTACCACCAGATGGAAGAATTGGATTCACGGGCCTATGATTCCATTGCGGCAACTCTTCATGATATGAAGAATGAATTGCTCGCCTTTTCCGATGCTGCACAAAGAGCAAGAATTGCCAGTGAGATGCGTGCACGCTACTCATTGGCGGCTGATGGCAGCCGCCATATCGATGCAGCCAAAGAGAAGATTTCGGGCATCCGATCACTCGCGCGCTCCTCAGTGTCACTTGAGATCGCCCCGCTAGAACTTGGTTCGTTCATACGGTCGGTGGTCTCAGAGACTTGGGCTCTTGTCCCAGAGGGCATCGCCTTTATTCCGCCAGGCATTTCTGGAAAATTTGTCTTATGGTCCAGTGAATCTGGATTGCGGTCTGTTCTCTCCAACCTGCTACGAAACGCCGTTGAAGCGAGCGGTTCTGAAGGCAAAGTTGCCTTTGAGTACCTTGTAGATCCTACGGAAAAGACAGTAACGTTTGAAATTACTGATTCCAGTTCAGGTTTTACAGACCAACAACTTGCGGCGCTGAATAGTGGACTGGCGCTCGAGTCGTCGAAGAAAAGTGGTCAAGGCATAGGGCTTCTTACAGTTTTGGTAATCATGAAAGAGCTACATGGAAGAATTCGATTCGAAAGAATGTCGCCTGGCGGTAGCAGAGTGTTTTTCGACCTTCCTTCCTTGGAGCCGGCAGTTTCTAATGCCGCGGGCGAAGACGAGGTCGCTGTGACCGATGTAGCGGAATTCGAAAAAGTTATGCTGGAATGAAGATTCTTTGGGTCGATGATCAAATTGATGCTGCTCAGACATTCGCGAGCATTCTCTCGTCTAACGGTATTGATGTCGAGTTTTCATCAGACGGAGAAGATGCACTCGGAAAGATTATGGAGTACTCGTATAGCCTTATCTTGATGGATCTTGCTATGCCGCCCGGGCGTTGGGGAGGGTTGTGGCTTTTGGAAAAGCTTAAGCAGATTGACTCACCGCCACCAGTAATAGTTGTTTCTGGTGAAGGATCACAGCAAGAGACAATCCAAGCAATTAGGCTGGGTGCCTCCGATTACGTAACTAAAGAGAATTTACCGACCGAATTACTCGGCCAGCTTCAAGCTGTTCTTGCTTCAGATAGCGCTGAAGTTGATGCCATGAGGGTTATGGCCGGCGGAGAATGTAGTTCCGTTGAGTTCAAGTCCACACTTCGTTTTAACCTTCATGCAAAGCGTCCTGACTCAAATATCGAATTGGCTGTCCTTAAGTCCATAGTCGCCTTCTTAAATGCAGCAGGTGGCACCGTTATCATAGGAGTGAAGGATGACGGGGAAGTGCTTGGAGTTACGCTAGACCAATTTCCGAATCTGGATAAATTTCAACTCCATTTCTGGAATCTCGTTAGAGATACGATTGGTCCAGAGTTTTCAGAGTACATTGCGGCCGAACCGGTGAAAGTGAAGGGCGTGCCAATCTTTGTGATTCGCTGCAGCCAATCTAGCCGCCCAGTATTTCTGAAATGGAAATCACCCGGTGAGTCGAAGGCCCAAGAGCTTTTTTTTGTTAGGGCCGGTCCTCAAACGGAGCAACTCGGGACTCGTCAAGCTTTGGCCTACATCAACAGCCACTTTACTGAGTCATAAACAGCTTGCAATCGCAAGACAAGTATCGATTGGATTTGGCAACGGTGACTGGAGTTAACCCTTTTTCGTAGACGGTTAGGGACTTGATTCCCAAGCTTGCGTTAAGGTGTGCTCGGGCTCATTACGTGGAACATCTGGTTCAGGAATAGAAGTTGATCTCCTTTCGAAGTTAACGGGTGAGAGATATCCCAGCGCGCTATGGCGCCGCCTGGGGTCGTACCAGCCTTCAATCCAGGTGAATAATGCCAGGCGGGCCTCGGTACGGGTTTTAAAGGTCTTGCGATCGATCAGTTCGCACTCCAGGCTGGCGAAGAAACTCTCCGCCATGGCATTATCAAACGCATCTCGGTTGTGCTCAGGCCTTCCTTGCTCGGTAAGGGTTGACCCATATCACGAGCGGCTTGACCTACCCAATTCTGGATGGTTTGTGCGGTAACCTGGAATTCTCGGGAGAGCTCGGCTGGCGTCCTACCAGCGCGAACCAGCTCGATTATCTGCTGGCGAAATTCAGCCGGATAGGGCGGATGTGTTTTGGGCATGTGGACTCCTTAAAAGCAAAATATTAAGTGTCCACCAAAAAGAGTCAACTCCACACCTCAAATTTTGGAAGCCGAATGCAAGACCGTTCATCAAATGCAGCTTGCGAACGCGTTCTGCCGCTATCTGGAGCTTGCCATACCTATCGAAGCCTAGTGCCGCGAACCATATACGCCAGTAATATGATGTGAAATAATCAGCCTTGCATTGACAAAGCTACCGCTTTTTTGATGCCTCCTCAGTAGCTCATCATAGCTCTAGCGAATCATCTGGTCCAACTACGCGAAATATATACACCGCGCCATTGGCTCCCCCAGCGGCCACCATCTCGCCATGCCAGGCAACGCTTGTGACAATTGATTCGAGTTCAATTTGGGTGAGTTCGTGGCCGCTTTTGACTTCCCACAGTCTTATCGTCCGATCATTGCTACCCGAGACGATGTGTGCGCCGTCGGAACTAAAGGCGACACTTAACACCCAATCTTTATGCCCTTCTAGGGGAGCACCGATGGGCTGGCCGCTGGTAGCATCCCACAGCCGCAGCGTTCCATCCTCGCTGCCGGAGACGACGCACATACCGTCGGGACTGAAAGCAACGCTTTTCACTCTACCTTCATGCCATTCCTGGCAAGTGCTGTTGTCGATCCACTGGCCGCTGATATCCCACAACTGCACGATCCCGTGATCACTTCCCAAGACAACGCGCGTGCCGTCGGGACTGAAGGCCACACTTGGCACGCTATTTCCCTCATATCCTTCCAGAGGGGTGTTGATGGGTTGGCCGGTAGCAGCGTCCCAACGCCACACCGTGCCGTCATAGCTGCCCGAGATAATGCGCTTGCCATCACGACTGAAAGCAACACTTGTCACCGTACCATCATGCCCTTCCAATGGCGTGCCGATCGGTTGGCCAGTGGTGGCATCCCAAAGCCATAGTGCCGGGTTACGGCTGCCCGACACGATGCGCTTAGCATCAGGACTGAAGGCGACACTCCACACCTCCATCTCATGCCCCTCTAGCGGGCCTCCGATGGGCTCGCTGTTGGTGGCGTCCCACAGCCGCAGCGTCCCATCATCGCTGCCCGAGACGATACGCTTGCCGTCAGGACTAAAGGCAACACTCCTAACCCAATCGCGATGCCCTTCCAATAGGTTACTGATGCACGAGTTGCTGGCAGTATCCCACAGCCGTAGCGTCCCGTCATCGCTGCCCGAGAGGACGTGCTTTCCCTCAGGACTAAAGGCAACAGCTCTAACCACATCGCGATGCCCTTCCATTGGGCGGCTGATGGGCTGGCCGCTGGTAGCATCCCACAGCCGCAGGGTGCCGTCATTGCTTCCCGAGACGATGCGTTTGCCATCGGGGCTGAAATCGATACAGGTCGCTTTAACCTCATGCCATTCCAAGTAAGTGGTAACGATACACTGGCCGCTGGCAGCGTCCCACCACCGCAGCGTCCCGTCATCGTTCTGCGAGACGATGCGCGTGCTATCAGGGCTGAAGCCGAACCAGCTCCGAGTCCGCCCTAAAAAGGCGCTGATGGGCGGGCCAGTGGTAGCATCCCACGGAAGGGCGCTGATTGGCTGGCCAGTGGTAGCATCCCACAGGTACATAGTGCCATCAAGGCTGCCTGAGACGATGCGTTTGCCATCAGGGCTATAGGCGACATTCGTCACCGAATCACCATGCCCTTCCAGCAGACTACCGATGGGCTGGCAACTGCTAGCATCCCACAGACGCAGCGTCCTGTCACGGCTACCTGAGACGATGCGCTTGCCATCGGGGCTGAAAGCGATGCTATACACCGCATCCTTATGCCCTTCCACCAAGACGCCGATGGGTTGGCCAGTGGTAGTATTCCACAGACACATAGTGCCGTCATGGCAGCCTGAAACGAGGCGCTTGCCATCAGGACTAAAGGCGACACTCAACACCTCCATCTCATGCCCCTCTAGCGGGCCCCCGATGGGCTCGCCGTTGGTGGCGTCCCACAGCCGCAGCGTTTCGCCCAATTCCCTCGAGACGATGCGCGTGCCGTCTGGGCTGAAAGCGGCAGTCTTCACGAAAAGCTCATGTCTTTTCATCCGATAACCAATGGGCTGGCAGCTAGCCGCATCCCATAGCAGGGGCGTCCCGTAAGCGCTCTCCGAGAGGATACGCGTGCCGTCGAGACTGAAAGCAACCCTCACTACACTCGTATACCATTCCTGATAAGTGCTGCTGCCGATGCACTGGCCGTTAGCAGCATCCCACAGCCGAAGCGTCCCGTCATCGCTGCCCGAGACGATGCGCTTGCTATTGGAACTGAAGGCGAGAGCCGCCACCCCACCCTCATGCCCTTCCATAATCCGCAACAGGGCGCCGGGCGGCTGCATGTCAACACGTATAGGAAGAAGCCAAACGCCCCCCCGCCACCTACGTGCTGCATTGAGCAACGAAACAAACTCAGGCCCCATTTCTTGACGTACTCGGCCGAGCAACTGGGAAGCTAGCTGTTTCGGCGAGCGTGCGAGGATATGCGCTGTCATTTGCAGCGATCGCTGAAGTAGTTGCAGAGACTGTTGCTTAGCCAATGATAATGGAAGTCGCTCGAAATCTTCCAGAATGGCTTGAATACCAAGCTGATCAAGCTTGATAGAGAGCCAATTGAAGTCGAAAAGGACTGCACGTAACCTGTTCGTGTCCCCTAGTTCTATCAGATGCGCTGGCAGATGGCGTAGAACATAACGCGGCGTTTTTGAATAATCTGCCTCAAAGATATGTTGCGCCCAATGCACTAATAATTGCTGCCCCACTTGTATATCGATGGCAAAGCGCTTAGCGATAGGATCGCCATATTTGGCGTCGACCATTCTGACGTCAAGCCAGTCATGTACTGATTTGTGGAAGAACGCGAAATGTTTGTCCGAACGTAACGGTAGGAAGCTTGCCAGCTTTCTGAGAATTGCTCCCAGCTTGGCATTCTCAACTCCACTTGCGACTTGGAGAGTGGGTAGATCGAGCGGTTCCAGCGCGGCCATGGTGAGTGCAAGCACCATGCGTGCGGATAGGAAGTCCTGCTCTTCAGGGAAAAGGCGATCAAAGGAGCGTTGGTAAAACAATTGTAACCCTAGGGGGACGAGGGAAGTATCACGGCGTAATTTGATATTGTCGAGCTCTTCTTGATCCAGGTAACCCGCATCAATTTCATCAATCAATAGTTTTCCAATGAGGAAATTGCCCTGTGCGACCTCCATCACGAACCTGTAGCGGCTATTGTCCGTGACGCGTTCGCCCCCAGTTGTGGGAAGCTGTAGACGGCCGATAACATAATCACTAAGATCGTCCTTATTGTCGGCATTATTCGCTTTCAAAATCTCCGCCTGCATTCCATGCAGGCTTTCCAAGACCTCTGGGTGGTCGCGTGAGGTGGCAACAATACGCAACCATTTCGGCCACTGATGAAGTGTGCCGGCCAGCAGATC
The DNA here is from genome assembly GCF_900115125.1 of Nitrosospira briensis. Classification (GTDB taxonomy): domain Bacteria; phylum Pseudomonadota; class Gammaproteobacteria; order Burkholderiales; family Nitrosomonadaceae; genus Nitrosospira; species Nitrosospira briensis_A. The sequence goes on along the minus strand of NZ_FOVJ01000004.1, from coordinate 184,713 downwards.
GACAATGCCCTGAGGTACGGCAAGCGATTCATCGAGCGCATCGACTACAATAAGCTGCGGGCTCGCTGGCGGCTTAGGGAGCCGGCCAAGCGGCCCGAGCACGAGTTGCTCGAACAGGGTTCGGGGTCCCACTTGCGTACCGGTTTGAGCCTTCTCGAGGAGCGTTTGTAATTCGCTTGTTGCTAAAATCTCCGCATAGGAAGGTAGATTCTCGGCAAGGGATGCCGCGATGGCTTCGACGAATACGCGAGGAGAAAGCTGGTCTTGATAGTCCCACCGGCAGCAGAACCATGCCACAATCTCCATTGCTTGCCGACGCTCGATCATTTCGGCCACGATGGCGGATTTGCCGAAACCGGGATCCCCGATAACTAGTAGCGCGTGCCCCGGACCCTTCTTTGTCCATGCATTCACCCGCTCGAATAGCCGCTTCCTTCCAACGAATCCCTTACGTTTATCAGCGAGGTAAGTTTCAAAATCTTGTGGCGTGGGGCAACGTGCGGGCCTTTCCTCACCATGAACTATTAGCCTCAGTGCTTCCGGTGACAATTCCCTAGGTGCAAGGATAGTCAGGGAAGAAATACGCTGATTGCATAACGATATGATTTCTGGCAAGGGGCAAGCATACAGAACGCCATTTTTTACTGTAATAGATTGGGCTGCTCCAATGACCTCTTTTTTTACTGGGTGAGCTCTCACCACACCCACTGCAAAGTCACCTACAAGACAAGGTGAGCCAGATAAACCGTTGAGGGGGCTTCCTCCCGCCCCTAATTCTTCGCAGAAAAGCTGTAATACTTGTGCATCGTAATAATTTGCGGCTACGTCTCTCACTTCGCCTTTTACGGACAGCGAGCCATGTTCAATCGGATATCCGAACGAGTTAAATTTTGGTGTGACTCCATCCGTAAGAGTCGCCAATAGGATGGGCCTCGCATCCAGAGGAGCTTCGGCAATTTCAAGCAGGGCCCAATCAGCATTGGTATTCCAGCAACCCTCTACGACGTGTGCATTAACAGACTCGTTTGATCCCCCGAAAAATAGCTTAATTGGTTCAAAAAAGGAGCTACCGCTGCTATGAAGCGACTTGCGATCTCCCACCACGTGCAAAGCAGTCAAGAGATACCGTTCGGAAATAAGAAAGGCGGTGCCAATGCTTCTACTCGCTAACGGACCTGCTTCGACTCGCGCAATGGCTGCTTTTGTCGAAGCTTTCATACAATTGGCTGGCCTTCCGCAAAGTCGTGAATATCCGCATGAAGAACTGTTCCTCCGCTGTCCAGCTCTATACGGACATACGTGGGCATATGTAGAAGGTATGGCTTGATTTCCCCCCTTTCCATATGATTTGCAAAACCACTCAACCATTCCAACGCATGCTCACGTTCCTGTCCAAGCTGATCATAGGGGAATCGGATTAAATCGGCCCAAGCGCCAGAGTTAAGGTAAATACTTTCCCCTATCTCAACCTTCTTTGCTAAGTGAGTGTGTCCAAACACCACGACCTTGAACCCACGATTGATCAGCTTTCGTGCCGGCTCCAAGTATTGCTCGTCCTCTTGTGAACGATCGAAGGAACGTTCATCGCGCAATGTAAAAAGAGCGGTGAGAAGTGCAGGCAACCTTGAAGCGAGCGGAGTTGAAGTAGCGGTTGTGATGATAGGAAATAAAGACATATAGTCAACAACGCCTTTGGAAGCAATCTCATCTTCAGTTCCGCCAAGGGTGGGAGGAGCCGCCCGGTTAATTAATTCCATGAACTCACTTACCTCTGGATCACTCACATGTGCGGTTAAGAGATGCGCCAGCTGTACTTCAGTTGACTCCCAACCATGCGCTGTAATATCTCCCGCATACCGAGGCTGCCCATTCGAGTTCAGTGAATGACGTTGTGCTCTAATTGCCAGTTTCATGACTTTCATCAAATGTTCACGGTACTGCGGCGCCAACGTCAAAAGCAGTGGCAAGGTCGCTTCGTTCTCCGGTTTGAGCAGATCAACAAACGGAAACTGCTCCTTTATCTGATTCATGACCGTTGCAACCATTATGCTGCCAGCTGGCGGAAGAAATGCACGTTCTTGAGCCAAATCTTCTCCACGGGATTGGGCTGAACGCGTCCTCCTGAGGCCATCGTAGTCGACCACATTCCAGCCATCGTAACGGTTCCCATGCTCAATAATGATTGAGCCGACTACATACGCCTCGCCGTCAAAAATAAAACGAAAGCGCTTACCATCGGTTTCCAGTTCTCGTTCGAGTACTTGACGCACGGGTAATAGCGACAACTCGGCGTCGTGATTGCCCAGAAGAATGGTCAAGCGGTGGCCAGCGGCCAACAGATCCTTCAGCGCGTCAAAAACGATTCGATCCCGCTCGATCATCAAGGACAGCTGTTTTGCCGCGCGTTCTCCTTCAGTAATGAATGGTTGCCATTGCAGATTGTCATCAGATTTTTCCGCGAGGAAATCCACGAAATCCCCGTTAATCACAAGTTCGCAGGGTCTCAGCGTGCCCCCTTCTTGCGTAACCCGCCGAATAAAGGTAGCAAGCAGTGCGGTCTGTGTACAAATTCTGAAACCCCGAAGGGCCGTTTGATGACTAGGCGGATGTTCGCCACCAAGGTGCAAATCGGAAATCACGAATATGCGGTGCGGAAAGATTTGGGGCAGATTAAGGGTGGCGATGGATTTCATCAATAACTCCTCTAATTGATTTGGCATCCTCACGAGGGACTGAAGATGAAGTAATCATGACAATTCATTTGCAACCAGTTACTAAATTGAACTGTTTTCCAGGAGCCGTCAATGAATCTACAAGCGCAAAGAGATATTTCCCGAAAGCTGGCAACGTGGCTTTTACCTGCAGACATTTCGGAATTTCAAGAGAAACGTATTACCAATGGAAATGGGCCTTTGCAGCACATGGGGAGAAGGGGCTTATCAACACCAAGCCCTGCCCTGAAACTCCCAAGTTACATACGCCGCTCACCATCGAGGAGAAGATCCTCTACCTGCGCCGCACTTATCATTTTGGCCAGGTAAATCAGCTGGTATCTGGCTCGTTATCACGACATCAAGATCTCTTCCGGTGGGGTATACAACGTATTGAAGCGCCATGGCCTCAATCGCCTGCCTGATCGGCAGCGCAAAAGGTCGATTGCGACCATCCGCTATGAGAAACAGGTGCCGGGTCACCACGTGCAGGTCGATGTGAAATTCCTCGATTTCAAGACTGAGGAAGGCCGCAAGATCCGGTATTTCCAATACACCGCAATCGATGATGCGACTCGCATTCGCGCCCTGAAGATTTATGAGCGGCATACGCAACAGAATGCGATCGACTTCGTGGATTACGTCACTGCCAAGTTCCCTTTCAGGATCAATACCGTTCGCACCGACAATGGTCACGAGTTCCAAGCCAAATTCCACTGGCACCTAGAGGATGCTGGCATACGCCACGCCTATATCAAACCGCGAACACCACGATTGAATGGCAAGGTGGAGCGCTCGCATGGAACAGACCAGCGCGAGTTCTATCAGCTACTGACCTATAAAGACGATGTTGATTTGCATGCCAAGCTGGCTGAATGGGAGGCTTTCTATAACTTCACAGGCCTCATGGCAGCGTGGGCGGGAAAACACCGTACGAGCGTCTAGTCGAAAAAATGCGATAATTTTATCGGTCAGCCGAAGTTGTTTTCATCACACTTGAATCTCTATTGCTTACAAACTCTCTTCCTTGCATCCAGTATGCGTTGAGCCAGATCCAGGTTACCCGACACATGGAGGTGAGCATTCTCACGATACTTATTCGGTTTGTGCGCCTTGAGCAGGAATATGCCTAATGTATCGCTATATTCCCTGACAGTGCCGCATTCCATACCTTGGTGAAATACCGGCTTTACATTGCCTTCAAAGGCACGCCGATGCGCTTCATCCTCCTGGGCATCGATGCCCAGTTGCTTCGCCTTGTCCCATGCTGCCGCGAATTCTGCAAAGGCATCTCGCCACTCGTACACGGTGATACGAGCTACCCCGATCGCCTTCGCTGCCCTGCTAACATTGCAGGTTTCTGCCAGAAGGGTCAGGAAAGCCATCTTCTTTTCTTCACTCATTTTTAGATTCATGAGAACACGCTTTTTTCACGTGTAAGGTTCGAGCACCCATAATATCGCTCGTTTCAGCCGGGATGGGCACCGCACATTCAAAACATTTATAATTTTTGTGTCTGCTTTCATCCTCACAACTCTTGGATGAACCGACCCGAGCCCCCCCCCAATTCCGCCTCAGATAAACACTTCCAGTACTGCTGTTCCCTCTGTTCCCTCCTTAGTTTCTATAATTACCCTGAGAGATATAATCAATACTAAAAATACCTATACTATTTACTTATTAAGGTAGGAACAGTGGGAACAGTCTCGAAATGCGCTTGGTCAGAGGCTTTGCGCGTTCCCTATGAGGCAGACACGATGGGAACAGTAGGAACATACACCCAAGAAGCCTTTCCTCCAACCCGTTTCTTGACACGTTTATAGTTTAGATTGCCCATGATTCCGCCTATTCGCATTTCCTCAGCCCTGCCACAGAATTTTATGTCCATGTCAAGAGCACCTCGGAGTATTTCGTGTGTCCGTAAAAATGGCAGCGTTGAGGGAACTCCTGTGATATGAATACCCTTTTCCAACCAATGCGCTATTACCGGCTCCCATGGATCATCTAACATATGTTCCTTATGAACATAAGTAGCTAGCGACTCTGCCTCTTGGTAATCAATACCACCAGAAAGGAATAATTCGCGAGCTTCCGCCCAAAGCTGTGGGCAATCCCGTGCGATCCGATCCACATCGATTGATTGCTCCACGCGAATCGGTAGCCACCGTCGATTCCCGGTTTCATCTGCCAGAAATTCTTGTTGATTCGTAGTGCCAAAAAACAGAAGGCGCCGGGGATAAATCGTGTTGAATTCTCGGTACTTGGGAGTCCAATCTTCTTGTCGTTTGGTGATCAATGCCTTGACGTGCTCGCTATCCCTGGATTTAAGGCCTTTCAACTCAGGAATTTCCGCGATCAGGCGCCCGCGCATCTTGCGACTCAGATCGTCATCTCGTTCACCAAAACTGATCTCGGTAAAAAACTTCGGGTCTGGTGCGATGGCTGCCACCGCACTCGACTTACGCGTGCCTTGCCTGCCCACCAGCACAGGAGCCATGTCGGCTTTACAACCCGGACTGAGTACTCTTCCCGCCAACGCAGTCCATAAGTAGCGGCTCACCGCACGGTGATAAGGAGTACCTTCGACCCGTATATAAACCTCAAGGAAAGTTTCTACCCGCTTCACGCCATCCCACTTCAGACTATTCAGCCATACCTGTGCGCTATCGAATGGATGAGTGTTTGCTACCAACAGCACTGCATCGCGTGTCAACTCCTTGGTAGGAGGCCTGAACCTCATCCGTTCGAGGCTGATGCGCAACTTGGTGTAGTCAGGATCTTTGAAGGGGCTCCAATTCACGCCCTTATCAACGCTGTACATGATCTCATCCCGGAAGGCGTCATAACCGAGCGCCATACCGCATAAATCAGGCCGCTCTATTGCCTTAACCATGTTATCCATGGTGAGGCGTATTGCACCGTCATCGTCGTAAAGAAAAGATGGGTAAGGACGCTTCGCTGGACTATGACCCTCAGTGACTACATTATCAAAATCATGTTCAGGGGATTCATTCCAGCCATGCTTGCGAGCTTCACGATAAATACTAGCTGCAGTCACCGGACGTCCAGTACCGGGCTCGTGCTTGGCGCGTGCCCACAATTCGTTAATCTCCCTTTCGTCATATTCATCCGCACGGCAGAAGAAGGAATGCGCTAATGCCAGTCCTTCGGGAGAGCCACCGCTGGCATGATGTATACCAAATACAAAGTTCAAAAAATATGTGTACCCAATCCTGTCACTCCCTTGATATGGGATGCCATTTAGAGCAGAACTCAGTTTCGACAGCTCTTTTTCCACCTCCTCTACTGATAAGGGAATCTTGGGGCGATACTTGGGTAGAACCACCACTGGAACATCAGCTGATATCATCCAATTGATCAGATGAGCTTTGGATTTGTCCATATCATCGAGTGTCGATGCCGCCAAAGGTACCGACCGACCGCCCAGGGGCAAGATGAACATGTTGCCAAATCTGCCTTCGGCAACACCATTCTGCTTGGGAAACACTTCCACCTTCCCTTGCGCCACTCCCCCCAGTTCCATCTGAAAAGCCGGCGGACTTCAATGCCTTTCGCAGAAAACACCTTACGCTGAATGCATCCTGCGGGTTTGCCCAAATGACGTAGAGGTGAACACCCTGCCCACCGGATGATTTGAAGGGGATGGCTGATGCTCCCAATCGCTCGAGGGCCTCGGTAACTTTCAGAACAGCAATTTTCATCTCAGCCCAGGTGAACTCTCCTTTATGGCTGTCAAAATCGAGAAGGCCAATCCGGGTCACCGATGAGCCAGGTTTGATAGGTGCAACACCGTAACGGGGACCGCCATTAACGTGATTTAACAGTTTGGCCTCGGTTAAGGGTTCTTTTATACTCCGTGGCGGCTGGCGGTGGTTTACTACCCAACAGACATCGGTACGGACGCGGGTAACTACAGGCTGCAGTGCAGCGATGAGTGAATTGGAAGTCTCGCTTACGATATTCATTCTGCTACCCGACCGAACGTTCTCTTCTATAGGATATTGAGGGATGGGTGGGACAGGGCCGTTCATGGCAATGCTCTTTTATTTGCCATTGAATAGCACCGCGTCTGCTGTTGTTTTCCCGCCTCCCATTACGGGTCAAGTTCCACACGTCATGGATAAATTTCCACCAGGCAAAGCGGAAAGTGGTTGACGAACGTTATCCAGAACACAACACCACCGATTATTCGGCGACATATCCGAATCTTTTCCGTTGGTGCCAGCGTATGCCCAACACTCGAGGGAAGACATCGGGGTTCTGTAAGGTCCCATGCTGTTCTCCCCCGTTCAGAGCTTCCTGCGGAGCTCGCCCACGTTCCAGGCAGAGATCCGTTCAGAAAGCTTGCAGGGAGCAGGCAGGTCGCGCCGCTTGACCATGCGTCATAAGGTTGAGCCAGAGCAACCGAAAAGTGCTTCAACTACCGGTTGCCGGACATGTGCTGAATCAGGGAGTGAATTGAAATGTTTCAGAGCATCGGGAACAATGCTCGCTGAAGTGGGACGTGCCATGATGTGCGCCTTTTTGAATGAGACGCCGCCATGGTATGGCTTCCAAATTTTTTGTATAGGCTGAGAGAGCTGAGGGGGTAGGGGCTCAGGGGGTGAGCCCCTACCCGGAGACCCGCATGGATACTAATTATAGGGGTTCAGCCCCTTTCTTCTTTGGATCGTGATCTTCCGGCTTGATTATAGTGAAAATTGTTTCGGCAATCTGTCGGGATACCTTCAGTCCTGCATATGCACCTGTAGACGTGATCCACTCCACGACCTCTTCCTTCTTTGCGTCAGGGTCGCGCCGCGGATTATAAAAATGGTTAATGGTTGCCTCTAGGAGAGTCAGCCAGCGAGTCGAGTACTGCACTTCAGATTGCGGGCGGGATATTGAGGCCGTCCTAGATCGTGTTAACGCCACGGAGGGGGTGCTTGGCTCAAGAAGAGTAAGCAATGGGTTATTGTCAATGTGGGCCCTATTCTTATGTGGAAGCAACCCCTTTGACTGTGCGTATCTTGCCCACTCTCTCGGGGATGCGTTTTCCACAACAGGGGAGCGTTTTAATATCTGCAGGACATCGCCATAGCAGTCAAAGTTGGGGGTGAATAATCCAAATGCTAAATCCTTATATTCGATCCCACCAATTACAATCGTTCCCATGTCTGCGCAATATTTCAAGTAGAAAATACGGCCTTCATGGTCGCTCCTGGGCAACATACCCGAAAGCAGGCTTGCTGCCTCCTCTGTGGTCCACATGTCACATTCACACCAAACAGGAGCGCGACGTTTGTATCTATCCTTGCCTTCGGTTGTTATCCTTTGATACTCCTCCTCATTAGGGAGTATGGGCGAATGTCCAGATAGCGGTTCACCGCCTTCTACAACATGAAATCTGTAACGTCCTTTATCGGAATAAAGCCCTTTCATTTTTCCTCCGGAGGATGGATTGCCAATATGAGGAATGGGAAGCCGGGTTGCTCGTGCCGTTCGGTAGAACCATTTCGCAAGTGAGGCACGTATTCAGGATTCGAACTCGCATTCAAACTTGGATTCGAACTCGCATTAATCCCGAGATTTAAATTCTCTAGGTTAGGAGCACTCTTTTTTTGATGTGCAAGACACAAGTACCCGTCTGTACCTGGCTGCTAAATTTCCCCCAATCGCGCATCATCAGGCGGCGTTTCTCGAAAAGATCACCTCGTCGATAAGCAGCCTCCACCTTGTCTCCGATGGCGTGGGCCAAGGCCATCTCCGCCACATCCCTCGGATTATTGGTGCGCTCACTGCACCAATCCCTGAAAGTGGAGCGAAAACCATGCGCCGTGATGTCACCACGCTTCATGCGCCGTAGTACTGCAGTCAAGGTCATGTCCGACAGTATTGTTCCCTTGCTGTTGGGGAAGATCAGCTCATGGGTACGTGGCAGGGATTCAAGTAAGGTAATTGCTTCCTTATTCAGCGCCACACGATGCTCTCGCTTGGCTTTCATCCGATCAGCCGGTATTGTCCAGGTCGCGTCAGCGATATCGATCTCGCTCCACAAGTCGATCCCTCCCCTGGTTCCTGGACCGAGGCGTGGAATAAAACCTTTCCTCTTTTCCTTTTTGACACCAATTTGCCAGCAAGAACGTCCCTCAAATGTTACGGTTGCAACTTTCCGGAAACATGAGTAGTCTTACACACGTATAAGTTCGTCAACCAAGGAGACGTCATGCAACCTGAACTACGATATTCAAGCCGGACCGCGCAAACGGGACTTGCTCTCGGCCGCAACAAGGTCTTGCGCAATACATACTGGATGCTTGGCTTGACCATGATTCCGACGCTGTTCGGCGCCATGATCGGGATGAGCACCAACTTCTCTTTCCTCGCGCAAGCGCCGATCATGGGGCCGCTGGTGATGCTGGCCGTGATGATGGGCCTGCTGTTTGGAGTGAGCGCGACACGCAACAGCATGATGGGGATCGCGCTGCTGTTTTTATTCACTTTCGTTGCTGGTTGGTGGCTGGGGCCGATGCTGCAATATGCGCTTCATTTCAAGAACGGCGCGCAGATTATCGGAACAGCAGCCGCAGGGACCGGAATGATCTTCTTTACGCTGGCAGGGATAGCCACCGTTACAAAGAAGGATTTCGGCTTCATGCAGAACTTCCTGTTCGTGGGGCTCGTGCTGCTGATCATCGCGTCCATTGCCAACCTGTTCTTCGCCATACCGGCAGCCTCACTCGCCATCTCGGCAGTTGCGGTGCTGTTGTTTTCGGGCTTTATCCTGTTTGATGTAAGCCGTATCGTCAACGGGGGAGAGACTAATTACGTTATGGCAACGATGGGCATTTACCTCAGCCTGTACAACCTCTTCACCAGCCTGCTGCACCTGCTGCTGGCTTTCTCTGGAGAAAGAGACTGACGCGCTGAGTACTAGCACTGGAGAGTTCTTTGTATGAGAAAAGGGCGGCTGGCAACAGCCGCCCTTTTCATTTCTGCTCTTTCGCCCCACTAGTGGTTTTTTCAAACAGGGCGATCGATTCGACATGCGCGGTATGCGGAAACATGTTTATCACGCCCGCGGCCTTCAATAAATATCCGTTCCGATGCACCAGCACACCTGCATCGCGCGCGAGCGTAGCCGGGTTGCAGGACACATAAACGATACGCCTGGGCCTGATCTCTTCTTTTGCGAGGGAAGTCACCGCAGCGATGGCGCCTTCGCGCGGGGGGTCAATCAGCATTTTGTCGAAATACCCCTGCTGTTCCGTCCAGGCTTCATCTATTTCAAACAGGTTGGTTTCGATAAATTGCGTGTTGCGCGCAAGACCATTGCGTTTCGCATTTTCACCGGCGCGGTGAACCATGCCTGCGCTGCCCTCAAAACCCACGACTTGCGCGCCGCGTCGCGCGATGGGCAGGGAGAAATTCCCCAATCCACAGAACAAGTCCGCAATGCGCTCCCCCGCTTTCGGATCGAGCAGATTCAGCGCCCGCCGTACCAGTACGCGATTCGTGGAGGGATTTATCTGGGTAAACTCGGTAGGATGAAACGGCATGACGACATCGAATTCCGGCAGAGTGTAATTCAACTCAAGCGCGTTTTCCGGATAAAAAGGGTAAGCCGTCGCAGGACCGCCAGGCTGCAAAAAAAACTGAACGTGATGCTGATCGGCGAACGCCTTGAGTAATGATTCATCCTGCGGAATCAGTGGTTCCAGGACGCGCAAAACCAGCACATCCACATCCTCGCCCAGCGACACCTCGATCTGCGGCAGACGCTCGCGGATCGACAGGCCTTCCACCAGTTTTCGCAATGGCATGATGAGCCTGGAAATGCGTGCGGGCATGATTTCGCAAGCCTGCATGTCGGCCACGAAACTGCTGCGCTTTTCGTGAAACCCGACCAGCACCGCATTTTTTTTAACAACATAGCGGACTGATAATCGTGCGCGATACCGATAGCCCCAGGCTTCTCCATACACAGCAGGCAATATAAGTTCGGGCTCTACCTTGCCAATATGCTTGAGATCATCTTCCAGAACACGCTGTTTTGCCGCCACCTGGGCACGGGTATCCACATGCTGCAGGCTGCACCCGCCACATATCCCGAAGTGGCGGCATTTCGGCGCCACACGCACAAATCCCGCCCTGAGAACTTCCCCAACCTGCGCCAGGTCAAAGTTTGATTTTTTCCGATATGCGTTGTAAGTAACCAGTTCACCGGGCAGCGCACCCTCGATGAAGATAACCTTGCCTTCGGCGTGAGCAACGCCACGGCCTTCCTGATCAAGGGATTCGATGACAACGGCGGCAGGCTTATTTGCGCCTGATCGCTCCCGAACCGGAGGGCTCATGCAACCGGCCAGGACCACTGGCCAAGGAACTCCTGCCAGTGAGATTCGGAAGACTTGCTCAGGGTGAAGTGCACCAGCTCGCATTCGCGTTGATACTGTTCGTTATCGAAAACTCCTCGCATGAGCTGAAACCTTAAAAAAACAAGATAGGTATTCACCACATCGGTTTCGCAGTAATTGCGGATGGCGGCAATTTCGCCATTCTGGAAGGCGCCCCAGACCTGGGAGCCATCCATCCCGATCTTGCCGGGAAAACCCATCAGCTTCACCAACTCGTCCAGCGGTACATTGGCACGCGGCTGATACAGCGCGAGTATGTCCATCAAGTCGAGATGGCGCGTATGGTAGCGGCCAAGGTAGTTGTTCCATTTGAAATCGCGGTCGTCATCGCCCATATCCCAATAGCGCCGAGCCTGAAGGCCGTGGATCAGGCTGCGATAATGGAGCACCGGCAGGTCGAAGCCACCACCGTTCCAGGAGACCAACTGCGGGCTGTACTTCTCTATCCCTTCGAAGAAGCGCCGGATGAGTTCCGCCTCGGAATCCATCGGGTTTCCCAGCGACCATACTCGAATATCATTTTTGTCGCGCAGCACGCAGGAAATCGCCACTACTTTTTGCAGATGCAATTGCAGAAAGTCGCTGCCGATAGCCTGGCGGCGCGACTGAAACGCCATATCGGCAATATCCGCCGGCGCAAGTTGCTGGGGAAGGTCGTGAAGCTTGCGCAGTCCCTCTATGTCGGGAACGGTCTCGATATCAAAAACCAGTATGGGAGTCACGCGTGGGATTTCAAAGAAATTGGTAAGCTGGCGTTTGCCGGGGCTGCAGGATTAAAGCCTTATTTCTTATTTTCTGACCCAGGAACCGCTTGCGTTCTGATACCACCATCCTGGCCGAGCCAACTGTATCCAGCGCTGGCCAAAAGTGGAACGTATATCCCCTTCCCATTCTGGATGGCTATTGGCGCGGGCGATTTCCCGGTAAAGAGCATTCCTGTCCTGGTTTTCAGCCGCAATCAAGGTGTTGACCGGTTGGCGTGCCGACAATGGCAGGGCATTGGCGTCATGCATGGCAATAAGGCCGTCATGTGTAAGCCCTACAGCGCCTCTCGAATAATATGGCTCGAGCTGCTTATGGCGCTGCTGCATGCTTTGCTTGAGGCTTGCAATCGCCGGAGTGTCAATTTCGATATTTGCCTGGGTGTAGCCGGAAAGCGGCATCATCGATAGCAGCATCAGCAGTATCAAACGGAAAAGAAAGACCGGATTAGCCATGATATTCGCCTCTACTGTTGCGGTGGCAGCGGTTGCTGCGACTGTGTGGAAGGTTGCGGCGCGATGTCGGAAGGAGTGGATTTATCCCCACCCTCCTGCCCACCTCCCTCCGGCTTCTTGAGTTGCCATACTTCTTCTATTATCTTGTCTGCTGCTTTCTCGGTAGCGGCAGCGGGGAAATAAATATTAATGGTGACACATCCCGATAGCAGTGTGCTCGCCGATATCAACAGCCACGCGTGAAAACTTGTGTTTTTCATATCCATCCTAATTAATGATGGGTTTGGGGCTAACCTGAGTTATTCGCTGCAGCCGGCTCACCAATTCCCACCAATCGACCTCGCGATTATAGCCTATCACTGTAATAGCCGGGATTCCGCCGCCCTTGACGATAAGATAACCGTTCGGCATGGGCTCCGACGCTATCCCGTCCATGTGGCAAATCCCATTGCGTAATGAACAGCTCCAGCCAATTTTTGAATAGCCGAAATCATCAAAAAAATGCAGGAAACTGCGCTGAATTGCAGCTGCGGCACCCATCCCGCCTAAAGAGGAGATATTCTGTACGGCGGCCTGGCTGATGCGGCGCGGATAATTGCCGGGGCTGCTTGTGAGGCTCGCGTCAAACTTTACCGGTTTCCAGTTAAAAAGCTCAAGATCATGCATTGCCACATCCAGGCGGCCCTGCATATTACCGAATGAGAACGTACCCGTGAGCAGGTTGAGATCGAGATTGCGCATATCCACGTCCGCCATAAGTGTTGCGGCAGGCCCCATGGGGTCGAGCGCCTTCAGATTCCATATCAACACTGTGCCGTCGAACACCCTGACAAGCAAGGCGCCCTCCACTTCGACGGTTGAGCCATTGTAGCTGACCCTTGGTATCTCGCCGGATAAAGTACCGTGCATCGGCTGGACTCCCAGCGCTTCGGTCAGCTTCTGCATGGAGATGGGTGAGAGCCCTCCGCTGAATTGCCATTGCCACTCCTGAGCCTGGCCTTCTTTCCTCGACGCGCTGAAGTTCTCAAGCGTCAGCGTGCCGTCGAGCACGGGTACCGTCAATCGCGGGATGCTGAGATTCCACCCTTCCATTTTCAGCGGAATATGCAGCTCGCCAATCGGTATCCGGCCTAACTGACTACTTTGGATGTGGATATCCGCAGTGGTTGGCTCGTGCTTTCCATTTGCGCCTTGCATCTGCCAGGGAATGCGGGCATTGACGCCGCTAAATGCGAAGCGCCCGCGCTCATCCTCCACCGATACATCGCGCAAGTTGACGTCAAGCGATTCGTGGGCGCTGTTCCGGTAACGCCATCTTATTCCGGCCTGCCCGGCAGCTTTCAGATCGGCAAAAGGGGTATTCGCGAGAAACGGTTTCAGCACCTGACTGAACAGCATGGATAATTCGAGATTGTCGGCACTCAAATCGAAATCCCGCAACGTGTTCGCTGGTCGCTCGATCACACCTGATAAATCCATCTCGCCGATACCAGAAAGGACAAGTTTACCCTCGACAATGCGGACGATATTCTCATTCAATTCGCCACTGGCGGTAAGACGCTGGCCCTGCGCGGAGAAATAAAGTGGCTGCCAGAACACTTCACCGCTCGGCCAGTTCACATCAGCATTCCACTTCCATAAGTGGCCCTGCCCGTCCCCTTTACGCACTGCCTTTGCGTTGATTTCGCCACTGATATTTTCGCCAGCATGCAAACCAGTCGCGTCACTAAACCCCAGCCCATCCAACGCCAAGTCCGCATCAATTCCGGCGAGTCCGTCGCCGTCACCGTGCAGCTTGATCGAGCCATTGATTGTTCCTTTTCCCTGAATCGGCGTGGGTAAAATTTCGTTTTCGCCAACCGGTAAAAATTCCGCAATCCGTGAAATATCCCCGTTTGTAACGGTCAGCATACCCCCCCAGGAAGGCTTTCCCCAGTGTGCTGATAGCGTCCAGCTTTCCCTACCCTCACTGGATGAGGTTTGGATTGTTACGTCGAGAATCTTATGGCGGGAAGAAAATTGGAATGATATGAGTAACGGCGCTGACCTTGCCGACGTCAGCACGCCCTCATCACAGCGGACCAAGCCATTATCAATCTGAAATTTATGGCAGGAAAAACGCAGGCCACGCCAGACTTTTCCCTGTATCGCGACTTCATCAAGTTGTATGTCCAGCAATGATTCTTTTGAACCGGTCAGGCTGGCTTGAACCCCTGCGGTATTTAGAAGGGGACTGCGAACATCATCGATCGACAGGGTAATTACAGGATCCGCGTATGCAAACGAAGTAACAGCAAAGAATACTGGCAATATTATGACGAACAGCCTTACCATATAGCCCAAGGTCCACCGTATTAACGCTCCCCTACAGAACCGGGCATTGCTCATGCAATGACGGATGACGTCACGCCATTTCGCCAACCGAATGCATGAGATGCGTCGAAACGCTACGTTCAGGCCGGAAAAACACCTGTGGAAAGGTAACGATCGCCGCGGTCGCATACGATTGAGACTATGGTCGCGTTTTCTATTTCCGTGGAAATCTTGAGCGCCGCCGCCATTGCGCCTCCTGAGGAAATCCCGGCAAAGATTCCTTCCTCGCTCGCCAACCGCCGTGTCATCTCCTCGGCTTCAGCCTGCGAAACGAGCACAATGGCATCTACCTTGCTCGCATCATAGATTTTTGGCAGATAGGCTTCCGGCCATTTTCGGATACCGGGAATTTGCGCCCCTTCTTCCGGCTGAACACCGATAATCTGAACTCCCGGGTTTTTTTCCTTGAAGTACCTGGAGCAGCCCATAATGGTTCCGGTCGTGCCCATGCTACTCACCAGATGGGTAATTCTTCCTTTAGTATCCCGCCAGATCTCGGGCGCAGTGCCCTCGTAATGTGCCCGCGGATTATCAGGGCTGGCAAATTGATCAAGAATGATGCCTCGTCCCTCATCGCGCATGCGGTCGGCCACATCCCGCGCTTCTTCCATGCTGCCCTCTTTTGAGGTCAGTATGATTTCCGCACCGAAAGCCTTCATCGATTGTCGCCGTTCTATGCTCAGGTGCTCAGGCATTATCAGCACAATGCGATAACCCATCACCGCCGCTGCCATCGCCAGCGCGATACCGGTATTGCCGCTGGTAGCCTCGATCAGCGTATCGCCCGGCTTGATATCACCACGCTCTTGCGCACGCGTAATCATCGACAGCGCCGGACGATCCTTTACCGAACCCGCCGGATTGTTACCCTCCAGCTTGGCGAGGACGGCATTGCTGGTATTACCCGGCAAGTGCTTGAGTTTTACCAGCGGCGTATTGCCTACAAAATCTTCCAGGGCTTTGTACATGACGATGTAATTTGCAGAAGGATATGCGGGATTATCGCACACGTTCCGGCTCGCGCGACGACGGGATGGCAGGATGGGGGGGTGCAAGCTGCAACCCATCGCATCAACTGATGGGTTGCGCTCTGCTCCACCCATCCTACCGATACATTTGGTCGTTACCGGATAGCGGACCTGCTTTCCTTCTTGAGCGTTGTCGTGCCGCCAACAGTAATATCCTTGCGAAGCCGTTTCATCGTTGCCGGGCCAATGCCTTTGACATCTTCCAGATTGCCTGGTGACTTGAACGACCCTTTTTTCTTGCGATGATGAATAATGGCTTTAGCCTTAGCCGGGCCGATCCCCTGAAGTGTTTCAAGCTCGGCTTGAGTTGCAGTATTGATGTTGACAACCGCATAAGCTGGGCCGGTAAAGGCGAAGAACATGACAAGAAGCAGGAATACTTTGTTCATGTCTTTTTTACAGTTGGGTAGGATGTATTCAGAGAGATGATTTAACTTCGAGTGCTTCCCCGCCCCGCAAAGGAAGCATCAGAGTGAAAAATAGCATCAGCAACTTCTACTTCTCTCCCAGATCTATCGTTAGAGTAAATTACGGGATAAATGCAGAGTTAAGTGAATTATTCGTCTTGGTTAAAATGATGGAGTTTAAACGTCGTCGATCCCCGTTACAGTTGGTGGCTTTTGACTAATATTTTTACCGGGGAATCGCAGGTAACCTTCAAAACGGAATATCGTCATCCATATCATCAAACCCGCTGCTGCTTCTGGCCGGGGCTTTACTACCAGAAGATGGACTCGGCGCAAAACTGCCCTCATCCCTGTCCGCTCCTTCATAACTGCTGCTCCCCGGCTTGCTGCCCAGCATTTTCATGTCAGTGGCAATAACGTCGGTGGTGTATCGCTCAACCCCTGCCTTATCAGTCCATTTGCGCGTTTCCAGCCTTCCCTCGACATAAACCGGCCGGCCTTTCTTCAAGTATTCCCCAGCAATCTCGGCTAGTTTGCGATAAAAGGTGACGCGGTGCCATTCGGTTTTTTCCTGCTTTTCGCCGTTTTTGTCTTTCCACGTTTCCGTGGTAGCCAGCGTGATGTTCGTCACTGCGTCGCCATTGGGCATGTAACGAGTCTCTGGGTCTTTGCCGAGATTGCCGATGAGTATTACCTTGTTGACTGATGCCATTTAAGCTTCTCCCCCCAATAATTGAACAACGCCTTGCTCGTCAAAACCGCTCATATCCACTTTCAGGTATGCCACGCCTTCGCTCGCCAGCACCAGCGCCTCATGCACACCGGGAAGTGCGGCCAATTGGCGTGATAGCCCGCTAGCTTTGCCTGTATCCATTTCCTGCACATGATACATTCTGGTACGCACGGCGGCAGGCGCTTTCATGGTGGCTGCAAACACCAGCCATAATGCCAGGAGGATACCGCAGAATGCAAACAGCGCAGAACTGCCGTGGTGCTGGTATAGATAGCCGCCGGCAGTTGCGCCTACAAAAGCGCCGAGAAACTGGACACTACTATAGATGCCGATAGCCGTGCCTTTTGCGCCAACTGGCGCAATCTTCGAGATGAGCGAAGGCAGCGTGGCTTCCAGCAGGTTGAATGCGGCGAAGAACACCAGCAATGCAGTGGCGGTGCCCCATAATGAATCGGACGTATACGCCAGCAATACCTGGCTCACCAGCAGGACGGCAATTGAAATGACGAATATTTGCTTGAGCTTTGCCTTTTTCTCGCCATAAATGATGGCCGGAATGATCATGATCATGGAAACAAGCAATACGGGCAGATATACCTGCCAGTGATGGTCTGCCGCCAGCCCGGCGGTGCGCAACGATAAGGGCACAACCAGCCACAGCGCCATCAACACCGCGTGCAGTGCAAAGACGCCGAAGTCCAGGCGCAGCAGTTGCGGATCACGCAATACGTTACCAAAACGTCCGACGGATGCCTCGGTGTCGGAATGAAAACGGCTGATTACCGGATCGGGAACGATTCTTGAAACCACCGTCATCGCCACCAGCGCCAGCACGCCGGTCATGACGAAAATGCCCGGCACGCCAATCAGGCGATTTAATGCGGGCGCGATAATCAGGGAAAGCGCAAAGGTTGCGCCTATCGTCATGCCGATTGCCGCCATTGCCTTGGTGCGATGTTCTTCACGGGTCAAATCGGCGGCAAGGGCCATTACCGCTGCGGAAATCGCGCCCGCGCCCTGAATGATGCGGCCAAAGATAACGCCGTAAATATCGGTGGCGGAGGCTGCGATAAAACTGCCGACAGCGAACAGGATCAGTCCGACGTAAATGACGGGTTTGCGCCCGAACCGGTCTGATAACCAGCCGAAAGGAATCTGCAGTACCGCCTGGGTCAGTCCATATGCGCCGAGCGCAATACCCACCAGGGTATAGTTGCTGCCACCGGGTAGATGCTCGGCATAAAACGCGAATACAGGCAGAATGATGAACATCCCCAGCATGCGCAAGCCATAGATGCCGGCGAGCCCGGCGGTCGCGCGCAACTCTATCGGTGACATTTTCTCGTGGGGGGATGAGGACGACATGAATCAGATTGGGAAAACGCGGAAAGTTGCGTATATTAACAGGTTTGACCGGCACTCAGATAGCCCAGCCTCAGGTTGTTCCGGCTGCCTCTTGTTTCTAGGGCAGCCTGGCTAAAAGTAGTATGTAGCCTTGAGTAACCCATGAGCAGCAACTGGAAGCAATAGATGGAATTCATAAAAATTCGCGGTGCACGCACGCACAACCTCAAAAACATCAGTCTTGATTTGCCGCGAAACAGCTTGATAGTAATCACCGGTTTATCAGGGTCCGGCAAGTCTTCGCTCGCGTTCGACACGCTTTATGCGGAAGGTCAGCGGCGCTATGTCGAGTCGCTCTCCGCCTATGCGCGCCAGTTCCTGCAATTGATGGAGAAGCCCGACGTCGACCTGATCGAGGGCTTATCCCCTGCCATCGCGATCGAGCAAAAAGCCACTTCGCACAATCCGCGTTCCACCGTCGGCACCGTCACTGAAATACACGATTACATGCGGCTGTTGTTCGCGCGGGTAGGCGATCCACAATGCCCCGAGCATGGCATTACGTTGACAGCACAAAGCGTCTCGCAAATGGTCGATCATGTACAACAGTTGCCGCCGGATACCCGCCTGATGATACTCGCGCCGCTCGTCGTGGGGCGCAAGGGCGAACAGATGGATCTGATCGATGAATTGCGTGCGCAGGGTTTCGTACGGCTGCGGGTCGACGGTGAGGTATATGAAATCGATGCGCTGCCCAAATTGCAAAAAAACAAGAAGCATACGGTGGAAGTGGTGGTGGACCGGCTTAAAGTCTCGCCTGAATCGAAGCAGCGGCTGGCGGAGTCTTTTGAAACTGCGCTGCGCCACGCCGATGGACGCGCCTTGGCGGTGGAAATGGATTCGGACAAGGAACATCTTTTTTCAGCCAAGTTCAGTTGCCCGATATGCAGCTACTCGTTGCCGGAACTCGAACCGCGCTTATTCTCATTCAACAACCCCATGGGCGCCTGCCCCAAGTGCGACGGCTTGGGAAAGATCACTTTTTTCGATCCCAAGCGCGTTGTTGCCTTCCCGCATTTGTCGCTGGCATCCGGCGCGATCAAAGGCTGGGATCGGCGCAACCAGTTCTATTACCAGTTGCTGGCCAGCCTTTCCAGTCACTACGGGTTTGATCTGGAAATACCTTTTGAGCAACTGCCTGCGGATATCCAGGACATCGTCCTGAACGGGTCGGGCAAGGAAAAAATCGTATTTTCGTATCTGAATGAGAGCGGTACGCGGAACCAACGGAAACACTCGTTCGAAGGAATCGTTCCCAACCTGGAGCGGCGCTACAAGGAAACCGAGTCGCTCGCCGTGCGTGAGGAATTATCAAAATACCTCAACTCCCAGGCCTGCCCGGAATGTGCGGGCACCCGGTTGCGGCGCGAAGCGCGCCACGTCCATGTAGGCGGCCAGGCGATTTATGAAATCAACGCCCTGCCCCTGAGGGAGGCAAAAGCGTTTTTTGACCAGGTAACACTAACGGGGCATAAATTCGCCATCGCCGAGAAGATCGTCAAGGAAATTTCCAGCCGGATATTATTCCTCAATAACGTCGGGCTGGATTATTTGTCGCTGGATCGTTCCGCCGATACCCTGTCGGGTGGTGAATCCCAGCGCATTCGCCTCGCCAGCCAGATAGGGTCAGGACTGACCGGCGTGATGTATGTGCTGGATGAGCCTTCCATCGGCCTGCATCAGCGTGACAATGCGCGCCTGCTGGAAACACTCAAGAACCTGCGCGATCTCGGCAATAGCGTCATTGTAGTGGAACACGACCAGGACGCCATACTTAGCGCGGATCACGTGGTGGACATGGGCCCGGGCGCAGGCGAGCACGGCGGCTCGGTCATCGCCCAGGGAACGCCCGAGGCCATTCAGAAGAATCCCGGCTCTCTCACCGGGAAGTACCTTTCCCGTGAATTGGCTATCGCCCTGCCTGAAAAGCGCACGCAACCGAAGAACGATCGGTGGCTCAGAATTGAAGGCGCAACTGGCAATAACCTGAAGAACGCCAATCTCTGCCTCCCTGTGGGATTGTTCGTTTGCATAACAGGCGTATCGGGCTCCGGCAAATCTACGCTCATCAACGAAACGCTCTACCACGCCACGGCGCGTCATCTATATGGCAGCGCGGCGGAGCCCGCGCCGTATCAGAGCCTGGATGGGCTGGCCTTTTTTGATAAGGTCATCAACATGGACCAGAGCCCTATCGGGCGAACGCCGCGTTCGAATCCGGCTACCTATACCGGCCTGTTCACGCCGGTCCGGGAATTGTTTTCGGGTGTGCCGCAGGCGCGCGAGCGCGGTTATGGTCCCGGCCGTTTCTCCTTTAACGTCAAGGGCGGCCGCTGCGAAGCCTGCCAGGGCGATGGCATGATCAAGGTCGAAATGCATTTTCTACCTGATATTTATGTCTCATGCGATGTCTGCCATGGCAAGCGCTATAACCGTGAAACCCTGGAGATTCACTACAAGGGAAAGAACATCAACGAAATTCTGCAAATGACGGTAGAACAGGCGCACGAGTTTTTCAACCCTGTGCCGGTCGTGGCGCGCAAGCTGCAAACCCTGCTGGATGTCGGCCTGGGCTACATCACCCTGGGCCAGTCAGCCACCACGCTTTCCGGTGGGGAGGCACAGAGGGTAAAACTGTCCCTCGAACTTTCCAAGCGCGATACCGGCCGCACCCTTTATATTCTCGATGAGCCCACTACCGGCCTTCATTTCCAGGACATCGATCTACTGTTGAAAGTGCTGCATCGGCTGCGTGACCACGGCAACACGGTGGTGGTAATCGAACATAACCTGGACGTGATCAAGACTGCGGACTGGATTATCGACCTCGGCCCGGAAGGTGGCGAAGGCGGAGGGGAGATCATTGCCGAAGGTACGCCGGAGGAAATAGCTGCGAATGAAAGGAGCTTTACCGGCCATTACCTGAAAACCATACTCGTTTCATGACGGGCAGAAGGGATATGAATGCCCATGAGTATGCCCGCCAGCTCCTGGTCGGCAGCTTCAGCGACGCACTCGCCGCAGCCGACCCACTACATATCATGCCCCGCCATCTGCCGGACAGTTTGCTTCCTGCTGGCCGCACGCTGGTAGCCGGCGCAGGCAAAGCAGCTGCCGCAATGGGGCTGGCGGTAGAAAATCATTGGCCGAAAAATGCAGCATTGGATGGAATTGTTCTTACCCGCTACGGTCATGGCCTGCCTCTCGAAAAAATTACGGTAGTTGAAGCAGGGCATCCCCTGCCCGATGAACAGGGCGAGAGCGCTGCGCGAACCCTTCTCGCCGAGGTTAAAAAACTCGGCCCCGATGATTTGCTCTTGTGCCTGCTGAGTGGTGGCGGTTCAAGCCTGCTATCATTGCCGGTAGCCGGCATATCGCTGAGCCAGCTGAGAGTTGTCACTCGGGAACTGCTCGGCTGCGGCGCGACAATTCAGGAAATCAATACCGTGCGCAAGCATCTTTCCGCAGTTCAAGGCGGAAGGCTCGCAGCTTCATGTCGCGCTCCGATACTCGCGCTGATCATTTCCGACGTGACCGGCGATGACCCCACCCATATCGCCTCCGGGCCATGCGCGCCTGATCCCACAACATACCTGGATGCGCTGGCAATAATAGAAGGTTATGAGATACATCCAGCTGGTGCCATCATGGACACGCTGGTGGCGGGTGCTCGGGGCCAGCTAAAGGAGACGCCTAAACCGGGCGATGCCGTTTTCAATCGGGTAGAAAATCGCGTGATCGCGACCGCGCATGTTTCCCTGCTGGCGGCAGCGGAATATTTTCACACTCAAGACATTCCTGCCGTGATATTGGGTGATTCCGTTACCGGCGAAGCGCGCGAAGTTGCCAAGGTATATGCTGCCTTGGTGAAAGAGGTGCGTCAATATGGACATCCCTGGAAACCGCCGGTCGCGCTTATTTCAGGTGGCGAGACGACAGTAACCCTGCGTGCAGAGGAGCCAAATGGACAAGGTGAAAGGGGCGCTGACTGGAACGGACATGGCGGCCGCAATACTGAGTTCCTGCTCTCGCTCGGCATCGAACTCGACGGCGCGGAGGGAGTTTATGCTCTCGCCTGCGATACCGATGGCATAGACGGTACGGAAAACAACGCCGGCGCAATCATCACGCCTGATTCGTTACGACGCGCAAAGGAGGGCGGCGCTCATGCTTCAGCTTTTCTTGCCACCAATAACACCTATACTTTCTTTCAGCAGCTCGATGATCTGATCGTTACCGGTCCCACCCGCACTAACGTCAACGATTACCGGGCGATTCTGGTCTTGTAAGGCAAGGCTTCCCCGTTCTACAGAATCAGTATGATGCGGACTCCATCCTCCCCTTTCAAGCAGATGCTTATAAATGTCACAAAACAGCAATACTATTTACATATCATGGCAATATTAAGGAAAGTCAATACCGAAATCTTACGGGTGGAAGGAAAAGCCGATGGCAGCAACAATTCTGGTAGTGGAAGACGAACCGGCAATCCAGGAATTGATCTCGTATAGCCTGCGGCAGGCCAGACATGTGGTTTGTTCCGCAAGAAATGCAGAAGAAGCGATGGAAATCGTCAATGACGCCCTGCCCGACCTGGTGCTTCTTGACTGGATGCTGCCGGGAATGAGCGGTGTCGAGTTCGCCCGTGTGTTACGGCGAACAACGCGTACCAAAACCATTCCCATTATCATGCTTACAGCTCGCGCTGAAGAAAGCGACAAGGTATCAGGGCTGGAAATCGGGGCCGATGATTACATTACCAAGCCTTTTTCGCCGCGTGAACTGCTCGCGCGGATCAAAGCGGTACTACGGCGGCGCTCCCCGGAAGCTGCTGACGACGTCGTCGAGATCGGGGGGTTGCGGCTCGACTCGGCTGCGCACCGGGTGACGGCAAATGACCGCGAAGTGGTGCTTGGCCCTACCGAATTCCGATTGCTGCATTTTCTGATGACTCACTCCGAGCGGGTATACACCCGCTCGCAACTGCTCGACCAGGTATGGGGAGACCACGTATTCGTTGAGGACCGTACTGTGGATGTGCATATTCGCAGACTGCGCAAGGCCTTGGAACCAGTCAGCAAGGATGGGTTGGTGCAAACGGTGAGAGGATCGGGCTATCGCCTCTCCGCCGGTCTGGCGGCAAGCATGGAATAACATGAAAACAACGATTCAGCTTTATTCTTCGAAATAACTCACGTGTCCGGTTTCTGGGAGCACGTCTGGGAACGAGCGGCCGCCCTTATCCTGATTACTATTGTAAGCGGGATACTCCTGGCGGCCCTGGGCATTGTCACGACGTTGGCATTTTACAGCCTTGCGCTGCTGCTGCTGGTCATTTATCAGTGGCGCCAGCTGAACAGGCTGGACAGATGGCTGCAAACCGAAGAATCCCCGCTACCGGATAGTTTCGGCAAATGGGGCGACGTGTTTGCGCGGCTGAATCGCCTTATGCGCGACCAGCGCCAGAGTCACCAGCATATAAGTTCTGCCCTGGAACATTTGCGCCGCGCCACATCGGCCATGCCCGAGGGCGTGATCATCATAGATGAAATGGATCGTATCGAATGGTGTAATCCTGTGGCCGAAAAACATCTGGCCATAAACTCCACCCTGGACGCCGGCCAGCATATCACCAATCTTGTGCGTCAAACCCAGTTCGCCAAATACCTGGCGGACCAGGATTACACCGAACCCCTGGTAATCAAGCAATCACGGCACCAGGGGTTGACGCTTTCGCTACAGTTCGTGCCCTACGGCAATAAACAAAAACTCCTCCTAACCCGCGACGTGACGCGTTTTGAAAGAATTCAGGCCATGCGCCGCGATTTTGTCGCCAATGTCTCGCATGAACTGCGTACTCCACTAACCGTGATAGGTGGATTTCTGGAAACACTGTCGGACGAAAGCCATTCTGATCCTGAAACGCGTAAGTGGGCGCTAATGCTCATGACAGATCAGACAATGCGTATGCAGCATCTCGTGGAAGACCTGTTGGCTCTATCACAGCTGGAGGATACGGAAAATCTGGTCCGCCAGGAAAACGTGGACGTCCCGGAAATGTTGCGTCAGCTATATGATGAAGCCCAGTCCCTGAGCGCCGGCCGTCATCGTATCAAGCTCGGTATCGATGCCGCCGCAAAATTGCTGGGTAATACGGCAGAGCTTCGAAGCGCATTCAGCAACCTTATCAGCAATGCCATACGCTATACCACCTGCGGCGGCGATATCACGCTTAACTGGACGGTGCGTGATGGGCAAGGGGTATTTTCCGTGCAGGACAGCGGCATAGGGATTGAGCCCGAACACATCCCGCGCCTCACGGAAAGATTCTACCGCGTAGACCGCGGGCGTTCACGTGAAACCGGAGGTACAGGCCTGGGGCTCGCCATCGTCAAGCACGTGCTCACCTGCCATCAGGCGAGGCTGGAGATCAGCAGCGAACCCGGCAAAGGCAGCTGTTTCAGTGCATGGTTTCCCCCCGCACGGCTGATTGTAGGGAAAGATGGCTGAATGCCCGTCTGCTTTGCGCGTGTATAATCCAAATGCAGTGAAATCGTACTGAAACGCAGATAACCGTCGGATGCCTACGCAGAATAAACGGCATCGCTTCGGGAAATCGTGAATTCGCGCTATTGAAAAGCCCCTTTCTCATGTCCAAGCCAGTTCTCGACCTCACGGAAACAACCGTCAGCAGCCAGGATGTCTACGATGGCGAGCTTCTGCATGTGCGCGCCGACCAGGCCCGCCTGCCTGATGGCAAAGTAGCAGTGCGCGAGTACATCATCCACCCTGGCGCGGTCGTTATCATACCGCTGCTCGACAATGGAGAGCTGGTGCTGGAGCGCCAGCATCGCTATCCCCTGCATCGTGATTTCTATGAACTGCCCGCCGGAAAAATTGATCAGGGCGAAGATCCCTTGCTGTGCGCACAGCGGGAACTGCTGGAGGAAACCGGCTACACGGCGAAAAGCTGGCGTTATATCACTACCCTGCATCCCTGCATCGGCTATTCAGATGAAAAGTTGATTTATTACTTCGCCAAAGAACTGGCGTTCGAGGGCGCCAGCCTGGATGACGGGGAACATCTGGAGGTATTTACGCTTACTCTGCCAGCAGCGCTCGACTGGGTAAGGGAAGGAAAAATTACGGATAATAAAACCGTTTCCGGCCTGTTCTGGGCGGAAAAGCTGTTGCGTGGCGAATGGTAGCAAATTGCCTCCCCTAGCGATTTTGACTCGTTTACATTTCCTCAAGCTGTGGTATTCCCACTCCAGCGCACTGCGTCATCCGCCAATGAGGCCGCTCCTTCGCCAAGTGCAGGGATATTCAAGCGATCAGGCCCTGGTATTATCGTATTCTGATTACAATTGCTTCCGAATTAGTCCCGGGAAAACGTGGGTCTGCCATAACAATGTGTTCTACTACCGTCCCCAATGACAAGAGAGTATTCCTGAACCTGGCCACGTCCCCGCAAAAGGTGAGACGGCACGCCGGCTGAGCGATACGAAGAATTTCGTTCTTGCCTTTTTCGACAGAACCATCTTTTGAAATAGGAGCATCCCTCAAACAGATGTCGCTCGCACATCGGTGAGGAAGGCTGGATGTCAAAGGCCGGAAAGGCCCTGGGAAAAAATTAGGCAGGAAATCTTCAAATCCAAGATATTTGGTCTCGCCCTCGCCGCCAAGATTAATTTTCCTCCCACCGCCCCTGGGATTCACGGGTGTTCCGAAGTGATTCACCAGGAAAGAAACCGTACCGCCGGCCCCTTGCCGGAACGCGCCGATCGGACACTTGCTGTGATCGTGAGGGGCGCCTGCAAGGGTTGTCGAAACGAATCTATCTTGCGCAGGGCTCTCATTTTCAAGGACGTCCATCTCTGTATCCAGACTCTGGATCGTCCTCTTCCCGACGATATCGTCTGCGCTCGTTTGCCAAGGCTGAAGAATTCGTCGAGACGGATTATTTTTGTATGCCTTGACCGCGGCAGCAGTTTTAGGGCCATATAAACCATCTACTTCCAAATTGAAGTTTTCTCTGCCCGGGCCTCTGCTCAGTTCATTTAGTGCGGTTTGAATTTTCTTGACGTGCTCACCGCGGGCGCCCGGTGTGAGATGAGCTGCGTCACTAATCAAGCAAGCTTCAAGCTTGGGATCCGCTGTTGGTGTTGTGAACAGTTTGGATATCAGTGCCATTCGGTTTACTCTCTTCCTCTTTCCGTGTGGCAACTTGATTAAGGCCGCACAAATTTATTATGGGTGAAAATTACCATTTGTCTATCCTACTTCGCAAAGGTTGCCAGTAAAGCCGCTGGGCAAGCAAAAAGTGGGGGCGGACACAGGGCTGGACGCGATTATTTCACTCTGGAATACGATACTGAGAATAGCCGCTCACCAGTCGTTTACGGTATAGTCATTCCGATTTGAAAAACCGGCAGCATGCGACGGCCCCATGAAAATAGTAAGCCGAAGCTGTTCCATCCAGAGTAATTGGCAGTGATGAAAACAAGTAGCGCGGCGCGCCAGGATTTTTCTACGCTCCCTCCCGACCGCGTGTTGAACGCGCTGGAAAGCGTGGGCTTCCGCAGCGATGGCCGCCTGCTGGCGCTCAACAGCTACGAGAACCGCGTCTACCAGGTCGGCCTGGAAGAGGGCGCGCCGCTGGTCGCAAAATTCTATCGCCCCGCACGCTGGACGGATGCGGCGATATTGGAAGAACACGCCTTCGTTCAGGAGTTGGCCGAGCGTGAAATTCCTGTCGTGCCCGCGTTGGTGCTGGATGGAAAAACCCTGCACGCTTTCGAGGGATTCCGCTTCGCTGTTTTCCCAAAACACGGCGGCCGTGCGCCCGAGCTGGAAGACCGCCACACGCTGGAATGGATGGGGCGCTTTCTCGGACGCATCCACGCCATTGGCGCATTAAAGCCATTTCGCGAACGTCCCTTGCTGGATATCGCCAGCTTCGGCGAACAACCGCGCGACTACCTCCTAGCGCATGAATTCATTCCAGCGGATCTCATTGCGGCCTATCGCAGTGCCGTGAATCAGGCGCTGGATGGCGTACGCCACTGCTTTGAGCGCGCCGGTGAAGTGCACGCCTTGCGCCTGCACGGCGACTGCCATGCGGGAAACGTGCTTTGGACGGACGACGGTCCCCACTTCGTGGATTTTGATGACAGCCGCATGGGGCCGGCGGTGCAGGACTTGTGGATGTTATTGTCGGGGGACCGCTCCGACATGGTACGGCAACTGGCCGATGTGCTGGCGGGATATGAGGATTTTTGCGATTTCGACGAACGCGAATTGCACCTGATCGAGGCGCTGCGCACGCTGCGCCTGATCCATTACGCTGCATGGCTGGCGCAGCGCTGGGATGATCCCGCTTTCAAGCAGGCGTTCCCGTGGTTCAACACTCAACGCTACTGGCAGGATCGCGTCCTTGAGTTGCGCGAACAGATCGCACTCATGGATGAGCCGCCGCTGTGGCATGCGTAAAATTCCCGGGGGTGTTCGTGTTGTGTCTCCGAAAAATCCACCTAAAACGTTCAGCTGAGTCTTGCAGCTTCTATATATGGATATAAACGCGGAAACGATGCGCTGTCCGTGTGGCTGTGCGGAAGAAACGGCGAAACAACGAGGAACCGGGCGGCGCGCCCTTTTATCGGACCGCAGCAAGAAATATCCCGACTGCTGTGGCCGTTACCTGGATGACGGCGAAGCAGCGCCCACTGCAGAAGCACTGATGCGCTCGCGCTATACCGCCTATGCCCTTGGCCGTGAAGATTATCTGCTAGGAACCTGGCATCACAGCACACGTCCCGCTTCACTTGAACTTGCGAGCAAATCCCGCAACAAGTGGCTGGGGCTGGAAGTGAGGCGTCATGAACAGCTAGAGCCGGATAACGCCTTGGTAGAATTTGTGGCGAGGTACAAGGTGGACGGCCGGGCGCATCGTTTGCATGAAATCAGCCGCTTTATGCGCGAGGCCGGGAAGTGGTTCTATATTGATGGCGAAATCTTATGAGGTTCTGTGAGCAAGCTACCCGCTCCTTAAGCGTTGCAAATGCTGCAGGCATGTCATTGTGCTGAACGCAGTAAACGATAAAGTCGCCGCGCTTCTTCTTCCTTGAGCGTGTCGTTGATTTCACGCATGATACTATTCATGTCGACCGGGCTCTCGATTTGCTTAAAGCAACCTGTCAGGACACTCTCCGGGTGGAGTTTGCTGCTTTGGTAGAGCGCCCATATCTCCCTGCCATAATCGGTGGCCAACAACTCAGGCGCAAAGCGGCCGAAGTAAGCAGCCAGATTTTCGGCATCCCGCAGCAGCATTTTCAAAGCCTGGTTAGTGGCCGCGGCGTCAATAGCCTGGGGAAGATCGATAATGACGGGACCGGTGCTGTCGACCAGCACGTTGTATTCGGACAAATCGCCGTGAATGATTCCCGCGCAGAGCATGCGCACCACCTGCCTGATCAATATGAGGTGATATTCACGCGCCAGCTCCGCGGTGAGCGTCAGATCGTTGAGCCGCGGGGCGGCGTTGCCCTCAAGGTCCATCAACAGTTCCATCAGCAGTACACCTTCATGGAAGTTGTACGGCTTGGGCACGCGGACACCCGCAGCCGCCAGTCGGTACAAGGCGTCTACCTCGGCATTTTGCCAAGCCTCTTCCTGCGCTTTGCGCCCATAGCGGGTACCCTTTTCCATGGCACGCGCACGACGGCTGTTTTTTACCTTACGACCTTCGGTGTAGTTCACGCTCTGGCGAAAACTGCGCTTATGGGCTTCTTTGTAAACTTTCGCACAGCGTATCTCTTCTCCGCAGCGCACGACGTAGACCGCGGCTTCCTTGCCACTCATCAGCTGACGGATGACCTCATCGACCAGGCCATCCTGAATCAGCGGTTCAATTCTTTTCGGGGTTTTCATTGATAGCGAACGGTCTTCCGGGTTAATTCCGGGCTGCCATCCAACTCAACTTCTGAAATCGGCCTACTCCGCAAAGAATTCCCGGACCTTATCCATCCATGATTTGGCACGGGGGCTGTGGCGAGAACCGTCTTCCTGATTGAGCATTTCCAACTCCTGCAGCAGCTCCTTCTGACGGGCGGTAAGTTTGACCGGGGTTTCCACCACGACATGGCACAGCAGGTCTCCCTGCGTATTGCTGCGCACGCCCTTGATACCCTTGCCGCGCAGCCGGAATATTTTTCCACTCTGGGTTTCCGCCGGTATTCTGATTTTGGCATGGCCATCCAGCGTGGGAATCTCGATTTCACCCCCCAGTGCGGCGGTGGTGAAACTGACCGGCATTTCACAGTGCAAGTCGTTGTGGTCGCGTTGAAAGACGGCATGAGGCGATAGATGGATAACCACATACAAATCCCCCGGAGGACCATTGTTGACCCCGGCTTCGCCCTCGCCGGACAAACGGATGCGGTCGCCTTCATCCACGCCGGCAGGAATTTTTACCGATAGGGTCTTATGGTGTTTGACTCTTCCCGAACCGCTGCACGTGGCACAAGGGCTTGAAATAAATTTGCCGCTGCCATGGCATTTTGGGCAGGTTTGCTGAATGGAAAAAAACCCCTGCTGCATTCTTACCTGACCATGGCCATTGCAGGTAGGGCATGTAACGGGCGACGTACCCGGCTTTGCGCCGCTGCCATGGCAAGTGCCACAAGCGTCCATCGTCGGTATGCGGATTTTGGTTTCCGTTCCGCGTGCTGCCTGCTCCAGCGAGATTTCGAGGTTGTAGCGCAAGTCCGCGCCACGATAGACATTAGCATGTCCTCCGCGTCCCCCGAAGAGGTCGCCGAATATGTCGCCGAATGCGTCGGCAAACCCTTGCGCACCCGCTCCACCCATGTTGGGGTCTACACCAGCATGCCCATGCTGGTCGTATGCAGCCCGCTTCTTCGGGTCCGCAAGTATTTCGTACGCTTCTTTGGCCTCTTTGAAGTACTCCTCGGATTTTGGATTATCCGGATTCCGGTCCGGATGATGTTTCATCGCAAGCTTGCGATAGGCTTTTTTTATATCCTCTTCGCTGCTGTCGCGGTTGAGGCCCAGCACTTCATAGTAATCGCGTTTGCTCATATGGATTTTCTTGGAAATTGGAAGCGTAGAGGATTATTCAACGCCTGGTACCTTGCTTCTCCAGATAAATGCCAAAACGCAGGATGCGGAAGAAGCATTATCTTCGCATCTCTGCGCTTCAGCCTGGTGCGCCTGCTTATTTCTTGTTTTTTACTTCCTCAAACTCGGCATCCACTACTTCGCCTTCTACCGGTTTTTCACCACCGCCCTGATGGGCGCCTTCGTCGCCGGCGCCAGCGCCAGGCTGCCCCTGCTGGGCCTGTTCCTGCGAATACATCTTCTCCGCCAGTTTATGCGATACCTCGGCCAATGCCTGGGTTTTTGCCTCGATGACGTCCTTGCTGTCGGATTTCAACGCCTCTTCCGCCTCCTTCAGCGCTTCCTCTATTTTCAATTTTTCTTCGTCATTCAGCTTTTCTCCATGCTCCTTCAATGTTTTTCTCACGGAATGAATCATGGCGTCGCACTGATTGCGGACAGTGACAAGCTCCACCGTTTTGTGGTCTTCCTCGGCGTGCGCCTCGGCGTCCTTGACCATGCGCTGCACCTCTTCATCCGACAAACCTGAGCTTGCCTGAATCTTGATTTTATTCTCCTTGCCGGTGGCCTTGTCTTTGGCCGACACGTGCAGTATGCCGTTGGAGTCAATGTCGAATGTCACCTCGATCTGCGGCATGCCGCGCGGCGCAGGGGGAATATCGCTCAGATTGAATTGCCCCAGGCTCTTGTTGCCGGAGGCCATCTCCCGCTCACCTTGCAGCACATGAATCGTCACCGCGGTCTGGTTTTCCTCCGCAGTGGAAAACACCTGTTGCGCCTTGGTCGGAATAGTGGTGTTTTTCTGGATCAGTTTGGTCATTACGCCGCCCAGGGTTTCGATACCCAGCGATAACGGGGTAACATCCAGCAGCAATACATCCTTTACCGCACCCTGCAGCACCCCGCCCTGAATGGCCGCTCCAACTGCAACCGCTTCGTCCGGATTGACATCCTTGCGCGGTTCCTTGCCGAAAATTTCCCTGACTTTATCCTGCACCTTGGGCATGCGGGTTTGCCCACCCACCAGAATGATGTCCTCAATGTCCGATATCTTCACGCCGGCATCCTTGATTGCGGTGCGGCAAGGCTCTACGGTTCGCTCTATGAGCTCTTCCACGAGGCTTTCCAGCTTGGCCCGGGTAATTCTCACTGCCAAATGTTTGGGACCCGAGGCATCGGCGGTAATGTAGGGCAGATTGACCTCGGTCTGCTGACTGGATGAGAGTTCGATTTTTGCTTTTTCCGCGGAATCCTTCAAGCGCTGCAAGGCGAGCATATCTTTTTTCAAATCTATGCCGTTTTCTTTTTTGAATTCATCCACGAGATATTCGATTACGCGGGAATCGAAATCCTCGCCACCAAGGAAAGTGTCGCCATTGGTCGCGAGTACCTCGAATTGGTGCTCACCCTCCACTTCCGCGATTTCGATAATGGAAATATCGAAAGTGCCCCCACCCAGGTCATATACGGCCACCTTCCGGTCGCCTTCTTTTTTATCCATGCCGAAAGCCAGTGCCGCGGCAGTCGGCTCGTTGATGATGCGCTTGACTTCCAGGCCCGCTATGCGGCCGGCGTCCTTGGTTGCCTGGCGCTGGGAATCGTTGAAATACGCAGGAACGGTAATTACGGCTTCGGTCACTGGCTCACCCAGATAATCCTCCGCGGTTTTTTTCATTTTTATCAGCACTTGTGCGGAAATTTCCGGCGGAGCAATTTTCTTGCCGCGCACTTCTACCCAGGCGTCATTATTGTCAGCCTTGACAATATTATAGGGCACCATTTTGATGTCCCTTTGCACCATCTCCTCGTTGAAGCGGCGCCCGATCAGGCGCTTTATCGCAAACAGGGTATTTTTGGGATTTGTGACAGCCTGTCGTTTTGCGGACGCACCCACCAGAATTTCACCGTCTTCGGTGTAGGCAACGATTGAAGGCGTTGTACGCGCCCCCTCCGAGTTCTCTATTACCTTGGGCTTCCCGTTCTCCATGACCGCCACGCACGAATTGGTGGTGCCGAGGTCAATGCCAATAATTTTTGCCATGATTGGATCCTTGTTAGTAGTTAGTATCGATATTCGGCTATGCGAAATATCCGTCTTTGCGAAAAATGGGGATTAAGATTCGAATTTCAAGTCTCTTTAGCCTTGGAAACCATCACCAGTGCAGGTCGAATCACACGGTCGTTCAGAACGTAACCTTTTTGCATCACATGCACTACAGTGCTGGGAGGAAGGTCCGAGTCCACCACGGACATGGCCTGATGCAGATGCGGATCGAATTTTTCACCCTGAGGATTAATCACCTTGATATTGAATTTTTCAAAAGCAGCCGTGAGCTGCCTAAGCGTCAATTCCATTCCGCTTTTGAAATTTTCGACTGTCGCATTTTCCACTGCCAGTGCAGCATCCAGGCTGTCCATCACCGCGAGCAGTTCGACGGAAAAATTCTCGATCGCGTACTTGTGGGCATTTGCAATGTCGATCTGCGCTCGTTTTCTTATATTCTCGGCGTCTGCCTTGGCGCGTAGCCAGGCGTCGTAATGTTCCGCGGCGTCCAGTTCGGCTTTTTTCAGTAACTGTTCCAGACTCGGCATCGACTCCACCTCGGGCTTCCCTGTCTCGCTGGCCTGGGCCTGACCCTGTGGCGGGCTCGTTTCTCTCTTCGTGTCGGACAGCTCGGGCTGGTCTGATTGAGGTTGTTTTACATCTGTCATGGGCTCCTCCTGATTTCTGTTCATGATATATCGGGATGGGTTTGCTAATTTCAAGCTCCGGAAAAAATCATTGGAGATTGAGCAGTGCCTACCCTGTAGAATGGGCAAGAATATCCCAATGGTACCAACGGTACTTTAGGGCCAGTGGGCATACGCTCGCGTATGAGCGAGATGGAAAATATACGAAAAAACCGCGCAAGAATCAGCTGTTTTCAATCCCGATTTTCCGGGCCAGCATAGCTGCTTCGCCCACGTAATTCTGCGGCGTCATTTCGCGCAAACGTATTTTTTCACTCTCGGGAAAGGCAAGGCGGTCAATAAATCCATGCAGCGTATCCTTGGTGATGCCGCTTTTGCCGCGAGTCAACTCTTTCAGCTGCTCATAGGAATCCGGAATACCGTAACGGCGCATCACAGTCTGGATCGGCTCTGCCAGAACTTCCCACGCATTCTCCAGATCTTCCGCCAAACGCTCCGGGCTGACTTCCAGCTTGTTCAATCCCCTGCTGCAAGAATCATAGGCCAGAAAGGTGTGCCCCGACACAACGCCCATATTTCGCAGCACGGTGGAGTCGGTCAGATCGCGCTGCCAGCGAGAAAGTGGAAGTTTCTCGCTCAAGTGGCGCAACAGCGCATTCGCAATACCCAGATTGCCTTCCGAGTTCTCGAAATCTATCGGGTTGACCTTGTGTGGCATGGTTGACGAACCGATTTCATCTTTTCTGGTTTTTTGCTTGAAATAGGCTAAAGAAATATACCCCCACATGTCGCGGTTGAAATCCAGCAATATGGAATTAATACGGGCATATGCGTCAAACAGCTCAGCCATTGCGTCATGCGGTTCGATCTGGGTCGTATAAGGATTGAATGTCAGACCAAGTTTCTCTACGAAAACCTGCGCGAATTTTTCCCAGTCAAAAGCGGGGTAGGCAGCCACATGTGCGTTGTAATTGCCCACGGCACCATTTATTTTTCCGGGAATGGCTACGCTGGCCAGCCGTTCGCGCCCGCGTAGCAGGCGATAGGCAAAGTTGGCAAACTCTTTGCCCACCGTAGTGGGTGTCGCAGGTTGACCATGAGTGCGCGCAAGCATGGGGATATCGGACATTTCATGCGCCATCTGGATGAGTTTGCCGATGACCTTATCCAGTGCCGGCAACATGACTCTCTCGCGGCTGTGCATCAGCATCAATCCGTGGGAGAGGTTGTTGATGTCTTCGGAAGTACATGCGAAATGGATGAATTGTGCAGACCTGGCAGCCTCGACATTTCTCGTCAGACGCTCTCTGAGCCAATACTCGACCGCCTTCACATCATGGTTGGTCTTTGCCTCTATAAGCTTGACCGCTTCTGCGTCAGTTTCCGAGAAACCCGCCGCAACGTCGTCAAGTTCTGCGATGGTCTCGATAGCAAGCGGCGGCGCCTCAGCGATGCCTGTTGCATTACACAAGGCCTTGAACCACTCTATCTCCAGGTAAACACGGTACCGGATCAGCGCGAATTCACTGAAGTAGGGTCTCAAGGCCGCAACCTTGGCGCTATAGCGCCCATCCAGAGGAGAGAGTGCGGTAAGAAAAGATGAAGATGAATTCATATTCTGATTTCAGGTTGTTCATCAGGGGGGCCATTCTAACATGGGCAACGCGCCTCCAGCATTCGCCGGGACCGTGCACGGCGTCGCGGAAAGTCTATATAATGCGGCCAGACAACTTCGGCAAGGCTGGCCATGAAGCTCATCGGATCCCTCACTAGTCCTTATGTGCGCAAGACGCGCATCGTCCTGGCTGAAAAGCATATTGGTTACAATTTTGAACTGGAAGCGCCCTGGGATTCGGATAGTCACGTACCGGATTACAATCCGCTGGGGAAAGTGCCGATATTGATAATGGACGATGGGACCAGCCTGTTCGATTCACGCGTGATCGTCGAATATCTTGACAACATGAATCCCGTATCCCGTCTCATTCCGGAATCCAACCGGCGGCGCATCATGGTAAAACGCTGGGAGGCATTGGCGGATGGTATCTGCGACGCTGCCGCCGCGATGTTCCTCGAGCGCAAACGCCCTGAACCAAGTCAAAGTACGGAATGGATCTCGCGCCAGCAGACAAAAGTAACGAGGGGTCTGCAAGCAGCCGCCCACGACCTGAGCGATAAAAAATGGTGCGACGGCAATATCTACACCCTGGCCGACATTGCACTGGGGTGCGCACTGGGTTATCTGGCCTTTCGATTTTCCGAAATTGAGTGGCGCAATACCTATCCCAATCTTGCCGACCTTTCCGAGCGCCTGGAGAAGCAAGCGCCATTTATTGAAACAGCCCCGAGAGGCTGACCGAGCTGCCGGTCTACACGGATGTATTTGAGGAACTCTCCGAGCAGGTCAGTTCCTCCAGTTGTTGCAACGCCGCATCCCGCGAAACTTGCTCAGCCACCCTGATACTGATCGGTAATCACTCCGCCGCCCAGGCATACCTTGCTCTCGTACACAACTACTGATTGTCCCGGCGTCACCGCCCATTGCGGTTCAGCAAATTCAATCTCGCATTTGCTTTGATCGACATGCGCGATTGCGCACGGCGCATCAGTCTGACGATAACGGATCTTGGCCGCATACACCCAGTTGCAATGAGGTGGCCGGCCACTTATCCATGTCAGATCGGTTGCTGTAAGCGCGGGACTGAATAGGTCGGGATGATCATGACCCTGCACGACTGTCAGAATATTGCGCGCCATGTCCTTGCTTGAGACGAACCAGGGTTCGCCATCCCCATCCCTTGTTCCACCTATGCCCAGACCCTGCCGCTGGCCGATCGTGTAATACATCAGGCCGGCGTGCTTGCCCATGACAGTACCGGTTGGAGTCCGGATTTCACCTGGTTCATCCGGCAAATAACGATTGAGAAACTCCCGGAAAGGCCGCTCGCCAATAAAACAGATTCCAGTGCTGTCTTTCTTGCAAAAATTCGGTAGTCCCTGATCCCTTGCGATCTTTCGTACATCGCGTTTATAAAGATGGCCGATAGGGAATAAGGTTCTGGATAACTGCGCCTGGTTCAGGCGATAGAGAAAATAGCTCTGGTCCTTGGTGCCATCTTCACCTTTCAGCAACTGGAAGATTCCGTTTGTTTCGCGTACCTGGGCATAATGTCCCGTGGCAATGTAGTCAGCTCCCAGCCCGGTTGCGTGTTCGAGAAAGGCCTTGAATTTGATTTCAGCATTACATAGCACATCCGGGTTCGGGGTGCGGCCAGCTTTGTACTCCGCCAGGAAATGATTGAACACACGCTCCTTGTACTCGGCCGAGAAATTTACCGCCTCCAGGGGAATTCCAATGATATCCGCTACGGATGCGGCATCAATCAGATCCTGGCGGGACGAGCAATATTCATCGTTATCGTCGTCTTCCCAATTCTTCATGAAGAGACCGATTACCTCATAATCCTGTTGCTTCAGCAGCAATGCGGCAACCGACGAATCAACGCCGCCAGACATTCCGACCACTACACGCGCTTTGCCCATGATTCAATCGTAATGAGTAAGAATTTCCAGAGAGCACTGCTTTCCTGCCAGGTGATCGTCGATACATCGCATCACCAGAGGGCTGCGATGACAATAAGCCATTTGGCGGATTTCATCGATACCGAACCATCCTGCCCGCACGATACCGGTATCCAGTGCCTGATCGGGATCATGGTCGATGACAGAACCCGTAAAAGCAAAGCGGATAAAAGTAATGTTATCCGCCTGAGAGTGCCAGTGATAAATTCCAAGGACCGCTTGGGGCACAAAAGTGTAAGCCGTTTCTTCCAGGGTTTCCCGAATTGCACCCGCAATGATCGATTCGCCCGGCTCCAAATGGCCCGCTGGCTGATTAAAGAGTATGCCACTACCGGTCTGTTCCTCAACCAGCAGATATTTCCCGTCCTTTTCGACTACCGCAGCAACCGTGACGTTAGGTTTCCAGATCATGATCCTGTTTTAC
The DNA here is from genome assembly GCF_900115125.1 of Nitrosospira briensis. Taxonomy (GTDB): domain Bacteria; phylum Pseudomonadota; class Gammaproteobacteria; order Burkholderiales; family Nitrosomonadaceae; genus Nitrosospira; species Nitrosospira briensis_A. Next base: position 147,588 of record NZ_FOVJ01000004.1, on the reverse strand, counting down.
CTACCTTTTAATGAGAGCAAATGAATGCTTGAGCTGCAACGAATGCAGGGGCGAATCTTATCGTATAATCGATGGCTTTGCCGCCACTCATTCTTATCCATTTTATTAACCCGGGAGATACCATGTACCAGCACATCAGCACACCAGCAGAAGGCGCAAAAATCCGCGTAAACGCAGATTTTTCCCTGAGCGTGCCGGATAACCCTGTTATTCCCTATATCGAAGGCGATGGTATCGGCGTGGACATCACGCCTGTGATGAAAAAAGTAGTGGATTCGGCGGTTGGGCAAGCTTATGTCGGCAAGCGCAAGATTTCCTGGATGGAAATTTATGCCGGGGAGAAATCCACCCGCGTGTACGGGGAAAACGTCTGGCTGCCGGAGGAAACGCTGCAAGCTGCGAGGGAGTACGTGGTCTCTATCAAAGGGCCGTTAACTACCCCTGTGGGCGGCGGCATCCGCTCTATCAACGTGGCGCTGCGCCAGGAACTGGATTTGTATGTCTGCCTGCGTCCGGTACGTTATTTTCCAGGTGTGCCAAGTCCCGTAAGACATCCGGAAAAAACGGATATGGTGATTTTCCGCGAAAACTCCGAAGACATTTATGCGGGCATTGAATGGGAAGCGGAGTCGGAGAATGCAAGGAAGATCATCAATTTCCTGACGACGGATATGAGCGTGACCAAGATACGCTTCCCTCAAACATCTGGCATCGGTATCAAACCGGTATCGAGGGAAGGCACCGAGCGGCTGGTACGCAGGGCAATACAGTACGCGATAGACAACAAGCGCAGCTCGGTCACACTGGTGCACAAAGGCAACATAATGAAATTCACCGAGGGTGCATTTAAAAATTGGGGCTACGAGTTGGCCGCGAGAGAATTCGGAGCGACCTTGCTTGATGGCGGCCCCTGGATGAAGCTGCCTGAAGATAAGGGAGGGGTCGTTATCAAGGATGTGATCGCGGACGCTTTCCTGCAACAGATTTTGCTGCGTCCGGAGGAATACGACGTAATCGCTACACTGAACCTCAATGGCGACTATATTTCGGACGCATTGGCGGCGCAAGTAGGCGGTATCGGAATAGCGCCAGGCGCTAACCTCAGCGATTCGATTGCAATATTCGAAGCAACCCACGGGACCGCACCAAAATATGCTGGCAAGGATCAGGTCAATCCAGGGTCAATCATTCTCTCGGCAGAGATGATGCTGCGGCACATGGGTTGGATTGAGGCAGCCGATCTGGTTATCAAAGCAATGGAAAAAACGATCCAGGACAAGATTGTGACCTATGATTTTGCGCGGCAAATGCCGCAGGCCCGGAAGGTCTCCTGTTCAGCGTTCGGTCAGGCACTGGTTGACCACATGGCCGGTTAAATGCTCTGCTTATAACGAAAAAAACCCCCTGCCGATTTCACGGCAAGGGGTTTGTATAATTCTGTAATAGGATTACAGACTGATCACGGCTAGCCGTGCCAGAATGGAATCGTTAAGCAGACTGAATGTTTGATGCTTGTTTGCCCTTGGGACCTTGTGTAACTTCAAAACTCACTTTTTGACCTTCTTTAAGAGTTTTGAATCCGGACATATTGATTGCGGAAAAGTGTGCAAACAAATCTTCGCTGCCATCATCGGGAGTAATGAATCCAAAACCTTTAGAGTCATTAAACCATTTTACTGTACCAGTTGCCATTATTGCTTCCTATATTAAAAAACGGGCCGGAAACCCGAACACTGTTTGAGTTTCAAGACCGCAAACGGCTGTAACCGGTACTGCAGAGAACTTGAAGCCAAACGCCAAGAGTTGTTTTACGCAAATCCGATGTTCAAGTCAAGTAGCCGGTGCACTTATTTTATAGAAATGCAGCAGAATAATTTTCTAAAGGTACTTGAATATTTCACCGTAATCATCAAATATATCAATAGAGAGAGAATAAATAAGACAGGGAGGGGTTAGGTTATATTTCTGCTCCAACTGGTGAATAGCGAGACAGGAAATGAAAGCAGGAAATCATGGAGATGTTGTACTGGAGGCTAAAAAGAGTAAACTCAAGCCGCCACCCATGTTCAAGGTGATCTTGCTGAATGACGACTTTACGCCTATGGATTTCGTAGTGGCCGTGCTACAGATTTTTTTTTCCAAGAATCGAGAACAGGCAACGCAAATCATGCTCAAAGTACATATGGATGGAGCCGGAGTATGCGGAGTTTATCCCAGTGATGTGGCTACCACCAAGGTTGAACAGGTGGTCGCATTTGCGAGGCAGCATCAGCATCCGCTAAAGTGCGTGATGGAGGAGACCTGAAATGATTGCTCAAGAGTTGGAAGTCAGTTTACACATGGCATTCGTGGAGTCGCGACAGAAGCGTCACGAGTTCATTACGGTCGAGCATTTGCTACTGGCTTTGCTCGACAACCCGACCGCTGCAGAGGTACTGCGCGCGTGTTCGGTCGACATGGACGATTTGCGCCGGCTTCTGACCGAGCATGTGACTGAAAATACCCCTACAGTGGGTGGCAGCGGTGAAGTGGATACACAACCTACCCTGGGTTTTCAGCGCGTCATCCAGCGTGCGATCCTGCATGTCCAGTCTTCCGGAAAAAAAGAAGTCACCGGCGCCAATGTACTGGTAGCGATATTTGGCGAAAAGGATTCCCATGCCGTTTATTTTCTTCATCAGAAAGGCATAACGCGGCTTGATGTCGTCAACTATATCTCCCATGGCATCAGCAAGGTGCCTCAAGGGAGTACCGCCAAAACCGACAGCGAGGGTGATTCCGAGCAGGAGATGAGCGCGGGCGGCGCATTGGAAAGCTACGCGGTAAACCTCAACTCGCAGGCGCTTGCGGGCAAGATCGATCCATTGATCGGGCGTGAGCGGGAACTGGAACGCCTGATACAGACGCTATGCCGGCGTCGCAAGAATAATCCGTTGCTGGTGGGTGAAGCCGGCGTCGGAAAAACCGCTATCGCGGAGGGGCTGGCGCGGCGGATTATCGATAACGATGTGCCGGAGATCCTTGCGCATCACCAGGTTTATGCTTTAGACATGGGCGCACTGCTGGCCGGCACAAAATACCGCGGTGATTTCGAGCAACGTCTGAAGGCCGTACTCAAACAGTTGCTGGAGAGCACGAATTCCATTTTGTTCATTGATGAGATTCATACGCTGATCGGCGCGGGCGCTGCTTCCGGCGGCACGCTGGATGCTTCCAATCTCCTGAAACCCATACTGAACACCGGACAGCTGAAATGCATTGGCGCGACCACCTATAGCGAATATCGCGGGATTTTCGAGAAGGATCACGCACTCTCACGCCGCTTTCAGAAAATTGACGTACTTGAACCGAGCGTGGAAGAAACCGTTTCCATACTTCGCGGCCTGAAAGCCCGGTACGAAGCGCATCACGGCGTGAAATACACAGCCGTTGCCCTGACCACGGCGGCGGAGTTGTCGGCACGCTTCATTAATGACCGGCATTTGCCCGACAAGGCGATAGACGTGATAGATGAGGCAGGTGCGGCGCAGCGCATTTTGCCCAAATCCAAGCAACGCAAGATAATCAGCAAGCACGAGATCGAAGGCATTATCGCCAAGATTGCGCGAATTCCGGCACAAAACGTTTCCAGCGATGACCGCAACACGCTGAAGACGCTGGATCGAGACCTGAAAGCGGTGGTGTTCGGCCAGGACAAGGCCATCAATGCGCTTACAGCGGCGATCAAGATGGCAAGAAGCGGCTTGGGCAATCCACAAAAACCGGTCGGATCCTTCCTGTTTTCCGGTCCTACCGGGGTTGGCAAAACCGAAGTGGCGCGGCAGCTGGCTTATGCTCTCGGGATTCATTTGCATCGCTTCGACATGTCGGAGTACATGGAGCGGCACGCGGTTTCACGCCTTATTGGCGCACCGCCGGGATATGTCGGCTTCGATCAGGGAGGCTTGCTCACCGAGGCTATCATCAAGCAGCCATATTCCGTACTGCTGCTGGATGAAATAGAAAAGGCTCACCCTGATATTTTCAATATCCTTCTCCAAGTGATGGACCATGGCACCTTGACGGACAACAATGGCCGAAAGGCGGATTTCCGCAATGTAGTGATCATCATGACCACGAACGCGGGCGCAGAAGCGCTCAGCAAATCCTCCATGGGCTTCACCACGGGTGCGCAGCTGGGCGATGAGATGGCGGATATCAAGCGCATGTTTACGCCTGAATTCCGCAACCGGCTGGACGCGATCATTTCTTTCGCATCGTTGGATAGGGAGGTGATTCTGCGTGTGGTCGATAAATTCCTCATGCAACTTGAGGCGCAGCTGCACGAGAAGAAAGTGGATGCGATATTCACCGATGCGTTGAGAGAATATCTTGCCCGGAATGGCATCGATCCTCTCATGGGTGCGCGGCCAATGGCACGGCTCATTCAGGACACCATCCGAAGCGCCCTGGCGGATGAGCTGCTGTTCGGGCGGCTTGCCAATGGCGGCAAAGTGACGGTGGATATTGGTGCCGACAACAAGGTGGAACTTCAGTTCGAGGAAGAAGCGGCAGCCGCCGTGTAACCTTGAGCGCAACAAAACAGTTGAAACAAAAAAGGCGCGATTCGCGCCTTTTTTGCGTTGAATACCCCTGAGCAACTGCCGATTTCTTTTGGATCAAGCGCGAGAAGGAGAAATCATGCAGGCTCCTCGCCTATTTGTCGGCCTCATACTTGAAAGATAAATTAACCCTGGCGCGATATGCAATCACTTTACCCTCCTCAATCACCATGTCCAGCTTGACTATTTCCGCTACCCTTAAATCCCTCAAAGTCTGTGACGCTGTCTCGACGGCATTCCTTGCAGCATCTTCCCACGATGTCTTGCTGGTCCCGATTATCTCCGTTATTCGATAAACGCTATCTCCTGCCATGATTTTTCTCCTTCTGTGAGTGAGCACAACGAGACACCGAGCGAACCCAGCGCATCAACCTTCCCTCTATAACCCTGGTTTATGACTCAGTTTATAATTTTGGGCTCGCAAGCGCAATCGGCGCTATTACAACCGCAACAAGGTAAAACGATTTATACAGCAGTGATGAGCGGTAGGGGTACGATATCGAGTAACATACACGCTGCTATTTGTACTTGGCTCTAGCCGGCCTCAACCCGCTCGGCGATGTATCCAAGCGCATCATCCACCTGATCAATGAGGATCAGGCACAGCTCTCCGGCTTTAAGGTTGGCAAAAGCGGCATCTATGGCGCCAAATTCGCCGCGTATCTCCTTGACGTCACGGGCGCGTTTCGCATTCTCCAGCCCCTGTCGCAACAGGCTCAGCACTTCCCCATCGGCACGGCCCCGCTGACACTGGTCCTGGTAAAGCACCACTTCGTCAAAAGCATCGCCGAGGATTTTAGTCTGTTGGCGAATGTCCTCGTCGCGGCGATCTCCCGCGCCGCTGATCACTACCGAGCGGCGCTTCGCCGGCATTTTTTCGATGGCGTGCACCAGCGCACGGATTGCATCCGCGTTGTGGCCGTAGTCGGCAATAAGCGTGGCGCCCCGGTGACGGAAAAGATTGAAACGGCCAGGTGCAGTTATCGTGTCGTTGACAAAATTGGCCAGACCTGCACGTATCACTTCCCAATCCAGACCAAGGGCCCAGCCCGCCCCGGTAGCCGCCATTGCGTTTTCGACCTGGAATGCGATAGCGCCATTCTGCGTAAGCGGGACTCCCGCCAACGGTATGCGATATTTGGTCCCCGCTTCCGAAGCGACAATTGCGCCACCATCGAGATAGATCACGCGCTTCCCTTGCGCACGATGCCTGGCAATCACTGCATTGTCCGGATCGCGGGCGAAGAAGGTAACCATACCGGGGCAATGGGCTGCCATGCTGGCAACGAACGGATCAGCCGCGTTCAGTACCGCGATACCTTTGCCCGGTGTAACATTTTGAACGACGATACGTTTGACGGCAGCCAGGTCCTCCACTGTATTGATGTATGAGAGGCCGAGATGATCCCCCATGCCGATATTGGTTACCACTGCGACATCGCAGCGGTCGAAGCCCAGGCCCTCGCGAAGCAGGCCACCTCGTGCTGTCTCGAATACCGCGGCATCGACATCGGGGTGGAGCAATACTTTTTTCGCACTCTTGGGACCGCTACAGTCCCCGGTATCAACGCGTTGCCCTTCGATGTAGACACCGTCAGTGCTGGTCATGCCGACGCGCATGCCTTGGTATTCAAGGATATTGGCGATAAGGCGAACCGTAGTCGTCTTGCCATTGGTACCTGTCACCGCCACAACCGGGATACGCGCTTGATCGCCGTTTTTGAACATGCTCGCAATGATCGCTTCTCCGACCGCCCGCCCCTTGCCGAACGAGGGCTGCAAATGCATGCGAAGGCCTGGTGCTGCGTTAACTTCAATAACCGCGCCATGCCCTTCCAGCGGCTTTGACATGTTATTACAAACGATATCAACTCCGCAAATGTCGAGGCCGATCATTTCTGCGGCTGCTTCAACACGGGCCGCGAGCTCGGGATGAACATCGTCGGTAACGTCAGTGGCTGTTCCACCGGTCGAGAGATTTGCATTATTCCGTAGCAGAACACGTTCACCTTCTGCCGGTATGGAATCAGCGGTCAAGTTCTGGGTCGCCAGATGAGCAAGTGCAATTTCGTCGAAATGGATTTTTGTCAGCGCGTTGGCATGGCCTTCCCCGCGTTGCGGGTCGCTATTTATCTGCTCCACCAGTTGCCCCACGCTGTGCACCCCATCACCAATAATTTGCGGCGGATTGCGCCGCGCAGCTGCTATCAGCTTATTGCCAACCACCAGCATCCGGTAATCCTGGCCTTGAATGTAACGCTCGACAAGAACGTTGCCGCTGACCTCAGCCGCGACAGCATAAGCGGCTTCCACCTGCTCCCTGCTCATGAGGTTCACGCCCACTCCCCTGCCCTGATTGCTGTCCAGCGGCTTGACGACGACGGGGGCGCCAATCTCGCAAGTGGCGTTCCACGCATCTTCCGCGCTGGCCACCCGGCGCCCAGCCGCAATGGGGATCCCGGCAGCGTCGAGCAAAGCTTTGGTCAATTCCTTGTCCTGCGCGATCGACTCTGCCACTAAGCTGGTCAGACAGGTCTCAGCAGCCTGAATACGACGCTGGCGGCTACCCCAGCCAAACTGAACAATGCTTCCATCAGTCAACCTGCGGAAGGGAATACCACGTGCGACAGCAGCGCGAACCACTGCATTCGTGCTGGGTCCGAGACGTATTTCCTCATCCAGTTCACGCAAACGAGCTACTGCATCGTTCAGATCAAAGGGAGCGTCCTCATTCGCTGCATTGCACAACGTTTCGGCGAGATCGAAGGCAAGCCTGCCAACCGCTTCGTCACTGTACTCTACAATAACCTGATATATGCCGGCTTCCAGCGTGGGAACCGTTTTGCTAAAGGTCACCACGCAACCGGCCTCAACTTGCAGACCGAGCGCAACACGTTCAAGTACATGAGCCATGGTTCCAGGTTCATGAGGAGATCCGGACTGGAGCAAATCGATCTGGGGGAATCGATCGCGTAGGCGAACAGGGAAACCAGGTATTTCTCCAATGAGACATTCAGTTGCGCCGCACGAAACGATCGCCTCTATAGCTGTGTTACGGCTCCATAAATTGGGACCGCGCAGCGCGTGGACGCGTGATACTTTCATGGACGGTTCTCCTGGTGTTTCTCGTTCATCCGGAGGTGTTACTGATTCAGTTTTCACGCGTCGTCAAACACCAGAGAAGTTTTCGATTCCGGTACGTATGAGAGTAAATCCGGTACGTATGAGAGCCGGTTCGATATCGAGGGCCCATGCAGCCCCTACTGCGGCGAGAACGTTCTCGGCTTCGTAAATTGTACGTCCGCCTGCGAGTGGAATATCGGCTAATTTACACAGCGAAAGTTCGCTGAAGCCGGTAACGAGGAAAATTTCCCCATCGCGAACTATTACTGCCCGTTTGCCTTTCACGCCGTTTATACCCGCTGTACCGTTCAAGCAATGCTCTTGTATAACCGTCGATTCGGGATCGAGGCTGAAATATATGACCTCCCCGTTGCATAGCCCGGCCATTTCCACAAGCATCGCCTCCCCGGCATTCAGCACTGCCGCGCCTGTGGGCAGCACGACATCCACCTGAGTGCGCAGTACGTCGAAAACCTGTTTGGGAGTTTCGATGTATTGCCCGTAATGACGCGTCAGGTCGACATTGGTAATGACGCCAACATGGCAACCGTCGTAGGCGAGCCCCTCACCCTGCATGCTTTCACTGCCGTTTTCAAAAACAGCGGCTTCAATCGAACGATTCATGAGGATATTGTGGGCTGCTTTCCATTTGGCATGGTCGCCCTTATAGACTTGTCTGCGGTCGAGATAGAAGCCATCGCTGCACGCAAGTCCGGTGCGTTTGCCGGTTTGCGCCAGCAGTTGAGCAACAAGGTGCGCTACCGCTGTTTTACCATAACTGCCGGTGATACCTACAACAGGGATACGGCCATCGTCCTGGTTTGGAAAGAGATGGTCGGCAATAGCCGCGCCAACGGGACGTGGCCGGCCAATTACCGGCTTGATATGCATCAGCAGGCCGGGACCGGCATTGACTTCAACAATCGCCCCCCCCTGTTCCGCAAGCGGACGTGAAATATCCCTCGTCACGAGGTCGACGCCGGCGATATCCAGGCCCACAATCCTGGCTGCAAGTGAGGCAGCGGCGGCGATGCTCGGATGCACTTCATCCGTGACGTCGAAAGCATGATTGCCGTTACGCTGAATCAGGACTTCCAGGCCGGCCGCTGGTACTGAATTGACCGTGAGGCCCTGGCGGGCGACTTCCATCATCGTTATGCCATCTATGCTGACAAGATTCAGAGGGTGATCTTCAGTGGTCCCGCGGCGGGGATCCGAATTGATCTGGTGCCGGATCAGATCACCAACGGTCGATTTACCGTCGCCGGTAACCGAGACCGAGTCGCCGCGACTTGCGGCAACGAGGCGTCCGCCCACTACGAGCAAGCGGTGTTCCGTACCCTGAACATAACGTTCTATTAATACGCCGTCACCCTCTTCCAAAGCCACACGATACGCGGACTCGACTTCTTCACGCTTGCCTAGCTCAATGAACACGCCACGCCCATGATTGCCGTTGCTCGGCTTGATGACCACTGGCAGCCCAATTTCCTGAGCAGCTTGCCAGGCGTCTTCAGCGCTGTTGACGATTCGGCCTTCCGGCACGGGAACGCCACAAGACTGAAGCAATGCCTTGGTCAAATCCTTGTCTCGGGAAATGCTCTCGGCAATGGCGGGAGTACAGTCCGTTTCGGCTGTCCAGATGCGCCGGCTTTTGGCGCCGTAGCCGAGTTGTACGAGATTGCCTTTGGCGAGAAGACGGATGGCGGGAATGTTGCGGCTCGCGGCAGCTTCGACGATACAGGCGGTCGATGGACCCAGCCAGAGCGACTCAACCATGTCACGCAGGCGTGCAATGGCGTGCTCTACATTGTAGGGCTCATCGCCGGGCGAATATCCCATCGCTCTCAGCACCAGTTCGCGAGCCGCGGAAAGGGCGCTCCGTGCAATACCCTCATGCCAGGCGCTAACCACTACCTTGTAGACGCCGCGCAGGGAGGTTTCCCGGGCCCTGCCAAAGCCGCCGGGCATCCCAGCGAGGTTTTGCAGCTCGAGCGTAACGTGCTCGAGAATGTGCCCCGCCCAAGTGCCGTCCTTGAGCCTACGCAAAAATCCGCCAGGCTCGCCGTAGCTGCAACGGTGTTCAATCAGCGAGGGCAACCAGGAGGACAGGCGTTCGTAAAAGCCGGGGATGGTGTCGGATGGAAAGTCTTCGAGTTCGCCGATATCGACAACTGCCTCAAGCACCGGGCGGCAGGTCCAGATATTAGGGCCGTTAAGGTGGCGAATCTCTATAAATCTGATATCTCTACTAACTGCATCAGCGTTTGTCGAGTCACTGCTCGTATCTGCATAGGCCAGCATAAAATAGGATTCTCGCGGGAAGTTAGTCAAGATCGAACTAACGCTGTTGACGGGAATCGGTTTACAGCCGGGCTGATCAATCCTGTTGAACACAAACCTACTGGCAGGTTGTTGAAACAAAATTCGGACTCCCGCTCTTTCATCCTGGACGCCCTCGCTCCCAAGAGCCAGGCCGCACGGTAACGGTTGGCTCGTTTGCCACTAAGTTTTATTGATGGCTAGTGTGGCCGTTTTTGGCAGCCGTTTGCCGAACGTCGTCTGATTAAGTTTGAGGCATTAAATTGTTACGCTCACCCTGTTGCCTCGTGGGTTTTAATCCCGAACGCTCGTGCAACGAGCACGTCTACGGCCACTCATTACTTGCCGGTACAAGCCGCCAGGCGAGAAAGATTAAAGCATTTATCATGCCAGCCTAATAGATGATAATAAACAGTAGCTTGAACTAAAGATAAACCCGCTCCTGTCTCTATTTGCCGACAGCTACAGCCTCAAGCGATGTTAAATGACTGGTGCAATAGAAGTTTTACTGTCTCCAAGTCCCGACAGCTCCGTTCAATGCCAGCGAGACTACAAGTCCTCGCGTCGCCGCAGCCCGCAACAGCGCTCCATAGCTAGTAGCATCGCATGTCATTGAGACTTACGCCGCTTTTCACCTATGAGGAAGTATGCTAACTTTCTATGGGGCCCTAATTTCTGCCCCCCCTTCGATATATCCATATCTTATTTCAGGAGGCCTTCTGTGAGCACATCTGCGTTCCGGTTACTGCAATCAGCCCCTTTCATTTCAGCCCTTTTCCTGTCCGGTTTACCCGCGGCGCATGCCGGTCCGCTGGATAACATCCTTGCGAGACTGGAACGGCAAAGTCCCATTGACATTCGCTCGGACAATACCTATTTCAGTAAACTGCCTGATTTGAATTTTACATTAAGCTCCGATACATCCCTTGATATCGTCAATAACGGCTCACCCGATCATGAATCAACGATCAGAGCCAATATCAACGTAGGCGACGGTGCGTTGAAGCTTTCCGGTCATAAATGGGATTTGGCGCAGTTTCACTTCCATGCTCCTTCAGAGCATTTACTCAATGGCCAGGCAAGTCCAATGGAAATGCACCTGGTATTCACCGATTCCGCCGATAATCTGCTAGTCGTAGGCAGATGGATCAAAGAGGGTGGCCATAACAGCTCCCTTGATCCGATTTTCTCTGATTTACCGCAGACTACCGCCGACGTAAACCACGTCGACCACTTCGATCTGAATACGCTTGTGCCAGATAATCTGAATTCTTTCCGCTACTCCGGTTCACTGACGACTCCTCCATTTTCTGAAGGTGTAACTTGGGTCGACCTGGCTCAACCGCTGTATATGTCAGAGAATCAAATTGACGCCTTCGAGTCGCTATTTCCCGAAGGCAATACGCGTGAGGTCCAACCACTTAACGGGCGCCTTATACTCACCGATGTGCCGGGATTCGCCGAACCCTGGCTTGCGACTGATGCGCTCGGCTCGCTTGTTCCTGGGATTAACATCGAGGGGCTTCCGCTCACCGCTGATGTATCAAACGTCGCTGCGGCCGTTCCGGAACCGGAGACATATGCCATGCTGCTGGCTGGACTGGGACTAATCGGTTTTACAGTGCGTCGCGGAAAACGACAGCATCGTGGATTGGACCTGTCCGTATAACAACGGGAAGCTCTTGCCAACGTCCTTGTCGAACCGGTTTGAGCGAGTGATGGGAAAAACCACCATCCATGAAAACCGGGAGCCGACGTACTGACTTACAGCAAGAGCTTTCAGCTTGCGCATCTGTCCGATGGGTATAAGCAAGAGGCAGACTGCCCCATTTTGTCCTTTGGACGACGGTGATGAACTTCGGGAGAAAGCGAGTGTGTTTGAGATGGGAATCAATCTACGAGAAACAATGGGAAGCCCGATCACAAGGTATATCACCAAGGTTGGGTGACTCTCTGCTACTCGAAGCAGCTTTATTCATAGATCGGGTTAAAGAAAGCGATCCAGTATTTTCCGGCTGTGATGATCGAGCGCAAAGCGGTCCCGGACCAGGAAGTGGATGCCCTGGCTATCTGTGATCAGCAACGCTGGCGGCATCAACCGGCGAATATATTCCTCCCCCTTGAGAATGAAGGACGTCTTGCCGCGGTCGGTATCCACGTACCAGGTACTGGGTGTAGCATAATTCGAAACATCGCGAATGCGCGTCACTTCCGGCATGAACTCGCGCTTGGCGAGATCGGCTTCGATCAGCTCACGCACTTCGCCCGGCAGATCATTCAACTGGTCGATCCAGGCAAGTTCATGGCCGTATCTGTCAATCAGCGCGATACCTTCATCCGGCGCGCTGATTGGAAATGCACGGGCCGGAATTATACCGTCGTACGTTTCGCCATCTGCCCCGGTAAACACCAGTCGTCCGAATGCGTTGCGGCTCAGCCTCAAGGTTGTTTTATCAATCATTCCCGGCCTTCCTCGACCTTGCGATCAATCTCCGGTCTGCGCGAGTCAGGTTCAGTATCCACGTTGCGGGCCTGAGCCTGATAGAGACGGTAATAATGGCCTTCGCGTGCCATCAATTCCTTGTGGTTGCCGACCTCGACAATGCTTCCGCGGTCCAGGACGATCAGCCGGCTGGCATCCCGCAGGGTGGAGAGGCGGTGGGCAATGGCAATCGTTGTACGACCGCGCACCAGGTTTTCAAGCGCTTTCTGTATTTCTTTCTCTGTGGTCGTATCGACAGAGGAAGTAGCCTCGTCGAGGATCAGGATACGCGGATTGATCAGTAGTGCGCGCGCGATCGATATGCGCTGGCGCTCACCTCCCGAAAGAGCCTGTCCCCGCTCGCCCACCAGGGAGTCGTAACCGTAAGGCAGACGCAAAATAAATTCATGAGCGTGAGCAGCCCTGGCTGCGGCAACAATCTCCTCTCGCGGCGTGTCGGGTTTGCCGTAAGCAATGTTTTCGGCAATGGTCCCGAAAAACAGGAAGGGCTCCTGAAGAACAAGGCCGATGTGCTTGCGGTATTCGGCTACTCGCAGCGAACGGATATCCACTCCATCCAGAAGAATTGCACCTTCCGTGACATCGTAAAACCGGCATATAAGGTTGACGATCGTGCTCTTGCCGGATCCGCTATGCCCTACCAGGCCGATCATTTCCCCCGGCTCTATGATCATGCTGATGTCTCGCGTCACACTCCGCGTGCCATAGCGAAATCCCACGCCGCGCAATTCGATCCGCCCCTCGACCACGGGCAGGTGCACGGGCTGAGCAGGTTCGGGAACACTGGAAACGTGATCAAGTATTTCAAAGATACGTTTGGTGCCTGCTGCCGCTTTTTGTGTAAACGAAACAATGCGGCTCATCGAATCGAGCCGCATGTAGAAACGGCTGATGTAAGCCAGGAACGCGGTCAGTACGCCAACCGTGATTTCGTCTTTTGATACTTGCCAGATACCGAAGACCCACACGACGAGCAGGCCAATCTCGGTCAGCAGTGTAACGGTCGGCGTAAATAACGACCAAACCTTGTTGACGCGGTCGTTGACTTCCCGATTGCGCTCGTTTGCTGCCCGGAAACGCGTTGCTTCACGCTTCTCCTGCGCAAACGCTTTGACAACCCGTACCCCTGGAATGGTGTCGGCAAGCACGCTGGTAACCTCGGCCCACGCACGATCGACCTTTTCAAATCCTGTGCGCAATCTGTCGCGTACCAGATGGATCAGCCAGGCGATGATGGGCAGCGGCACCAGGGTTACCAGCGCGAGCCAGGGATCAATCGAAACCAGAATGATTACCGTCATGCCAATCATCAGCACGTCGGTCGCGAAATCAAGCAGGTGCAGTGACAAAAAAATGTTGAGGCGATCGGTTTCCGAACCAATCCGCGCCATCAGGTCGCCAGTGCGTTTTCCACTGAAATAGGCATGCGAGAGTTTAAGAAGATGTTCGTAGGCGGCAGTGCGCAGGTCGGCTCCGATGCGTTCGGAAACCAGCGCCAGCATGTAGGTGCGCGTCCAGCCCAGCGCCCATGCCATAATTGCGGCGCCAAGCAGGCCGGTCAGATAAAATATGACCAGATCAACATCGATGGGCTTGCCGTTCTGATAGGGAATCAGCACGTTGTCCATCAACGGCATGGTCATGTATGGTGGCACCAGCGCCGCTGCCGTGCTGCCCAGCGTCAGCAAGAAACCGGTGAGGAGCCGCCATTGATAGGGTTTGGCAAAACGCCACAAGCGCAACAGCGTCCACGTCGAAGGTGGCGTCTCGGCTTCCCTGCTGCACGCGGCGCACTCTTCCTCACCCGGTAATAGCGGCGCATCCAGCGGCCAATGACACTTGGGGCATCTAGCCTGGACTGCCGGGGGGGGTAGTTCGCCGGTAAACCGATAAGCAAGTTGTTGGGTAAATTGCTCGACCAGACGTCCGGCTGCGGTATCGCTCGCAAGCGTATAATGCCAGCCGGCAAGCAGCGAGTTCTCGTCAACAAGCTCGAGGCTGCCTACGCCCGAATGGTCGGAACGCGCAAGCGTCAATCCCTGCCGATACGGCCAGCCCTGCCAGGTTTCGCCCTTCTCGGCAGTGGCTAGCAACCGCTTATTGGTAGCGACTACCAAGCCTGGTGAAAAATACAAGTGGGCGTCCAGATCGGTTTCCATCCAGGCGAGAACCCTCTCTCCATCCAGGAGCTGAGATTCAATGCGGGTAGCCCAGGTTGACGGAAAGGTTAGCGACAACATACCGGACGGGTTGCAACGGAAGCGATCAGGGAGAGTCTGGATTTTGGCATTGGTTAACGCGGTGTAGAGAGTAAGAAATATTGCTGTCAAAAAATAACCGGATCGCCGCCATCCGTCCAACACGTCCTGTCACGCGAGTGAGGCGATTGACAACGCGAAGTCTCACGCCTTGCCCAATGCCAATCTCGTCATTTCTGTTCCTTCCTATTTTAATTGAATCACGGCGCCCCTGCTTCAGCGATGCACCCGTTAATTAACCTGAGGTTTTGGGAAGATGATGCGCCGCTGCATTATGCCCTATCGAACATGTTATGTTACTTGCATTGGCGCCCGGAGCGGGTATCAACACCTTTCCGAACACCTATAATGGCCCCTGCAGTCACTGCTCCCAATCCCCCCAAAGTCAGCAAAGACAGCGGCTCGCCCAGAAGGGGCACGGCAGCGAGTGCCGATATAACCGGGACAAAAGCCATCAGCAAGCCTACTGTTTGGGATCCAAGGCGGCGCACTGCGAAGGCATAGAGCAGCATTGCGACAAAAACGACCAATACACCCTGATACATCGCCTGAACGGCAATTTCGCTTATCGGTGCCTGTCCCAGTGTACTTGGCAGGAACAACCACCAGACTGGCAGATACACTATTGCGCTACCGAGTGTGGTGGCCACCGTTGCGGCAAGGGGCTCTACCGGATAACGGCCAAGCAGCAGCGTAAACACCGCCCATGATGATGAACCGCACAGAAAAAGCAGATCCCCGAGAATTTGCACCCGGGTGAGTTCGGGACCGCGCGAAATCGAGTCGGTGGCGGTCAATACGATACCCGCGAACACAACAACCAACGCAATGCGACGCTCTTTTAACGGTTTTTGGCCAAGCCACAGCCAGCCAATGATCGCCGTCAAAAATGGCAGTGCGCCAGGCAAGAGGACCGAAGCATGAGCAGCAGGCGCCATCCGAAACGCGGCATATACGGCAACAGCATAAGTAATGCCGCCAAATAGCGAAAAGAGCACGATAACCCGGAGTGGCGGTAACGATATCCGGGGCAGGAAAAAGACAGCAACTGACGCCCCCAGGCCGAAACGCAGTAAAGCAACATCCCAGCTTGTCAGCACGCCACCACCGCCGTGCCGCGTGACAAGAATGAAACCTGTCCAGATGCATATGGTAAGGAAAACCGCAATCCAGCCGCTGCTGGAACGTGCTGCTGCGCTCGTGGTATTAAACACTGTCGGCGAGGTTCCGGAATAAAAAGATTACTGGAAACGCGAGGGGCCGCAATGCTTGCGCAGCAGTGGAAAGATTTGCCATGAATTGCGGAAGGGAAAGACCGTCATGGCCCTCCGGACACTTTCCATCAAACCCCGGGTTTGTCCTGAATAATGTGCTTGCCACGGAGCCGGCAAAATCAGGTGTTGAAAGGCTGTTAAACCGGAGCCGTTCGCAGCTTTGAACTGCTTAGCGCTTTTCTGATATTTTCGAGGGCAGCTTCAATGATATGGCGCGGCGCGCCAATATTCATGCGCATGAAGCCGCTGCCTGCCTCCCCGAACAGCGTGCCAGGGCTCATGCCCACGCGGGCTTCATGTACGAAGAAATGCCTCAGTTGCACGTCGTCCATCCCTGACGCGGTCATCAGCGCGCGGCAATCGAGCCAGATTAGGTAAGTCCCCTCTGGTTCGATAAACCGGATTTCCGGAAGGTGCGCCGATAGATATCCGGCGACGAAATCACGGGTTTTCTGCAGATAAACCAGCAACTCGTCCAGCCATGCTTCGCCTTCGCGATAGGCGGCCTCGAAAGCAACGATACTGAAAGGGTTGGATGCGCTGACATGCATCGTATCGAATACCCCGGTAAGCTTTTTTCGCGACTCGGGATCGGGTACAACGAGAACGGAAAGATTCAGCCCCGGAATATTGAATGTCTTGCTGGGCGCAACCGCCGTTATGACATTCACTCTGTTCCCCGCCGCTTCCGCCAGCATCGACAGTACCTGGTGCTGGTTTCCAGGATAGGCCAGATCGGCATGAATCTCATCGGAAAATATTGTCAAATCGTGTCTTTCAGCGACTTGGAGGATACGTTCCAGCTCCTGCCTGCTCCAAACCCGGCCGACCGGGTTATGCGGTGAACATAGCAGCAACAGGCGTGCTCCCTCTGCGCATTGCTCCAGATGATCGAAATCGATGCCATAGCGGCAGTTCCTCAAGCGCAACGGATTGTGTGCCAGTTGCCTGCCGGTACTGGTAACCGCCGAGAAAAAGGGGAAATACACTGGCGGCTGTACGACGACCTGCTCACCGGGTTCCGTGAAGGCCATGATGGACGCATGCAGTGACGGTACTACGCCCGGGCACATCATGACCCAGTCACGATGAATCTTCCAGTCATGACGTTGTTTCAACCAGTCTGCCAACGACTCGTACAAGCCATCCGGATAGATGGTATAGCCGTAAACAGGATGGGCGGCCCGGCGTGAAAGCGCCCGGGGCACAGCCGGAGGCGCAGCGAAATCCATGTCCGCCACCCATAAAGGAATGACGTCCGTTTCGCCGAACATGCTGTGGCGGGCGTCATATTTCAGGCTTGCGGTGCCGGTCCGGTCGATTTCGCTGTCGAAATCATGGATTGAAGCATGGCTGCCGCTCAAGCAACTCTCTCCCAGATTGTCACTTCGGAAATCGTATGCTGGAATTTGCGCCGGGTTTCACGAATGATGAATGGAACTTCCCTTGGACCCTGGATCAGTCTGAAATACTTGCCCAGCATCTCTTTCAGACCGTCAAGCGTACCGAAACTTTCGCCATCACGCTTGAATCCCCCAACCCATGCTTCCCGCTTGGTATGTTCCTCCAACCAGGTATACGGCGAAGCAATCAGCAAAACGCCACCAGGGTTGAGACGCGTTTGTATGGTCGTGAGTAGCTTGGACGGGTCGTACAGGCGATCGATCAGATTGGCAGCGAGGATGAGGTCATAACCGGCAAACAAGGGTTTGAGATTACACGCGTCACCCTGAAAAAACGCCACCTTATGCTTGACGCTATCCAGACCGAGGCCCGACAGCGTCCGCTCCTTGTAAGAAACAAGCTCTCCCTCATCCGTTAGCGTATATCGCAACCTGCCCTGGTCAGCTAACTGGACGCCTTGCCCGATGAAGCGGGCGGAAAAATCGATGCCCGTCACTTCGTCGAAATGCCGCGCCAACTCGAATGTGGCGCGCCCCGAGGCGCAACCAAGGTCAAGCGCCTTATGTTGCGGTTTATCGCCCATCGCAGCAACAGCAAGTTCAGCCAGGGTTTTTGGAAAATTTGGCACGCCGAAATATGTATCCCCGTAATGGAATTCGGCATATTCAGAAAGTAATTTATCGGTTTCGTATTGAGACCCCTGCTGTATGGAAGGCGCGGCGTTTGCAACCACGTAGCGAAACCCGGCATGCTGAAAGAAATGACGCCGGAACGCGTAGCGAGCACTCTTCAGCGACTCATTGCCGCATGAAATCCAGGACCCCCCTTTCATGAGATTATGCCGGCCATCGAAAGTGGGTGCGCTGAAATCATCATAATGGGGATGAACGTCAAAACCCTCGAACGGATAGATGGGCGTTTCGGTCCATTGCCAGACATTGCCGACGATATCGTAAAATTCTCCCTGGGGAAATTCGTTCACCGGATGACTGGACGCACAATGGTCAAGGTGAATATTGGCGGGCGCAGGCTCCGCGCGCGGGACTTCGGATAACGCGGCAACATCATAGAGCCGGTACCATTCGTCTTCCGTCGGCAATCTGTACGATAGGCCGCTTTCTGCTGCTTTCCAGTTACAAAAGGCCTTGGCTTCGTGATAATTCACCTCAACCGGCCAATCCCACGGCATGGATATTTCTTTTGTCATCAAACGCAATCGCCACTGGGAGCCTTGCCTGACCCAAAAAACAGGATGCTCCGCCCGGACATGACGCCGCCAGGCGCGGCCTTCCTCTTCCCAATAGTTTTCTGCGCCGTAACCATTCGCCTGAACAAAGCCGAGAAACTCCTGGTTGCTCACCAGATACTTGCCGGCCTGAAACGCTGCCACTTCCGCAACGTGGCTGCCATATTCATTATCCCATCCGAAGACAGGATCAGATTTGTTTTTGCCAAGATGCACCGTGCCCTCAGATATATCGATTAGCTGATTTTCGGGCGCCTGCCCTGTTTTGCGGTAAGGTTCCCAGGCGGGATGAGGAATGACGTATTCCAACGCATGCTGCCGGATCAGGACGGACGAGGTTTCGAGATGGATGCGCTCATGCTCGATACCCATCACAATTGTCCACCATGGACTATCCCAGCCAATTGGCAAGGTGAGAGGAGTTTCCCTTATCAGCCGGTCAACAATATCTCGTATCTTCGTTCGATAAAGCCGCACCTCCTCGATCAAAGGCCAATCGTAATGGGTTGTATTCAGGTCGTCCCAACTCATTTCATCGACCCCCACCGCGAACATGGATTCCAGTCTGGGGTCAATTCGCTCGGTGATCAACCCGGCAAGCAGCAGTTTGTTTGTAAAGAAGGTCGACGTATGTCCAAGGTAGAAGATCAGGGGATGGCGCAATGAGATCGGTTTCTTATAATAGGCTTCACCGTCGCGCAGTGTCTCGAAGAGTTGCTCGTAGCGGTCCAGTGTGGCATGAAAATATTCACGTATCTCCTCGCGCTTCGCTTCAACGTTATCGCCTGCAAGAATAGGACTTCGTGGAAAAAGCTGTTTGGGCATCATGCGTAACTTGGGGTTTTCGGAAGCGGACTGAAGGGGCGTTATAGTTTTTCGTGCATTCAAAGTCATATTCAACCTCGGGTTCGAATTGCCTCAATAAAAAATAAACGAAGTGTACACCTGGATACGTTGCCTCAACATTGCCTTGAATCGAATCGAAGGAAAATCGGGGTATCTGAACAGTGACTTAAAGCGCGGCCTGGCAGCACGCATTAGATCGCTGTGATAATCAGATCAAGATGAAGGACAGCATTGTCTTCGCTTTCGATCATAAATCACCGGAATGAGTTCCTCAATTCTCGAGATCAGGTGGCATAGTAGAGTTTATCGAGTTTATTATACCGATGCATCGTTACTCGATGTAACCGCTGCTCCACTCCGGCATCTCATGCCATCTCCATCCTCTAAAGCATCAGGTAGAGCGTGAGCAAGAGAGTACACTCAAACAGGGAAAAAATGAATGATCCCAACGTATCGGCCCGCAACACTTTGGTTACATCTCAGTTCAGCCTGACTCTGCCCCTGACGACGTCGTGCAGGATGAAACCATGCTGTCGGCAGCGCCTGACACCGCCAGCAATACCTTTCTCGTCGAGTGCCTTCAGGCTGGGGCATCGTAGTATGCGGAAGGCGCTGTGCCGGGCTGTGGCAATAGCCTTTTCCATAACAGGCTGTCTTCCGGTTCCATTATGGGCGGGAAGCGAGCGTGTCGACATCGCGCGCTTCTCGCACGGCGATCTAAGCGGTTGGCAGCCCAAAATATTTACCGGCATCACCCGCTATACTCTGGCGAGCAAGAACGGGCGATCCGTCCTGCACGCGGACAGCAGCGCGGCCGCTTCGGGGCTCTATCGCGAGGTAAGTATCGAACTCGGCGAGACACCTGTCCTCAATTGGACATGGCAGATCGGCGACGTACTGAAGGGGGCCGACGAACGCACTCGCGCCGGTGACGATTACACCGCGCGTGTCTACGTGATTTTTTCCGGCGGTGTCATGTTTTGGCGCACGCGCGCTCTCAATTACGTGTGGTCCAACAATCAGCCAATCGGCGCCGACTGGCCTAATGCTTACACCGGCAATGCGCGCATGATAGCGGTAGAGTCCGGCTCCGGCCGGGCCGGGCAATGGATAAGTGAGCGCCGCGACGTGCGGGAAGACTACCGGCGCGTATTCGGCGAGGAACCGGGTCGTGTCGACGCCGTAGCGATAATGACCGATACTGACAACACAGGCGCAACTGCAACAGCGTGGTATGGCGATATCTGGTTCAGCGTAGAGTAGCCCCCAGAACGTCCTGGCGAGACTGAGGTACCATCTTCATTTTTTGGTAGCAGGAAGATTTATTCCATAGGGAGATTAATGTCATATGGGGGTGCGCAGCAGTCACACGAAAAAGCGCGTGGCACAACTCCGGCATTCGCCTAGACGTTCTGTCCTGGTCTATGCCTGGCAGAGCAAAAAAGCTCAGCTTCATACGCAACCGCTCCCGCGAACGAAGACTTAAGGTGATGCTGGAAGAACCGGAGCTTCGCCACGAACGAATCGCAGGAGATGGTGTGGATCTTCACGTCGTGACTGCCGGGACGGGGCCGCCCATCATTCTTCTCCATGGTTTTCCCGAGAACTGGCGCTCCTGGCGGCTGCAAATCCCGGCGCTGGCAGCCACCGGTTTCTCAGTCCTTGCACCAGACCTGCGCGGATATAACCTTTCGGACCGGCCTGCAGAACAAAGCGGTTACCGGTTGAATCATCTTGTTGCAGATGTTGCTGCTCTGGTACGCTCAACTGGATATGCACGCGCATGCATTGCCGGGCATGACTGGGGTGGCATCATCGCATGGACGTTTGCTGGCCAACACCCCGAATTGGTGGACAAACTTGTTATTCTCAACGCACCTCATCCCAAAATTTATCTCGAAAAAGTGCGATATCCGCCCCAAATGGTCAGGAGTTGGTATGTGCTCTTCTTTTTATTGCCTCGCTTACCCGAGTTTGTTCTTTCGGCAGGGAATTATCGGGCGATCCGCAACATGTTCAAGCGCGGTCCTGCCCGAAAGGAAACTTTCAGCGACGTGGATATCGAGGAATATGTCGTGCCTCTCTCACAGCCTCGCGCACTCAACGCCGCTCTTGACTACTATCGGGCCAACCTGAAGATTGCCACTCTGCGTACGTTCGCCCGCTCGGCTCCCATTGGTGCGGAAACACTGGTGATTTGGGGAGAACATGATCCCGCCCTGGGAATCGAATTACTCGAGGGACTGGACGAGGTGGCGCCCCGCGTTCGCATTCATCGGATTTCGAGTTCCAGTCATTGGGTGCAAAATGAAGCACCCGCGGAAGTTAATCGTATTCTCATACCTTTTCTGAAAGACTCATCTTAGCTGAAGCTGTCCCTCTATCCCTTGAACGGTTACGGGAATCATCCTCTACAATAACAGTCTTAAAGTACGTGTTTTTATTCCAGATTCGACTATGCTTGTAGCGAGGGTTCGTTGGGAATCCTTTGGCGAAGTACCAGACAAACGCGGCGATAGCGCCATGTTTCATAATGGAAGGGGAAAAGACATGAGACCGTATTTATTGTTAGCGTGCATATCACTGGGCGCGTGCGCCGGGCTGCCCCCGGCTGTCAAGAATGTGCCCGTTGCAGATATTACTTACAGCGAGGTAAGCCAGAACCCGAATAGCTACAAGGACACATCGGTTCGGTGGGGCGGAGTGATTATCGATGTGGAGAATGAGGAAAACTTCACTCTCGTGCAAGTCTTGTCTTACCCTCTCAATTTTACCGGCCGGCCGCAGTTGACCAAACCAAGCGAAGGACGCTTTGTTATTAAAAGCTCCACTTTTCTTGACCCTGCCGTTTATGCGAAAGACAGGGAAATTACCGTGGCAGGAAAAATTGAGGGCGATATCGAGCGTATGATAGGAAAAAAAACCGTGAGGTTGGCTTTGCTCTCTTCCAAAGCCATTTATTTGTGGCCTGTTTATCAGCCTGATCCGTATGGTTACGGGTACAGGGGCTATGGTGGTTATGGCTTTAGCCCATACTTCGGATATGGATATTATGGCAGCCCGTTTTATTGGGGGGGATACTACCGGCCATATTGGTAAGAGATGAGCATTGCATCCCTTTTCCAGCTATCACCCGGCATATCATCCAGAGTCGTTCCCTTATCATTTTTTCTCCGCAAGCTTAACGACGGCATCCGATCCCGGATGCCGTTTTGTCTATTCCGTCCCCTTCGGTAAACGGATCATACGTTCCTGGCTTCGGCGATGCGCAAACTTCTGCTTGTTTCTCTAATAGGCCTGTTTTTCATTTTCCCGCTGGCGCTGATCGCCATGCTGTCGCTGGCCATTGAAGACCATCCTCGCATCGATCGCAAGGTCATTCTCACGCCGGAGCATATAGGGCGCGCGAAACAGATCGTGGATGCGCATCGCTACTGGATACATCCCGGCACGTTGGTTGCAGCGAGGGTAACGTCCGCCGATGCTGATCTCGCTGCGAACTATCTCGCGCACCGCCTTGGGAAGGGCAGCGCGCAGGTTACACTGACCGATCGCGAGGCGATTATCCGTCTGAGCCTCCCTGTATCCGGAACGCTACCTGGCAGCTACGTGAACCCGTATCTCAACCTGCAGGCGTCCGTTGTCGAGGCAGGCGCCATACCGCAACTTCGTTCAGTTCAAATTGGAAAGCTCTCGCTGCCGGATACGCTTACCGACGCAATCGTGCCTCAGCTCGTGCGGTGGCTGCGGCGAAGCCCGGAATATCGGGCCGCATTCGACGCGCTCCATTTGGTGAGAGTCTCGCAGAAAGAGTTGAGTGTAGTTTATCGTTGGGAGGATGGTTTTTCTCATGAAATGAGAGCTTCCATGATTAACGAAGAGGAGCGTGAGCGGCTGTTACGTTATCAAACCCTCTTGGCCGCGAACAGCAAAAAAACCGGGAGTGTAATATCTCTGGCGGAACTTCTGCCGCCATTGATGCGCATCGCGGCAGAGCGCTCGTCAAGCAGCGATGCATTGGCGGAAAACCGCGCAGTGATTTTAGTCGTAGCATTTCACGTGCTGGGCATTTCTCCAGAGCGAATCTTTCCGGCAGCATTAACAGCCTGGCCTCGCACTGCGCCTCAAGACGTTACACTGGATGGACGCGACGATTTTGCAAAACACTTCATGGTGTCAGCCGCAATCGCCGCCTACGCCGATACCGCCTTATCGGACGCGATAGGCTTGTATAAGGAGATCGAAGATTCCCGCCACGGGAGCGGTTTCTCGTTCAATGACATTGCCGCCGATCGTGCCGGTACCAAATTCGGTGAACAGGCCGTGGCAAGCAAGGCTTCGGCAAGAAAGCTTCAGAACCGTATCCTGTCGGGATTGGATGATGGGGATTTAATGCCCGCCTGGTCCGACCTGCCCGAATTCATGCCCGAGGCCGAGTTCAAGAGACGGTTCGGCGGGATTGACGCGCCGGCATACCGGAAAATGATGCAGAAGATAGAGCAACGGGTCGCAGCTCTGCCCTTATTGCGATGAACTCTCCCGCGCCTGCGGGCAATCCTTCTTGCCGTTCAGGTGAAGCATGGATAACACGGTAAAACAGGGCCGGAGTATCGCGGGAAGCCGGGCACCGCCAAGGTCATCAAAGGAGTTTGGTTGCACCAGGTTGCTTAACCTGGTGTGCCACCCATGCGTGCAATCTGTGCGTATCGCTTTTTACAATCTATTCAGGAATGTTGAAATGGCCGGCCAGGTCCATTCATCAATTTCCCGTTCACCCAGAGGATCAGGGAGTTTGGAGGGTAATTTATCGTCGTCTCCATGAATCAGCAGTACAGGCATCCTGGCATCGTAAGCACAGCGCAGCTCCCACAACTGGCCGTCGGCCCTGACAACGTTTTTTGTAACAAGGGCAATCACACCGTCGCAGCCACTCACTTTCTCCCGGCATTCTTCCTTCCAGGCCGGTTCCCAGGACTGCTTTATCGGCATCTCCACAAAAGAAAAACCTGTTTTCTCCTTGTTCAATTGCTCAATAAGTTTGTCGTGCGCTTTAATATCCCTGAGCGAAAAGCTGATAAAGACTTTATTCGTTGAACCCATTAATTACCTCCCTCGAGTGTTATTGAGTGTTATTGTTACCAGCTACGTAGTGGACATTCCACTAATCAACCCATTTGACCTGCCAACACCTGCCCGCTGCGATCCCTGATAGATCAGGCGCCGGAATTGCGACGGGCGGTGACCTGGATTTCGATACGCATGCGGGGATCGGACAAGCCAGCCGCGATCATCATTGCTGCGGGCCTGATCTGCCCAAGATATTTGCGGAAGGTCGGCCAGCACTTCGGAAAGTCAGCGGTATCAGGCAACACATATGTCACCCGGACAATATCTGTCAGGCTCGCTCCCGCTTCGTTAAGAGCCTGCTGGATATTCTTGAAACATTGCTCGGCTTGTTCCACAAGATCATCGGAAATGCTCATCTTGCTGTAGTCAAATCCCGTCGTGCCGGAAACAAAAATCCAGTCCCCATCAACCACAGCCCTTGAGTAGCCGATCTCCTGCTCGAATGTGGAACCTGAACTTATCAACTGGCGCGCCATCACAACTCCCTAGTGAGAAAAACACTGGTTCTTGTCCGACACGACTGTGCAGGCGTATCGCATTTGCTGGACGCTCCCTGCCCGGTTGAAAACGTATTCGGCTCTCAACGCTTTAAACTGGGCATCAGTGAAAGAAATTGCTTGCGCCACGTGGCGCTCCTCGTTCCAGAACCTGACCCTGCAAAAGTCGGGCTCGGACCTGCATATCTTGCTCAGTGCCGCTCCATAAACGGCTGTGTCCATATCCCGCTTGCTATCAATCAGAACCATATGGATGTAGTTCTTCGAGCTCCCGAGCTGAACCGACCGGACAAGACGCCAGCCATCGCCGTGGGGCAACTGCTGTGGCTGTGATTGTTGCTGCTGATTCAGCTGCGGCTGTGTCTGCGCCGGCGGCTGCTGTAATGCGGCAGAGGCTGACGACGACAAGGCAAACGCGACGATGGCCACATATATAATTCTTTCGTTCATGAAAATACTCCTTAGCTAAGTTTCCCCGTACCCTGCAACCCCCCGCACCCACATACCGCGGCAATAAACAGTATCGCCCCCGAGTTACGAGAGTATTCAGCGGAAATGCATCCGCACACCATCAGCGGCCCCGCATCGGATTCCAGGAAAGTGTACCCAAAAGTGCAACCATCTGAAACTTTCTGTTGTTTGCCACGTGATGCGTTCAATTTAGCTGTCGTTGCCCTGAACGCCGCGGGAGTAACACCCAGAGTCATTGAATGGATCGAATTTATTCTATCAACAAAGAAAGTCATCAACAAGGAAATCGCATTCCTGTTGTGTTGAGCGCGATACGCCGATCAGACTACCGCACGCCGTTGATCATAACGTCACTATCCGTGATTTCTTTATCACTTGGGCCGCGCCCTGAACGGAGCAGGGGGAGAGCCATGCCCGCCTGGATGTCGAACTTATTTACATTACTGGGAAGAATGTTCCTTTACGCCTTAAAAATCCATGATTTGGGCTCTGGCATGAAACTTGCTCGCTTACTATTTGTATCGCGGATTATATCTTGCTCCGGTAATCCTCGAGCTAGCCGATCTCTTTAGCAGCGCCAATATGAACTTGTCCCTTTCCCTCTCTGCGGAACACGTAGGCAGATACGCCCGGATAATCCAGGAATGGATAACCGTGCGTCGACACTATGATCTTTTCATATGGCTGCAGGGAGAAATACAGCATTACCTTCCCCACGAAATCATGCTCGCCGCCTGGGGGAATTTCAATGCGAATTTGATCAGTCACGACATCATCTCTCCTTTATTAGGGGTGAGAACAGAGCATTCCGACGTGAGGAGCTTATCCCCCCTCCTCCAGGGTTTGTTTAATCGCTGGATAGAATTGGGCAAGAAGCCTTATACCCTGGGCGTGGGCGAATCCGGCTTTTTACTCGAAGAGCGCGGCTTGCAATGCGCGCTCGGCGTGGCGCTGCAAGGGATGCAGTCTATCCTGATACATGGTGTCAGCGATAAGCGCGGCCAACACGATAGCCTCTATATAATTTTCAGTTCCAGAAAGAACATCGGCACTTCTTCGGTGAATGCCATCGGGGTAATGCTTCCATATCTGGACGCCGCGTTGGGCAAGATCGATCCCTTGCCCTGCGCCCGACAAGCGCTTCTTTCTTCAGAGAGCGGGGAAAATTATGGTTTGAGTGCTTGTGAAATCGAGATAATGAGTTGGACGAAGCTGGGTAAAACAACGTTTGAAACCGCTGCTATATTGGGAATCAGCACATTCACGGTAAAAAACCACCTCCGAAACATTTTCAAGAAACTGCATGCCCACAATCGCAGCCAACCGCATCAAGGGTAGAGCAGACGCCTCTTGGGCGATGCATCGCCCTGTCACGCTTCAACCGACCCTTCCGGCCATTTCTTTTAACCACGAAATCGTGCTGGGAGCGCCGCCCTCAGTCGATGCGCTGGGAGCAGGAATAAATCCCGGCATTCGATTTATTACTGATGGGGCAGCGCCTGCGCCATTGGACGAAATTGCAGATGATAGAACATATTCAGGTAGCGTATGGTTTCTTCATGTTCCAGATTGCTGACAAATTTCCAGAAACCATAAATGCGCGATAAAGTCATCATTCGCTCTGCATAAAGGCGCCATGTATAACGTGAGTCGACGCGTTTCAGCGCATTTCGGGATATATTGTCCCAAACAGCGGGGTCGGCTGCCGAGCGCTCAAAGAAGTCCGCCATCGCGGCGGCCGCTGCGGCACCATCGTTAGGGTCAAAATGATAACCTGATACTCTGTGCTCTATGATCTCCCGCGGGCCGCCGTAACAAGTGGCGAATACCGGCAGACCCGAAGCCATGGCTTCGATAATCGTCAGTCCGAATGCCTCAAACCGGGCCGGCTGTACGAAAATTCCCCGCCGGTCCGCGATATGCCTGTACACTTCCCCTGCAAGATTCTTTTCCAGGCGCGTGCCGAGCCAGCGCATGCGCCCTTCCAGCTGATACTCATTCATTATTGCATGCATGTGCTCGATCTCGGCGCGTTCCTCGCCATCGGTGGAAGCAGCGGGATCGACATGGCCGCCAATCACCAAAAGATTGGCCGCCTCCGAGAGACGCGCACATTGCGCGAACCATGCGGCAAGGCCTGTCAGGTTCTTGACCAGATCGAGGCGAGCCATGGTAAAGATCAGCGGTTTGGCAGGGTCACTGAAATGGCCGCGCCATGGCACCCCGGGATCACTTTCATACAAAAGACGTTCAATGGCGGGTAGCAGCGAGTGCAGACGGCGCTCGCGATCGAGATAGGAAAAATACACCTCGGCATCGGCGCCAGGCGAGACGATATTGAACTTGGGGTCGAAGAGATCTATGCCGTTCATTACGCGATATAAACCGGGCATTGTGTAGTTCTGATAGGTTTCGTATTGGCCCACCGTATGCGCCGTGCCCGCAATTTCCTGGTACGTACTGGTAATAATGAAATCAGCGCTGTTCATGGCGATGAGATCAGCGGTATATTGACAATTGAAGTGGTATTGGCTTTCGCTCTCCCGCCAGTGCAAGGCCGAATGCAGATATTTGCTCTGCTCCAGCGCGTGCGCAATGTTGCATTGCGTTACGCCAATTCGTTTGGAAATCACCGAGGCCACCAGGTTTCCATCAGAGTAATTGCCGATTATCAGATCCGGACGTCCGCTGAGCTGTGCCAGTGCTTCGCGCTCGATGTCATGTCCAAAATGCTCCAGATAGGGCCAGATTTCGAAACGCGATATCCACGAGCGAACGATTTCGCCATTTGTCTTGCGAAATGGCACACGCACGATCCATGAATTCTGGGTACCGTGAATCTTTTCCAGGGGCTGGTTGCACAATGTGTCCCCTGCATCGGGAATCAGGCGCGTACCTACCAGGATTTTTGGTTGTGCCACTATCCCCTGCAGTATCAGACGCTCGCTCATTTCACGCTCCAGCGCCCGAACCTGGTCAAGAATATAAACTACCTGGCCTCCCGTATCCGGCAGTCCCAGGACATTGTCCTGTCCGAAATATCCGTGAGGAGAAAGGATCAACAGCTTGGAAATCATCGGGATGCGCGCCAGGAAATTCTCGAGTATCTGGGGCGACGGCGCTTCGAAAAGGTCCACCAGCAGGCTCATCGTTTCACTTACACGCGTGACGCAATTTCCCCAGCCTGGCGCAAAACCCAACCCGCTCAAAGGCTCGGCAATCACCTCCCAAGGCGTATCGCCGGGATGTTTGTCGAGCAGTCCGAGCGCGCGGCGCAAACCCGTGCGCAGTGCCGCGACATCCGCGAAGTTGCCGCTGAGCATCAGTTGCTTGCCATCCATCGAATGCACGGCTAAAAAGCGCAACAGTTTGGCTGTACCCAGGCCGAGTTGGCTAAACAACGTGCTTGATAGTTGTTTATTGAGAAAAATGACACCTTGACCTATCGATCGAATTTCCTTGAGTCTGGGGAAGCCGCGGTTAAAAGGAGCAAAATCCAGTTCCAGCACAGGTTCATTCGTTCCATCAGGATTTACCAGCAATTCCTTGAAAGCCAGGTAATCCGTCACGTTGATAGGCATGGGTATAAGCTGTTGCTGATGAATGGACATGAAATGCCAGCTTCCGGCGCCTTCACGTAATGCCATATATACCAGGGGAGGCCGGCATACCGCCTCCTGAGCGATATTAACGATATCGTGCAGTGGCGTCTCGACAAGAGGGGATGGATGCTCCGCAACCAAGGCGTCAAAAGCGGCCTTCAGATCCGATCTCAGCAAGAGCGGGCGCTCGAGTTCGAACCATCTGCTTATCAGCGCGTACAAATCACTGCGATGTTCCACAGCCCAAGTTTCAAATTGGTGAATCATTCGCATTCTCCATGATTGATGTGCCAAATTCGTAGTGCGCCATCCCTTCGGCGATGCCATCGGCGTAAGCCGCGCGGGCAAAATAAATTTGCTCATTCCCTCTCAAACTTGCAAGCTCGGGACTGTGATTGGCAACTATTACGCCAAGGGTATCGCCGATCAGCATCTCCTGATCGTTGCCGGAATCACCCGCGACCAGAAAAGCATGTAATGGCAGACCCCACTTATAAGCGAGATAACGTATTGCCCGTCCTTTGGAAGCGCGCAGTGGCAGAATGTCGAGATACGTCTGCCGTGAATAGATCAGATGTGCGGACAGATTTTTTGTTCGCAATAAAGCACGGATCCGGGAAATTGGCGGCAGTTTTTCGGGATCCACATTGTAGCTGAGCTTGAACTCACGCTGATTTTCCGCAGCTTGCAGCGTGAGTCCGGGTACTTCGCGCAGCGCCTCTTCGACAGCCTCGCGACGCCACAAATATTTGATGAAGTTTTGCCATCCTATATCGGGCCGCAGTTCGGGGCCATAATTGATCTCGCTGCCTACCGAAGTAATGAACACATCAGGCAAGGGCACGCCCCATTCTTTCAATATCTTTACCGTGCTTTCCAGTGTTCGGCCCGTGGCGACGCCGAAGCCCAGATTTGGCGGCGTTGCGCGCAAGATGGCAAGAAAACGGCGCAAGGCCGCACGATCACCCAGCAGCGTATTGTCTATATCGCTGATGAGCATATGCGAGACCAATGGCAACGGATGGCGTTGCGGCCTCTGGTATATGGCCATATTGCGGCGAATCTGCTTGCGTTCGTGATGCAGCAAACGGAACAGAACATGCAGGTATTTCTTGACGTGCGCATCCCAGGTATAGTGATTCCTAACTCCCGTAATTCCATTGCGAGCCCACTGGCGCCAACGACGCGCATCAGCCAATGCGTACTCGATCGCGGCGGCTATGGCATCCGCATCCAGGGGATTCACCAGCACGCCGTTTTTACAGTTCGCTACAATATCGCGGGGCCCTCCATCTTCGGTGGCGACGACCGGAAGTCCGCTGGCGGCGGCTTCAATCAAGGTAAGCCCAAATGGCTCGGTAAGCGCGGGATTAACGAATATTCCGCGGCGCTGAGCCGCAAGCCGGTAGAACCCGGCGATATTGGCTGGCTTATGGTGCTTGGGCAGCGCAACTTTGCCCCAGAGATCATAACAGTCGATATCAAGCAATAGATTGGTCATTACTTCGTTCTGCGCCGCATCCAGTTTGCGGATGTCCTCGCGGTTGCCGGCTATGATGGCAAGGTTGGCTTTCTCATGCAACTCCGGAGAACTGCCGAATGCGGCGACCAAAGCGCCGAGATTCTTCCGCATCTCCGGACGGCAAATGGCGAGTATGAGTGGCTTGCGCGGCTGCACGAGAAAGCGGTCAATAAGCCTTGCGGCTTCCGGGTCGGGCGGCATTTGACGACTGGGAGGAGCAAAACGCGAGATATCGGTTCCCGGGGGAATAACGACGGAGCGTTCGGGCTGGTAATTGGTATACAAGCCGTATTGCTCGACACTCTCTTGAGGTGTGCTGGTAATGATCAGGCTGGCATGTTGCAGGATGGCTTCCTCGGTAGCTATTCGCCGGTAGAAGCTGAACTGGCGCTCCAATGCCTGAGGTTTACGGCCCTGTGCGAGCAGGCGTTGCTGCTTGCTTCGCCCTAGCGAATGGCCGGTATGAATCTGCGGGATGCCCAGGAGTTGGGAAAGCTGCATTCCCACATACCCTGCGTCGGCATAATGGCTGTGAATGACATCCGGCAGGCGCTTCTGCTCACGCAGAAAAAGCAATGCACGATCCACAAGCTGGTCGAGATAGGGCCAAAGGCTTTCCTTGCGCAGGTAGCGGCGAGGCCCGCAATGAAGACGAATAATCCGCGCATTATCGCCAAGCATCTCTTCAGGACTGGCGTAGTCAGCCGATACGGCGGAATCCTCAATGCGTCGAGTCAGCAGATCCACCTTTCCGACCTGCCGCTGCCGGGCCAGTGCCCGCGCCAGCTCGACCACATATAGCACTTGGCCGCCGGTATCCGCATCACACCCCAAATCCAGGTCATTCCCCCGGATCAAGCCGTGCAGGCTTATCATCAGAACATATAATTCATTCATCTGTGCACGAACCATTCGTCGATGAATGGCTTATAAAAATTATTGTGTTCCGGAATCGCCCCCCGTATCCCGCAAATCGCCCCCGCAAAATGATGCGCCCGCTGCAAGGTGACGGGCATGGCCCAGCCCTTCAGCAGGCCGAGCATGAAAACAGCAGAGAATGCGTCGCCCGCCCCAACCGTATCCAGTACTTCCACTAGCGAATCCGGCGTCACCGCTGTCACTTGAGTGGACTCGTCCAGCCACCAGGCTCCCGCCGCACCGCATGTAACCAGCATCCCGCGCAGTTTATATCGGTGGATCAGTGCTTGTGCCTGATCCTCGGGAGATGTTTCCTCCAGATTAAGTAGTCGAGCAAGACGTTCGAGCTCGCCGTCGTTGGCTTTCACGATATCAGCATGCTGCAACGACCATTCCAGGCGATCCGCGTACACCCATGGATCACGCAAGTTGACATCGAAGAAGCGCTGACCGCCGGCGGCACGCAACATGTGGCGCAGGGCTCGATGCGAATTGGCGCGCTGGGCCAATGTTCCGAAGTAGACCAGTTCCGGATTCGCGGCAAGGGCGGTCATTCGTGACAACCGGGGATGGATATGGTCATAGGCTTGATCGGCGACAATGTCGAATTGGTGGCCGTCCGGAGCAAGGTTCACCTCTACCAGGCCGGTGGGATAAACGGAATCGAGCTGAACGCCATGCGTGCTCAGCCCCGAGGCCTCCAGTGTTTGCAACAGGCGCGCGCCTGCCGCATCCTGCCCTATCCGGGAAACGAGGACAGGTACGCAGCCGAAGGCGCCGAGGTGCTTGGTTACGTTGAATGGCGCGCCACCGAGCACCTCCCTGTCGGGAAACCGGTCTATCAGAATTTCGCCAAATACGAGTACCACGTGGCGAATATCGCTCATTGTTTATTCCCGGGAGGATTGGTCCCTGCTCAATCCGGTTCAAACCGGCTTTGGCGGAGATAGCGGCGGATGTGGAACATCTTTTAAAACATGATACTGCCCATTAAACTACCGATGAGGTGCGTTTCCTGGCAGATAGGGCGGCGCTACCGGTCGTTATTGGTTTTTTGAGAAACCTCTTGTCCTCCGCTTGGGAACAAGGACGGGGCACCTGAAGATAATAGCAACAACGAAATTTGTTTCTGTACGCTAGCAGACATACCGAGCCAAAAATACGAACACATCGTCAGACCCGAGTGCTTCTAAAATTTGTAGCCCCTATGCAGCGCCACAACGCTCGCGGCCAAATTGAAGTACTCGACACGCTCGAAGCCTGCTCTCTGCATCAACTCCTTCAATTCTTCCTGCGAGGGATGCACGCGAATGGATTCGACCAGGTAGCGGTAGCTCTCACTATCCTTCGCGATGAACCCACCCATTGTGGGGAGTATCTTGAATGAGTAAAAATCGTAGAAGCGCTGCAGCGGCTTCCATACCTTGGAGAATTCAAGCACGATAACGCGGCCGCCGGGGCGAAGTACACGAAGCATTTCCTTCAAGGCATTGTCCTTACGGGTCATGTTTCTGAGACCGAAGGCCACGCTTACACAATCGAAATGGTCGTTTGGAAATGGCAGTTTTTCCGCATCACACTGCGCCACGGACACAGCCGTTCCTTCATCCAGCAGCCGGTCGCGGCCTATTGTGAGCATGGAATTGTTGATATCGGTGAGCCAGACTTCGCCGCTGGCGCCCACCTGCTCAAGGAACAGAGCGCTCAAGTCGGCGGTACCGCCAGCAATATCAAGTACTCGCTCACCTTTCTTGACTCCGCTTGTTTCCACGGCGAACCGCTTCCACAACCGGTGCATGCCTGCTGACATGAGGTCATTCATCAAATTGTAGCGTTCCGCCACGGAATCAAACACGCCTGCTACCTTGCGGGCTTTTTCTGCTTCAGCAACGGTATTGAAGCCGAAATGGGTAGTTTTCGTCATGAATGTTCAGTTCTTGTATAGAAAGGTTATATATTACAGGAAGACTCCGGCACCTGCGGAGACTGTGGAGAGTTCGTCGGAAACGCCCCTCCAACGTCCTGACCGGAAGCGGGATTATTTATAACTGCGCGACAAGCTGTAGCAACCCTGCGAAGGTAAAGCGGGAGCGAAGTTCATCTGTTCTAGTGCAAGCTGAGTGTAAGGCCGCGTGGACTGGGGACAACCGCATTACTTGCACCGCTGGAGTCACATCCGTTTTCAGATCCAATGCTGAGAGGTGTCATCTTGTGAGGAGAGGCCGCCAGCTCTTGTTCAAACTCCCCCTTTTCCCGCCTGCCCGTTCGTTGCCGGTGCGCGGGTAGCGGGTTCCCGGCTTGCCCCCGCCGCTTCCATCCGGTTCAAATATCGTTGCCACATCTCATCCTGGCGGAGGCCATAGTCGTAGAGCAGGTCCCAGGAATAAAGCCCGGTATTATGGCCATCCGAAAAATCGAGTTGGATGGCGTAATTGCCAACCGGTGCGATACGGTTGATGTTCACCTCTTTCTTGCCGGTTTGCAGTACTTCCTGCCCCGGGCTGTGACCGCGCACTTCCGCCGAAGGCGAATAGACGCGCAGAAATTCACAGGGAAGCCGGAAGGTTTTGCCATCGCTAAAAGAAATCTCCAGCAAGCGGGATTTGCGATGCAGTTTTATTTCACTGGGATTGGGAGTACCTTTGCTTAACCCTGCCACGTGCGATTCCTCCGATTACGAGGGTGCATGATAAACCAGCATGGACGAAACTGAAACCTCGACCCGGAAATCCGGACATTCCATTCTCAACTGTATGGCGAACTCATCTGGTGTATCGGCACCTCGCGAACTGATACTTATCGGTGGAGGGCATACCCATGTCCTGTTGCTGCGGGAGTTGGGCAAAAACCCCTTGCGCACCGTGCGCCTGACACTTGTGAGCGATGTAAAGGACGCACCTTACTCCGGCATGTTGCCAGGCCACATAAGTGGTATATACAGCCGGGCTGAAATGCAGATCGATTTACCGCGGCTATGCAATTTCGCGGGCGCCAGGTTCATCCATGCGAAAGTCCTCGGACTTGACCTGGCACGAAAGCAGGTGCTGCTTCCAGACAATGTTGCGCCTGTGGCGGCCGATCTTGTTTCCATTAATGTAGGCGGCACGCCAAGTATGGAAGACGTAGCGGGAGCAGAGCCCTGGGCAATCCCGGCAAAGCCTGTACCGGAACTCCTCCGGGGTTGGCAGCGCGCCGTGGCAACCGCTCCGGGCGGGATGGGCCCGTTTCACATCGTTATCGTCGGCGGGGGCGCAGGCGGAGTAGAGCTCGCGCTAGCCATGCATTCCCAGGTCGGGCATAAAGCCGCGTTCACGATTATCCATGGCGCGCCCCAGTTGTTGCCGGGGCACAATTCAGGCGTACATCGCGTTATGAGCCGACTGCTCGAGAAGCGTGGCATAGCCACGATAATGAATGCCAGGGTAGTGGAGGTCGTGGCCGATAGCGTTCGCCTCGACGACGGACGATGCTTGCCTGCCGACTTCACCTTTTGGGTCACGCGAATTGCACCTCCAGCGTGGCTTGCCGAAAGCGGTCTGGATACTACGCCTGACGGGTTCGTTAGAACCGGGCCAACCTTGCAGGCAATAAATTATTCCTGGATTTTTGCAGCGGGAGACGTGGTAGCAATCGAGGGCCAAAAACTCCCCAAGTCCGGCGTATTTGCAGTTCGTATGGCAAAACCGCTGGAAAACAACCTGCGCGCATATCTGTCAGGCAACTCGCTCAGGAACTATAAGCCTCAGCGCCGGAGCCTAAGCCTGATCGGCACAGCGGATGGGCGAGCCGTTGCTTCTTATGGTTGCCTGGCTGGGCGTTCCGTTCTCTTCTGGCACTGGAAAACCTGGATCGACCGCCGCTTCATGCGGCAATTTCAGAACCTGCCTGTTCCGTTTTCCTCAATACCATAATTACGGAAACGCGGGTATGATCGGTTCAGTCCCTTCAATATCCACTTGAGGCAAGTGCTGCTTTATGCGCTTCTCGATATCATCGACCCTGTTCTTCGGCACATCTGCCAATACGAGCACCTGGCCGGTCTCGATAGCCGCTTCAAACTGCTTGATTCTCGAATTGGCGGTACTCACGCCTATCATACTGCCAGCCCAGGCACCTACTCCCGCACCTGCAAGGGTGCTTGCCAACAGGATGCCCCCTGCAATTACCGTTGAAGCCGGGGGAAGCGCAATGGCAACGAGTCCGGCCAAAGCGCCCGCTGTCCCGCCCATTGCAAGTCCGCGTTCCACCGCGGGAACAAAGTCACTCTTCTGGAGCAGGCTGGCTTCGGGCAAATCCTCAAGCTCGGTGCCGCGCTTGGCGATCACGTGAATATGCCGTTCCTCGATTCGCGCAAGAAGTAGCTCGTCCACGATACGTTTGGTAGTGGCAATATCGGGAACCAGAAAATAGATCCGTCGCATGATGATCTCCTAAAAATGTTGACTGGTAAATCACTCGGAGCATTGATGACAGAGAATGGGACCAGCTTGGTTTTATCATAGGACGGCTCAAACGAAAATGCAAACCATTGCCGGGCATGGTTTACCGGTATGGACGGGTAACCCGAAATTTGTAAATTGGCGGATTCCTGCGCATACTAACCATACTGGTCGAGCAAAGAAGAACGGAGCGCGTAATATGGAAATGATCAAGACACGAGCGGCGGTGGCCTGGGGTCCGGGCGAGCCTTTGACTATCGAAGAAGTTGATTTGCTGCCTCCGCGAACAGGCGAAGTGCTGGTTCGCATCGTCGCGACCGGCGTATGTCACACGGATGCATTTACGCTCTCGGGAAAAGATCCCGAGGGAAGGTTTCCGGCTATCCTTGGCCATGAGGGAGGGGGAATCGTCGAGGCACTGGGCGAGGGTGTCACCAGTGTCGAGGTGGGCGATCATGTCATACCGCTTTATACCCCCGAATGTGGTGAGTGCAAGTTCTGCAAATCCGGCAAAACCAATCTTTGCCAGGCGATTCGGAGTACTCAGGGGCAGGGATTGATGCCTGATGGCACCACTCGTTTCCTGAAAGACGGGAAACCCATATATCATTATATGGGCACCTCGACCTTTTCTGAATATACCGTAATACCCGAAATTTCACTGGCCAGAATCAGCAAGGAAGCGCCGCTGGAAAAAGCCTGCCTGCTGGGCTGCGGTGTGACGACAGGACTGGGTGCCGTTGCGAAGACGGCGAAAGTGAAAGCGGGCGATACGGTGGCGGTCTTTGGTCTGGGCGGCATTGGGCTGGCTGTGATTATTGGCGCGGCATTGGCGAAGGCCGGCCGCATTATCGCAATTGACATCAACCCCGACAAATTTGGGATCGCACGTCAACTGGGCGCGACGGACGTAGTCAATCCCGGCGATTACCACAAGCCCATCCAGGATGTGGTCGTTGAACTGACGGGCGGAGGCGTGGATTTTTCTTTCGAGTGTATCGGCAACGTCAAGGTCATGCGCTCTGCCCTCGAGTGCTGCCATAAGGGTTGGGGCGAATCGGTGATAATCGGGGT
Source organism: Nitrosospira briensis (assembly GCF_900115125.1). Taxonomy (GTDB): domain Bacteria; phylum Pseudomonadota; class Gammaproteobacteria; order Burkholderiales; family Nitrosomonadaceae; genus Nitrosospira; species Nitrosospira briensis_A. The sequence continues at coordinate 110,361 of NZ_FOVJ01000004.1, read as the reverse complement.
TGCCGGCGCGGGCGAAGAGATATGCACCCGCCCTTTCCAGCTGGTAACGGGTCGCGTCTGGCGCGGCTCGGCATTCGGCGGTGTGAAGGGTCGCACTGAACTGCCAGGCTATGTGCAGCGCTATCTCGATGGAGAGTTCGAACTCGATACTTTTATCACCCACACCATGGGACTGGAGGATATCAATGAAGCGTTTGATCTGATGCACGAAGGCAAATCCATTCGTACCGTCATCCATTTCAATAAATGACCGAATGACCGAGTTTGACTGTTGAGGACATGGATATACCTGAATTGCAACTTCTCTCCTCGCATCGATTATTCGATGGGTCTCAGAAACGTTACAGGCACCGTTCCACCTCCCTGAACTGTGAGATGAACTTTTCCATTTTCCTGCCGCCAGGAGTGCGACAAGAGGCCGAAATTTTCCATGGATCTGGGGGACCTGAGGGCTCCAGGACTCCCCGGCCCGGCAATAGCAGAAAGGCACCCGTCATTTACTGGTTATCGGGACTGACTTGCACTGACGAGAATTTCACCATCAAGGCGGGCGCGCAGCGAGTTGCGGCGGAACTGGGCATTGTGCTTGTCATGCCTGACACCAGTCCAAGGGGAGAAGGTGTGGCCAGAGCATCGGACGGCGCGTATGACCTCGGGCTGGGGGCCGGTTTTTACGTGAACGCTACCCAGGAACCCTGGAGCCAGCATTACCGCATGTACGACTACATCGTTGATGAACTGCCGGCCCTGGTCGAACAATGTTTTCCGGTTAATGACAAGCGCGCGATCTGCGGCCATTCGATGGGGGGTCACGGCGCGTTGGTGATTGCGTTGCGTAATCCGGCACGTTATCGATCCGTATCCGCTTTTTCGCCCATCGTTAACCCGATTACCACTCCATGGGGTAAAAAAGCATTCAGCCATTACCTGGGCGACGACATAAAGAACTGGTGGGGCTATGACGCGACATTATTGGTTGAAGCTGCTCGCCCATCGGAGCATTTGCCGCTGTTGATCGACCAGGGCGACGCGGATGAATTTCTGGCTGAGCAATTGAAACTTGAGCGCTTCGTTTCCGCCTGTGAAGCGGCAAAATATCCTGTGCAGGTCAATCTGCGCGAAGGTTACGATCACAGCTATTTTTTTATCAGCACCTTTATCGGAAATCATCTGCGCTTTCACGCTGAAGCCCTTGATAGTCAGTGAAGTGAGGGGTTCCATCGATAATTTTGATTTCGCTCGTCCAGATCTATCCCCCACCGAGCAGCTTGGCAGGCTGCCCTCTTGCCACTATTGTTTATTCCTCTGTTTTTTGAGCGTTGCAGCTTCCCTCTTCTCTCAAGCGGTGCGGTAAATCCGCGTCCCGCTTCCTGTATAATTCACTTTTGTATTTTGAAAGAGTTTCCATGGAATCTGAAGAACTTAACGTCATCGTCCATCAGCTTGAAGATCTTGACAGCCGGGCGACATCATTGCGGAGGTATCTTTGACTTCGATAACAAGCAAACCCGCCTGAATGAACTCAACCGGATGACGGAAGATCCCGCCATCTGGGATGATAACAAGCGTGCCCAGGAATTGGGCCGCGAGAAAAAAATGCTGGAAAGCGTTGTCATTAATCTGGAAACAGTCGGGCGGCAGCTTCACGATGCCAGGGACCTGTTTCAAATGGCAAACGAAGAGAACGATGACGCTACCCTGCAGAGTGTCGCCCGCGATATTGCGCAACTGGAAAAGACAGTGGCGGACATGGAGTTCCGACGCATGTTTTCCAATCCCATGGATGCGAATAACTGCTTCATCGACATCCAGGCCGGGTCCGGCGGAACGGAAGCACAGGACTGGGCGGCGATGCTTGAGCGCATGTATCTGCGTTATTGCGAGCGGCGCGATTACACGGTGGAGGTTATGGAAGAGTCTACCGGCGAGGTTGCGGGCATCAAGAGCGCAAGTCTCAAAATTTCGGGCGAGTACGCCTACGGTTACCTCCGCACTGAAACCGGGGTACACCGGCTCGTGCGTAAATCCCCTTTCGATTCGGGTAATCGCCGCCATACCTCCTTTGCGAGCGTGTTTGTTTATCCGGAGGTGGATGAGACCATCGAAATCGATATCAATCCCGCTGATTTACGGGTCGATACATTCCGCGCGTCTGGCGCGGGGGGCCAGCATATCAACAAAACCGACTCGGCGATTCGGATTACCCATAATCCCACGGGTATTGTCGTGCAGTGCCAGAGCGGGCGTTCACAGCATCGTAACCGGGCGGACGCGATGGCCATGCTGAAATCACGCCTGTATGAGGCGGAGTTGCGCAAGCGCCATGACGAGAAGCAGGCGATAGAAGACAACAAGACCGACATCGGCTGGGGACATCAAATACGCTCCTATGTACTGGATCAGTCACGGATCAAGGACTTGCGCACCGGTCTCGAAAGCGGCAATACGCAGGCCATACTTGACGGCGGGCTGGATGATTTCATCGAGGCCAGTTTGAAACAGGGCATATAGGGAGCCATAGTGACGGATAACGCTTTAGAGAAAAGCCTGGACGACAGGCTTGATGGGGTTCACGCAGAGATCAGGCTTGTTGAAGAGCGCCGCGCCAAGCTGGACGTATTGCGTAAAACGGGTAATGCCTTTCCCAACGACTTCAGCCGCGAAGATTTTTCATCGGACCTCCATCGCCAATATGGCGAGCATGCCAATGAAATGCTGGAAGGTGAGCCACGTGTCGTAAGCGTGGCGGGCCGCATGGTACTGAAGCGCGTGATGGGCAAAGCAAGCTTTGCCACCCTCCAGGACATGAGCGGAAGGATCCAGCTCTACATCGCCAATGACACTGCCGGCGTAGAGGTTCACGATGCCTTCAAGCATTATGACCTTGGCGATATATTGGGCGCGCGGGGCCCACTATTCAGAACCAGGACAGGGGAGCTGTCCGTGCGCGTCATGAATCTGCGCTTGCTAACAAAATCATTACGGCCTCTGCCGGAAAAATTTCACGGTCTGACCGACCAGGAGCAAAAATACCGCCAGCGCTATCTCGACCTTATCACCAACGACAATAGCCGAAGAGTATTTATCACACGGTCCAGGATCATCCAGTCGATTCGCGAATTTCTGGTCGCGCGCAGTTACCTGGAAGTGGAGACGCCGATGATGCATCCAATTCCCGGCGGGGCGGCGGCACGGCCTTTTATCACCCACCACAACGCGCTGGATACCCGTTTGTATCTTCGTATTGCACCTGAGCTTTATTTGAAACGTCTCGTGATCGGCGGCATGGAAAGAGTGTTCGAAATCAATCGAAGTTTCAGAAATGAGGGAATCTCCACCCGGCATAATCCGGAGTTCACCATGCTGGAATTTTATGAAGCTTACCGGGATTACACTTACCTGATGGACCTCACCGAAACAATGCTGCGGGAATTGGCGGCAAAGGTTCTAGGCACAACCAGGATAAGCTATCAGGGACGAGAGATTGACCTTGCACAAACGTTCGAACGGCTCACCATCGTTCAGGCGATCCTGAAATATCATCCGGAATATACCAGTGCGCAACTTGGCGAACGCACATTCCTGATCCGGACACTGCAGGGTCTCGGAATTGCCTGTAAACCCGAAGACGGCATCGGCGGATTACAGCTCGCGTTATTTGACGAAACCACCGAACACTTATTGTTTGCACCCACTTTTATCGTCGCGTACCCAGCCGAAGTTTCTCCGCTTGCAAGACGCAACGATATCGATCCTGCGATCACCGACCGGTTCGAGCTTTACATTGCGGGGCGCGAAATCGCCAATGGGTTTTCGGAATTGAACGACCCTGAAGATCAAGCGTCGCGTTTCCAGGAACAGGCTAATGCCAAGGAAGCCGGCGACATCGAGGCAATGCACTACGACGCTGATTACATCCGGGCGCTTGAATATGGCCTGCCTCCCACCGCTGGCGAAGGTATCGGCATAGACCGCCTGGTTATGCTTTTTACCGATAGCCCCAGCATTCGTGACGTTATTCTGTTTCCGCAACTGCGCCGTGAAGATTGAGAAGCGTGTGGGCTGACCTGCTCGGCTTGGTGAGTTGTATCCTGCAACGGAACGGCGGGCGAGGCCGGTTTGATTTGTAGATAACTGTCAATGACAGAGGAGCCTAAGCAATGCAAACTGAAATCATGAAAGTTAAAGGCATGACCTGCATGGGTTGCGTCAACAGCGTAAAAAACGTTCTGGAGAGAATACCGGGCGTAAGCAGCTCCGAGGTTTCGCTGGAGCAAGGCCAGGTCACGATTCAGTACGATGGAGGCATGACGGGGATGGATCAGTTCAGGGAGGCCATCGAGGATGCGGGTTTTGAAGTCGTGAATCAGGCATAGGGCAGCTAATACCTCTACGACGGATGACAGGAAAAAAAGATGAACGGCCGTCTCGGGTTTAACCGCAATATCCGTTAGCCTGGAACCAGTTCATCGCGTCCTCAAGCGCTTCTGCCGCGGGCCGATATCGATACCCGAGATCACGCATCGCCTTGTCACAGGAATAAAACATCTTCTTTTTCGCCATGCATACGCTATCCACCGTGGCACGCGGTTCAACGTTCGTTACCATCGCCATTTTTTCCATTAGCCAGGCGGCTGGCAATACCAGCTTGACCGGCAGATTCAGCCGTTTTGTCCGCTTGCCGCTTATCTCGTCGATTGTCTGCAAAATTTGCAGTAACGTCAGGTTTTCTCCGCCAAGGATATAACGTTCTCCTGGTTTCCCATGCGTGTAAGCCAGAAGGTGGCCATAAGCGATGTCGTCAGCGTGCGCAATGTTCAATCCGGTATTTACGTAGGCCGGCATTCGGCCGCATAAGGTGTCAACCACTATACGCCCCGTCGGCGTGGGTTTGATATCCCGTGGTCCTATCGGCGTAGAAGGGTTCACTATTACCAGGGGCAGCTTATGCTCATCGGTCATTTGCTTGACGACTTGTTCCGCCATGAATTTTGACCGCTTGTAATGCCCGGTCATGGACAAGAGACTCGAAGGTGTGTCTTCGTTGGCAAGATTGCCGTCCTGGCCAGTGCCCAGCGTTGCCACGCTGCTTGTATATACCATGCGGTTCATTCCAGCCTCGGCTGCAGCGAGTATCAGCGCCTGGGTTCCCCTTACATTAATGTCATACATCGTTTCCGGGTTCGGTACCCAAAGGCGATAGTCCGCGGCAACATGAAACAGGCTATCGCAACCTGCTATCGCGCTTTTCAACGATGGGGCGGAGCGCAAGTCGCCCTCGCAGATTTCCACAGGCAGCTTGTCAAGATTTCGCCGGTCACTTCCCGGCCTGACCAGGCATCGCACTTCGTGGCCTGCGTTAAGCAGGCAGCGCGCGACCGCCGACCCGACAAATCCATTTGCACCCGTAACCAATGATTTCATCATGCCTCCTTATCCAGCCCAAACTCCGGTGTGGAATTTAAAAGCCGCGATTGAAATTCGCATTGCTGTGGTGCTCCATAGCTTTTACATCTTATTCGACTAGTGCGTGATCGGGGGATTGATAAAACCGTGGAAACAATGGAGATCAAGGCGAAGTGCAGCAATCCGAAACGTTCGCGTATCTTTATGCCGACTGTTTGAACAATGGAACAAACACGTTCCTTACCTCTCGAGTCATAAGTGGCGTTTGGCCAGATGCTTCTCCACATCTTCCTTGCTGAAACCCAGCGCGGCCGCGACCCGGTCGGCATGGCTTACCCGTGATACGCCGGGGATGAGGCGAAAAGTCGGTCCCCCGGGCAGAAACTCTCCCTGGAGATAGCGGCCGATTCCCTTGTCCTGCAAGCGCTCACATAATTCGTGGTTATGGGTGACAAGCAATGTGCTTGCGCCCAACTCGTAAAACCCCGCTAGAACGTACTCGGAAAGTTCCATTTTCTCCTCGAATGTGGTGCCCTCCGAAAGCTCGTCCAGTACTACCAGGCTTCGAGCTGTGGAACCGAAGAAAATCTCGCGCGTGCGTTTCAGTTCGTGACCAAATCGTCCTATTCCCTCATCCAGGTGGCCGGGATCCGGCACCTGGTAAAAAATATGTTCCGCCAGAACCAGGCTTCCCCCTGCCGCCGGAATGTAACAGCCGATCTGCCCCAGTAGCTGAACCTGTACTACAGTTTTACAGTAAGCCGTCTTGCCTCCGCTATTCGGTCCGGTAATTACCAGCAGCCGTCCCGCGTCATCAAGCGAAATATCGTTCGGCACATAGCCGGGGTTTATTCTGGCAAGCAGAGGATTTCTCGCTTCGGTAACACTGAGGGAATGCCTGTCGCTCTCGAGTATCTGAGGCAGCGTCATCTTGCCGCCGAAGGTTTGCGAGTAGCGATGAAAGGATAATATCTCGTCGATCATGCCCAGCGTTTCCAATGCGCGCGCCAGGTCCGGACTGTGCTTGAACAGCTTGCGAAGGGGGTAGATGACGGAATCGCGATCGGAGGCGGCGATGGCAATCAGGACGACCGGTAGAACCGGTACCGCCAGCAGGAGTATTCCATATCCCAGATAACCGATTCCAAAACTGGCCAGCACACCCTGGAAGAAATAAAGGGCAGCGCTTACCGCTATCAGCACGAACAACATTGGAAAAAGCTTGAACATCGATGGCCTGAAGCGCGTAAGGAACGCAAGGCGAGGCTTTTCTTCCCGCGTCCTGAATTTTCCTTCCGCCGGATAGACCGGGCCGCGCATCAGTGAATAAGTACGTGAGTTCCCAAAGTCGTGAATGGCGTCGAACAAGGTACGTAAATAAGCGCTTTGTGGCTGCGGCAGGGTTGCCACTGTCTCTACCAGATCGATAACAAAGCCTGTACCGTCAAGAAATTGATTGTACCCATAACCGCTGAACTCCATTTCACCTTTTCCGGCTCTGGAATTGTCTATGGCGACGCCGCCGGTAAAGGTACCATAGAGCAACTCGTAAAGTGATTTTTCTCCGCGCGCCATTTCTTCGATGAAATTCCTTAGCGCCTCATGAAGAGTGGGGTTTGATTCCAACTCCCGCAAGGCATCCTGTTTTTCTCGAGTCACTGCGGCATCTGTCCCTGGCCGCGCCAGCGAGCGGTAAAGCACACATTGCCCGGCATGAGTGACGGCATGATTGATCGAATTGAATAATTGCTCTGTTTCGATTGCGTCGAAAGTCTTGGCGTCCAGCACACCTTTGTCTGTTTCCGCCGGACGGGTGTCTCGAACGCGAACGGGCCGGTCGCCGCCTGAAAGGATGGATGGCTGACTCCAGTATGAATCGGATGCCTCTGACACGCTCATGGTATTGGCCTTCTGACTGTCGAGCTATCTATTGGATTGGAAGTAAAGCGGCATGGCGACATACGAGTGTCGAAGACCGAACTCGCTCCCGCTGGACTTGACGGTAATGCCCAGGTGCGAGCAAAGCTAAGGATTAATTACCGGATAACCTCGAGTGGAAATTATCCCGATTCCTATTTAGAGCTTATCCTGCAGACTCGGCAAGACAAATGTTCTCAAACTGCGAAGTACTCCGGCAGGCAAATGCCGCGCGTGAAGTCCGGGCGGTTTGTGAAGCACGGCGCTGCCGCTCGCTTCAATTCTGGCCCTAACTCCTCTTCGGAACCATGCATGAAGCCCTGCTGGAAAATCTAACACTCAACCGCATGCGCGTCAACGCGCACAAAAAGCCAATGCTTGAAACTTCATCCGAGATCCACCAGAATCCACTTATCGCAAAAGTACCGGAGAAGTGCCGTATCAAAAACATGCTCCTTCGCAAGAGCAACGTTCGAACCCGAACGGAACGAACCAGAGCAGGCTATCTCATCAATATATCGTTTATCTGGCGCAAGTCATCCTCGTCCAGCTCGCCCGCCTCCGCCTCCAACCTCAACCTTGACATGAGAAAGTTGTAACGCGCCTGGGCAAGGTCCCGCCTCGCTGAAGAATACAGTTGCTGCGCATTCAATACATCCACTTCGGTTCTGACGCCCACTTCCTGTCCGAGCTTGGTGGAATCCACCTGGCTTTGGCTCGACGCGAGCGCCTGCTTCAACGCCTTCACCTGAGCGATGCCGTTCGTAACATTAAGATACTGCTGGCTTACCTGGAGCACGCTGTTGCGCCGCGTATTGCTCATGTCCTGAAACACCCTTTCCTGCGTCGCCAACGCTTCGCGTACGCGTGATTGTACTGCAAACCCCTGGAACAGCGGAAAACTGACCTGAACACCTATTTCTTTTGAGGTCAGATCAATTGGCCGGCCGGTGATTGTTCCCCCGACGCCTTTCTGATCACTATAAATCGCAACCAGATCCACCGTCGGGTAATGTCCCGCCTTGGCTCGTTCCACGTCCTGTTTTGCAATTTCATACAATGCCTGCTGGACTTTAAGAGCGAGATTATTCTGCTCGGCCACGTTGATCCAGTCCTGCATGTTTGCATACTTCAAAGGGAGCAGATCCGATGCCAGCTCGTCTGGACGAACCAGATTATCGGGTACACGCCCGATTATCTGCTGCAACGTGCGTCTTCTTATTTCAAGATCGTTTCTGGCGGCGATTTCCTGGGAAGTGGTCAAATCGAAGCGGGCCTGAGCCTCATAAGTATCGACAATAGTCGCTGTGCCCACCTGAAAATTGCGCTTGGCCTGTTCCAATTGCTGACTGATTGCTTTTTTCTGAGCTTCTGCCACCTCCACATTCACTTCAGCAGCAAGAATGTCAAAATACGCCTGTGCCGCGCGCAAAATCAAATCCTGGGCCGCAATAATGAACTGCGAGTCCGCCTGCGCGACCTCAAGCTTGGACTGTTCGTAAATCGCAAAATTTTCCTTGCGATAAATGGGTTGAGTTCCTGTGATAGTCAAGCTCTGGTTGTCGATAACCACCTCCGAGGGTCGGACTACGCCACCTATCGGAAGTCCCCCCACACTCTCGATATCGATAAATTGCCTGCGACGAACGAACCCGAGCGTGACGGTTGGAAGAAGCCCGGCTCGACCCTGCGGGAGTCTTTCCTGGGCCGCCTCGTGCGCGGCGCGCGCCGCGCTGTACTGGGCGTCCTGTTCCAGTGCCTCACGATAGATTTCCATCAGGTCGGCGGCATGAAGCGGGGTATGCAAAATCGCACCGGCAACCAATAGCGCATGGATATATGGCGGAATTTTCACTTTGATCCCAGATTTCTGATCCCTGGACGAAAAAAAACGTCCGCCAATCGAAAACAGCTCAAGCAATAGGTGCCTGACGAGCTTGCAATCGGAGGATTGGCATGGGAGATTAAAATGTGAATCGCACCGGCCGCTCGGCGTTTTTCAAAGGGGTAATGCAGGTTTCAAATAGCCCCGCTGTATTGTATTCACTCCCTTTTTCTTCCTGCGCCACACAAGTCAGGAGTACCGCCTGCATGACTGGCGCATCGCCCACCACAGCAAACATGCGTCCACCGGTTTTGAGGCTCCTTTGAAACGCCGACGGTAAAACCGGGGTGGATCCCGTCAGCACGATTACGTCGTAGGGTCCGTGCCGGGCCCACCCCCGCGCCGCATCTCCCGTTTCCAGCGTTACATTGGCGATACCATGAGCCTTGAGATTTTTTTCCGCCATGGCTTTCAGTTCCGGCACGATTTCCACGCTGTATACATGTTCGCCTTGCCTGGAAAGCAGCGCCGTCAAATAACCGCTGCCGCTGCCCACTTCCAGAATCCTGTCGGTACTTTTTACCTGCACTTCCTGGAGAATGCGTGCTTCCAGCTTGGGAGCAAGCATCACTTCGCCATATCCCAACGGGATTTCCATATCTACAAACGCAAGTGAACGGTAAGCGGCAGGGACAAATTCCTCGCGCCGCACCTCGAACAATAATTCGAGGACTTCCTGATCCAGCACTTCCCATGTCCGAATCTGCTGCTCTACCATGTTAAATCGGCTTTGTTCAAGATCCATGTCCTGCCCTATACCCTATATGAGATGTCATAACAAACTTGCAATTATTCCACATTTCCGTTAGCTTCACAGCAGCAGCTAGGGGTCCGTTCCGGAATCGTCCGGCAACCGGTGAGATAGTCCCTTAATACCTGACACGGATAATGCCGCCGTAGGGAAGCTGGGAACTAGTTATCCCGCTCCTTTATGGCACTTAAGGAGCGTATTATGAATGCAACAGTTTCGAACGCAGCGCAATTTCCGTTGCCATTTTCAAGCAAGACCGCCCATGTCGACGAAGGCGCGGTCCAGCCTTTGCCGCAATCCCAAAAAGTTTATGTGCAGGGTTCCCGGCCGGATATTCGCGTGCCCATGCGGGAAATCAGCCAATCCGATACCGCTGCCAGCATGGGTGCGGAAGTGAATCCCCCGATTTATGTTTATGACACCTCCGGACCTTATACCGACCCTGCGGCAAAAATAGACATCCGCTCCGGCCTGGCGCCGTTACGCCAAAAGTGGATAGACGAGCGCGGGGACTCGGAAATTCTTTCCGCCCCTGCTTCCGCTTATGGCAAGCAACGCTTGGCTGATCCCAAGCTCGCCGAAATGCGCTTCGATCTGAAACGGCAGCCCCGCTGTGGCAGAGCGGGGGCAAACGTAACGCAAATGCACTATGCCCGCCGCGGCATCATCACGCCTGAAATGGAATTCGTCGCCGTACGCGAAAACCAGCGTTGCGAACACATGAGCAAGCAACACCGGGAGTTGCTCACGCGCCAGCATCCCGGACAGGATTTCGGGGCATTTCTGCCCGGGCATGTCACGCCTGAATTCGTACGCGACGAAGTGGCTAGAGGCCGCGCCATTATTCCCGCCAACATCAATCATCCGGAATCCGAACCGATGATCATCGGGCGCAATTTCCTGGTAAAGATCAATGCGAATATCGGCAATTCGGCGCTGGGTTCCAGCATTCAGGAAGAAGTCGAGAAGATGACCTGGGCCATCCGCTGGGGCGGTGATACGGTAATGGATCTTTCAACCGGCAAAAACATTCATGAGACCCGTGAGTGGATAATCCGGAATAGTCCCGTTCCAATCGGCACAGTACCTATTTATCAGGCGCTCGAGAAGGTAAATGGCAAGGCGGAAGACCTCACCTGGGAAATCTTTCGTGACACGCTGATCGAGCAGGCTGAGCAAGGTGTGGATTACTTTACAATCCATGCGGGTGTGCGGCTCGCTTATGTCCCAATGACAGCGAAGCGTTTGACCGGCATTGTCTCGCGCGGCGGATCGATCATGGCCAAGTGGTGTCTGGCGCATCACAAGGAGAGCTTTCTGTACACTCGCTTCGAGGAAATCTGCGAAATCATGAAAGCTTACGATGTAAGCTTCTCTCTTGGCGACGGTCTGCGTCCCGGTTCCATACAGGATGCCAATGATGAGGCCCAGTTCGCCGAACTGGAAACCCTCGGCGAACTGACCCAGATCGCATGGAAGCATGACGTGCAGGTAATGATCGAAGGTCCCGGCCATGTTCCGATGCATCTCATCAAGGAGAACATGGATATGCAGCTGAAATATTGTGCTGAAGCGCCTTTCTATACGCTAGGCCCTCTCACGACCGATATCGCACCCGGCTACGACCATATTACCTCCGCTATCGGCGCGGCCATGATAGGTTGGTATGGTACGGCAATGCTGTGCTACGTCACGCCCAAGGAACACCTTGGCCTGCCCGACAAGGATGACGTAAAAGACGGCATCATTACGTACAAAATCGCCGCTCACGCAGCAGACCTTGCAAAAGGTCACCCCGGCGCGCAAATTCGTGATAATGCGCTTTCGAAAGCCCGTTTCGAGTTTCGCTGGGACGATCAGTTCAATCTTGGCCTGGATCCGGATAAAGCGAAACAATTTCATGATGAAACCTTGCCCCAGGAGGGTGCCAAACTCGCACATTTCTGTTCCATGTGCGGCCCCCATTTCTGCTCCATGAAAATAACCCAGGATGTGCGGGACTTCGCCGCGAGCCAAGGCGTTAGCGAAGACGATGCATTGAAAAGGGGTATGGAAGAAAAAGCCACCGAGTTTGTGGCAAAAGGAGCGGAAATTTATAGCAAGATGTAACCGGACAACAGCCTCGACATGCGGAGCCCTTCCTGGGCTTCGCGCGGCGCCAGCCATGCTGCCCGACTGGTGCTCGCTGGCAGCTGTCAAAGCAAAAAGATGGTAAACGGCAGGCTAATCAGAACTATTCTCGAGCCTGAAGCGCAGTTCGGTGCGATAATGTCTGAAAAATAACCAGCCCGACCCTGTATCCCTGCCACTGGACAACCCATTGCCTGGTAATACCTCGACTCCCTCAAGCTCCCACGTGTTTATCCGGCGCAAAATGCTTTTTGCCGGATAGCACGCATGGACCTGGTTCTGCTCTTTAAGGCCCTGATCCTCGGCATTGTCGAGGGTCTGACCGAATTTCTTCCTATCTCCTCTACCGGTCACTTGATCCTGGCGAGCGATTTGCTCGACTTCAATGACGAGAAAGGCAAGGTCTTCGCGATCGTCATTCAATTGGGAGCCATTTTGGCGGTTTGCTGGGAATATCGCGTCAAGATCGGAACCGTTGTCCGGGATGTCGGTTCCCGCCAGGATGCGAACCGCTTTGTGTTGAACCTGTTCATTGCTTTTCTTCCCGCTGCAATTCTGGGTCTATTGTTCATCAAGACCATCAAGCAATATCTGTTTCACCCCGTGCCAGTGGCATTGGCGTTCATCATTGGCGGTATCCTGATCCTGTGGGCGGAACGCAGAAAACACGTGGTGGATGTCGAGCGGGTGGAGGACATGGACTGGAGACATGCGTTGAAGGTGGGTTTGATGCAGTGCCTGGCGCTCATACCCGGCACTTCACGCTCCGGCGCAACCATTATCGGCGGCCTTTTTTTTGGCTTATCCCGTAAAGCGGCGACAGAGTTTTCGTTTTTTCTGGCCATCCCGATCATGTTTGCCGCCACCTTTTACGACATTTACAAAAATCTCGATATCCTTCATTTCGACGATATGGGAGTATTTGTTATCGGCTTCGTGGCCTCGTTCGTCAGCGCCTTATTGGCGGTGCGCGGATTATTGCGTTTTATCAGCCACCATGATTTCACGGTATTTGCATGGTATCGCATTGCGTTCGGGATTGTCGTGCTTATTACAGCCTATTCCGGCCTGGTCGAGTGGTCGGCAGCAACCTGAGTCCCACGCGATTGCTCTTCATTCCCTTGAGGTCATTTCTGAACCCAGGGCAAACCTGCCGCTTTCCATCCCCCTTCGGTCCCGCGGTGACCGGTGGCATCTTTCTCGCCTTCAAAACCTTCCAGGATGTTATAGCAGTTCGTATAGCCTAATTCGCTGGCGGTAGCCGCAGCCTGATGTGAACGTCCTCCACTACGGCAGATGAACATCACCAGCGATTCCTTGTCCACCTGGCTGGAAAGATAGTTGACAAAATCCGGATTGGGACGCATGCCGGGATAGGACTGCCATTCGATTTCGACCGCGCCCGGAATTCTTCCCACCCAGTCCCATTCAGCCCGGGAACGCACATCCACCAACTTCGCCTCGGGCGCTTCCTGCAACAGCGCAAGCGCTTCATTGGGAAGCAACGCGCCCTGGTATGGCAAATCCATTTCCTCAGCGCGTTGTTGCGCCCTTTCAAGTATTGCAGTGATAGTTTCCATATGGTTTCCCACAGTAACAATTGAAACCTAATGGTAATCCATTTTCAGGCTGGTGTTCGAGTAAAAACCTTTGTGCGGAGGGCGGAACAGCTAATGCTTTAGCCTGGCTCTTTCAGATTCTTGCGCGGGTATTCTGTTGTTGAAGAAATGGAAACGCTCCTGCTGATATAATGTTACGCTTTGCATCACCCTTTTATAAGGTACTTTCGCATGACTGCAATTCCGGTTTGGAGAGAAAAATGGCGGTAGCCGATGTTCTGAAAATGATTCAGGACAACGAAGTCAGGTTCGTTGATCTACGATTTACCGATACCCGGGGCAAGGAGCAACACGTGACACTTCCCGCCCACGCCGTGGATGCGGACAAGCTTGAAGACGGGCACGCATTCGATGGTTCTTCCATTGCGGGCTGGAAAGGTATTCATGCGTCCGACATGTTGCTGATACCTGACCATGACACGGCCAAGATGGACCCATTCATGGATGAGGCGACGCTGTTCATGACGTGCGATGTAGTGGAACCCTCCGATGGCAAGGGCTACGACCGGGATCCCCGCTCGCTGGCGAAACGCGGCGAGGCTTACCTGAAGTCAACTGGCATTGGCGACACTGCGTATTTCGGTCCCGAGCCCGAATTCTTCATTTTTGACTCCGTAACATGGCATGCTGACATGTCCGGTTGTTCAGTAAAGATCGAATCCCAGGAAGCAGCCTGGAGCTCTGCCGAGAAATACGAGGGCGGAAATACCGGGCACCGTCCCGGCATTAAAGGCGGCTATTTCCCCGTTCCCCCGATCGATTCCCTGCATGACATCCGGTCCGCGATGTGCCTTGCGCTGGAGGAAATGGGTATTGAAGTTGAAGTGCATCACCACGAAGTGGCCACTGCCGGGCAGTGTGAAATAGGCACCAAATACAGCAGCCTGGTGAAGCGCGCCGATTGGACCCAGGCATTCAAATATGTAGTGCACAACATTGCCCACTCTTATGGAAAAACAGCGACTTTCATGCCGAAACCCATAGTCGGCGACAATGGTTCCGGAATGCATGTGCACCAATCGATCTGGAAAGGAGGTCAGAATCTATTTTCGGGAAGCGGTTATGCCGGACTTTCGGAAATGGCGCTGTATTATATCGGTGGTGTTATCAAACACGCCAAGGCCCTGAACGCGATTACCAATCCGGGCACCAATTCCTACAAGCGACTCGTTCCAGGTTTTGAAGCGCCAGTCAATCTTGCCTACTCGGTCAGCAATCGGTCCGCTGCAGTACGTATCCCCTACGCCAACAGCCCCAAGGGACGGCGCATTGAAGTTCGCTTTCCCGACCCCACCGCCAACCCCTATCTCGCGTTTACAGCATTGCTGATGGCTGGCCTGGACGGTATCCAGAACAAGATTCATCCGGGCGATCCCATGGACAAGAATCTTTATGATCTTCCTCCTGAAGAGGCGGGGAAAATTCCCAACCCCTGCGCTTCGCTGGATGAAGCGCTCGATAGCCTGGATAAGGACCGCAATTTTCTTACGCGTGGCGGCGTGTTTTCGAATGATATGATCGACGGCTACATCGAACTGAAGATGGAGGAAGTTACACGTTTTCGCATGACTACCCACCCGATCGAGTTCGATATGTATTACAGCCTGTAAGGCGAAGGTATCGTTTTGCCATCCAGCCATACTGCTGAGGCAGGTTAAAAAAAAACATGACAGAATAATACTCCATGAAAATTCTTATTGTGGTATTGCTCGCTGCAATCCCCATGCTCATGCTTGCCGGCTGCGGTGAGAAAGATCCGGGAAATACCTCCAAGCCGGGGACGCCGGCGAAGCTGCCGGATGAGTTTACGTCGGAAAAGGAAATTCCATCGATTTTGGAAAATGAATTGACGCCAGAAGAAAAGTCGGCGTTATTACAGGAAATCATGCCGGCCGGGCCGGGGAATGAAGCAACACCGGAAGAAAAATTCGTGCAATTAAGAAAGGATGCAGAGGCGGGAGACGCCAAAGCACAAAATGGTCTCGGTGTCATGTTCTACACCGGCGAAGCCATATCCAAGGACTCTTCAGGCAAAATCCTGACTAATGATCCGGTTACAGCTGCCGCCTGGTTTCATCGATCGGCGGCGCAGGGATATGCCGATGCGCAATTCAATCTCGGGCTCATGTATGCAAATGGTGAGGGTGTCGCCAAAGACCCGGCCAAAGCTGTGGAGTTATTTCAAAAAGCCGCAGAGCAGGGCAATGTCGATGCACAAAACAATCTGGGGGTGATGTATTACGCCGGCGAAGGCGTTCCCAGGGATGAGGCCAAAGCTAAAGAATGGTTCAAGAAGGCCGCCGCGCAGGGTAATGCTGATGCACAAGCCAATCTCGATGCAATGAAATAAAACACACCCGGTTTCCGATTCGTTGCGATTAAAGAGCGAAACGCGTTGACCGCGCGTAGCGCCAAGAGCGGGTTACCTGCGCCAACCGGCTCCGCCCTTAATGAAAATTGACGGCGTAGACAGCTCGTCACTATGTCATCTGCGGATTCACGGGACGTGAAGACATTGAACATTGGTCCCCGGTAGCAATAATCAGAAAACCCGTCCGTGGCACACAAATGAATCCCGCCCCTATTGAGATTATTGGCGCAATCCTGTTTGGCATTGCGCTGATACACACTTTCGCAACAAAATATTTTCAACAACTGGCGCATACCTACCCGGCGCATGCCGGCATCTGGCATTTTCTGGGCGAGGTCGAGGTTGTTTTCGGGTTCTGGGCGATGATTCTTGTCGTCATGATGCTGGTCACGGAAGGCAAGCAACCAGCCATAGCCTATCTCGATCAGCAGAGTTTTATCGAACCCATGTTCGTATTCGCAGTCATGGTAATCTCCGGCAGCCGCCCGATCCTGCAATTCGCCATGCTTTGTGTGAACAAGCTTGCCGGGCTCATTCCCTGGCCCGAGGGTAAGGCGTTTTACTTCATCACACTATCATTTGTCCCTTTGCTGGGCTCGTTTATCACCGAGCCCGCAGCCATGACGCTGGCCGGGCTGATTCTGCTTGAGCGGTACTACAGCAGGGGAATTTCCACCCGGCTTAAATACGTCACTCTTGGAGTTTTGTTCGTCAACATTTCAATCGGCGGAACAATGACCTCCTTTGCCGCACCCCCGGTTCTCATGGTAGCCAGCAAGTGGGGATGGGATACGGTTTTCATGTTTACCACGTTTGGCTGGAAGGCCGCGATTGGAGTAGCGGTGAACGCTCTTGGCGCCACTATCCTGTTTCAGCGTGAATTGTCGAGCCTGAAGAAGGCAAAGCCCTCAGCTAACAACGAGGTTCCGCTACTCGTAATACTCGTGCACGTGGTGTTTCTTGTAGGCGTGGTAGTGTTTGCGCATCACCCTGTCGTTTTCATGGGCCTGCTGCTGTTCTTCCTCGGATTTACCCACGCATACGAACGCTACCAGGACCCGTTGATTCTGCGGGAAGGGCTGCTGGTCGCCTTTTTTCTCGCCGGCCTGGTTGTTCTGGGTGGACAACAGAAGTGGTGGTTGCAGCCCCTGCTGGCGGATATGGACAACACTGTGCTTTTTTTCAGCGCAACCCTGTTGACCGCGATCACGGACAATGCGGCGCTGACTTATCTTGGTTCCCTGCTGGAAGGAACCAGCGCGGAGTTCCGGTATTCTCTTGTTGCCGGCGCGGTTGCCGGCGGGGGCTTGACGGTCATCGCCAATGCGCCAAACCCGGCAGGTTTTTCCATACTCAAGGGTTCGTTCGAGGATGAAGCCATCCATCCTTTGGGTCTACTCGCCGCAGCCCTTCCGCCCACGGTCATCGCCATTCTTGCATTCCGGCTGCTCTAAAAATAATGCGGATATATGGAAATCGAGCCGCATATTTTCAATATGCCTCAATATCATGAGGCACAGCAGGTACATCATCCTTCTTCAAGGCCCGCAAATCCTCGTTCTCGGCGTGCAGCATTTCCACTTGTTTGCGCAGACGGCTTATCGAAATTCGCTCACGCAGCATCGTTGGAACCGTCACCAGCGCGCCGATGAGCGTGCCAAGCGTAAAGCATGCGGCGATCACCGTGGCGAGTGAAGCATCGACGCGCCAAAGAAAAAATATGACGCTTACCGAGACGGCATTCTGAACCGCGAACGTGACAATCAGGAAAACGATGATGAGTGCGGCAATTAATTGTAATTGCATGACAACTCTTCTCCCGCCGCTTGCCGTTTCCCATTGGCACGAGGCTAGTCCTAGCCTGGAAAAAAAATTAAGTCAGGCGCCACGAAAACGAAAGCAATCCTGAATACCTGCAGGTGATAGAAACCGGGACTCGGTGTAGACGCCCGGTTTCGAAAAGTATCAGCCGCGAACTTTGCGGGCAAAACCGATCTCCATCCATTTCTTGACACGGTTAGCGTCACCGAGACGAGAATTCTTCCCCCACGAATCCAGCAATACAATGATGATTTGCTTGCCTGTTATATTGGCCTGCATGACCAGGCAACGTCCAGCCTCGCTGAGAAACCCTGTTTTTGATACCCCGATATCCCAGTTGCTGCTACGCACCAGATTGTTGGTATTGACGAACTGCACGCTTCGATCACCATCGGTAAACATCACCTCATGCGCAGCGGTAGTGGAAAATTCACGAATGACATCGTAATCATAGGCGGCATTGACCATTTTTACCAGATCGCGCGCCGTGGAAACATTGGCGCTATTTAGTCCGGTAGGATCAACGAAGTAGCTGTTGTCCATGCCAAGCTCGAATGCCTTGCGGTTCATGGCTGCCACGAATGCATTGGTGCCTCCCGGATATGAGCGCCCGAGCGCCGCAGCAGCACGATTTTCGGAAGACATCAACGCCAGCCGCAGCATTTCCTGGCGCGTGAGACTTCCCCCGACCCGCAACCGGGAGCGAGTATTCTTGATCACATCAACGTCGGCGGCTTCTATGACGATTTCCTCATCCAGCGGCAATTGGGCATCAAGCACAACTATCGCGGTCATGAGTTTCGTAATGGAAGCGATCGGCATCACGTTGTCTGCGTTCTTGTGAAAAAGAACGTGCCCGCGCTGTGCATCCATGACCAGCGCGGAATGTGATTTAAGGCTCAATCCCCCTTTTTGTGCGAAAGCTCCGCCGGTAAACGCAAACATTACGCAAATCATCAGGAAAATTTTTTTCATTTTTCATTAGCTGTCGGGAAATTCGTCCGCCCCCCCGCGGACTGGGAAATTGCGGTAGTTAAAGTAACAAATATCATGAGGCAGGGAAAGAGCTTTGTAGCAATTGCAAAAGAAAATATGCTTATTTTCGAGTACGCAATGCATTCTTTGGCAACGGGGCGTTCATGCTGGGCGAAACACGCGAATTACCGCGAGTGCCGCAGGTAGCTTTACCAACAAGGATGCAACGAGGATAACAGAGGAGTTGGTCGAGTTTGCTGAGTTGGCTGCCCGGTGAGCAGCGGAGGTGGGAGAGGTGAAAGCGGAGGTGGGAGAGGTGGATACAGCAGGCAATACATCAGTGTTCATCAATCATTCATCGTCTGAATGCCCATCGGCAGCCGGTAGCCCTGAATAAGCGCCTGTGACGCCCTCTCCAGAGGTAACGGCTGGGAGAAATAGTAGCCTTGCATCTCGTCGCAGCCGTTTTCTATCAGAAAATCCAGTTGCGCCCTCGTTTCGACTCCCTCCGCCACTACTTTCAGTCCCAAACTGTGTGCAAGCTTTATCATTGCCACCGCGATCGCCGCATCATCCAGATCGGTAGTCACATCCCGTATGAATGCGCGGTCTATCTTTAGTGTGTCGAGCGGAAACCGCTTGAGGTAGGCGAGACTCGAATAACCAGTGCCGAAGTCATCCATTGATATTTTCACACCGAACGCCTTCAGATTCTGAAGCGCGTTGGCTGCCGCCTCGGCCTCTTTCATCAATACTGATTCAGTCAGCTCAAACTCCAGGAAATGGGGATCAATGGCGGTCATTTCCAGGGTCTTGCCAATAACCGAATCAAGGTCTTGCTGCTGAAACTGGCGTGCAGACAGATTGACCGAAACTGGATGCAGGACGAGGCCCTGGCTCTGCCATTTGTTAAGTTGATCACAGACTGTCCGTACCACCCATTCGCCGACCGACACGATCAAACCTGTGTCCTCAAGAACCGAGATGAATTTGAGCGGCGGCACGAGCCCATGTGCCGGATGCTGCCAGCGAAGGAGCGCCTCGAACCCTGTGATTTCCCCACTCGTCAAACTCGCCTTTGGCTGGTAGTGAAGCACGAATTCACGCCGTGCCAGCGCGCCACGGAGTTGCGTTTCAATCTTCAGGCGAGCCACCGCGCGCTCGTTCATTTGCGGCAGGTAGAACTGATAAATGGCGCGGCCTTGCTCCTTAGCCTGAAACATCGCCGTATCGGCATTCCTGAGCAGGCTATCCGCATCCGTTCCATCCCCCGGGTAGATACTGATCCCAAGGCTTACGGAAGTATAGATTTCCTGGCCATCCAGCTCGAACAGCAGCGAAAGGGCAGCGATCACCTTCTCGGCTACTATCGTCGCATCCTCTGCCCGAGCAAGATTGGAAAGAATGAATGCGAATTCATCCCCGCCAAGCCTCGCCACTGTATCGCCTGAACGCACGCACTGTTGCAACCGTTGCGCAACCAGAACCAATAACTTGTCGCCAGTGCTGTGGCCCATCGTATCGTTGACGATCTTGAATCGGTCCAGATCCGCAAACACAACGCCGACTCGTCCCCGGCTGCGCTGCGCTTGCTCCATTGCTTGCCTTAGACGATCAAGAAAAAGGCTGCGGTTGGGCAACTCGGTCAGGGGATCGAACTGGGCCAGATAAGTGAGGCGTTCTTCCGTCGTTTTGCGATCAATTGCAGTCGCAAGGATATTGGCGAGACTCTGCAGGAAATTGATGCTGCCTGACGTGAAGCGCTTCGCATCGCGGGAATACGCACCCAATATGCCATACGCGCCGCCCGCTCCCGAAATAAGCACATTGGCGCTACTGCGAATTCCGTGACTTCTCAGGATACTCGATGGCTTGAAGCGCGTCTCCCAGCGGAAATCGTTGACGATTACAGGCTGGTGGCTCGCGAGAACAAATCGGTTCTGGCTGTTCTCATAGGTGAATGATGTCTGGCGGCCGATCCAGCCCTTCTGCCAACCTGATCCTGCCTTGAGTATAAAGGAACGCAAATCCGGTGCAAGCTGCAGGACTTTGCAGAAATCAACGTTGAGGCCATGGGACGCAACCCCCGCCACTTCGTCCCACAACTCGTCAAGATCTGCGCTGGCAAGCGCCTTTTGCCCGAACGCGGCAATAAGGCTCTGCTGCATGGCGTGCTCCTGAATTGCCAGTTCTGTCTCTTTGCGCTTGGTAATATCGATCGCCGTACCAACTATTCGCAGTTCGCTCCCGTTCTGGCCCCACTTCACCGCTTTCGCGATATGAAGATGACGCACGCATCCGGGTCCGCGCAGGATACGGAAATCCAGCTGTTTGCGCCCATCCTCCGCGGTGATTTTTTCCAATTGGGCTTCCTGCTCAGGCAGATCATCGGGATGAGTGTAGGATTTCCAGACCTCATAAGTAATGGTGCTGCCACGTGGCGCACCATAAATCTCATACATGCGATCATCCCAGATAACTTCATTGGTAGCGGTGTTCCACTCCCAGATGCCTATCGCGGCTGCTTCGGTAGCGAGAGAAAGGCGCGTCCTTTCCTCCAGCAAGGTTCGCTCTCTACGGGCTGACTCGGCGCGCAGCCAGACATTTTCAATGACAGTGGGCAAGCGCTGCAAGTAGCCGGCACTTTTTACTACATAATCGGCGGCCCCCAGTTTGAGAGACTGCCGTGCTATTTCTTCATCATCCTGTCCGGCAACAAGAATGATTGGCAGATCAAGCCCGCGAACCTGGCAAAGTTCCTTCAGGATATCTGTGGCCGGAACGCCCGGCAAACGATAATCCAGAAGAAGGACATCAAAGGCGTCCTTTGCCTCGCGCATTGCAAATCCGTGGAAAACCTGCTCGGCTGACCGAAGCGATTCAATTTTAAGATGTGGAGCGATAGAAGCCAGCGCCTGCTTCGTCAGGTCGATGTCGTCCGCATTGGGCTCGACGTAGAGAATTCTGAGCGAAGCGGCGCGGCGGTAGGTTTCCGTGTGGAATTTATCGAGAGCTGCGCGCAGCACGAGAGCCAGCGTTTCCAGAAAACCGTCCCGCTTGATGACGTAATCGTCGGCGCCCGCGCGAAGTAGCGCCAATACCATATCCTCGCAACTCGATCCGGTAAGAATTACCACCGGAAGCGGCAAATGCCGGCCGCGAACCAGTGCCAGCAAAGTCTCGCCACTCCCGTCCGGAAGATTGAGGTCGGTCAGGACGAGGTCGTACCGAGGGATCTCCAAACCAACCTGCCCGATTGCCGGCGTTTCCAGGCTGGTTCCATAAATCTCATGGTACCGATCCACTCTGGCCAGTGCTTCAGTCAATGTGCCGACGACATCCAGCTGAATATCCGGTGCGCGTTTCTCCATCTCGATCCGCACCAGATCGGCATCCAGCGCGTTATCTTCCAGGTAAAGTACTTTCATTAAACGCGCTTCGAAAAGCCGGGCGTATTGAGAACAGTCCAATAAAGCTCAATTTGCCGGGCCACATCAATAAATTTCTCAAAATCCACTGACTTCAAGATATAAGAATTCGCTCCCAGCTTGTAGGCCTGGTGAACGTCGCCATCATCGGCGGAAGAGGTCAGAACCACTACCGGGACAGTCCCGAGATCGGGGTGGGCCCGAATAGCCCGCAGGACGTCGAGCCCACTGACTTTCGGGAGCTTCAGATCGAGAAGTATCACCGAGGGTACAGGTTCTCCTGCTCGCCGCCCGGCAATGAAATCGAGCGCTTCCTGTCCGTCGCGCAATACTTCAAGCGGGTAGGCCAGGTTGTGCCGTATAAACGCACGGCGTGTGAGATCCACATCCATCGGATTGTCTTCAATAAGCAAGATCGGCAACGCAGTATTCATGGCAGGCGCCGCCGGCTAGGGGCCGTTAATTGTCGAGGTATCTGATTCAACCGCATTCGCCAGAGGCAATTGCAGGTAGAAAACTGCGCCGGCGCCCCGCTCGCTCTCCGCCCATACCTGCCCTCCCATCCGTTCCATTGCCTTGTATACCATTGCAAGTCCGATACCCGTACCAGGGTAGTCTTCGGCACGATGAAGACGCTGGAATATTTCGAAAATCTTTTCGTAAAAATGCATGTCAAACCCGATTCCGTTGTCGCGTACAGAGAGCACGCAGAAGCCATCCGCAGACCGGGCACGAATTTCAATAGCCGGTTCAGCCGTACATCTGGAGAATTTGATGGCATTAT
Organism: Nitrosospira briensis; assembly: GCF_900115125.1. Lineage (GTDB taxonomy): Bacteria > Pseudomonadota > Gammaproteobacteria > Burkholderiales > Nitrosomonadaceae > Nitrosospira > Nitrosospira briensis_A. Next base: position 87,274 of record NZ_FOVJ01000004.1, on the reverse strand, counting down.
CCACCAGGTTACGCAAAGCTATTGCGAGACCCTCGGGATCGGCATTAATATCGAAATCACCAACGTCGACAGTAAGGCGTACATTCTTGAGGCTGTCCTGGAACTGGGCCAATAGCCTGGATATAAAACTGGAAAGTTTGATTGCCGTTGTCGACAGCTTGCGCCGTTCCAGCTTTGAATAAGAGAGCAGGCCTTCAATTAAATCTGTCATATGCTTTGTTGCTGCACGCACATTGACCAGAAAACTTCGGCCTTCCTCATCAAGACATTCATGGTAGCCGTCCAGGAGAAGACGGCTATAACCCGCTATTCCGCGTAGTGGAGCCCTGAGATCATGCGATACGGAATAGCAAAAATTTTCCAGCTCTTTGCTCTTTGCAAGTAACTGGGCCGTGCGCTCACTTACTTTATGCTCAAGATTTATCTTTGCATCGCGTAATGCTTCCTCGGCATACTTGCGCTCGGTAATATCCTTTATAGTGAGAAATGCGAGTCCCTTGCCGTCGTCGTAGTGCAAAACTGCTCCGGAATAACTGAGAACGCGTTCCCAATCTCTATCCAAGCGTCTAAGCCGCAACTCCAGATCGTGCAGATGCTCCCCACCCAGGATGCGCGTCAAAGGCCATTGATCGATAGACAGAACTGCTCCGTCCACCGTTGATAGCTCGTATATTTTTGCGAAGGTATCGAGATCGCCGAGCACTGCTTCCGGATCATCGATGTCGTGCATCTTCAGCGCGGCAGGATTCCAATGCAGCAGCTTGCGGGAAAAGTCTGAGATCACGAGGCCGTCGTGCATGTTCTCCATCACCACCTGAAGCTGCTTCTCAGTTTCGCGCCGGGTTATTTCGGCCAGCTTCTGGTCATTTACATCGGTATCGGTGCCGAACCACTGGACGATACGGCCGTCCGCGTTCCTCAAGGGCTCTGCCCGCGTCAGGAATATCCTGTGCTGCCCATCCGCTCCGCGCAGCTTCACTTCCATGTCGAACGTTTGCCCGGTTGCAACAGCGTTTTTCCAATTCTCTATTATCATGGGCAGCATTTCCGGATCATGCACTTTATGCCAACCGCAGCCTTGCATTTCTCCCGGTGTGGTCCCCGTATAATCGTACCAGCGCTGGTTATGCCATAGTCGTGATCCATCGCGCCCAGCTATCCACGCAAGCTGTGGGATGGTGTCGACGATAACCCGGAAACGGGCCTCGCTTTCCTGCAACGCTGCCTCAGTGCGGCGGCGGTGGGTAATGTCCAGAATGATCGCAAGAAATTCGAGGTGGCCCGGTTGCTCGAATCGCTGCAGATGGGCTTCCACTGGATAAAGCGTGCCATCGGCACGCAAATGCATGGTTTCGTAAACCAACCCCTCTTTCTCGCCACCCATAAGCGGGGCGATCAAAGCCTGGAACGACGCTTCGTCAAATTCGGGCTGAATCTCCAACAGCGTCATCGCCCTCAGGGCATCCACTTCATGACCCAGGTTACGCTGCGCACCCTTACTCGCAAATTCGAAAAGCAGGGTCTGCGCATTTAGGAGATAAATCTCGCTTAAACTCTGCTCGAGAAAGCCCGCAAGCCTTGCTTGCGCGTTTTCTATCGGTATAAGAGCGACCATATCGAATTTGACCCGGGAAACGCCCACAAGACTATCTGCACGATTTTTAGTTGGGGATATCATTACAAAAATCTGAAGCTACCCGGATCCTGATTTCTTCAGACAATACTCACAAAATAACAGAGCTATGAAACCCTAAAACAGGCAGCAGGGATAGCTGTAAGATTTTACAGCTTGGCAGATTAAAATTATTCTTGAAGAGCCGGAGCAAGACCTTGCAGCGGCGGAAGAATCATGCTGCTCGACCCCAGCCAATAAACTTTCTCGCTTCATTACAATGCGCGAGAATCAGGTGCTTTTACTGCATGAGTGGGGTATAAGCAACAACCCATCGCATCAATTTCGCCTTCCTTTACCCATCTTATGAAAACCGTATAGAAGGCGTTAACTTATAATCCCTTTCCAATTACCACGGACACCTACACCACCCCAGTTCGGAGATAAACATGCAAGAACTTAACGCAACCTGGACCGCTTTGAAAGTCGGCGGTCCTATTATGTTTCCGCTATCTTTGCTTGCGGTTGTAGCGCTGGCGATCATGCTTGAGAAGGCTTTTGTCTATTGGCGTTATGCCCGCCTTTCGCATGATCTGCTAAACCTCGTGGAGACTTATGGCTTTGCGTGGCACGATCTTGAAAAGATACTTTCAGGTCTGGACGAGCGCCACTATTACAAGCGGTTTTTCGAGGTGGTGATCAGCAACAGGCACCGGCCATCCTGGTGGACCGAATCTCGCGCCGCGGATGAAGCCCAACTGATAGAAACATCGCTCTCCCGCTGGCTTTGGGTGCTGGAAACCACGGTCACTGCCGCGCCCTTGCTCGGGCTCGTGGGAACGGTCATCGGCATGATGCGTGCTTTCCAGATTATCGGAGGCGAGGGAATCGTCAACCCCACCGCGGTAACGGGAGGCGTTGCTGAAGCACTCATTGCAACTGTCGTCGGCCTGGTAATCGCGTTGATTGCACTCTTCGGTTTCAATTATTTTTCGCGTTTGCAATCGCAAACCATGGATGAGATGGAGCGTCTGGGCACGCGCCTGATCGATCATATCCGTCTGGATCAGGAGGGCAGCAATCATGAAGCGGCGTAAAACCAGGGATTACCGCAAAGGAAAAATAGAGATCATCCCGTTGATCGACGTGATGTTTTTCCTGCTCGCGACATTCATGCTGGCTTCATTGTCCATGCAGAATCTCGATTCGCTGCAGGTGAACCTGCCTCAGGGGCAAGCCGAGAAACTCAGCGCCAAGACCCCTGTCACGCTGACGCTGACTAATGACAGCCAAATCTTTATCAATAAAACGCCTGTTACGCTGGAGACACTTGCCGATACGCTCAAACCTTTACTCAAGGATTCGGAACAGAAACTGGTCGTATCTGCGGATAGCGATGCGCCGCAAGGCATCGTGGTGCAGGCGATGTTGCGAGCCCGAACCGCTGGTGCGCAGCACTTTCTGATTGCGGTCAAACACCAGTAATTTCCCACGCATGCTCAAGTCCAGATCGAAGGACCCTCGATTCTGGTGGCCCTTGCCACTGGCTGTCATCCTGTGGGTAATCCTCATCTGGGCATTTGGATTTCTTCTCACAGCTCCAAAGCCGGAGGCTGAAACCCAGGCGCCAATCCAGGCAACCTTTGTGGAACTGCCTGAAGAAAAACCGGAACAAAAATCGACACCGGCGCCAAAGAAAGCGCCAAAGCTTGCACCGCCAATCAAGCCTCAGCCGCAACCCAAACCCAGGCCCCAGCCCCGTCTGGCTCCGGAAAAACAAACAAAACAGGCAAAGCCTGCTCCCGAAAAAGGAACGGCAAAAAGCGAAGCCCGGGCAGATCAACCATCAGCTCAAAAATCAGCTCCGGATTCCGCCCGTCCGAAAGACCTGCTGGATTACATGAAAGAGACGCGCGAGCGCCGGAGCGCAGGAGGAATCTTCGAAGATGAGCCCGTGGAGCCGGAGACTATAGAACGCGAACCGTCGGAAGAAGAACTCAGAATGGCCAATGTCATGCGCAATCTTCGCGAACCCGGCGCGAGCGGAATATTTCAGATTATCAGAATGGGTCCTCGCAACGCACAGTTCTTGTTCCGCGCATGGAAAAAGGATAGCAGCATCCCTCGACGAGAATTGATACAGGTCGATGCTCCACCGGGTGTCGATATAGAACGTGCTGTCGTGCGGAAAATGATCGAACTGATCCGCGAATACCACAAAGGTGATTTCAACTGGGAATCGTACCGGCTCGACCGGGTGGTCGTTCTCTCCGCACGCCTTGAGGACAGCAAAGGACTGGAAGATTTTTTGATACGCGAATTTTTCGGCGATATTGCGGTTCCGTCTCGACGATAGGGAGCCACGTTTTAGAGGGTGGCTAGTCAGAGCTACAGGTAGGGGGCAATAAGCGAAGCGCATTGCGCCGTATGAGGACAACTCAATATGATAATTAGTAGATTGAGCTCCGCCCAATCTCTTCATTGCCGGGCAGAGTCCGGCCTACTTTGCTATCGTCATTCTGTCGCCTTTCAGGTACTTGTCCAGAAACTCCAGTATTCGCCTGTTGGCCTCGATTTGATTCTTCTTTTTCGTGAAACCGTGGCCTTCATCGGGGAATACAATGTATTCGACCGAAACGCCATGCTTCCTGGCGGCCTCCACGATCTCATCGCTTTCTGCTTTGACGACTCGAGGATCGTTTGCGCCTTGAATAACCATTAAAGGCTTTCTTATTTCCTTTGCATGAAAGAGCGGCGATGTGGCGACGAGAATGTCGATGTCATTCACAGGATCACCGATCTCATCGTAAATGGCCTTTCGGACGGACTCCCAGTAGGGAGGTATGCTTTCCAGCGTTCTCAGCCAATTACTGACGCCAAAAATATCCACACCCACCTTGAAAGCCTCCGGGCGGAACGCCAGGGCTGACAAGGTCATATAGCCGCCATAGCTCGCACCCATGATGCCGATACGCTCGTGGTCGATGTAACCCAGGCTCGCAAGAAACGTCTTGGCCTCGATACAATCCCACAGCGGCTCACGCCCATGCTTTCGATTAGCGGCCGTAAAGAAGGTCTTGCCGTAGCCGGAACTCCCTCGGTTGTTGATTCCCAGTACGGCATAGCCATGATTCACCAGATATTGAATCTGAGCCGTATACCCGCGCATGGTCTGGCCGCCGGGCCCGCCGTGAACATACACAATGGCCGGCACTTTATTGATGGCTGTCGCTTCATGCGGCTTGTAATAGATAGAAGGTATCACCATTCCATCGAAGGACCTGAAGCGCACTACTTGCGCTTCCACCAGGTCCGACGGGTCGATTTCCTTGCTCAGACTCTGCGTGAGCTGCTTGAACTGGCCAGTCTCGAAGTCGTGAACGAACAGGTTATCGGGGGAACGGTCGCCGTTCACATAAAAAGCCATGCGAGCACTGCTCTGCGAAAATACCACGCCACGGATTTCTCCTTCCGGCAAAACAGGAAGCTCCGCTGGTTTCTCCCCTTTCGCTCCGGCGCTTTCACCCTCTACCATCTCCGCAACGCGGATCACTATGCTGCCGTCCTGGTTGATCCCCGTAACCCGGTACCGCCCATTCCTGGAAAAATAGGTGTTCACCACATCCCAGTCCGCACTTTCATGATCCCGGACAATGCCGCTGGCCAGGTCATAAGTGCACAGGCGCTTGAACTCGCTCCCCTCATTGGTGAGGAAGAACAGTTTCCGGGAAGCAGGATCGAAAGTCTCGGCACGAAAGCTTATCGCGCCCTCGTGAGGGGTCAGGTGTCTTACCTCTTCCCTGGCTACATCGAACAGGTAAATATCACTATCGGACGTGGTATTGGCCCTGTTAAGGGCGATCCAGCGCTCGTCGCGGCTGATGGGCCCCACGTCGAATCCCTGCTCATTCCTGTATAGCAAGGTCCGAGCGTAGGTCCTGGCATCATAGCGATACAGATCGAAGAACCGTGGGTCGCGCTCGTTGGTGGCAACAAAAAAAGCACTTCCATCAGGTCGCCAGCCCATGAACTGGGCTTTGAGACTGTCTCCAGGCGTCAAGTCTGTTTCCGCGCCATCCGGCGTACTCAGCAAAAGGTGATAATTTTCATCGCCGCCCTGATCACGAGTAAACAGGACACGATCATCATGAGGAAAAAAGCAGACCGAAAAAGTGCTATCGACAGTAGACTGCGTCAAGGGCTCTGGCGTGCCCCCGTCCACCGGCAGCGTATAGGCGTTGAAGATACCGGACGCATTGCTGCTGAAAAGAATACGCTTCTCATCAGCGCTAAACGAAGCCCCCAATATGGAAGTCGTTGCCATGAACTGATCTATCGTATAGCGTTTCATGTGAAGAACGGTTTTTGATTGATGGTTGATGAGGGATACGCACGTTAAATCAAAGTATATCTTAGACGGGCATTGGGCCGACCCCCGTTTTTCATTATCCAGATGAGGGTGGACGGCCAGCGACTGCATTAGTTTGGACTACTATAAAACCATTCGGGATTTTAATTGTTTGAAAGATTCCGTGATTCCGATACCCTGCTGTTGAAGTGCCAGGGGAATCGGCATTCAGGCAGGTAGCTTTCAGCAATAGTGGAGATGCGGGCAGAACGATGACTAAGGAAATTCCTGACACAGACAGTTCAGCCGAGGATCAGGATCTCCTGGAAGAGAGCCTGCACGAAGTATTTGGCCTTCCTCACCTGAGGCCGGGCCAGAGGGAAGTCATCCAAAGCGTGCTGGATGGACGGGACACGCTTGCAGTCATGCCGACCGGCAGTGGGAAATCGCTTTGTTACCAATTGCCAGCCCTGAATCTGCCCGGTACCGCCATTGTCGTGTCGCCGCTGATTTCGCTGATGAAGGATCAGGCCGAGAAGCTTGAAGAGGTAGGGGCTGATGCGGCACAGGTCAACAGTACGCTGAATACCGGGGAAGAATCGGAAACATTGCAAAACATCCGCGGGTCCCACAGTGACGTCGTGTTTGTCACGCCCGAGCGCATGTCCGACCCGGACTTTATCGCCAACCTGAAGCGCATCACCATCAATCTGTTTGTTGTGGACGAAGCACACTGCATATCGGAATGGGGCCATGATTTCCGGCCAGCTTATCTCGCGCTGGATGACGCAATCAAGGCGTTGGGCAATCCCCCCGTGCTCGGGTTGACCGCAACCGCTACGCCGGAGGTGATCGACGACATCGCGCGACAGCTCGGGCGTCCCATGCACATCGTCAATACCGGCATTTATCGTCCGAATCTGAATTACAGCGTGATACATGTTACGAGCCCCGAAGAAAAACTGAAGAAGCTGCAAGATCTGATTCAGAAAAGCCAGGGAAGCGGCATCATTTATACCGCCACCGTAAAAGCCGTGGAGGAACTGGTGCTGGCGCTTCAGACGGCGGATATCAGCGTGACGCACTACCACGGGCGTCTCCCAAAAAAAGTGCGCAGCGAAAATCAGGAACGCTTCATGGAAGGCCAAAGCAGGGTCATGGTGGCAACGAATGCGTTTGGCATGGGAATCGACAAGCCCGACATCCGGTTTGTGGTGCACTTCCAGATACCGGGGAATCTCGAGGCATACTATCAGGAATCCGGCCGTGCCGGCCGTGATGGAAGAACCGCCGATTGCACGCTGCTCTATGACATACAGGATAAACGCATACAGCAATTCTTTCTGGCGCGGCATTATCCCGAGCAGGGGGAACTGCATGATGTGTATCAAGGAATACAAGGCCTGCTGACGGAACGCGGTGCGGCTGAATTTGACCAGCTTCATGAAAGAACCAGCCAATTTTCAGTTCGTAAACTCCAGGTCTTGCTGAGATTGCTGGAGGACGGGGGCATCGTTACACGCGACAGCCATCTGGGCTACCGGTTGCGAAAAAAGAGCGTGAAGCCCGAAGACCTGATTCGGCTTGCCGAGACTTCACGCAGCAAGGGAGATCATGACCGGCAGGCGCTGGAACGCATGGTGTTTTATGCACAAAGCGGATTTTGCCGGTGGAAGGTTCTGCTGGAGTACTTCAACGAGAATGCTGCATGGAGTCATTGCGGCCACTGCGATAACTGCAGGAACCCTCCCGAAAAGGCGCTGGCCGCACTGCCTGTGAGGAATCGGCGCACAGCTGAGCCGGAAAAGCCAAGGACACAACCCTCGTTCCGCATTGGCGCGGAGGTCGATGTCCCGAAGGCAGGAAAAGGCCAGGTCGTCAGCGCCACCGCCGACATGGTGACGATACTTTTTCCCGATAGCAGGAAGCGCACATTCCTGAAAAGCTATGTGAAACCTACCCAGGATGCGGCTGGCGGGGGGGAATAAATGGTCTTTCCGCTGTGATCGTCGCGACGAGCTAACCAATATCGGCTATAAAGAAAAGGGGCTCTGCTTTACCTTGCCTTTCGTTGACGCCATGGCAAATAGTTTCCTCTGGCTGATCCTGGATGCACTGAGGGGCACTAAGGACACTGATGAGATAAGGGGCCAGCATTCTCGTGGCCGAATCAAGGGCGTACATCAGTGCGCTGTTGAGCGGAGAGAGCACTCATGCAGAACGATGCCGCTGTTCTCATACTGATGTATTTCATATTGCCGGTATGGCTGTTGGCAGGTTGCGCCGATTGGCTCTGCCACCGCGCCTCGCATATCGAAACAACGTCTGGCCCCAAAGAATCCCTGCTCCACCTTCTCATGTTCGCGGAACTCGGCCTGCCGCTGCTCGCGGCGATCTTTCTGGAGATAAACGCTGGCATTATTGCCTTCATGATTGCTGCGTTTATCCTCCACGAAGCCACCTCATTCTGGGACGTGACCTACGCGGTCAGCCAGCGAAACGTGTCACCGGCCGAGCAGCATGTGCACAGCTTCCTGGAGATGATCCCGCTGATGGCGATCCTGTTCATTATCTCCCTTCACTGGGGCCAGTTTCAGGCGCTCTTCGGCTTTGGTCCGGAGACTGCCCGGTTCGACCTTGCCTGGAAGGAAGAGCCACTGCCGACCGGTTATATCCTTTCCGTCATGGCTGCCATCCTTTTGTTCGAACTCATCCCCTACATCGAAGAGCTTTTCCGCACACTGCGGGCCAAACGCGGCGCGCTTGCTCCCGGCAAGGCCGGCGCGCCGAAAAACCGCTGAACTGTGCCATTTTGTGTTCTGCATCTGCAGGGTAGAGATTTCCCGATAGGCCCGTGAGGTGCCCTACCCTATTTCTATTTGATGCCGATTACAATAGAGTCCGACCCAATCAGGGGCTCTAGCCGAGCGCTGGAAAATCCTGCTTCTTTCATCCACTCCTTGCAGTCGGCCCCCGTGTAATCGAAGCCTCCGGGCGTCTCTATCAGCATGTTCAGACTCATCATCAACCCGTGCGCGTTCCTGGAACGCTCATCGTCAATAATGGCGTCATACACAATGAATGCGCCACCTGGAGGAATCGCATCGAATGCCTTGCCGATGAGCATCTTTTTCGTTGGCAGATCCCAGTCGTGCAGGATATGCCCCATCAGAACAACGTCTGCCTTGGGCAGATCGTCCTCAAAGAAGTTGCCGGGCATGAAAACGACCCGGTCGGCGACACCTGTGGTTTCCGCATACTGCTCAAAAATCGGCCCGACTTCGGGCCGGTCGAACCCAAGGCCGCGCATGTGAGGATTTGCCAGCGCGATCTGTACCGCCAGGTCTCCCTGTGCGGTGCCTATGTCGGCGAAGGTCTGATAATCCTTCCACGGAAAGATGCGCGCAATGATCGAATTTGCCGCATGGCTGATGCCGGTCATGGCCGAGAGGAATTCTTTCAAGCCGGCGGGATCGGCATATAGCGTCTCGAAAAGGTCCGCTTCATTATTCTTGCATTCATTTTGTGGTTCGCCAGTGCGCAGCGCCTCGGTGAGGTTGTTCCAGATCGGGTAGAGGCGGCGATTTGCCATCTCGAGAATGCCTCCGACATAGGAAAGTTTATTGCGGTCGAGGAACAGGTCTGTTTCAGGCGTATTGCTGTAGTCGTCAATTTCGCGCTTCAGAAAGCCTAGCGCTACCAGCGCATCGAGGAAATCCCGCGCGCCGCGAGGGTGTAATCCTACACGCTCCCGGAGCGTATCCAGGCTCATCGGGCCTCGCGCCAGTTCCGTGAAAATGCCCAACTCGACAGCGCAGAGCAAAGTTTTTGCCGGCCAGAAAGCCATGCCGGTCTGCAAGATATTTTCGGGAGTAAGTTGCTGCTTGTCCATCGATTGCTCCGCTTATATGAAATGGTTTAATGAAAAACCGGAAAATCACAACTCGAGAATCGTTATCCTTGGACAATGATCGCTTGTCGCAATGTGTTGCCGCTTTCTTTTTACCACGGCAATCTTCCCGGATTCAAGTACGCCAGCGTGTGCCAGCTTGATAGGGTCGCTGATAACAATATGATCCAGTCCCGTAAAACCCGTGCATCCACGCTCTGTTGACGTCAGGGGCACCTGGTGCATAAGCGGCGCCCCATCAGCAATTTCCTGCCACAGATAGTTGCTCTTCACCCTGCCCAACTCGTCCTTTGTATTGGGTCCGGAGGGATCTGTGCCATCAGCGCGAACTTCGGTTTCCGTAACCGCAGCCTTGGCCTCCTCGTCTATCCTGCGATTAAAGTCTCCGAGTAATACAAATCGAGGACTTTCCCTGGCCACATAATCGACCCAATCCTCAAGGATGGGGATCTGGCGGTTGAGCATGATGCAGTTTGCATGGGGGTCGGTCATCTTGCGCCCAGGGAAGCCGCCCGACGTTTTCAGGTTGGCACAGCCGGACTTGAGATGAATATTCAGAAAAGTCACCGGTGAGCCATTGACTACCAGTTCCAGTGACAGACCCGGCCTGACACGATGTGAGAAGGCCTCATCCTCGTCATCCTTAGGCTGCTCCGAGATTGCAAGGTCCGGGTTGGGCACGCAGCCATATGCACCAGAAGATATGGTTTTATCCCACGCGAACGCAACCGTTTGAAACGTGGTATGCGGCGCGACACACACGTTAAACTGCTCCACGAATTTGCCGAGTACGTGCTCGATAATCTCCTGCGACTTTACTTCCTGAAAGGCAATGATCCTCATTTTCTTGTTCTGGATCAAATTCTCGACGGTGGCCCGCAATCCATCCAACTTGACGTTGTAATTCTCCTCGGTTTCAACCCTGCCGGGATTCTTCCTCGTCCCATAAGCATTGCAAGGAGCGATCATCATCGCCTCATCGAAGCTGCCCGCTGCAGCAATGGTTGCGTCCAGGCATCGCCTTGCCCGCGCTTCCTCTTCCGGCGTTGCATTCTGCGCTCCCCGCGAAATCCTGGCCCGCGTGTCGCACCAGTTGACACCGGCTGCACTACAAACTTCGACATGGCGCTTGAAGTTGTCAATGGTTCCAGCCCAAGCCATGTTGAAAACAGCGATACCTATCGGGGAAGTCTCCTTGCTTTGTACGCTGGCCGGCAATAGCGCTAACAGGATTGCCAAAAAGGAAATGAGGCGGGGAAGAGACATGGAAGCTCTCCTGAAGAGGCGGCAACAAACCGTGGGATGGGAAGGCGAATATTATGTATAGCAGTTCGGGCCTGAATTTGCCTCGCCAATAGCATTATTACCTGGAATCCATATCTTGTTTTTTCATAAGCTCATGGACCGTTTTACTTCAAGGGAGGTCGCTGCTCAGCCTCCTTGCATTTAATTTGCCATAAAAGCTTTGTGTCTTTGGGGGGCGGCCCCATTTGATTCAGAAGTATGGGCGCCTGCTCGTTAACAAGTATATATCCCGATTTACAAATTTCATTAGCGCGCTTTGCCAGCGTCCGGACCGCCCAATCCCGGCTTGTCGGGCAAGGCCCCAATTTAGTTTTGATGAAATAATGCGTGGCCCCATCATTCAGTTTCTGTGAAGTCTGCTCGTAGTCGGGTGGACCGGCACAAGCAGCCAGCAGTGGGATAGCCAATAATGCGATTACGGTGGTTTTCATATTTTCGTAAAAATATCGGCAAACTCTCCGAGGAAGCGGATAAAGATTGATGCAATGAGTGACGAAACAACCCCTATGTTACAGGTCAAGCGCAGAACAAAGTGCTAGGATAGGATCACTCACCGCACGCATGCAAGCCGCCATGATATGTAAGACAGAGCCCAGGATCAGGAGTGGGAATGCTTGCCCGTGAGGTCTATCCAGCGCCTATTGGCCCTTCCCACCATTAGAACCCACAAGAAATTTATTCGACTGAATAATTATTCCAGCAGGTCGCGCCAGACAGCATGTGGATTAGGTTTGTAATCGTTAATATCGTGCGATCTATCAGGATAATCAATCTTCATTCTCTCTAATGCCATGTCCACTGCTTCATCCAGCCATTGTGCCCTCACAGTGATCGGGCCAACCGGAGCTTCGGATTGATTAATTGGATGAAACGTAATCTTGTACTCGCGCATCATTGCCTCCTGATCAGGTGCTGACTAATCCATGATAGCGATAGATCAAACTAGCAATTTCCGGTGTTGCTGATTCAGCACCGGATTTTTGAGGAATCGAAACATGAATGACGACAGCATACGATCTTCACAACACCGCCTCAAAGACCTGCATCGCGTCCAGTTCATGAATCATGGCAAAGAAGTAAAAATGGCTTGATCAATGGTAGCGTTATCGGTGCAGAGAAGATGAACTCAGTTCGATTTTTCATATCGGCATAAAGCCTTCGTATTGCGGTGGACCGCGGTGGATCTCATCTCATCTCATCTCATCTTTATAGTCAATTTACCACATTGGTGCCACGACTAGCGCTTCGATACCTCATCACATCAATTATGTGACACATCTCTTTATCCTGTGATATTCGAACATGAGATAGAGAGCCGGTCAAGACTCGTTGCAAGCCAGGGTTATCCAAGATAGCGGGTATCCGTTATTCAAATGAATATATAATGCTATAAGGTTATTCATGATCATACCAGTGCTGAGCAATCCCAAACCATTTCCGAGGTCATTGCTGCCCAAGGTATTGAATGTGCCAGCATACGCCGACTCTATGGCGGGAGCAGGAACGCGGGTTCTCTTGTTCACCTTTGCTGTTTGACATATATCGACAAAAACCGGCCCTGAGTTGCTGTAAACCCATACTGAAACAAGGGAAAAAAAATGAAACTTGGATTACCCGCTCACCTGGTCACTTCCGTCGCCGCCCTTTTTTTGCTCCTGGGATGTGCCAGCACTCCAAAACCAACTATAGTAAAAGTCTCGCTTCACGCGCAGACGAATGTGAATCCCGATGCGCATGGCAGAGCTTCGCCGGTAATAGTTAAACTTTATGAACTCAAATCAGTTGCTGCTTTCAATGCCGCCGATTTCTTCTCCATCTTCGACAGCGAGCAAAAGACGCTCGGTGCGGAATTGCTCAACGTTGAAGTATTCCAGCTCCAGCCAGGCGAAAAACTGGAGCTCGACAGGCCCTTGCAACCCGATACCCGCCACCTTGCTGCGGTGGCTGCCTTCAGGGATCTCGAGCATTCCCAGTGGGGCGCGACGCTGGCTATCCCCCAGAAGGAGAAAATTTCGAATGTCTTCATTCAAGTTGATGCGAGCAAAATACTTATCGGTGCAGAGAAAGAATGCTCCTTTTTATGTGGCGTGACATCCGGGAAGCCGGCCCCGCTTGGCAATGTGCCTGAAGCCACAAAGCCTCAAAAATGAATAAAGTAGGAGTTGGTCAGGGATAACCCTTTGAACGAGGTACCGGAGCCAATAAGATGTCCTGGAACAACAAAGTGGTATGGTCTGAAGGCCTGTTCCTTCAGCCACAGCATTTTCAGCAGCACGACCGATACCTAGAAAGGCTGGTTGAAGGCCGCGCCGCTCCACTGCTGGGTTATAGCTGGGGGTTTCACAGCATGGAACTCAACCGTACCGCCTCGGCGCTCGGCAAGGTGCAACTGACCACCGCGCGAGGTATCTTTCCTGACGGCACACCATTTGACTTCCCCGGCGAGGACACTTCGCCCGCGCCTCTCGATATTGATGAGGATATCCGGAACGAACTCATCGTGCTTGCGCTGCCGATGCGACGTCCAGGGATGGACGAAACGGACCAAGCCGATGCTCAGGCGAATACTCTTGCACGTTTCTCCGTAGAAGAGCGCGAGATCGCCGATTCAAACTCAAGTTCCGGCAACAGTACTTCCCTGCAAGTCGGGCAGTTGCGGCTGCGGCTCATGCGCAAGCGCGACGCGACTGACGCATATACGACGCTGGACGTAGCGCAGGTAACGGAACGTAGGCCAGATAATCAACTTATTCTACAAAAGGAGTTCATCCCCCCCATGCTATGCGCGGGGGATGACCTTATTCTGAGCGGATATGTAAGCGAATTACAGGGCCTGCTTCACCAGCGGGGCGAGACGCTCGCTGCACGCGTCGCTCAGCCCGGCCGAGGTGGAGTTGCAGAGGTTGCCGATTTTCTCATGTTACAGACCGTTAACCGCTACGAACCTGTCTTTGCCCACTTTCTCGCCCATTCCCTGCTGCATCCCGAGCGCCTGTTCAGTATATGTCTGAGCCTTGCCGGAGATCTTGCGACATTTGGCGCCGCGAATCGCCGGCCGCCTCGATACCCGGAATATCAGCATGACAATCTGGCGCAGTGCTTTTTTCCGCTAATTGCTGATATACGCAGCGTATTGACCATGATATTGGATCAGAATGCGGTTTCCATTGAGCTGCAAAACCGCACGCAGGGCTACTGGCTTGCGAAGATTCCCAATGTGGAATTGTTCAAGACGTCCAGCTTTATCCTTGCAGTTGGCGCCCAGGTTGCCGCGGAAACCTTGAGGAACCGCTTCCCCGCGCAAGTCAAGATCGGATCTGTCGAACGCATCCGCGATCTGGTCAATCTCGCGCTCCCGGGGATTCCCCTCAACCCGCTGCCTGTGGCACCTCGGCAGATACCCTTTCACGCTGGATTCAGTTACTTCGAGCTCGAACGCGGAGGTGAAATGTGGAAGCAGCTTGAACGTTCGGCGGGATTGGCCATGCACATCGCGGGCGAGTTTCCAGGGCTCACCCTGGAATTCTGGGCGATAAGAGGATGAGTCGGCGGCGGATGAGGTCATAACTTCGATAACGGATTATATTATGAGCCAGGATGACCCCTTTTCATCTTTGGATTCTGACAAAACGGTAATAATGCCTTCACCCGGAGGCCGTGCTGCGCCACCGGGACAAACCTCAACTAATTGGCACACTACCGGTCCCGGTTCTCCGGGAGTAAAAGAAGTAGACGAATTGGCGGCGACGGCCGGGCTCAACCCTTTGATCTCCGCTGCCAATCCCTTACTGAACATTGTGCCCCAGCTACGCACAACACCGCACCACCCCGACCCATCCGGCCTGCGTGATTTCATCGCACAGAACATAAAGGTATTTGAAACACGCGCGAAGGCGGCTGGAGTGGCGGCCGAAAAGGTTATTGCTGCCCGCTACGCGCTATGCACGCTTCTGGATGAGGCCGCGGCGTCCACTCCATGGGGTAGCGGAATATGGGCGAAACACAGCCTGCTTATAATGTTCCACAACGAGGCATGGGGCGGTGAGAAATTTTTTCAATTGCTCGCGAAGCTGGCTGAAAATCCCAAAGCAAATCTTGACTTGCTTGAGTTCATGTATATCTGCCTCGCCTTGGGTTTCGAAGGCCGGTATCGCGTCGTGGAAAACGGCAGGGCCCATCTTGATGCGTTGCGCGAACGTCTGGCAAGATTGCTGGAAAAGGAGCGAGGCGAGTATGAACGTGATTTATCCGGGCGCTGGCAAGCTGCTCCCATCAAACGGGCAAAAATCCTCGCTCTCTTGCCGGTATGGGTTTTGGCCGCTTTATGCGGCCTGATCATGTTGGCTGCATATCTGGGCTTCAGCTTCATGCTGAATAAGGCATCAGACCCCGTATTCGCAAAAATTCAATCTATTCGAGTTAGAAATCCCATTCCAGAGCCAACTCCGCTACCCGCGCCAGAACCCAGGCTGGCGGAATTTCTTGCCAGCGAAATCAGGGAAGGTCTGGTCTCGGTGAAAGACGAGGAAGGACGGAGTGTCGTCACCCTCAGGGGAGACGGATTGTTCGCGCCCGGCAGCGCGGCCATTTCGCAGCGATTCCTGCCCGTTCTTGAACGCGTTGCGGTAGCGCTCAAGTCGGTGCCAGGACAAGTGAAAGTGACCGGTCATACCGACGATCAGCCGATAAGATCGGTACGGTTCCCGTCCAATTGGCATCTGTCGAAAGAACGAGCGCTTTCGGTAATGCGGATTCTCGCCGAGAAGGGAACGCTGCAAAGCCGCCTGAGTGCGGAGGGGCGGGCCGATGCCGAACCAATAGCTTTAAATGACACACCGGCAGATCGAGCGCGTAATCGCAGGGTAGAGATCACGCTTTCTGTCCCTCGTGGCCGCGATTAGCAGATTTTTAAATAGCCCCAGCGGGCAGGGATCCGTGAAAACTGTGGCTGGTAGCGCGGAATCATGCTTTCAGGAAAAAGGTAAAGGGGATGAAGAGCGTTTTCAAATTCCTGTTTAATCACTGGACCATGGCTTTTCTGGGTCTGGCGGCACTCAGTCTGCTGATCTGGTTCGTCGGGCCATTGATTGCCGTGGCTGAATATCGTCCGCTGGAATCGGATACGGTGCGGATGATTCTGATCGCGTCTGTCATAACGATATATATCGGCAAACTCATCTGGCGTGCAATCAAGGCGAAAAACCTCAATGCCAGGCTGATGGAAGGGCTTCTGCGGCATCCGTCTGCGCCCCCCCAACCGGGCGATAGTGCGGGCGCCGAAGAAGTGGCCCTGTTGCGGAAGCGTTTTGAAGAAGCAGTGGAGGTACTGAAACAGGCCAGCCTCGGAAGTCCCGCCAAAAACCCCCTTCTCGCCCTTCTCACTCGTCGTCAATATGTGTACGAACTTCCCTGGTATATCTTCATCGGAGCTCCGGGATCGGGAAAAACTACCGCGCTCGTTAACTCCGGGCTTCAATTCCCGTTTGCCGAACGCTTCGGGCAGGAGGTAATACGAGGGATCGGCGGCACGCGTAATTGTGATTGGTGGTTCACCAACGAGGCTGTATTGCTTGATACGGCTGGCCGGTATACAACTCAGGAAAGCAACCGGGAATCGGACAGCGCAGCCTGGACGGGTTTCTTGCAGCTTTTAAAAAAATATCGTCCCCGCCGACCCATCAATGGCGTCATTGTCACAGTCAGCGTAACCGACCTGTTGCAACAAACTTCGGCACAACGGGAGGCGCAAGCCAGCGCGATACGTAAACGCATCCAGGAACTGCACGAAGAACTGAATATCCGCTTTCCGCTTTATGTCCTGGTCACCAAAGCTGATCTGCTTGCCGGATTCATGGAATTCTTCGGCGAATATGGTAAGGAAGAACGAGCTCAGGTATGGGGCGTGACATTCCCGCTCACTGAAAAACAGGGCCCGCCCCCGCTCGAGAGCTTTACGCCCGAGTTCTCGGCGCTTGAAAAACGGCTCAATGAAAGGCTTATCGGCCGGCTGGAGCAGGAAAGGGACATCGAAAAACGCTCGCTGCTGTATGCTTTCCCTCAGCAATTCAGCCGCCTCAAGGAGCTGCTCGCTGATTTTCTGAACCAGGTATTCTCTCCTTCCCGCTTCGAACAACAGCCATTATTGCGGGGCTTCTATTTTACCAGCGGAACCCAGGAAGGGAACCCGATAGATCGGGTCATGGGCGGTTTCGCCCGTGCGCTACACCTCGACCGCAAGCTGCTTCCGCCCAATAAACCGAGTGGCAAAAGTTTTTTTCTGACCCGGCTCCTGAAGGACGTAATCTTCTCCGAGGCCGGGCTGGCCGGCACGAATTTGCGCTGGGAGCGCAAGCGTGCTGCGCTGCAATGGGGCATGTTCGGCATTGCCGGGCTGATCACGCTCGCTGCGCTGGCGGGATGGAGCGTCAGCTATTCGAACAATAAAAACTATGTTGCCGAGGTGAACGCAAAAATTCCCACGATCCTGGAGAAGGTCGAGGAATTGCCGATCCTGCAGAGCGTGGATATAGTCAGCCTGCTGCCGATCCTTAACTCGGTAAAAGACTTGACTGATGCCGCTCCCGGGGAAAACGAGGATGTGCCTCTTTCGATGGGTTTGGGTCTTTATCAGGGCGAGAAGCTAGCTGCGGCATCTGACAATGCCTATCGGAAATTATTGCAGGATGCATTCCTGCCTCAGCTTGTGCTGCGCATCGAACGCCTCCTGAGCACCGGCAGCCGGGCGAATCTGGAGCTTTTATATGAAGGGCTCAAGGCCTATCTCATGCTTCATCAGCCTGAACACTTCGATCCTGTTGCGCTGAAGGTTTTTATCACTACGGACTGGGAGCTCAGCCTCCCCCGTGAAGTTACCGTTGAGCAGCGCGACCAACTGGAATTCCACCTGGATAATCTTCTCGCCCCCGGCCAGCTATCGTCGCCTATTCCCATTAATGAACAATTAATCGCCAATGTACGCCATACCGTGGCACAGACTCCAATCGCGCAACGGATTTATAATCGCATCAAGCGCCTGGGGGTAGGCTCCGAAATTCCGGAATTCACTATTGCAAAGGCAGGCGGCCCTTCGTCTCCGCTGGTTTTTACCCGTGTCAGCGGGCAACCCCTTACCCAGGGCGTACCGGGTTTATTCAGCTATGCCGGTTATCACAAGGCTTTTTCCGAAGCCGCGAAGGAAGTCACCGGGCAATTGGCTGATGAAGAAGTATGGGTCCTGGGTCTCGAGGAAAAAGATCGTGCCCGGTGGATCAATCCCCAGGCGGAAGCACGTCTGCTCAACGAGGTGCGCCGATTGTATCTTGAGGATTACGCGTCCATATGGTCATCGTTTATCAACGATATCCGGCTGATCCGGGCCGGCAATCTGCAGAGAAGTATCGAAATGGCCCGGATTCTGTCCGGCACCGACTCGCCCTTGATTTCACTGATGCGTGCCATCGTAAAAGAGGTATCACTTGCTGACGTCGAAGAGAGCGAAAAAACAGCAGTGGACAAGGCGGCAGACAAGGTAAAAACTGCGCGTGACCAACTGGGGAAGTTATTCGGGCAAACCGCCAGAAAAACACAGGCCGCGACAACGGAGTCACAACTGGAAAACATTGTCGATGACCGGTTCAAGGAACTTCGCCGCATGGTGCGCCCAGATGTGCCGGGCCAACCGGCGCCCATTGATTCGATACCTGAGAAAATCAACGAACTTTACACGCTTCTTACCGCGACCGAGGCCGCGATAAAAGGCGGGAGCGCGCCTCCGCCCAGCGATGTCCCCACTAAAATCAAGGCGGACGCCGGCCGTATGCCAGAACCCATAAGGTCCATGCTTATCACTCTTTCGACAGGAGGCGTCAGCCAGGCGCTGGGTGCGACCCGAGCCAACCTGGATCAATCCCTTCAGACGTCGATCGGTGAATTCTGCAATAAGGCAATCGCCGGGCGATATCCCTTTGTAAAGGAGAGTGCTCGGGACGTGACCCAGGAGGATTTCGCGCGGCTGTTCGCCCCCGGCGGACTTCTGGATGAGTTTTTTCAGAAAAATCTGGCTCAATACGTCGATACTTCAACACGTCCCTGGAGCTTTCGCAAGGTCGGGGACGCCAATATGGGCAGTGCTTCCGGAGCACTGCAAGAATTTCACCGGGCCCAAATAATCCGCGACGTATTTTTCCGGGGTGGTGGCCGCACAGCGGGCATGAGCCTGACATTCAAACCCATCGAGATGGACGCGTCCATTACACAGTTCATCCTCGACGTCGATGGGCAACTCGTGAAGTACAGTCACGGCCCGCAAATACCGATGACCTTGCAATGGCCTGGTCCTCGCGGCAGCTCGCAGGTCCGCCTGCAAATCTCCCCCGCCAGCGCCAGCGGCGCGTCCGGCCAGGTATTCGAAGGCCCTTGGGCATTGTTCCGCATGCTTGACGGCATGCAGATCTTACCGACTTCTCAACCGGAGAAATTCGTTGTCACATTTAATGTCGATGGCAGAAAAGCGCGCTTTGAGGTCATTACCAGCAGCGTGCAAAATCCGTTTCGTTTAAATGAACTCAAACAATTCAACTGCCCCGGACGCTTGTAAGAACCGCAATGACTCGCCCATTGCAGGATGGTATGGAAAAATTCCGTGCCTTGGAGACTTCATTTCGCGGCGCCTGCCCTCCGGCTTTATCCATGCGTGGGACTCCTGGCTCCAACATGCCATGGCGGCAAGCCGGGCACATTTGGGCGGCCGCTGGCTCGACCTTTATCTCAACGGGCCGATATGGCGTTTTGTCCTCATGCCCGGAGCATGCGACGCGTCCACAGGAATCTGGGCTGGCGTGCTCATGCCGAGCGTTGACAGCGTGGGGCGTTATTTTCCGCTAACGATTGCATTACCGGTCGATTCCCGTCCCGGGATGATGTTAACCGTTTTTTCCGCCCAGTCGTGGTACGCTGCGTTGGAGCGCATTGCCCTCGCTACGCTGAATATCAATGCGCTGCCAGACGATCTCGACCGGAATCTCGCCGACAACCCCTTTCCGGCACTTGAGCCGCCCCCGCAACGCCGGGACGCGCAAGAACTGGCGGAATGGTGGAGAGAGGGCGCGAATGGCCTTCCCAAGACGCTCGTTCTGCCAACGGAAAACTCGCTGGCAGATCTCTTCGATGCGGCGGCAGAAGATATCCTCACTGCCAGCGCGGCGGGTAAAAGTTTCTGGTGGGTGGTGCCTTCAGAGGGCGGACCGGGATTATTGCACTGCTTCGAGGGTCTTCCACCTGAAAATCATTTTGCCGTCATGCTCGAGGCACATCTTCCCCTGAAGGGCGGCGGATAGCCCTTCTTGAGGCGATACGACAACACAACATGAATGCCACTCCACCTCAGGGCGATGATGACAGTACCGTTATGCCGACACGGATACCGGAAGAACCGGTGATCGCTGCATCAGGCGCTAAACCGGCGAATCAGAATAGCTTGCCTATCGGGAGCAAGTTGGGCGAGTTTGAAATTGTCGGCCTCATCGGTGCGGGAGGGTTCGGCATTGTTTATCTTGCTTACGACCATTCCTTGCATCGGCAGGTGGCGCTCAAGGAATACATGCCCGCTGCTCTCGCTGGAAGGGATGATGGTGTAACAGTCGTTGTGAGGTCCGAGCGCAACGCGGAAACCTTTCAGGCTGGCTTGCGCAGCTTCATCAACGAAGCTCAGCTCCTGGCACAGTTCGATCACCCTTCTCTAGTCAAGGTTTACCGCTTCTGGGAAAGCAATGGCACCGCCTATATGGTTATGCCGTTCTATCAGGGCGTAACGCTAAAGGAGACATTAGCCCTCATGAGCGACCCGCCCGATGAGGCATGGCTCAAGGGGCTGTTGGCACAACTGCTTGAAGCACTGGGCGTCATTCACGCCGATCACTGCCTCCATCGGGATATCGCTCCGGACAACATATTGATTCTGCCTGACGGGCGCCCGCTTCTGCTCGATTTCGGGGCAGCACGTCGAGTTATTGGAAATATGACACAAGCGCTTACCGTGATCCTCAAGCCGGGCTATGCGCCCGTGGAGCAATATGCGGACGACCCGGCGATGAGACAGGGACCATGGACTGATATCTACGCACTTGCAGCAGTAACGTATTTTGCCATCACCGGGCATCCGCCAGCCCCCTCCGTGGGCCGTATGATGTCGGATTCGTTGATTCCCCTGAGCACAACGGCAGCAGGACGATACAGCGTCCAGTTCCTGCAGGCAATCGATCTTGCGCTCGCTGTCAAGCCTGAAAACCGTCCCCAGAATGTTATGGAACTACGCGCTTTGCTCGGGTTAACAGCAGTACGTCAGCATCAGCATCCGCCAGCGCCACCGCATGAGCCGTCTGGCGCGACCGCGCGGGCAGCCGCTGATGGATCAACCATATCCAGGCAGCGGGTGGGGCCTTACATCGCTGTCTTTGTGATGCTGCTCGCAGCGGTTGGAACAGGTATATTTCTGCTACGCGACAAGCCCGCGGAGACGCAGCCTGCTGGAACGGGCGCGATGACCTCGAGCGTCGCAACCGCTCCCGACGTCATTGGAGCGCGACAGTTTGATCCAATGAGAGCGCTGGATGAAGTATTCGAGGGACGCGAACGCAACCACGCAGTAACGGTATCCACCGAAAAAGCACAGACGCGCATCGGCAAGGACTTCCTGCGCTTCAGAATCCGTTCCGCAAGGGCGGGCTATGTATACCTTTTAATGGTCGGCACAAACCGTTCTGATTTTTTTCTTCTTTTCCCGAACGCCGTGGACAAGAACAACAACATCAAGGCTGGAGAACAGTTCGATCTGCCTCGCCCTGAATGGAAGATGGTAGCTGAGGGCCCGCCTGGAACCGACCATTTTGTTGTGATCGTCTCGGATCGGCCACGCGATTTCAGCGCCGCCGGGCTGGCAGCGGTCGATCCTTTTGCTGAATTTCCGCTCGATCAGGCCGCGCGCTTGTATTCGGACTATACCGGGTCTACCCCACTATTCGCAGGGAAAGCGATATGTGCGGTCTCAATGCGCAACTGTTCAGAATCCTATGGAGCCGCCATGTTCTCCATTGAGGAAATCCGGGGAACGTGATGCTGCGGCCAGGACGACGGCTTATGCGGAAACTTCCGGGAATGGTGCTCGCGCCCTACCGTCTCACGGCGGGTTGCCCCGCCCCGTAATATTATTCCGGTTTGGTCAGGATTGTTACACGACGGTTTTCAGGTGCAATGGGATTTTCCTTATCCAGCAGCTCATGATCTCCTTTACCGATCGCTGTTAACCGATCTTCCATAATATCGTGGTTGCGCACCAGATAATCTCTAACTGTTTGTGCCCGTTCCTGAGATAGTCTCTGGTTGAAATCGGGTCCGCCGCGCGGATCGGCATGTCCTTCTATGATGAAGCTGTGCTTTGCCAGTTTATCCATATTCAAGGCTCGGCCCACGACATCAAGAGAATGTCTGGCTTCGGGCGTAAGGTCGGCGGAGTTGGTATGAAACGTGATTAACATGGACGCACTTGCCGCTTTCTCCGCGGCGTCGGGCTGATCGCGGAATACTCTAATGCTCCTGGTGCGGATGCCTCCTTCCGGCGACAGCGCATCAATCAAGGCAGACTCCGTGATTTCCGAACCCCTCAGCACCTTTGTCGTCTCCGCGGTAACCGGAAGCGAAAAGGCAGCAAGCGCCATCAAGGCAATTATTGACCTGGTTTTCATATGACCTCCGTGATCAGTTTAGCAACGTAACATCATGGCGATTCCAGCGGAAACATATCAATCATACCGGACCGCGCAGTGTTGCTTCATCCGGATCTCTACACCATACCGCGATTGCCGAATAATTGTCCTGCCCCTTGTGCCCGCGTTCGAGAACCCGGTTCTCAAGCGCTTTCAACCAATCGGAAGCGGAAGGAGCTGCCTTTAGCATGCGCTCCATATCTTCTTCCTCTACATACTCCCAAAGCCCGTCACTACAGAGAAGAAATATGTCACCATCCATTAGCGGAAACGCAACCGGAATGATCTCGACCGAGAATTGCTCTTCATTACCAAGCGCAGCGAGCAATTTGCTGCGATTGGGCGAATCTCGCAGTTCCCTGGGCTGTAGATAACCAGCGTCGACCATACTCTGTATTACGCTGTGGTCGCGAGTCTGCTCGATGATCCGGGCTTCGCGGAAACAATACAGGCGCGAATCGCCCACATGTCCCCACACCGCGACACCAAGTTTCGTATCAATGGAGAGAACCACTGCGGTAGCACGCATCTGCTTGAGCCTGGCGTCACGGTGCTGCTCGCGAATGATAGCGAGATTGCCGGCCTGCAATGCCGCCTCGACTGCCCGGCTGCTACATTCAGGCATGGCACGAAACGAGTCGAGCGTATGCTGCACCGCGAGTTTCGAAGCGACATCTCCACCATAATGTCCACCGAGACCGTCCGACAGGACGCAAAAACAAGCTTCCGGAGCCGACCAGAAGCCGCATGCATCTTCATTGACCTCACGGCCTCCAGCTTTCGAAAGTACTATTATTTCAAGCTGCATGAAAGCAAGCCGCCTATAGTGAACTATTCCGCCATCAATCGTTGAATAAGTCCATGCCGCGCCAGGAACCAGGCCGTGTCATTTCTTATCGTCCTGTTCAAGCTTGGCGATCTGCGCCTCGTACGCGCGAAGAAACTCCTTGCCAAACAGAACATGAAAATCTTCTTCCGCCTCGCGGGAAATGTCTTTGTAACGCTCCGCGAACAAGTCCCATAGCTTGGCTTTACGATTGATCGGCAACAACGCATCCACAACCGTTTTCTGCGTAAGCCGGCCCTCCAGGTATGTGGGATCGAAACGCTCGAGCACACCGGCCAGCGCCGCTCGCATACCGGCCATAAACCCGAATTGATGCGAGCGCAAGTCGTCATGCGCGTCCCGCATTGCCTGTAGCGGTGCGAGGAAACCTTGTCCCTGCGGGGCTAGCAGATGAGTGAGCGCGACTTCAACAGTGGGAGAGAATTTCAAAGGGTTATTTTCCTTGGGTGCAATCATCGTGAGTTCCGCCCGCACTTCGCGCTTTGTCAATGTGCGCGCAAGCAGTAAATCAAGCGTGCCCTGTGTCGACTCCCGCAACAGATGGCCAAGCAGGGCCATAAACTGTGGGGTGAGCCCGGCCGGTATGCTCACGTCAGGCACACCCGCGCCATCAAGAAACGCACGAAGCAACTCGTCATGTTCGGGCATTGGAGTCGGGGTCAGCGGAGAGCCGCCTGGCGCCACGGCTGAGGGTTTCGGAGCCACGTTAGCGGAAGGTGCAGCAACGATTGCTTCAGGTACCGCTTGCAGCGCAGCATCGGGTTGCATACCGCGCCGGCGCCTGTCCGTCTTTCGGCGGTCATGCCTTGGCGATGGAATAATCACGCTCTTGATCTCCCCGCTATCCTGATTTGATTCCTTGTTTTCCCAGGACAGGACCATGCCGTACGGTTTGGTTTCAGAAGCCTCGCCGGTCTGTGCCCCACGAGGAAGCACTGCGCGCATGACGGCCTCAGGTTTTGCCTCCGGCGGGCGAAAAGAGCCATGCAATTCGAGAACATCGTCGCGCTGGACCTGGCCTTCGGAAGACTTTTTTTCCGGTGTAACACCCAACGCGACGAATGGGTCCACGCTCCCCTTATCGGATTGCTCATGCTGCGTTGCCAATGGCGAGTCAGGTGCAAACGGTTCGGAATTTTTTCCGGGGGTGAGGCCAAATAAGTCGTCTATGCTCTGGTTGGGTATCGAGGGTCCAAACCCGAGATCGAGCACGTCTTGCGATTCCCCAGCAGGTCGCGGTACGTGACCGGCCCTTGGCCGTTGAGGGAGCGGGCGTTCCCCAAACGGGTCAAAATCGGGGGGGATAATGGACGCCGGGCCAGAATGAGCGGACTCCTTCATTTCCGGACGCGCCAGGTTTTGCTGCGGAGTCCCTGGAGGAGGAGTCAGCAGATCATCAAAGGGGCCACGCTCCGATTGCCCGCCGAATAGTGCCAGGGGATCATCTTTAGATGTAGCGGATGCGAAAGGAACGCGGTTGCCCGGGCCAGGAGCTGATGTCTCCCCTGGCAATACCGCCATGGTGTAACCGTCGATGCGAATTTCGTCACCTGCGGCGATAACCGCATCCCCGCCATTGCCCAAGGGCTGGCCATTTACGTAAACAGGAATCGCAGTCCCAAGGTTACGAATATGGTAGCGGCCGTCGCGAAAGGCAATGGACGCATGCGTCCTGGAAATAGTCCGCGCAGGATCGTGTAATACCAGAGCATTTCCTTCCGCCCGGCCGATATTGCCCCCTGATTCGCCAAACTCCGCCAGGAGAGGCAGCGGTGGCGGGGCCCCATTATAAGCAGTAACCCGTATGCGAATCATGTAACCATCTCTATCAATACACCGTTTCCCCACACAATTGGAAGTTCCGCAGCTTTTCAAGATGAACTGATGGCACGGTGCCTTCCAACATCAGAAGTTCGAAGCTTAAACCAAAGCAACAGAACGAAGCAATCCGGGGTGTCTGTCCTGTCTGCCTGGCCTTCTGCATCGACACTCCGACTCCCCAAAAAAATATAGCGGAAACCATCACTCAAGAATTGCTACCTTAAGTTCCTGGCCAACCCTTACAACCTGGATTTTCCCTTCAGATTCTCTTACTGGCTCATCGTTAAGATAGAGCACTGTTTTAAATGGATAGGTGCCCTGCGCTACGTCTTCAGTCGGCCTGAAGGTAAATCGAGTCAGGTAGGCCCCTGATACATTGGTATCGCTTAGCGCCTGTTTTCTCAACTTTTTTGTATTCTTTCCAGATGCGTCGGAAATCATCAGCTCTTCATCAACCCGGTCTTTTCCGATCGAATTCGCACCTTTCACAAGCTCGACCTCCGAAACGATATCAAGCTTTTCCCCCCGGTTTACCAAGCCTGATGGCTCGGTTTTGGTCTCGTATTTTGTTACCATTGTCTCAGCCGGCAGCTGTCCGCCATGCTCTTTCCTGTATTCGTCATTCACCTCGGCGGCGTCCTTCTTCTGGCTCACGCGATAGCTGTCGAACGCGTAACCGGCTGCATAACCAACTGCTGCGCCTATCGCCGCCCCGATCAGCGGATTGTATTTACCTCCGGTGGCCCCGCCCACAGCCGCGCCGATTGCCGCGCCTCCCAGGGTACCAAGCATCTTGCCCATGTTTTCGCCCCCGGCACCCGATCCTCCGGTAGTTGCGCAATTCGATAACGCAACACCCATGGCAGTCCCGGCTGCTACCACTCGCCATTGATAGCGTTTCTCACCTTTGTACATTCCATACCTCCAATTCATCACTATTTAAGTTCCGATGCTTCCCATGCCTTTTGCTGAGCGGTACGAGCTTCCTCGAGAAGCGTTTTGGCGGCCGTACTGCCAGGTTCGAGTTGCAGCGCTGTTTCCGCCTTCGCCATGGCGCACTCGAAGTTCTTGTTGTCCAGGCAGGCGCGGCCTTCAATCAAATTGGTTGTGACTATTTTCTCGATCGCGCTTGGGAAAAGCTCGTCCTTTTCGGCGGGTGGAGCGGCAGCGGGCGGAGCGGCAGCCTGCGGGCTGCTCGAGCTTCCCGGGCGAGGCGCGACACCTTTCTCGCGTTTATCAACCTTTTCCCCAGGCTCCTCCGGAAGTTTCATCGGGATTTCTTGCTGGATCTCATGTGGGGGAGGAGCGAATGCCTGTGGCGCAACGACCTCGGGTTGCGGGGAGGCATCCGGTTTTGGCGGACTGGCGGGAGTAGTGGAGCTAGCGGGGGTGGTAGGGGCAATGTCTGACCCCTCCACGGTGTTGTCGGGCGAAGAGTGATCAGCGGAAGGAGCAGGCTTGGCAACTACCATTTCTTGAGTTGTTTCCGGCATAGGCGGCTGCCCCGGCTCTTCCCGAGTGAAAAACCAGGCCCCTGCAATCAAGGCGACGAGCACAACGGCTCCAGAACCATACAGCACTGCGGGAGAGCCAGTGCCGGGCCTGACTAACTCAAGCGAACCATTGGCAGGTGCAACGACAGTCCTGGACTCAATCGTTGCCCTCGTGTCTAAAGGAGAACGCTCTACCCTTGGCGAAGGCGCCGGGGCCGCCAGATCCAAAAGGGCGCGCAGCTCCGCAACGCTCTGGGGACGCTCTTCCGGCTTGACAGCCAATGCCTTATCGATGGCATGTAAAAATGCGGGGCTGTAGCGGCCCTGTCCGCCTTCAAATCGAGAAAGCGGATCCAGTGAATCGGAAATGATCCGGGACACGGCTGGCACCGGCGTCTTCCCCGTAATCGCGTAATATACTACTGCGGCCAGAGCATAAATATCGGTCCATGCGCCCTGTTTCATCGACTCCATTTCGGCATACTGTTCAATTGGCGCGTAGCCCGGCTTCAGTATGACAGTAAGATTTTGCGTCATATTGCTGATGACCCGGCGGGCGGCGCCAAAATCCAGAAGGAGAGGCCGGCCGTCTTTGAGAATAAGAATATTATCGGGAGCGATGTCCCGATGAAAGCAGCTTTCGGCGTGAATGATTTCCAGCGCATCGAGCAGGTGCTGAAGAAGCTGCTTGAGCCGAAGCTCACCAGGTGGGTTCCCCTCCTGGCGCAGAGTATCCCTCAGCGTTCTGCCCTCATAGAACGGCATAACCATATAGGCCGTTCCGTTAGCCTCCCAGAAACGATGAACCTTGACCAGGGACGGATGATCAAATTGGGCCAGTAATCTGGCTTCATTGATAAAGCTGCGCAAGCCGGCCTGAAAGGTCTCCAGATGCTGCGTCGACTTTGCGACCGTCATCCCGCTTTTCCGCGAAGCCAGTCCTGCGGGCATATATTCCTTGAGCGCCACCTTGCGCTGCAGGGAATGGTCGTAGGCGAGATAGACGATACCGAAGCCTCCTTCACCGACCAAGCCGATAATTTCGAATTCGTTCAGCACCGTTCCGATCGGCAACGCATTGTCACCCGGTGCCTGGGACGCCCGCTCATCTGCTCCGGCAGGTGTGGACGGAGTCATGACGGTGCGATCATCCTCAGGCAATTCTGTTAATTTCATAGTTCCAAGAAGGCTATTGCGGCAAGGTCGGGATTATCAAGCCCATTACAAAAAAATGGTCTTCTCTGATAATGATAGTAAATCAGAACTTGGAGCGCTGACATTCATTGTTTGTTCCGTGCGGGTTGCAGGGCCTGATTCCGCAGCTTAAGGAAGGATCGGGAAGGAGCGGGTATGTTTTGAAGGAAAGCCAGGCCAACCATTAAGCTTAAGTGCCGAAAGGGAGTCGCCGTGCGTCCAGCACAAGGTCGTCAAATTTCTGGGCGAAATTTAAAAGACTTTGATGATCCGCATCCACGGCGCTATGGATACATTTTATTGGGCTTATTCGAGTTGTCTGAACTCGAACAAGTACTCTCCCCCTGCCTCATGCCCGGCAGATTTCACGGCTCCATATTGCGGAGTTTGCGGAAAGCTCTTCATCACCTCCCGTTTGACCTGCTCGAATATGGTTGTACCGGGCTGCCAGTTATCGACATCGTCAAGCGCCTGCATTAAGTCCCAGGCAAAAATCGAGTGCCCCTCCTTGCCCTCGTCTGCAACTGGCTCGTCCCCGCCGGAAGACATCACGATCACCGATCGCTTCGCCAGAACCTCGTCCGGTTTAATTCCCGTACCGGCCATCCCAAGCTTCTGCTCAGCAAAAGTTCCGGAGTAGCAACTGTCGGCTATCATGACCATCTGCTTGGCGCTAATATCCGACATCATGCTTGAGACATCGGTATTCGAGATCCAGGTTGTTGGATCTGTAACCGACGCATCCGCTGGAATCCAGTAGCCGCCGCCGGTCTTTTCATTGCGGTAACCATGGCCGGCGTAATAAATAATCACGCTATCATGTGGCTGCATCTCTGTTGACAACTGGTTAAGGGTTCGGACCATGTCGGCTTTGGTCGCGTTCTTTACTACCTTGACCTCATACCCCAGTTTGTCGGCAAACAATTTTCCAACTGTCTCGGCGTCGAAAATTGCATTCTCCAGCGGGGGAATATTCGTGTCGACGTATTGATCAGTACCGAAAAGCACAACGAATTTGCGTTCAATCTGGGGCAATCTTGCCACCTTCGTCTTACGGTGTATCCTTGATGGTTCCTCTTGCGTCACTTTCGACGCTTGCGCCAGCCGTTGAGCATCGGTGAGCCTGCATAATCCTGTATCGGCATCCGCCAAACTACGGCATAGAGGAACATTAGCGAGGCTGGGGTCCAGTTCCAGCTTGTAAATGGCATCGGCGAACAATTTCTCCTTGAATTCCCGTCGCTCCTCTATAAGCTGACGCATCTCATCACGGCTCATGCGCGAAAGATCGAGACGGCCGAATTGCGGCGCCTTCATCGCCGCTAAATCGATGACAAAACCGGTAGTAACCGGATTCAGCACCGGGAAACTTCCGTATATGGCTGTATTTATACTCTGAACGCTGGTGTCCAGCGTATTCTGCTTGAACGGAGGATTATTAGCCGCGTTATTTATACCCTCCCGAAGGGTAAGCGCGGTGGCATTGCTTTCCGCCTGCTGGAAGGTATAGTTCATCGCGGAAAGCCCCCCCCCATTAATAGCGTAAGCGCCTTCGGGAGAAGCGGTTGTTGCCGGCGTAGTCCATATCAGTACACCGCTAGTGTCGGCTTGCTGATTGTCGCCTTCTACAAAACCTGTGACTGTGCCCGTCAATCCGCTAACTGGCAGCCCTGCTAAACGTATTGCGGGATCGGCTTCGTAGGTTAAGGTGGCGGGAGTAACGGTAATTGTCCCTGTTGAATCAAATTCCATTCCATAGCCAGTTAAACTCGAAAGCGTACCGGCAGCAACGATTATGTCATAGGGTGAGCCGCTAACATTGGCGGTAGCTTGCGCCCCTTCGGAACTCACTGCAGCGACACCCTCAAACAGTTCCGAGAGCGGCACGCTATTATCCGCGATGATCGCCCCACCATAAGTATTTGAGTTTGCGCCGGTGACTGTCGGGTTCGGCAACAGAGAAGTCACATCCTCTCCGTAGGTCTTGGTCAGGCTTCCTCCAGACGTACTAAACGTGAGGCTCTGCGGCTGATCCGTGTCGAACAGGTAACGGTTTCCCGTGATAGTCGCCGGAGGATTTTGTGGATAGCGGTAGTTCCATAGTGCGAGGTTACCACTCGCCAAGCCACCGAAATTGGCGTTGCCAGGTTCGCCGGTGTAAATCAACCAGCGTCCTGCTCCCGTAGTCAGGATTGCCTGATTACCCGCGTTGTTGATGAAATTACCACCCAAGGCAGCAAGAGTCGCCGTGCCGGAACCAACATTCAGGCTACCTCCCTCGCCGATGGTCATCGTCGGGGTACCCGGATCCCTGAAGCTGACATTCGCGGCTGGGTCTCCCGCTATGGCCGTAAAGTTTCCATTATCCGTGGTGATGCTTGCATTAATTGCAACGTTTCGTCCTGCCTGAAGCGTAAAATTACCGCCCCTCCCACTTTCGTTGTCAGAGCTGACAGGAATCGTGGAAGAAACGGTGATATCGTTATTAGCCTGAAGGATTACGCCTGTTCCCGCATTCAGCAACGTAGTAAGGGCAGCCGGAGTAATATAACTGTCACCGGAAGGATTGTTCAAGAAAGTAGCGCTATTCACGCTGTCGCCAAAGCTGGATATCCCGGACAAGAGATATGCCGCGCCAGTGTCGCTTCCGCGTCCGCGCAAACCCACAGCAAGCCGATCGCCATCCAGGGAAACGCCGTCCCCAAACCGGTCGCCTGCTTCTAATTCCGTAACATCGTTTGCATCGATTTTTTGAGGAGAATTAGGCAGACTTAAATCAGGCCCTACTCCTGAATAAATATACACTGAGCCAGCTGCTGTTTTTGGATTATCTCCTTCGAAATTTTCACCAGACGCACCGACGGCCATGTGCTCCCCATCCAGTGACACTGAAATACCAAAGAAAGCGTTAGTGGCAGTAGAAAGGGACAGCTTCGGTTGCAGGCTGACGCTGTTAGCAAAGTCGCTAAAGTTTGCAGTATATAGATAAACAGAGCCTCGATTACCGTTCTCTCCTGGCGCCCCCACCACCAGCCGGTCTCCCTCCAGTGCTACTGCGCGGCCAAAAAATCCGTTGTCAGCGGTCGATGGTGACAACAACATCCCCTGCTGGGAAATAGTTTGAAAACCGTCATCGCTCGAAAACAAATACACCGCTCCTTTATTAGCAACGCCATTAGCCCCTACCACCAATCGACCTTGGTCGGAAAGCGCAACACCATATCCGAAATGATCTCCCGATTGGAGGGGAAACGATTCACTTGCCTCGAACTTTTGCTGCTGATGTAATTGCCCTGAAGTAACTCCATCGAAAATATAAATCGCCCCGGAGTCCGTTAAAAATTCACTACCATCTGTATAGGGAGCGCCCACGACCAGCAAATCCCCATTTAGCGCGACGGCACCGCCAAACCGGTCACCATTGGAAAGACCTGTAATTCCTAACTCATTCGCTGTGCTAGAACCAAGCGTGGTTTGTAGAGCAAGACCTGAAGAACTTGGGCCGGCGCCAGTAAAGAGATAGACCGCACCCGGAGTCGGCGCGTCCCCCCCAGAAGTCCGGGGCGCGCCAACAGCTAGCCGGTCACCATCAAGGGAGATTGCCGACCCAAACTCATCGCCTGGCCCGGCTCCCACCGTACTTCCAAGGAAATTTTGTGCCACTGTCACGCTATCCGGCGGGTTATCCGTGATTACAATATTTTTGGGATCAAACAGTACCGTGCCGCCTAAACCCGCCTGCAGGGCCCCGGTTTGCCGAATCTCCCCCTGCGATGAAAGCTCGATACGCCCCCCGTTGAGTGCCTGGAGCAAGCCATAATGCTGGCTGCTGTGCGTCGACCAGACAGCTACCTCCCCGCCTTTGCCGGAGATATCGCCGTTAATACCGGCATTGGCCTTGATCTCGCTGCCAACCCCGATCAATACTTCCCGCGCATGCGGCAAGCTGCCCCCGCCCTGCCAGCCGCCCCCGAGGTGGATGACGCCACCCTGCGCGCCACCAGAGGCATCAACCTGCGCACTCAGTAGATACAGACTCGCCGCTGTTACATCGATCGTTCCCCCTTGAATGCTGCCTGTGGCCGAGAACCGGGAAGAAAACCCGGCCGCCCCGCCCCCTTCAACCCGGATATGCCCCCCCTGCTCCCCATCCGCGCGCAGGCTTCCGCTCGCCATACCTTCCAGGATGCCTGTATTGAGCTGGATGTTGCCGCCCGCCCCCTGTTGCCTTGAAACATCGACAAGACCCGCAAGATAAGTTGATTTCCCTCCTGTCATTGTCACATTGCCGCCACTTGCTCCGGTTACGCTAGCGCCTGCCAGCGTCAAACCCTGGCTTGCCGTTAGGGCGATACGCCCGCTGCTGCCCGCTCCCACACTATCAGCGCGGATGATACCGCCCTGGTTTACGATGCTCCCGTGCACATCCACGCTACCTCCGGGAGCCACCAAACTGCCGAGATTAACAACCTCGTTCTCTGGTGCGCTTACCCGCACAACGACATTCGGCGCCCCTGAATCGATGAGCTCCACGCTTTTACCCGCTGCGAGCACGGTATTGCCACCTGGAGTCTGGATCAGCCCTTCATTGCGCACCTGCCCGCCTATCAGCCATACGCGGCCACCGAAAGTGGTGTGGATGTGCCCCTGGTTGGTGACCTGACCAGGACTTGCCGCGCCGGAAAGGAAATTGTATTTTCCCGCCATGAAATCGATATTGGAAATATCCAGCGTGGAAGTGACCAGCCCAGCCACATCGATTCGGGCATTCTCGCCAAACAACACGCCATGCGGATTGATCAGCCACACGCCACCATTACTACTCAGGCCACCCAAAATCTGTGAAGGGTCATCCCCAATGACACGGTTCAGCACCTGGCTAGTGGCGTCCAGCTGGTTGAAATGCACCCCTTGCTCGGCGCCAATGGAGAAGTCCTGCCAGTTTATGATTGCATTGGGACTGTTGGTCACAGTCATGTGGCCGCCAGCGGTATCAATTGTAGCAATACCGTGCACGACGGTTGGCTCAACCGGTAACGGAGCTGGCGGCTGAGCGTGAACCGCTACAGAAGCGATGCTAAACGGCAGAACCGCGAGCGCAGCAATGCGTAAAAGGGAATACCGATCTTGATTGTCATTTTGCGGCCGGCAACTGCCACGAACGCAATTGGCAGTTTCAAGAGGCGATTTTGAAGCATGGTTCCGGGCCATGATCCCTTCTTCAGCCCTGAACACGCGGTTTAAGCTTTTTATGAAGAGGGGGCTCATGATCGTCTCAAAAGGAAAAATTAACAGTCATGTGTCCGCGAGTGGTACCCGCAGATTTCTGGTTTCCATCCTCAAGCGCATGGCCAAGATCGAGCCGGGCGGCGAACCTTTTGCCGTAACCCAGGCGAAGGCCACCCCCCACACCAGCGAGCGAGCAGGATGTGTCGTTTATCATGCAGCGCGCATTGTTGTTATTGCCTACCCAGCCAAAATCAAAGAAAACAAGCGGCCGAACGTGAAAACCCCTCAGGTTGATAAACGTGCCCGCATCGGGACCAAGGGCTTCCAGATTGAAAAAAGTGCCGAAATCACCCACAACTTCCCTTTCACGATAGCCGCGCACACTGATGACCCCACCCAGCGCACTGCCCGCGCCGCCTATGCCGAGCTGCTCCCCCGGGACAAGCGCATCGGGACTATATTGTGCGGCTACCCGCCCTGCAAGGCCGAAACCCGCGGGGAGCGAGAGGTTGCCGAAGCCAAAAAAACGCCAGACAGTATAATGTTTATCCGCCCACTGGCGCGCCAGGCCGAATTCCCGTTCGCTGCTTCCGCCTACATTGCCTGATACCGTGGTGTTAAATCCCCACGATAGCCTCGGCCCCTGAACCTGACCCGTATAGCCGAGACTGAGTGGCATCAAGGTCACGTCGGCAGCGGCAGGCCCGCAGCCCGCGGAGCCAAAGTTACCGATGGAGCAGTTATTGTTATAGTGACGCCAGTCCCACCCCAGGGTAACGCGGTGATCATATTCACCGATGCGGGTAAGATACCGATGTGCGCGAAAGCCGCCTACATCGCCACTGCCGGTAAACCCTAGCGGACCCGCGGGCGTGGTCGTAGAGACATTATTTACATTCGAATGCGCAAAGAAAGCGTCAATCGCAGCAGAGTGATTGTATAAAGGCACCCGGTAACCAACACTGTAAACGTGTACTTGATCCGGGTTGGTCGGAGAAGTTTGAAACTGGAAGGTGCCAATATGATCGCGGTTCCACATATTGGCATGCTGAAAGCCGATGTTTGCACGAAATCGGCTCGTCGAAGGCGTGCCTGAACTGTCGAGACCAAGCAGAACGCGTATCGGCTTTTCCTCGATTACTCTGACTTTCGCGTCCACGTCTCCGGGTTTTGCCCCGGCTGCAAGCGTGACTCGCAACTCCTTTGCAGGATTCTCGTTGCTTAACTGTATATCCCGGTCAATTGCCCGAATGAGCGGGGTTTCGCCCTCTCTCAGGTGAGGCAGACTACGCCGGATATTGGCCTCGTCATACCGCTCGTTGTCGGTTACCTCTATCGCGGCGACTTTGCCCTCCATCACGCGGATGACAATCTCTCCGTTGTGCAATTCCTGCTCGGGGACGAAGGCGACCACGCCCCCGTATCCCGCCTTGCGGTACGCTTGCTGTATCGCCGCAGCGCCCGCCTTGAAGTCGTCCAGGGTCCTTCTATCACCCGGCAAATGGTTGACCAGCGCTGCTAGTTCTCCTTCCGGCAGGAGAGTATTGCCCTGAATCAGTACTGTTTTAACGGGAAAATATTGAACTTGAGGGGATGGCTCGGGCGCCGGTGTTTGAGTTTGTGCTGACGCGTAGCCCGCCCAACTCAAAGTCAAAAACAACGAAAGGGCAACGCCCTTTGCGATACATCCGGACCTCATCGGATAACTCATTTTTTGCCTGCCCACCCTTAACACTGGTAACGTTAAACGTTACCAAGACACATAGCCAATCAAAGAAACGATCTTTCTTATCGGAATCAAGCATGCCAGCGCCTTTACTTACCAGCGGATGAAATAGCTTCTTTCACAGACTATGTAAGGTTGGTCGACAAAGTATAGATCACGGCATAAGAAAATCAAATTTTTTTTATTTATTGGGGAACTTCCGATGAAACCACCGCCAGCCGCCTATCATCGGAAGATGATAGGCGTTCGAAAACGCGGGCGTAAGGCTAACCCGCGGCTTTCTTCGATAATGATGGGAGAGAGGGCTGTTCTATCGATAAACAAAAAAACCGATCAGCCCGTGCATCATCTTACGCTGGATTAGCGCATTGAATCAGCTTACTATCCATCCATGAGAGTAGATATTCCTAGATTAACAAAATCCGTTTAAAAACTCCGTATGCTTTTCGGAACACCTTGAACGGTACATTAGGAACTTCAATGGAAGAAGACTACACGACGCAAAAACTCCTCACTCTACGAAAACTGACCAGGACGGCGGGTGACATTATCAATGGACAGATGCAGGAGTATATTGCAAGTCTCGCTCCTCTATTTCGCCCACGTGGCATATTCGGGGAACATATACAGGGGAGCGGAAAAGAAATAGTCAAAGGTTCTGAACAGGCCTTCAAGGAGCTGAAAGCGCTTTATGAAAACATCGCAACCGTAGCGCCTTTTTATCTGCCCAGGGAGCTGAATTCCCCTCTCATGCAAATGACATCTTCAATCGAACTGGCGCCATGGGAATATCGGCATATTGCGACATCGGATGGGGCGACAAGGACCATAACGGTGACTTCCCCCTTCAAGTCGATGGTTACTTACGCGGGCTACTCTCTTCGCCAGTTGAAGGAGCTGCTGGCAAACCGCAACCGGAACGATGGAGAGCTGCAGCAATTTGTCTTGCATTATCTGGCCATGCATATTGTCATTTCCAGGCAACCAGGGATCATCAACATACTGAATACACTGCACTATCCACTCGCATCCTGTCAACTACCCGGCTTTGGCGCACTGCCGGTCATTTATATTACATCTTCCATTTCCACGAGCCTCCCGCCGAATGCCGTGGTCATTGAAAGCACGGAATTATCCGGCAAAGATGCTTTTGAGGAACTGATCAATGTGGAAGACGTCGCGAAGTTGGGCGACCCCTTCAAGGATCGGCTGGCTGCTGCATTGGAAACTGGCCAGGAAAAACCATCACTACAGTAAATACGTTGAATAGAGGAAAGAAAGAGGAAAGAGGCAAACCTTCATAACCACAAGGCAGGTATAAAAAGGCAAAATAAATATGTCCATGAGCTTGAATCGGACCAGTTATGCGACCCCTTAGTGCTTATCATGCCGTTCTACTGTGTGCAGGTCTCAGCGGTTGCGCTTTGGCACCGGTATTACAACCCGCGCCACCGCCGGTGGAACCCGAATCGGCACCGGTCCCAGTAGTTATCGTGCCGCAAGGCACTGCGAAAGAATTATTCCGTCAAGGCGTCGACGCACTTCAGCATGGCGAAGGGCAAAAAGCCAGACCCTTGCTGGAGCAGGTGCTCGTGCTGGAACCCAATCACAAATATGCATCAAGTTTGCTGTCGCAAATCGATGCGGATCCCGTTGAAATGCTGGGTAAGGAATACTTCTCCTATGAGGTACAGCAGGGTGAGACGCTCTCGCTGATCGCAAGACGTTTTCTAGGTGATCCGTTCAAATTCTACATACTCGCCAGGTATAATGACATTATCATGTCCGATGATCTGGAGGCGGGCCGATCCATAAAGGTCCCGGGGAAAAAACCTCCCCCAGACAGGATGCCCTCCCCTGTTGAGCAGCCTGCTGCGCCGGAAACCTCTAACCTGAGATTATCGGAAGCCAAAGCCTTATATGCCAAGGGCCGATTTGCGGATTCCGCCCGTATTCTGGAGCAACTCAGAATGGAGGGAGAGGCTAGTGGCGAGGTGGATGATTTGCTGGCTACAGTTTACGCGGGCCATGCAAAAAAAATGACCGACTCCGGTCAGTTTGCAGCGGCAAAAAAGCTTTTGTCCAAGGCCTCGAGCACATATCCCGCTGACGAGCGTTTGAAAAGACAACTTGAACAAACAGAAGCGTCAGGGGATGCCGAGCAGGCCTATAGGGAGGGTAATCAGTGGGTAAACGACGGAGATCTTGCCAAAGCTTATACCGCTTATGCAAGGACATTAAAGCTGGAACCGGAGCATGCGCGCGCGAAGGCGGCTCTGAAAAAAATAAAACCTCAGGTGGTGGAAACTTACTATGCGGACTCTGTGCGAGCCCGAAGACGCCAGAACTTCAGCGAAGCGCTTGATAGCCTCGACAAACTACTCGAAATCGAGCCTAATCATGAGTTGGCGAAGGCAAACCGTGCTGAAATCCGGGCAATTCTGGATCGGGAGGAACAGTCGCGCAACCCGCGCCCATAAATGTGACATCAAGCTATAAAAATGTAGCGCTGGAGGTACTTCACCTTTCACATCCAATTCGGAAACAACTCAAGCATATTGTCCAATCGGGCTGCGGGGGCCTCCTTCATTGCCTCGCGTTTCTTCTTTACATCGCATTTTTTCTACGAAGGCCTAGGACTTGCCGCCGTTCTTGCTCTCGGTCGAAGGCGGCATTGCAAGTTGACGCAGATGCTCAAGCGCTTCCTTATTCCTTGGATTCAATGCAAGTACCTTCAGAAAGGATAGCCTTGCCGCCTCACGTGCTCCCCGGCGCAGGTTGAACATGCCGTCGAGCATGAGGGATTTCGACTTGTTATCAATCAGCTGCTTCGTTCTGGTTACCCTATTTTCATAATCGCGGTTTGCTGGCTCGATTGTGGAAAGTATTGTCCATTGGATAAGGGCTTCCGCCAACTCTCCTCTCTCTTGTAAATCCAGGGCAAGTTTTTCCCTATTGACAGTCGTGGAAATTGGCTCGGGCGAAAGCCGCGCGGATGGCTGAACACAACCGCTCAAACCCACCACCACAATGGCAACGAGCGAGGCAAAGCTACCGCGGGATAACAGAAGTGACAGGGAACAGATCATTTCAAGTTTTCCGGGGTAAATACCCGCAAACTCCTGATGAAGGCGCCCATGTCCCGGTCTCCGTAAATCATGGTTCTTCTGAGTCTGAATGGATAGGCAAAAGAAGGATTACCTCCCGCCTGCACGGTAACTCCCGCTTTGTACCCGGCGCTTTTGAGTTGTGACACAAGAAATTCGTTCGCGTCCCCGAACGGATAGGCGAAAGTATGCAAAGGCAAGCCAAGCATTTTTTTCATTTGCTGGCCGGGAATCCGGATTTCCTCAGCCACTCTATGGCGATAGGCCTCAGCGCTTTCGTCCGCCCAACGCTTAGTCATGGAGGCATGTGTTTTTGAATGAGGCTGGATATCGACGAGATCGGAACGAACCATCTCCTTGATCTCATTCCAGCCCAATGCGTCGCCCGAGCCTATGAAATCCGAATAAATGAACAGCGTGGCGGGGAAGTTGTATTTCTTGAGAATAGGGTAGGCAAACTTGTATGAAGAACGATAACCGTCGTCTATCGTTATCACCACCGCGCGCTGCGGGAGAGCGGCTTCCCCCTTTAAAAAGGAATGAATGCTTGAAAGAGGAATCACCCGGTATCCGTTCTTCTGGAGATACGCCATTTGAGTTTCGAAATCCTCAGGCGTAATGACCATTCTGGATTTATTCGGGCCAAACCGGTGATAACACAGAATCGTCACGCTCTGATAGCCCGATGGGTAAACACCCACAGGATTGGGATGGACGAGGGGGATGACGATTTGTTGACCCGGCATGACTTCACCGGTTTTATTGAAATCGGCTATTAGCCAGTCCTTGCTTTTATCTTTCAGATAGGTGTCGGCCAGCCCAGCCCATGTGTCGCCAGTTTCCGCGGTATGTACCACATATTCCTCTCCGCTGATAATGCGAAGTTTTTCGGTAATGGTACCCTGCGGCACTGAGGCACATCCAGCCAAAACAATAAGCGGAAGAAATGCCAGATAAATGCGGGGTACACCCGTCAAAACCGATAATGCTTTTTTTGCCATTATTTTTAACGGCGCTATAAGTGTTTCAGGCAGGATGGCTAAGCATAGCGCAACCCATCAATAAATAAACGAGCCGGCAGTTTATGCCGGATGGTTGATAGAATCCTCAATCAGCACCCGCTGCAACTTCAGCCTTTGCCTATCGTTCAACGAACGGGCGCTTAACCGCTATTTCTTTTGCTCGTTGATGGCGTTCTCGCTGTTCTTCTGCAGCGTTTCCACCATCTCATCAAACGATTGGAAGAGTTCGCCAAACTCGTCCTTTCTTGCCTGTGCGATTCTATAACCCAGATTCCCTTTCTTGATTTCTCCAAATGATCTGCCCAATGTCCGGATCGGATTGGAAATTGCACTCGCGAGCGCATAGGCCACGACAGATGCCGCTGCAACGGTTACCAGCATGAGCAACAGCATGGTAAAGACGATCTGCCGGCTTAATTCTTCCAAGGGGTCCCAATGCATGCCCAGATGAATGCGACCTATGGCTTTGCCACGAAATACGATCGGCGAATCAAAGTCCATCACAGAAGATAAATTCGGTGCGTCGTAGCGCTGTATGGAAACATCCCCAATGCTGGCGATCAGTTCGCCATTATCTATTTCCTGATGTGGTTGCCCGATTCTCCCGGAAACACTACTTCCCCTGATTATGCCGTTACTATCCACCAGATCCAGGTAACTGAACCGCTGGCCAACCATTGCATCCTGAATGAACACTTCAAGAAAAATCCAATCTTCATTGAAAACTTTCTCTGCGCTCTCCGATGCCATGAAACGAACCATGGAACTGCCATATTCCGTGGCCTGCTGTACGATGCTGGCATACTGTCGCTTGTATAACCATGTAGCCCCAATGATCATGGTGATCGAAACGATCACCGACATTATGAAGGTCCATTTGACGCGAATGGATAATCCTTTAGGCTTCGCGCGTTCCGCCTCGTTCTCGCGCAATTCCTCGAGAGCATCAACCAGCGCGTCAGCCAGATCCTTGCCGTTTTGAAATCGCTTGTCCGGGTCCTTCTTTAGCAACCGCTCAACGATCAATTTCACCGATCGTGGAATACCGGGAACAATCTGGTCGACCGGTACCGGTTCGGTTGTGGTGATTTGCAGCAGCAGGGTAGCGATCGTGCTGCCATCGAAAGGTTTTTTTCCGGTCATTAGCTGGTAGAGCAAAACGCCAACCGAATAAAGATCGGAGCGTTTATCGACATGGCGGCCGAGTGCCTGTTCAGGCGACATGTACTGAGGCGTTCCCAGCACCTCGCCCATCTGCGTTTGCCGTGTCAGTTCGGGATCTTCGACACGAGCAATGCCAAAGTCGGTAATTTTTATATTGTTGCCGCCTTTGAGACGGATGATATTGCTCGGCTTGATGTCGCGGTGGATGATACCTTTGCTATGGGCATAATCCAGCGCTTTCGCGAGCTGGATACCAATAGCCAGGTCATCCCGAATCGAGCGATTTGACGCCGACTTCATGTATTGGTCGAGAGATTCCCCTTCCAGGAGTTCCATGACAATGTATGGCCGGTCATTCACCTCACCTATGTCATAGATTGTGACAATGTTAGGATGGGATAGAAGACCGGCAGCTTTTGCCTCTGCAAGAAATCGCGAGCGATATTCTTTGTCGCCGCAGCGTTCTTCCAGCAAGACCTTGATAGCCAACGAGCGGTTGATGTTGGGATCGTGGGCTTTATAGACGACCGCCATGCCGCCCCTGCCCAGCTCTTCAAGAACCTTGAAGCGCCCGATTTTTTCCATCAAAGCCTCCAGCGCTGTTAAACCATTTCGGCAGCCCTATCAACAGGGCTCCAACGCTTTTATCTTAGTCAAGGAGAGGGACTATGCGCAAGGAATTCACAAAACTTATCCTCGGGCAATACAGCCCATTCGAAGCCTGCACGGGACGTTTCATTTTCAAGTGTAGAGAGGAGCGCCGCCTCAAGAGAGGGTACTAGAGAGAAAAGACCGGCAACATCTCCATCGACACCGGGACGCACCATGCCCAGTATTCCCGCCTCTGATAGAATTTCTTTCTGATTCGACCAGTCGTCGTTGTCCACAAGAGATATAGCGCACTCACAATCCAGTTCGGGCGGCCCCGCTTCATGAGCAGAGAGCAAAACGATTTGCCCTTGCATCCACCAAGGGAAAGCCGGATCATCAAATAGACGCAACGCGGTTTCTGGCCGCCGCGTAGACACCAGTGCCGCATCACGAGGAATACGGTCGATAACCCGGCTGATAACCCTGGCGAGTCCCGGCTTCCGCATTGCGCGAACAAATTCCTCACCCGACTGTGTCCAGCCATCCTTCACCCCATTAATTTCGGGGGCACAAAGGAAAGTAACACGGGCGACGGCAGTAAACGCTCGAGCCATTACCATTGCGACGTCGGTTGGCACGCCGTCATCCACCGGATCGGGAATTTGTCTCCACCCTATCAGTGCCTCAGAGCCGTGAGTTGAGGACAGCGGGCCGAGCTGCCAATTTGAACCGCGTGGATCGCGGCACACCAGGATAGTGGTTTTGGTCATGGCATCGCTACTTCAGGCAGGGGAGTGAAGAACGTCCCTTCAACCCAATCGTAGACTTCTCCAGCCAGCATTGAGCCGCCCACGTAGCCACTCGCGCCACCAATGATGCAGCCAACAATTCCACCTACCGCTATTCCAAACACTGACCCGGTAGTACCTATTGCCGCACCTCCAGCTCCAATTACCTTACAGCCGGCCCAAGCACCTGCCCATCCTGCTACCACCTCTGATGCCCGCCTTAGCGGCTTGCTTGCCTGAACGATAGAGACAGCGTCAATTGCAACACCCGCGATGCCCAGTACGCGCCCAGCGTATTTAAAGTATTTTGCAGTGCTGTAAACAATCTGCCCAGCTCGACCTGCGGCGGAATGGCCCGTTACGCCAAAATTGGCGTATGTGCCTTTCTGGTTCCAGTGATAGTCGATGGTATTGGTCTTGACGTTGTACCCATAGTCAAGCCGCAGGTGACGCTTCCCAGTACTATCCTGAAAAAAGAGCGTTGAGGTTGATCCACCAGACGGAATGAAACCCCTTGGACGCAACTCTATTGCCAGTCCATCGGTGCCGGGAATTGGAATGCGAACAAGGCTTGCCTGGCCAATCGCATAGGGAACGCCTCCAGACATCGGTACCTGGCTGCTATCAACGTAACTCCCAGCGTCCAACATACTCATGTTGCCCGTGGGACCTGGAAAATTTGATGGCGCCCGGCACATTGTTTCCTCATCGATTCGGGATGAGTTGGGTGTCGAGACAAGTGGTCCAGGTAGACGCTCACCCATACAGTTGTAATCCGTTGCGATCCGTCGCCATCTGCTTCTTTAAGCAGCTCTGTGCTTGATAGGTCAGGGCAGGAAAGAATTAGATGAAAGGATTTAGTATGCTCCGATGAGACGGCAATTTCCACAAAACCGTTATTTGTGCACCCTCGGCCATTTCATGGGGCGAGTAATGAAAACTGATTTTGCCAATATCGACTTGATCGCAATTTACCAAATGCTCGCCGCACTGAAACACAGGTCCGTAAACCGTAAGCGCGGATTCCCGCCGTTCCCGTAGTGGGCAAGATAGAGGCGCAGGAGTATTTAACGCCCAAGTAAAATGTGAGCGTCAAGCAGTAACGGTGCGTGTGAAGCTTCAGGAAGCTGGCGCTATCGAGCTGTTTTCAAACTGCGCGATCACCTCATGGGACAACGGTGCATCGAAATCATCAGGATGCATTCAATTGCCTCCTAAGACTTCAGGTACAACTCTCTTGCAGATTGGCTCTGCCTCAGCTCATCTTTGATAGCCAGCGCTGCTGCCGCCAGGCCGGCGCACTCGTAGGAAATAGTTGCGTCCCGGGTTCGAGCAGACACAAATATCGCGCTGCTGCGATGCGCTGGCGCTGATAGCCCTCCTTTAACACTTTTCCGCAGTGCTCACGCGTGACAGGCGCTCCCATGAAGTATCGCTCACCGTTTCTGAAGCGGGATTTGTTGGCCTCCCACCATGCCTGAATCTTCGCCGGGTCAGGCCAGGGCAGGTTATCGTCTTCGTCCATGGCGACGTTTTCATCTTCCGGGTTGTCATTCGGACCGAACTCCACCCCTTCGGGAGCATTGCGTTCGAGATCAAGATAGGCAAGATCGAGACCGGTGATGAGGCTGAACGACTCGCCAGCAAGACGAGCAAGCTTCATGTCTTCCATTTGCTTGATCAGCCAAGGCATGTAGTAGGGGTCACCGGCAATACCAGCGCCTTGAACAAGAAGGCGCATATTCGCCGGGTCTCGCGCCAGGACCTTGAGCAGTTCATTGGCTTGGGGCGGCGCCAAAAGTTTAAACACCAGCAGGGCAAGCTGTTGATACACATTGGGCAGGAGCACGAAGGTTTGCAGAGCGTCGAGCGCCTTATCCCGATTCCCTAGCAGCACCGAAGACCACGCCGCCCAGAAGCGGCAGCTCTCATCTCCATCCTGCAACGCATTTCCACACGCCCCAAGCAGATCGAGACGTCCCAGTTCACCCGCTGCTCTCAGGGAACGGGCACGGAGCTGCGGCTTGGAATGGGCAAGCGATTGCGTGAGTGCCATGCCCGGGTCGACGCGATGCATGACACAGGCGGAGATACCCACCTGCCGTCGAAAAGGTTCCATCGAGGCGAGTAGCTCGGCGCAAGTTCCCTGAAGATGCTGGCCCGAGACCCAGCCAAAGGCGGAAATCAATCCCGGCTGGGCTTCCGGCACGGCGTTCACCAGGGCAAATAGCTTGTCCAGTCGCCGCTTGTCCTTCTCCTCGATCGCCCGCACCGCTGCTGCAAACACTTCACCGACCCCCGGCGACTCTAGCGCGGCCTCACATACGTTCGAACCGTACTCTCCCGCTACCGCCAGTCCGTCGAGGTGAGCCGCCAAGCGGTCGTCGAGACGGCGGAGGTGATGAAGTTTGACGTGCGGGGCCGATACCTGAATCGAACGAACGTGGCGCAGATGCGCGGATTCCTCGGCGTGCTGCTGGATAATGAGCGGTATGGGCTTTGGAAAGTTGGCTAACACGGAAAAATCCTGGTCCACTGGTCGGCAGGGATTTCCTGATGAGAAGCATCCGCACCGAGAGTGCGTTGCAGGCTCGCCACAAATTCATCAGAACCCAGAAAAATCTGGCTCTTCAATTTCTCCCACACCCCGGTTGATTTTTTCCATTTGCCACAAAATCGATGTAACGCCGTATGGCCTCACTATGCTCAGAAAAGGCGGTAAGAGCCAGTCGATCGTCAACCAGAGCAGTGTCTCACACAGCCTGCCGTAACGCGACAATTGCTCCATAGCCATTCCTCTGGAGTGCGCACCATACGAGCCCTGACCGAACAGAGGACAACATGGCGGGCCAGTTCCAACAGGTACGATTCCTTCTACACGATGATCGCCTTGTAACGGCAAGCAATTTACGCCGCTCCAATCCCATGTGTCCCGCATGGTCAAGGTCAACTGTATGCCCCGCGCGGCGGCCATGGACGCACTGGAATACATGCCCCACCCGGCCATGCCGGCGATTAATACGCGGGCTGTAGACTCCGTTCAATTGCCGCATGCCCAGCAG
Organism: Nitrosospira briensis; assembly: GCF_900115125.1. GTDB lineage: Bacteria > Pseudomonadota > Gammaproteobacteria > Burkholderiales > Nitrosomonadaceae > Nitrosospira > Nitrosospira briensis_A. Next base: position 42,296 of record NZ_FOVJ01000004.1, on the reverse strand, counting down.
AAACGGTTATTGATCACCTGTGCGGGGGGAGGTACTTCTAATCCATGAGGAAGATCGGAAATAACAAAACGCCACCTCATCTCCCCCATATATGGAGCATCCAAAGAAAATGCGTCTTTATAACCACGCCACGCCCATTCAAGCTGCTCGGCTGAAGGGCGCGAAGCAAGCGCGTCGCCTCCGGGAATAAGATCTTCGTGCCCTGTCGCAAAAAGTACCCGTTTGATTAAATCCCACACAACGGCTAAAGCGCCCGCTACCCCGCCCGCTGTGGCTGAGCTCAAGTAAGAGCTGATGCGGCCTACCCCCTCTGCCACAGAGGGCGAGAGTGCTTCAAAGGGGTGGCAACAATATCCCCACCGGCTCCTCCCCAGGCAAAACACCACCATCGCATAAACCAATAGTGCTCAACGTTCGCCAACTCTGGAACGCGACTCAATCCGCCATTGTCTCGCAAGTGGCGACAACATAGCATTGCAACTTCAAGAAAGAGTTGATGATTGGTATGCCAATATGGCCGAGCAGCGCTGCGGGACCATTCAATCCATTCTTCAGTAGTAGCCATAAATCGTGCCCCCAATTATTCCAATGTAGAAAATCCACCAAAAATTGAGCAACAAACTTGCCTTAAGATGCGCCTCACATACTTACTTAGCTACTGATACAGGCTCTATGCCTACGCACTCAGCCGGACGGCTTGGATCATAAATAAATAGGCGAGGAGAAAGCCTATTGCTTTAACGGCCAGTCGCGATCCATGCTGTTCTGCCATAGCCTCGGGTACTAGTAATCGCCCCAAAATTTCCATCAGCACGTACTACGAAACATTAAACTCAGCGACTCATCTACCCGCATCGCGGCGAAAGACTGCTCCGCAATTCAGATATCGCCATAAAACAAGGTCTCAGTCACGCTCGGATCGTAGGCTCGGGCTTGCTTTTCGGCCTTTTCCTGTCAATGCGCAGCGGTTCCCAAACATGACATGTTCTGTGCATTGAGAATCGTTGTAGATTTCTTCTCCGGCACCAAACGGAACTGCGCCACCTGCTCCGTGTATTCAGTTCTAGAATCCCGCTTCACATGAAGCGACCCCCCATCGTTGAAACGGAATTGCAATGTGATCACTGCCGTTGCTGACTGATGCTAGACTTGGTGATATCTGCTCGGGCAGAGACCAAGTATAACGGCCCGCTTTCCACATTATTCTGCAGTGTCACTCCTATCCCATGTTCTTCAGGTGGCGCCTCGCCATTCGTAGTTGAGCAGGACTAGGTAATTTTTTCTCCTGATGACGAGAACGTCGGAGTTCCGCTGGGAGGGGACACCGCGCAAGCCAAAAGCAAAATACACGAACCGAATGAGATCTGCTTCTCTAATGACCTTTTACTCTCTCTCACGACTTATCTGTCAGAACTGAACATGCCATCGTACTAGACGCTGTCCAGAAATTTATCTAAACCTGAGCGGGCTCTAATCGTTCTTTTGTTGCCTCGGCATCTTTTTCGACCGGTTGCACATCAAACGCTTCACCTAATAGATCCTTGCTGAATTTGCCAAATCCAGCATGGCTGGTAACATTGAGTATAGATAATAATCCTTCCTCTATTTCAGTTTGTGTTTCCTTTTCGGATTATTGTCTACCCATTCCTCGCATATCCTGCGCAAAGCACTGCTCGCATATGTTTGCTCAATACATTTGCGGTTTCTCACGACACTCTCACTAAGGCACTTAACCCCGGTATGGCCTTGCTACGATGCTCAGAAAATGCGGCCAGAAGCCAGTCGACTGTCAGCCACAGTGGCGTCTTAAACGGCCTCGCCGGGGCACTATAAACTATTCCATGGCCATTGGGAGTGCGCGCCAAACGAACCCCTACCCGATTGAGCACAACATAGCGGGCCAGTTCCAACAGGGTCGCGTCCTGTTCCATAATGGCGCTTCTTGTGATCGCGGCACAGGAAACTAAAAAGCGGCACTCCTTGATGAGCATCGCGATAAACCCAGCGATAGATCGTCTCAACGCTAACGCGCATTCTGATATTGTCCGGATTCCATCTTCAGCCGGGTTAGCGATGACATCCAGTGATCTTTCTGCTCGCATACTTGCTCAACGTAGCGCACCAGCGAGGTATAAGCGCGTCGTCGTTGGTGGCGTGGCCGCCTTCTACGTTGCAGCGCTCGTTGCTGGGCACGTTCACGCCAATATATCAAGCTTGAGGTAACGGTTCCATTGCGTTGGATCTCACGGCTGATGGTGATGTGATGCCGACCCAAGGGGGCGTGCAATTTCCCGCAGGCTGAGCTTGAACAACTTGAGATGATATATAACGTACCGCTCTTCTGAAATAAGCTGCACGTAGGGCATGAAGGGTCTCTCCTGAAGTGTGGATGGTTGTACTTCTCACACTACCAGACTTACTCTTCATGTCCGCCTAATATTTAAGCAGTGGTGCGGTTGAAATTAGAATCACCGTATACTTTACCAGCATGTCAAAAGCGCGAGCCGAAGGGATGAGCGATTCTGCTGGACATATCACGATGAGACATTGATCGATTTCGGGGAAAGCTACTTGCGCACTTCTTTGAGGTACTTCTCAAGAATCGTCGTGTTACTCGGATCCCTGGCCGTGGCTTTCGATCCGAACCATGGCTTAAGTACGGCTTTGACGAACGAAAATCCTTCGTCTGTGAGATCTCGAACAAGTACACGACGGATCAGCAACTTGCCGTTTTCGTCTATCGCCTGGCGCTTCTCCTTGAACATGCCATTGTCGCTGAGAAACTTGATAATGGCGGTGAATTGGCCTTCCGCCTGACTTCTTAACAAGCGATCTCGGCCATAGCACTTAAGTGTTTCATCAACATTCCAAATTTCGACATCCTCAATATCTTCCTTCTTCTCGCCACTTTTTTTTGCCATGACGCGTGCTCCTATGAACTTGCTATGAAAATTTTCCAGTAGCGATACGACGGCTCATCGTCTGCGCACCACTCTCGAAACGCGAGGAACCCGAATGAGCTTCCCAGTCTTTCGATCACGTATACATTGCCCCCCTGCTGCTCGGATGCGCTTCTCCTTGTTGAGCTGCTCTGCTTTGGGAGCATTCTTGCTCGTGACTTCGACAGTTCGCATAACGTTGCCCTTACTGATGTTGATGACCACGATATCTATGCGGCGCATTTCGCCTGTTAGAGGGTCTGTTACGCGCTCACCCTTTCCCGTGCACTTTCTCAAATAACATTCGCGCTGCACTCGGACCTGCCCTTTGCCTTTTCTGACGATTGAACGCGCCTCGGTTGCTTCGCGACGCGATCCATCGATCCTGTTCTGGTTGACGTCGAGGCCAAACGGATCGATCCATGAAAACACGTTCGGCGCGTATCGGTAGAAGTTCTCGCCGCCGAGCAGTCCGATCGGATCGGGGCTGATGAAGCGGCCGATGAGCAAGTCGTAATAGCGAAATCGGTTGTAGCAGAGCCCGGTCGCCAAATCGAAGTACTGGCCTTGCAGGCGCAACGGCTGATAGCCAAGTTGGGAGCCGTCGGCAATGCCTCCGCCCTCTCCTTGTGCATCTGGGTCTGTTTCCCCGTCCGCGACAGGGCCAAAAGCACCAAGCCGGGCGTGCCAGAGCACCGTCCCATATTCGTCGGTCAACGCAAACGGCGAGCCCGAGGGTTCGTTGTGAAGGTAAAAAAAGCGATACACAGGCGCAGAACTCACTTGGTCAGCGACGACGGCGGGCAAAAGTACAAAGCCAATGGGTTCATGGCTGCCGTCGTGATACACGAAGACGCGGCGGGCTTGGTCGTCCTCCTCCATCAGCAGTCGTTCGCCCTCCCATAGGAACGCCTTCTCACTGCCATTGGTGACCTTAGTAATGCGGCGCCCAAATGCATCGTAGGTGTATTGTTCGAGAGACGCGGTGCCGTTCCATTGTGCGCTGGCGCCTACCAGCTGGTGCAACGAGTTCCACTCGAGACGCACGCGGCCTTCCGCAGAACTTCTCTCTTTCAAGCGGCCAAAGCTATCATAGCTGGCGGACAGGGACCCGAACAAACGAACCATGTTGTCCGTTACCTTATCTCCAGGAGCGTTCACCGGGTTCGAGGCTCCGTCCCAATAAATGCTTCTTTCCTCCGTATGTGGGCCGCTTTCGGCGGTAACGTGCCGACTGGCGTCATAGTGGAACCGCCGGAGTTCCCGGCCCCACGGGGCGTTGCGTTCCACGGCCAAGAGGTCGCCATTGGGATCGTATTCGAAACTGGAGGTGATCAAGGGCTCCGCGACACCGTTGGTATCGACGGGCGAAACGAGAAGGGTGTCGATCCCCGTCAAACGCAGCGCATCGTCGTATCGGAACTTTGATATTAGCTTCTTATGCGTGACGGACCGATGTATGTGCTCAGCGTCGCGCTCGATATCACAATACGGAACTCTACCCACCGCGATCTGATGCAAGTGCCCGGAGCCATAACGCAGAAACGCCAGTTCCATGACGCCTGGAATCTGAGTGTGGACAACATTACCATTGGCGTCATACGCGCACTGAAAGCCGCTTGCTGCTCGTTGTATGGCCGCTGCGCTAGCCTGTTGCGGAACGTCAAGCCGGCGAAGCTCCTCTCGAAGGCGGCGGCCGGCGGAATCGTATTGAAAGGAAACGACCGAATCCCGGTTACTGCCGGCGACGAGTTGGCCAGCGGAATCGTATTCGAATGTCGTCCACTCACCGTCCGAGGTTGCCATTCTCGTCAGCCGGCCCACCGGATCGTAGCTGTAAGTAGTGCGGATGATCTCGCCGGTACGAGCTCTCTCTTCGGACCATTCAAGGATATCATCTACCGAATACCCAAAGGAGTGCTCGACGCCTTCAAAGGTCTTCATGCGAACGATGGAACCAACCCGGTCGTATTCGAAGGAATAGATGGCCCCGTTGGGGTTCTCAATCTGGAGCAGTTGACCGGTACTGTCTCGCGTGTATCGGGTATTTTGGCCGTTTGGCTCAATAGTCGCCGCCAACATTCCGTCGGGGCGCAGTTGGTAGGTAGTACGGCCTCCCATGGGTTCCACTTCGCAGGTCAGCCGGCCCAAGCTGTCGTACTCGTTGCGGGTAGTGGCACCGTCCGGGCTGGTCACGGCAATAAGGTCGCCCTCCGGCGAGTATGCATAACATGTCGTGTTGCCGAGGGCATCAATCTGCAAGATCATTTGTCCGTGCTCATCGTACTCGTAGCGCTGAGTGCTGCCGGTGCAGTCCGTCTCCTGCACAACGCGGCCCGTCTGGTCGTACTCAAACAACTGTCGCTTACCGAGGGCGTCCGTAATCGCAACCACAAGGCCCCGATCGTTATACTTGTATTGTGTCACGGTACCATCGCCGAGCATGTGCGTAATCAGGTTTCCGCGGTCATCGTACGAAAAGCGCTCCGTCCGCCCCAGAGGGTCAATCTCCGCCGTAGGAAGGAACTGAATCGGATGCCATTCGGTCTGAGTGACTTTGCCAGCTTCGTCCCAGGAACGGACAGGCAAACCGCGCTCGTTGAGCTCAGTGCGGGTGGCGGTACCGCTCGGTGCAACCGTGCCGATTAGGTGACCATCGGCGTCAAGCACTCGGCGGAAATGACCGCCCTTGCCATCGACGTAGCCTATCCAGTGACCGTCGGGGTCGGCACTATATATTTCCACGACGCCATCTTGGTCGGTGACGATCGTTTCTTGCTGTTGATAATCGAAGCGCTGTTCCCTCCCAGTGTTCGTCCACGACCTCAGCACCTTCCCTTCCGGAGTGTATTGCGTCCATTCGTAGAAGCACACCAACCCGCCCGGCTGGGTATGCCGCACCATGATGTGGTTTGTCCAGTTGAACTCCCGCGTCCGTCGGCCGCCCCTTGTGGTGACGGCCACCAGATCACCGTCGGTGTATTCGTATACGGCAACGACGCAGGGCGAGGTATCCGTCTGCGCGGTTCCGCGGGCTGACGAGCCTGCTTCTTTGCGGATCTTGAGGACGCGGGACAAGCGTTCGAGCTTCCACTCAAAGAGCAGCGCGTCTTCGCCTGAACCGTCGATGCGCTGGAGCGCACCTTGCGCGTCCCATATAAGAGAAATCGCGTTTTCGTTCGAGTCGGACATTCGCGTCAGTGGCAACACTCGTGGCGCATCATTGTGCTGTGGCAGGACAGTGAAGGTCAGCACAAGACTGTCAGACTGCTCTAGCTGATAGGTGTCCGAGGCTACCCGCGCCAGCGTGCACATGTCCTGACGGTGGAAGTAAGTCTCCCCAACCTCCATGGAGGGAAACGGAATCGAACGGCCCTCCCGGTCTACGAAGACCACGTGTCTCCGGTCGAGGATCAAGTGCATCTCCACTGGCGTTACCCAGCCCTGACCGAAGATCCCGACCCGGGCCAAATTGGACATATAGACCCGTTGCCATACGAGGTCCAGCGGTCCTTCGAGCACAAAATCGAGGTCACCGGGACCGTCCAGCAACTTGTTACCGCGCAATGGATTCACCGGATTGCCTGCCTGCGCGGCTGCCGCGCAGGCTTCGCACTTAGGTGCGCCCATTCCCATGGCTATGCTCGATACGTGAGGCATTGGCGGCGTATTGCCCGGCATCTTCGACATGTGGTTGTTGGTCGTGATGTCAAGATTTCTGGGAACGTTTTCACCCTCGAACTTCACGTCCATTGACCAAGCGTTAAAATACACCTTGCCCATATTCTTGCTCGTCACCACTCCCTTCTTCGGAGCGGAGCCAGCTTCGTCGCCCGAGCTCTTGCTGAAGTGGGATTTATTCTTGAGCATTACCTCCTGATTCGAGATTTTTACCGTCGTCGACCCTTCGGTGGTATCCGAAGCCATGCCGGTATTCGGATAGGGAATCGGCACGCCTGGCGGCGTGGCCGGTGTCAGCGGCGGCGTGAAACACACATCGGGCGTATTGCAGATAGTTTTCCCGCTCGACGCCTTGCTCGAGATCTCCATGTTATTGGCGAAGACGTTGTGGCTCACTGAAGCGTTCCATAGCAGAAGAAGGCAGCCGCCCGCTCCGTGCCGTCGCTGGAAAGGTGGCAAAGAATGCGCGACGCCCCAGAATATCCTTTGGCGCAGGCCACCGCAGCTATCACAACGGCGAGTGGCCCGGCAGCGGCGCCAACCTCCCCAACGCAGTCCGCCGGGTGCCAGAGCTCAGCTTCGGACCTCGGGTCCCGGATCAACCGAGACACAGCCAGCGCCGCTTCCTTGAAGTAATAATGCTCACCGGATAGCGCAGAGATCCGCAACTCAAAGTCCTGAGGCCGGCAATCAGCGTCGCGCGCGGCAGCCCGAATGGCTTCAACCAATCCGTCGGCGCGAAGCGGCAAGTCGGCGTCGATCGTCGCGCTTTCACTGGCGAATCCCAAGCCCTCGCATCGTAGCGCTACTCCGGGTTTTGGGCGACTGACAATTACAGCCGCCGCCGCTTCTCCGGGCAGGAATCCGTTGCTGTTCCTGCTCGTAAGCAGACGATGTCGGTTCTCGAAATTACTCAATGCTGGCCAGTTGACATAGCTGTCGACCCCGATGACGATTACGGCGTCGGCCTTGCCTTCATACAGCAGCGTGCGAGCACGCTGGAGACCGACAAATCCACCAACGCGTCCTGCGCTGATAGTGGATGAATGCGTTGAAAATTCGACTCCAAGCGTAGCCGCGATATCTTTGATAGCGAACTCCCCGAGTTCATCGCCCGTACTCGGCCGCGAGACCTCTGGCAAGCACAAGACCAAGGCGGCTCCCTTGATCGACTCGCGTTCGACACTCGCAAGGCACTCGTTGATTGCAGACGCCGCCATTTGAAGCAGCTTCGTGCGTGGGTTGGATGCATGCATTGGTACCACATGAGCCGTAATCCATTCTCCGCCCCAGTCGATGAAACGGGTGAACTGCGGATTGGACAGTCCCGCCCTGATGGCTGCGGCGGCCGTAGCTGTACTCAATCCGACACTGGTCACCAAGCCTGAGCTATCGATCTGTAACATCTTGTCCACACGCATTCCGTTTCGTTAGGCTACTAGGGAGGCCTGCGAGTGCCCAGCGGGCATCGCCAGCTTCACCGGACGGCCGGGCAGGGCGGCGTGGCGTCCGGCTACGACCTGGGCGATCTCGTGCATGCTCTTCTTGAGTGGCCGCGCCACGCGCCAAGTTATTGTGAATCGTTCCTCGCCCGGCTCGAACACGATGGTGTCTAGTGTCGCCGGGAGGTCCTCACGCCCGCCTCCCCTCGGGAACACATGCACTGGCGCCTCGAAGGAGGGAATTACGAAGTCGCGACGACCATCCGGCGTGAGATTGAGCAGCGTGACCTCCTGTCCGCCGACGGAACCCTTGATCTGCTGGTCGAGTGGCGCGGTCTGGTAGTACTGTTCGTCGAAATCCGAGGGCAGGAAGGGAAAGACGTTGTCGAGCCAGTTCTGATCGTAGGTGCCGGCATAGCGAAAGCGCGGCTCCCAGTTGCGACCGATCGGGCCGAGACTCATCGGTCGATACTCGCCATCCGCTTGCACGATGGGATGACCCGCCTCTTCGGTGTTGGGCAGCGGCGCACCATCCAGCCATTCGCGGCGAAGATGCATATGAAAGCCTCTGCCGACCGGATTTCGCATGAACGCGACGTGCTTCGCCGCGTCCTCATGCCGGTTGTCGACGCCACCGAACGCGCGATCGTACGAGATCGGCATCACTGTGAAGGGTTCGGGCTCACTCGCGCTCACGCCAGAGACACCGACGCGCCAGTGTCGATTGCCTACCACCGAGAAGGTCTTCGTCATGCTGCCTACCCGCAGCCCGACCAAGACACGTTTCTCCGGCCGACCGCCCGATCCGTGCGCGCTGCCGACCAGCAGGATGTCGCAGCGCTTCTTCCGCAGAGCGAAATCCACCTCGCAGACCGGCGCCGACAATCCCGGCTCTCCGGTGAATGTGTCGGCCATGATCAGAGGCAGCTGTTCCTCATGCAACCTCACATTCTCGCCGGGTTTTGGGAGGTGGAAGGTGCCCTTCACAACGACCACGAGCAACTCGCGGCCGGACGGCTCCATGGCCATCGTATAACCGGCACTCATGCGTGTCGCGTTGATAAGATCCATCGAGTACTTACGACTAATTTAGCTGGATCGAACCACCCTTGATGCGATTGACGCCGCTGGACCGGCTAAGCACGTAGTTCCCCTCAATCATCACCTTGCCGGCTTTGGTTAACGTGATGCTCGCCTTGCCGCAGCGTAGCACGAGTTGCTCCTTTGCAGTGAGGAGCATGCGCTCGCCATCCACATCGACTTCAACTTGACCGGGCTGCTGATCCGGTGACAACTCCTCGCCCTCTTGCAGCACACCCATAATAATCGGCCGCGATGGGTCGGCACCTTCAAACATGAGCACGACTTCACGCCCAATGTATGCCCCATGCAAATCCACTATAGTACGGGCGGCAAGTGCCCCAGTTCCAGGCTGCCCCGGATAGAGAATCAATGGCGTCAGGCCTTCGTTAGTCATACCGATCAATTCCCCGATTACAACACCGGCTTGAGCATCTTTCTTTAAACCGGCTTCCAATCTTTTGCTTGAGCCGGTTTCGCTCGGTGAACGTCGGCAATCGATGGAGGCCTCTTTCATTGCCGTCAACATCTCTTCCTCTTCGATAACGTCTCTGCTGCCCATTCTGTCCCTCCTCAGATAGAGGCTACATTTAATTCTGGAGAATCTTGGAGCCCTTCATCACGATATCGCTGTCAGCCTTGATGTTGATCTTGCCCGATCCATCCACTGTAATGTCCTTACCCTTGATCACAATCGTCCCGTCCTTCTTCATGCTGATGCTGGCGCTGCCGGTTTTGATGGTGACCGAATCCCCGGCATCAATCATGAGATTCTTTCCGATTTTGGCGCTATCGTCACCTTTGACGTCTGCGCTACGGTTGCCGTCAACCCCTAGAGAGTCATTACCCTTTACACTCTTCGAAGCATTTCCACCGACAGATTCGCTTTGATTCGCGCCCACATCTATGGATTGGTTCGCCCCGACATTCGTGCTCTGGTTCACCCCGATATTGTTACTCTGGTACGCACCTACATTAGTAGTCTGATACGCCCCGACCGCTATTGCCTGGAACCCCCCAATGCCCACTTCCTGCGCTCCGCCTACACCTATGGTCTCGTTTATGCCGACAAGGTGCGTTCGCTGCAAGGCAACGGAAGCCGTTTCGCTCGCGCCGACCGAGATGGTTCTATTCGAGCCAATAGTGATCGTTTCATTAGAACCCACGCTCTCGGTCCGGTTTACACCGATCGTGATCGTCTCGTTATTACCCACCGTCTCGGTACGGTCGTGCTTGATAAGACTGGTCTCATCGTTGTCGATGGTCTTGGCCCGGTCGTGACCTACCGTGTGCGTCTCGTCATTCTCGACACTGATGTCCTGGTTTTTTTCAGCGTGCAGGTAAACCTGTTCCGAGCCTTTCTTGTCCTCGAACCGAAGCTCGTTGGCATTAGCTCCGCTGCCCCCTTTGCTGGAGCGCGTGAGAATACCCGTCTGAGTCATATTCGCTGGCAACGCATAGGGTGGCATCTGCTCCGCATTGTAAACCCGGCCGGTGATGATCGGGCCATCTGGATCACCTTCGAGAAAATCGACAATCACTTCCTGGCCAATGCGCGGGATGGCAACCATGCCCCAGTTCTTGCCTGCCCAGGGATGCGATACCCGAATCCAGCAGGAGCTGTTTTCGTTTTTCTCCCCCTCCCGGTCCCAGTGGAATTGGACCTTCACCCTGCCGTACTTATCTGTGTAAATCTCGTCGCCTGACGGGCCGACAACCACGGCAGTCTGCGGACCTTGGACGAAGGGCTTAGGCGTAGTCCGGGCAGGTCGATATGCCTGGCGGCTGTTCAGCATGCTGAAGCTGCAATCGTATGATGTTCCGGTTTGCTCCATGGATTCATATTCGCTGTATTCCAACTGACTCTGCGTGGATACCACCAGATATTCACGGTTCTGGTCGGCGCGGGGCTGACCAGTCAGTTTTACGAGATAGCCGACGCTTAAGCCCCGGGCATTGGTCTGCCCTTGCGCCAGCTCGAATTGGGCGTGCAGTTCCTCGATGCGGGTCCGAACGTATTGCTCGCCCTCGTCCTTTTTCAGGTATTCCCCGGGGTAGTCGTAGAACTCGTAGTCGGCATTTGCATGCTCGCGCTTGAAATTGGTTTTGACCTGAAGATCGACGCTCGGCTTTTCTGCATCGTAGTCGTCGAGAACATAACGGCCGGGCTGTATCTGACGCTCAAAGCTCCAGGTGCTGATGCGCTCCTGCTCCGGGCGTGTCATCCGCTCCTGTGGAATATAGGGAAGCTGCTCGCATCCCGGTAGCGCCGAGTGCGCACTGTAGGAATCGGCCACAACCAGGGTGTTGCGGCCTTCCTGATATTTGAAATAATAATAAATACCCTCCTGCTCCATCAAGCGGCTGATGAAGTTGAAGTCCGTTTCCCGGTATTGCACGCAGTAATCCCAAGTTCGATAAGTCCCCGTGACCTCGAACTTGGTGTCCGAGAGCCCCGGATAATCGTTGAATATTTTCTTGAGGATGTCCGGCACGGTCTTCTGCTGAAAGATACGGCAATTCGCCCTGCGAGTAAGAAACCATACCCATGGGCGGACATTCGCCTGATATGCATGGTAGCGCCCTCGCATCCCTACCTGTGCAAAGCGGGTGACATAACCGTTGAAGTGCCTCAGGCTATTGTCCGCCAACTCAACCTTTACGGTGACATTCTTGCCTAGAATATCGTCCACATTGATATCGGCCTTGGTACTCAATGCATCAAGCTGAAACTGGCTCAGCCGGGACAATTCCTCGCGAACCTGCATGCGATGAAACAGCAGCACGTCCGCGCCGAGCGGAGTGATCAGCTCAAAAGTCCTGGCCATTCAATCTCCTGCCCCGCCGTGAACGTTCGTGATATTTTTTGTAGCATAAAGTTTGATGCTTTACCATCTTAATCCGTGTTGTTATTTCTTTTGGCGCCGATAACCACATTTCCGAGATCGGGCTAATCGGTTTTAACACACGCTCGGACGAATTCGACTTGCTGCCGGAAGCCCGCGAAGCGTCCGCCACGTTTATTATCGTGATTTCCCTCCCGCCAGCAGGCCCCTCTGAATACCTATTTCCAGCCATTTACGCTTCGCCTTGTTTGCGTGCGGTAACAACAACACCTTTCACTGGCTTGCCCCCCTCCATTCGTAACACCTCCGTTTCCATGCTCAAAACTGCAAATCTTGCCTCGGCCAGCGCTTGGCTCAAATACTTCTGGCTGTGTCTATACCTGCCATGGGGTTCTATTCGGTAGCCGCACCCTTCGGTTTCATCGGCAGCTTCCTCGACTGTAAATATCAGTAAACCCTCTTCTCTGAGCGCGCAGTAAGCTGCGACGAACGGGGCTGTCAGCGATCCGAAGTAGCATAAGGTATCCGCTGAAACAATCAGGTCATAGGTGAACGGGTGGTCATGCAGCCAGGCAGTCAGCTCGGCCTTTGTCAATTCATCGTATACGTTTCTGCTGCGCGCCTTGGCAATCATGCCCGATGATAAATCCACTCCCACCAAACGATGTACGTGCCGGGCTATCAGGGGGCCACATAGACCAGTGCCGCATCCGGCATCAAGAGCAACGAGACCTTTTTCGGGACCTCCGTAAGCGCGGGTCAATGCCTCCGCGACTAGCTCCGGGGCGCGGTAGCCCAGCTTGTCGAGCTTTGCATCAAAACTATCCGCAAAGTGATCGAAGGTGGATTCAACATATTCATCCGAGGCACGGACAGGCACATCCTGTCCTGTACATGCAGACAGCATGTGTCTCGCCACCGGGCTTTCCGGCTCATCCGCAAGCCACTGGCGATAGACCTCAGCTGCCTTCTCCGTTTGCCCCAGGGTGTAATAGGCGATGCCAAGCAACTTGCGAGAGTCGGGATGGCGGGGCATCAATGTGATTGCCTTGCAATACCACGCGACCGCTTCCCTGGTTCTGCCTTGGGCCGACAGTAGTTTGCCCATGTTGTTATGGGCGTCCACATGAGCGGGATTCAGTTCGATTGCTTTTTGATAAGCTGCGGCAGCTTCGGCAAACTTTCCCCTGGCCTTTGACAAAGTGCCGAGGTTATTGTGGGCATTGGCATGCTCAGGCGCCAGGGCGATCACTTTTTCATACGCATCGGTAGCTTCCGCGAGGCGGCCTGCCTCCACCAGGACATTTCCAAGGTTGTTGTAATAGTTGGGCTCGCCTGGGTTTAATGCGATGGATCGATCGATAAGTTCGACCGCGGCATTGCTATTGCCACGCTGATGCATGAGCACACCGAGAAAATGATGTGCATCCGCATAGTCTGGCGCGGCCTCAATAATTTTGCGATAGAGAATCTCCGCTTCGACCAAATGGCCACGACGGTGGATTTGCAAAGCAAGCGCCAGGGCATCGGGCAGGCTTAGCTCCGAAATTTGCTCCCGTTCGCCGTCGGCAGTGTTCTGGATTGATGGTTGCGCCATAATGGAGCCAATATTCAAAGCAGGGCCAGGGATGCTATTCTATTCGGCCAGTTTATCAATGTAGATACCGGGGATGGAATCCGGAATCTCAACAACATTTACAACCCGCCGATAGAACTCCGCCGAACCAGTTCCTCCTATGATGACATAGGCGTAACCCATAACTGCCATGGCGTGAAGACAGGACAGCAACAGGTTACGTCCGAGCCCTTGCCCACGTGACGGCTTCGCTACGCCAATGGGACCAAACATGCCACGGCTCGTGCTATCGTAACAAGCAAAACCCAGGATAGCGCCGCTTTGGGTTGCAATATGGCACGAGACTGGGCGGTTGCTGAACGCGACATCGCATTCGCTGGCCCATCCATTTCCGAAGTGCTTGCCAACCCAATTGACGATCTGATGCTTTTCGTAGGCCATCGCGCGGCGGAAGTTCACGCCTCCTCTTACCGAATCTTTCAGATTCGCTCGCACCTCGGGTAACTCATACAATTTCACGAGGAGGTCAGGCATCTGATGTCCGATGCGCCAAGGGATCATGATTGACTGAACCTGGCCACACTGAGTCTGAAATCACAGCAGGTTCTGCTGCCGCCATCGAAAGTCTTTACTCATGTGAAAGCGTCCAGAAATCTTTCTCCTCTGCCCCCGACTCGACGCAAAATATCGCCGCATTCTCGCGCTTCTTTGAAAGCCTTGCCTTGTCGCTCAGCAACAAAACCCCCTGCATGCTAGATGCACACCGATATCCCTGTTCCTGCCGGGATTTATAAGCTTTGCTTAAACGCATGTCGTCCGGTACCGGATCGCCAATCACGGCTAATGCAATCGCGCCTTGGGCACTTCGATATCGCCAGGCGACAGGATCTCCAATTTCTCCCACGGGCACACCGTCAGACGGTCCTTTTCTGTCAATGGGTTGGGGTGGAGGCCGCCGCCAGGTAAGGAGATAGCAGGGAGGGCGCAAGTCCAATTTGAGCGTCTCAATATTTTTGCCATCAATGCCATGAGTAAGCAAGCAGGCGTCGGCTTCGACCAGCAAGCTGATCTGATGCCTCCCCACCGTGTACTTGTACTCGGAAATTGGTAAAGATTGACCAGAACTCCTTTCTGCCTCTGCAACTAGCGCCTTGATCGCAGAGCCTTCAGTCATCTTGCCGCCGATTGCGTCGGTTTGGCATGCCGCGAGCAAAAACACAGTGAGTAAACTGCACCCAAGCGTTACATTTCCCAAAACCATATCTCCTGCGAACGCTGGAAGTAATCACGGCCTCCGTGAGCCATAACGCTACCATCCCAGAGATCTATATGATCTCCCTGGTTCCCCCTCCCCCAAAAGTTAATACACGCGACAATACCGCGATATCCTAGATAAGATTGATATGATGCCTGATGTCCTCGTCTGTCTTTACGTGAGATGTCTGCGTAATCGACAAAGGTAACATCATCGGAATCAAGCCACAGTTTCATCTGTTCAACCCGAAGAGGATGCTGGCGGCCGTGTCTACTCCAGCAAAAAACGCCTCGATAGGAGGCAAGGCTTATGCCAGAACGAGCGAAACTCAAACCTAAGCGGATCACGCACTGATTGCCGTGGTTACTTCTGCCGTTTGTGGAGCAAGGTTCTATCAGTGGTGGATCCTCATTAGCGGGATGATTGTTCCATAATTTATCAAAGAGTGTGTCAGACATATCAGGCCTCCCGTTTCAGAGTTAATCCTTCTGGCAGATTCTAATTCCAGCCACACCGCTGCTCAGACATTAAGCGACATGAAGATTATTCAACGGTGCAGTATTCTTTGTAGGTCATCCGGGATTAATACGCGCTACTGAGACATCAAAAATAAAAATATTTGTGGTCGTCCCAAGGAATCACTCAAACCCATACCCAAAATCCCCATCCTTCACGCTTACCTGAACCCTGCTTATCGGCTTGCCTTCAATCATGCGCCTGAGAAATTCCTCGCTTATCCGCGGCAGGACAGTATTGGTGAGAATGGCATCGATCATCCGCCCGCCGCTTTCCAGTTCGGTGCAGCGGCTGACGATGAGCTTGACTGTCTCGTCATCATATGAGAATGGAATTCTGTGGTTCTCCAGGATGCGTTTTTTGATCCGGCCGAGTTGCAGCCGGGCGATTATCCCGATCATTTCGTCAGATAATGGATAGTACGGAATCACTACCAGCCGCCCCAGTAGCGCGGGTGGAAACACTTTGAGCAGCGGTTCCCGCAGCGCC
Organism: Nitrosospira briensis; assembly: GCF_900115125.1. Taxonomy (GTDB): domain Bacteria; phylum Pseudomonadota; class Gammaproteobacteria; order Burkholderiales; family Nitrosomonadaceae; genus Nitrosospira; species Nitrosospira briensis_A. The sequence continues at coordinate 26,472 of NZ_FOVJ01000004.1, read as the reverse complement.
TTTCCCAAGGCATCCGCACTGGGCATCAACTCCGGGTCGCGGCACATGCTCATGATTAAATCAGTGCCGACATTGGTGGTAAGCAGAATAATGGTGTTCTTGAAATTGATGTGGCGTCCCTCGCCGTCTTCCATCCAGCCCTTGTCGAACACCTGGAAGAAGATTTCGTGTACGTCGGGGTGGGCTTTTTCAACTTCGTCCAGCAACACTACGCTATACGGGCGGCGCCGCACGGCTTCGGTCAGGACCCCTCCTTCGCCGTATCCGACGTAGCCCGGCGGCGCGCCTTTCAATGTTGAAACAGTGTGCGCTTCCTGGAATTCGCTCATGTTGATGGTAATGACGTTCTGCTCGCCGCCGTAAAGCGACTCGGCAAGCGCCAGCGCGGTTTCCGTTTTGCCCACGCCGGACGGCCCACAAAGCATGAACACGCCGATAGGCTTGTTGGGGTTGTCCAGCTTGGCGCGTGAAGTCTGGATACGGCGGGCGATTATATCCAGGGCATGGCGCTGGCCGATGATCCGCTGGTTCAAGGTATCGGCAAGCTTGAGCACGGCTTCCGCTTCGTTCTTCACCATGCGACCCACCGGTATGCCAGTCCAGTCAGCGACAACCGATGCCACCACCTGGGCGTCTACAGTGGGCATGATTAGAGGGCTCTCACCTTGGAGCGCATATAACTTTTCCTGGAGTTCATGCAGTTCCGCCAGCAGCTTCTTGCGGTCTTCCGGACTTAGCGGGGGTTCGGTTCCGGATGGAACCGCGGGTGTGGCGGAGTCCACCGTCCCGGCAGGCTCCGCGGTTGCATTTGGTTGCGGTGCAGGTTGCGATCCGGCTTGCGGGTTGTTCTGCAACTCGGCTTGCGATGCAGGTTGTGGCCTCTCGTTCGATGGGGATGCGGCGGGTGGATTGGTGCTGACTGTGCCTGTTGCCGAAGCGTCGGATACGCTCGTACTTGCGCCGATGCCCGGCGCTTTCACATCCACCGGCTTGCCCCCGGCACGCAATTTACCGCGCAGCTCCAGTATCTTGTCGACGAGTCCTTTTTCCTCTTGCCAGCGCGCCTCAAGAACGGTGAGGCGTTCTTTTTCCTCGGCTTGCTTTTGCTCCACATCCGCTCGCCTTCTACCAACATCGCAGCCGATCTCTTCTTCACGGCTGATGATTTCCAGCTCGGTCTGCAATGCCTCCAAACGGCGCTGGCAGTCTTCCACCTCGGCAGGAGTGGCATGCTGACTGATGGCCACGCGTGCGCAGGTCGTGTCAAGCAGGCTTACGGCCTTGTCCGGCAACTGGCGGGCAGGGATATAGCGGTGCGACAGCTTTACCACTGCTTCCAGTGCTTCATCCAGAAGTTGCACGCGGTGATGTTTTTCCAGTGTCGAGGCGACTCCACGAACCATGAGTATCGCTTTCTCTTCTGTCGGCTCGAGTATCTGCACGACCTGAAAGCGGCGGGTAAGCGCCGGATCTTTCTCGAAGTATTTCCGGTACTCAGCCCAGGTAGTGGCCCCAATGGTGCGCAGCGTGCCGCGCGCAAGCGCAGGTTTCAGCAGGTTGGCTGCATCGCCGGTACCCGCCGGGCCGCCTGCGCCAATCAAGGTATGCGCTTCATCGATGAAAAGAATGATGGGTTTGGGAGAAGCCTGTACCTCGTCGATAACCTGCCGCAAACGATTTTCAAATTCACCCTTCATGCTCGCGCCTGCTTGCAAAAGGCCGATATCCAGCATGAGCAGAGAGACATCTTTCAGTGGCGGCGGCACGTCGCCCTTCGCGATGCGGAGCGCGAAGCCCTCCACTACGGCCGTCTTTCCTACCCCGGCCTCACCGGTCAGGATGGGGTTATTCTGACGCCGCCGCATTAAAATATCGACGATCTGGCGGATTTCCTCGTCGCGGCCGGTTACCGGGTCGATCTCGCCTTTGCGCGCTCTGGCGATCAGGTCCACTGAAAACTTTTTCAGCGCTTCTTGCTTGCCCATCTGGGCCGGCGCCATGGCGCCGCTCGCCTCCCCCGGCGCGGCGCCCGGGCTATCGGTTGAGCCTAAATGTTCCTCCGGTGAACCGGCAACGATTTCGGCAAATTCTTCGGTCAGTGTATCCAGCCGGATGCGCTCGAACTGGCGAGAAATATGGAACAAGGCATTGCGCAAGCTGGGGGCTTTAAGCATGCCAACCAGAAGATGACCGGTCCTCACCTGCCCTTCGCCGAACATTAGTGTGCCATAGACCCACCCACGTTCCACCGCATGCCCGATAAGCTCCGACAAATCGGTGATCGATGTCGCGCCCCGAGGCAACCTGTCAAGCGCATCGGTTAAATCCTTGGCAAACCGGGAATTATCAACTTCGAAATGCTTGAAGATACGATGCAGGTCGGAGTCTTGATTGGCGAGAATTTGTTGTAGCCAATGCTCCAGTTCGACATAAGGGTTTCCGCGCAGCTTGCAGAAAACCGTAGCACTGTCGATTGCCTTATAGGCCAAACTGTTCAGCTTGCGGAAAAGCGCAACACGGCTGATTTCGCTCATACTGCTTCCTTCCTTTTTGTTTATTTATTTAGCCGGCCATGACACCGAAGCCGGTCATTAAAGCCTCGTTAGATTCCGCTTTCGCAAGAATACCAATGTTTTTGATTCATGCTTTTCTATTCAGTCGGGGCGGCCGGTAACCCCGGGTCCTGTGGAAGTCAGCCGCTCCGCATCCAGCGTCAAATCGGTTGCGTCGGTTGCGGTCGGACGCGTCCCCAGCCATGTTGTCCAGCCCAGCCGTCCGAATTGGCCCAGACGAACCTTCGGCACCTCATGGCGAGCGAGCACAAGCCGCGCATCCCACTCGAATTCAAAACAGAAATATTGCCGTACCCAAGCCACAAGCCGGTCAATTGCCTTGCCCCCGGGGAGAAAGCTCTCGTATTGACTTAACGTAAGAGGTCCAAGCCAGATTCTGAATTTATGCTGCGCATCCCAGACTCTGGCCCCCAGCACCGTGCCACACCCTAACTGCGCACCCGGCTCTCCCGCAACAAGACGCGTGCGCTCGCGCGGGGGCAACGGCATCCAATGGCCAACAAACTGCTCCACCTGGACCGGCACGTGAAAATAAGATGTCAACAGCGCAACGAGACCGTCGCGGTTGCGTACCTGGCGGCCGAGCAGGCCAGCGAAGAAGAGTTTGGCAAAATCGCCTATGTCATCACGTCCGCGGAGCTTGTCCCCGGCCATGCCTTCAAGCGCGCCGACGTAGACCGTAAACCGGTCCTCACGTGGCCTGTCCAGGCTAACAGCGGGACGCGCTTGCGCCCATGCTCTATAAAAGAAGAGAAGAAAACGATGGTTGAACATATCGAGAAAACGCACGAAAGTAGCATCTCCCGCGTTGATCAGCCGCCCACGCCCGTACTCCGTAAGGTGCAGCGGGAGGGGGCCATTGGGTCCAAGAAGACCAAAAAACCTGACTTCGATGCGCCCCGGCTTACCTTCCGCAGGCGGATTGCACGCAGAAAGTGTGGAAGGCGCAAACGTCATTGAAGGCTCCTGGGCAAGCCGCAACGGCTCGTCTATGGGGCGCATGCCTCTACCCAGCCTGGGCTTGTCCGGATGCAGGCATTCCATGCGTCGCAGCGCCTGGAAAAAATCGAAGCTGAAAGGTTTGTCTTCCAGCGCCCTGAAATAACTCAAAGGATCGGGCGCGTTCCGCATCGCGGCCTCCAACGCATGATTTCGCCTCGTTCGCTTGAGGAAAGCACAGTCTCCGTGAAGGAGTTCAGTGAAACGTACCGCGCGAAAAACTGTTCCATTACGCTGCCGAAAAGAAACGCGCTATTACCCTGAAAGGCGAGTTCTTCGAGCTGAAGCACAATTTCCAGTCCGCGGCCATGGGTTATAAGGCCCGGGCTCGGCAGGCGTCCTATGATGGGCCTCACAGATAGCTTCCGGACCCCCTCTATCTGCTTTTTTACGCCGGCGTCGGTAGTCATCGCATACAGCTCCAGCATTTCCCGCAAGGCTGCGGCCCCTTCGTGTTCGCTGTTATCCATGAGGGATAAATAGTTGAGCGACAGGTGGCTCACGAATTGCCAGGCAAGCGCTCCCGTCCATAGAGGCGAATAAGGCCGGGAGGGTCCTTTAACGCAACGAATCGCTTCAAGCGGCGCCGCGGTATCAAGGGTAAAATCCGTCTTCCCCAAACCCAAGGGCATCTGTAGCACAAGGTCGCGATTGGTGCATAAGGTGGTGATTGCCAGTTGTCTGAGATCGCTGGAGTACGGCGCCTCTTCGGGATCAACCAGCGAAAGAAAAACTTCGCTGCCGATATAGCTGGAGCGTGTCCCGACGCGTTTTTGCGCTACCGATAAAAGACGCGGCTCACGCTGCAGGGTGAAATAGCCCTGCTTGCCAACTGATTCGGTATGGTAGGCCGCGTAAAATGGCAGGAAAGGACGTTCGCTGTCGCTGCCCACGCCATAGCCTGTCACGCTGGTCACTTCAAAAACCTCGAAATCCATGGGCCGTGTCCGGTCGGGAACAACATGGTATTCAAAGGTATTGTCGGTAAGGTGAACACGGTCCGCACGCTTGTTAAACAGATTGATCGCAGGCGCGCAAAAAAGAGAGAAATTGGCGCGGTCGACAATGTTTTCCAAAACTGTTTCGCCGCGTGAAAACAGCAGAACAATCTCCAATTCGTCGCCTGCGTGCTTTCGCACCGCGGGTCCCAAACCCTCGATGTCGAGAAATAAGAAGCGCTGCGGAAACGCAAAATATTCCTGCAAGAGCCGATATCCTTGAAAACTGCGCAGGTTGACCGGCAAAAGCGCATGCTCATCGCTATAGCCCACCGGCTGGATGTTGCGCGCAGGCAGAAACTGGTGCCAGGGCCAGGGCTCCATGGCTGGGGCGACCGCTATACCCAGCGGCGCGCCAAGGCACAGTTCGTGCAGTTTGTAGGCTACCTCGTCACTACCCGACAGGAATAACCGCAGCTGGTCCAGGCTGAGCTCGTTGAACTTCAACCCTGCGGTCGTTTTGATTCTGAGCCGCACTCCCCCCTTGATGGGTTGCGACAGCGGCAATTTATTGAGTGGCAGATCGGGCGCGAAAGTAAAGTATTCCGCACGGGTGATTTCCAGCGGCCAGAGGGCAGTATCCTGTGCAAGGCGGAATTCGCAGGCAGTCGCATCGTTTTTGCCCGGCTGACTATGCATCGAACTGCCGCGGGGAATGGTGAATCCCTGTGCGAGATTGGTTTCGGAAAGCAACGGTTGGAACCGGGCGATCAGCATCGCCGGTGTTGGCGCCAAATAGTTGGGGTAGACAATTTCCAGCAAACGCTGAGTGAAGCGCGGAAATTCCGCATCCAGCTTGAGCTGCACCCGGGCGGCAAGGAATGCAACGCCTTCCATCAGCCTCTCTACATAGGGGTCGGCAACCTCTATACCCTCCATGCCCAGGCGACCGGCGATCTTCGGGAACTGCTGGGCGAATTCAGCCCCCATTTCACGCAGGTAGGCGAGTTCCTGGTTGTAGTGAAGCAGCAGGCGGGGATCCATTTACATGCGCTCGCGCTAACCGAGTTGTAAGATTATGTTCCGAACCTCAAGCAAGATCACACGCTTGATTACCAGGCGCAGTTGCTGCAGTGAAGAACCCTTAGCTATCCCCATCGCGCCAGATCGCGGATTTCCACCTGTCCGGTTTCCAGATCCACGTCGGTCCGCAGCAGCAGCTCCAGCGGTACAGGGTAGGCCCAAAGCTCGCCCCTGATCTGCACACTGATTACATTATGACGATCAAGCTGCAAGTCGGTAACCAAAGCTTCAACCTGCAGGCTGGAAGGCGCGATACGAGGTTCGAAGTCGATGATTGCCTGCTTTATCGAACGTTCCAGTTCAATAATATCCAGCGTGGAAGCCGTTTCGCCGGAGAGTGCCGGAAGGCCGAAGTTGATAACGGAGCGCTCCGCAAAATCGAATCCGATGAAATCCTCATGGCTGTCAAGCTTGGTCGTATTGAACAACCATGCCAAATCACGGAGCACTGCCTCCCTTAATTGAGCCTTGTTCATAACCCGCGCTTCGCGCGGTTCCAGCTTCTTTTCCGGTTCGTTATCAGCAAGGCGGTCCAGCAGCGCAGGTTGCAGCCGTTCCTGCGGAACCGGGTCGGTCATGATTAATCGGCAACCGAATTGGCGGACGCGGCACCGGCGTCTGGGCCGAGCATGATCTGCCGGACATCCATGAGAGGAACCTCACCATTATCCGAAGCGAACACTCGCTGGCCCAAACCGTGGTAAACATCCGGTGCGGCTTCGAGCCAGATGGTTTTGCGTGCCAGTAGAAGTTGTCCATCATCGCTTTTTTCGGAATCGGGATATCGGGTCGGAATCAGAGCAACGCTTTCGCCACCGTTATCAAACTGAAAATGCGCCGGCATCCAGACCACATCCCGAAGATCTTCCGGAGCATCGATCGTTACGGCGCGAAGGCGGGAAAACGGCACCCAGTAATAGCGGCCATTGATAATAGCTTCGCATACTGGCCCTAAACGGCTGTCCGCATCGGCGATCCAGCCGAACGGCTGACCATCGATAATGCCGCTGGTTGCGTCCGCCTCGTCAAATGCCGTTACGCGCAACGCGTCGGCTTCGCGATGCTTCCCCTGTCCAACGAGCAGCAGTGACTCGATCAGCAGCGCCAGCCACTGGTCCGGTTGACCGAAAACCATGGGCGACTTTTTTCCTTCGAACACCTGCGCACGCAGTACCTCGCAATGCAACGCCTCGCGATACATCTGTGCCATCGCCAAAGCTATGGGGTCGAGCTCGGCCGCTACGTTCAACTGATTGAGCGCACGCTCCCACTGCCCCAGCACGGAAAGAAGCTGGAACAGAAAGATTCGCAACTTCGCGTCGTCAGGCGTGGCGCGAACCGCTTCCTGAAGCCTTGGCAAGGCCCGGGCGGGATCTCCATCACGCAGGCATTGCTCGGCAGCACTCGCGATGCTCATGGCGATTCCTCCATTGGAATAAGAGCTTCAGGATATCTCGGCGTCGAATAGCATGCTTCCCTGGGGAAGGCCCTCCGGCCCCTGCGGAATGTATTCCACGCTAATCTTCTGAAAGGCCAGGCTGAGCCTTTCAGAAAGGTAGCCGGTCGATGTAAAGCTGGCAGTATCGACATCAAGCGCGGTTATGCGGCCATTTTCGATAGTGATTTTGAAGAACTCGTGCGGGGTCCCTCCAGATTTGCGTACGGTGAGCACCGCTTTCTTTATCAGATCGTTATTACGCATTGCCGCCATCAAGCCTGTTGATGCGCTATCCACTTGCTTGACGATGTTCAACTCGCTCAGGGTAGCCTTTGGACTTGTACCGCCACCGCTTAATGCGGTCTTCGCCTGCATGCCCCATGACCAATCCCGCACATCGATCTCATCCTTGTGGTCCTCATCCTGCGCTTCACCCTTGATGGGGCCCTGACGAGCACCATCTACCATAAGAAACATATCTCCGAGGGCCATGGCCATTCATCGATCAAAGGATTTAATCAAAGCGGCGTGATTCTCAGACGCCGCCAACCCAAGCTATGAGTACACAAAAACGACGTTCGACAGAATCATCCCAACTGATGAAGCGAGCGGCCCGGCCTCATCATGACTGCTGCTCGAGCATTGCAGCGTGCTCTCTATGCCTTGACGTTAGCAGCAATTTTCCATCCAGCCTCGATCGCCGCATCGCCGCTTCCATCCGCTTTCTGCGGTGTGTATTCCACTTTAAATTCTGCAAAATTGAGCGTGACGTTTTCTGTAATCCTGTCCTCGCCACCGCTGCCGCCGGTCGAAATTGATGAGATAAGAACTTCTTTCATCGTGATCTTGAGATATTCAAGTGCACTCTCACCCGCTTTACGTACAGTCAACACCCCCTCGTCGAAGTGCTTGCCGTTACAGCACGAAATTACCAGTGTCGGCGTTCCCTTGTCGACATATTTTGTAATAGACAAGTCATTCACACTCACCTTGCCCGCACCCCCTCCGGAGCCCAAATGGGTCGTACCCGACTGGCTCATTCCCCAACTCCAGGCTAGTACATCGGTCTCATCTTTATGCTTGTCATCGCTGGATTCACCTTTTATATCACCCAGCTTCAAAAACATGTCAACGGCCATGATCATCTCCTCGTAAAAGAACTAAGTTTTTCGTTACGGCCCAAATACTCTAACCAGTTTCAGTATATCTATGACCGGACAGATAGCCAGGAGCCAGGGGCTTATTTTTTCAGCGATGGCAACTTGGATACCAGACGCAGCGATACGGTCAGGCCCTCGAGTTGATAGTGTGGCCGCAGGAAAAACTTCGATGTGTAATAACCCGGATTTCCCTCGACTTCTTCGACAACAACCTCGGCTGCGGCAAGGGGCTTCCGCGCCTTCGTGCTTTCAGACGAGTGCGCGGGATCTCCATCTACATAATTCATGATCCATTTCTGCAACCATATCTGCATGTCGGCACGCTCCTTGAACGAACCAATTTTGTCGCGCACGATGCACTTCAGATAGTGCGCGAAACGGCAGCAGGCAAATAGATACGGCAGCCGTGCGGCGAGGTTGGCATTCGCGGTGGCATCGGGATCGTCGTATTCAAAAGGCTTCTGCAGCGATTGCGCACCGATGAAAGCAGCAAAGTCGGAATTCTTGCGATGTAGAAGCGGCATGAACCCGTTCTTCGCGAGCTCCGCTTCCCGGCGATCGCTGATGGCGATTTCGGTAGGACATTTCATGTCAACACCCCCGTCGTCGGTCGGAAAAGTGTGGACGGGTAGCCCTTCCACAGCACCACCGGACTCTACACCGCGAATGCGCGAGCACCATCCGTAGAGTTTGAAGGATTTATTGATATTGACCGCCATGGCATAAGCGGCATTGGCCCAGGTGTATTTACTGTGATCGGCCGCTCCCGTATCTTCCTCGAAATCGAATTCTTCCACCGGGCTGGTCTTGGCGCCGTAGGGTATGCGCGCAAGAAAGCGGGGCATAGCCAGTCCTAGGTACCGAGAATCTTCGGACTCTCGTAATGAGCGCCAGGCGGCATATTCGGGGGTGGTGAAAATTTTTGTGAGGTCGCGCGGGTTCGCCAGCTCCTGCCATGAGTCCATCTGCATTACAGTTGGGCTTGCACCGGCAATAAAGGGCATGTGGGCCGCGGCTGAGACTTTGGACATTTCACCAAGCAGTTCGACATCAGGCGGGCTGTGGTCGAAGGCGTAATCGCCAACCATGCAGCCGAACGGCTCCCCTCCAAACTGCCCATATTCCGCTTCGTAAACCTTCTTGAATAGCGGGCTCTGATCCCAGTTGGTGCCTTTGTAACGTTTGAGAGTCTTGCCCAGATCATTTTTAGAGATGTTCATGAAGCGGATCTTCAACATCTCATCGGTCTCCGTATTGTTAATCAGGTAACTGAGACCGCGCCAGGCACCTTCCAGCTTCTGGAAGTCCTGATGATGCATAATAAGATTCACCTGCTCCGAAAGCTTGCGGTCCAACTCGGCGATAATCGCCTCGATGGATTTAACTACATCCTGGCCGATAAGCTGGGTCTGTGCGAGCGCCTGTTCGGCCAGTGTGCGCACGGCTTGTTCGACAGCCCCCCTGGCCTCGTCGGACTTGGGCCTGAACTCCTTCTGCAGCAATGATTCAAATTCGCTCTCCTCCAGCTTGGCGACTTCCGCCTCTGGGGCCTGCTGTTGCGTTTCCGCCATTATTGTCTCCTCGGACTCATTCGATCAGTTTCACGATGCACCGCTCTCGTCTGCGGGCTTTTTGCTGGAAGCAAGCGTTTGAAGCAGGGCTGGATCGTTCAGCACCTTCGCTATCAGTTCCTCGGCGCCGGTTTTCCCATCCATATAGGTCACGAGATTGGAAAGCTGCTGTCGTGCCTGAAGCAATTTGTTGAGGGCATCCACCTTGCGGGCCACAGCCGCAGGTGAAAAGTCATCCATACTCTCAAAGGTGATATCCACACTAAGATTTCCCTCCCCGGTGAGGGTATTGGGAACTTGAAAAGCGGCATGCGGTTTGATTGCTTTCATGCGGTCGTCAAAGTTGTCGACGTCGATATCCAGAAACTTGCGGTCCGCAACGGGCGGCAAAGGCTCCGTTGGTTTACCCGATAAGTCTGCCAGGACACCCATGACGAAAGGGAGTTGAATTTTCTTTTCCGCGCCGTAGAGTTCTACATCGTACTCAATCTGAACACGAGGCGCGCGGTTGCGCGCAATGAACTTTTGACTGCTCTGTGCCATAGCTCTATTCCCCTTGAAAGATGATTCAGAGACCGCGCTGAAATCCGGTTGCGGTCAAAATACTGACCTGCCTGCTTATGCTTTGTTTTCTATCCTCTCCGAATTGATTCTAGACGCTGCGGATGACATGCGCAAGAATGCAAGCTTGTTTTTTTACGCCCAATCCCCTTGAGCTTATTTACGGTTTCTTCTGTTCAAGGCCGGCAATTTGTTTGATCTGATTCAAACTGTCCGGCGCCAGGTCCTGCATGATCTCGACGAAATTCTTGGTCATGAGCCGTTGTCCACGCCGAATAAATAATGGCGCCGGGTTTGCCGGCTCGGTTTTCTCAATAAACTCGCATATCTTTTCCAGCATTCGGACCGCATCTGCACGGCTCTGAATTTCTCCGGGTATTGCAGGTACCGGCGCCGTGTCCCCTGCTGTTGGAGCAACCGTTGTTCCTTCCGCATCCATAGGCATTTTTTCGGCTCCCGAATTCGTTGGGCACAATTGCACGATGGTCTTGAGTATATCCTTGAGCGGTTGCAGGTCTGGTACACGGTCATAGCCGACCTTTTCTCCGAGGAACTTATGCATACCGTCCACGGCAATCAAAGCATCCTGCAAAGCTTGTACAGAGGAAGCATTTTCAGGAAGACGTAGGATTTCCTCAATCTCGGCTTGAGTCGGAATGACAGCTCCAGTTGCAGCAGGAAGCTTACTCGTCGCCGTGAGGATATCCCGAACAGACAGCCGTGCATGGCTTCCCGTACTGATGAAATTCACGCTACGCACGTCACGAAGCACGGTCCCCGGGTTTGCCAGTGACGCAAGCACATTAAGGCGGGTCGCGGGGTCGTTATCCTCATCAGGATCGAGGCCCGGGTGAACGCATTCCCAGTAGTTGGTCAGTAGCCCGTACAACAGCGTCAGACCGGAGGCAAGTCCAGAAGTACCATCACAATGCGTCATAGCGCGCATAAGCGGTACCGCTACCCTCAAATCCTTGGTCCTGGAAAAAAGAGATTCTCCGCGCTGCTTGACGTCCACCCAATTAGGCTCTTCGGCAGGAATGATGGTTTGCCCGGTCTGACGCTCAGGCTTACCCTGGCTTGCCTGTTCAAGACCCATAAATTCCGCGTCGTACTCAAGATCGGGGCCGCAAGGCAAGTTCAGCGAGATGGGGGCAAGCAGTACTTCCAAGTCCATGGAACCATCACTCCTTTACTTCTGTGTGCCGGTGGCCTTGATAAATTTTTGCCCATCGGCCTAGAAAATTGATCGATTCTACGATGCTCTAAATTCACATTTACGTCAATGGGGTTTTAATAGGCGGGGTTCCGGAATCAGCCGTAAGGCTGGAAACGACAATCCACACATGTTTCCCACAGCGTAGCTGTTGTAGCTAGCAAAAGGGCCTATACCAAAAACCTGAAAGGATTTTCAACTCCGACGGGAATGCCTGATACAAGGCCCACCCTACTGCGCACGGTACAAGAAGGTGGTTACCCTGAAAATTCCAGAGACGATTCTGCCTTGCAACGACATACTTTTTTTTGATGGAAGAGCGAAGGACAAGATAGCTGTCGTAAGACTCGCCCGTCGCAACTTGCTTTACATCCGCGACGGCTCCAATTATATAACCGGGGCAAAGCGCAAACACATGAGCAGCTAGATCGGCGCGCGCGATCAGATGCGTAGAGCAATTGAGAATGGGCGCGCTAGCCCCACGTCGACATATATGAAAGCGTGCACCGTCAAGATGCACAAGATCCGTCGGCTTCAGAACCGACGTTACGCTAGCAAGATCGTTTGAGCGCCCGCGCTGGAAATCAGCTAACAAGCTCATGATGAGGTATATGACCGACCTTCGACCGCGTCTCCAAAGATGGTTGGGCGCAATCAAAAGCAGGATTAACTATCAGCACGGTATGGGGTCGAAGTTATTTGGGCATCAATACACGGTAGATGAACAGCATTGGGGACCGACCACAATTATTGACGTTTGAGATGAGCTATTACGCAAGATAAGAGAACAATCTACCCACTATATTGGCGGAGAGGGTGGGATTCGAACCCACGTGCCAGGTTACCCTGACCATCTGATTTCGAGTCAGCGCCGTTATGGCCACTTCGGTACCTCTCCATTGAAGTTTTGCTATTTTACCAGTTTATCCCGCCTTTTTCTCGCGCTCGTCCAAGACAACATGGCAGAATGTTCAGGAATTCTGCTTGTCTCTTCTCCATGCACATTTTCCCCCGCTTGTTTATTGTCGCTTTCGGTGGCGTTCTCTTGCTTGCCGCCTGTGATTCATTTGAAAAATCGGTCTTGCCGTTTGGTAAAACCGATGAGCTGGTGGTCCTTACGGTTAATAGTCCCCATACCTATTACGAAAATGCGGAAGGCGCTTATGCCGGATTGGAACATGACCTCGCTTCCGAGTTCGCGCGCGACCTGGGAATAAAGGTACGATTCAAAATAGTGCCGAGACTGGATCAGGCTTTGTCGAGCCTGGAGAAGCATAAAGGGCATCTTGTTGCGGGATTGAGCATCAGTTCCAAGCACGCCTTGCATGCCCAGTTCGGCCCGGTTTATCAGCTTATACAACCCCAGGTCGCGTACAACACAGACTATCGGAGACCTAAAGATATCCATCAACTCACGGGGAGAACCATCGAAATAGCAAGCGGATCTACGTATGCCGAACAGCTGAATAAAGCAAAGCAGCAGGTTCCGGGTCTGAAATGGACTGAAAGGAATATCACGGCCGAGGATCTGCTGGCAAAACTGGCAGAGGGTAAAGTCGATTATGTGATCGCGGACTCAAACCAGATCAATCTTGCGAAGAATTTTTACCCTAACCTGGATGCAGCCTTCGATTTAGGGCAGTCCACCGGCAGGGCATGGGCATTTTCACCCTTTGCGGAGCGAGAGTTGCTGGACGCGGCAAGGCGATTCTTTATTCGCATCGAACAGGATGGGACCCTCGTGCGCTTGCTGGACCGTTATTACGGACATGTTCAGCGGCTTCAGCAGACGGATGTGATCGGCATTCTGGATAAAAGGCGGATTGTATTACCGGATTTGCGCGAATATTTTCACGAGGCCGAGGAATTGACGGCGATCGACTGGCGTCTGATAGCAGCGCTGGCCTATCAGGAATCACATTGGAATCCGCTGGCGGTTTCTCCCGCCAATGTACGCGGCCTCATGATGTTGACGGAAATCACGGCCGACCGGATGAAAGTGACCGATCGCCTGGACCCGCGGCAGAGCATACTCGCGGGAGCACGTTACCTGGCGACTCTGAAAGATAGATTGCCTACCCGTATCAAGGAACCGGACCGCACCTGGATCGCCCTCGCAGCATATAACCAGGGCTCCAGCCATATAGAAGATGCGCGCATTCTGGCACAGCGTCTTAACCTGAACCCCGATTCATGGGTAGACCTAAAAAAAACACTGCCGCTACTGAGCCAAAGCAAGTATTTCCGCACCTTGAAACATGGCTATGCGCGTGGCGGCGAAGCCGTCATACTGACGGAGTCCGTGCGGACCTACTACGAAATTTTGCTGAAATATGAACGTCCTTATTCATGGGGTTTTCCGGTTGCCAAAAAGGCCGGCTCCTTATGGTGAAGGTAATACGTTTTCATTCAGTTGCCGAATGTATCTTCGAAGGATCGAGAAGGAAAAAAGAGTTAATCAATCATCAGCCTCATCTACGCTTACGTAATCCTAAATCCGGCAGTTGACCGCTTATTTTTCAATTTAGCTTTATGATCCACCGCGACTTTTTGTATCACTTGGCCTTCACCTCTTTGGTGAGTTCGCTACGGGGCAGATTGAACGGTTTTTGTGGCCCATGGCTGCGTTGCAACTCCTTGGAATGGGGCGCCTCGAAGCGTTGCACGAGGGGGCCCTGCGAAGCAGGGATCGGGCAGCGTAGGGGATGCCGCGACCGCGTTATGGCGCCGCATCCCGCTACAGGGTCGCACCTTCCTTCGGAAGGCACTGCTCCGCCCTGCGCGGTCGCGCCATTCCGCGTCGTTGCGCCTTGCCCTGCACCCCAAAAACCGCTCACTCCACCCCGCCCAACTACCGGATTTAGGATAATGATTGCAAATAATAATTGTTGAGTCCTTGCAACAGTCAGGCTATATTGAGCCATCAACTGTAAACAATTTTTAACCAATGTTTATCTTAGGGAGAATGCCATGACCTTACGCTTGGGCGATACCGCACCTGATTTCGAGCAAGATTCCTCAATCGGCAAGATTAAATTTCACGAATGGATAGGAGATTCCTGGGCAGTACTGTTTTCGCATCCCGCCGATTACACGCCGGTATGTACCACCGAACTGGGGCTGACGGCAAAGCTCAAATCCGACTTCGACAAGCGCAACGTGAAGGCGATCGGACTGTCGGTCGATCCGGTGGACAAGCACGCCGGATGGATCAAAGACATTGAAGAAACGCAAAATTGCAGCGTAGCCTTTCCGATTATCGCGGATGTGGATAAAAAGGTTGCGGTTCTGTATGACATGATTCATCCGAATCAGTCGGAAACGATGACGGTCCGGTCCCTGTTCATCATCGACCCGAAAAAGAAAGTGCGGCTCATTATTACGTACCCCATGAGCACCGGCCGGAATTTCGACGAGGTTCTCCGGGTTATCGATGCGCTGCAGCTTACCGATAACTACACGGTAGCTACGCCGGGAAACTGGAAGGACGGGGACGACGTAATCATTCCGCTTACAATCCAGGACGAAGGGGTGCTGAACCAGAAATTCCCCAAAGGTTACAAAGCGCCGCGTCCATATCTGCGCATCACTCCGCAGCCGAATAAATAGCGCGTTGTCATCAGTTTTGAAAGCGCCGGTGCAGACAAACCGGCGCAATACGTTCGCTTATTATCGCCCTGCCTCTTGCGCCGGCTCGTCAGCATGCAGATCGCTCTCCGGCTCGAACCAGGCCAGGCGCTGATGTAGTTTCACGACTTCGCCGACGATGATGAGCGTGGGAGGGATCAATTTGGCGGAAGCGGTCAGGCCGGGCAGGGTCGCAAGAGACCCGGTCAGTACTCGCTGCTTGTGAGTGGTTCCCTGCTGCACGATGGCGGCGGGGGTTACGGCAGGCAGGCCATGCTCAATCAATTGGCGGCATAAAACGGGTAATCCCAGCAGGCCCATATAAATAACGATGGTCTGGTTTGGCCGTGCCAGCATGGGCCAATCGAGGTCCACGCTGCCGTCCTTCAGGTGGCCGGTCACAAAGATGCAAGACTGGGCATAGTCGCGATGGGTGAGGGGAATACCGGCATAAGACGCTGCCCCGGTTGCCGCAGTGATGCCGGGAACCACCTGGAAAGGAATGCCCTCGCCGGACAAGGTTTCTATTTCCTCTCCCCCACGGCCAAAGATGAAGGGGTCGCCTCCTTTCAGGCGCAGCACGCGCTTGCCTTCTTTCGCCAGCCGTACCAATAGCTCATTAATCGATTCCTGCGGCATGGTGTGCTTGCTGCGCTCCTTGCCCGCGTAAATACGTGGCGCGTCCCGGCGAACCATATCGAGTATTTCAGGCGATACCAGACGATCATAAACGACCACATCCGCTTGCTGCATCAGGCGCATGGCGCGAAAAGTCAGCAATTCAGGGTCTCCCGGCCCGGCGCCTACCAGATAAACTTCGCCCTTTGCCTCTTCGCTTACCTCTCCACTTCCCTCTCGCTGAGCCGTATCGTCAGCCTCGTTTTCGAGTAGATGCTCCAGATAGGCTTTTGCCGCCCTATCCTTGCCAGCAAAGACCATCTCGGCAAACGGCCCCTGCAATACGCTTTCCCAGAACCTGCGCCGCGTCTCGGGACGTGAAAAGCGGGATTTCACTTGCTCCCGAAAATCCGCCGCGTAAGCCGCAAGACGTCCATACGCTGAAGGTATCATCGTTTCCAGACGGGACCGCAGCAGTCGGGTAAGTACGGGCGATGCACCCCCGCTCGATATCGCGACCAGGATGGGTGCGCGATCGAGGATCGACGGCATGATAAAAGAGCATAAAGCCGGGTTGTCGACGACATTGACAGGAATACATAGTTGTCCCGCCGCTTCGGATACCTGCTGGTTGACTATGGGGTCGCTGGTAGCGGCAATGGCTAGAACAGCGCCATCCAGATTTTCGGTCTGAAAGGGGTGGGCGCAATAGTTAATCCTGCCCTGCTGAAGCTGTTCGCGCAGTTCCACGCCAAGCTGGGGAGAGACTACCGTGGCACGTGCACCGGCACGTAATAGCATCGCGACCTTTCGGGCAGCCACCTCTCCTCCGCCCACTACTACGCAATCGCGGTTCTTTATATCGAGGAAGATCGGCAAAAAATCCATCTGTTTCGCAAGCGACAATGACGAGTTGTTCAACGCACTACTTTACCCGAAAATCGATTAGCATGAGCTGGCCAACGCACGCGTACTGTCGAAAGACGTCGTGATTCTGTCTTCTTCCCGGCAGTTCATTTTTCATGGTGCGGCTTATTTGTTATGATGCACCTCTTGCTTCGCGCCAACTAGCCGCTTAATGCTAAATATCGATCTTCATTGTCATTCCACGGTTTCCGACGGCTTGCTGACACCCACGCAGTTGGTGGAGCATGCGGTTGCGCGCGGGGTTGACGTCCTGGCGTTGACCGACCATGACGATGTGGGGGGGCTGGACGAAGCGCGTCGGGCTGCCAGCGAGGCAAATATTACGTTTATCACCGGGGTAGAAATTTCCGTCGACTGGCGTGGCCAGACTTTGCACATTGTCGGGCTTGGCATAGATCCGGAACATCCCGAACTGGCCCTCGGCCTGAGCGCCATCCGTGATGGCCGGACGGTGCGCGCCCGTAATATCGCGGCACAACTCGACAAGTTCGGAATTCATGGCAGTTTTGAAGGAGCTCGCAGTCATGCCGGGGATGGGCATCTGCTGGGACGCATGCATTTCGCCCGTTTTCTGGTTCAGCAGGGCTATGCCAAAGATGCGAAATCCGTATTCAGGAAGTATCTGGTCAAAGGCAAACCGGGGTATGCGCCGCACCGATGGGCGCCATTGAGTGACGCAGTCAGCTGGATACGCAACAGCGGTGGCAGAGCGGTGATCGCACATCCTGGCCGCTACAAGCTGGGTAAGGGCGCGCTGGATGAACTGATGCTGGAATTCCGCAATCTTGGCGGGGAAGCAATCGAGGTTGTCACGTCCAGTCATACGCCCGAACAGTCCTTGCTGTTTGCGCGCCACAGCCAGCGGCTGGGCTTGCTGGCGTCGCGTGGCTCGGACTTTCACGCTCCGGGGGAGAGCTATTTTGACCTGGGCCGGATGCCGCAATTACCCGACGGCTGTACGCCGGTATGGCATGACTGGAAGGGAACCGCGTAATGGGCGAAATGCTTGCTCTGCGGTTCAGGTTCAATATAAATACCGGCCTTTAGAAATCAACAACTGTCGCTTACGTGGCCCAATTCTTTTCCATTCACCCCGATAACCCACAGTTGCGCCTGATAAGACAGGCTGCTGCCATCATACGAGCCGGGGGCGTAATCGTTTATCCAACCGATTCATGCTATGCCTTGGGGGGCCACCTGGGTGACAAGGCCGTCATGACACGAATTCGCGCAATCCGCCAGGTGGATGAGCATCATCATTTTACGCTAATGTGCCGAGATCTCGCCGAAGTCTCCCGTTACGCACAGTTCGATAACCGCGAACACAGATTGCTCAAGGCGTGTACACCCGGTTCTTATACTTTTATATTTCCTGCTACGCGGGAAGTGCCGCGTCGCTTGCAGCATCCCAAACGCAGCACCATCGGGGTAAGGATTTGCGATCATCCGGTAGTTCACGCGCTGCTCGCTGAGTTGAATGAACCGCTGTTGAGTTCTACCTTGATGCTGCCCGGAGATGAGTTTCCCCTCAATGATGCCGGGGAAATTCGCTCCCGCCTGGAACGCCAGGTAGAACTGGTGCTGGATAGCGGCGCGTGTGGACTGGAGATGAGCACGGTAATCGACTTGACTGGCGATATGCCAAACCTGGTGCGGCAGGGTAAGGGCAGCGTCGCGCCTTTCGGATTCACGCATGGATAGCATTATCCAGAATATTGCCATTTATGCGCTACCGGTGATTTTCGCGATTACGCTGCATGAGGCCGCACATGGATATGTGGCCAAGCATTTTGGCGATCTCACTGCCTACACTCAGGGACGCGTCAGCCTGAATCCCATTCGTCATATCGACCCTTTGGGAACGATCATTCTTCCAGTGGTAACGCTAATGCTGGGCGGGATTCTGTTCGGCTGGGCCAAACCGGTGCCGGTCAACTTTTCCGCGCTACGGAATCCGAAACGGGACATGCTTTGGGTAGCGCTTGCCGGGCCGGGCGCAAATCTGTTCATGGCATTTCTTTGGGGTTTTGTAATCAAGCTTGGCCTTGGCCTGCCAGAGAGCAATCTGTCCGATCCAATGATATTGATGGGCGAAGCGGGAATCAAAATCAACGTCATACTGATGGTGCTCAATCTGCTGCCGCTTCCACCCCTGGACGGTGGCAGGGTTGCGGTCAGCCTTCTTCCGCATCGCATGGCCGATACTTTTGCGAAGATAGAACCTTATGGCTTTATGATCCTCGTGCTTCTGTTGATGACGGGCGTGCTTGGGGCTGTTATCGGACCTTTTATCGGGTTTACGATACAAATGGTTGTATGGTTTTTCGGATTTGAAACCTGAGAAACGGGGCCTTGGGTTTTGACCAGGGACGTCCAGGATTATTAAGGGCAAGTAAAATATGTTTGCTGATCGAGTCTTGTCGGGGATGCGGCCTACTGGCGGGCTGCATTTGGGGCACTACCACGGTGTGCTGAAAAACTGGGTAGAGTTGCAACACCAGTTCGAATGCCTGTTTTTTGTTGCGGACTGGCATGCGCTCACCACTCATTACGATACGCCGGAAGTCATAGAGCAACATGTCTGGGATATGGTGGTTGATTGGCTGGCCGCCGGTGTTGACCCGGCCCAGGCGACATTGTTCATTCAATCGAAGGTTCCGGCGCACGCCGAGTTGCATCTCCTGCTTTCGATGATCACCCCGTTGGGCTGGCTGGAACGGGTCCCCTCGTATAAGGATCAACAGGAGAAATTATCCGAGAGGGAACTGAGCACTTACGGCTTTCTTGGCTATCCATTGCTGCAGAGCGCGGATATTCTTATTTACCGCGCTACGCGCGTGCCCGTAGGCGAAGACCAGGCGCCGCATATCGAGTTTACGCGCGAGATCGCGAGGCGCTTTAATCATATATACGGCAAGGAAACGGGTTTCCGTGAGAAAGCCGAGATGGCGATAAAAAAGCTTGGCTCCAAGAAATCCCGTGTCTACCGTGAATTGCGAAACCGCTATCAGGAACACGGCGATCAACAGGCGCTGGCGGCGGCAAAGTCTTTGCTGGATGAACAGCAGAATCTGAGCCTGGGTGACCAGGAACGGCTATTCGGGTACCTCGAGGGCGGCGGGAAAATGATTCTCTCCGAGCCCGAAGTCATGCTCAGCCTGGCATCGAAAATGCCGGGACTGGATGGCCAGAAAATGTCCAAATCCTACAATAACACGATCAGCTTGCGGGAAGATGAGGCGGATGTAATAAAAAAGATCAGAACGATGCCGACAGACCCTGCAAGGGTTCGGCGCAGTGATCCTGGGGACCCCGCCAAGTGCCCGCTATGGCAGTTTCATCTGGTCTACTCGAACGAGGAAACCAGGGAATGGGCGCATATTGGCTGCACCACTGCCGGTATCGGCTGTCTGGATTGCAAGCAACCTGTTATTGACGCGATATTGGCGGAGCAAAAGCCCATGCACGAGCGCGCCCGGATGTACGAGGAAGACCCCACGCTGGTGCGCAACATCATTGCTGACGGATGTGAGAGGGCGGACGAGCTCGCTCAGGAAACGATGCGCGATGTCAGGGAAGCAATGGGGCTGGATTATTCCTGAGTGCGTCTTTGGCCTATGGAAAGCGGCCAGGCGTGTGGTGATGGCAGGCGCGCCGAAGCGAAGCCATGAGCAAGATGCGCGCCTGTTTTGGTATGCTGCCGGCGGATGCTCAAAGTGAACGATTCCCCTTCCCCTGCCGCTGTTAATTCGCTCGCGAAAATCCATGGCGAACCGCTCACGGAACTGCCAGCCGACCTGTATATTCCACCGGATGCGCTGGAAGTGTTTCTCGACACGTTCCAGGGACCCCTTGATTTACTGCTCTATCTTATACGCAAGCACAATCTGGATGTGCTGGACATCCCCATGGCGGAACTCACCCGGCAGTATATGGCTTATATTGAGATGATGCGGGCCAATAAGCTGGAACTGGCGGCGGAATATCTGCTGATGGCCGCGGTATTGATTGAAATCAAGTCCCGTATGCTGCTGCCGAAGCCTGTTGCAAGAGATGAGGAAGATAGCGATCCGCGCGCCGAATTGGTGCGGCGCCTGCTGGAATACGAGCAGATGAAAGTTGCGGCCGGGCGGCTCAATGAAATGCCGCAAGTGGAGCGCGATTTTACACTGGCGAGAGTATGGATAGACCCAGTGGTGGTAGAGCGGCTGCCTGAGGTTGGCGTGGATGATCTCCGTGGCGCCTGGCTCGCGCTGATGGCCCGCTCCCTGGCAAACCGGGGGCATCATATCAGCCGGGAGGAGCTTTCGGTACGAGCGCATATGAGCCGCATCCTGCGCCAGCTAAGCGGCCACAACTTCGTGGAGTTCAATGAGTTATTCAATGCCGCTGCCGGAGTGCCGGAACTTGTGGTAACTTTTCTGGCCCTGCTGGAACTTGTGAGAGAAAATCAGGTGGAAATTAGCCAGCCTTGTGCTTTTGGAATCATTTATGTCAGGCCAATCAGTTCCCTTACCGCTATCTAGTTCTCCCGGTTCATCCAGTCCTGCCGAGGTCAAGCGGATCCTGGAAACGGCATTACTGGTCAGCCAGGAGCCTTTACCCTTATCGGAACTCAAAAAGTTGTTCGACGATCAACTGGGCACGGAGGTTCTGCGCCGGTTGCTGGAGGAATTACGCTGGGACTGGAATGGAAAGGGAGTGGAACTGGTGAATGTCGCCGGCGGGTGGCGGTTCCACGCCAAACCCGAGATGCAACAATTCATTGACCGCCTTAATCCCCAGAAGCCGCCGCGTTACTCTCGCGCTGTGCTGGAAACGCTCGCCATCATCGCTTACCGCCAGCCTGTGACGCGTGGCGACATCGAGGAAATACGGGGCGTTGCGGTTTCCAGCCCGGTACTCAAGGCTTTGGAGTCGCGCGGCTGGATAGCGGCTATTGGATTCCGCGACGTGCCGGGCAGACCTGCGCTGTACGCCACAACGGCCGATTTCCTGAATGACCTGAATCTGCGGTCGCTGGAAGAGCTGCCGCCGTTGGAAGAACTGGGGTCGCTTATTGAAACCGGGGAAGCCGCGGAATCGGTGGCTGCACCAGAGATTGACGCGGCTGCTGACACCACTCATTCAGCACCACTTTTGCGCGCCTCTCCTGCAACAGAAGGAAAATAGGGTCCAGGAACCGTCCATCGTTCCGCATCGGGCATCCGTCAAAAAACGATGATCAAAAGTTATCAAAAGATAGTGAGGGATGAAAGGGTGATGGGTCACAAAGAATGTGGTACCAGTGATGTTTACTCATCACTTAGCTAGTCCCGCGATTTTTTACCTTCCAGACAGTCACCCACCCACTGCTCACTGCGCTCAATGCACATGATCCCCCGGGGGCGGGAGTATTTCCCCCTCCCGATTGAGCTGTGCGACCTGCTGCACCAGCATATCGGCGCTGGACCATCCCGGGCCGTCTGCATTGGGAATCCAGCGTGCGCGCAGATAGCCGAAGCGGTCCACCAGGAATTCCATGTGCGGAGGCACCGTCGGCGGGCCCAGCAGGTCGGGCTTGCTCAGGGTGCGGCGAAACAGGACATAGCTTTGCACGATCTCGTCGTCCCCCTGGGTCACGACAGGGAAGGAGACATTATTGATGACCTCCGCCAGCTCCTGCTCGGTGGGATCATCCTCCGGCACGGCCAGCAGCACGGTGTTGGCCGCGCTCAATTTTGCATGCAGCTGCTCAAGCTGCGCCAGCCGCTCTTTCGACTCCGGCCACGAGAAGAGGACCAGCAATACGTTCTTCTGTCCGCGGAAGTCCTTCAGGGTGCCGCTTGAGCCATCCTGCGCGCTGTAGGAGAAGTTGGGCGGGCTCATGTTGGGCTGGGGCTGTTCGGGATTGACCTTCGGGCTCATGAGGCGCGCCTGGTAGCCGCGCGACATGGCGTGCAGGAAGTTCACCACGTCCCAGCGGTCCTCTTCCGAGAGCTTGTCGCCAAAGGAGGGCATGCCGGTATCGGCAATGCCGTAGGTCAGCCAGTGGAAGAAGTCGCCTGCGGTATGCTTGGCGGTATGCGGCTCGGTCAGCATGTCAACCGGCGGCTTGGCAAAGCTCTTGGCCATGACCCCGTCGCCCTTGCCCTGGAGCCCGTGGCAGGCCACGCAGTTCTCCGCGAAGTAGGCCGAGCCGTTGGCAATGGAAATGGTGTCAAACGGCACCGGCGTCTTGCGGTAGGTCTCCGGATAGGCGTCAATCGCCAGGGGCGGCAGGGCGACGCTCAAGGCGATGACCGCAAGCAGGGCGGGGAGGCCCAGGCGCAGCTTCCTGTCCCAGTGCTTGAGCCGTCCGAACGCCCAGATCGCCCCGCCTGTAGCCAGGAGTCCCACCCCGCTCCATACGCGCGCCATCACCGTGGGATCGCCCCAGGTGGCGGCAAGCGAGAAGCGGAAGGAATAGGGCCATTCCTGAATGATGGCGTGCTTGGCCGGCACGGTATTGGCCACGATGGTGGCAAGGAGCACGATGCCCAGCGCAAGCATGAATTCGAAGCTCACCCATTTGCGCAGGCGCTGCCCGCCGGCCCTGCCGAGATCGGAATCCGCGCTCTCGGAGAAAAGCGGCAGCCAGGTGGAGCGCGCGCGCGAGGCGATGACGAGCACCACCACCAGCAGGGCGACCTTGGCGTCGAGCAGCCAGCCGTAGGAGGTGGATACGAGTGCCCCATAGCTGTTGTCGACCATGCGGTAGGTAATGATGAGGCCGGTTGCGATCACGCCCAGCATGACAGGCAGCGCATAGCTGGAAAAGCGCTTCAGGGCCAGGGTGTCCGCCTGGACCGTTTGCTGGCGCGATTGAAATACGGCATGGATGCGCTGGATGGCCTCGGTCTGGATGCCGGGGCGCGCCGCGCCCCCTCCTTTTGTCTCTCCGGGGGCGGGTTCCTCGGTGCAGGCGAAACAGACTACGAGGAAGGCCGGCAGGGCGCCAAACCAGATGCTGGCCATGATGATGTGCAGGGCGTAGGGCAGGATGGATACCAGGGACAGGTCCTCCGCTGCGGCGTGGCTGGCGAGCGAGCCTACGGTCAGGGCGGCGGCGGCAACGGTTGCGCACAGGATGTATTGCCAGCGCGCCGGGGCGGAGAAGCGGATATAGAGGGTGATGGCTGCAACCAGGAGGGCGCAGGCTGCGCGTCCCACCCATATCTGCCCCATGCGGGTATTCTGGACGAGCGCCATCCAGGCCTCCGGGCGCCAGACGTTCTCGGCTACGCCGGTGGCCTGCGCGGTGGTGGTGGCAAGTATGCCAAGCAGGCCCGCCAGCAGGATGAGGGCAAGCCAGGGCAGGGCCCGCTCCAGGCGGCTCACCCAGGGGGAGTGGATGGAGCCGGCAATGGCCAGAAAGACGCAGGCGCCAACCAGGATCATGTTGGACGCAAGCTGCGACCAGCGCAGGAGCGTCGCGATGACCTCGATCATTTTGCCGGTGCTTTGCTCTTTACCGTGAAGTCGTAGGACGAGTCAACCACGTGGCCGTCCACCGACAGTACCCGGAATTTAACGGTGTACTTGCCCGGTGCCAGTTCCGGCAGCGCCAGCACGATGGCTTTGGGGTCATCGTCTGCAATCCGGGGCAAGGCGTCGGTCACGGGGGACTTGGCCGGGTCAAGCACGGAAAGGGAGGCGTAGTCCTTCTCGACTTCCTCGTTGAACCAGAGCCGCACTTGCGAAGGCGCCTGGGTGAGTTGCGCGCGCCGCGCGGGCTCCGCCTTGACCAGCATGGCGTGCGCGAAGGCCGGGGCGCTTTGCAGGCAGGCAAACGCGAAGATGAGGATGCCGCCCGCCATGAGCCACTTCAAGGGCAGGATCGGGGCTGGCGTCAAGCTTGCGCCCCG
Organism: Nitrosospira briensis; assembly: GCF_900115125.1. Lineage (GTDB taxonomy): Bacteria > Pseudomonadota > Gammaproteobacteria > Burkholderiales > Nitrosomonadaceae > Nitrosospira > Nitrosospira briensis_A. Next base: position 1,878 of record NZ_FOVJ01000004.1, on the reverse strand, counting down.
GGCTGAATGCAGGCTTGAGTTTAAGGCGGGAACCATTATTGATCGCATGCTTGCTCCTCCTTCTTGATTGCGCAGCCTGAGGCTATTCTCCTCCGGGCGCGCGAGGTTTATTGAACGCTTTTGATTGACTTCTTGTTATCGAACTTCTTGTTATCGCTTGTTATCGAACTTATTCTTGTTTGGACCCTGTTGCCTGCCTATGGTTCAGCCGCAGGGGGTAGCCTTGCTGCCACATATTGCCCCCTTGCCCGGGCAGGGGACAGGGCCCGGGCTTCGGCCTCAGGTGGTGCTGACTTTTGCGGATTTGCGCCCGCGCAGGAAGAACACCACGGCGCCCACCACCAGGGCTGCCAATGCCACGATCAGGTAGGGCGAGGTGCCTTTGGGTTCGCCCACGGAGAAGGGGAAGCGCGAGACGTATTTCTCCTTGTCGGTGACGGTCACGAGGCCCACGAATTTGCCGGGCTGGGCAAACTGGTATTCAAAGTTGATGGAGCCATTGGGGTAGACCTTGGCCGGGATGTGCAGGATGGTGATCTCGTCCAGGTTCGCTTCGTTGCCGGCCTGCTCGCCTGCGCCGGTGTCGCGGATGATGCGCACTTCGGTGGGCAGGGGGCGCAGCGCTTCTTCGATGTAGTCGAGGGCTACAACGGTGCGGCCGGTGGCCGGGATGTCTTCGCAGAATTCCTTCTCCTGCGTGCTGTCGGGCTGATAGCCGGTAAAGTGCATGGTGTAGGGGCCGATCGTGAGTTTGCACACGTCATCGGCGAGCGACAGGCCGCCATGGGCCGCCACCTGCGTGGAGAAGGGAATGCCGATCGCAAGCATCAGGATCACGAGGGCGGGTTTGAGAGAGTGTAAGGACATTAATATCACCTGTAAGAATGATGAAGGGTTGATCCGCAAGGCGGATCCGGTAGCGGGCTTCAAGGTTACGGGGCCAAGGGTCAGGGGCGGCGCGATGCGCGCCAGCGCTGCACGCGCTTGGATTTCATGAGCTTGTAGCCCAGCAGGGCCAGCAGCAGCAGGCCGATCAGCGGGCCTACCGCGGCGCGAAAGATGTTCCCGTAGTTGATCATCTGTACCCGCAGGGGGTACTGGTAGCGCAGCGGGGGCAGGCCTTCGGCCGTGATGATGACAGTATACAGCCCCTGGTCCAGGTTGGTCTCGCCCCTGATGACGCCGTCCGGGTGGTAGCTCGGGCGCAGGTAGCTTACGGTCTCGTCCTCGGTCTCGCTCGTGCCGCGCACCACGCGCATGCCAATCGGCATGCCGCGCAAGGCTTCATCAACCAGGTCGACCACGAGATAGGTGTCGCCGCCTTTGGGTATTTCGGTGCAGTATTGGGCGGTGGGTTCGAATTGCGGCTGGTAGGCGCTGAAATGCACCATGCTCTCGCCAATGCGGCGCACGCAGCTGTCTTCTTCCAGCGAGACCTTGCCGTGGGCCGCCGCAGTCCCCGCATGGAGTGCTGCGATCAGGACCAGGACGACGCTTGCCCGGGTAATTTGCCGGCTGGCTTGCTGCCTAAGCACGAACGGGGCCTCTCGCTTGCATTTTATACTGTTCACGAATATCGGTTGTTCTGTCCGGTATATACAAGTGTGCGCATCCGGTAGGGCGCAATTTCATTGCAGCTATCCATTGGCAGCTATCTATTAGCTGGTACTGCCACGTTATTTCGTTACTGCGCTATTACATCACTACGTTAAAAAACACCGATCCACCTTTCCGTCGGGTGACGGTGGCGGACCGGTGTCGTCATGCCTCGGGAGCCCGGGCCCGCTCCCTTGGGAGCCGGCCCGGGGCTTCCTCTTGTTACAGCTTGGTGAAGACCGGTATGACCGCACCGGCTATGCTGTTGATGTTGCGATCGCC
>NZ_FOVJ01000003.1 GCF_900115125.1 Nitrosospira briensis | reverse complement strand
CCGCTGAAACCAGACCCAGAACATCGCAATCCCCAGTATGGGCAAAAGCCCTATCTTGTAGTACCTGGAGTCGTACCATTCCGACATGTCAAAGGCAGCACTGCTTGCCTTTGCCTTGTCTAACGCTCTGTTTTCTACTGCAGTAGCCATTTTCAGCTCCTATAATCACGGATTCCCGAAGGAATCCAGAAATCACGAAAAAAATTCAGGGGTGCAGGAGAAGTGCACCCTTGGCGCCTTCACGAATCAAGAGAGTCCGCCGCCAACGCCAGGGGATGGCAGGAGAAGCCATCCCCATAGCAGCTCTACGGATCAGAAGAGCGCTACTGCCAGCATTGCTGCTGTCAACCCCGTGAAATACGAAATAGCCATGAACTTTCCTTTTTTCATCATCCTTCTCCTTGTCAAGCACCATGTGTATCGATGCGAACTGTTAAGAGTTTGTGATTTTTTTGTGAAGTTTTTGTGGTCTTAATGTGAAGACATCTTTTTGGAAGCCAAGTTCCCTGATAGACGGATATATCTCTATCAACTGTCTTATAAGGTCTCCCCTTTCACTACGGTAGAAACAACAATGCTAAAGCCCTGTTTTTCCTGACTATGGGTATGAGATAAGGCTGTGGCGAAATGAATGGAGGAAATCCAGCACGACGATCGGCGAAAATGATGATTGCCTTTGATACATCCCCCTAAAGCATCAATCGGACATATCGGACACATTGAGACACTTACCGGGTCGCTAATCCAAATTCTCCAATGAGCGTGCTCCCGTTATCAGAAACGCACTGCAAAGCGATTTGCCTGCATTTCGCGGTCAGCGCGCGCCCGTTAATAGCCCCACGGACGAACTTTGGAACCGACTACAAAAAACTAGGCCGGTCAAACCCCAGGTAGTATCCTTCGCATATGGATACAAAACCTTACCCACCATTGGCCAGGTTTATAGATCAGCTACTCGACGCTATTTGCGTCGTTGATGGAGAGGGGCGGTTTATCTTTGTCAGTGCAGCATGTGAACGCATTTTTGGCTACACGCCGAAAGAAATGGTTGGCAAGGCTATGTTGGAGATGGTGGTGCCCGAGGATCGAGCGAGAACCCTTCAGGCAGCCAACGAAATCATGTCAGGACATCCTACACGTGATTTTGAGAACCGCTATATGCGCAAGGATGGACAAGTGGTGCACATTATGTGGTCAGCCCGGTGGTCCGAAGCCGATCAGTTGAGGATTGCTGTTGCGCGAGACATCACAGAGCGCAAGCAGGCCCAATCAATGCAGGCGGCGCTTTACGCCATTTCTGAAGCCGCGCACACTGCAGAGGACCTGCTCTCTTTGTTTCAGCTGATTCATCAAATCATCGGCCAACTGCTGTCCGCGACTAATTTTTTTGTGGCGATACACGATGAGAGCAATGATAAGCTGAGCTTTCCTTACTACAAGGGTGACCACGACGAGGCGTCCGAACAGCAGCAAACGTTCGTAAGTACTCTCTGCGCAGAAGTTATTCGAAGCAGACAGCCCCTGCTGCTGAGGCCTGAATCGCTGGCTGGCCTTCCCGAGCAATTACGATCTGTCCACGCCGGTAATGGGGCGTGCTGGCTGGCCGTTCCTCTCAATTCGCACAACGGAACTATCGGCGCCCTGGCCTTGAAAAGCAATCCAACCGGTGCGCGCTACACGGAAAAGGACAAGGAACTACTGCAATTTGTTTCCACTCAGGTTGCCACAGCCATTGAACGCAAACAGTTACACGCCCGACTGGAGCACATGGCGCAATACGACGGGCTAACCGGACTACCCAATCGGGGACTTTTACATGATCGCCTGAAAATGTCGCTAGCAAGAACAAGACGGGAACAGGGACAAATGTCCCTGCTCTACCTGGACTTGAACAACTTCAAACAAGTCAACGACTCTTTGGGTCATGCTGCGGGGGATGCGTTACTGCAGGAGGTTGCCAATCGGCTAAAGCAGTGTGTACGCGACTTGGATACGGTCGCGCGAATGGGTGGCGATGAGTTTGTGGTGCTGCTCGAAAACATCCAATTGCCGGAGCACGCTTCGAATGTGGCCAAAAAAATCCGCAGCGTTATCAGCCAACCCATGAAAATAGAGGACTGCAGCCTCTGCATACTGCCGAGCATTGGGATTGCACTCTACCCTGATCATGGTGACGAGGCGCAACAACTTCTTCGACATGCTGACCAAGCCATGTATTTCGAGAAAAAGAACAGTGAAAATTATTTTTCGAACCAAGGCTCATTCCGTCAACCTCGATCAACTGTGAGCAGCAACCGAACTTTCGATTAATCCCCACCTGGAAAGGAAACGGGAATGCGAATCTACATTACTAGCGTTTTTGTCGATGATCAGGCCAGGGCATTGGACTTCTATACCGAGAAGCTCGGATTCAACGTGAAGAATGATGTGCCGATGGGAACATATCGCTGGTTGACCGTCGTTTCGAAAGAGCAGCCCGACGGCACGGAACTGCTGCTTGAACCGAGCGATCACCCTGCTGTGACACCGTACAAGAAGGCGCTCGTCGAGGATGCGATTCCTGCGACTTCATCCCAGGTGGATGACCTGGACGCAGAGTACGAAAGACTTAAGGGCATTGGCGTCAAGTTCACCCAACAGCCTGCGGATGTGGGACCGGTGCGGATTGCTGTCCTTGATGATACGTGCGGAAACCTCATTCAGTTGGTGCAGATGACTCGCAAGCCGCAGTGACAAAAATTCGGAATCCATAATGATCATGAGCAGCACTCAAAAGCATAATTCCACCGCCATTTACTCCACCGCAGAAATCCGTGAAATCGAGCGACTTGCCGCTGCTTTGCCCAGTCCGCCTCTTTTAATGGAAAAAGCTGGCCTCGCCGCAGCCGAGGTTGCACGCGACAAGTTGCTGACCCACGGCAGAACCAGGGTACTGGTTCTGGCAGGCCCTGGTAACAATGGTGGCGACGCCTTCGCCGTCGCCCGTCATCTGCGCTCTTGGCGGTACGAGGTCACACTGGTGTTTACTGGCCAGCGCGCAACCCTGTCCGACGACGCGAAGCAAATGCTCGATGCCTGGCTCGTCTCAGGTGGAGAAATACTTTTGGACATCCCCGAAAACACGGCGTGGGATGCGCTTATAGATGGTTTGTTCGGCATAGGTCTCGACCCGCGCAGCGGGCGTGATCTGACAGATCAATATCTCGCCCTCATCGATACCGTTAACAGCATGAAGCTGCCGGTGCTTGCGCTGGATGTTCCCAGCGGCCTGGGCAGCGATACCGGCAAGGTGCGCGGCGCAGCGATCAAGGCTGCCATGACCGTCACGTTCATTGGCCTCAAAGCCGGCCTCCTCACGCATCACGGCCCTGATTACTCCGGAGAAATATTTTTACGCGAGCTGGATCTAGATGTTCCGTCGTTGCATGAACCGAGCTCATGGACGATCGATCAAGCTTACGTGCAAAAAATTATGCCACTGCCACGCCCGGCCGACAGTCATAAGGGCATGTTTGGCAGCATTGGCATCATCGGTGGATCGGCAGGAATGATCGGGGCAGTGCTTCTTGCTGGCACGGCAGCGTTGAAGCTGGGCGCAGGCCGTATCTATCTCGGCCTGATTGCCGGCAATGCCCTGGGGGTGGATACGGCGCAGCCAGAATTAATGCTGCGCCCGATCAACGAGCTATTCAAGCTGGATAATCTGAATTGTCTGATTGCCGGTCCGGGACTTGGGACAGGCCCCGACGCCTGCTTCTGGCTAAGTTGCGCGCTGGAATCGGAGCTGCCTCTGGTGCTGGATGCAGACGCTTTAAATCTTCTCGCCAGCCACTCCAGAATTGCCAATTTGCTACAGGATCGCAAGGCTTCTTCTATTCTCACGCCTCATCCGGCCGAAGCTGCGCGTCTGCTGAGTTCGGATATATCAATGGTTCAAGGTGATCGCATGTCTGCAGCGGCAGATCTCGCTGAACGCTTCAACTGCTGCGTAGTGTTGAAGGGCGCAGGCAGTATTTGCGCTATGCCGGGTGGCAAACGCTACATCAACACGAGCGGAAATCCCGGCCTGAGCAGTGCAGGTACCGGCGATATACTGTCTGGCATGACCGGCGCTTTTTTGACACAAGGGCTAAGCCCCGAAAATTCGCTGTTGCTGTCGGTTTATCTGCATGGCGCCGCAGCGGACATATTGCAGACACTGCATGGCGGGCCCGTGGGAATGACTGCATCCGAAATTCCCGATGCGGCACGTAATCTGCTGAACCAGTGGATTTACAATTTCTAGACCTGCCGCAAGAATCCAGAGTCCCTATGCGGGTAGCCGCACAGATGAAGGCCTCTCGTATGGAGTATAAAGCCAGGATAGGCTAATCTAGCAAGAATCTGCCAAGACCCGACGAAAAGGCAGGTAGTAACTGGCCGGCCGCATATTGATGATCATAGAAAATGCGGCGATATCAATCAAATCAGAAAGGAGAAAATCAATGTCCGTGCTCGTTACCCATCTCGCACCCGACTTTACCAAGCCTGCTGTCCTGCCGGACGGCACCTTCAATGACACTTTCAATTTTCATACCGAGATTTCCGGCAAATATGCGGTGCTGTTTTTTTATCCGCTTGATTTCACATTTGTCTGCCCTTCGGAAATTATCGCCCACTCCCGCCGGGCGGAGGAGTTCCGCAAACGCAACGTGGAAGTAATCGGTGTTTCCGTAGACTCCCAGTTTACCCATTACGCCTGGCGCAATACCACCCTGGATAAAGGCGGCATCGGGCCGGTGAGTATCACGTTGGTATCCGATGTGGGAGGAGACATCATGCATGCGTACGGTGTAAGTCATCCAGACCATGTAGCGCTGCGCGCCTCTTTCCTGATCGATAAAAGCGGCGTTGTACGGCACCAGGTCGTCAACGATCTTCCCTTGGGACGCGACGTGGACGAAATGCTGCGCATGGTAGATGCGTTGCAGTTTCATGAAAGCCACGGCGAAGTCTGTCCGGCCGGTTGGAAAACAGGGGATCCGGGAATGAAGGCCAGTCCGGAAGGGGTGGCGGAATATCTTGGCACGCATGCGGAGACGTTGTGACACGCGGCGTCCCGCGATAAGTGCTGCGAAAGCGAAAAAGAAAACTGCGGTCTATAGGCGGAGACAGGGAATTGCGGGGCATGAGATAGTGGCGCGCCCGTAATTCTCGCCCCTGGAGGAAATAGAGGAGAAACTCATGGACTTCGATAAAGACAAGGCTATTGCGCTGTTGAACAAGATCATGGAGCTGGAACTCGCCGGCGTGGTGCGGTATACGCACTATTCATTGATGGTCTACGGCTACAATCGCATTCCTGTAGTGGAATGGCTCAAGGAACAAGCGGAAGAGGGCCTGCTGCATGCCCACAAAGCGGGCGAACTCGTTACTCTGCTCGGTGGATATCCCTCGCTTTCGATTGGGCCTCTGCTGGAAACGCACCTGCATGACGTTGGGGACATTCTCAGGGAGTCGCTGGCGCATGAAAGCGAGTCGTGCGCGGCGTATTACCAACTGCTGGAACTGACGCAAGGCAAATCGGTATTGCTGGAAGATTATGCCCGCGGCCTCATCGTCGAGGAAGAAATGCATGCGGACAGTGTCAACAAAATGTTGCGCCGGACGGGTAAAACCAGTATTTACGAGGTCCCGAAGGGTTGATCACCGGCGTGATCAGTCAAGGACGCGCCGTGCAGATGAGAAGTGATCGTTACAAGCAAAAACTCGAATCACTCGCGGAGATGCATGCCGTCGTAAACCATGCCGCTTAACTGGATCATCCGGTCAACCTCATCTTCTTCCTCATCCGCAACTAGATCAGATTTTCGCAACGCTGTCCTCGAGAGGAGAGCTGCGACGTTATCCGCATCACGTAGCACTGCCAGCTTCGCTGGCTGCGATGAGCCTTCAGACAGATTCGCGCTCGCCTCTTCAATCTGGTTAGTCATTGGGAAAGTACCTTATGCGGGCGCAAAACAGGGATGCGGTTTATGGTCGAACCCATTGCGATCGCCATATTTCCCTTGCAGGCACAGCGATCCGAAACGTCCCCGGGAAAGAAAATCTTTGTAACGCCAGCGGGTGGGTTGAATTGGCGCATTATTCGACCTCATCCAAATCGCTTCTTTTTACTTCTGAGCCGAGGTGAAGTGCGATAGTGCGTTGGACCCCTTGTCTCAGCACTGGCGGTTACGTGGCGATTACCGGAACCGATGGCAGCGACGCCATTAGCAGTGTCACCTTCCCTGCAGCTACAGTGAGTCAGGTCAGCATTCGAATCCCCGCCGGGTATTCCTGGCTTGAGAGGTTTCCCAGAGTGCCGATAGCGGTACATTAACTCGGGTAGCGGGAATTTCATGTTACCTCCTTATATGAGCAGTTCTTTGCGAAACCATTTGAAATCTCGCCAAACGTGTTCAGACTACCCGCAGCAGGTTACGCTGCAATGAAAGTTTCATGACATTTCTAAAACAATGGTTTTGCCTCCACCCTAAGCCGACAACCGTTCTTCCTGTATTCAACCGATATTTTGCTGCGATCCCGAATACTCGAAAGTTATCGGTTCCAATAGTGGGCGCTCGCACTCATCACGCATGAGGGCGGCGGTTTCTCCCAGCGCGATCTCTCGCAAGCGGCAGCGCATATTCAGGGAGCCATTGCCCGATTCAAAAACGCCGCAGGTGTGCAGAGTGTCATGGCCTGCTTCGTGACCTTCGGAGACTATGTGAGGTCCAACGTTGTTCATTACGGCCACCGGAAGGTGCGGGTAGCGCCGCCTTGCTTCCCGTATCCATTGCAGCAGGTTCACCTGCTGGGTGCAATCGTGCACCGCGCCATCGACAACCACCATATCGTAAGCTTCCAAATCCGGTTCGGGGAAGCTGTCCAGCGATTTCCGTTCCAGTCTGTGTTTTGATTTCTCAAGCAACAGTTGCAGAATCTGACGCGTATCCTGTTTTTCTCCAACCAGTAAAATATTCATGCCGCTTTCCTTTGCGCATTTTCGGGGAGCGTGTCGAACAAGGCAAATTCGGTAATAGCGTCGATTTCGATATAACACGCCACGGTTAGAACCCGGCCAATCTTGATAGGTGCACCCAACCTCGAGACATTGACGCCAAGCTTGCGTATCAGTCTTTCGACGGCAACGGTGGTAACGGTGACATAACGCTTGATCTTGTTATGCTTCGCAAAGAGAAACAAGGTCTGCATCATTTTTACCGGAATATCGCTGAAGCCGAACCCCGCGCTTTCATATTTCGGAACCGTAACCGCGAACCGGCTTAATTCCCACACGTCAGGCTGCTGAGGCGCCGGTTGCCCATGCAACAGTTGCGGGAATGTATCCCTCAGCATGTTGGGGCCCGTGGTGGGAAGCAAGCGCCAACAACCCAGCACCTCATCTTCATCCCCCTTCGCCAGGACATAAACCGGATCAGCATGATCGAACTCGTCATGCTCCATCCCGTTATCATTGGTAACCTCCCAGCCCAGCCTGTCATGGAAAACTTCGTGCCGGAGCCGATACATTCCCATCGCCGCTTGTTGATCCAGTGAACCGTTCCCGTGTTGAGCAAGCATAATTTGACCCATTTTTTTGCACCCGTCGTTGATTTATGACGGTGCTATGAGACAACGGAACAGAAATCCAGAATAGCTGTAGAATCTTACAGGACCAGGCGGGAGATATTGGCCGAAACCCTTGCCAGTGGCCGGTTTCCCGTTTCAGCGCAAGGCCGCGCCCACTACGCATTTTCGGGTCAATTCCTGTTAAAAACGGAAGGCGGATACAATAATTTCCAGGGGTTCCTACTCGTCTTGCAGATCCGGTCTCCCGCTCCCTGATATGTTTTTATCATGTGAGCGGGCCCGAAACGGCTGATCAGGCAAAAAGATGTGGACGTCTTAGCGCGAACGCGCCGAGGACATCGGGACGTTCGCCGCTAAACGATGAAGTAGCAGTGCGATTAGCAGAGCCTGTTTGTTCAGCAAAACAAAACAAGGGAACTCGCCATTCCGGGCTTGACCCGGAATCCGGTAAATCTATTTGTGTCCTGGTTCGGCCTGAATCATGGATGGGGCCCTATTGTTTACAACTACTAATAGACCCCTTCCCCGACGAATTCCTAATTGAAATTAAAACGAATGGAACCGAACGCACTCAACGGATTACCTGGCAATGCCCCCGCAAATGTGGGATTGGTATAGTAGGTTTTATCCGTCAGATTCTTTATGTTGAGGGCGAGATCAACTCTCTTGATCCGATAGGATACGGCCGCGTCCAACACGACGTAAGAGGGCACCTTGAGAAGATTCAGCGAGTCGGCATAAGAATCACCTTTATAGGTAACCCCGAACCCAAACATCAAGCCACGCGCAAGGCCGTTCTGTATCTGATAGGTAGTCCATAAGTTGCCCATGTGGGTGGCGACCCCGGTGGGGCGGCTTCCGTGGACGCTTCTCGTAACGCCAAGCACAGAATTGGTGACGACGTTGTTAGCCAAGGTTTCGGGGTCCATCCACACCCCCGTACCAATGATACTGAAGCCGCTGATCGGACGCACGCCGAGCGACACCTCTACCCCACGTGACCGGTCTTTCCCATCCTGGGTCGCTATGCCACCGGAACCCGGTAAAATGACAAAGAAATTGTTACGGTTAGTTTGAAACAAAGCCACGTTCAAATCTACCTTGTCATCCAGCAGCGTGGTTTTCGCTCCCACTTCTATCTGGTCCGATGTTTCCGGTGCAGTGGACAAAGCTTGAGATTCGGTTGCCAGGTTAATGAACGCCCCGGTGCTATAACCCGCATAAAAAGCCAGATTTTTGGTCGGTTGATATACCCCGCCCGTGGAATAGGTGGTCAAGGATTTCGTTTGCACTATTTCACGATACCTGTAATTGCCGCTAATGGCTTGAAAACCCTTGTCACTGTATTGCACCAGGTCGTTCCTGATGCCTAGCCGGAGCTTGAATTGGTCGGTCAAATCGATCTGATCCTGGGCATAAAAAGACGTCTGATCACTGCTGATCCGGCGGTCAAAAGTTGGAGCACGGGTGATCCCGGCTCCATTTATCGAGGTTTCGACCACGGGGTTAAAGATGCTTATGTTAGGTAGAGTGTAGGTATGGCGAACGAGATTGATGTCTGTATTCTTGTATTCGAAGCCGCCTAAAAATGTGTGTTTCACCGGACCGGTGGATGTTTTCCATATGAACTCGTTTTGCAATATCGTGTATCCGGCATTATCGAACTGCTGGTATGCGGTCCGCGCTGTGCTTATCCCCTCGCCGTTACCCTGGTTGCCCCCGGCATTCCGCAGCAACTCCAGCGTCCGGGCATCGTATACGAATGACGTGCGCATCGTTAACGCATCCGATATCGTCCAGTTATGAGTCAGGCCGAGACGGTTGACGGTATGGTCCGTCTTGTTGAAGCGGCTGTAATACCGTGTCTCGCGGGAAACGTTCGCTATGTTGGAGTTGATATCGAAAAGTATGCCGTAGTTGTCCGGCTTGATCTTGATTTCACGATGGTCGTAGTCAACCAGAAGTGTTTTATCCGGTGCAATACGCCAGATAAAGCTGGGGGAAGCCTCGACAATATTACGCTCAAGCCCCCGGAAACCATCGGTATGCTCCATGTCTGCAATCAGGCGGCCAGCGACATTCGGGACATAAGGGATAGCGCCGGTCACGTCTACATATCCATTGCGTGTTCCGAAACTCCCCAGCATGGTGCCGGCGGACAAGTTGAAATCATTTTGCGGCTTCCTGGTGATCATATTGATACTGCCTCCGGGACCCGCCACGCCGAAGAGCGCAGAGGCGGGGCCTTTTAATACTTCAATCCGATCAACGTCGTACATCGTGCGGAAATAGTTGTTTTGGTGGCTCCCATCAGGAATATTGTCCCGCAAAAAGCTTAGTGATAATCCGCGAGAAGTGAAAGCGTTAGCAAATCCATAGCCTCCACCCATGTGAGGCTGAACGCTGCTGACGTTGCGCATGGCATCATTCATTTCGATGACGCCCTGCTCCCGCAATAGCGAGGCCGGAACCACGTTAACAGTAGCAGGGATATCACGCGATGGCGTGTCTGTCTTGCTTCCAGTCGTCGCAACATCCTCGATTGTGCCGGGACGTACCCGGCCAGTCGTAATCTTTATTTCCGGCAGCGCCGCTTTTTTTTCCGTTTTTTCTGAATCGGCATTTTCTTCCGGATTGCCCGTGCTTTCCTGGGCTACAGCGTGTGTTGGTATAAGTAACCATGCCATCAACAAGGTAACATGGACGTGTCTGAGTTTGAATTGAAACAATTTTTTCATTGATCGCTCTGTTATTTTAATTATTGGCTGGCTACAAGCGACAATAGCGTTGGCTGGCTATGGGGATTTATTTTTCCTGCGGACGCGAGAGAAAAATTCAGGTTTACATGGGTAGCGTTTCGCCTGGATCTTTGATCATTGGCAGTTGGGGAACAGCTATGCTCATGACAGCGATAGCGTTGTGAGAATAAGAACGACGCTGGCGGTCAGGGTCGTGCCAATCAAGCTTGCCGCCAGAAGCCGCGGGCCATGCAAACGGCTCCACAGCAGGGTGCCGGTTATCGCGAGCACCAGCAAACCACCCGCCAGCGTGTCCGTGAGCAATATCCATACGTTGGACATTCCGCTTCCCTTGTGGAAGTTGGCCAGCGTCGCCCATGCATTGGCTTCTTTCTGCTCGATACGCGTCTCCGCATCGCCCCGCCAGTATTCGGCATTTATGCTGACATTGGGTGCTATTAACGTGACGCGCCAGTTTTCAGGCTGTAAAACCTGCCCACCGCCCCACGGAACCGGGCCGCCTGGTTTTTTCTGAATACGGGACTTGGCATGGGGCAACTTGAATCTCTCTCGCAGCCAGGCTTCCAGCGCTTCGGGCGATTCCAGGCTCCCAATCGGAGGGGTAAGCGTATGGTGGGTTTCGTGCTGCGCTGCAAGCGGGATTTTCATCTCGCTGCGATGGTTCAGCAGAATGCCGGATGTGCCGAACAACAAGCCCAGCGCCGCCCCCCACAATCCCATCCACGCGTGCGTACGGCGAAGCCAGACTAGGAAACGCCCTCGCTTCATACCTTGCGACAAAAAAAGGTAACCGCGCGGCTCGGCAGGTCGCGGCGGCACGTATGCAGGTTCCGGGTGCGACGACTGGGCCACGCCTTGCGCCGGAGCCGCAGAGCCCCGTGTCGCCGCAGTTGGCGCGGTTACCTGTCCGTCTGGTTGCGCAGTACTCATTTATAGAGAGTAAGCGTAACCTTGTGGCTTTCAACACCGTATGCCTTGCCCTCGAACTCCCCGGGCTTGTTCAGTTCGTATTTCGCTTCGACCACATAAAGGCCCGGTTCCAGCAGCGTGTAGTCCGTTTCCCCTTTCTCGTCCGTATGCAAATGTTTCTCCCAGCCATTCGGGGCGATAACAACCACCTCGGCCTTGGGGACCGGCTTGCCCATGAAGGTCAGGCGCAGCAGGTTACCGTTATCCTGTATATCGAGCGGCAAGCTACCGCCTTTGCCAAGACGCGCATAGAGATATCGTCTATACGTTGGAGAAGGGATTTCGCCCTGCGGCTCGCGTATGGCTTGTTTGAGCGCCTGCACCAGTACTGTAGCGCCCGCGGGCTTATTGATAAGGGGTATGGCGAAGTGATTACTCGCGCGGCTTGCTTCCACCCGCTTCTCTTCACCTTTCGTGTCAACCACCGTTACCACCGGCTCAACTATGCTATCCAGCCTGCCGGGTGATGTTTCACGCTTGTTTTCTGCGTATTCGCCAAAATAAAGCCGGGCTTCCGCATGATCGCCCTCCAGCCATAGCGCATGGGCCGCCACATTGAAGCTGAGCAAGCTGCCAACAATAACCATACTCGAGACATGGATAATTCGGGTGAGTTTCATTATGGTTTTTCCTTTTAGTTATTTAAATGCGTGAACTGAATTGCCGGGTATCAGGCGAGCTTGAGCACTTCATCCGCCATTTTTTATGGTAGCACCCGCCAACGGGTGGACATGCCGGCCATCATATGATCGTCGACATGGCAGTGCAGGAGCCAGTTGCCCGCCGAACGTGGAATCATGTCGACCGAAGTCATGCTGGCGGGCAACACTTCTACGACATCGGTGCGGCGTCCATGGTCGAGCACAGTCTGTCCGTGCCAGTGCACGGTATGATTGTCCGTCTCGTTGCCCAGCGCGACAACATGCCAGCGGACACGCTTTCCCAACCCGGTTTCGTAGCCCTCAAGGTTGCCGAAAATACGCCCGTTGATGGTATGCTTCATTCCACTTTCTTCCCCATTCTCTTCATTGAAAATCATGAACAGAGTCGTAAATTCCTGATCCACGTCCCGTGGTGCCGGGTCGGAGGCAGAGCGCTCCATGCCTTTCCGGGTAATGACGATAGTGCCGATCAAACCGAGATTCGCTTCTTCCTCTTCCATTACGTGAGAGTGATAAAGCCAGACGATCGATGATGGGTCCGCCGGTCCGGGGCCCGCCGCCTCGTCGGCAACCCAGGTATAGGTAAAAGATTTACCGGGCGGCACACTGGCCCCCATACCAGAGCCATCCGCTCCCTCGCTATTTTTGTCGTAGAACATCCCATGCGGATGCATGGACAGGGGCCTGTCCGTTTTATTTAAAAAATGGACTTTGATGGTGTCTCCCACCGCTGCCCTAATTTGGGGCCCCAAAATACCCATCCATGCCGGTTGAGGCAAGGCCTTGCTATAGCTCCCATCCGTATAACCCATATAGCGGTATTTCGGGTATGCAAGCGTTGTTCCCCAAACTCCAAGCCCTGCATCGGGCTTGATCAGGTTCTTTCCCGAAGGCGCGTAATTCCAGGAGGTTTTCTCCGCCGCTACCCAGTATTCTCTCACTGCCGCCTGAGCCGGCAACGACATCCAGAAGGCCATAATAATAAAAGCTATGTGCGCCGCAATTCTGCCTGCATAACCGGAATTCATTTTTTTTCCACCGCTAATTGTCGTTATCTCAAGATTTGTAATATAAATGAATCCACCCAATACTTGCTGCGCGTCTCGCAAGAGAAGCGCAGCAAAGCGCATCCATCACTCATTTCCCCTCACCTACCAATTCGCTTCGTGACTCCAACCCTCATCCTCGCTATTGTCAGTCCCGCAACTCAACCTTCGGTTGGGTGTTCATTAGCTTTCCGCAGGATGGGTGGAGCATAGCGCAACCCATCAAATACCAGGCGTCATGGTGGGCACGGCTAAATCGGCTCGCTGCTCACTGCCAGCGACGCGGCCAATGCAGAGAGTGTTTCAACGCCCTTGCGAAAAGTGGGCAGACCGGAACGATCGAGCAACACGCAAGGCTTGCCGGAATGTTTGCAATAGCGCTTCACCGCGAAATACGTGTAGTGGTTTATGCAATCGACGGGGCAGACCACCATGTCGGCGTGCGCCAGCAGTGCAGGTAATTGATCTGCGCCGTTTGGCAGGCCGCTCCGGTAGATCAGTAAATTACCGCCTGAAGTCTCCACCAGCCGCCGATATGCTGGATACAAGCGGGCCCGTCCCCCCACGCACAGGACACAGCTTCCAGCAAGATCAAGACCAGCACACTGCACGGCTTGTTCCTCATCACGAGAGCCGCATCCCCACATGGGCTCCGTAGTAGTCGCCGTAGTGGGCGCAGCAGAAACTTTAACCAGTGGCACCCAAGCATGCTCCTCAATCTCGCCTGTCTGGCTCGCGACCCGAGCTTCGGCGTCGGCCAGCTTACGCTCGAGCAGATCAATACGCTCCAGCATCGCTTGCGGACTATCCTCCGGTTTCAGGGTAACGCAAAACTGGCGTTTCGCAAGCCGCGCACTCCTGGTCAATCCTGCCGGCCTTCTGAAAGGAACCTTGCCGCCAGACAGGAAAAAACGATTAGCGATATCGCTTAATTTCTTTTCCAGCAATATCCGGATACGGCGGATAAAAGAGCCGGAAGCGCCATGGGAACAGCGCGAGTTATGGGAGCGCTCAGGCTCCACATCGTCAATGATGTCTCGTCGCAGGTTAGAAAGCGGATAAACGGGCATGACTTCTATACCGTAAGAACGAGGCGGAGCGGTACTGTAATCAAAAAAGGAGAGGCAACGCTTGAGGCGGCGGAAGTCGCCGAGGTTGCCAGTTTGGATGGGGTAGTTATGTCAAGCTGTTCCACAGCCCATACTCCGGGGCAAAGCGAAAAAAGCTGGCTTGCCCCTGCATGGGCTGGCTGGCTAAAAAGCCGCTGGAGTAGGAGAACCAGCGGCACGGATAACTTCTACATCTGGCTTTGCAGCCAGTTCTGAATACCGACTTTCTGCATGACGTCCAATTGCGTTTCCAACCAGTCGATATGCTCTTCTGTATCTTCCAGGATTTCCTTGAAAAGCTCTCGCGACACGTAATCCTTGGCTGCTTCGCACGCAGCAATTCCGCCGAGCAAAGTCTCGCGTGAAACCATTTCGAGCTTGAGGTCGCAAGCAACGCATTCTTCAGCTTTTTCACCAATCAAAAGCTTGCCGAGTTCCTGCAGATTGGGCAACCCTTCCAGAAAGAGGATGCGCTCGATCAATGCGTCGGCATGCTTCATCTCCTCAATCGATTCGTCGTATTCCTGCTTGCCCAGACTGGCGAACCCCCAGTTCTTATACATGCGGGCATGAAGAAAATACTGATTGATGGCCGTCAATTCATGTTGCAGTTGGCGGTTTAGCCACTGGATTATATCTGCGCTGCTTTTCATGTTTATGCCTCCTCAGGCGAGATCTCGAACAAGCGAGTGGGTTTATGTGGGATGGTGTTGCGTCAAGGTTTTTTGCATCAGTGCTTTTTCCAGCACCTCCTTGGCGTGACACGCACATATTCCACATTGCTCGCTCACGCCCAGGCAGGTCTTCAAATCCCGCATGCGGTCAGCGCCTTGGGAGACGGCTTCACGGATTGCGGTATCTGTTACACCTCTGCAGACACAAATATACATGATGAGCGCCCTAAGTCTACTATTTCCACTATTTGGTCAAAATCAGCTTGCCGTTACGGGTGCGCCGCAAACGGTATTGCTCGCCTTGATGCTGTATAAATACTTCGTCACCGTGCGAAAACAGGGAATCGCTGTAGATGCGCCTGTTCCGATCGGCCATCACGAAATTCTGTTTATCCACGTTGGTTTCCGGAATTGTCAGTAACTTTTCCATTTTGGCCGCTTCCGCAATTATTAATGAGAATGATTCGTAATTATATTCAAGTTTGGACGAAATGCAAGGAGTGCGTAAAAAAAAATATTAGAGCCAATTAATTCCAAGATCTGGTCGGGGCGGGCTACGACGGTAGAGCAATTCAAAACGCGGAAGACGGTTGTATTTTCAGCTGAAGCTCAAGAATTGATCAGAACGTCGTAAAATCATTTTGTGTTATGCTCTATTTGCACGCTCGCATGAGTACCTTCAGATGGGTTCAGCCCGTTTTTTCGGAATCGGCGGAATCGGGTGAAATGCCCCGCTACGAGGCGCAGGAATACTACGGATGCCTGCTGCCGCGAATGATGAAACCGGAACGCAACTTCCAGCTCTACCGCTAACGTCATGGCCATCTCAAAGCATGCCGCGCTAAAAATTCCGCTGGGGTTGCCAAACTCAGGATAATTGATACTGCCCGCGTATTTTGTCCAGTTTGTCCCGTCGCACTCAAACCCCTATCCTCCAATCGCATGCAGAACTTCTCCATCTTGCCGCGTGAAATGGCTGCAAGCCTCTGGCGTAATCGGGACCTGATCGCCGCCCTTGTTAAACGCGAAGTCATTGGACGCTACAGAGGCTCAGTCATGGGCATCGCCTGGTCGTTCTTCAATCCCTTGCTCATGCTGGTAATTTACACGTTTGTATTTTCCGTCGTATTCAAGGCACGGTGGGGTATAGGCGGAGAAGAAAGCAAAGCACATTTTGCCATTATTCTCTTCGTTGGCATGATCGTGCATGGATTGTTCGCCGAATGCGTCAACCGCGCGCCGGCATTGATTCTTTCCAACGTCAATTACGTCAAGAAGGTAATTTTCCCGCTTGAAATACTCCCTTGGGTCGCTTTCGGGTCGGCCCTGTTCCACACTGCCATTAGCGTCTGCGTTTTATTGATCGTACAGCTGGTACTAAGCCAACAGGTGCCGTGGACCGCCATTCTCTTCCCTTTCGTCCTGCTTCCACTGGTTTTGATTGCAATGGGATTTGCCTGGTTTCTGTCAGCCTTTGGTGTATTTGTGCGCGACGTGGGGCAAGTTACCGGCATGTTCACTACAGTATTGTTATTTCTTTCCCCCGTGTTCTATCCTTTAAGCATCTTGCCGCCCAAGTACCAGAGCTTGCTGCAACTCAATCCGCTTGCCTTTATTATCGAGGAAGGGAGAAAGGTGCTCGTTTTCGGGCAATTGCCCGACATTGGACAATGGGGCGTAATGATGGCGGCCGGAATGCTGGCGGCCTGGGCTGGTTTTGCCTGGTTCCAGAAAACCAGAAAGGGGTTTGCCGATGTTCTCTGAAGCCAAAAACATCGAACATGCCGGAATTTCACCCCGGGTTGAACAGGAAGAAAACAAGGAGCATCGGGGGAACGAAAAGATCGGCAGGGGGGAAAGCACGCTTGGCGATACGAGCGATATTGCTATCCGCGTTCAGAACCTTACCAAGTGCTATCAGATTTACGAAAAACCGCATCATCGCCTCAAGCAATCACTATATCCACGTATACAAAGGCTCATCGGCCATCATCCCAAGCAATATTATCGGGAGTTCTGGGCACTTAAAGACGTCTCGTTCGAGGTCAAAAAAGGTGAAACCGTAGGTATTGTAGGGCGCAATGGATCAGGCAAATCCACGCTGCTGCAAATCATTTGCGGCACGCTCGCGCCAACCGCGGGTAGTGTGGAAACGAAAGGCCGTATCGCCGCCCTGCTGGAGTTGGGCTCGGGCTTCAACCCGGAATTTACGGGGCGCGAAAATTTATACATGAACGGCGCCGTGCTCGGCCTGAATAGAGAAGAAATCGATGATCGTCTTGATGCCATCGTGTCTTTTGCCGATATCGGGCAGTTTATTGACCAACCCGTTAAAACCTATTCAAGTGGCATGTCGGTGCGTCTTGCATTTGCCGTACAGGCGCAGGTAGACCCCGACATTCTCATCGTGGATGAGGCGCTGTCTGTCGGTGACGCGAAATTTCAGGCCAAGTGTTTTGCACGTCTTCAACAATTGAAAGATAACGGCACAAGCATATTGCTGGTCACGCACTCAAGCGAACAAATCGTGACACATTGCTCTTCTGCAATCCTGATGAATGATGGCTTACAGCTTGAGATGGGAGAACCGCGGCGGGTAGTGAACCGTTACATGGACCTGCTGTTCGGCAAGGAAAAACGCACCGTCGACTCGCAAATAGGCGAGCTAGGCGATACAGCTCCGCAAGAAGAGATCAAAGCTGAAGTTTCATATCAACTGAGCCATACAAGTGACGTCTTTGCGAACCGTGCCGGTTATAATCCCCACGAATACCGCTGGGGTGACGGGACAGTATCCATTCTTGATTTCTATCTGGCCACGGACGATGGATCCTATCCTTCTGCTGTTACCGCAGGTCAGATCGTCACACTCGCGGTATCCGTAAAATTTCATTGCGATTTGTTACGGCCGATATTAGGCATCGCCATCAAAACAAAGGATGGGGTAACTGTATCCGGCACCAACTCCGAAATAACCGACGTCACCGATTTACACGTGCTTTTGAAAAAAGGGGGCTCGATACATGCCAAAATTAAATTCAGGTGTGGCCTTGCCCCAGGGGATTATTTTATTTCGATAGGCGTTGCGACAAGGGAAAACGAAGAGATCATCCCGCATGATCGGCGGTATGATTCAATACACTTCACCGTTCGGCCGCATAATTATTTTAATGGCCTCGCTGATCTTGAGCTCGATTTATCAATTGTTGAAATACAGGCATGACTCTGGCAACCCTCCTTTATCCAATTCGAGACTTACCGTTGCTTGATAAGTCAACTGAAAACAGGTACTGAATGTCTTTGTGCCGCGGATTACACACCATTCGAAGAATTGTGCAAGATGCAGACCGATGCTGTTGGCGCCTAAGCCATGATAGTTGACCTGACGGGAGAATGTGAAGACAGCTCTGTACTCGGTTTCTGGTCCAGACGGTTCTAATGATAAACCCTGTTCTAACTCCGGATTATGTCTTCGACATTGCCCTCAACGTTTGGGTGCGAGCGGAGTACGGCGGGATTTCATATAGCGATGGAAAAGAAGTTGAAGAACGTATTGCCGGGATCATCAATAACGCCGAAGATCTGACTACCTTATCGGCAGAGTTGGCATCGCACTGTACAGACTGGCCTACAACTTATCATTTATCACGTAAACGTGCCAACCTGCTGCGTCCGTTCGAGGATCAGTTGCGAGGGAAGAGCGTGCTTGAGATCGGTGCGGGTTGTGGTGCCATCACCCGTTACCTGGGCGAAACGGGTATGGAAGTGCTGGCGCTGGAAGGCAGTCTCTCCCGGGCCTCCATCGCGGCTTCACGCTGCCGTGATCTCGCCAACGTAAAGGTGGTAGCGGAAGCCTTCGATCATTTCAAACCCTTGAGTCAGTTTGACGTTGTCACATTTATCGGCGTCCTGGAATATGCGAGGAAATTTTTTCCCGGTAATGGCGTAGATCCCGTGGACGCCATGCTCGCAATGGCGAAAAGTTTGCTCGTGCCCGGCGGCAAATTGATCATCGCCATTGAAAACCAGCTCGGCCTGAAATATTTTGCCGGTTTTCCGGAAGACCATACGGGCAAGCCCATGTTCGGCATAGAAGAACATTACAGTAAAGATGGAGTAGTAACCTTTGGAAGGAAAGAGCTGGGCAGTCGCGTGAATAGGACCGGGCTTTCAGCGCAACAATGGTGGTACCCCTTTCCAGACTATAAGCTGCCGAGCCTGATGGTGTCTGAAGCTGGCGCTTTGCCGCAAGATGATATCGATCTGATTGTGGTCGTTCGCAGCGCTTGCATTACGGATCCACAAACTCCGCAAAGTATCAGCTTTAACCAGGGGAGAGCATGGCCGACCGTTATACGTAATTCGCTTCTGGGCGAGATGGCGAATTCCTTCGTCTTGCTGGCGTCCGACGCCAGCTTTTCTCAACAATGTCCACCGCTTGCTGTGCACTACGCTGCGGACAGACTGCCGGAGTTTGCAAAAAAAGTTGTGTTTAAGCGCGCAACAGACGGTACTGTCATTGCACATCAGATCGCGCTTTACCCCTCTGCAAAGCCGAACGGAAATTCAAGATTAAAGCAGCGGCTGGTTGATCAGCCTTTTGTAAAGGGTGAGCTTTGGCAAGACCGTTTGTTAGAAATCATGACGAGCCCGGACTGGACCGCGGAACAAATACACGAGTGGATGAAGGTTTGGTTTGATGCATTTTGCTCTCTCGCTGGCATCACTGATCGCAGGAACATTACTGATCGAAGAGTTTCGGGAAATTATCTCGATGCCATTCCACGCAATATGCTTATCGACAGGAGTGGCGCGCCGATATTTATTGATCAGGAATGGACTCTCGTTGACGATCTGAGTATTGGTCATTTAAGTTTTCGGGCGTTGCTGGCTTCATTCTCATCAATTGGAACGGTGGCCAAGCCTCGTGATAACGCGCAGTTACGGGTCTTGCCGCTAATCACGCATGTTATGCACTGCGTTAACATTGATCTGAGTGAATGCAGGATGAAGAATTATCTTCAACTGGAAGCCCAATTGGATCGACTGGCTACCGGAAAGCAAACTTACACCGGTGAAGCGCTTGTTACATGGCTCGCATCGCTTGAATTAAGAATGTTCGATACTCAGACGCCGGTGCATGAAAAATTGGCACGCCGTGATGAGCAACTCGCCGCTGTCAATCAGGCATTGGCTCAGCGCGACAAGCAACTTGCCACGGTCAGGCAGGATTTAGCTCGGCGTGAGGAACAACTTGGAGACATTCTTGGCTCAACGAGCTGGCGTATAACCCGCCCGCTCCGGGCAATCAAATCAGCACTGGCAGTTATTGGCAAACATGTGAATCGGGAAGGCTGATGGGATTCATGCGTTCCATTTGGGTCAACAGGTTGCTGCGTCAACTATATAGAAGCCTGCCATTGCCCTGGCATGTCAAGCAACGGCTCAAGGGAATCTACTTACGACGGCCTGGCGCGTGGAAAATACGCAATAAGGATGGATTCCAGCTTGACAGGAACAGGGAAGCGCTACCTCTGGTGGCGGCAAGCGCAAAACAATTCGACCCTGGCGATCCCTGGGTATTAGTGGTTGATTTACGGATACCTACCCCGGATCAGGACTCTGGCTCTGTACGCATGTTGGCGATCCTTCGTTTACTACAGGAAATGCAGTTCCGGATCACCTTTGTTTCCGATTCTGAGGAGTATTTGCCCGATTATCAGGAGGCATTGGAAAAACAGGACATCGATGTACTTCACGGATCTTACTCGGCGCACCGTCATCTAGCCGCCGTAGGCGGTAAATACCATTTTGTGCTGCTATCCAGACCAGAGGCAGCATTCAAGTATCTGCCCTATATACGAGCGTGCGCATTATATTCGCAGGTCATATATGATACGGTTGACCTTCATTGGCTCAGGCTCGAGCGTGAAATTCAGCTTTCGAACGATCGCAAACTCCTTAATTCGATAACGTATTTTCGACACATCGAACTTTTCAATACCGCTAGTGCAGACTTGACACTCGCGATTACCGACGAGGAAAAA
The DNA here is from genome assembly GCF_900115125.1 of Nitrosospira briensis. Taxonomy (GTDB): domain Bacteria; phylum Pseudomonadota; class Gammaproteobacteria; order Burkholderiales; family Nitrosomonadaceae; genus Nitrosospira; species Nitrosospira briensis_A. The sequence goes on along the minus strand of NZ_FOVJ01000003.1, from coordinate 337,043 downwards.
AATCGCCTGCTCATTGAGCAACCTCAGGCCGATGTTGCCGTTTTGCCCAACATACATGAGATTTATCCGCCAAAAACACCTTTTGCGGGGCGCAGCGGACTGCTTTTTATCGGGGGCTTCTGGCACACGCCCAACCAGGATGCAGTTTTATATTTCATCGAGGACATCCTGCCGCTGATTACTGAAAAAATCCCCGATCTGATTTTCCATGTTATCGGAAGTAATATGCCTGCCTCAGTGAAATCCCTGCACTCAGCCAATATAGAACCTGTGGGATTTGTGCCCGACGTCGCTCCCTACTTTGAGTCTTGCCGTGTATTTGTAGCACCATTGCGTTTTGGCGCGGGGATGAAAGGCAAGGTAGGTCACAGCATCTCGCATGGACTGCCCGTAGTTACCACCCGGATTGGAGCAGAGGGCATGAATCTCCAGAATGAAGAACACCTTTTGATTGCTGATGACCCCCAGGATTTTGCCGATGCGGTAGTTCGACTTTATCGCGATGAAATTCTGTGGCAAAGGCTCTCCGCGGGAGCGATTGCACACCTAGAAGCCAATTACTCATATGCCGCAGCTCAAAAACGGATTGCCGATATCTTTGCCCGAACGCAAAACCAACCGGCCCAAGATGGGTGCACTGAAGACCTTGGCAGCGCGATTCCAACTTGCGGAGGGAGCGCATCATCTTGCTCCATAAAAGCCGGTGGAGCGACTGGATGAGAGATGTCGTACGGAAACCGGCAGAACGCCCGGTTTTGATAGCGGGAATATATCTTGCGGACAAAAAGAACGCTGCTCTTCACATTACCCGAGAGCTTGCTGACAGTAGCAACTGGAAGGTAGAACAGCGATGGGTGTCGCTCGGTGAGCGCCAACCCGACGCGGATTTGGCCCCCCTCACCGTGCAAGTGACGAACGCACCTTCACCGAAGTTCTTATTGCTGAATCAGATATTGAAAGCGGTCGAATTGCGCGATTTCGAGTACGTTATCGTGAGCGACGATGACATTGTTCTTCCGGCTGGCTTTCTGGATTCCTATCTCGCACTGGTGTCACGCCATAATCTTGCCGTCGCTCAGCCTGCGCGGACGCATGACAGCTATATCGATCATCGGTTCGTAGAGCAACTGGATGGCATTGATGCCCGTTGGACACGCTTCGTCGAGATTGGACCTTTATTCTCCCTGCATCGCAGTGCGTTCGATCACTTTTTACCATTTGACGAGGCCAGCCCCATGGGATGGGGCTGCGATTATGTATGGCCTCTTGTGGCAGAGAAACACGAGCTTAAAATGGGCATCGTCGACGCCGTGCCGGTTGCCCATAATATGCGGAAACCTGTGGCGTATTACGATCATGGCACCACCGGAACCGCAATGCGCGACTATCTCGCCGAACGGCCGCATCTTTCGAAAAAAGACGCCTTTTTTATATTGGAATCTTATGCCCGATAGTCTGCTGCGCACCTCCCGCAGCTCGGTTAAACCAGTGCTGAGTGTAGTAATTTGCACCTACAACCGCGCTCCATTATTGGACAGGGTGCTGGATAGCTTGTGCAGACAAACGCTGCCTTTGCGAGATTTTGAAGTTGTTATAATAAATGACGGCTCAATTGATGATACCGAAGCAGTGAGCGCATCCTACGCTTCAAAGTTGCCCCTTCGCTATATCTATCAACGTAATGCCGGATTGGCGAGCGCCAAAAACCACGGTCTTTTTGCCTCACGGGGCGACGTCGTACTTTTTCTCAATGATGATGACATTGCAGGCGAAGCCTTGCTGGAAGAGCATGTTAAAACGCATGCGGCGTTTCCTGCTGATAACTACGCTGTGCTTGGGTACACTGCACTTGATCAGGATATTAGCGACAATCCGCTCATGCATTTTATTACAGAGGTCGGCTGTTTCTTATTCTCCTACCCATCGCTGAAGCATGGCGATATCCTGGATTACACCTATTTTTGGGGTGGACGCTCTTCCTGCAAGCGCTCGCTGCTACTGGAGTTCGGTGTGTTTAACCCCGTTTTCCGATTTGGCGCTGAAGATATTGAATTGGGCTATCGGCTCTCCAAACAAGGATTGCGGGTCGTGTATAACGAGCATGCCGTATCCCACACGATCAGAAAAATTGATTTTGATGGTTTCTGCCACCGCCTCGAACGTCAAGGTGCTTCCAACTATGTTTTTAGCCAACTCCATCCCGAACCTGAAATTCAACATTGGTCGGAAGTAGCTGATTCAGAGCGAAACTGGAGCATGCTGGGCGGACACTATAGGGCCATAGTTAAATCAGCCCGCCATCTCGACTCAATGGCCAATTTGAAACTGGCATCTGGTCTGAATTTGGATGAAGAGATGCGCAACCTCCTCTACCGCGCATATTGGGCAGCATTCAAGGCCTGTAAGATAAAAGGGATCATGAAAAAGAAGGCAGCTTTCGCTATGCTGACGGAACACAAATAATTATTGCTGAGGAAAAAAGCCTGGGGCAATCTTTGGATAATTGTTATCACGTGCATCGTATTCAATAGCGTAAGCAATGTTATTGATTTGCTTTTTGATCCGGCGGAGTTTCATTATATAAATAGAAGCTAACTGATGAACATTCGAAATTTATTTAGGAAGTCAAATAAAAAACCAGCTATTTTTGTACATATTCAAAAAACCGCCGGTACCTCCATAATTGACCTGATGAAGCAACACTATCAGCAAAAGCACGTCATCAGCCACGGCGATTATCTGGACGGGGTTGATCATGCCCGGTTCAAAAACGATTCATGGATTGATGAACAACTTATAAGCAATTTCCGTAATATACCCTTTTTATCCGGCCATTTTGGCTATGATTTTGCCAGGCTTTTTATGCGTGAAAGATACTCATTCACGTTCTTGCGCGATCCTGTCGAAAGGGTTTTATCGTTTTATTATTTCTGTAGAAATCAGGATCCAAACGCATATGAAATATACAGACTCTGTCAGCAATTATCACTGGATGAATTTTTGAAAAGGGGATTGAAGCAGTCGGAAGTTAATGCTTACATATGGAATAATCAGGTTTGGCAACTCGCCTGCGGTTTTGGCAACCCTAAAAATCTTGATCTATCGTCCTTTGAACCAGAAAAACTTCTTGATATGTCCATCAAGCACCTTGATGAATTTTCTTACATTGGTTTTACAGAAACCTTCAAAACCGACTGTGAAAAAATTCTTGAAGACTTGGAAGCTCCTCTCCCTCAAAACATCGTTGCCTCAAATGTTAATCGTCGGCGCCAGCCATCAAAAGACTTGCCTGAATCATCGTTGACACTGCTGGAGCAGCTTACTCGGTTTGATCAAATTCTCTACCAAAGCGCGTGGTCCCGACGAGCTTAGCCAACTCATCCAGGCGAATTGCAAGAGCACAAGCCGGGCTCGAGCTGATTTTTTTTTGAACTACAACTAGAAAAACTATCGAGACTCTGCACTGTTCACTGAGTCAAGAAGTACTCACTATAACTGTTCGCTATGAACATTCCTGAATTTCGACCTTTAATTAAAGAGAGGAAATCTTCTGTGCTTATCTGGGAAGACGATTTACACCTGAAAGTTAATGACATCCATTTCCATTTAACTTGGGACTCGGCTGAGTTACACCGAGGGAGTTCCACAGTAGATGATTTTCTCCTGGGAAAATCTCGGGATATGGTAGAAAAAGCAGTTGAAATCGGGAAACAGCAAAATATCAAAAAAGTCTTGGAAATGGGAATATTCAAAGGTGGGAGTGTTGTTCTGTATGATCAAATCTTTCGCCCGCTCAAATTCGCGGCCATAGACTATATGCCACAGCCTGTCGATGCTCTAACACAGTACATAGCAAAGCACAGCAAGAACGATGTCATCAGGCCCTACTATGGCGTCAGTCAGGCTGATCGGCTATCCATGGAAAAAATATTATCTTCGGAGTTTCCGGACAGGGACATTGATCTTATGATTGATGACGCGTCTCACATGTACGAGGAAACCCGCGACGCTTTCAATATCTGCTTTCCCTATCTCATGCCCGGCGGAACATATCTCATTGAGGACTGGGCCTGGGCTCATTGGTCAGATGAGCTTTGGCAAGGTAAAAACTCACCGTTTTACGGTAAGACAGCTTTGAGCAATCTTCTTATCGAATTATTCATGCTAGCTGCCAGTCGTCCTGATTTGATTAAAAATATATTCGTAAATCATAACTCCATGCTCATTAAAAGAGGCGACGGAGTATTACCAACGGGCAACTTCAACATTGGCGACCATTATCTGTTAAGAGGAAAGCATTTTGGTGCCTGGCTGTAACACTCGCTAAAAAGGGTCGAATAACCATAAAGGAATTTGTTGGTAAACGGCTCACAAAAGCACAGCTTTATGTTGCAGCAGTATGGCTTGTGCAAGAGCAATATTATGTCGCTAATAATCATACTCGAGCGCTTGCTTTGGGTTACGTGCAATTTTTATAATGCTCGGATTTACTTAAATACTGACTCTTTTCGAAGAATTGGGATTCACCTTAGCGAACACCGAAGACGCATGAATATTGAAAAACGCAATGTTTACGAATATGCGGTGGATCTCACGGGGCAAACCGCGCCTGTGTATGTAATCCAACTGGTTGGACACTCAAAGCGCGTGTTGGAAATCGGTTGTGGACCCGGTTCGATCACCAAGGTCCTCGTCCAACAAGGGCAATGCCGGGTAACAGCTCTTGAGCTGGATTCAGATTCAATAAAAAAGGTGGAACCCTATTGCGAGACAGCAATGCAGGCTGATTTAAACTCGGAGGAGTGGCCTCATCTGCTTGATGGCGTCGAACCATTCGATGTTGTAGTGGCAGCTGATGTGCTCGAACATCTGTATGATCCTTGGACCACTCTCAAGCGCATGGCTTCTCTCATTGGCCCGAACGGCTATCTGGTGATTTCGCTACCGCATGCTGGCCATGCCGCGGTAGTGTCATGCCTGATAAATAGCGATTTCGAATATCATGACTGTGGCTTACTCGATCGCACGCATATCCGCTTCTTCGGCCTGAAGAACATACAGGACTTGTTTGCACAGGCCAATCTCAAAATAATTGAGGTAAGGTACGTCATTACGCCGCCAGAAGAAACGGATTTGGCAGCACACTGGTCCCGGCTCCCTGCCAAGGTACAAAATGCAATAAAGACCAGCGAGTACGCCAACGTGTATCAAGTGGTGGTTAAAGCAGTCCCGCTTGATTATCCCGGTGACGCATTGTCGGTAGCACCGCCTGAACCCGAACTTCCGCGAGCGCATATAGCAAACCCGGTATGGAGAACGCGGATCGGGCAACATTTGAGCCCCCAGCACAAGCAGCGTATTCGTAAAGGTCTAAAGTTGCTCGGAATAAATTTATGACGATGCATTGCCAGACACCGAAAAACGATCGGGAAGACTTTGCATTTCGTGATGGACTTGCTCCCAGGTTAATCGCTTTTTACCTTACCCAATTTCATCCAACACCGGAAAATGATCGCTGGTGGGGCAAGGGATTTACCGAATGGACCAACGTCACGAAAGCAGAACCTCTGTTTGATGGCCATCGTCAACCCCATCTTCCAACCGACTTTGGTTTCTATGACTTGCGGGTGCGGGAGACAAGACGCGACCAGATCAACGTTGCAAAACAATATGGTATAGACGGATTCTGCTACCACTACTACTGGTTCTCCGGTAAACGGATACTGAACCAGCCGCTGGATGATATGCTTTCCGATAGTGAAAGCGATATGCCGTTCTGTTTGTGCTGGGCCAATGAGAACTGGACCCGACGTTGGGACGGGGCTGACCATGAGGTTCTTATTGCCCAGGAATATTTGCCGGACGACGACCTTAATTTCATCAAGTCGCTGCTCCCATTCTTCGAGGATAAGCGTTATATCCGTATAGATGGAAAACCGTACTTTATCGTGTATCGGCCGCAACACCTCCCGAATGCGCGTGAGTCGGTTGCAATCTGGCGTGAATACTGCCGTTCCATTGGTTTGGGCGAAATTCACGTATGCGCCGCATTGACTCACGGCAACGAAGACTATACCCAATTTGGATTCGATAGCGGTGTCGAGTTTCCGCCGCACAATCCCCGATCAGCCCATATAAACGATCAGGTGAAATTCTTCAATCCGTTTCATGGCAATCTGATGCAGTACGATGAAATTGCCCAGTCATATCTTGACAGAACTTATGATGCGTCATATGTTTTTAAAGCCGTGTTTCCATCCTGGGACAATACGGCCCGTACTAAAGAACGGGCGCTCGTCGTGCTGAATGGGACGCCTGAAAATTATGAATACTGGCTCTCGGCGACCATTGACCTGGTGAAGCAATCGAACAGAAACGATGAGCTCGTATTCATCAATGCATGGAATGAATGGGCCGAGGGCTGTCATCTTGAGCCTGACCGTTTCTACGGCGATGGATTTCTTCAGGCTACTCTGAATGCAAAGACGGGGCTGCGCCGGTTTGCCGCATGCCCGGATATAGGCTTACCTCCTGCTCATAAAGTGGAACCTCGCAGGTTTTGGCGGGAAATATCGGAGGTAGCAAACTATCATTCCCGACTGAAGATTGAAAACCTGAAGCTCTCCGTGAACCAGATACCATGGTTGCGCTTTATATTGCTCCCTTTCGTCAGGGTGGCGCGGATTTTCCTGTCGCCAAGATAATTTCTGAAGTTGTTAGCAGGATCAGGAATCAATGACGTCCTACCATTCCTGAAAAAAATGAATCACAAAATTCTCTGCGTCGTTGGCACACGACCCGAGGCTATAAAAATGGCTCCAGTCATTCTGGCGCTAAAAAAAAATCCGGACATTGAATGCCGCATCCTGGCAACTGCGCAGCATCGAGATCTCCTGGACCAAGTCTTGCGTATCTTTGAAATTGAGCCGGACATCGACCTCGATATCATGCGTCCCGACCAGGCGCTAACAGCTCTTACTGCGCGTTTATTGCTCAGCCTCGATGATGTGCTTCAAGTCGAGAAGCCTGATGCCGTACTTGCTCAGGGCGATACCACTACTGTCATGTCAGTTGCCTTAGCCTGCTTTTATCGCGAGATCCCGTTCGGCCATGTCGAAGCAGGCCTGCGTACCGGCGATATGTCGAATCCGTTTCCTGAGGAGATGAATCGAGTGGTAACGGCCAGGCTGACGAAGTGGCACTTTGCCCCTACAGAGAGCGCGAGGCAGAATCTGCTGAAGGAAGGTATCGCGGATAGTGATATATTTGTAACTGGCAATACGGTGATAGATGCGCTGCTAAGCGTGGCTGAACGGGAAATTCCCCTTCCCTTCCCGCTCGCCCTGGATAAGCGCCTCATTCTGGTAACGGCGCATCGGCGGGAAAACTTTGGCGAGCCGTTCAAGCAGATTTGCCGGGCCATTCTGGCACTGGTGGAGCGAAATCAGGATGTGCACGTTGTATATCCCGTGCACCCTAATCCTAACGTTTATGATTTGGCTTCTCAGCTCCTGGGCAATCGCCCAAGAATTACGCTTTGCGAGCCACTGGATTATCTGCCATTTGTCCAGATCATGAAACGTGCATATCTCATCCTGAGCGATTCAGGGGGGGTACAGGAAGAAGCGCCTGCGCTGGGTAAGCCCGTGCTGGTTCTTCGCCGCAAGACCGAGCGGCCGGAAGCCGTTCAGGAAGGTGTTGTGCGGCTGGTAGGGGCGGATTTCGACGAAATCACAAGTACAACGCAACGCTTGCTGGATGACGAGGCAGCTTACAAGGAAATGGCTCGCGGCGTTTCGCCCTATGGCGATGGCAAGGCGTCGAGTCGAATTGCCGCAGTATTGCGCACATATTTCGCAGCATGCGTCTGATTTATCTTTCGCCAGTTCCGTGGAAGAGCTTTTCGCAACGCCCACATGAACTGGTCAGATATTTTCACTCATTCACGGAGGGTGAAGTTCTCTGGGTTGATCCTTATCCCGGACGCTTCCCGGCGCTGTCCGATGTGTTGAGCCAGCGTCCAGAATCCGGTGGAATGGACTGCGATGTTCCAGCATGGCTGACAGTTGTAAAACCAAAGGCAGTACCCATCGAGCCCTTGCCATTTTCAGGCACGGTCAATGGCCTGCTTTGGGGAGATGTTGGATTGGCGGTCAATCGATTTGCGGATAACTCAACCATTCTGGGGATTGGAAAACCTACCGTTCTGGCATTGCACCTGCTCGCAAAGCAGTGCTTCAGCGCGTCGTTTTACGACGCAATGGACGATTACCCCGCCTTCTATAAAGGTTGGTCGCGTCTTGCAATGGCAAATCGGGAAAGGAGGATAATAAGTAAGGTGTCAACGCTCCTGGCGTCGTCTTCAGCACTTCAAGAACGGCTGCGGCATCTTGCGCATGATGTCCGCCTCGTCCCGAATGCCTGTGCAGCAGAAAGATTACCTGCGCTGCCAAAAGGGCGTCAACGGATGAACGATCAGATTCCCGTGATCGGCTATGTGGGCACGATTGGCCAATGGTTCGACTGGGAGCTGGTTATTGCCCTGGCAAAATCCAATCCAAATACAGTAATACGTCTTATAGGCCCCCTCTATGTGAGGCCGCCGGCGCTACCCCATAATATTTGCCTTGAACCCCCGCTTCCTCATTCTGAGGCGCTGCATGCCATGTCTCGGTTTGACGTGGGCTTGATCCCGTTCAAAAGAAGCACGCTTACGGCTTCAGTAGATCCGATAAAATTTTATGAATACCGAGCCCTTGGGTTGCCGGTAGTGAGTTCAGCCTTCGGGGAAATGGCGCTCAGGAAAGAATGTGAGGGCGTTTACCTGATCGACCGGAATTCCGACATGATAAAAGTAGTTGGCCAAGCCTTGTCCAACTGCCCAACCCCGGAAAATACGGCACGGTTTCGAAAAGATAATTCGTGGGAGAACCGGTTTAGTGAGGGGCGTATCTTTGCATCCGGTTACAGAAGCTGATATCGCTGCCTTTTCCTTTTCTCCGGTTTCTGTTGCGGCCGGTTCATAAATTGGTTGCCGAGGAAAATACGCGCATAGATCAACTCCCGGTCTCGGTCATAGTAGTAAATTACAATGCCGGACGCCTTTTGGCGGAATGCATACGTTCGGCATTGCCATCAGTCAGCGAAGTATTGGTAGTAGATAATGCGTCTTCCGACTTTAGCCTTGAACTTTGCGCCCAGCGCTTTTCCGAAGAGCCGAAACTCAAAATCATCCGCAACACAGTCAACCTCGGTTTCGCCGCCGCCTGCAATATCGGTGCCGCGCAGGCTACCGAACCGCATCTCTTATTCCTCAATCCTGATTGTTTTCTGAACGCTGGCTCTTTGCAGCGCATGGTTCAAGTACTGGAAACGTTCCCGAAGGCGGGCATGGTGGGTGGATTATTGATCAATGAGAATGGCTCCGAGCAGGCCGGGGGCAGGCGCGCCGTGCCTACGCCCTGGCGTTCCTTCGTCCGTGCCTTCGGGCTGCACCGTCTCGGCCGCTACTGGCCCAGGTTGTTTTTCGATTTCCACCTGCACAAGCAGGCCCTGCCGAATGGCCCACTTGAGGTGGAGGCAATTTCCGGCGCTCTCATGCTGGTGCGCCGGGCTGCAATTGAAGATGTGGGTCTTTGGGACGAGGATTATTTTCTCCATTGCGAAGACCTGGATTGGTGTATGCGCTTTCGGAACAAGGGATGGAAGATTGTTTTCGTACCCGATGCGCCCGTCGTCCACCAAAAGGGGACGTGCAGCCGGGCTCGTCCCGTATTTGTGGAATGGCACAAGCACAGGGGAATGATGCGGTTCTACCGCAAGTTTTTCCGGAGTGACTACCCTGGCGTTGTGATGTGGCTGGTGGCGCTGGGCATATGGTTGCGGTTCTGCGCTATAGCCGCACTTCATGGGGCGCGCCGTGCTGGACGGTTACTCGGGCTTAAGCGAGAATGAACATCAGGCAAGCTTCCCGCCACCAGTCAGGCTGCTGGATAGCGGTCCGGAATATTCAAGACACTTAAACCGCGCTTAACAAGTCAATGCCCGAGTCCGCTTCTTCCCTTAAAATTATTGTTACGGGCGCCACCAGCATCATAGGCCACTACCTGCTGCCACGATTGATGAATGCCGGGTACGAGGTTCACGCCATTAGCCGCGGTGGCGAAAAAAACCCGGCCGCGACCGGCAATACATTGATCTGGCATCAGGCGGATATAATTCATCCGGAGCAACTGCCTGGAGTTAAAGCCCGGGCGCTCATTCATCTGGCCCCGCTCTGGCTACTGCCGAAGCTGCTGCCTGTTTTGAATACGTGCCGGATTAAACGCGTAATTGGCTTTGGTTCAACCAGCCTGTTTAGCAAGGCAAACTCTCCTGATCCATGCGAACGGGAATTGACGGTTCGCTTTTCCAAAGCGGAAGAGGCTATCCGTCATCACTGCGGCATTGCACAAACGAACTGGACCGTATTTCGTCCAACCTTAGTTTATGATGGCGTACGAGACAAGAATATCAAGCGAATAGCATCTTTTATCCGGCGCTATGGTTTTTTTCCATTGGTGGGAGAAGCGGCCGGCCTGCGCCAGCCCGTCCACGCCGATGATCTCGCGGAAGCGTGCCTTCTGGCGCTAGAGCAACCGGCGACATTCAACAGGGCATATAACTTGAGTGGCGGAGAAACGCTGACTTACCGGCAAATGGTCGAAAGGATCTTCAGTTCTCTTGGAAAGCCCGCACGTTTTATAATCCTTCCTCCCTGGATGTTTCGTGGCGCAATACGCGCGATGACGTTCCTTCCAGGCAAAAGAGGCATGACGCCGGAAATGGCAACCCGGATGAATGCCGACCTGTGTTTTAAGCATGCCGATGCGACGCGTGACTTCGGCTTCTTGCCAAGGCCTTTCTTGCCCTACGCAAAGACCTGCAGGAGTTCGCCGGATGGTTGGAAGTGAAACCTGGCCCATCAAGAGCTGAAAATCGCATGAAGGCAAACCGGCCAGGTAGATAAGCACTGGCATTGTCTGGTTATGGTCGAGGCTCGGTTTTACGCCCTGTGGGAAGCCGAACCCAGGCCGTCGACAATCCGCCTGGACTACCAAACGTTAACCCTGGCCCTATATGGATACCACTATTCCCGAAAACGAGATCGAGATCCGGGCCATTCGAGCGCAGGGCGCTGGCGGGCAAAATGTCAACAAGGTATCGAGCGCAATTCATCTGCGCTTCGATATAAGCGCTTCCTCGCTACCCGATCACTACAAAGAGCGTTTGCTGAAACTGAATGATAACCGGATCACCCGGGAAGGCGTTATCGTTATCAAAGCCCAGCAGTATCGCAGTCAGGAGAAAAACCGCGAGGAAGCATTGAAACGGTTGCATGAGCTCATCGAGAGCATAGCCGAACTGCCTGCAAAACGTACACCAACCAAACCGACACGTAGTTCGCAGAAAAAGCGGCTCGATAGCAAGATACACAGGGGCCAGATCAAGATTATGAGAAAAAAATTGCTGTCCGACCCTGCCTCATGACAAGCCAGCCGAAAGTTTCTAATGAGACGCAAGCTGACGGGCGCTTTGCCCTGCCTGCAACGATTCAGCGTGCGGAGTGACCGGACGTGCAAGCTGATTTCCGGATTGCTGCACGCCTTTTTCCGGACCACGTGCGTTTTCCACATACTGGAAGACGACAGAGAAAGCCGTTCCCACGTTTTGTTCGCTGGTAACTCTGATTTGCAGTTTATTATTTTCCGCAACTGTTTTTACTATCGATAATCCTATCCCGCTCGATGTCCTGTTATGCAGGGCAGCCCTGGGAGTATAAAAATATTCATCAAAAATATGTGGCAGATCGTTTTCCGCGATCCCGATCCCATGATCGACAACCGTTACCACGGCCGTCAGGTTTTGCCTGTCGACAGAAGTGCTGATTTCTACCGTCGCCCCGTCGTAAGAATAGGCTATTGCATTTGAAATAATGTTCTCGAAAAGTATTTCAAGCTGATTTGGAACACATGCCACAACGAATTCTTCGGTTAACGCTTCCAGGCGGATGTGCCGGGAATTGGCGATGGGAATCAATTTATCGATGCACTTTCCGATCACCGCTCCGATATTGACGCGCTCCAGATTGTCGACATCCCGGGCTGCCGCTTTCAGACGTTCAAGCTTGAGCACATCAAGAATCAGTCCTGCCATGCCTGCGGCGCGATTATCAATCTTGACCAGTACATCCCTTATTTCAGGCGAAACTTCCCCGCAATAATTTCCTTTTATCAGATTTATCTTGCTGCGTATCGCATCGAGCGGCGACTTGAGCTGATGTGTCATCAGCACGGCATACCGGTCTTTCTCGACCTGGGCGCGGCTGATCTGCTCATAGGCATCCCGAAGGTGGCGCTCATTCGTACGCACGACGATCGAAAGTCTTGAAACAACGTACCAGACAATGAAGAAGAGCACATCGAGAGTAAACATCCATAAAAGAATGTTGACTTTAAGCGGGGTAAGAAAGGATGCGCTGGAATCCGTCAGCACGGATTGAGGGGCCAGAAAAAGAAGCGGGCTTTCTATCAACAAGACAACTGCATACATGGCACAAACCAGAACCGTAACGATCAAGCTCTCCATGGTCGAGAAAAAAATACACGACAAGGCAATGTGCAGCACATAAAAAAAAGGGGCGGGTGTGCCGGTGCTGCCAACATAGTGGACGACAACAGACAGGCATAGCAGATCGACAATGATCTGGGTCCAGATGTTTATGGAGGGGGAGTTATACTTCGTTTGCCGGCGAAAATCGAGGGCATAAATGTAAAGTATGTTTGCGATGCATAACACCGCCGTTATCGCAATTGGCCACCCTTGCTGATGCGTGATCCCGATTGTGGTAAGCGTATCTGAAGCGATAAGTGCGGCTATCTGAAAAAGGAGGAGGACGGCGATGAAGGCCCATCTGAAAATAATGAACCACTTGGCGTTACCGACCAAAACCTCATCGCTCAACTTCGAGCCGGTTACTCCTATGCCAGGAAACGAGAAGCGCTTGCTGGACGCATTCCAGGAAAATTCGACAACCGCCATATCAAGTTCTCAAGGAAGAACCTGCTTTAAAATTCAGCTATCCAGCCGGCTGCGAATAATGGCCAGGAAACTGACCGGCTCAACCGGCTTTTCCACGATTAATATCCACTCATCGGATATGCCATTAAAATAAGGACGGATTTCTTCGCCAAGAGAAGTCATGAATATCATGTGAAGCTCGGGAAAACGTTTTCTCACTTCCACGTACGCTTCCAGACCCGCATCCATTGTTTCCACCATTACGTCGAGAATCGCCAGATCGGGCGGGTTGTCCGAATCCTGTAGCGCAACCATGAAATCATTCATCGTCTGGTAGCTGTCCACAGCGTATCCGTTGGCGACCAGGATACGCCGGGCGGTATCGCGGATATCCGGGTCGTCATCGATATGCGCGATCCTCTGCGCCCCGCCACTTTTCTTGACTGATATCGAGCCTTGCAACTGCTGACTTGTCCGCTTATCGGCGTCTTGCTGGATAGGTGCATGCATCGTGTTCCCTCCGGTTTCTATTTTTAAAATATCCCACGCTTAACAGGATAATGGTTGCTGTGTGAAGGATGTGTAACGCCGATGTAAAGGTTCTGTGAATTGTGTTCTGTGATTTGTCATAAATTGTATTTAAAAACTCGCAGGCACGCTCTCCTCGTGCATCGCGGCCCGCTTGAATCCAGGCTCCTCGCGTACATCCGGTAGCTATGCCAACACCCGTCGCAACCATTTGCTGATATCGGCGATTTCCTCCTGGCAAACAGCATGCGCCATCCGGTACTCGTGCCACTCCACTATATAGCCGGACTCGCGCAACTGCTTTCTTGATGCTTCCGCGAACATCATTGGTATGCTATGGTCAATCTCGCCGTGCGCCATGAAAACAGGCGTGGAAAAATTGGCCGGGTGCGCTTCAACTGCAAGCATCCGCGGCACTGGCAGATAACTGGATAAGGCGATTATGCCGGCAAGCTTCTCCGGATAACGCAAGCCGGTCTGCAATGCCATCGCCCCACCTTGAGAGAAACCGCCCAGAACGATATTCTCCGGTTTGACCCCCCGCTGCTTTTCGTTGGCAATCAACGCCTCGATTGCGCGCTGCGACGCGTGCAAGCTCGCCACATTTTCATGAAGCCCGATACCTGTATCAACTATGTCGAAATCATACCAGGCGCGCATTACCATGCCGCGATTAATGCTTACGGGCCGCGTAGGCGCGTGCGGGAACAGAAAACGTATGTGAAGCGCTGGCGGCAGCTCGAGCTCTTCCACGAAGGGAACAAAATCACTGCCATCCGCGCCCAGGCCGTGCATCCACAGGATGGTATGGGTAGGATTCGTGCCGGTTTCGCGTTCGATAGCCGGAATCAGGTTGGAAGGGATAGCGGTCACTGTGGGAAACGAGAATTCATTGGAACCGGTTGACTTGGAGAAGGCACAGTATTAGATTTGCACTTTCGATTTCCAGACAAAACCCATCGCAGGAGAAAGGCCATGAAACGCAGGGATTTTATCAAACTAGCGGGAGTGAGCGCTGCATTATTTCCCGTTGCGCCGTCGGCGTTTGGTCAGGAGATTAGCCAGCTGGTTATCCCGCCCAGACGGCAGACTTATCGCCTGACCTATCAGGTTGATCTTCCCGCAGAAGGGAAAAAAGCGCGCTTATGGCTGCCCTTGCCGGATACCAACGACACTCCCCACCAGTTTTCTCAAGGCAGCGTATGGAGCGGAAGTGCCGCCATTGCCAGGTTTGACAACGTTCCGGGAACGACTTCACCCATGTTTTATGCTGAATGGGCTGGCTCCGGTCCGCGTACTGTCACGGTCAGCAGCATTGTCAAGACCACCGACCGCATCGTTGATTTGAGCCATTATTCCGAACGGGCCGCGGATACGATTCCTGCTAACGTCAAGCGATTTCTACAGCCGACAAAGCATATACCGCTGGATGGTATTGTACGCAAAACGGCCTTGTCGATCGTCAAAGACGTTAACGCTCAGTCGCCCCTGGAAAAAACACGCGCCATATACAACTGGGTTGTGGACAATTCCTACCGGGATCCCGCTGCACGGGGCTGTGGACGGGGCGACATCAAGTCCATGCTGGAAAGTGGCAATCTCGGCGGCAAATGCGCCGACCTTAACGCGCTGTTTGTCGGGTTGGCGCGGGCCGTAGGGGTTCCCGCCAGGGATCATTATGGGATTCGTATAGATGAATCGGCGGCGCACAAGCCGCTGGGGCAATCCGGAGATATCAGCACTGCCCAGCACTGCCGGGCGGAGTTTTATCTCGCCGGCTTGGGCTGGGTGCCGGTGGATCCTGCCGATGTGCGTCAACTGGCGCTTGACGAGAACCTGGCAATTGCGCATCCCAGAGTGGCTGAACTGCGCGAGAAGCTGTTTGGCTCATGGGAAATGAATTGGGTGGCGTTCAATCATGGCAGAGACATCACTCTGGCAAGAGACAGCGTTCTGGGCCAATTGTCGTTTTTTATGTATCCCCAGGCAGAGGTTTCAGGCCACCAGCAGGATAGCCTGGAACCGGCGGAGTTCTCATATAAAATTGTCTCGTCACGATTGGTGGGCACGGGCGTGAAGTTCTAGCCGGGGACTAACCGGAAAACCGGGATGGCAGAAGCGCAGAAGCCGGCGCACTGATATTGGCGCATTCACTGGCGCCTGCGCTGCGGTCGGCATATGCAGCAAGGCGACCTATTCAGAAAATTTGTCTGAAGCTGTTACTCCTCTTTTATACCTGTACTCCCCGAATCTTCAGGAATAATTCTCTGCAGTTCCTGAAATAGCGCGCGAAAACTCTTGGGCGGCTTATCCGCAAGCCTTTCCTTTTGAACATTGCGAATAAGCATCCGCAGTTGCTGCAGGTCTGCGGCTGCATACTGTTGCCCAAGCTCGCCGAGCGCCTGCTCATCCGCGAGCAGCCGCTCGCGCCAGCGCTCCAGCGTGTGCAGCCAGGCTGTATGCTTTAAGCTCAAGCCGCTCCATACGTCAAGTTTCTCCCGGATCGGCTCTGCATCAACGCTACGCATCAGCTTGCCTATGAATTGCATCTGCCGGCGCACGGCGCCATGTTTGCGCATCCGCCTGGCCTCGAGTATGGCGTCCCTCAGCGTGTCCGGCAAATTGAGTTCGGTCAGCCGCTTGAAATCGAGCTGGACCAATTGTTCGCCTATTTCCTGCAACGCGTGCATTTCCTGCTTTCGCCGGGTCTTGCTCGGGAGCTCCTCGGAATTATCCGTCAGATTTTTTTGCATGACATTTTGCTTGAATACCCCAACTGTTCCCCTGCAAAGCGGGTCACTTCATGAAACGGGATGTGTGAAAGGTTGTTTAATGCCACGTTAAGAAACTGCTATCATATCGCTAATCCGCACATATTCTCAGACCAGTTCAGCCCGCCCGTTCCGCTCCCATGAACGCGCAAGCGCTATTCTGATAGCTGATCAATGTAATATCATCAGAGCTTCCCATGAACGATAACGCCACGCCTTCGCCCCGTTTTTCCTACCCTTTCACGGTACTTCAGCAAATTGCCCGGGACGTGCTTGATCAGGCCAGAAAGGGTGGTGCGAGCGCCTGTGAGACGGATGTATCGGATGGTTTCGGCCAGAATGTCACAGTGCGGCGGGGAGAGGTGGAAACCATAGAATACAATCGCGACAAAGGGCTATCGGTGACAGTATACATCGGCCAGAAGCGGGGCAACGCGAGCACCTCTGATTTTTCGCCCCGTGCAATAAGCGATGCGGTGGCGGCTGCGCTATCGATTGCAGGACATACAGCGGCTGACGATTGCGCAGGACTGGCCGACCCCGATTTACTGGCGCGCGAACTCCCGGACCTGGATCTGTATTTCCCCTGGGATTTGCCGGTGGAACAGGCAATAGAACTCGCCCAGGCGTGCGAGTCGGCCGCGTTCGCGGTCGACAAGCGCATCACCAATTCCGAAGGCGCGAGCGTCTCATTGAGCGAATCTCAGTTCGTGTACGCAAACAGCCTTGGCTTCATGGGGGGCTATCCCGGATCACGCCACAGCATTAGTTGCGCGGTCATAGCCAGCGAGGATGACACAATGCAGCGGGACTATTGGTATAGTGTAGCGCGTGACCCTGCCGATCTGGAACAGGCAGACAGCGTTGGCAGGAAAACGGGGACGCGCACCGTCTCTCGCCTGGGTGCCCGGAAAATTGCTACGTGTGAAGTGCCGGTTCTATTTGAAGCTCCAATCGCCTCCAGCCTGGTGGGACATTTTGTCAGCGCCGTAAGCGGTAGCAGTCTTTACCGGAAATCGTCATTTCTGCTGGACAGTATCGGTAAGCAAGTATTTGCGCCTGACATTCAATTGCGAGAGTCGCCTCATCTCAAAAAGGGGTTGGCTAGCCAGCCGTTCGACAACGAGGGAGTCGCCACGCGTGAGCGCCGGGTAGTGGAGAACGGCGCGGTGCAAGGCTACTTTCTGGGCAGTTATTCTGCTCGCAAACTTGGGATGGGCACAACCGGCAATGCGGGCGGCAATCACAATCTGATCCTGGACAATGGGGCAGGACTGGAATTCTCTGAACTGCTCAGGAAGATGGGCAAAGGAGTGCTGGTGACTGAATTGCTCGGTCAGGGCGTGAACCCTGTCACCGGCGATTATTCCAGGGGCGCAGCAGGTTTTTGGGTGGAAGACGGGGAAATTCGCCACGCGGTCGAGGAAATTACTATTGCAGGCAATTTGAAAAACATGCTTCTCGGCATTTCCGCGGTAGGCAACGATGTGATCGTGCGGGGTTCAAAACAATCCGGATCGCTGCTGATAGATAGAATGACAGTTGCGGGTGGCTAAAACCGGTCCAGGCCTTTAGCCGTCGTCAGCGCCGCCAGCCGTACTGCTTTGCGGGTATTTTCCGGACGAACTCCCTGTCCCGTCCTTTCTTGAAATCGAACTGGCGCGCAATGCCGGGTTTCGATATTTCTACGTACATCCACAATGAATCTGCATCTGCTTGTTCCCTCACTTTTCTGGCCAGACCCTGCGCTTTCCGAAATCTACCGCGATCTACCCTTGCCTGCGCTGGAGAGCCTGCTTGCAAAATGCTCCTGTATTGAAGATGAATTTGAAGGAATCGAAGCCTGGCTTTGCGGTGCATTCGGCGTTGCAAAACAGCAGGATTGGCCGGTTGCGCCTATTACCCTGCTAGCTGACTGCACAGAAGATATGAAAGCAGAAAGCGGCTACTGGATTCGCGCCGACCCCGTTCATTTGCGCATCGAGCACGATCAGATCGTGCTGGCCGATAGTCGTGTTTTCCAGATTTCTTCTGAGGAAGCCGTTGAGCTTACCTCTTCGCTTAACCAACATTTTGCCATGACTGGGGACGAAATCGAATTCCTGCCGCTGCGGGCCGATCGCTGGTATTTGCGTGCAAGGAAAATACCTCCCGCAACTACCCACTTACTCAGCGAGGCAGCGAATAAAAGCATCAACGACCTATTGCCATCCGGTGTGAACCATACCTTTTGGCGCAGCCTCTTCAATGAAGTCCAGATGGTGCTACATGAGCATCCGCTTAACCAATCGCGAGAAGCGCGCGGTCAGCCAGCCATTAACGGCATCTGGTTCTGGGGAGGCGGGATCATGCCGGAATCCCTGTCCAGCCCCTATACCCGCGTGTGGAGCAACGACGTTCTTTCCGCCTCCCTGGCCATGGCGTGCGATACGGATCATGCACAGCTCCCGCCGGGGGCAGCGATATGGCAGCAATCCGCCCTGGACGGCAGTCAACTTGTCGTGCTTCCTGCGTTGCACGGGCAAGCACAGTATGCGGATGCCTACGGCTGGCGCGAAAGTCTGAAGGAGCTGGAACGGAGCTGGTTTGTTCCTTTGTGGGCGATGTCGAAACAAGGGCGATTCGATCAAATAACCATCACGACGCCCGGTGAGAAAAGAAACAAGAGTTTCAACGCGAGGCGCGCCGATTTCAGGAAGTTCTGGCGCAGGATAAAACCTCTCTCGACCTACAGTAGCTGAGGAATATGATTGGGCGAAAAAAGTTTTATTTTTTCGGCATTTTCAAACGAACTGAAAAAATCCGCTATCCTTAGCTCATACCATTCCATCAATAAGCATTTCTCCTTCATTCGAACTTTAGCTAGTGTTGCCATGCTCACATTTAATAATGTCAATAGGCCGAAGAGACCTAAATCAAAGTATCATTAACTTATAGCTTCAAAGGTCCGTATAATTTTTGTGCATGATCGGGAAGACCTTACCAGGGAAGACCATAAAAATGGCCCCAACGGTACAATTGTAAGAATGCTGCGATAAAGTGGAGATATCGTGAGAGGAGAAAATCATGAATAATTTGAATATGTTCGAATCGCTGCTGGACTGCAAAACGGTAGAAGAACTTCATAGCAGTACCACAGCCATTGCCCGCGAGATGGGCTTCGAGCATTTTCTGTACGGCGTACAGGTGAATACTTCGCTCACACGTCCTTACCGATTCATCCTGAGCTGCTACCCCGACACATGGCGTAAACATTATGATGAGGAAGGTTACGCCAATATTGATCCCACTGTTTCCCACTGCGCCAAAACATCAATTCCCATTGTCTGGAAGAATGAAATTTTCAAGGGCCGAAAGGAAGCCAGGGTAAGAAGCGAAGCGAAGGATTGCGGATTGGTGAGCGGAGCCAGTTTTTCGGTCCATGGTGGGTGCGGCGAAGCTGCAATGTTGAGCCTTTCCACCTCGCGGGAGTCTCGCGAAGCGCAGGATGATATCCTCGCGGTAATGGGCAAGGCCCAGCTATTAACCTGCTACCTCCATGAGGCCGTGCAACGTATTGTTCTCAGTAAAGGCCCTGTTCCCTTGAAAAAAATCAACCTGACGGAACGAGAAAAGGAATGCCTGTTGTGGGCAGCCGAGGGCAAAACCGGCTGGGAAATTGCCAATATCGTCAGCATTTCGGAACGCACCGTAACCTTTCATCTTCAGAATGCGGCTCAGAAAATGGGTGTGGTCAACCGCCAACAGGCCATTTCCCGCGCGCTTTCCATGGGCCTGATCGAGCCTCACACGATTTTATAGCCGCTTTTGCCCTGACGGTTTGCTGATTCCACGGCTCGATCTTCGAACGTCTCGCAATAACTCCTGCGGGGAAACGCGTTTCCGACCCAAGCCGCGATCTCTTCAGATGCCTAGCTCCACCATTACCGGTGCATGATCGGAAGGCCGTTCCAGGCGGCGCGTTGCTTTATCAATGACGCACGCGGTGCACGTTTTTGCAAGATCACCGCTCAGTAGAATATGATCTATACGCAAGCCCATGTTACGGCGAAATGCCATCATCCGGTAGTCCCACCACGTAAAGGATTTTTCCGCCTGTTCGAATAGACGGAAGCTGTCTGTCAGTCCCAACTCGAGTACCTCACGAAATGCTTCGCGCTCCGGCACGCTGAACAGTACTTGCCCTTCCCACAATTTCGGGTCATGCACATCACACTCTTCCGGCGCGATGTTGAAATCACCCAGCAATACCAGTTTCTGATGTTTGGCAAGCATGTCCCGCATCCAGTCCCTGAGAGCCGCCAGCCATTTCAGTTTGTATTGGTATTTTTCCGACGTGACGTGCTGTCCATTGGGAACATATACGCAAATAACCCGAACGTCACCGTACACCGCGCCCAACACGCGCTTTTGCGCATCGTCCAGGTCCGGTATACCGCTGACAATCTCGAATCCCGGCTGCTTGCTCAGCAGGGCGACGCCGTTATAAGTTTTTTGACCTGAATAGATCGTCTGGTATCCCGCCGCTGCAATTTCCTCGATGGGAAAATTTTCATCCTGCAATTTCGTCTCCTGCAAGCATAATACATCTGGCTGATTCAGGGCTAGCCAGTCAAGGACGTGTTGCAGGCGTACTTTTAGCGAATTTACGTTCCAGGTAGCGATTTTCATGCCCCATTCTAGCAAATTTGCCTGCACATGGACGTGGAAACAGATGTGGTAGCAAATCCTGGATAATTCCTTATTTATATTGTGCTATTATGGAATAGGGACGTTGTCACAAAACCAATCGCGCCTGTGATTGAAATCGGGTGGATTGTCTATAATCTCGCCCGCTATCGCTAATCCAAACTTTCGTTCGTGCTGTTCTTCTGGCGCATTGCAAGCGCCGCTTTAACTGAAGTCATGTTGATGTAAGGCAAGGATCACTTCGATATCTGGTGCTTGTGCGATACTTACTCCACCGTTAAACAAAGGCAAGGTAATCATGAATAGTTCAGATAACTCGGAATTTGGAGTAGCCGACTGGCAGCGGCTATTGCGTTCAATCGGCGAAGACCCATCGCGACAGGGCCTGCGGGAAACGCCGGGGCGCGTGACACGTGCCTGGGCGCACTGGACCCGCGGTTATCAGCAGGACCCCGCGACTATTCTCAAGACATTCGCCGATGGCGGCGAGAGTTACGACGAACTGATCGTCGTCAGGCAGATACCGGTCTATTCCCATTGCGAACATCATCTCGCTCCCTTCTTCGGTCATGCAACCATTGGTTATCTCCCGAGTGGGCACATCGTCGGGCTCTCGAAATTGACTCGCCTGGTCAACTGCTTTGCCGCGCGCCTGCAGGTACAGGAGCGCCTGACACAGCAAATCGCACAGTCCCTGATCGAACACTTGCAGCCCAAGGCCGTCGGTGTAATTGTCCGTTGCCGCCATATGTGTATGGAATCACGGGGCATTGCGGTCGCAGGCGAAGAAACAGTTACTTCAGCAATGCTTGGAGACCTGAAGGAGAACGCTGCTCAGCGCGCCGAGTTTCTGGCATTGGCAGAGCAGCCCTGACCAGAGAATATTTACTTACGGTTTCACGGGATTTATCGCTTTGAATTAACGTTCCTTCATGCTGTCTTACAGTCACCTCGTCCAATCTGGCCCTCGTAGCTGGATATCCGGTCGATACCGCCCAATGAGACTGTTCTGATCATCGCAAAAGTTGCTCTATATCCGGGTTAAAAGAATTTGCCGTGGTGCCAATACTTACAACCCGAAAGCCACCCAGGCGCAGTTGCCTGTCACATTCTATTCATTCCCTATTGTTATCATTTGCACGAAATGGATTATCGTGCTTTTCGACTGGAGCCCACCCGTATGGCATCAACTAAATATCTCTCGATTTTTTCTCCGGCCACAAAGCAGGAAAGAAAAGACAATTTCGCAAATTACTGGGAGTTTTCTCAGCAACATGGTGGACAACTCTTTGAAAGCGAGAAGGACTTGGCAAAAAAACGTGCCAGGCTCATGTATTTTCGCGACAATCCCGTACGATTGCGCCAACCGCTTGCTGATCCTGAAGTCTTCTACCGCAACTATGTAGAGATGCATGATGATCCTGGATCAATGGATCGTCTGACGCTTATGTTGACGTGCATCTATAAATTTGCCAGGCACGAGTGGGTAGGCATAAAAGGCGCCTGGGATGCCATTCCGGATATGGCGAATGCGCACAGAATAGAGGATAAAATCAGCCGCGTGCATTTAGCTGAAGAATTCTGTCATGTAAGGCTTTTCAATGAAATGTTGTGTACATGCGGCCTGGATAAGGTGGAGTGGGTACCCTTGGGGCCGATCAAGGAAAAGATTTATGAACAGTTTCCTAAAGTTCCGGGATTCATTATGGACTCCCCCGCTTTTATTACGGAACTGATGGGCGTGACGTTTTATTGCCACCTGTACCGGCTGTTTGACGAGATATTGGCTGAAGAACCGGAAGTGCGTGATCGTTTAAAAGAGCTATTGGACGAAATTACGATAGATGAAGTGGCGCATGTCGGGCAAAGGAGGAATTTCGTGGGCCCCATTGGCGTGGGAATCTCGAAGGCGCTGGTTCGGCCCTTTTATACTTTTTTTTTCAAGGATATCCCCGAAATCAAGCAATTGCTCGATGTTGAGCAGATGATCAAGGATGGCGAAGCCTTCGATTTTAATGAATTGCCTGCTCATATGATCGAGCGCAGCTGGATTCCTTCCTATTGCAAAACCTGAGCTATTCTGCGAATTGCCTTTGCTTCTTTTTGGTCCGGCATCTCTATCGCCGCCTTGCGCTGACCTGTACCTGCCCCCGCGAATCTCAAACTATCGGAGCACAAAGAACCGCTGTCTTCTGCTGCTCAGAGTTCCTCCGCCCGGGCTGACAGCAACATTTCAGCCGCATGCTTGCGGGTGGTGTCGGTGATTTTCACGCCACCCAGCATGCGGGCAATCTCCTCGACCCGCTCCTGCTTCTCAAGCACGGTAATCCGGCTTGATACTTTGCCTGTATCTGGATCTGCGGATTTGGATACCTGCCATTGATGATCGCCAGCCGAAGCAACCTGGGCGAGATGGGTGATACACATTACCTGGCGTTCCGCGCCCAATCTTTTCAGCAAACCCCCTACTATTTCCGCAACCCGCCCGCCAATGCCCGCATCCACTTCATCGAATATGAGAGTGGGCGCCGCGCTGAGCTTGCTCGCAATAACATGTATCGCCAAGCCGATACGCGACAGTTCGCCGCCGGACGCAACCTTTGCCAAGGGTCGCAACGGCAATCCCTTATGCGCGGAAACCTGGAACTCGATTTGTTCCATACCGTTTGCATTGCCCTGCTCAAGCGGCATTACTGCCACGGAAAATTCACCGCCTGCCATCGCCAGCGTTTGCATGGCGGAGGTGACCTGACGCCCGAGCGTTACCGCCGCCTTTTTCCGCTGCACGCTCAACTCGGTTGCGAGCTTGCTGTATTCAGCTCTTGCAGCGGCCTCTTCCTTCGCCAGTCGCTCGCCATCTTCCTTATGCCCCAGTTCATCCAGTTGCCCTGTCGCGGTTTTCAGAAGTGCCGGCAATTCGTCCGGGCTGACGCGGTACTTTCTGGCCGCAGCATGGATGGCGCCCAACCTGTCCTCCACTTCCTGCAAGCGTTGCGGATCGAGATCAAGGCGCTGCTGATAGCGCCCGAGCTCATACACAGCCTCCTGCAGCTGTATCTGTGCCGGTTCGAGTAGATCCAGGACCGCTTTCAGGCTATCATCCCAGTCAACCAGATGACTCAAACGCGAAATCGTTGAATTGAGTTGCGAAAGAGCAGTGGCTTCACCTTCTGATAAAGCTTCGAGCCCCATCTGCGCGGCCTCGAGCAAGCTCGCGGCGTTGGACAGACGGCTATGCTCTGTCTGCAGAGTCTGCCATTCGTCAGCAGAAAAATTCAGCGCAGTCAGCTCGTTTATCTGCCACTCCAGTTGCTCGCGTTCCTGAGTCAAGGCATTGGCATTCTGCTCCCAGGCGACCCGCCGCTGTCGAAGCTCCTGCCAGACGCGATATGCTTCTTTCACCTGCCGCGCCAGCGGCCGGCTGCCTGAATAGCCGTCGATCAGTTCGCGCTGCGCTTCGCTGCGCAACAACAGCTGATGCGCATGCTGACCCTGTATATCCACCAGTTTTTCTCCGGCAGCACGCAATTGCTGCAATGTTGCGGACTGCCCGTTGATGAAACTGCGGGAACGCCCACCGGCATCCACCGACCGGCGCAGCAGGCAGATATGCTCGTCATCCCCGGTATTTTCAAATCCGTTTTCACGCAACCATTCAGCAATATCCGGCAGTTCACTGACGTAAAATTCCGCGCTGATTTCAGCGCGCTCGCAACCATGGCGGACGACACCTGCATCACTGCGCTCGCCAAGTACGAGAGCAAGCGCATCAATAAGAATGGACTTTCCTGCGCCGGTTTCGCCGGTAAGGGCGGTAAAACCGGGAACAAATTCCAGCTCTATCCGATCGACTATGACGAAATCCCTAATGCTCAGAAACTTTAACATGTTGGAAGTATCATGCCAGGTTTCTGGGCAGACCGCTCCAGCCAAGCTTCTCCCGCAGCATGCGGTAATAGCTGTGATTCGACGCGTGCAGCAACGTTACGGTATGAGGAGAGCGGCGTACGACAACTTTGTCATTTTCCTGCAAATCAAAATGAGAATGACTGTCCGAGTGGACGCGGGCAACCGCAGTGCGATGCATCAGGATTTCCACTATGGCGTCCGGCCCAACCACAATGGGACGATTGCTCAGCGTATGCGGACTGACCGGCACCAGCGTGATCAAGTCAAGACTGGGATGAAGGATAGGGCCTCCCGCCGACAAGGCGTATGCGGTAGAACCGGTGGGAGTCGCTACTATCAGGCCATCGGAACGGAGCAAGTAGACGTACTCTCCATTGATACGCACTTCGAATTCGATCATGTTGCCGCCAACGCCCCGGTTGACGGCCACGTCGTTTAACGCCAGGGCATCGTAAGCAACGTCATCACGCGCGACTTCGACGTATAACAGCATACGCCGCTCCGTAACATATTGGCCGTCGAGCATGGAGCCAAGCGTTTCGAACATGGTATCGATGGAAAGATCGGTAAGGAATCCAAGCCGGCCCTGGTTGATGCCGACCAGAGGCACCTTGAAAGGCGCGAGCTTGCGCGCGATATTCAGCATGGTCCCGTCCCCGCCAAGAACGATGGCCAAATCCGCATATTGGCCTATATCCTCTATCGTCATCGCCGGATATCTTGTCTCCGCCATTGTGGCGGCGGTAAGGCTGTCCAGCAGCACTTCCAGATTCCTGTCTTCCAGATACTGACCCAAGCTCAATAAGGGCGCCACGATATCGAGGTTTTTGTGCTTGCCGATCAGTGCAATTGTTTTGAATTGAGAACTCATCGCTTGATAGAATTGGAAAAAAGCCGCTTGAGACGCCGGTTAACCGGACTATTTGTTTCCCTGATTAAACCATATCAGCAGAAAGGTGACAAAGAATTCCCAGCCTTATGGGGAGAAAACTCGATTCGGGCGTGCAACAAATCCTGAATTCCTTCCCAAATTGAATTTTTTCTTCCGCTTGAAAACAAAGGAGGATATCCACTCCGTATTATGTGCACGAAAACCGGAAGGTTGTATCCTGGTGTAGAATGTGTTCATGTTAAATCAGCGCGCAAGAATTCTGCTCAAGACTCTGGTAGAACGCTATATCAGCGAAGGACAGCCGGTGGGCTCTCGCTCACTTTCGAAATTCTCGGGCCTCGATCTGAGCCCCGCCACGATTCGAAACGTTATGGCTGACCTTGAGGAAATGGGTTTTGTCGCCAGCCCCCATACTTCTGCCGGACGCATCCCTACTCACCAGGGCTACCGTTTTTTTGTTGATACGCTGCTGGTGGTCAAGCCCCTGGACGTCATGGAGATTCACCAACTCCAGGACCAGCTGCATCCGGATAATCCTTCACGGTTGATTAATTCGGCTTCACAATTGCTGGCTGAATTGACACGCTTTGCCGGCGTGGTGGTGGCGCCCAAGCGCAGCAGCGCTGTATTCCGCTATATAGAGTTCATGACCTTGTCGGAAAAGCGTATTCTGCTCATCATCGTTACCCCGGAGGGCGATGTTCAAAATCGTGTGCTTTTCACCGATCGCATATATAGCCAGTCGGAATTGACGGAAGCGGCGAACTTCATCAACAAAAATTATGCCGGGTGCGCCATCGATGAAATTCGCACGCGTCTGCAGAGTGAATTAAAACAGTTGCGTCATGATATGACTGGTCTCATGACTGCGGCTATTGAAGCGGGAGGGGCTGCCATCACGGAAAACAGTGAAAACGTGGTGGTGGCTGGGGAGCGCAAACTGCTGGATGTGCATGACTTGTCCAGCAACATGAGCAGCCTGAAAAAACTGTTTGATCTGTTTGAGCGCAAAACCGCCTTGCTGCAACTGCTGGAATTCAGCCGCCAGGCGGAAGGCGTGCAGATCTTTATCGGTGGCAAGTCCGATATGGTGACACTGGATGAATTCAGTGTCGTCACTGCGCCGTATGAGGTCGAGGGCAAAGTCGTCGGTACGGTGGCCGTAATCGGGCCGACACGCATGGCTTACGAGCGGATCATACCGGTGGTGGACGTGACCGCCAGATTGCTCTCCAGCGCACTGTCGCGTCACTGACGGTCGCCTTCTGCAATTACCAGTCAGCGCGCGAGATTCCACCCCTTGTCATCCAGGTTGCCGCTTGATTCGAATCCTGATCGAGACTGGATACATGAAGTTGGGAACAACCGTGGCAAAAACAATATATCCGGTACGGCAAGGGTCGAGGACGAAGCAGCCTGCTTATTGTTTCAAATGAGAGCCGGAAAAACTTGATATCCCCAGAACCCGCCTACCAGCATGGAGCGCCAAGTCAGACAGGCATTTTGCTGGTCAACCTCGGCACGCCCGACGCCCCCACCGCGCAAGCGCTGCGGCCTTATCTGAAGCAGTTTCTCAGCAATCCGAGAGTGGTGGAGATTCCGCGGTGGGCGTGGTGGCCAATTCTGAACGGAATCATACTCAATACCCGGCCGAAGAAATCGGCAGAAAAATACGCACAGATATGGATGCCGGAGGGCTCGCCCCTCAAAGTCCATACCATTCGCCAGACCCAGCTATTGCGGGATGTTCTAGCGGAACGCGTTCAGCCCGCGCCGATCCTGGAATATGCCATGAGTATCGGCAATCCTTCTATCGCGGAGGTTATGCGGGGAATGAAGGAGCATGGTTGCGATCACATCCTGGTGCTGCCGCTCTACCCCCAGTATGCGTCCAGCAGCACCGCGTCGGCGTTTGACGAAGTGTTTGCACAACTGGGGAAGATGCGTAACGTGCCAGCCATACGCACCGTGAAACATTATCATGATCATCCCGGCTATATTACCGCGCTGGCCCAAAATATAACGGATTACTGGGCGAAAACCGGTCGTCCCGACAAACTTGTGATGAGTTTTCATGGCGTGCCGCGCATTACCCTGGATCAAGGCGATCCCTACCATTGCGAGTGCCAGAAAACCGGGCGGCTTCTGGCCGAGGCGCTGGAGCTGAACGCGGGCGAATACCAGATCTGTTTTCAGTCCCGGTTCGGCCGTGCCGAGTGGCTGAGCCCCTATACCGCCGTTACCCTGGAGCAACTTGGCAAGGAGAAAACCCGGCGCATCGATGTGGTTTGCCCCGGTTTTGTTTCCGATTGTCTCGAAACCCTGGAAGAAATCGCCATGGAAGGCAAAGCGATCTTCACCCAGGCTGGAGGTCAGGAGTTTCATTACATCCCCTGTCTCAACGAGCGTGACGACTGGATACAAGCTTTGGCGGACATTGCTCTCGCCAATCTACAGGGATGGATGGGAGTTGGACATTCTGGCGAGAAAAGTTCAGAAGAGCATGCTGCGCAATCGCGTGCCCGTGCACTGGGAATGGGGGCCGGTAATTAAAGGCTGTAACACTACATCGCCTTACTCTACTTTTACTAAGGGCCTTTTGTAGGCGTTTGTGAGGCAACACCGCGACTTCCCAGCAAATTTCGCAAGAATTGAATGATGCCAGGAAGAACGGAGATGATGATGATGCCGAAAATGAAATAGGTCAGATTGTTTTTTACAAATGGGACGTTGCCGAAGTAGTAGCCGCCAACCACAAAGAAACTGATCCAGAAAACGCCGCCGAAGGCACTGTAAGCCACGAAATAAGGGTAGTTCATGCGCCCGATACCGGCAACGAAAGGTGCAAAGGTGCGAATGATAGGCAGAAAACGGGCAAAGATAATCGTTTTTCCCCCATGCTTTGCATAGAATTGGTTCGTCCTGTCCAGATGCGCGCGGTTCAACAGTTTTGAGTCTGCACGACTGAACATTCTCGGGCCGAAATAACGCCCGATCCAGTAGTTGGTGTTATCGCCGCAAAATGCCGCGAGTATGAGCAGGGCAACCAGCCACTGAACCTCCATTGCGCCTGTCGCAGCAATTGCACCGGCAACGAACAACAGTGAATCCCCCGGCAGAAATGGCGTCACCACCAACCCGGTCTCACAGAAAATGATCAGAAATAGGATGACGTATATCCAACTGCCGTAATTCTGGACAAGCCAGATGAGATGCTTGTCCAGGTGCAGAATGATGTCGATGAATGTGGTGAGAAGTTCCAAACCCGCCTTGAGGAAAATCGAGGAGAAACTGATAAAAACCCGTTGAAAAAATCAGGGTAGGGCTTCCGCCTCTTCCTTCTTCTCGGGTCTGACAATATCTTCACGCGAAACCCCCAGCAGCATGAGGAGGGGGCTCGCCACCAGCACGGAGGAATAAATACCGAAAAGGATACCGATGGTAAGTGCCAGCGCAAAATAATGCAGCGCTTCGCCACCGAAAAACAGCATGGATACCACGACCATCTGGGTGCTGCCATGCGTGATGATGGTGCGCGACATGGTTCGGGTAATCGCGTTGTTGATAACCTGCTCAACCGACGCCTTGCGCATCCTGCGAAAGTTTTCCCGTATCCGGTCGAACACCACCACAGATTCATTTACGGAGTAGCCGAGAATTGCGAGTATCGCAGCCAGTACGGTAAGCGAAAATTCCCACTGAAAAAACGCGAAGAAGCCGAGAATGATCACCACGTCGTGCAGGTTTGCGATGATACCCGACACTCCGAATTTCCACTCGAAGCGCATGGCGAGATAAGCAACAATACCCAGCGATACTACCAGCAGCGCCAATGCACCGTTTTCGACCAACTCTTTGCCCACTTGCGGCCCCACAAACTCAACCCGGCGTATCTCGGCTGTTTTGTCTTCCTCTTTTAGTGACGCTATCACCCTCTCGGACAGCTTGGCGCTCGACATATCAGGTTTGGCCGGAAGGCGTATCATCACATCCCTGGATGTTCCAAAATTTTGCACGCTTGCGTCCGACATGCCGAGCTTGATAAGCGTGTCGCGTATTTTGTTGATATCCGCAGTCTGGGCGTAGCTGACTTCCATTACCGTGCCGCCGGTGAAATCCACGCCCAGATTCAGCCCCTTGGTAACGAGAAAAAATACCGCCAGGACAAAAGTCAGCAAGGAAATGGTGGTGGTATATTTTCCCCAACTCATGAAGGGGATGTCGTGCTTGATTCTGAAAAATTCCATGCTGACCCTTTATTCTGCTTGTTTGCCGCTATTCCTGCTTATTCCGCTGAAACCGTTCCTTCCCCGCTTAACCTTGAATATCAGCGTTTCTCTGTCGCCGGCTTCCAAACCTGACCGATGGGAATCCGGTCCAGTTTGCGGCGGTTGCCGTACATCAGATTGACCATGCCGCGCGAAACCACGACCGCGCTGAATATCGATGTCAGGATACCTAGACACAGCACCACGGCAAACCCCTTCACAGGGCCGGTACCAAACGCAAATAATGCGATACCAGCGATCAAGGTGGTGATGTTGGAATCCAGTATGGTGCCGAATGCCCGTTCGTATCCCGAATTAATCGCCGCCTGCGGTTGCATACCTGCGCGCAACTCGTCGCGGATGCGCTCATTGATCAGTACGTTGGCATCGATTGCCATGCCGATAGTGAGCGCGATCGCCGCCATGCCCGGAAGCGTCAGCGTTGCCTGCATAATGGAAAGTAGGCCTATGAGCAGCAGCAGGTTTACACCCAGCGCCACCACCGAAATAAAGCCAAACACTACATAATAAATAGTCATGAAGACAGCAATGGCGGCAAAGCCGTACAGCGTCGAGTTAAATCCGCGGGCAATATTGTCCGCCCCCAGGCTTGGGCCCACCGTACGCTCCTCGATGATGTCCATGGGCGCGGCCAGGGCGCCGGCACGAAGCAATAGCGCCACATCCCGGGCCTCTTCGGTGGTCATGCGCCCACTGATCTGCACCCTTCCTCCACCGATTTCCTCCCGAATTACGGGTGCGGTAATGACTTCCGCCTGGTTTTTCTCGATGAGCAGAATAGCCATGCGCTTGCCGACATTATCTTTGGTCAACTGCCGGAATATGCGGGCGCCGTTGTTGTCGAGGTTAAGGTGTACGGCTGGCTGGTTGTTGTTGTCGAAACCGGCCTGGGCGTCGTTGATGCGGTCGCCCGTCAGGACCACCTGCTTTTTCACCAGCAATGGACCTCCGCCGCGCTCTGTGTAGAGTTCGGCGCCGAATGGAATCTGTCCGCGCAATGCTGCACTGAGGTCGTGTTCCTCATCCACCATCCGGACTTCGAGCGTAGCGGTGCGCCCTAGAATATCCTTGGCTTTGGCGGTATCCTGTACGCCGGGAAGCTGCACTACCACGCGGTCCGCGCCAGCCTGCTGGATAATGGGTTCGGCCACCCCGAGTTCGTTGACACGGTTGCGCAACGTGGTAATGTTTTGCTGTACGGCGGAATCCTGTATGAGCTTGTGCGCTTCGGGCTTCAAGGTCGCGGTTAAATGGAACTCGCTGCCCACGTTGTCCTCGCGTACGTTCAGATCGGCATAGGTCTTCCTGATTTCTGATTCGGCCTGGGCGCGCGATTCGGAATTGCGGAACTTGACAATGATCTGCGAACCGCGCTTGTCAAGCCCGGAATACGGGATCTTCTTCTCCCGCAAGCTGCCGCGTATATCCGCACTAAAACGATCCAGCGCTTTGGCGGTCGCGCCTTTCATGTCGACCTGCAACATGAAATGCACGCCACCGCGCAGATCAAGCCCAAGATACATTGGAAGCGCGCCGATGCTGGTCAACCACTGGGGAGAATTGGGAAGAAGATTCAGCGCGACCATGTAGCCATTGCCGAGCACCGACTGAAGCGTATCCCTGGCTTTGATCTGCACATCCGTGTCAGCGAAACGCGCCTTGATGCCCCCCTCCTCAAGAAACATCCCAGTGGTGGCGAGATTGGCCTGTTTCAGCGCATCTTCAACCCGCTGCAGTAATGCGGTGTCGGCTTTGGCCGTGGTGCGTAAAGGCGAAATCTGCACCGCTGGCGATTCGCCAAAGAAATTCGGTAGCGTGTAGATCAGCCCGAGCAGTATTGAAACCGCGATAATCACGTATTTCCAGGAAGGATAGCGGTTCATGTTTTTGGAGTAGAGATGCGAAAAAGAAGCGGTAATGGGAGATTAGGAGGGGATAGAGACCATGACGCACTCTTCGCGTCTTGGCGCCTTCATCTGGTGGGTCAATTATTCCCTCTCGATGCTGTTCAACGTTCCCTTGGGCAGCAGCGTCTGGATGGCGGTCTTTTGCATGACGACCTGCACATTTTCGGCAATTTGCAGTATCACGTAATTCCCGCTAACCTTAACCACCCGCCCCAATTCGCCAGCGGTGGTTGCTACCTCATCGCCTTTTTGCAGTGCCTCTATCATCAATTTCTGTTCTTTAGCCTTCTTAGCCTGGGGACGAATCAGCAGGAGATAAAACACCACGAATATGCCAACCAGCGGCAACAGGCTTAAAAAATCCGGACTTGCTTGGGCAGGAGCGGCAGCCTGAGCGAACGCTTCACTAATCAACATGGCATTTCTCCGAAGGCGGTTTCAAAAAAGAGGTGATTTTAGCATGATGCGGCGCGCGCTTGAAAAGCATGCACATATTCCTCGAACCGCCCGGCTTCGATAGCCGCGCGGATTTCGCCCATTAATTGCTGGTAATAATGCAGATTGTGCAGCGTATTGAGACGTGCACCGAGAATTTCGCTGGTCCTTTGCAAATGGTGCAGATAAGCCCGGGTGAAATGACGGCAGGTGTAGCAGCCGCACTGCTCATCCGGCGGCGCCGTATCCAGGCGGTACTGGCTGTTGCGAAGCTTGATTATCCCATTGCGGGTGTAAAGCCAGCCATTGCGCGCATTGCGCGTCGGAAGCACGCAATCAAACATGTCTATACCCTGGGACACCGCGTTGACTATGTCAGCCGGTGTCCCGACCCCCATGAGATAGCGCGGCTTCTCCGCCGGTAATTGCGGCGCGGCATGCTTGAGAATGCGCTGCATATCATCCTTGGGCTCGCCTACCGACAGCCCGCCTATTGCGTAACCGTCGAAGCCGATGTCCAGCAGTCTGGACAGCGACTGATCGCGCAGGTTTTCATACATTCCGCCCTGTACGATGCCAAACAATGCGTTGTGATTTCCTGCGTCGCCATGCGCACGTCTTGATCTTTCCGCCCAGCGCAGGCTCAATTCCATGGATGCACTTGCCGCCGGCTCGTCCGCCGGATAAGGGGTGCACTCGTCGAATATCATCACAATGTCGGAATCGAGTACATGCTGGATACGCATCGATTCCTCGGGCGTAAGGAAACATACGTCACCATTCACCGGCGATTTGAACCTGACGCCCTCCTCCGTGATCTTTCTCATAACCCCCAGGCTGAAAACCTGGAAACCACCGGAGTCCGTCAGTATTGGCGCATCCCAACCCATGAAACGATGCAAGCCCCCGTGCGCCTCGACCACTTCAAGCCCCGGGCGCAGCCATAAATGAAAAGTGTTGCCAAGCACCATGTGAGCGTTCACTTCCCGCAATTCTGCGGGCGACATCGTTTTTACCGCGCCATAGGTGCCCACCGGCATAAAAGCAGGCGTCTCCACCGTACCGTGCGTTAGCGATAGCGTACCGCGGCGGGCGGGACCGTCACTGCAATGCAACTTGAATTTCATGTCAGATCAACTGTTGAACGTAGCAATTTTATAAAGTGATGACGAGGGCAATCGACAGCGCGCTTGGCATATAACCCGGCCAAACAGCAATGCGCTTTGCGGGCCCCACTCAGTCATACGGAGTTTGCAGGTTCTTCGCAAAGCCGTATAACGAGGACCCGTTCTATGATTCCCTCTCGATCAGCATGGCATCGCCATAACTGAAAAAACGATAGCGCTCATCTATCGCATGCCGGTAGGCGCGGCGGATGTTTTCGAGTCCGCCAAACGCGGAGACCAGCATCAGCAAGGTTGAGCGGGGCAAATGAAAATTGGTCAGCAGACGCTCCACCACGCGAAAACGATAACCCGGCGTGATAAAAATATCCGTCTCGCCACGACCGGGTTTCAATTCGCCGCCGCTTCCGTCAATCCCCTCGATACTCGCTGCTGCGGCTTCCAGCGCTCGCAGCGATGTCGTGCCGACCGCCAGTACTCGTCCCCCTCCGGCTTTCGCCTGCCGGATTGATTCAACTGTTTCCGGCGGCACATGAAAAATTTCCCTGTGCATTTTGTGATCCGCAATATTTTCCACCCGAACTGGCTGAAACGTACCTGACCCGACGTGCAGCGTTATGTAGGCAGTAACCACGCCCATATCGGTCAGTTTCTTCAGTATAACGTCATCGAAATGCAAACCCGCCGTAGGCGCTGCGACGGCGCCGGTCTGCGTCGCATAGACGGTTTGATAGCGTGCCTCATCCGCCTGTGTAGCGGGTCGCGAAATGTAAGGCGGCAACGGCAGATTGCCGTAGCGTTCCAGTAGCTCGATTACCGCGGTTTCGTGATCGAAATGCAAGGTATAAAAACCGTGCTCGTGCGCCAGTACCGTCACTTCGATTGCATCAGCCAGAAAAAGCTTTGAAGCGGGCTTTGGCGAGTGACCGGCGCGTATAACCGCCAGTACGCGGTGCGTATCCAGCACACGCTCCACCATCACCTCTACCCTGCCTCCGCTATCCTTTACACCATACAGGCGCGCCTTAATGACGCGAGTGTCGTTAAATACCATCACGTCACCCGCGTGTAGATAGTCAGGCAGATCGGCAAACATCGCGTCCCGCAATCCACCTGTAGATCCTTCCATGTGCAGCATGCGGCTGCTCGCCCGCTGCCCGGCCGGAAACTGCGCGATGAGTTCAGGGGGAAGATCGAAATCGAAATCCTGAATTTTCATCGCGCGTATTATACCGATACGCTCGACCTTGCTTATGCAAGTTGCCGCGATTCAGGTTTTCAGTAATAATGCCTCTCCTGAAAAGAAGCAGGCAAATCATGCCGGGATGGCGGAATTGGTAGACGCACGGGACTCAAAATCCCGCGACCGCGAGGTCATGGGGGTTCGATTCCCCCTCCCGGCACCATCAGATAGACCAAATAAGTCCGAATAAGTATAAATATCCAGATTTACCGGACTTGAGCGCCATCGTTCTCAACTTCCTTTGACGCACATCACTGCTTTTAACGTGTGAACTACTTCCACCAGGTCTGCCTGGTTTGCCATCACCTCATCGATGTCCTTATACGATGAGGGTATTTCGTCCAACACCATTTTATCCTTGCGACACTCGACCCCTTTGGTCTGCTGAACCAGGTCAGCAACTGTAAATATGCTTCGCGCCTGACTTCGGGACATTTTGCGGCCCGCACCGTGCGAGCAGGAGCAGTAGGATTCAAGTTCGCCCTTCCCCCGCACTATATAGCTCCGCTGGCCCATTGAGCCGGGAATAATACCCAGGTCGTCCACCCGCGCACGTATTGCTCCCTTGCGGGTCACCCATAAATTCCGCCCGAAGTGCGTTTCCTTTTCCACGTAATTGTGATGACAGTTAATGGCTTCCCGGGTAAGGGTAAAATTAATGGGAATGTGGCGTCGTAACGCTGCTATTGTTGTCTCCATCATGATCCGCCGGTTCTCGAGCGCATAGTCCTGCGCCCAGTCAACAGCCTCCACATAATCGTCGAAGTCATCCTCGCCTTCTGCCAGCCACGCAAGATCGCCATCCGGCAGGTGAATGGAAAGGCGTTCCATCCGGCGCCGGGCTTTTTCGATGAAATAGCTTCCGATCATGTTGCCAATACCCCGGGAACCAGAGTGGAGCATCACCCACACGTCCTGATTCTCATCTGTGCACAACTCGATGAAGTGATTGCCTGAGCCCAAAGTTCCGAGTTGTGATTCGGCCTTTTTTAACAGGCTGATCTCATCGGTCTTTCGACTCTGGGCGAAACGCCCGTACCATCGCTTGTAGCCATGACCCTCGTTAAGCGCAGAGGAAAGCTTGCCCAGTGCAACCGGTTTTTTGCGGCTTCCGCCAGCACCCAGGGGAACATCACGTTCAATCTGGCGACGGACAGAGAGCAACGAATCCGGCAGGTTGGAAGCTTTGAGGGAAAGGCGGACGGCGTTCATGCCGCAGCCGATATCGACACCTACCGCGGCGGGTATGATGGCTTTGTCTGTTGCGATTACGGTGCCAACCGTCGTACCTTTGCCAAGATGGCAATCGGGCATGAGGGCAATACCGTGTCGATCGACGAAAGGCAGTCGCGCAAGATTCCTGGCTTGGGAAAGCGCGTCGTCATCAACATCACTCCAGGCCTTGATAGGTCTGAAACCTTCCTCGCTATAAATATTCTTCATTGCCAGAGGCCTCGATCACGCGAACGTGCTTTTACAATGGGGGTACGTTGTGGACAAAGGCGGCTGTTTTTGGTTCGACGTGTCCGAAGGACGGGCCAAGCGGCAACACCAAGTGCTTCCCTGGAGAGCTGTAATCAAACACCGAATGATGAAGAGAGCCGGTGGTTTTGTTGATTACGTCAGCCAAGCTTTATCCGGCACACGGAAAAACAGTTGAACTTGCGGAATGTCTTCGACGATAGCGTAAAAAAGCTTTACTAATGCTTCGAATCTCACCAGGGACATTCACGCCACTTCCCCGGGTGTCTTTTCAGGCGACTGCGGAGTCGGAGCTTCTCGTGTCAGCTCCTGGAGTTTCTTGACTACGGCCTTTCCCACGGCATGAGCACTTCCAGGATTTTGGCCCGTAATCAATAGACCATCCTCTACAACATGTGTTGTAAAGGGTACTAAGGCCTTGCTGTAATTGGCATCCCGCCTTTGCAGCTCTTCCTCCAGATTGAATGGAACTGCATGATCGCGTTTTGCCAGGAGTTCTTCATTCCACGAAAAGCCGGTTACATTCTTACCTTTAATCAGATATTCCCCGTTGCTCAGCTTTGCCTCCAGCAGTCCACACGGTCCATGGCATACAGCCGAAATAACTTTGTTCGACTCATAAAACCTGGCCGTCAACGCTGCCAGGGACTCGCTGTTGGGGAAATCGAACATGACTCCATGTCCCCCTGCCATGTATACAGCATCATATGCGGCAGGGTCGACGTCCGACACCTTTAGCGTGTTATCCAGCAGGTTCATGAAGGCCCTGTTTTCGTACCGCTTAAAGACTTCGCCTTTCAAACCTGCCACATCACCCACCTTCGGGAGGATTACGCTTTCCGGATCGATAGGGACTTTCCCGCCCGATGGGCTAGCGATGTCCATTTGGTAACCTGCCTCCTCGGCGACCTCCCAAAAATGGATCAGCTCGCCAAGCCACAGCCCCGTCCTGATTCCCACCTTTTGGAATTCGTCATCATTTGTCACGACGATAAGTATCCTGTTGGTTGCTTTCATGGTTCTGCTCACTATTTGTCATTTGAAGAGCGTAGCCCAAAGACCGACTTGTCGATAATGAAATATATGTACTGGAGCTTCTGTGCGGTGCCCTACAGTGA
Source organism: Nitrosospira briensis (assembly GCF_900115125.1). Lineage (GTDB taxonomy): Bacteria > Pseudomonadota > Gammaproteobacteria > Burkholderiales > Nitrosomonadaceae > Nitrosospira > Nitrosospira briensis_A. Next base: position 299,597 of record NZ_FOVJ01000003.1, on the reverse strand, counting down.
GGATAAAAGAAGCTTAACGCCTGGAGCAGTATAGAAATACAAAAAATGCTATGTATGAAACCGCACAGTGGCCGGCTCAAATTAAACGCAATATATGAGTATATGTATGAGTTAACAGATGGCGCCGTGTAAGTAGGCATATCAAGCCTCACTGGCTGTAGGAATAGAAGGGTTTATGGTAATCCAAGGCCGCTTCTAGCCTGTCCTGCTAGCCTTGCTCGGCACATTGCCAACATTTCTCGATATGAAATCGTCAGCACATATTATTGGCGCCGGAGGTATTGGCGTTGCAGCAGCAGCATGTCTTATCCGTGCTGGATGGGACGTAACCATGGTCGATTCGAACCCAGAAAAGATCGCCGCTGGCCGCCGGGATGAAGTGATGCTCGACGGCCAGCCCATTTGCGGCGCGCACTTCATTCATTTTGATGAATGGGTGCCGCCAACGGACAAGGTAGTGTTGCTATGCACAAAAACATTCGATAACGCTCCGGTTCTGCAACGGATCGCGAACACTCAAGCATTGCTGCCAATTCAAAATGGCTATGACAATAAACTTGAGGAACGTGACCACCCTGCAGAAGCCATTGCTTCATTTGTTTCCGAATGCCCCGCTGATCGCGTCAGCGCTCGCATTACCCGCGCGGGGTCTTTGCACATTGGCCCGCGGCGAAAGGCAACAAGCGCAGCAGAACATGAACATATCGACGCTCTTGCCTCCGCGTTTACCGAAGGCAAACTATTTCCCGTCCAGCGCGTTTCAGACATTGGGCCATTCAAGGCAACGAAACTGATGTACAACGCAGCCATTTCACCGCTGGCAGCAAGCGCCGGTGTTGACAACGCAGAGCTGCTCATCGAACCGCTCACGCAAAAACTATTCTTCGCTTTACTGCAGGAAAATTATTCCATCCTGCGTTACGCCGGCCTTACGCTCGAACAAATTGGGCCATTTCATCCCAACACCGTCATGCGCATATTGCAAACCCCCATCCTGCCCAAATTCATGGGGGTATTCTTCCGTCCTTCCTTGCGAGGGACATATTGTTCCATGAGTCCGGATATGGGAAGCGGACAAACTGAGATTGATGCTTATAACGGGCATCTTGTTCGACTTGCAGGAGGCTTTCCCTGTCCAATTAATAATGCCGTTATCAATCTGATTGCTCGAATCTCTGGTGAGCGACTCCCTCAGGCACGAGCGCACCTTCATCATCTCGCGGCTTCTCTGCCACATGGTGCTTTGAAGTGAACCTGGTCACGGGCGGCGGCGGATTTATTGGTTCGCATCTCGTGCAGCATCTGCTCGCTCGAGGCGAACCGGTACGGGTTCTTGAGCATCCTGCCGCTGTAGTAAGTCATTTACCCCTTGAACGCATTGAACTCGTTCGAGCAGATGTTCGAGACTCAGGAGCGATGCGAAATATGGTGCGCGGTTGCGATCGTGTCTATCATCTGGCTGCTGATCCAAATCTTTGGCGCCGTAATCGCGCTGAATTTAACGAAATTAATCACACTGGCGCTCTCAATGTCATTCGGGCGGCACTTGACAGCGGCGTGAGCCGGGCGCTTTATGTGAGCACCGAAAGTATTCTTACATCGAACGAGTTCAGCGGTGGAGCCGTTGAGTCCGTGCGCTTTCGCGAAAAGGATATGATCGGGCCTTACTGCTTGAGCAAATTTCGTGCGGAACAAGCGGTGTTCCAACTAGCCGAAGCCGGCGCCCCAGTCGTTGTATGCAGTCCCACGTTGCCGGTCGGACCGGGGGATAGAAATCAAACGCCTCCAACCCGTCTTTCGGTTGCGTTCTGTCAGGGCAAGATTCCGGCCTATCTTGATTGTAAATTGAACCTGATTGATGTCCGCGACGTGGCGGATGGACTGGTGCGCGCAATGGAACGGGGTCGACCGGGCGTTCGATATCTGCTCGGAGGACACAACTATCAGTTGATCGAGTGGCTTCAAATTCTTGGGCAAATTGTAAATCGCCCTGCGCCACGATGGACCATTCCATATCCCCTAGCGCTGGCGATTGGCTGGTTCAGTGAATTATGGGCCGACCATATTTCACATCGCATGCCTATGGCCACTGTCACGGGTGTTCTGCTTACAAAACGTACCATGCATTTCGATCCTTTGAAAACCTTTGCCGAACTTGATTTGAAGCCACGGCCCATAGAGGAATCAGCAAGGGATGCGGTAAGTTGGTACCGCCAGCAGCATTGGATCTAAACCAGCGCAAGTCGAGGGTTAAGTAGCACTGAATTCATGTACTTAATATGTGATTTTTAGTCCCACTATTTATCGTCTGTGACGAGGTTTTTTTCGTCGGTATCGAGGACAAAGACAGCCAGCAGGCGTGCAGGCCGAGTCTTACTGTTGTTTGCGCTGACGCCATGATGATCGCCAGGCAGTTCGGTGAAGTTCTCGCCGGCGCGATACACCTTTTCGGGACCGTCATTGACTTTGCTACGAATTTCCCCCTCCAGGACCGTTGCATAGATGAAAGACGACTTTGGATGGGTATGTGCCGGCGATGAACCACCCGGCTGGTATTCAACAAGCACGCCTTTCATGCTCTTGCCGGGCACATTCGGAAGAACGTGATCAAAGACCAGCGTGACCTTGGACTTATCAGCAGGCAAGCTATCGGCTAACGATGCACTTACCGACAGAGCCGCGAGTGCAACTCCGCACAGAAATTTATTAAACATTGTGTTCTCCTTCGTGGTTATCACTCTAGCCCAACGGTGCAAGTCAAAGCGGGCGCTTACTTTTCTAGTACCAGGGATGAAGCACCTTTCTCCTTAACCAGGAAAACAAGAAATTTTGCTGGCTTTGCGCTACTCGCGTTCAGGGAAACAGTGTGAATGTCGTTGGGATCTTCATAATAAGTCTGACCTGGCGTCAGCGTGATTTCTTTTCCGCCTTTCACCTGCGTCACGATGGAACCCTCTAGTACGTAAAGAAACACCTGCGCATTGTGGCGGTGGACAGGGCTTGAATAGCCCGGCGGAAAGTCCACCGTATACATCAGAACTTCCTTGCCGGAAAAACTCCTGCCAGATCTTTCGATACGAGCGGCGTGACGGTCTCTTGAGCCATTAGGGGACTGTTTATGATAAGAGGACCGGTGATGAGAAATCCCAGCAACAACATCGGTTTTACAGACATGTGCATTGCTCCTTTTAAGGATAATCGTGGTTTAGAATTGTGTGAGAGGACAGCACACTAGAGCTGGGGCCGCTCGTTTGGACAGCGGCTCCAGTTTTATAGGTGGAATCTTCCCTGATCCTCGCGCTGCCAGTGCAACCGTTAGCAGCGTCACTGCATAAGTCTCATCAGGTGTTTCCCTCCCAAGCTCGAATGAGGGCCCTATATAAGTTGTACCAATCCAGGTATTGATTGGTAATCAACGGCGTCACGCGCACCGACGCAATGTGATCACTGCAAACCGGATTTTTCCAAGCCTAATGCCTTGTCATACGAGCCGGGTACGGTCTGGAAGCCTACGCTGACGCGATTCCAGGCGTTGATCGACATCACCAGGAATGTCAGGTCCGACAATTCCTTCTCGGACAACTGCGTCCGAACATGCTCGTAGACGTCATCTGGCACGCCCTCGGCGGGGAGTTTAGTAAGGATTTCAGTCCATGCCAGCGCAGCGCGCTCGCGCGGAATAAACAGTGCGGACTCGCGCCAGATGGCGATATGGTGCAGACGGAGAGGTCGTTCACCATGAATCGTCGCTTCCTTGACGTGCATGTCCACGCAGAATGCGCAGCCATTGATCTGCGACGCCCTGATATTCACCAGATCATGAATCGACTCCTCGATCGAGGAGTGCCTGAGGGCCATGCTGAACTCCATGAATTTCTTGAACAGTTCAGGGGATTGCTTCTGGTAGTCAATGCGCTGTGTCATGATGAATCCTCGATGGTTGACAAGGCCAATGAAGGTAACTGGATATCTGGTGGGGCGATCACCTGCCGTCCCATTCACCGGTGGCGCAATCATGAGATCAGCTATCCCAGCCACTTCCTACTCTATCTATAGCATAAAACTCCAGATTTTCCTTCTGACGGTATCTAAACTGAATGTCACGGCTTAGGCGTCTTGAGACCGTATTGAAACCCTATGCGAGCCGTCGGACGCTTCGTTTATTAAGGCTTGACCTTGGCTGAGCCCCATCGTCCACTTCAAGCTACTCCTTACAGGAGCTGCTTATCAAGACGTTGGCGACAGTGCTGATACAGGACATCCACGAGGCTGAGCAGCAGGTGTTTTTACGTTGCCTAAACGCCAGCGGAGGACGCCGCAGCCGCAGCGCCAACCTTCGCGCCCAAGTCCATGGCCGATCGCTGGAGCGTTTCGGATTCGTCCAGGCCATCGAGGAAGCGCGGGGGTATTCCCGATAGCCCGACCTGGGCCCCGACGAGCGCGCCGGTCAACATGGCGCGGGCTTGGTTTTCGCCGCCACCATTTATGGCATGGAGCACAGCGGATTCAAAGTCGTCGGGAAAGCGGGCAGAGAGATGGTAGGCTGCGGGAAGCTGGTGGTAAATGGCGCATGTCATGCCATAAACGATGGAGACTTTCCAGGCTGGCTCTATCCGGATATCCGGGTCCACCGCGGCTGCAGCCACATACGAGGGGGTAAGCAAAGCGTCCGGAGAGGCGAAATGCCCGCTTTTCCGTGGATAGTCCGCCTGCGGCGGCTGCAGGTCGGTATGCGTAATCGTATGGAAAGGAAGTTTTCCGGCCCTTGACAATCGCATAAGCTTGCCTGAAAGGCTCCTGTTGAGCTTGTGCCCCTGCACCAGGAGGCCCAACACCGCCCCGTACGCGACAGTCAGGGTAACCACAGTATCATCGATCTGCGTAAGCCGCGTATTGCTGGAGATGGCGGCTGCCAACTCCTCTGGCTGGAAAGCATAGCGAACCGCCAAAGCGAGGGTGCGCGCTATCCCTTCGGTGGTATCGGCCTGGCCTCCCGTTTGGCCCCAGGGCAGGTTCTGCTGGACACGCTTGCGCCAGGCATCCCGGATCGATTGCTGGGTATATCCGCCAGGGCCGTTTACGGGCATGCCGTTTAGCAGCGGAAAAATCTCCTGATCCATTCTCCGGCAGAAATCAGCCTCGTCATAGCCGCCGCGTGCGACGAGCGAGGCCAGCATAAGCCGGAGTAGGATGCCGTTCTGGGAGAGCTTGCCCGCCTTGAGATCGCTATGGTAGCGGCCCGGCTTGGGGTCGGTATAGGTCGTGATCCAGTCGCCGTAGTCGCGGCGGAGCACCGCCAGATCGTAGTACCAGTGGGGGCCAAGGCCTAAGGCATCCCCGATAAAAGCGCCCATGATGGAACCGGCGGCTCGATCCTGTATGGCGGCGTCGGACATGTTCTGATCCTCCTCTTGGTTAACCTGATTGTTTAAATCATAGATCTTTTCGGGGAATGGTAGGCCCTTGGGACACCCACCAGCCCGCAATAGCGGCTATCGAAAGACTACCGCTTACACCGGACATGAGCAATAGTTCTAAAACCTGAGTGGATATCTGCGCCGGTAGATTGTCATCGGCCTCACGGTCTTATGCGTTCTGCCTTGCAAGCAATGCAGTCATGGGACGATTTAAAGCACGACCGATCTCGGTCTGAACCGGCAATGTTTCCATTGTAATGGGAAAGCCAAATCAGGTCGCGCCAGGAAAATACATATCGCCCTACATCAGTGCGTTACCGTACGGATCGAGATACACCGCGTTTTATAATACTTGTGAATGGTTTATGTTGAGAAAGTGTGAATTAATGATGCGCAAAGATCCTGTCCTTAATTTTCTAGGAGATAAGCATGAGCTATGAACATAACACCCACGGTCTGGATAAAATTACCGAAGGCAAAGGGTCTGGACCCAGACTGATGGGTGCGACCTGGCCCATTGGAGAGAATGTCTACAATAATAAAGGCGAAAACCTCGGGGAAATCAAAGAAATAATGCTGGACGTGGAAAATGCCAAGGTTGCTTACGCAGTATTGTCCTTTGGCGGATTCCTCGGGATAGCAGACAAACTTTTCGCTGTGCCGTGGAACGCCTTGACGTTGAAGCTGGAAACTTTGGATACCCGTTTCATACTGGATGTAGAGAAAGAGCGTCTTGAATCAGCACCAGGGTTCGACAAAGACAATTGGCCGGATATGGCTAACGGCGGGCTTTATGCCAGCCAGATCCGCTCTTACTACGGGACAAAATAGACGGGCACAACCGTTTAAAGCGTAAGGTTCTACTGCGCTATGTTGCTGATCCAGGGGCGGCGCAACGTATTCCTACCCCCTTTGGCAGAACTGCCATTTAGCAACCCGCAGAGCGATGACAGAGTCACTCGCTTAGTCCGCGAGGCGCCGTTTGCAGAGATTCGAGCAAGCTCAGGGGCAACTGAAGAGTCATCGATGCTCCTGAGCGTTGAGATCGCTTAGTTAAATGGACTTCATGTCTCGAAATCCTGCTCCCGATTTCAGAAAAAACACCACAACTGTGCTAAGATTTGCAGAGTCACAACCGGACTAACAGAAAGGTTTGCCATGTCGCTCAATCTGGATTCAGAGACGATCATGATCAGGTGTCCTCATTGCTCGGCAATGTACGAGGAGCTCATCTCGCGACTTAAGTACGAGCCGAAGCTTTCCTGCCCTAGCTGCGAAAAGTATGTTGGCGTAAATCTTCTGGAACTGTATACCGCGCTTGACTCGGCCGAGAAGTCCTGTGAAGCGCTCTTCCAGAAGTTAGCTGGCGCGGCAGGGGGTCGCAGCCTGCCCGAGTAATAGTCCCGGGCACGTATTCGCCACGGACATATTCAGCTTGATTCTCGGAGGCGATGATGCCCGCATTGTTCAATCATCCCTAACCCCACCCAAATACATTCTTTACACTTCTTGCCACTGCCACAGGGCAGGGCGAGTGCCCGCGCCGCTTTATCATATAAATTCAATCCGCTCGTAAAGGGCGTCATGCAAGTCCGTATACCTATCCCGCTTGATTCGGCATATCACCCGCTTTGAATCCACTTCTAGCAGTGCAGCACCAAGCCCGGTTTAATTCTGCGTCACCTTAACATCGGCAGTCTCGTCGCCGGTGTTGCTCAGATTAAACTTGACTATAAAGCAAACGCTGCTATGAATAAATCTCTGAATCGATTGCTCTGAGATGATGAGGATAGCGAATGAGGATAATGCGCACCACTGCTTCCGAATGATAGGGCATTCAAGCGGTTACCGGGATTTTTACCAATTCAAACGAAAAGGAGGCGTTATCATGAAACAGTTGAAGATAATCGGGGTCTTCTCCGCCTTGGTGGGGTTATGTAGCGTGCTTGGCGCCGTTGAGATTATTCCAGTATCGCAGGCAGAAGCGGTAAAACCTTCCAAGACCATCAAAACCGAATATCAATATGCAGCCAAAGTCGCTTGTTCGCTGCTGGCACCGCACCAGGACGGAACGTTGGCACGCGGCACCTATCGCACGACCGTCAATATACATAATCCCACAAACAAAAAAATTACTGTCGCCGCCAAGGTGGCGCTTGCATCACAGTTTGGATCCGATCCCGGGCCCTTCGGCGTGACGCCATTCAAGGAAGCGGTTATCCAGCCGGACGGAGCGGTCGGCGTGAATTGCTTTGACATCGCAGGCTATTTTTGTCCGATCGACGGAGTTTGTGTGGACTTTGCCTTCCTGGAAGGCTTTCTGGTGGTGAAAAGCCCCGTACCTCTGGACGTTGTCGGTGTCTACACCGCGCGGCATACAGACGGGGAAGTGGAGTCCATAGACGTGGAAGCGGTAGAGCCGCGGCAAATCCGCGAGACTGTCAAGATTGGCGCGGAAGAACCCACTAAGCCGGGAGGCAAACGGGTCGACTACCCGCCCAAGGGAAGCTCCGCCTACGGGGATAAAGAACCCAGGCAAATGTGTGGCGGAATTGCCGGATTTCCCTGCCCCGAGGGCAAGAAGTGCGTGGATGATCCCTCGGATAATTGTGATCCGGCACGAGGCGGAGCCGACTGCATCGGCATCTGCGTGAAATAGGCTGCTGCACGAGGATGCCGAAGGAGTTATTTGTATAAAGCAAACCTCTTAGGTATTTCATGAGCCTCTCGCGTAACCCCCCATACCCTTTCCGCCTTTTCCAGGGCGGAAAGGGTACTGTTCGAATTCTGAACTGTAGAAGCCGCCATAATGGAAGAGGATAAATTGGTCTCTTTCGAATTTGCAGGGCGTTCGCGCGAACTGCCCCATTCAAGGCGAAAGAGCAAATCATCCAATCGGGCGTCTTCTTCCGGATCACCGCTCAATCCGAACATGTCTATTAAATTTGATTCTTTCATTATGTGCTTTCCTATCCGGTGCTGAAGTAATTAAAACGGCGCCAGTGAGCAAAAGGTTGACAAGCGTTTTCGCTTTCGCACCCGCGAAAAGCCACAACAAGCTGAGCTGGCGCGAATGCGGGCAAGTAACTAACTGCGCAGCTTGGCTAATTCTCTCATTTCGAAGCCGGGTAGCTCTGTGCGCTAGTCCACAGACGCGGCTCTTTAAATTTGTTGAGCCTGAAGCAAGATCAACGCTAACGAATGCGATGTAGAGGTTTTACCTGATCATTAGTTCCACCGATAATTTTCTACATGGATGGAAGATTTCCGGTCGAATTCGATACAGGCGCAAATTATCAGCTCTGCAAGCGCACCGTGCGTATTGCCGGCGAAAATCGCGAAACATCACACGGCTGATGGTTGTTGATGCAGGCGGGAAGGACGGATGAGAATTTTATTTCTAGATTTATGAGACGATCGGCAGGCCAAGCCTGGGGAATCACGGCTTCTTGCGCCATTCATCACCTTTTTTCTCATATTCCTTCTTTACTGCTGCCCAGGCTACCTTGTGCGCTGTTTCTTCGCGTGATGCATCCCCCCTTCGCTCATCCGGGTCCTTATATTCATCCCATGCGTTATTGAAGGCCGCCTGGTATATCTCCTGGGCATGCCTGGGCAATACATTTTTAACGTTTTCCGGAAGGTCTTTTAGCGTACCGTAGGGCATGAGTTTCTCCTGAACAGTTTTAACCGGACTATGTTGAATTGCAAAGGACGGAAAATTCAATATAGCAAACTTGCACAAAGAAGATCGAAGGTGCGTGAGACGAGGAGGCGAGAGGGGCTCCGCACGGTACACGATCTCCCTACCCTGGTTCGATTTAAACAGCCAATGGGTTCGAACCGGGGATCAATGGACGATGGATCATCATTTCCCGAAGCGCTCCTTATGATTATACTTACCTGTCCCGCATGGATAAGCCCCGGCTCCGGGCACTCAACCATAAGAAGGAAACATGATGCCGCAGCCACACTCTCCATCCGTCAGTGTAGTGATCCCGACTTATGAACAGGCGCCGTTCATCGGACGTGCGCTTGACAGCCTGCATGCACAAGTCCTGTCCGATTGGGAAGCGATCGTTATCGACGATGGTTCGCGGGATGCAACAACGGAAGTAGTGTCCACATACCTGAGCGACAAACGCATCCGATATTGCCAGTTGGCGGAAAATCAGGGGCTTGGCCATGCCCTGAACGAAGGCATTATCAAAGCGAAAGCGCGGCTTATCGCTTACTTGCCAAGCGATGACGTTTATTACCAGGATCATCTCGGCAGTTTGAAGGAACGCCTCGATACCGAGACGGAAGCAGTGTTGGCTTACTCTGGTGTACGCCACCATTACAATCGCGATGCGAGCGGGCAGATTGCGGGATTCCCATTGCAACTGGTGCAGTGCATGCATAAAAAAAATGCAATGCGCTGGGTGGAGCGGGCAGAACTGGAGTCGGATGACCTGGAGCGGCTCTACTGGACGCGGCTACGCCCTCTCGGCGGTTTTGTCGGCACCAGCAGCATCACTTGCGAGTGGGTCTCCCATCCGATGCAGCGGCACTTGATCATGCAGGAACCTGAAGGCGGGATAAACCGGTTTCGTTCGTATTACCGGGTCAAGGAACCAATACGCTTTCATACGTCTGTCGGCCATTCGATTGATGAAGCGAACCACTATCGAAGGATGCGGGAGCGGCCTGATACGCCTCGAGCCGACGATGGACTGAAAATACTCCTGGTCGGTGAACTCGCCTATAACGCCGACCGCGTGCTCGCGCTGGAAGAGCAGGGACATAAACTGTATGGCTTGTGGATGCAGAATCCGACCTGGTTCAATACCGTGGGACCCGTACCTTTCGGGCATGTCGAGGATCTGCCGCGAGACAGCTGGCGCGAAGCGATAAAGCAGATCCAGCCGGATGTTATCTACGCGCTGCTGAACTGGCAGGCAGTGCCGTTTGCGCATGAGGTATTAAGGGCGACGCCCGGCATTCCATTCGTCTGGCATTTCAAGGAGGGGCCGTTCATTTGTCTGGAAAAGGGAATGTGGCAGCAATTGATCGACCTGCACCAGTATTCGGATGGACAGATCTTCTCGAGCCCGGAAATGCGGGACTGGTTCGATACTGTCGTCCCCGGCCTGTCCCGGAACAAACCAACGCATGTGCTGGATGGGGATTTGCCCAAGCGCGACTGGTTTGACCGGCCGCGTACGCCGCTGCGTTCCGCAGTTGATGGTGAAATTCACACAGTGTCGCCGGGCCGACCTATCGGCCTCCACCCGCATCATGTGGCGGAGCTTGCCAACCACGGCATTCACCTGCATTTTTACGGGGAGATAACGCATGGACTGTGGCTCCAATGGATTGAAAAAATCCAGGCAATGGCACCTGGATACCTGCACTTGCATCCCAACGTAGACCAAAGCCGCTGGACCGAGGAGTTCTCCCAATATGATGCAGGCTGGCTGCACCTCTTCGACAGCGGCAATGGAGGCGAAATACGGAGAGTAAACTGGGATGACCTGAACTACCCGGCCCGGTTAAGCACGCTTGCCGCAGCCGGCCTGCCAATGCTGCAGAAGGGGAACGACGGGGCGCTCGTCGCTACGCTAACATTGTCGAAGCAGCTTGGCACCGGAATATTTTTTGATACCATGGATGAGCTTGCCGTCCAGCTACGGGATCGCGAGCAAATGCAAACCGTACGCGAGCGGGTATGGCAGCAGCGGCACCTATTCACATTCGACCACCACGTGCCGGAACTGGTCAGCTTCTTCCGCGGCGTGATCGCGTCCGCATCCGGGAAATCTGGGCGAGCAACAAGTTCTGTTGTGGGATCACCTCGCTTGCAAAACCAAAAACTGGCGTGAAAGCACGGAATACTATGAGCACATGATGCGCCCGTATTTCTGGCGATCTTCACTTGCGTCATGTGGGACTACACGGACGACTTTCTATATTGGCATTAGTAAGCACAAGACCTCAATACTGTCCATCCGGCGAGGAAGTTTGACCGGGATTATGGAACGAAACATACAGAGGGAGAAGTAGGCCTCGTTTCAGAGTTACCTCAGGATTTCTCACGAGATCGTGCATCTGCAATCCGGAAGAGATGTTTTGCCATAAGAATAATCTCGATTGCTTCAGCTGGATCATTCAGATCCACGTCGCGACGGGAATGCAGCCGATAATCGTAGCCTCCAACAGCCCCCACAATGAAAGGGGCTTTAGCTCCAATATTTCCTCCGCCAATACCCTTAAAGTCTAATAGGCCCACTTTTGGCTTTCCTAATCCAATAGCAATCAATATGTCTCTAGCCTCCCACCGTGGAACGTCCAGGCCAGCTGTCGGCACTAAGAAAGCGTAGGCAATGGCGAGATTTTTTACACAGCGGAAACACCCCCCCTTAAGTTCTAACATAAGGAGATGAAAGCGAAGATATTGTTAAAACAGGCACGACTTTTGCTTAAAAGACGAGAATTAACTCATACGCGGAGGATTTATGATTTAACCCTTCATAAATCTCGGCGCGAGGCCGTTACAAGCTTATCGCACAATCGACCCGATGGCTTCAGCAGAACTGGTGGGACATAAGAACGTAAACCAATTAGTTACATACTACAAACTAACCGCAACAGAGATTGCAGAAAAACCGTGAGGAAAAATGAAAATAACAGAGGGATGGGAATTAGCCCAAGGCGTTGCCGGTTACAGGCTTTTATACAGTGATGGGTCAACTGTCTTCATTGACAGATCGCCAAATAGCTTTGAGCTTCAGGAATGCATGATCGAACCAGTCATGATGGCGACACCGCCAGCGCAGGAGGATGAACCGCTTGAAGAATTGACTTGCTGCGATGGGTGCAGAAGACGCGTAGTTCCTGAAGTTCCCTACCAAACGCAACCGCTCCGCAACAAAACTAAGGAAAGCGGCGGTGGAAGTAACGAAGCGGTATTACCTGGGGCAGTCGTCGGGAATTGAATGTAACCTCAATGTCCTCATCGAACGATTGAATGATGCGCTGGAGGGAAAATGAACGAGTTTAATTTTCAGGTTGGTGACAAAGTACAGAAATGTACCGGCGACTAACGCCAGGAGGGAAATAAAAATAATTCCTCAGGTCTGGCGGAAGGTAGGGGTAGCGCTAAGGTATCTCCTCCTAGGCGCAAGATACGAAAGTAATGATAGTTAGTAACGGAAGCGTGACACTCAAGGTAAGATAAGAAGAGAGTAGAGACGAAGATTGGGCTAAACTTCCCCACTAGTGTCCCACAGAGACGGAACTAGTCTATCGTTACGAGATAAGCCTTTGATTCTTGGTAGCGAATCCCAGATTCGAACTGGGGACCAACGGATTATGATTCCGCTGCTCTAACCACTGAGCTAATTCGCCACTGTATTTGGAGGGTTTGCAATTATGCCCTTACAGGGCAACTCTGTCAAGGTTTACAAGGGCTTGCGAATATTATCTATATGATCTTGAACAAGAAAAAGGAGGCGTTGTCTCACTCCGGAAATCCGATCAGCACAAAACGCGCAGGGCCGATGACGGGTTAACCTCGCCCCATCGTATTCAAAGCAACTGTATAATGCCTTGATGAAATTCGATCTGGTTATTGTCGGTGGCGGGCTGGTCGGCGGGAGCCTCGCGCTTGCTCTCAAGGGCAGCGGTCTCAAAATCGCTTTGGTGGAGTCTCGCTCGCCGCTTCCGCTTCCTTCCGATGACACCTGGGACAGCAGAATTTATGCCATTAGTCCCGGCAGTGCGGCTTTCCTGCAAAATCTGGGCGTATGGCAAGCCCTGAAGGACGATCGAATAACCCCCGTTTATAACATGGCTGTGTTTGGCGACGACACTGCCGCACGTCTTGATTTCAGCGCCTACGATATCGGTTGCGCCGAGCTGGCTTTTATCGTGGAAAACCGCCAGCTTCAGACCGCAGTTTGGAACGCCCTCAAGCGTCAAAAAAAGCATGTAACGATTTTCTGTCCCGCACAATGCACTTCAGCGGTATGGAGCGAATCTCACGCGGAATTGCGCCTGGACGATGGAAATGCGCTGCAAACCGCACTGATCGTTGGCGCCGATGGCCTGAACTCGTGGGTACGGTCGCAGGCAAATATCGAAGTGGCGCGCCACTCTTATCAACAGATGGGCGTAGTAGCCAATTTCCAAACCGGGCGGGCTCATAATAATGTCGCCTACCAATGGTTCCGGCGAGATGGCGTGCTGGCGCTGCTGCCATTGCCCGGAAAACTCGTATCCATGGTCTGGTCCGCCAAGGAAGAGCACGCCCACGCGTTGCTCGGTTTATCCGAAGCCGAGCTATGCCGACAGGTCAGCCAGGCTTCCTATCATACATTGGGGGAAATGCAGCTTGTGACTCGGCCCGCCGCTTTTCCTCTGAACTTCGTGCACGTGAAGAAGCTCGTGCAGCCCCGTCTTGCGCTCATCGGCGATGCCGCTCATGGCATCCACCCGCTCGCGGGACAAGGGGTAAATCTGGGTTTGCGCGATGCGCACAAGCTGGCTTCCATTATCCAGGAGCGCGGCTTGCAAGCGGATTGTGGCGATTACCTGCTGCTGCGCCGCTATGAGCGGGCGCGCAAGGAAGATATTCTAGCCCTGGAACTCGTTACCGACGGTTTGCAGAAGTTGTTCGACAACACGAATCCAACCCTTGTTCGCCTGCGTAACTTAGGGATGGGAATTACCAACCGCCTGCCTCTCATAAAGGACCGGTTGATGCAGCACTCGTTGAGCTGAAGAGAGCTGAGGCGGATTATAAACTTGAATTTGCAAAGTGTAAGTGATAACAAGTGAGAGGCGGCAGATAACAGTCATGCGCCGTAAAACCTTACTTCAACCGGAGCAACACGACTATGCGTTTAAATCTCGTCATCCCTTCTTTGCTATTGTACTTTTTTTTTGGCGCGGCCCATGCTGATGAGGCATCGTTAAGAAAAGCGCTCGAGGTAAGTTTTCCGGGAGAGAAAATCGAAAGCGTGAAGAAAACTCCCTATCTCGGGCTATATGAAGTCGTGGTGGGCGGGGAGTTATTTTATACAGACGAAAAAGTATCCTACCTTTTTTTAGGCCATGTGGTTGATCCGCAAACGAAGGAAAGCCTTACCAGCGAACGCTTGCAACAAGTGAAGGATGCACGCCGCATCGATACCGCGTCCCTACCGCTGGAACATGCAATCAAGGCAGTCAGAGGCAACGGAAAGCGCAAGCTGGTAGTTTTTTCGGATCCAAATTGCCCTTTTTGCAAGCGGCTGGAAAAGGAATTGACCAATGTTAGCGATGTAACGGTTTATACCTTGCTTTACCCTGTGCTTCGAGGATCGCTCCCGACGGCTACGGCGATCTGGTGCTCTCCCAACCGCCTCAAGGCCTGGGAGGACTTCATGCTCAGGAACATTGCCCCACCTGGAAAAACCTGTGAAACACCGATGGATACGCTCATTGAGGTGGGTCAGAAGAACGGTATAAGCGGTACCCCGACGCTGATTTTTCCCGATGGCTCGATAGCGCCCGGCATGATTCCTGCCGCAACCATCGAAAAGAGACTGAGCGCGGCATCGGTGAAATGACTGCGGGGGAGATGCGAGACCAGGACTCCCGCTGCTAACTTGCCGCTTTACCGGTTCTGCGCGTCCCGCGCCGAACCTTGCGGCACGTATGCGGCAGGCATCAACACCCACATCTTGCCCGTCTGCCTCATCTTCCCTGCCTGGTCCGCTGCTTCCCGGCCAAAACCCCAGAAAAAATCGGCGCGAACATTGCCTTTGATGGCTCCGCCGGTGTCCTGCGCCACCATTAGCCGATGAAGCTGCCTGTCGGTATTGGGCCAGGTGGTGGCAAGAAAAACCGGCGCACCCGGGGGTACGGTACGAGGATCAACAGCAAGGCTTCTGCCTGCGGTCAGCGGCACTCCCAGCGAGCCCAACGGTCCTGGCAGGGCGGCTGGCAACTCGCGGAAAAAGACAAAACTCGAATTCTGACGCAGCAACTCCCCCAGTTTGTGCGGATTCCTCTGACCCCACGCCTTGATTCCCTGCATGGATGCTTTTTCCAGAGGTAATTCGCCGCGTTCCACCAGCAGCCTTCCGACGGATTTATAAGGATGGCCGTTTTGTTCCGAGTAACCTACCCGCACGATTTCACCATTCTCGAGTTCTACCCGCCCCGAACCCTGGATCTGCAGGAAAAACAGTTCGACCTCATCGTCCACCCACAGGAGTTCCTTGCCCTGTAGCCGCGAGGGATTACCGGCTATGTCAGACCGGCTGTAATATGGTACGACCTTGCGGCCTTCAAGCCGGCCTCTCAGCCGCATGTTTTTGAGTTCCGGATAAACCTCGCTTAAATCAATCACGAGAAGTTCATCGGGGGTCGTGTATAACGGAAAGCGGTAGCGCCTGGATTGCTTGCGGCTGCCCTTCAGCAAGGGTTCGTAATAGCCAGTGATAAGACCGTCGCCGCTACCATCGGAATTCAGCACCTGGTGTGGAACAAAACGGCTCTGGAAGAATTTTCGCAGGGTGACGCTGTCCTGCCCGCGCATGGTGTCAGCCTGGGTACAGGTTTCCTGCCAAAGCTGCCGGTTTTTCAAAACAGCGCAACTGCGGAGAAACGCGTCCAGCGCGGGTAAAATATCGTCGTCCGACCAGCCCGTCAGGGTGTTCCAATCGGTTGGCCTGAGGGGGGGTACGGAAAGAGCCGCGACCGGTGAACCGGCAGGCTCGGTCCCCTTTTCGGTAGCGATGCGTGGAGTAGGCGTTGTCGTGCCACATGCATTGAGCAATAATAAGGCGGTAACAGCGAGCAGGCCTAATTGGTCTTTCATCAGGTTATGGGTTAAAGTCGTATAATTGCAAATATACAACATGATTGATCCTATGTGGGTATTACTCCTGGAAGCGGCCGTCGCCCTGTCGTTATTTCTTCTCATCATCTGGTGGACAGCGAAGCCGCGCAAAAAAGATGACGAGAACGATGGAAATGACGGAAAAAAAGACTAAAGGCGTTCGCGAATGACAATTTGATTTCATTATCTCCGCTATTGAATGCATTCTCGCAAGCCGGCAGGAATAGCGGTAGAGGTTTGGGCGGTTCTGTGGGCGTTCCTGCTCCTTCCATCAATAAAATACAGTGCGATCCCGCGGGTTATTTGGCAGAATACTCGTCTTGGAAAGATGGGTTTTCGTACAAGGGGCATTAACAATGAAGTATCAAAGTTTTCAGGAATTCTGCGCGTACATAGGAGAGCGTAATCCAGGTCAGCCGGAATATCTGCAGGCGGCGGCTGAAGTCATGGAAAGCCTCTGGCCTTTTATCACGGAACACCCCCGCTATGCCGAGCACGGCATTCTGGATCGTCTGATAGAGCCGGAGCGAATAATCATATTCCGGGTATCCTGGGTAGACGATAAAGGGGAAGTGAACGTCAACCGCGGGTATCGCATTCAGCACAGCTCTTCCATCGGGCCTTACAAGGGCGGCACTCGTTTTCATCCGACGGTAAATCTTTCCATCCTTAAATTTCTGGCGTTCGAGCAAACTTTCAAGAATGCCCTCACTACCCTGCCTATGGGTGGCGGAAAAGGTGGCGCGGATTTCGACCCTAAAGGCAAGAGCCAGGGAGAGGTGATGCGTTTCTGTCAGGCCTATATGAGTGAACTGTTCCGCCATATCGGTTCTGACATAGACGTACCGGCGGGTGACATCGGCGTTGGCGGGCGGGAAGTGGGGTTCATGGCGGGTATGATGAAAAAGCTGTCCAACCGCTCTGATTGTGTATTTACGGGCAAGGGCCTGAGCTTCGGCGGATCACTGATTCGTCCGGAAGCTACCGGTTACGGCACGGTGTATTTTGCCGAGGAAATGCTCAAGCAATCTGGCCGGTCGCTCGATGGCTTGCGAGTTTCTGTCTCGGGCTCGGGGAATGTCGCGCAATATGCGGTGGAAAAGGCGATGGCGCTCGGCGCCAAAGTCATCACCTTGTCGGACTCCGACGGTACCATAGTTGACGAAGCCGGCTTCACCATCGAAAAACTGGCGGAGTTGATGGAGGTAAAAAACAGCCAGAAGGCGCGCATCGGCAGATACGCCGAACGGATAAAGTGCAATTTTATTCCTGAGAGGCGACCATGGCACGTGCCGGTCGATGTCGCTCTGCCATGCGCCGTCCAGAACGAGCTGAACGACGAGGATGCGGAGACCTTGATCAAAAACGGGGTGATCTGCGTTGCTGAGGGCGCCAATATGCCTTCCACCGCAGAGGCGGTGAAGCGCTTCGAACGGAGCGGCGTTCTTTTCGCGCCGGGTAAAGCAAGCAATGCGGGCGGGGTGGCCACCTCCGGTCTGGAAATGAGCCAGAACGCCATGCGTCTCTCCTGGCCGCGGGAAGAGGTAGACGCAAGGTTGCTCGAGATCATGAAGGCTATCCATGAATCCTGTTTACGATACGGCCGGCGGAAAGACGGTAGCGTAAGCTATGTCAACGGCGCCAATGTAGCTGGTTTTGTAAAAGTGGCTGACGCGATGATCGGACAGGGAGTGATCTGAAGAGAAAGTCTCCGCTTCCATCCGGCTCACTGGACTCGAAGAGATCAACCGATCCAGACCGTTTTGATGTTAACAAACTCCCGGATGCCGTGGTACGAAAGCTCCCTGCCAAATCCGGAAGCCTTCGTGCCGCCAAACGGTAAACGGGGGTCAGACCTGACCATGCCATTGATAAAACAGGAACCAGCCTGAATTTGCCCTGCTATTTTTTCTGCTCGATCCAGATCGCGGCTCCAGATGCTGGAACCAAGGCCAAAACGCGTATCGTTGGCAATGCGAATTGCCTCTTCCTCATCTCGAGCGCGGATGATGGCAGCTACGGGACCGAATAATTCCTCATGATATGCCCTGGTTTTCGCTGTTACCCTATCAAGCGCAGAGGGCGGGTAGAAAGCGCCTGCCCCACGGACGGGTTCGCAGCCAAGGACCGGTTGGGCGCCTTGCGCAATCGAGTCTGCTACCTGCTGATGCAAATCCTCCCGCAAATCTAGCCGCGCCATTGGGCCGATCTGAGTAGTTTCATCCATCGGGTCGCCCATCTTCAGTTCTGCTGCTTTCTTTATAAACAGGGCGACAAACTCAT
Organism: Nitrosospira briensis; assembly: GCF_900115125.1. Taxonomy (GTDB): domain Bacteria; phylum Pseudomonadota; class Gammaproteobacteria; order Burkholderiales; family Nitrosomonadaceae; genus Nitrosospira; species Nitrosospira briensis_A. The sequence goes on along the minus strand of NZ_FOVJ01000003.1, from coordinate 281,027 downwards.
CGGCGATTTCCGCTACCGGGATAATACGCTTTGCCGCTATGCAGGACTGTCCGCAGTTTTGAAACCGCGATCGCACTGCGAAGCTTGCGGCGAGTTCCAGATCGGCGTCCTTCAACACGACGAACGCATCCGATCCCCCCAGTTCCATAACGCATTTCTTCAAATGCTGTCCGGCATGGGAAGCTACTTCGCGTCCCGCCGGCTCTGACCCGGTCAGGGTAACGGCCTGGATGTAGTGGCTTGCGATAACGTCGGCCACGTCAGACGCTTCAATCATGAGCGTAGTAAAGAGATGGGGAGGAAATTCCGCGTCGCGGAACAATTGCTCCAGCGCCAGCGCGCACCCCGGCACACTGGATGCATGTTTCAGAACACAGCCGTTGCCCGCCATCAGCGCAGGAGCGGCAAAGCGCATCACCTGAAAGAACGGAAAATTCCACGGCATCACGCCCAGCACGACGCCGAGCGGTTCGTAGCAGACATAGCTTTTGCCCGCGCCGGTCTGAACCACTTCCGCTCCCATGAAATGCTCGGCATGCACCGCGTAATAATCACAGACAAGGGCGCATTTTTTTATCTCCGCGTGGCCCTCGCGCACGGGTTTACCCATTTCAGCGGCCATCAATGCGGCGTATTCGCTGATCCGCTCATGCAGCAGCTTGGCGACGCAATTCATCCGCTCCACGCGTTCCGCGAAGGTCGTTCGCGCCCAGTTTCGCTGCGCGTTGTAAGCTTGCTCCAGCGCCTCTGCGAGATGATTGCTATCCCAACTGGTATAAGTTTTCAGTGTTTTTCTGGTAGCGGGGTTCAGACTGATATACGGCATGATGTGCTATTCTTCAAAAAGAAGTGTCAAACTCGACGGACGGCAAAAGCAGCCCGAATACAGCGCCGAATCCATTCGATTTTCCATCTCAATTACTTTATATATAGCAGCTTATGAGAATTTTGTTGGCGGGCCTGTTTTTTGCGATTTATGCGGGAACCCTGGCGGCGAGCCAGGATGACGACTTCATGGCCATGAGGCAAGCGTTCCAGGCGGGAGATGCCTTGCGTATGGCGATATTTTCGCAGCGTCTGCGAGGGCATGTGCTTGAACCGTATGTAAGCTATTATCAGTTGCGCCCGCAGCTTGAAAATACAACGGTGAGCACCCAAACGATCGAGGAGTTTTTCAACCGTTATCCGGACAGCCCTTTGAGTGACCGCCTGAAAGCCGAATGGCTGAAGACTTTGGGCAAGGCGCAGGAATGGGAATCATTTGCCAAGGGGTACCCGGATCTGATGAATAAGGATACCGAGCTTATCTGCTATTCCTTTCAACAGCGCCTGGCGGCCAACGATAGCAGTGCGTTCACTGAAGCACGCCCGCTCTGGTTCAACGCACGCGACCTGCCGGAAAGCTGCACCCCCTTATTCGATGCGATGGTTACGGCTGAAGCCTTGACGGAGGAAGACATATGGGCGCGCCTGCGCCTGGCACTCGAAGCTGGCAACGTGGGCGTAGCTAAACGCATCAATGAATACCTGCCGGAGAATCAGGCGCTCGATGAACGCAAGCTCGCTTCCGCGGCCGAGAATCCCCTGCGCTACCTGGAAAGGCACCGGCACGAGATCAAGACTCGCGGTGATCGGGAAATCGCGCTTTTCGCCGTACTGCGCCTGGTGCGCAGCAGCCCGGATCAAGCCTACGCGTATTGGCCGAGGATAAACAAGCAATTCAGCGAAGCAGAGCATTCCTATTTCCTGTTGCAACTGGCGGATCAGGCGGCACGCAGGCTCAATCCCTCTGCATTGAACTGGTTTATGGAGGCGGCTAGCACCACTGCGCCAGTGCCCCTGTCGGATGCGCAACTGGGGTGGAAAACACGCGCTGCACTGCGCGCGGGAGACTGGGACCTGGTGCTGGAAACCATCGAAGCCATGTCTACCCCCGAACAGCAGGCGGGAGTATGGCGTTATTGGAAAGCGCGCGCCTTGAAAGCCAGAGGCAAGACAACGGAAGCCAACGTCATCCTCGCGCCCTTGAGCGCGGAGCATAATTTTTACGGCCAACTGGCGGAAGAGGATCTGGGCGTAACGATCGGCGCTCCAGCGGAATCCTATAAACCCACGAAGAAGGAAATTGCCGCAATCGAACGATTGCCAGGAATCAAAAGGGCGCTCGCCTTGTATCGGCTGAACCTCAGAACAGAGGCCACACGGGAATGGGTATGGGCAATTCGCGATCTGGACGACCGGCGGCTGCTGGCCGCCGCTGAGGTTGCCCGGCGCAATGGAATCTACGACCGCGCCATCAATACAGCGGAAAAAACGGTACAGGATCATGATTTCAGCCTGCGTTTCCTCGCGCCTCATCGCGACGCGCTGCGTAATATCGTGAAACAGCAGGAGCTTGACGAAGCCTGGGTATACGGACTTATCCGCCAGGAAAGCCGTTTCATAAGCGATGCCAGATCCAGCGCCGGCGCAATGGGCCTGATGCAATTGATGCCGGGTACAGCAAAATGGGTATCGAAAAGAATGGGGGTTCGAAAATATCGTCCAGCCCTTGTGACCGAGGTAAATACCAATCTGACATTGGGCACCTACTACCTCAAGCATGTTCTGACGCTATCCGGCAATCAGCCGCTGCTGGCTTCCGCTGCATATAACGCAGGCCCCGGCCGGATATTTCAATGGCGTGACGAGAAGCAACCGCTGGAAGGCGCGATTTTTGCAGAAACCATCCCATTCAATGAAACGCGCGACTACGTGAAAAAAGTCATGAGCAACTCGATGTATTATGCGAAGAGCTTCGGTCATCAGTTAACCTCCTTGAAGAACCGGCTTGGCATAGTGGCATCCAGATCGGGGGTGGAAAAACTTTCGCAGGAGGAAGTGGCGCCATGAAAATCGATAATGTCTGCGTTTTCGGCGGCAGCGGGTTTGTCGGGGGGCATCTATTGAATCTCCTGACCGATCAGGAAATTTATCTGCGTGTTCCCACCCGCAACTATGAACGCTCCAAGGAGCTCCTGGTTATTCCCACGGTGGATCTGGTGGAGGCGAATACATACGACGATGCGGAACTTGACAGGCTGCTTGCTGGCATGGATGCAGTCATCAATCTCGTCGGTGTTCTTCATGGTGATTTCGAGACGCCTCATGTGGAATTACCGCGCAAAATCGTGGCAGCGTGTAAACGAAACGGAATTACGCGCTTATTGCACATGAGTGCCCTGAATGCGGATACCAGTCAGCGGAGCGGCTATCTTCGTTCGAAGGCGGAAGGCGAAAGCGTCGTGATGACATCAGGCTTGGCGGTAACCGTTTTCAGGCCATCCGTGATATTCGGTTCGGGAGACTCATCGATTAATTTATTTGCCAGACTGGGGAAATTGCCGGTATTGCCCCTCGCATGTCCCGAAGCCAAATTCCAGCCGATTTTTGTTGAAAACGTGGTGCAGGCATTTACGCTGAGCCTGAATGACCCGAATACTTTCGGCCGGAGTTACGATCTGTGCGGTCCGAAATGCTACAGTCTGCGGCAGCTTGTGGAATATGCGGCACACGTCACAGGAAATGATCCGGCTATCATTGGCCTCGGCGACGGCCTTTCCCATCTTGAAGCGGCAGTAATGGAGATACTGCCGGGAAAACTCATGACGCTTGATAATTACTATTCGATGAAAGTGGACAACGTGTGTGATTGCGAAAAGTACAATGCCCTTGCGGAAGCCTGGGGTATTCGTCCTACCGCACTGGAAGAAGCCGCACCCTTGTATCTGGCGCACCAGACTCCACGCGAACGTTACGATCACCTTCGGCACTGGGCGGGAAGATGACGTTTCTGAAACCCGGAGGCAAATCAGCCATGAAGACCTATCTGGTTGGCGGCTCCGTACGCGACGAGATACTCGGCCTGCCGGTAACAGACCATGATTACGTCGTCGTCGGGTCGTCGCCTGACGAGATGATAAGGCTTGGCTATCGCCCGGTAGGAAAAGATTTTCCGGTTTTCCTTCATCCTCAAAGCCAGGAACAATACGCGCTGGCCCGGACCGAGCGCAAGATCTCGCGCGGATACAAAGGCTTTGAAGTTTATGCATCCCCTGAAGTTACGCTGCAGGAGGATCTGGCGCGGCGAGATCTTACCATCAATGCCCTTGCCAAGGATCAGGACGGCAATATCATCGATCCGTTTGACGGCATAGCCGACCTTGAAGCCGGCGTACTACGCCATATAAGTCCGGCATTCACTGAAGATCCGGTACGGGTGCTGCGAACATCCCGTTTTGCCGCACGCTTCGGCTTTCACATCGCTCCGGAAACGCTTGCACTGATGAGCGAGATGGTACACAACGGTGAAGTGGACGCATTGGTGCCGGAGCGGGTCTGGCAGGAGTTTGCGCGTGGATTGATGGAACAGCGTCCTTCGCGAATGTTTTATGCGCTGCGCGAGTGCAGCGCGCTCACGCGCATCATGCCCGAAGTGGATGCCTTGTTCGGTGTACCCCAGCCGCCGCAGCACCATCCGGAAATCGACACCGGCGTGCACGTGATGATGGTAATCGATTACGCCGCATCCAAAAATTATTCCCTCGCGGTGCGGTTTGCCGCACTTACCCACGACCTCGGCAAAGGCACGACCCCGCCAGAAGAGTGGCCTCGTCATATCGGTCATGAAGCACGCAGCGTGAAACTGGTACAGAACTTATGTGAGCGCATCAAAGTCCCTAACGACGTCCGCGATCTGGCGTTGCTGGTCGCACGCTACCATGGAGACGTGCATCGCGCGGCGGAGCTGCGGGCTGCCACCATTGCCAACATGCTTCAGGGTGTGGATGCCTATCGCAAGCCGGAACGCTTCGAAGAATTTCTGCAAGCCTGCTCGTGCGACTTTCACGGCCGGCCGGGCTATGCCGAAAAGCCTTATCCCCAAGCTGAGCGATTACGCGAAGCGGCAAATGCCGCCAGAAGCGTGGATGCAGGCGCAATCGCAGCGGAGTTGTCCGGCGCGATTTCCGACCCCGCCCGCTTGCCAGTTGCAATCAACACCAGAGTAAGCGAAGCGCGCATCGCCGAAATCAGAAACCGCCTGGCTCAAGCAAATTCTTGAGAAGCTCGCTTCTGCCGCCTTGCAAGACACCGTGGCAAGCCTGGCCGTCAGGTATGGCAGTGCCCTGTGACACCGCGCTTTTCCAGGTAGCGTTGATGATATTCCTCGGCCGGATAAAATTCGGCAGCTGGAGAGATTTCGGTCACGATGGGCTCGCGCCATCGACCGCTTTGCTCTAATTTTTCCCTGGATGCCTTCGCCGCGGCCTCCTGCTCGGGCGTGTAGAAGAATATTGCCGAGCGGTACTGCGTACCTACGTCCGGCCCCTGCCGGTTGCGCGTAGTAGGATTGTGGCAGTCCCAGAACACGTGGAGCAAGGTATCGTAGTCAACCTGCGAGGGATCATATTTCACTTGCACCACTTCCGCATGGCCGGTTTTACCTGTGCACACGTCGTGATAGCCTGGGTTTTTGAAATGTCCGCCCGAATATCCCGATATTACCTCGCTCACGCCCTTGACGTTCCGAAACGCAGCTTCAACGCCCCAGAAACAGCCTGCTCCAAAAATCGCTTTTTCCGTCATTGTCGTCACCCCTTGAGGTTGTCCGGTTTGAAAATTATAACTGTATACCTATCGGTACCCAAGTTGGTATATAGGTCGGTACATAGGTGAGCCGCAGCAGAAAATAATGCGTTAACTGTTCTTCGTGTACCGGCTATCGCGGTTTGCGCGGCGCATGGGCGAACAGCCGATCATAAAGAAAGTTGGGGAGTAATTTCAATACTGGCGCAACGACTGCCATTTGCCAGGGAATCACGGCGAACAACGTCTTGCTCTCGACAACGTGCACAATTTTTTTTGCAACGTCTTCCGCTGGCAGGAGGAAGGGCATACGGAAAGGATTATTCTCCGTCATGGGCGTAACGATATAGCCGGGACAAACGGTGACGACGGATACGCCGCTACCGTGCATTTCGACACGCAGGCTTTCCAGATAGCTGATAGCGGCGGCTTTGGAAGCCGAGTAGGCGCCACTGCCGGGCAGGCCGCGATAACCCGCGACACTGGCGATACCGACCAGGCTGCCCTGCCCGGCTTTCTGCATGGCAGCAGTGAACGGCTGAAAGAGATTGATCATGCCGACGACGTTAGTCGCGAGGATGTCCTCGAAAACTACAGTATCTTCGGCGTATTCGGTAAGCGTTCCACGGCTGATGCCGGCATTGGCGATGACGATATCGGGACAGCCATGGCGGCACATGAAATCCTGCGCAGCCGTACGGATAGCCGGCGCATCGCGAACATCGGCTTCGTAGACAGACACATCGGAAGATAATTCCGCCGCAAGGACTTGCAATAAATCCCCGCGTCTTGCAATCAGCCCAAGTGTGGCGCCCATATCGGCATAGTGTTGCGCCAATGCCCTGCCCAGTCCGCTGGACGCGCCGCTGATGATGACTTTCAACGCTTGGAAATTCGCGCTATTTCCTTATCTGCTCCTTGCGCACTTTCTCGACCAACTCCTCCAGCGTTCTAATGGTATCTTCAGGTGTGCTCCCCATTCTTCCGCTGGTCATGTATCTCCCATCCACCACTACGGCCGGCACGCCCGTAAGGCCGTAATCCTTCGACATGCGGGTTGACCGCGACACCTGATTCTGAACGGAGAAGGAATTGTAGGCGTCGATGAATTTCTGCCGGTCTATTCCCTGCTTTGCCACCCAGTCGAACAATACCTCGTCCTTGGAGAGATCAGTCTTGTCGCGATGGATGGCGTCGTAAACCTTGTCATGCAGCTTGTCTTTTTCTCCAAGCGCTTCCAGCGCGTAAAACGTTTTTGCGCCGGGAACCCAGTTTGCACGAAAGATGGCCGGAACATACCGGAAGCTTACGTCTTTCGGCATGCGCTTCAACCAGGCCTTGATTCGCGGATGCAGTTCGTAGCAGTGGGGGCAGCCATACCAGAAGAACTCTATGACTTCTATGTTTTTCCCGCTGTCGGTTGGCTGAGGATGGGGCAGAACGGTGTAATCACTCCCTTCCGCAATCTCGGTCCGGGCGGCGGAGATACCGCTTGCACTTATGCCAACCAGTAAAAGTACCGCTGCAAGCAAACGCAATGAATTCATATTTTTTCTCCTGGAGATAGACTATATATTTGTTCGCGCTGACTACCGCGGTATAAAACGTCCTCTTACTGTGCTCCTTCATGTGACTTGATGAGGCTGCTCTGCACGCCGTTTTGTTGCAGTGATGCACGGACCCGGTCACTATCGCTGACGCTGGCAAAAGGTCCCACGCGTACTCTGTGCCAAATACCTTTTTCCGGCAAATCGGCCGCTTGAACCGATGCTTCCACCCCGAGCATCGCCAGTTTCGCTTTCAAATTGTCGGCATCGTCGGCTTTCTGGAAAGATCCTGCCTGAAGAAAATACTTATCCTGAGAGGAAGACGGCTGAGCGGCTTGCTTGAGTTGGCGCTCCGGCACCGCCTCCTCGGCCTCCGGCAGTATCTTGTAGAATTCAAAACGCGGCTTGGCGTCCGCGGCGGCAGCCGGTTTGGCTTCGACACCATGGCCCAGGAGTTCTTTTTCAATCGGGTTTGCAGCGTTTTTTGCTGCCAGACTATCGGCGGGCTTGTCTTGGGAAATAAACGGACTCGGTGCCTGGTTGATATACATCCACGTACCGATGGCGCTGAGCAGGCCTAGCGCGTAGCCGATAAACAGCCCCAGGAGGAGGACGTTTCCGTTTTTGCCAGGAAATGAGGAGTTAGGGTGGGTTTTATAATCTCGGCTCATGGAAAACCTGTCGAATATCATTTACATTTTGGCTGGTGCGGTCACGCCCAGCAGTTTCAATCCATTGCTCAATACTTGCCGTACCGCGGCTACCAGACCTAACCGGGCCAGCCGTAGCGGAACCTCCGGCACCAGGAAACGCGTAGCATTATAGTAACTGTGAAACTCACCCGCCAGTTCTCTGAGATAGAAGGCTATCAAATGAGGGGAAAGTTCCTTTGCCGCCGCTTCCACTATTTCCGGATAATCGATCAGTTTTTGCAACAGGGACAGTTCCACGGTACTCGCAAGCGGACTCATATCCGCAGTAATCAGCACCGCAGCATCTTCGCCCCATTGTTCCAGCACGCTGCAGACTCTTGCATGAGCATATTGCACGTAATAAACAGGGTTTTCGTTACTTTGCGACTTGGCGAGATCCAGATCGAAATCCAGATGCTGATCACTTTTACGCAGCACGTAAAAAAACCGCGCTGCATCGTTGCCTACTTCCTTGCGCAATTCCCTCAAGGTGACAAATTCACCGGAGCGGGTGGACATGGGCGCTTTCTTGCCGTTACGGTAAAGCACTGCGAACTGCACCAGCGCGATTTCAAGCTTCGCGGGATCGAGCGCCAATGCTTTCATCGCGCCTTTCACACGCGGTATATATCCGTGATGATCAGCTCCCCAGACATCGATGACGCGCTCGAACCCGCGCTCGAATTTGTTGAGATGATAGGCGATATCGGAAGCGAAATAGGTGAATTGCCCGTTTTCCCGTTGTACCACACGGTCTTTTTCATCGCCAAAATCGGTTGAGCGGAACCACGTGGCCCCATCCTGTTCATAGAGATGGTCCCCTTGTTCGAGCAATTCAACCGCATGCGCGACAGCACCGCTGGCAAATAAGGATTGCTCGGAAAACCAGGTATCGAAAACAACGCCGAATTCCATCAAGTCATTGCCACAATCCCCCAGCTGTTCCGTCAGGACAAAATTGTGGATATACGCATAATCCTGTCCCAATAATTTTTTTGCGTTGGCAATCAGTCCGTCGAGCTCGGCCTCGGTATTGTCGCCCGTTTCCCCCGCGAGGCCATCGAACAGCAAGTCAGGCTCATGCACATAACGCCCCCCATGAGCCTTGTATATCAGCCTCGCCATATCGCGTACATACTCGCCCTGATAGGCATTGCCAGGGAAACGTGAAGTCACTCCATTCAGCTCAAGGTAACGCAGCCACGTGGATAAGGCGAGAATATCCATCTGTCTGCCGGCATCATTGACGTAATACTCGCGTGCCACAGAATAGCCGGCTGCAGCCAGCACATTGGCCAGGCTCGCGCCGAATGCGGCGCCTCTGCCGTGTCCCACGTGCAGAGGTCCGGTCGGGTTGGCCGAAACGAACTCCACCTGAATCTTTTTGCCCGCACCGATATTGACATGTCCGAACAATTCGCCATGTTCCAACACATGACGCGGAAACTGCTGCTTGGCGGATGTCTTGAGAAACAGGTTGATAAAACCCGCGCCCGCAATCTCGATTTTCTCCAGATAAGGTGAGGCGGATAGCGCATGGACGAACAGCGCAGCGATCTCACGTGGATTTCTACGCAGCGGCTTGGCTAACTGCATCGCCAGGTTACAAGCATAATCGCCATGGCTTGCTTGCCGGGGGCGGGCGAACTCTATGTTCACGCCCACGCTCGGCGGCGCCAATTCGGTAAGGGTTGGGTGCAGAAGTTCGGTGAAGTGGGATTTGAAATCAGGCTGTGCTGGCGAAATCATGGCCACATGGCGGTAATGTGCAGCCCTCATTATAGCGGCGTTGGCATGAATTACGCTTGCCAGTTTGATTTACCCGGATTGCTTCGTGAATAGGCGGATAGGCGGAACGCAGCAAACCGGTAGTCCGCTCCCCTCACGGGAGCGATGCCTACCGCCTTACGCCCGCAGGTTCCTGGCAAAAAAGGGACTCACTGACCCCGTCCTTTTCGCCTGCGGGACGCCTGCAAAGGATCGCTAAAAGACGATGGTCCAGCCGGGTTGATTCGCCTGCTGCTTTGTATAGGATACCCCGTGCACCTTCAACCCGTTCTGGTTCAGCAACGTGATGATACCGCCCTTATTGGATAAGGCAGCGGGCGGTTGCACCTCGACACGAAGCGTGGCGCCGGGCTCGAGCGTTCCGCTCAACGGCATTTTCGCTTTCTGCTTGTCGGCCAAGTGCCAGCCCGCTAGCGAAATGACGCGATCACTGGCATTCAGTAGTTGAACCCACTCCTTTTCGGGCGATTCTTTGGAATTGACCAGCGCCGCAATAATGCGCACCAAGCCGTCAGGTAGTGATTCCGTGGGTTGCGGCACAACCGGGTCGGGGTTGATGGGTTCGTGTTCCTCTCCAGCGCTCAATGTATGCCCCGTTACATCGTCCGTATGCCAGCTTTGCGACTGGAACTTCAAAAAAACCGCTGTCCACTGTTGCTGAAGGGGAAACTGAAAAAGCAGGCCGCCGTCCTGCCATACCCCGTCATCCGCAATAAATCTGCCCACATTACCCTGGTTCATATGAATATCATGAATGCCGTTACCAGGTAAAAATCCGAAGTACTTGTCTGCTTTATTGCTCTCCGGTCCCCATCTTTCACCGAAGGCATAGACCAGCGCCTCCTCATCCGCCATCGCGCGCTGCACGATCTGGTCGAGCTTCTCATTCAGATCATTATCAGGCCCAGGCAGATCATGCGGGAGGGGGGTCATCAGTCCCGCCTGCACCAGGTTGCCTCGGATAAGATCAAGCGCGCCCGACTCGGGATTTGGCGCAAGCCGGTTAAAGCCGCTGGGTAGAACGGACACGACCTCCGTGAGCGGGTGGATGAAGTGGGATTTGATGTGATACATCAACTCGGATGGCGCCAATTGAGATTTCACGTTGATCGCTATTCGATAATTGACGCCGATCTCATCCACGATGTGGATCTGGTAGTGGGGTGAAGACCCCGAACCGAGGCGGCGGGAAATAGCCCTGCCTTTCAAAACGCCATAACTATTCAGCGGCATGTTTTCCTCCCAGACAATTACTTCGAGCGATGCTCAGATTAAGAATAGCCTCAAATTCGCCGGTTTGCGGAAAACATTTTTTACCGCATCTCCTGGCTTATCCCGTCTTTGCCAGGAATTCGACCATGCGTATCGGAGCATATGCCTTCTTTCGCCCCTCACCATCGCAATCTGAGGTAGCCTTCTGTTTCAGCGAAATTAAAGCGCACGGTGTTGGCGCCGCGCTGCAACCGCGGCCGCTGGGCAAGAGGCTTGAATGGCCCTGCCGCCGAACGGGACTGTTCAAACCGGAGCCGTCTGTCGCTTGGGGAGAAGATGTGCAGTTCGTACTGTCCGGCACGAATTTGGCGCAATTCGGGAGCGAATGGCCGGGCCAGCGGTTCACCCACGAATACGCCCTCCCCCGGCCACGCCACGCTCTTCCAGTAAGCCTCGATGGCGCTTGCGCCGAGCGCGTAGTGAAACATTGCAATAGCCGGAAAAGGAAATTTCTGCATGTGATTGCAGGGCTCCACCACAGTGCCGTAGCTCGCGGTGGCGCCTGCTTCCAGCCAGCGCAGGCTGCTCATCTGGTTTGAATCCGTGAGCTGGCCGCCCGCTGATGTCAAATGATCAGCCAAGGCCCCCGGCAGAAAATCCAGTGTATTAAGTTGCGGCACGTGCACCGATCCCGTGAAATAAAAAAGCACGTCGTCGCGGTCCGAAATTGCTTCGGTTTCCAGAATTTCAATGGGAAAAACACCCGCCAGCTCTTTTGCAGCCAGTTCAAAATAACTGGCTCGCACGCTACGCTCCTTGTCTGGCGTTTTCACCAGATAGGCGCTACCGTGCGGGAAACTGTGATCAGCGGCAATACCCCGGTCAATGAGCGCCTTGACTTGCTCGAAGTCGACGCCGGCGAGCATCATCGCGGGCCGCAACTGGTGATCGCTTGCCGGATCAAAGCTGGAAGAGTTGAAATAGGGGCTGGCTTGCGTCGGCCCGCAACCGAGGGAGCAAAAGCTCTCGTCAAAGCCGAAGGCCAATGCGGACGTCAGCGACATGCATCCCACCCGGTAGGGAAGGGTCCAGGCCACGGCGTAGGCTTGAACATGGGCAGGTACCATCCGGTCAATCTCGGCCTTCAGTTGCTGAAACTCTTCCTTTGACAATGCGCTGTGGCCAGCGGGGAACTCCAGATGGATTACATTGCCTTCGGGAATATGGCGCGCCTTCTGGTAATAACTGCCAATTTGCCGTGACAGGGGATCGCTGTCGTTAATAATGACCGCGATATCTTCGGGAGTCAGTGCCGTGTGCGGTAACTGAACCCGCGCTTGGGCAATTCCGGGCGGTGGTGCAAGCAACAGGATAGCGAGCAGCGTGCTGGCAAGCGGCGCGAAAAGCTTTATCGTGGAAAAAAGGCTTTTGCAACCATCACGGCTTGACGCCGTCTGATTACCTGTAAGCGTTACGCCCCCGGCGCCTCTCCAAGTCGAGAGGAATCCGCGAAACCGGGCTGCGCAAATCGGGATTAGAGAGCTGTTCCCCTCTCTTATTGCATAAGCAAATTTCATCGTCATGCATGATAATGATTCCAGGAGAACGAGTCCACTATCCAATGCTGCCTCTCCACGATCTTCTTCATCAGCAAATTCCCGCAGTGCCGGTTACGAAACTGCTCGGAGTGATCAATCTCGTGGTTTTTGCGGCCATGCTCGCCGGTGGCGCAGGTCTATGGCACTCTTCCAATAGCGTCCAGTTGGCATGGGGAGCCAATTTTGGCCCGGCTACGCAAGACGGGGAATGGTGGCGGCTGGGGAGTGCGATGTTCCTCCACTTTGGCGTTGTCCATCTGGCGTTGAATCTTTGTGCGCTCTGGGACGTCGGCCAGCTTGTCGAACGCATGTATGGACACGTGCGCTTCGCGTGCATCTATTTTGCCAGCGGTCTGGCGGGCAACCTGTTGTCGCTCGTCGCACATAGGGGGCTGGCCATCTCCGGTGGCGCGTCAGGGGCCATTTTCGGCATATGTGGCGCCCTGCTGGTCTTTATGTGGCGTGAGCGCGGCAATCTCCATCCACGTGATTTCCGCTGGTTTTTCTGGGGTGCTGCCGGCTTTGCAGCCGTCAGCCTTGTTCTCGGCCTTCTAATTACCGGTATCGATAATGCTGCCCATATCGGTGGGTTTGCGGCTGGAATATTGGGTGCGATGATATTCGCACGACCTGCCGAGGCAGGCGGACGCGGCTCATCCCGTCGACTCCGCCGCACCCGTCTGCTTGCGGGCGGCGCTTTTGCACTCGCGATTATCATCCTGGTCACCCAGATCCCCGTGCGCACTTATCGATGGAGTGAAGAGGTATTGACACGCCAGGAGATTGGAGAATTCCTACGGGACGATGCCGCGATCACCCGGACATGGCAGAACATACTGGACGAGGGCAAGCAAGGGGGCGTTTCCTTCGACGAGCTTGCGGGGCGCATCGATATCGCTGTCGGTGACCGTTACGAAGAAAGTTTTGAGCAGCTTTCCCATCTGCCCCCCGATCCTGCCCTGCCTTCCGCCGCCACCGTGGAAATGCTGCGCCAGTATGCCGAGCGCCGCAGGGACGCATCGCGCGCCCTGGCGGAAGGACTGCGCGCCAACAAACCCGAGCAGATCCGCGATGCGCTGGAAATGGCCAGGCAATCGCGTCAATTGACCCCCGAGCCGTAGAGGGGTTAATACACTTTTTCAGCCATGGTTTGCTGCATCAGGTTCCATGAAGACGATCTCCCAGATATGACTATCCAGATCCTGAAATCCATGCCCGTACATGAAACCGTGGTCTTGTGGCTCGTTGTAGGTTGCACCGCCGGCAGCGACTGCGTTGCGTACCATTTCATCGACTTTTTCCCGGCTCTCTGAAGAAAGACAAAGGAGCACTTCTGTGCTCTTCGCCGCATCGCAAATTTCTTTGGGGGTAAAAGTCTTGAACTTGTCCTCGATCAACAGCATGACGAATATATTGTCCGCCACGATCATGCAAGTGGCAGTCTCGTCAGTAAATCGAGGGTTGAACGTGAAGCCGAGCCTGGTAAAAAACTCCACCGATTTGTCCAGATTCTTTACCGGCAGATTCACGAAAATTTTGGTAGCCATAATCCCTCCATTTTAAATTATCAGCAATGAGCGTCGCTCCGCCGTGCCTCCCTGATAGTTCATGGTAGTACGGAGTGAATGGAATGGGTTTGCTGTAGCCATGTTTTTCTGTTTTTTTACTGCCTTTTACTACCACACAGGAGTCGCAATGGCTTGGCGTTCATTTGGTAATTCTTTAAATCCAGGCACTCGAAAAAATTTTTGACACACATCAAAAAATATAGCACTATGGCCCCAACGCACTAGCAGTAGTAAAATATATCGAAGTTGAATACTAGATGTTGTGGTATGGCAGTACCGCAGCATCCCAGCTTCAACCCCGGGAAAAAGCAGATTTCCCATATAGATGAGGAGAATCGGAGATGCAGCTTGCCACAAACAATACAAACCACGCGACCGTATCCGGGCACGAGTTTTCTTCTGCCCCTTCCACACAGAATTCGCGATATTCTCAATACAAGATCATACGCCGCAATGGTTCCGTGGCTGCGTTCGAGCCGGCCAAGATATCCATTGCGATGACAAAAGCATTCATCGCCGTCAATGGCGGCCAAGGGGTGGCGTCCGCCAGGGTGCGCGAAGTGGTGGCACGGCTGACGGATGATGTGGTGAATGCGCTGATTCGCCGCCAGCCTTCCGGCGGGACTTTTCATATCGAGGATATTCAGGATCAGGTGGAGCTCGCGCTGATGCGCTCCGGAGAGCACGATGTGGCGCGCGCTTATGTGCTTTACCGCGAGGATCGCGCGCGGAAGCGGGCGAAGCAGAAAGAAATGGGAGTGGTGGAAGCGCCGGCCGCCATTCTGAATGTGATCGAGAATGGCCGCAAGGCCCCGCTGGATACGGCACGGCTGCTGACGGTGATTGAATCTTCCTGCGAGGGTTTGGGCGAAGTGGTAAATCCCGGGCTGATACTCAAGGCAACATTGAAAGACCTGTACGATGGGGTGCCGATGGAGGAAGTAAGAAAATCGGCGATTTTATCGGCACGCGCCTTGATCGAAAAAGAGCCCGCCTACAGCTACGCCACCGCACGATTGCTGCTGCATACCATTCGTTTCGAGGTGCTGGGGGAAGAAATCCTGCAACAGGAAATGGCGAACCGCTATGCCGGGTATTTCCCGGAGTTCATCAGGCGCGGGATCGATGCCGAGTTGCTGGATGAGCGTCTGGCGCAGTTTGACCTGCCACGCCTGGCCAAAACCCTGGATGCGGGGCGCGACCTCAAATTTGGCTACCTGGGCCTGCAAACCTTGTATGACCGTTATTTTCTGCATGTGCAGGAGCGGCGTATCGAGCTGCCGCAGGCATTTTTCATGCGCGTCGCGATGGGGCTTGCGTTGAACGAAATCGATCGCGAGGCGCGCGCCATCGAGTTCTACCACGTGCTGTCAAATTTCGATTTCATGAGTTCGACACCGACCCTGTTTAATTCGGGAACCCGCCGGTCGCAGTTGTCTTCCTGTTATCTCACCACTGTGCCGGACAACCTGGATGGCATTTACGAGGCGATCAAGGAAAATGCGCTGCTTGCCAAGTACGCCGGAGGACTGGGCAACGACTGGACGCCAGTGCGGGCAATGGGCTCGCGTATCAAGGGCACCAACGGCAAATCGCAGGGCGTGGTGCCTTTTCTCAAGGTCGTGTCCGATACGGCGGTAGCTGTGAACCAGGGCGGCAAGCGCAAAGGCGCGGTTTGCGCCTATCTGGAATCATGGCATCTGGATATCGAGGAATTTCTGGAGCTGCGCAAGAACACCGGCGATGACCGCCGCCGTACCCATGACATGAATACAGCCACCTGGATTCCCGACTTGTTCATGAAGCGCGTGATGGATAACGGCGAATGGACGCTTTTCTCGCCTTCCGACGTGCCCGATCTGCATGAAAAGTTTGGCAAGCGGTTCGAGGATGCCTATCTGGCCTACGAGGAAAAAGTCGCGCGCGGCGAGCTGAGCCTGTACAAGAAAATCCCGGCGCAACAGCTATGGCGCAAGATGCTCAGCATGCTTTTTGAAACCGGGCATCCGTGGATCACTTTCAAGGACGCCTGCAATGTCCGTTCGCCGCAAAATCACGTAGGGGTAGTGCATAGCTCCAATCTCTGCACCGAGATAACCCTGAATACAAATGAGCACGAAATCGCCGTGTGCAATCTTGGCTCGGTCAACCTCGCAGCCCACATCCATGAAGGAAAGCTTGATGCAGACAAGCTGAAGCGCACTGTCAGCATTGCCATGCGCATGCTGGACAATGTAATCGACATCAATTTCTATGCCGTCCCCAAGGCGCGCAATGCCAACCTCAAGCATCGACCGGTGGGATTGGGGATTATGGGCTTCCAGGATTGCCTGCATATGCTGCGTATCCCCTACGCTTCAAAAGAGGCTGTGGAATTTGCCGACCATGCAATGGAAGCAGTTGCCTACCAGGCCTATTGGGCTTCCACCGAAATGGCCGCGGAGCGCGGCCGCTATGCCTCCTATCGCGGCAGTCTGTGGGATCGGGGGATTCTGCCTCAGGACACGCTCGACCTGTTGCGTGAAGAACGCGGCGGATATGTCGAGGTGGATATGTCCGCTACCCTGGATTGGGACGCATTGCGCGAGCGCATCAGGAATCACGGCATGCGCAATTCCAACTGCCTGGCAATTGCACCGACGGCAACCATTTCCAATATCATCGGCGTATCCGCGAGCATCGAACCGACGTTTCAGAATCTTTACGTCAAATCCAATTTATCCGGGGAGTTCACCATGGCTGGCGAGTACCTGGTAAACGACCTGAAGAAGCTGGGACTCTGGGACGAGGTGATGATTGCCGACCTCAATTATTTCGATGGCGCCCTGGGGAAGATAGACCGCATACCCGCCGACCTTCGCCGGCTTTACGCAACCGCCTTCGAGGTGGAACCGCAGTGGCTGATCGAAGCGGCATCACGGCGGCAGAAATGGATCGATCAGGCGCAGTCGCTGAATATCTATATGTCTGGGGTTTCCGGGAAGAAGCTGGATGAGGCCTACAAACTGGCTTGGCTGCGCGGCCTGAAAACCACCTACTATTTGCGCTCGCTCGGAGCAACTTCCGCGGAAAAATCCACGGTCAAGGGCGGCGCCTTGAACGCCGTATCTGCGGAAGGGAGCCTCACTTCCATCAGTGCGTCACCTGCAACCGACGTAAAATATTGTTCCATTGATGATCCCGAGTGCGAGTCGTGCCAATGATCAATATTCGTGACGTAAATAAAAGGAGAAAAGTATGCTGACATTCGAGGATGAAACAGTGCAATCGGAAACGCCGCGGATGAATGGCGCTGCATCAAGGCTGAGCCTGCAGGATGGCCCGGGGAGCACCAACGGAATTGAAGCGAAGAATACCGATGAACATCAGGCCGCAGATGTGAATCGGCGCATATCGGTGGAAGACAAGCGTATTATCAATTGCAAGGCCGATGTCAACCAGTTGGTGCCATTCAAGTACAGGTGGGCATGGGAAAAATATCTCTCCGCCTGCGCAAACCACTGGATGCCGCAGGAAATCAACATGAGCCGCGACATCGCCTTGTGGAGAGATCCCGAGGGGCTCACCGAGGACGAGCGCCGGCTGGTTAAACGTAATCTGGGCTTTTTTGTCACCGCTGATTCACTTGCGGCCAACAATATTGTGCTGGGGACCTACCGCCACATCACCAACCCTGAATGCCGGCAATATTTGTTGCGCCAGGCATTCGAAGAGGCGATCCATACGCATGCTTATCAGTACATCGTCGAATCACTCGGATTGGACGAGGGCGAGATTTTCAACGCCTATCATGAAGTGGCGTCAATCCGCGAAAAGGACGAGTTCCTGATTCCGTTCATTGACACGCTTACCGATCCGGCGTTCAAGACAGGCACACCAGAAGCTGATCAGAAGCTGCTGAGAAGCCTGATCGTATTCGCCTGCATCATGGAAGGCATGTTCTTTTATGTCGGCTTCATACAGATCCTGGCGCTGGGAAGGCAGAACAAGATGATGGGTGCAGCGGAGCAGTATCAGTACATTCTGCGGGACGAGTCCATGCACTGCAATTTCGGCATCGATGTCGTTAATCAGATCAAGATGGAAAATCCGCATTTGTGGACCAAGGCGTTCCGCGATGAAATCAGTGCATTGATAAAGAAAGCGGTGGAACTGGAATATCGTTATGCGGAGGATACGCTGCCGCGTGGTGTGCTTGGATTGAATGCGCCGATGTTCAAGGAATACTTGCGCTATATCGCCAATCGCCGCTGTCAGCAGATCGGTCTGGACATTCTCTATCCGGGAGCGGGCAATCCTTTTCCATGGATGTCCGAAATGGTTGATCTGAAGAAAGAAAAGAACTTTTTTGAGACGCGTGTTACCGAATATCAGACTGGCGGTGTGCTAAGCTGGGACTAGGGAAACGAAATTGACATGCAGAAACAGCACGAGAAGAATGAGCTTTTGGTTGAATGAGGGAAAGCCTGATTGATGTCAGCAGTGATATGCCATGAATTTCCGAAAGCGAAAGCCGGATGCGCCTGCCCGTCTTGCAACAACAGCGGGCAAGGCGGCATTGCCTGAAGCGAGCTCCGGGGGTTACAGTTCGCCGATATCCGCGGTCCCTGTTTGTCTATATTTGCGTAGCGGTAAGTGTAGTAAACATAGCAAGTTGTAAATCCCGTGTAACCTTAATCTGGAGGTGGAAATGGCAACGACCAAGAAACCCGCGGCAACAAAACCTGACGACAAGAAATCAACGGCTGTAAAAAAGCCTGCGGTTAAGGAAGCTCCAGTCAAGAAAACGCCGGCAAAGGAAACGGATGAAAAAAAAACGGAAAAAAAGTCTGAGGGCAAGACCGCCGCTCCAGCCAAAAAACCCGTAGCCAGGGCTGCAACCTCGACCAAAAGCTCGGCCACAGCTTCGGAAAAGGTTTCGGCAAAAGAAGAAACCCCGGCCAAAAAAACAGCAGGCAAGAAACCTGTTGAGAAAAAAGCGGACAAGAAGGCTGAAAAAAAGACTGAAAAGAAGAAGGCTGAGAAAAAAGCCGAAAAGAAGGCCGAGAAAAAATCAGCGGTAAAGAAAGATAAGTCGGCGAAGAAAACCGATTCAGGCAAAAAAGGGAGCACAAAGAAATCCGGAGGGGAAACGTCCTCTGCAAAAACCATATCAGAGAAAAAAACGAAGAAATCAGCAGAAAAAAAAACGCCTGAATTAGCCACCAGCCCTGCCGCAAGTTGGCCCTTTCCCCTTTCGGGCTCAAACTCTTGAGCTTGACGTCCAGCGTTGCGGATCAGCCTCACCTGACAAGCTGAAAGGCTGATCCGCAGGTTTTTCACATGAAGACCGGCTTCCTCCTGGAAACCGCAAAGGTTTTTTACTCCTGTTTTTTGCTCCTTGAACAACCAGGACACGTTGCCCACTGCGCCGGTGTCATTTGGGAGTCAAGAACAGCCGGTCTTCGCTATACATGAATTATTTACGCTGGTACAATTTTACGGACGAGGTTAGGATTAACTTGAATTCAATCTGTAAATCTTAGTGGAGGTACGGCATGGCTCATACAATTCCACAAGCGTCACGCGATTACGACACCACCCGCATTGTTGAACGTCCAGATGGCTTTTACTGGCATGATGAAAAGGAGAGTGACAAGGTTTTCGGTCCCTTTCCTACCTTACTCGAAGCCATCCAGGATATGGAATACAACGCTGAATCGGATTATGAACCTGGGGAAACACTGGAGCAGGCCGAGGAAGAGATTGGTATATCGGACTGGATTGATCCCGAAACGGGTCAACCGGGGGAAGTGTCGTTCCGTCTCGAGGACTGATCTGCAGGCTTTTGCTCTCGCAGGTTTAACTTTAGCTACCCGGCGATATACTTTTCCAGAAGAGCCGTAGATAATCCGCTGCCAGAGCCAGCAGAGCTGCGTGCGATGGTAAAAAAACGCGGACGCCAGAAAAGCAGATGCGTGGGCTGGCCGGGTAACCAGGGCCGTTTATGGTTCCCCGGTATTTATCGATTGATAAAACCGGCTTCCATCTTGCCATTTCTTCCTTCTTCCTTGATCTGCCTCAATCGTCTCTCTAATCGAAGGTCTCCATGAATTACCGCGAAGAACAGGACACCATGGGCATGGTGCACGTGCCTGTCGCTGCCCTATGGGGCGCGCAGACACAACGTTCCTTGCAGAACTTCAGAATTTCCGGCGAACGGATGCCTCTCGCGCTGCTTCACGCGCTGGCACTGGTGAAACGTGCAGCGGCAAGCGTTAACTGCGACCTGGGCCTGCTCGCTCCCGATAACGCCGCGGCCATCATTCGCGCGGCCGATGAGGTGATTTCAGGCTGTCACGATGCGGAATTCCCTTTGCTGGTATGGCAGACGGGCTCGGGAACCCAGACCAACATGAATATGAACGAGGTGTTGGCGAATCGTGCTTCCGAGTTGCTGGGCGGCGGGCGGGGGCACGAATGCAAGATCCATCCCAACGATGAGGTGAATAAGGGACAGTCATCCAACGACGTATTTCCTTCCGCCATGCACGTGGCTGCGGCACAGTCGATCAATCATCAGTTAATACCCTCCATCGTCGCGCTTCGCGGAACGCTGGCCGCCAAGGCTGAGGAATTTTCAGGCGTCGTCAAAATTGGCCGTACCCATTTACAGGATGCAACGCCCCTGACATTAGGACAGGAATTCTCGGCTTATGTTTCACAACTGGACCACGGCCTGGAGCATATGGAGGCATCGCTTCCGCATCTGTATGAACTTGCCTTGGGCGGTACCGCTGTCGGCACAGGACTTAATACCCATCCAGAGTTCGCCGTGCGTGTGGCAGCGGAATTGGCGGAACTGACGAGCTTGCCCTTTGTCACAGCTCGCAACAAATTTGAGGCTTTGGCGGCGAACGATGCGCTGGTCCATGCTCACGGCGCGCTGAAGACCCTGGCGGCGTCCTTGATGAAAGTCGCGAATGATATACGCTGGCTTGCCTCCGGGCCACGCTGTGGCATCGGCGAATTGAAAATCCCGGAAAACGAACCGGGCAGCTCCATCATGCCGGGAAAAGTCAATCCGACTCAATCAGAGGCAATGACGATGCTGTGCTGCCAGGTGATGGGCAACGATGTAGCGATTAATTTTGGCGGTTCGATGGGAAACTTCGAGCTCAACGTCATGAAACCGCTAATCATTCACAATTTTCTGCAAAGTGTTCGCCTGCTCGGGGATGGAATAATCAGCTTCAACGATAATTGTGCAAAAGGGATAAGCGCCAATGTCGATCGCATTGACGAATTGATGCGTAATTCGTTGATGCTGGTGACGGCGCTCACACCCTACATCGGCTATGACAAGGCAGCGGAAATCGCTAAAAAGGCGCATCGCGAGGGAACAACGCTGAAAGAGGCGGCGATTGCATCCGGCCATGTTACAGCCGGGCAATTTGAAAACTGGGTAAGGCCGGAGCATATGACAGGGGCGGGCAAACAGAATTAAAATTATCGTCCCTGATCTTCTGTTTGAATTAGGATATGGAATAGTGTCAGGACCGGTCCTCCGGCATCCAGCCAAAGTTTATGGAGCAGTCGAAATCTCTCGAACCCTGAACGACTTTATCCTGTGTAGCCTCGCATTAGCTGCGAGAAACGCAGGCACGGCATTGGCCGCTTGAGCCTGATGCAACCATCGCTGACGCCCAAGGTCGGTCTTGTATTGACTGGCGGTGGGGCACGCGCAGCGTATCAGGCAGGAGTGCTGCGAGCCATCGCTGATATGTTGCCCAAAAGGACGCGCAATCCCTTCCCGGTCATTTGTGGAACTTCCGCCGGGGCATTGAATGCCGCCAGTCTCGCGCTTTCCGCCCGCAATTTTCAGGAAGGCGTTCGGAAGCTATCGACAGTGTGGGAGAATGCGCACGTAAGCAAGGCCTATCGTTCCGATCCCATTGGCGCCTACGGAAATGCCGCACGCTGGCTGGCTTCGCTACTCCTGGGCAGCCTCGGAAAGCGCAGCGCGGTTTCCCTCCTGGACAATTCGCCGCTTGCCGATCTACTGAAGCATAGTCTGCCGCTTCGCGGCATACAGCGGAGTATAGACGCGGGAGCCCTGCATGCGCTTGGCATCACAGCCTGGGGCTATACGTCCGGGCAATCGGTTACGTTCTATCAGGGGGCGGATGACATCGCACCCTGGAAACGGGAACGCCGCATCGGCCTCTCGGCGCGCATCGGGATTGAACACCTGCTGGCGTCCTCCGCCATTCCCCTCCTTTTTCCCGCTGTAAGGCTCAATCGTGAATATTTCGGGGACGGCTCCATGCGCCAGCTCGCACCTATCAGTCCCGCGCTGCATCTGGGCGCGGACCGTGTGCTGGTGATAGGCGTGCGCAAGGCCGTCGAAACGCAGCCTGAACGAGAGAAAGTAGACAGCTACCCCACATTGGCACAGATAGGAGGTCACGTTATGGGCAGTATTTTTCTGGACAGTCTTGACGTCGATCTGGAACGCCTGCAACGCATCAACAATACTCTCCTGATGATCCCCGACGAGAAGCTGAAAAATAACGACGTGAAGCTGCGCCGGATCGAATCGATGGTAATTTCCCCCAGCGTGGAGATCAACAAGATTGCAGCGCAATACGCTCATACGCTACCGCGTACCTTGCGGCTTTTTTATCGTGCGATTGGAGCAATGAGGCGGGACGGCTCGGCGCTTCTGAGCTATGTGCTGTTTGAGGAACCGTTCTGCCGCGCACTGATTGAGCTGGGGTATCAGGACGCCATGCCGCGCAGATCCCAAATTCTGCAGTTCCTGTGCGTCAACACAAGGCAGTGAGGCGGACGCTGGTATAATCCCGGTAGCGATCCAGTGAACCGGTAAGGCTGAATTTCTTATCTGCGCTCAAGTAGCCACTTCATTTTCAGAGATTATTTATGGACGTCGCCAGTCCGGAATTCTGGGTCGCGGTACTCCAGATTATCGCCATCGATATCGTTTTGGGCGGCGATAACGCGGTTGTCATTGCCCTTGCATGCCGGCGGCTGCCGGAGAAGCAACGTAATCTCGGGATTTTCTGGGGCGTATTCGGTGCCATTGCCCTGCGCGTGGTGCTGGTTTTCTTTGCCCTTAATCTCCTGGCAATTCCGTTCCTGAAAATTCTCGCCGCAGTGCTGCTGTTGTGGATCGGCACCAGGCTGCTTCAGCCCGAACCGGCGAATAATGGTCACCACATCGACGCAAGTACCACATTGCTCGGCGCAATCAAGACTATCATCATTGCCGATGCCGTGATGAGTCTCGATAACGTGATTGCCATTGCCGGAGCAGCCAGGGACAGCCTGAGCCTCGTCGTTTTCGGTTTGGTAGTAAGTGTGCCCATCATTGTACTGGGTAGTAAGTTGGTGATGAAGCTCATGGATCGCTTTCCCATCACCATCTTTATCGGGGCGGGCCTGCTGGGCTGGATCGCCGGGGATATGAGCGTGACCGACGCGGTGAGCAAAGAGTGGGTTAATACGAACGCTGGTTATCTGCATTGGCTTGCCCCCGTATGCGGCGCGCTGCTGGTCGTGACTACCGGTAGATGGTTCGCATCGCGGGCGAAGACAAAAACCGCGCCTGTCGATCTGGCGGATGATATAAACAAACCTCTGTAGCTGTCCGCATTAGCTATCAGATATTGAAGGAGAACAGTGTGTTGAAATTCCTGTTGCCGGTTGATGGCTCGGACACATCCGTTAAAGCGGTTGGTGAATTCATCAAACTGATCGGCTGGTATAAGGAAGTGCCGGAAATCCACTTGTTGAATGTGCAATATCCATTGCGCGGGAATGTACCCATGTTCATAGACAAGGAGAGTATTGATCTGTATTACCAGGAAGAAGGCTTGAAAGAGCTTCGGCCAGCGCGCGAGTTACTAGAGAGGGCGGGGATTGCGTGCCGGTTTCATATCACGGCGGGGACTCCGCCGGATATGATTCTGCGTTATGCGGAGGAAATTGATTGCGATCAAATAATCATGGGGCCCCGTGGGCTTGGCGCAGTCAAGGGGATCTTGCTGGGCTCGGTAGCCAGCAGGATCATGCAGCTGGCTACAATACCGGTGCTGCTTATCAAATAATAATTCACGGAGAGTACTGGATAGCATGAGCTTCAAGCAAAGGCGTTTTATCGGAATGGGGAGGGGGCAAAGAGGTTTGACCCTGATCGAAATGATGATGGTGTTTGCCGTTATCGGTATCCTCGTGACCATTGCTATTCCCCCGGCATATCAGTTTTACCAGGATTCACAGGCACGGGAACAGGTCATGGAAGCGGTCAATCTGCTGGATAGCGTAAAAGCACCCATCGCAGAATTCTATTCAGAGAAGGGGAGATGGCCAACAGAGGCAGAGTTCGACAGCCTTGTAACGGTCCGGACGGGAAAGTATGTCGCGAGCCTTACACCAGGAACCCTGGCTAAGGGTTTTCAGGTCACGGCCATGTTCAGGAATAACGGAGTGAGTCCCGGGCTTTTGAGCGACGGCACTGGAAGAACGCTGGTACTGGCGACAAAAGACAGCTTGGAATGGATTTGCAATGATAATACCCATCCCGTCACTGGTATTCCCGATCTCGTTGCAGGCAACGTTCTCCCTCAGCATCGTCCCGCATCTTGCAAATAGCGATGCAAATTGCGCTTGCGATATGGTGGGTGAAAGTTAATCGTATCAGGAGGAAGCCATGAGACGCGGCTGGCCGAGATCATTCATGGAGCATTGACCGCTTCCCGCCAGAGCTTATAATCAGGCAAACAGTCATGTCTCCTCCCGGGGAGAATCGTACTTTTTCTCGGCCGCGGTATTTTTACGCTGTCTGACACTGGCTTATCTGACCCCGGCTCAAATCCGGAGGAACAAGGAAAAAGTAAACAAGAGAGTTATGGCACTCACGTGCATGTTCCATCTCAAACAAGACAACGGGAAAAAAATACATGGACGAATATACCGACCAGATAGCAGCATACTTCAATCTAGTGCCCATGTGGCCTTTGGTCTTGCTAGGCGCAGGGATTGTTGTCGCTGGAATTTATGAGTTGTTCAACCGCAAACGCCGGGCCGAGGACGCCGATGAATTCCGTTCAGCCATTCTCTCGACACTCTCCGGTCTGTATCCCGAGCCTACCAATTGGCCTAAAAGCATAGACACCTACCTTTGCGCCCGGTTGCCGGTAATGCAGGAAATCATTGAAGACTTTAGACGCAATATCCCGCAGGAGGATATCCCTGCCTATAACAGGGACTGGGACAACTATAGCCGCTTTTGCCGCGCTGAGGTAACCGACGACAAATGCACCGAAGCGGAAATGAATCCTGGCAAAGAACCTGATCCAAAAAAAACTTTTCGTACGCTGGTCTCCAATCTCTTACGTTACGCGGACTGAGTTCCAGATAGCGCTTTATATGTGCTCGCCAGGGAAACCCCGAACACAACGTGCGCAACTATGGTAATCCAATCGCGGGCCACCGAGAACCAGGGGAAAAGCACCGTCATCCCGTACATGTTTATCGCGTATAGAATCAACCCATAGAGGGAACCTACAAGCACTGCAAGCACCAGGCCAAGGCGGAAAATCAGACAAGCCAGCAACAGGCTGTATGCGATTGAAATCGCAAAATGAATAAGGGTTGCGACCGCCATTACCTTCCAGTCGAATGCAGGCGGTGGCGGTAAAACTTCCGTCCCCATCAGTATTGCTGCTGTCAAACGCGCATCCCTATACAAAATTTCCGGCAAATCATCCGTGAATATCCACCACAGGACCATTTGCGCTCCGGTGGCGACGGTGCCGGCAACAATACCGGCCCAGATCGCTGCGCTCCAACTCAACGACATGCGTAACAAAAAGAATCGAGCCTGTTAAACATCGTACGGCGCCATATTGTCAAAACCCACTAATCGAAACGAATTCGTTCTACAATGCTAGCGAAGCGACTTGACAAGAATAGACGCATATTGGGGTATTCACAAAAAAACCAACACTGTTTCATCGAAAAGGCTTGTTTATGAATGAGGGACTGCAACAAAACAATGTGCCCGCGAGCCGTGAGCGGCTGCTTACAAACTTGAAACCAGGATAGTCAATAGCGGCATGCAATCAGCCCATCCATGCAAAGCGTCGATCTGACCCATCATTTTCTGATGGCCATGCCAGCCATGGCGGATCCTTTCTTTTCCAAGACGCTAACCTACATCTGCGAGCACAGCGACCAGGGAGCGTTAGGTCTGGTAGTAAATCGACCTATCGACCTTACCCTGAAGGATCTGCTGGATCAACTCGATATCTCTGCCGATGATGAGACTGTAGGAGGGCTGCCGGTCATGTTCGGGGGACCGATACAACTGGATCGCGGCTTCGTGCTCCATCAACCTGTGGGCGAATGGCAATCGACCATGGCGGTTAATGATGAAATCGGGCTCACCACTTCACTTGATATTTTGCGGGCGATAGCAAGCGGAGAAAGTCCAAAACAGCTATTGGTCGCGTTAGGTTACTCAGGGTGGGCACCAGGACAGATAGAGCATGAATTATCGCAGAATGCCTGGCTCACCGTGCCGGCATCGCCAGGCATCATCTTTGATTTGCCGGCTGAGGAGCGGTTGATTGCAGCGATGCGTTCGCTCGGCGTCGATTTCTCCGCCCTGTCGGATGAAGTAGGGCATTCCTGAAAGCAGCGCCTGATTCCATAGGGGGTGGCTACTTCAGTCACAAAAATAAACCGATACGGCAATTGGCCATCAATACCGAGAATACCGGGCATCATCTCGCGGGGACTGTTCTGGCTTTCGATTATGGCGAGAAGCGCATCGGCGTAGCGGTTGGTAATCTGGAACTGGGTTTGGCGCATCCTCTTGCCACGATACGCAATGCGAATACGACCGAATGCTTTGCAAACACCGCTCAGCTGATTGAGGAGTGGAAACCGGCCATGCTGGTAGTGGGCCTGCCTGCTCATGCAGACGGCACGGAACACGAGATGAGCCGGCGCAGCCGCCGCTTCGCCCGGCGTCTCGAAGGCCGTTTCGGCATCAAGACGGAACTGGTGGATGAGCGCTATACTTCAGTTGACGCCAGCGCGGCGCTGCGGGAAACGGGTATCACGGGAAAAAAGCAGAAACCCGTGCTGGATCAAATGGCAGCGCAACTGATATTACAAACCTTTTTTGACAGACGAAATGCAACTACCTGATGCAGAACAATTGCTGGCCAACCTGATTGCACAGGTACGAGACGACCTTGCTTCGAGTACCGCAATCGTGGGAATCCACACGGGTGGCGTGTGGCTGGCGGAACGGCTTCACCAGGATTTGGGGCTTTCACTTCCCTTAGGTACGCTTGATGTTTCGTTTTATCGCGATGATTTCGGCCAGATCGGGCTTCATCCACAGATCAGGCCTTCTGATATCCCGTTCAAAGTAGAAGGAAGCCACATAATTTTAGTGGACGATGTGCTCTATACCGGGCGTACCATACGTGCCGCCATCAATGAGCTGTTCGATTATGGCCGACCGGCGAGCATCCGTCTTGCTGCGCTGGTAGACCGGGGCGATCGGGAACTTCCGATAGCCGCCCAATATGTTGGGAAGGTGCTCGATCTGCCGTCAGATAAAATGCTGGCACTTGAAAAAAATGTCGAGGGAAAATTGAGCCTGAGCCTGTATGACAGACGTCGGGATAATGAGTAACAATCCGCAACTGAACAAGAACGGCCTACTGCAGCATCTGCTCACTACCGAGGGACTACCCGCCCCCATTCTGCTTAACATCCTGGACACCGCCGAGTCTTTTGTCGGGGTTACGGAACGCGATGTTAAAAAAGTCCCCTTACTGCGCGGCAAATCCATATTCAATCTATTCTTCGAACCCAGCACTCGCACCCGCACCACCTTCGAAATAGCGGCAAAGCGACTATCAGCGGACGTAGTCAATCTCAACATTGCGGTGTCTTCGCAATCCAAGGGCGAGACACTGCTGGATACCGTAGACAATCTCTCCGCCATGCATGCGGACATGTTCGTGGTACGGCATTCGCAAAGCGGTGCGGCGCACCTGATTGCGCGTCATATGCGTCCGGAGATTCATGTCATCAATGCGGGTGACGGCCGCCATGCGCATCCCACCCAGGCGTTGCTGGACGTATTCACCATCCGCCGTTACAAAAGCGACTTCCGTAACCTGCGGGTAGCTATCGTGGGGGATATTCTGCACTCCCGCGTGGCCCGCTCTCAAATCCATGCGCTGACTACACTGGGGGTACCGGAAGTGCGGGTCATCGCACCTAAAACCTTGCTGCCCACCAAGGTTGAACGTCTCGGCGTGCACGTGTATCACGAGATGACGCAAGGGTTGAAAGATGTGGATGTGCTGATGATGTTGCGCTTGCAAAACGAGCGCATGCTGAGTGCGCGTCTTCCCAGCACCGAAGAATATTTCAAATATTACGGACTCACTCAGGAGAAGCTGGCGCTCGCGAAGCACGATGCAATTGTATTGCATCCTGGACCAATGAACCGCGGGGTCGAAATTGATTCCGCCGTAGCGGACGGCAAGCAATCGGTGATCCTGCCCCAGGTAACGTTCGGGATCGCGGTACGGATGGCTGTTATGTCGATTCTGGCGGGGAATTGAAAACACATGAAAACAATCATCCGGAACGGCCGTGTCATAGATCAGAAGAACCGCATAGACGGCGTCATGGATGTTTTCATCGCAAGCGGGAAAATCGCCGCTCTGGGCACTGAGCCACCACATGGCTTCCAGGCGGACCGCGAAATAGACGCAACAAATTTGATAATATGCCCTGGTCTGGTGGATTTGTCGGCCCGCTTGCGCGAGCCGGGCCTTGAGTACAAGGCTACGCTCGAATCCGAAATGGGAGCTGCGGTAGCCGGCGGCGTGACCAGCCTTGCATGCGCCCCTGATACCGATCCTGTACTGGATGAGCCCGGCTTGGTGGAAATGCTGAAACACCGCGCGAGAAGCCTGAATCAGGCCCACGTCTATCCCATCGGCGCGCTGACCAGGGGTTTGAAAGGCGAATGGCTGACGGAAATGGCCGAGTTGCGCGATGCGGGCTGCGTCGCTTTTAGCCAGTCCGACAAGCCGCTTCCCAACACCCGAGTGATGATGCAGGCCATGCAATACGCCTCCACCTTCGGCTTCGGTGTATGGTTGCGCCCCCAGGATGTCTACCTTGCGGACGGAGGGGTGGCGCACGACGGTGAAGTAGCCACAAGATTGGGCTTGCCAGCCGTTCCGGTATGCGCTGAAACAGTGGCATTGTCGAATATCATTTTGATGGCGAAGGAAACCGGCGCAAAGGTGCACCTGTGCCGGATATCCAGCGCGGAAGGTGTCGCCATGATAAGGGCAGCCCGGCAGCAGGGATTGTCCATTACCTGCGACGTGGCGGCAAACCATGTGCATCTATCCGAAATGGACATCGGCTTTTTCGATTCCAATTGTCATCTCGTCCCTCCGCTGCGCAGTCTGGGCGATCGTGATGCGTTGCGTGCCGGGCTGCTGGACGACACGATAGATGCGATATGCTCGGATCATGCGCCGGTGGACGACGACGCCAAATTGTTGCCGTTTGCCGAGGCCGAGGCGGGCGCCACCGGCCTGGAACTGCTGCTGCCCCTTACGTTGAAATGGGCGGCGGAGATGAAAATTCCCTTGAGTGCCGCTCTGTCCAGGATTACTTCGGGACCAGCCCGCATACTCGGCGTGGAAGCCGGTCACCTGTCTCCCGGCGCTGACGCTGATCTTTGCATTTTCGACCCCGCCCAATACTGGCGCGTTGATGCGGCGGCGCTTAAAAGCCAAGGCAAGAATACGCCCTTCCTGGGCATGGAACTCGAGGGCAGGGTAAAATATACTCTCGTGAGCGGCCTCGTCGTGCACGAGGGCTAAAGCCATAAGCTCTGGCAAGGCCGGTTTCCACATCCCCGAGTTTAACTTACCTGGATCAACATAATGAATCCTCTGCTTGATTTTTCCGGACTGCCGCGCTTCGCGGATATTAGAACCGAACATATCACCCCGGCAGTGCAGCAACTGCTGGCGGAAAACCGCAAGCTGATTGATGGCATACGTGAAGATACAGGCACGCCAGACTGGGAGAATTTCGTACAGCCCATGACGGACGCCAACGAGCGGTTGTACCGCGCGTGGGGACAGGTCTCGCATTTGAATGCTGTGGTGAACACGCCTGAATTGCGCGAGGCTTATAACGCCAACCTCTCTCTGATCACTCAGTATTATGCCGAGCTGGCTCAGGACCAGGCGCTGTTCGAGAAATTCAAGCAACTTCGTAACAGCAAGGAGTTCGAAAGCTTGAGTTCCGCCAGAAAGAAAATAATCGAGAACGAGCTGCGGGATTTCCGCCTTGGCGGTGCGGAGCTGCCCCCGGAAAAAAAGGAGCGGTTTCTCCATATCCAGGAAGAGCTGTCGGCGCTCGGTTCCAGATTCAATGACAATCTGCTGGATGCCACCAATAAATTTGCCTTACATGTGGAGAATGCCGATGAGCTTGCGGGCATTCCAGACGATGTGCTGCAAACGGCAAGAGAAATTGCAGAAAAGGATGGTCTTTCCGGCTGGAAATTTACCCTGCATGCGCCTTCATATCTACCGCTCATGCAATATGCGAACAACCGGGGGCTGCGCGAAAAAATGTATCGGGCCTATTCCACCCGCGCGAGCGAAATTGGAACGAGTGAGACGGGGACCACCGCTCCTCTGATCAATGGCGCCGCCAATCTGGATAATGCCCCGCTTATCTCTAAAATACTGCAACTGCGCAAGGAAGAGGCGCAGCTTCTTGGATTTGATTGCTACGCCGAAGTGTCGCTCGCGACAAAAATGGCGTCGACCCCGAAACAAGTGCTGGATTTCCTCGGCGAACTGGCGGCCAGGGCCAGACCTTATGCTGAACAAGACCTGCGAGAATTACGTCAATTTGCGGCCGATAAACTGCAATTGAAAGCCGTTGAAGCATGGGATCTGGCTTACTTAAGTGAAAAATTGCGCCTTGACCGCTATGCATTCTCGGAACAGGAAGTGAAGCAGTACTTTCCGGAAACGAGCGTACTGCCGGGGATGTTCAGACTGGTGGAGAATCTTTATGGCGTCGTTATCGCGCCCGTGGAAGCTGTCGATGTTCAGCTCTGGCATCCCGACGCCAAGCTCTTCAATATAACCGACACTGGGGGCAATCTCATCGGCCGATTTTATCTTGACCTCTATGCTCGGCCCGGCAAGCGCGGCGGCGGCTGGATGGATGATGCCATCAGCCGCCGCCGTAGCGGGTCTGAAGGAACCGGAGAGCATCACATCCAGGCGCCGGTAGCATACCTTACCTGCAATTTCTCGGCACCCGTCCGCGTTGATGGTCAAACTCGACCAGCGCTGTTTACCCACGACGAAGTCATCACCTTATTCCATGAGTTTGGCCATGGCCTCCATCACCTGCTTACGCAAGTGGAGGACCTGGGCGTATCCGGTATCCATGGAGTGGAATGGGACGCAGTGGAATTGCCCAGCCAGTTCATGGAAAACTTCTGCTGGGAATGGGAAGTGCTGCGTGATATGACCGGGCGCGTTGACTCGTTACTGCAAGGCAGGAGTTTGCGGGAAACGCGCCCTGCCCCGCTTCCCGCCCCTGATGGCTCCGCCAATGCCGTGTCCGCGGGGCGCGTTGACTCGTTACTGCAAGGCAGCAGTTTGCGGGAAACGCGCCCTGCCCCGCTCCCCGCCCCTGATAGCGAGCACATCCCTCGCGAGTTGTTCGATAAAATGCTGGCGGCTAAAAATTTTCAGAGCGGGCTGCAAATGTTGAGGCAGATAGAATTCGCGTTGTTCGATATGCATTTGCATTCGGACTTCGACCCGAATGGCGAGAAAACCGCGCAGCAAATGCTGGATGAAATCCGTGAGCAGGTTGCAGTCATTATTCCGCCCAAATTTAATCGCTTTCCCAACAGCTTTTCACATATTTTCGGGGGCGGGTATGCGGCGGGATATTACAGCTACAAGTGGGCGGAAGTATTATCGGCGGATGCTTACAGTCTTTTTGAGGAAAGCTCTGCTGGAAAGGTAATTAGTCCCGAAAACGGCGCCCGTTTCCGGAATGAAATTCTTGCGGTGGGCGGGAGCCGTCCGGCACTGGAATCCTTCATCGCCTTCCGGGGGCGAGAACCAAAAATAGATGCATTGCTGCGTCATAATGGCATGGCGGCCGCATAAACATTCTCCACATCGGATGTCTGCGGAGGTGCTTTTATGCCGCACGCAAGTGCTAATCCCGTGGGCTTCGCTCCGTTCATGACCTCCGCATTACGCTTGCAACAACGTCTTTCGGAAGTTAGTATACAAGCAATCGGCATTGCTCATCCTCGTCAGATTCGAGGCCCAGTAGCGTAATCTTCGGGAGTTGAGAGTGATCAAGAATTCCCGGCATCATTTACAGTTCAAGCCGACAGAATACCAGTAACGCCGATAATGGCGGATGTTTGGCATCGCTCGACATAGGAGAAATCAGATGAGACGTTTTACATACGGGGTTATTATGGCTGCTGTGCTGGCTACGGCGTTGGCAGCGTGCGCGCAGCGGCCCCCGGCCCCTCAGGTCGAAAAATTCAGTGATGGCGAATTACCTGTACCCGAAAAATACAAGAGCTGGCCGAAATTTTTATCTGACGTACAGCGTCCGGATGCCAAGCAAGTCCGTGAGATTTATATCAACCCCATTGGCAACAGCACCAAGATGGGCGACAATTTCCCCAACGGCACCATTACTGTAATGGAAATTTACAAAGCCCGTGAAGCGGCTGACGGTACTCCGCTGAAAGGCGCCGACGGTAAACTTGTCAAAGGTGAATTGCAGAAAATAGGAGTCATGGGCAAGGGTCCCGGCTGGGGTGAAAGCGTCACGCCGCCAGAGCTCAAGAATGGCGACTGGGTATATTCCATGTATATGGCCGACGGAAAAACGAAAGCCCCGGATGATTACGCAACCTGCCGCGCATGCCACCTGCCGTTGACAGACAAGGACTATATTTTCCGCTATGACGAGTATTTTCAGAAACGGGCGGACTGATACTGGTAAGCCCTGAGTAATATCGCTGGAGTCTGCTGTTAAGCGAAAAGAATACAGCCACAACCAGACCGGCAAGGCACGCCCATAACCATGGAGTGGCGGCGTGAATCAAAGAAAAGGGGCATGCTGCTTGAATGAATCGTGGCACGGCTTCAGGTCGAGCCTGAGCTCTGATGAAATAGAAGCAGTTTTTGAATGACTTTTCCGACCTCAGGAAGATAACCGGCATT
Source organism: Nitrosospira briensis (assembly GCF_900115125.1). Lineage (GTDB taxonomy): Bacteria > Pseudomonadota > Gammaproteobacteria > Burkholderiales > Nitrosomonadaceae > Nitrosospira > Nitrosospira briensis_A. The sequence continues at coordinate 247,639 of NZ_FOVJ01000003.1, read as the reverse complement.
CGCAAACCACGCCGCATGCTCTGTATCATAGCGTTGAGAAGAATAAAACAGATCGAGCGAAATACTTACAAACTTGATCCTGTCAGCGATTGATGCCTGGGACCTGCTCCAATACAGGCGTGCGAAGCTAATCTAGCTGAGCTTACCGTGGCATTGTTTATATTTTTTGCCTGATCCGCAGGGGCATGGATCGTTACGGCCGATTTTCTCCCCGTGACGCACAAATGGCTGATGCTTCTCCGCGCGATCCTGGACCTCTTCGCCCGTCTCGCGGCCTTCGACTTGTTCCTCTTCACCCAGTGCTTCTTCGAAAGCCGCATGATGATACTGTACGTTTATCGGTGAGTGCTGTGTTTCCGCCACTGCTTCCACCTGCTGCTGGCTTCTTATCTGCACCGTCATGAGTGTTCTGGTTACTTCCGACTTGATCTCCTCAAGCATGGCGCCGAATAGTTCAAAAGCCTCCCGTTTGTATTCCTGTTTTGGGTTTTTCTGCGCATAACCACGTAAATGGATGCCCTGGCGCAGATGATCCAGCGCCGCGAGATGCTCGCGCCAGTGGGTATCGAGGCTTTGCAGCATGACAGCGCGCTCGTACTGATGCATGACGCTCGTTCCCACCTGATCGACTTTCCCTGAATAAAGTTCCCCCGCAGCCTCGATAATCCGCTGGTGGAGACTTTCCTCTTGCAAGTCGGGCTCCTTCTCCAGCCACTCCTGTAGCGGCAATGGCAGCTGATATTCAGCGGCCATTGCCTTCTCCAGCCCCGGTATGTCCCACTGCTCTTCCACGCTCTGCGGCGGAACGTACGTGGTGACGAGACTACTCAGCACGTCGCCGCGCATCGCGGTAATCGTCTCCGAAATATCTTCCGACTCGAGAAGTTCAGTGCGCTGCTGATAAATTACCTTACGCTGATCGTTGGCGACATCATCATATTCCAGCAATTGCTTGCGTATATCGAAGTTGCGGGCTTCGACCTTGCGCTGAGCGTTTTCAATGGCCCGGGTAACCCAAGGGTGCTCAATGGCCTCTCCCTCGGGCATATTGAGCTTCTGCATGATGCTTGCCACGCGATCCGATGCGAAGATACGCAGGAGCGGATCTTCGAGCGAAAGATAAAAACGGCTTGACCCGGGGTCGCCCTGACGCCCGGCGCGGCCTCGCAACTGGTTGTCCACCCGGCGGGATTCGTGCCGTTCTGTGCCAATAATATGTAATCCACCAAATTTCAGCACTTCATCATGCAGCAGCTTCCATTGCTCCTGCAATTCCGCGATACGTTCAAGTTTGGCCTGCTCGCTCATGCTTTCGTCGGATCGAACGCGCTCAAGCTCGGGTTCCAGATTGCCACCCAGCACAATATCGGTCCCTCGCCCCGCCATGTTGGTAGCGATGGTGATCATTTTCGGACGTCCGGCCTGAGCGACAATTTCAGCTTCTCTTGCATGCTGTTTTGCGTTCAGCACCTGATGCGAAAGCTTCTCGCGGTCCAGCAACTGGGACAGCAATTCATTGTTCTCGATAGAGGTCGTTCCAACCAGAACAGGTTGTCCTCTCTCGTAACAGTCTTTGATGTCCTCAACGATTGCGCGGTTCTTCTCGCCCATGGTACGAAACACCTGATCCATACGATCATTGCGGACCATTGGGCGATGGGTCGGAATGATGACCGTTTCCAGTCCGTAGATCTGCTGAAACTCGAAAGCCTCCGTGTCAGCGGTGCCCGTCATGCCACCCAGCTTTTGGTACATGCGGAAATAGTTCTGGAAGGTAATCGAGGCGAGCGTCTGGTTCTCTTTCTGAATCGGAACACCCTCTTTCGCTTCCACCGCCTGATGCAGTCCTTCCGACCAGCGCCTGCCGGACATCAGCCGTCCCGTAAATTCGTCGACTATGACCACTTCCCCGTTCTGTACCACGTAGTGCTGGTCGCGGAGAAATAATGCGTGGGCGCGCAAACCAGCGTACAGATGATGGACAAGGCTGATGTTGGCGGGATCGTAGAGGCTGGTTCCCGGAGAAAGCAATCCGGCCTGGGCAAGCAATTCTTCCGCATGCTCGAAACCTGCCTCGCTCAGCAGCACCTGCTGAGCCTTCTCATCCACGCTGAAGTCACCCTCGCTTTTCTCTGTTTCCTGCCGGACCAGTTTCGGAATCAATGCATTCATGCGCACATAAACCTCGGTATTGCCTTCGGCCTGACCGGAAATAATCAGCGGTGTGCGCGCCTCGTCAATGAGAATGGAGTCCACCTCGTCAACGATGGCATAATTGAGCACACGTTGTACGCGCTCGCCGGGGTGATTCACCATGTTGTCGCGCAGGTAATCGAAACCGTATTCGTTATTGGTGCCATAAGTTATGTCCGCAGCGTAGGCGGCCTGCTTGTCAGCATGATCCATCTGCGAAAGGATTACGCCAACGCTGGTACCGAGGAACTCATAAATACGCCCCATCCACTCGGCGTCCCGTTTTGCCAGATAGTCATTCACGGTAACGAGGTGAACACCCTTGTCCGCCAGCGCATTCAGATATGCAGGCAAAGTGGCCATCAATGTCTTACCTTCGCCGGTTCGCATCTCGGCAATCTTGCCACTGTGCAACACCATCCCGCCAATCAATTGCACATCGAAATGGCGCATTCCAAGCGTCCGCTTGGCGGCTTCGCGCACCACCGCAAACGCCTCGGGCAGCAACTCGTTCAGAGTGGCTCCGCCGGCAACACGTTGTTTGAACTCGTCAGTTTTCGCCCGTAGTTCGGCGTCGGTAAGCGCCTCAATTTTTGCTTCCAGCCCGTTGATCACCCCGACGGTTTGGAAATATTGCTTGATCAGCCTGTCATTACGGCTTCCGAAGACTTTCTTAAGCAGATTATTGAGCATGAAATATCGAGAATTCTATTAAGCGGCGTCCAAAAAATAAGGGGTGAGGTTTTTGGCCTCACCCCCGCTGCAGAGTGTTGGTCCGGCTCAACCGGGCATTTTCAAGAATCGCGATGGATTTTGCGGCGAGCCCTTGTGTCTGACTTCAAAATGCAGATGCGGGCCGGTCGAACGGCCGGTGCTGCCCACTTCTGCAATCTTCTGCCCCCGCACTACAACCTGGCCCAGCTTGACCAGTCGCTTGGAAGCATGAGCATAGCGACTGACGAAATCATTGCCGTGGTCGACATCGATCATATTACCATATTCAGGGTGGTGATCGGAATACACTACCACCCCACCTGCTGCCGCCACAATAGGCGTTCCTATGGCAGCAGAAAAATCAACCCCTTCGTGAAAAACGCGTTTACCCGAAAAAGGATCGATGCGAACCCCGAAGCCGGAGGAGTACCACTTGGTGTTCACGGGCATAACGGACGGCAGCATCTTTTTTTTGAGTCTGTCCTGCATCATCATGGAATCCAGCGCGCCAAGCTTGTCCGTCCTGTCATCCAGCATGTACGACAATTCCTGGATTCTATGGTTAAACTCCGCGAAGGATATATCCTGGGACGGCAGAGTGGATAGCGTTCCCCCCTGTCCCGGGCTTTGATTGAATAGAAATTCCTGGGGTTTGATACCGGATAGCTCCGCGAGGCGGGCGCCTACGGAATCGAGCCGCAATAGTTGGGCTTGCATCTGGCCCATTCTCACCGCCATTGCGTTAAGGCTATCGCGCAAATACGACTGGGTTTTTTGATGTTCTTCCTGTTGCACGCTTAAAACCAGCGATCTCAGGGAGGGGCTGTCAATCTTGTCCGCATAACGGAGGGAAAGATAGTTCAGACCTATTGCCAGTAACACAGAAGCCAGAAAAAATCCCGCAGCCAGAAGCACCAGATGCGTGCCTGTCAAGGTCAAGGTTTTCGCTTTTGGCAAGTTGTTGGAAATTAGAATAACATTCATCTCATTCCCTTAATTATCGTTCAGCCACTGCCCCATGACCGCACGCAAGATCAATTTTTATCTCGGAGCCATGAGGCTGACACCAGAGCATCAACGCCTGTTCAGCCATGCGGACCTGCTAACTGCCATGCATCAGGCATTCGTAAAAATCGCGCCGCCTCAACTGGCCCAACGTTGCGTTTCAGGCGGATTTTCTGAAGGAAACCTGACAATCTGCGCAGATAACGGCGCGATTGCGGCAAAGCTCAGGCAAACGGTGCCTTCCTTATTATTAAAATTCCACGCGATGGGCTACGAGGTTACTGCAATTCGAATTACGGTGCAAGCAAATTACCGTAATAATCGAGCACACGGGATATCCGGCAAAAAACCCAAAATAGGTCCCGCCGGCATGGAAAGCCTTAATGATCTGGCCATGGAGTTGCCTCAATCACCGTTGAAAACGGCAATCGAATCATTACTGAAAAAACAGCGAATGGGAAGATCCGGTAGGAATCACTCCGACTCGGATACACAGTGAACGGGGATATAGGGCAGCACTTGCAATAGCAATGGAACGCAGAAATGCAAGCGCGACACTGCCGAACGGCAGGCGCTGCAACTTCCGTTTCCGGGGAATGAACAATGGCTGTGCGTCTGCCGGGCGCGACAATATTCAGTACATCCCTTTCCTGATAACTATCAGGTGGACTCCGCTAAAGCGACCCCCGTGCATCAAGGAGCTGCTGCTTCCCGAAATTCTTACCCCGGGATGGCGGTTTGATTAATAGAAAATACTCAATCCGCCTGTTTCCTCAGAAACGCCGGGATATCGAGCACATCCACGCCGGATTTTTTCATCGCTTCAATGGTTGCATCTCGCCGTCTGTTTGTGCGCATTGCGGCAGGCGCATCCAGATCCTTCCAGTTGATACCATCGGCGAACACGGTATTGTCCGTCCCGTTGCGCATCTGGATGACGCTCATCGGCTTGGGTTGCGTGCGGTTGACTACACCGCCAAGTCCCGTTGCCACCATCGTCACCCGCAGGTTTTCCTCCATGCTCTCATCGAGCACCGTTCCCACTATCACGGTAGCATCTTCGGCGGTAAAATCCTTGATGGTGCTCATCACTTCATGTACTTCACGCATCTTCATCGCTGAACTGGCGGTAATATTTACCAGCACTCCCCGCGCGCCGGCAAGGTTGACGTCTTCCAGCAATGGACTCGCAACTGCCTGTTCCGCCGCCGCGCGCGCACGATTTGCACCGGAAGCAAACGCTGAGCCCATCATTGCCATGCCCATTTCCGACATCACGGTTTTTACGTCGGCAAAATCAACGTTGACAAGGCCCGGGCAATTAATAACTTCCGCGATTCCTGCCACCGCGCCGTAGAGAACGTTATTGGCGGCCTTGAATGCGTCAAGCATGCTGACATCTTCGCCGAGGACCAGCATCAATTTGTCGTTTGGAATCACGATCAACGAATCGACGTATTGCGATAGCGCCTCCATTCCCGCCTGAGCCGCCTTGAGGCGTCGCCCTTCAAAAGAAAAGGGCTTGGTAACGACTGCCACGGTAAGAATGCCCATTTCCTTTGCCACCTGCGCCACCACCGGCGCGGCCCCGGTTCCTGTGCCGCCGCCCATTCCGGCGGTAATGAACAACATGTCGGCACCGTCAATCAATTCGGCGATCCGGTCACGGTCTTCGAGCGCCGCGTTGCGTCCAATGTCAGGGTCCGCGCCGGCGCCCAATCCCTTTGTGATGGCAGATCCCATTTGCAGCAGCGTGCTGGCCTGATTCCGCTTCAACGCCTGTGAGTCCGTGTTGGCGCAAATGAATTCAACGCCTTGCACCCCGTTCAGGATCATGTGATCCACGGCGTTACCACCGCACCCGCCGACGCCGATGACCTTGATAACGGCGTCCTGTGTTTGTGTTTCCATGATTTCGAACATAGCGCTTCTCCTTTGTGGGTTGAAACAACAACTTGTTTATTTACGACTTTTCGCTTCTGGAACTGCTTTCCCTTTAGAGGCGCCGGGAAAGCAGGTGCTCAAAAATTTACCTGAAACCAGCTCTTCATCCTTTCCAGAATCCGCTTGAACGAATTGCCCTGCAGCCTGGTATGCTGCTGTCTTTGAAGCTGCTCCATGCCGGCCAGAATCAAACCAATACCGGTAGAACATCGTGGCGTAAGCACCACTTCTTCCAGGCTGCCGCGGTAATTGGGCAGGCCCAATCTCACCGGCATGTGGAATATCTCTTCGCCCAGTTCCACCATGCCTTGCAGCGAGCTGCTGCCGCCGGTAATGACGATTCCCGACGACAGCAACTCTTCAAAACCGCTACGGCGCAGTTCAGCCTGAACCAGCGAATAAAGCTCTTCCGCCCGCGGCTCGATCACCTCAGCCAGTGTCTGTCGCGAAAGCTGGCGTGTACCGCGATCACCCACACCTGCCACTTCCACCATTTCGTGCGGGTCAGCCATGTCCCGCAACGCGCAGCCGTACCGGCATTTGATGTCCTCGGCATCCTTGGTAGGGGTACGAAGCGCCATGGCGATATCATTGGTGATCTGGTCCCCGGCAATCGGGATCACCGCAGTGTGGCGAATGGCGCCATGAGTAAATACCGCAATATCGGTCGTGCCACCACCGATATCCACCAGGCACACGCCCAGGTCTTTTTCATCCTCGGACAGCACCGCCATTGCCGAGGCCAGTGGCTGCAACACCAGATCACGCACCTCCAGCCCGCATCGGCGCACGCACTTCATGATATTTTGCGCTGCCGATACCGCGCCGGTGACGATATGAACCTTTACTTCCAGCCGTATCCCGCTCATGCCGATGGGCTCGCGCACGTCCTCCTGGCCATCAATGATGAATTCCTGATTGAGGACATGCAGGACCTGCTGGTCGTTCAGGATGTTCACCGCCTTGGCGGTTTCCATCACGCGCTCCACATCCAGCCGGGACACCTCCTTGTCCTTGATGGCAACCATTCCGTGCGAATTGAAACTCTTGATATGGCTACCCGCGATGCCGGTATAAACTTCACGAATTTTGCAGTCGGCCATCAATTCGGCTTCTTCCAGCGCACGCTGGATTGCGTTTACTGTTGTCTCGATGTTGACGACCACGCCTTTCTTCAGGCCGCGCGAAGGGTTGCTACCCATGCCGATCACGTCATACCCCCCTTCGGGCTTCACCTCGGCGACGATGGCAATGATCTTCGACGTCCCGATATCGAGGCCGACGATCAGATTCTTTGTTTCATTACTTCTATTCATCTACCTACCGGCCCTTGATCTCGCGATCTTTTCAGAACACACCCTGTTCTTTCTTACCGCATCGTTGCTCACCGCGCAGCAAAACCGCCGGGATAACGCAAATCCACATAACTCAATCTCTGGTTCAATTGCGCCACGCTCCGGTCGTGCAGCAGCACGAACCGCGCCAGCCGCGCTTCCACCTGCTCGCGGCCAAGCTCCAGTACGAGTCCGCTATTTAAATGGACCCTCCACGCGCGGCGGGGAGAAAGGCTCATGTGCCCAATGCTCAGTTCCAGCGGCGCCAGTAGTTTGTTAAACACGTCATACTGCCTGACCATTTCACCCGAGCTTTCCGGCGGACCCTCAAATACAGGCAATCTCTCATCCGACGCAGCATTGAATATTTCGCCGTGCGTACTTACCAATGCATCGCTGCCCCAGCGCGCCAGCGCCACATGCTCCTCCAGCGTTACTTCCAGACCTCGTGGCCAGATACGACGAACACTTACCGCGCTCACCCACGGGAGCTTGTCAAAAGCTTTACGGGTCGCTTCCAGATCAACTGTAAGAAAATTCCCCATTTCTTCGCTGCGCACCACGCCGTCGATTTGTTCCCGCGTCACGTGCCCCAAGCGGCCATCACTATTGCTACCGCGAATATTCATTTCCTGTAGCGGAAACGCGGGCAGATGAATTACCCAATAGCTGATGAGGTAGATCGCCATCACAGCCGCCAGCGCAAATAGCCAGTTCGCCACCAAGTCCAGCGACTGATGGTTATCCCACATGCGCCAGCTCCAGGATCCGCACCACCAGCTCGTCAAATGTTATTCCCGCCGCGCAAGCCGCCATTGGCACCAGGCTGTGGCCGGTCATGCCGGGCGACGTGTTGGTTTCAAGAAAATAGGGCTTGCTGGATTTATCCAGTATCGCGTCCACTCTTCCCCATCCCTCGCAACCTAAAACCTTGTGCGCCTGCAGCGCCTGCGCCTGGATCGCGCGCTCCTCGGGAGCGGACAAACCACTTGGGCAAAAATAGCGTGTTTGCTGCGACACATATTTGGCTTCATAATCATACAAACCGCTTTCGGTCTGAATCCGGACCAGGGGCAGCGTCATCTCGCCGAGAATGGCGACAGTGACTTCCATGCCCTCGATATATTGCTCCGCCAGTACCATGGAATCGTGACTGGCAGCCAATCTCCATGCCGCCGGCAATTCCCTTGCATCCGTTATCTTTGTCAAGCCGATGGTCGATCCTTCACGGGACGGCTTGACGATCAGCGGCAGGCCGAGCTCGTCGATTACCGCATCCAGGTCACTTTGTTCTTCAAGCAAGATGGAACGGGGTGTATTGATCCCTGTCGCCTGCCAGAGTAATTTGGTGCGCCATTTATCCATTGCCAGGGCGCTCGACAATACGCCGCTACCGGTATAAGGCAGACCCATCAGTTCCAGCGCACCTTGCACCGTACCGTCTTCGCCGTAACGTCCATGCAGCGCAATATGAGCGCAGCTGAATCCCTGCCGCAGAAGGGCTTCCATTGGTTGTTCAGACGGATCGAATGGATGGGCATCGACACCCTGCCGCCGTAGTGCATCAAGCACGGCCTCACCGCTTTTGAGTGAAATCTCGCGCTCAGCCGAGCGGCCGCCCAGGAGAACGGCGACTTTGCCAAAATCGTGAGTTCTTGCCATATTGATCATGTCCTGCCCTATTCCTTGACCATATAATTCAGGGCGAATCTCGATGGATCCGGGGGTTGCCGATAACCCGGATTTCCGGTTGCAATTCAATCCCAGTTTGTTCTTTCACTGTTTTACGTACGGTCGTGATGACTGCTTCAATATCCGCTGCGGCGGCGCCACCGGTATTCACGATAAAGTTTGCATGCTTGGGCGAGACCATCGCGCCACCAATACGCATACCCTTCAATCCGCATGATTCGATGAGCCGCGCGGCCGAGTCGCCGGGTGGGTTGCGAAACACCGATCCCGCATTGGGCAGATTCAATGGCTGGCTACTGATACGCCGGTCGAGCAGATCCTTGATCTTCCGGCGCGACGCCGCCTCTTCGCCGCTCATCAGTTTGAAGTACCCGCCTGCAAACCATTCCTCGTTGATGACAAATCCGGTTTTCTGCTCCTTGACCGGGGTAAACGCCTCGGCCTTCAACGCCACATGCCGGTAGCCGATCTCGTAATCTTCCACTATGCGTTCACGCAGATGCCCCGTACGGTCGAGCGTTTGTACCCGTTCGACGATTTCCCAGGTTTCTACCCCGTAACAACCCGCATTCATCGCCAGTGCTCCCCCCACCGTGCCGGGAATGCCCGCCAGAAACTCCGCCCCGGCCATGCCGTGCATGGCGGCGAATCGCGCAACCTTCGCGCACGCCACTCCGGCTCCCGCATATATCAATACGACCCCCTCCTTCAGTTGCTCCAACCGGAGATCGTTAAGCCGCGCATGCAGGATCACCACCGTGCCTCGCAATCCTCCGTCCCGTACAAGCAGATTACTGCCAAGTCCCACTACATATACCGGCTCATCCGGCGGCGAAACTTGCATAAACTCGACAAGATCGGTCAGATCAGCAGGTAGATAGAGACGCTCGGCCTCTCCCCCGGCGCGCCAGGACGTGTATTTTTTCATCGGCTGATTCACACGCATTTCACCGCGCAGGGTGTGCAAGTCATGGGTCAACGTAATTTCCGACATATCCATCCGTGCATCCTGTTAGCTGATCTTCTGCCGCGAGTCCGAATGCTTTCGACTTCCTTCGATTACCGGCCCAGCCTGCTCAACCTGAGTTCCCTTTAAAAGATTAGGCGCCACGCTTCCCACCGATCCCGCACCCATCACCAGCACCACGTCGTTGTCCTGTGCCACGCCCTGGATGGCGGCGGGCAACTCGTCCACTGTCTCCACAAAGATCGGCTCTACTTTACCCAGCACTCTCAGCGCGCGCGCCAGCGCCTTGCTATCCGCGGCAACCAGAGGCGCTTCGCCTGCCGGATAAACCTCGTTCAATAACAGCACATCGACAGTTGATAAAACTTTGACGAAATCCTCGAACAAGTCGCGTGTGCGGGTATAGCGATGTGGCTGAAACGCCAGTACAAGACGGCGGTCGGGAAACGCGCCCCGCGCGGCTGCAATGGTGGCCGCCATCTCCACCGGATGATGACCGTAGTCGTCGATCAGCGTGAACTTTCCGTCCCTGATGCCGCTTCCATCGGCCGCCAGATCAATTTCACCGTAGCGTTGAAAACGCCGATCCACGCCCCTGAAGCCTGCCAAGGCCCGAACTATGGCTGCGTCCGGTAGCCCTACCTCGTTGCATACGGCAATGGCGGCCAGCGCATTTTGCACGTTGTGCAAACCGGGCAGATTTAGCGTAATTTTGAGCTTGCGCGTCCTGCCGTTGACTCCTATCAAAGCCGTAAAATGCATTTTTCCTTCGCTGTGGCGGATATCGGCGGCTCGAACCTGGGCGGTGTCGGATAAGCCATAGGTCGTGATGGGCTTGGTGATGGCGGGCATGATTTCACGCACGCTCGCGTCATCCACGCACAGCACCGCCATACCGTAAAAAGGCAGGTGCTGCACAAAATCGACGAATGCCTGCTTGAGCTTGCTGAAATCGTGGCCGTAGGTTTCCATATGATCCACATCTATATTGGTTACCACTGCCAGCACGGGCTGCAAATAGAGAAACGAGGCGTCGGATTCGTCGGCCTCGACGACGATGAATTCACCACGGCCCAGCTTCGCGTGAGAACCTGCGGCCTCCAGCCTGCCACCGATAACGAATGTCGGATCCATATCGGCTTCGGCTAAAATGCTGGCGATCAAGCTGGTGGTAGTGGTCTTGCCATGGGTGCCGGCAATGGCGATTCCTTGGCGTAGTCTCAGCAATTCCGCCAGCATGATGGCGCGCGGGACAACCGGAACATTACTCTCCCGGGCCGCGACCACCTCCGGGTTGTCAGGCCTGATCGCCGTGGAAGTAACCACCGCGTCGGCAAAGGCGATGTGACTGCTCGCGTGGCCAACATGAACGATCGCACCCAGTTTCTTCAAACGCCGGGTAATAGCGGTAGCTGTCAGATCAGAGCCGCTGACCTGATAACCCAGATTAAGCAGTACTTCGGCGATGCCGCTCATGCCCGAGCCCCCGATGCCAACAAAGTGAACGCGTTTGACCTTATGTTTCATATTCGCAACGTGTAAATCGTGAAGCGCAACAACATAATTGAAGAACCGTAGTGCTATTCATTCCCGCCGCATTCCTTTTTATGTTTTTATCATTTCCATGCATGCTTCCGCCACCAGCCGGGTCGCATCCGGTTTCGCTCGTTCGCGGGCCTTCATTGCCATTTCCAGCAGCTGTTCCCGGTTGAAGCCCACCAGTAGTTCCGCCAGCCGTTGCGGAGTCAATTCATTTTGCGGCAGCAATACCGCCGCATGCCTGTCACTGAGAAATCTCGCGTTGCATGTCTGATGATCGTCGACCGCATACGGATAAGGCACGAGAATGCAGGCTACCCCGGCTGCGCTGAGTTCGGCGATGGTCAGCGCCCCCGCACGGCAGATCACGAGATCGCAATCGGCATAATGCCCTGCCATGTCGTCGATGAAGGTGAGCAGATTGCCTTCCACCTGCGCTTCGGCGTAATTTTTACGCAGCGCATCCAAATGCCTCTTCCCTGCCTGATGGGTCACGCGCGGACGTAAATTTTCCGGTATCCGTTTCAGCGCCTGCGGGACAGTGGTATTCAGTGCTTGCGCTCCCAGGCTCCCGCCAATTACGAGCAGCTTCAATGCTCCACTCCGGTTGGCATACCTTTCTTCCGGCGGCGCCAATTGGCTGATTTCACTGCGCACAGGGTTGCCGGAAAACAGTACCTGCTTATTGCTCCTGATTGCATCGGGAAATCCCAGCAGTACCTTGTCAGCAAGCTTCGCCAGTATCCTGTTGGCCAGACCCGGAATTGAATTCTGTTCGTGTATCAACAACGGCTTGTTCAGCAACGAAGCCATTGTGCCGCCTGGAAATGCCGGATAACCACCCATGCCCAGCACGACGTCAGGACGCACCTTCATTATCACTTTGGCGCTTTGCCATAGCGCCAGTAAAAGCCGCAGCGGCAACAGTGCCCATGCTCGAATACTCTTCCCGCGCAAACCGGAAAATCGAATGACTTCCAGATCATGCCCTCGCCGGGGCACGAGTTCCGTCTCCATTCCTCCTTCGGTGCCCAACCACACTACCCGCCACCCGGCAGTCTTCATATATTCCGCGACCGCAAGTCCGGGAAACACGTGCCCGCCGGTTCCGCCCGCCATAATGAGTATGGTGCGAATCAAGTTCGATATCCCGATATCCGATTTTCGGCAGATTTCATAACGCATAACCTTTCATCAGCTGCCGGTTTTCCCAATCTATACGCAGCAGCACGGCTAGCGTAATACAGCTGGCGACGAGGCTGCTGCCGCCAAAGCTCATCAGAGGCAACGTTAATCCCTTTGTCGGCAGCACCCCCATATTCACACCCATGTTGATAAATGCCTGCAAGCCCAGCCATACGCCTATCCCTTGTGCAACAAGTGCGGCGAAATGCCGCTCCCTTATCGCTGCCTGCCGGCCGATGATAAAGGCTCGTATCACCAGGCATGCGAACAGTGACACAACTGTCAGGACGCCAACGAAACCAAGCTCTTCCGCGATCACCGCAAGCAGAAAATCCGTATGCGCTTCAGGCAGGTAAAAAAGCTTTTCCACGCTACCGCCTAGGCCCACACCCAGCCACTCGCCACGCCCGAACGCAATCAGGGCGTGGCTCAACTGATATCCTTTTCCATAAGGATCATCCCACGGATCCATGAATCCCAGGAAACGCTGCATGCGATAAGGTTCGACCCAGATCAACGCCAGCAGGCTGATCGCCAGGAAACCGATCAATCCCGCGAATAGCTTCAGGTTCACTCCTCCTAAAAACAGGATCGCCATTGTGATGACGGTGATGACGACGAACGAGCCGAAGTCGGGCTCAAGAAGCAACAGCACACCTACCATGAGCATGACGATCAGCATGGGAAGGAAACCTTTGCGAAAACTTCCCAGATAAGCCGTCTTGCGGACTGTATAGTTGGCGGCGTAAAGGACCATGCACAGCTTCATGAATTCCGATGGTTGAAAATTTGCGACAATCAATGGAATCCAGCGCTGGCTGCCGTTGACCTCGTGGCCTATGCCGGGAATCAGCACCAGCACCAGCAGGAATACGCCAAGAAAGAACAGATGGAATGAATACTTCTGCCACAACCGCATCGGTACCTGAAATGCGATCAAGCCCGCCAGCAAACCCAGCCCCAGGTTAATTCCATGCCGAACAAAAAAAAAGGCCGGGTAACCATTGGTGCCCTGTCCCGCCTCGGCAATAGAGATGGAAGCGGAGTAAACCATCACCAACCCCAGACTCAGCAGCAGTATCGCGGACCAGATCAAAGACTGGTCAAAATGCGGCAGGGCTTGCTGGGCTCCGATATCGTGCTGGTAAGTCATCAGTGGATCACCCTCTTAGGCAGGCTGATCAGGTCTGCGTTTGCCGACATGATCCCGCCACCCTGGATTTGCCTTACCGCCGCTACAAATACTTCTGCACGATGCGCATAATTCCTGAACATATCCAGGCTTGCACATGCTGGTGACATCAGTACCGCGTCACCAGCATGTGCCAGCGCAAAACTTTTTTGCACCGCCTCTTCCATTGTCGGGGCATGGTGCAGTGGCACGCCGCAATGCCTGATCGCAGCCGCGATTCTTCCTGCATCCCGTCCGATCAGCACTACAGCGCGCGCATGTTCCGCCACCGGCCCAGCCAGAGGCACAAAATCCTGTCCTTTGCCATCCCCGCCCGCTATTAAGACCACGCGTGGCTGCATGCCGGTCAGGGCCGCGACCGTTGCTCCCACGTTGGTACCTTTCGAGTCGTCATAAAAAGTGACACCGCCAATGGTTGCAATCTTCTCCATCCGGTGCGGCAAGCCCTGGAATCTACGCAAGGCCTGCAGTAATGGTTCAAACGGCAAAGCAATCGCACGGCACAGCGCCAGCGCAGCCAGAGCATTCGCCGCATTGTGCAAGCCGCTGACAACCAGTTCGCTGGTTTTCATCAAACGCGTGTTTCCTTGCACCAGCCAGATATTCTTACCTTCATGCAACAGACCGAAATCGCTATCACCCATCGGCAAATCCAGACCGAAAGTCATCTGTTTTCTGCCCGTCAACGCCATTCCGCGAACGATATGATCATCACGATTCAATATCTGCACTCCTCCTCCATCATTGCCGCCGCTGGCGCTGACCCCACGGAGAAATAACCGGGCTTTCGCTGCGGCATAATCCCGCATCCCGTCGTAGCGGTCGAAATGATCTTCACTCAAATTCAACACTGCCGCCCCGTCCGGGTTCAGATTATGTGTAGTCTCCAACTGAAAACTGGAAACTTCCAATACCCATGCCTGGGGCAATTTTCCCGAATCTTCACGCCGCACCAGTGCATTCAGCACGGCTGGGCCGATGTTGCCCGCCACCTCCACATCCCAGCCGGCTTCTTTCAGCATTGCCCCCGCCATGGCCGTGACCGTTGTTTTGCCGTTCGAACCTGTAACGCCCAATATTGCGGGCCTTTGAATGCCCGCTTGTGCGATTGCCCACGCAAAGAGTTCCATGTCCCCCACCACGGGAACACCATCCTTCAACGCCGTCTGCACGAATCGCTCAGCCAGTGTTACGCCGGGACTGATAGCAATAAGGTCGATATCGGCGAAAATGTCGGCCGCAAATGGACCAATGGCAATGCGGGCATGAGGCAGGGCCTGTTTCAGGTCCTCCAGGCAAGGTGGGGCTGTACGGCTGTCCGCAGCGCGCACGTTTGCTCCCCTGCGCGAGAGCCACTTGGCCATCGAGAGCCCGGTTTCGCCTATTCCGAGTACTAATACCGTTTTGCCCTGCAAGTTCATCATGGCTTTGGAGTTCATCTCAACTTCAAGGTCGACAATCCAAACAGCACCAGCATCATGGTAATAATCCAGAACCGCACCACTACCTGGTTTTCCTTCCAGCCTTTCAGTTCGTAATGATGATGCAGCGGCGCCATCCGAAAAATTCGTTTACCAACCAGCTTGAACGAAGCCACTTGCAACATCACGGACAAGGTTTCCACCACGAACACGCCGCCCATGATGAGCAGTACAATCTCCTGGCGTACAATCACTGTCACGATCCCGAGCGCGGCCCCAAGGGCAAGCGCCCCGACATCGCCCATGAATACTTCCGCCGGGTAGGCGTTGAACCAGAGAAAAGCGAGCCCGGCGCCCGCCAGCGCGCCACAGAAAACGGCGAGCTCACCTGCATGGGGAATATGAGGAATCCCGAGGTATTTTGCGAATACCGCATGTCCCGCCACGTAGGCGAAAATGGCCAGGGCACTGCTGATCATCACTGTCGGCATGATGGCAAGGCCATCAAGGCCATCGGTCAGATTCACCGCGTTGCTGGTGCCCACTATGACAAAATAGGTAAGCGCCACAAACCCGGCTAGTCCCAGCGGTATCGCGACATGCTTGAAGAATGGAACGATCATGATCGTCTGGGCCGGCAACTCGGCCGTTAAAAAAAGATATAGCGCCACCAGGATCGCGATCGCAGACTGCCAGAAGAGTTTTGCCCTGGCGGAGAGCCCCTTCGGATTGCGATACACCACCTTCCGGTAATCATCCACCCAGCCGATCATGCCGAAACCCATGGTGGTAACAAGCACAACCCAGACGTAGCGATTGCTCAAGTCCGCCCAAAGTAGCGTGGAAACAGCAACGGATACCAGTATCAGTGCGCCACCCATCGTTGGCGTGCCCGCTTTGACAAGATGCGTTTGTGGTCCGTCATCGCGCACGGATTGTCCGATTTTGTAGGCGGTGAGCTTGCGTATCATGGCGGGACCCACTATGAATGAGATCCCAAGGGAGGTAAGCGCCGCCAGAACAGTACGCAACGTAATGTAATTGAATACATTGAATAGGCGAATATCCTTTGCAAGCCATTGGGCAAGCTCTAGCAACATGTGTGCCGCCGGCAAAAGACTTCGTTCTTCGGGGCCTGTAAACAGGAGAACTTTATCGGCTTGTTCATGACTTCCGCAATAATCAAAAATTCATGGCTCATCAGTCTTATCAGTCCCTGGTAATTCAATATGCCTGACTACCCGCTCCATTTGCATGAAGCGCGAACCCTTTACGAGCAGCGTCACATCGCGTCCCAGCAGGCTTTCCACTTCAGTGAGCAAATCCTGGATGTTCTTGAAATGCCGCGCACCGCTACCGAATTTTTCCACGGTGTATGCGCTCAATTTTCCCAAAGCCAATAATCTGTCAATCCCGGCAGCGCGAGCCTCGGTCCCGACACGTTCGTGAAAATCCCTGGCACCGCTACCCAGCTCACCCATATCGCCAAAGACGAAAATTTTTTTACCTTCCGCTTTTGCCAGCACGGCCAGTGCGGCTCTGACGGAATCCGGGTTCGCGTTGTAACTGTCGTCTATCAATGCGGCGTCATGCAGTCCACGTTTCTTCTGCAAGCGTCCCTTCACGCCTCGAAATGCGGTCAATCCCGATACTATTGCTTTTGCGCCAATACCCAGGGCCACTCCTGCCGCCGCCGCCGCGAGCGCGTTTCGTACATTATGTTCACCGGGCACCTGTAGCTTCACCTCCTCAACGCCATCGGGCAGATTCAGTGTAACCCTGCTGTCCAAAACGCCGGGCTGATAGCGTGCACCCACTGCGGGCTCGCCCTCAAGACCAAAATCCACCACCTTCCTGTCACCGGCAAGCCTGCGCCACAGCGGCGCATGAGGATCATCCGCATTGATCACGGCTACCCCATGTTGACCCAGTCCCTCAAAAACTTCCCCTTTGGCGCGAGCGACCGCTTCCACGGAACCCAGCCCCTCAACGTGCGCCTCTCCTGCATTGGTGATCAGTGCAACATCCGGCTTTACCAGCCCTGTCAAGTACGAGATCTCGCCGGCATGATTCATGCCCATCTCCATCACCACGTAGCGATGCCATTCGCGCAACCGCAAAAGCATCAGGGGAACACCGATATCGTTGTTGAGATTACCTTCCGTCGCCAGCACCTTATCTGACCCGCTCAAGTGCCCCTTCAAGGGTTCCGCCTGCCCGGCAACACAACGCAAAATAGAAGCGATCATTTCCTTTACCGTGGTCTTGCCGTTACTGCCGGTCACCGCGACCACCGGCATGCTGAACCTGCCGCGCCAGTGCGCTGCCAGCTGTCCCAATGCCAACCTCGTATTTTCGACCCGTATGAGGGGGATTCCCGATTCCCGAATTTTAGCTCCCGCATCCCGGTGAACCATCGCCGCTGCCGCGCCTTTTTCCGCTACCTCGGCAATAAAATCATGGCCATCGAAAGCCGGTCCCGTGAGAGCGACGAATAGATCGCCTTGCCTCACCGAACGGCTATCCGTACCGACGCCGGTAAAATACGCGTCTTCACCGGACCAATCACCGTGCAGAGCACGGGCTGCTTCCTGCACAGTCATCATGTCCGTACCGGCACTCTCTCCATCAGTAACCGTGTAGCGACTTCACTGTCGCTGAACGGTATCTTTCCCCCGTTTATTTCCTGATACGCCTCATGCCCTTTCCCCGCGATCAATACGACATCACCTTTCCGGGCGTCATTGATTGCACGGCGAATAGCAGCGGCCCTGTCTTTCTCGATATGAAAATCGGCAGTTGCCCCCGCCGAGATTTCACTAATAATGATGTCCGGGTTCTCGGTCCTGGGATTGTCATTGGTGATAATGACTTCATCAGCCAGTCGTGTCGCAACTCCGCCCATCAATGGACGCTTGCCGGCGTCACGCTCGCCCCCACACCCGAATACGCATATCAATCGGCCCGATCCTGTATCCACTTTTGAATCCGCATGAAGAATCTCTCGCAGTGTGGTCAACACTTTTTCCAGGGCATCCGGGGTATGGGCGTAATCGACCATGATGAGCGGCTGATCGCCACCCCCTATCTGCTGCATTCTGCCCGCTACCGGTCGTATTCCCTGCAGGGCGCGTACTGCATCCGGGAGGCGGATTCCGCTGGCAAGAAGAGAAGCGAGCACAGCCAAGAGATTGGAAGCGTTGAAGCTTCCCACGACTTCCGTTTTAAATCTCAAATGTGCAGCTTCGAATTCGATATCGAATTCCAGACCTTGCGGCCCCGCCTTGAGATTGCGCCCGCGCAATAGCTTGAATTTGCCGGAATCGCTGATCTTAACTGCGGGTTCGGCAAATCCGTATCCGATTATTCGCTGGTCTGTTCCTTCAAGATCGTTCAGCAAACGGACGCCAAACGGATCATCGAGATTAAGTACAGCATGCTTTAGCCCGGGCCAGTGAAACAGCCGGGCCTTGGCGGCAGCATACGCTTCCATACTGCCGTGATAATCGAGGTGTTCCCGTGACAGGTTCGTGAATAAAGCGACTGCAAACGCTGCGCCGTTGATACGCTCCTGGACTATTCCGTGCGACGATACTTCCATTGCCACGCAACGGGCGCCCGCTTGCAGGAAACCCGCCAGTTTCCGATGCAATAGCACCGCATCCGGCGTCGTGTTGGCACTTTCTTCAAGGTCTCCGTAAAAGCCGGTCCCAAGGGTGCCGATAATCGCGGCTTTTCTGCTCAACGCGGTCATCGCCTGCGCAATCCAGTGACTGCAGGAGGTCTTGCCATTCGTTCCTGTAATACCTATGAGCCATAATTTTTGAGAAGGGTGGTCATACACGTTGTCGGCAATAATGCCCGCCTTTACGCGCAGTCCTGATATCGGCAGATTAGGTATTTCCCATGACGGGTTCCATATGAAGCTGTCATGTTCCCACAATACAGCGTTTGCCCCCCCTGCAATGGCCTGAGGAATGAACTGGCGGCCATCACCCTTTTCGCCTGCATAGGCCACGAATGTGTCTCCCGGCTTCAGCAGGCGGCTATCCGTCACAAGATTGGTGATTCTGACACCCAAACCATCAAGCGCGCGAAAATCAAAATATGACTTTGATTGTTCCGGAAACGCTTTGTTTCCAACACCCGGTCTTGAGCTCATACGTCGCCCTTGTCTTGCTTTGGCCCTGGTGCGGCCGTCAACGACATTACACTGGGTACGGGCGCGTCATTTGGGACATTTCGCAGGCGCAGGACCCCGGCCATGACCCTGCTGAATACCGGAGCCGCCACCGTTCCGCCAAAATATTTGCCGGCGGAGGGTTCATCCAGCATTACCGCAATGACAAATCTGGGATTGGAAGCCGGCGCGTAACCGACGAACGTGGATAGATAGCGGTTCTTTGCATAACCATTGCCTTCCAGCTTATGCGCGGTACCCGTCTTCCCCGCGACCCGGTAGCCGCTGACTTGGGCCTGCATAGCGGTACCGCCCGGTTGCGCCACCGTTTCCAGCATCCTGCTTACAGCGAGCGCGGTCTCGCGAGACAATACGCGCTTGCCTGCGGGAGGTGACTCGAGCTTTACGAGCGATACCGGTTTCAATTCGCCCTCGCCGGAGAATAAGGTGTAGGCGCGGGCGAGTTGCAGCAGACTCACTGCAATGCCGTGCCCATACGACATGGTTGCCTGTTCGATTGGGCGCCAGGTATGGTGGGGACGTAGCTTGCCGCTCACCTCGCCGGGAAATCCTGAGCCGGTCGGGGCGCCAAACCCGGCGCCGCTCAGCATTTCCCACAATGTTTGCGGCGGCAGCGACAAGGCAATCTTTGCGGAACCGACGTTACTCGACTTCTGAATCACCTGCGCAACCGTTAGCTGTCCTTCCTCATGTGCATCGCGTATTGTCGCCTTGCCTATGGAGAACGTGCCCGGCGCTGTCTCGAAAATGGTATCGGGCTTTACCCCGCCGGATTCAAGCGCCGCCGCGATGGTGAATGGTTTCAGTGTCGAACCCGGTTCGAATACGTCGGTCAAGGCTCTGTTGCGGGCTCGCCCGCCATTCATGTTCATCCGGTTATTGGGGTTGTACGTAGGCAGATTGACGAGCGCCAATACCTCGCCCGTCTGCGCATCGAGTACGACGATACCCCCCGCCTTGGCTCTGTTGATTTCCACTGCCTGGCTCAATTCACGGTAAGCCAGGTATTGAATTTTACTATCCAGGGACAGCGCTATGTTCTCTCCGGACTTCGGCGACTGGATACTTTCCACATCCTCGACGACACGTCCTTTGCGATCCTTGATGACCCGGCGGCTTCCGGGCTTGCCCGCGAGTTCATCCTGCCACGCCAGCTCTATTCCCTCCTGCCCCTTATCGTCCACATCGGTAAAGCCAAGCACATGGGCGGTTAATTCCCCGGCCGGATAATACCGGCGGTATTCACGTTTGAGAAATATGCCCGGCATATTGAGCCCGACTACCCGGGCGGCGACATCCGGCGACAAATGACGCTTAAGGTAAACAAAATCGCGCTTTGATCCATGCGGCGAGTTGTGCTGCCGCCCATGCTTTGACCCCTCGAGATGCGATCCATCGAGACGACGACGGACTTCCGCAGCGTCCAGCCCGATCAAATTTGCCAGTTTTCCTAATTGCTCCGGTGTTGCGTTCATGTCCTGCGGACTCGACCATACCGATTCGACAGGTGTGCTGATCGCAAGCGGTTCACCATGCCGATCCGTAATCATTCCCCGATGTGCGCTCATTTCCAGTATCCGGCTGTAACGCGACTCGCCCTTCTGTTGCAAAAAACCGTTGTGCATTCCCTGCAGATACGCCGCGCGCCCCGCAAGTCCCGTCAGGCCCAGCAGCAATAGCGCAACCAGCAGGCGCGAGCGCCACGCTGACAGAATGATATGTGGAGGATGACGGGGCTTCATGGTTTCGATGCTTCTACGGAATCTGCGGCTTGGGGAGGGACCGTCAATGGGATGAACTGCACGCGCGATGCTTCTGGAACGCGCATGCGTAATTTCCCGGTAGCGATCTTTTCAACGCGCGCGTGCATTGCCCATGTACTTTGTTCAAGCTGCAATTGTCCCCATTCCACCGCCAGCTGCCTTGCCAGCGCCTGTTCTTTTTCCAGCTCTACAAAAAGCTTGCGCGCCTTGTGCTGTGAAGTCACAACACTCAGCGCGCAGGCGATGAGAATTAAAGTCAACAGAATGTTTATCCTGGTCACATCAGTCTCTCTAGGCCGGGAACGCCGCCATGACTCTTTCCCTTTATGTCGTGTTTATTCGTTCAGCAACCCTCATCACCGCGCTTCTAGCCCGGGGATTGGCTGCAATCTCCTTTCCGCCCGGGCGTATCGCCTTGCCTACCAGGCGCAATTTGGGGCGGCTTAAAAGCTGCACTTCCTTTGCCCGCAGTGGCAATTCCTTTGGCAAAATGTCTGGATTCGACAACTCACGCATGAAACGTTTCACAATCCGGTCCTCCAGCGAGTGAAAGCTGATGGCAACGAGGCGACCGCCAGAGCTCAGGATTTCCACGCATTGTGGCAATGCCAGCGACAGCTTCTCAAGCTCCTGATTGAGATAAATCCGGATAGCCTGAAAAGTCCGCGTCGCCGGATTCTGTTTACTTTCGCGCGCGCGCGCGGGCATGGCCGCTGCCACGATGGCGGAAAGCTGATCTGTTGCGACGATGGGCTGCCGCGCTCTAGCCTTAACAATCGCTCTTGCAATCTGCTTAGCAAACCGCTCTTCGCCATAATTTCTTATCACCTCTCCCAAGTGAGCTTCTGAAACGGAAGCAATCCATTCCGCTGCTGTCTGCCCCTGGCTCGTGTCCATGCGCATATCGAGCGCCCCTCCCAGCCGGAAACTGAAACCACGCTGCGCGTCTTCAAGCTGCGGCGAAGACACTCCCAAATCCAGCAATATCCCATCCACGCGGTCTACGTTCAACTGGCGTAAAACCTCCTTTATCCTCGAAAAACTATCATGGATCATTCTAAAACGCGCATCGTCGAAAGCTTGCCCGACCTCCCATGCCGCCGGATCCCTGTCGAACGCTATAAGCCTCCCGCTCTCTCCCAGTCGCTCCAGAATCAAGCGGCTATGCCCGCCTCGACCGAAAGTGCCATCCACGTACGTCCCCCCGGGCTTGACCGCCAGCGCATCCACCGCCTCCTGCAGCAAAACCGTGGTGTGTATGTAAGCGGCAACCACAGCATTACAGCGAAAAACCGTCGAGTTCCACCGGAATACCGTCTTTGAAAGCCAGGGCATTCTCGATTTGCAGATTCCATTTTTCATCGTCCCACAATTCGAATTTTGCGCCCTGTCCCACTAAAACAACCTCTTTGCTCAATCCGGCAAATTCGCGCAAGGGCGGCGGCACCAAAATGCGGCCCGAACTATCCATTTCCACGTCGCTGGCGTTGCCGACAAGAAGACGTTGGAGACTGCGCGTTTGTGGATTAAAGCTGGAAAGACTGTTGAGTTTTTGCTCTATAGGTTCCCACGCAGGCTGGGGATAAATCAGCAGGCACCTTGAAGGGTCGGCAGTAATAATCAAATGACCGGCGCAAAGGGAGACAAGCCCCTCGCGGTATTTCGCCGGCACTGCGAGCCTACCCTTGTTATCCAGGCTAATAGGTGTGCCACCGCGAAACATTTTCGCCCCTTAAGAAACATGCCCCCTTCTACTTCCGGAGGGAAACCGTTAAGGTTTCCTCCCACTTTTACCCACTTTTTCCCACTGTAGTTAAAAAAAATAGCAAAGTCAAGGAACAAACGGGGCTGACTATAGAGCGAATATTTAAATCAAAAGCGGTGGAGAAGTCTGATCAGGCGAAATATCCATGAAGATGAAGGGGATATGAAGAAATCGGATTAAGGGCGGCGAAACACCGTCGATATATGGGAGTAATAAGGGTTGCCGGAAACTGAAAGATTGGGCATGTCGTTCACCCGGGAAACTTTTCAGGAAATGAAAATTGAGAAGCGGTACGTGCGCCGTTCGGCCTGATCGGACGCAGATATTGAACCCTTTTGCTGAAGGTTCTCGGGATTTTCCCTCATCCATCGCGAATTTTGATCCGGCAAACGCTCGCAGACTGAAGACGATGTTGCACAGGCGCAGGCTGCACGATTTGCTCGGCAGCGCCGCCGCCATTCATAAAGTGGGCCGCTTACTTCACCACTTTGGAGAGGCGCTGTGGGATTGTCGTCGCGCAAAGACGTATATGCACCCAAAGCGTGACGACACAACCGGCCTTGGGAACGGCCGTTTCCGCATTCTCGGCAGCGATGGCGCGTTTGCGTATGAAACCTTTGCCGAGCCGGTGGATGATGAAAAGGCGGCCCATGAAGCCGCGGGTGCAAAGGGTCGGGCGTGGGTCGATGATCAATAGCAGACCCCGGCATGTGCTAATCATGCGTATAGCCCTCTCCACCACGGGAAAAACAGCCAAGTCCGGATTTTGCTGTTAATTTCCTCCTGCCCGACCGTGACGAACGGTTTTTGTGTCAGGGTTAACAACGTGGTTAACGTCAGTAGTGGCGGTAGATGCTTCGCCCTGCTTCCTGTCCGGATACTTTCGTTCCTGCCAGGTTTCGTTATGCTCGGGTGGAAAACGCCGATCAGGCGCAGGACTGATCCATCTACATCAGTTTGAGGATCTGGTCTCGAGCCGCAGGGTTGACTCTAGCGCAATCCGAGAAAACTCAAAACAGCAAGAAGGATAACTATGAAGCCTACCCACCAGATTATATTGTTCATGGCATTTCCTTAAACGGGTTTAATCAATCAAAATCAAATAAGCACGCCGTAGCTGCTGTCTGTTATCAATTCTTCCCTTCCTGGCGCTTATTTTCTGTACGCCATATCACATAAGAGCAGTATCAGGATTTCTGCAGACCCAAAAGTTGTTGTTCCGAGTTAAAAAATGGAAACAGGGGGCGAAATTGGCGGCGCTGTCCCGTGAAGGACGGCTATGTGCGACAGCGTACGGTTTCGCCCCTGCCCAAATGCAAAGATATAAACGAGTCATTACTGAACGGGTGTAAATGCTCAGGCACTCGTTAAACGATGGAAAAGCGAGTCGGCACCTGTCGCTAGAGGTAACAGCATGAATACAGATCACTTTGTGCTTTCCGGAGTTAAGGTACTGGTTATAGATGACGAACCGGAGGCACGGGCGCTAACGAAACTGGTACTCACTCTTTATCATGCCGATGTGATTGCGGCAGGCAATGCTGTCGAAGGATTGGAACAGGTGCAGATGCACAGGCCCGACGTTATCGTGAGCGACATCGCGATGCCACAGACGGACGGCTACCAATTTATGCGCCAACTAAGGAACCTGCCGGCGCACAACGGAGGACAAACCCCAGCCGTTGCACTCACCGCATTCGGCCGTCAGGAAGACCGGGCAAAGGCCCTGGACGCCGGTTTTCAAGGGCATCTTTCCAAACCTTTTGAATTGCAGGCATTGATCGATGCAATTTCGAGTGTGACAAGACAGCTATTTCGTAACTAACGTTATCGTTGCTGCCGGATGATCTTTTTGGGCAACAGGAAGGATTGAACTTGTTTTGCAGACAGGCTCGAAGAATGCGCGCTGTACGGAGAACAAGTTAATCCGGTCAAGCCCATGAGCTCCGTATCCGGAATAAAATCCTGCTCTTTGAATCAAGGACGAACCCGTTCTCTGAAATTAAGCTGGAAGTACACTAGAATTTGATAGTTGCATTACGATCGCAAGGATCGAATACGGTATCTTCCAAGTGATTTGCCGATTATCGCAGCGCAGCGTTCGAGATGAAGGGTGGGATTGCCGCAATTAAAATATTGAGGAGGAACCATGACAAAAGCTAACCCGATTCAAGTGCAAAAGTTTTTATCCGGCATGGATTACCCGGCGAGCAAGGAAGAAATTGTGGATCACGCCAAGTCCAAAGGGGCTGATAAAAATATAATGCAAACGCTGGAGCAACTGCCGGACGAAAGCTTCGAGACCCCCGCCGACGTCAGCAAGGCGATTGGCGAGATTGACTAGTTTCCGGGTATAGGGGATATGAAGTCCGCTTTGACCGAGGGGGAGGATTGGAACCAGCACCAGGGATGACACAAGCGGCAGGAGTGCTTACTCCCCGTAGACTTGACGCCAGCTTACCTGCTTAGCGTGCCGCGTAAAATCGCCGTTCTCCAGGCCAAGGCGCTGGGGGATTTTATTGTCACCTTACCTGCACTGGGGGCGATAAAAGAAACCTATCCAAATGCCGAGCTGGTCTTGCTTGCAAAGCCGTGGGTAAAGGAATTCCTCGCCAGGCGGCCGTCAGTGATCGACCGGGTTATTAACGTCCCGGCCCTCGCCGGCGTCAATGATCCGGTTGAAACAAAAGGCCGTGTAAACAATGCCAATTCGGGCAGCGGGGGTCCGGTTGAGGTTGAACTGTTTTACGAAGCCATGCAGGCGGAAAAATTTGACGTTATCATGCACCTGCAAGGCGATGGCAAAGCAGTCAATCCTTTCATTAACAAGCTCGGCGCTGGCCTCACGGTAGGCATGGGTAACCCGAAGGCAGAACCTATCGATCGCTTTATTCCTTACGTACATTACCAAAGTGAAGTCCTCCGCAATCTGGAAATTGCCGCGTTAATAGGGGCTTGCACCACCAGGCTCGAACCTCATCTCGAGGTGACGGAAACAGATGAGCAGGAAACTGCCTTCCTTAAAGAGATCATTAAGGACAAGCGCTATGTCGTGATCCACGCGGGTGCCGATGACACCCGGCGACTTTGGCCAGCCGGCAAATTTGCCAATGTAGCCGACAGCCTGATTGAGCGAGGATATGAAGTTGTCCTGACAGGGACGCCGAAAGAAGAAAAGATTATTGCAAGCGTCATGCAGGCGATGAATCGTGCCGCCATTCCCTGCACCTCAATGAAGCTTGGCGGCCTTGCGGCCCTCTTGCAGAAGAGCGAACTGGTCATCAGCAATGACACGGGACCGCTTCATTTGGCACAAGCAGTTGGCTCACCGACGGTCGGTATTTTCTGGGCGCCGAATATGCTTAACTGGGGACCGCTTAACCGGAACCGTCATCGCCTTGCCATCAGCTGGCAGCTTGAATGTCCTCAATGCGGCGTCAAACCTGTTTCCCCATGGCCTTTTCAACCGGTTGTGTCCGGCTGCGATCACCCATACTCGTTTGTCGAAAGCGTATCCGCCGGAGAAGTACTTGAACTGGCCTCGGAATTGCTACCACCCGCAAAAAACTAGGGTCCCTCCATGCTCTATCGAACGTTTTCTACAAAACGACCGATGGCCAGTTGCCAGTCCCTTCCAAATCGCTTTATGCCGAAGCGCTGATTTGCATAATGCCTGGCGTTTTGACTCAGTTCTTTGGCATGTCCGGGGTTATCGATCAGATAGCGCATCCGCTCGATAAGCTTGTCTGCATCCGTTTCCACATAACCGGTTTTACCGTTTTCAACCGCCGTCACCATCTCGGTTGTAGCAAGTCCTACCATTGGTAATCCGGCCATCATCGCTTCACAGACTGACAGGCCCAGACTCGTATAGCGAATCGGATTAAAGAAGAAACGGTATTTCGCGACAAAAGCCGGCAGCTTGTCATGAGGCACTTCGCCCAGGCCACCCAGTTCAGTTGCCCCCATCCCTACCAGATCCAGGGGTATCTGCTCACGAATTTTCTCGAATACATCCAGGCCCAACCGCCGTCCCCGTTTCCGGATATTATTCACCACCACGACCCCCTTGGGATACTCCCCTGTATAGATCACGTCGTCCGGCACTATCACTCCGTGGTCGATGACGATTGCCGGGGTCCGGTTGTTGTCCCACATCAGTCGGTTAAAGTCGGTCACGTGAACCAGTAGCATGGCCGGATCGTCAACCCAGTGTTTGGTGTTGGTAGGGTGTTCCTGCGGCGGGTCATGTTCGAGATAGATTTTTGGCAAGCGGCGCTGAGCCTCGGATAATATCTCGTACTGGTCAACTTCGTAATTCTTGCGATGCTGGAACAGTATTGCGTCCAGTTCCAGATCCTTCACCTCGTCCACGGGAACATCGTGCACATTTTCTCCCCAGGCAAAACCAGGTGCGCGGCCACCATAGCCCTCGCCCTCTCCTTTTGGCAGATAAAATTCAAAGGGTGCCTGCGTGAGGTAGTAAAGATAATTACCGTGAATATGCCAGGTAAGAACGCGGAGTTTTCTCTGAGTTATGGGTTTCTCCTTTCATTTTCCAGTACTGCCCTGGTTGCCGAGATAGCCGCTTCAGGCGTCGCGGCAGCTTTTCCTGCCACAACCCTGTGGCGAACCTGATCAAGCGGGCCCCAGATCAAGGGATCGGTTGTCGTAAAGACGATCACGCTGGGCGCGTCAACCGCTACCGCCAAATGCGCAACGCCGGTGTCATTAGAAACAACTGCTCTGCTGCCTTTTATCAGCGCCGCAAGCGACCCGATATCGGTTTTACCCGCGAGATCAATCGCCGTCCCTGTCATCGCCTGCATGACTGCTTGTGTCAGCGGTTTTTCCTGAACGGTACCCGTCAAAACCACTTTCAAGCCCTGCTGGATGCAACTGTCCGCCACTGCCGAGAAATGCTCAGCCGGCCAGGGCGTCGCGGAAATAGCACCCGGATGCAAACAGACGTAAGGCTTGCCGCTGATGGACGTGTATTCTTCCAAAGCCTGTAGCCTTTGATGGTCCGCCTCGAATAACGGAAATTCCATGGCAATGTCCGACTGACCCATGCCAAGAAACTCCAGCAGGCTAGGGCCTTTATTCAGCTCGGCTTGCCGGGCGGGATACTGCATGAAAAAATCCCGATTAGGCCAGTATGTTTCCTGACTCGCAAATCCGGCCAGTATCCGGGCACCGAAAAGGGATACGATGATATTTGACATCGTGCCTTTGCCATGCATTTGCAAGACGAGGTCGTATTTTCGCTGCTGCATGTCGCTCAGAAACCCTGTAACCGCTTCGGCGCTAAACGAGGACTCCCGCAACCCCGGAAAACCGGGAAATTCGACAAACTCATCGATATAATGATTGTAGCGCTTTGCAAGCGCCCTATTCCAGGGTAAGCCGACATAATCGATGCTGGCTTGTGGAAAAGCCTGCCGGACAGTTTTCAATACCGGAGTAAACAACAGGAAATCGCCTAACTTCAACGCTCTGAAAATGGCAATTTTTTTTATTGGCAGATCGCTTAGCTGAGCCATATCGTTCCTGCTGATATACCCTTTATTGTCTTCTACTGTCCCGCGGTATTGCGAACAGTATACATAAAAGACAAGACACTATTTCTGCAAGCGTTTTTCCGATTTACCTGATTGATGTTTTCGCCACCACCTTTATCAAGCAAGAAGATATTATCTAGTTGTCATCAGTGGGCTTAATCGTATCCAGTAGGATGGATGGAGTGAAACGTAACCCATCAAGCGACAGATGGATTACGGCTTCGCCTCCACCATCCTGCGAGCTACTGCTGCCAGGTTCCGCTAGCATGACGTGTCATATTTGTTCGCCCGCCAAGAAAGGAGACTTTATGTTTATTACCAGTCCAGTATTTCACGATCGTACTAATGTCCCAACGCTGCATACTTGCAACGGAGAGAATATCAGTCCTGCCCTCGAGTTTCGGGAGTTGCCCGCCAAGACCAAAAGCCTTGTTCTTATCGTGGAAGATCACAATGCAACGCCGGGTCCCTGGATCCACTGGCTCGTTTTTAATATTCCCCCAACGACAACATCTGTACCAGCCGGTCATATTCCTGAGGGAGGCACAGAAGGCATCGCGAATGGCGGTACCCACGGATACGAAGGACCTTGCCCCAAATACTTCAGCGGCATCCACCATTACCACTTCCAGTTGTTTGCCCTCGATACGATGCTTGACCTGCCTCCCACCGCCGATAAAACGCAGGTGGCCGCGAGCTTGCAGGATCACATTATCGATTCTGCAACGCTTGTCGGCCTGTGTGAAGGAACAAAAGCGGGAGCGTAAGCTTCCTGTAGATACATTCATACAGCGGAACGTTCTGTCCCGGGATGTTCCGCTTTGGCGCGTCCTTTATCGCTGCCATAGGATCGGAAACAAAGATAACTTTATTGGACCTCTACTCAATAGAACAATTTACTTCCGTCGCGACTGTGTCTTTCCGTACAGAGATTTCAGAAACCACGCCTAATAATACTTCCTTCTGGCCGTACCTTCTCTATCAAGTAGCTATCGACATCGATAACTGTTGATAAACGATCATGCTTTCCCTGAACCGCTTCTTAAAAGGAGAAAAATCATGATACACGCGGAAGACTCAACGAGCGCAGACCGCGTTCGTCACTCAACAGCGCCCCATGTGAACCGCGAAATAGATCGACAAACAAATAGCAACATCCGGCGTTACGCCAACAGTAGCGAGGAAGTCATCAATAGACGCATCGGGGAACTCGACAAAGAGTGGGACGTTGAGCGCGCGCTTGAAGTCAACGCCTCGACACTCGCCTTGACCGGTCTTTTGCTTGGCGTAACGGTCAACAGGAAATGGCTGGCGTTACCGGCGGTTGTACTGTCATTCCTGCTCCAGCACGGGCTTCAGGGATGGTGCCCGCCAGTACCTCTATTGCGTCGCTCTGGCGTACGTACGCGGAGTGAAATCGACAGGGAAAAATATGAGCTAAAGGCGTTGCTTGAGGGAAGGTAATTCCGGGCAGAGAAAAAGGGATTAGAAAGGGGGCTCTCTAATGATCGGGGGGCGTTTGAATTCGTCTGGTAACTCTTAGAATCATCCAAGTAACTTGAGATATTCCCCGGCAAAAAGACCGATAGAGGCCAATATCATCAATAACGCCTGCATGACGGGTTGCTCGAGCATGGGTTGGTAAGCGCCTTCGTCGATCGCATCTATTCTGCTGATGGTTTCATTTTCTAAGCTGTTATTCAAGCAGTTATTCACACATATCACCCGCACGCTCTTTTTGACGCAAAGCCTAAGTTCGTTTGCCTCGTGCCGAAGCACGAAGCCCGAAAAGAAGAGAAGTGAGATGGCTGCGCCGAAAGTAATGCCTTTGCTGAGCGGGAATTCCTGGTTATCGAAATAGGTGATCTTGGCAAACAGCATCAGCATAATGCAAAGCATTGGATAATAAATAAGCTTGTCAACCGCCCGGGTTCTTTCAGCTACCAGCGGAACCATATCTTTAAGCGACGGGAGCCCAGCAATATCAGGGCTTTGAACAGTGAGCAGCGGATGTTGTGTACGCAGCTTTTTGATCCAGTAAAAATTCAGTCTCACTGTATCGAGTATGAAAAAGAGCAAAAGCATGATTACGGTAAAGCCCAGTACTCCTGTCACGCGAGCCATTTCGAACCAGGAAATCCAATCGGTAGCGGTAGGGCCTCGCCCCGGTAATGGCCAAGGCGGCAGCAGGTAAGCAAGCAGGGTTTCGATGATGGCAAAGATCAGCCATATTCCCACGACTCGTACTATGCGAGGGCCAAACCGGCCATACTTCTTATATTGTTTCCATAATTCTCTTTCATGATTTACTTGACTGGAAGGACTACTCCAGCTGTCCGCCTCCATCCAATGTTTGATTGAAATATTATTCTTAAGCTTCTCTATTTTCTCTATTACTATTAGATAAACTGTTGCCAAAATCGCAAGGATTGTAAAGCAAGGCCAAAAGGAAAAACCTGACGGATCGACATCATTCCATGCATAAACGGTAACCGATACTGTGAGAACAACGAATAAGCGCCATTCCCTTCTCAGACCTCTTAACCACAGCCCCAAGCTATGCAGCCGACTTCTTACCAGCGATTCGCATCGGTTAGAGCGAACACGCAAGTGTGAGAGGCGATTTCGAAAGTACCGTACGTTCAGCCGGCAAAAATTCCCCTCAAGCTCGCCAATGGTTTGAACAAAAAA
This sequence comes from Nitrosospira briensis, assembly GCF_900115125.1. GTDB lineage: Bacteria > Pseudomonadota > Gammaproteobacteria > Burkholderiales > Nitrosomonadaceae > Nitrosospira > Nitrosospira briensis_A. The sequence goes on along the minus strand of NZ_FOVJ01000003.1, from coordinate 216,472 downwards.
AACGCCCGCTAAAAAAACCGCAAGGATTTCGATAAATAGCGTAGGCCAGAGACTCACGCCATCAGTAAAGCTGAAGGGCTCTCTTGATTCGTTTGTGCTAAAGAAATCTGTGCCAAAGCCGAAGGCAATGGCGAACATTAAGGACGTAAAGAGGAACAGGAATGCAGTGAATCGGTCGGACCAGGGGCGTATAGCCCAGTGAAACCCTATAAGGGAAGCTGCAATTAGGGCCAGGAGCGTCAGCTGTTCAGCGGTATTTTCCTGAGTGTTATTGGGAGGATGGTAATCTAGAGGGTTATTTTTTTCCGCTGTACCCAAGCTGACAAAACCGTTTCGACCGACTTCAAAAATCCGGGGAAAGGTTTTTTCTGATTCTTCGATTCCTTTTGCATCGCCTGCAGCAATGCTGAGAATGCGGTAAAAGATATTGGTCTGCTGGCTGTCCCGAAAGGGAGGAAACTGATCCTGGTGTTGCCAAAAGCGCGTTTTTTCATCTTCGTTTTTATCATCTCTGTTTTTATCGTCTTTGGTTTCTTCTCGAAGCAGCAGATCAAAGTGCGAGGCGACAATCAGGTTTCTGATGGACCGCCAATGCTTCCGGTGAAGCATCTGCGCATCCAGCTCGGTTGTAAAAACCAGAATATGGGGCATTTCTGCGCGCAAAGCCTCAAGTATCAGAAGTTTGTCATGAAAATCACTGCCGAAAATGCCCACGGCTTTTATCCCGCTGTCGCGTTTCTTCAGATCTATATCATGGTGAGGAGCTTTAATTTGTCCTGCCAAGCGATGAAAGTAATCCAGTTGGTTGGGGCCGATAGGTAGCGGTGGCGAATTATGCAGATCGATAGCAGGACGGCGATCAGCCTCATTGGCGGCTGCCTGATTTTCATTTTTATCTTGTTTATGGATTATTTGCTGATAGGCAGCCGCGCCTTTTAGATAGAAAACGTTTCTTATTTCACAAGCACCGCTTTCGGCATTATCAGTCCTGTTTTCCGCATTATGAATAGGCGTCTTCGTGCTGGATTCAGGTTTACATTTGTCAAAAGATTCACTGAAAGTTTTACGAAAGTCGCGCGACAGATTGCGAGCGTTCTGTGAATCGTGTTCAGTAATAATCAATACTTCTTCAGGTTCTTTAATATTGCGTAGCTTTAGCTCCTTCGCTAGTTTTTTAGTAAGCGCCTTGCCTGAGGCTGTGTCTGAGCCGGCCGGCTTGACGATTTTGATATTATCATTTTGATTATTTTTATTAATATCCTTAATTTCTTCTCTTATCTCGTCGGAGCGGTCCTGATCAAGGATGTTGTTCAAATCATAAATATAGAAGTTATTTTTAATTATCTCTTTTTCTCCGAGCAGATTTTTTGACATAACCCGGAACCTATTATCATCAATAAATATTTCACTATTCATCCAGACCACAATAACGTCGGATTTACCTAGGGCTAACTCATCTTGGGATTCACGGGAGTAATGCTCCCAGCGCACATCATATTCTTGGTTTCCGCTGTTCTCTTGACTGGAGCAAAAGTGCAAATGGCCTGCCTCTAAAGAGTGATGGCCGCGCGCCAGGGGGCGATAGCCCGGCTTTAAGGGGCGATAGCCTGATTCTATTAGTCCTGCAATTACCGCGTATCGATGCCTGGTTCGAAGCTCCCTATTTTCCAGCGTATCGGGCCGAACTTTTAACAACGGGGCCAATATTTTTACGGGATTTTCAGTAGCTTTTATTTCCTCGATTAACTGTTTTTTGCAGTAACCTTTAGATTTGTCTTCCTTCGGCTCAGGGGGATCGAAGGCAAAAGTATCCTCCCAAAAGCGGCTTTCATAAGCGTGTCCGGTAGTACTCGGGGTTTGACGTTCAACGTCTGGATAAAAGGGACGGGATCTCTCGAGTGGGCGGTTATGCCAGATCAAGAATCCAAATATGACGAGTAATGCTAACCCCGCGAGGGGTTCTTTTACCGGAGGCATCATCCTGCTATAACCCCCCTGAGTTATTGTTAGGTGTTATTTCACAGCGACAGGATCAAGCGGCAAATTTGATAATTTTCTATTTCTGTAATGACATTAGTTTTTGAACCGAGCGGTGATGTTATTTAAAACAAGGGAGGTACGCCTCCACCATTGCTGAAGATCCGGCAATAACCCCTGTCGAACGTATTGTCCAATCCTTGCCTTCGTAATCCACCGCTTTGCCCCCTGATGCCCTGACCATACAAACACCCGCTACCATATCTGCTAGTTTGGTCGAGGGGCGGAAAAACAGGTCGAGGCGTCCTGTAGCAACGGCTGCGAGAGATAGCACGGGCGCACCGAACACCTTTACTGCGCGCGCTTGTTCCAATACGCGAGAAAGTTGCTTAAGTGTCTGATGACGCGTGGCGATTTTCGACGAAAAATCGAGGCTGATAACGGCCTTTGCGGGGTCGGTCTGGCTGCTTACTCGTGCAACTTCTCCGTTTACTCTTGTTTGCCCGCCTTCTTGAGCACTGTACAAGGTGGAGTGAATGGGATCGTAGATGACGCCGAGAACAGGTTTACCATTGCGAAGAAGCCCAATCGAAACGGCAAGAAGCGGAGGATATCCGTTCATATTTTCTGTTCCGTCAAGCGGATCGACCATCCATTGATCGCCTTCTTCGGCAATATCTCCACCTTCTTCTTCCCCATAAAAACTGCAGGAGTGGATTTTTAGTAGCTGTTCTTTTAGTAGCTGTTCAGACTCCCTGTCGGCGCTGGTTACTACCTGGCGCCCCGACTTAAATTCGTGGGCCACACCTTCAGAGTAGTGCGCTTTGATAATGTTTCCTGCGTTTCTTGCAATTTTTTCTATTTCTTCAATAAAAAAGAATTGTTCGTCGTCAGGAGTTTTGAACTTCAAGTTATCCATGGGAGGAAGTTGGCCCAAGATCGAATGTTTCGGGATCGCTTATCTGGCAAGGAAACAGAATGATCGCCATTTGCGCGAAAGCGAGTATCCAACGGCGGTGAATCACCGTCATCAGTTTTAGCTGGATTCCGGGTCAGGCCGGAATGAAGGAATTCAAGGTATCTCCCGGTCAAGCCCGAATAACGGAACTCACCGTCTTTCTTGGCAAGCAAGTAATGTGGATAGAGGGGATAAGCAAATTTTTTAAGTATGAACGCCCCGTCCTTTTGCTCATAACGCCAACTCTTTCGGAATATCGAATTTTCTGTTTGTTACCGTGGTTGGCACTTCCTGGTGATAGGCTCCCGATGGGATAAGGCCGCACCCACCGTAGCGCTTCATGACTCTCAGCTGTGCAAGGACGTCTTCGCCAGCATGCTCCATCGGTACTTCCTTCCAGAATTTAAAACCGCCCGTTTCTCGCAGCTTTTGAGCGTCGTACAGCACGCAGCCCCCAACCCAGGCAACCTTGTATTTTTTTTGTGCGTCGGGGGCGAGCTGTAGCCTTTCCTGGATATGAAGAATATTGGCTGCATTATGGAGGGCGTGGCGCTGCCAACTGATATCCAGCGGAGTAACAAGCTCCGGCTCTACCGGCCCCTCCCATAGCTCGATCGCCTGCTGCTCGGGCCGGTAATCATTCCGGTATGAAAGTCCTATGACTGCTTGCCCTACAAATCCAATCTCCTCCTCTCTTTGCGCCCGCAGCATATTCTGGATAACAAAAGGCTCCAGCAAAACGTCATCATCAAGATATAGGCAGTACCGGGACTCTACAAGGTCCAGTAAAAATTGACGCTGCTGTGCCAGGCCGCGGGGCGGCGAGTTGGTCAGTTGCTGCACCTGATGCCCTTTTTTTTCCAGCAAGCGAATAGCGGTCTGGACTGAAGCATCGAGATAAACAGACGCATCGCTCTGGTCGGAAATAATGACAGAGAAATCCGGGCAGTGCTGAAAACAAAGCCCTGTCAGTGTGACCGCAAGTGCGCTGGGCCGATTATATGAGGGAATGAGTACAGTAATTTCTGTGCGCATCATTTAACGTTTTCATGTTGATGTCGGGAGCAAATATTGTATTCGTCAAACCCGGAGAACCCGCTACCCGATGGGATGGACGGCATGACGCGGTTGCCTGCGGCTGCGCTCCACGTCAAGCGCGTGGCGCCAGATAGGTGCTTTCCTGACAGGGAAACAAGCTCGGTTACAGCGGCCACAATCCCCTCCGGGGAAGCCCTCGGGGTTGAGGGTCCATGAAAAGACTGAAGCAGCCGGTTTTTTGTCCGCAGCTTTGACGGTACCTCAAAATAAAGCACTTGATTTGCCACCTGCCAGGGTGTGTGCTGAGGGTTCGTCATGGCGTAGAGCACGACGACTGGTGTCCCTACGGCGGCAGCGATATGAACCGGCCCTGTATTATTCGAGACTAAAACCGGGGCCGCGGCAATCAGCGCAATCAGTTCCGCAATGGATAGCTCGCCTGCGGCATTCATGGCAACACCGCCGAGCTGGCGCGAAATTTCGCCCACGTAATCTCGCTCACTGCCACTTCCGGTGAGTACGATCCTGTAGCCTTGTTTGATGAGCGACCGGCAAGCGCTTATGTAATCGCTGGCTGGATAAAGCCGCTTCTCCTCACTGACCCCTGCGTGCAGCACCAGCCAGGGCTCATCCGCGCGAATGCCAGAGGAGACTAACAAGTCCGATATTTTGTCCGATACGTTTTGCCGGCCCTCCTTTGGGATCTCCAGCAAAAGCTTTGTATTCGAGGTCTTCGCTCCGGCCATGCCGACCAGCCGAAGTTGCCGTTCAACTTCGTGGATTACATAATCGAGAGGTTCTTTATCGGGCACCCACTGGGCGATAAGCTGGTAGGGATTTTCACGGCAGTAACCTAGAACTTTCCTGATGCCTGCCAGGTAGCACAGCATGGCGGCTGGTAGCGGGTTCTGACTGTAAACTGTGAAGATTACGGCTGCGTCGAATTCCCGGCTTCTCAACTCATTCGCCAGGGCCAGTAACTGTTGCTCTCCCCTGATTTCATTCGTCTTTACCCAGGGAACATCAAACGTGATGGTTTCATCCACTTCCGGAATAAACGGAGCGATCGATGACCCCGCGCCCGATGTCAGCAGAGTTGCTTTCCTGCCTTGAATTCCTTCTTTAAGCGCCCGGATAGCCGGCTGACTCATCAGCACGTCACCCATGTTGTCCAGCCGGATACAGAGTATATTCTTGCAGCTTTTCCAGGCCTCAGAGAACATTGCTTGTTTCCTGATTACGCAACTTGTTTATCGAGGCTTTTAATCCTGGTAATGATGTTTGTTGTCGATCGATCCTGTACAAAAGGCATGATCTCGACTTTTCCGCCATAGCGCAGGACAACAGGGGCTTCAGGGAGATTGTCGAGGGTATAGTCACCGCCTTTCACATACACATCTGGCCGAATGACGTCCAGAAGACTTATCGGCGTGTCTTCCTCGAACGACGTTATGAGCGTCACAGACTCCAGCCCGGACAGTATGCGAATACGTTCGTGCAGATTATTGATGGGCCGATTGCTCCCTTTCAGGCGTTTAATGCTGGCATCGGAGTTGAGGCCTAAAATCAGGATATCGCCCAGTGCCCGCGCCTGCTCCAGATAAGTAACATGTCCGCTGTGAAGCAGGTCGAAGCAACCGTTCGTAAACACCATGCGCTTGCCTTCTTTTCTGAAAATATCAACATGACTCTTCAATTCCTGCCAGTCGTGAATATATTTGCTGCTACTTCCAAAATATTGGCTCAGTTCGTTCTGCGTGCAGGTAGCGGTGCCTGATTTTTGCAGTATGACTACAGCAGCAGACTTGGCAATCTCGCCTGCGACTTCAATGGATGCGCCGCTGGCCAGCGCAAGCGTAAGCGCGCCGACATAGGTGTCACCAGCTCCGGCTGCCCTGGTATTCTCGACGGGTTTCGAGAACGTGCGGTAAGGCTCCCTGCCGTGCTGGAACAGCATCGCCCCTTCAATATCAATTGTGGCCGCAACATATCGTGCACCGGTTTTTTCAAGCAGCCTCCGCCCATGGAGTTTGACCTGCTCGGACCGGTGACCAATCACTGCCGGCTCCGTAATCGCAAGCAGCGTAACAAGTTCCTGGTAATTCGGCTTCGCAACCGTGGCCCCAACGCGGCTATATTTGTCGAGTGACTTCGCATCAATCACCAGAATATTCTCTTTTTTACGCTGCAAGACGCCAAGCACGGCAATGATCTCGTCTGTCACAATGCCATAGCCATAATCAGAGACAACGACGGCATCGACCTCATGAAACTTTTCTTTCAACGTGGCTATCATCTGCTTCTCATGCAAGCCGCATATCGCTTCCGTCGTACCGGTGTCAAAGCGCACGAGCAGTTGATTACCGGCAGCCACGCGTTGTTTGGTTAGGGTCCGTCGGGTCTGGTCGCATATAATCAGCGAAATGTCGAGTCCATGGCGAACGAGAGCCTCTTTTAATAGCTCCGCCTCGTGATCGCACCCTACGACGGATAGATAATGAACCCCGGCCCCTAATTGAGCCAGATTCACCGCCGTATTGGCCGCCCCCCCCGGCACTGCCTTGACATCCTTGATATCGACGATCGGAACGGGAGCCTCCCTGCAAATACGATTAGCCGATCCGTCCAGGTAAACATCGAGCATTGCATCTCCAATCACCAGTACATTCAAGCCGCTAAAACGATTAATCGTGGCAAGATACTCGCTATTCATACTGTCTCCTTCCATGACGGACGTTAACATTACGCGCAACTATCAGCGGATTCGAGAGGGCGGCTGGGCGAGCGGCTGATACTCAGCAGTGAAAGACGGCATCCGGTCGTACCGCGCAGGCGCTGACGCTGGTGCCGGCTTCGTGGCAAATGATGTCCGCCGCTTCGGTCAAATCCCTGACTGTATACAAAGGTTGTCGATAGGCACTCCTTATCCATTCGGTTTCATTGCCATTATCGATATGGATGGTCCGGCAGCCAGCGCGATTGCCCGCTTCGACATCATTCAAAATATCGCCGATCATCCACGAGATTTGCGGATCGAACCCATGGTCCCTTGCTGCCCGTAAAATCATTCCTGGCATTGGTTTGCGGCATTCGCAGTCGTCGTCCGGCCCATGCGGACAGTAATAAAAGGCATCTATTTTTACGCCGTAAGGTGCCAGCAATGTCTGAATCCGCCGGTTAACCGGAAGGAGATGTTTTTCTTCAAACAAGCCTCTGGCGACGCCGGATTGATTGGAAATGACGATCAGTTGATAACCGGCATTTTTCATACGCCAGAGCGCACGGCCCGCACCCATCGTAAGCCGGACATTTTTCGGATCGACGTTGTACGGCACATCGTGAATAAGCGTACCATCCTTATCGATAAAGACCGCCCTGCGCCCTTCTATCCGCTCTACGGCCACGACGTCTCCCTCATTGGCAGCACCATTACCTCCGGAATCACTGTTTCGTCCGGCTGCGTCAGGACAAAGTGCACCGTTTCAGCCACATTTTTGGGGTCCTGGAGAACATTCGGATCGGTATCGGGGAACCGTTCCATGATAAAGGGGGTACGCATCCCGCCGGCAACCACGGCGGTGACTTTTATGTTGTCCCGCCGGCCTTCCGCATGCAAGGCGTGGCTAAAGCCAAGCAGTCCCCACTTGCTGGCATGGTAGGCGGTTGCCTCCGTCCAGACCCGCTTGGCCGCCGTCGAGGTAATGTTGACGATATGACCCTTGCCCCGATGCTTCAGGAGCGGATAAACCGCTTTTGATAGCAGGAAAGGGCCGCGTAGATTCACATCCAACACGCGGTTCCAATCAGCGACACTGATATCTTCAATGGAAAGCGTTACATCCGTTCCGGCATTATTTATCAGTACATCAATTCGTCCGTGTTCCGCCATGATGTTGTCCACAGTTTGCCTGACATCATCCTCGCTACGGACGTCGAGCACATAGGAGTAAGCGGCGCCGCCCGCGTCCTTAATGGCATGGGCCACGTTTTTCACGTGATCTTCCTTGATATCACAAGCACAGACAATGGCCCCCGCTGCGCCCAGCGTATTCGCAATAGCCTCCCCCAATCCCTGGCCTGCCCCGGTAACAATGATTACTTTACCGGTCACACTTCGTTGATTCATGCCTTATTTTCCTCTTATCAGCGGTTTTCCCAGACAGGCCGGCCATCTGGAACTGACTTATCGACCATTCTTCCGTTATCTGAATGACATTCTGGTCGTCTGCCATGATTTGCTGCTCAATCAGGTGGCTCAGCACATGGAGAACATGCAACTGCACCTCCTGAATGCGTGACGTCTCGTTTGAAGGAACGATGATGTTGATATCAGTCAACTCGCCGGCGGCACCTCCCTCTTTACCGAGCAGGCCGATACAAAACATTTCTCTTTTACGGGCCGCCCGGATTGCCTTGAGCAGGTTGGGCGACTGGCCACTTGAGCTTATAACGACCAGAACGTCGCCGGGTTGCCCGTACGCCTCAACCTGCCTGGCGAACACCTCTTCAAAGGTAAAATCATTGGCCCAGGCGGTCACAAATGCGGTATCGGCGGTCAGCGCCATCACCGGTAGACCACGGCGTCCGGTAGCCTCAAACCGGCCGACGAGTTCGGCTGCAAAATGTTGCGCTTCTGCCGCACTGCCGCCATTACCGCAAACCAAAACTTTTCCTCCGCGAGCAAGCGAGCGGTAAATTGCCTGGGCCGAGTCGAGGGTCGCGAGTCTGATTTTCCGCCTCGACTTTTCAATAGTTTCGATTAATGCCTCGAAGGAATCATCAATGTACGATAGAGAGTCATCCTCGTCTTCGGCCCGCAAGGGACTCTGAGTGGCAATTCGCTCATACATATTGGCCGTCAGGTGCGTCGCCTTCATCCATGTATAGCTTTCATTGACATGACGAATAGCATTTTCCTTGAAGTACATCATCAGCTTGTTACTACTTAGCAGTTCAATGATGCGCCGGCCCAGCAGGACAGGGTCGTTCGGGGGCACGAGAAAGCCGGTCTTGCCATCCACAATGGTAGACTTGATCCCACCGACATTTGACCCGATGACCGGGGTCCCGCAGGCCATGGATTCAAGCGGAGTAATTCCGAACGGTTCATACCAGGGAGTAGTCGTAAATACGTCGGCTGCGCTGTAGTAATAGTGCAGCATGTCGCGGGTACGCCGTCCGACAAACGTCACCAGGTCACTCACGCCCTCCGCTTTGGCCAATTTCTGCAGACGGCCAATTTCTGGTGTTATGCCGGGATCGGGCTCATCGGATTCGCCTCCCACGATTAACAGCCGGGCTTCGAAATTATGCTTGCTGCGCATATATCCAAGCGCCTTTATGACGTTATCGACGCCTTTTCGCGGCACCATGCGCCCGAGTTGCAGGATAATTTTTTCCTTGGGATCAAGTTTCAATGCCATCCGGACGAACAGCTTATCAAGTGGATAAATCTCGTCCGGCCGGAAGCCGTTCGGAATAACAGTAATTTTTCCGGGATCGGCTTGGTAGAGGTTGATCAGGTCGTCCCGATCCTGCGGGCACAAGGCTACGATCTGGTCTGCCTCTGCTACCACCCGCTCTTCGATGGCAAAACCTTCATCAGGGAACCAGTCATTCCTTCCCTGATGAATTCTGCGCACTCTTGCCAGCGCGTGAAAGGTGACGATGAAAGGAATACCCAGCTTTTGCTTGATATCCGCCGCAACCAGCGCAGACATAAAGAAGTGGGCATGAATAAGCTTGTAGCGGTTATTTTCCGCTTTAATAAAGCGCAGCATGTCCTTTGTAAAAGCCGTCATATAAGGGAGCAGCTTTTCTTTGGGAATAAATGTTACGGGACCGGCTTCCACATGAATGATGCGTATGCCGTCCCGCCAGTTGAGGGTTTTTGGCAGGCGCCGGTCGTCCCAGCGGGTGAAGATGTCGATTTCATAGCCTAAAGCTGCAAGATGCCGTGCTAATTCGGCTACCGCAATGTTTTGTCCGCCGGTATCTGCGCCTCCAATGGCTGCTATCGGTGAGGCGTGTTCGCTTATAAGGGCAATTCTCTTCTTCATTCTTTCCCCTGTACTGAAGCCAGCCACCTTGGCTAGAAGTAGAAGCAACCCGAATTTTTTATCTCGTAAAGCCGTCCCGGTTGTACGCACCTGTGTGCGCCCACACTATCGGAAGGCATGAAAAATACCCACGCCTCCCGCTTGCAGATCAGCCTGCTGAATTAAGAATAGCCCAATCTTCTCAAATGTCAATTTGAGTGGACCGCTTCAATAAAAAAAGTAATCGAAGAAATAGAAAGGTGCTTAAGTATCAACCTGAAAATGTCGAGGGTTACTTTGTGGTCGTACCCTCTCTACTGCATTTTTGCCCATAAAGTACACGCACAAGAGCTCATTTTCGCAATGCCGATACCACTCCGGGCACGCTCTCTATTAACGCCAGAACCCGCCGCAGCTGTACCAGATCGGTAATTTTCAGCGTGAACTGCATGGTTGCGGTAGTGTCCCGGCTTTGACTCCGAGTGGCAGCGACATCGATTTTTTCGCGCGACAAGATGTTTGAAACATCACGCAGCAGTCCCTGTCTGTCCTGCGCCTGGATTTCGATATCAACGGGATAACGTGCCCCCTTGGATAAATCCCACTCCGCGGAGATGAGACGCGCACTGCTTTCTCCCGATAATCGGGAGAGGTTGGCGCACTCCTCGCGGTGTATCGTAATACCCCGTCCGCGTGTAACAAAACCGATGATGGGGTCCGGCGGGGCAGGTTTGCAACACCTCGCCAATACCGTTAGCAATTTGTCGACGCCGACGACAAGTATGCCGCCCTCGGATTGCGAGTCAGCTTTCCTACCTGCCGGCAATTCCGGCGCTAGCGGAGCTGACGCAGCAGGCTCCGTCTCGCCGCTCAAAACCGCCCCTAGCTGGCGGCTGTTGATCTCGCCCCGAGCCATAGCGATCAGGAAGGCGTCGAGCTTTGGGAATTTGAACTCAGCAGCCAATTTATCCAGGCTCATCGCCGTCATGCCATGACGCTGCAGTTCCTTTTCCACCATTGCCCGGCCTTGCGCCAGCGACGCTTCGCGTTCCTGGCTGCTAAACCATTGCCTGACCTTGGATCGTGCACGAGGACTTTTTAGATAGCCCAATACGGGATTGAGCCAATCGCGGCTTGGGCCGCCCTGTTTGGCAGAAATGATTTCCACCCGTTGCGCATTTCGCAGCGTATAGTCAAGCGGGACCATGATGCCGTCAACTTTCGCACCACGGCAGCGGTGGCCAAGATCGCTGTGCACGTGGTAAGCAAAATCCACCGGCGTTGCGCCCTTCGGTAAGGCTATTACCCTGCCTTGCGGAGTCAGCACATAGACGGAGTCCTCGAACAACGCCAGTTTGAAATGCTCAGCTAGTTCGCCTGCATCCGCTACATCATCCTTCCATTCCAGAATCTGCCTTAGCCAGGCTATTTTTTCTTCATACCTGGCATCGCGTTTCGCCCCTTCTTTGTAGCGCCAGTGCGCGGCAACGCCCATTTCCGAGTGCCGATGCATTTCATGCGTCCGGATTTGCACCTCAATCACCTTGCCTTCGGGACCATGGACGGCAGTGTGAAGCGAACGGTAATCATTGCCCTTGGGCCGCGCAATGTAGTCGTCGAACTCTCTCGGTATCGGCACCCACAGGTTATGCACCACGCCCAGGGCGGCATAGCAATCCTTTACGTCATTCACAAGAATGCGTACCGCACGCGCATCATGGATTTCCTTGAAGTCCACGCCCTTGCGTTTCATTTTTTTGTGGATACTGTATATGTGCTTTGGACGTCCTGTAACTTCTGCCTTGATTCCCGTTCGCTGCAACTCGCCCTGCAATTTATCCACCACCAGGGCAATATACTGTTCCCGGACGCGGCGCGTATCCTCGAGCAATGTTGCGATTTTTTTATAGCGTTCAGGCTCCAGGATTCGAAACGAAAAATCTTCCAGTTCCCACTTCACTTGCCATAGCCCCAGGCGATTCGCCAGTGGCGCGAATACATCCAAGGTCTCGTGCGCAATCGCGGTTCTTTCCGAAATGCCACTCGCAACGGCATAGCGCATCGTTTGCAAACGATCGGCCAGCGCGAGGATGACAACGCGAATGTCTTCCACCATTGCCAGCAACATTTTGCGCAGTGCCTCGACCTGAGAACTACGGTCAGTCACATCGCCAACAGCTCCCGCACCCATCGTTTTGATGCGGCCCATGCGTGCCATTCCTTCCACCAGGTGAGCGACGGTGGGACCGAAAGCAGCTTGCAGCTTTATTTCGTATTCATCCAGATGGTCCGCTGTAGCAGAAAGGATGCCTGCTGCCAACGTATCGCAATCCACCCGCAGCGATGCCAGGATCGAGGCGACACCCCGTATATGCACACTGATCAGCTCGCCGGTGGGCAGGGATAGGTCGGCATAAAGCGGTTGGGAAAAATTCAGTGCCTGGCGCAGGATTTCAATTTCGCCGGGCGAAAAGATAGGCCCGACAGCTTCCAGCCAGGAGACGGCATCCCATCTGCCCGCATCGGAAGAAGCCACCGTGAACCTTTGGCCTTGTAGCTTATCGTTCATTTTATGCCTGTTCCTATACTATCCGGGAATGTCTTGCCAGTAACGGTGCTTGAGCGCTCGTCCGGTTTCCACAGCAATACTCTTGTCTGCGAAGCGCAGCACTACGGCGCCATCGGTATCGCTGCGCAGCAATCTGCTTCCAAGCGCCTGATACCGCTCAACTACTTCCTTCTTTGGATGTCCAAAGCGGTTTCGATACCCGACGGTAAATATTACCAGCCTTGGATTCACCCGGCTTACAAACTCGCTGGTGGAGGACGTTTTGCTGCCGTGATGCGGCGCCACAAGCACCGTCGAGGCGAGTGCGTCGCCCTTATCTGCGAGCAACTTATACTCGGATTTTTTATCAATATCGGCCGGGAGCAGCACGCTGCCGTGGGTGGTGGTGATTTTCAGCACACAGCTCAACGCATTGGTTTTGAGCCTGGGATTATTGTAGTTCTGTTCTGAAGGATGCAACATGTCAAAGCGTACCCCATCCCATCGCCACGATTGTCCCGCGCGGCACTGCTGTTTGTTGGAAGCAGCCAGTTGGATGGGGTGGTCCTCGTTCAAGGACGATACCACCCATCCCACCGGCACCGCTTCCAGAACCGACAGCGCGCCGCCGCTGTGATCCAAATCAGCATGCGTTACGATCATCGCATCAAGATGCTTTACACCTTCTGCCCGTAAAAAAGGAACAATAGTACGGCTGCCGCTGTCCGCCTCAGCACTGAAACCCGGACCTGTATCGTAGAGCAAGGTGTGATTTTCCGTGCGCGCAACCACCGCCAGTCCCTGGCCGACATCCAGCACCGTCAACCATAACTCCCCTGACGCCGGTTTTGGCGGAAGCGCCAGAAACATCGGCAGCAAGGCAACCAGTCCCAGCCAGCGGGCAGGAAATCCTGTGGTAAGCCTGGGACCCAACCCCCACCCCAGTCCCAATCCTCCAGGCAGCATTAGCCAGAAGATTCCCGCCATCGCCGCTGCCACTGTCCAGGCGGGCGGCGCATGCTGGCTCCAGACCGCCTCCGGTAAATCGCTCATCCACTGCATGGCTGCCATGCAAATGCTCAGCAGCCAATGTGCGGGCATCAACATGAAGTCGAGCAACGGCAGCGTGCCCAGCAGGGTAAGCGGAACTACCATCAGGCTCACCAGGGGAATCGCGATGGCATTTGCGACAGGCGATACCATCGATACTTGCTGAAACATCGCCAGCAAGGGAGGTATCAGGCTCAACGTGATGGCCCATTGCACCCGAGCCCAGCCGATCAGCCAGTGCGTTCTACCGATGCGCCCTGCCGACACCAGCATGATGATTGCTATGGCCCCGAATGATAACCAGAAGCCAGGCGAAAGTACCGCCCATGGATCGAGCACCACCACCGCCAGCAATGCCCAGGAAAGCACCGCCGTCACTGAAGTGGAACGCCCTAGCCACAAAGCAATGGCTACGACTGCAAGCATGTAAACCGTGCGCTGGGCCGGTATTGCGAAGCCTGCAAGCAGCGCGTAACCCAGCGCCACCGTTAACCCTGCGGCCGCTGCCGCTTTGCGAGCCGGCAAGCGCAGCGTCAAATAATGGCTCCTGCGCCACAACCAGTACACCAGCGCAAATATCAGACCGGAAATCATGGTTACATGAAGCCCGGATATACTCATCAGATGGTTTATTCCAGTTCGGGTAAATATCTGCCACTGTTCCCGCGGAATTGCCCTCTGATCCCCCACTGCCAGCGCAACGAGAACACCAGTATAAACATGGCCAGGCAATGCCTGAATGAACTGCTCCCGGACTTCCTGCCGCAAACGCTCGACCTGATAGGCCGGACGATTAACCATCTCATCCAACCGCACATTCCCATCGTTTTCCCGCACGTATCCGCTGGCTCGAATGTTGCGCTCGAGAGCCCATTGCTCGAAATCAAAACCATGAGGATTGACGCTGCCATGGGGACGCTTGAGCCGCGTTGTGATTCGCCAGCGCTCGCCTGCACGGATCTGTGGCGGTGCAGCTTCAGCCTTGAAACGCTTTCCGCGCGCGTCGTACCAGGCAAGGGAAATACGCGCAGGAACAATCGCATCTTCCGTTAGCACTTGTTCCACATCGAACGCAAAACGCACGTTACGCTCATTGACTTGCGGCAATTCCGCCACCACGCCGATCAATTGAATATCGCGTCCCTCCCATTCATGCGGGAGCACATCGGCCAGGCGCCATTGAGCAAATGCTGCAGCCCAGAAAAATCCCGCCGCCAGGAAAACTACCGCAAACAGGACTTTGCCGATCGTGATCAGACCATTGCTCCGGGTACGCAAAAGCAGGAATGCGAAAGCCGCACCGGGTAAAAGCGCCCATGCCCATGCGCTTTCGGGCAACATGGGCTGCTGTTGCAGTAGTCCTATCCCAACGGCAAACACCAGAATATGAGTTCTCATCGGCGGCTTGCGCCAAGTATCGAAAATACGGACATGGAAACTACGGAATCAGCGGGAATACGAAGGCATCGAAGGCTGGATTCGTAAGGTTGGGATACAAAGTCTTAGCAGCAAAAGCAGCATACATTAGCGCCAATTCTGTTTCTTTCAGGCGGTACAAATTTTCTGTCAGCATGGTGATTGCGGACCCTAATATTTACATTGCACCTCGAGCCGGTATTTCCGTACACTCATTCTTGTGCTGCGAAAATTTTTCAAAAAATATCTACCCTCTCACGAGACCATCCGGCAAAACCGCTTTGTCGGATTATTTGGAGACCGACTGCACCATCATAACTTATGGCATCTCCATCGCAGGTCGGTCGCGGGAGGCGTTGCGGTTGGCTTATTCACAGGCCTGATCCCCGGCAGTAACCCGATTCAGTTCTTTTTTGCCGCTTTGTTCGCCATCGTTTTCAAGGTAAACCTCCCCGTGGCGGTAATTTCGACACTTTATTCCAATCCCTTTACCATTCTGCCGATCTACATCGCTGCCTATGCGATAGGCACAGCCGTAACCGGCGATAACACGGGCAGCATGCCCGAAGTAGAGCTGCACCTTATGGATAAAAGCATCAGTGAATGGATCCCTGCATTGGTGGAATGGGTGGTTTCGCTGGGCAAGCCTTTACTCGTGGGGTTGTGTCTGCTGGCGCTACTGCTTTCTTTCGCCGGTTATCTCCTGGTGCGGGGGGGGTGGCGACTCTATGCTATTCATGAATGGCGCAAACGGGCGAGACGGCACCGACATTACTAAGTGCAGGGCGGGTGAGGGGTGAGGCGGAACCCGAGCCTATCCTGGCATCGGAAATAAACGCTGGAGTTCTTTCGTCACTCCAACCATCCATGATCCCGATTGTTCTGCGGAGGCGCCGAGCGTAACCCATCCTGCACCTACACTCGGGGTCCTTCAGCGGGCCATCACCCGGTCAGTAAGCCATCTTCGAGATGTGATATCCGTCCGGCCTTCCTGGCGAGTTCCGGGTCGTGCGTCACAATGATGAGACTTGCGCCCACGTTCCGGTTAAGCTCGAGCATCAGATTGAATACCTCTCCGGCGGTACGCCGGTCGAGGTTGCCGGTAGGCTCATCCGCAAGAACACAAGCCGGCCTCGTAACCAGGGCGCGCGCTACCGCCGCGCGCTGACGCTCGCCACCGGAGAGCTCACCCGGCGTGTGGGTAAGGCGATGCCCCAGGCCCACCTGCTTCAATACTTCAGTTGCGCTGCCATAGGCTTCGGTAGCGCTCGTGCGTCGAATGAGCAATGGCATGGCCACATTCTCCAACGCGCTGAATTCAGGTAGCAGATGGTGAAACTGATAAATGAAGCCAAGCGACGTGTTACGGAGCTCGCATCTTTCTTCCTCGTGGATGGTGGCGATATCATGTCCCATGATGCGAATATGGCCGCCTGTTGGCGCATCCAATCCTCCGAGCAAGTGCAGCAGCGTACTTTTTCCGGAACCCGATGAGCCGACAACGGCAATCGTTTCCCCTGCTTCCACATTCAGGTCTATTCCCATCAGTACCGGCACTTCAAGCTTACCCTGGTAATAGCTCTTGCGCAGATTCTGGCAGGAAATGATCGTCTTATTCATATCGCAGCGCCTCGGCGGGATTGACCCTGGACGCCCGGTAACTGGGATAAAGTGTCGCGAGCAAAGTCAGCACAAACGATACCGCGGCCACCGTGATCACGTCGGCGAGCTGGGGATCCGATGGAATTTCGCTGATGTAGTAGACCTCCCGTGAAAGGAATTGCACGCTGAATACGCGCTCGATCAGTCCTATCACCGCCTCGACGTTATAGGCTAGCGATACGCCGCCGATTACACCAAGTGTTGTGCCAAGAATACCGATCAGCGTCCCCTGCACGATAAAGACCTTCATGATGCTGCGCGGGCTGGCGCCCAATGTTCGCAGTATCGCGATATCGGACTGCTTATCGGTTACGGTCATGACCAGGGTGGAGACGATATTGAATGCCGCAACCGCGATAATGAGGGCGAGAATGAGTCCCAGCATGCGCTTCTCGATCTGGATCGCGCGGAAATAATTGGCATGCTGGCGGCTCCAATCGGTGATGTGGATGTCTGTGGAAATCATGGGCGCAAGCTCGCGCGCCACCTGGGGCGCCTGGAACAGGTCGCGCAGCTTCAACCGCACACCAGACACCTGGTCGTCTCCCATGCGATACAGCTTCTGTGCGTCCGCAATATGGATCAGCACCAGGCCCGAGTCGTATTCGAAATGTCCCGCTTCGAAGATACCGGTAATAGTGAACTGTCTGAGGCGTGGCAATATGCCTGCTGGCGTTACCTGCCCCTGCGGAGAGATCAGAACAATTTTGTCGCCGGTAAATACACCTAGAGCTCGTGCCAATTCCCTGCCGATAACAATGCCGAATTGCCCCGGCACGAGATACTCGAGCTTGCCGTCTATCATCATTCGTCCCAAATCGGCGACATTGTCTTCCATGCCTGGCAGAATGCCCCTTACTACAACCCCGCTGACGACCTGATCGAACGAGACCATGCCCTGTGCACCGACGTAGGGTGCGGCAGCCTCCACCTCGGGGTGCCTGAGCGCTTCCTCCGCTACCTGGCGCCAGTCGGTCAGCTTGCCATCTATGCCACTTACCTGAATATGGGATGCGACACCGAGGATACGCGAGCGCACTTCTTTCTGAAAACCATTCATTACCGACATGACAGTGATA
This sequence comes from Nitrosospira briensis, assembly GCF_900115125.1. Classification (GTDB taxonomy): domain Bacteria; phylum Pseudomonadota; class Gammaproteobacteria; order Burkholderiales; family Nitrosomonadaceae; genus Nitrosospira; species Nitrosospira briensis_A. The sequence goes on along the minus strand of NZ_FOVJ01000003.1, from coordinate 198,706 downwards.
AGTGCTGTCATACCGAGTGTAATACCCAGCAGGGAAATCAGGGAAATAAAGGAAATGAAGTGATTGCGGCGCTTCGCGCGGGTATAGCGCAAACCGATAAAGAGCTCGTAAGGCGACACGGATCAACAGACCTGGATATAAAACGCAATCCCGAAGTGTGCCACATTCCGCTGAGGCTTAACAGACAACTGAACAGTGAAACCCCGCATATACGCTTCCGCATCAGATCAACGCCTGCTGGATCGCGCCAGGGGGAGCAATCAAAACCCGCCTCTCAAGCCGATCACGACCGCTCTTCCCGGTAACCGAGCAAAATTCTTGAAAAAAAAGTTAAGCCCGCGCATTTCTTCATCAAGAAGATTCTTGCCTTGAAGAAAAATTTTGATGCCATTCGATCTGGTTTCCTTGATGCTGTAACTTACCTCGGTATTCACAAGGTTCTGCCAGTAGCATGGCAAGAATTTAAACTCTGCCGCGTGTCACCCGCTCTCCGCGAGCAGTAATCATCTCTTCTGCTTGCTTCTGAAGATTCAACAAATGTATAAAAGTCTATATTGCAACCAAGTTGCCTCTAGCATAAGTGGCCAAACACCTCGTCGCAATCCCGGGCTACAAACGCCGGCGATAACTGCGTAAGATGCTCAGCATGCGCTGTTCGCCCCGGCTCCAATATTCCCTTCACCGTCTTTTAATGATCGAATTAAATCACAATCTTTCTTTTCGGTTGCTCGTGACGCTGGCTGGCATTCTCCTTGGCTCATCGTATACCTATGCCCATCCGATTTATACTGCAAGTCCCGACAGCTATCGCGCAAGGCTAAAAGCATTGGAACCGGGTGCCCATCTGCGGCTGATGCCGGGAGAATACAAGGACGGCCTGCCAATCCATAATCTTCATGGCACGGCGGCGGCGCCTATTACAATTTCGGGACCAGACAGCGGTCCGCGTGCAATTTTTGCCGGGCGGCCGGGGCATAACACGGTGAGCATCGTCAATTCGAGCCACGTTACCATTCGCAACCTGGACCTCGACGGACGTCAGTTGGCCGTGGATGGGGTGAAATGTGAAGGAAGTGCGGATTGGGCGCATCACATTACCCTTGATGGGTTGCGTGTACGCGGGCACGGCAACGATCAGCAAACGGTGGGTATTTCAACCAAATGCCCGGCCTGGGGCTGGGTAATTCGCAACAATGTGATCGCCGGCGCGGGAACGGGCCTCTATCTTGGAGATTCGGATGGACAGGCGCCTTTTATTGCGGGGTTGATTGAGCACAATCTGGTAGTTGATACGCTGGGTTATAACTTACAGATCAAGCATCAGCAGCCTCGGCCGATTCTTCCGGAAATACCGGAGGGGCGAAGCGTGACAATCATTCGCCACAATGTTTTCAGCAAAGCGAACGGCGGATCCAAAGCGTCGCCCAGGCCCAATGTGCTGGTAGGGCACTGGCCGCTTTCCGGACCAGGGTCAGACGACATGTATCTCGTCTACGATAATTTCTTCTACCAGAATCCGCACGAATCGTTATTCCAGGGAGAAGGGAATATCGCGCTGTACAATAACCTGTTTGTAAATCATTTCGGCGATGGGGCACGCATTCAACCACATCATGGCACTACGCGCACGATAAGCGTGTTCTACAATACCGTCATAACGAAGGGATCCGGCATGACTATCGTGCGCCGCTGGGGGGACCCGGTGAATCAGCAACTCATCTCGGGTAATATCATATTCGCCCTGTCCCCGCTGCGCGGCACTTCCACGGAAAGCAACCTGACGGGTGGTTTCAGCGAGGCCCGGAATCACCTTGTGCGGCCATTCGCACCTTTGGGTGAAATGAACCTGGCGCCTAAGGGCATCAAGGTGCGAAAACATGCCGGAAACAGTGCCCGTTTTGCTATTTACCCGGACGCGGGCATGGACTTCGATGGCGAGGGCTTGATCGGCGCCGACAGGATAGGCGCTTATTCGCTTGATAAGGAAAGGCCCCGTTGGCGGCCGGCGCTGGAAATTAAACCGATTAACAGGCCATGATGGGCAAAGTTTGGAATACGACAGAAATCCGCTGGACCGAATCATTGCATAGCCGATATCGGAACAGAAGTTGAATTCGCCAGCTGAAAGAAATGTAGCTTCCTCTCGTATCAGCCGCAAGCAGCTGATGTGGTTCGCGCTTGGCTATTTATTTTTTGCGGTTTATGGAAGCCTGGTACCGCTGGAATATCGACCCAGACCGTTGACTGAGGCATGGGCTATATTCGGCGATATTGCCGGGATGAGCCTTTCGTTCGTCTCGCGCGCAGACTGGCTTGTGAACATTCTTCTATTTATTCCTCTGGCATTTCTACTGGCGGGCGCATGTTGGCCAGCGCACGGCGTGGTTGCGGCTATGCTGGTTGCACTCGGGGTATTCGCCTTGTGCCTGGGATTCAGTGTCGCGATCGAGTTCATGCAGGTATTTTTCCCGCAACGCACACCGTCGATAAACGATATCGTCGCGCAGAGCATTGGAACAGGGCTGGGAATAGCAGCGTGGATAACATTTGGTTCGCGTTTGTCAGCCTGGTTCAGCGGCTGGCGTAGCGCTCGATCACCCCTCGATATATGGAAACGCCTCCTGTATTCCTATCTGTTCGTATTGTTCGGCTATAGCTTGTTGCCATTGGATCTTACTATCAGTCCGGTTGAGCTTCTGCACAAATGGCGCGAGGGAAGGTTGATACTGCTCCCGTTCTCTTTTGCTTTCGCGGAACCAATTGAAGCAATTTACGACTTGGCGGTCGATGTGCTGCTGTGGATGCCGGCAGCATTCCTCTGGTGTCTGGCATTTCCGGGAAGGCGGTTGCGTTCCTGGTTGGCAGTAGTAGGAGCTGCGGCAGTGCTTGAGTTTTTACAACTTTTTGTCTATAGCCGGGTAAGCGACGTAACCGATATATTTACAGCTGCGGCCGGCGCGGGAGCGGGGATTTGGCTTGCCGGGAGGATGGGCCGGACCGATGTAACGAAAGCAGCACGCCCTCTATTCCATCCACCGTTGGGATGGCTTTTGCTGACGCTGGCGTGGATACTCGTACTAGCGGCGATATTTTTATATCCTTTTAATTTTCAGACGGACCGGGAATTCTTGTTGGCCCGTTTGCAGGGTGCCCGCAAGATTCCCTTCGAAGTGTATTACTTCGGGACGGAATACCGTGCGGTAACAGAAGTTATGCATAAAGCAGGATTCTTTTTTCCTTTGGGTGCGCTGTTGGCCCTCGCGGTAACGCAGACCCGGAACTATATATGGAGACGATACGCAGTTGCAGCGGCGATGGCAATGATCGGTATGGTCGCTTTGGGCGTCGAAGCGGGCCAATTATTCATACCGGGTAAAAATGTGGATGTGACGGATTGGATGCTGGAGGTATTGGGTGGCGTTGCCGGCTTTGCCATTATGAGGTATCTACACCCGCGGTTGTCCGCCCCTGCGGGAAGGACCGCAGCGTTGCGACAGCGCCCATCCGAACTGAATACGATGGATGCGATGAAAGGTACAAATCCTGCAGGCGCACAAATGCGGGGGCGGCAGGCGGGCACAATAATAGCAATCGGGATTGGATTATTGACAGTAATGGCCTGGCTTGCTACACGGTCTGATATGGTGCCGTATAACGTTCGCGAACTGGTGGACGAAAAACACCCCTTTTTGTCATTGATATTACTGGCCGGTGCAATTTACTGGATAATGGGTTTCCCGGTATTGATCGTACAATGGTTGGCGCGAGGCGAACTTTATCTGCTCAGCTTGCCGGTCCTGGCTCTGATACACGGGTTGATCGCATGGATACTCCTTCGGTTCGCGGTTCCGATCGAGAGCATCCATGACATCGTTGGCTACCCGGTTCTGGATTGGCCCTGGGAATGGGAAATGTTTGGGCGCTTTCTGGCTTTATTCAGCTTGTGGACCGTTGGAGCGACGGCTGGTGGAATAATCGCTTCGTGGCACATTTTTCCAGGTAATAAATCAGCACTATTGGCGTGGATAGTGGGTGCCTTGCTGCTTATTCCAATCTCATACTACGTCGTGGTGGTGGCCGCCGCCACGGACAATCTGGTCGAACTGATGGCCGGCAACGGGAGCCTGGGCGCATTTTTACTGGTTGGTCTATCTCTAACGGGGGTGGCTTTGGGGGGAATGAAGGCGGTGCTTGCCTTGATTCCCGGGGCAGCCCGGCGAATGGCGGCAGCCGCGTGGGTACTGGGTGCCGGAATCTTGACCTACGGGGCGCTTTATTATGGAACCGAACAAATAATTGTCAAATATAACCAGGTATTTTCAGCATTGCAGTTCTTGTTGAGCAGCAACCGCGCAACGCTGGCCGGACAGGGAGAGCTGCTTTTCCGGTATGCGGCGCTCTATTGCTTTCTTGTCGCAGCCATCATCATGGTGCAATATCCCCTGTGGCGGCTCATGCCGATACCGAGGCAACGGGGAACGCAGGGGCATAGTGGCGAGCATATGCACTCGTCAATTGCCAGATTCTGAATACAGTGCGATCGGAGCCGGACATGTCCGCTATTTTCCTTGCGAAGACATGCTCATGAGCTTCAGCCTGAGGGGTTTATCCCATCGAAAAATGGAAATCTCGATTACCGTTGCGATCCGCTTCCATCCAGCATGTTTAAAAGCGCGTAAGGATGGCGTATTCGACCACCAAATGCGCGCATACATATGCTTGAACCCTTGTCGAGACATTTCCCGGGTAGCAAATTTTATGAGGCTCCGGGCAATACCCCGTCCGCGCATTTCCGGAAGTACGACCATTTGCACGAGCTTAGCTTCCGCCTCGGCCAGCGGCCAAAAATTCCTTTTCCTGTAACGCTCTCCATGCCAAAAAAAACATAAGCCCACGATTTCGGAATCTTTAAGGCAAGCGTACGCATGAGCGCCCTCGCCGTGATACCACGCTTGTTGAACAATCAGCTCGTTCCTTGAGTTGTCTATTTCACTCTTTGTTACCGCCTGAAACCGGAGCTCGGCAGTGAGTGGTCCTGCCTCATCTGCGTATGCCGCGTTTCCACCAGAATATCCGTAGATGGAATAGATGGAATACTCCCGAAACAATAGCCGGGCTAAGCGTTTGGGATTCATCATGCTTGTAGTAATTTATCCGCCGAATCGCATCAGCCTCTTCACCGACGTTTTCATACCCAACCGGTCGAGTGCTTCGCCCGCCACTTGCCCCAAGCGATCGACTAACTCGCGGCCACGCACGAGTAAAAGGTTGCTCGCGCTTTTGCGTAGAAAGAAAACGTTGGCACATTGAATGCTGTGAGTCGAAAATAGCTTCTTATGCTCTGATTGCCCCTCCGTGAAATCAAAAAAGCGGAAAATATTTTCATCGAACAAGTACTCGAGAGCGAGCCATTGCAGAACAGTTCCTACTGAAAAACTCATGTGGCCAGGATCATAACCAAGGAATGCATAGATCAGGACACCGTTGGAAATTGGGCAGTAAAGATAGGAAACTGGCTGATTTTTATAAAATAGAATAAATCCACGTACGCATCCCTGTTGAGCAAGTTGCTCCATTTGCCGGCGAAACTCTTCCGAATCAGGCAAGCCTGCGTCGAGCAATTTTTCCTGATAAGTTATCCGGGAAACAGCGCGAGCCAATCCAAAGAACTCGGCCATCTCACCCGGGGACTTATAAACCTTCCATGAAATATTTCCGCCACAATGTTCGGCATACTTCCTGACCTTGCGATTGAGGGTGGAGCGTGTCTTGGAAGAAAACTTGCTCTTGTACTCCTCAAATGACTGACACATGTCAATGTAATAGCGGGAATATTGCGAAGGTATATAGCAGAGGTAGTCGCCCTGCCTTCGCAGTGTCGGCTGCTTGCCGATAACGCGCAGCGATCTTATCAGAAAGCCCTGACTATCAACCTGAAGAGGATTAGCGGGCGGTATCGGCTCCGCCACTGGCGGAACTTCATCGTCAAGCCCTGCTTCCCTAACCTGTAGCCACAACCTGGGCGCCCACAGGATCTTGTCGCCAAGCTGTATTTTCAAAGGCACCTGTTGATAATGCCACGTTTCGTTCAACGCAATCTCCGCCGTAAACCCTGTTCCAGCATTCTGAGCCCCGTTCTCCAAATCGGAGAAGTGAGAGGAGCAGGTTGTGTAAGCACCGGCAGGGGCGTCAAACCGCGAAAACCCCGGACGCGAAAGCAATCCCTATGGCGATCCAGAAAAGCGCAGAGTTTGCGAAAGCGAGCTACCACGATATCGTCCGGCCGATTCATGGCGCTATTGAGCAACTCGAAATTGTGAGAAAGGATAACGAAAGCTTTACGCCCCGATTCCAGTGCTTGCCAGAGCAGGCTTTCCATTTCCCGGGAAGAACATGCCGTCAGCTGCACATGCCTCAGCGAACCCGTCCCGCCATCGAATACGGTCATGGGATACTCGTAAACGCCTTCGCATTTGACGGGCTCCACCAGTGGAATCTCCGGGCTGACTCCGCTGTCCAGGCCAAACATGCTCGCGTTGTAGCTGCTATCGAAAGTGATTCGATTCGTGGCAAGTGCCAATAGCGTTTCCCTATTGAAGCCGAAGCTTCCTGCCCTAAAGGCGTTCACATTTCGCCCCCCGGCTGATTCAATCAACTTCATGCCCGTCCGGATCAGGATCGTTTGTTCTTCCAGGGAAAAGTAACGCAAGAACTGCTTTTTGCCGGTGATGTTGTCGAGCAGCGGTACGCTTGATTCGTCAACCCATTCGGTATGCAGGTGAAGCTGTATTTCATGGCCTCTTTCCTGCACCAGGCTTATGATTTCAGATAACGGTTCCAGTCCGAACCGGGTTGAGAAAAGCGGTTCGACGAAGAACACTCCCGTCAGGCCATACTCCTGCAATTGATGCAGTTGATATGGCAAACCATAGTCACCTCTTGAGGTGTGGCCGTAAATATATCGTTGAAATGCGCTCGGGAATTTTGCATCAATGTCGTCCCAGCCGTCACACCACACCTCTACGTCAACGGTAAGAAACACATCTATCATTCGCCGCCTTGCAGAGTTTCAGGCGATACCTTCACACAACTATCGCTTGTGGGTTTCGGCGTCTTTTCAGGACGATGACGGCTGCATATGCCGCAGTGACCTTCGCCGCCGGGCGCCGCCTTGTTGTTTCCGAAGTTATGGTTATACATTGCTAGGCCACTTTCAGGTCATTCCTGCGCGAACGGGGTTGCTCTGCCTGGAGCACGTTGCGCAGAAACGATTCGAACATTAGCAGTGACCACAGGGAAGCGCTATAGTCACGGCGTCCCGACTGATGCTGATCAAGCATTTCCTTTAGAAATGCCTTGTTGAAGATTCCCGTATCGGCCAAAACCGGGCCCATCAGCGCATCGGTCAATTTCTGGCGTAGCGGGCCGCGAAACCAGCTTGCCAACGGTACGGAGAAACCCATTTTGTCGCGATAAAGTATGTCGTTCGGAAGATAGGGCTCCAGCGACTTCTTGAATATATATTTGCCTTCATGCCCGCGCAGCTTGAGCGAGACGGGAAGACCGGATATCCATTCGACCAGCTTATGGTCCAGCAACGGCACGCGCACTTCCAGTGCATGCGCCATGCTCGCCCGGTCCACTTTGGTGAGGATATCGCCCACGAGATAAGTTTTCATGTCAAGGTATTGCACGCGTGACAGGGGGTCCTCGACAGGGCATTTGGTTGCGTGCATGCGCAGCACCTCCACCGCTTGATATCCCTGGAGACTGCGCTTGAAGGAATCGCTGAACAGACGCTGGCGCATCCCGTCCTTCATGAGTGAAACACCATGAAAATAGCCTTCCGCGGAGTCGCGCGCCAATGCTTCAAAAGTGGATTTGGCACGCAAAACTTTTGGGGCCCAGTCGGCCTTGGGATAGAGGCCGCCCAGCATGCCGAACAGGGGCTTGCGAAGTCCCAGCGGCAGGATGGACCGCATCCGTTCCTCATATAAGTGCCAGCGGTAGCGGCGATATCCTGCAAGGTTTTCATCACCCCCATCGCCGGATAACGCGACCGTGACGCGTTTCCTGGCTAACTCGCAAACCCGGTAGGTGGGCATGGCCGAACTGTCGGCGAAGGGTTCGTCGTACAGGGAGGCCAACTTATCGACCAGGCCGAAATCATCCTGGTCCACCTGCTCTACACTATGTCGGGCGTGGTAGCGGTCAGCCACTTTTTGCGCATATTGGGATTCATTGAACGCAGGATCGCCAAACGAGATGGAGCACGTATTAACCGGTTCTTGCGTGAGATTGGACATCATTGCCACCACCGCGCTGGAGTCGACGCCACCCGACAGGAAAGCGCCCAGCGGAACTTCGGTCATGAGGTGGATGTTCACCGATTCACGCAAGCGGACAATCAGTTCTTCCTGCGCCTCTTGCGCATTTGTGCAGCCGTGCGGGGTAAACGGCACATCCCAATACTGGCGCGGTTGCGGCATCCGGTGGCCATGATGAAGCGTAAGGGTATGCCCCGGTGACAGTTTGAGACCCTGTGAGAAAATGGTCCTTGGCTCGGGAACATAGCCATAAGCAAAGTAATCTTCGATAGCAAGCGGGTCCAGATCGCGCCGGAAATCCGGGTGAGCCAGCAGTGCCTTCAGCTCCGAAGCGAAAATGAGAATGCCATCTGTAAGCAGGCTATAGTAAAGCGGTTTGATACCTAGCCGGTCGCGCGCAAGAAACAGGACTTCCCGGTTACGATCCCACAAACCGAACGCGAACATGCCGCGGAAACGATCGACACAATTTTCGCCCCACTCTTCCCAGGCATGAACAATGACTTCGGTATCGCAATGCGTGCGAAACGTGTGACCCAGAGCGGCCAGCTCGCCGGCAAGCTCCTGAAAGTTGTAAATCTCGCCGTTAAAAACGACCACTACGCTGCCGTCTTCGTTGAAAAGCGGCTGCTGACCGCTGGAGACGTCCATAATCGAAAGGCGGCGGTGGCCGAAACCTACCCCTGCCTCTGTATAGAGCTCTCCTTCATCTGGCCCCCGATGAATCTGAATCTGATTCATGCGCCCAAGCAACTCCCGGTCGATCTCTCTTTTCCCGTGAGTATCAAATAATCCGACGATCCCACACATGCCGCTCTTTCCTCTTTGTTCAGCGCACTACAGGCATAAAGCCTTGTCATAGACTCGCAGATAGTTCCGGGTCATCGCGTCCAGGCTGAAATTTGCCTCGATTTGCTCCCGTGCCGCTCTGCCGTGACCGGCAATCAGATCCGGATTTCGATAATATTCCAATATCGCTCCCGCCATCGCGACGGGCTCGTCTGGCGGAACCAGCGTCCCCGTATGCCCCGCCTTCACAAGTTCCACATTTCCGCCGACCCTCGTGGCTATTACCGGTAAGGCGGTGGACATGGCTTCGAGGATCGTGTTCGAAATGCCCTCGCCCAACGAGGGGAGTACAAACAGGTTCATCGCGCGCATCAGTTCAGGAATGTCCGCCCGTTCGCCTGGAAACCAGGCAAGCGCCTCTGCTCCGGCCTCGCGCAGCATGTCCCGGCATACCTGCCGGGAATTCCCTTCACCAATGACCAGAAGCCGAAATCGTTCCCGAGCGAATGGCACTTCTTTCAGCAGCAGCAGAAAAGCGCGGATCAGGCCGGGAAAATTTTTTACTTCCGTCATTCTACCGACACTGCCAATGACGAAAGTGTTTTCCGTAAAAAACCCTTCCGGCGGTTCTCCAAACTCCGCCACCCTAACGCGTTCACCGTCCCCCGGATGAAAGCGCACGCTGTCGACGCCATTGTAGATCTGGTTGATGCGTTCCGGCGTAGCCCCCACCGTATTGACGAGCCACCCTTCGAGATCCTTGCTGACAGCAATGAAGTGATGCACAAAAGGCCGGATTGCTTTTCGCAGCAGATTATATTTGCGATTTTTTCCGTACAGATCAAATACGTCCCTGCCGTGTTCCCCATGCACTCGTGCCCGTGCTCCCGCGAGAACAGCAATTAACTGCCCCTCCATGGTCCCCAGATTGCGGGTATGCACGATATCCGGTTTCAGTCGCCTCAAAGTCTTGAAGAGATTAGGATAAACATTGAAATCCTGCCCCTCGCGCTTGTGCAATGCCACAATTTCTACATTGTCCCTGATGATGCGTTGCCTGAAATCCGAGTATCCTTTCAGACACACGATGGCGTGCCGGTAACGCTGGGGTGGAATATGGTTGATCAGGTTTACAAGTCCGTTTTCAAGACCGCCAACACCGAGATGATGAATTACATGAACAATAAGGGGTGGCTGCACCGCGCTTTCCACGGGCTTTGTCCCAACTGGCTGATTGCTAGCGCTCGCCTGCATTCCGAAGGACGTCCGTTATAGCCGTTGTCATATCGCCAGCAAAGCTTTGAAGTACCGGAACAGCTTCGTCTGGTGCCTCCTCGTAATGGGCAACGATAAGGATCTCTGCGCCGTCATCTTTCCTGCGCAGGAGCTTGTTCCTGGCCAAAATGAACTTCGCCACGTATGGACTGGCGGTGCTCTCGTCGCCGAGCCAGTACCACCGCCATACAAGCAGCTTTGCAGAGGAGGAATGCAGCTGGTTCTCGTTTATTGTCTCTTGCCGTGGCCCAAGGGAGACGCTGCGTGCTTCCTGCTTGATGCTATGCCAGCGGGACCCCGTTTCCGCAACCAGCACGTTTTGCGAGCTGATCAACTCCGCTCCCTGCTGCTGATTGCGGTAATAATTGATGTGAAGATCCACCGATCCTTTTCCGTTCCGGTAATTTTGCAGCAACTGGGCAGTGGCACCTGTATATTCAGGCTTCCAGTCAGAGACAAGGCTCGCGCCGGGCTCCCATTCTCCACGTCGGCGGGGGACTTCGATCCCCGATGCCGGGTCCGTGGCACCGGAATACTCGCGCTCCAGGTAACTGGCGTATACAGGCCAAATGAAGGCAACAGCAAGGACGGCGCCAGCGGCGGAAACCGTGCTCTTCAATGGCGCCTTGTCCGAATTGAACTCAGCTTCAGGCTGCAACCCGGCTGCAACACCGGTGCTACTGCTATCGAACTCCTCGTCATCCTCGCGCCAGAAGGAGCCTATCCAGAATAACAACAACATCACGAAGCCAAAGAATATCCAGCCATAGATCAGATGATCGATGCCAACAGCCATCTGCATGTCGCTCAGGTGCCCGGTCATAACAATCAGGTAGGCCCGAACACCATTGGCAATGATGGGCACAATCACCGACATTGCAATAAACCCCGCGCGGCGACTCAAACTCCGATATGTCAGGTAGGCGTAAAGCGTACCCAGTGTGAAAGATGCGATCAGGTAGCGCAGGCCGCTGCATGCTTCCACTACAGACCAATTTCCGCTCGGAATGGAAAAGAAATTACCTTCGCGATAAACAGGAATGCCGGTCCACTGAAGTGCCGTTACGGTAAAATCAGCGGTAAAGTCTATCAGGGGCAGGATCAACCCGTCACCAAAAGGTACCGCAAGCAGGAGATAAGTCAACGGAAAGGCAAGCGCCCGCACCATCCGGTTCCCCCAAATCGCCCAGACCGTGGCAGGAATCATTGCAATCAGGAAAAATTGTGCAAATACCTGAACACTGGAAAGGGTCGCCAGCAACCAGCAAAAACCCAGGCCACCAAGCGCCAGCAGAGCCAGGAAGTTTGGCTGAGAAGAAAGCTTGCCGAGATGCTTGCGTCGTACCCATATAAGGTAGGCACTGAACGGAAAAATTAGAAAACCATGGGCAAATGTTTCGGACCGGTTCCAGATCGAAACCATGGACCAGGTGGTTTCATGGTAGGCGATCAGGATTACCGCGACGGTCGCGAGTGTGAGCAGCGTGACCATCTTCACCTTTTGCTGGTCTATCGCTACCGGCGCATCATCCACAATTTTTTGCGGCATTTGCGCATTCATACCCTGTTATTTCCGGCAGCTGAAAATCTGTTTTGCACGTTTTATCAATCCTGGTTGATCAACTTGCCTCTGGCTGTAACAGGAGCACGTCGATTTGCCCAAGGCTTTTATTCCAGCTGTAATCATCCAGGACCCGCGCCCGCGCAGCATGGCCGATTGCATGGTGTGGTACGTCCTGAAGCAGCGTTATGATGCGGCGAATAAAATCGCCTGCGTCGTTAGCCACCACCAGTTCCTGACCGGGGAAGGCGTTTATTCCCTCCATCGCCTGGGGAGAAGCGATGACGATCTTTTCCATTGCCATGGCTTCCAACACCTTATTCTGTATTCCGCGGGCGATGCGGAGCGGCGCCACAGCCAGGGCTGCGTAAGTCAGATAGGGCCGGACGTCCGGCACCGAACCGGTTACGGTGACACCAGGGAGGCTCGACAAGGCCAGCACCGCTGCGGTTGGACGGGCGCCGACAATATAAAACTCAAGCCCGGGCGACTGGGCGCGAATGGCCGGAAAGACGCTGCGCGAAAACCATACTACAGCATCGATGTTGGCCCAATAATCCATGGCTCCCACGAAGATCAGCGTGTTTGTACCGGCCGGGTAGGGATTAGCGTAACTATTCTGCGGCGAAAAATAATCAGCGTCCACGCCGTTATTGAAATAGGTTACTTTTGTTGCAGCGTCCGGCACGAGCCGCCTGAATAGATCGGCTTCTGTCTCGGAAACAAAAGTCGCGCTGTCAAAATCCTTAACGACCCGCCTTTCGTAGTCGAGCAGCAATCTTGACTCGCGCCGATAGACCCAGCTCATCGGCCACGTCTTGGTCGCCGCATATTGCATCCATTTATCCGAGTCGATGTCCACGAAATCCATTACCCGATTAATGTGACCCGCATGACTGACATATTGCGCCATGGCCGATGAGAAGATCAGAATATTTTTGAGAGGCCGGGTTTCGAGCACATTGTTTACCCATGCCTGCAAACGTTTATCATGGTAGTAGGGCAAGGTGAGAGGCTGCCCGGTAAATAGACCGGAGAGGCTGCGCATGCGGGCTATCGTTGGGTGGAGACTGACGAAACAGGTTTCCTTGCAAAGACTTTTGACTTTCTCAAGATATTTCCGGTCGTTCTCGTCATCAATAAAGGTACCCAGATGAACGTGATAACGCTGGCTCAGGTGTTTCAGGAGATGGTAAGACCTTATTTTGTCGCCCTTGTTCGGAGGGTAGGGAATGCGGTGGACAAGATAGAGAAGTTCCCGCATTTAACTAACCAAGATTTCTTACGATATGAGGGCCGACAAGATTCGCCAGCGAAAGGGGAAGTTTTCGCCATGCCTTGATGAAGAGCTGATATTTAGGATTAAGGGGATTATTGTCAGGTACGGCTTCGGCCCGGTGAAGCTGATATTCGTAATGGAGGGGTTGTGGCTCGAATCCCCAATTCTTCTTGAAATCGAAAGAGCCGGAGTTACGTTTGCTGCGTCCAAAATCAAAGGTTTTATAGCCTCTTTCACAAGCGCGCCGCATCAGTTCCCAATACATGAAATCGTTTCCCGCCACATCCCGAGCGTCGCTGGTCCCGCCCCCGTAATAAGGCAAAACTTCATCACGAAAATAAAAGCTCATGACACCGCTTATGATACGTCCTTCCTTCGTGATAATCATGAGCTCGCAATCATCAGTAAACACTTCTTCAAGGAGGCGGAAATACCTTTTCGAGAAAACCGGCGTTCCAAGGCGATGCACGCTTGCCGAATAGGCTGAGAAAAAGCGCTCGATGCCCGTATCTACGGTACTTTCCAGTCCACCCTTGATGCCCTTGCGTACCATTGCCCGCTGCTTCCGCGGAATCGCCTGCATGTTCTGCTCAATTTCCGGCAATATTTCCTTGCGGAAGGTCACATACAGATCCTTCCCGGGCCAGTCGAGGTGCAGCGTTTTTACGTTCCGGTATTCCAGATAATCCACCCCCAGCCGCGACGCCAGCTCTTGAGCAGCCGCATCCAGCGCTTCCCGGGCAGGTTCTGAGATAGCGGCAATGCCCCCATAGACACAAAACGGCAGGGAACTCAGGGAATGGCCAAAAACGCGGCTGTTGATCTCTGCCAGCGGCAATACGCCTTGAATGTGTCCCCGTAATTCGGCAAAGAGGAACCAGGTTTTATGCGCAAAGGCGCGTTCTATAACCGTTTGCCAGCCGGCCCGGTGAAAGAAGGTGGCTTCCGGGCAAGCCAATACGAATTCATCCCATCGTTTCGCGTCCTGTGCCTGTAGCAGGTGAACAGACGGTTTCTCCGCAACAAGAGAGGAATCCTTGTGCTCCTCCAGGAGCACATCAATAGCAGAGCTCATGCATGCCGTTCCAGAAATATCCGATCCACGCGATCCCACTTGAAATCGCGGGTAAGCGCCCTCACCCGATCTTCCATGCGATGAAGATTATGGTAATGACGAAAGCGCGTTTTCATGCTGATACCCTTCTGGCGTGGCTGCTGATGGTCGATCTCCCAGGGATGGAAATAAAAGATGGCGGAACGTTTTTCAAGCCGGTTCAATCTCTGCAGAAACCATCGCGAAACAGGATAAGGCCATAGCCGGAAATAGCCGCCGCCTCCAGCCGGAATATTCCGCTTGAACACCCGCATCGTAGTGATCGGCACTTCAAGCAGATCACTATCGCGCGGATAATAGGCGAAGCGCGGTGCATCGGGTATACCGTAATGGTCGTGCTGAATTGGATAAATGCTGGAACTGTAGCGGTAGCCGGCCTCTTGAAGCAGATCCAGGGCCCACTGATTATGGCGGCCTATGGAAAAGCTGGGCGCCCGATACCCGATCACCTGCTGACCGCCGATATCCTCCAGTAGCATTTTGCTTCGGGTTATATCATCGCGGAATTCATGGGGCTCTTGATCCGAGACGCGCTGGTGAGCCCATCCATGACTTGCGAGCTCGTGGCCGCTTGCGACAATTCGTTTGACCATTGCCGGGTAACGGTCGGCGATCCATCCCAGAGTGAAAAAGGTCGCCTGGGCGCCTTCCTCATCGAGCAAGGCAAGGATCCGGTCTATATTGAATTCCACCCGGCAGGATATGGATGTCCAGGATTCCCGTGAAATATGAGGCGCAAAAGCAGAAACTTGAAAATAATCCTCGACATCGACCGTCATGGCGTTGCGGATCGGTAACGGATTCATTTGAACATCTCGCATCGCCCAGGCGAAACAAGTAACTCTGCACTCATTTCTCCATGCGAAGCGGTGCCTGCGATTCCTGCCATCCGCCAACCCTGAATGTAACCGGTGAATGGCATAACTTGCGTGAAGATGCACATTTGGTCTTTTCCTACCGAAGCCTCTTGCTCACATCAGCCAGCGAGAGTATACGCTTGACCAGTATCATTAAAGAGACAACCGAATCCTCAAGATTCGCCACCCTGCCGGCCATCTCCTCCAACCGCAGGAGGGATTCGGCCCTATCCCGATCAGCAGCGGTTTCATCTTCGAACGGAATGTCTCCCGTGGCAACGGACATATCGAACTCATGCTGAATATCGCGAATGACGTCGGTGACCGCGGAGCTGCCGAAGTTGTGCAATTGCTCCAGGTAGCCCATGAGCAAGAGGCGGTCGCACAATGCGTTGATCCTACGGGGAATGCCATCCGTATAAATATGTATTTCCGCAAAGGCGTCATCGTCAAAAGACGGATCGCCGTTCCAGCCCGCGGTCTTTAACCTGTGCTCGATATAAGCTCGCGTTTCCACCAAATCCATGGGCCCGAGGTGATAGGTTGCGGTCACTCTTTGCCGCAACTGCTGCATCTCGCTGCTGAGCATGGTTTTCCGGAACTCGGGTTGCCCCAGCAGGAAGGTCTGTAACAGTGGCTTATCATCCGTTTGAAAATTGGAGAGCATTCTCAACTCTTCTATGGTGCGCGAAGAGAGATTCTGTGCCTCATCCACCACCAGAAGCGCGCGCTTTCCTTGCTGATCACATTGGCGAAAAAACTGTTCGAGTCCGATCAGCAGGGAAGCCTTCCCTGCGTTTCCATGGGGCACGGCCAACCCGAACGCTGCCGCCACCATCTTCAATGTATCGTCAGAGTCCAGGTTAGTATTGACGATTTGGGCGGCAACGATCTTCTCGGATTCCAGCTTCCGGAAAAGATTGCGCATCAGTGTAGTTTTACCGGCGCCAACTTCTCCGGTAATGACGATAAAACCTTCGCCCTGTGACAGCCCGTATTCGAGATAGGCCATCGCACGTTTATGGCCCGTGCTGCCAAAGAAGAAATGCGGGTCCGGTTTCAATTGAAACGGCTTGGCGTTGAAGCCGTAGTATGATCGGTACATTCGGCTAATCCATCAGAAGCTTATGCTCAGCGAAGCGAGAGCGGCATTCTCTCGATAATTCCCCCCCGGCCGATTGGAATCCCGTTCGTTATGCCGCACCATGATCATGCCATTCAGATTGCGCAGGATTTGGGGGAACTGCCTTGTCAGGCTAATGCTTGACAACATGAAATCATCCTCCCGGTCGTGGCCAAGAAAACTGAATCGTGAATATCCGAAATTGACGTTCGCCCGGGTAAGATTCGAGAGCCTGTAGCTCCACATTGCATTGGCGCCGCTCTGCCTCGTGTGGTTAAGAAGCGCCAGATTCTCCGCCCCGACAATGCCGACATCGACCGATTCCGGCGAGAATGCTTTGCGCGTCATATTGAATACTCTGAATACGAGCGTATTTCTTGTGCCGTTCATCGCAACCGATGCCTGAAAACGCTTCTGCAAAAAAAGCCGGTTGGTAAAAAAATTGTTGGGATCAAAAAAAGCACCCGAAGCACCGAGACCGAGAAGGGCGCCACTGTTTTCCTGGATGAGTCCGGGACTAAAAGTGGGATTCTGGGCACCCAGCAACTGGCCTAATGAACCGGCCAGGTTGATCGGTGCGCCAGCTTGTGCCTGCTGGTTGAAGGTCGTGATATCTTCGCTATAACTCACATCCCATACTGTCATGCGTGTGCGATGATTGGCCAGGACAAAATAGGTATCACCAAAAAATCTTTGACCGGCATTTGCCACAATGCTCGTTCTTTCACTTGGATTCCAAAAAAAACCAACTGTCCAGGTGGGACTCGACGGGTTTCCCCTGATCGAAATGAAACTATTTCGTTCATATCCTCCACTTGCCGTCAGGCCGAACTGGGGCGTGATCCGGTATCCAAGATTAGCTATAGTGCGCTCCATTTCGACTGTTCGATCATTACGATCAAAGTGAACCATTTGATTGCTATAGTTCACGCCCCAGCTGAGCGTCTGGAAGGCAGTCCCGCTATTCAGTCCGCCGCTGAAGCTGTCCCCGCTGCTGTTGAAAAGCGAATTCGCATTTGAAGTGACCAGGCTACGGGTATAGCGCAATTCTGCGGATGCAAAGTTCTGGAAACGATGACGCAGATATGGACTGACACTAAAGGTTCTTACATCAGCCCGGTTACCCGTGACGTTGACGTTGTCGAAAGATTGCGGCCCGAGCAAGGAAACATTTTGCTGCCTTATTCTGGCTCTCCCGTCCACAAAAAAAAGATCTTCAATCAATTCGGTAGTAGCAGTAGCGTTCAGTTGATGCCTGATTCTGTTGAAATTGCTTGCTTCAGCGTAGATGAGATTGTTCATCGTGTAGTCCGCATCGAGACTGAAGCGGCGCGCTACGCTGCTCACCGACAAGCCGGGATTGATCTGTGTAATGAGGTCACCCGATCCGTTGTCATTTCGTGTCATTCTCAAATTGTCGGAATAAGTTTCGAGCACACGCAGGCGCGGAAGAACCTTCCATTCAGCTGCATTCGAGTAAGACGATAACAGCAACGCAACGGTGCCCAGGGCGCAAGCAGCCTGGAACAAAGCGCTGTGACGGCGCTTATGTTCAGGCACTTTCATGATAGTAGTAACCGTAATATTCTCCGCCGGAAAATGATCCGGCCTTGTTATAGATCAAATTCACCACATCGCAGGATTCGATCTGCCGGAGCGTTTCCTTGACGGCCTGTTGGGATGTCCTTTCCGCCTCCACTACCAGCACGATCTGCCCCATCTGGCTCGCCAGAACACGCGCTTCACTCGTCAGCAACAGCGGTGGGGAATCAAAAATAACGACGCGATCGGCGTAGCGTTCCGCAAGTTCCTTCAATAGCTCGCCCATGCTCTGGCTTGCCAGCAACTCGGTCGAATGCGTATGCCGTCTCCCCGCCGTGAGGAGAGTAAGCTTCTCTACATCGGTTTTAATCAGGACATCCGCCAGCTCGAGCTTGTCATCGAGGAGAATATCCAGCAAACCTCTTTCTGTGCCAAGACCCAGAATTTTCGGTACCGAAGGACGGGCCACATCAGCATCCACCAGCAATACAGTACGGTCCATCTCCATTGCGATGCTCATGGCGAGATTAACCGTGCAGAAGCTTTTTCCTTCTCCTGCGAGCGCGCTGGTAACCATGATCAGGTTGCCATTCTTGATCATGCCCGGACCCTTGTTAAACGCATTGGTGAGCAACGGCCGCTTGATAACGCGGAATTGCTCGGCTATTTGCGTTCTTCCTTGCGCTGGGGTGACGATCCCATACTGCCGCATTTTTGCCTGGTCAAGCGTAATGCGTTTTGATGTCAATGCAGGGCTTGACTGAAAATCCGGGCCGGGCTCATCCCGGGGCACGCCATTTTCGCCGTGTGCCGGGGCAGGATCAACGGGGGCAGCGGGTGCCTGCTGGACGTGGGGCTTCACTTCCTTTTCGAGTTTATCTGCGGCTTTTTCAATAATGCTCACGCTTTCTCCAATGTGATTGGATTCGGGACTGCCAGAGTTTGCGGTTTTATGGGCTTCACTGCGAGAAAGATGTTTGGCATCAAGGTTGAGAAGGATTGCAGAGGTTCGATAAAAAAGATGCGAAATACCTGTTGTTCTCCGGGAGTAACACCAGTGCGGGAAACTGTTTTCATGGCAAAGCTATATTGCCATAAACACGCGCAGACACGAGATCCGGGGAAAAAGGCGAAACTTCGCATCTAAGCCTCCTGCTGCATCCGAAAAGTTTCACGCAAATAACAAGCGAGGCCGGGGTAAGTTTCCAGAACCAGTTAGACCATTTTTATCATTAGCACGCCATATAAACCCAGCAAGGACAGCAGCGAAAAACCGAATGCGTAAAGCCGCTTCCTGCGCTTTACTTTTTGCTGATCGGTCCAGATCATGGGTATTGAACCCAATATCGGCTTGCCGGAAACTTCGCGCAAACTGATTTGACTGTGGAACGTGGGCCTTATCTGGCTGACGACAAACGCTGCCCAATCCCGGCCAATAACGCGCCAAGGAAGATAATTGAGAAAAACTTGGCACGGTCCGGTCCCACCGGTCTTTCCGAAACCGTGGGCGGGTCAATAATTCTGAACGACATCAAATCGGTTTGCAAACCAAGCTCTCCCGATATCTTGGCTGATTCGCGGCGCTCAAGAAGCTTCTCATAATTCGCCTTGTTCACCTGATAGTCGCGGTTAAGCTGAGTAAGTTCCGCTTCAACCTGGGGCACTGCATTGCTCAAGGATTTCAACCGATCGTAACGGGCAGTATACTCTTCCACTCGCGCCATCATCGAAGCCACGTCAGCTTCGGCTTCTGCCAACGCTACATTGAGTTGCTGCAGCATGGGGCTATAATTTTTCCCTGGGTCAGCGCTGTACCTGGTCAGCTTTGATTCCTCCAGCTTGCGCTCCTCAAGCTGAGCAATCAGCCGCTTTGTTGCAACGATATCGGGGTGCAGTTCCGTAAAGTTCAGCCTGAGCATATCCAGATTCTTTTCCAACCCGCCGATTCGAGAATCAAGCTCCACGTTGACAATGGATGACACAGGGTCGCCCTGGTCCACCAGAAGAACGGGTTCATCACCGGTGATCTGCCTTTTGATCGCATCCCGCGCCTGTTCCGCCTCACGTAACGCCAGCCTCGTCTTGTTGAGATCTTCCATAGCCTGAGATAGCTGTGAGTAATAATCACTGCCCTGCTGCGGCATTATTCCGATATTTTTTTGCTTGAATGCCTTGAGGTTGTTTTCCCCGGCAATCAGTTTTTCCTCGTAACTCTGAATCTGCTCATCGATAAAACGAATTGCCGACGAGGAGTCTTGTTTCTTGTCCCCGAGACCCCCTTCGACAAAAATGGTTAACAGGGATTGAACGACATCCTTGGCAAGTTTTGGGTTCTGGCTGTTATAGTGAATCGTAAAAAGATTGTCGCGCCCTGCCGCCCCGAGCTTGATTTTATCCATCAGATCCTTGATGAGCCTTTCATGGTCCTTTACATCCTTCGCCTTGATATCCAGATCCACCATGCGGACTACCCTCTCGACATTTGGACGGCTGATAAGGGTCCGGCTCATGATGGAAACCTGCTGTTGCAGATCAGGAGATACAGTCATTCCTGCCATCAGGGGCTTCAACACATTTTGAGTATCGACGTAGATTCTGGCGGAGGCCTGGTAATCATCTGGCAATTTGTAAACAATAAGCCACCCCGTTATGGCGACGGTCCAGGCGGCGATAACTGCAATCCAGCGATATTTCCATACCCCTTTCAGATAAACGAGCAGCTGGGTAGTAAGTTCCTCCATTTATCAAACGATCCGTATAGATATTGATGCCATTTTTGCGGCAGTAAAATGATTTCTCATCGTCTTTGTGTGACTCCGCCAGCGGATCCCATTACCTTTGTTCTCGTCATTATCTTTGTACTGCTTCCTCCTGATCATGAAACCAATCCGGTTTATCAATAAAACTGGATCGCCAGCGCAAGGTTGCGGTGAACAGGAATAATTATTGTCTGTAGCGAGCGGCGGAAGAGGAATAGCTGTTCGGAAGATCCTTTCCCCGCAATTAATCTCCATGGAACAAACCTTGTCGGAAAGACCTCTCACTCTGTAACGGTTGCCTGACCGGTACAAGCAGGGTTGAAAATCAGAAAAAGCTTTCCGGAATGACAAGAACATCTCCCTGACGGACCGGCATGTTAGCCGTTATATCGCCATCTCTTATCAAGTCGTCCAGCCGGACGCTGAACTGCTGCTGTTTTCCATTTATGTTGCGAACGATTCTGGCCTTGTTGCCTGCGGCAAATTCCGTCATGCCTCCAACCTCGATCAATACATCCATCAGCGTCATCTCTTCGCGGTAGGGTAGCGCCTGGGGCTTGGCAGCTTCACCTATGACCCGGATTTGCTCGGTGTACGGCCCTACGAATTCTGTCACGACAACGGTGACAACCGGTTGCTGGATGTACTTGGATAACGCAACCTCAATATCCCGGGCCAGCTGTGTCGAAGTTTTCCCGCTGGCCGGCAGATCCTCCACCAGAGGAGTTGTAATTTTGCCATCCGGCCGAACCGGTACCGCCATGGAAACCTCAGGGTTGCGCCAGACGATGATATCCACGTTATCGCCCGGACCTATCAGATAATCGTGTGCAAGATACTGCTCGTCTGGAGAAAGCGGCGGAAACGTTTTGCAACCACCGAGGGAAAAAACGGGAAACACGATAGCAAAAAAAGCCAGCCGCTTTATGATGCCGATATGCAGAGCCTTCACTGAATTTCCTTTTTTGTTTATTTAAGATGCGCTGGGCCGCGCAGGAACATTGGCTTTCACTGAAAAATAAGATGCTACAAGTCAATATGTCTGTCAAGACAGCACTGATTCAAGCGCAAGTTTTATCGGACAAGGCGAGCAGACAGCATCTTTAAGGGCCGCATAATAGCATCTTACGGCTCATCAGCGAGTGCAATTCATGACGCCGTTTTCCCGTGTCGCACACATCGTTTCCATCAACAATATCGTATAGGCAAATCGTCTCTGATCGGCGAAAATTTCATTCGCAGCCGACTTCCCGAAACCACAATTTGAATCTTACCGACTTAAGCAAGTGCTGCGAATTGGACCTTAGTACACCTTTCGCTCATCGTCTGTTAAATGCCGTACACAGTCGAGCTTTTTATTGCTCTACATATTGCACCCGGAATCCAGGGGCTCAAGGAAACTCAAGGAGACTCAAGAACTCTGGCCGCGCGGCTATCATGCTGATGCAGTGCCCACTGCACATGCTCGCGAACCAGGGAAGAGGGGTCGTCCCGGCGCGCTTGCAGCGCAGAGATCACGCCTGCGGAGAATGGCGCGTTGCCCAGCCCAACCGCCAGGTTACGCAACCATTGCTCGTGGCCTATGCGACGGATCGGGCTGCCAGCGAGCCTGGCCTCGAACTCTTCCCTGCTCCAACTGAATAGCTCAACCAGGGATGTGTCGTCCAATCCATTCCGCACAGAGAAATCGCCTTCACCTGTCACTGCCGCAAATTTATTCCATGGGCAGACCAGCTGGCAGTCATCGCAGCCATACACCCGGTTACCGATCAAGGGACGCAGTGTTTCGGGAATACTGCCCTTATGTTCGATGGTGAGATACGAAATGCAGCGCCGCGCATCCAGGCGATACGGTGCGATGATCGCCTGAGTAGGACATATGTCCAGGCATTTGGTGCAGCTTCCGCAATAGTCCCCCACGGGGTTATCAATCGGTAATGGCAAATCGGTAAACAGTTCGCCAAGAAAAAACATTGATCCCCCTTCGCGTGAAAGCAGCAGGGTATGTTTGCCGCGCCAGCCAAGACCCGACCTCTGCGCCCATTCAACTTCCATCACCGGCGCGCTGTCGGAGAACACACGGTAATTGAACTGTCCTGTCGCGGCGGTGATTTTATCCGCAAGTCTTTGCAAGCGTCCGCGCAGCACCTTGTGGTAATCGCGCCCGAGCGCATAACGCGAAATGAACGCCTTTTCACCGTCCCGGATCACTTGCCAGCTATCTCTCGCCTCCGCGGGCATATAGTTCATGCGCGCGGAGATCACACGGAGCGTGCCGGGAACGAGCTCCGCCGGACGAGTACGCCGCGTACCATGCTTTGCCATATAATCCATCTCACCATGGAAACCGTGGCGCAGCCACTCGCTCAGCCCGGATTCGGCCTTGGCCATGTCGGAGCCGGCATCCGCAATACAAATATCCTGAAAGCCGAGTTCCTCAGCCCAGGCCTTGATCGCCCGGGTGAGCTGAGTAAAATCGAGAGTTTGTGCCGGAGGCGCTGGTAGCGGATCTTTAGAGGTTTTTTCTTGCATAGTTCACATAATACCGGCTCGAGCGCGGTCCATCACCTTAATTGCCCTAAGCCTATCGTGCGCACACTTGCAGATGAAGCGGCAACGCTGGCGCTTGGCGCCGAGGTGGCGCAAATATTGCACCCCGGCCTTGTCATTTTCCTGAGCGGCGATCTGGGGTCGGGCAAAACCACGCTGGCGAGAGGCATCCTGCGCGCCCTGGGACATCAAGGGAAAGTAAGAAGTCCCACATATAATTTGGTTGAACTTTATAAAATTTCTAGGTTATACTTCTATCACTTTGATTTTTATCGTTTCAAGGACCCAGTTGAATGGGAAGAAGCGGGCTTCCGGGAATATTTCAACCCAGACTCGATCTGCCTGGTGGAATGGCCGGAAAAAGCGGGCGGCTTATTGCCCACGGCTGATTTAGGGTTTGTTCTCCACATCGCCGAAGCTGGCCGCAATATTGAAATTCAGGCAGGCACGGAGGCCGGAAGACTGTGTTTGAAACATTGGCAGGCCCTGAAAGACAGCGGCCGCCTAGATACTTGAATGCGACAACGGGTGGTTGCCGTAACGTTAGTGTCCCATCAATCTTCATTATCTGGTTGTCGATGGTGGGGCTCCTGTTGCCCTTGCTCTCCCATTCGGCTTGGGCAGACATCAAGGTCAGCGCTACCCGCGTATGGCCCGCGCAGGAGTATACGCGCCTCACGCTGGAATCCGCTTCACCCATACAGTATTCAGTCAGCATTGTAAAAAACCCGGATCGTGTCGCGATCGACCTGGAAAAAGTCGTGCTAACGCCGGAACTCGAAAGGCTGCCCGAAAAAATCGGCGCTGCCGATCCCTATATCAGTACGGTGCGTATCGGCCGTTTCAAGCCCGGGGTATTACGGCTGGTACTGGACCTTAAAACCGAGGTGGCGCCGCAGGTATTTGTCCTCAAGCCCGTAGGCAACTACGGACACCGACTGGTGCTGGATGTTTATCCTGTTATCCCACCCGATCCGCTCATGGCGTTCCTGAATGAGAATACAGCGACCGCGCTGCAACCGGAGCTCGATATCGGGAATAGTACCAATGTAAATGTCAAAGCCAAGTCTGGCCGAAGCATTGAGAGCCCCAAAAAAAACAAACCGGAGATGATACGCCTGATAACCGTGGCAATTGACCCGGGACACGGCGGTGAAGATCCTGGCGCGATAAGCCGCAACGGCACGCATGAAAAAAACATCACGCTGGAGATCGCCAAAAGACTCAAAGCCAAGATAGACAAAGAACCCAATATGCGTGCAGCCCTGACAAGGGAGGGAGACTACTTCATTTCGCTGCCGATGCGCCTGGTAAAAGCACGGCAGTTGAACGCCGACCTGCTGGTATCGGTGCATGCAGATGCGTTTATCAAGCCCCATGCCCGGGGTTCCTCCGTGTTCGCACTCTCGGAACGCGGCGCAACTTCCGCTGCCGCCCGCTGGCTGGCAAAAAAAGAAAACGAGGCGGACTTGATCGGCGGAGTCAATCTCGATATCAAGGACCCCTATCTCAAGCAGACCTTGCTTGACTTGTCCCAAACCGCAACGATTAACGATAGCCTCAAGCTTGGCAGAGAAGTGCTGGCGAAGATCGGGGACGTCAACCATCTGCACAAAACTGAAGTGGAACAGGCAGGCTTCGCGGTTCTCAAGTCGCCGGATATTCCCTCCATATTAGTGGAAACCGCTTTTATCAGTAATCCGGATGAAGAAAGGAAATTGAAAAATGCGGCCTACCAGGAAAAACTCGCGGAAGCCATACTGGCCGGCATCAAACGCTATTTCGCCGATAACCCTCCGCTGGCGCGCTCGAAGATGGTGTTGATGGAGTAAGGCCCTTTCCCTGTCTGTCTCTGTCCTGTCTGCAATAAATTCTGCCCTTCCTGTCCAGAAATGCTTTCAAGGGGATTACTCGCGAACCTCTTCTATCGTACCCATGTGAAAGCTCAACTTCCCTTGCCGCCGCTCCTCAAAGTAACGTTTCAGGGGCTCGCGAATAACGCGGAAAGCAAGCGCGTCCCAGGGAATTTCGGCCTCATGGAAAAGTTTGACATCCAGGCTTTCAATCCCGGGCTTGAAGTCCATATCCAGCAGACGGGCGCGAAACAACACGTGGACCTGATTTATATGGGGCACATTATAAATGGAATAAAGGTCGCCCATCTCCACCCGGGCGTTGGCTTCTTCCAGTGTTTCGCGCTCCGCGCCCTGAACCAGGGTCTCGGCATTTTCCATGAAACCAGACGGCATGGTCCACAAGCCAAGGCGAGGCTCTATGGCTCGGCGGCATAGCAATATCCTGTCTTCCCATTCAGGTATGCAGCCAACCACGATCTTCGGGTTCTGATAATGAATAACATTGCAGGCGGAACATACGTAACGGGGCAGCGTATCGCCTTCAGGGATGCGCAGTTCAACAGCCGTACCGCAATTACTGCAATATTTCATGAAAATGCTCTAATCGTTATATGCAGGCGAACGCTGCAAGCTCTCGCGTTTTTCAGACCAGCGCGCAAGAGCGCAACCCCGCCCAAATGCCCTGATCAAGGCCCTGGAAAAGGCAAGATCATTTACCCACCTCTTTCCTGAAAGGTGAGCTGTCGTTCAGTTCGTTCAAATAATGATCAATGTCCTGCGCTTCCCTTCCCAGATAATCACCGATGGCGGCAGCAAATTCGGGATGGGCAAGCCAGTGAGCAGACCAGGTGCGGACAGGGAGAAAACCGCGCGCGAGCTTGTGTTCACCCTGTGCGCCCCCCTCGAATAATTCGATGCCATGCGCGATACAGTAATCAATCGCCTGATAGTAGCAAGTCTCGAAATGTAGCCCCGGAATGAATTCTTTCGTACCCCAGTAGCGTCCGTAAAGGGTGTGCGAGTTATGCAGGTTAAGTGCCGCCGCAATTGGTTCGTCTCCCCGCAAAGCCAGAATCAGCAGTATATTCTCCGGCATGCTCTTGCCAAGTTGCACAAAGAATTCCAGATTGAGGTATGGCATGGAGCGGTGATCGTCATAAGTCTTGTTGTAACAGTCGACAAAAAAACGCCAGCACGCGTTGCTGATGTCGTGCCCGGACAGCCACTGGAAACGGATACCTGAAGCATGGACCTTTCGCCGCTCCTGCCGGATTTTCTTGCGCTTGCCATGGCTCATCCCTCCCAGAAAGTCTTCGAAATTCTCGTACTTCCCTTCCTCCCGGTTTTTCCAGTGAAACTGAATCCCCTGGCGCAGGGTCATCCCCGCCGCTTCCATTTCCCGTGCTTCATGCTCCTGTGGAAAAAGACAATGAAACGATGAGACGGTTGCGCCGCGATTGCTCTCCTGCCCGATCTTCATTGCAGCGGAGATGAGCAAGGCGCGGTGCGCCACAGTCTCTGCCATTAGCCGCCGTCCCGTTACCGGGCTGAAAGGTATCGCGCTCAACAGTTTGGGATAATAGGCATGGCCATAGCGTTGATAGGCGTTTGCCCAGGCCCAATCAAAAACATACTCCCCATACGAGTGGCTTTTTTGATATAGCGGCATACCGCCACGCAAGATACTTCGTTCCCACAACGTAATGAATTGCGGTGACCATCCGGTTTCCCTGGAGACGCATCCGGATTCATGCAGAGCGGAGAAGAACTCATGCCGGAGAAATGGATCATCTCCCGCCAGCGTGTTCCATGCGGCGACAGGGATATCCTGAAGAGAATCGGCTATATGTATCGTGAACTTGGACATCATGAGGATTGTCGCGCCTGCGCGCCATCCGCGCAAGACGGTTCGTTCTGGTATTATTCGACCGGTTATTACTTGCCCTATTGCCCGATTACCACCTAAAGAGTCGGAATCCCATCCCTCCCTCACCATGAAGCTCGCCATCGCCCAAATCAATTGTACAGTCGGCGACCTTGGCGGCAACGCCAGGAAGATCCTCGATTACGCCAATCGGGCGAAACAATCGGGTGCAAAGCTGGTTATTACGCCCGAGTTGGCGCTGTCCGGCTATCCGCCGGAAGACCTGTTATTGCGCGAGGGATTCCGCGAAGCGTGCGGAAAAGCGATGGCGAACCTTGCAGCAAGAATAAATGGCGTGGCTTTGCTCATAGGCCATCCTCATCTCGCGGATAATAAACTGCATAATGCCGCCTCACTGATACGCGACGGTAAAATAATCGCAACATATTTCAAGAATGAGCTCCCCAACGATTTTGTATTCGATGAGCGCCGTTATTTTGCGCCCGGCGCCCATCCCTGCGTATTCGATCTGGAAGGGATAAAGTTCTCCATCAATATTTGCGCCGATATCTGGCAAAAAAGAACGGCGGCTTGCGCCAAGGAGGCGGGAGCAGACATAATCCTGGTACTGAATGCTTCCCCCTACCATATGCGCAAGCAAGCTTTGCGTTATGAGGTTATACGCGAGCGTATCAATGAAACGGGGCTTTCCTTCGTTTACGCCAATATGACTGGTGCACAGGATGAGCTGGTATTCGACGGCGCTTCCTTTGCCATGAACCACAAAGGTGAATTGACCCACCAATTTGATGAGTTCAAGGAAACCCTCGGCCTCATCGAACTTCAGAACGGCATCCCCATACGCGGGAAAATGCCCACGTCCCGACCTCTGGAAGCGTCGATCTATAGCGCACTGTGCCTTGGCGTCAAGGATTATGTGGGTAAAAATGGCATACCGGGCGTCCTGCTCGGTCTCTCCGGCGGAGTAGACTCGGCACTCACGCTGGCAATCGCCGTGGATGCGTTGGGCGCCGATAAAGTGAGGGCAGTAATGATGCCATCTCGATTTACCGCAGATATCAGCCTGTCGGACGCGCGCGCCATGGCGCGGGCAATGGGGGTGCATTACTGCGAAATTCCCATAGATACGGTATTTGAAGAATATCGGCAAACGCTGGCCCATGAGCTCCTGGCCCTGCCCCAGCACGGCCGGGCCGACGTCACGGAAGAAAATTTGCAGGCACGCATACGCGGCAATCTGCTGATGGCGTTATCGAACAGGTATGGTTCCATCGTGCTCACCACCGGCAACAAGTCCGAAATGGCGGTGGGGTACTGCACCCTGTACGGCGACATGGCGGGCGGCTTCGCGGTATTGAAAGATATAAAAAAAACCATGGTGTATCAGCTTTGCCACCACCGCAACACTCTGGGAAGTATTATCCCCGAGCGCGTGATCAACCGTGCGCCCTCAGCTGAACTCCGGCCGGACCAGACCGATCAGGATAGCCTGCCACCGTACGAAGTACTCGATAGCATCATCGAAGCGTATATGGAGCATGATTTGTCGCTCAGCGAAATTCTCAGCATGGACTACGCCGAAGCCGACGTGCGACGCGTGGTGCATCTTGTCCGCCTGAGTGAACACAAGCGCCGCCAGTCGCCCATTGGCCCTCGCATCACTCAACGAGGCTTCGGTAAAGACTGGCGCTACCCTATCACAGCACGGTATCTGGACGAGTTTTAATGAACCGCCAAGTTCACCTGGCACGAATCGCGCGAGGTTTTTCTGATATCTTTTATTTATAAACAAAATAAAATCCGTTCCGGTTTTACAAAAACACAACCCGATCAAGGAATTTCATGAAAAAAATCGAGGCTATCATCAAGCCTTTCAAGCTCGACGAAGTGTGCGAAGCCCTTAATGAGATCGGCATAAGCGGGTTGACAGTTACAGAAGTAAAAGGTTTTGGAAGGCAAAAAGGTCACACTGAGCTCTACCGCGGCGCCGAATATGTAGTGGATTATTTGCCGAAAATTAAGATCGAGATAGTGGTGGCTGAAAAACTTCTGGACAGCGTTATCGAGACAATTATCAATACTGCGCGGACGGGCAAGATCGGTGATGGCAAGATTTTCGTCACCTGCGTCGAGCAGATAGTGAGAATACGCACGGGGGAGACGGATGAGGCGGCGATCTAGGGTGTTTGCCTGCGACAGGGAAAAGTTATACCCGAGCAAATAAAAAGCTTTGTTCCAGACAGTTTCAGCCGGAAAAAACAGCCCGCTTTTTTTATATGTTCACCCCACCGGTCCTTTCCCTGCGCCGCACGGTCGCCGCCGAAAAGCATACTCCCCCTTATCTCTCCCCACCTCAGCACCTCCGAATATCCGCCCTGCTCGGCGAAGGAACTTCGCCCTGAGAGAACTATCTTATCGACATGAAAACGCGCTATGTAGCGGCTATATTGGCAATGATATTTACACAAAATGTTTTTGCCGATGGACTATTCAAACCCGATGCATCACCAACCACAATCTTGCACCGGCAGGAACAGGAGCTCGGCCTGGAAATCATGTCGAGTATCCGCGCTGGCAAAAGTTACCTGAAATTGTTGACGCCGGACGTTTTTGCCAGCGAGCTACCCGAACTTGGTGACGTATCGCAGGCAACTATTTCACTAAAGCAGGAACGAGACCTCGGCCTCAAGATCATGACGCAAATCCGCGCCGACCCGAGCTATCTGGATGACGCGGAAATCGCCGGCTATCTCGGCAACCTCGGCACAAGGCTGATCCTCAGCTCGAACGAGGCCCACTCCGACCAGGAGTTCGAATTTTTTGCGCTGCAAGATCCGACCATTAATGCGTTTGCCTTGCCCGGCGGCTTCATGGGCTTCAACACCGGGCTTATTCTTGCGGCGCAAACCGAGTCCGAACTGGCCGGCGTAATGGCGCATGAAATCGCGCATGTTACCCAGAAACATCTCGCGCGCATGATTTCCGCGCAAAAATACAACATCATTACCTCGCTAGCGTCGATGGCATTGGCGATTCTGGCTTCACGTTCCAATTCCCAGGCAGGGCAGGCCATTCTGGTCGCCTCGCAAGCACGCCAGATTCAATCGCAACTGGACTTTACCCGTGACCATGAAAAAGAGGCTGATCGTATTGGCCTGAACATATTGGTCGGCGCAGGGCTTGATCCGCGCGGGATGCCTGCATTTTTCGAGCATCTGCAAAAAGCCTCGCGGTTCCACGAGAATGGTGCTCCGTCTTATCTGCGCACGCATCCAATCACATATGAGCGTATCGCGGATATCGAGAACCGCACTCACAATATGCCTTACCGGCAGATTCCCGACAGTCTGGATTTCCAGCTCGTGCGCGCCAAGCTGCGTGCGTCTGTCGAAAAGCCTGTCGATGCGATAAGGTATTTCGACTCGATTCTGTCCGAGAAGCGATACACCAATGAGGCCGTGGAACGTTACGGCCTCGTCCATGCCTTGCTGCGAGGCGGGGACTATCTGCGCGCGGATAAGGAGTTGGGACGTCTGTATGATGCCTTGCAGTCTGACCCAATGGATGAAATGCTGGAAAATCACAGCCTGGGTACCTCCATCCAGGTTAAAAGCGTAGCAACGCCGCTCAATGCAATGATCGAGACCCTGGCTGCTCGAGTAAAACTCGCAGCCGGACAAACCAGCGAAGCGCTGGCCATCTATGAAACCGCGCTGGAAATATTCCCTCAGCACCGGGCCTTGGCATACGACTATGCCAAGGCACTCCTGCGCGGTGGCAATGCAGGCAGTGCGCTCGAGTTCATAACCCGGCAATTGCAGTTCAACCCGAATGACGTGCGTCTCTACAAATTACAGGCCGAAACACACGAAGCGCTTGGCAACCTCACGTCGCAGCATCGCGCGCAAGCGGAAGTTTACACACGGCAGGGAGAATTCCCCGCCGCCATTGAACAGTTGCAGATCGCGCTGGAAAGCGGCGATGGCGATTTTTACCAGATGTCGAGTGCAGAAGCACGCCTCAAGGAATTGCGCGAGCTCGCCGCCAGCCAGGCCGATGCGAAATAAGCTCCGGCAAGCCACCTTGTTTCGGCGATGGACGACAATCGATCCTGCCATTGCTCAGCTGGAGTGTCCTCCGGCCTTCACCCGTTCCCAGGTTTCCCTGAGCCGCCATGCCTCAATGCCCCGTGCCGTGCCGTGCCGCGGGATTATAAACTCCCTGATTCATAAACTTCTTATACTCAGGTAACATTCTGCCTTTTTGTTTTTGCCGCCTGGCATCGCTATCCCCGGTCACCACGTTTCCATATGTCTCTTAACCCACGCACCAGGCTGCTTACCATCCTGTTCACCCTGCTGGCAGCCACTACGGCAGGCTTATGGTACTGGACAACCAAACCTGGATCGGTACAGGAAAAGTACAAGACGCAAGCAGTTGACCGCGGTGATATCGTACAAGTCATTTCGGCAAACGGTACGCTTAACCCGGTCGTACTGGTTAATGTCGGTACGCAGGTATCGGGCACTGCTTACAAATTGCATGCTGACTTCAATGACCCGGTCAAGGCGGGACAAATATTGGTTGAACTTGATCCATCGTTGTTTCGAGCCCAACTGCGGCTTTCGGAAGCCAATGTCAGCAATGCTCGAGCTACCCTGGAGCTGGCAAAAAACAGGATGATACGTAATCGCGTCCTGCGGGAACAGGGCTTTATCTCCGCGGAGGCACTGGATACATTCGAACAACAACTGGAAGCAGCTCGCGCCCAGCTTGCGGCAAACGTGGCCCAACTGGAGCGCGACCGAACCAATCTCAATTACAGTGTTATCCGTTCACCGATTTCGGGCGTAGTGATCGCACGTAATGTGGATATTGGCCAGACCGTAGCAGCAAGCTTCCAGACACCCACCCTGTTCCAGATCGCGCAGGATTTGCGTGAGATGCAAATCGATACCAGCATAGCCGAGGCGGATATCGGGCAGATACACCTCGGTCAGGCGGTACATTTCACGGTGGACGCATATCAGGAGCGCGAGTTCGCCGGTACTGTGGAACAGGTACGCCTCAACCCCACCATTCAGCAAAATGTGGTGTCATATAATGTGATCGTTGCGGTACCCAATGAAGATGGGGCTTTGCTGCCTGGCATGACCGCCAACGTACGCTTTACCACGAATCAGAAAAAAGCAGTGCTACGGGTCGCAAATGCGGCGCTACGCTACAGGCCCGCCGCGGCCGATCTGGTTTCCGGGACAGTCGCTGGGCAGCCAGGCAAGCACCTGCTTTACCGAGCGGAAGAAGGCAAAGCTATGGCTGTGGATGTGAAAACCGGTATTTCCGATAACAACTTCACGGAAATCGTGGAAGGCGAAATCAGGGAAGGCGATAATCTGATAATCCGGGAAGCCACCGATAAGGAAAAATCCGGCAGCAAACTCAAGTTCAGAATGTTCTGATGGCGCTACCTGAGCAAACCGGCTCCGGCGAACCGCTGATCCAGGTAGAGAATCTCTGCAAAATTTATAGTCTGGATAGCGGCGCTGCTGGAAGCAAGGGGGGCGGGACGGTGAACAGCCAGGTACTGTTTGACGTGAGCCTCTCCATACATCGCGGAGAGTTTGTCGCAATCATGGGACATTCCGGTTCGGGGAAATCCACGTTGATGAACATACTCGGCTGTCTCGACACACCCACCAGCGGGCACTACTGGCTCGACGAACGCGATATTGCCCTGCTTTCGGATGATGAGCTTGCGCGCGTGCGCAATCGCAACATCGGATTTGTATTCCAGGGCTTCAATCTGTTGAAACGCATGACGGCGCTGGACAACGTGGCAACGCCGTTACTGTACGCAGGCGTGAACCGCTCGGACAGCCGCAAGCGCGCCCTGGAACTATTGCATCAGACCGGCCTGGGGAATTTTGCCGCGTATCAACCCAATCAACTGTCTGGCGGACAGCAGCAGCGCGTTGCCATCAGCCGCGCATTGGTCAACAATCCACAGCTTATACTTGCCGACGAGCCCACCGGCAATCTCGATACCCAAACCAGCCGTGAAATCATGGCGGTTTTTCAGCAGCTCAATCGCGAGCAGGGCATTACCATTGTGCTTGTCACTCACGAGGACGATATTGCCGCCTGTACACGCCGCCTGGTCCGTTTGCAGGATGGCCGCGTAGTGCATGACGCCGGGGTGTTGGCGTGAGCCTGCTCGCTATTATTGGGGAAGCGCTTCGCGCATTGCGGCTCAATCGCATGCGCACCGGCCTGACCATGCTTGGCATGATCATCGGCGTGGCTGCGGTCGTATTGATGCTCGCTGTCGGTCAGGGGGCGCAGACCATGGTAAATCAGGCTATCAGCTCGATGGGCAGCAATCTGCTCATTGTCGTGCCAGGTGCAACCTCCTCGGGCGCGCTGCGTTCCGCTAGCGGCAGCGTGCAAACCCTGACCATGGGGGATGCGCAAGCCATCGCCAGCCTGCCTTCAGTCAAGGCTGCGGCCCCGCTCATTACCGGTACCGCACAACTCAATTACGGTGCCAATAACTGGAGTACGGTAGTCACCGGTGTTACCCCGGATTATTTCCAGGTGCGTGACTGGGGGACGGATAGCGGCGCTTTATTTACCGAGGTGGATTTGCGTTCGGCCACACGCGTTGTCCTTCTGGGGCAACTCACGGCGAAAAACCTGTTCGGCGACGAAGATCCGACAGGAAAAACGGTGCGGATCAAGAACAGCCCTTTTCTGGTAGCCGGCGTGCTTGGCGTCAAGGGCCAGAGTCTCGATGGGCGCGACCAGGACGACGCGGTTTTTATTCCCCTTACCACCGGGCAACGCCAGGTTTTCGGCAACCAGTTTCCCGGAACGATACGTTTCCTGATGGCGCAGGCCGAATCGGCCGAGATGATGGAGGAAGCCGAAGCGGAGATGAATCAGTTGCTGCGCCAGCGCCATCGCATTGCTGAAGGCGTGGAAAACGATTTCACGGTGCGTAATATGGCAGCGCTTACCGCCGTCGCCTCGGGAGCAGCCAAGGTGATGTCCGTCATGCTCGGTGCAATTGCCTCGGTATCACTGTTGGTGGGCGGGATCGGCATCATGAATATCATGCTCGTATCGGTGACCGAGCGTACACGGGAAATCGGCATTCGCATGGCAATTGGCGCAAACCGCCGCGCCATCCTCGCGCAATTTCTGCTTGAGGCCTTGGTGATCTGTATCCTGGGCGGCGTTGCAGGTATAGCCATTGGTATCGGCGGCGCCTGGGCTGTAAGTCAGGCGGTGGGCATGGTGGTCGTGATAACGCTTGGCACCGTGCTACTTGCCTTCGCCTTTGCTTCCGCAGTCGGCATATTTTTCGGGTTTTATCCCGCGAGAAAGGCGGCAGCGTTAAAACCAGTGGAGGCGCTGCGGTATGAATGAAATCCAGTCGAGGAGGTTAGACGATGGATGAACAACCGGTCCCCTCAAGGGATAACATCGCAAGCGAGCGCCAAACACTCCTGCAGCAGTTGCAGGAGTGGTTCGAGATACCCATGCTGGTGCTGGCTTTCATATGGCTGGGGTTGCTGGTCGTCGAAGTAATCTGGGGACTAAACCCGCTTCTGGAATTTACCGGATATATTATCTGGGGAATCTTTGTTCTCAATTTCGTCCTTGAGCTATGGCTTGCGCCACGCAGAGTTGATTATCTCAAGAGGAATTGGTTAAGTGCAGCCGCGCTTCTCGCCCCGGCCCTACGGATATTTCGTATTATAAAACTGCTCCGCTTGACTCGCTTGGCGAGGCTGGGCGGTGTTGCTCGCGGCATGAAGGTGTTGCGCGTGCTCAGCAGCATCAATCGAGGCATGCGTGCCTTGTCGGCCGCCATGAACAGGCGCGGGTTCGGCTACGTTTTCCTGCTGACACTGATTGTTACTTTCGCGGGCGCGGCGGGAATGTATGCTCTTGAGAACAACAACCCGGAGGGCCGCAGTCTGACCAGTTACGGCTCCGCTTTATGGTGGACGGCAATGATCATGACAACGATGGGGTCGGAGTACTGGCCCCAGACCTCGGAGGGTCGTGTGCTATGTTTCTTTCTTGCGCTCTACAGTTTTGCAATGTTCGGCTATGTCACCGCGACCCTTGCCACTTTTTTTATTGGCCGGGATGCTGATAACCCTGACGCCGAATTACCGGGAACCACGTCTATTGATGCCCTTCGAGTGGAGGTAATGGCGTTACGTGACGAAATTCGAAGACTGAACAGGTGACTGGCAAAATGGGAGTCGTAGCGACTCAGACCAGGACAAACCGGGGGAAATAAACACACCTTGTATTCAAGCAAGAGATACGAAACCGTGCCGTCTCGCCATTGTTTCAGAAAATCATGCAAGTTCCCTACCGCTTGAATTGCAGTTTCAGTATTCATCGAGCAGAATGTCGTCGTTAAACCGGCTTTGGTCACCGTCACCACAGCCTGCCAGGCGCCTTATTCAAGAATATGAGCATGCACTTCACAGACCAGGTTACGCCTGCGGCAATCCTCGCAGAACTCGTTTGCCATCCTAAGGCGCAGCCCGAGGATACCGAGGGCTTTTGCCACCTGAAGCACGAAAGGGACTTGTGTCCCCGCTTCTATGACAAGGCTGAGCGAATTCTTTCCTCCTTCGATAAGTACACTGATATCACCTATGATATTCGGCGCCCGAACGGGGGGGCCGATATAGTCATGAGATATTCAGGCACGGCAGGTCCGGGTGGCGAAGAACGCTGCATTGCGATCCAGATAAAATCATTTGATGAATTCGAGTCGGACGAAGACTTCTTGCCGGAAATCAAGGCGCAAATCGAGGAGTTGGAGAAGGACTATGGGACGTCTCTGGAGCGTTACGTCCTGCTGCTTTGCACGGAATACAGCAAGCATCTCAACAGGGTACGTGCTATTTCTGACGAATTAAGGGCAAACGACAAGGTCGTTGTAGCTGAACCGCACTCTGCGTGGTCTCTCTTTGCCATGGATGACGCAATGATCGACGCCGTATCGGACAGATTGATTTATTCCAGGGATTATGTACGGCGGCAAGCCCGGGATGAAATAGCAGGCATCGGTAAAAGAAGACTCATGCTATTGCTGTCGTGCTTGATCGAGGGGATTGAAGAAAGGGGAGGCTTCGCCGTTTCCGATGACTTTGTCATGCACAACAGCCATGTCCAGGAATTTGAAGAACAATACCCCGGGGGCCAGGGCTCCCTGCCTGAAGATGTCACGGCAATGGAGGGCAAGTTCTTCTTTCGCGAAGCTGATGTGGATGGATTTGAAATCTATCAGGATAGTGTGTCCGCGGTTGTGGCTCTGTATTATGACGCAAAGGTTCGTTATGCGCATACGGGTGATGAAGCAGTACATTATTTGTTCACGTTCCTGGAACAGGATGCCTGATGCTCTGGATGAGGCTGTGGAATGCGAGAGTGATCGGGAAACTTGCTCGGCGATTGACAAATAATTATCGACTGCTATTTCCCCTCGATCAGCCACAGCAAGGCTGCAACGTTTGCCACTGGCGGAACGACGCTTTCCCGGTGGCCCGAGGTGCAGGATGAGCAAGCCCATCGAGGATTACGGATTCATCGGCAACATGCTGAGCGGGGCCCTTGTCGCACAGGATGGGTCGATGGATTGGCTTTGCCTCCCGCGGTTCGACTCCGACGCCTGCTTTGCAGCTCTGCTAGGGACACGCGAGCATGGTTACTGGCGTATATCCCCTGCGGGCGGCCCGCAGCGGTCCAGCCGGCGCTATCTTCCTCACGCGCCGATCCTTGAGACCACCTTCGAGACGAGGGATGGTACGGCGGTCCTCGTGGATTTCATGCCGCTTTCCGATGACCCCGAGAAAGTCGATGTAATCCGCCTGGTACGGGGCGTGTCAGGCCGGGTGACGATGCGGATGGAAATGGCCCTGCGGTTCGGCTACGGCAAGACTATCCCCTGGGTGCGCCGCCGCGACTATGGAATACACGCGGTGGCCGGGCCGGACGCAGTTGAGCTCGTGACCCGTGTCCCCCTTCATGGCGAGGACATGTGCACCATAGCAGAGTTCGACGTGAGAGAGGGCGACGTAGTCCCCTTCACGCTCGCTTATCATCCACTGCATCGCGAGCCCCATTTCATCGGCGACGCCCAGATGAGGCTCGAGCACACGGAAACCTGGTGGCGGGACTGGGTTCGCATTTGCAGACTCTCCGAATTCGAGAGTCCGGTGTGGAAGGACGCTGTGGAGCGCTCGCTTGTCACGCTCAAGGCGCTCTCTTACCAGCCCAGCGGTGCAATCGTCGCAGCCCCCACGACCTCCCTTCCGGAGGAGATCGGCGGGATGCGCAACTGGGATTACCGTTACTGCTGGATTCGCGACGCTGCCCTTACGTTATACGCGTTCATGAATGCCGGTTACTTCGATGAAGCTGGCGCGTTCAGGGAATGGTTGCTGCGCGCCGCCGCAGGTGCGCCCAATCAGATGCAGATCATGTACGGCGTGGATGGCGAGCGCCGCTTGACGGAAATCGAGTTGACCTGGCTGCCCGGCTACGAGAACAGCGTCCCTGTACGAATAGGCAACGGCGCCTGCGACCAGATTCAGATCGATGTATTTGGCGAATTGATGGACGCGCTTCATACCGCCCGCAAATCGCAACTTGGTCCAAATCAGGACGCCTGGCGGTTTCAGCAAACGCTGCTTTCGCGATTGGAGGGCCTGTGGCGGGAGCCCGACGAAGGCATCTGGGAGGTGCGCGGCGGACGCAAGCACTTCGTCCATTCAAAGGTGATGGCCTGGGTCGCATTTGACCGGGCGATAAAGGCCGTGGAGCAAAGCGGCTTCAGCGGACCAGTCGAGACATGGCGCGCACTTCGGGAGGAGATCCATCGGGAGGTCCTGGTGCGGGGCTATGACAAGGGCCGGAACACCTTCGTTCAGCATTATGACGGGACAGCGCTTGACGCTTCGCTCTTGCTGATCGCGGAAGTCGGATTCCTGCCGCCGGAGGATTATCGCTTTCGTGGCACTGTCGAAGCTATCGAGCGCGAACTCCTGGAAGACGGGCTTGTGCTGCGCTATCGTGTCGAGGAAACCGAAGACGGACTTACTGGCGAGGAAGGGACCTTTCTCGTTTGCAGTTTCTGGCTCGCCGACGCCTACACCATGATCGGCCGCACGGGCGATGCCGAAGCCCTTTTCGAGCGCCTCTTGTCTTTGCGCAACGACCTCGGGCTTCTTGCAGAGGAATACCATCCCCGCCTCCGGCGCCAACTTGGAAACTTCCCGCAGGCATTTTCCCACATCGGTCTGATCAACACCGCATATAATTTGCGCCGCGTCAGTGGTCCGGCACAACAGCGCGCGGATCTCGGCGAGCCGCCTCGCGCGGACGACGCATCCAGGAACAGAGCCGCCGGTGCGCCACGCGATGAGCCTTCCCTGGATTGAGCTGGTTGAGAACTGGTACAGCGAAGGATTTACTGTCGCATGTGATGCGTTCCGCAAGTAAATCGTACTCGCGGCAAGGATGTTCGAGCTAGCCATAATAGACGACATGCCGCCGAACAAACAGGTCGGTACCCGGTGCTGAAAGCGAGCGATAGCGTTCTGACAGAGCCAGACAGTGCGTGCTATAGTTAATTTCATCTATTTTTGGCTAGCCTCGAAAAGTAATCAAGTAATCTGAGATGACTAAAATTGGTGTTCGCGCGTGCGCTCGACTCAGCTTTGCGGACCCCTCGGGGCAGACTCGGGGGCCCTGCTTCCCTTCGCTCCCGGGGACCTACATCCACCGTACAGCCTCCAGCATGCGCCTGGTGATCAGCCGGATTTTTGCGGTAGCAAGCCCCACGGAGAATTTTTTTGGAGGCTCCTTGGCAACCGCCTGTTCTGTCCGCTGGAACCCATGTCTCCGATGAAAATATGGCCGGGAAACCCTTATCCGCTCGGGGCGACCTATGATGGCGCGGGAACGAACTTCTCGCTATTTTCGGAAGTGGCGGAGCGTATCGAGCTGTGCCTGTTCGATGAGCGCGGCAGGGAAACGCGGTTAGGCCTGCCAGAGGTCACCGGACACTGCTGGCACGGATACCTCCCCGGCGTGGAACCGGGGCAGCGCTACGGCTTCCGCGTGCACGGCCCATGGGCGCCTGAACAAGGGCACCGCTGCAATCCTTCCAAACTCCTGCTCGACCCTTACGCGAAGGGTATCGATGGGGATGTTACCTGGGACGAAGCCGTATTCCCCTACCATTTCGATGCCGACCCCGACGCATCGAATGACAGGGATAGCGCGCCATTCATGCCCAAGTGCATTGTTCAACAGCCTTTCTTCAACTGGGCCGGCGATCACCGGCTGCAACGGCCATGGCATGAAACCGTTATTTATGAGTTGCACGTCAAGGGCTTCACGGCACAGCATCCCGACATTCCACCCGAGTTGCGTGGCACCTATGCAGGGCTTGCTCACCCTGTCTCCATCGGATATCTGAAACAACTTGGCGTCACTGCTGTCGAGTTGTTGCCGGTGCACTATTTTGTGCATGACAAGCACCTTCACGACCGGGGCCTGCGGAATTACTGGGGCTATAACTCCATGGCATACTTTTCGCCGCATGGCGACTATGCCGCGGACAAGCGGCCGGGCGCCGCCGCCGCCGAGTTCAAGACGATGGTCAAGGCAATGCATCAGGCCGGTATTGAGGTGATCCTGGATGTGGTGTACAACCATACCGCCGAGGGCAATCACCTGGGGCCGGTGCTGTGCCTCAAGGGGATAGACAACGCCTATTATTATCAGCTGATGGAGGATCGGCGCTATTACAGGGATTACAGTGGCACTGGCAATTGCCTCAGTATGCGCCAGCCCCACGTACTGCAACTGATCATGGATTCGCTTCGTTACTGGGTGCTGGAAATGCACGTGGATGGTTTCCGCTTCGACCTGGCCTCGGCGCTGGCGCGCGAGCTGCACGAAGTGCAGATGTTGAACGCATTTTTCAACATCATTCAGCAGGATCCGGTGACAAACCAGATCAAGTTGATCGCCGAACCGTGGGATCTGGGCGAAGGCGGTTACCAGGTAGGCAACTTTCCATCAGGCTGGTCCGAATGGAACGGCAAGTATCGTGACTGTGTGCGCAACTTCTGGCGAACCCAGGCTCCGACTCTGAGCGAATTCGGTTACCGCTTTACCGGGAGTTCCGACCTCTACGGCGGAAACTCGCGCAGTCCGTTCGCGAGCATCAACTTTGTCTCGGCGCACGATGGGTTCACCCTGCGCGATCTGGTGTCTTACAACGAGAAGCACAATCTGGCCAACGGCGAGGACAACCGGGACGGCCACGACGATAACCGTTCCTGGAATTGTGGCGCCGAGGGTCCCACGGACGACCCCGAAGTGCTCACCCTCCGCGTCCGGCAGCAGCGCAATTTTATGGCTACTCTGATGCTGTCGCAAGGCGTCCCCATGTTACTTGCGGGGGACGAGTTCGGCCGCACACAGCAGGGGAACAACAATGCCTATTGTCAGGACAACCCGATTTCCTGGGTAAACTGGAGCAACGTGGATGAAGATTTACAGGAATTCACCGAGCGCCTCATTCGATTCCGTCATGAACACCCGGTCTTCCGCCGCCGCCGCTGGTTTCAGGGCCAACCCATCCACGGCGGGGACAAGGACGACATCGCCTGGTTCAATTACATGGGGGAACAGGCGAGCGAGGAGTTATGGGGTGGCGAGACAATCCAGACCCTGGGGGTTTTCCTCAATGGAGAAAGTTTTCCCAACCCGAATGCCCGTGGCGAGCCGGTGACGGATGACAGCTTTTACCTGATCTTCAACGCCCATTTCGAAGAGATGGATTTCATCCTGCCTCCTAACCACTGGGGGTTGCGTTGGCTGAAGGTGCTCGACACGGCTCAGGGTTGGCTGCAGGGTGGGGATGAGGATGCGCACGGCGCATCACCGCTCGAAGCCGGCGCGAGCCTGACAGTGGTGCCGCGATCGTTAGTGCTCCTGCAACGCCAGGCTTGAAACCACCCGCTGTATGACAAACGACATGTAGCGTCGCCGCATGAGACACACTCTGTCGGGATTTGCCCTGCATCACCAATCCACCACGTAGAAACGCAGATACCCGCTTTGGCTGGCAGGACACGTCTTGACGGGTCCTGCCAGACTTCTTCGGCTTCCAATGCCTGGTGATCACTCATCAGTCATTTGGTCTGTTTCCATATAACAGCGCATAGGGAAACGTTCCGAAAATTTGAGCCAGCTCCAGCCTCTGGCCCGCGAACGTCTCTTCGGTCAATATATTGGTCCACTTCCCGCGCATACAATCCGGCGGTAACTCAAGCCATGTGTCGGCCCAAGCAGCCTTGCCGACTGGAAAACCGCGCTGCTCCCCTATGAGCCCGACAAACAACCGGGGCACAACCACCAGCAGGACCTCATTTCCATGCCGCCGCGCGTAGGCGCACACATGCTCCGCGCGCAGGCCATGCGCTTTTAGAGTTACGTAGTCGCCATTACGGAAAAGCTGTTCGCGCTCGCGCCGAAAAGTGAGCGCTTTCCAGCTCAGGTAGAGCTTGATCCGGCCATCCCGGACGTTCTCCAGCAGACGTCGAGCGCATACGCTGGCGCCCTCTTCGGCGCATATCGAACGGATCGCAGACAGCGCGGCACCGCGCGTGCTGTAGTCCACCGGACGCCGGTTATCCGGATCCACCAGGCTGAAGTTCCATACTTCGTTGCCTTGGTAGATGTCCGGCACTCCAGGGGATGTGAGTTTGAGCAGCACCTGCGACAGGCTGTTGAAAGCGCCAATCCATGCAATCCGCTGCTGGAACGGCAGAAAATCACGCAGGAACAGATTGACCGGTTGGGGGGAGAGAAGCGTACGCACAAAATCTTGCGTCGCCTCCTCGTACTCCTTGTTCGGATTGATCCACGAACTATGCACTTTCGCTTCACGACCAGCCTTGAGCATGTAGGCGGCTACGCGATCCGAGAGTTGGGCCAGCTCGCCCGCAGCAGGCTTGTCAGAGGTGTCCAGGATGTCGAATGGCCATACGCCGAGCAGAGTCTGATATAGCAGATACTCGTCGTTGCGACTCGGCGCGTACCCGCTATCCAGCTTTCTGCGGCTACTGCGGTTGAGTTTCCTCCAGCGCAAAAGGACGCGGCTCCATTCGTCGGGTATTTCGGAGAGCACAGTAATGCGCCCACGCACGTCTTCCGATCGCTTGCTGTCGTGGCTGGAGGTGGACAGCATGGCATGCGGCCAACGGGCCAGCCGCTCCTGATTCTCCCGGTGAAATGCCGCGAGCGACACTCCAAAACGGCCCGGTTCGCTGCCAACCTCATTCTGCGATATCAAGCGGTTGTACTGATAGAAAGTGGTGTCCTCCATTGCCTTGGCCATTACCGGGCTCGTGTACTGCTGAAATTTCATTGCAAAGGTGCACACTGCATTTTGGTATGCCTCGCTCTTGCCCTTGGCCTGCCGCGCCAGCAGCACGTCCCGCACGAAATCGAAAATACCGGGATCTGCCGCCTGGCTTCGCTTTTTCGCAATCCCCACCGCCCAATCCACATAACGGGCGTCGGCGGCGGAGCTTTCGCAGCGAGAAACATAAGTACGGTAAACCGGAAAGCTGGCCACGATCTGGGCCAGCGCACTGTGTTGGCTATTGAAGGTAAAGTCGCAGGTGCGGCGATCGCCTTTAGCGATGCGAGCAAGTTGCGTAGCCAGCACCTGCAGTTCGCCGGAGAGGGCGTTTTCCATGATTAGATGCTTGTTCGCCTGCACCATGGCGTCAAGGTCCGGCCGTGCCCGAATAAAGTTCTCATAGATATGGGTGAAACGGTCAGCAGAATGGCCGTCGACAAACAGGCCGGTGCAAATCGCAGCGAAGTCATAACCCGTCGTGCCGTGGACCGGCCAGGATTCGGGAAGATGTTCATGCGCAGCGAGTATTTTTTCCACCACAATGTATAACGGCTGTGCATTTTCCTTCAGGGTCCCGGGAGAGAGCATCGCCGCCATTGCCTGCAGCCGCTCGAAGTATTCCTTTGGAGCGTATAAACCGTCCGGATGGTCGATGCGCAACCCGCCGACATACCCCCTTGCCAGCAACTCGCGTATCAGCCGGTGTGTGCTCTCGAACACCTCCGGATTGTCCATCCGCAGTGCTGCCAGATCATTGATGTCGAAGAAACGGCGGTAGTTGATTTCATCCGCAGCCGCACGCCAGAAAGCCAGGCGGTAGGCCTGGGCTTCCAACAGTTCGTGCAACAGGTCGAGATTCCCCTTGTCATCCGGTGCACGGTCGTTGAACGCGTTGAATACCGCCACATTCTCCTGGATGAATTGCGCAATGTCCGCACTGGTCGCGGAAAGGAAGGCGAGGCGGCGCTTGTGTATCTCCTTGTCACGAGCGCGCTCGGCCACCGCCTCGGGCACAACATTATCGCGCAATGGCAGGTGGCTGAAAACGGTGATCAGAGACTGCAGCTCCAGAAACTCCGGGTGCTGGCCGCCCAGCCGAGTCTCGAGACGTTCGAGGCCATTGCCAAGAATGCGCGGATACTCCCGGGGGTCAACGGGGAACCGGTGCTCGTAATAGAAGACGCTGAACGAGCCCTGTTCCGGGTCAAACGCAAGTTTGAGTTCGCCGCTCTCAAGGATTGCGCCATAGTGGTCGCCGAGTACGGGCAACAGCACCCGCCCTGGCAAGTGCTCCCCAAAAATATACCAGTCGATGTCGAAGTAGCTGGCGAACCGTGACGCCGGCCCGTTTTCCAGCACGTCGAGCCACCAGCCGCTATCAGCACCCGTGATACACATGTGGTTCGGCACCACGTCCATGATCTGGCCCATGCCGCGTCGTTTCAAGGCAGCGGAGAACTGTTCGAAGTCACGGAAGGTCCCGATCTCGGGATTGATGCTGCCATGGTCGGTGACGTCGTAGCCGTGGGAACTGCCGGGGCGGGCCTTGAGGATGGGGGAGAGATAG
This sequence comes from Nitrosospira briensis, assembly GCF_900115125.1. Taxonomy (GTDB): domain Bacteria; phylum Pseudomonadota; class Gammaproteobacteria; order Burkholderiales; family Nitrosomonadaceae; genus Nitrosospira; species Nitrosospira briensis_A. The sequence continues at coordinate 154,747 of NZ_FOVJ01000003.1, read as the reverse complement.
CAGTGACTTATCCCCAGCTCATCCAGGTATGGAATCAATTCGGCAGCCTGACTGAGGTTGAAATCCAGGTTCAGTTGCAACCGATAAGTTGCCCTCGGAATCTGCAGCTCTATTCCCTGTGCAGCCGCTCCCCTTAAGGAGGCGGACATTTGCGATGCCGGACGCTCCCGCTGCAGCGCACACAATATACCTTGCAAATAGATACTCTCGTGCCACTCCTCGAGATTGAGCGGTAGCTTGAGGCGCCAGCAAGGGTAAGCGGGCTCTGGCGCACCCGGCAGATTCGGCTGCTCGCGCACCCCGAAGCCGTCTTCCATCTGCACGAGCAGGAGCTTCGACGGCGCCTGCGCCAGATAGGTGTAGACTGCTGCCGCGAGCTCCGCTGTCATTTCCGGAAAGTTGACCGGGTGAAGCCCGGCGCCCGGCGGCAGCACGCCCTGGCCCTCCAGCGCCACCAGCAGCTGTGCGCGGTCCGCGGCGCGCTCAACAATTTGCTGATTGCGAACCTCGTCATCGGGGAACAGATGCTGCTGGTCGCGCAAATCAATGTCTAGCCCCTGCCAGAATCCAGCCAGTGTCGGGAGATCATGCGTCGTTACGGCAGCCACGGCATTTACCGGATACTCGTGCGGCGGTTTCAATCTTCCGTCGTCACGCCGCTCGAAATACAACAGCCGTGTTGACATCACGTTCATTGGCAGCAAGGCTTCCCGTACTTCATCCGGCACCGTCCCCAAATCCTCGCCTACTATCAGGCATCGGTTCCGCTGGCTCTCCAGCGCCAAAATGCCCAGCATATCTTCGAACGGATAGAGCACATAGGCACCCTCCGTTGCAGGCAGGCCTGGCGCTACCCAGAACAGCCGGCGTAGTCCCATGATGTGGTCTTTGCGCAACGCCCCGAAATCGCGCATATTGGCCTGTAGCATCTCGATAAACGGCTCATAGGCAGATGCTGTAAGTTCATGGGGAATCCAGGGTGGCAGTCCCCAGTCCTGGCCGAGACGGTTGAAGTCGTCGGGGGGCGCGCCTGCCCGCGCATCGAGTGCGTAAAGTCCGCGTCCCGCCCAGGTGGCCGCCCCGCCTTCCGCCACCCCTATTGCCAAATCGAGCATCAGGCCTACACCTAAACCCACTTCCCATGAGCGTGTCCTGGCCGCGCCCAACTGGGTAGAAGCATGCCACTGCAGGTATTCAAAGTACTCCACGCGGTCGAGATGAGCATTGCAGAACGCTTCCACCTCCTGCGCATTCGGCTCACGGTAGGCTTCCGGCCAGACAGGCCATCCCCAGACAACACTATCCTGTGCACGGAAATACTCCTGCAGCGCCTCGAATAACGCGTGCCTGCGCAGGCTCTGGCCGTACTCGGACTGGAAAGCGCGAAAAGCGCGTGCCCGATCGGTGCTTTGGCTCAGGTGAGCGCTGCGGAAATGAAGGTACAGGCAGTCAAGAACTTTGGACTTCACCTCTGCAACACCACGGTAATCCACTTGTTCGGTAGCGCGAAGCGCCCGTAGCTGCGCCTGGAATTGTGGCGCATGCACCATCGAGCGCACTTCCTCGCACTCGGCAAAATCAGGAATGGCCTCCACGTCGAGATAAAGCGGGTTGAACCAGGCGCGACTGGAAGGACTGTATGGGCTCGCGTGCTCGGGCGCGTCGGGAAATAACGCATGAAGCGGATTGAGCAGCAGCGTGCTTCCACCAGCTTCGGCGCAAATTTCGATCAGGCGGCGCAAATCCCCGAAGTCCCCGATGCCGTAGTTACGCTCGGAGCGTAAACCATACAACTGCAGGGCGAATCCCCACACGCGTCCCTCGCCCTCGATGACCGGCGGCTTGTAGCAGGCGGCGGGGGCAACGATAAACGCCATCTCGGCGGTAATATCACCCCCGCCAGCCCGTTCAATCGAGAAGCGGTGATAACCCGGCTCAATCGGGAGGTCCAGCGCCAGCACCCGCCGCACGAATTCCTGTCCGCCCGGATCATCGAGACGATGGCGCTCCATCTCCTCCATCTGCCCGGGAGTAAATTCTCCGTCATCCCGGGCACCGGACTCCCTGTGCAGATACCAGCGATAGGCGAGTTTATCCTGGGTTACGGGGAGAGCGATGGGGATGCGATACGGCCGCGCCGATTCGCGCACCACCTGTACCGGTGGCATCGCGCGCTCCCATTTGCGCCGCTGGAAAGCGTGCAAGGACGCGGCGGTCTCCTCTTCATTATTCGCCGCCACCCCCATTGCACCGAGCAGGGCACGCTTTGCTGCCTCCGAGGTGTAGCGGGTGTTCCCCCAGATATCGCTGTATTGGGGCAGCACGCCATACAAACTGCATAGTTGATCAAGCGGACTGCTCATACCCTTGGTTTTCCCTTACCCGATTTTTTTGACGATGACCAGCGGTAGGACTTGATATCTATTGCTCGTTGGCGCTGCCGGGCGTTCGCGTCTCGCTGGCCGATGGGAGCGGCTCGAGCGCCCACACCACCGAGCAAGGACCAAGCGTATTTTTTGCCGTATCCGATGATGCTGAATCGGGCAAGGAGGCGAACACGATGCGCCCTTCAGGCAGAGCCGCGCGCACACTCTCTCTGGAAAAATTTGCCAGCAACCGCAGCGTCGAGCCATCACCCAGTTGCCATTGCACCCGCAGGCCACCCGGGGCAAACACTTCGAATTGCGCCGAATGGCCCTTCATTCCCGGCAGGCGGGGTATCAGGACGTCCCTCCGAAGCTTCAAGAGCTTGCGGTAATAGTCCAGCCATCCATCATGCTTCTCTTCCTCGAGCGAACTCCAGTCGATTTTCGAGATAAGAAAAGTCTGCGGCGCATTGGGATCCGGTATCGCGGCCTCCATTGTGGCGTCGTTAAAGCGCGCAAACCTGGCAAATTCTCGCCGCCGGCCTTGCGTCACGGCTTTGCGCAGTTCCTCCCCGAAGTCACAGAAAAACTGAAAAGGCGACTTCGAGGCGAACTCCTCACCCATGAACAGCATGGGAATGCTTGGCGCCAGGAGATAGACGGCAACGGCGGCTCGTACGACGTCCTCCTGGCCAATATGCGTAATGCGCTCGCCAAAAGCCCTGTTGCCCGCCTGATCGTGAGATTGCAGAAAGGATACGAAGGCTTGTAGCGGCAAGTTCGTGCTCGTCTCGCCGCGCACCGTCTGCTCCCGATAGGCTGACACCTCTCCCTGATAGGCAAAACCTTCCGTGAGACAGCGCCCCAGGTGGCGCACGGGATCATCAGCGTAGTCCATATAGTACCCATCCCTCTCTCCCGTTGCGAGGACGTGGAGCGCATGGTGAATATCATCATTCCATTGGGCAACGTACAATTCCTGTTCCAGATAGCGCGCACTGTTGGCATCGTTTTCAAGAATCAGGTGCACATGTCGTTCCCGGCCAATCCCGGCATGAACGCGCCGCGCGAGTTCGATAAGGATGTGCGGACTGGAGTCGTCGATGATGGCATGCACCGCGTCAAGGCGCAGGCCGTCGAAGTGATACTCTTGCAGCCAGTACATGGCGTTATGGATGAAGAACTCGCGCACCTCCCGGCTGTTGCGGCCATCAAAATTGATTGCCGCGCCCCACGGCGTGTGGTGATGTTCGGTAAAGAAGTCCTTCGCGTAAACGTGAAGATAATTCCCTTCCGGCCCAAAGTGGTTGTAGACCACATCAAGCAGAACCATCAAGCCGCGCGCATGCGCCGCCTGAACCAATGCCTTCAGATCGTCCGGACGGCCGTAGCGACTGTCAGGCGCATAGGGCAGAACGCCATCATAGCCCCAGTTTCTCGTGCCGGGAAAATCCGCCACCGGCATGAGCTCGATCGCGGTGACGCCCAGTTCCACGAGATAGTCCAGCCGCTGAGCAACTCCGGTAAAGGTTCCCTCCGGCGAAAACGTGCCAACGTGCAATTCATAAATCACAGCCTCTTCCCATGAGCGTCCGCGCCACGTCGCGTCCTGCCAGGCAAAGGCCGCGGGGTCGATCACTTCGCTTGCACCGTGCACGTCGTCGGGATTAAAGCGGGAAGCCGGATCCGGAACGCGCAGGTCGCCGTTCACCTCGAACCTGTAGCGCGTTCCCGCCCCCGCTTGGGAAGCGGTCAATTCAAACCAGCCTCCCCCGCGCGCGTCCATGGCGAGCACCTGCTCGTGCTGCCCGTCGGCAAGGCGCAGCCCCACCTGTTTGCAACTGGGCGCCCAGAGACGGAAGCACACTCCCTGTTCCGTGAGTCGTGCCCCATAGGGCATGCCATAGGTCCGCGCGAGCACCCGTGCCCCTATCTTCTGCGTTGCATCAACCGGATCAGCCGCTGCATGGGGCCGTCCACTAATCTCAAATCCTGTGCAAGCGCGTTGCTCACGCTTGCCACGGCCTTTTCCACCATAAACAGCGTGACCAGTGTATCGACCCCTGCCGCATCGGAAGGAAACAAGGCGTGCCCCTTCATTGCAGTGCGATAGCTCTTGAAGAAATCACTGGTTGCGAGCGCTCGCCAGTTTTCCGCCTGCTGTTGCAACGCAGCGCCCACTTCAGGATATTCTGCGGTTACATGCTCCAGCGCTGCTCCTGCGGCCTCCCAAAACGAAAACAGCATACCCGCAACATCACGCAGCGGAGTATGTTTCCAGCGGCGCTCCCGCCACGCGAGTTCAGGTCCGCCGCCATAATTCGTGATTAGAAAATCATTGTTCGACAACCATACCTGACGGAGGTGGTAGTCGCCATGACATCGTGCTTTCATCGCCTCCGGACGCAGCGTCGCGGCACGACCGACGCGCCGGTAGAATCGCGGCCGGGCTGCAAGCAGGCTGTTGCCAATCAACCTCGCCGAGTCGGGCAGGCGTGGCAATTGCGCTTCCAGCAACATGTACATTTCGTCCATCTGTGTTCGAACATTGTTCACCCACTCGGCAACATCTTCAGGGGTGATGGCTTCGCTGCCAAAGGCTCCGGCGGGATCCGGTGGAGCGAGTGCCTGATGGAATTCAGCGGTGCGCAGTCCCAGCGTTTTTACAAGCGCCATATAAGCGGCATGCCGCGAATCAATGAGACGCTTCTGCTGCGTGCGGCATTCGTCCAGGTACCGTTCCAGATAGTCACGGGTATAAGCCCAGGCGCTACCCTGATTCTCAGCGTATCGCTCGAGGATCGCCAAGGTTGAGCTGTTCCCCTTGCTATCCGAGTACTCCACGGTGCCTGCCAGTTGCGCCATGTGTGCAAATTTCGCTGTCTCCGTCAGGAAATGCGACATCTCCAGCTCCGGATGTACACCGGCAAGCAGCCAGCGATAACCCTTCAACACGAGCCGGCCACCCAGATTCACCAACAGACGTCCCCGTTCTGATACGGTTCTTGTCACCTCTGCCGTATTTCCCTGATGGTTGAGGCCGGGAAAAGCGCTTGTTGCCCGGAAACGAACCTGTCCTCCACCAAACGAGAGCGTCGAGCCCTCTTCCATGCCTGAGATCACCGCGCGGCAGAAATCATCGTCCCAGAACGCGTCGAACAGCACTCCAGTCCGGTCGCGCCGCCGCACCTTTGCCAAGGTAGCAGGCAGTACGGCGCTCACGAGGCTCTCGCCTTCATCGTCCCACGCGAGCGCCATTGGTAGGGCATAGCGATTCCTTTCACCACTGCCAAGCGTTAACGTAACAATGGCCAATAGCCAACGGCCGCGCCCGATAGACCACTCATGCATCTCGCCAAGCTCGAACTTTTCCAGGACGGCGTTCCTGTTCCCGAACCACGGCTGGGAACGGAAGAAGCGGGGCATGATCTGCTGCTCAAGCTGCTCCCGCGCGCGCCGCGCCATCAGCTGGTCCGTACCCCCGCTGACCTCCCTGCGGCCGGACAGGGTGGCCCATCCGGTCTCCACAAGTATCAGTACAGGCAGATCGGGCGACAACTGCCGCTCCTCGCGCCCCTCGTGCCACGGTGGCGGTGCCACATCCGTAGCCAAACGGAAGGCATAAAACCCATGCCCGCTCAAGGAGAGCAGATACGGTCGCTCACCGGCCGGGGGGAATGCAGTGCGTCCCATCAATTCGACAGGCACTCTCCCCTTGAACTGGCTCAAATCCAGTTCCACCGCCTGCGCCGCCCGTGACATGTTTGCCACGCACAAAATCGTTTCATCCTCGTGCTCGCGCAGATACGCGAGAATCTTCCGGTTACCTGGCCGCAGAAAGTGCAGGGTGCCTCGTCCGAAGGCAGGGTGCGCCTTTCGCATCGCAATCAGACGTTTCGTCCAATTGAGCAGTGATGACGAGTTGCGACGCTGGGAATCCATGTTCACGGTTGCAAAGCCATACACGGGATCATCAATGGGCGGTAGAAACAACCGTTCAGGATCAGCGGTAGAGAAGCCCCCGTTGTGTCCTCCAAGCCACTGCATTGGGGTGCGCACACCGTTGCGGTCGCCCAGGAGAAGGTTGTCACCCATGCCGATCTCGTCTCCATAGTAGAGAATGGGCGAGCCCGGCATGGTCATCAGCAGCAGATTCATCAGCTCAATCCGGTGCCGGTCGTTCTCCAGCAGTGGTGCGAGCCGTCGTCGAATGCCCAGATGGAGGCGCGCCTGAGGATCGACCGCATACATTTGATGGAGATAGTCCCGCTCGCGGTCCGTGACCATCTCCAGGGTCAGTTCATCGTGGTTGCGCAGAAATACGGCCCACTGGCAGTTGTCCGGAATGTCAGGTGTCTGCTCCATGATCTCGACGATAGGATGGCGATCCTCGCTCGCGATAGCCATATACATGCGCGGCATGAGCGGGAAATGAAAGGCCATGTGGCATTCGTCGCCATCGCCAAAATACTCGCGCACATCCTCCGGCCATTGATTCGCTTCTGCAAGGAACATCCGGTTGCGGTGGTGTTTATCCAGTTCAGCCCGCATGCGCTTGATCACCGCATGGGTTTCCGGCAGGTTCTCGCAGTTGGTACCTTCGCGCTCGCACAGATAAGGCATTGCGTCCAGACGCATGCCATCAATGCCTGCGTCGAGCCAGAACCGCATCACCTGCATCATTGCGTCGAAAACATGCGGGCTGGCGAAATTCAAGTCCGGTTGGTGGGCAAAAAAGCGGTGCCAGTAATACGCCTGGGCCACCTCGTCCCACTCCCAGTTGGATTGCCCTATGTCAGTGAAAATGCTGCGCGCGCCACTGTACCTGGAGTCGTCGTCGCTCCAGACATAGTAGTCTCGTTCGACAGAACCCTTTGGCGCGCGCCGCGCGGCCTGGAACCAGGGATGCTGATCCGAAGTGTGGTTGATTACCAGTTCCGTGATTACACGCAAAGCCCGGCGATGCGCTTCGTCGATAAACTTGTGGAAGTCCGCCATGTCCCCGACATCCGGATGCACATTGTGATAGTCGGCGATATCGTAGCCGTCGTCACGCCCGGGCGAAGGATAGAATGGCAGGAGCCAGAGCGTATTCACGCCCAACTCCTGCAGATAGTCGAGCTTCGAGATCAAACCCGGAAAATCTCCGATTCCGTCACCATTGCTATCAAAGAACGTCTTGACGTGCAACTGGTAGATGATGGCGTCCTTGTACCATAGCGGGTCTTCTTCTCGCTTCATAGTTTGCTGTTTTCGATACCACAGTTTGCGGCGTCCGCCTTCCTGCCCGGCAAATACCCGGCTACCTTATTAAGAATAGATGCAGTTGCTCATTTTGCTTGAGTTTGGCAGAGCCTGCGCGGTCTTTTTTTGCGGCACCCGAGAGATGGCGCGATTGGTGCGAGGCGTACTGCCTCCTTCAACCGTACCTCATAAAGGCCGGATTGAAAATTTCTGATAATGATGTTGCCGGAGCGCTCCTTCCTCTTTGCCCTGTGAATCAAGAAGCGATGGTGGGACTGCCAGATGAGAGCCATGCTTCGGTACGGGATATCAATGGGAAGCATTCCGGAAATACCGGTAAGGCGGGCGATAATCTTAATACTTACTCAACTGTCACGGATTTCGCCAGATTTCTCGGCTTATCCACGTCGGTGCCTTTTTGCAGCGCAACGTGATAAGCAAGTAATTGCAGCGGGATGGTATGAAGGATAGGGCTGAGCGAGCCGGCATGTTCGGCCAGGCGGATGACGTGCAGGCCTTCGCTCTCCTGTATGCGGGAATCGGCATCGGCGAAAACATAGAGTTCGCCGCCGCGGGCGCGGACTTCCTGTAAATTGGATTTGAGTTTTTCCAGCAACGTGTCGTTGGGCGCGATGGCAACCACCGGCATATCCTTGTCGACCAGCGCGAGTGGGCCGTGCTTCAGTTCACCGGCAGCGTAGGCCTCGGCGTGGATGTAGGAAATTTCCTTGAGCTTGAGCGCCCCTTCCATGGCGATAGGGTAATGCATGCCCCGTCCCAGAAACAGGGCGTGACTTTTTTTTGCAAATCGCCCGGCCCACACTTTGACCTGCGGCTCGACCTGCAATGCAAGCTGTAGCGCAACGGGGAGGTGGCGCAGCGCAATGATCATCTCACGCTCCTTCTCACCGGTTAATCTGCCTCGCAATTTTGCCAGTGTCATGGTAAGCAGCATCAGGGCCGCCAATTGTGTGGTAAATGCCTTGGTGGAGGCTACGCCGATCTCGGGTCCTGCACGGGTGAGGAAGCGCAGATCGGTTTGGCGTACCAGCGCGCTTTCCGCCACGTTACAAATCCCAAGGCTGTAGCGATGTCCCAGGGACCTTGCATAGCCGAGGGCAGCAAGCGTGTCGGCCGTTTCACCGGATTGAGAGATTCCCACTACGAGCGTATTAGCGCCAACTGCCGGGTTACGGTAGCGGTATTCGCTGGCGATTTCGACGTTGCAAGGTAATCCGGCAACGGTTTCAAGCCAGTAGCGGGCGACGAGTCCGGCATGGTAACTGGTGCCACAGGCGAGGATCAGAATGCTATCGGTGTTGTTGAAAATATTTTCCGCCTCGCTGCCGAACAACCGCGGGGAAATGGATTGCGCGTTGAGGACCATTTCCAGCGTATTCGCCACCACGCCGGGCTGTTCGAATATTTCCTTCTGCATGAAATGGGCGTAAGGGCCCATCTCTACCGATTCATTGCTGAGTTCGCTTTCCTGCACGGCGCGCGCCACTTTCATGCGCGCGCCATCTTGACAATTGACAACGCTATAACTGTCGCTGTACAGCTCGGCCACGTCGCCGTCTTCGAGGTAGATCATGCGCCGTGTCACCTGAAGCAGAGCGGAAGCGTCGGAGGCGGCGTAGGTGCCGGACTCTCCAAGGCCCAGCAATAAGGGCGCGCCATTCCGGCAAACGACTATGCGCTCGGGGCGCGCCTCTTCCATTACGGCGATTGCGTAAGCACCCACCAGTTCGCCTGTTGAACGGCACACCGCTTCAAATAAATCCGGATTTTTCCTGAGATGGAAAGAAATAAGATGGGCGATAACTTCAGTATCGGTATCGGAAGTGAATGCGAATCCAGCACTCTGCAAATGCTGACGCAGCGCCTCATGATTTTCGATGATGCCGTTGTGCACTACCGCCACGTTCGGTCTTTCACCCGAAAAGTGTGGGTGAGCATTGCGCTCGGAAGGCGCGCCATGGGTAGCCCAGCGGGTATGCGCGATGCCGGTTTCGCCGCTGAAGTGCTGCTCATCCGCAAGTTTGCTTAATTCGGCAACCCGTCCGGTAGTGCGTAATCTGTGCAAACCGCCATTGTTAAGCGCGATCCCCGCAGAATCATAGCCTCGGTATTCAAGGCGCCGCAAACCTTCCAGTAGAGCAGGAACGATGTTGCTTTTTGCTACGGCGCCGACTATTCCGCACATCTGAGGAGCTCCTTGCGGCTACATGCCCAAGAAAAACAAAGCGGGCAGAACCCGGTTGCATCGCATTTCATTTATTACCCTTCGACTTTTTGACCGGCCGCTGCCATCCTTCAATGCTGATTTGCCTGGCACGTGACAGAGTCAATTTCTCCGGCGGGGTATCTTTGGTAATTGTCGAACCGGCGCCAATAGTGGAACCCTGGGTGACCGTAACCGGCGCGATCAGTTGCGTATCGGAACCGACAAAAACATTATCCTCGATGATGGTCTGGTACTTATTGGCGCCATCATAGTTGCAGGTAATGGTCCCCGCGCCGATGTTGACATTTTTTCCCACGATGGCATCGCCGATGTAGCTGAGATGATTCGCTTTGCTGCCGGCAGCAATGGCGCTATTTTTGACCTCTACGAAATTGCCGATATGAACCTCGTCGGCAAGCCTGGTTCCGGGACGGATGCGGGCGTAAGGTCCAATACGGCAGTTTCTTCCGATTTCAGACGTTTCCATCAGGCTGAAGGGCGCGATCACTGATCCTGCCGCCACCTTGACGTTTTTCAGGATGCTGTGAGCACCCACTTTCACGCCGTCGTCCAACTGTACGCGGCCCTCGAAAATACAGTTGATATCAATTTCCACGTCCCTACCGCAAATAAGCTGACCGCGAACATCGATACGGCCGGGGTCAATCAGGGTAACGCCTTGCTCCAGCAATTTTGATGCGGATTCCTTTTGGTAAATGCGCTCAAGCTCCGCAAGCTGCGCCTTGCTATTAACGCCGACCGTTTCCCAGGCATGATGCGGCTGTGTCGCCTCTACCTTGACGCCATCCTTCACGGCCATCGCGACAATATCGGTAAGATAATATTCCTTTTGTACGTTGTTGTTTTCAAGTTTGTTTAGCCATTCACGAAGATTCCGGTCCGGAATTGCCATGATACCGGTATTGGTTTCGAGAACTTCCCGCTGTGAGGGGCTTGCGTCTTTTTCCTCGACAATGGCGGAAATCTTACCCGTTTCGCTATTCCGTACGATTCTACCGTAGCCGGATGGATCGGTGAGTTCTACGGTCAGCAGACCTAGCGTTTTCTCTCCCGCCGTCGCGATCAACTTTTTTAAGGTTTCGACGCTGGTAAGCGGCACATCGCCATATAACACGAGTGTCATGCCATTCTTACCCGCATTATCCAGATGCGGGAGTGCCTGCATTACCGCGTGGCCGGTGCCCAGCTGGGGCATTTGGCGCGCCCAGGTAAGCGTCGCATCGGCAATCGCCTGTGGCACAGCCTCCCCGCCGTGTCCGTAGACCACGCAAATTTCATCCGGCGACAATGCGCGGGCCGTATCGAGCACGTGGGCCAGCAAGGGTTTACCCCCCAGGTGATGCAAGACCTTGGGAAGCGCCGAATTCATCCGCTTGCCGAGCCCGGCAGCCAGAATGACGATATTTAATTTAGACATCAATGAAAGATAGTAAAGAATGGCGAGCCCGGACGAAGGCAGCAGATATACGTATCGTTATTGCACTTATTGCTACGTGAGCGCTGCCGTCGCGGGACATTGTCCGTTGGTCCACGCAATTACCAACTGATGAAGACTCACGCCAGGAAATTGAGATGGAGGGTAATTTATCACATTGCGACGCTAAACCGAAGAACTTGCCCACGTTCTATCGGGCACAACAGCCCCGAAGTGTCCTGAAGGGAGTTTATCAACTTGCCCCAACCGTACCACCCGTAAGCAAGTCGGTCGCGATGCATCCGCAGGGAAGCAAATCAGAAACGTTAAGACGCCACCAGGTCTTCATGCTCAGGGGTGTACTTCAGTCCAATAGGAAATAACGTTCAAACGAGTACGATGCGGCACTGGCTTTCGTCATTGCTGAACGCACGGATTCAATCCCTTTTTACTCCCTAATTCTGCTCCTACAAAAATGCTTTCTTTAAACCGCGAAGAAATGGTTACGTTTGTGCGCGAACGGACCGATTTATTTGATACCGCTGGAAATCAGAACCCGTTTTCATCCAGCGCATGGATCTTGCATTTTCTCAAGAATATTGCAGAAACTGACTGGACATTTTTTGTTCCCGAGTCTCGGACCGATGGTGAAAGCGTCATGCTGTTATATAGCGAGCGCAGAGCGCCTCATCGACGCATGGCCCTCACTAACTACTATGCCTCGCTATATTCTCCGATGATCAGTTCGGCTCGGAATAAGAACACCGCACTCAGCCAGCTTGTTCATCAATTAGCGCGATCAAAACCCGGTTGTGCTGTTATAAATTTCTCGCCCCTGGATCAGGAGGCTTTCGATGGAATTAGCTTACGCCGGGCTTTCTCTGACTACGGATGGTACACCAGGAAATACTTCTGTTTTGGAAATTGGTATCTGCCGTGCGCCGGATTAACGTTCGAAGAATACATGTCTCAACGACCCCGCCAGATGTATAACACCTGGGTCCGCAAATCGATCAAATTCGAGAAAAAACAGAGTGCTCGCTTACAAATCATTACCGATCTCTCGGATACCGCAATGGCCATGGAAATTTATCACAATATTTATTCCAAAAGCTGGAAGAAGCCTGAGCCATATCCGGATTTTGTCACGGATTGGGCAAAGATCTGCGCTGAAAACGGGTGGCTTCGTTTAGGAATTGCGTGGGTAGATGATGTACCGATAGCGGTGCAATTTTGGTTCACTGTGAATGGCCGCGCTTATATCTTCAAGCTTGCCTACGACGAGGAATATTCCAAGTGGTCTGCCGGAACGATACTTTCTGCTCATATGATTAAATACAGTCTTGAAAAAGATCGCGTCATTGAAATCGATTATTTGACGGGGGATGACAATTACAAGCGTTCATGGATGACGCACCGGAGGGAAAGGGTCGGTGTGCTGGCCTGTAATCTGCGGAGCCCACGTGGATTGGCGATCGCCGCTACCGAGTTTATGGGCGAACTAAGTAAACGGTGGCGCAACCGTTCATCCAATATTGGGCCCATACACACATAATCCTAAATCCGGCACTTAACCGCCCATTTCACGGTTCTGCGCTATAAGTGCAAAGACTTCTGCATCACTTGACCTTCCCCTTTGCGGTGGGTTCGCTACAGGGGCTTTGAGAGGTTTTCGAGAAATAAAAAAGGGCGGCTATTGCCGCCCTGCCGAATCCGATCGCCGGCTGTCAGTGCCCGCGTTTCCGCAGTTTCTGGATTGCCGACAATTGCGCGATGGCTTCGGCGAGTTCGGCCTGTGCGCGTGCATAGTCCATCGCAGAGGATCGGTCTTTCATTGCTTCTTCGGCACGTTTCTTGGCTTCAATCGCTTTCAATTCGTCAAGGTTGGCCCCTCGCACGGCGGTGTCGGCAAGAATCGTTACCACATCCGGCTGAATTTCGAGTATGCCGCCCGAAACATAGACCAGTTCTTCTTCTTGAAGCGGCGCCTTGATGCGCACGGATCCAGGCTTGATGCGGGTGAGCATCGGCGTGTGCTGCGGATAAACTCCCACTTCTCCCGCCTCCGCCGGCGCTACCAGAAACTCCGCAGGCCCGGAATAAATCGATTCCTCTGCGCTGACAATATCCACGTGAAATACACCCATCTTAGCTCCCACTCATCTTTGATTCAATTGCATCACACGGCCGCCAGTTTCAATAAAATAACTTATTGCAAGGTCTTCGCTTTTTCGACCGCTTCGTCTATCCCCCCGACCATATAGAACGCCTGTTCCGGCAAATGGTCGTACTCTCCCGCTACAATGCCCTTGAAACCCTTGATTGTCTCTTTCAGCGACACGTATTTACCGGGCGAACCGGTAAATACTTCCGCCACGTTGAAGGGCTGTGAAAGAAAGCGCTGAATCTTGCGCGCCCGTGCCACGGCCAGCTTGTCTTCCGGCGAAAGCTCATCCATTCCCAGAATCGCAATGATGTCGCGTAATTCCTTGTAGCGCTGCAGGGTTTGCTGCACGTCACGCGCTGTACTGTAGTGCTCTTCGCCAACCACGAGCGGGTCCAGCTGACGCGAGGTGGAATCGAGCGGATCCACCGCCGGATAGATACCCAGCGAGGCAATATCGCGCGACAGCACGACGGTTGCGTCAAGGTGGCCGAAAGTCGTGGCAGGAGACGGGTCGGTCAAATCGTCCGCGGGTACATAGACGGCTTGAATGGACGTGATGGAACCAGACTTGGTTGACGTGATACGCTCCTGCAGGCGTCCCATTTCCTCAGCCAGCGTTGGCTGATAACCTACCGCCGACGGCATCCGGCCCAGCAACGCCGATACCTCGGTTCCCGCCAAGGTGAAACGATAGATATTGTCCACGAAAAGCAGCACGTCGCGGCCCTCGTCACGGAAAAATTCCGCCATGGTCAGGCCCGTCAACGCCACGCGCAGCCGGTTGCCGGGCGGCTCATTCATTTGCCCGTAAACCAGCGCCACCTTGTCCAGCACGTTGGAATCTTTCATTTCGTGATAGAAGTCATTACCTTCACGGGTCCGCTCGCCCACGCCGGCAAACACCGAAAAACCGCTGTGTTCGATAGCGATGTTGCGGATCAACTCCATCATGTTGACGGTCTTGCCCACGCCCGCGCCACCGAACAGCCCTACCTTGCCGCCTTTGGCGAAGGGACAGACCAGGTCGATAACCTTGATTCCGGTTTCCAGCAACTCTGTGGACGCGGAGAGCTCGTCAAATGCCGGCGCCTTGCGGTGAATAGACATGGTCTTTTCCGCACCGATGGGCCCCATCTCGTCTATGGGCTTGCCCAAAACATCCATGATCCGGCCTAAGGTCTTGGTACCGACCGGGACCTGTATCTGGTTGCCGGTATTCGACACCATCATGCCGCGGCGCAATCCATCCGAAGACCCGAGCGCAATGGTACGCACCACGCCATCACCCAACTGCTGCTGCACTTCAAGGGTCAGCTCTGTTCCCTCAAGCACGAGCGCGTCATATACTTTCGGCATCGCTTCGCGTGCAAACTCAACGTCAACCACTGCGCCGATACACTGAACAATTTTTCCCTGGTTCATGTTGTTCCCTAAAATGCTAATTCGAAATATTTAAACTGCGGCCGCGCCCCCGACAATTTCCGACAATTCCTTGGTAATGGCGGCCTGACGCGACTTGTTGTAAATCAGCGTCAACTCGTTGATCACATTTCCGGCATTATCGGAGGCGGCCTTCATTGCCACCATCCGCGCCGATTGTTCGGACGCCATGTTTTCCGTCAGAGCCTGGTAAATCAGCGCTTCGACATATCGCACCATGATGTCGTCTATCACGGGTTTGGCTTCAGGTTCGTAGATGTAATCCCATACGCCGCGCTGTCCGGTAGGACCATCCCCCGCCTTCAGGCGCTCGTCCGAAAGCGGGAGCAACTGCTCCATCACCGGCTCCTGTTTCATCGTATTGATGAAGCGGGTATAAAAAATATAGACGCGATCGAAACGGTCCTCGGTATATCCATCGAGCAGGATTTTTACCGCCCCGATCAATCTCTCCAGATCCGGCGTGTCGCCCAGACTTACCACGTGCGAGATGACATTTGCGCCCAGGCGGTTCATGAACCCGAACCCCTTGTTGCCGATACAGCACGCCTCGATCTGTTCGCCTTCCGCTTCCCAGGCTTTCATCTTGCTTATCGCCATGCGCAACACATTCGTGTTGAGCCCGCCGCACAAGCCCTTGTCGGAGGTCACCACGACAATACCGATTCGCTTCACAGAATCCCGATCTATCAGAAACGGGTGACGATACTCGGTATAGGCCCGGCTCATGTGCGCGGCGACGTTACGAATCTTGTCTCCGTACGGGCGCGCTTTTTTCATGCGCTCTTGCGCCTTCCGCATTTTGGAAGCCGCCACCATTTCCATGGCACGCGTGATCTTCTGCGTATTTTTTACGCTCTTGATCTTGTTCCGTATTTCCCTGCTGCCGGCCATCGCTTAGTATGTTCCGTTCTTCTTGAAGTCCTGAATCGCGGCGTCGAGATCTTTCTCGGTCTCGGCATCGAGATCTTTGGTGCTTTCTATTTTGTCCATAATGGCGCCGTACTTACTGCGTATATAGCCTTTAAGCGCCGACTCGAACGCGAGCGCGCGCTTTACCTCGACGTCATCCAGATATCCCTTGTTGACCGCATATAACGTAATTGCCATTTCGGATACGCTCAAGGTGCCATATTGCGGCTGCTTCATCAGTTCCGTCACCATCTTGCCGCGCTCCAACTGTTTGCGAGTCGCCTCGTCGAGATCAGAAGCGAACTGCGCAAACGCAGCCAGTTCCCGGTATTGCGCCAATGCGAGGCGTACACCACCGCCCAGCTTCTTGATCACCTTTGTCTGCGCCGCGCCACCTACTCGCGACACTGAAACCCCGGCGTTGATGGCTGGACGAATACCGGCATTGAACAAATCGCTTTCCAGAAAAATCTGACCGTCGGTAATCGAGATAACGTTGGTGGGTACGAAAGCTGTCACGTCGCCCGCCTGGGTCTCGATCACCGGAAGCGCCGTTAGGGAACCGGTCTTTCCTTTAACCGCCCCATTGGTGGCATTTTCGACGTAAGCCGCGCTAACCCGGGCGGCGCGTTCCAGCAGGCGCGAGTGCAGGTAAAACACGTCACCCGGATAAGCCTCCCGTCCCGGCGGACGCCGCAATAACAGCGATATTTGCCGGTAAGCCCATGCTTGCTTGGTTAAATCGTCATAAATGATGAGCGCATCTCTACCGGTGTCCCGGAAGTACTCTCCCATCGTGCAACCCGAGTAAGGCGCAATGAATTGCAATGCCGCGGACTCCGACGCGGTAGCCGCGACCACGATGGTATATTCCATCGCTCCGTGTTCTTCCAGCTTGCGAACCACGTTGTTGATGGACGAAGCTTTCTGTCCGATCGCGACGTAGATGCAAGTCATATTTTCACCCCGCTGATTGATAATCGCATCGATCGCAACGGCCGTCTTGCCCGTCTGCCGATCACCGATAATCAACTCTCGCTGGCCGCGCCCGATGGGGACCATCGCATCAATGGATTTAAGCCCGGTCTGCACGGGCTGGTTCACTGATTGACGCCATATGACCCCCGGTGCAATTTTTTCGATGGGCTCGGAACGCGTCGTGTTAATGGGACCTTTGCCATCTATCGGCTGTCCCAGCGCGTTCACTACCCGGCCTATCAGTTCTTCACCTACCGGTACTTCAAGGATACGTCCCGTACACTTGACGGTATCGCCCTCGGTGATGTGCTCGTATTCACCCATAATCACCGCACCGACGGAGTCACGCTCAAGGTTGAGCGCCAAACCGAAAGTATTGCCGGGAAATTCAAGCATCTCGCCCTGCATTACGTCGGAAAGACCATGGATGCGCACGATACCGTCGGTCACTGAAACAATAGTGCCTTGGGTGCGGACTTCCGCAGAAGCGGCCAGTCCTTCGATTCTGCTTTTAATCAGTTCACTGATTTCGGATGGATTCAAATGCATTTAATTTACTCCTAGCTTTTAAGTGCAACAGCCATGGCTTCCAGTTTACCCCGCACGGAGGCATCGAGCACTTCGTCGCCGATCTCGACTTTCACTCCGCCTATCAATTCCGGATCGATGCTTACTTTGGCTTCTATTTTGCGCTTGAACTTGACCTCGAGGTCAGCCACAAGATCTCTTAATTGAGTATCACTCATGGCAAACGCTGAAGTAATTTTAGCGTCCAACACCCCTTCCTGACGAATCTTGAGTTGCTCGAACAATTCGCTCACTTCGGGCAATATTTCAATTCTGCCATTCTCCGCCAGCAGTACAATAAAATTCCGGCCTTCACCGGTGAGCTTGTCCCCGCATAAGTCGAGAAGCAGTTCGCCTAGTCGCCTCGCGGGAACGTTCGGATTACCGATGAGTGCGCGAATGCGTTCATCCGCCGCTATCGCGGCGGCGAGTTGCAACATTCCGGACCAGGCCGGCAGTTCGTCTTTAGCTTTTGCCAGCTTGAAAACGGCCTCCGCATAAGGACGGGCGATGGTGCGGGTTTCAGCCATCGCTTAGAGCTCCGATTTGATAGACGCAAGCAGATCGGCGTGCGCTTTGGCATCCACTTCGCGACGCAGAATTTTTGTGGCACCTGCCAACGCCAGATCTGCGACGTGCTGTCGCAATGTCTCCCTTGCGCGAAATACCTCCTGCTCGACCTCCGCCTTGGCACCAACGAGAATGCGGCTGCCTTCATCTTTCGCAGCTACCTTCGCTTCCTCGACGATCTCCGCCGCACGTCTTTCTGCCTGAGCAATGATATCGGTTGCGCGCTCCTTGGCCTCTCTCACTGCATCGGCGGACCGATGGCTGGCCAACTCCAGTTCGCGCTTTCCCCGTTCACCGGCAGCCAGTCCCTCAGCAATGGTTTTCTGCCGGTTTTCAATGGCGCGCATCAGGGGTGGCCAAACGAATTTGACTGTGAACCAGATAAATATGGCGAACGCCATCGCCTGAGAAATAAGCGTGAAGTTTATGTTCATGGCTTGCCTCTGATTATGGCACCGAGAGCGGGCATTATTATTTGATGACGGCCAGCAATGGATTGCCGAACGCAAAGAGCATAGCCAGACCGACCCCGATAATGAATGACGCGTCGATCAATCCGAGTAACAGGAACACTTTGCCTTGCAGCGTCGGCATCATTTCCGGCTGACGCGCAGCGCCTTCAAGGAAGCTGCTGCACATGATACCGATGCCGATACAAGCGCCGGCTGCGCCGAGGCCGATCATCAGGCCGATACCAATGCCCGTGTAGGCCTGAATCATCGCCAAGTATTGCAAATTGTCCATCTCGTTTTCCTCTCGTCGTGGTAGTTAAATAGTGATAGTGATTTGATAAGCAGATGGCGTTGAATCAGTGTGACTCGTGCGCCATGGAAAGATAAACAACCGTCAGCATCATGAAAATAAACGCCTGTAATGTGACGATTAGAATGTGGAAGATCGCCCAGCCAGCGCCAAGCAACGTGCCGAATACGGTTCCGGCCAGACCGGTGGCGGCCCACATGCCGATCAGCAGAAAAATGATTTCACCCGCATAAATATTCCCGTAAAGGCGCAGGGAGTGGGAAAGCGGCTTGGAAACGTATTCGACCAGGTTGAACAAAATATTGACTGGCCATAATAGCGGATTTTTACCGAAGGGGGTGCAAACCAGCTCGTGTATCCAGCCGCCCAACCCCTTGACCTTTACGTTGAAAAAAATCATCAGCAGCCACACGGAGAGCGCCAGCGCGAACGTCGTATTCACGTCCGTGGTAGGTACACTGCGCCAGTTGTGCAGGCCCAGCAGTTCGTACACCTTCGCCATGATATCGATCGGCAAAAGGTCCATTGTGTTCATCATCAGCACCCATACAAACACCGTAAGGGCAGCGGGGGCAACAAACGCATGTCGGTCGCCATGGAAAGTACTTTTGACCTGATCATCGATGAACTCGATGGCCAGTTCGACAAATGCCTGACGCTTGCCGGGAACGCCGGATGTGGCGCCACGCACCACTACCCATAGAAAGCCAAAGGTGAGGATGCCCAGCAACACGGACATCACGAGCGTGTCCACATGCAGCGTCCAGAACGGATCTTCACCTAGTGAACTTGTCAAGTTCGTCAGGTGATGGTCCATGTAGGAGGTTGGGGTGAGTTCTGTGCCTGATGCCATTTTTTACCTGTTCAACTATTTTATTCGTTCAGCCCTTGGCTCATCCGTTACAAACAACGCCATCCCGAAAATCAGGACCGTAAGTGCGAATGTGCCAATAAATCCTATTGCGACAACGTCTTTGTAAAGTGTCAGCACAAGCCACAGCAGGATCACCATAACGATGATTTTTACTGCTTCCGCTTTCAGCGCCGTAACCAATACGCCGCCTGCTGTAGCGCCCTGGTACCGGGATATGATCGCCGAGAAAGCGGCAGCGGAGATAATGCTCACCACGCCTCCCAGTAATGCCGAAGCTGCGCCGTGAAACCCCCACCACGCGCCGAGGGTCAATGCCACCCCCACAGTGACGATCAATTGCCAACGCACGACGACGCGAACTGGCTTGTTTCGTATCAAAGGCATATTTTTTGGTGCGTCAGAACGCAACTGCTTCGTGTGACATTCGGCGGGTTGCAATTCTGTTCTCGGAAGACCTGATTTTCGTCTCCAACCTTCGTCCTCTTCGGGTTCTTCTTTTTCTTTTTATACCCGATATGTAAAACAGGTCTTTGGCTGATTTCAAACCACGCGGATTCTAATCTGCTTGAGCGCTCCAGTCAATGGAAAGTCCACTCTCATGGTGAGAAATCAGGCCCAAACTCTGGAAAGCCAGCAATTACCTGATTTGTATTTTCTTGAAATCTTTCTTGAATCAGATACTGTTATTACACGTTATCCTGTTCATCAATGGAGGGATCAGGATGAAAAATGTTTACCCATGGATGCTGTTCGCGGCGCTCGTCGCGAGCTTGAGCTTTACCTCATTGACGCAGGGAGCTTCAATCGGCGTCTTGTGGTATACCTATGCGCATCCGGACTCCAGGTATCGACAGGATACCTCCTGGCTGTCCCGGATCGTTCATACTCTTCCCCGGAGCAAGGGGACGCGCTGGAACTTGACGTTCTGGGATGCCGGCAGCGCCATGCCGGATCTTGCGCGGTTCGACGTTCTGGTAATTGAAAGTGGAGAAGCTTTTCTTACCGGACCGCCCAACGGCCCACTTGCGGTGCCGGATTACCGCGGCATTCTGAATAACAGAGCAGCGATAGAAGCTGCTCGCGGAGACCGAACCTTCATTACCGGTGCCGATTCTGACTTCCATGCAATCCGCGGGGATACGGGAAACATTCCTGACGATTCCGGTGCGCCGGATGGCGGGGGCAAATGCATTCCTGCCATGATCTCACCGGATTGCTGGGATGGCGCGCTGGGACATCTGGTAAACGCTGTCAACTGGGCGGGAAGCGGCAATGGCCTCGGAATTGTCTCCTTTCTGGATGGAGAACACGCAGGGTCTTTCTGGTGGACGCATGAAAATTCTTTTCTGCGTGGCGAACTCGACGGGAAGGTGGATTACGCCGACTCGGAGCAAGCCCCTACCCTTGATCCATTACAGGCAAGGCATCCGCTCAATTGCGGATTGACTTCCCAGGGGCTTTCAGACTGGGACAAGTCATTCCACGCCTTCTTTCTCCCGGTGGAAGGTTACACGCCGATTATCGGCTCAAGTCAAAACCCCGGCCGGGCTGTTGCAATCGCGACATCGGTTGTGCCTCCGCCCACTGAAGCCGAAATATATATCATGATGATGACGGATCCAGACTGGGCCGATGCTGTAGTCCTGCCGCAGAATCCCTGTCTTTTTTGAATACCTGCGCGCTTTTGCACACCGCCAGGGGGCGAAAATGGGATGAGGGTCGCGGCTAACCCGCGCCTCGGCAACCGCCGGTGTAACCTCTAAATCTTCTATACCCATTTTAGAAAACCGTCCAAAACGCCGGATAAAACCATGCAGATTCTTCCTTGACTTCCCTAGGCATCCTCGTCCGGCGACCGGTAAAATTCAACGAAGAACTGCGTCGGGCCGAGTGGCTCCACATTATGCAAAACGTCGGGGATAACGGTTCCACTCCTGTCCTTCGACAATTCCATGTCTGCGTCCAGAGAGGGTACGCGGTAGCGAAGTTTTCCTTCCGCCACGACGATCTTTCCCCATATACCTGTTTTTGTGGAATGGTCTTTCCGCAGTCCGCCCGGCACCGATTCCTCAGTAAAAACGGGTGTTCTTTTATATGGAATAAAGTTATCGGGCAGTTCGAATTTATCGCATCGAACGCAGTTGAGCATTTTTCCCAGCATGCTCTCACGCCCTTGCTCGGAGATAACCCATGGGCGGTTGATAAATGGAGGGTTATGCCGGACGTGCTGCGCATGCCCGCAACTGAGAATTGCTACCGGTTCTCCGCCGCCGTCGAGTTCAAAGCTGGTAATTGGTCTTTCCATAAGTTGAAAAAGTGCGGTTTCGTCAAGATTGGTAATGCCGCGCACCTTGAAGTCCGGCCGCTGGTCACGTGAATAAGCTATCAAACAGTTTCTACTGTCCTCAGCATGTTCCGGGCCATCCGGAGGGTGAAACGCAACGTTCCCCGATCCCACGGGGTAAATCGCGGCAACTGGAATAAATCACTGTCTGCTCTGGCGGCGCCATGAGCAGTAGAGACTGCGGCATCGAACCCGAGACTCTTTACCATCCTGACATGTTCCGGCAAATAGTCTTGCCCCGGCTTACCGTTTGGATAAGCGAAAAATCGAAGCCGCTCACCGATTATACCTTCAAGTATTTCCTTGCCGCTAGCAATGTCGGCGCGGGCTGCGCTATTTTCCATTTGCGACAGGATGGGATGGCTGGCCGTATGCCCGCCAATTTCCATCCCTGATCCATGCAAAGTCCTGATCTGACCCGAAGTCATCATGAGATTGGACGCCGGGATGACGGGGATGAGGGCGCTCATCGCATCCACTGTCGATTGCCGTCGCTCGATGGGCAAATACTTGAGCTTGCCTAACAACTGATCTATTGCTTGACGGCGTTGAGTCATCGTTTCCACCGGAAATCTTCCCAGGCCTAAACTGTCAAGGTCAAGCGTGTTTCCCGGAGCATGGCGAATCAATTCTATCACCGTGTCGTTAAACATCCTCCCACCGTCAAGGAAGCTGGTTGCCACAAAAAAAGTGGCGGGGAGCCCGTGTTTTTGCAGGATAGGCAACGCGACTTCTGCATTGTCTGCATAACCGTCGTCAAAAGTAATACAGGCTGCACGGGGAGGCAATTTCCCGTTCCGCAGACCCCGAATGGCATCACGCAGCGATATTATCCGGAAGCAGGCTGCAAGCTGCCCCATATGCCGGTCGAAGCTCTCCGCGTCACCTTCACCGGGGAACAAGGGGTCGGGTTGAGGCAGCACCCGATGATAGATCAGTATGGATAAGCGGCTGTGTAATCCCCCAGGAGAAAACCGCTGCAGGAGCACGCGGCTCGGCAAGGAAACCCAAGCGGGAACGGGCGCGACACGGTTTTTCTTGTACCCGGATTCATGCGCTTGCATACGCAGTGCCCACGAGTGTTGTCAGAAAACTGACAGAAAAACAGCTCCTTTCGTTTCTTCCGATAGCAATACGCATGCCCTAGCTTGAATCCCCGGCAATTGTCCCGGCCTGCGACGGGTTTAACTGACCAAATTGGCGTGGAGCGCCCGTTCCTTTTTTATCGGAAGCTGACGAAGCTTTCTGCTTCAGTTCCTTTGCCACCAGAATGCGGGTCGCCACCATGGCGCCCAGGAGATAATACGGTACGTCGAAATAGAGCAGGCTGAGGAATGCTCCACCTGTCAAAAAGCCAACCAGAGACACCTGGATCATTCTTGCCAGGTTGTAGGCCCACTTGTATTCTTCAAGCTTCCTGGTATTCCGGATTATCCATGAGCCCGTACGCCATGTTAATAATCCGAGTAACAAATACAGGCCCAGGCCGACGAAGCCGTGCTCACCGAGCGCCTGAAAATAAATGCTGTGCGCAGCGTGCAAATCTTCCGGGTTGGGAGCATAAAGGTAAAATAGTTCAGGCGTAATAATCTCGAAACCGCCACCGGTCACGGGCTTGTCCTTGGCGAGATTATAGGCCATCCACCAGGCATTGAAGCGCCCCTGTGCAGAGGCGTCCTCTTCATACGAATTTATCGAATCCATTCTTTCCGTCCATTGCTCGGGCATGAATGCAACGGCTGGCGGAATAGCCACGATCAACAGCATCCCGATGCGGACCTTATGCTGGCTTTTAAGCCACAGAAACGCGCCCATCGCTGCAATTGCGAGCAAAGCACCGCGCGAATAGGAGCCCAGTGCCGCGAGCGAACTAAGCAGTATCGCGGCGGTTAAAGCATGGCGAACCCAGATTTTAGGCGTAATCGTCTGCAAAAAGTGCATCAGAGGTATAGTCATGATAAGTGCCAGCGCTATTTCGTTGTTTCCTCCGATGAAAGTTTGTTCCGGGCCCAGGACCATATCTACTCCGCCGCCTATTATCGTAAAAATCCCGCCCTTGACGCCGTAATATCCAAGCGAGATAACTATTGTCCAGACGAGAAGCTCAATATGTTTTCTTGTCTTGATGAGCATGAACACCACAAATGTCATCAACATGATCTTCATGACCTTGACCCACTGGTCGTGTATTTCTTCTGGATAAATGGCAAAGATCGAGGTCACATTCATCCATAATACGAAAGCAATAAAAACCAGGGTTGCCGACGTTAGAGGCAGGCTTTTCTCCTCCCTCGAAAACAAAAGGCTTACTATTGTTACCGCGGCGATAATTGCGGCAAACGGAAATGTGGTAGCGAACCCCCACCCCTGCGTATGGGGGTTCATGACACTGATCCACACCCACATCAATGCCCCCATATAAGGCTTTTTAAAGACCAGGGGCAACCAGCCAAAGACGATCAGGGTAACAAGAATATCTCTCATGCTTGTGCGCAGGGGCTTTGAACTTTTCGCATCTCTTGACGGTACAAAATATGGAAGGGGGTATCAAAGAAAGTCAACGAGGCCATGATACCCTTATCCGGTTAAGCCTCATCACTCGCTGGCCGTCAATCCGGGGCGCCGTCAACGATTCTGCCGCGACCGGCCGGGAGCCCGCTTTCATCTCCACCGCTCGGATTCTCTCTGAAAACATTGCGCTGACGCAAATATTCAATCACCTGCGCGACACAATCTTCAAGCGGCAACTCGCCCGTCCTCACGGCAAGCTCGGGATTGGCGGGCGCTTCATAGGGCGACGAGATTCCTGTAAATTCCTTCACCTCCCCGGATCTGGCTCGCCTATAAAGTCCTTTCACGTCGCGCTGCTCACACACGTTCAGACTGGCTTCACAAAAAATTTCGATGAAATCTCCATGCGGGAAAATGCTGCGTGCCCGTTGTCGGTCGCTCCGAAACGGCGAAATAAATGCGGTCATGGCGATGACCCCGGACTCTACCAGCAACTTGGCTGCTTCACTTATACGGCGTATGTTTTCAGACCGGTCCTGAACCGAAAACCCGAGATCGGAACATAAACCTTGACGCACGTTATCACCGTCCAGTACAAACGTGCGACAACTCCGCTGGTAGAGCTCGTCCTCCACCGCATGCGCCAAAGTCGATTTACCCGAACCGGAAAGACCGGTGAACCACAATACGACCGAACGATGAACATTCAACTGCTCCCGGTGGGCGCGGGTAATGGTGGCGCTATGCCAAACCGTGTTGGTACTCTTGTTCATGCTGCCGGTTCAAGTCCTTCATATTGGCGATCTGGATTATATATTTGCATCAATACATACGTAACGGCCCACGGGCGTGTAACCTTTGATCTATTCTCCAGATCGCTTGCTTTGCGGCCGAAATAAGGGAAACGCCTGCTTTCCACGTATGGATTTTTCGCACTCGGACGTATACGGCAACGGCAACGATGTAAGGTCTATGAGATGGGAAACTTCACGCGACGATATATCTAAAGTTCGCACCGCCAAATCCGGCGGAATTCGGGACTGATCGATTGCTTGGGATGGCTTGAGATCGGGAAAGCAGTCGGGAAATCGACCGGCAGCCATTTCCAATAATTATGGCAGCAAGATGCTACCCGCACAATGGAATTTAGGCACCACTTTGACGAGACGATCTTAAGTTGAACTAGAATGCCTGTACGGTTCTGGCCGAACGACGTCATGCATGAGATTCCTGCGGATAGCGATAGCAGTAATAAGCCGCCAGCGTTACAAACAGGAGAGACGGGTAAAACTCTGCTGGATCTGGGAGAAAGCCGCCTTCCATCCGTTCAAATAAAAATTGTGCCGCGGATTAAGGAAACGGCGCCCGCGTCCGTACTAGACAAGTTTGCCGCTACTGGATTTCGAGAGAAAGAGGTTTTAAGTGAGAAATAATAACGCGCTGATAATTTTGGGAATGCACCGTAGCGGCACCTCGCTGCTGACGGGACTTCTAAGCCAGGTCGGGGTCAAAATGGGGAGGCGCCTGTATGCGCCCCAGAAGAACGTGAATGAAAAGGGCTTCTGGGAACATGAAGATATTGTCGATACGCATGATGAACTGCTGCTGAGCCTGGGCTCTCAATGGGACGATTTGTTGCCTTTAAACGATAAATGGTGGGAAGCTGAAGCGATTCAACCATTTGTTGCCCGGCTGGATAAACTGGTGCGACGGGATTTCTCGGATGCCGAAGTCTGGGCGCTCAAGGACCCGCGCATGTGCCGGTTACTTCCGCTATGGCTTCCTCTGCTCGAGGCTCAACAGACTAGACCAACTTTCATTTGCATGAACAGAAATCCTGTGGAGGTGGTAGCGTCCCTGCAAAAACGGGACGGTTTTTCCAGGGAAAAGGCATTGGTGCTGTGGTTGAGCCACTCACTGTCCGCCGAGTTGTATTCCAGAGGGATGTCTCGGGTGTTTATTGGTTTTGATCAGGTTGTCAACAATCCTGTCGAGACCCTTTTGAAAATAGAACGTGAAGCAAATCTCGTCTTTCCCATATCCGTGAAAGAAGCGAGCGATAATATCAATGGCTTTGTTTCTCCTGATCTTCGCCACCATAAAGCTGATGCAGCGCTGAAGCAGGCGGATGAAGGGCTGTCACGGATGGCTAATGAGCTGTACCGCCTCTTTCAGGAAATGGAGGTTGAGACCAGCAGCCACCACCAATTGATTGACCGCATTGCGTCAGATTTTATCGCGTACCAGAAAAAATGGAACGTGGAACTCCTTGAGCAAATCCGTTATCTGAATGAGGAGCGAGCGGACTACAGGATCAAGTTTTTTCGGATTTATACATCATGGAGTTGGCTACTGGCAAAACCTGTGTGGTTAATCGAAAAATGGTGGCGCAGATACTGAGGTCCTTATACGTGCATGAATAGGGCCACATGCACCGCATGGCCCCGTATCGGCTTCTATTGAAGAGTATGCAACAGGTCGAGGAATGCCATGGTTATGCAGTACTCACCACTTCGGCCGCCAGCCCAAAAGCCCGGCGGGAATATATGCCAGCGTTTTTAACTTGGCGGGGTGTTTCAGCCAGGCCCTGATCAAGAAATGATTAGCCATTTTCAGATTGCCCGACGCGAGGTGCCTGAGGCCGAATTCCATCTGGTAGTAAGCGATATTCTGTATGAACCGGCTCTTCGTAATGCAGCGGCCATCGCGGCTGCATAATCCCCACTTCTCGGCTGCACCGCATAACAGTTCAGCCCGATAATCGATATCCCTTGCCATACGATTTCCCTGTTTCGGGTGCTGGCGATATAGCGTCAAGGATTTATTCAATTTGATAATCCGGTATTGCCGGGAAATGCGCAACCAGAGATCCCAGTCCTCGCTGTAAGGAAGAGACTCATTGTATACGCCGCATTCATCGAAGACTTCTGCGCGTATCAACGCTGCACTGGTTAATATCCAGCAATCGAGAAGGAGCAGATGATATATCCAGCCCGAAAACTCCTCATCAATTCCGGTTGGGAATGACGCCGGGTCAAAGCTGTCAGGATGGGGGAACACGCCTTTTTCGTCCGGATGCCACCAGATGAACGAACTGTAGACCAACCCGGTTTCCGGATGCTGTTCCATCTGCTCCACCTGAAGCGCAAGCTTGTCTGGGTACCAGTAATCATCATGATCCATTAGACAGACATACCGGCCCGCTGCCTCACGGATTCCGTAGTTGCGCGCGGCGCATACGCCTGAGTTGACCTGCGATAGAAGCCGGACCGAGGTCCCGAACGATGCAACGATTTCTCGCGTGCGATCCGTGGAACCATCGTCGACCACAATTAATTCCAGATTCTTCAGAGTCTGGCCGAGTACACTATTGATCGTCTCCGCGATGTACGCTTCGCAATTATAAGTCGGAATAACAATAGAGACAGTTGGCTTGGTTGCTGCCATGAAGGAAGGTTTTTTCTGTAAAAAATAATATATCGGAGGTTTAACGTCGAGATCCGATCTCTAAACACCATAATCGGACTTCTCTGGCAATACAATTCAGATGCATTGACCATTATAAATTAGATGCCTGGGGAAACCTCCCTCCTTTTCCTGTAAATCCTGTAGCCGGAAAAATTACGGGAACGAGGATCGGCGGCGGTATCGACTATTGCACGAAACTCCACTGACGGATCTTGAAATGAGCGGCACAAACATGCCCGATTTCCCGCCAATAGGTGTTCAGGGTAATTCAGTAAAAACCCATTTGCCGCTTCTGCCGATGAGGTAAGATCAAACGAGCGGCCCCACATAATTTGGGTGAGAGACAACGGAAATACGTGTCATGTGCCAGCAAAGGAATTGCCATCCGGGGACATGAACCATCACCTCACTTGACGATAAAATATCTCGACAGAGCTTTATGAAAGATAGCGTATTACAAGTCGGCATCTATCAGGGTCCGGAGATTCCCCAGAGCTTCAGGGTCTATGCCGAGAATGTGCGGAGACATCTGCCGAAGCAGGAAATAGCGATCATTCCTTTCAAGGATGAGAGAGATCTGCCGAAATCAGCGGATGTACTTTGGGATATTCGTTCCGGGGGAGGGAATCCTCCTCCTGGTTTTCTCCTGAAGAACCATCTTCCACCCCTGGCTGTGACCGTGCATGGTTTCGCTCCTGTAACGCTAAATGGTTGGGAATATTTTCGTACGGTGAAAGGCTGGATTATGTCGGGCCATTACGCCAGACTCAAGCGCGAGCGTTGGCAACAGGCTCAGACCTCCGTAGCAGCTATCATTGCTGTATCTGCGTTCGTCAAAGATGAAACTATCCGCTACACTGGGGTTGCCGCCAATAAGGTCTACGTTTGCCATCATGGCGTGGATAGTGAAGCTTTTACACCGGGTACCGCCACCGAGCCGGGTAGCTACTTTTTTCATATCTCCAATGATGAGCCACGGAAGAACATCAATAGGATTTTGACTGCGTTCGGCAAACTCAGACGTGATAATAATAATGTTCAGCTTGTGCTAAAGCTTCCCGAGCATGTCGCACAGCGCTACGCCGGGATAGATGGCGTGCAGGTAATGACGGGTTCGCGTACAACTGACGAATTGGCCGACCTCTATCGCAAAGCCCTTGGTTTCGTCTTTCCGTCTCTGTATGAGGGTTTCGGCCTCCCCATCATTGAAGCCATGGCGTGCGGCTGTCCTGTCATCACATCCAATGTTTCAGCTTGTCCTGAAATAGCCGGAGAAGCGGCGGTAACTATTGACCCGCGCGACGAAGATCGACTGCTGGAAGCCATGCGCACTTTCTGCCAAAACCCACGGGTGAGAGCAGAACGGGCGGCGGCCGGCCTCAAGCGGAGCCGATGCTTTTCCTGGTTAAAAAGCGCGCAATGCCATTCAGATATTCTTCACGCCGCCGCATCAGGTGGAAAACAGGAAACATTCCAGAATGTTTAGGAAGTGAAGCGACAACAGCTGTGTATGTGGAGCAGGCCCACTGCACGCATTCCTGGAATGTCCGCCACGGGGCCGCCAGGTCGAGCTACAAGTCACCGATGCAATTCCTGGATGATTACCTCGCTACTTGGCGGAAGAAGCAACCGGCAACATAAATCACACCGGTTGGAAGACGAAAAACCGGGGCAATCTCGGGTTAAGCACCTGATCGCGCCGGGACAGTTCCCTTTTTTAAGCCTGAAAACACGATGAGACAATGACACCGACGTACAACTCATATCGCGCAAACCTTTTCGTGGCGACAGTAACTGCGGTCGGTCTTTCAGCCTTTTGGTTCTGGCTTACCTGGCGATACGACTTTGACCTGGCTGATGAAGGTTATTATTGGTACGGGGCGCAGCGCGTCTTGCAGGGGGAAGTGCCGCTGCGAGATTTCATGTCCTATGATATCGGCAGGTATTACTGGACGGCAGCTTTCATGCGCCTCATGGGAGATGATGGACTCTTTGCTGCTCGTCTGAGTGCTGTCGTCTATCAAACCCTTGGGACGCTATTGGGCGTGTTCACGTGCCTGCTGGCCCTGCAACGGAAAGGTGCTGTGCGATGGCTGTTCGCGCTGCTGGCAGCCTTCATTCTTACCATCTGGGCGATACCGTATTACAAGGCCTATGATCATGCCACCAGCATCATTATTGTCGCAATGCTGGTTCTCATGCTAAAAACTGCCAAACCTGCCACATGGCTTTTTGCAGGTATCTGTCTTGGCATTGCAGCCGTTATGGGACGCAATCACGGCGCATATGGCGCGGTCGCATTCATTTTGGTGGTATCGGCACTTTTGGTCCAGATGCCGTCCCGACGGGCTTTGGCAGGCTTGTGTGGTTATTTTTTCCTGGGCGTTTTGATCGGCTTTTCACCAACGCTAATCATGATGCTCGCCACTGATGGTTTCGCAACTGCATTCGTAGGTAGTATCGCCAGGATGTTTAAGCATGGCGCGACCAACATTCCCCTGCCTGTTCCCTGGCCCTGGTCTATGAAACCGGGAGAGGTGGGAGTTTTTTGGACATCAGTGACAATATTCACTGGAATCGGTTTTGTGTTTTTATTGGCTTTTCCTCTGGTTGGAATCCTCGCCCTGGCATTTAGACGTTTTGATATGAACAGCGATGGGAGAAAAGTCCTTTTTGCGACAGTTGCTGCCACTATTCCTTATGCTCACTATGCTTTTTCCCGTCCGGACCTGACGCATCTGTCGCTAGGCATATTCCCAGCCTTGATCGGTCTAATGGCTGCAGGCGGGTTAATGAAAGGGTCGCGTCCGCTGGCGCTGGTCGTTAGCTTGCTTGGCGTATCGTTGCTTACCCTGAGCGGCTCGAACGCGTATCTGGCGCACAATTTAATCAAAATAGATCATGTAAAAACCGATGTTGCTGGTGAGCAACTATGGATAAGTCGTGGCTTGTCGGAGAGACTGCAACTGATAACCAGGGAACTGCAAGAAATGACCGGCCCTCCCGGAAGGTTCTTGGCCTTACCCAACATGCCGAGCATACATGCTATTTTCCACGTCAAGATGCCAATATGGGAAACCTATTCCTTGATTCCAAGAGGCAGGGACTTTGAAATTGCTGAAATCATGCGCCTGGAATCGTCTTTGCCGGAATTGGTGCTCCTATCCGACCATGCCCTGGACGGCAATCCAGAATTCCGATATAGCCGAATGCATCCATTAACTTATGCCTGGCTCATTTCCAGATACCGGCCTGCCGACCGGAGTCCTGAACTTGAGGATCTTAACCTCAAGGTTTATTTGCTGGACCAAAGCAGTCAATAGCTGTTATTTATGCTGCTTGATGAAGCGAGAGAAATCACCATTGCCCCGCAAATAATTCAAGTAACGGTCTGGATCAGAGAAATACGCTTCAAAAATATTCGTGATCGCCTGAGTTTTTCTCTGGCCAATTCGCTCCCGTTGCCAAGCACGTAATCGATCCAGCAGTGATCCCGGCTGGAAGTACATGAGATTCTCGCCAATCCAGTTAATTGTACGAATAAGGCGGTCATTCATTAAGTCTGCACCGTTATATTTGATGTTTCTGGAGGTCGAGCCAAAGTGAAAAATAAGATCGCCATATATACCGGCAAAAAGAATATCGTCGTTATTTATGTTAGTGCGTTTTAGCCGGGTCCAGTTTAGACACTTACGATGAATGATCTCAGATATACCCACGCCAGTATCGGGACGCTGACCGGTTTCCATACGATATTTGATAAATTCATCACTGGAGAAAAATGAATCGGGTGGTATGAAAACAGGAGAAAATTTCTCGTAAAACGTAATAGGCATCAATAATCCGCACGGGTGCGTCAGATCGGTATCGCCATTTTCGGCTCGAAACACAGCCACGACACCGCTCGAAGATGCTGCGGATTGTTCTGACATGACGTGGAACCAATCATCACGGACAGGAAACGAGTCCATATCCATTGTGCAAATATGGCTGCATCCATCCGCGAATGCAAGCCCGGTCAGTTTATCCAGATAAGAACCATGTTCGCGTGCATCGGGATGCACTACGGTACCAGCACGACTTGGCGTATCAGAAGCGAAATCGTACAGCTTCATGTTGGGATGAGAGCCGATACGTAACTGAGCTATTAATGGTTCGGGTGTCCGAATAATAGTTCCGTATATAGTGTAATCGATTGTTTTAGTGTGACGTTCTATCCGACGAAGGTGTTCCTGAAGAATCAGACGGGTATTTTCATTCACCAGATAAACGACAATAATACCGAGTTTCATCTCGGGGCCTCCTTCAAGTCCAGTTGAAACCGGACGGCCATCTGCTGCAAGCCGGACAGTTTATTTGTTTTCTACACCTCAAACCGAGTTGGAATACCGATAGGTCAAACGCTGTATTATTGATCGTCCGGTTCAGAGGGCGGAGGAGTGCGCTGAAGACTCGGGACTTTTGCCTCTTCGGAAGAATAGTTCTATCGTATCCATCAATCTTTTTCGATAAAAAGTGCGTAAGGTCAAAAAATAGCTGGCCGCGCCAACGCCGATTTCAATAATCAGCCCCTCTATGCCGGCCTGTTGACCAAATATGTATTTGGTACCAAGTACGCATCCTGCCATAACAACCGAAGAAACAATTGCCGGATATAAACACTGTCCAATCTTCGTAAAAGAAATATTGAAAACAACCCCACTTATGCTGATAGTATAAAAAGCAACGATCAACTCGCTCGCCAATACGGCCACCGCCAAGCCAATTGACCCATAATTGGCGCCAATTAACGCCAGGGGCAATAGAACTGCCAGCCCCGCGAGCCCGGATCTTACTGTCAAATCTGCGCGTCCCATGCTGTTTATTACAGGTCTGAGGAAAGATGTTGTCATCCTGAACGGCATGCTGATCGACAATAATATAAGAGGTGTAACGGCAGCGGACCACTTCGCGCCCAATACCACGGGCACAAACTCTGGGGCAATGCAGGCAGTGCCGATCATCACAGGCAACATGCCGAGCGATATGATACCGAGAGATTTGCCTAGATAATGTGCCGCGTCATCGCGCTGGTCCTGAAACTTGGAAAATGCGGGGAAGATAATTGGATTAATCACTGCCATTATCTTGGAGAGTGGGAGCAAGGCAAGCTCAAAAGCGGCAACGAATATACCCAGTAACTCAGCACCCAGGATCGGTCCCACCAGAAGAAATGCAAGACTCTCGGTAACCTTGATAATCGTGCCCCCTAAAACCAGAACTCCGCCAAAGGCCATCATTCGGCGAACTGCTGAAAAATTAAGTGAAGGCACAATAAACCACGGTTCCAGGATCATCAGCAAAATTATCTGAAGCATATTACTTACCAGTGTGCCTGCAACGAGCGCCCAAATTCCTGCACCCTTGATGGCCAATACCAACGTAGTAATAGCAGCGGAAACGCCAGTGATTAATTCTATAAGTGATTTGAATTTGAATTTAAGATGCCGGTCCAGAATCGCGTTGGGAATAACCCTGAAAGGTATTAGCAGAAAGATAAATGCCAGTGCCTTTGCCAGCTGCTCGAGGCTGGGTTCGTTGAAATAGGCAGCTATCAGGCTGCCTCCAAAGAAATAGGCAAGAAAAAGCAGACCATTAATAAGCAGAAGCCACCCGAAAATGTTGGGCAAGTCATCCTGCTCGATATTTTTTGCCCGTATCAACGCGAGGTCGAGACCGAGAGTACTGAGCAACAATAATAGCTCCAGCGGAGCTCTAAGCATGGTGTTAAGCCCATAGTCATCGGGGGTGATAAAGCGAACCACGACGATAGTACTAACCCAACTGATAATTTGAGCTACCAATCGAAATACGATAGACCAACGAGCGCCGGACAGAATCTTATTAATAATTTCTGTTTTATTTTGTTGCTCGTCCATGGGGTTTCTTCAAGAAAATGAACAGAAGTCCACTAATGTGATTTCTCTACGCCAGCAACCTGCGGGGCCGATGGTTGAAATTTGCATATAAACATCGACACCGGGCTAGAGTTTCAAGTGATGATTCATTTAATCCCGAATTCCAGCCAGCGTCACCCGATTCTACTCACATTTAACCTTGCCTAGTCTAGGCAAGGAGAATGGCACCCAGCAATAGTTACGTCGATGCGTCCTTTATCGCCTCACTTAACTACCAGGGTGAGGTCAAAGCGAACGTGCTGAGCAGCATGAGGAGTTCGAGCGGCGCGTCCAACATGGCATTAAGCCCATAATCTTCTGGACTTGAATCGCAATATTAACGGCTTGATCCAATCCACCCTTGAATCCAGTACCTGCGAACACATCGCGATAATAGTGGACGTGCGTCTCGACGCGGGAGGAGCCGCTCCAGTTTGAGAAGCCGGCGCGTCTCCCGATGTTTCGTATCCCGCCTTTGAGGTGACTCCATCTCTTTGCGAACCGCAACACTATCGTGATTTTGGATGCACTCGTGCAGGGAAAAACAAGGCTGGAGAGCAGGAATGTATATAAGTTCATACTGAAGAATCTTGCGGACTGGGGGCCGAACCGGGTTAGGACAACGGGCAGGGAAGGATGCCACCGGGGTACGGGCCTACGATATCCACCAGCCGCTTGATTCCCGGTTTTTTAAGCCCTTGCATGGTTTTCCCAAGCTTTTCCCATTTATAGTTGCCGCTCATCCGCGCGGAATGCTGCTCTCCCGGCCGCGATCAAACAGCAGCAGCAACCCGCCCAGCAGGGACGGGACGCCGATGACCAACAAGTAGGTCATCAGGGAGACGCCCACTGCCACCTCCGCTGGTGCGCCGACCAGCGAATAGAAAAACACGAACGCCCCTTCCCGAACCCCAAACCCGCTCACGGTCAAGGGCACCACCGTCAACATCCCGATCAACGGGTACAGCAACAGGTTCTGCACGAAGGGCACCGGTTGGTCGAAGGCCAGGAAAAGCAGGTGAACGACAGTGACCAGCGACAGTTGAAAAGCCGCGATCCACAGCACCGTGGGAAGCAAGCCTCGACGGTAGGGAAAGCGCTGTACCGCCTGGTGCAAGCGATGCAGATACTGCAACGCTCGGCCGACCATCCGGGCGACGCGCGAACCGCCCGGCGCCGGCGCCTTCCAGCGTACCAGAAAGACCGCCAGTAACAGCAGGACCAGCCCACCGTCCATCGCCAGCACCAGGACCAGGACCGGGCGGAACCGATCCCCATCGTAGACAAAGGGTAGTGCCAGAAGGGCAAACAGGCCGAGCAGCAGGAAACCGATCATCCTTTCGATGACTACCGTGCTCCCGGCCACGCCGCGACTGCCGGGGTGACGGCGCTCGATGAACAGAATGCGGAAAAAATCCATACCTTGCGATCCCGGCAGGAAGAGACCGAGAAAGGTTGCCTTCCAGTTGAACCCCCAGAGCACAGTCATGCGCTCTTTGATACCACTTAAAGCCAGCAGGTAACTCCAGCGGCTGGCGGACACCCATGGGATCAATGTCAACGGCAGCAGGGCCGCGACAACCACGAAGCCAAAATTGCGCAGGCGGTCGAGGATGCCGGCAAGGGAAATATCCAACAAGTGGAACAACGCCAGCAACAGAGCCAGCGTCAACGCGAGTTTGACCAAGCCGCGTGTCATTGCTCCAGGCGGCCGATGACTGCGGCGGCGAGACGGTTCATCACGTCCTGACCGTTGAAGCTACGATAGACCTTCAAGATGTCAGCCCAGCTTCCTGCAACCGTCGTCTGATACTCTTTGCGGATACGCACGTTTTGCCGCGCAATGGCCGGCGTTTGCCGGAAATAGGCGCGCAGATAGGAGAGGCGTGGCCCCGCCAACAACTCCGCCATGGCCGTTATCTGGGCCCGGATGGGGGCACTGCCGGTGGCGTCCAGCAGATGCGCGCTGGTATCCGTCAGCCGGACCACGTGCACAGCGGCATCATACTGATGATCCGGCCGGATTTGGACGCTAACGACGAGCCCCTCCTGCAAGCGTGGGTCATTGGGCACAGGCGACAAGCCATCAAAGACTCGCGAGTGGAAGATGAAATTGCCAAGGCTGTAATAAATCTGCCGGCCACGATATGTCTCACACGCCTGCCAGACATGGGGATGGGCACCGATGACCAGATCTGCACCGGCATCGATGCAGGCATGGGCGATACCCCGCTCCCGCGGCGACGGCACATGGACGTATTCATAGCCCCAATGGAAATAGGGCACGACAAAACAGCCATCGGCCTTAAGTCGGCGGATGACGCTCCGCAGCCGCGAGGGACGCTCGCTGGCGGTGCCAGGCAGGCCGTCCCCGGCATTGGCGTAGCGGGTGGCTCCGAGCAGGGCAAGGCGCACGCCATCACGTTCGAGAATCAGCGGCGTGAGTGCGGACCGCTGATCGGGCCCGAGGCCAAAATGACTAATGCCTGTCTGCCCGAGTGCCGCGAGCGTATCCCGGCAGCCCGTCTCGCCGTAATCCTGTACATGGTTATTCGCCAGGGACACGGCAGCAAAACCCTGCAGTAGAGCCAGCGATTCCGCCGGTGCGCGAAGGTTGCGTACCTGGAGCGGCTTCGGAACCTCATGGAGGGTGATCGGGCATTCCAGGTTACCAACATTGAAGGCGTCGTCCATCAGGGTCCGCAGTGCCGGGTCGAACTCAAATCGTTGCCAGTCGATGCCGTCCAGGCAGATATCGCCGAAGAAATTGACTTTCATCATGCGGATCCCGCACTCAATCGCTCAATGTTCTTGAACTTGCCGGTGCGCGCATCCACCGGCATGACGGTGTCGACGAACTCCACCGCCAGCGGCACCTCGGCAAAGCGCGTCCGCCAGCGCGCTAGCGCTGCGTCGCGCACCGCCTCAGGCGCCTCGCCGCTGCGCAGGCGAAGCCTCAGGGCCAGCCGGCCGTCCGGGTACTGGACGAATTTGAACTGGGTGCAGAGCTGGAAGTCCATGAATAGCGCATGCGCATGGTGATGGGCGAACCGCTGGCCACCGGGCAGGGTCAGCACATCATCCACCCGGCCGAGGATCAGCCCCAGCACTTTGGCGGGGCAGTCTGGCCCCGGCAGGACCTCGCTGGTATCCCCGGTCCGATAGCGAATGAAGGGCATGGTGTGATTTACCAGATTGGTCAGCACCACGTCCCCCAACGTGCCGCCACCCCCTTCAACGCGGGCGTTAACGAGTTCGAGCATGCAGGCATGGCTCTGGATACGGAAATAACCGCCGTCGCCGGGATGGTGACCGATGGTCGGGCATTCCTGGAGGCCATAGTGGCTCACCACCGGCGCGCCGAGCAGATGCTCGCAGCGCGAGCGCAGCGTCCGGCTGAGCGTCTCGGAGGTCAGCACCACCAGCCTGAACTGGTAGCGCCGGCCCTGCTCCTCGAGAAAGTCGCACAGTATCGTGATGATACCCGGCGTGGACCAGAGCACAGGAGCGTTCGCATGTGAGTCGAGCCAGCGCAGAACCTCCGTCAAAGGGGTGTAGATCGAGGCGATATCGCGCTCGAACAGCCCTAAACCCCTACGCAGCCGTGTCAGCAGCCCCAAATCCTGTTCCACCTGCAAAACCGCGCTGGGTTCCAGCCGGGTCAACATCAGGATGCGTTGCCAAGGCCGCCAGCCCAGCTCGCATAGCATCGCGAACACGCGCACATGAGAGGTGTATTGCTCGGTCCGGGCCTGGTAGATTACGAAGGGTTCGCCGCTGGATCCGCTGGTGGTGATGCGCACTAGATCCGGCGTGATCGGCCGGGTCATCAGGTCCTGAGTTGGCACCGTCCGAAGGAGGGCCTTATCCACCATTGGCACGCGCTCGATGTCGGCCCAGTCGCGGATCACCAACCGGTCCACGCCGGTCTCGCGGTACAGGTGCCGGTAGAAAGGCGAATGTTCGCGGGCATGCTCGAACAGGCGCCGGAAGCGGACGAGTTGGCGGCAGCGGACCGCAGAGGAGGACAGCCGCGCAAACCGCACGCTGTCGGCGTAATGGTTAACCAGGGAACCGTATCGAAACATCAGGGCAGCGTTCTCCGCGTGGGTGACAGTTGCTGAAGATCCCATGATAGCGGCACAGCATCCAGCGAAAACGAGCCCAACATCATTGAAGCGCCTTCGATGTCGGTGATCGACAAAAGCGCGCGCACTTGTGCAATGGCGACGAGCAACCGATGCTTGTCCGCCGCACACAGGTAGATTCGGGCAAACACCTGATTCAGTGTGCCGGCCTCAGTCAGGACGTCGCCCTCATCACGCAGCCGCAGTGTGGCATAGACCGCTGAATGGGCGCAGACCTGCTCCCAGCCCCCGATTCGCCCGATTATCCCGTTGCGCAGTAGTATGACGAGCACGCAATGCGGTCGCTTGAACCGTGGGTTATCGGCGGTGCGCAGATCCCAACCCGCGAACTGGCCGGTCAGCGCATAGGCGACGTGCATTTTGACCTGATCGATGCCGTTCTCTTGAGCGATGGGCAGGTAGCCGGCGCCACCAGATAGCCGCAAGCCCATCTCAAATAGCGTGATGGTGCCATCGAGCACGAAGCCCTGGACGAAAAAGGTGCCGTTGCGAAGACCGAGGTCGGCGACGAGCGACCTCATAGGTTGTACGAGGCGGGCAAACCAATTGTCGATGTAGCGCGACGGGAACAGGTAACCCATCGGTTGCGGCGCAAAGCCAGGCTGTTCGGTGTTCATCAACCGGTCGGCCATCGCTGAGAGGCTGAGTATTCCATCCTGAACCGTTAGATACAAATAGACGTCGTCGGCCTCAATATAAGGTTCTGCGATAAACTCCCCGCTACCGGAGTAGCTGAGCGCACGCTCAATGGCAGGCGCTACCTCTGCCGGGGTCGCACAGACTGAGATACCCCGGCTGCTGTAGCTATCGGCGGGTTTGATGATCACTGGGTACGGGGCCTGCTGCGGCTGCTCGCGCAACTGCACCGGGTCGATGTCTGGGACCACCGGGATGCCGTGTTTGCGGCACAGGGCTTTGAAGCGGCGCTTGTTCAGGGTCTGTTCAAGCTGGGTGCGACTGGCATAGAACGGCAACCTCAGTGCGTCACAGACCGCGCGGCAAGGCAGGAGAGTGATGTCCGAATAGCCGGTAAACACCCCGTCGGCACGGACGGTGCGAGCCAGGTCGACGAGCCCGGGCACGTTCAGGGTACTGACCGCATAAGCCTCCTCAGCCTCGACCTTTGCTGGAGCTCGGTGCTCATCATAGTAATCGGTAACAATGGTGTAGACGCCAAGCTCACGAGCCTTGCGCACGACATGGCACATAAGCGGTGTGCCGCCGAGGAGCAGCAGGCGTTTGCCTTCAAGAAAATCTGGCGCGACGAGGGTCAAGCCACCTCCTTGGCGGCGACAGCTTCGAACAATAGCGCGCAGCTTAGTTCCGGGTAGCCGATGCCCACCTCGCACATGCCACGAATAATGTCCGATCCAAGTTGCAGGGAGATCAGTTGGTGGGTCATCAAGGGTTTCAGAAAGATGCCTTCCCGACGCGTGATCATCCAACCTGCCGCTGTAAGATCCGCGTCCAGCGTGGTGACGGAATAAGAGCGGTGGTGGCCGAGCTCCAGATCGCCCTTACCCAATGCCGTCATGTCCAGTAGCAATCCCGCGGCATGGCCGATGCGCCGGTGCAGAGATTCACCATTTGGAACCGCAACAAACAATCGACCGCCTGGTTTCAGAAATCGACGGATATGCTTCAACAGTGCAACCGGCTCGTACACATGTTCGAGGACGAAGCCCATCACTATGGCGTCAAACCGCTCCTCGATATCGAGTTTTTCGAAGTAGGACTCCAGCACCTCCGCCGTACACTGTGGAAACTGTTCGCGAAAGCGGTTGATAACGACAGGCGACCCGTCGACGACCACATGGCGGACAAAATGTCGGGAAAACGCCTCGGTCGTCACACCCCGGCCGATGCCGAGTTCGAGGAGACTCCCGGACTCGCGAGACAGCGCCATAATCCGGTCCGGGTACCAATTGGAAATGATGTTATTGTCGAAGGCGTAGTCGAAACCCGCGCCATAAGCATGGGCATGCCAATCAAGCTCGTTACTCATCGATCACAGATCCTTTTGTTAAATTCGTCTCGCCCACGTCCCCAAATATATCCTGGCGCTTCTGCCCAGCGTTGAACAGCAGGTCCAGGATCGAGACCTGACCGTCGAAGGGGTTATAATAGTTGAGGGCGGTTTGGGTAACCATAGGGTGGAAATAACCACACTAGGGAATGAAGCTGGGCTGCAGAATCACACAACTCATCGGCGAAGTCCTGAGAGTATCCGTGGTCGCACGTCTTGGCGCCATGTGGGCCGCGGAAGTTTAGAATCCGATGGTCCGACGCACCGGCACCGCGTCAGTATACTGCAACTCGCGCAGCACCCGGAGGAGATACTCGCCGATCACCCCGAGGGAGAGCAAGATCATGCCGGAGAAGAAGGTGATCAGAATCACCAGCGTTGCCCATCCGGGTACGCCGAAACCAGTGGTGAAGTAGCGCACCAGCGTGCCCAGCACCATAATCGCACTCACCATAGCGGTAGCAATCCCTAGCCCGGCGATGAGACGTAGTGGTAACAGGCTGACAGCGAAGAGGTTGGTCAGCGCCAGTCGCAACTGACTTATCAAGGTGTAGTTGGAGCGACCGAAAGCACGCTGATGGTGCTCGATGGGCACTGATTTGATGTGCCTGGTCGCTGCGAGCATCATGGCGCCCGGGCTGGCGATGGATGATTTGTTGGCACGGATGAAGTCCGCCACCTGCCTTCGCATCAAACGGTAGGATGAGATCTTCACCTTGCCGAGGCCGAAGGCACGGGCGTTGAGATAGCGTACGATGCGCGAGCCCAAGTTACGCAAGCCACTGTGCTGCTTGTCCGGAAACCAGGCGAACAGTCCATCGTATCCGCCGTCACTATCCAACTCGGCAAGCAGCATAGGCATAGCCTCGGGCTCGTGCTGCAGATCGTCGTCCATGGTGACCACGATATCCCCAGTTGCTGCACGGATTCCGCACAGCGTGGCGCGAGCCTGGCCCATATTGCGGCCAAGGAGGATACCCCGAAATCCTGGCCGGTCCCGCGCGATATCTTCAATGACACGCCAACTATTGTCCGAGGAGCCATCATCAACAAGTATTACTTCCCATGACTTTCCTGTGCCATTGACCACACAGCTAAGCCGATCGGCCAGCAAAACCAAACCCGCCGCATTGTTAAATGTGGGGATCACGATACTTATTTCTGGTGACATGGAAACTGGGTTATCCATCATTTAGCTCAGATGATTCATCCATGAGCAAGCGAGCGCCCACCAACTGGTATTGTCTCAGTATTGGGGCAATACCGACCAGATGCAGTCACGCCATGCAAGGCTGCGGCCTCGCGCTCGACGTCCCGCTGCAGTCGCCAATTCGAATCTCTTCGAGCGTGGCATACGATAGAGAACGGGTGTCTCGTTTTTTCCATATTTAATTATCGCATACATACATTCTTCAATATTCTCAAAGCAGCGTGCTTCTTTGAAAGCAATAATTATCCGGCAATGCGAAGTTGCGGGTGGAATTGAGGAGAAGATCGACGGACTGCTAGGCGGCGGAATTTGCCTTATGCCTTCTTAGGAATAGCTTTATCGCATCCTCCAGCCATTTTAAATAGAAACGCCACAGGGTTAAGAAATAAATAAGCGCGCCGCCAGCGATTTCGATAAACAATCGTCCAAGGCTATCCTCGCCGACAAATACGGCCCTCGCGCTTAGCAGGCAGGCAGCCATGACAGCGGACGAAACAAATGGCTGGGAAAGCTTAGCGCGATTTTTGTGAAAGACGTTTCCAGAACAGCCTTGCTCATGCGGACAGTTGAAAATGCGACAATCAGTTCGGTCGTCATCAAGGCCGATACAAGGCTGATTACCCCATATTGCGCGCCAATCAATGTCAGGGGCAACAAGATAATCAATGCAATGATCGTAGACTTCAGCGACAGGTCTGCACGCCCCATGCTGGCCAGTACGCTCCAGCGTCCTTTATTGCACTTGCATATAGTTTCCGACAGCGTGATACGGTTATAGATTGCTCACCTGATTCGATGGCAGCCACTGCAGGAAACGATGCAATTAAGCAATAAGACGTTGCAACCGCGGCTCTTTCAATTAAACCGTTGCAACCTTGCTTACCACGTAGCGAAACTTGCCCGATTTTTCCAGCGGAATTTCATTCACCTCTTCGACAACGATTTCCACGCCCCGACCCAGCCTGGCCTTGAACCCCTCCTCGATTTTACTGGACAGCCCGACCTCTAGCCTCTCATCCGTAACCACCCATACACGCGTCAGATTCAAATCTTCCTGGATGATCTTGAAGTTGCGTATCTGGGGGAGCTCGCGCAGGATATAGATCAGGGCCAGGCCATGCATGACAGTACCATCCTGCGCGACAAGGAAATCGGTGCTGCGGCCCTGAATTTCCCTAAGCAGGGGAAGGCCGCGTCCGCAAACGCAGAGCTTGCTGTCCAGTACGCCTATATCGCCGGTACGATAGCGGATGAAGGGAAAATCGCCCGTGGCCAGATGGGTGACGATAATCTCTCCGGCCTCCCCGTAGGGCAATGGCG
Source organism: Nitrosospira briensis (assembly GCF_900115125.1). Classification (GTDB taxonomy): domain Bacteria; phylum Pseudomonadota; class Gammaproteobacteria; order Burkholderiales; family Nitrosomonadaceae; genus Nitrosospira; species Nitrosospira briensis_A. The sequence goes on along the minus strand of NZ_FOVJ01000003.1, from coordinate 112,242 downwards.
TGCCTTGCTGATCCACAATTTCTACAATAATATCCTCGGCGGTGATGTGCATGCCGCCTTGAGGACATTCGTGGGCGATAAAGCCTGCATCGCGGCCTCCATAGCCGTTCGCTACCGGACAACCGAACGTTGTGCTGATCTGCTGGCGCTGTTCGGCATAAAGACGCTCCGAGGTAACAAACGCGACCCGGATTCCCAGATCATCCATACGCCGCCCCCTTGTCTGGGCATGGCGGGCAATGTGCGACAGGGAAGAAGGGTAACCGAAAAGCATTTTGGGACGCATTCCCTCTATTTCGTCCAGGAACTGGTCGAGTTTTTGTTGCGACATTTCAAAGGCGGGGAGCAGTTTGGTCCTGAGCAGTCGATCACGAAAGACGCGGAGGCTATCCTGGGCACCAAGTTCGATTGGTGAGCCCCACACCACTATTTCTTCATCTCCGATATCCACATCCCACCAGCGTGTGGCGCGCCATTTCGCGGCCACATCGTGACTGATTCGTTCCTTGCTGATGTAGAAAATCAACGGTTCTCCGCTGGAACCGCCGGTGTTAAACCGGGCAAGGTCCCGGCAAAGTTCGGATTTCATTTCATCGGTATTGGCGCGGATCGCCGGTTTGTCCAGAAGGGGCAAACAGGCCAGATCGGCAAGACAGCGTATATTTGATGCCTCGAAGCCAATCTCTGCGAAGAGTCTGCGGTAGTAGGGGACGTTTGCCTGGACCTTGGCAAGCAAGCGCTGCAGTTTGGAAAGCTGGAGCGCTTCCAGATGTTTCCGGTCCCACCATTGGGACGCCTCCATCTCTTTACGGACAGCAACGCTGTGATGGTGCTTGATGCGCTCGTGAACCGGAAAGAAAAGACCTGATATGAGCGAGGTATAAAAATCTTTTTTTCTGCCCGGGCTTGCGTTCACTTGACGCACGCCATGGATCTGTTTGAATTTTCCAGGACGTTTCCATAAACGCGAAACAAGGAATCACGCACGTTGGGCCACGCGTACTGCTGTACAGACTCAAGGCCTGCCTGGGTCATCTGCTTCGTTTTCAAGGGATCGTTGAGTAATGAAAGGACCGCTTCGGCCATGGCTTCCGGGTCTTGCGCCGGAACAAGCAAGGCTGTTTTTTCATGTTCTACCAGATAGGGAACCCCGCCCACGTTAGTACTCACAACCGGGATGCCGCTGGCCAGGGCTTCAAGGACCGAGATGGGCATATTGTCCACCAAGCTGGGGTTGATCATGACATCGGCGCTGCGGTAGACAGCCGCCATGCCTTCGTTATCCAGTCGACCTGTAAAGGTAACCGCGTCCGCCAGCCCAAGCCGGCATGCGAGCGCCTCCAGCGCTTCCCCCTCGGGACCTGACCCGGCCAAGGTAAGTTTTGCCGTGGGAAGCACCCGTTTCACAATGCTGAATGCACGCAGGGCGGTAGCGTTGTCGTAAATCGGCTCCAGGTTGCGGGTAACGATGATATGGGGAAACCCTGCTTCTGCTGTGGAAGATGCAGGGTGGATTTCCGCGCCGAACCGGCTCAGATCAATGATATTGGGCACGATGTCGGTTGAAAAACCCCGTTTTCCAAATACCGCTTCAAGAAAGCCGGAAGGAACGATGATTGCATTTGCCCGATGCAGGGAGGGTTTTACCCAGAAAAAAGCTTTGTCGAAAAAATTGTCTGCTTCGCCCCCCCGGTAATTGATGATGACCGGTTTCCCTTTGATGCGGGCTATCCAGATGGCCGGGGCCGCAAAGAGGTGCCAAGACCAGCCCGAATTCGCCATTACATGAAATAACTGAACCCTGTTCGCGGAAAACCAGAGGTGGCCAAGATACGGCAGCAACCGAAATCCCGCTCTTATTCCCTTGATTCTTCCAATCCAGCCCGGGCGATAGGGGCGATTGACCTGAATCAGTTCAACCACGGCGTCTTCCCCACGCAATAATCTGGCCAATTGCAGTGTCTGGTTGGCCATTCCACCGGAAGGGGGGGGTAAAGGTCCAACCAGTCCGATGCGCAATCCCGCCGGCTTCACGGCCCTGACGCCTTCGAGACGAGCGAGCCGTAAATATCCTGATACCGTGCCACACTGACGGGCCAATTACGTTGTGTTTCCACAAAACTCCTGGCCGCCAGGCGGAGGCCAGGCCACAGTTCGGGACTGGAGAAAAGATTCAACACCTTGGAAGCGAGCGCAGCCGAATCGCCGGCAGCGAAAAGGACGCCGGTTTTCCTGTCCTCGATGAGTTCCCGATGGCCACCGACATCCGAAGCCATAACAAGCCTGCCTTGCGCCATGGCTTCGAGCGGCTTCAACGGCGTTACCAGATCGGTAAGCCGCATCTGCAGTCTCGGATAAACAAGGATATCGATCAGATTGTAATAACGCTGGACCTGCTCATGAGGAACCCGGCCGACGAAAATCACCTTGTCTTCCAGGCCAAGCTGCGCAGCGATAGCTTTTAATTCTTTTTCTTGCGGACCGCCCCCGACCAGCATGACGCGGATATCAGGATTGGCGGACAGCATTTCCGGTAATGCCTTCAACAGAATACCCAAGCCTTCATAAGCATAAAAAGAACCAATAAAGCCCAACAACGGCTTGCCCTCGACCCCCAGGTCTTGAGCGAGTTGCGAATCACGGCTTTTGCCTGCGCTGAAATTCTCGATATTGACTGCATTGGGAATGACCGTCACCTTTTCCGGCGCGATGCCCCGCGCAAGAATATCACTGCGTAGTCCTTCGCAAATTGTGGTGACGGCATCAACCCGCTTCAGTGCATAGCTCTCCAGTGACCGGGTAAGTCGATACCTGAGCCCCCATTCGCGACTGGTCCCATGGTCTACCGCTGCGTCTTCCCAGAACGCCCTGACTTCATAGACGACCGGAATACCCAGACGCCTGCCCACGCTCAGGGCAGGTATGGCGTTCAGGGCCGGGGAATGGGCGTGCAGGATATCCGGCTTGACAATTTCCGCCACCTTGCTTAAACGGGCCGTCAAGCCATGAATGACGGAAACCTGGTTCAGGACGGGCAATCGCGAAATCGAATTTGCAGCGGCCGGGGTGCGATAAAAATGCCACCCCTCGACATCCTCTTCCGGAATGCTGCAATTTCCCTGTTTCGATCCGGTCAGGTGATAAGTTTCCCAACCCAGGGTACGCTGTTCCCGGAGAATGGAGAGCGTCCGGAATGTATAGCCGCTGTGAAGCGGAATGGAATGGTCAAGGATATGCAGGATGCGCATCAATTTTTCCGCTGCGTTTTCAACTTTTACTCAAGGCGTACACACCGGGAGCAGTCATTTTTTTCATAACTCCGCAATGACTTGGCGGATGACTTCGCTCTGGAACTCTTCCAATCCAAGCCACAGCGGCAGCCTCACCAATCGATCGCTGAGGAACTGGGTGTGGGTTAACGCTCCGGACTTGCGGCCGCACTTTTCACCCATGGGGGAACTGTCAAGCGGCACGTAGTGAAACACTGTCCCTATTCCCTTCTTCCTGAGTGCATCGATAAAGGACGTACGTTTGTTCAGATCCGGTAATAGCAGGTAATACATATGCGCGTTATGAGTGCAGTCGAACGGAACAATGGGGCGGCGGATTTTTCCCTCCATCTCCTGCGCCTCGAAATTGTCATGATATACATCCCAGATATCAAGCCGGCGTCGAGTAATTGCGTCCGCTTCCTCCATCTGAGCCCACAGAAAAGCGGCGATGAGCTCACTGGGAAGATAGGATGAACCAAAATCCACCCAGGTATACTTATCCACCTGGCCGCGGAAAAAAAGAGTTCGATTAGTGCCCTTTTCCCTGATTATTTCCGCTTTCTCCGCAAAACAGGGATCATTCACCAACAGCGCACCGCCCTCCCCCGAAATGATGTTCTTGGTCTCGTGAAAACTCAGTGCGGCGAGATGCCCTATACTCCCCAGCGGCCTCCCTTTGTAGCTGGACATGATGCCCTGCGCCGCGTCTTCGATCACCAGCAAGCCGTACTTTTCCGCGATTGACATAATGACATCCATCTCGCAGCCCACCCCGGCATAGTGAACTGCCACAATCGCCCGCGTTTTCGGCGTGATAGCCGCCTCGATCAGAACCTCGTCGATATTGAACGTGTCAGATCGAATGTCAACGAATACCGGCACCCCTCCCCTCAATGCAAAGGCGTTTGCGGTTGAGACAAACGTATAGGAGGGCATGATGATCTCGTCGCCGGGCTGGATGTCGGCCAGAATGGCCGCCATCTCCAGCGCCGCCGTGCAGGAATGCGTCAGCAATGCTTTTTCGCAGCCTATGCGCTGTTCCAGCCAGGCATTGCATTTTTTGGTAAAAATTCCATCGCCCGCGAGTTGTCCACTTGCGTGAGCCTGGCTGACGTACCATAGCTCTTTTCCGGTCATGTAGGGTTTATTGAAAGGGATCACGGCTGAGATTGCGCCTGAATTGGATTTATGGACAAAAGCATGTGTCAAGGTGTTAAGCGCGGGAAATGACTATCAAACCCGACACCACCATCACTGTCCCCAGAATACTCTGCGGCGTCAAGGACTCGTTCAGGAAAAGCACGGAGAAAAACATGACGATGATAAACGCGAGGCTCATGAAAGGATAAGCGTAATTGAGTTCGAAGCGTGTCATGGCCGCCATCCAGGCGAGAGAGGCAAGGAAGGCCGAAAAAAAACCCGACATGATCCATGGGTTAAAAAACTGCTGGAGAAGAAACAGCAGTTTGTCCAATCCTCTGTCCGGCATGGCGGGCGCCTGCCCCATCTGCCATTTCAGCACCAGTTGGCCATACACGGTGAATAGCAGGGTCAGCAGGATATAAATATGTCCTGCCATGTCGAATCGTTCCTTCATTCTTGTTCGCGCCGTCCCCAGATGTAAGAAGGTGCTTCCGGTCCCACATTCAATAGCAAATCCAGCACGGTGACAAAAGGGGAGAATGGGGAAAAGCATTGTGGATAAGCTGGATAAGCGGGGTATTCCTTATACACCAGTTCAATGCCGGCCTCGGCAAACATGGGTTCTTCAATATAGTCCCGGGCTGACGGCCCGCTGATGTATTGAGTGGCGCCCACCTTCTCAAGAATGCCTATTAACCTCTCGGTTTTCCCGCCCTCGACTTCGAGAAGCCGGCTATCGGCAAACCGGGTATGAATGCCGAGAATACCGGAGAGATGCTTTATTGCGCGCTGATTGTAATCGGAAAGATTTGTTATGTCGTTCTCATACAGGAAATCCAGCAGGGATTGCGATTTCCGGAAGAAGGGCGCGTGCCGGTAACTCTGTTCAATCGTGCTTCTATGCTGCCGCTTCCACCTTTGATCCGGGATTTCCACCTCGCATATCAAGCGCTTCAAGTCGTGGCCCGCGGGGATCGATAACCACCGGGGACCGTCCTTGGTCATCAATTTGTTCCGGTGGCGCCAATCCGAATGCGTATATTGGACATCGTCATAAAAAATGAAGAGGTCAACGTCATGGATGAGATCGAAGTAACCCTTCCAGGGGATATAGTTGGATTGCAGGATGGCAACCTTGTTGTGCCTGGCTTGCATTGATAGGATCTGTCAGAGCAACGATTGCAGCCGGTGGCTGGGGATGCCTGCCTCGGGGCTGATTGCGGCAAGATAGGCGGTATTCTCCTCGGTGCTGGCGGCAACCAGAGCACCTGCGCCGATCAGTGTGCGCTCCCCCAATGTGATCTTGTCGCGCAGCGTCGCGTTTACGCCGATGAAGCTATGCGCACCTATCTTTACATTACCCGATATGACTGCATGGGCAGCGATGAAGCAATTATCGTCAATCTCGACGTGATGACTGATGAGGCTGCCGCACCAGATGATAACATTGTTGCCTATCCGCACGAATGGCTGAATTATGTTTCCCTCCATGATGAAACAGTTCTCACCGATGGACAGGTCTGGCCAGGTCACGCTGCGACTGCTGACATATGACGCCAGGCGATAGCCGCGCGATCTGGCTTCCAGGCATTTTTGGGCTCTGGCCTTGTTCAGGCGGGCATAGCCCACGGCCACGAACATATCGTATTCCTCAGGGCCGCAGTGTGCGTCTATCTCCTCGAAGGCAAATACCGGCAGGCCCATACATCGGTCTTCCTCGAGATGAGAGCCATCGACGGTGAAGGCGGCGACCCTGCGAGGGCTGTCGTGCGTAAAGTAATAGCAGGCCAACTCGGCCATTTCTCCCACGCCGAAAATGACCAAAGGTCTATCAGACTGGTCATTCATGAACGCTTGGTCCGCAAGGCGTCCACTAAAAAATGCAGGCTGTTCAGTTCGACTATTTCCTTGTCACTGAACTCGATGCCAAACTCATCCTCCAGCGCCAGCATCAGGTTCATGTGCTTGAGTGAATCCCAGGCGGGACGATTTTTGCGTGAAATGTCTGGTGAGATATCTTGTGGTGAGATTTGCAGGACTTTCATCATAACGTCACGGGTACGATTCTCTATATCGGACATGGCGCTGCCTACTCTCTTTCAATATGGATAAAGCCGGGTAAATCCATTTTCGGCATGGAGGCCGGCAACCCATAGCGCCGGCGGCCTTCCGTTTGTTCCAGCAACGCAAAACCAAGGGTATTCCAGAAATCGGCCGCTTGACTGTTTTTGGCTGTAGACAGATATTCTGCCTCCCAGCTCAGGATTCCCCAATCCGCAACGATGCGCCGCATGCACTCCAGGACGAAGGCAAACTCGAGACGGCGGCCCAGCGCCCTGCAGCTCATCAAAAGGGAATCTACCACCGCCGCGTCCTGCCGCCGCGCGGCGATAAATACGCCTACCAGGCCGAGAGAGCCAAAACGGTCGCTGGCAGACAAAGTATAGACGCAAGCGTCAGCGGAAGCGCGAAACTTCGCGACGTCGTGGTCGGAATAGCGCCGCGTCGTCAGGTTGAACTGATTCGTTTTCTGCGTCAGCTGTACAACACGCATGGCTTCCCCGTCCGTTGCAAGGTGAATCGCCGCCGTCAATCCCAGCGACGAAAGGTAGCTTTCCAGGTCCGGATGTTGATTAAGTTCCGCTTTACGCTTACCCTCGGTTTGATAGAGACTGGTGCGCAGCTTATCCTCCTGGCTGGTTATCAGCCTATCAAAGAGGCCGTCGCGCCGTAGCAACGCTGGGTATTCATAGAGCCTGTCCGGAACCTGCAAGATCGTCACTTGCGGTAGCACCTGCCTTATCAATTCCAGCTCTCGCGGGTTATCATCCACGAATACAAAAGCATCGAGGCCGATGTTCAGCTCCTTTGCCAGCTCGGCCAGGTTGGCGGCCTTGTCTTCCCAGTTGATGCGGAAGCCGGACAGATGGTCGCGTTTGAGCAGGCTCCACGGATGTTTGTCCAGGACGTCGAGCACATCCTGTTCGTTGTTTTTGGAACAGAGTGTCACCAGCACGCCACGCTCGGCCAATTGCAGGACGGTCTTCTGGAAATCGTAATATGCCCGGCCAGGATAATCATGGGCATCCAGATGGATACCTTCAATGCCATCCTCCCCGACGATGCCGCCCCATAAAGTATTATCGCAATCCAGAACCAGGCATTTCTTGCCATGCCCCTTGAGGGCAAGCACAACCTTCATCAACTCCCGCGCCAGGGCATCGAGAAAGGATCGCTTGAAAGGAGCCTTGGAAATATACCAGTACCGGTAGTCCATGGCCTCGGCCTCGCCAATACGATGTGCGAGCCGGTCCCAGTCCATGAGGCAGAAGCGGGGACTGTGCTCGCGGACAAACGCCCGCACAAATTCATTGAGCCTGGCTACCTCGCCGGCGGCGTCGGGAGCCGCGATCAATGCGCCCGTCTCGGGGTGAAAGGGAACGATGAACGTATTGAGACTGATGGTAGGGGCGTCGCTTGCCGAGAGGGCGTCAAAAATACTATTGAGTTCCTCCCGTGAATGTGCCGAGTTCCACCCGGGAAAACCATAGCGCGGATCCAGCTCCTCAAGCATCAATGCCGTTACCAGAATGTCGGGGCAGTGCTTGACCAGCGGCGAGTCGGGTAACATCAGATCCTGGCGCATGGATCCGTAACCTCCGAAGATCAGATCGGGGCGAAGCCCCATCCTCAACATGTGGTACCGCAGATAAGGCTCAATCCCTTCCAGCGTTATATTGCGCAGGAAGCCGAAGCGATACGTCGGGGCGGCGGGTGGCATTGCCGCGTGCAAGGTATCGGAAGCGCTGATGAGATCCGATAGCGTGGGGGGAAGATCCTTGGAGAATGAGGGAACGGCTGTAAGCACTTTTCTCTGGCGACAGGTCAACTGGATTCCAACAATTCAATTATGCCAAAATCCTTGACCATATAGAAACTGACCTGTCTGTTGCCGAAAAGGATTGCAGGCTTTGGGGATGACACGCAGATGACGCGAAACCCGCCTTCCTTCAAGGCTTCAAGGCTGGCCTTGAGATTCTCGGTTTCATAACAGAGATGGTAGATGCTTTCGCTCGATGTGGTAAGGATTGCATCGAGGGGACCCGGCCCCTGTGCTGGAGCGACCAACTCCACAGTAGGCATGGAAGCATGGGGGCACAACCATAGGTTCACGTTTTGCAGTGGATCATAGACCTGCCTGATCACTTCATGGCCCAGGCCCCTGAGAAAATTCAGCGTCTGCTCCGGCCGCCTGCTGGCTAGGCCAAAGTGATGGAAACGAAGAGCGAACGCTTGCATGGAAAACTGCATTTGGGACCGCGAGCCCAGCCGGGTTTCTTCTTATGGAATCCACCCGTCATTGCTGCGCTGACCTGCTCGCCTGGATCAACAAGGAATTGCACAGCTCGGGATAGTCGACACCTACTTTAAGCATGGCCTGTAAAATTGCTTCGCTAAGATTCAAATCGATCATCTGCTGCGTCGTGATCGGCTTGAGCAAGAGGCCTTCAACCTTGCGTATTTCCAATGCCTCGTTTTCAACCATCGCAGTCAGCGATTCCAGGGTGAAATAGCGCTTGTGACCAAACTCCAGATCAGCTGGACTCAAGGCGCCGATGTCGGGAAGCAGGCCGGCCGCATTGCCCAGCCGCCGATGCAAGGATTCGGCGTTCGGGACGGCAATATAAATGGATCCCCCGGGAGAAAGAAACCGGGCGTAGCGGCGGATAATCGCGGCAGGATCATCCACATGCTCAAGAACAAACCCCATGCCAATCGCATCAAACCGCTCGTCCGTCTCGAAATCCTCGAAATGGCCCTGAACGATATCCATGCCCTCGATTGCAAAATGCTCCTTGAAGCGGTCAATCATCTCCCGGGATCCTTCAATGACCCGGTAGCGCTGAAAGGTCTTCGCGAAATATTCTGTGGAGTATCCATGCCCCAAGCCCAGCTCCAGCATGCTGCCAGCTTGCGCCATGGCCGCAACTCTTTCGGGATACCACTGGAGGGTCAGGCGATTGTCCAGGACATAAGTGCGATCGTAGGCGGTTGGATCCTGCTCATCTTCCAGGCTCATGGAAACCTTCTTTTATCGTCAGCGATAGATATCTTTCACTATATACGTAGGCCTGTTCTGCACCTGATTAAATACCTTGCCGAGATAAATGCCGACAAGGCCTATTGCCGTCGTCATGATACCAAGACTGAGCGTCATCACAGTCATTACGGAAGTGAAACCTATCAGGGCGTCGTCAAAAAGCAGTTTTCGCAGCACAAGATAAAAAGCCAGCAGGAAGCTTAGCAGTGTAATGGTAACCCCGGTGTTGAACAACCAGATCAGCGGTTGAGCCGAGAACGAACTGACTGCGTTGACCATCACGCCAATGCGTCGCGCGATCGTATATGTACTTTGTCCACCCCTTTGTTTCTTGATTACAGGCAAGCCGATCTGGTGGAACCCGGTCCAGCTCATCATGCCTCCGAGGAACAGATTACGATCGCCCATTTGCAGTAGTGCTTCGACAAAACGGCGAGTCATGATCCGTTCGGTAATGATATTTTCAGGAATCTTGATGTCGCTGAGAAAATTGAACCCTTTCCAGAACAAATTACCGGTGATCTGCTCGAACCAGCCCCCCTTCCGCGCTTCCTGGTAACCAAAAACCATATCGCAATCCGATTCGCGGAGCTTGCGGTAAAAATCCGTCAGTACAAGCGGTGAGACCTCAAGGTCGCAATCGATGAGGAAAACCAGATTCCCGCGGGCATGTCGCAATCCCGCCTGAATAGCGTGGTGATGGCCAAAGTTGCGCGAAAGATCGACCACCGCCAGTTGAGGAATATCGGATCTACGGGTGAGCGCATAAGCCAGGGAGTTATCTGGCGACCCGTCATTGATCAGTAATATCTCGAAGTCATTACATTCTATTTCTGACACAGCCTGAAGGCACTCCGCAAGAAACCGCTCAAGAAAGGATTGCGATCGATACATTGTTGAGACAATGCTGATTTCGGGGGGCATATTGTTAGCCTTGGATTCCTTCATTATCTTATTGGCCGACTCTGCCATATTCTATTCTCAATTTCCACAAATTATGGCTGGCCTGGTGCAACTCTCCATGGCCCGAGAAAAAATAAAGTATTCGAAATGATCGAACATCGCCTTTCAATTGATGGCCCCGGTCGGGATGGGGCCTGATCTGCTGGGCAAGAGCCAGACGAGTATCGCCCGATAGTGATTAAGCGGTTACGAAAGTATTTTTGCATTTTATAATGCCTCCCTGTCGCAATCGTCCCCTCTGTCAGGTTTTACCCGAGCATGCTGTTTAATTCCTTTATTTTCCTTTTTGCCTATCTGCCAGTCGTGCTTGGAGGTTTTTTCTGGCTAGGTCGCAGGAACCACACATGGGCATCGGGATGGCTTGCTTTCGCGTCTCTGTTTTTTTATGGGTACTGGGATTATCGCTACGTTCCACTGCTGCTCGCTTCAATAGCATTCAATTACTGGAGCGGGCTGCATATTTCGCACGCAGCCGAACCTTCCCGGAAGCGCTGGCTGGTCCTGGCCATAGCCGCCAATTTAAGTCTCCTCGCCTATTTCAAGTACGCCAATTTCTTCCTGGATACAGCGAGCTTCATCAGTAATGAAGACTTTTCCAGCCTGGATATCATTCTGCCAATCGGCATATCATTTTATACTTTCACGCAAATCGCTTTCCTCGTCGATACGTACCAGGACAAGGTGCGCGAATACCAGTTTGTTCATTACCTTTTATTCGTTACTTATTTTCCACATCTCATCGCAGGTCCCATTCTCCATCACAAGGAAATGATGCCCCAATTCGCCGATGGGCGGATGTACAGGCTCTCGGCAACCAATTTTGCTGTCGGCGTCACTATATTCTCCTTTGGCCTCGCCAAGAAAGTATTGATTGCAGATAACCTGTCTCCTTACGCAAGCCCGTTGTTCGAAAGTCCGGATTCGCCCTCGCTGTTTATCGCCTGGGGTGGCGTTCTTGCTTACAGTTTTCAGCTTTATTTTGATTTTTCAGCTTATTCGGATATGGCCATCGGCTTGTCTCGTTTGTTTGGGGTCCGGCTTCCTCTTAATTTCAATTCTCCATATAAAGCGGAAAACATCAGCGAGTTCTGGCGAAGATGGCATATGACCCTGTCTCGCTTTCTTCGTGACTATCTGTATTTTCCGCTGGGTGGGAACCGGACCGGCCTGTTTAAACGCTACCGCAATCTGATGTCTGTTATGCTGTTGGGCGGAATGTGGCACGGGGCTGGCTGGAATTTTATCATTTGGGGCGGGCTGCATGGTTGCTATCTGGTGATTCACCATGCATGGGCTGTCATATCGAAACGCCTGGGCTTTCCCTCGGAGTCGGCAGTTTGGAAGTTGACCGCCACTGCAACAACCTTTGTTGCAGTGTGCTTCGCATGGGTATTTTTCCGCTCGCCGGACCTTGCCACTTCATGGGAAATCGTTCGAGGCATGACCGGCGGCTTCGGTATTGGATTGCCCGATGCCATCGGTAATCGGATCGCAATACTGGTACCGGCGCTTCAGAACCTGGGCGTGAACTTTTACTTGGGCGGGGGCTTGCATTTTGTAGAAACGTGGGGGTGGATTGCATTTGCTGCAGCGATTGCTTTTTTACTGCCCAATACACAAGAGCTTGTTCACCGCTTTGACCCGGCGCTTGATTTCAACCCCGCTGCGCAGACGCCAAAAAGGGGAATGGCGTATAGGCTGACCTGGATGCCATCGCGCCTGTGGGCTGTTTTCCTCGGTTCTCTGACAGTAATCAGTTTGCTGTCGTTGAATCGTCCAAATGAATTTCTTTACTTCCAGTTCTGATATACGCACGGGCTGCGTGATGCGACCATGACGAAACCGCTCGAGCCCTCGCGTTTTATGCGCTGGTTTACGATTTCCACTTTGACTGGAATCGCGCTCGTCGTGGCCCTGGTCGTAATCGTGGACCCTTATGATCAGTACCGCGTCGTGACTCGCCCCGGATTCAATCTCATCAAGCCCGGGTTAACACGGCATCAAAGCGAGATCAAGCTCACACAGGCCGTTGAAATGCGGGCGGATGCGCTTATCCTGGGTCACTCCCGCGCCGAAGTGGGCTTTGATCCGGAGGCACCGGTATTTGTCCGGCAGGGTTTGTCAGCTTATAACCTCGCCATCCCTGGGGCTGGCATCAGCAATGCTCGCGGGCAAGTAGAATACCTGCATCAGATCGGGATCAAGCCAAAGGTCGTCGTGCTTGGCGTCGAGTTTCTGGATTTCATGGAAGCACCGCAAAACGCGGCTTCTACGATATTGCATCAACATCCCGCCAATGATAGACATCCGGTTACCCACTGGTTCTGGCGTTTTGATAGCCTTTTTTCGCTAGGGTCTGTAAAGGACACAATCCGCACATTGTTCATTCAATATGATAACGAAGCGGCAATCATGACTTCCAGAGGGTTTAATCCGTTGAACGAATATGGTCCGATCATGCGGAGAGAAGGTTATTACCCGCTGTTTCGGCAAAGAGCGCAGGAAAACACCAAAACTTATCTCAAGAAGGCGAAAGGCTCGCTTTCTTCTGCTGATTTTGACCACTTGCGAGCGATTCTCGATATTGCGGCTAAGTCCGGCAGCGACGTGAAATTGATCATCTATCCGTATCACGCCCAAATACTTGCTCTTTTCGAGGAGACAAGGCTATGGTCTTCATTCTGGAAATGGAAGGATCTGTTGGTGCGCGAGGTATCAGCCGCGAAACAACGTCATCCTGGCGCACGTATTGCCTTGTTTGATTTCAGCGGCTATGGCAACTACAACTGCGAAAAGATTCCCGCAAAAGGAGATCGCACGACGGCTACCCGCTGGTATTGGGAAGCAGGGCATTTCAAGAAGGAGCTTGGGGACATTGTGCTGGAGTCCGTTTTTTCCAACTCGGCTAACACCTTTCAGATGATAAACGTCGAGCAAGACAAGCCGGATACATTTGGGTTCCAGCTGAACGAATCGAATACGATACTGAATCTGCGGCGCATCTATCAAGAACGCTCAAGGTGTATGAAAAGCCACCCGGCACTCTTTGTAGAGGCAATAGAACTTGTTGCGGGCGCGTAGCCAATGAAGAAACAGGATAAGCTGAAACCCGGAGGATTATCTGCCTGCATCTGGATATGAGCAGAGCGGTATGCTATACCTGCGCGATGCCAATCGAGCTGGCATCACATTATGGCATGCGTTTAGTACCGCACCGAGGCCGGTGCGGTACTGATTTGACAAACGGTATTCAGGCGCGACGTCTGCGAGCGGCCCATCCGATCAGGCCGAGCCCTGCCAGGAGAAGCGCATAAGTTTGCGGTTCCGGAACGGCTGCCATCGGTTTGTACAGCCAGACGTCAGCATTCCACCTGTTTCCGCCAGCCGAGGAAATCTCGTCCAAAGCGACAAACGCGCCCAGTGATGGATCATAATGCCATTTTCCTAGAACACCTGTGAAGAAACTGCCATGGGGGTGCTCCGCGGTGGAGCTGTCAACCTCATGGATGGTCCAGGTAGTGTTAGAACCGATGTCGCCGGCTTCATCAGTGAGAACATCCGCGTACCAGACCTTTCCCCCGCCATCTTTTCCATCCCATAACACTATTCTGTTATTGGCCTCATCGTAATCGAGGCCGTAAAAACTTGTCATTACAAAATCGCTGCCATCACTATTTACCAGGTTGATTCCGATATCGCGGTTTTGGTTGGGGTTGATCGGGTTGGCATTGTCCAGATCCCATATCGTCAGATCCGACGTGTACGAGCCCACGACTCTCGCGGTTTTAATGTAGAGGTTGTGTGTATTGTCGAGCGTCCCGGCGCTTTGATCTCCGACCGTGTTCCACGTAACTCCAATTTTTTCCCGTGTATCTTGCCCGCCGTTCCTCACATCTCCCAAGGTGTAGCGGTAAAGTGTCGGAAACCCTGATGCGACTTGCTCGGCAGTAAAGTAAACCACGTCTTTGCCGTTCTCGATCCTATGGGCGCTTGTTCCATTGATGTGACTTTCATTCCGCACTTCCCGGTCAATCCACATGTTTCCACCCTGGGCGATATCGGTAGTATTCCAGCCCGAACCGGTAGTCCCCCCGACTTTGTTTGGATCTGCCTTGATCGGATCCCACAGAAAAGGCCCGGTACCCGTTATGGTCGTGCCGTCCGTCTTCTGAAATCCTCCCCCGGTCGGCCAGGACGCTCCTCCCAACGTAAGGAACATGTCATTAACGGGAAGATATAAATTGTTGTCGTATGTATGGGAAGATTGGGGAGCTGCGCTGTCAACAACAAAACCGTTTTCCAGCCTGCTTGGCAGCGAGCCCCGTCCCCAGTCGCCCGTGGCCCCATCCCATACATATACCTCATTACCGGCGTAATTCGCATGGCCGCCACCCCAGAGTATCAGGTTTCCGCGAGTTGTATCCCAGGCAAAAGAGCTCCACGCTTTCACAATCGCACCTGGAAACTGTTGGGTGCTTATCGGTACCGCATCTGCACCGGTTGGCCAGACATCGGAAAAAGCGTTGGTACTTGCCTTGACCCACCCGCCCTCCGGCGTTGCGGCCAGCAATGATGACAACCGTTCGTATGAGGCTTGCGCATGTGCTTGCGCAATAAAGAATGGGAATGAGCTTGTGATAAATAATGTAGAGAGCGTGAGGCCTGCCGTCTTGATCCGACTCCTGCTGAAGAGAAAGAAGGAGTTCGAAAATGCCGATTTATTCACTCGCCGTTTTTTTGATACGCTCAGCCTGCCCATGGTCCACCCCCCGAAAGAAAGAACAAAATTGTTATTTTATTTAGTCGTCGGTTAGTACCAAACCCGACGGCGCCGGCTGAAGCTCAGCTGCCACTATTGCTCCATTTTCTTTCCCGGGACATCGGCGAACACAAACCCATGATCCTCGATTAACCTTTCCGGAGGATCTGGGTGATATGTTGAACTTCGGCTCTGAGGCCTCGGCTCTTGTGAGGCCAGGGAAGATATGAGAACGAAGCGTACAAGAAAATGCGCTGAAAAGTAAAGATGTTTTTCACTTCACTTAATACCTCATATGACTTATAGTAGTTAAGTTTTTGTTGATATGTTAGCAAACAAGGCGGAACAGGCGGAAGCTCGTTCTATGGAACATCTGGACAAGTCTCGATTTTTCGGCGCCGTTATCAGCTGAGCGTCTCTCCATGACTTATTTAAGGGCCTTCCACGGAATAAGCGCGTATTCCTGGAAGACATTGTGACTCCGGGTTTCAATCGTTCCAACGGCAACCTTCACTGAGAGTTGTTGGAAAAATTCGGGAGATTGTTGGAAGAGCTCTCGCTCGATTCTTATATCCTGTTCGGCTTACAGGCTGTTCGGCAGCCTGGCCAATTGTCCGACAAATTATCCAACTCCTGAACCTCATTGGCCGCCGCTACCGGACATTCAGGCTAATCAATTGTTACAAAAGTAATGGCATCGATAGCGGGACGAAAAAAAGAGTTCTACAAGATGGTGCAGCAGTGGGGCTGGGTTAATGTCGGCCTTTTCGCGCTCGACAGACTTATGGGCGTGATGTCAAGGGGAAATCTGCGAATCTACAGGTATTACCTGATCGCGCAGCCAGTGGCGAAGACTACTTTACTTCCGCCAGGAAGGGGCGAGAAGATTGAAGTTCGGCTGATTAACGAACAGGACGAGATTGCCCGGCAATTCCCCAGGCCTGCTCCGGCGATCCAAGCGCGATTCAAGCAAGGAGCAAAATGCCTGGTCGCTCTTAAAGAGCAGCGCTTCGTGGGCTTTCTGTGGCTATTGCTGGGCAGCTATCAGGAAGATGAAGTGCGTGCGCGTTATATACCGCTTCCGGCAGGCCGGGCTGCATGGGATTTCGATGTGTATGTAGCGCCGGATTCCCGGCTGGGACTGACTTTCCCACGCCTATGGGATGGGGCGAACCGGGTCTTGCGCGAACATGATGTGCTGTGGTCGTGCAGCCGTATTTCCCCCTTCAATGCAGGCTCGCTTGCCGCCCACGCCCGTCTCGGAACCTTATCCCTGGGCAGCGCGATCTTCCTTTGCGCCGGCCGTTGGCAAATCACGTTCGCCTCCATATCCCCCTACTTTCATCTATCGTCCCATCCCGGGTCATTTCCCGAATTTCACCTCAACACTCAGGGGCTCGGTGAAATCCCGCCCATCCTTTAAGACAAAACCTACTACGGAGCAATAATGCAGCACCTTGAAGAAGTGAAAAACATTCTGTCTGACGTACTGAGCCTCGGCGAGCGAAAGAATTTCCTTAAGGAGGATTCAAACTTGCTGGGTAGCCTCCCCGAATTGGATTCCATGGCGGTTGTTAATGTAATTACTGCTATGGAAGAGCATTTTGACATTGCTGTGGATGATGATGAGATCAGCGCAAGGACTTTCGAAACGCTTGGCAGTCTGACACGCTTCGTTGAGCAGAAGCTTGCTGAATGAAGGAAGCTCCGAAGGGTGTCGCTCCTGCCAGGCCCTTTTTTCTGAACGCAGATTCCGGAAAGCGCTTCTGTCTTTATTATGCACCCCTTCCCGGCATGGAATGCCGCGGAGCGTTTATCTACGTCCATCCCTTCGGAGACGAAATGAACAAATCCCGGCGCATGGTCGCGATGCAGGCAAGGGCTTTCGCCGCGATAGGGTTTGGCGTACTCCAGATGGATCTCTTCGGTTGTGGCGACAGTAGCGGGGAATTCGGAGATGCGCGCTGGAATGTCTGGAAGCAGGACCTGTTTGTCGCAATGAATTGGCTTGGGGACAAGGTCAATGCCCCCGTCAGCCTCTGGGGTCTGCGCCTTGGGGCATTGCTTGCACTGGACTTCGCCAGAAGTTGGGAAAATACCATTGACCAGATCGTCCTGTGGCAACCGGTAATCAATGGAGAATCGTTCGTGAATCAGTTTTTGCGGCTGCGGCTGGCTAACGAGATGCTTGCAGCCGGCGTAGATGGCGTAAAGGCGACAGGGACAGGCACCATGCGTACTCAACTGGCAAACGGGGAAACGCTCGAAGTGGCAGGGTATGAGCTTGCGCCCGGCCTGACTATGGTTATTGACAAGTTGAAAGCGGCTGACCTGGCGGTGGCAAAAAGTACTATTCACTGGCTTGAGATCGTGGCTGAGGCTGGCCGCCCCATGCCCCCTGCGGGCGCGAAGGTTATAAGCGCCTGGAAGCAGAAAGAAGTCGATTTGCATTTGCACCTTGTACCTTGCTTGCCATTTTGGGCAACCCAGGAGATTTCCGAGTGTGCCGGGCTGGTGGCGGCTACAACAGACATTTTTGCCGAAAAGCGCTTATGAATTTCGAGGAGCACGCTCTCGCTTTTCCCTGTAACGATGCCTGGCTATACGGGGTTTTGAGCTTACCGGAGAAACCCGGGGCACGAGGTGTGTTAATTGTAGTAGGCGGGCCTCAATATCGCGTGGGAAGCCATCGCCAATTCACGTTACTTGCTCGCCATCTGGCGGCACATGGAATTCCCGTCCTCCGCTTCGACTCCCGCGGAATGGGGGATAGCGAGGGGGATACAAGAACCTTTGAAGAAGTGGAAGATGATCTGCGTTGCGCGATTGATACATTTTTCAAGGAGATGCCTCCACTCAAGGAGCTGGTGATTTGGGGACTTTGTGACGCCGCATCTGCCGCTGTCTTCTACGCATACATGGATCCCCGCGTGACTGGACTGGCGCTGCTGAATCCCTGGGTAAGAACGAATGAAGGGGCCGCTAAGGCTTATCTGAAGCATTATTATGCTGCACGCATTCTGGAGCGAGAGTTCTGGGGCAAGGTATTGACCGGGAAGTTTAGCTATTCGGATGCAGCTCGATCCCTTGTGAAGACCGTCTTTCAAGCCGTGTCCGTAAAGAAACGAATTGTAGTTAACGCAACGGATAGGGCTTGCGACAGGTCTTTTAATGACGGTCTGCCGGCGCGCATGCTTCACGGTCTCGGCCATTTCGAGGGAAAGGTGCTGCTGATAACCAGTGGAAAAGACCTTACTGCACAAGAATTTCAGAGCGTTGTGAACAGTTCTCCCGAATGGCAGAAGCTGCTGGACTCCCCACGCGTGTCGCGTCTAGATTTTCCCGAAGCAAATCACACCTTTTCCCGTCGTGCGTGGCGTGACACAGTAGCAAACTGGACAAGAGAATGGATACACTCGTGGTAACACGTATCGTGATGAATCATGACGTGAACCTGCTCCCTGCGGCTTGAGATTCGCGTCGTGCCGACAAAACGAATAGTTGTTACGCATGTCAGGAATGATATTATAAGGACCACCTCGCATTTTCTGGCGGTCCCGGATAAGTCGCGGCGGTTCAACAAATCGCGGCGAACCGCGAAATCTAAAATCAGCGAGCCGGGCAATTTTCACCCCGGATGAAAAAGGGGCCGGCATTACCACTCTGAAGCGGGAAATGCAGTACGGTCGAAACATGCTAAATTGCAAGGAGCATAATTGAAAGGCATATTCGGTATCGGAATATTAGCAATTTCGATAATTTCCACAACCCTTGAAGCAGCCCCTTATTGTGGGGAACTGGAAAACGTACGGGACTATACGAGTGCTGAGCAAAAAATCTTTTTGGCAACTGTCGAGCGACATCATTTTACCCCCGAGATAGAGAATCTGCGCCATGGAAACACAGGAACGCTTGGCGCAGATCTGGCTTATACACTGATACTGTTTCCTAATCATCACCGCGCACTAGCGGCATTTGGGAAACTTTCCCTGCGAGACAAGACTTTAAAACCGGCCGGCTCGAAATATTCTGTTGGTTGCTTTTTTGATCGCGCCATCCGGTTTAAACCGAATGATGGTACGGTCCGTATGGTATATGGCAATTATTTGTTAAAAGCCGGGCAAATTGATGAGGCTGCCGAACAATTTCGGATTGCTGTTGACCTTGAGCCCGAAAATCCCACCATCAACTACAATCTCGGGTTGCTCTATGTAAAGAAAAAAGATTACGAACAGGCAAATATCTATGCAAAGAAAGCGTATGAACTGGGCTTTCCGCTGCCTGGCCTGAAGAATCAGTTGATGGAAGCAGGCAAATGGAACGATTAGCGGAACAAAGTGCCGATCGGCTCAGGGAAAATCTGGCCTTTCGTTGGAAGCGCTAGCCACGCCTGCGGCAGGTTCCTCCTTTCCAGGCGTAAGATAGGCTGTATACCACCCCATCGCCTGCTTTAGCCCTTCATCAATCCGATGGGTCGGATCGTAACCCAACATTTCGCCAGCTTTGGAAATATCGGCCTGAGAATGCAGCACATCTCCCTTGCGAAAATCGGCATATACGGGTTTATGAGCCCGCAGGGCGGGAAACTTCTCTGACAAAAGCGCGCGCATCATCTCGTAGAGGCGGTTCAAGCTGGTGCGTTCCCCCACCGCCACATTATAAATCTGATTGACTGCCTGGGGCATTTCAGTCAGCGCCGCAAGAAAATTGATCTGAATGACGTTGTCGATAAAACAGAAATCCCGGCTGGTTTCGCCATCTCCGTTGATGTACAACGTTTGATTCCGGATGAGTGCAGCAACCCATTGCGGAATCACTGCCGCATACGCTCCATTCGGGTCCTGCCTGGGGCCAAAGACGTTAAAATAGCGCAGGCCGATGGAGTTCATTCCGTAGCAGCGGGCGAATACATCTGCATAGAGTTCATTGACATACTTGGTAACAGCGTATGGCGAGAGCGGGAGGCCGATGACCGACTCGACCTTGGGCAATGCGGTGTGATCGCCATAAGTGGAGCTGGAAGCCGCGTAAATGAAGCGCTTCACACCGGAATCACGCGAGGCCACCAACATATTCAGGAAACCGGAGATGTTGCTCTCGTTTGTATGGATGGGGTCTTGAATTGAACGCGGCACCGATCCGAGAGCCGCTTCATGCAATACATAATCCACGTCCTTGCACGCATTCCTGCAGGCATCCAGATCGCGGATATCGCCTTCGATAAAAGTAAAATTGAGCCAGGCATTTTCCCCGACCAATTCCCTGACCTGCTCCAGATTGTGGCGGTAGCCGGTCGAAAGGTTATCCAGGCCGGTTACCTTCTGGTTCCGCTTGAGCAGGGCTTCCAGTAAATTAGACCCGATGAAGCCGGCAACACCGGTTACCAGCCAGTGCGACCGGTGATTTTCCAAATGCTGAAGCACCTGTTGATATCTTGTCATTATCAGGCCAGCCTTTTTTCAAAGTCTCCAGACATTGAAGCCCGCCCTACGCAGCGCGAGGGAATCAAATTGCGATTTGACGTCGATAAAGCATCCTTTATCGGTAATTTTGGAGTGAAAATCGGCCAAGGGGGTGTTGATGAATTGCCGATGCGAGACTGCAACAATTAGCGCATCGGCGCGCGGAAGATCATCCCATGATTCGAGTTCCAGACCATATTCGTGGCGAGCTTCTTCAGGGTTCGCCAGCGGGTCATGGACATGGATCTCTATCCCGTAGGATTTGAGCTCGTTGATCAGATCGGCAACCTTGGAGTTTCTCAGATCAGGGCAGTTTTCCTTGAAGGATAAGCCTAAAACGTTCACGCGCGCACCCCGCACGTTGATGTCTGCCTTGATGATATGTTTTATCGTCTGTTCGGCCACGAACTTGGCCATGCTGTCGTTGATTCTACGCCCCGCGAGAATGACCTGGGGTATATAACCGATCATCTCCGCCTTGTGAGTGAGGTAATAGGGATCCACACCGATACAATGCCCCCCGACCAGACCGGGACGAAAGGGCAGAAAATTCCATTTCGTGCCGGCGGCCTGGAGGACCTCCAGCGTGTCAATCCCGAGCTTGTCGAAAATGATTGCCAGTTCATTCATCAAAGCGATGTTCAGGTCACGTTGTGTATTCTCGATTACCTTGGCGGCCTCCGCCACTTTGATGCTTGACGCTCGGTGCACCCCAGCTGAAATTACGCTTTCATAAAGAATGGCTATTTTCTCCAGCGTATCTTCATCGTCTCCCGATACAACTTTAAGGATGCTGGTAAGCGTATGTTGTTTATCGCCAGGGTTGATACGTTCAGGAGAAAAGCCAACGTGAAAATCTTCTTTCCATTTCATACCCGAATACTTCTCCAGAACCGGAACGCACACTTCTTCCGTTGCCCCTGGATAAACCGTAGATTCATAAATAACGATGGCGCCGCGCTTCATGTGTTTTCCGACCGCCTGACTTGCGCCAACAAGCGCGGCAAAATCGGGCTGATGAGCAAGGTCTACCGGTGTCGGAACAGCGATGATAACAAAATCGGCGCGCGCTAGCTCAGCCGCATCAGTGGTAAAAAGAAGATTGCTTGCCGCCTGCAAGTCATCCAGAGAAACTTCGCCGGTAGGATCGATATATCGCTTGTAACTTTCGACCTTGCTGTTGGATACATCATAACCTATGGTTTCCCGTTTTTTTCCAAGTTCAACTGCCAATGGTAATCCTACATACCCTAATCCAACTACAGCTACAACATTCATCAACGATCTCCCCTTCTATTTGTGATTCAGGCCCGAAAACAACTGCTATACGGAAAACAATCCGGTATCATCAGGCCGCAAGCCTTTAAATGAAACTGTACCAAGGTGCAATTTCCATCCGGCTCATGCCAGCATATCATACCGAAGAGCACGGAGCGAAGGAGCGACTCGAACCTGCAGTTTCCGGGATTGGCGCTGGCCTGCCTTGTGTGGCTCGAACTCCAGCATGAAACAATCCATTGTAATATGGCCGCAACTTCGGTTGCTTGAACTGGTTCTGAAAAAACCTTGCGTGGCGATTACGCAAGCTTTATGGGAGAGAAGGGAATTTTATATGCTTAAGTTAAGCGCGGCTGTAACTGAAAATCTCTTGACGTTAATTATCTCCGCAGCACTGATCGGGGGCGTGGCCGGTTGCGCAAAGTCCGAGGACCCACAAACCCTGATTTCGGACGCCAGACGCTACGATGAAAAAGGGGACCACAAGGCAGCCATTATCCAGCTTAAAAACGCTTTGCAAAAAAGTCCCGATGATCCTGAAGCTCGCTATCTCCTGGGCGTTATCTATAACAAGACCGGCGATTCTCGATCGGCCGAGAAAGAGCTTCGAAAGGCCCTGAGCCTCGGAATGAATCCAGCAAAGGTGATGCCTGATTTGGGACAGGCGTTGCTCAGTCTGGGCCAATTGCAACAGGTTCTCGATGAAACAAAGCAACTTTCTGAAGATAAAAATTCAGCCGAGATTTCAACACTGAGGGGGACCGCGTTACTGGGCCTGGGCAAGGTTGAGGACGCCAAAGACCTGTTCAACCACGCACTTGAGGATAAAACGGATTTTTCGGATGCGTTAATCGGTTTGGCTAAATATTCCCTCTTTAAGAGAGACATCGAGGCGTCAATGCAGTATTCGGAGCGGGCTGTAACGCGGAATCCGCAGGACGCCGGGGCCTGGCTTTTCAAAGGGGACCTGCTGCGCGCCCAGGGGGAAAATGGTCCTGCCCTTGCCGCTTATGATCAGGTTATAAAGTTAAAGCCTGACAGTGCCTCTGCCTACATCAATAAAGCCTTCATAGAAATCGACAAGAGAGAATTTGAGGCTGCCAAAGCCAACATCGAAACGGCTCGCAAGTTGTCGCCGGGTAATCTCATGGTCTTCTACAGCCAGGCCTTGCTGGATTTTAATCAGGGGAAACCTGCCGTCGCGCTGGAATCCTTGCAACAGGTATTGCGTTCATACCCCGACCACATGCCGAGCTTGCTACTTGCAGGTGCAGTGCAGATCGCACTCGGATCAGTGCCGCAAGCAGAACAGCACTTGAAGCAATACCTGGAGAAGGACCCGGAAAGCCTCTACGCTCGCAAGCTCCTGGCTTCTGTTCTTTTGAAGAACCGGGAAACCCAGCGTGCCATTTCAATACTGAACCCCGCACTAAAGGTTGAGAAGCAAGATGCGCAGCTATTTGCTCTCGCGGGCGAATCCTATATGCAGGCCAAGGACTTTTCCAAGGCGGCGGAATATTTTGAAAAGGCAAGCAATATCGTCCCCAAAAGCGCGGCATTCCACACTGCCTTAAGCATGAGCAGGATGGGGCTGGGAGACAGTTCCAATGCCGTGGCCGAACTGGAAACGGCAACAAGGCTGGACCCCAAGTCATCTCAGGCAGGCATCCTCCTGATCATGACTCATCTCCGTCTCAAGGAGTTCGACAAAGCCCTTGCAGCAGCAAAAGCGCTCGAGAAGGAACATCCGGATAACGCTCTCATACATAATTTGAAGGGTGGCATTTACCTGAACAAAAAAAATGTTCCTGGTGCGCGGGAGAGTTTTGAAAGAGCGCTTTCGCTGCAACCCTCCTATTACGCCGCCGCGGCAAACCTAGCGCAGCTTGATCTGCGGGAGAAGAAGCCGGAAGCAGCGAAAAGGCGCTTTGAAGCCATCCTTGAAAAAGACAAAAAGAATATCCAAGCCATGGCCGCGCTATCACGTCTTGCCCTCAATCAGGGACAGAAAAAAGAAGCGACAGCCTGGCTGGAACGCGCTACCCAGCAGAATCCTGACGTACTTCAGCCTGCCTTACTTCTGACGGCCCATTATCTACGTACTGGGGAAAAGGAGAAATCTCTTACCCTTGCCCGAAAGCTTCAGGGTGCGAACCCGGATAATCCGGATGTGCTGGATTTAGTTGCGCAGGCACAATATGTAAACAATAATAAATCCGCCGCGCTTGAGAGCTACAATAAACTCGCCGGGATGCGGCCGGATTCCCCTGTTGTTCAATTCCGCATTGCCTCTCTCTACATGGAAGCGCAGGATTTCCCGGCGGCCTCCGACGCGCTGAAAAAAGCACTGGCTATAAAACCGGATTACCTGAACGCGCAATTGGCACAGATCGCGCTTGAATCACGCCAGCAGGATTATGAGAAGGCAATGGCAATAGCGCGACGGATCCAGAAGCAGCATGAAAAGATACCGGCGGGCTACGTCGCCGAGGGAGATCTGTTAATGAAGCAAGGAAATCCTGCGCTCGCCGCCAAGGCTTATGAGCACGCATTTGCCATCGGCAAGACGCCGCCATTATTGGTGAAGTTGCATACGGCGCTCAGCCAGGCAGGAAAAGGCAAAGAAGCGAATCCCCGTTTGCTTCAGTGGCTGAAGGAGCATCCCACCGACGATGCTGTTCGTATGTATCTCGCCCAGGTTTATATCGCTGACCAGCAGGCGAAGCCCGCCATCGAGCAATATCAGGCTATCTTGAAGCAAAATCCGAAACATGTACCGGCCTTGAATAATCTCGCTACAACTTTGCAGCAGGAAAAAGATCCTCAAGCCGTGGAATATGCCGAAAAAGCATATCAGCTAGCGGCCGACAACCCGGCAATATTGGACACGCTGGGATGGATCCTGGTAGAACAAGGCAATACCGCCCGAGGTCTGCCGCTCTTGCAGAAAGCAGTCTCGCTCGCTCCGGGAGCACCAGATCTTCGCTACCATCTGGCGCATGGGTTGGTCAAGACAGGCGAAAAAGCTAAAGCCCGCAAAGAACTGGAGCAGCTCCTTGGTACCGGCAAGAGCTTTCCAAATATCGATGAGGCCAGAACATTGCTGAAGCAGATACAGTAAACCGGATAGTGAATGCAGGAACGGTTGAAGAGACAGTTGGATGATGAAAAAAAAATGCTTTCGACTCTAGGGGACGCGGAACGGATCGGTATTATTTCACATGCATGCAGCAGATTCGGCTTTCTGTCAGTTTAATTCATGCGCCGCTGACATCCTCCGCGGCATGTGCGGCCTGCAGAGGGGATGACAGAGCTCGCTTCAACCGACACCAGCCCGGGGCCCGGCGAGCCGTCCGGTTTTTCCACATGTCATAACAGGGCATTGTTTCATCATGCGTTTTTTTCCCTGCCTACGGCATCTTCAAATGTAGTGTGGGGATCGGACACATCAGCTTGCCGTGTGTTTGAAACAGCTTCACCCCAAATCCGCCGCAGTGCATCCCACATACTGGTCCTGACAGTCTTCAGATAAAGCGTGTTATCGCTCAAACCGTTTACTAAACGACGCTGGGCCTCGCCCAGGTTATGGTAGGGCATGCTCATGAAAAGGTGATGTGTCGCATGATAGCGCAGGCCCACCGGAGCCCATAAGCCAGTAATGAAGAGGTTGCCCGGAACATTGATGGAGTCGAGATATTGCTCTGCAAATTCCATTGGGCGATCGCCGGGGTTACGATAAGCATGTGCGCTAAGCGTACGCAAGGAATTTATAAAAAAGATAAACATGGCTATCACGTACCAGAGAACCAGGAACCGAGGGCTTAAAACATCCCAGGCAATGGCTGCAACCACTCCCGTTATGAAAACAAAAGCGGCGAATTCCTGGATCTTCCAGTGCTTGTCATTACGGATCGCAGTTTCCGCACGTTTATAATTCATGTCGATAGTGAGAGAAGAAGCGCGTTCCCAGACGAGCTTACGCAACGGCGGAATCAGATAAGACAGGGGTGTAAGAAGCAGAAAACGGATTATGAAGAATAGCGGCAAAATAAATGACAGCATTACATAGCCAATCATGACTACAGGCTTCAGGGTTGCGAAGGGGACATACTCGCCATCCTTGTCTGTGCCATAGATGTCCCGCTTGTGGTGGTCGTTGTGCACGCCATCATAGGTGAAGGAAGGGATCAGCAGCGGTATGCCGCAGGCGACATTCCACACCAGGCGGAATAACCGGAATGTGCCCTTTTTCAGATGCGCCAGTTCATGAATGAAAATAGCAGCGCGATAAAAGGCGAGCATGGCGATGATTCCGCCCAGAAGCTGCCAGGGGAGAGACAGCGGCATAGACAGGATCGTAATAAAGGCGCCCCAGCCCAGTGAGATATGGACGAGAAAATCGATCCAGTAGATCCATGGGTTAGGCGTCATAAGATCGCGGACGAGGCGATGCGCCTCCCGCAATGGAAACTCCTGGCCTGTTGTCGCTTCTATCATTTCCGAATACTCACCTTTGCGGTCAACGACGCTCACACCTATCCGTTTTCCTTTCCTCTACGTGACAGACCATCGGATAAGCCGAAGCCTCATTCAAAAACCTCGGCGTCTGCCAGTCTCGCCGCGTTTGTGTCCTTTGTGGAAATGGTGGGTTGAGCACCAGTCCCGATCGGCCATGAAATGCCAATATCACGGTCGTTCCACAACACGCTGCGTTCAAAATCGGGGATATAGTAATCCGTGGTCTTGTATAAAAAATCGGCGCTTTCGCTTAGCACATAAAAACCGTGGGCGAATCCCGGCGGAACCCATAGTTGACGGTAATTATCTTCAGATAGTTCCACCCCGATCCAACGGCCAAAGGTCGGAGACGACTTCCGGATGTCCACGGACACATCGAACACAGCCCCACGCACTACTCGCACCAGCTTGCCCTGAGGCTGCCTGATCTGGTAGTGCAAGCCCCGCAATACGCCTTTGGCGGAGCGGCTATGGTTGTCCTGCACGAACTTCACATCAAGCCCGGTTTCCTGGCTGAAATTCTTCTGGTTGAAACTTTCAAAAAAAAACCCACGGCTGTCGCCAAAAACTTCGGGTTCGATAATCAAGACATCGGGAATGGAAGTGGAGATTACTTTCATGTGACCACCCGCTCGTCCAACAAACGCAATAAGTATCGGCCATAGCCATTTTTGGCCAGGGGTTGCGCCAGTCTCTCAAGCTCTGCCGCGTTGATGAAACCCTGGCGATAGGCAATCTCTTCCGGACAGGCCACTTTAAGACCTTGCCGGTGTTCAATGGTTTCGATGAAATTGCTGGCTTCTATCAGACTTTCGTGCGTACCTGTATCCAGCCACGCATAACCGCGGCCCATGATTTCCACGCTCAGCCCGTTTTGTTCCAGATAGCAGCGGTTGACATCAGTAATTTCCAGTTCCCCGCGCGCAGAAGGTCTGAGCCCTGCCACAATGTCCACCACGTGATTATCGTAGAAATACAAACCGGTAACCGCATAGTTGCTCTTGGGTCGGGCCGGTTTTTCTTCCAGCGAAGAAACCTGGTTATGGGCATCGAAAGTGACGACACCGTAACGTTCCGGGTCTTGTACGTGATAGGCAAATATTGTCGCTCCCTCCTGCTTTTCCATCGCTCGGCGGAGTTGCACATGCAGATCGTGTCCATAGAAAATATTATCGCCCAGCACAAGTGCACTGGGATCGGGTCCGATAAAATTCTTGCCAATGGTGAAGGCATGTGCCAACCCATCCGGCCTCTGCTGCACCGCATATTGCAAGTTCAAGCCCCAATCGCTTCCATCGCCCAGGAGTTGTTCAAAACGCGGGGTATCCTGGGGAGTGGAAATGACAAGGATGTCGTGAATACCTGCCAGCATGAGCGTACTCAGGGGATAGTAGATCATCGGCTTGTCGTAAATGGGCAGCAACTGCTTCGAGACCACCTTTGTTACAGGGTAGAGCCGTGTGCCGGAGCCGCCGGCGAGTATGATGCCTTTGCGTTGGGTCATGGTGCCTTCCCAAGAATTTCGGTAAGCATGCGTGCCACCCCTGTTTGCCATGAGGGCAAAGTCAAATCGAAGG
Organism: Nitrosospira briensis; assembly: GCF_900115125.1. Taxonomy (GTDB): domain Bacteria; phylum Pseudomonadota; class Gammaproteobacteria; order Burkholderiales; family Nitrosomonadaceae; genus Nitrosospira; species Nitrosospira briensis_A. The sequence continues at coordinate 84,169 of NZ_FOVJ01000003.1, read as the reverse complement.
TACTTTGCAATTTTCTGGTATCCAGACGCGAGTTTTTCGGTCGCCGGGCGGGGCAGGAAAATGCGCTGCTGGTTATCGGGAGAATACTCTCCGGCTCGACAGTGAGCCTTACCCCGGCTTGACGAGCGAAATTCAATACAAACTGCGCGTAGCCGTACCAGGAGGTCTCACCCGCGGGGACCAGATGATAAAGGCCGGAAGTGCCTGTCCGTTGCATTGCCGCACGAATAGCATGCGCGGTAACGTCAGCGAGCAGGTCAGCGCCCGTCGGCGCGCCAATCTGGTCATCAATTACGGTGAGGCTATCTCGTTCCTGGCCTAGACGCAACATTGTTTTTGCAAAGTTGCCGCCACGCGCGGCAAAAACCCAGCTGGTGCGAAAGATCAGATGACGGCAGCCCGATCCGATTATCGCTTCCTCGCTCTCCAGCTTGGTTACGCCGTATACATTCAATGGTCCCGCCGAATCCGTTTCCACCCAGGGTGTGCTTCCACTTCCATCAAACACATAATCAGTGGAATAATGGACCAGCCAGGCGCCAAGCTTGCCGGCTTCGTGAGCGAGTACCGCGGGAGTCATGGCGTTAATCACGCGGACACGCTCCGGCTCGCTCTCGGCCTGGTCCACCGCGGTATGCGCTGCAGCGTTCACGATCACGTCGGGAGCGATTATCCTGACGGTTTCAGCAATCCCGTCAGGACGCGTAAAGTCTCCACAAAATTCCCCGCTGTCGAAATCCAGGGCCACCAACTCGCCCAAAGGTGCAAGACTGCGTTGCAGCTCCCAACCGACCTGGCCGTCCTTTCCGAAGAGCAGTATCTTCATCAGGCACGCCTGCTGTAATTCTTCTCAACCCAGGTGCGGTAGGCCCCGGATTGAACATTACCAACCCAGCCTGGGTTATCAAGATACCACTGCACTGTTCTGCGAATACCTGTTTCAAACGTTTCCGCGGGCTTCCAGCCCAATTCCTGCTCGATTTTCCTCGCATCGATTGCATACCGGCGGTCATGGCCAGGACGATCTGTAACGAAATGGATCAGGTCACCGTAGGGTCCTGCGGGTCGCGGCCGCAACGTATCCAGCAGGCCGCAAATGGTATGAACAATATCGAGGTTGGGCTTCTCGTTCCATCCCCCGATATTATAAATTTGCCCCGGCCTGCCGGCTTCCAGGACACGGCGAATGGCGCTGCAATGGTCCTCTACATAAAGCCAGTCGCGGACTTGCTGACCATCACCGTATACTGGTAACAGCTTCTCTGCGAGGGCATTGACGATTATGAGCGGAATGAGCTTTTCCGGGAATTGATACGGACCATAATTATTGGAACAATTGGTTGTAAGCACAGGCAAGCCATAGGTATGGTGATACACGCGCACCAGGTGATCGCTGGACGCCTTACTGGCAGAGTAAGGACTATTGGGCTCGTAGCGATGCGCCTCATCGAAGGGTGGCTCACCCTTGCCCAGGGAACCATAAACCTCGTCAGTGGAAACGTGGAGAAAACGAAAATCCTGCTTTTTGCGTCCGTTCAGGCCGTTCCAGTAGCTGCGGGCGGCTTCCAGGAGGCGGAAGGTACCGACAATATTGGTCTGGATAAAATCTTCCGGACCGTGGATAGAGCGATCCACATGGCTTTCCGCAGCGAAATTGATTATGGCGCGGGGTTGGTAGCGGCCGACCAAGCGAGTCACGAGGGCACTATCGCAGATGTCGCCCTGAACAAAAACGTGCCGCTCATCTTGCATCAGTGTGCCGAGACTCTCCAGGTTTCCCGCATAAGAAAGTATGTCGAGATTGACGATCGCCTCGTCAGACTGCGAAAGCCACTCCAGTACAAAATTTGCGCCAATGAACCCAGCGCCACCGGTTACCAAAATCATTTGCCGTGATCCTGAAATTCGTGAAATTAAACGTCGATACCTATAAAGAAGGCGGCTGTAAAGCTGTCTTAAAACTCTTCCCCATCCCTGAGATAGCGCCACTTTCCTAGCGGCAACTCCCCCAGTTTTACTTTGCCGATGCGGACGCGCTTCAATCCGGTGACCTTTAATCCTGCCAGTTCGCACATTCTACGAATTTGGCGCTTTTTACCTTCGCGCAAGATGAAGCGTATCTGATCCTGATTCTGGCGTGTCACTTCAGCGTGTTTCAGTGCTTCGCCATCCAGGCTGAGGCCATGATTGAGCAGCCTTAATCCCTGCTTCGACAGCGTCCCCTCCACGCGTACCAGATACTCCTTCTCGATCCCCGACTCCGCACCGATCAGCTGTTTGGCGACACGACCGTCCTGTGTGAGCACCAGCAAGCCCCATGAATCAATATCCAGCCTGCCGGCAGGCGCCAGGCCCTTCAGATATGCCGGATTGAACTGTCTTGTTGAGTGATCGCCCTGAAAGCGTGATTCCTGGCTGATCAGGCTTATCGCCGGCTTATATCCCGGTTCTGGTTGACCAGATACGTAGCCGACAGGCTTGTTCAGCAGTATGGTGACCTGGGTCGACTGCTGCGCTTGCGCCATATTATGCAGCTTTATCTTTTGTATCGGTAAAACCTTCGCACCCAATTCACTGACACGCTCTCCATCCACGAACACCCACCCCCGTTCGATATAGCTATCCGCTTCTCTCCGGGGAACAAATCCCTTGCTGGGACATGAGTTTGGATAGCCGGATTTTTTCCATGATGTGATATAGCCAAATAGAAAAAACTGTAGTTGCCAGCAAAACTGCCAATCAGGATGTGGCATCAGCATTATAATTTGAACGCTCGTTCTGTTTCAGATAAAATTCGGTCTTCTCAGGCGCGTAGCTCAGCTGGTTAGAGCACCACCTTGACATGGTGGGGGTCGTTGGTTCGAGTCCAATCGCGCCTACCAGGACATCGGCAGGTACATTTTCCGCTGCTAATCATCGAGGCGGCGTTTCTTATTTTTCTCTTGTTGAAAAATAATTGACCCGTTTAAAACGACTTAGGGCGAAGGACGGCCTGCTGCTGCTATTCAGGACCCTTGATTCTTGCGTAGTCGAACCGTGGAAACATTCCTGAGCGAGTGGTAACCGGGCGGGAAATGTGAAAGCACACAAAGAGAGCAGGGCCGTCCTGAACCAGGTTCAATACCCGGATAAACCAGCCTGGCGGACCAAATAATCTAACCGATTGGAAGGCCGGAATATTAACTGATCACCGGCGCTTTCGGACGGCTATCGGATTCTGAAGAGAAAGTTGCAGCAGTAAGAACGGCCTCCGGAGGAGGCCGTTCTTAACCATCAAATAGAACCTGCATAGAACCTGCCTGACAGAACTCAGGAAGATTTACGCATGCCCCGGCGACGTACAACCGCCCCCATCAACCCAAGGCCAGCCAGAAGCATGGCATAAGTTTCGGGTTCGGGAACGGCTGCAGCGATCGAGCCACTGTATACACCGCCCAGCGAGCCGCTGGTGACCCCAGTAATGTTGAGGTAATGCCCACCGACAAGCGGTTCGTCCCATGCAAGGCTCAAATGATCCTGAGTGTTCCCGGCTGAAGGAAGCACGACCGACTGCAAGACCTGATCATCCGAGGTTCCTTGCGTATTGTCAGCACCATAAGAGACGAGCGACATGGTGGAAAGTACCGTTCCCAGGGTGCCTACCTCTCCGAGATCCACCGGGAAATTAACGACATCATATCCTGAACTCACATTGGGTTGCTCGAGAGTAAAGTTAAATATATCGCTAAAGGTCGTTGCCTCTCCCAACACCGTGCCCGTGAACGTCGTCGGCACACTGGCAGATACTTCACCCAGGTCCGTTGTCGTGGCATGTGCTCCGAAACTGGCACTGGCCAGCATTGCGGCAGCAATACCGACTTTCAAAGATGGCTTAATCATTTTTTACCTCCTTTATATTTTTGAAACAAATGTGCATATACCATTCATACGACTCAAGTTGCCCCCTAACGCGCAACATCCTATGCTGTTAAACAGGCACTCATCAGCCGAGTCAGGAGAACGTCTACAAAACCCGACGTCTGAAAGGTTACACCTCATAGGAGAATGATCAATAGACCGAGTGGACTAGAGGCAGATACTCCAGTCAGCTTTCGTTGCGTCCGTAAACATCATCAAAGCGCACGATATCATCTTCGCCCAAATATGAACCTGATTGGACTTCGATCATTTCGAGGGGTACACAACCAGGATTTTCCAGGCGGTGTCGCGTCCCTAGCGGAATAAAAGTCGACTCATTTTCCGATACGAGATAGCTTGCGTCACCGCGCGTCACTTGAGCCGTGCCGCTTACCACTATCCAGTGCTCCGCGCGATGATGGTGCATTTGCAGCGATAAGGCCGCACCCGGTTTTACTACAATACGCTTTACCTGAAAACGCTTGCCGGAATCGACGCCGTCATACCACCCCCAGGGGCGGAACACCTTCCGATGCAATTCGCTCTCGGGGCGGCCCTCACGCTTGAGGCGATCGACAATTCTTTTTACATGCTGGGTTTTGCTCATATGAGAAACGAGAACGGCATCGGGCGTTTCAACCACCACCATATCCTCAACCCCTATGCACGCGACCAGTCGATGCTCCGCCATCACCAGCATGTTATGGCAATTTTCCAGCAACGCATCGCCTTGCGATACGTTGCCCTGATCATCCTTCGGCAACACCTGCCACAAGGAATCCCACGCCCCTACGTCCGACCAGCCTGCGGATAGCGGAACGAATGCGCCTACTGGCAAGGAGCTTTCGCACCCGGCAATACGCTCCATGACCGCATAGTCGATAGAGTCGCTCGGACATCGCATGAATGCTTCTTTGCCTACACGCAGAAAATCGCCATCGGCCGAACCCTGATCCCAGGCTGCGCGACAAGCCGTTAAAATATCCGGGCGACAGTAGCCGATGGCCGAGAGCCAGACGGAGGCTCGCATCATGAACAGGCCGCTATTCCAAAAGTAAGAACCGGCATCAAGATAAGCTTGTGCCGTCGCGAGATCGGGCTTCTCCACAAAGCGGGCGATGCGACTGGCTCCATCCCTTCCCAGAGTCTCGCCGGCCTGAATATACCCGTAGCCCGTCTCCGGGGAATCGGGCGTGATGCCAAAGGTAACTATCTTGCCTTCAGTGGCAAGCGGCATGGCTAGACGTACGACCCCCTGGAAGCTCGCCACATCCATGATCACGTGATCCGCCGGCATGACCAGCAGAGTCGGATCTTCTCCGTCACGCATCGACGCCAAGGCGGCGAGGGTGAGCGCGGGTGCCGTGTTACGGCCGACGGGTTCAAGCAGAATGGCTCCTTTTGTTCCCATCAGCCTTAACTGCTCCGCGATCACGAAACGGTATTCCTCGTTGCAGACCACCAGCGGCGCCCCAAGCTGGACATCAGTTAGTCCCTCCATGCGCCGAAGGGTCGCCTGCAATAGAGAATCTTCCCCGATAAGAGGCAGAAGCTGCTTTGGATACTTCTCGCGTGAGAGAGGCCAGAGGCGTGTGCCGGAACCACCGGATAGCACAACAGGGATCAATGATTGCATCGAACTTCCAACGAGAATTTTCCCATTCGTTCTAACCGGCCCCACATAAAATTTGCCATCAAATCACGCTCCGGCTACCAGTCAGGACCGGGCCAGGGGCGCGCTTCGCAATACTTTCAGTTGTTATCAGTCAAGTCCTGCCTGCATACCCTTCAGGGTTCGCGCTTTGCCAGCGCCAGGTATCGAGGCACATTTCTTCCAGCCCCCGCTCCGCGCGCCAACCCAGCAGGTCTGAAGCGAGTTTTGGATCGGCATAACAGGAGGCAATGTCACCCGGACGGCGGGGACCGATCTTGTATGGCACCGACCGGCCGCTTGAATGTTCAAAAGCCCGCACCATATCGAGCACGCTGTAGCCTGTTCCAGTCCCTAGGTTTACCGTCAGACATCCACCCTGCTTTCGCAAATCCTCGGTGTTCATGGCCTCCAGGGCTTCCAGCGCCTTAAGATGACCCAATGCCAGATCCACCACATGAATATAGTCCCGTACTCCGGTCCCGTCCGGAGTTGGATAATCGTCGCCCCATACACTGAGAACTTCACGTTTCCCTACCGCCACTTGCGCGACGAAAGGCATCAGATTGTCGGGAACGCCTTGCGGGTCTTCCCCGATCAAACCGCTGGGATGGGCTCCTACCGGGTTAAAGTAACGCAGAATACCGCAACGCCAGGAAGAATCGCTGCGGTACAAGTCACGCAGAATCTCCTCAACCATCAGCTTGCTGCGCCCATAAGGATTCGTGGCGGACAGCGGATGATCTTCAGTTAGCGGGAGTCGCTTTGGATCGCCATAAACCGTGGCGGAAGAACTGAATACGAGGGTTTTCACACCGCATTCGATCATCGCTTCCAGCAGGCGTAGCGTGCCAACTACATTATTGTCGTAGTAGGCCAGCGGGTGTTTAACCGATTCTCCTACCGCCTTGAGCCCGGCGAAGTGTATCACGGCGGTGGCGCCGCTCTCGCGCAGGGCCGTTACCAGCGCGGCACGATCCCGGCTGTCGCCGCACACCAGGCGAATTTTTTTGCCGGTGATGCGTTCCACCCGCGCCAGTGCCTCGGGGTGACTATTGCAAAAATTGTCGAATACCGTAACTTCGAAATCTGCGTTGAGCAGCTCTACGCAGGTGTGCGAGCCGATATAGCCCGCCCCGCCGGTCACAAGGATCATGGTTTTCCTTTGAAAATAATGGCGTCTGGAATCATTTTGTAACATCCTCACCTGTACGCGAAATTATTAGCTCAATTGTTATCTTGACCGGGCACAAATTCTTTCAGGAGTAATCTGAAAAAAATATGACGTCATGAATAGTGACTGAACATGCGGCCAGCCCTCCTGACGATGGTCCATTTGCCAATACCCGCATCGGCTCGTTAAAGCTCCTTCGCCAGAACGTCGACAATGCGCCGGGCTGCCTTGCCGTCCCATAAATACGGACACCGGCCCCGTTTGGCTTCGCCGCGCAGTATCTTCCGTACCTCGGCAACGATCTGTACCGGGTCAGTGCCGACCAGCACATTTGACCCTTCTTCCACCGTTACAGGGCGTTCGGTATTTTCCCGAATCGTGATGCAGGGAACACCCAGGGCTGTGGTTTCCTCCTGAAGTCCACCGCTGTCCGTCATTACTACAACCGCATCCTTCCAAAGATTGAGGAAAGCCATATAAGCCTGCGGTCCCACCACTGTAATGTTTGGCCCCAGATTAATGCCGAATTTCTCAAGATTCCCCCGGGTGCGCGGATGCACAGGAAAAATCAATGGCAGTTCGCTTGATATTTCAACCAGCGCGCTGACGATGCGCTCCATTATCTCCGCGCTATCGACATTACTCGGCCGATGAAGCGTAATCACCCCATACTGAATGCCATTAGCCCTACAGTTCGCCTTAAAGTCACTGGTTTCAAAGTCGGAAGCATCCATCCGAACTAATTTTTCTGCTTGGTACAGTAAATTATCCACCATCACATGCCCGACATAGTGGATGGCAAGATCCGGCTTTCCCTCTCGCTTCAAGTGTTCAATGCCGCTTGGCTCAGTCACGAAAAACCAGTCTGCGATACTATCGGTAACTATGCGGTTAATCTCCTCTGGCATGGACATGTCGCCGCTACGCAAGCCAGCTTCTACGTGGGCTACCGGAATGCTCAGCTTCTTGGCTACAATCGAGCAGGCCAATGTTGAGTTCACATCGCCCACTACCAGCACCGCATCGGGGCGCATGGTTTCGCAGAGTTCCTCGAAAGCCAGCATGATTTTACCCGTCTGTTGTGAGTGACTGCCGCCGCCCGCAGCCATGAAGATATCGGGTTTGGGGATTCCTAATTCTTCGAAGAATACGTCGTTCATGTCCCGGTCGTAATGCTGACCGGTATGGATGATTTTGAACGCCAGGCCACCGTGGGCTTTGAGGGCACGCACGATAGGGGCAATTTTCATGAAATTAGGGCGCGCCCCGGCAACCAGATAAATAGTTTTCATAATTGAGCGTATCTTATTGCGCTACCTGGCCCCTCCTGTTCGAGTGAAGAGAGTATGCCACCAACAGTCAAGTCATTGAACGATTCAAATATGCTTCGATTACCCGTTGGCGCACTATCTTCAATGAAAGAAACAGCCTGAAACCGGTCAGGCTCCCTTTATCCTGTCAATTTCCAAAAAGATAACTTAGGGACGGATGAATTTCATTTCGCGCATTTCGACGTCCGGTTTATTGAAATGAATCAGCCAGAATCACCTCCTCGGCGAGGGCTTCGCTTCAAATGATGGATCCTGCCTTAAAACATCTAATTCATAGTGGCTATTTTTATAACTTTACCTCATAGAAAGAGAATGTAGAAGGATAAAAAAGCGCATGCGATGACAGCTGCCAGTCCAGCACTAGGGGTACAGCATCAAACCGGCACTTCAAACAAAAACTGCTTGACATATTGAAATTGCTGCCGTCGAATCTCGAAAGATTTCAAAATAGGAGAGCTTGTGTTATAGTTATCCCACGATTCGGTCTATGAATCTGAAAAAGGCATACCTCGTGAAAGCGGGGGACGCAAAGTCATCGGTCTACAGGGCATAAGCCCCAGGACGGCAGGACTGCCAGATAACGCCGCTCATCTCACCTGAGCGAGGTGGGGAGGTTTATCAAGCAAAACTAATCGGCGCGCCCGTCTTCGGCGGTTCGTGCCCGAGCGGTGGTGTTTGATCCACCAGGCATATTCACGCAGTTCCTCCTCCCAGCTAGAAAAGGAACTGAACGTGGAAATCAACCCGCAACTTTCCCGCCTCGCCTCCAAGCTTCAATTAAATCTTCCGCGTGATCCAGGGTTAGTGCTTGCGCTATCAAGACAGGCTCTGTCGCTGGATCGCTCAGCCCTGCGCATTTTACTCGACCGGATAGCCAAATCGCTTTTTCACAGAAGTTCGAGTGAGCCGACGCCAAACTCTCAATGCCTGATACCGTGCCATTCGGCAATGATTAACGGACAGCTCCACGACGGCGCCACTAACGCAACATAGTGAAATACGAAATGGAAACAAGCCTTGGCGGTACGTCCACGACTGTAACCGTGAAATTAGCGGATTACCTCAGGCTGTGAAATTACATTTCTTTCATTAAATCCAAGACACAATCCAATGATAAACCTTAAAAAGATTTTCATTATCGTCGCGCTCTTTACCATCCAGCAATCTGCCCACTCGGCAACTTACTATATTGATGCCAACCTCGGCAACGATTCCTGGTCCGGCAATTTCCCGTCTCCATCCAGCGCTCCTGCCGCTGATGGCCCCTGGTTGACGCTCGCCAAAGTAGCGACGGCAAAACTTCTCCCCGGCGACACCGTCCTCTTGCGTTGTGGCCAGACCTGGTACGAGACGCTACGGCTTTCAGCGTCCGGGAGCGTCTCGCAACCGATTCGCATTGGCTCTTATCCTGCGCCTTGCAATAACAGGCCTTTGATTGATGGTTCGGCTACAGTACCGAAAAGTGCCTGGAGCCTGGACACCGATGGCTCTTACCGCAGCAAGTTTCCGGCTAACCTGGTTACAAATGGCGAATTCGATAAAGGCACCACCGGCTGGTATCGGTGGTCATCGGACGATTCCATTAGTCTCGGCACTGATAACACGAATTGTATTTCCGGCGCCGCGCCGTGCATTTCGGTCCTTGGCGGCGCCAGTTCCACACGGAACTGGATAGCCAGCACCCATCACATCGCAGTTGAGGCTGGAAAAACGTATCAGCTTACCTTGGGCATACGCGTCCCCCTGGGAAAAACGATCCTGGTCAAGATGCGGCGCGGGTCTCCACCCTGGGATACGGTCGATAATGCGGTTGCTCCCATCACCGGAAATAATGCCTGGCAGACCGTCAACCTTTCCTTCCGCCCTCGACAATCGCTTCAGGATCTGCGCGTCGATATCGAAGGAACTGGAAGCGCCAATTTCTACGTGGATAATGTGAGCGTCGTCCCGGCCGTAGGAACACCTCTCGGGCTTTACATCGGCAATACAGCCCACGTTACCGCCCACCATCCGAACCGGGGACACGACTCCAATGAGCCAGAGTCGCCTTACATCGTCATGGCCTCGGATTCCAACTCCGTAAGCAACACAACGGCCGGCAGCAGCTATATTCCGCTTCATCCCGATCCAGCCGTGCCCAGCGCTACCCGCCTGATGGCTCCCGGCGTTTCAGTTTTTGTCCGTTCAGCTCCCTGGATGCTTGAGCGGAAGACCATCACTTCCGTTCAGCAGGATAAAATACTGCTCGATTCGCCTACGAAATACCGGCTACGGGCGGGGTACGGATATTTTCTCACTGGCGCTCGATGGATGCTCGACGACCCGGGCGAATGGCTCTATGACACAGGCAGTCGAGCGATTCACTTGCGAACCTCTGATATGGCCGCGCCGGGTTCCCGGGTTTCCGTTATCCACCTCCAGAAAGGCGTGGATCTCTCGGGACGCGCAGACATTGAATTACGCGGCGTGGCGATCAGGCGCACGGGAATAGGGGTCGATCTGTCCCGTAGCACCGGTGTCGCCGTCGTCGATTGTAAAATCACGGATACTGCCAACGAAGGGCTCCTTCCGGCAGCAACAACAAATGCCCTGATCGAAAAAAATCATATTGCCAACACAGGGCTGGATGCCGTAAGAGGACTGAAGGATGGATTCGCCGTAGCTTCGGGCCTGAGGGTCTTCAACAACCGGATAGAGAACAGCGCTGTGCTGATTCAGAATGGCCGCATTCTCTCTCTTCCGGTATCTGCAGTCGCCGCCATCAGCTCAGGCCAGGGCGCTTCCATTGAGGGCAACCACGTCCGTAATGCGGCTTATCACGGCATCACTTCATGGCATGCTGCTCCTAGCGGCAACAGTACAATTCGACGCAACCACATAGAGAATGCGTGCTCTATACTCGATGATTGCGGAGGAATCTATGTCTCTCGGCAGGATAACAATAACCGGATTGAAGATAACATCATCCGCAACATGAGAGGTAATTCCCATGGCCGGCCCGGCGGACGAACCCATGTGGTCGGAATTTACCTGGATGAGCGCAGCTCTGGTGCTACCGTATCAGGAAATACCGTCGAGAATGTCGATTACGGTATCCAGCTCCACAATGCGGAGAAAAACTACATCGACGCGAATACGCTCTTTGGCAATCGCAGCTATCAGCTCTGGCTGCATGAAGATAGCGCGGCCGGGGACATCTCGGGCAATAGCATTACCAATAATCTCATATTTCCAACCGGCAGCGCGCTCGGCATAGTACAGGATACGTCTTTTGCAAGCACTAGCCTGTTCGCGAGTTACGATTTTAATCGGCATTCGGCGCTCATCTCCAGGCATATCGCCCGAGAACGGTCACGTAGCGGTGAAAGCAGGTACGACTTCATGGAATGGCAAAGAGCGAAGGATAACGGAATATCGCGCAATCTCGACCCGAACGGCAGGCATATTGTTCATGCAGGCTATAGCGCTTTCCAGGTTCAGGGAACGAGTCTCATTGCCCCAATCAATATCGCAGACGACATGTCAGGTTGGCGAGCATGGAACAATGCAAGCCCGCGCGCAGTCATCTCCGTCGATGAATGCGGGGCTTTGCCCTGCGTGAAACTGATTGCCGGCGCGAGTCGGAGCGTGCTATCCACTCCTAATTTTTCCGTTGAGGCAAACAGATGGTATCGCCTCACATTTGACATGAAGACAAAATTCGATGGCCAGAAGGTTACCGTTTCGCCGCGCAGGGGCGGCGGAGGCGCCAACGGCTTTGAACTTTTCACGAAAGCAATTACTACGGTTCATGGAACCCTTGGCTGGAAGCGCCGCACAATTCTCATCGAGGCCACGCTTACCATTCAAAAAAATGATCCCGTGACCGGAGACGCTGGTGCTCGCATCGACTTCGAGAATATCATGCCCGATGAGGAAATTGCCGTCGCCAATGTAGAGATGGTCCCGCTACGGCAGGTTGCGACTTTGCGCGCCGCGCTCTTGAGTAACGCCACAACAGAGGAAGCGGAGGTTCCATGCCCTGACGAGGACGCTGCGCCAGCAGCTTGCAACCATTACGTTTCGTTCACCCGGGACGCAACCATATCCTGGCCGCATCGGCTCGCGCCCCACTCCTCGGAGATAGTATATGCCCTGGCCGGCGCCCTGGTTGATTCGGACGGAGATGACATCGCCGATACCCAGGATCAATGCCCGGAGACGCCGCAGGCTTTGATTGCCAACAGCCTCGGCTGCCCTTTCCCGCTCGGTTTCTGATTGATGCCAGCCGCGGCACACGGACTCTGGATTCCGATATCCGAATTCGGAAAGGTAGAATAGAACTGCCGAAGTCGAGATTGGGATAAGACTTGTATCCGTCCCACTATCTGATCTCGACAGAATGGAACTGAAGCTAAGCTGTCCGGCTCAGTGTTCGCCGGCCGATGTTACTCCAGTAAAATGCTCATTGGGGAATTGTCGCGCAAGCTACAATTCCCCTTTGGCCCATTCGCGCGCAGTCTTGACGATAAACAGGAAATTGGTAACAAAATAGCGCCGCCATAGGCGGCGGGGCTCCGAGTACAGACGATACAGCCATTCGAGGCCCCTCGCTTGCATCCAGACTGGGGCGCGTGGAATGATTCCGGCATGATAACTGAATGCGAACCCCACGCCGATCATCACGGCCCGTACCCGGCCGCGATGTAGCGACATCCATATTTCCTGCTTGGGACATCCCAGACCGACGAACAGGAGTCCGATGCCACTGGAGTTGATTCTGTCGCAAAGCTGGTGATCCTCATAATCAAACTGCCCAAATGGTGGCGAGACACAAAAGGGAATATCGAGTCCTGGAAAAGTCTCTGCTAATGCTCCACGTAAATTTTTCAACGTGTCGGGCGTAGAACCGAAGAGCCCGACCTTGACGTTTCGTCGCGACGCGTCCTCGCATAATTGCCACATCAGGTCGGGACCAGTGATCCGGGCTTGTCCGATAAAGCCCTTTCGCCTCAAAGTCCAGGCTACGGGCGCTCCATCCGGAGTCGCCATATCCGCTTCGGCGATGACCCGGTGGTAACTGCCATCCCGGCTGGCTGTGATTACGGAATGAACATTACAAATGCAGACGTAACGGGATTCCTGTGCCTCGGCCCAATTGCCGAGCGTCTGCCGCGCCGTCTGCCAGTCCACTGCGTCGATTGGTATGCCAACAACGAGGCCACGATGACGCTCGGGATAGCTCGGCTTTGCTTCATCCATGCGTTTCTCTCAGTTTCCTGGCGCTCCGGCGAACGGCGAGTTCCCGATAGTTGTCATACACCGGCTTCAGTATTTCAGCCGGGTGGAAAGCCCGAACCGACCGTACGGCGGGCTCACCACGATAGTTACCCCTATGATCGAGCACATCTTCAAGACAAGCGGCGAACCCTTCAACGCTGTGATCTTCTGCAAGTGCGCCGTTCACCCCCGGAAATACAGTTTTACGCACTTCCCCAACGTCAGTGGCGGCCACGGGGAGGCCGCACCCAAGTGCTTCCAGAATTGCCATCGACATGCCCTCGTATGCCGACGCCAGCGCGAAGACGTCTGAGGCCGCGAGAATAGCGGCGATTTCATCCTGCCGGCGAAGCCCCAGAAAGCTTACTCGTGCCGACATACCCTCAAGCGTGACACGGCTTTCCAGTTCGGCGCGTAAAACGCCGTCCCCGATCAAAAGGAGCGCAACGGACCGACCTGCAGTTACCAGCCGGGCGAAGGCTGCGAGCAGGAGTGCCGGATTTTTCTGCATATCTAGCCTGCCAACCGAGACAATCCACGACATGGCCGGATCGATATTGAATTTCGCGGCAAATTTTTTTCGCTGCCCCGCGCGCGCCTCCGCATCGAGAGGGAAAAATACATCAGTATCCACCCAGGTGGGGATAAACCTGATCGTTTCGGCTTGTGATGGGTAACGAGCTTGCAGGGCGGAGACACCGTCTTCTCGCACACACCAGGCCGATGCGAGCCCCGCCATGATTCTATGCTCGATAGCCTCATAAGCTGCCGGCAGGTACTTCCACAGAATGTCAGCCTCTTTCGTTCGGATCACCGTCGTGTTCTGATGAAAAAAAGCGTTCTTTGGCCGCGGGTCAGCGCGGAATAACACGCCCGGTTCAACGCGATGAAACTCGAAAATGTCGAATTCGCGCCCAAGGTTCCTATATGCCAGCGCGGTGGCAAGCGTATAGCGAAGCGAGAGCGGTATGCGAGGGTGATTGCCGGAAGCGACCACCTGGACAACCGGAAAAAAATCAAACTCACGCCTACCCACCCTGCAGCGGGTCCAGCGGGCAACAGGACGCAAAACCGGGTCGGTGGTTATACCGATCAGGCTGAATTCGATATCGTCAGGCGACCACTTGATAATGCCCCGAATAAAAGTGTCGATACCACCGGGCACAACACCGGCCGGATCCGCAGGATAAAAGGTACGAACCCGTATAGTACTCATGAGTACGTTTTTCTGCGGTTCATTGATCTGTATTGATATCTCAGTCTCGCAATCCTGGTAAACAGGATAGAAGTCTATTTTTTTATCGGATTCAAGCGCTGGCGGGAGCCATTGATCGTGCCTGAGTTCGCTTCAGGCCTTTGAACTTCGTGCTTCAGAAGTTCGAAAGCCATTTATCCCTTTATCTTGCAGCCGAGGCGCATCATTTGGTAGCAATCTCGAAAAAAACCGCGGGGCCTTCGGGCATCCTGGCAGTATCCAGCTGCAATTCGACCGCATCTCCCACGCGGGTAAGAGGGATCGGCTCACGTCTCACACCACTCAGGCTGAGCGGCCAGGCCTTCAATTCGGCACCGTGTTCCGTAGCAACTTTTATAACGGCGGAGATCGTTTGCAATTGCGGTGGAAATTTACCGATGGCTTTGAGCGTTGTACGTTCCGCATCTGCAAATGTCATGCCGGTGTTGATGGCATCCGTCAAGGCCCAGAGCAGCATGCGTCGGCTTTGGGTAATGGGTTTGCCGTCCAGCGACGACACCGCAAATAGTACCGGCACACTTGCGGAGCGTATGCTCAAGGCACCGGCAGAAGCATTACCGCCATTGAACACCAGTGCAACTGTACGGTCGGTGTTTACCTTGATCAAGCCCGCCCCCGAGTCGATCAGGAACTGCCCCGTGTCGGACTGAAAACGTCGGTTCCCGGGCTGGGAGAGATTACCAGAGTCTATGATTCCCCTGTCGCGCAACGCCGCTACGCTATCAGAGCGCAAATCCCGTCCGGCGGCCGGGCCCTTCTCCGTTTTCACGCTCCACCACGGTTGCGATCCTGTAAGGTTGACCCACAACTCACCAGACTTGGGGGCCTGTGGAATCGGGCGGAAGTCCAGCCCTAGGGGAGAGATGAAGGCGAGCTTGGAAAGTTCTTCCGGCATATATTCCCAGCCGGCGCTTCTGGCATGGACTTTGTCGGCATCCCAGTGTACGCGGATGTGATTGGGTGAAGCAGCCACGTCGCCACGGAGGAATAATACGGCGGCGAGTCGCTCACCGGCACGAGCTATTGGATCAGCGCCAATGTTGTAGGGGTAGATGGCCTGACGCCGGGTATAAGGCGAAGAACCATAATCAACTTGAATCGGGATTTCACCGTACTGGCAAATCGCATCAAAACCCTGGTGCGCAGCAAAGGCGGGAACCAGCGCGGCAGACTCATGGCGAAAACGGTTCCAGAATATCTGGCCATATTCGGAAACCGTAAATGGTTTGCCCCATTGCCGCGTGCTGCTAAGTCCGCGCACAAATTTTGCACTGTTGCTGTGTACGCTGGTTTGAGGAATACGGGAACCCGGGTCGGCCATCTTGGTGGGATAGGCGTGGTAGGCATGCATATCGACCCAGTCAAGCGCTTGACGAGAGATGTCCGGACCCATCTCAGGCCAGTTGTCGTAGGCAGTGGTCAACCCCTTGAACCCTAGCTTCCGTACGTGTTCGTTCATCTTTGTGTAAGCGCTGCGCTCCAATTCCGATACAAAGCGGGCAAAGTCCGCGTCGCGCGGCGATTTGCCGCGTATGGTTTTGGGCATGCGCACTGAAGCCGCAAGAGATTCTCCCTTCTCCAGCGTCCTGCCCCACGCCTTTTGCAAGGCTGCATCCGTACCATACCTTGTCTTCAACCACGACTGGAACAGTGGGGCTAACACATTGGGGTAAACTCCTCCGTCAAGGGTGGCCATAAAGCCGACGGAGCCCTCGTTGACCAAAATAATCCCCAGCATTGCAGGGTCTTGCAGCGGCACACTCCCGGTATACGGATTCTTTGCACCCCACACGCGTTCAACTAGCGTCGCCCAATGCCGGAAGCCTTTTTCACTTGTAAGCACATCCAGCTTTGCACGGTGTTTTTTCACCCAGCGGTGAGGCTGCACGTTTCCCCAGGCACCGTTATCGGAGGCCAGGCCGTCGACGATCCAATAGATGCCTGCGGCCTTGAGTTGCGCAAGCAGATAATGCAATCGGTCGAACTGCTCCGGATCGAAATCGAAATCCTTCATCCGGTCGTGCATCAGATAAGCGTCTACGAAATGCAGACGCACGAGGTTGTAGCCACTGCGCTTGAGCTGCTGAACTAGACGCTCCGTTCCTGCCTTGTCGGGCACTCCTCCATTATTCGATTTGGTGAAGACCATGGATGCAATCAGAAATCGCTGCGGCGTCGCGCGATGTTCGAAGCCGAGATGCCCCTCTGGTAATGCAATGGCCCAGCCATTCTTTCCGGCCGGACCAGGTTCCACGAGAGCAGAGAAATCAAGTGCGCTTCCAGCGTCTACAGAAAGGTCATGATCGGCAACCTGGCGCCAACCGTCTTTAGCTAGCACCGCGTTTGCCATAATCAGCGGAAATATAACAAACGGCACAACCATGAAACCACGAAGTAATTGGAACACTGCGTACTCCCCATGTTCGTTCTTCCCGCTGAACGCGGTTAGGTCAAGGCGAGGTCAACTCGGGATGAGCAAAATCACCTGAAACTGAACAGCTTATAAATCATGATAGTCCATCCGTAAAAATCCACCCGGTCAATTTGCGTCTGCGGGCAATTTACCGAACGAGTTTGTAGATTGTGCGTCCATCACCTGCTGAGTAAATGGGGGTCGAGGATCGAAAGTCGCCCCAGTCTTTTATCAGCCCAACAAATTCTTCCGGGGATGGATTGAAAAACGCCCCCTGCATCTGCGGCTCATCCAGGCGATGCGGCTCGAAGAACATGATATCTGCCCGAACGCGTTTCATAAACTCCTTGAGCCTTGTATAGCCAGTTTCGGTCTTTATGAAGTGGTGAAATATATTCAGGGCATTTACGATACCAAACCTGAATGTCCCAATATCGCGAAATAACTCTGCGGCGAGAACGTCACCTGCAACTATCTTAAAGCGCCGTTTTTCCGCCTGTGAGATTTTTCGGGCGGCATACGCGATATCAGGTTGATATTCGATACCAAAGCACCTGTATCCCAGGGCTTCGAGCTTGTGGCAGAAAAAACCGAGATTGCAACCGATATCCAGTGCAGTCTCCGTCGCGGCAGGAATATGTTGCGAGATCGCGTTCCACCTGTCTTCACAACCATGCTCGGATGGAATATCGCTCAGATCAAAATGGATCGGCATCTGATAGAGAAAACCTGCTTTGCATGCTCCACCGCTCCCGCGCGCCATCCGATGCATGAACTCACGAAAAACCTGCCACTCGACATGCCTGATCATTATCTGTACCGGGATTTCTTTAACACCGAGAACGCGCGCAATAGCAAGTCGATGGCGTCCGTCTTGAAATAAGGGAAAACCGTCACGGCTGATATTTATCAGAACTTCACTCTGGCCTAGCGAGGTATCTGCCCGGGACCGGTTGTCAAATTCCTTGCTTTCGCGATAGCCGTGCTTCACGATCGAGTCGATTAACCGATCGATCTTGTTGCAATGTTTATTGAAATCAGCGCGGTTCGTGCAACCCCAAACCTTTCGGCCCCCCTCTATCTGCCTAACGGCTACCTGATAGTATTCCGACGTTTCCCAGCTCTCCCCCTGCTTCATGCGCCCCTCGATTGCGGTACATATGCGCATGGAGGCGACCGGGTACTTCAATAGGTCCCACTCCCCGTCATGCACACGCTTCAGGCGCCCTGTTTGACGGAAGACCCAATCCTCCCAGTCAGAACTTTCATTCTTCAGGCAAGTGGCAAACTCGATTTGCTCAGGAGGCAGCCAATGGACAACGCGCGGATCGGGCAATGTCATGCCCCCGAAATGGTGCGTCAATTTACTTAGAGCGAGCTCTTTGCCCACCAGGACCTTACGTACGGAAGTTTTTATTATTCTGCCTTCATCCGGCAAGACTTCAAGAACGCCTCTTGCAAGTTTGCTAATTTTTTTCATTTCGACACCTAATAGTAAGATGCTAACAATTGCTTGAATCCCCGTAAGCAAAACGCCGACTCTCAAAAACCTCAATGCGTTAACAGCCGCTGGGTAAGGCTTATTTTAAAAATATTGATTCATATTGTCGCGCGACCATGTTCGCGAGCAGGCGGTAATCCCTGTTTTCGGCGACGTAGCGCTGGCCGGAAGCACGCATGTTGCTGCGACTCTGCCCATCCAGCTCCAACAATTCGCACACCGCATCCGCAAAATCGTCTGCAGTGTATGGTACACACCGACCAGCCCCGCTGGCGCTGATTACCGCAGCCTGGTCCGGGTTGTTGTTGCACACTACGGGAAGCCCGAAGGCAAGATACTCAGGCACTTTTGTAGGAGATGCGGAGTCCAGCAGGAAACCGGAGGGGAATGGTGAGAGGCCTATCTCCGCAGCTTTGACATAGCGCCAGGCTTCACGGGTGGGCAACCAACCGGTCCAGAGCACGTCATCGGCCACGCCCGCGTTCTGTGCCTGCCCCTTCAGCCATGCTCTATGCACATCGTCTACCGTATCGCCAGCCAATACTAACAAAGCCTGCGGCACTTGTCTTTTCACCAGTGCCAGCATCTCGAACAAACGTTCAATGCGACGTGGCCGTTCCAGCGTACCGAGATAAACCAGGACGCGCCGGCCCGCCAAGCGCGAGTTTGACGCCGGCACGATTTCTGCGGGAAGACAATCCTCTAAATGTATGCCCATTGGCACCGGCGTCATCCGCGCCGCCGCGATGCCTCGCGCGACCATATCCTGCTTCATCCGCTCGGATTGTACAAAAACATGATTTGCGCGTGGCAGAACAATGCGATACAGCACGAAGCGTCCCACCCGGCCGCAGGTCCAGGGGACAGCAAATTTTATCAACCCGGCCGAGAGACCGCGCTCGCGTGCCAGCGCGATCTGTCCTTCCGGTACGGGATATGACATCCAATAGAAAAATGGCAACCGTTTAAGCCGCGCCGTTAGCAGGCCAAAGACACCAAGTACCGGCATATCGCGCACCTGGATTGCATCATACCTGTCAGGAGTCGCGCCGAACAAATGGCGAAGACCATGCAGAAACATGGTGAGGCGCATCTTCACATTTCCCCCGGATACTTTGCAGAGGAAAGCCGCACCAGCCTCCCAGGGCACCGCTCCCTCACTGGCAGGCGTTTCGCCAGTCACGATGTCGGAATGAATACCATGATGCGGCAGATATTTGCCAAACAGAACTGCGACGTCGGCGCGGAAGGTCGGCCATGTTTCGACCGTAAGATAGAGCAGGCGAAAAGACACGCCCATCACCAAATGAAAAGCGGCCGCTTTATCAAGCAATTGATGCGATCTCGCTCGCCCTCCGCAAAAGGTTTGATGAGCCAGGCGATGAAAAGGAAGGCAACCATAACCATGGCAGCATGTACCAGCACCTGTAGCCACAGCGGGGACAGCGGCGGTAACCAGACCGTCCCGAGAAAACCTACCGCGGCCGCCGTGATGAGCTTGTAGAACCCAGCGAGGTCGGGACGGTAACCGGTGTAGCGCGCCAAATAGAAGAGAATTACCAGATTGAACAGCAGATGCCCTAACGCCAGCGCAATTATGGGAGCCCAGAGCCCTAGCCCAAGGTTTAGCAAACCCATCATCAGTGGTGGCATCAGCAATCCGCTCGCAGCCGCGCGGGGGCATAAACCGGCGTGCCCGGTCGCGACCGCCATGCTCTCCATAAGCTGGCGCTGGCTAAAGGGAATTAACGCCAGCATGAAGCCAAGAAATAGAAATCCGGTATCTGTAAAGCGCGCTCCCGAGAGCCAGCTGATCAAATCTGCTCCACCCACGGCAGCGAAGACGATTAGCGGCATAAGTCCGAACAGGCTCAGCTTGCCCGCCATGTTGGCATTGCGGCCAAGCTCTTTGATTCCGCCCCCACCCACGAAGGAAGCCACCAATTTGGGACGGATGAGGTTAAACAGCAGAGCAGCGGGAAGATAGTGCGCGACTTGAACGTAGAGGCTGCGCAAGAAACCGAATATTGCCGCCGCCTCCGCCCCGAGGGCACGCAATACTACCACCTGGAAGACCTGGGGGCTGTAAAGCAGCGTAAGCAGGTACGCGACGTACATGTTGAGACTGGTTCGCCACATTTCCGCCAGGCGAGGTTCCTCCCAATCAGGTTTGCTGGTAACACACTTCAGGCTCGCCAAATGCTTCCACAAACCGATGATTGCAAGGGACGTGCCAAGGAAGGATGCCACAAGCTCCGCGCGAACCACGTCAACCAGTTGCATATCATGGAAGAAGGAGGTCAGGAGCAGCAATGCAAAAAGCATTAATTGGCGGAGCACGAGACTGGACCGTACCACTCGCTGCTGCATCAAGGGGCTTAGCAAGCTTACAATTACCAAACGCCCGATGCCCTCGATATATAGTACCAGCAAGTAAAGGGTCGCAGCTTCCTGAAAAGCTGTTAGACCGGTCCATGACAGATAATGAGGCAAGCCCGCTCCCAGCAGTCCCGTAAAAATGGCGAGAGATACGGCCAGCCAGATTAGCAGGAGTCGCGCCAGCCTTTGAATCTTTGCGCCGGACGCGTGCAGGCGATAATCCGGCAGGTAGCGCGCAGCAAGCCAGGGCAGCCCCAGCCCGGAAATAGCAATCGCTAATTCCAGTTGAGCGACCAGCGTAACGTAAACACCATATTCCGTGACCGGTAGCAAGCGTACGATCCATAACAGGATAACGAATGTCATCACTGCGGACGCAATTTTTCCTGTCAGGAAATGCCAAATTTCGAGCCGGAGGGACACGCCGGAATAAGGGGACTTGCTTATCATGGGATTGTCCGCGATCCCATCGCAACGTGTCGGCGGTGCAGCCAGGCGAGATACCCTAGCAAGGCTGCGAAGACTATCTGAAAGCTAAGAGTTTCTAAAAGCGCCAGGCGATAGATCAGGTAAAAGGCAAATAGTACCAGGGACGCCTGGATGGCAGCCGCGTCCGCCCGTACAACGGCTTCCGTGGATTGGCGCCGCAAAGACGCGGCGGTGCGCCATGCGAGGACAAGGACGGAGAGGAACAGCGCGGTGCCGACGATTCCATGGTCCCATAGCAGGGTGGACATTGCGGTGAGGCCGACGCCAAAATGAGAATAGCGTCTCGCAATATGGCCGCCTGTGTGTTCGTGTGCGCTGCCCAGGCCATTGCCGAAGACGGGGCTTACGGGGTTGTCCAATCCCTGCTCGGCTGCCCAGAAAGAGAGCGATGACGTGCGATTCAGTTTCAACGCGCCATGACCCTTGTCGTAAACGTTATAGTCGAGGGTATTCGTTATCAGGTCGTCGAGTGAGTGATATTGCGTTGTATTGAGATAGGCGTAAGCCGCCGCAACCGACAGCAGGCCCCCGATGCAAAACCACAACAAGGCAAAATGGGGCCTTGATACTATTTCGCCGCGAAAGAGGATAAGGAACATCAAAGGGAGGAGAATGACAACAACTTTTGTTTCACCCATAAACAGCGGAGCCAGCACAATCGGGGTCAGGCAAAGTAGAACGCGTGCTCTCAGCACTTTTTCTCGACGACGTGCGAGCAAAAAGGCTAGAACGATAATGAGAAAAGTAGCCATCTCCGCGTTGGCGCCGCCCGAGTAAAGATGGGCGCCAAATGTTCCCGCCACGACGTCAATCGGTACCATGCCCGGATAGGCGTAACGAAGGCTCTCCCGCAAGGGAACAAGACTTATCAATTCATACACCGCAAACGGCAATTGCAACAGGGCGACAATAACGAATAGCTTCCGCCAGCGTTGAATATCGTTCTCGCTTATTGCCAGCCAGGTCAACGCGAACAGCAACCCGAAGACCTGAAAGTAACGCTTGAAGCCTCCAACGAATTCACCCAGGGAATACCACTGGATCAGCGAATTGAATATCGCGTAAAGCATGAAAGCCAGCGCCATCCAGACAAAGGCAGGAGTATTTAGCGCTACGCCCGGCTTGGTAATCATCCTGAACAAAGCGCTGATCATGAGTATGAAGCCGAGTATCGAGATGCCCCAAACGGCCTTGCTGGCAAGGTCGTCGGCCCAGATAGGTATGAGACCGGCCACTGTAAGTCCCAGCGCCAGTATCAGCCAGATATTCCAACTGGCTTTTGCCAGCAATAACGCGCCGATTAATAGCCCTCCAGCCAGGCCGGCGAAGATGGGACTGCCAGTCGCGGCGATCAAACCAAAGAAAATTGCCAGCAATGCTGCGCCAAGAAAAAGTCCAATAGAGACTGATAGGGGCTGGGAAGGCGCGCTGGTCAGGCTACGTGTGCTCATTCGTCACTCCGGAATTAGCATCTTCGAGCTCGAAGACTGGCTTTTTATAATTGCAATGCCCAATAAAATTACTATAGACCCTGCATAATCCTTCGCGGAGCATAATACGTCTCTTCCATCCCATCGCATTAATGCGGCTTGAGTCCATCAGCTTTCGTGGAGTTCCATCCGGCTTGCTGGTGTCAAAGACGATTTCGCCTGTATATCCTGCCACTTGTTTAATCATTTCGGCCAGTTCACCGATTGCAACGTCAACTCCTGCGCCGATGTTCAGTAAAGGTGCAAAACCCGGGGCGCCCGATTCAACACGAGTGCCGGAACGCCCGAGTAATTTGGCGTATTCGTCATCCCGCAGGCTCATCAGGAACACACAGGCATCGGCCAGGTCGTCGCTGTAGAGGAATTCGCGCCGGGGTGTGCCGCTGCCCCAAACCGTAACTGTCGTCGCGCCGTCGACCTTGGCTTCATGGACCTTGCGGATCAGTGCGGGAATAACATGACTATTGTTCAGGTCGTAGCTGTCCCCGGGACCGTACAAGTTGGCCGGCATGACGGCTAGATACTGGGTGCCGTATTGGCGATTATAGCTCCAGCACATTTCTATGCCTGCAATCTTGGCCAAGGCATAAGGACGATTGGTCGGCTCCAGCGGCCCGTTAAGCAGGTACTCTTCTTTGATCGGTTGTGGCGCGAACTTCGGGTATATGCAGCTTGAGCCGAGGTAGAGCAACCTCCTGACATTATTCCTGTACGCCTCATGAATGATGTTGGTCTGAATCATGAGGTTGTCGCGGATGAACTCGGCCGGGTATGTGTTGTTGGCGTAAATTCCGCCTGCCTTTGCCGCGGCAAGAAAAACGTGGTCGGGCTTTTCGTCGGCGAAAAATGCCTCTACGGCTTCCTGCCTGGTAAGGTCCAGTTCAGCATGGGTCCTAACTAAAAGATTGCGGTACCCCTTCTGCTCGAGGTTGAGCACGATCGCGGATCCGACGAGACCGCGATGACCAGCTACATAGATTTTGTCATCCTTGTCCATCGCTTCCTATTCGTGATAATCGTAGACGCCGAACCCGTGCTTTTTTACAAGCTCGTCGCGTTCCGCACTCTTGAGATCCTCGCGCACCATTTCGCTGACGAGCTCCCTGAAATTGGTCTTGGGGACCCAGCCAAGTTTCTCCCTCGCCTTGCTTGCATCACCACACAACGCCTGTACCTCTGTGGGGCGGAAGTAACGCGAGTCAACCCGGATAATGATACGTGACTCGGGGGCTGCGTGAACCTCCTCAAGTGCCCCGACTTCATTTATCCCCTGACCATGCCACCTTAAGCGCATTCCCAGCTCTTCAGCCGCAGTGTTGACGAAGTCGCGGACACTATGCTGAGTGCCGGTGGCAATGACATAATCTTCGGCCTGCTCCTGCTGAAGCATCAACCATTGCATCTCCATATAATCGCGAGCGTGGCCCCAGTCGCGCTTTGCATCCAGATTGCCAAGGTAGAGGCAGTCCTGAAGGCCAAGCTTTATACGGGTAAGAGCCCGGGTGATTTTGCGAGTAACAAAGGTTTCGCCACGAATAGGGCTCTCGTGATTGAAGAGAATTCCATTACATGCATAGATGCCATAGGCTTCGCGGTAGTTTACGGTAATCCAGTAACCGTAAAGCTTGGCAACCGCATACGGACTGCGCGGATAGAAAGGCGTGGTTTCCTTCTGGGGCGTTTCCTGCGCAAGACCGTAAAGTTCAGATGTGCTGGCTTGGTAAAAGCGCGTTTTTTTTTCCAGGCCGAGAATGCGGATCGCCTCCAGAATGCGCAGAGTACCAATGCCATCCGCATTGGCCGTATATTCAGGTGTTTCGAAACTGACTGCGACATGGCTCATCGCGGCGAGGTTATAAATTTCGTCAGGCTGAACCTGCTGTATCGTGCGGATCAGGTTGGTCGAATCGATCAGGTCCCCATAATGCAGAATAAGATTGCGTTGGGGAACATGCGGATCCTGATACAGATGATCTATACGATCGGTGTTGAACAGCGAAGAGCGGCGCTTTATTCCGTGAACGATGTAGCCCTTCTTGAGCAGGAATTCAGCTAAATAAGCTCCATCTTGTCCGGTTATGCCGCTGATAAGCGCGGTTTTTGTCATCGTTCAGTTGAGTTGCGCCATGCCATCCAGCTTTTTTCGATGTTCCGGTGTTAAAACGCCCAGCATCTGATCGATAAACCGGGTTTGCATTTCATACGCGCGAGTCGCTTCGCCATCGATGGAAGAAACACGTACCAGCATGCCGTCCGGAATCTTGCCCTTCAGGCCGTACCTCATTTCGGCGAGTTTCTTCTGGACGCCGCCTTGAAATACGAGATCACCCACTGTTGTCCAGTAGGTAACCGGCTCGTTGCGCTGGCCGAGATTCGTCAGAATACGGGTTACGGGAATTAACCCATTTTCTGTAGGCAAGGTGCCATTCTGTTTGCTTTGCAGCGAGAAACCCTGTGCAGGGTAGCAAACCTCGGGATAATGCATCTGCATCGAATCTCTCTGGTCGTCTCCATACGCAATCGCAAGCATGATGCGGTAGCCATGGTTGTTTATGTAAGTGCGACTGAGTGTCTGGGTATAGATTTTCTCGATCATTTCCTGCTGCTGCGGATCAACCATCTGCACCGAGTTGTGCTGCTCTTCGCTCCAATCCCCGAATGCATGCGGGATCATCGTTTCCAGATCGATGGCGGGCCCCTGATCTGCAATTTTCTGGGTAGGGCGCAAGGCCAGTGCAAGGCCTGACGCGGCGAGCATGAGAACCAGAAGTACTGAATTTCTGAACCACAGATTCATGTCAGGCTCCGCTCAAAGCGCTGCTACGGTCACCCCGCAGCTTGACGGTGAGCTGCAATAGCGAGTCCACTCCAATGATCAGCAGCAGAGCGCTAAGGAAGAGCACCATCCCGGCGAACCCATGCAAGAACCCCTGCCCGGCCTCATCGCCAAAATGATAGGTAATAAGCGTTAATACAATGACACGGATGACGTTGGCGGTAAAGGAGATAGGTACGATCAGAATGGCCAGGGCAACATTCCGAAACAAGGAATCGTGCCGGATAATGTTAAGGTAGAGCAGGCCCAGCGCTTCCAGTGTAAAAAGCGTGTGAAGACCCGCGCATGCATCTGCTACTAACAATTTGTATTGCCCAATCTGGAGAATAACGCCGGTACGGGCGATGGGATAGTCCGCCCAGAAAAGGATGGTTTCGGCCACGTAGGAAACTGCCATTTTCATGGGCATGGTCAAGGCATCCACTATTGCCGAGGGTAGGGGAATCATGAAAAGCATGAAAAAGAGCGGAAACCACTGCGCTTTTAGCGCGGCGCCCCCACGCATGAGCAAAAGGATGGCGGCAAGCAACCAGATGACCGAACCAATTTCGAAGAGCAGGATGTCTTGCGAGCGCCCTATTACATAGAGCAGCAGCCCAAAAATAAAAATGGGCCATCCGGTTGCCGGGGCAAGGGACTGTCCTTCACTCAAGCGCCACATTTCTGGCCACTTGCGATAAATGAGCCAGCAGGCAATGCCAAGTACAATAGGGCCATGCGCTTGCTGGTCGGTACCCCAGACGCCCCGAAAGAGATCGACCAGGCTGGGTAAATAAAGTACGATTAAACCCGCAATAATAGGCAACCAGATGGGTAACTGGTTGCGCCATCCCTCGGGCCGCGGGGTTTTTCTGCCGAATATAATTGAAGAATTGGTACTCATTTTGTTTTCGCAACGTTCACTATCTCGCTCCACCCGCATCATGGCCATGCTCCTCACGCTCGGGATCGTGGTCAGCTTGTTTGTAGGAGGAGCGCAACCTGTCGCCGTAAATCTGATACCTTCCCCCTGGGACAAGCTGGCCCACGGCGTTACTTTCGCCTTGCTGGCCTGCGCAATTGGCGTGGCAAGCGGACTGTCTGATTGGCAAAGGCTGATCCTCGCATTTTTCGGCTCGCTGCTGGTCGGTTTGCTTGATGAGTGGCATCAAGTGTATCTGCCCGGCCGGCAGGCGGGATGGCCCGATCTGATAGCGGATGTGGTGGGCAGCGCTCTCGGCACGGCATTGCTGGCGATGGAGAGAATATGGCGTAATCAGCACGATAGCAGTATTTGACGAATGGTTATGGCCCGGGTTTCTGTCCCCCTGGACTAGAGGAAAGCGACAAATATCCGGATACCGGAACTTGTTCGCGAGCAAGAAAATATTCGAACAGCAGGGGGGCAACTGCTGAAGCAGAGCCTTATCCCCTTCACCCTGCTTCGCTCAGAAGTCGTTCAGCACGCACCCCACCGGGGTGGTGCCGGTTTGCTGCAGACTCTTGGCCAACTCGGTTGTATCCGGCATTGAAGTACGGTCCTTGCGGGCCACTATAAGAGCAGCAGATGCGCGCGCTGCGATGATCTGGGCTTCGCCATATTCACGTGCAGCCGGTGTGTCGACAATAACCACGTCAAATTCCCGGCTCAGCGTTTGCATCAGCTCGGAAAAACCCGCGCGTCCAACCAATTCCTGCGGATTGGGGGGCACAGCGCCCGCCGGGAGTATCGAAAGCCCCAGCAACGAGGGCACGCGTGCGATTGCTTCTATACCCACTCGACCGGCAAGCACGCCGGACAACCCGGCATTATTGCCTAGTTTGAATAGCTCATGCTGCCGCGGCTTGCGCAGGTTGGCGTCGAGAAGCAAGGTCCGCTTGCCAAGCTGGGAGAAGACAATCGCAAGATTGGCAGCAATGAAGCTGCGTCCTTCCCCTGAGCCGGGGCTCAAAATGGCGAGCGAATTCAGGCCTGCTTCTGCGCCAAACCACCTCAACATAAGTTGGCTACGTAGCGCGCGCAGCTTCTCGACGACTGGACTGAACGGCTTATACGCGGCAACCAGTTGATAATCCAGGCTGTCGTCACCTGCGGGCAGGTAGAGGGTGTTAAATTGACGTGAAAGCGCAAAACGGACATCGTCTTCCGCAAGTAGGCCCAAGTCGATTGCCGTTTCGCCAAAACGCTTGCCCCTCTCAATTTGCAAGCGCAAAATGTGCTCCACGTTTTCTGCGGAGAGGCGTCCGGTATCGACAAGGATGGCTCCAATCGAACCTCCGGCGCCAGTTATCTGAGACTTGCCATAGATAGATGGGTCGCCTGGTCGCGCGGTCTGATTCCGTTTAAAAGCTTGGAAGCTGGCGCTTACGGGATTCATAGGCTGGTTCCATGTGGGGTTCAGCTGGTAGAGGTTCCCAGCTGCTTGGGTAGTTTTGGCAATTTGGGTAGTTTGGATACACTGCGACCCTCACTGCCGGGAATAACCGCAAGTACCGGCAAATCTATCGCTTGCACGAGATCTGTCGCCGAGCGTATACGACGGTTCATTAGTTCGAGCATCAAAGCAATCCCTACCCCGAGCAAGGTGCCGAGGAAAATGGAGATCAGCACATTGAGCAGGACTCTGGGCCGGGAGTGCTGAATTGGGATCGTGGCTGGATTGAGCATGGCGACGTTGGTCTGAACCGATTGACTTTCGAGGCGAGTGTGCGCTGCGCGCTGGCTCACGCCTTCAAACGTGCGCTGTGCCGCTTCGACGTCGCGCTTGAGAACAGCTATTTCGTCGCGCTCCCTGTTGAGTTCGAGCACACGTTTTTTCTGTATCTCCATCGCTTCTAGCAGTTCCTTTTCCTTTTGCTTGCCTACTTCGTAGGAGGTGCCGATACTGTTGGTGATTTGCTGAATTTCGCTGGCAAGCCTTCTCCTGAGCGAAGCAATCTCTGATTGCGTGCGCTTGGTTTGCGGATGATTTACACCGAGATTGACATTACTCTCCTGAAATTTTGCCTCAAGGCGTGCGAGGTCCGATTTAAGACTATTAACCAATGGGTTCTGCATCACCTCAGCCAGAGTTTCGGAGCTTGCCGATTTATGCTTGCTGCTGCTATCCGTAGTTTCTGCCTGCACGTTGGTTAATTGTGAGGAAAGTTCATTCAGCTTGGCAGTTTCATAATCAAGACGCTCTTCGGTAGCAACCACGCCGGTTTTTTGCTGATGTGCCGAAAGCGCCTCCTGGGCTTTTTCCAACTGCTCACGGACCGTTCTGGTTTGATCTTCAAACCATGAGGCGGACTGACGGGCAGGTGCGACCTTGAGATCAAGGTTGACATCGAAGTAGGCCTGGGCAAAGGCATTCGCGACGTTTGCGGCGAATTCAGGGTCCGCGCCCCTGAATTCAATATTGATGACATTGCTCTCGCGAGATGGTTTGACGTCAAGTTTCTCCTTTAGCAGATCAGCCAGCCAGGTGTGCAAATCGCCACTCCCGCCTGTTGCATCTATCCACTGCTCCCGAACAGCCGGGTTCTCGTCCATGCGGAGCAGCTTGACCACCCGCTGAGCTACACGGTCGCTGTTTATGATGTCTACTTGCGTTGCCATGTAGGCGGGAGCCGCCAAACCGGGCAATATCATGCCTCCGATAGGATCCGGCGATCTCACATCAATCACCAGGGCTGCGCTGGCGGTGTATTGCTTCGGTAACAACAAACTGACTACAAGAGTAGTTAGCACGGTAACCAATAGCGTGAAGAGAGCTACCTTGTAGCGCGCCCGCAGGATAAGTAGAAATTGTTGAAATGTCATTACATTACGACCATTATCAGAAAATACTTTCTCTAACGTAGATTATGTCGTTCGGCTGTACGATGTCGGTCATTTCAGGCGAAATCTTCTCGACATTGCCATCGGCGTTTTTCCGGTGGAGGCGCAACCACCATTCACTACCACGCTGGGTAGGACCGCCACCCTGGGCCAGGGCCTGCATGACTGTCATGCCGCGTTCGATACGGTAGGCTCCTGGACGCTGGGCTTCCCCATAAATATAGAACACCGGGGCGCGATGGACATAGATAGTATCGCCACCCGCAAGAATGATATCGTCCTCGGACTGCTCGTCGAGGTAGAGTGCAGGAATATCTATCAATTTACGAAAGGGCTGGCCGTTGCGTGAGCCCGTGACAATCGCGAAATCATCACCAGTCTGACTGGCGCCCCCCGCGGCGGCAAGCATATCGCTGACGCGGCTTAGGGTTTCAAGGGGAAAACGTCCTGGCCGGTTGACTTGACCCAGCACGCTTACCTGGCTGCCGCGCATCTGCAAGAGAATGATGTTGACCTGTGGTTGTTTGACAAAGCCGCCCTTCTTGAGCGCCGTGGCAATCTTCTGCTCCGCTGCCGCTACAGCAAGGCCGCCGACATCAACGGCTCCGACCAGCGGGTAAGTAATGGAGCCACTCTCGGACACGCGGGTTTCAGTCGTGAGGTCTGGATTCTGGAAGACCTGAATACGCAGCACATCTCCCGGCCCAAGGGGATAATCGTGATTGTCTTCCGCCAGCGCATTTGCGGTTGACAGGGCAAAGAAAAGAGTCAGTATTCGTATTAGAGCTTGCTTCATAGTTTCGGATTTCCTTATGCTTCGGGTAGTGGACAAATTTTTACTGCAAGCCGGCGACCCCATTTTCAACATTGATGTCAGCACCAGATTTCTGCGCACCGACGTCTGTAGCCTGTGCCACTGCGGGAACAGGAGCTTTTTGGGAGGCCA
Organism: Nitrosospira briensis; assembly: GCF_900115125.1. GTDB lineage: Bacteria > Pseudomonadota > Gammaproteobacteria > Burkholderiales > Nitrosomonadaceae > Nitrosospira > Nitrosospira briensis_A. The sequence continues at coordinate 53,746 of NZ_FOVJ01000003.1, read as the reverse complement.
CGCCCTTATCAGCGAATTCTCCCATATAGGTTATGTTTGCTTTGGCCTTCAACTCCTTGAACTCCTGCTTTGCAGCTTCCGCTGCGCGCTGATTGCCGAGAAACTGCTGGATGCGCGGAATTGCGGCTTCTTCCGACACTGGCACTGACTGCGCTGCGCCGAGCCGCATCAGGGTAACGGATTGCGGCCCCTGAATAACCAGGCCTTGGCCAACTTTGAGCGGATGTATTTTGGGCAGCAATTCGAGCGGGATCTGTTCGGCGGTTCGTGTTGCACTGCCAGCCGCAAATTTGATTCCCTTGCTCTTGAGCCAGTTGGCGACGCTTTCCATGGACTTGTCGGCATCTAGCATCTCTCTGAGCTCCCCGGCGATCCCGGCATCTGCGGGAACCACAATTTCCTGAATGTTGTAGACGCGCCGCTCGGCGAAGAGCTGCGGATTGTCCGAGTAATATTTCCTCGCTTCATCCACGCTAGGCTTCGGCATCGCGGCTGTCAACTGCTCAACATAGGCTCGAGCAAGAATTTCCCGCCGTGCATTTTCCACGGCCATAAGGACATCGGGTGAACGGTCTAGTTTTTTTCCGACGGCTTGCTCGACGGCAAGTTCCTGATCAATAAGCCGGTCGAGAATTTCCCGGCGAATTTTGGGCGCCGTTTCCGGTGCGGCGGCACCTGCGCCCGTGCGTGAAAGTACGTAGTTAATCTGGTGGACGGAAATCTCCCCGGAATTGACCTTCGCTGCAATCTGACTGGCAGGTTTCTCCGCCTCCTTGCTGCCACAGGCCGCGAGTCCCAGCGCAAGCAGCAGGGATAGTATTTGCGGTATACCTTTTTTCCGGCTGAGTTTCATATGGGCCTTGAGTGAAAAATGTGAGTACATATATATTCAGAAACCAGGTAGAACGGCCGCAACAACGACACCTATCAGCTTGATCCATCGTGCCACAAGATCATGGCACACTTTCCAGAGCAATCATCGTAACCGCTTCCCCCTTATTTGATCATTCAGCGGTCTCAACAAAAGAAGAGCAGCTCAAAGGAAAGAATATACACGATGCCGCCGGTCGTCAATTCGGTTTTCAGTGCGAATTTGACGACCTCGTCAGAAAACCTGCGATCGAAAGAATGCGCCTCATACTGATCTTCATCGCCCTCGCGCACTCTGCTGCATAGCCAAAAATTCTAATATATCAACCTTCCTGATCACGGTAGCGGAGGTAGCACTTGCAGCGCAATAGTCCATATGTACTATACCAATGAGTGCATCCAAATCGACTCTTGCTGCCCGGGATCTGGGGAAAATACGTACGGGATCATTGTTATCAATTTGCCGATGCAACGCGTGGCTTTCTATCTTCCGCGGTGTCAAAAGCTAAGCCTCGCGGACACGCTACCTGCGGTGCTATTGAAGTCAAATCCCCGGAAGTTGGAACTGCGGTGGTCCCTATGGAAGGCAGCGCTGAGAAAGAGTACCTTCAAAGGTTGCCAGTCCAAAGCGATCAGGCCGGAATGCATTGAATCGCTACGAACTCCCCCCGGAACCGGGAGGACTGCCCCCTCGAAATCGCTGAGGACATAATCGTAGCGCAGGCGCAATGCCGTTTTATCGGTAATTTGCCAGATTGGCGCTACCGTGAAGCGATCCGTCGCAATGAAACTGCTGGAAAAACGTTCAAAGGCAGGATGTCGAAAGGCAAACGGCGTGGTTTGGTAATTGGAGAGTTGGCGCGCCCAGCTGGCAGTGACGCGGGTCTTGCCTGTAATCGCCCAGTTTAGATTGAAGTTGCCTACGAAACCGGCGAAATCGCGCTGGGGAAAATGTACGTGTTCGCGCTTCAAGTAACCGGCGCGTGCGTCTATCGAAGCTTTGCCTGTAACGGGCCATGTCAGGTGAACCTGATGTTCCATTTCGTCGAACCGGGTATCGAGAAGACTCTCGACAATAGGTGCAGGTCTATCGATGAATTCTCCGAATCCGCTTCTTACCTTATAGGTAAGCTTGCTGCCTGAAGGAAAAGAATAACGGATGCCCCCTTCGACGGAAAAAATCTTGTTATTGAAGTCCTGCACGAGAAGCCGGCTGTTTTTCGCGATGCTGTGGTCAATACCGCCAACGATATGCCACGCCCTGTCAATTTAGAAGACCCCCTCGAAATTGAAATTGTCCCTGGTCCGCAGGTTGCGATTGGTGGAATTGTTTAAACCCGTCAGGTTCGCAAAATTGTTGAGCGCTTCGCTGTGGCTGGCGCTCAACCTGCCATGAATATAGGGAGTTAGATACCAGTGCCAGGCTGCCGTATAGTTTTTTCCGAGAAAGTTCAGATAATCAAAATTATTGTAGCGATTATCGATGAGGCTGCCATTGAACTCAAAACGCTGCATGGCATAAACCTTGTTTACTCCGAGTGTTACTGATGTGGTTATGATCTGGTCGGACCTCGTCGGCTGGCCGGTCAAAGCAGCCGGGTCAATGAGGGACGAAAGACGGAAAACATTGGTGTCATACGTGAATGTTGTGCCAACACTCACTTTGAAAAGCTCTCCTGGAAGTATTTTGGCTGGTTGCAGCATTCCCTGTTGGGCTGTGGCATGTTGCGCAGCCAACGAGAAATATAAGGGAACAATAAGTGCAAGGCAGCGGCTATAAGCGAGCCTTCGGCTACAACGAGGGGAAAGATTTATGAGCAATATTTTTTTCATTTTAGGTGCCTCTATCTTTTCCATGACACAAAATACCGCAAGGGTATCATCTCGACCGGCAACAGGGTAGAGGAAGTATTATTTACGGACAAAAAAGACGTAACAGTCGTACGGCTGTGCTTGAACCTCAATAGGCGGCCCGGTCCCTCAGGACTACCAGGATAGTCTTGAGAATGATGTGCAGGTCAAGGCGCAATGACCAATTGCGCAAATAATCGAGATCGTGATCGATGCGCGCCTGCATTTTGGCGAGAGTTCGGGTCTCCCCGCGGTAGCCATTAACCTGAGCCCAGCCGGTAATTCCAGGCTTGACCTTATGGCGGATCATGTAGCCTTTTATCAGATTGCGATATATCTCGTTGTGCGCTACGGCATGAGGCCGGGGGCCGACGATGCTCATGCGTCCCTGCAGGACGTTGATAAACTGCGGTAGTTCGTCCAGCGAATTCCCGCGCAAAAAAGCGCCGATACGAGTGACGCGACTGTCTCCCTTCTCTGCTTGCCGAATGGTATCGCCATCTTCGCAAACACGCATTGAGCGGAATTTATAGACGACGATTTCCTCCCCATCAAGCCCATATCGACGCTGTTTGAAAATGACGGGGCCGGGTGAATCCAGTCTTATGGCAATTGCGATGACGAGCAGAAGCGGGGAGATGAGCAACAGAATGAGCAAAGACAAAATAATATCGCTCGCTCGTTTAATGGCGCCGTTAGAGCCTGTAAAAGGGGATTCGCAAACGGAGATAACCGGCGTGCCACAAACTGTTCCGGTACGTCCCTGGATAAGGTCGGTGATAAACATGTCCGGTACAAAGTATATGGAAGCAGTGGTATCTTTCAGTTCGTCCAGAACATGAAGAATGCGTGGCTGGGAAGCCATCGGCAACGAAAGATAGATAAACTGGATACGGTTTTCCTTGACAAAATCGGGGACGTCTCGAAGCCTGCCGAGCAGTGTACTGTGTCCTGTCTGATGAAGCCGGCCCTGGTTCCGGTCGTCGAAAAAGCCTGACAGTTCAATTTTGGAATAGCGTGTTTCCTGAATCCGGCTGGCAAGCGCAACCCCTTGCTCATTCATGCCTAAAATAACGGCGCGCTGAGGCGGCCCTTGTAGCATAAGCAGATAAGGAGCAGCCGAACGCAAGGCCAGATGGGCGCCGATCTGGCTCAGGGGCGCCACCCATAACCAGGTGACCAATGCTTCGCTCGAGAATTGGGAGATGTAGCCGGTGGCAAAACCGAGAAAGAACAGCAGCAGCGCTACCCAGAACCAACTGTAGAGGACGTGGAAGATAAGCAGCTTGAAAGAGGATTGCAGGCGCGAGGAACCCGGGAAGGTAATCGAAAACACGATAACTGCAAGGATGAGGTAGGGCGGCAGCAGTGTCCCTTCGATACTGACGCTCACGAACCAGAGTGAAAGTGTAAGTACGGCGGGGTCCAGGATGGCTTCGGCCGCACTCAGCATATTATTGCCGAGCGGCCCGTTGGCGTGACGCGAGGAAACGGTTGAAGCTGAAAAAATAGGATGAGCTTCAGCCATGACGGGCCCTGCGCTCAACTTTGGAAACCGCTTGTACCCGATTATATACGTCGAGTTTCCGGAAAATCTGGTGCAGATGGTTTTTTACCGTATAGGAACTGATGCACAGGATACTGCCAATCTCGGCATTGGTTTTACCCTTCCTTACCCAATCCATTATCTCGATTTCGCGCTCGCTCAATCCCTGGCTTTCGGTTCCTAGCGCGAGGAGCGATGACCGGCAGGAACGCTGCGGCAAGGGCGCCACTCGACGCATTGCGGTATCAAGATAAGGCAGCAGGATTTCCATTGCGCTGAGCGTCGAATCGTTGAGTTTATCCTGAGAACTGAAAATCACGTAAAGGCATTCATCCCGACCGCGCTTGTCGCTGATGCCGTGCAAGAGCGATGAGCGCATGCTCAGCAAAGCTTTGCCAAGGGAACATTGTTGACGACTGTCTTCATAGCCAACAAGGTATTCTCCGTTGAGACGGTCGGAAGCGCTTGCTATACACGGCATTCTACCGAGTTCAACCCAACGATTATAAGACGCGCGTAACAATGGATAAAGACCCGTCAACTCTGAGTGCGCGGTTCTGACGCCAGGGAGAGGAGAAATAATATCGTGCTGAATTGCATTCGCGTTGAAATCACCCCACGCAACAAGCATGATCTCATGCGGTAGATAGTGCTGCACCTCCCCCTGCAACCATGTCAACAGGTCAAAATGCTGCCGTACCGCTAGCCCTTCCTGAATAATTCGGAAGTAACGCTGGAGATGATCGGCAGGAAGAGAGGACAACAAACCCATTTTTGAATTAGTTGATTTAGTTGGATGGGTTAAATAACTTGAACTTGGGTGAAACGTCTAATTACTCTCCATATGCAATCACCTACCCTACCTCTTAGGCTGCGCACAAGTTGTATTGGAACAGGCCGAGGAATTACAACCGCATGACCTGGATCCGTTGTAAATTAAACGCGGCCAGTACGCATACATTACAGAAGATGTAACTAAAATACGGCGATACTGTCTGTGCGGTAGATAACACACTATATTTTCGCGGTAACCCGGTAGCAACAACTCGATAGCTTTTTTTGAACGGGCTCACCTCCTACCCAAACTTTTTTACCATAATTTGCAATAAGCCTTGCTGCATATGAAGCAAAAGTCATGCCAATAATTTTATCTTACGCGTAACAAGTGTAATAAAGGTTTGATAGCAATTGCTTGCGTTGGGTTGTCGCTGAAACGGGGAAGGTCTAGCTATGCTGAAGCAAGATACTGATGAGTAACAAGTTTATTTGTCTCTAAAGAGAGACACTTTAACTGCATTAGCTAAAGGGATTTGCTATATCCCTTTTCCAGACCAGGACAATTATTTTTGGAGGGGAATTGCTTTTAAGGATTCCAGGGTGAAAGCACATATTCCGGCGTTACTGAGGGATAAGACTTCCACAGGAACCGAGTGCTGGAAAATTGATTTTCAAGAAAGCAAGTCCAACAACTCTGATTGCTACGCGTAAAACACGGTCGATTGTCCACGATTTTCCGCTAGTCCTGGCGTGCCACCCGGCAAATTACAAATCCTCTTTTTAAACCGAAAAATCATCTTAAATCAGGCAACTTTCGCGCGCTTCCCGTTCTGGAGCTTCGCGTTCTCCGTGTGCCTGATTATCAGGTCCCTTATTCATTTATTCAGCTGCAAAACATAAAGAAGGTTAGTGTGGCGTGCAGAAAGCTTTCCGAGGGACAGGGATGCGATAATCTGCTTAATCATACCGATTGCTAACTGAATCATGCCTTCTCCTGGTCGTATATATCCGTCTCCGAATTCCGCTGCTATGGAAAGATTGTTCTTTTCACAGAATTTACGTACTCCTTGCCGAGACACTACTGAATCATAATATGTTCGGAACGGGGCATAGCCAGGAAGGCCCGCCGTCTTCTTTTTTAGGAGGTAGCGGTAATAAAATATATGAAACCAATGGGGCGTTACCCGTGTAACAAATCCCTGCACGGAATCAGGATCCGGAATCCTTATGACAATTAATCCACCCGGTTTTAACCAACGAACAAACGAGTTCAGAACATTCTCGGCCCCATGAATATGTTCCAGGACAAACGCATTGTAGATTACATCGAATGTCCCGGCATCGAACTCGACCGTACGTAAATCTCCAACTATCGCCACGTCCAGATCTTTCATGACATTTTTGCGGATATCCAATGCATGAGAATCAGAGTCCACCCCCGTTAAAACATATTCGACACCATCGAGACGAAGTGACCAGCTCTGCCCGCACCCCGCTTCAAGTATCCGGAGGGCTCCATCCACCGGACCCATTTGCCTGATGAAATCCTCGATCAACTCGGCATCTCGTTCCCAGCTCGATGTAAGCTCAAGGTTGCCTAAAGGAGACTCCATCTTAACCGTCCTAGTGTTATGAGTTAGAAATTAGTTGAATTAATTATGCTTCTGGCTCACGTAAAATACATATGATGGGAGATGCTGCGATAAACGGCAGACCGAACGCGGGACTGATCTTGAGCACAGCCGAACATGAGCAGATACAGGCGTGATTACAATGTTAGTGAACTATCACTTAGCCGGCGCCAGAGCAATCCATATTCGCTATAAACTCAGCAGCGACACAAGTCTTCTGCGCCGCAAATATGACAGGCACAAACTGTTGCTAACCCATCAAGTCCGCTGGTCAAGTAATATTGGCGGAATCAATGTGTCCTGTCAATATATGTTGCTAGGCGGTATGTCTGGTCGGCTCTGCAAAAATGTATTCAGCGACAGTATAAGTTTTCGGCGAAACTCACCTTTAACAAAAGGAGCTTTGCATGAAGAAGAAACGGTTTGCCGTGGAGCAGATTGCCGTGGTAGTGGAGGAAGTCGAGGCTGACACTCCGGTGGCCGAACCAAGACGCCGGATCGAGCCGTTCCCGCCAAATATATCTCCGGCCCATTAAAGCTTGAGATAATGGAAAGGAAATAAGTACTTGGGGTGGCTGATGGGGATCGAACCCACGACAACCGGAATCACAATCCGGGACTCTACCACTGAGCTACAGCCACCATCGGAAAATCGCAAAGCATAGTTCGAAGCTCAGGCGCCAATCGCTAGAGGGATAGTTTGGCGTGCCCGACAGGAATCGAACCTGTAACCCCCAGCTTAGAAGGCTGGTGCTCTATCCGGTTGAGCTACGGGCACCACTCAAATCGGACTTTGCCTCTGACAAGCATGAATGGTCGGGGTGGAGAGATTTGAACTCCCGACATCCTGGTCCCAAACCAGGCGCGCTACCAGGCTACGCTACACCCCGGAAGGGCGATAATATACCTGCCCATCAAGAAAAGGTCAATTTTACGTCTTGACAGAGAAAATTATCCGCGCTTTCCCAAAATAAATATGCGGAGATAGCAGTTCCGTCCACAGGCACGAGAGATAAGCTCAGCTTTCCAATTTGTCCCGCTCGATCATCGCGTAAGCTGAATGATTATGGATGGATTCGAAATTTTCCGACTCCACTACATAGGCTTCTATGCGGGCGTCACGATTCAGTACCGCTGCCGTATCACGTACCACGTCCTCGACAAATTTGGGGTTGTCGTAGGCCTTTTCAGTAACATGCTTTTCGTCTGAACGTTTCAGCAATCCATAGAGCTCGCAGGATGCCTGATCTTCCGCCATACGGATCAGTTCCGCGATCCATACCAGGCCGCTGGTTCGAACGGATACGGACATATGGGACCGCTGATTGTGTGCGCCATAGTCGGAAACCTGCTTGGAGCATGGACAAAGGCTGGTTACCGGCACGACTGCTTTCATCGTGAACTGGTAGCTTCCGTTCTCGATTCGGCCGACGAAACTCACCTCATAGTCCAGCAAACTCTTTATTCGAGAAACCGGCGCCGCTTTGGTCATGAAATAAGGAAAAGACATTTCGATGCCACCAGATTCGGCTTCGAGCCTTGTTATCATGATCCGCAGCAGGCTTTCAAACCCTTCTGCCGAAATGGCGCGATCGTATCCATTAAGCACCTCCACGAAGCGTGACATGTGCACGCCTTTGAGGTGGTGGGGCAAATTTACGTACATATTGAAAGTGGCAACGGTATGTTGAATGCCACTGCCCTTGTCAGCTATCGTGACCGGGTGGCGGATGCCCTTGATACCGGCTCTGTTGATTGCAATAAGCCGCGTATCGGACGCACCTTGCACGTCTACCATGTGGAGATTCACTTCATTCATGGAGGTGTTGACTTCCTGGATTGGAGCATTCATACGTCAAGCCCAAACGTATGCGTGCGAATCGGGTTAGCTTGCAGAGAGTCTGGCTCTGATGCACCTTATGATAGCCGCCTTGTCCAGTCCGCAATCCGTCAGCATTTCCGAGGTTTCACCTTGATCTATGAAAACGTCCGGCAAGCCCAATTGCAGCACTGGAACCGTGAGGCCGCCGCTTATCAGTGATTCCAGGACTGCGCTACCCGCCCCGCCCATTATGGTGTTTTCTTCCACTGTTACCAGCAATTCGTGATTCGCTGCCAAGGATGAGACCAGATCGTTATCCAGTGGCTTGACAAAACGCATATTGGCGACCGTGGCATTTAACTCTTCCGCTGCTTCGAGGCAGGGCTTGAGCATACTGCCGAAGGCCAGCAGTGCGATTTTAACGCCCTCACGGCGGATTTCGCCACGGCCTATCGGCAACATCCGCATCTGCGTTTGGGGTACTACGCCGGTCCCGGCGCCGCGTGGATATCGTACTGCTGTCGGTGTATCCATCTGAAACGCGGTGTAGAGCATTTGACGACACTCATCCTCATCCGCAGGAGCCATCACGGTAATATTCGGGACACATCGCAAATAGGTTAAGTCGAAGCTGCCAGCGTGAGTGGGTCCGTCTGCTCCAACCAATCCCGCACGGTCGATGGCGAACACTACCGGGAGATTCTGGATGGCGACATCGTGAATCAATTGGTCGTAAGCCCGTTGCAAAAAAGTCGAATAGATAGCCACTACCGGCTTCATTCCGTCGCATGCCAGCCCTGCGGCAAATGTGACTGCATGTTGCTCGGCGATACCGACATCAAAATAACGATCAGGATATTCCTGGGAAAACCTCACCAGGCCCGAGCCTTCGCGCATTGCCGGGGTAATCCCGATCAGGCGCTGGTCCAATGCCGCCATATCACATAGCCAGTCTCCAAAAACTTGCGTATAGGACGGCTTGGCAGTGGCTTTGGGGATAATACCCGCGTCCGGATTGAATTTGGTTACTCCATGATAAAGAATCGGGTCTTCCTCGGCCGCCTTATAGCCTGCGCCTTTCCGCGTCACCACATGCAGAAACTGGGGCCCGTCAAGATGCTTGATGTTGTTGAGCGTGCCAACCAATACGTCAAGATCATGCCCATCTATGGGGCCGATATAGTTGAAACCGAACTCTTCAAACAGGGTGCTGGGCGTTACCATGCCTTTTACATGCTCTTCGGCGCGCTTGGCAAGTTCCAGCACATGGGGAACCACACCCAGCATTTTTTCGCCTGCGCGGCGCGCCGTAGCATAGAACTGTCCTGACATGAGCCTTGCAAGATAATTGTTGAGCGCGCCTACCGGGCGCGAAATGGACATATCGTTGTCATTCAGGATCACCAGCAAATTGGTATTCATGGCGCCCGCATTGTTCAAGGCCTCGAATGCCATACCTGCACTCATTGCGCCATCGCCGATTATCGCTACCACAGACCTCTCTTTGCCCTCCCTCTGTGAAGCGACCGCCATGCCTAAGGCAGCGCTGATGGAAGTGCTCGAGTGAGCTGTCCCGAATGCGTCGTATTCGCTTTCGTCCCGCCGTGGAAATCCTGCGATGCCGCCGTGCATGCGCAATTTGCTCATGCCTTCCCGGCGGCTGGTAAGAATTTTGTGTGCATACGTCTGATGGCCCACATCCCATACAAGACGGTCATGCGGCGTATTGAAAACGTAATGCAATGCAATCGTCAACTCGACCGTACCAAGATTGGAAGAAAGGTGCCCGCCCGTCTTGGCAACGGACTCAACCAGGAACCGGCGTAACTCGTCGGCAAGTTGCGGCAACATCTTGCGTTCCAGCTTTCGCAACTTGGAAGGGGTGGTGATGGTGTCAAGCAGTGGATACATTTAAACCTTGAAAATATATTATTCTTTACTATGGAAACGCCAGCCTCAAAACTCCCGCTGGATGATGAAGTCAGTTACTTGCCGCAACCGCCCCGCCATTGGGCCAAAAGCTTCCAGCGACTGATATGCACTGCGCCGCAACTCTTCGGCCAGTTCGCGAGCCCTGCTGCCCCCGAGGATACTCACGTATGTCGGTTTATTGTTTTCTGCGTCCTTGCCGGCGGTTTTTCCTAAAGTCGCCGTGGTAGCTTCTGCATCGAGTATGTCGTCCACTACCTGGAATGCGAGACCAATACACTTGGCAAAGTGATCAAGGCTCATCAGCTGATCTTCCGTAAGACGGCTTCCGCAACAGGCGCCAAGCATGACTGCAGCCCTGATAAGCGCTCCAGTCTTGTGAATATGCATGAATTCCAGCTCTGGCAGACTTAATGTCTTGCCGACGCTTGCGAGATCGACCGCCTGCCCCCCCGCCATGCCGCGCGAGCCAGCCGCTTTCGCCAAACGGCTGATCATGTCCAACTGCAGTTGCGGGTTGTCGGCCAGGCAATATTCCGCCAGTAATTGAAAGGCCAGACTTTGAAGGCTGTCTCCTGCCAGCAATGCAATGGCATCACCGTACTCGACATGGCAAGTAGGCTTGCCTCGCCGCAAAACATCATTATCCATGCATGGCAAGTCATCATGCACCAGTGAATAGGCATGTATCAGCTCTACGGCGGCCCCCGCGATCGTCACGCGCTCTTCATCCGCTCCGTTCAGCTCCCCAGCCGCAAAGGCAAGCAGCGGACGCACGCGCTTGCCTCCACCCAATACGGTGTAACGCATCGCGTCGTGCAGACGCTCGGGAGCAACATTTGCGGCGGGAAGCAGGGTCTGCAGGGAATTTTCTATGCGTACCTGGCGGCTCCTCGCCCAATCCTGGAAATCAGCGGTCATCGATACCGGACGGGGAGAAATTTTTCAGTGTATCGGCCTCAAGAAGACGTATCTGTTGTTGCGCATCCTGTAGCTTTGATTGGCAGTATTGTAACAACTCTGCTCCACGTTTGTGAGCCTCGAGCGATAGCTCGAGCGGCATTTGCCCTGCTTCCATTTCTACTACAATGCTTTCCAGTTCGGCCAATGCAGCTTCAAAATTCTCCGGCGGGGAAAATTTGACGGGGTCAGCGGGCTTTGTCATGATAAACACATTTTGTCACGGAGTTGTGATGCGTCGCGGGGAAACTACAAAAATAACGCAACAAGCGGGGTCAGGTCAATTAAATACAAGAAACTTTCCTTCAAATATGGCCTCTTAGACCGGATTATAAGCGTTTCCTGGAAAGAACACCCTTTTTCCACTTTTCCCGGTGCGTTTATTCGGCATTTTAATATTTCAACTATCTTTTTTACTCCTCGAAAAGGTCTAAAGTAACGGATATGTCCGATCTCGTTGATGTTTTCCAACTGGCGCCGACGCAATTACCAATTGATTGGTACCTCGATCCCCACGTTCTTGATCTGGAAAAACGCTTTTTATTCGATCGGGGGCCAGGCTATGTCGGCCATGAAATAATGCTGCCCAACGTGGGCGACTATTATGTGCGGGAATGGATGAGTAATGCGAAGGTATTGGTGCGTAACAGGGACGGGATCGAGCTATTGTCCAACGTGTGCCGCCACCGGCAGTCTCTGCTGCTCAAGGGCCGGGGCAATGCCAGAAATATCGTTTGCCCCATACATCGCTGGACCTACGATCTGAATGGCGTTTTGCTGGGCGCGCCGCATTTTTCCGAAAACCCTTGCCTGAACCTCGGCAGCACACCCTTGCAAAACTGGAATGGGCTGCTGTTTGAAGGCAAGCGAAATGTCGCGCGCGACCTCTCCAGATTAAGCGTCCTCAAGGATTTTGACTTTTCTGGCCACATATTGGAACGGGTTCAGATAGAGGAATATGCCTGCAACTGGAAAACGTTCATCGAAGTTTACCTGGAAGACTATCACGTCGAGCCGTATCATCCTGGATTGAGCAAATTCGTCAATACGGCGGAGTTGAAATGGGAATTTGACGAGTGGTACAACGTGCAGACTGTAGGGGTAAATTGCGGTTTTACACGCCCGGGCACACCGGTTTACGCCCGATGGCAGGAACAATTATTGCGTCAGACCGCGGGAAAAATACCTGGGCATGGCGCGATCTGGATGCTCTACTATCCCAACATCATGTTAGAATGGTATCCCCATGTGCTTGTTATCAGTACTGTGCTTCCGACGGGGACAGAGCGCTGCACCAACGTGGTCGAATTTTATTATCCGGAAGACATCGCCTTGTTTGAACGGGAATTCATTGAGGCGGAACAAGCGGCATATCGCGAAACCGCCATTGAAGATGACGAGATCTGCAAGTTGATGACCTCTGGGCGTCGTGCCCTGTATGAGCAGGGGATCAACCAAAGTGGCCCCTATCAGTCCCCGATGGAAGATGGAATGGTGCACTTCCATGCATTCTTGCGGCGGGAAATCGAACCGCACGTTTAGTTACTGTCCACGTGCCCATGAATAATCCGTGCTTTTTCGAGACCAGCCCATGATTACTATCCAGGAAACGGACAATCTGATCAGCGTCGCCGTTTTTGGTGAGTTTACCCTCGCCGATTACAAGGAATTCGAAGAGCAGGTACTCTACAAGTTCCGGCATGACGGCAAGGTGAACGTATTGTTCGATTGGCGAGACATGGTGGATTACACTGTTGATGTGGCATGGGAGGACATCAAGTTCATTCGGGAGCACGGCAGCGAATTCAACCGGATTGCAATAATCACGGAGAATCAGTGGCAAGCCTGGGGCGCCTGGGTATCGAATCTGTTTGTCAACGCCGACATCAGGGTGTTCAGCAATTACGCTGACGCGAAAGCATGGGCGGAAGCCTGACTGGTTCCGGGAAGTATCAGGCTTGAACACACCTGGCCAGGCCATTATGCATGGGGAATCGATTCTTCCAGGCTCCTTGCATCATGCTTGATGAAATGCTCGCCATTGCGTGGAGTACAGTCGCAGCAATTGAGCTTATCCGTGGCAGTTATGGCGTGTAAAACAATATGATGATGGCCGGCGAAGCCGTGGCCAGCCGTCATTCAGAAACCACATGAAAACGCAACATTACCGCTTTCGAGCAGTGTTGCAAAAAAGCGACACATTTCTCTCCTATTCTCCAAAATCTCTTTATATTGGCTGCTAACTCGTACAGAATGGAACCTGTCGCTCCAGCAGCATGGAAGAAGAGCCTGAGGTGTATTCGAACGGCATTTTTTGTAGCGGAAGCGGGCTGCACGCAATGGTTTTCATGGCTATATTAGTATGGCGGCAATGTTGCGTTGACAGTGAAGTCAACTATAATATAAGCTCGGTAATTAGTTAAATTAACACGTTATTCCTTAGTTTCGAGCGCTTGCATTCTCGGAATTTTTTATTTAACAACATTTGATTTTCAAGGTTGAGCATTTCGAGTCAGCGGCCCACATTGCACCAGTGTGTCCGACCGGAATCCTTTACATTACAAAAAGATGACTAGTACGATTAATTTGGAGGGGAAGACCTTGAGTTCAACAATAGCGAAGTTGAACGCTCCGCTGACGCAAGCGTTTGATCCTCGGTTAAACGAGTCGCCGATAGCAGTAAACCCAACACCGACATTGAACACACAAGCTCAGAGACTGGCTGACTTTGAAACCTTGACCGCTGCCTTGGAATATGCAGCAGCCGGGACTGCGGGATATAACTTTTACGACGCCAGGGGCAACCTGCGCTCCATTCTCCCCTATCAGGCATTAAGGGCAAATGCCCGGACTTCAGCTCAGCGCCTGGCTGCTATCGGGCTAAGCAGTGGTGACCGTGTAGCTATTATTGCCGACACCACCCCGGAATTTGTTGAATTGTTTTTCGCGTGCCGGTATGCAGGCCTGATTCCTTTTGCGATGCCTGTGCCGGTTAACCTTGGCAGCCACGCGGTGTATGTGCAGCAACTGCGCGGAATGCTTGAAGCGGGTCAGGCAAGCGCTGCCGTGGCAAATGTGGATTATATTAATTTCCTCGAAGAAGCGGCCGAGGGATCGAGTGGGCTACGCTGGGTTGGAACTCCGGAGCAACTCGGGGAGTTTCCCGTTGCGGATATAGTGCTGCCGGCAAATCGTCCCGATGAAATTGCTTATCTCCAGTTTACCTCAGGCAGCACACGTACTCCGCGCGGAGTGGTTATTACCGAACGCGCATTGATGAGCAATCTGCAGGGAATCGTGCGTAATGGATTGGAAATACGCGCGGGTGACCGTTGCGCATCCTGGCTTCCGTTTTATCACGACATGGGTTTGGTAGGCATGGTGATGGCGCCAATGGTCGCACAAGTTTCCGTCGATTATTTGGCAACTCGCGACTTCGCAATCAGACCGTTGCAATGGTTGCGGTTGATTAGCCGGAATCGGGCGACCGTGGCGTTTAGCCAACCTTTTGGCCTCAAACTCTGCACCCTCCGGGTCCGGGATTCGGATCTGGAAGATCTGGACCTTAGCAGCTGGCGTGCGGCAGGTGTCGGCGCCGAGATGATCCGTCCTGATACCTTGAGGAATTTTGCCGAGAAATTTGCGCCTGCGGGGTTTGATGAACGGGCCTTCCTTCCTTGCTACGGGCTGGCAGAGTCAACGCTTGCCGTCACCTTTTCCAAGGTTGGACAAGGATTTCAGAGCTTGCGGGTTGACGCCGGCACCCTGGTTGACAGAAAGATGGCGGTTCGATTACAGGCTGATGGCAGAAAGTATAGTGAATTTGTAAATTGTGGCCAGGCTTTGCCCGGACACATAGTAAAGGTCGTTGATGACGCCGGGCAGGAGTTGCCGGATCTAAGGGTAGGTAGCGTGCTGGTGCAGGGTAGCAGTATCATGACCGGCTACTTCAATAACCCCGAGGATACCAGCAAGACCTTGCGTCCCGGCAACTGGCTTGATACGGGTGATCTTGGTTTCCTTTTCGAAGGGGATTTGTATGTCACCGGCCGCCGCACAGACGTTATTATCGTTAACGGGCGCAATATCCGTGCTCAGGACATAGAGGAGCTTGCCGAGCAACAACCGGAGGTGAGAGCTCGTGAAGCATCCGCTTTTGGAATAAGCGATGCCAATGATGTCACAACCATCGTTCTGGTTATCGAGTGCCGCCTGACTTCGATAACAGATCGGCAATCTCTTACCAACCGGTTGCAGCGGCTCGTGTATATGGCATTTGGTGTTAATTGCCTGGTTGAATTGGTTCCCCCACATACCTTACCAAGGACCTCATCCGGCAAGCTTTCGCGTTTTGCGGCACGTCAGGGCTTCATACAGCGGACGAATTTGACAGACCAGCTATCAGCGGAGTCTGGGGACAAATAGCCGGAATATGTCTGAGTCAGTGGTGGCAGTAACTGGGGCCACCGGCTTTATTGGTCGTGTCCTTTTACAGTCATTGACCAAGGAAGGATGGACAGTCAGGGCTTTGACCAGAAACCACTGCGTAGATGATGAATTTACGCAATGGATCGAAGGTGATCTGGATGACCTCGATGCATTGCGTAGGCTTGTCAAAGACGTCGTCGCGGTTGTCCATTGTGCCGGCCGGGTTCGCGGTAGCTCTCTTGAGGACTTTGTCCATACCAATGTCGAGGGTACAGGCAATTTAGTGCGAGCCTCGATGGAACAGAGTTCTCCTCCCCGTTTTCTTCTTATATCCTCTCTTGCTGCCCGGCAACCCGAGCTTTCATGGTATGCGACCAGTAAGCGTATGGCTGAGAAGCTGGTGAGTGCTTACTCGCAGAAAATGGCGTGTGCAGTTTTTCGTCCGACTGCGGTCTATGGTCCAGGTGATAAAGAATTGAGCCCGCTCTTCAGGGTCACCCAGCGCGGGATATTGCCGATGGTGGGGCAGCGTGCCATGCGTTTTAGCCTATTACACGTCAACGACCTGGTAGCGGCCATTATCTGCTGGCTATCCACCGAGGCTCCCGTGCAAGGCGTCTATGAGCTTGATGACGGAAGGCCGGGAGGCTACGATAGCCGAGCCGTAGCAGACATTGCGCAAGAGGTCTGGAAACGGCGGGTACATTGCGTCTTCTTTCCGGCATCACTTGTATCGTTGATCGCAGCCATCAATTTGTGGTCGGCCCGCTTGCTCCATTATTCCCCAATGCTAACGCCAGGGAAAGTCAGAGAATTACGCCATCCGAACTGGGTTTGCGACATCACACCTCTAACCCGGGCACTGCCCAGCTGGCAACCCTCCATCCAACTGCGTGACGCCTTACCTCAAGCAATATAATTTGAACAACCGGATCAATTCAGAACAAGCCATGGCGATCGATTACACCGATGTGCTGCAGAAACTTTGCCTTCATTTAGAACAATTTGCTGGTCCTGGCGTAGTAATTACGCCAGAGACAGATCTTATTAATCAGCTTGCGATCGACTCTGTCAAGTTATTGAATCTAATTATGGAAATTGAGGATGAATTTGATATTTCCGTGCCTATCAATGCTCTTGCTGACGTCCAGACTGTCCATGAGCTTGCAACTTTAGTTCATCAGATAAAATCTGCAAAATAAAAATGAGCCTACTAGATAAGCTTGATGCCGTCGCTGCTACGAGAAAAGCGCTTTTACCCGAGGATGTCGAGGTTTTCGGGACGCCGGTAGATGCGGTTTATTCTTCTACGGAAGCGAAAATAGGTGACCGGCGTATATTATTCCTGGGCACAAATAACTATCTCGGACTGACATTCGCCCCTGAATGCCTGCAAGCCGCACATGCCGCAATCGATAGTGAGGGAACAGGTACCACCGGATCGCGCATGGCCAACGGCAGTTACAGTGGTCACCGTGCCCTCGAGCGGGAGCTTGCGGACTTCTACCGGTGCCATTCCTGTATCGTCTTTACGACCGGTTATCAGGCTAATCTCGCTACTATCTCCGGCTTGGCAGGGGCCGGTGATGTTGTTCTGATTGACGGTGATTCCCATGCAAGCATTTATGACGGGTGCCGTTTAAGTGGCGCGGAGATCATCAGGTTCAGGCACAATGATATGGTGGATCTGGAAAAGCGCCTTCGGCGTCTGGGAGAGCGCTCAAGTTCTACATTGATCATTGTTGAAGGTATTTACAGCATGCTGGGCGATCGCGCTCCCTTGGCAGATGTTGTCAAATTAAAAAATGCATACAACAGCACACTTCTTCTGGATGAGGCGCATTCCCTTGGCGTCCTGGGTACGACAGGGCAAGGCCTGGTAGAAGAAACGGGGCTTATCGAGGAGGTTGATTTCATAACTGGCACATTCAGTAAAAGCCTCGGCGGCATCGGAGGCTATTGCGTAAGCAAACATCCTCAACTTGATCAATTACGCTACGTCAGCCGTCCGTATATATTCACTGCATCACCCACCCCCGCTACTATCGCGTCAACACGGGCGGCGCTCAAATTGCTGCGTGAAGGGAGCGAGTTACGACGGCAGCTCTGGAGGAATGTGCACCAGCTTTATTCGCGGCTTGATGAGCTCGGCTACGATTTGGGGCCGGAGCCCAGCCCTGTTATCGCAGCCATACTGAAAACGCCACAGCAGGCGCTGGCTTTATGGAAGGGCCTGCTTGATCATGGCATCTATGTCAATCTAGTATTGCCACCCGCCACCCCCGAAGGTAATTCACTGGTTCGCTGCAGCGTTAGCGCGGTTCATAGCAGTGAACAGTTGGACTATGTGGGTAAGGCTTTTGCCGAGTTGCGCGAAGCTATTTCTCAGTAGCATCCGAGCCGTAGTTCAATCTTTTTTTTGGCCGCCGGCCGATGTCGCTGTGCATGGTGGTATATATTTTGCGGCGCACCAGTTCGGAAGATACGTTGTGTAAGGGAAAACAAGGGATGGAAACCCATCCTGTCCATAGCAGTTCCACTTGGAGCCGGTGTCGAGTCAGCGATATTTTTGAAGGGCTCGCCAAGCCGGTCTCTACTTACGATTGCAGCTAATCCATGAGCAATTCATATAGCTCGGGAGTTTTAGTACGGACTCCGACCGGATAGGATAGTATAAGGCAGATACTTCGTGGATACGATTATCTGCGGGAGGAGAAAAACCGCGTTGCTTATGAAGCAACAATGAATCGCTGAATTATACGGAGACAGGTGGGCCGATGGAATATCCTCAACTCATCAGCTAATCTCGCTAAGTTGAGGATATTCAGCAGCAGAATGAATCAACCGTCCCGAGGTTTGAGACGCATCAGGACATCTTTGCGCTGGTCCGACGACGCATGAAAAAGAAGGCGGCAGCACCAGCAATGCCCAGCAACAGCACAATTTCTGTCGCTCCAATGCCTCCACCGTGTCCATCATGGCCACCGCCACCGCCCACATGTACTGGAATTCGTACCGCTGTGGTCATCTTGCCGTCCTTCTCGGTTTCCAGCAGTAAGGCGTATTGACCAAGCTCTTCCACAGTCGCGGAAAATGTGATGCTTCCAGACGGATAGGGTTTGGCTGGTATGGACAGAATCTCATGTCCCCCTTCTCCATGCCCTTCCATAACCATGCGCAGTGCAATAGGAATCTCTCGAGAATCAAGATCCGTTAAATCGACGGTGAAATACAGCTCCCCTGTCTCGGGAACATGATCGCAATACGCATGAGTGGGCGGAAGATCACCCTTGGGTTTTTCATAAACACTGAAAGCTACAGGAAAAGCCCCAGACTTGATGGCGCAGTCACCTGAATGGTGACCTTCATGAGCGAGCATGAGTTGCGCGTGAGCCGGCAGCGCTATTAAAATAGCCCATGTCAACCCCGCAGCCCACCCAAATATTTTCTTCATAATTTCTCCGGTTTCGGATCCGCAAATTTATCTTACGCTGTGCCTTGGCGAAGGATCGCCTTGGCAAATAATCGCCGATTGTATACCAAACTGGTCGAGAAAAGGAAAGAGAGTATTTCTCCAAACCTTGATCCCACGCGACTTCAACTTAGTTAATATCGTATTTTTCAGGCGGTTTATTCTGGTGAATTGAACTTCCAGAACAAAATGAAGCTGGCCGATAAGCCGGGTTCTGTCATGGACAATCATTCCTCTAGACGCACGGTTGCCCGTGCGTTCAAGCAACCTACCCGCAGGCTCAGCGAGCAGCATCATTGCCTGCCTATTTGGTCTTGCTCCGGATGGAGGTTACCGCGTTTCACCGTAACTTAATACGCTCGTCTCTGTGGCCCTATTCCTCGCCTCACGGCGGCCGGCCATTAACCGGCATCCCGCTCTTTGGAGCCCGGACTTTCCTCCCCTCGCCTTTCATTACTGGAAAGCGAGCAGCGATTGTCTAGCCAGCTTCGACAGGGATAATACTCCAACCGGGGGGGCAGGAGCAAACTCAACCGCCAGGATACTTTACCTTGAGCTCCGGTGCCGACTGCGACCGGATTATATGAGAGGATGGGGTTCAGCAGGTTCCGAGCTTTCCACCCCTTAACGCCAGCCCAAATGCGGGGATGCAATTCCACAACCGCGGGTTTCCGGTCCCTGCATTCGGTCCATGCAACCCTTCCGCCAGATGCAAGGCTCGCCCACACGCTTTGTGAGACCAAAAATAAGCAGAAACACGCCGATTCATCAAATATTCGAGTTATGATTGGATTCACAACACGGGTGGGGCCATGAACCGTTGCCTATTGCTTATCTCAGGACTATTTTTCATCCTCTCCGGATGCGCTGCATTAAAGCTGCAGGATCCACTCCGGATTTCGGTGGCTGGACTCGAACCCCTGGAAGGAAAAGGGATGGAAGCACGCTTCGCAGTCCAGTTGAGAATTCAAAACCACGGCGAAAAACCACTCGATTATGACGGTGTTGCACTCGACCTGGATTTACGCGGAATGAGCTTTGCGAGCGGAGTGAGCGATCAACGCGGGACCATACCGCGCTTTGGAGAAACAATCATTACCGTGCCCGTGACCGTTCCTGCCACGGCAATAATCCGCCATGCGTTCGGGCTGGCTACCGGGGATCGTACCAGGGCTGATTACCAGTTGTATGGCAGGCTTGGTGGAACGGGACTAAGCATTGGAAGGAGCTTCGACTCCAGCGGAGAAATAACATTACCTGCCCTGCCGCCGGACGAGACGCAATAAATGCAGCAGTGGTACTGAAGATTTAACAGATTACTGCTGACCTACCCCATATCGCTCGCGATATGCTTTCACCGCTCGCAGGTTGCTTCCCATTTCCTCCGTGGTCCCCAGATAATTTGTAATGTCGTCGAGATTGACGATACTGGTCACCTGGATCCCGTATGCGAGATGAACTTCCTGCACGGCCGAAAGCTCCCCGTTGCCCCGCTCCATCCGATCAAGGGCAATAATGACTCCGGAAGGTACGGCGCCGGAACCGTGAATATGACGAACGGATTCACCCACTGAAACGCCGGCGGAAATGACGTCGTCCACTATCAACACCCGCCCTGCAAGCGGTGCACCCACGAGGTTCCCGCCTTCACCATGGTCTTTCACCTCTTTGCGGTTGAAGCAGAACGGGTAGTTATTCCCGCACTCCGCCAGTGCAATGGCAATAGAGCTGACCAGCGGAATGCCTTTGTAGGCAGGGCCAAACAGCATGTCAAACGGAAGCTGGGCAGCGAGTATCGCTTTAGCGTAAAATCGGCCCAGTTTCCTGAGGGAATCACCGTCGTTGAACAGGCCGGCGTTGAAAAAATACGGGGACATTCGCCCTGCTTTTGTTTTGAATTCACCGAAGCACAGCACATTGCGACTGATGGCAAACTTGATGAATTCCTGCCGAAAATCGGACATCGCTAATGACAAACCGGAAAAATGGACGTGCGGATTATAACGCTTAAGCTGAACGGCGCGCGTCTATTGCATCAGAGTTTTGCGGCCTTTCCGGAATAACATCCTTCGTGACCGGGAGCTTATCCGGTTTTACTCATCTTGCCACGCTCTGCTGCACACATAGCCGGAGCACCGTTAATATCAATCGCCCGGGCCTTCCGCCAGTCAACCACTTTTCCTTAAAGAATCAGACCCATGCTTCGAGTAATATCAGCCAATCTCAACGGCATCCGCTCAGCCTTCAGTAAAGGCTTTTTCGATTGGCTCGCAACACAAGACGCCGATTTTGCCTGTGTGCAAGAACTGAAAGCCCAGGTTGGAGACATGACCGCCGAAATGCTGAACCCATCCGGTTACTACGGCTACTTTCACTATGCGGAGAAAAAAGGCTATAGCGGTGTTGGCGTTTACGCTCGGCATCAACCACTCCAGGTTATTGAAGGCCTGGGAATTGCTGAAATCGATGCGGAAGGTCGCTACCTCGAGTTGATGTATGAAAAACTTTCCATAATCTCGCTGTATTTGCCCTCAGGATCCAGCGGCGAGCACCGGCAGGCGGCCAAATTTCTCTTCATGGAACGTTTTTTCGGGCATCTGGCCGCGCTCGTCAGATGCGGACGGGAGGTCATTCTATGCGGCGATTGGAACATTGCGCATCGGGAGATAGACCTGAAGAACTGGAAAGGAAATTTGAAAAACAGCGGTTTTCTTCCCGAGGAACGGGCCTGGCTGACGCGCGTGCTCGATGAACTGGGATGGATGGATGTGTATCGCCATCTGTACCCGGATACGACGGGTGAAGGTTATACCTGGTGGAGCAACCGGGGACAGGCCTGGGCCAAGAACGTGGGCTGGAGAATCGATTATCAGATTTCTACGTCAGGCATCGGAAATACCGCAAAGGAAGTCTCCATTTACAAGGAACAGCGTTTTAGCGATCACGCGCCGCTTACAGTGAACTACGATTGGAGCCTCTAAAAAGCAAGTGCTGATGGCGCCGCTGAATATCTTAGGGAATCGTTTTGGAAGAGACGTTCTGGAAGAGACGATCCATCTTTGCGCGACTGTGCCACTCCGCGTTCATGCATTTATTTAACCCCTCTACATTGCCTCCTTCGATCTGCCTGGACAGCGCCCATACGGTGGATTCACGATAATGCCAGCCGCGCTGTCCGGCTGGCTCCACGCTTTTCGCATCTACACCCATCCCCGCGTGCTGGGAATGCTGTCGCTGGGCTTCTCCGCTGGATTGCCCCTGTTACTCGTATTGGGCACGCTTTCGTTCTGGTTACGCGAAGCCGGGATCGACCGTTCCACTATCGGCCACCTAAGCTGGATAGGACTGGCTTACGGCTTCAAGTGGGTGTGGTCGCCGCTGGTGGATCGTCTTCCCCTGCCATTGTTGACCCGCTTGCTGGGCAGGCGGCGAGCATGGCTTTTGCTATCGCAAGTCGCCATTACCATCGCGCTGATCGGTATTGCGAGCACCGACCCGCTTCAAAACCTGACCCATACGGTATTTTTTGCGCTAGCTGTTGCTTTTGCTTCCGCCACTCAGGATATCGCCCTCGATGCATATCGAATCGAAGCCGTTGCTCCCAGGCTCCAGGGAGCGATGGCTGCCACTTACCAAGCTGGCTACCGCGTAGCAATGATTCTGGCCTCCGCCGGCGCGTTGTGGATAGCTGCGGCCGTGGATCCATCCGAAGCGACTTACGAATACGCGCCCTGGCGGATTGCTTACCTGTCGATGGCGGGCTTTATGGCGGTAGGGATTATTACCACCCTGATTATCCGTGAGCCGGATGTTCCCGTCACCCGTCTGATCTCGGAGAATGAGAACCGCGCCCGCGAAGCCATTGCTCATTGGCATTTGAACAAAAGACTTACACAACTGCTGGCATGGCTGTACGGCGCAATGATAGCGCCCTTCCGGGACTTTATCGTGCGTCATGGAGGCCAGGCTTTGCTGATTCTGGCGTTAATTGCGGCTTACCGCATCTCGGACGTTGTGATGGGGGTGATGAGCAATCCCTTCTACGTCGACATGGGTTATACAAAGGACGAAGTGGCGACCGTCTCCAAGGTTTATGGAGTTATCATGACAATTGCCGGCGCTGCCATAGGAGGGGTACTGACGGCGAAAATCGGCATCATGCGCACGCTGTTTCTAGGAGCGGTATTGTCAGCAGCAACGAATCTGCTTTTTGTCTGGCTGGCGGGACGCGGACACGACGTCACCGGACTCATATTCACTATCTCGGCCGATAATCTGTCGGCCGGCATCGCATCTTCCGCCTTTATTGCCTATCTTTCCGGCCTGACAAACTCTGCCTATTCCGCCACGCAGTACGCGCTGTTCAGCTCGGTGATGCTGTTGTTGCCGAAGTTCATTGCGGGATTCAGCGGCGACTTCGTCGATGCTTACGGTTATGCCAGCTTTTTCACCGGCACGGCGCTACTCGGCCTGCCGGTACTGGTCCTGGTATGGCTTGCCGGACGTGCTAAATTCGAAACCGAGGATTCACCCGCGCATCTGAAGTGATGTTGAAGGCTATTTTTGCTGTTCAAACCGGTAAAAAGCCAGCATCCCAAGCAAATTAGGCATCATCGCCACCTGGCGATTTCCACTCATTACGCGCCGCTCAAGAATTCGCGCGCCATGCTGACCGCAAAATTCCTCAAAATCGCCAAGCGTACAGTTATGAATGTTGGGGGTGTCGAACCATTGATAAGGCAACGCCTCCGAAACAGGCATGTTGCCCGCTAAAACCTGCAAGCGATTTTTCCAGTATCCAAAATTCGGGAACGAGACGATGCCTTCTTTGCTTACCCGCAGCATTTCCTTGATGATGTTTTCGGTATTTTTCACTGCCTGCAAGGTTTGCGAGAGAACGACATAATCGAACGACGCTGATTCGAAGCTTTGCAATCCCGATTCCAGATCGCTCTGAATCACGTTCACTCCGTTATTGAAGCAGGCAAGAACATTCGCGTCGTCAATTTCGACCCCATAACCACGGATATTACGCGCCTCACGCAAAAAACACATGAGCGAGCCATCTCCACAGCCGAGATCGAGCACCTTTGCGCCCGGCTTCACCCATGCGGCAATGACGGCAAAATCCGGCCTGAAGGAATGGGCAATGGACGGAATAGTAATGTCAGTCATGTCTTTGGTATTCACGGCCTCATGGTCTTGTTTCATACAACGATACTATCCATATAAGCCCGCACCAGCCTGTGGTAATGACGGTCTTCCATCAGGAAGGAATCATGGCCGTGGCTGGAAGTGATTTCCGCATAGCTGACGTTCAGCTCGTTATCCAGCAAGGCTCTGACAATGGCGCGAGAGCGCTCCGGTGAAAAACGCCAATCGGTAGTAAATGACAGTACCAGGAAATTCGCCTTGGCGGCGCGAAAGGCCGCACTCAAATCGTTGTTGTGCTGGTATGCGGGGTCAAAATAATCCAGCGCCTTGGTCATCAGCAAGTAGGTATTCGCATCGAACTGATCGGCGAACTTATCTCCCTGGTAGCGCAAGTACGATTCTATTTCGAACTCCACGTCAAATCCGAACGCAAGCGATCCGTTACGCAACTCCCGTCCGAATTTAGCAGCCATGGCGTCATCGGACAGATAGGTGATATGCCCCAGCATGCGCGCCAGCCTGAGGCCCCGCCGTGGCACTACACCGTGCGAATAGTAATCTCCCCCGTAAAAATCCTGATCAGTGATGATCGCCTGGCGTGCCACATCGTTGAATGCGATGTTTTGCGCTGTTAACTTGGCAGCTGCGGCGATAACCAATGCATGGCGAACCCTATCCGGAAAGTCGAGCGTCCATTGCAGGGCCTGCATGCCGCCAAGGCTGCCGCCCGCGACTGCGGCGAACTGATCGATACCAAGATGATCCGCCAGCCTTACCTGTGTTTGCACCCAATCTTCCACCGTCACCACCGGAAAATCCGGGCCGTAGCATTTACCCGTCTTTGCATTGATGCTGGCAGGCCCGGTCGAGCCATGGCAGCCACCGAGGTTGTTCACCCCGATGACAAAGAATTTTTGCGTATCGATCGATTTGCCGGCACCGATCATATTATTCCACCAGCCTCCGCTCTTGGGATTGTCCGGGTAGAAACCGGCCAGATGGTGGTTACCCGAAAGCGCATGGCAAACCAACACGGCGTTGGACCTGGCTGTGTTGAGTTCCCCGTAGGTTTCATATACCAACTCGTAACTGTCGAGCACAGTCCCGTTCTTCAAATGCATAGGCGTATCGAAACGCACAATTTGCGGCTCGACTATGCCGATAGAGTTGGAGTCTTGCATCAAGGTAAGAGGCTTGTCAGGAAGTCAGGAGGATAGGTCAGGGTTGGCAACGTGCAAATGGATAGCAATTACGAGTGCCCCTTTCCCGGTAGAAGATCCTGCCGGCTCGGCGGTTATACGACCGGGCATGGAAACGAGCGCAATCGACAACTGACAATTATGTCAAACACACGCTTAGAAATCCAACTGTACGTGGCCTCTCGAAGCATTCTTGAATAAACCTCAGCCATTCAACTTTGCCAATAAGGTATGAATCTTGTCCGGATCATCGGCTTTAAGTATTTTTTGCGTGAGCGGTATGATATCAGGCAGATTGCTTCTCAACACCTCACGTTTCACGGTCAGCAGTTGTGCAGGATGCATGGAAAACGACCGTAGCCCGAAACCGAGTAGAAGCCGGGTAAACGCCGTATCTCCCGCAATTTCGCCGCATACCGATACCGGTACACCAGTCCGGCTGGCGCTGCGGATGATGTGAGCAACCAATCGCAACACCGCGGGGTGCAAGGAATCGTAGAGATGCGCCACAGAGTCGTCGGCGCGATCGATGGCCAGCGTGTACTGTATCAAATCGTTGGTGCCGATTGACAGGAAATCCAGTTTGCGCATGAAAATATCCAGACATAGCGCGGCCGCTGGAATTTCTATCATGCCTCCAACTTGTATTTTTTCGTCGAAAGGAATTTTCTCGTTGCGCAAGCTTTGCTTGGCATTTTCGATCAAATGCAATGTCTGCGTAATTTCAAGGATACTGGAGAGCATCGGCACGAGAATATGAATCTGGCCGTAGCGGGAAGCCCGCAGAATCGCGCGCAACTGGGTATTGAACATCTGCGGTTCGGCCAGACTCAGGCGGATGGCGCGCAGCCCCAGCGCAGGATTGGCCGCCACCCGCTTTGCGCTGTCAAGATTCTTGTCGGCTCCCAGGTCAAATGTACGTATCGTCACCGGTAGTCCCCGCATTTTTCGGGCCACCGTCCGGTAAGCTTCGAACTGCTCGTCCTCGTCGGGCAAGGTGTCGCGATTGAGAAACAGGAACTCGCTGCGGAACAGACCGATGCCTGTCGCTCCGTTGTCTTTCACCTGCTCGACGTCCTGAGGCAGTTCGATATTGGCGTGCAATTCTATGGTTGTACCATCGAGCGTCGTAGCGGCGGTGGTCTTGATCCGCTTCAGCTTCTGCTTTTCCAGTTCAAGCTGGCTCTGGCGCAGGCGGTACTCAGACAGCACATGCTCGTCCGGATCGACTATTACCACCCCCTGGTTGCCGTCCACGATCAGCACATCATTGTCACGGATAAGCTGGCGGGCATGATGCAGCGCTACGATGGATGGAATATTGAGGCTGCGGGCAACGATGGCTGTGTGCGAAGTCAAGCCGCCCAGGTCAGTGAGAAATGCGATAAACCAGTGCTGTTTGTACTGCAGCACATCGGCCGGACTTAAATCGTGCGCGACCAGAATACTGGCGCCGTCATGCTTTAGCGGGGCTGGAACATAACCCGGATGGCCAAGCAAAGCTTTAAGAACTCTTTCCACTACTTGAATGACATCCGTTTTCCGTTCTCGGAGATACGGATCCTCGATCTCTTCAAACTGCGCCATCAATACGCCCATTTGCTGAGTAATAGCCCATTCGGCATTACACTGATTCTGAGCAATATAGGTTTTGGCTGCCGTGGAGAGAGTGGGATCGTCCAGGATCATCCGGTGCAAATCAAGAAATGCGCCGTATTCCGCGGCAGCGGGGCCACTGACAACAGAGGCATGCAATGCCTCAAGCTCTTCACGAACCGCTGTGAAAGCGGTGTCGAGACGGGATATTTCGTTGCTGACCTGATCCTTCGGTACGACATGGTGGGCCACCTCCAGCGCGGCGTGGGATGCGAGATGAGCGCGGCCCACCGAGATTCCGCCGGAAACCCCCACACCGTGCAGCACGAAGCTCACTCGCTTTCCCCGAAACGATTTTCGATCAAATCCACCAGTGCCTGCATTGCTTCGACCTCATCCTTACCTGTTGTTTCGATCCCGAGAGTAACGCCCTGGTTTGCAGCCAGCATCATGACCCCCATAATGCTTTTCGCATTAACTTTACGGTCGTTTCGCGATAGCCATACCTCGCTGCCAAATCGACCGGCCAATTGGGTGAGCTTTGCTGAGGCACGCGCGTGCATGCCAAGTTTGTTCAGGATCCTGACTTCCCTGTATTGCATTATGCGGTCCCCGGATCAAGGCGCATCACGCCTTCCCTGCCGCCAGCCAATGCTTTTTCCCCAGCTACCAGGAGTGATTCATTACGATAAGTGAGCGCCCGGACCAGCATGGGGAGATTGACTCCAGCAAGGCATTCCACCTTCCCCGGGCTGATCAGCCGATTGGCAATATTGCATGGCGTTGCGCCGCAGATATCGCTCAACAACAGTACGCCATCGCCGCAATCCAACTCCTTCACTAATTCGCGCGCCCTGGGCAGGACAACGTCCGGGTCGTCCTGGATGTTAATGCTTAGATGCGCCAAATACTGTGACTTCTCTCCCATGACGTGGTTAGCGCAGTGAATGAGACTATCGCCCAGATTGCCGTGCGAGATAATTAGAATTCCGATCATGTTCTGCGCCTGCTATATTGAATATCAGAGAGTGACGAAGCATTTTAGCATTGTCACCGTTGCGCGGCTGAGCGGATGTAGCACTGCTTTCGCTCAGCAGTCTGGCATCGTGAGCTTGGCTTCGCTACATCCAAACTTATCTTTGTGGAACATGGCGCTCGCTGCGGCGGCGCAATGTTTCAGCAGGATGAGGAAAAGGACGCATGAGATGATTAAAGGCGGCTTGCCATTTTTCTGCCGAAGGGAAACGGCTGCAGAAGGGTTTCTGAATTAGGGGAACCAGCCTAACCGGGGTTTCTTCTATTTTAGAGAATGTGCCAAGGTTCCGAGATACACTGGTACTGCAGCCATCGATCTAACCTCGCTAACCAACAAAGTCACATTAGGGCTTTAGATCACGTAAACGGCGGTGGGAACCGTCTGGTCTTTTGGGAATCGATTTCTAAGAAGAAAATGCGCTACAGTAAGGAGTTCCTCACACCTAATCCAATTAACATAATCACGGGTAGGGCAGATTGCATAAGCCTTCCCTTTTACTACAAACATTTCGAGAGGCTGGAAAGTGTCTGCAGTAAATCGAGGGCTGTGCTGATTACCCACGCTTGGTCGATTTCTTAAGCCTTTTTGTTGCGACGGGATATAACAGCGCCCATCAAGCCAAGGCCAGCCAGAAACAAGGCGTAGGTTTCGGGTTCCGGGATGACGCCGACAGAGCCACCCTCGGTGGGGTTTGTGAGGCTGATCAATTGCAGTTGATCGCCGGCTGGAGCCAGTTTCGCCATGATATCCACTGAAGCTGTTGCTTCTTCTGCAACGTTAAACGTGTAGGGGAAATTTCCCGTCGTAAACCATACGAAATCGGCATCTGCCACTGGATCACCCGTACTATTAGGCGTGGTATTAATGCTCAGCCTCTCGTGGTATGTGAAATTGTTCTCGGGGACATCATTAAAGTTGAGCGCAATATCGATCCCGACGGAGGAAACCTCTGTCCCAAGACGGGTTGTGCCATTATGATATGTCAAGGTTCCCAGCTTGAATGTTTCTCCCGAACCAGGAGCAAAACTGCTACCGGCGAAAGATAAACTACCGACCGTATCTCCTGATGATTCAGCTTCACCCCAACTGAAAGAGTTCGTTCCGATCCCACTGCAAGTGGCTGGAGGGCATGACGGGGTTGGATCAAGAAAAGTACCAGTAGAGGTACCGGCATCGGCCGCTTGTGTGTAGGCTGGTGCTAATGCTGCCAGGAGGGTCAAACCTAACCAAAGCGGATGACGTTGCAACTTGGTAAATTTATGATTCATTTTTCACCTCCTATTTGTCTTGAGTCTTGATTGTTGATAAAAGCAGCATCGATTACTCGCCGCAATTCAGGGATTGCAAATATACGTAGCCAGCTCCGGTTTCCAGTTAAATATAGGTCAGTTATAAAAACATTTTTACCTTTTTTCTTCCCCCTTTTTACTTGATAACCTATCTTTAGCGTTAGCTAAGCTGTGATTAATGAATCATGGCGCTGGTATGCACAGTGTCGCGCAAGGGGTCCCTTTTGCTACAAGGTTATGAATGATAAAGGACGTTATCATTCAGAGATCTCGTCTTGTTGAGAACGCCTATGGCCCTGTATCAGCTTAAATTTAATTAGCCAAACAATCCCATCACGGTGTAGGTATTTGCCAGCCACACAACTGACCGTCCTGCCTGGTCAAAACTTGCCGAGTTGCTGTTGCTCTGAGATGCAGGAAAGCAGAGAGTTCGATAGCTTTATACCGAAGTGTTAACCAGCTATGATTATTATTACTTTTTGCCTGGTTGCTTTTTCTGAGAAGAAGGTTTTGAAGAAGCTGACGTCAACGTTGATGGTTTTTCTACTGTAAAGTTAACACGCGCAAAGCTCGGATCATCCAGAGCCGCATGTGTGATCTGGCGCAGCCTTACTTTATGCTCTTTACTCTCTTCCGCGGAGTTAAGAAGCGCGATTCTCTCAACAAATGAGTCTCTTAGCGCTCGAAGTAGGTAAGCGGCTGGACGATATGCAACTTGATTTGTTTGTATCTCAGCCGCGGAAGGTAATGGTATTATTAAAAAATCGCTCTTGCCGTTTTTATCAGGATAGACTAGCTTGAGGTGCCACCATGGCTTGTTGTCTTTGATGCCCTGAACTAATGGCAAACCCGGAAGAATCGATTTAAGATGTACCTCCTCGTCCGATGCCAAAGCAAATGCATATGCTGGGATGGTAGTATTGGTTTCATTCAGTTTGCTCCCGACTAGATAGTAGCTAATGTTCAATCGGAACGGAATACTGTCTTGAAGGAAGCACACCGTTAAGGCGTAGGGAAACTTCTTCCATATCTCAGCAGAAGGAGTGCATGATACGATTTTTCCGTTGGCATCTTTTTTAGATATCAAATCCAGCGGCGGAAGTTCTACTGTCGTTCCGTAATTCGCTTCGCCAAGTATATCCGCTGACCTTTTAGTAATAAGCAGACCGGAATGTAGGCTCTCTTGAGCTAATGCAAGATTTAGCACATCAAGATAGAACTCCGGCCAGTCCCGGACCTCCCCTCCATCGAGCCCCCGATCGGAAACACCATTAAGTAACTCGCTTTCGTTCAGCATCTTATATATGCGGTTCGGCTCCTTACTCTGTTTAATGATCTCCATGTAGGGAGAAAAAAATAGCATATACTCACCCAGTTGCCTCACCATAGCAGGGGCCAAGGCTCGTCCAAGGGCGTGGTTGGGGGAAACAGGATCACCAGCGCGAGTGCATAATGCTCCCTCACATCTCTCATCAGAAATATGAGGCCGATCTATGTCTTCACCTAAACAGACAAATGCAGAGTGCTGTAGGTTTGCAAAATGTTCCGGCGCGATTGCTAAACCAGACAGCAATCGTGAGTAGCAATTCTGTTTTTCTTTGGTAACTTGGTACGTTTCTTTGGACTCCTCATCTTTTGTTTTGCTAATCGTATATATTCCCAATGTGAGAAGCGTAAGCTCTCTCATTCGTGAAAGCCGTGACTGAGCTGAAGTCGGCTCTGACTGGTCTTGCAGCGCGCCCGCAGTTCCAGCTAATAAAAGGGGATGAACTATCGTGAGTGGGTTGTTAGCGTTTTCCCCCCAATCACCGGTGGCGCTTGCGACCAGTTTATTTACACGGCCAGATAGAAATTCGCGGCAATTATCGAATAATTTGATGCGGTTGATATCGCTGTCAAAATGTTTTGTTCGATCTGCATAGCTTGGAAAAATGCCGTTTTTCATGCCGAACTTCTCTTCCGCCTTACGAACAAAAGTGCCACAGCCCTCGTACCTCTCGAGCGTCTGAGCAAGGATCAACTGATTAGCAACATCTGCCTTATCCTCTAGAGTTTTCAATTCGCTCATGATCTTGGCGGTACTCTCGTTCAGCTGAAAGCGGAGGTCATCGAGTTTCTGTATCGTGATGTACTGAAGCCTTGTGATCTCCTTCAAGGCTCCTATTATCTCCTTGTGTTGTTCCGCTTCTGCATTTTGACCTCCGGGGAAGAGACCGCCGGTACTTTGAAGAACAGTAAGCCAACCACTCCAACCGCCCAAGGCTATGCCGCTGATTATGTTAACTGCGGCTGATGCCGTTTCTATATTTCGATTGAAGTTGTAGACATCGACAGGAAGACCTGCCGTTGCGGCAAGATTAGCAAGTTGCCCTGCAGCGGCGAGGGTTTTAAGTGCATTGTCACGATAATTCATTACATTGGCGGTAGAAACAAGATCGCTACGCAACTTATCACGTTCTTTCGAGTCCATCTTCGGAAAAAACCCATCGTCCAAGGCGCGCACCTGGTCTGCGGGGCTCATCTGCCGCCACATGGCGGATTGCATTGCATCAACTTGACCACTAATAATTCCTATCTTGCTATTAAGCAAGACAAATTGTTTTTCTGTATAGCTCTTGAGCTCTACAATTGCTTTTGTGTTTGCAGAAATCTGCTCCTTAAATTCAGTAATCTCTTTGGCCGTCCCCATAAATTTCGAATGCTTAGCCTTAACTGCTTGTCGTAGCGAACTCATTTCAGCATCTGTATGGGCTTTATACCGAGCCAATGCTTTTTGAACCATGTCTGCTTTTGCGTTAGCTAAATCCGCCTTGACACCAGGCCCCAGCTCTTTCACAAGTTCGTCATCAAAGAACTCATTTTGCGGGCCGAACAAATCCCGTAACGCGGCTTGCTTTGTGCTATCTGTAACTCCGCGTTGCGCCCACTTCGCGGCCACAGCTTCATCCGTTTGAAGAACGGCCAGCACAATCGCGTTTTCCAGACCTGATTCGTAATCCGTTTTAATCTGTTTGGCATAACTTTCGGTTATTTCTTTAAAGCTCATGGATCCCGCGTGCGCCCCGAGTTTTAGGGCGAGCTTTGTTTTCGCTCCGCCAAACAATGGGGTTAAAGCAGTTACTGTTTCATGTCCTTCTTTGATACCTTCCAACGCATATCGCTTTTTATTGTAAGTTTCTTGGGTTGCGTCCACGTGCGACACCATATCGCTGATAGCTGTGACGCGAGTATTAAATGAATCATTCGGCGGCGGAGTCGCATTCTGTGCCCTCAATTTTTCGACTTGTTTTGCGACCCTTTGTGCTGTCCGTTCATTTTCCCTAATCTTAGGATCCCCGTACTCAGCTCCGACAATAGACTGTGTTATGGGCGAACTGTTTTTTGCACCGCGTGCTTTTAGCTCGAGCTGAGTGTCTGTCGCTGCCGATGGTGACTGAGCATGTGCCTGGCCAAAACTCGGCACGCATACGAAAGCAAGTATTATGGCAAGGCGTAAACGCATGACGTATTAAAGCTGATTCAGTTTATTTTTTTTCGACAGCTGGAGGTAGCACCTCATCACATTTCTCTTTTATCTCCGCGTAGGTTTTACAAAATTGGTTCAAGAGCAGCCGCATGTCTTTACTGCTTGATTCGGCAATAACTTCTGGCCTTAGCACGCGTACGCAAGCAGATGGAATCTCCGCGCGCACCTTATAGTAACAGTACTGATATGCCGTTTGTTTCGTTTCCACTGTTGGGAGACATTCATCATTAGGCGACGGTTTATTATAACCACCGGGACATAATGCGCTGTTCCATTGAACAATCCACACTGCAGCTCCTGATTGGTTAGGATCAGGACGTGTCATATTTAAGGGGGGCTCTTTATCCTTTACTAAAAATCTCCGAGAGGCAGGAGTTCCAACCTGTATATCCTCTGCACATTTGCGGACGATATCCTGAAGACATACTTCATCAAAAACCGTTATTTCTTTGTCGCTACCCGCGAAACTTGGTGATACTGCGAATACCGTTATTAGGGCCAGACCCAAAAAGCGACGAAATGTGTAATGCACGTTGTTTCTCCCTATACTTCGCAGAAATAAGACTGTAGAAATAAGACTGTCCACGTGATCTTCATAGCTCATGAATTATTAATAATAATAGAAGATTATCGCAATCCCCTGACATTTATGGTGTGCTAATAAATGTACTGATAAAGGGCTTGTCGACTAACCACTGATTGCCAATACCGGCTTTTGGGCTACCGATATGGTCTCTTACGCGGCGGGCGAGTCCGAGCACGTCGTTGATGTTCGTGGAACCAGTTGGTCCTACCGTTGTTAATTGAATAGTTGTAGACCCGTATGGGTGGTTGAAGCATTCGATGAAGTGTGACAATTAACACCAGTAGTCTCAGCGTTATTACCAAGGTGCAAAACTTGGCCCTACTGTCATACCTTCTGGATGATAAATTCCCTTTCGTCAAACGTCCCCTAATAACTCACTTTAAATGTCGGGCTATCCTCTGGCCTGGTTTTCCGATGATCATAGATCCGAGTCGTGGCAATATTGGCATGCCCCAACCATTCCTGCACTTTGGCAATATCCGCCTGATGATCCAATGCATTGGTTGCTGCAGTCGCTCGTAATGCGTGAGCACCGATCTTGAATCCTAGAGCTGAAGAATACGCACGTACCAGTTTATAAACCATATCTGCGGTAATGGCCTTACCCAGTGCACCGGTGCGGTTGTTGCGGATGGGCCGGAAGAGCGGTCCACTTAGATCAGCCCCATGCCCTGACTCTTCGAGATAATCTAGGATGAGGCCGCCCGCTGCGGGATGAAGAGGAATATAACGCGTCTTTCCTCCTTTACCTGAAACCTTCAGGTGGGCGACCCCGCGTCGCTCGTGCTTGAAATCCTTCACCAGAAGCATGCAAAGCTCTTCACGCCTCAAGGCGTGATACAGCAGGGTCGCCAAAATGGCGCGGTCTCGCTTGCCTTTGCGCAATGCATTATTCGGGGAATCAAGCAGACTGCGCGCCTGATGATCCCCAATTGCAGGAGTCTTACCTTGATAACCTTCTACCGAAGGCCGCTTGATGCCTTTGACCGGGTTATGCGTCACGGCATTTTTATCGCATAAATATTCGAACAGTGAGGACAGCGCAGCCAGGCGATGCCGGATAGTCGTGCCGCTCAATTCCCGGTACTTCAAGTCATCCCGCCAAGCAATGATATGGGCGCGGCTGATTTCCCGAAACTCATCCGGCCGCTCGATACCGGTGAACTTCATAAAATCCTCGAGCGCATTCCGATAGGCACGCCGGGTTTGCGCACTGTCAATATTCGCGAACCATTCGACTACCAGTGGAACATCTGCCAAGCGCTGGAAGTCGGCCGAGCTTAGAAGCCGACTGGAGGGAGGTACTGATACAGGAAGAACGGATGTGCTCATTCGCCCTATCTTATTATTGATAACGTATTTTATCAAGAATAGAGGATGCCTCAATTTGTCCTAATTCAGCACCCCATAAAAATATGTTATCAACTGTAAAAGGACTTTGTTTCCAATCCTACGGCCACGGCAGAAGGAAGGTTGGATGTTGTAGTGCACTTCTTCTGCGGAAATAGTTCCCCGGGGAGCTCAGGCCGCGGAAACCTATCAACTTTTGAGGAGACAGCAGTGAAGAAACAATATAGCTCCAAAAACCTTTTCGTTGGTCTACTAATGGCGGCAAACATGATTAGGAGATGTAAAAATGAAAATACCCGAATTTACCGCCGAAGCATCTCTATACCAAACGGGTAGCGGTTATCATTCGGCTGGTGCTCTTGAGGCTATGCGAGTAGGCAACATAGTATGCCCGCAGATACAATTTTCATTGATCATGGGGCGAAGACCGACTGGGCCATTCGGACCCATTGGACTACCTGGTCAGAACTGCGAACAAGCATGTTGGCACGTTTGCGCCTCAGTTGTTGGGGGCTCTGGTCTATTTCGTGAACGATGCATGCAGAACTGTTTGGCGGGGTGCGTCCCGAATCTCACAAGATTTTAACGTCTTGCTGGCGCTCCAAAGGTGCTGTCATCGTCAAAGCTCAGCGCATGGATATGATGGTCCACACCGAGATAGAGCACGCAGAGCTTTCCTTCTGACCACGAGGCGACTACTGGGTCACCTGCTGCCTCGGGCGCTCCAGCCGCCACAGTGAGATCTGTATGGATCCAACCGGTGGCAGGAACCGGCAATGGCTTGCCCTCTTCCAAGTAGGATGGCCTCGTCACATCGAGTGCTGTATGCATGCGCTGCACTTGGCCAGCGGTGAACATTACCATGCAGCGATCGTCAACATAGTCCATAAAGTTGACGAACATATCTCCCTCGGGCCCATTATTGCAGGTGGTATGTGGAAAACTTGGGAATCCTGTGTTAGGGCCAGCTTGGTTTGGCGTGTCGTCGACCTGATCAGTGCCGGCACAGCCCATCCCGTCATCGCCCCAAATATGAAACAGGTTCAGCCAATGTCCTACCTCGTGCGTCGCAGTGCGACCCAGGTTGAAAGGTGCCTCAGCGGTGCCAGTGGTCCCGAAAGCCCGGTAGTCGATCACCACACCATCGGTATGTACAGGACCTCCCGGGAATTGGGCATAGCCGAGGAGGTCGCCCAGATGACAGACCCATATGTTCAGGTAACGATCTGGCGGCCAGGCATCAGTGCCACCACTAACCGCCAATTTTACCGTGTCGTCATCGCCGAACGCGACAATGGAGGTGGAGGTGCGCGTAATGCCGCTCGTAATCGCTCCATCGGGATCACGGTCGGCGAGCTTGAACAGGATCCGTGCGTCGCCAATACTATCACTCCAGACGGGCGGGACTGACTTCAAGTCGGGATTGCGCTTGGCGAAGTCCTCGTTAAGTACATCGATCTGGCTTTTCACCTGCTCTGCCGAAATATTTTCTACGAGGCTGTTGTAGACTACGTGAACAACGACTGGGATTGTGGTCGTTCCCGTCCGGCCCCTATCACGTGCAAGCTTGCGCGCAAAGATAAGATTCTCGATCCGTTCCCGCCGTGCCCGGTAGTTAGGGTCGGTATCCAGTAAACGTCTATGAACTGCCATCGTTGCACACGCACGCATAAGCCGCTTAACCCCCCACTTCTTCTTTTCCTGATAACGTTTGGCCTACCTTCAGCCGGAAAGAGTGAAACGTACCCCAACTGCGACATTACTTCCTATTCGATGGATCCACTTATTACCCTAACCTGCAGCAACTCATCCGAGCAACTGACGATCTCAATGAAAGCAGGTTGTGTTGCATCTTGCCACTCAAGCTGAAGCAGATCGGGTTCTCCTGGATCGACGCTCCAGCGGCCTTCCCGTGTGACGAATGAATCGGCAGGACCACCGACGCGACTGACGAACCGGTCGGGTTCAAACTCCAGCACGTGTCTGGGTGGCCTTGACCGCGGAAGCTGCCAGTCTGACGGGCGATAGGTCCGCGCATGCTCAATATCTTCCTCACAAGAGTGAACCCAACGTCTCAAGAAACAAGGTTGTGCTGAGCTCATCTCTCTTTCCATCGTGCTTGGGTTCCTTCAGTACGCTAGCCTAACAGCCGCTTTCACATTGATGAGCTACTGGAGGGCAACGCTTCCCATGCCCACCTAATCGAAAAGCCAGCCAATGGCGGTACCAAGTACAAATCCAAGTGATGCTCCAGCCCCGCCTGCAACGGCGCCAGGCCCCGCGCCGACTCCGCCAACGACAAGTCCAACACCTCCTCCTACGGCTGCGCCAACCGTGTCTGCATTCGCCGTATCTTCCAACGAATCCCTAGCGGCCGCCCGTGGTGCCCCTTGCTGCAGCAGCTTGTAGAAGCTATGGTCAGGTGAATAGATGGAGTCTCGTCCATCATCCAGGATCCGGGCTGCAACCTCCATACCCTCGGCAAACCCATCGTCACGGTGCCTGCTCCTGAGGTCCGGGTCGCGAAGCACTCTGCGCTGCTCGTCAACGGATTTGTTGGTCAATTGCTGCCGCAAATCCTCCGCAGCTCGCTTTACGGACTCGGGCAGATTTGCCTGGCCTTCTTCAATCTTCGGTAAGAGATCGAGCACCGCTCGCATCCGGCCCTTTACGAAATCGTCGATCTGCTCGACTTGCAATGCCGCCTGGAGCACCTCCCTGCCTGAAGGACGGCCACCCCTCGTCTTATGCTTTTCCGGCAAATTCCGCAGCACCTGCATCGGGTGCTCCATGACAGTATTCACGATGAGAGTGTGATCCCTGACAGTCAAGGGACCAGTGTCCCCAGGGAAACCTCCAGGGAAACCAATCGGCAGCTGGTCCCCAATCCATAAACCGAGCGTCCCTCCCGGAAACTTCTCCCAGATGGGGATCGAGTCGGGGTCTCGCTGGCCACGTCGGTTACCGATGAAGTCGCTCTCCGCCAGGGCGCGCAAAACCACTGCCTTGATATCCGCTTCCACTTGCTTCTCTACAAGGCGTGACAGCTTGATGTCCCCCAAATCCACCATGAAACGACTACCTGACTTGCTTTCATCAGCCATGTTTATATCCTCCGTGCTAATATTAAGAAAGAATTCTTCTATCTATCGTACTACTGCGAGTTGTCGCGCGTAATGACCTTAGGGCAGATACGGCATGCGTCCGACCCTCGTTGATCAAACCAGCGACATTGATCTCGGATCGAACATTCGGGTAGTGGCGCATCAGTTGCATCTGACCTAGAAATCAAGTCCGCAAGCCGCTCGGGCAAGCTGCACCCGCCATTAGCCCACTGCTTGCACGCGCTTCCAAGGCACGGCGAGCTAAAGCGGAACCGGGTTTCAGGTAGCCCGCCACCTCTGGTAGCAATATCCAAGAATTCGCGTGTTACCTCAATTCTATCCTTGATAAAACCGACAGAACCGTTAGGTTGAACGACACCTAAAAGAACCGACTTCACCTCTGCCGATGCACTGGGGCAAAGTATTCTCTTGCGTAAGCCCTGTGTAACGTCTACTTCTTGCTGAATATCTCCGTGATCAGCGGTAGTTTTGACGGTCGAAGTAAAAGTACCCTGCCCAGAGTTCCTGTAATTCCGCATCTTGATCTTGATCTCCGTGTGATGTCTTCAGAGTACTCGTCGCCAGCGGTAGCATTATCCCTGGCTAGAGCATTTGCACCTCATCTAGTTTACGCACAAGCACCCACGCAACTGCTCGCTGTCAAAAATTCAGGCAAGGTAAACCACACCACCATCCGCTGCCTGCGTTGCAGAACCAGCACATGCCTGCCTGGTTGATCACGAAGTCGCCGATTTCGTCATCTTGGACGTTTGAAAAGATGGCCGAGCCGTCCTCGATATTGATGCTCTTCACCTCGTACACGAGCGACTGCACGACGGCGGCTTCGGCATCCACGATTTGCTCGGCGAGGCGGTCGCCCTTGGCGAGCGGGCCCGTGCCGCTTACACGCATCACCTTCCTATCGTAGGCGCGGCCGCCGATGACGTAAACTCCCACCGTGGCGGTCTCGCCGGGTGCAAGCTTGAATAGCGAAACTCTGCCGCCCTCCCGTTTAGTGATGTGCACGGGGATGTGCACAACTAAACCCGAAGGTCCGTCGAAGGTGGACGCCAGCTCGGGCAACATTAATCGTGCTGATAGACCCGCCGCAGTTGCCGCCGAATCGAGGTCGGCGAGCGCATCATTACAGGCGCGGATGGCATCCTCCATCGCTTTCACCCTCCGCTTGGTTTGAGGGGACGCAGACTCGAATGGTGATTGACTCATGGGATCTCCTCCGATCATCGCGAGATGTATAAGGTTTTTACAATGGGGAATCAATGAATCAATAGAGTTTTTATATGAAGCCATTCCCGTAAAAGCTGCCTGTCAGGAAATCTCCTTCATCTCAAGTTAGATCATGAATATGAATTGTCAAGGCAAGAGGTTCGATCAGTCCAAAATAAATTCCTTTCCGGAATCATGAGCCCGACCGGAGTACGCATTGGATTCTATCTACAGAAGAGTTACGGGAAGGAGGAGAGTGTCCCATCCTTATTGCCTATGGGTTAACTTCTAAAGCTATTTCAGGGCTCTGTTGCAAAAAATGAGAAGAATCAGTTTGGCTCATCTCTTCGCCCTTGACGACGATTTTGTTTGGATCGTCAACCTGCGGCACGTCCCGCTCGCAGGCCAACACAAATATAACTGGCAAAAGCCACACTGCTCTAATCACTGGTATCTCCTTCTGTTCAAGGCATGGTCCCTGTCTTGTCTTCCGTTGGGTGGTCCATGGTGTCTGGATCGGTGTCCGTGGACAGCGGTTGCCCAAAAGATTTCAGCCACAGGAAGCCGAATATGCCGGCTGTAAGAGACGCCAGAAGGATTGCGATTTTCGAGGCTGTAATAGTATCGGCCTGCCCCGGAAACGCCAGATTGGTGATGAAAATCGCGAACGCAATATCGGTGGCCATTGGAATCCCCATGCCACCTGGCGTGGGCGTGCCGGCGTTGAGGCTAAAGTGCAGCAGTGCGGGGATGCAGATGCCGCCACAGCCGCAACAATCGGCAGCAGGGCACTGCGAAAGTCGGACAGTTCTCCGTTGTACAGTTCGCGTTCAAATTCCAAGCCGATCATCAAAAAGAAAATCGCCATCAGGCCATCATTGATCCAATGCTCAACACTCATGCCGACTATTTCGTGGTGCCAGAACGAAAGGTAGGTTTCGCCTACAGGTGAGTTCGCCAATAGTAGCGAAAGCAAGGTGCAGACGATAAGGACAATCCCGCCCGCTTTTTTGGAAGCAAAAAATCGCTTGAAGGTGTGGGATAAAGCACGGGACGATGCGAAGAATGGAGTATTCATTGGGCGAACGGTAGCCGCGTGGCGGCCCGACCAACGCTGTACCTGCTACACACGACGTGTGCGCACCCGCCAGAAGTATAGCCCATCAGGCAGCAGCGCCTATCCCTTTACACGCTCCGGCGCTGTCCTTACGGTTTAAATAGCTGGCTCTTCTCCGGCGCATCGAATGTCAGCCAAACGAATCTTGTGCTGCTGCTTTGATGGGTAAGAACTGTCAGGTATCACCCTCGGCTATGCCGACGACCTTACCTGCAAATGTTTCCCCCACTTGCGGGGGCTGGGGAGCGGGCAAATTCTTTGGTGATTTACCCTCGATAAAATATGTTATCAACTGTAAAAACATCCGTTGAACGACGCCCATTCTTTGCATAATGTTCGACTCCCTTCAAGTAATCCTAAATCCATTTTCCCGTTCACCTCACATCAACAAGTCAAAGTCGTAAAACCCTCCCTTTTCCTCTATATTTAATTAATATTCTGTTTATTCTATCCGTCTCATCATAAAAGTATTGACATAGGCATCTCTATCTCCTAAGATCGCACTTATTCCATTAAGGATAGAATAAATATCATGAAACATTTTACAAAAGATGAGCTTTACGCTGAAATTAGAGAATATATGTGCGCTTTCGCAGACTGCTTGGATAGGGTTTACTTTTTAGGGGCGGGATGGGGACTGCTGGGCCTTGATTCGAAGAATTATCCCACGGATCAAATTGAGGACTTGAAGCCTGAGGATGTAGATATAAATAAGTATTACCTCACAGCCATGCTGGATGAGCTGTATGAGTACGGCATTAATGGTCGCCGGAAAATCGACCTTGACTGGATGGACTTCGAAGAGGCGGAATTCTTTGTGGAATCCATAAGTCATTTTCGACTTATAGAGGAAAGCTCCCTCGGGTATTCAATAACCCTGTCACAGCACGTAATCATGATGGCGACCGCCCGGTGGGCACTCGAAAAAAGATATGGATTGGCTGTGAATGAGTCAGAGGAATGGTCGCAACTTGGCGCTGTTCTGACCCTCAGCGAAATAGCTTTGCTTGCCAACATGGATGAAAAAAGCGTTCGTAATGCCGCTAATCCGAAACACAAGAATCATCTCAAAACGTTCAATCACGGATCCCGTACTTATGTGAACGTAGGAGACGCCAAGGCATGGCTTCAGCAGCGCAGAGGATTCAAGCCTACGGTCATTATTGATCCCGCCGCCGAGCGCGATCTGACGAAGATAGGATTTATCTCGGAACAGGATTTTGGTTCTTATCTCAACGTGCAACGGGAGAAGAAAGGCCTTGCTTTGACTGACGCGGTGAACGCTATTTCTCCTAGCGATTTGACCGAAGAGAAACTAGCAGGATTGGAGCAAGGCCACTTCTTTTTCGACCAAATTTTGTTTGTCAGGTTGGCACGGCTTTACGAACTCCACACCAAGGCTTTTGTATTCGCAGGATTGGCTTTACATCAGAAGCTGGAAAGAGATCAAGTCGAAGAACAAATGAACAAGCACATTCAAAGTTAATAAAGGGGGAAAACATGGAACTTACCAGACATGCAAGAATTCGCCAGCAGCAACGCAGCATTCCGCCAATGATCATCGAGCTTTTGATTGGCTATGGCGCCTGTGAGAAAGCAGGCGACGGCACCAGCAAACATTATTTTGATAAACGCTCAAAGCGTCGACTGGATGCATATGCAGGCAAGTTATCCAGTCTATTAATAGAGCATTTGAACTGCTATGTCGTAGTGTGCCCTGAAGGAAGGGTCATTACTGCCGGCCATCGAACCGAGAGAATAAAACACTGAGCGTTACAAAACCTTTTTACTTTAATTGGAGAATAAAAAAAGCAATGGACAACATCGCAAACAAATACGCATCAGTAATTTGCAGCGCGGCAACGCTTGTTATCAAGATTCATAGTGTAGGCGGAAAAAGATGGAAGCGAGATGTAGCAAAGGGAAGCCGCATCGGTCCCTGGTTACAAGGGCAATATGAAATCATCAACGAGCTTGCCTGGCGGGACAAGCAGCCATGCCTCTACCTCGTCCAAGCTAACGATTCGCGTATCACGTATATCGGCATTTCACGCAATGGGCTAAAGCATCGCTGGAGAACATCCCCAGCATTCGATGCGGAAACACTTGAAAAGCTGCCAGTGAACCAGTTGTTCCATAGTCAATGCTGGAAACATATCCAAGCGGAAAGCGATGCTGCTCCTGGCATCTCCTACGAGGTGCGGGTTATCACCGCAGACAAATTAAGTCGCGTCCTGGAACAGCTTGGTGAGCCACTCTCGGCACTCTGTGTGCTGCGGGACGATGAGGAAAGTCTTGTCGCCAGTATCGAGAGATGGCTATGCAATCGCAGCAGTGCAGAGCTTGCAAGCTGGAACCGAGCGATGACAGGAAAAACTGGAGCAAGAACTAAAACTCCCATCAGCTGAGGTTTTCGCAGATATGCAAATCATTGGTTGATTCGTGGGTGAAGCAGCCACGCTGGTCCGGCATCCATAAAGATGCTGGTTCAGCGATTACAGTTACTCAAACAAGTGAGAACGATGAAAACCATAAAACTCCTCTTGCCGCTGTTACTATTACTGCCAATCATTTCCACGGCAAGCGAAAAAGCTGTTTACGTTGGGGGCGGTCGCTACGCTTGTGATTCCGACTCTACTGATTGCGCAGTCCTCAAACAGAGAAATGAAGAACGGACGCGGAGGGAGCAAGAGAGGTATGAAAATGAGCGACAGTACGAACGAGAGGAACGCCGTGAAGCCGAGTATCTGCAAGATTACGAAAGACGTGAGTATTGAATGCCTGAAGTGGAGATCCGTGTGCATGGAACCGCATCACGCGCCAGCCCACGATACATCTTGCAGATTGGCTCGATCCCAGTCAATTTTTTCCGTTTCGTGAGGTATTTCAGGGACGACTACTACATTTGAATGTATTAGTCTCGATACTTTTCTTTGCCTATCTTTGTCCGCGGCTCGATATAAACCGTCTACCTCCAATGGTAAGCATCAAATATTTTGCGCTCATTTTCTTCAAGCATTGGGATGACGAGCAGTGATTTAATATGGCTTGGTTGAGACACAAACCAATTTATGAACTCTACAGATTTTAATGATTCAACCTTGCTCGGCGCACTTTGATATGCCAAATCTTCTGCTATTTCATCAAGGCGCCTCGATCCTTCCTCTGTTAAAACCCATGATCTCTTTGAGTTGTTGGTCCTGCTGGACAGGTTGCCCTTCGTAGACTCAGCCCGCGAAAGTTCAGTGTACCTAGGTGTTTTTCTAGTTATACGCACATTAGGATCAAACTTATAACCTACCAGTGCCTTGGAGAATTCCAGCCACTCAGTTTGCAATTGGGATTGCTTGGGAAATCGCTCACGACAACCTAATATCAAGGCCTTCACTCCAGCATCTGTTTTGGCATCCCTGGCGGCCCTATCACGGCATTCTTCAAAAGATTTAGGCTCCCAAAATCCCGTGAACCCCGTTAGCATGACAATTGCTAAAATCGCGCCTATCCGTGTAAGGTGCATTAATTTCTCCTCATTGAGCCCACCTTGAATCGCCCCGGACTTCATGGAGGCGTTTTGGTTTAGTTAGAAATGTGTCGCCATCGGCAATCTTCACGACCTGGCCGGTTAATGTTTCCGCATGGGCGAGCGAAAAGCATAAGCCATAAATTGCTATGGCGATGAATCTCAAGGCTTGCATATCAGCATC
Organism: Nitrosospira briensis; assembly: GCF_900115125.1. Taxonomy (GTDB): domain Bacteria; phylum Pseudomonadota; class Gammaproteobacteria; order Burkholderiales; family Nitrosomonadaceae; genus Nitrosospira; species Nitrosospira briensis_A. The sequence goes on along the minus strand of NZ_FOVJ01000003.1, from coordinate 9,572 downwards.
CCGATTAGCACGGGAATACCTCTTTCATGATTGTCCCCGTTTGATGTGCTTTCCTCTAATTATTTTTCGTTTTAACGCATGTAAAGGGTGTTTGGGTTGGCATATCAGATGCCCTAACTCCTGCTTAATCCCCTTACTGAACGGCAGGTGTACCTAGGTACAATTGTCCGCTCAGCTATAAAAGCGAAAAATAGAATCTAGGATAAGAAAAAAGGAGGACTGATGCGTCATCTCGGGGTTTTGTTATTTTCTATAGCACTCCTCTCAGGCTGTGCCACTGTGGGGGAGCAACGATCCTTCCATATAGCTGTTGATTCCCAAGCATCACCTACAGCTAAAGAGAAACTTAATTACGTCCTGTTACCTGGGAACGAGAACGTAACATTGGACGACTTGCAGTTTCAAGAATACTCACTTTACCTAAAGCACGCCCTTAAGAAACAGGGATTCATACCAGCTGACAATGCAGAAGATGCGAATATTGCCATCGTAGTTTCTTACGGAATTGGCGATCCACGAACTGAGCAACATAGCTATGCGCTTCCCGTATGGGGACAGACAGGCGTTTCTTCTGCAAACACTTATGGTACGGCGATGACCTTTGGAAACATGGCCTCTTACTCCGGAACGACAACATACACGCCCACGTACGGCGTAACGGGATATACAACCCAGATTGAATCAGCAACGACCTATTCTCGACATATATTAGTGGCAGCATATGATGCCAAAGCGTTTAAAAATTCGAACAAGGAAATTCAAATTTGGCGTACAGCCATGACCAGCAGAGGTTAAATGGGAGATCTTCGTCGAGTTTTTCCTATCCTGATTGCTGCCGGATCACCATATTTCGCTAGAAATACGGGCCAGAAAACCACGTCCAACTGAGGGAACTAGATGAAACCGTCCAGAATATAAAATATCAGCTCCCGAACAAGACCGGCGAGTAATTCAAAACCTAATCTATCTTTGCTTCCCTAGAGCTTGTCACATCACTATTTCATTTTTTAAGAGGAAGGAAATGAGGAAATTATATTGATTCCAATCCTTGCCGCGCTGAGTAGCGCCGCATTTGTCGATCAATACGTAATACGTAAGGGGCTATTCTCGACATGACGGAACGTATATTGCCCCGCATCATCGATCCGAATTCAACATGCCATCGCTACGATAACTACAACAGCCAAGGCAACGTTAACCGGTATACCAGCCATCATGACCATCAGCGGAACGAGTACAGCAATCCAGCGCAATATAATGACCAAAATAACTAAGCAAACACAACGGCAGCTACGGTTCCAACCCCCATCGCTAATGAGAAATTTGCGCAGTTTTGGTTTTGGTCTCTCTCTCTTATGTGGCCTTGCCCATGCAGAGTGGGTAGAGGTAAGTCGCGGTCCAACTGGTCAATTCTCTTTTGATCCATCCCTGGTTACCCGCCTACCAGATGGAAAAATAAGTGCGTGGGTGAAGGTCCAAGGAATCTTGGAAGCCTCGCAGAAGGAGGCTTGGGAAGCTTTTGGAGTTGGGGAACCATATTCCATTAGCAGATTTATACTTGATTGCGGGAAATATCAGAGCGCAGTCAGTTCGATTAAATACTATACGAACAATGGTAAACCTCTACTCGACGAAGTAACCTATTCGACTTGGGAGTTTAAAGATATAACGCCTGGTACAGTTGGGGACACCTTCGCAACCAAGGTCTGCACGGGAAAAATTCGATAAGAAAAATGTACCTCCTCTTGGTATGACCATCTACCTGAATAAATGAACATCCATTTACCTGTCCTTGCCGTCCTTGCCCTCCTGACATCAGTCCCGTGCACAGTTCAAGCTTCTGCTTCAGCTGATGGTAGGGCAACCGCTGGTGCAGGAAACGAGTCTGAACCAACAGCGAGGCTTCGGGTTCTTGCCGAACAAGGAGATGCGAAGGCTCAAAACGCCTTGGGCGTGTCGTATAGCAGAGGCACGGGAGTAGCCGAAGATCACGCTCTGGCAGTCCAATGGTTTCGCAAGGCAGCTGAGCAGAATTATGCCTTGGCTCAATATAACCTCGCGGACAGTTATTACACAGGCTCTGGTATCGCGAAAGACCCAGCTTTAGCAATCAGTTGGTATCGCAAGGCTGCCGAGCAAGGATATGCCCCGGCGCAGTTTAACTTGGGAACAGCGTACTACGATGGCTTAGGTATCCCAAAAGATCTTGCTCTGGCAGCCCGGTGGTTTCGGAAAGCAGCTGACCAAGGGTATGCAAAAGCGCAATTCAACCTTGGTAATAGCTACAGCAACGGATCAGGTTTACCGAAAGATCCTGCTCAAGCGATTCAGTGGTATCGCAAAGCCGCCGAACAAGGATTTGCGGCTGCACAAAGTAATCTGGGATTTGCGTACTATAACGGACTAGGTGTGCCGCAAAATCGCGTTCATGCAATTCCTTGGTTTCAAAAGGCGGCTGACCAGGGATATGCTAACGCGCAATACAACCTTGCTGATGGGTATTTTAACGGATACGGCGTTTCCAGAGATCTTGCTCAAGCAGCCCGGTGGTATCGAAAGGCGGCTGAGCAAGGCCTTCCTCAAGCTCAATACAGATTGGGACTAATGTATGCGAAGGGCGAGGGTGTCCCGAAGGACAATCCTCAGGCCGTCAAGTGGTATCGTAAGGCCGCGAATCAGGGCGATGCCGATGCTCAAGTTACTTTGGGCGCAATCTATAGCATGGGCGGAAGTCTGCCACAGGATTTCGCTCAAGCGTTCCATTGGTTTCGCAAGGCGGCGGAACAAGGCGCCATGCAAGCCGAGTATATTCTCGGAGACAGGTATCACAACGGTATAGGGGTTACCCAAAACTCTGCGCAGGCGGCCCACTGGTATCGCAAAGCCGCTGTACAGGGTCATGCCAGCGCACAATTTATGTTGGGGACGATGTACGCGAAGGGTGATGGCGTCCCACGAAATCTTACCCAGGCTATTCAGTGGATTCGAAAGGCTGCTGCTCAGGGAGACGACTCTGCTATAAATCTACTAGCAAAGGTGGCAGAAAAGTAGCGCAATAGAAAACGATAAACGCAAATAGTTTTTACTTGGAACTCAACAAGCTATCTACCTGGTAACGCCACGTCGGCAAGTTTGTAGTCTCGGGCATTCGCGAGAGGAAGCCAAGCGTAATGTGAATGCCCTATTTAAATAGAAAGGAGCCTGTCATTTATTTTGTGTGTAAGGTCATGAGATGATATTGAAAGGGAGACACCATGACCGACACAATGACCACCAAGAGCAGAAAGACCAAAGCGAAGGCCGCCAAGCTATTCCCGGATGAACTGATTGACCAACTACTGGCGCAGGTCCAGAACAAGGATGCCGGGTCGATTCTGGCTTCCAGCACCATCGCGTCGCTGAAGGCCTCGCCGCTACTGAACCGCGTATCCCTTAGCGTACTTTAAATTCCGAATTCTGAGGCGACCCCGATATAGATGGATTTCTAGCTGGATCGGTCAACCGTTGTAGGCCACGCCCATCACTTTTGCTATCCTTCGTTTGGGCAGGTCGATATCAAAATTCTGTATCTGGTCCCTATGTTCATTCAGCCTCAGGCGCCCCTGACTCCCTTGCGGCCTGCTCAACCGCTTGCAAGTACTTCTCATATTCCTGCGAACCATCCTGGGCAATGAGGTAACCTCGTTTTGCATACCAAGACTCAAGCCAATTGTGACCCACGCTCAGATCAAACGCGTTAACCGTGAGTCGAACTCGTGTACAACCAATTGAACGAGCAAAATCCTCCGCAAATGTGACGAGCTTGCTCCCGGCTCCCCTGTGCCTGAATTGCAGCAGAACAAAGACTTCATACAGAACTCCTGTCTTGATATCTGAGCGGTCATCGAAGGAGAGATAACCCACTTCTGCTAGGTTCTCGTATGCCGCGAACTGGTGAGTGCAAGTAGTTTGCTTGGCAAGCTCGGCTCTCTCCTGAAGCAATCGCTCTCTTAGTTCGGCTGGCTGCACGAATTCAGTAATCTCGAACATATTGGCTCGTCTCAGCTTTTCCATAACAAAGTTACCAACGCTTCAATAATGCAGTGAAATGCACACGGATTAAGAAAATTGTTCTACCTGCGCTTGCGCCGAAAAACCCAGGGTGGGATGGGAGATGGATCGCGCCATAGCCCAACTCGATCAAGCCTGGCGGCTTCTTCAGCTTCTGAATACAGGCGGCGCTCTCCAGGCGGCTGCTCCTTTTCATAGTACTTGTAATGCCAGGCAAGCCCTGCCCTCACAGATCCAGGTTCACGTCCCTGCCATCCACCAGCACCCTGCCTATAATTCGCTGATATCGGTCGCGCTTGTACCACTCCACGGTAACCGCTTTGCCAAAAGCCAGGCTCGCCAGATACTGCCGTGATACGGTGCCAAACGCCTGCTTTCTCTCGGGCGCATCAATGCCGGATAGCCGTATTTTATGCTGCTGCCTTGCGGCATCCAGAATGGTCAATGTGTCGCCATCGGCAATTCTCACGACCTGGCCGGTCAATGTTTCCGCATGGGCGAGCGAAAAGCATAAGCCATAGATTGCTATTGCAATGAATCTCAAGGCTTGCATATCAGCATCCCGATTAGTGCGGGAATAACCTCTTTCATGATTGTCCCCGTCTGATGTGCTTTCCTATGAAATTATTTTTTTTACTGCCTTGTTGATCTTGGACTGAAGACAACTTAAGGTATTAAGGTAGAGTAACGGCGTAATTAATAAGGTCTTAATAGAATGACAAAAAGGAGAGGATCGAAACCATGAATAAAAAAGAACTCATCGACGCCATGGCCGCCAAGACCGGCTCTAGCAAATCTGACGCTGAACGCGCTGTTGGCGCGCTACTTGAGGTCATTTCTGACACCCTGAAAAAAGGAGATTCCCTGTCGTTACCCGGTTTTGGAACGTTCGAAGTGCGGGAGCGCCCCGCGCGTGCCGGACGCAATCCCAGGACGGGTGAAGAACTGCAAATCGCAGCATCGAAGATCCCTGCATTCAAGGCAGGCGCTGCCCTTAAGGCCGCCGCCAATGGCAAATAAAGAAACAGCTTCAATCTAAGACCAGGCTCGAGCAAAGGTGCCCGGTTCGCTCAAAAGTGCCAAGCCTGCAAGGAGCGTGGCAGCGCCTCGCAAGAAAAGGCCCTCCCCTTCCCCGGATTTGCCGGAAAACGCACTCAAAGCCGATCTCCCGCCAATTCTCACGCCCGAGCTTGCAACGCTCGTCGATGGGCCTCCCAATGACGCTGATGAATGGGCATATGAAATCAAGTTCGACGGTTATCGGATACTGGCCAGAATAGAGGAAAAGAGAATCCAGCTTTTCACGCGCAACGGGAATGACTGGACCCACAAGCTGCCGCATGTAGAAAAGGCAATCGCTGCGATGGGTTTTCAAAGCGGTTGGCTGGACGGCGAAGTCGTCGTGCCCAACGACGTAGGCGTGCCTGATTTTCAGGCCCTGCAGAACGCATTTGATAGTTCGCGCACCGGGAACATCATTTATTTCGTTTTTGATGTCCCGTTTTATGCCGGCTTTGACTTAAGAACTGTACCTCTCACTGCCCGCGGTGAATTCCTCAAAGGCCTGTTCGAAACTCGCGCTTCGAAAACCGTGCACTTCAGCGAAACGTTCGACGTTCCGGCAAAAGACATCATCGCGTCAGCATGCCGCATGGGACTGGAAGGCGTCATCGGCAAGCGCAAGTCCTCGACGTATGTCTCGCGCCGCTCGCCCGACTGGATAAAGCTCAAGTGCAGCCAGCGGCAGGAATTCGTCGTTGGCGGCTATACCGATCCGAAGGGCTCCCGAACAGGATTCGGCGCGCTTCTGGTCGGCTTCTATGAGGATAAGAAACTGCGATATGCGGGGAACGTTGGCACGGGATACAGCGATAAAACCCTTCGCGATCTGAAGGCGAAGCTGGAAAAAATAGAAACAATCGAAAATCCCTTTGCCAAGACACCTGACATTCCTCGCAATGCTCATTGGGTCAAGCCCACACTGGTCGCGGAAGTCTCTTTTTCCGAATGGACCCGGGACGGCCATATCCGCCACCCTTCGTTTCAGGGCTTGAGAATAGACAAGAAGGCCGAGTCAATTACACGTGAAAAACCGGTTCATTCGAGCGCCCCGAAGCCTGCGCCGGTAGCCATGCCGAAGGTCAGCAACCCGGATCGGGTAATAGATCCATCCACCGGCTTTACCAAAATAGAGCTGGTGCGCTACTACAGCATTGTCGCGCCCCTGATGCTTGAGCACCTTGCGGGCAGGCCGGTATCGCTCGTGCGCGCGCCTGAGGGAATCACGGGAGAACTGTTTTTCCAGAAGCATCTTGAAAACGCCAGGATGCCGGGTGTTACTCAGCTTGATCCGGCGCTGCACCCTGACCACCCGCGTATCTGGAAATCTCGACGGTAGAGGGAATCCTGTCAGCGGCGCAAATGAACGTGATCGAATTCCACACCTGGAACGCCACCAAGAACGCTATAGGCAAACCAGACAGAATGACCTTTGACCTCGACCCTGGGGAAGGGCTTCACTGGGAGCATATGCAGGAAGCAGCGCAACTCGTGCGCATCTTCCTCAATGAACTGGGGTTGAAGTCCTTCCTCAAGACCAGCGGAGGAAAGGGTTTGCATGTCGTCGTTCCACTCAAAAGGCTGCGTGACTGGGATACGGTAAAGGACTTCTCCCAGGCTATCGTCGTGCACCTGGCCAAGACGATACCGCAACGTTTTGTGGCGAAGAGCGGGCCGAGCAACCGGAGGGGAAAAATCTTTATCGACTACCTGAGAAATGGCTTGGGCGCCACGACCATATGCGCCTGGTCAGCCCGGGCTCGCCCTGGCTTGGGTGTGTCTGTGCCGCTGGCATGGGAAGAGCTGCCCGGCCTGACAAGTGCAGCTCGCTGGACTGCTTCAAATATCCAGGACCGGCTGGAAAAAGGAAATAGTCCGTGGTCAGACTACGAAGCATCAAGGCAGTCGATATTATCGGCCATGAAAAAGTTGGGGTTCAGGCCGTAAGTCCTGATCTTTAAGGTCTGACCGTCATCCCAATAACCGCATTCCACGTCAGAATGCATGACGTCTTCGGGCTGCTCGAATCGTCCGCACATCGATAGGAATCGGATTTGACAGCCTGAATTCCATCACCTAATTTGAAGTAATGGATTCTACATATCGGGGCACGCGATGATACTCAGCCATTGCTTCAAAATCTGTAACCTCGTTCTTACATTAATTGCCGGCCTCAGCTTCGTTACTCATGCCACTGCTCAAAGCGTCCCGTACCTTATTGACACGAACAACAAGACTTGGACAAGGCTCGATTTGGGAAGCGGGGGATACGCCAGCGCACTCAACGATGCCGGACAGGTGACAGGCAGTTTTTACACTTCGGCAGGACCCCGTGCCTTCATCACGGGCCCCGATGGAATGGGCATAAGAGAGATCGCAAATTTTCCCGAGCCTTCTAATTACGTCATCCGTTCGGGCGACGTAATTAATAATGCCGGACGGGTTGCAGGCCAAACTCTGATACCTTCATGGGTTTTTCAAGGGCCTTTCTTCGTCACTGGACCCAATGGTACGGATCCAAAAACAGTATCCGAAGAACCAGGCGTTGTTCAGGGTCGGGGGAACGACATCAACGGCATCAATGACGCCGGGCAGGTGGTAGGGTCTCGGATTTTGAGGGATGGATCCCTTGGGTTCATGACCGGGCCTAATGGCGAGGGCCTGAATTTTATTGGCGATCTTGGCGGAGAGTCTCCCTGGGGTGATAAGTATATTGATGCTACCAGCATTAATAACACCGGGCAGGTGGTAGGAGCCTCGCTCGTAGTCGGAGGAGGCTCTCATGCGTTCATAACAGGCCCCAATGGCGTGGGTATTACGGATCTCGGGACGCTCGGTGGAGATGACAGTTACGCCACTGGCATCAATGACGCCGGGCAGGTGGTGGGGGATTCCCGCACCGTCGCAGATGCTACGCACGCTTTCATCACCGGCCCCAATGGGGTGGGGATGACCGACCTCGGGACGCTGGGTGGAGATTACAGTACCGCCTTGGGCATCAATGATGCTGGGCAAGTGGTGGGATGGTACTCGGCTGGTCGTTTTGGTGAGGGTGAGCGCCACGCCTTTATCACTGGTGTCAATGGTGAAGGAATGACCGATCTTAGTTCGTTGGTTGACCTGCCCCAAGGGGTAGTTTTAACCGAGGCGATAGACATCAATAACAATGGTCAAGTCATAGCCCGCGCTTCAATTGTTCCCGAACCCGAAACCTATGCCTTGATGCTCGCCGGATTGGGCTTGCTCGGGCTTTTGGGCGGCGCAAGAAGCCCATGAGTACTGATATTTGAGGGGTGGTGTTCGCCGGTATTGCCCAGACAATCCTTTCGGCAGTACTTTTCTTTCTGTTTCTGCTAGCCCTGAGAAACTACTTTAGGATTAATAGTAGGGTTAGGCGGACTCACTTATCGGTTTCAGCAATTCTCTGCTGTTGTTGAAAGGATCGGCCCGGTTCACGGCTCTATCCACTCTCCACCAGGTAAAGGCGTCGCCAGGCAAAGAGCGTGTCTGCGCGATATGCGCCGCTTCCTCAACCGGCGTATCAGGGTCCATCCAGCGCCACGCGTCCTCCGGTTCCAGCACAACGGGCCTGCGGTCGTGGATGTCCACCATGCCGCCGCTGCTGTCCTCTGTCACGATCACAAATCCAACTTCGACGTTTTGCTGAGTATTCGGCCTGAAGTTTGTTAGCCCTGCCATGAAAATGGGCTCGTCATCCTTCCGCTTTATATACCAGGGCTGTTTTTTGCCGTTTTCAAGCGTCCACTCGAACCATCCCCCTCCAGGAATGATCACCCTCCCATCGCGAAACATGTGCCGGAAGTAGCGCCCGGTTAAAGCTTTCTCGATCCGGGCGTTTATCCACGGTTTTTTCTTTGCAGCAGCTTCTTCAGGAGTCCGATAGCCCCAGGTTTGGCCGATGAATTCCAGTCTATGATTGTGCAGCGTTATCATCCATGGGCACAGGCCCGGCGCGATGTTGTACGAAGCAATATGGTCGCCACCGGTCCACTCCAGATCATTGCTCATGTCCGCCCCTAACGCACGGGCGTAATACTTGCGAGTCCCGGATTGCTCAAATCGTCCGCACATAGCAATAATTGTAATTGAGTCAACAGGCCGCTTCATACTTAGTAAGTTCAACGACGAAATATTTTCGCGGACGCGAAAATCATTCCCCGGTGTTGAGAAGCCCAACCCTTTCGCGTTGGGCTTAATTATTTGTCAGGCTTTCAGTTTTCGCATTTCCTCGGCCAATACCCACAAAGCACGATTAATCACATTCTGGTCAATTTCATACCCGCCAGCCACGTGCGGTAAGAAATGCACCAATGCCTTGATCTTTGAGTTTGGTTAATCCCTCTGGGTGGGTTTTGCCCCATTTTCACGGACGGATGGTTAAGCCTAAAGCATGCCGTTGACGCATTTCCAGCTGCCTTCTTTTTCTTGGGTTGTGGAATCGC
>NZ_FOVJ01000006.1 GCF_900115125.1 Nitrosospira briensis | reverse complement strand
GGGTGAAAATCATGCCGGAAATTCTACTTTTAAACGATGCTGTTTATTGGGGTAGGGTCAGTTAAAAATTAACTTCCATCTCTTTCACAGCCGTTGATTTCCTTTTGCATGCGGCAACTGGCTGCGAATTCTGCCGGGTTCGGTAGTTTAGTGCGCCGTGAGGCCGACACTCATTGTAGTCACGCCGCCAAGCTGAGATCCTGATCCGGGCCTCTGCCAGCTGGTAAACCAGTGGTCGTTCAAGCACTCATCGCGGAAACGGCCGTTGAAGCTTTCAATGTATGCATTCTGTGTCGGCTTGCCCGCTTCAATCAGCTTGAGTTGAACGCCATTCTGATACGCCCATTGATCCAGTGCCTTGCTGGTGAACTCCGGTCCGTCATCCAGGGATAGAATTTGAATTACTCTGTTTGACCAATCAACGCTTTAACTCCAAGACAAAAGAGCAAGCATCTCTCAACGGCGTATCTCTGATTGATCAGGATGGGCTTTCCCAGCTACTCGCGCGCCATTCCGTGACTTTTGCGAGCGTTGAAGGATTCCTTTTTTCTTCTTGGACTGATGCGGCCTCAGAGACAGCTATGGATTAAAGCGCTTAACATTCCAGCACGGATGCCCCTCCACCGTAGGAGGACATTTTGTGATGCCGGGAGCTCAGGGTTCAAAAATGCGATAGGTAACTCCCGAAATCAACTCATCCTTGATGAAATAAAGAATCTCATGGCGTAGAATCTCTCGCCCTCAATGCCATCTAAAATGGACGGAAAAATACATGGAGATAAAAAATGTGAAGTCGTGAAAGTAAGCAAACGAACTAGCGGTATTTAATGATGCTTGTTGAAAAATTATTAGAAGTATTGATCAGAAACACCGCTCAGTAATTACCTGTTGGCGAAGTTCAGCCGGACATGGAGGATTTGTTTTGCACAGTCGAATATGAATGACCCTAGGCCCGAAGCTGACCTGCGTGTTTAATGGCTTTCGAGGAAAGGGCATGGATGGAACGGATGAGCAAAGTGCAAACAACAGAGCAAATAACCGCGCTGATAATGGTATCACCGGCCGACCGCGAGTTTCTATTATTGTCCTGCGTGCAAATATTTCTTCTTTGGAATAATAGCGTGTCCTAGAAAGACTAAGCATGCCCAAATCTCGATCAACGCAGAACATGTCTTCACGCTCCGGTTCACATGCGGGTCGTGGATTCCGCTACCAGGACGCTGTCTCCGCCTGGTTAGCAATCAAATGCTGGAACAGTGACCTCGACTATGGAGGTGTCGTTCCTGAAGGTAGGGATGACGCGGAATTGCTCGGCATCAATGGCTCAGCATTCGTGCAAATTAAGTCTCGACGCAGCCACTTGGACCCCACACCTCGTCGCGACGTAACGGAATATATCAGGCAGCTCTGGACAAGAGCCGAACCTGTGTCTCCAAGCCAGCTGATCTTGATTCTAGAACGAGAGATCGCGGATGCGGCGATGCCACCTAATATCCTGCATCCGCTGCCAAATATCATATCTATCAAACGACTGGTCGCTGGTGATCGACTTGCGAAAGAGTGGCTTACAAAGACAAGTATTCTGATCGCGCCCTCCCCCTTGGAAAACAGCATTGACCTGCTTGTGGACAAGCTGGGGTGCGCACCTATCGCCGCGAGCGTCTACTTTGCAGCGATTGCAGATCGCATCGGTTGCCTTTCCGACGAGAACGGAACGCGTACCCCAAAAGACTTCTTATCGTTTTCTATATCGGACCTCCACCGGGAGATCGTGAGACTGGCTGAAACGATATCGATTGAGGATCTCCATGCTGCAATCAAGAGAGGATACTGCGAGCCCGTCGATTTTCTAACGCCATTTGATGATCCAAACTTCTATCTTGGTACTGACATCCAACCGGGACACGTAGCTGCGGGTCTGCTTGCCGAACGGCCTGAGGCAACGACGCGCGTACTGGAGGCCCTTGAACAACGCAGAGCGGCCCTCATTACCGGACCTTCCGGTTCCGGGAAGTCGGGACTAATGTGGCAAACTGCGCGGCAAAGCCGTCACACAATTCGGTGGTTCAGGATTAGGGACATCGCCACCGTTGAACATGTTACCGAGTTGCTTCGGCTTGTGTCCACGTTTAGAGCAACTGCACGTATGCCAATTGGATTCATCCTCGATGACGTCGGTCGGGCTCGCAGCAGCCTGTGGGATACCCTGGCTAGCGAGTGCTCAATAAAGGATAACGTTCTCATACTCGGGTCTCTACGCGAAGAAGATATGCTGCTTGTCGCCCGCCGAAGTCTCACCATCGAGATTAGGGAAAAACCGGACGAGTTGCTTGCAAAGCGAATCTGGGCAGAACTAGCTTCCAGCAAGCGAACCAAGTGGACTGGCTGGCGGGAACCGTGGGAATTATCCAGCGGGCTTCTCCTGGAGTACACGCACCTCCTGTCCCAAGGAGAAAGGCTCTCGCTCGTCCTTAGGGAACAAGTTGAGCGCCGTGTACGCGAGAAGCGAGACACCGAACTGGAAATCCTTCGGCTTGCCTCCGTTGCGGGTCGAACAGGGGCGATGCTTGATGTCGGCCTGCTTGGCGGGGTCCTTTCGCGAACTGAGAGCGAGGTTTCCGCAGCTTTATGGCGGCTCATCGACGAGCACCTGGTTTGCATGGTGCCGGCGGAAAATCGTATCTCAAGTCTGCACCAGATTCGGGCGAAAGCACTTGCAGAACTTCTTCACGAAACGCCCCTACCTACTATGGCGCAAACCGTCCGTCGAGCAATGGCCTTAGTTGCAGTAAGCGAAATTGAGGGGTTTGTAGCGCGCACAATCGCAATAAATTCCGACTTCGCCGACGCGATCATCTCCGGAGCCTCCGATATTGCAGCCAGAGATGGAAGCCTGGAACTTGTGGCCGCTATCTTAAGGGGACTGGATATCGGCAGTATCGGCAACACAGTGACACATTGGCTGGAGGCCGTCCAGCCGCTTAATCTCCCCAAAACACAGCTTACGATGGCTGCCACCTTTGCGGTCGGCAAAACCGCGGAATTCATGCCAGAACAATTGGGGACACATTTCAAGGCTGCCTCTCTCCTGCGAGAAGCGGCGCATCGGGAATATCGCTTGACACTTCTTAAGCGCCTCCTGAGACCGCTGCAACGGACGCTTCATCATTCGAGTACCGGAGCTCTAACAGAATTTTTGGCTGCTTGTATCGGAAGTGAATTTCCGGAGAAGCTGATAAAAACGCTAGAGCAGCGCGATGTCGGACTGCTGGAAATGCCACTAGCGAACGCAGTGACGCTCCTTGAAACGGCCGGTTCGCTCGCCCCGAAACTAGCAAGAAGTTGGGTTGAGAGAGTTGGCCAAGATGCGCTTCTGCAACGGCTTCAGTGTGAAATGCCCTGGATATCGACGGTCGTACTGAGACAGGAGCCCGAGGGCCTTGCTGCCTGCGCCGACATTTTCTACATTTCTGATCGGTTACAGCCCGATTTGCATGGTGCCGTGATCGAATTGTGTCGGACTCTGCTGGCCCTTGTCCCAACTGCTCGATTGATCATTTCCACTGCTATGGCACCAGACGGGAAACCTGCTGGACTGGGGGATTATGCCATCGCTCAAAAGCGCATACCGCGTGACAACCTTCTCGCCGACGTGTTGCCCACGCGGAATAAACGTTGGATTGCGGCGATAGCTCAGCAGATCGCGCCAACTGGGGTGAGCCAGTATCTCGGCGAAGCGATCCAACTCCTAAACGGCCTTGTCCCAGTTCTGGAGCAAACGCTGAACAGTATGTTGCGTGGTAAGGCCGATACCAAGCATCTTCAAGCACTGGGCGAGATCTACGATCGCTCTGGTAAACTTGTTCGGCCGCCAGATGCGGCGGTGGTCGAAGGTAGGGCCTCCGGCCTCAGGGTTGCCGACCTGCAAAGCGTTCTTAATTACTGCGCGGCAGATTTTTTACGTGATTTGCTCAATTTGCCAACCCAGGCTGCCGCAGCGTACTCTCGAATAACCGAAGTTCTCGTACGAGCTAATAGTGCAATTTACAATGAACCTTGGGATCTGCTGGGCGACGGTCGGCCACCCTCCCTTTCTCGGCTCCAGGAAATATTGGAACAGGCACGCTTGGTCGTCGGAGCGACCGGAGCCCGCCAAACGAAAGTGCATCTGCTGAACCTTAGGTTGGCGAAGTCCGTGAATCGAAACAGTGCGCTTCGATTGATTTCAGTAGGCGTCCAGCAGGAGATAGATCGAGTCACCCAACAACTGAATGCCGAAATCGAGCGGATCGTAGCGGCGGCTGGCTATCGTGCTCTGGCAGCTTGCCGACCCGAGCAAGCAATCACTGGCCCGTGGCCATACCTGGTGGTTAATGTTGTCGTTCTCCTAAATAATTTGGAGGAATGGTTGCCTACTTTGGAGGAAGTTGCTTTACCCCTTCTAAGAGGCCGCGGGCTTGGGCGAAGGCTTACCATCGTACCGGCTGCTTCCGGAGTACCCTTTCCGGATCAGGCAGTATCAGGCATTGATGTACTCCTACCGCTCCCTCTCACGGATATATCGTGGCTCGGCGAACTAGACCTTATACCCGCGGAAAGCCCGGTGAGCAAAACCTTCGATTCGCTCTCTGCCGCACTGTTTGAGAAATCTGCAATCTCTGCATTTACCTGTGCGACCGACAATCGTCCTCCCGCGGAATGTAAGGCACTTGCCAGCGCCAGTGCGGAGATCGATACAGAGACGGAGCGGCTCGCAGCACTGCTACCCACGGCGGAGTCAGTCATCCTGCGCCAAAAGATTGACTCGTTAAGCAGCGCCGGGCCCGAACTATCGGTCGATTACTGGCGACAGATGCATGGAGACGGCTTTTCTTCATTAGTCATGCAGCTGACGTCTCTCAAAATGACGGTACTGAGTGCTGCACAAGACTGTGCAGACGAGCACTGCATTTCCTTGCCTAATTGATCGCCACTCCGTTTTGTTGGCGCTGAAAGCAGTAATGCGCGTTGCCATCAGTGAACCTATATTTGATAACATCTCTTGCGATTAGTTGAGGGACGTCCCGGCAAAACTGGGATAGTTTGAAACTACAGCCGGCAGCTTCTCAAACCTCAAGCGGAGCTGATTGGTCCTCGAATCAACAATATTCAGAACGTGGTAGAGGAAAGGTAGAAATATGGTAGCAATGAAATAAAAAAGCGGTTAGGAAATTCCCTAACCGCTTTTTTTCTTGGGTCGTGAGCGGCTCGAGCGCTCGACCTACGGACCAAGAGTGCTTACATCGTAAACGATATTTTTGACTTGGCAATTTCCCGGTTTATCCAATCGCAAAGGATTTTGGGGGGTTTAAAGGTGGGTAGAAAAAATAACTGGGCCAAGACCACGTATTTACACCATATCTGGCGGAGCGGTGTCCTTCACATTTCATCTTCATGTGGTTGTATTTAACGGGTTTTTATTTAACCAGCCTCTTAGTTACCACGTTTGTTACCACGCTAGTGGCCTTTATACCCACCTTCATACATTAGTACGCGGTATTGCCGAGTGTCCGCCTCAGTCGACTTCAGGAGCTGGTACTCCATGCCGCTGGCCACCGCGATCTGCTGGGCGAAGTCCTTCTTGGCCTGCACCACGGCGTCCTCGATCTGGTTGTCGGCCTTCACCTCGACGATTACGTACTTCAGGCTACCGTCCGGCTCTTCCCGCTGGAAGATGAAGTCCGGGTAGTAGCTGCGCACGGTGCGCGAATCCGGGTCGATGTACTGGATGAAGAAGTCGGACTGGCCGTGGGTAAGCATGCCGGTGAAGTAAATCTTCTTCACGTGCTGCTCGCGCAGCAGATCCCAGAAAAGCCAGCTTTCCGAACTGGAGTCGAAGCAGTAGGTGTCGAGGTGGAAGCTCTTGGCGCGCTCATCGTCTTTGATCTGTACGTCGTTCATGCGGACGATCTTGTCCTTGGCCGCCGTCACTTCGTAGTAGCCGTTCGGCGGGAGCTTGATGAGATCGACCTCGTGTTCCTCGGTTTGCTGCGACTCGTCCAGATCGTAGAGCTGACGGAACAGGCGCGGGATGATCTCGTCGTAGAGCAGTTCGTTGAACTCGTTGGTCATAGCCACAAGTTCGTCGGTGCCTTCCTTTGTCGCGTCAAGTAGCTCCTCGACGTCGAGCGGGCTAAGATTGAGGTAGCGGGAAACTTCCGCCACCAGTGTCATCGGCGAGAACGCCCACTTTTCGCGGCGCGCTGTCAGGTCGAAGGTGCGGCTGCCCGATGCGCGTGCCGCATCGGCGGGGGTCAATCCTTCCTGTTGCGTCTCGATTAATCGGTACTTTTCGACGAGCGTGTTCCAAGCCTCACGATCGGCGCGCTCGGGCATTAGCTCCTGGCCCGGAACGGGTTGCTTCTCGCGCATCTGGTACTGCTTGCGCACGCGCACCAGCTTGATCTTGACCGGCGGCTCGACCACGCGCACTTCCACGCGCTCCTTGTCGCTACCCGTCTTCTGCAACTCGTCGGCGCTGATGCGGAAGTTCTGTTGCAGCTCGTCGTTCAGGGTGTTCAGGTTGTCATCCGAGAGGAAGACGTGGCCGGTGTGCTGGGCCTCGCCGATCGCGCGCAGGCAGCGCATCGTGGCTTGCAGCACGAATACCTTTGACTTCGGCTCGCGGAACAGGCCCACACCAAACAGCGAGCGGCAGTTCCAGCCCTCGCGACCCTTGTTGACCAGCAGGATGAACTGCTTCTCCGAGCCTTCGGTGTCGAGGCGGTTGAATTCGCGGATGTCGTCGTTGGTGGTCAACTTGTCGTCGCCGACGTTGACCAGGATGCGCGAGGGCGGGATGCCGTGCTTGAGCAGCGCACGCTCGACCGCCGGTTTCAGCTCGCCGGTCAATTCGTCGATGGTGGCGGCAAAAAAGGCCAGCTTGGGCAACAGGCCCTCCGGGCGAAGCTCACCCGATTCCTTCAGAAAACCCTCGACGGCGATATCCACGAACTCGTCGGTACGCGTGTTGGCGTAGCCGTGCAGCACTACCTTCTTGAGGTAGGCCTTTTCGATGGCCTCCTTCAGGCCGTAGGCATACACCACCTCGGGCAGTACCTCGCGTCCGACATAGGGCGTGCCAGTATAGTTGTAGCAGGCCACCACGCGGGTGCCTGCTGCGTTGAGGCTGCCCGCAAGGATGTCGATGGTAGTGCGCAGGCTGGTGTCGGTTTCCTTCGCGCCGATGCCCATGTCCTTGGCCAGCGCCTTGCCGAATGCGTGGTGAGCCTCGTCCACGTAGATGCCTAGCTGCTCTAGGCGGCGCAGCTTTTCGAAGCGCTGGTTGGTGGTCAGTTCGCCTTCCTCTTCCGGCTGGTCGAAGTTGTAGAGGTCGGCTGCGTCGGCATAGACACCGGCGGCCGGGAGCGTTTCGCCGGTCGCGCCGAAAAGTTTGTCAGCGGAAGTCTTTTCCTTGTGCTGGCGCTTGAGGATGATCTTCTGGGTGTTGGAGACGATGATGTTGAAGCGCGAGCGATCCAACGTGTCCAGCGAGGTGCCTGCCTCTTCGAGGTAGTGAAAGCGCAGGTGCGTGGTCAGGAAGTTGACGTACTCCGGCGGAACAACGCGGGTGCGGGTCAGCTCCTTGTAGTTCTGCCGGATCGCGCCTCGGTTGGCTTGGTAGAACTGCCACAGAAAGCGAAAGAAGGCAAAGTCCAGCGACGCGCCAGACGGGCTAGCAGCCTTGCCGCTGGCCTTGGTCGCTGCGCGTTTAGTTGCCATTGGCGACGCTCCCTTCCCACGATTCCGAGAGCAAGTCGGTGATCTTCACACGGATGGTGCCCGCATCGTCTGGCACTTTGTATACGCCCTTGACCAAATCGTCCTTGCCCGGAATGTCCACCAACGCCGGTTGCAATACAGCCCCGTCGTAGTTCCAGTCGATCAGGACGCTTTCGGCCAGCTCCTTCCAGTCCTCGACCGACTCTTTCTGTAGCGAGAGCTTCTGTAGCAGGTTCATCGGGTAGAACTTCTCGATGACCAGCTCACCCTTCTTGATGGACACCTTGGCCTGCGAATCGCGTTTGAACTCGAGATCAGACTTGTCACGCAGGATGTCCACCACTTCCACATCGATCTTGAAGGGCTTAGCAGCCAATACCAGTTGCGCGGCCAAGTCTAGCTCGTGGCCCATGCACACGAGGGAGACCTTCTCGACCGGGCGGTTTGGGTTTTCGTTTTGTCTGCGTTCCCACGCTTTGTAGTCGAAGCCCGCGATCAGCTCATTCAGGTCGGCCCGCGTGGTGATGCGGTTGACGGGCATGATCTTGACCATGCGGCCGTCCTTCTCGCCATCGAACACCGTGCTAAATTCTAGCTTCTGCACTTCCAGCGCCTCGATCAATAGATCTCTGGCCTGAATAGGATTCCGGAACACGTCGTAATGGTTGACGTTGTAGAGCTCGAAACCGGAAAAGATCTTGGCTTCTTCATCAAAAGACTTCTGACGTAACTCGTCAGCTATGCTGGTAAGGCGCTTGCTAGTCGTCTGAATAGCTCCGAGATTAATATCCGCCCCGATAAAGCGGCGCCCCGTTTTCATTGCTGAAGCTTGAGTTGTGCCTGACCCCATAAAGCAATCGAAAACCAGCCCGCTCGGCTCAGTGGCCATGGAGATAATTCGGTCAAGCAATGATTCTGGCTTCTGGGTGGGGTACCCATTTCGTTCCTTAGCCACTGGATTGACTGGATATACATCCAACCAAAGATCTTGAAGCTTTACACCTTCGACTTCATCAAGATACTGCTTGAACTGAATCCTCCCATCCGTTGACTCCGGGAAAATCAATCTTCCCATACGGTCGTACTCTTCCATTTTCTCTCGCGTCCATTTGTAACCATTTGAATGGGGGAAGTAACCCTTGTAGTCATAGTAAAGATTTGGTCTAGGTCCAGGATTCCCAGTTGGGATAGGAATATATTGACGCCCGTTCTCGTCTTTCCGCGCACGCTTAAGATAGTCTGCCTCGTGAGCGTGATATTGCATCTTGAAGTAGTAGTCGCTGGTTTTTGAGTACCAGTAGATAGTGTCATGCAGGGTACCGCAGCGACGTGATGCCAGACCTGTAGCGGTTGAGCGCTTCCAGATGATCTCATTTCGGAAATTGTCTTCGCCAAAGACTTCGCTAAGCAATGCGCGTAGAAGGAAATTCTTTGTGTCATCGCAATGCAAGAAAATGCTGCCTGTGGGAGAAAGCAGTTCTCGAAGCAATGTGACACGTTCATACATGAACTGTAAGTATTCGTCGTTCGTCCAAATATCCGAGTACTGCTTATCCTCAAAGGAGCTGTGTTCAGCAGTTCCCGCTTTCCCCATCAGGGAGATCTTTCGCTTAAAATCAGCCTTTGAGTCAAACGGAGGATCTATGTAGATCAGGTCGATCTTTCCCCTGAAATTTTTTAGCAGGTGGCTCATCACCTGAAGGTTGTCGCCCCAGAAAATCTTGTTGCGCCATCCATCCACCTCCTCCCCGTGAATTTCCTTCAACTGCGCCGGGTAATACTGGGTGGAGGCGAACGGGCGCTTGCCACGCCAGTTCAACATCGGATAGCCTTTGATTGGCTCAAACTCGTATTTTTCGATAGTGGTCGTGCCGCGATCGGGTGTAGCCAATTGCAGACTTTCGTGCAGAGGCGCGGTGGTTTTCGTCATCGTTCGTTCTTCCTGAATTTCCAATTCTTGTTGTCGCAATAGGCGCGCATGTCGCAGTTCTGGCACAGCTTGGCCGGGCGCGCTGAGATCTGGTAGTCCTGCCGTTCGATGCGCGCTATGATGTCGTCGAAGCGAGCTACGGTCTTGCCGATGGCACGGTCATCCTTGCTGAAGGAGACGTAGGGGTTCCCGCCGTCCTCGCCGGTGTAGTATAAATGCATTCGGCTGACTTTCTGGCCGGTGCGCTCCTCGACCAGATGAGCGTACACCTCCAACTGGTGCTGGTACTGCTGGAGGCGGCTGCGATCCTTCTCCATGTCCGGCTTCTTCTCGGACTTGAAGTCGACGATCTCGACCGTGTCGTGCTCGCCCCGAATGAGGTCAACGCTGCCTTTGAGAATGTACTGATCCTTGACCAGCGAAATCTCGACCTCGGCCTCCTTGATGCGATCCCAATTTCCGTTCTCACGCTCGTAGTAGCGCATCACGTGCAGCAACGCAGCCTGCTGCGAGCTGGGCGCGAGGTACACACGCTCCTTCTTGGAAAGCAGGGCGTAGTTGGCCGAAAACCAGCCTTTGATGACATCGAAGCTGATGCTGCCTTCCTCGCCGCGTAGGACAGTCTTGTGAATGTCCTCGATGGTTTGATGCACCAGCGTACCGAACAGCATCGGGCTTTCGCGGACGGGTGCGAACTCCAGCTCCTTGAAGAAGCGGTACTGCTCGGCGCAGTTTTCGAACACGGTGATGTGCGAGGTAAACGAGTATTCGCGCTTGAGGTTGATCTGCTTGACCGCCTCGTAGCTGAGCGCCGCGAGGTTAACGTCGCGCCAGCTTGGCAATTCATAGAACTGGCGCTCGAAGTACTTAGACGGCGATTTCCCCCGCCCCTGCTTTTCTTGCGCGGCCAGCACCAGCAGGTTCTGCGCACGGGAGAAAGCCGTATAGAACAGCCGCCAGAAGTCGAAGTTCTTGATATGGTCAAGCGGCTCGAAGCGTTCCTTCGAGAGGTAGCCGCCATCTTCCAGCAGCACGTCCAGTGCGCTGTATTGCTTACGCGGCACCGCCTCCAGCGAGCCGCAAACGACGACAGGGTATTCTAGGCCCTTAGACTGATGAATGGTGAGGAAAGAGACGCAGCCCTTGGGCGCGTACTCGGAATCGTCCTCATATTCTCCGATACCGCCATCCACCAGGAAGCGCAGAAACTGATTGAATAGGTCACGTAGGTTCTTTTCCAGGTACTCGAGGTTAAGCACGCTAACGAAATGCAGGTACTCGAACTTAGTCAGCAGTTTGGAGAAGGTACCAAGGTTACGTGCAGCGCGGCCCTTATCCACACCTTGCACGGCTTCCTCGGTGAGGAAGCGCGAGAATAGCGGAAACTGAAGAAGTTCGTAGAACAGTCCTGAAAAGGCGTAGTTTTCGTTCTGTACTAGTGTTAGGTGATGTTTCGCCTTGGTTCGTGACCAATCCAGCAGGGGCTTGTTCTCCGGCTTGCGTAGCTCGTCGGTGAAGGGCTTAAAACACTGATGGTCGTAGTAATCCCAGATCGGTAGGGTGACGCCTTCGGCCCACGCCCGCACCTTGGGGAACTGCGGGAATAGGAAGATCAGCGCGCCGATTATCAGGCGGATTTCCTCTCGCTCGAAGAACATGTTCGAGCGCGGCGCGAACACGGGCACGCCCTCGGCTTCGAGGAATCTCGCCAGCGCGACCACCTTGTCGTTCTTGACCGAGCGGAACAGGAAGGCGACCTGGTTCCAGTCCGACAGCTTGCCGGACGCTTTCAGGCCGTCGAGGAACGCCAGGACTTCGACGTGCCAGTTGATGGTTTCGTCCTTGTTGTCGGTGGCGGCCAGCCGCACCGCCGTGGGCACGTCGGGGAAGGCGTCCTCGCGCGGGACGATCTGCTTGGCGAAGCGGAAGACGCGGGTCCCATCGTCCCACGTCTGCTTACGCATCCACTCATTGTAGAAGCGGATGATGTCCGGGTGCGAACGGTAATTGACGGAGAGCGTAACGCGCTTGCACGCGCCCTCGTCGAACAGCGCGGGGAACTCCAGAATGTTGCGAATGGTAGCCCCGCGAAAGCGGTACAAGCCTTGGTCGTCGTCACCAACGACGCACAGATTGCGCTTCTTGCTCGCTAGTAGCAGGAGGATGCGCTCCTGAATGGTGTTGGTATCCTGGTACTCGTCGACCATCAGGTAGCTCAGGTTCTCGCGCAGTTGCGCCAGCACCTCGGGGCGCTTTTCCAACAGTTGCAGCGCCTCGTACTGGATGCCGGAGAAGTCGAGCGAGTTGTTCTCGTGCAGGAGCTCCTGATACTTGGCAAAGCACGCGGCTAACGCGCGAATCTCCACTTCGGGGGCTGACGCCAGCGTGGCGAGGTCGATGGCTTCCTCGCTGACCTTGTTGAGCCACTTGAGCAGGTTCTCAGACTGCGCCCAGCGGCCCGACTGGTCGTCGCCGATGACGAGCTGGGCATCAGGCAGTTCGTGGAAATCCTTAATGCGCTGGTACAGGAAGTATTGCTGGTCAAACTGGTCGAACAGCGTGAAGCTGCGTTTTAGCCGGGTGAACTCGCGGAAGTCCTCCAGGATGCGCAGGCAGATCGAGTGGAAGGTGCCGAGGTACATCTCGTTCAGGTTGAACTTGATACCAAACTCGCTCAGCCGGTTGGAGATGCGGGTGGTCAGCTCGCGCGCGGCCTTGTCAGTGAACGTGACGACGAACAGCGACTCGGGCGCGACGCCCTTATGCGTGATGAGATAGACGATGCGCTCGACCAGCGTGAATGTCTTGCCGGAGCCGGGGCCCGCTATGATCAGCACTGGGCCATCTGACGTCAGAATGGCTTCGAGTTGTTGTGGGTTCGCCTTGGTTTTGAGTGTAGTGTTGGTACCAGTCATTCCTCGTCTCAGTTGCGCTCCTCGTTCGCCGCCTGCTCGATACGAGACAATTCATGCATCCCACGTGCGCTTATCTGCCTTTAGATAACGTCACAACCTCATCAATCTTGAGATACATTGGTCTGCTCATTCACCTGACTCGCCTTTTTGGTCTCGGCGTTCGGTTGGTTTGGAGGTATAGATTGTCATACAATGTTGTGTTTGAGCAAACATAGTATCGGCAGCGACCCCTTGCGCCCCGAGCTGCAGCTCGTGAGGGACCCAAATCATAGAACAGGGAGGAGAAGGGGTGGCATCAAACTACGAGACGATATGTGAGGAGAACCAGCAGCGGTACGGGACTGACATCGGCCGTATCGGCCCGATGCTGCTAGCCGACCGTTACGACGATCGAACGCACTTCATCTTCGAGCTGCTTCAGAACGCGGAAGACGCGCTTAGTCGACGCGGTTCCTGGGACGGGTTCCGGCGGGTCACGTTCGATCTGACATCGAGTAGTTTGGCGCTGTCCCACTTCGGCAGGCCCTTCGATGAGGCCGACGTCCGCGGGGTTTGCGGCATCGCCGAGAGCACTAAGGACAAGTTTTCGATTGGCCGATTCGGCATTGGCTTCAAATCTGTCTACACGTTTACCGACCGCCCCGAGATTCACTCCGGCGAAGAGGATTTTGCAGTCGAGAACTACGTGCTGCCGAAGCGCGCAGAGCGCCGCCAGCGCGCGCCAGACGAAACGGTGATCATCTTGCCGCTTAAGTCGGAGGATGAAACGGCGCAGCAGGAGATTGCTGAGGGGTTCAAGCGGTTGGGGCCAAGCGCCTTGCTATTCTTGCGGCACATTGACGAGATCAACTGGAGCGTTGATGGAGGCGCGGCGGGCGTCTACCTGCGCAGCAGCCCGGACCTACTCGGCCCCCGGGTTCAGCGAATCACCGTAATTGGCCAGGAAAGCGGCGGGGAAGAAGAAGTTGACCAGAACTGGTCGGTTTTCTACCGCGACGTGTTCTCCGCCGATCAAGAAAAGGTCGGTCGCGTTGAGCTTGCCTTCTCGCTCCAGCCCATCAAAGACGCTCCGGGCCGTTGGTCGGTGCAGCCGGTGGCTGCATCGCCTTTGGTCGTGTTCTTCCCGACGGTGGTGTCGACCAACCTTGGTTTCCTAGTGCAAGGACCATACCGCACGACGCCCAGCCGAGACAACATTCCGCGCGGCGATCCGTGGAACCAGTATCTGGTCAAGGAGACGGCCAGCCTGTTGGTGGAAGCGATGCGATGGCTCCGGGACAATGGGATGTTGAACACGTCGGCGTTGCGATGCCTACCCCTCGACCGCGAGAAGTTTCCAGAGGGCTCGATGTTCGCGCCGCTCTTCGATGCCGTTTGCCAAGCGTTCATCGAGGAAGAACTCCTTCCTCGGTTCGACGGCGGATACATTGCCGCCTCCCATTCGAGACTGGCCAGAACACAAGAGCTGCGCGAGCTGTTCAGCTCGGAGCAGGTGGCTCAGTTGTTCGGCGTCGGGAAAGCTGCTTGGTTGACCAGCGACATCACGCCGGACCGCACCCCAGAAATCCGGCAGTACGTCATGCACGAGCTTGGTGTGACAGAGGTGACGCCAGAAGTCATCATCCCTCGGCTGACCCAAGCGTTCCTGGAGATCCAGCCGGACCACTGGATCGTGCGTTTGTATGAATTCCTCGGCGGCCAGCCTGCGCTGAAGCGCCGTCTGGACCCGGTTCCCTTGGTCAGGCTCAAGGACGGTCGCCACGTTCGCGCTCAGGCTAACGGCGAGCCGCAGGTTTTTCTTCCGAGCAACATCGAGACTGGATTCCTGACTGTGCGACGCTCAGTCTGCACCACCCACGAGGCCCGGATGTTCCTAACTTCGCTGGGCATCACGGAATCCGACCCGGTCGACGACGTAATCTTGAACGTCTTGCAGAAGTACCGGGGTGACTCGGTCGACGTCGATGACGACCAATATGCCGAAGACGTCGATCGCATCCTCGCTGCATTCACCACGGACTCCAAGACACAGCGGGAAAAGCTGCTGGCAGCTCTGCGCGAGACGACCGTCGTGAAGGTCGTCGACGCGGGGGACGGTACTGGCTATGTTTACATACCAGGAAATGTCTACATAGCAACAGATCGTCTGAAGCAGCTTTTTGCCGGCGTGCCAGACGTGATGATCGTCGACGACGCCTACGACTGCCTTCGAGGCGAAGACGTTCGAGATCTGCTCGTGGCTTGTGGCGCAAGCCGGTATCTAGACACTGAACCGATCCAGACAACGCTGAGTTCGCAAGATCGAGCACGAATCAGAAGAGAAGCAGGGTTGGAACGAGCAAGCTGGCAGAGCGAGCCAGAAGATTTCACCCTCCGTGGTTTGACACAGCTCCTTGCGCACATGCCCTCGCTATCCCTCGATGAGGCTGAGGCACGAGCTAGGCTGCTCTGGGACTCACTAGTTGACCTTGAGACGCGCGGGACCGGTGCCTTCTATGGGACCTACAGATGGGGCTATTCCCACGAGTCAAAGGCGGCCCGATTTGATGCAGCCTTCGTTCAACAGCTCAATGAGACGGTATGGATCCCAGATGCGAATGGTGAGCTTCGACCTCCTCGACTAGTGGTTTTCGACAGTCTGGGATGGAAGGCAAACTCCTTCCTGCTCACTAAGATCGAGTTCAAACCGCCGATCATCGACCAGCTCGCGAAAGAGGCAGGAATCGACCCGGCCGCGCTCGATCTGCTGCGAAAGCTTCGCATCACCAGCGTCGCCGACTTAACGTCGCTACTCGGCATCGCCGATCTGCCGCCCGAGATGGAAGACGAACCGGAGGTGGAGCCAGAACCTGATACACCGACCGACGACAACGTCTACGAGGGCGCGAAGGATTTGTACGGCGACGACATGCCGGACATTCCACGCAGGACGCTTGATTCGGACAGCGGCAACAACGTGACTGGAGGCGGTACAGGATGTGGCGGAGAAGACCGTAACGGCTCCGAAGGTGGGCCAGGCGGCAACAAAGGCACCGGAAGCTCACAACGCAGCTCTGGCGGGCCTAGCCACCGTGGTGGGAAGGAAGGCGGGACCAGTGGCGGCAGCCAAGGCAAGAGAACTCCCGCCCAAGCTGGAGGGCGCCCCTTCATCTCCTACTTAGGTACCCATCCAGACAACGAGGAGCCTGATCCGGATGGTCTTGATCAGGCAACGCGGATGAAAATTGAGGAGCTCGCTATTGCACAAATCATCAAGCTCGAACCGTCTCTGCATCGGACCCCGCATGGCAATCCGGGGTATGACTTGTATGAGAAGGATAGCGCCGGCAAAACTATCCGCTGGGTCGAAGTCAAGTCAATGACCAACACGCTTGCCGATCGTCCCGTGGGTCTTTCTCGCGCCCAATTCGATTGTGCCCATGAGCACGGAGCTGCTTATTGGCTGTACGTTGTCGAGCATGCAATCAACCCGGGACAAGCTAGAATCCTTCGAATCCAAGACCCTGTCGGGCATGCTCACACATTTACGTTTGACCGTGGCTGGACCGATATCGCTCAAATGGCACCGCCACCTTTGCGTGAAGGGGGGTAATGAATGAGTAACGTACGGCTGTTACCTCCCTTTTGCTCGACTACATCATCACTGTCGCTTCCGCATCCTACTGAAACATCTTGCTGTATCGTCTGTCAGTGGTCCTACCTTCCGTGTAAACGAAGTTCCACTCATCATCACCAAATTTTCTATAACCACTACAGAGTTAGTGGCTCCCCATAGATTACCTCCTCGCGAGTGGCTTCGCTTGCTACACAAAACGGTTGTTTTTCGGAAAGCCATAAAAACGGATGGGCTTGGCCCAATCCTGTTTAAAATCGACGCCCGGACGAAAGAGGCGTG
The DNA here is from genome assembly GCF_900115125.1 of Nitrosospira briensis. Taxonomy (GTDB): domain Bacteria; phylum Pseudomonadota; class Gammaproteobacteria; order Burkholderiales; family Nitrosomonadaceae; genus Nitrosospira; species Nitrosospira briensis_A. The sequence goes on along the minus strand of NZ_FOVJ01000006.1, from coordinate 150,219 downwards.
CGAGAAAACCTTTCCAGAAAAAGTGTTATGCCCGCAACGCGACACGCCGGGGCTAAGGGCTGCGCTGTAACACATGCGCGAGGGGGATATCCTGGTGAACAGGAAGCTGGAACTTAATGCTGGATCCAATGAAGCAATTAATTGGGCGCTCTAGGATTTCGAGAATCAAGAGATCATATTGAATTGCTGCAGAAAATTTACATCAACCTCGGTAAGCGGAAAACCTGTCGTTTCTGGCGAGCTTGAACGGAGGTTAAAAATGAATAAAAATAATTTTTGCATTGCTCGTTTCACTATGCGGCAAAGGGAGGCCTTAAGCAATATCACGCGGTACTGCTGCTGTCAACCGAATTATGATTGGTGCCAATTATAAGATCAGCTGTTGGGTTTTCTTACACTTGACGGGAAAAGGAGAAGGGACGCGTTCATCATTGTCATGTTAGTACCTAATTTTTAAGAAACTTCTTACGCAAGGTACATCTTTTGCTTATTTTTTTGCATGGCTATGATGGTAAGAGGTAGCGTTCAAAGCGAAAGGGGGAACTGGCAGCACTGACTGGTGACAAGACACTTGCCGAACTAGCGCGATGGTTTGAAGCTCACCGCAACCAGATTACCGAGCCGAATACACACTGAAAAATACCAATTTGTGGCGGATTCAACAAGGGAGGTAATTATGGCAAACGTAACTACTCCAGACGATCTGGAAGACTATATCCCAATGCTGCGCAAATTGGATGTAGCGCGGCAGCGAAGCGCGCAGTTGAGGGATACTGGGATCGAATTCTTAATGGAACACCTGCAACCGGCTGAAGAAAGCGATCAGCCACCGGTTTTTGGGACCTGGCGGCATGAGTATTCTCTTGTTGTAAGGGCACTTCTCACCCGTCATGATCAGCCGTTCAGCAAACAGGAGGATGAGGAAAAGCGACTGAAGCTCATCAAAAGCGTGATAGACCAGTTGCAGAAGGACGAGAAGGGGACTTTAACGTTAGAAAAACTTGCGGAACACGAGTTATCGGTACTGGTTGCGGCGAGTGTTTTACGGGCCTTGGTTGCGCAGCCTGGCGTTGCTTTTTCCAAAACGGCGATGCTATGCTATTACTGGATCATCCGCGAGCTATATAGCGCAGATCGTACTGATTGGAACATCGGCGGCGCACGCGCCGCGCCCGGCAGTCTAGTGACCGCGTTCACTACTGGCGAGTGCGTACGTGCGCTCTTAAGTTTTGCCGACGCCCTGCGTAATACCGGCAATCTAATAGCAGAGGCAGGCGATTACATGGAGCGAACAACGCAGCTTGATGAGCTTAATAACAAATATTTCAATGATCATACCCCAGAGGCATTGAAAGAATGGGTGAAAGCGGAGAAAGAACAGTTATGCCTTGCGTATTTTATTAAATCCAGACAGCTATGCCGCTATCTGGTACTTACGCTTTGTCCTGATCGATCCAAAGAAACCTTGTCAACTGAAGAATATCGTCAACAATTTAAGCAGGAGTTGAACGATCAATTAAAAGAAACCACGGAAAACTTCGCCCAGGTGCTCCACGATATTGTTGCCTACCGTAAAAAAGAATATGGAAATGAAATAAGTCCAACATCCAAAGATGCCCTAGAGATATGTAAAAACACCCTCTCGATATGTGAAGAAAGGCTTTATGGCTCTGCGGAATCCAGCTCCCCTTCGTCGATCTCACTCAAGAGAAAGGCGGACGTAACCCGCTCAGCCTCCGCCCATCTAATTGCATTTCAGGCCGTGCAAGATGCAAGAAAGAGGGCCTTGGAGAAATTTCACTCGGTCGAGCAGTGTACGGCCCCAGAGGTTAAGGCATTCGCGAACGCATGCAAGGACATTAAGCAAGGATTCGACGAATCAGCGCGCCAAGTTGAGAAGCTGTTAATTCCATCGAGGATTTACCTCTCTTCCATACTCGATCGGGAGCTAGCGCTGGCATCCCTGGGCGAGAGCTGGGATTGGCAGCCCTCCGAACTTGCCTGCGCTGCGGCCTCCTATGGAAAATTGACCAAGGCGTGGGGAAAAGATGCCCGTTTTGACAGGGCGGTAAGTGACATCTCAAAAATGATTTCGAACCGTGGACAACTTGCCAATCTGCGTCATTTTCACCAAGGGCCCGATGGCCCGCGCCAAATGATGAGTAATGCCGCCGCTCTTCATGCCATAGCCCAACTATTGCACCACGCGTGCGACAGCAAAATCGACACTAGTCTGATCGATAACATGTTGCGCTTTTTTGAGGATACAAGCGCCAAGAAGGGTTGGGACTGGGAATACTCCCAGCCTCCGTTACAGGCTAACCTGAAGGCTACCGCACGGGCCATCATGGCATTGGCCAAAATCAACGAAATGCTCGACAAACGCATCAACCATATCATCCTCAAACATTTCTCGGTCAAGGAAAAAAACATAGGTTTAAGTGAAAACTTGACGCTGGACTCGCTGTTCTACCCGGATTATGGTCTACGCCTAGCTCCTGATGCCGATACTCTGAAAACCATGATCCCACAACGCCCCCCATGTATCGAGGAAAAGGATTGGCCGAAAAATGGAATCCAGCGGCTGGATTCCATAGCGATAACCTTGCAGCGGATGTGCGCCCATGTGTCGGGTGTGTCTTTACCCAAGCGAGAGCCGCTATGCTCTCTCGTCCTGCATGGTCCGGCCGGTACTGGCAAGACGACCTTAGTCGAGGCACTAGCGGTTAGCTGCGACGTGAAGCTCGTAGAAGTTACGCCCAGCGACCTTGTGAAGTATGGCGAGCAGGATATCGAGCAGAGGGCGCGGGCCGTGTTCGAAGCGTTGTCGATGCTGACCCGTACCGTGATTCTGTTCGATGAGTTCGATCCTGTTCTGAAACGGCGGAAGGTGGATCCCGAAAAGCAGCTGGATGTGTTTTCGTTTCTGACACCCGGGATGCTCCCCAAGCTGAAGAATTTGCATAACTGGACCGAAAAACGCTCTGTCGCGTATGTGCTAGTCACCAATCTCATCGGTACCCTCGACGAAGCGGCAGTGCGGAAAGGACGATTTGATGAACGGCTGGGTATCTACCCGCCAGATTTATTGTCCAGAACGGGGCGGTTTTTGGATCAAATCTATCCGGACTTTCAAAAAAGGTTGCCTTGGGTTGGCATCATTGAAATCATTAAGAAAACAGAAGGCAAGGGCATGACGACCCTAGGAAAACCGGGATGGTTCACTATCCCTGATTCTGAAAAAAAACGAGAGGAACTGAAAAAAAAACCGGGTACGCCATTCCATTTCCTACATTTAAAACAGGAGAATCCCGACGCAACCATAGGGGAACTCAGAGCAAAAGCAATACTTGAATGGCCGGAACCTGATGACGAGCTTAAAGGCATTCTCGGCGAAGGCCCGTCGGCTGTAAGGGAATGGTTGGAATGGACGTGGATTAATTTATGGGATGAACTACTTTCCGAGAATGCGAACGATGAAAACCTTCGCGACCTATTGAACGATCGGGATTCCTTAAACAAATTGCTGAAACATAAATTTGCTCAAAGGCTCAGCCTCAGCGACTAGAAAGCACAACAATTGCTCCGGGACACACTGCTGCACGTCAATAAGAAGACGCTGGCGTAGCCAATTGTTCCTCTTCGAGGGTTTTGCGCCGAGCCAAGACGTGCCCTGGTTGAAACAGGAATCCAGAAGAGAAAATACTGATCCGACCTAGAAATTCAGGACCACACTGAAAGTGAGTTTTTTGGCAAACTTGACCTTGAAAAGCCGTGTTTGCCATGAAGAATAAGCCATGTTCAATAAAACAGATCGGAGCGGGCATTTAAGCAGGCGGAGTGGGGATGCCGGTAGCGGACCTGATCTGGAAGGTGGGGATTTCGGAACAGACGTTCTACCGCTGAAAGAAGCAGGACGCGTACTGTCAAAAAAACTATGAAGCCTTTATGGATTACCTGCGAAACGGCTGGGAACCACCACAGCACTGCCTGGGCGGGCTCGTGCACCTCCCGAACTTGGCGTGTTGGTACCGCTGGCTTGGGAAGAACTGCCGGGGCTGACGAGTGCAGACCGCTGTAGGCCTTCAACATTCATGACCGGTTGGATAAAGGAAATGAGCGGTGGTCAGACTATGAAGCGGTGCGTGGGCATAGGCGCGTCCAAGACGCTGGCGAAGCTTGCCAATCATATTGCCAAGAAACAACCCGGGTTCAATGGGGTCTGCGACCTGGCGGCCATGCCGCTGGCAGAGACCGATGCATTGCTCTCTGGCAAAGAGGTCGGGGAAGTATGGGGTGTGGGCCGGCGCATAGGGTCGCAGTTGCACGGGGCGGGATCAGCACGGTCAAGGCCTTGCGCGATACGCCACCATGCTGGCTGCGCTCAAGATTCGGCGTGGTGATGGAGCGCACCGGCAACGAGTTGCGCGGGCTGTCATGCCTGCGCTGGAAGAAGTCGCCCCGCCCCGAAAACAGATCATTGCTTCCCGCTCATTCGGCCAGCCGGTCGGGGCCTTGCCACAACTGAGCGAGTCCGTCGCAGGCCACGCAAGCAGCGCTGCCGAAAAACTGCGCCGCCAGAACGGGGTGTGCAGCGCCATCCAGGTATTCTTTCAGACCAACCGCTTCCGGGAGCAGGGTCCCCGGTACAGCAACAGCATCGTTGTGCCCTTGCCCAACGAGAGTTCGGATACCCGCCTGCTGGTGCGCGCCGCCTTGTTTGGACTCAAGAGAATCTACCGCGCAGGCTACGCCTATAATAAGGCTGGGGTGATGCTCATCGATATCGGTGAGATACGGACAATGCAGGGCTCGTTGCTTGCCCAATATGGAACCGGCAATCGCTCCGATGGATTGATGAAAGCGATTGATGCCTTGAACCTGCGCTATGGCCGCAATACGGTATCGGTATTTTCCTCAGCCGCTCCAAAGCCCTGGGTGCGGCGGGAAAACATGTCGCCCTGCTACACGACAAGATGGAGCGATGTGCCCGTAGCTTATGCACACTAGTGCCTGTTCCTGTCACGACTAAGCAAGTGGGTTTATTTTGGCAGCGAACCTAATGGTGATAGGGGAACCATGAAAAAAAATGATCCGCCGCATGATCTTCGGCACGAGGAGATGTTGGATTTCTCCCGTCAAAACATGCTCAATTCACTTCAACTATTTTTCTCCCATACAAAATACTCGCTCACCCTGCTAACTACAATTCTGGCTGCCTCGCTGGCCATTGCCGCATTCTCGTTCGACAAGCTTCAGGGAGCGCCAGAAGCATCGAGGCTCGCGCTGGTCCTGGCAGCAATATTTCTTATACTCATGGGACCGGTATCATACATCACCTATCGACTTGTAGGCCGCTACTACCGACTGTATGTTTCCTTTTACGTCTATGCCGCGCGATTGCATGAGACGTACTCTTCTGCCATCGAGCACCCCTGGTTTGCCGACATACAGGATAAGCTTGGCGGCCCTGAGCATCAGCAGAAAAATCTTTTTAATAAAGAAGCAGTGTCACAGTTTATGGAGAATGAAATTACAAATGGAGGCCGCAATAGCTGGTATTTTTATCGCTGGCTAATTTTTATCCTCGGTGCATTCGGCACTATTGCAGGAAGCTTCATTTTAGGTTGGCTTCTTATCCGTCAATAGCCATTTACTACCCGGCCGCTACAGATAGGAGACACCGATGGTTTGATCCTTCTGGAACAACCTGGCCTACTCCCTCAGCGGAAAATGGAAAGCAGCCCACCTGCTCCAATAAGGGCGGGCGACAGAGATCAATTAAATTAAACCGATTTGGGTCCTGTTTCTTTTTAATGTCACCTGTTGGGGCTTCTCGTCCCTCTCGTTCTACTCCATCATGTGCTGCCGCGCCCGTTCCTGACCTCGCAAAACACTCCGTATTTCCCGCATTTGCTTCCGCCATCCACCTTTATATCCACGCTTGGCAGACTCGGCCTTACCTTCAGGAGTTTTCGGTCCGGTGGATTTTTCCCATGGTTTCCACTTCCTGATTAACTCGGCCCGTAAGCGCCGGTGTTCCGGTGTCCGTTCGTAGCTCATTGTCTTCCACTGATAGTTGGATTTGCCCGTTTTCGATTTCTCGCGTGTGCGAAGGTGAACCAACCCCATTATTGATCTGTTGTGGTCCAGTTGTTACGTTCGCTTGCTTGGCATAAACGATCGGAGGATTCTTTATCGTTGACAACGTTTCTAGTGTTGCCCTGCACTGATTCTGTGCTCGGAGCGCCATTCGCATGAAACCTTCAAATTGCGGAAGCTGTGCGGCTAAAAAAGCTTTTTCTGTCAGCCGCGCAAACAGACTTTGCAGCGCCGTAGCCTGATTCATCAGCATCGCCTCTGCTTGCGCCAGGTCCCCCCGATTCACCGCCTTTGCCTGGTGGCGCAACGTTTCCATCAAGGTGGGAACATCAATGCCTTTATCTACGCCTGAGTTTTGCTCGACACCGTTAATTACCCGGTACGCAGCAAGCTCTGGAGAGGTTGTGAACCTTGCGTACTTGCGCCCCCTTTCCTCCCCGGTTTTTCCATCTTCGCACTCCACTGCCTTTCGGGGATATCCCTCATAATTGGGAGGTGCGGCTGATTTTTTCCGTCTGCTTGCCATTACTTAGCCTCTCCTAGGTTAATCTGCACCATATCCAGCCAATGTTCTAGAAATCACCCCGGGTTTATCGTCCTTACCGACCGCATCGCCGGAAGCGGTACCAGTGCTAGGTTTGATCGCGGACGATATTGCAGTCGATAGGTGTTTATCCTCGCATTTATCGTCCTTCACGGACGATACATTTGAATTACCATCAGCGGGCAAATTCCCACCGATAGGTGGGTTGGACGGAGCGGACGATGCAGACGATGATTTCGCCTTATATTCCAGCGTCACTTGTTTGTCACCCTTTCGGCCCTTCTTGTGCCTGGTGACGCTGATACCCGCCTCCTCCAGCGTTGCCTGAAGCACATTCATTTGACGCGTAAGGTTATTTGCTTGGCGAGGCCACTTCTCAGGCCGGGGCCCGGGGGTAGCCCCATTGAGCAAGTTAAGCAATTCGCTCGCGGTACCTGTCCAGCGAACCTGTTTTTTAACGAAATTGAGAATGGCGGTTGCGACCGGATCAGCTTGCAGTACCTCTTCGGTCTGGCGCGAAGCGTGTTTCATAATGATGCTGAGCATTTTCTTGGAACCGATCCCCGCATATTCGGCATACGCACAAGCAATACGCGTAAAATCGGCCATCCGCGCCATCCTGCTAAGTTTGATGGTGGGGAGATGCCGTAACGTCCCTGCGATCGCGTCCAGCAGCGCTCCAAACAGCAGTGGCAAATCCGCATTGAACCTGGTCCAGAACGTGGTTTCGTCCATGCGCTTGTTGGCTGGAATACGCTCCAGCTCAATCAGGAGCAATCGATCGAGCAGATCGGGAGCATGAGTTGGGATGTTGATGCCTGTGATAATGATGGGCCGTTTGAAGGACAGGATCACGTCCGAATTGTCGGAATACAATTCGCGCTTGGTAAACGCTCCACCTGTAACCCCACGACAGAGCATATCTGCTGCCCATGTCTGAATGCTGGTCAGGTTATCAAAGCACGGCACGCCGTGATGATCGAGAATTTGTGCGAGGTCTGCGGGCGATTTCCCCAGATCAACCGACCCTGTCAGGCTTGGATCAACAAGGGCTTTGATGCATCGCGCCGTTGTCGTTTTGCTCGCGCCCTGCGGACCGTGGAAGGTGATGGCAGGCCGGGGCACGTTTGGGAATGCACAGGCGACCAACCATGCCTCCATCATGTACTGATCGTCTTTTGACCTGATTCTGAGGTGCTGGTGTATGTCCGATAGCTTCCTTCCGCCAACGGGATCAGGCAGCGCGTGTTGATGTGGGTATCGACGAAACATGATAGCCGGCTTATCCACTATTTCCCATCCGGCAGCACTTACCTTTATCGCCCGCCAGCGTTTGTCCGCGAGGTCGATGTATATCTCGCCATCACGCATGGCGAAGCGGTTGGATAATTCCAGCTGAGGGTTGTCATATGCCGCCATTGCCTCAAGAACGGACAGTGCCGTTGATAAGGCTTCATTGTTTGCCGCTCGCTTCGTTGTTTTGTAGAAAGTGCCCGCAAGCCAGCGGCGGAACTCCTTCCGGCGAAGCCCCAAGGTAAGCCTCACCTGGTTGTCGGTCACAACCGCATACCCGTCACCGCGTTCGTCATGGAAAAACTCGCAGTGCCTCACCGCGAGCTCAATCAGCGCATTTGCAGTTGATTTATCCTCCTTGCCATCTTTTTTAGTTTGGCTGTCTGCATTGTTCTTACCACTCGCGCCGTGCTCATAACGCGGAATCAGTGTGGCAACCTGATTGTTCTGCCACTTCAAGGTGTCATTTAGCATCGCTAATCCCTCCAGCAGCCAATGCCTCGTGTATGCGGGTGACGGCCAGCATCAGACGATTGTGATCGGTATCGGAGAGGGGGCCTGCTAGCCGCGTCGTGGCTGCCACTGCGACTACAAGCGCCTCGAATGCAATGCAGCGTAGTATGTCAGCAGCAGCAAAGGGTCGTCGTTCCGGTCTTCCCTTGCCACCCTGGATCTCACCTGCTGGAAAAAGATCAGTTAGCTGCAATCCAACAGAACTGACGATCTCGTGAGCAGCACAACCGGCAAAGCAATGCAGCAAAACGCGTCCATCATCAAGTTCACGCAGAGCCAGTGAAGGGTTGCGATCATCGTGTGCCGGGCATGCGGCCAGCCAGCGGCCCGACCCGGTACGTTTGACTTTATTGAGCAATGACAGCAAATGATGAATACTCACGATTGCGCCCCACCTGCCATTTTGCGGCTTTGCTCGATACAACGTGCCTGCCATTCCGCTATTGATTGTTCTGTCCATGCTACAGATCGAGCACCGATGGAAATGGGGGCGGGAAATTCTCCACGACGAATCGCTTCGTATATCCAGCTGCGAGAGCGACCTGAAAGGGCTATTACCTTGGGAAGTCGAAGAAAGTAACGCAGTTGTTCAGCCATGATTTGTCCTAACGAACAAGCCCGGTGCTCCGCATGTTACTGGCCTTGTCCGTACAGTTGAGGAATGCAGCGGAGCATTCCCGCAACTTTTTACATGCCGTGAAGTTGCCGTATGGTTAGTAACGGCAAGAGATCAAGGATAGGTGCGGGTCGGGCTGAATTGCCGTGTTGCAGCTACGGCAATTAGCTACGGCAATTTACGGCAACTGAATGAGGGATTATTCGTCAGACTGAAAAAAAGCGGTGGCTGCCTCGTCACAGCCGGGGAATCTCCTTAGGGCGGCTGCAGCGGCGTCCGAGCTTAGCCCCTCGTGACCCTTTTCATGCCGATCCAACAGCCATGCAGCAATTTGATCAGGCCGCCACGACGACCCTCCAGGCCCCTTCCTACCTTCACCGACGCGGCATCCTGCCAAACCGTTGCGGTTTGCTTCGCGCATCTTATCCTTCCACCATTCGGTGTTTTCGTCTGGATCACATTTGACTTTGAAGTACTGGATTATCTTGCGAGCAATGGCAGGTTGGCAGGAATTGGTCGGAACGCGATGTTGCGCGTTATTGTCCACAGGGTTACAAGGGTTTAACTGGCGTTGTTTTACAAATTTTTCAAATTCTATAAGTACTTCCCTACGAACAACCAAGGTGCTGTCCTTTGGCAATCGTCTTGCCGGATAAAAGCTATCTTCCTCAGACAGCGCTTTCATCGTTTGAAGAATCTGCTTTCTCTCTTTTTTGTGCGAATCCAGTAATTTCTCGGCCTCTTCCTCGGGAATATCAGCAGCAGCTATTTGTTGCTTCAATTCCCTGTGTTCTTGATCCCAAACGGACGAATATTCTTTGACACTGAATTGTTCCTGTAGTTGACATAGCCCGCCGTCAGGTCCTTCAACCACCGCGCCTTCGATCGCCGCTAAATTGAGATTGGGGCCGCCGGTCAGCTGTTGATATCGCTCCTCGACATCAATCATTTCACCACCAATCATCGGCAAATCCCACAGTCCGATAATAGTTTTAACCTTTCCAACAAATTTGACATAACGCTCATCATCCAGCTTCAGATTTCTAATCTTGAAGAACGGTTGCCCCTCCGCTTCTTCAGGCACATCGGCAAGGAATCTGGCGGCTGTAGGGGGTAGCATCTGCCATTTCAACTCACTCGGTAACACCCCGGCTGTTATAGACGCTTCAATTTGGGAATGAGGGAATTGAATAATTTCACCGCGTTTTACTGTCGCGAAATTTGGAAACCGAACCGATAACTTTAAATGGCCGTCGAGGGCAAATCTCAGTATATCCGCCGTTCTCACAGTGGCACCTATAACAGAGGAAAGATGGTTCGCTGCCTGCTCAAGCGGCAGCCATTCATTCAATGAAAAAATTGGCGAAGGTTTCATATCTTCCATGTCCCCCATCATAATAACGTGGCAACTTCAGATAGGATTTTAGACTGGTAAAAATAGGATGTCACCATATTTTCATAAAGTAAGTGCTTGTATACGAAAACGTATTACGTTTTTTAATACGTTTTCGTATAATGCATTTAAATCCAGTCCAGACTAGCAGAAGGATGTTGTTTATATAGAAAGGTAGAGCCAGGGGTAGGATCGCGGAAAGCCGATTTCGCCAAGAAGCTGGGCTAATACTATCGTTGACACTAGCCGTAATGCCCGGCGCGATCTCTGAATAAAGCGTCCCCAAGATAAAGAGTGGAAGCTTGCGGATGAATGCCGGGAAGCCGAGGAGGGGGCGGCAACAGAAGCTTTTTCACGAACTGGACGACGAGTTTGGAAAGTCGCCAACCGAGCGGCCACAGCAATAAACTTGCGCCCTCAGGTGCGGTACGCGCGGCGCTATATCCCGCTGCTTGTTGATCAGCGACTGAATCGGTTCGGCGAGAAGAAGCATGACAGCTATGATTGCGTGCTTCTGTATTTCAGCCGTACCAGCATTCGGCAATCGAAAGCATTCGGACGGACGCCGGTACGAAAGCTAGCTGGAGTGTCTCGCCGGTACGAGGTTGAAAGAAGTCACGATGGATACGTTCTCACCATCGGGCATCGCATCCGAGGGATTCAACGGAGATGAGCACATGCCCGAAATGGCAAAGAATAGGAAAGAACTGGTTTTCAGTGGGTTTGCTAATCTAACCGAAATTGGATCGCTACGCCGACGATATCAAATTGCAATGCGCAGAGGCGACAATGGCGGGGAGCTGGAAAGCTCTGGAGCCTTACGACAGGAGGGTTCCCGTACTATGACGTGTCCTTTGCTCCTGAGAGCCGATCTCACGACTCACTCTCAATAGAAACGAAATGTGCCAATTATGCAAGATGGCGGTGCAGCGGAATTACGTTGCCCCCCGCTTCCACTGACTCCAAATACTCCGCCCAGTACTGCATCATGCGCTTGCGCTCGGGCAAGTATTCCGCCCTGTTATAAGCACCTCTAATCTCATTTCGTTCGCAGTGCGCAAGCTGTCGCTCGATGACATCTCGGTTGAAGCCGGCTTCATTGAGAATGGTAGAGGCCACTGCGCGGAAACCGTGTCCGGTCATCTTGCCTTTGTATCCCAGACGGTAAAGGGCGAACAGCATCGTATTATTACTGATGGGCTTGTCTCGGTTACGACCAGGAAACACCAAGCGGCTGCTACCAGATATGTTCTTTAGTTCGGTGAGAATGAAAACCGCCTGCTTTGATAATGGCACAACATGCTCCGCTTTCATCTTCATGCGCCCGGCGGGGATAATCCACAAGGCGTTGTTTAGATCAAACTCTGCCCAATCCGCACCTATCAGTTCGTTGGTACGAACAAAAGTTTGTGCCAGCAGTTGCAGGGCAAGGCGTGTTTGTTTATCGCCGGTTTCGTCATACTTCGCTATCGCGCGTAACAGTTCCGGCAGTTCCTCTTGCCGAACGGCCGCTTGGTGTTTTTTCTTGTGCGGTGTTAGTGCACCTCGGAGGTCGGTGGATAAATCGCGCCTACAGCGGCCAGTCGCAATGCCATAGCGGAATACCTGCCCACAAACCTGTAACACACGGTGAGCAAGGTCGTATGCGCCACGCTCTTCTATCTTTTGGAGGGCTTGGAGCAGTTCGGGCGCTTCAATCTGGTCAATGGGACGCTTACCGAGGATTGGGAAGATATTGTTTTCCAGGCGACGTTTTACATCGCTGGCGTGGTGGGGCACCCATGTGTGCAGTTGCTTGCCGTACCACTCTCGGGCAACAGCTTCAAATGAGTTTTCAGCGGCAAGCTTTTTCCGGAGATTCGCGGCTTTACGCTCGGCGGAGGGATCAAGGTCATCTTGCAGTTGCTTGCGTACTTCGTCGCGCTTTTTCCGCGCATCGCTCAGGCTAGCTCTTGGATAAACTCCAAGGGAAAGGGACTTTTCCTTGCCGGCCTGCCAGTAGCGCATCCGCCAATACTTGCGGCCATCCAAGTAAACCCACAAATAAAGACCATCACCATCTGAGAGCTTGCGGACGCTCGCTCCATTGCTATTGGCGTTCTTGCATTCCGCAGCGGATAGTAGATTCGTAGGCATCGTGGTAACTTTTCACCGTGGTAAATTTGCTACCACGTAAATTACCACGGTTTAAGGCTGGACTCAACAGGACGTTACGATACTACTCAGGATGATAAACAAGGAATTCTATTTGTTTTTGCTAGATTTACTGGATGTCACCGGACGGAGCAGGAAGTTGAATTGGCGGAAGCGGTGAGATTCGAACTCACGGAAGGGTTACCCCTTCGCTAGTTTTCAAGACTAGTGCCTTAAACCGCTCGGCCACGCTTCCGTATCAGTCGGATTTTAGCATAACCCCAATTTTATTCGCTGCCGAGACGAGCGGTTGCGAATAAGTTACAAGCCAGTTATCGCTGGGGAATAGATTGAGTTTATAAGAACTTATTTGTGATGCTGCAATATTTAAAACTGGGCCAGGGAGCGATTGTGTGGTAGAAGCGACGAGTCAGGCCGCTTTGGATGCAGCCATAATTAAGCAAGAACAAGAGACCATGAGGCTGTTTTATTGCAAGAATTGAGGTCAAGACCCTCATGCCGCTACTTTAACAGCCAGCTTGGATGCTTAAACTTGTGGCAAGAGGGCGAGATGACGGTTCTTGCTTACTTCGTATATTGCAGCTTCCTGCCGTGGCGATCCGTCACGATTGCTGCACGACCCTGTGTGATTAGACTGTCGAACTTGGCGAGCAGCTTCTCCAGTGGCGCCGTGGCACGCCGGCTCCTCATTCGCTGGGCTGTAAGCGAAGTTGCCGAAGCGCTGATGGCAATAGACTCCATAAAGCTTCGGTAAAGTAAATTGTCGGGCGCGCTTCCTTGAAACGACCACGCCAGCTTTCCAGTGCCGCCCATCTGCACCAGATCGTAGAACCAGTATGCGCACGCGTTATGTCCCGTTGCTTCGTCTCGGGCGCAAAGATGGGTAGTGGCCTCAGCCCATTGGCTGGTATTATCGAGCTTGAAGCTGAGATGGAAATCGTACTTGAAACCGTATGTCTGCGCCAGGTTGAAGACGCGCATTGTCCCTCCATAGGTGTTTCGCACTCCAAGCGCGCCACTCGCCGCGTCTTCGAGCAGCTTGACTTGAACTGTTACTTTCGTTCCGGCCGTTTGCGTGGTCGCAAAGGTCCCGAAAATTGTTGTGGTGGGAGTCGGCATGGTGAACGATCCTGGTGGATAGGACAAACAAATGCCATTTTGCTAAAGTGGAGTGTATGTAGTCAAGCTTTGGCACCCAAACAACCTACTTTTGACAAAACTTAGTCGAATTCAGGTTAGAGGGAGTCATGCGAATGTAAGCAATTATTCGCTCACCCGGCAATATGTTGTACGGGTTCTTACTCAAATGTTGGTTACCATGAGCCGATCGAAGAATTGTCGTGTAATCGTTAGGTCAGACTCGATTGATTCTTCCGCACACGATCGACAAGTTTGCCAATCGAGTCTGAATCTAGTGAAACTCGGGGAGCTTAAAGGCTCTCCGGTCTTCGGATGACTGACATCGGCCCTGCCTTTGGCAGATTTTCAGTTTCCCATCAGGAAAACTACCAGAAAGCTGAAAATGAGAGTCCAAAGTATTACTCTCAGTATAACCAGCCCGGGCCTGAAGCCGCCCCCGGGTTGCTTTTTCTCGTCGTCAGTCATTTCTCACCTCCTGCCAAGGTTAGTGCTGCTAATACGGTTCTGCGTAATTCGATGGTGGATACTGCCTCCGCCAACTAATATCCAAATATGTAGTTCCGATGACGCTTGTTCTTTCCTCTATCTTCCAGCCCCGCAGTTCTTGCCGGATTAATTAAGCGGGTTGATTTTAGCAAGCAGCGCAGCAGTCGCGGTTACCGAGTCGCTAACGCGGCCTGCCAAAAACCTGTGTCCAGAAGATAATGGTGTCGCTTTTCGGGTTAGCTGCGTAAGCAGCGCCCATTTCAGTAAAACTCCCGTTCATGATGTTAGCGCAATGGCCGCTGCTTGATAACCAGCCGTTGACCACCTGCTCGGGCTCGGCCTTGCCCGCAGCCACGTTCTCCCCAATGCTTCGCCACACATAGCCTTCATCGCTCGCGCGCGTTGCCACCGTGCTGCCATCGCTGCCCGTATGTCCGAAACGGTCGTGTTCAGCCATGTCACGGCTGTGTGCCAGAGCGGCGGCTCCCAGTTTTGCGCTCCAATGCAGGGGCGAAGCCGCTTTATAGTACGTATTGCCGCAAGCCCGCGCCTTGGCACGTGCGGTATTCACCAAGTTCAATACCTGCCGTCCCGCTTGCTGCCAATCCCCGAGATCGGGGCTTATTAGCGGCTGCGCAAAAACAATTTGCCATTCCCGGTCCTGCTGCGACACACCGCCTACCGAGTAACGTCGACTCAGCAACACGCGACAGTTGAGTTGGGCAGCGAAGCGCATTGCCTCGGCCGCGTCCGACGGACCGGACAACGTTATTGCTTCGGCACCCGCTGCCAGAAAGCCTACTGCACGCATTGCCTCCTTCAATTGCCGAGCGGATCCCACCTGCAACCGGGCAAGGCTCATGCTGGGAGCCAGCGGTGGCAGAGGTTCTTCCTGGGCACCTTCGCAACGTGGAGGATCAGCCCGGTACGCATTTATCAGGTTGAGCAGTTCTCGGCTCGACTCAGCCTGTACAGTGAGGGGCAGCAACGCGCAAGCAAATACGATGATAGAAAGAACATAATTTGCCTTCATACGAGGGAACTCCACCTTTAGTGTTCTCCTCACGAGGTCGGCTACAAGTGTTTCACAGCTTCAATGGAAACTCTGATGCGGATGGTACGTGCTTCTATGCTGTTGAATCATCAAGAGCAGTTGCTTGATTGGCCTGGAAATAAAATGGCCCGGTAGCAATACGCTGCCGGGCCATCAGTCGCTGTTCAGCCTCAACTCATCACCAAGGCCCCCAAGCCAGCGACAAGCACAAGAATATATGTACTCCAAAACACTAAAAAGTCGTTCATGGCGCACCTCCTTGCAGGTTACGGCATTATTCTCATCCTTTCTTTTTGTTTATTCTGTGCGAAATACCGCATAAGAATGCAATGGGGTCTTTGTTGTTCCCCACTTAATCATCTGGCTCTCATATTCGTGCGCTTTGGACTTATCAATAGTTCGATGAGCAATGAAAATGCATGGTAGAGAACAGCCATGACTTTAGATTCTGCTGCCCCTGGCACTCGGCTATTCCCGTCCTTCAGTCAAATCAGGCTTAAGTTCAGCCCCCCAATTGACGCTCCCATTGTACTAACAAGAAAAAAAGATGATCATAGCTACCCGTTACGCGAAAAGAGAATAAGGAGAAAGCCATGGCAAATGTTGGTTACCATGAACCTATCGAAGAATTGTCGGACCAAACGCGGGATATGCACAAAGCAATCGTTTCTCTAATGGAAGAGCTGGAGGCGATTGACTGGTACAACCAGCGTGTGGATGCGTGCAAAGACGAGGAACTCAAGGCAATCCTCGCGCACAATCGAGATGAGGAGAAAGAGCATGCGGCCATGGTAATGGAATGGATCCGGCGCAGGGACCCCGTGTTTTCTGCTGAAATGAAGGATTATTTGTTTACTGACAAACCCCTCACGCACGATACCGCTGACAGGCCGACCAAGCAGGACGTATAAGTAATATTTCTGCCTTTATGCTGAATTACCAGAGCACGTCGTTTCACGATGCGCTTTATCTTCGTGCTCTGCTGGGCTTGAAGCGGGCGCCGGAATTTGAAGCATGGCTGGAGAGAATGCAGATCACCAACCCGCAAGGGCAATTGCGCGAGATAACATCCGGACATGGCGTTCTCAGGGCAATTGACGATTTGACCGGGAACGTATGATCATGAACGAAATAGTCAGAATCAACCCCTGGCAGGAGTTGCGGCGATTGCCCCGGCGCGCATTGCCGCGGCTGCGCGGGCAATAGCCTGCTCACGGATGAGTTGTTACGCCCGCGCCTGGCCCCTGCCCAGGCGCGGGACGCGGTACATCTGCCGCTGGATGTGTCCGTGCTGGAGGAAAGCCTCCAATCGATGAACTGGCCCACGCTACGGGTACACAGCCGAAAAAATTTCTGTTAATTCAAAATGCGATGACTCTCAGCTGCGCCGGCGACGTGCGACAGCACTTATAAGACCCAGACCAGCAAGTAGCAAAGCATAAGCTTCTGGCTCGGGTACGGGCGTCATCGTCATGTTCACAGCCCCGTCAGACACGAATGTCAAGCCAGTTACAAAGGCCTGCGTATTATCCGGATCCAATCCGGCCTCGACGTCAATACCGCGGACGCCAAACTGGCTGATACCACCCGTGCCGAAATCGAATACGTGTCCGCCATCGGCATGCCCAAGATCGACGTCATACGCAGCGGTAGCATCGTTGAAGGCGAAGATATCATACCCATCTGCGTCGCCAGCCAAGATTGGAAATAGGGCACTCTGAATATTCGGCCCAGAATTCACGATAAAGTCGTAGCCAGTTACGATGGCTGGATCAATAAAGATCGTTTGGTTAAGCTGGATGTTGA
This sequence comes from Nitrosospira briensis, assembly GCF_900115125.1. Lineage (GTDB taxonomy): Bacteria > Pseudomonadota > Gammaproteobacteria > Burkholderiales > Nitrosomonadaceae > Nitrosospira > Nitrosospira briensis_A. The sequence goes on along the minus strand of NZ_FOVJ01000006.1, from coordinate 133,118 downwards.
AATTAAAATGCCAGCCGTCCGCCTGGACGACATCAGGTAATAGCGGGGCATCTGGCGATGATCCATCAGATGTCTTCCCATTCCGAATTGCCATGGTCCAAAGGCCCGGAGTAGCTTCACTAACGTTACTAGTGTTGGCAAGTTGGAGGATAGAGGAACTTAAAGAGCCCGGCAGCGTAAAGAAATCGGTGTTATTGCCTGCGTCATATCCCGCTTGTGCCGGCATACCTCCCATGCCGCCCGAGCCGCCGCTTTCATCGCCAGTCGTCCATTGCAATTGCCGGTAACGGAACTCGATGTCGAAATTGCCTGCACCGGTGTCCGGACGATTGAGCAACGTCATCTGAAAGTCGTTGACTTTATCGTTATGCAGATTGTAATAACCAACGTTATTCCAGGTCGCAATCAAAGTATTCGCGTCTGGGGACGCCGTATACACTGCCCCGCCTGTCCGCGTATCCACGTCTGCCCAAAACGGTGCAATCATCGGCTGACCGGAAATCGGAAATGGCTCCGGCGTAAAAACGTCAAGAGGACCTCCAAAAGTAATATTGCCGTTATTATTTGCCCAGAATGTGCTGTAATTGCTTCCAAAAAAGTTTAAAGAAAATGGTAAGTTGAGTTGACTTGATGAGCCATCATCATTGGGCAACTGTGAAAGCTCTCCGTAATCTGCCGGGCCACCAAAGCCAGTTCGCAAATCTATAGCATGTGCCGCATTGAGCGTAACCGTTCCCGCTAAAAGCATCGAGCTTAATAACCATGAAGTTTTCATTACCTTACTCCTTGACAGTATTGAAGTTATTTTGCTTTACTTGGGGTGATGACAGAAACGGATAAAAATAGAGCAAGAATTATGCAACGTGTTTTATAAAAACCTAACCTACTGATTACAAAATTTATTTATTGTTCCATGAATACGCCTGTTAGTCGAAGTGTCAGGTATTTCGACATTGCTGCGGATTTAGTAAGGGCTTGGTACGAGGAGGCGCAGAACTTATGCGCGCTGCGGTAATAGGGAAATAAAACGCTGACAAAAGTACTAGTTCTACAGGAAGAGTTTTATATATTTCTATTTATTCAAGTGATGCTTTTCAACCATTGCCGGCGTGCTTCGCGGGCATTGGCAAAAACTTTTTCAAGCGCTTCTGCGTCTTCGCGCACAAGCATTTCACGCACGTCTGCAAGTTCGCGCTGAAAGGCATCGATTTGTCTGGATAGCGCTTCGCGGTTGGCAAGGCATATGTCGCGCCACATTTCGGGGGAGCTTCCGGCAATGCGGGTAAAATCGCGGAAACCCGTGCCGGCGAAGCGCAATGGACCGTTTGGGAGCGGTAGATTGTCCGGGGGCAGCAGATCTTCCGGACGATGCTCCGTAGAGATGTGGTTCATTAGCGTGAATGCGAGCACATGGGGAAGGTGGCTAACCGAGGCAAGGACTTTGTCGTGCTGGGGGGCGCCCATCAAGGAGACACGTGCGCCACAAGCTTGCCATAATTCCGTCACTCGCTTTTTCGCCTCGGAGCTGGTTTCTTCAAGTGGAGTCAGCACAACATTCTTGCCACGGAACAGATCAGCGTTCGCCGCACCTGCCCCGCTTTGTTCGGCGCCTGCAACGGGATGTCCCGGGACAAAATTTTCCAGATGTTCAGCCAAATGAGTGCGAGCGGCGGCAATTACGTCTCGCTTCGTACTCCCGGCGTCTGTCACGATCGTGCCAGGTTCGAGGTGGGGCGATATCTGTGCCATGATCTCGCCGGTCTGCCCGACCGGTATGGCGAGGAACACGATGTCCGCGTCCTTCAAAGCGGAAGGAAGGTCGCCAGCGATCTCGTCGATCACCCCCAGCTTAAGGGCGCGATGCATGTTTTGCCGGCTGCGTCCCACGCCAGCGATATGTTTGGCCAAGTGCGCCTTGCGCAGCGCAAGCGCGAATGAGCCGCCAATCAAGCCGACACCGACAATCACCAGTTTGTTGATCACGATGTTCGCCACCTTCGCATCTTTAGGCAAGTTCATGCCGCGATTGATATCCCAGGTTACATGGCTCAATTACAGATTTCGTCCAATTACTTCCGCAATTCCGCGCAGTGATCCCATCAGGTCCTGGAATTCCTGCGGATTCAGCGCCTGGTCCGCGTCGCACCAAGCCTCACACGGATTGGGATGCGTTTCCACCAACAGGCCATCGGCGCCCGCGGCGATGGCCGCGCGGGCCAGCGCGGGAACCATCCAGGCCTTCCCCCCGGCATGGGAAGGATCGACGATAACAGGTAGATGAGTTTCTTTTTTCAGGACGGGAATGCAAGTGACATCCATCACATTGCGGTAGGCTGTTTCAAAGGTGCGTATGCCGCGTTCGCAAAAAATGATATTGTGGTTGCCGCCGGCCGCAATGTATTCCGCTGCCATCAGCCATTCGGAAACGGTGGCCGACATGCCGCGCTTGAGTATCACCGGCTTATTGATACGCCCCACCTCTTTCAGAAGTTCAAAGTTCTGCATGCTGCGCGTGCCTATCTGAATTACATCCACGTCGTACCTGAGGAAAGTATCGAGCATGCGCGCATCCATCAACTCAGTGACGATGCGCAGCTTGTATTTGTCCGCGGCCTTGCGGAACATCTTCAGGCCTTCTTCACCATTGCCTTGAAACGTATAAGGGCTGGTGCGAGGCTTGAAAGCTCCCCCCCGCATCAGCTTGCAGCCTGCCGCACCGACATGTTGCGCCGCGGAGTCCATCTGCTCCTGGGTTTCCACCGAACACGGGCCGCCGATCACCTGCACCTGAGTTCCGCCAACCGGTATGCCACCTACATCTATTATCGAGTCCTGCCTGTGCGATTCGCGCGATACAATCTTGTACTGCTTGACAATATGCATGGAATATTCGACCCCGCTCAGGGAATCGAACATTTCCGGGTCAAGTTTGCGTTCGTCGCCAATGGCGCCGATCACCGTGCGTTCAGTACCTCGGGAGATATTCGCATCGAGACCGAAACTTTGAATTTTGCTTGTTACGGCGCCGATTTGATCTTCCGTGGCGCCACGGTTCATAACGATGATCAAACGGATTCTCCCCGTACCATTTCGGCGCGCATTGCAGGGACTATCCTCGGGATATCCCGCGCTGCATCAAGCGCTATCTCAAGCGATTTCAGGAATTTCTGATTTTCAGATTCGAGCCCGACAGTGACCCTGAGGTGCTCCGGCATTTCATAAATGCCGATCGGCCGCACGATGACGCCCTGTTCAAGCAGGCTTTCATTGACCGCTTTAACATCGCCAGGCACGCGGAAACTCAGAAAATTACCGTAAGATGGAATGTACTCGATGCCGAGTTGCCGCAGTCCGGTAGTGATCTGGAGCATTCCTGCCTGGTTGAGCGCATAAGAGCGTTTTACAAATTCCTCATCCTTCAGCGCAGCCACAGCGCCGGCAAGGCCGATGCTGTTTACGTTGAACGGCTGGCGCACGCGGTTCATCAAACCGCTAACGTCCGGGTGCGCAAGACCAAAGCCGACACGCACGCCGGCCATACCGTATGCCTTGGAAAAAGTGCGGGTGATCAGCAGATTAGGAAAACGCTTCAGCCATGCGATGCTGTCAGCCTTGACAGCAGTGGGCAAATATTCGTTATATGCTTCATCCAGCACTACCAGTACATCTGGCGAGACCCTTTCCAGAAAACGCAATACGTCTTGGGCAGCCAGCAAGGTGCCGGTGGGGTTGTTGGGGTTTGCGATAAATACCATGCGAGTCTCGGGCATGACCGCGTGCAACATCGCATCGAGATCATGGCCGTAATTTATGGCACGAATCGCAATACCGCTTGCGCCCACTGCCTGCGTTACCAGCGGGTAAACCGCGAAAGCGTGTTGCGAAAAAACCGCGGACGCGCCCGGTTTCAGGAAAACGCGGGCAGCAAGCTCCAGCACATCATTGGAGCCGTTGCCCAGCACGATCTGATCGCTGCTTACGCCATAACGTTGCGACAGCGCCGCTTTCAGCTCGAAGCCGCTTCCATCCGGATAAAGCGCCACCTGATCCAGCGCCCTGCTCATCGCCTCAAGCGCCAGTGGGCTGGGGCCCAGCGGGTTTTCGTTGGATGCAAGCTTGATGATGGCGCGTTCATCCATATTCATCTCGCGCGCCAGTTCAGAGATGGGTTTACCGGGTCGATAAGGACTGATGGCGCGGATGTATTCGGGAGCAAGATCGCAAAGATTCATAAGGCCAAACCCATTAAATTGCAAAGACATAGAAAGAAAGCTTAAAAAGGTGAAATAAGACTACCGGTTCGCTCTTCCCGAAAACGCGGTAGTTCAATCATGGTCATCCCGCTGGATACGACCCAAGCACTTTCAGGAACGCTGCTTTCTCTCGCAGTTCCTGTAGCGCTTTCGCGATTTTTGTATCTTGCTGATGACCCTCGATATCCACGAAAAACACGTATTCCCATAAACCGGCACGGGAAGGACGGGACTCCAGCCGGCTCATGCTCACGCCGTGGTCCGCCAGCGGAGCCAGTAATTCATGGATGGCGCCAGGGCGGTTTTTAACCGACATGACCAGCGACGTCTTGTCCTTGCCGGAAGGCGCGACTTCCTGTAAGCCGATAACCAGAAAACGAGTGGTGTTGTTGGGGTCGTCCTCGATATTCTCTGCGCAAACAGTAAGCCTGAATACCTCTCCGGCCTTCTTGCCTGCTACCGCTGCGGCGTCTTCGTCCTCGGCAGCCAGCCTGGCGGCATCCGCGTTGCTGGCGGCGTTGATGCGCGCAGCCCCTTTCAGGTGCGGCAGATTGGCGTTAAGCCACTCGTGGCATTGGGAGAATGACTGGGGATGGGAATAGATTTTCTTGATGCGTGTGAGATCGGAATGCCTTGCGAGCAGAAGCTGATGTATGGGCAATGCTACTTCGCCGCACACTTTTAATGTGGTTTGCAGCAGCAGGTCCAGCGTTCTGCCGACGGCGCCCTCCGTGGAATTCTCCACCGGTACAACGCCATAGCCGGCCTTGCCCGACTCCACTTTGCGAAATACATCATCTATCGAGCTGCATGCGAGCGTTGTCACGACACCGCCGAAGCGCTTTAGCGCCGCTTCTTCTGAAAAGGTCCCTTGCGGACCAAGGTATGCTACTGTCAAAGGCTCTTCCATGGATCGACACAGGGACATGATTTCGGTGAATAGGCGCACGATATGTTCATTTGCCAGCGGCCCCGGATTCAGTTCGCGCAGCCTGGCCAACACCTGGGCCTCGCGCTCGGGGCGATATGCTGCCATGCCGTTTTTGATCTGCCCGATCTCACGGGCAAGAGCAGCGCGCGCGCTCATCAATCTGAGCAACTCGCTGTCAATCACGTCTATTTTGTCGCGCAGCTGTTTGAGTTGACCGGTCATCGAGAATGAGTTTCTATAGTGGCTTCGGCTGATCAGCCAGTATCGGCACATAGCGCACCATCAATACGCCGTCGATCGCCGCAATCTCGTCTATTGTTTTTTGTGGTACCGGGCTATCCACATCAACGAGTGTGTAGGCCATCTCGCCACGGGATTTGTTACCCATATTGTGGATATTGAGACCTGCTTTGGCCATGCTGGTGGAAATCTGCCCCAGCATGTTGGGAACGTTGGAATTGGCTACCGCCAGCCGGTACGGGGATCCGTGCTCCATTGTTATGTTGGGGAAATTTACCGCGTTGATGATGTTGCCATTTTCCAGATAATCTATAATCTGGTTCACCACCATCACCGCGCAGTTCTCTTCCGCTTCCAGGGTGGAGGCACCCAGGTGCGGCAGTGTAATCACGGCTGCATGATGCTGCAATAACTTGCTTGGAAAGTCACAAACATAATATTTTATTTTGCCGGTCTCGATTCCCTCGATTACCGCCTTTTCGTCGACTATGCCATCGCGGGAGAAATTGAGCAGAATGGTGCCATTTCTCATATTTTGCGCGAGTTCGCTGTTAATCAGGCGCCGCGTGGAATCCACGAGCGGCACGTGTAACGTTACAAACTCGCTATTTCGCAATAAATCTTCGACGCTCTCCGCTCGTTTGACTTCAGAGGACAGGTTCCAGGCGGCGTCGACCGTTATGTTCGGGTCGTAACCCATCACCTTCATGCCGAGGCGGATAGCTGCGTCCGCTACCAGCCGTCCGACCGAGCCCAGGCCTATGATGCCCAAGGTCCGCCCCGGCAATTCAATTCCTGCGAATTGCTTTTTGCTGTCTTCCGCCAGCTTGTGCAAGGTAGCGTCGTCGCCCTGCAAACCCTCGGTGAAGCGAATTGCGGGGACCAGGTTGCGTGATGCCATCAACAGGCCGGCCAGTACCAGTTCCTTTACCGCGTTTGCATTGGCACCCGGCGCGTTGAAGACCGGCACACCACGTAGATTCATGTCTTTTACGGGGACATTATTGGTGCCGGCTCCGGCCCGGCCTATGGCTTTTACGCTGGATGGGATATCCATTTGCAGCATATTGTGCGAGCGAACCAGGATGGCGTCGGGTTCTGTAATGTCATTGCCGACCACGTAGTGATTGGGGTCAAAAAGCTTCAAGCCCAGCGGAGAAATCTGGTTGAGCGTAAGTATGCGGAAAATTTTATGTGCGCGTTCAGGCATGATGGCTCGCAAATTCTTTCATGAATTCCACCAGAACTTTTACCCCCTCCAGCGGCATGGCGTTGTAAATCGATGCTCGCATTCCGCCGACTGAACGATGCCCCTTCAACTGGATTAGCCCGCGAGTCCGGGCCTGTTTCAAAAATTCGTCATCGAGCGCGGCATTTTTTAAAGTGAACGGCACGTTCATGCGCGAGCGATCGGGCTTTGCGACAGGACAGTGATAAAAATCGGTAGCGTCCAGCAATTCATACAACAAATTGGCCTTGGTGATATTCGTTTCCTCCATCGCCTTCAATCCGCCCCTTTTTTTCAACCACTCGAGCACAAGGCCACAAATATACATGGGGTAGGTTGGGGGGGTGTTGTACATGGAGTCATTATCGGCGTGGATCTTGTAGTCAAACATGGTCGGGGTGCCTGCGATGGTATGTCCCAACAAGTCGTCCCGCACAATCACAATGCACAATCCCGCCGGGCCCACGTTTTTCTGCGCCCCTGCATAAATCAGCCCGAACCGGGACACATCCAGCGGGCGCGACATGAAAGTGGAGGATATATCGGCGACCAGCGGCATATCAGTCTTCCCGTTCAGCAAGTCCGGAACCCAGTTGAACTCGACTCCCCCTATCGTTTCGTTGGGTGTGTAATGCAAGTAAGCGGCATCCGGATCGAGATTCCACGTTTCCTGCGGCGGAACGTAAGTGAAGTTCGCGTCCTCGGATGAAGCCGCGACATTGACGGTGCAATATTTCTTTGCTTCCTGGATGGCTTTTTTGGACCATTGCCCGGTGTTGATATAGTTGGCGCTTTTCTTGCCGCGCAGCAGATTCATCGGCACCATTGCAAACTGGGCGGAAGCGCCGCCTGATAGAAAGAGAACCTTGTAATTTTGCGGAATGCCTGCCAGTTCACGTAAATCCGCCTCGGCCTTTGCCGCAATGGACATGAATTCCTTGCCGCGATGGCTCATTTCCATCACCGACATGCCGCTTCCATGCCAGTCGAGCATTTCATCGCGCGCCTGTTGTAGAACTTCCTCAGGCAATACCGCCGGGCCTGCGCTAAAGTTATATATCCGTTCCATTAAAACTCCTTCGTCTCTACGGAGCACCCTGAAAAGCAAAATGGCTGGCATTCATTCCGTGGTTTTTCCAGCTTGCTGCATCCTGCAAGGCACAATGCCGTAAAAGAGCTTTTTATGCTTCTTATCTATGCTCATCCAGGGTGGCCCGCATTTTGGTTCGCGACTTTTCAGAAATGAGCTTACCTGCAACTCCAGATTTTTAGAAGTCCCAACATGATTCTTATTCCTCGTCGGCCTCCACCACTCGTTCCAGTCCCGCGAGCTTCTCGCCCTCGTCCGGATTGATCAGGGTAACCCCCTGGGTTGCGCGGCTCATCTCGCGGACTTCCTTGACGCGAGTGCGGATCAGGACGCCTCCAGTAGTAATAAGCATGATTTCGTCATCCTCCCTGACCAGCTTCGCCGCCACAACCTTGCCGTTCCGCTGGCTGGTCTTGATTGCAATCATGCCTTGACTGCCACGGCCGTGGCGGGTGTATTCGCTTATCGGCGTACGCTTGCCATAGCCGTTTTCCGTTGCGGTGAGGACCGCCAGTTCCTCGCTCTCGGCCACCAGCAGGGAAATAACCTTCTGGCCCTTGCCCAGCGTCATCCCGCGTACCCCGCGCGCACCTCGTCCCATCGGGCGCACGTCGTTCTCATCGAAACGCACGGCTTTTCCGGCATCCGAGAAAAGCATCACATCATGCTTGCCTTCAGTGAGTGCTACGCCGATCAGATAATCGTCCTCGTCCAGGCCTACGGCAATAATGCCGCTGGCCCGCGGGCGTGAAAATTCCGAGAGGGGGGTTTTTTTTACGGTTCCGAAGGAAGTTGCCATGAATACGTAGCGATTTTCCTCGAATGCTTTTACAGGAAGAATGGCATTGATCTTTTCACCCTGCTCCAGTTGCACCAGGTTGACGACCGGCTTGCCCCGCGAGGAGCGGCCTCCCTGGGGCACGGCATAAACTTTGATCCAGTAAACCCGGCCGCGGCTGGAAAAGCACAGGATATAGTCATGCGTATTGGCGATGAACAGGTTATCGATGAAGTCATCGTCCTTGGTGCCGGTTGCCTGCTTTCCACGACCACCCCGCTTTTGTGCCCGGTAGTCATCGAGAGGCTGCGACTTGATGTAGCCGCTGTGCGATAGCGTCACAACCAGATCTTCGGACGCAATCAGATCCTCCATACTCAAATCCTGAGTATTAACGACGATTTCGCTGCGGCGTTTATCACCGAACTGTTGCTTGATAGCAGCCAGTTCTTCGGTCATCACGGCCGTGATACGCTCCGGCTTGGATAGAATGTCGATAAGATCGGCGATCTTATCCATTATTTCCTTGTACTCGCCTACGATCTTGTCCTGCTCCAGCCCAGTCAGCCGTTGCAGACGCAATTCAAGAATTGCTTGCGCCTGGGCATCCGAGAGGCGATATCCCTCCCCGGACAAACCGAATTCCGGCGCCAGGCCATCGGGGCGGAACGCCGTTGCATCAACCGAGGCGCGGGCCAGCATTTCCTCGACCAACCGGGAATGCCAGACCCTCGACATCAGCGCGCTTTTCGCTGCCGGCGGATTTGGCGCCGCCTTGATCAGGGCAATCACTTCATCCACGTTGGACAGCGCCACTGCAAGGCCTTCAAGCAGATGACCTCGCTCACGCGCTTTTTTCAGTTCAAATACCGTGCGGCGCGTTATCACTTCACGGCGGTGACGCAAGAACGCGTCCAGCATCTGCTTCAAATTCAGCAGGCGTGGCTGCCCATCCAGCAGGGCCACCATATTCATGCCAAAGGTGTCCTGCATTTGTGTTTCTTTGTACAGATTGTTAAGCACCACCTCGGGCACTTCGCCGCGCCGGAGTTCGATGACTACCCGCATGCCGGATTTGTCCGATTCGTCGCGCAAATCGGAGATGCCCTCGATTTTCTTGTCGCGTACCAGTTCACCGATACGGATCAGCAGATTGGCCTTGTTCACCTGGTAAGGGAGTTCGTCGATAATGATGCTCTGACGGCCGCCACCCTTTTCCATATCCTCAAAGTGGGTGCGGGCGCGCATTACCACCCGGCCCCGGCCCGTGCGATACCCTTCCTTCACCCCGGCAACCCCGTAGATAATGCCGGCGGTCGGAAAATCGGGGGCGGGAATGATATCGATCAATTCTTCAATGCTGGTTTCCGGATTCTTCAGCAAGGCGAGGCACGCATCCACCACTTCATTCAAATTATGGGGCGGAATATTGGTTGCCATGCCGACCGCGATGCCCGAAGAGCCGTTGATAAGCAGATTGGGAATCTTCGTGGGCAGAATCAGCGGCTCTCTTTCCGAACCATCATAGTTCGGGCCGAAATCCACTGTTTCCTTGTCGAGATCCGCCAACAGCTCATGCGCAATGCGCGACATCCGGATTTCGGTATAACGCATTGCCGCCGCATTATCGCCATCTACCGAACCGAAGTTCCCCTGGCCGTCCACCAACATATAACGCAGCGAAAAATTTTGCGCCATGCGCACGATGGTGTCATATACAGCGGTATCACCATGGGGATGATATTTACCGATTACGTCGCCGACAATGCGCGCAGATTTTTTATAGGGACGATTCCAGTCGTTGGACAGTTCGTGCATGGCGAACAGCGCCCGCCGGTGTACGGGCTTCAAGCCGTCCCGCACGTCCGGCAACGCCCGGCCCACAATTACGCTCATGGCGTAGTCGAGATAGGAGCGGCGCATCTCCTCTTCGAGGCTGATGGGCAGAGTTTCTTTCGCGAATTGATCCATTACCAACTTTTACAGTAGGGACAAGGGGTTATGATAGGTATTCTGTCCCGGAGACCCGCTCGGGCAGCAATACGTAAAGCCACCGATTTTAGCATGCCAATCGTATTGAAGTCACCCTCACATTCGAGCATTCATGCCGTATGCAACAACATGTTTGACAAGAATGGATATATAAATAGATAATCGATACGCGGATATGCAATAATGTGTAATGTGCCATTGACAAACAAAATGGCGACGTTTGTTATTTGCATGACTAAAGGGATGGATTTGATTTTGAATTGAAGTTTTTCTGAAAAAGGGGCAATAGCATGAAAAATTCAGTAACGAAAAAACTCTTGCTTGGAGCGGTTGTGTTGCCTGTGCTGTTTTCAGGGGCTGCCATTGCTCAGGAAAGACCCGAAGCATATGCAAGCGACGGCCGTGGCGAGGTCGCCAGAGATTCCTCCGGTGACTGTTGGCGCACAGGCTACTGGACACCAGCCATGGCAACATACGAATGCGATCCTGAACTGATGCCGAAACCTGACAAAACAGTTGAAGCGCCCGCCGAACCTGCTCCTGCTCCTGCTCCTGTACCTGCTTACACCGAACCCGAAAAAGTATCGCTCTCTGCCGATCAATTATTCGATTTCGACAAGGCCGTCCTGAAATCGGAAGGTAAACAAGCCCTGGATGACATCGTATCCAAGCTCGGCGGCATCAAATACGATACCATCGTTGCCATTGGCTACGCTGACCGCATCGGCTCCGATAATTACAACAAGAAACTTTCCATGCGCCGTGCTGAAGCTGTCAAAGCCTACTTGGTCAAGGAAAAAGGCATACCCGCAGACAAGGTCTTTACCGATGGTAAAGGCGAAGCCAATCCTGTAACCGGCGATACATGCAAAGGCAACAAGAAAACCAAAGCGCTGATCGCGTGCCTGCAACCGGATCGCCGCGTTGAAGTTGAAGTAGCCGGCACGAAAGAAACAGTACAGTAAAATCTTCTGAACACAAAAATTCAAACCCTGCCGCGTGCAGGGTTTTTTTTTGCTAAGCTTTCGGGTAAATGATTCATCCTGAGAAAATCGATACCTTGCTGGAGGCACGCTGGATAATTCCGGTGGAGCCCGCCGGAGCGGTATTGCGCAATCATGCCATCGCTATTGACCAAGGCACGATTCGTGCAGTTATGCCGGGTGCGGAAGCTCATGCCCAATTCGCACCGGACGAGCATATTGTTCTTGGCAACCATGCGCTGATACCGGGCCTGGTCAATCTGCACGCGCATGCAGCAATGTCGCTGATGCGTGGAATTGCGGACGATCTGCCGTTGATGGAGTGGCTCGGCAATCATATCTGGCCGGCGGAAGCCAGGCATGTCGATTCCAATTTTGTCTTCGATGGGACCCGGCTGGCATGCGCCGAGATGCTGCGAGGCGGGATCACCTGCTTTAACGATATGTATCTCTTTCCGGAGGCGACTGTTGGTGCGGCTGTAGACGCAGGCATGCGTGCCAGTATCGGGATGATAGCGATCGACCTTCCTACCGCTTACGCCAGCGATGCAGATGATTATCTGGCAAAAGGCCTGGCTCTTCGCGACGAGTATGGCCGGCACCCGCTGCTATCCTTCTGCTTCGCGCCGCATGCGCCTTATACGGTGAGCGACAGGATATTCGGCAGTATTCTTACCTATGCGGAGCAGCTTGATCTGCCCATTCACATTCACCTGCACGAAACCACTGATGAAATCAGGAACAGCCTGAAAAGTCATGGCGTGCGTCCGATAGAACGCTTGCACAAGCTCGGCCTGCTCGGTCCCAATCTGATCGCCGTGCACATGGTTCATCTGAACGGCGAGGAGATCGAATTGATGGCGCAGCTCGGCTGTACCGTGGCGAATTGTCCTTCTTCCAATCTTAAGCTTGCAAATGGATTGGCGCCTGTAGCGGCGCTGACAAGTGCTGGAGTTAACGTCGGCCTTGGAACCGACGGCGCTGCCAGCAATAATCGCCTCGATATGTTCGAGGAAATGCGTTTTACCGCGCTGCTTGCAAAAGCCCAAAGCGGCAGAGCCAATATATTGCCGGCGTGGCAGGTATTGCAAATGGCCACACTCAACGGGGCAAACGCCTTGGGGATTGGGACGCTTACCGGTTCACTGGTGGCTGGCAAGGCAGCAGATATCACAGCGGTGGATTTTTCCAGCCTGGAGCTTGCCCCCTGCTATGATCCTGTTTCGCACCTCGTCTATGCAGCGGGACGCGAACATGTGAGTCATGTGTGGGTAAATGGTAAGATGTTGCTAAACGATGGGGAATTGACTACGCTGGATGAACAGGAAATATTGCTCAGAGCAGAATTCTGGCGGGAACGGATGGCGACCGAGTCTAAAAATTATTGAGAAGAAAATGGAAAGCGATAGCATAAATGTTGACCCGCTGGAGCTGGATAAATTCAGCCAGCTTGCCCACCGCTGGTGGGACCCCAACAGTGAATTCAAACCGCTGCATGAAATCAACCCGTTGCGGCTGAATTACATTGACCGGCTCACCCACCTTGCCGGTAAAACCGTGCTCGATGTCGGCTGCGGCGGGGGCATCCTGTCAGAAAGCATGGCAGAGCGCGGTGCCGCTGTCACCGGCATCGATCTGGGCGATAAAGCGCTGAAAGTGGCCAAACTGCACCTGCTGGAAAGTGGCAAGCAGGTGAATTACCGCAAGGTAGCGGTGGAAGAGCTCGCCAGGGAGCAGCCGCATCATTACGATGTGGTGACCTGCATGGAAATGCTGGAACACGTGCCCAGCCCGGCGAGCACCGTGAAGGCTTGCGCCCAGCTTGCCAAGCCCGGCGGTTGGGTTTTCTTCTCGACTATCAACCGCAACCCGAAATCATATCTGTTCGCGGTTATCGGGGCGGAATACGTGCTGAATCTGCTGCCGCGGGGCACGCACGACTACGCGAAATTCATCAAGCCATCGGAACTAGCCCGCATGGCACGTGACGCGGGACTCGATGTGGAAGAGATCATAGGAATGACATACAACCCCATAACGAAAGTGTATGCGCTGGGGTCGGATTCGAATGTTAACTACATAATGGCGTTTCGTGCCTGAAATCGTGAAGTGGTTAAATCCATAAAACCTTGATAATCCCGCTCCCGTCCGTCCTTCCCGATTCGAAAATCTTTTTCGCACCGCTCCGCCCTCTACGCACGCAATAACTCATCCATGATTAAAGCCGTTCTCTTCGATCTTGACGGCACCCTCGCCAATACCGCACCCGACCTGGGCCATGCACTTAACCGGCAACGCATCGCTCGCGGTCTCTCAACCTTGCCGATGGAACTCATTCGTAACGAGGCCTCGGCCGGTGCACGCGGATTGCTGGGCCTTGGGTTCAATATCAAACCGGGGGATGCGGATTATGACGCGATGCGTACCGAGTTCCTCGATTTTTATGCTGAACAGTTGTGCCGGGAAACACGTTTGTTTCCGGGTGTAGCGGAACTGCTTGACCAACTTGATGTTCGGGGGCTTCCCTGGGGAATCGTGACCAATAAACCGGCACGCTTCACAATACCGTTGTTGCAGGAGCTGGGCTTGACCAACCGGACTGCATGCGTCGTCAGTGGTGGCGATACCACTTATTCCAAGCCTCATCCGGAGCCGCTGCTGGCCGCGAGCAGCGCGCTGGATGTTGCGCCTGCGGGGTGCATCTACCTTGGTGACGACCTGCGCGATGTCCAGGCCAGCCTGGCCGCCGGTATGGAACCGGTTATCGCCAAATACGGCTATCTCGGGAATGTGGGTCCGCCGGAGTCCTGGGGTGCGAGATATCTCATTGATCAGCCACAGGAACTGCTGGGCTATCTTTAGTTATGCCCTGGTTTCTGTTATAGTGAATCACGGGTTGCGTCTCTTTGGGGCGTCGTTGAACTCTTCCGGTTCAATATCCTCTAACGGATGTAATACAGAAAAACCGAATGCCGGGGGCGACCTGGCTTCGACGTGGGTTGCAAAGCAGAGCAGGGCATACCGAGGACCAGTTACCTCGTAAATACATCTGGAAACCAATAGTCGCAAACGACGAAAGCTACGCTCTAGCCGCTTAATCCGGCTGGACTCCGCACCGATGGGCCTCAACGTCGGGTCTGGCAACAGACAGCGGAGCCATTAACGAGGATCGCGCTCGGTAGGGTCACTTTACAGAGCGCTAAAAAATAGGTGACTCGCCTGTCATCAGTCCGCCGGTTGACGTATGCCAGGTTAAACTAAAGAGCATGGCTAAGTATGTAGAACTGCCTGTAGAGGACTTGCGGACGCGGGTTCGATTCCCGCCGCCTCCACCAATGAAGTGTCCTAAGTAGTCCAAAGAAATCCAGAAAACCCGCATGAATAAAGGCTTGCGGGTTTTTTGTTGTCCAAACACATCCAAACTCGACTATTGCAATCCGACGGTAACTGACGGTAAACTTGACGGTAACAGACTTACCGTCAAATGGAGTTACCGTCATGGCACTTACTGACACCGCAATCCGTAATGCCAAACCGGCTCAAAAACCTATCAAGCTAACGGACGAGCGCGGGCTTTACCTGCTGCTCAAGCCGAATGGTTCACGCTGGTGGCGGTTTGATTACCGCTACGGCGGCAAACGCAAAACTCTTTCCATGGGCGTTTATCCCGATGTGAGCTTAAAGGATGCTCGTAACCGGCGTGATGAAGCGCGCAAACTGCTGGCTTTCGACGCCGATCCGGGCGAAAACCGTAAAGCGGTCAAAGCCGCCAAATCGGAACAGGGGGCGAACAGTTTCGAAGTTATTACGCGGGAGTGGTATACAAAATATTCCGGCACCTGGAATGCCAGTCATGGCGAGCGTATCATCCGCCGGTTTGAGCGCGACCTATTTCCCTGGATCGGCAGTAAACCCATTGCAGAGATTGCCGCGCCTGAACTGCTGGCAACAGTACGGCGCATCGAAAGCAGGGGAGCAGTAGAAACCGCGCATAGGGCATTGGGTAATTGTGGGCAAGTATTTCGCTACGCAATCGCAACCGGACGCGCCACGAGAGATATTTCTGCCGATCTGAGGGGTGCACTTCCCCCGGTGAAAGGTGAACACTTTGCAGCCATTACCGAACCCAAGCAGGTAGCGTCATTATTGCGGGCAATGGATGACTATACAGGCTCGCATGTTGTGCGGTGCGCATTGCGCCTTGCCCCGCTGGTGTTCGTTCGTCCTGGAGAGCTTCGCACGGCTGAATGGAAGGATATTGACATTGATGGGGCGGAATGGCGTTATACCGTCACCAAGACTAATACGCCGCACATTGTTCCGCTTGCACGGCAAGCGGTGGAAATACTCACTGAACTGCAAGCCCTCACTGGGAGCGGACGCTTCGTGTTTCCCGGCGCACGCACCAATGGCCGACCTATGAGCGATAATGCAATCCTTGCCGCTATGCGGCGCATGGGCATCGACAAGGAAGAGATGAGCGGTCACGGCTTCCGCGCCATGGCGCGCACTATCCTTGATGAAGTGCTGGGTTTTCGGCCCGATTTTATCGAACACCAATTAGCCCATGCGGTGAAAGACCCCAATGGGCGCGCTTATAATCGCACGGCCCACTTGCCCGAACGCCGCAAGATGATGCAACAGTGGGCTGATTACCTGGACAAACTGAAAGCCGGTGCGGAAATTGTCCCCCTGCATGGCGTGGCGTAAAGATGTGTCCGGAAGATAACGCTGACGATTTTCATCCAGCCGAACAAGACCCGTGGGCACTTCGCAAACCGGATTGGAATACCTGGAAATCAGTTAAACAGGCAAGGCTCTGGCAAGCTGTTGCCTTGGCTTGCGATCTCGATCCGGCCAACTTCCAGCTTTTCGATAATCCGCAACTCGCAAGGCTGTTCAAGGAACCACCTCGTCAATTCGATGATTTGCTTGTCATGGCTAAGGGCAGCATTGGAGCTAACGGCATTCTAAAATTGATTTCCCGAAGCGATGAAGGGCTGGAAGAAAGCGAAGTCAAGCTTTCAAACTTCGCCACCTGGCTTAAAAGCATACAGCATAAACTCCCCGCACAATTCCCCTGGCTGTCCGAACCCATCACCCTGAGCAACATGGATTGGCCATGGGGGAGACACGAAACGGATTTACTGCGAAAGCTCGCTGCTGCCGCACAGCGTTTCTGGAGTAACTACGACCCCGCCGACCCGACCACCGCGCCTACTAATCAGCAAGTCATCGACTGGCTAAAGGGGCAAGGTGTGTCTGAACGTACTGCTGAAATCATGGCGACTATCCTTCGCGCAGACGGCTTGCCAACCGGCCCGCGCAAGTAATACACCGCGCCCTCTCTGCGTCAATACTGGCGCGACATTCCACGTAATCCGCATCCAGTTCCCGCGCCTCTCCGCGCGTATTAGCGCACCCTCTCATGCTATTAAATTGCCAACCTTGTTCAACAACTTCTAAAAAGGTTCAAACATGGTTCAAGCAATCCTACGGCTTCCTGCTGTTAGAGCTGAGTCTGGTGCTTCGCGCTCAACGATCTATTTACGCATCCAGCAAGGGCTTTGGCCCAAGCCTGTCAGATTAGGTCCACGCTCTGTAGGCTGGCCCGCTAGCGAAGTTGCCGCTATCAATATTGCCCGCATTGCAGGGATGACTGATGATGAAATTCGCAACCTGGTAGTCAAGCTGGAAGCGGCTCGCAAAACCGCTGCCAATGCGCTCTAAGGGGATGACAATGCAAAACACCGTTACAGCGCAAGTCACTCCGCTCGCATCCCGGCAAAACTCAGCGAATGCACCCGTAACTTTATGCCGCTATGGTGGCGGGCGCTTCGAACTCTCGGAAACGGGTGTTTACTTCCTCGGCAAGGACAAAGACGGCAATGAGCAAACGCCCCAATGGGTTTGCGCACCTTTACACGTTATTGCCAAGACGCGGGACGAGAAGAGCGGGGAATGGGGGCGACTGCTGGAATGGCAGGATGACGATGGTCACACCCATCAATGGGCAATGCCGCTTGAACTGCTGGAAAGTGATGGGTTAGACGTGAGGCGTGAGCTTGCACGGCTTGGCCTGCAAATTTCCCCAAGTCCATCGGCACGCGGCCTGTTGGCTACATACATCAAGGTACAGCCGATAGATGCTAGAGCGCGTTGTGTAGATCGTTTGGGCTGGCATGGTAATACTTTTGTTACTCCTAACGGCTCGATTGGGGAAGCTGAAGAGCTTGTCGTGTTTCAAAATTCGCATGCCACTGAACCCGCTTATTCTGAGTCAGGCACGGCAGACGAATGGCGTAACTCTGTCGCAGCTTTGGCGATAGGGAACACGCGGCTGGTATTTGCTCTTTCTGTGGCTTTTGCGGGCGCATTAGCTGAAATTGCAGGAGAAGATTCTGGCGGCTTTCATTTTCGCGGCGCTTCATCCTCTGGCAAATCCACTGCATTGAAGCTTGCCGCTTCTGTATGGGGTAACCCCTCAACTTATGTGCGTCTATGGCGCGGTACGGTCAATGGGTTAGAGGGATTAGCGACCTTGCACAATGATGGGCTGCTGATTCTGGATGAAATCGGTCAGATAGACCCGAATAGTGCCGGAGAGGCAGCATACCTTCTGGCGAATGGTCAAGGCAAGGCGAGGGCGTCACGCAATGGACTTGCCCGTTCAGCCCAACGCTGGCGACTGCTGTTCCTCAGTGCCGGCGAAGCCTCCCTTTCCGCTGTCATGGCGCAAGCGGGCAAACAATCGACTGCCGGACAGGAAATCCGCCTTGCGGACATAGAAGCTGATGCTGGCGCAGGCATGGGGATATTTGAGACATTGCATGGACATCCCAACGCCGCTGCGCTGGCGTTAGCAATCAAGGTTGCATCCGCCAAATATCATGGCACAACGGGTAAGGAATGGTTGCGCTACCTCGTAGCGAACCGGGCTAGCCTCAAAGACGTTATTCCGGAGCAAATCAAGCGATTGGCAACTGGAATAATACCGACGTATGCGGCAGGGCAAGTAGAGCGGGTAGCGCGGCGCTTTTCACTGGTTGGCGTGGCTGGAGAACTTGCGTCCCATTGTAAATTGACGGGCTGGGCGGAAGGTGAGGCTATTCATGCTGCCCGCAAATGCTTTGCCGTCTGGTTGGAAGCCTTTGGCGGTAGCGGCAACCGTGAAGAACGGGCAATACTCGCTCAGGTACGTGCTTTCTTCGAAACGCACGGTGCAAGCCGCTTTGAAGATATCAGCGCAACAATTGAGCAGCGCATCCAAAAAAGGGCGGGTTTTTATCGGAATGGGATAAAAGAGGGACGTGAGTTTCTAGTATTACCGGAAACATTCCGGCGGGAGGTTTGCCAAGGGTTTGATGAAAAGACGGTCAAGAACGTCTTGATAGCCGCTGGATTGCTGCTTCCCGGCAAAGATGGCAAACCGTCACAAGTCTTGAGGCTGCCTGGACTAGGTTCATCCAGAGTGTATGTTATACGGTACCGGGATGAGGAAGAGTAAGCGCAATTATCGATGTAAGGGCGGTAACACGGTAACACCCCATATTGGCTTAGTTCTTCGCATAATCCCAGGATTACCGGCTATACCCGCCGGTAACACGTCATCCGTTACAGAAATCTCCACTGCATCGGTTACCGTTACCGTTACAGGGAATCTTGACGCATTGCGGCCCTGTTACCGTTACAGGGATGCATCAAGCCGCTGTAACCGTAACTGTAACCGTAACTGTGATCGTAACCGTAACCGTGGCTGAGGGTATTTAAGGTATCTTGTGTCTGTTACCGTTACCGCCGTTACCGGATATATTCGAACCGGCACCATTTTGCGGTAACGCGGAATACCCTATGAATTGGGCGTTGCCCGTGTCTTATGCGAATTGTTACCGCTGTTACCGATTAAAGGATAGTTGTCCCCAGTCGTTCCACGTCAGATCCCCGCGACACGACATAACAAATCAAATGCAAAATCCCGAGAAAACTTATATTTGTCAATAACTGGTGGTCTCGATGGTCTGGCCCTGGCCCTAAACAACCGGTTAGTCCTTCCAAAAGCGGCCATTCAACGCTAAGAAAATAAATGCAATGAGTGGTGGATCATCTTAATCACTGCTCTAGAGAAGTCCAGAAATCAGAATACCGTTTGAGGCACTCATTGGGGAAGCGGTGAATTATGCTGGGATATCGGCAAACACTGGGCGCTGAATTTGAGCTTGCGAAGCAAGATATTTAGCGAAAAACTGGTAATGCGGCAAAAGGGCGCTTTGATTCTGAACCGCAGAGAATATCTCTTTTAAATGCTGGGAATGCAGCGTCAAACGTCCACTTGCTAGCGCCAGCAGAAATTCCATCAGTGCCTCCCCCTCCCCGGTGGGAATATTTTGGATATGTGAAACAATAAAATTTTTCATGCGACAGCTAATTTGTTCATCGCAATTCGCATAGGCTAATTCATATCCCCGCGCAGCGCGGAGCATTGCAGACTGAATGACACCATCATTAAAGCGCACAAAATTATCCGGAGACAAAATTGCTCGTTCATACGTTTTATAAGATAGCTTAGGCTTTCCAGCAGTTCCTTGTCGCAAATGATGTAGAACAGCAGAAATCACAATGAATACGTCCGCCTGAGACGGGAGTCTTGCTCCACCATCTGTATTAAGAAAAGTAAAATCAGGGCGCACTTGAAGTTGCTTGTCTCTAGAGTCAGGCCAAAACAATTTCTCTGAAATGCCTTTTGTCGGAGCCTCTAATTCTAAAAACCGAATTCTCTCCGTTACCAGCTGAGGTATTGCTAAATTTTCAAGATCGGCCCAATTCACGATTTCGTTGAGTATCTTTAACTCCGAATCCCAGCTGTGATTTCTGTCATCCTCGGGAAGATTGATATCTATCATGCTATAAAGGTTAAAAGTATTTACACCATTTTCACCAAAAGTAAGATTTGATTTAATTCGTGATCTTTCACGACTAGAGTCCGCACGGAATACGGGAGTAATGTAAGTAGTATTACCTTGTGGTTGATTAGATCGTAGATCCCGATTAATGGCCATCAGTTCATGAGAATCATCTATACACGAGACGACCACAAGGGTCGCTGTTCCAGGTGTCTTTATGGCTGAAAGCTGCAATTCTTGTGAGCTCAGCATAGGTGTAGAATTTGTTTGAAATGCCAGCACAATCCCATTTGCTGAATCAGCCATTTCCTTGGAGAAGGGATAGGCTGCAAATACGATTTGCTTGAGATTGACTGGCGCCCCGCGCAATACCATTCCCTTCCACTGTTTACTGAGACGCTCTAGTAAGTCACGAGTAGGCCTATATTCAGTTTGCGTTTGAAAAAGAGCCTGCACATCAAGATAGATTTCTAGACTACGGTCATTTATATTTCGATAGACCTTGAAGAAGTCTATTCCAGCTAGCTGATTAAATAGCGTTTGATGCTGATTCGGCAAATCAGAAAGCGCGACATGAATCTCTTCTACCTTAGGCGGCTCAAAAGTAAATTGATCGCCTCTTAGACTGACAGGATATGACTTGCGTTTGCAGTAGGGGCAATCGATTTCGCTATAATTATCAATAGGTTCCAGTCCGAGATAACCATCCACGGCTTCCTTTGTTAAATCGCAAAGGGTGTAATCTGCCTTTTGTGGTTCATTTCCGAGATAAAAAAGAGTGATGATGTTCTCTTGTTCTGCCCCAAGTTTTACGAGTTTATTCCTCAATCCTCCTGAAGTAGTCGCAGATATCAACAGCAGGGTTTCATTTGGTTGATCAATCGTAAGCCGATCAAGGCCGCCATAGGAATTGTGGGTCGAAACAATGGGAAGTTTTGTTAGGCCACGACGACAAATTGCCTCATAAGCCACTGTCAGGGCAATGTCTGAAATACCAGATGTGTCCACTACAATATGCTCAATACATCTCCCCCAAACATATGGGATGATCCAGAATGCAATCATACTTGCAGCCGCGCTATCCTCTAGTACGTTTGCGGTTCTCAAGAAGATGTTAACGTGTTTTTTAGATGGCTTAATGTAGTGGAATCCCTTCGGTGCCATTAGGTGACCGTTATTTGCAATAAAAAGCTCTTGGAGGGTGTATCTCCTATTAGCATCAATTACGCATTGCGTGTCAGCCGCTGGAGCTCCTCTAGAACATACGGCGGTATGCTTCCCTGTCTTCTCATCAAATGAAATTATTCTAGCGTTCTTATGCAAATCAACTACCACAAGATCAAGCCTTCCGCAAATACTGGAATCGCTTTTCAGCCATACTTGAGCTTGTTCGATACAATTTTCAAAACCAACAAAATGAATTGCATCAAATTGATTTCCGGAAGAGATAATCCTAGAAAGCTTGTCATCAAAGGAATTCTCTGATATCTCGGGTCTGAGCAAGTGAATAGATAAAACCTTTTTTGTTCTTCCCCCAGCATCAGGGAATTCGACAATGCGGATAGAGAATGGGGTCACAATTCTCCCAGCGGAAGCATTATGGATATTATTGTCCCATTTACCGATGGATATTCACTAGGCGAGGATGTGTACAGCTTCCGCCAATCATAAAATTTTTCTTTAGGAGTCTCGTGGCCATCTGCATGGCGTTCCATGTGTAATTTTTCTAATATCGCGTATTGCCGATATATGTGTACTCGGTTCGTTCGAATCCTTATGAACCCTTTGACTTTAATAAGCTCTTGCAACACACGCCACAAGCCAAACCCTCGTCCACGCGTGCTCGACGATGAATTTCCTTTGCTGAGACAGTGAATCACTGCGTCATATTGCTCTTTGGGATCACAGTTTGACACGTCGCGACCCTTCCACCTAGCGGCCATTCCTGGTCCAGCATCAAAAACCGATAGCTCAAGAAATCCTGATAAGTCACGTTTTGCGACTACCCTCGGTTGACTTATTGGCCCGGACTTCAAAATGTTATGAAAGTAGTGACCAAGTGCATCAGTTTCTTCCGGTAGTCCCTTTATTTCTTTGAAAGAACGGGCGATATCCTCGATAGGATAAAAGCGAGAATAAATGCCACGAACCGAATCGCTAATCACTGATCCGTCAACACCGATCCGAGCATGATCATGCGTATTTTTAAAGAGCTCAAAAAGAATAGAAGAAATATTATCCACTCGCCTCGAAATTTCACCACGAATCTTCGATTCTTCTACCACGGAATTGATTAGGTCATACACCAGCAAGCGGAAACCTTCCCAGTCAGTTACCTGGCCTCTTGATGGGTCAGCGTACAACTTGCGCGAAAGGCCGCCTTTTGGATAGGAATCTAAACAGACTAAGAAAGCCGAATTGGAAACTGCTAGGTCTGGCCAGTGGCTTTGATGGTCGATGAATTGCTTCCGGAATGTTGCAGCCAAGCGGCGGTTTACACCCTTTATCTTCCCTGAGGGTAATAATGCCAAAACAACTCCTGGGGCTGATGGGACCAGTTGTTTTAGTCGTTGATCTTCTCCCTCAAGTTGACCTATTTCAATTGAGTCACTACGCGCAGAGTGCCAGAGTGTCGAGATCCACTGAATAGTGGATGATTCAAGCATGGGAGTATCCCCTATTCGTAGGAGATTCACGGGATCAATTGAGATTACCAAGGATTTTCCCCGCCCAATCTCGGCTAGATCCTTATCTACATCACCGAGCGATACTGGAACCGATAACGTCTCCGCGGAACTTGAATTTTCTATACTCATTGAGGAAACGATATCAAAAGCTCGGCGCTGGCGGCTCGTTCATTTAACCCAGAGTTTGGAGACCTTACATTTTCCATATCATTTCGACAAGCTTTGCGAGTTGTTCGGGCTTCTCAATACCCTTTTCAATCAGCTTGACGATGATAGCCTTCAAAATATCTGAGGAAAAGGTTTGTAGCTTACTGAGAAGAGTATCCTTGTCCGCTTGCGGAATATTAGCTGCTTGAATTTTCTCAGATAGAAGCGCACGAAGCGTTTCTGCCTCGAATCGTACCGTAACGACGTTAAGAATTGCGCCCAACCCACCATCCGACTCAAGGAAATCTAGTCCGGATGCAGTTATTTTCGCCAAAAGCATTTGACGTGGAACGCCCATCGCCTCGCGCACTGCACTTGGTTCAATGAAGTTGTGTTCAGCCAAGTAGAACAGGTTGCCCTAAACATTCGGATCGTCGTGATTAAACCAGACCGAAATCTCACCAAAATCCGGGTATATACCTCGTAGGGTGAGTAGGATCTTGAGTTGAAGTTCCCGGTCTAGTTTCATGAGTAGGGCACCCTTAAACCTTCTAACGAGGCGGTAGAAAAAGGATTTTTAGGTGAGATACGCGTTTTCAACTCGTTGATTTTACTATTATAAAAATTGTTATAAATGGAGCTATTTTCGGTTTTTCTACACTCCCAACGTTCAAATTGAGGGTCGCGCTGCTTTTAGCGCATCCCTTTCGAAAGTAGAGTTAAGTTGGTTAAAGTTTTCCCTCTGGTGCATATAAACGGGCAACCTTGAGGGTAAGGGATAGCTCGAATTCCTCTCCATCATTAACGTAACGAAGTGGATCAAAGTCGCTCTGCTTAAACAGCGTCACATTGGCCTTAACATCTGTGTCAATTAACGCAGAGACTGCTTTGGCGATAGCATTTTCTATTTCTTCGATGCTAAATGCTTTTAGAGTTTTTGTTTCTTTTTTCATTGTATCTCCGAGGTTCCGATTCCAGTTTTCTACTTTCCAGCAACCTTGCCATGAACATGAAATTAACGGGGCATTTCAGAGTGTAGTTAGTTGCACCACTTCCATTGAAATTGATTGTAACTGCTGCACCAGCGGCTGATTTTATTTTTTATAGCGACGCGGTAGCATACACTTAGCACATCTGACTGTGCTGTTTTCAAGGAAAAATACCAATGGCCCGTTCTGGCACATTTCTACCTATGGCGAAATAGAAAACTTATCCTTAGCGTCACCTTGAAAATTCATTCAATCCAACATGATCTGACATTTCCTGCCAGTCAAGTCGAAGCTATTATAGGTATACTGATAGTATGACGGTAACTTTGACGGTAACGATAGTTGTTCCAACTGCACAGAGCCCATAAACATAAGCTTTACACGGCATTATTCGATTGACGCCGCCAGCCGAAATTTACCATTGCAAGGTAAATCTATAGAGCGAAGGAACTTCTTAATCTACCTACGAGTGATGCAGGAGTAGAAGAATGCCCTTCCAGCTGAAGCACATTCATCATTTTGCCCTGAACGGCTAGAAGAGCGATTAGTTGCGCATCCCGCCAAACCTGAAATAATTAATAATATAACTACAAAAATTTTCACACGCAAAATCAATAGCAAAATCTATAGGGTCATGCAAATGTCGGGCTTGCCGAGATTTTCTATGCGGAGGTGGATTATCGGCTATATCTTAATACAGCGGTTAGCCGGTAGAAAGCATGAAGGGCGGGGATAGGCGGCTGGAGCAATCAGGATCAATCTAGTCTGGCCGTTAATTTTCATGGACTGGCCTGGAATCCCATCACGTATCCCAAACAGATCATAAATCGCAATAAAACTTTCCTCTCATCTGTATCGTAGTCCTTCTGGGCTTCCTCATTTCCGAATCACTATCAGCTGATCTGCACGACCACTTTTTCCTTCACAACAGAGTGCATGTTCTTGTACGGAAAGTTAAAAAAACACCTTCTTCATGCCTTCGAATCAATCTCAACTGTTTTCCATAACTTGACAAATGTCAGTTATTCACATATTCTTCACAACATCATAACAAAAACTTCACAAACACCTTCAGGAAAGGCAGAGTAAGCCGTTATATGTGGGAGGGCTGAATAGGTGCAAAGTGGAAAGTTTTTATAACTGAATATTTTTTGAGGATAAAGATCAAATGGAAATTATGGAGTGGTTGCAGATGTTTCTTTTTGTTGTCCCGGTCGCGACAGTGCTTTTTGGAATTCGACAAATATGGGACGAGGAGCCTAATCAATCTTCGTAAGCGGTTTTTTAAGCAATCTACATACCTGGCTGGACCCATTGCCGCGCTAGTTGTTGTTGTCTTACCTAGGGTCCCGCCTCTTCTCCTCCCAAGGTAGCAGTTTTAAAAAAAGCTGTCCTTCCACTCTTAGACATTCGATTTTATTTAAATCAAGCTCGTAATTCCGGCCCTCCGCTTCATCTACCTCTTTTCATAGCCGCAACACCACTCCAATCCCCTCGCTCGCTTTACCTTTAAAAGTAATTTCCCTTTAACACAATCGCCCTCCCTGGCGAATTTTTATCCAAGATGTTGGGCCTACGGCGCTTGCTTAATACACACGCTGATTCAATAAACATGTATCGTCATTGAAACTTACAAACTGGTAGTGACGATGCCGCATTACAAAACGGTTCCGCAGGTCAAAGGCGATTTTCTGCTGGGTAACTTAAGCCAGATGATGGCAAATCCGTTTCAAGCCCTTTGTGACTGGCAGCGAGATTATGGTGACCTGGTCAGCTTCAGATTGGCTACCCGCGAATTTTATCTATTCAGTCATCCGAAATTGTTTGAACAAGCCCTGATCAAGCAAAGCGATATTTTCGTAAAAATCCACAATGCCGGAAAACCAACTGGCCTGGCATTGGTTTTGGGGCAGGGATTGGTAACAAGCCAGGGTGATTTATGGCAAAGGCAACGGCGGTTGATGCAGCCGGTTTTTCAGAGAAGCAACATAACCACGCTGCTGCCGCAAATCGCGATGGCTGGCGGCAATATGCTTGATAGATGGCGGCAGTTGGGAGAAGGTGCGGAGGTTGACCTGCCTCGTGAAATGATTCAGCTGACATTAGAGGTGATCACCCAGACCATGTTCAGCACCAGCGTCCTCGACAAAATAGAACATATCGCTCCATCTCTGGATACTTTACTCAAGTATGCCGCCAAAAGCCTCCTGAATCCCTTGACGCTTCCCTTGTATATACCCACCCCGGCCAATCAGGAGTTCAAACGGGCATTGGGAATAATCGATGAGGTCATTTACGGAATCATCGATCAGCGCCGCACCGCATCATCCGCCCATAACGACTTATTGGATATGCTGCTAAAAGCGTGCGATGACAGCAGTGGTGAAAAGATGACCGACAGGCAGGTTCGCGATGAAGTCATTACCATTTTTAGCGCAGGCCATGAAACCACCGCGAATTTATTGAGCTGGACCTTATATTTGCTGGCCCGGCATTCGGATGTGCTCGCTAAACTGCAAAGGGAACTTGACGGACTGCCTCAAGGAAAAATACCGAACGCCGAAGATTTGCAGCAGCTTGTTTATACCAGGGCTGTGCTGAATGAATCGATGCGCTTCCGTCCACCTGCTGGCATTTTGGTGCGTAAAGTCAGTAGGGATACCGAGGTCGACGGCTATTCTTTAAAGTCCGGCAGGCTTTCGATATTCAGTATCTTCAATCTTCATCATCATTCTGATTTTTGGCCACAACCGGAGCAGTTTGACCCTGATCGGTTTCTAATGCCCGAAAATCGAAGGTTTTCTTTTATGCCTTTCGGCACCGGTGAGCGTATCTGTATCGCTAATCATTTCGCCTTACTTGAAAGCCAGCTTTTGCTGAGCATGATAGTCCAGCACTGTGATTTACAGTTGCTGCGCACTGATGAAGTCGAGATTGAACTGGCGGTAACCCTGCGACCGAAAGGTGGAATTCCAGTCCGGATAAAGTGGCGATAAAATCAATCCTCAATTCCGTAACTCTGTTATCTACAAAAGCTATCGAGAGGATAGTCTTTGGCGATGGTGGTACGAACGGCAGGTTTTATCGAGAGCGAACCAATTTCCATGTACCCTGAATGGAGGGGTACTTGCGGCTTATGTAGGCTGCCGAGCAATTGAACACACCACTTTGATCAGTCCTAGACATTTGTTTGATCTGTTTTTCTTGTCATAACTGGTATTTCTTATCGCTTTTCATGCGCAAGGGGGGTTTAACTACTTTCTTATCGCCCGGGCAACCATCAGTCTGCGAGGAACCAGTTCGCGGTTCAGGCGCGACGGTAGCCCCGACGTTTGGCGCCAAAAAAGCCTTAATCTCATCGCGTACCGCAGACTCCAAAAAGTATCGGGTATGAGAGCACGCCAGGACAGGCTCCGCGCTCCCAAAGGCAAGCGCAGATGCAGTCGGTACGACTAAGTCATGACGGCGGTCACTTAAGGCGCCGAGGAGAGCTCCTTCCACAGCGGCACCGAACCCCGAGGTCCCACTTCCCACGTTGAAGTCGCTTCCCCACGTACGCGTATTGACCGGATCAACAAACATTTGAAGCATCGACACCTCCGGCGAGTCCTCCTGCATGGCGCTTATTCCTGGTGGAAGAGTGGGTACATTAACTGCATAACTGAAGCCCTTCACAAGGGAGGTCATAAGGGGGAGTGGTATGACCTCAGCGAAGTCCTCCCCCATCTTGTATAATAGGTTCAGCATCCTTTTTCCTATTGCAACGAGCGGTGTGCCAAGGTTCGGGGTACCGAAGGTATAGACCGTTACTTTGCCCGGATAGTTGTCTCTCCTCAGTTGGTAGGCGGCGAGTTTCGCCACCAATCCGCCACGCGAATGTGCAGCGAGCAATAGCTGTTTGGTATCGATGTGCTCCTTGATGAGTGCGACGAGCTCCTTGGCGTTGGCATCAAGTTTGAGAAAAGTGTCATGTTCAAAGCGGTAAACCGGCTCCGGTATTAGTTCCTCAGTCATTTGCGGAAAGAGATCTTTTAGCCCTTGGATCCCGCAGGATACAGTTCCATGGACAAATACCATCGCCCTCTCATGGGTAGCGACCTCTTTAATGGTCGAAAGATCGGGGCAACTCCTCGCGATCGCTGAGTATTTTCGTTCCATGCCTATTTGCCGCGGGCGGGCTGTGGGGTCCTCTTCCGGCGTTGGTTGCGGACGGGTGAGTCGGCGCAGCACTGTCCCGACAACGAAACCAGTAGTTCCGACAAAGGAGGCCACATAGCCCCTGCTGCCAGCGCGCATCATGGTCCACCCGTCGATAACGGCGCTGTTCATACCAAAGTATCCCCGCCAATCAACAAACGTTTCGAGGGAGTAGTCCTCATCGGGTGCATGGCGGAAACGAAGTCTTTCCACCCGATACTCGTCCTCGGGTTCAGCGATATACTCGAGGCGAAGTATAATTTGATGTCCCCGCATGGGGATGGGGATCAACACAGCGGCATGATCATGCCATGCTATAGTAATAAGTCTGTCATCCTGTGCGGAGGTAACTTGGGGTTTCGGAAATAGCGCCAAACCTTCCTCGATCGCTCTTAGCTTGGGCGAGCCTGCCCAGTCAAAGGTATCAGACTCCTTTTGGGCGTCTTGAGCCCAAAGTTCAATCGCATCGCGGGATAACTCTGGTCTTTCAGCCTCCGCCTCAAGATACTTGATGAGCTGACGTAAATCGCTTGGTACTTGCTGCGCCGCAGCTAAAGCTTGGCTGCTTCTGAATGGTCCTTGGTTGGTTTCTATTTCTACCGCGGGAGTCTCTTTCCATTCCCCATTCTCGTTTCGCAAAAAGACTTTCCACATGTGAACCTCCTAAATCCGTCTACAGTCTGGATGGGCGGCCATGGGTCCTTTTTGGTGACCGCTTTGATCACAAATCGTCGACTAAAGATATGTTGAGGATGAGCATTTTCCGTTATGCAACATTGTTCGTTTTTACATAGGGGCCTTTAAGATGGAACGCGACTTATCTCTCTTCGAAGGTGACGCAATGTTCGATGCCACCGAACAACCATTCGATGTAGGAGGACAGCCGTGATAGATCGGTAGCTTTGTGCAGTCGTGTCGTGCTCGAACGGGCTACCGTTCTGTTTGAGGGCGGGTATCAAATCCAGCCAAGGGGGAAGGCCCCAACCGAAGCTAAAGGGACAATTCCTTTTTTTATTTTTCATCAGGATACAGGGAAGCTCTTATCTTATTATTGACTACTGCTCGAATCCCGCCACAGTTTTTAATATAGACAAATATCGCGAAATCAACTGAAAAGTATTTTAAGAAATAGCATTGCGCTATACCGAAGGTTACCGAGAAGGAGCGCGTGATATGGTAAAAAAAAAAGCGCTCGGTGCGAGTTATCTAAAAATTCGTAAACATTTTTGCGAGAACGCGTCGCGAAGCATCGAGATGTTGGCAGCGGGAAGCCGGCATTCAATTCCGTTCTCCACGCTCTTCTTGAGGGCACGGGATGCGTGGCCCGTAATATTGATCCTCTGCGCCCTCGACGCCGCCCGCGTTCTTTTTTGGTTCCCTGTCCGTGCATTGCAGTGCGGGTACGAATGCAAGCCCTGCGCAGACCCATCGAAAACGATGGAGGCTGCGAGAGGGAACCGCTCGCATGGATCACGCTACCAGCAGGCTGGTTATGGATTTTTATCCGAGAAAATGCTCACCTGCGCGATGCCGTCGCCACCGATAGTGCCCCGGAACATGCCTCTGGTATTGAAACGCATTGCATGATTGCCTTTTGCATCCAGCACGATCAAACCGCCATCGCCGCCAATGTCAGCGATTTCCCCCAGCGTGTTATCCGCCGCTTCTGTAATTGGAAGGTGCTGTAATCGTACTTGTGCTGCGGTGTTGAACGCAGCCACAGTGCGTATGAATATTTCTCCCGTACCTGTCGCGGATACCGCGACCGAACGATTGTCCGCGTAGGTTCCAGCACCGATGACGGGCGAGTCTCCCACACGCCCGAACCGCTTGTTCGTTAGCCCGCCCGTTGATGTGCCGGCGGCGAGATTGCCGTGACGGTCCAGCGCCACGGCGCCGACCGTTCCACGCTTTTCATTCGTTTCAGGGTAGGGCGTATCGGGAACCACATCGTGATCTTGTTGCAGTCGTTCCTGTGCAATTGCTTTTTGCAACTGATTCCAGCGGAATTCGGTGTGGAAATAGGACGGGTCAACGATTTCCAGGCCTTTCTCGGCGGCGAAAGCATCCGCGCCCTGGCCCATCAGCATCACGTGCGAGCTATTCGTCATAACGGCATGCGCAGCGCGGATGGGGTTGCGAATTGTCGTAACCGCAGCAACAGAACCCGCCATGCGCGTGGCACCATCCATAATGGACGCGTCCAGTTCAGTGTTGCCGGCATTACTGAACACCGCGCCCTTGCCGGCATTGAATAAAGGCGAATCTTCCATCACCACAATTGCCGCAATAACAGCATCAATGCTGTTGCCGCCCGCTTCAAGCACTGCATGGCCAGCAGTAAGCGATTGCTCAAGCACCTGCGTATACGCCTGCTCGAGCTCGGCTTTCAGCTTGCTGCGCGTGATAGTACCGGCGCCGCCATGGATCACAAGCCGGGTGGGTGATTTAGCTGTCCCAGCGGTTTTTGTTCGTGCTGTCACTTGTCACAAAATCCAGGGACGAGGAAAGCTGCTTTGGAGTTTCTTCGTAAGGTTATGAGTGAAAATTTAGCTGGGGTAAAAGACCAGGACGCGCGATCATATCATGACAAGCTAAAATAAAATCTCCAGGGGTAAGCATCAGGAATGCTGATGATTAACGAATGGCAGCCGGCATTAGATTCCGTTCTCTGCGATGTCGTTGAACAATTGGACATGAAATTCCCGGATTTTGATATAAGTTGCAACCGACTGCGGCGGACCATCGCGCATGCGCTGCTCATTACTTTGCTCGCGATGATGGCGGGCTGTCACCTGCTGACGAATCAACTCGGCGGAGCGTTTGACGCCGTTCCTGAAGATCTTGAGACCGAACTGAGTCCCGAAGCCGCCGCATTGGTCGATAAAGCCTTCTCTGGCCTTGACCCATCGCGTCTTGCCGATGCGCACGTGCATCATATTTCCCGCGAGGTTCATCCCAGTTGGTTGTCGTGGTCGAATCCCGTTCGTAGGCTTCGCACCGATATCTTCCTGAGCGGAGCAGGTGTCGAGTGGGCGGACGATGTTGAACAGCGCTACATTGAGCGACTTGAGCGGCTGGCCTCGCACTTCCCCGAGGGAACGTCTTTCCTGCTCTACGCTCTCGATCGGACATACGACGCGCACGGCAACCCTCAGCCAGACCAGACGCCGATCTACGTCTCCAACGAGTCGGTGTGGGAAGTTTCGCAGCGGTCGCCCGCCAAATTCGTTCCGGTCGTCTCGATTCACCCCGCCCGGCCGAACGCAGTCGAGCAGCTTCGCTATTGGGGCAAGCGGGGGGTGCAGTACGTCAAGTGGCTGCCCAGCACGATGAAGATCGATCCCGCTGATTCAGCGCATGATAAGTTCTACGAGGCGATGCGTGAGCATGGAATGATTTTGCTCAGCCATACAGGCGATGAACACGCGGTAGAGACCGTAGATCAGGAACTTGGAAACCCGTTGCGCCTGCGCCGGCCGCTGGCGCGCGGCGTAACGGTGGTGGCGCTGCATGCAGCAAGCAACGGCTCATTTCGCGATCTCGACGCGCCAACTCATGCATCGAATTCGTTGTGGGGTTCAAACCAGGTGCCGGGTATCGACCTGTTGCTTCGCATGATGGACGATCCGGCGCATGAAGGAACCCTCTACGCAGAAATTTCGGCGATCACGTACTTTAACCATCTCGATGAACCCCTGCTGCGTCTGCTTGAGCGACCCGATCTTCACCATCGGCTCATCAACGGCAGTGATTACCCGCTTGGCGGTATCAATGTGGTAATCCAGACCCGGGCGCTGCAGCAGGATGGATTCATCACATCGAAGGAGCGGCGGTGGCTCAATGAAATTTACCGCAAGAATCCGCTACTCTTCGATTTTGTAGTCAAACGCACCGTGCGTCATCCGGAAACGGGGGAACAGTTCCGTCCTGAAGCCTTCCTGCTCCCCAAACAGTGGGTGCGCCAATGAACGAGCCGTGTTCCAGTAGTTACTCTCATATCGCTCAATCGCGGCAAGCCCATGTCCCCAAGCTTAATTTCAATTATCGGCGAAGAATCGCCAACCAACGCGCCACATTGAGGAGTGCCATCAAGGAGGCGGCAACATAAGTCCATGCCGCGGCATTAAGCAAACGCCGGGCGTGCGGCAAGTCCCCATCGATCAGATAACGCTCTCTCTCCAGAATTGGCAGAGCCCGGGCAAAACTCGCATTCAGTTCCATCGGCAAGGTTAGCGCGTGCACAAGCGCCGCGCTTCCCAGTGTCAGAATGCCACCGACAAGAAATAGCAATCCTGCCGCAGGAGAGCGCGATACCGCCATGATCACAGGAGACAACATCAGGATGCCCGCGCCCAGTTTCTCTGCGGGTGCAGCCCATTGCACCAGCGTGGTACGCAAGGCAAGAGGCGCGTAGTTATCCTGATCCTGGATCGCATGGCCGACTTCATGCGCTGCAACTGTTATGGCTGTCAGCGAGCGGCCATTAAACTTGTCCGGTGTGAGACGGACCACTTTTTCCAGCGGATCATAGTGGTCGCCCGATTCGGTTACCTCCACCCTGATATGTGGTAGATTGGCATGATCCAGCAAATTGCGAGCGAGTTGTGCTCCGGTGAATGAATAGCGATCCGCCGGTTCACTATATTTTTCCATGGTATGTTTGACCCAGTAGGAAGGCCCGACAACCAGGAGAGCGATAAAACAGACTAATATCAGATAAAGCATGGCGGAAAGTATTGGTAAAAGATAACTTTAATGGCAACTATTTAATAACGGCTTATCTGGCTCAGGTTGATCACTAGCTAAGCCCACTACGTTTGATCGATAATGTTCAAAATAATTTCGCCGAGGCAGGAAAAGATCGGTCACCGTTCAGGACGGTAGCCGGATTGCAGCTGGTATCACGAGAGCATATGTTTCGGATAGTATCTCCGGACAAACACGCGATCGAACTAATACGATATTAATGGGATATATCATGCTACACTGAAGCCGGACTGGGCACCCTGAGTAACCTGCCGAATCAGGGCTAACCAACACAAGCTACCGGCACTAAGGAACTTATTTTCTTGAACTGATGGGAGCCTGAGATTCCCGCCGCCGTCACCATTTAAAAGGCCACCCCAGCGGGTGGCCTTTTAAATGAGCTTCGTATGAGTCTGAAATACGAACTTGTCCGGTCCTGAACGTGACCAGGGTCGAGTTGGGGAAAGGTTTTCAACTCGGGGTGCCTGGTCCTGTTATCGCGCATCGCAATCTCCGTTATGCGCTTCGAACTTGAATCCACGTCATGTTAATGATTTTTAGAGAGGAAGAATTCAATGAGTTTTAAATATACTGTATTTACTATTGCCCTGAGTGTCGCCTTGGTTGGTTGTGGCAGCGAGGCTCCCGAAGTAAATTCAACGAATTGCTCCGGCATAGGAATGCAGGCTGTGCTTCCAACTTTCGACACCGAAGCTGAGCGGCAAGCGTTTATTGATAAATGCCACGCTATAGCAGAAAAATAAAGCGCGGCACTATCGAGTCGAGGGCGGCTGTTGTCACCGGATTGTCAACTAGCTCTGGTAGATAATTTTCGGGCTTGAGAAGAGTTGAACTGCCGAAGCGTTTGAAACAAGTGGCGGTGTAAAATGTGTTCGTCGTCAGGTGGCATTATTAACAGTTAACAGACGCCCGCTGCGCGAAAGTCATATCCCGAATTTGACAGTTGACCATTAATTTCCAGCTATGGTCCGCAATACCCCTCTCCGATACGAAGCCCGTGCTCCGCAAACGCCAATGCGCGCCGCGATTACCAATGCCTGTCGGCGAGATGAGGCGCAAAGCGTGGATGAGTTGGTGGGACAGATTGATCTGCCACCGGCGGACCGCGATCAGGTGCGGGAACGTGCACGGAAGCTGGTGAATGCAGTGCGCCGCAAACGCGCCCGCTGGGGCGGAACCGGTTCGCTGTTGCATGAATTCTCACTGTCCAGCCAGGAAGGCATTGCGCTGATGTGCCTGGCCGAGGCGTTGCTACGCATCCCCGACCGGGAAACCGCCGATCGCCTCATCCGCGACAAGATCGGCAAGGGGGATTGGCGCACCCATCTCGGGCATAGTTCATCGCTATTTGTGAATGCAGCGGCCTGGGGTCTGTTACTCGGTAGCAAGCTGGTGTCAACTCATAGCGAAAGCAGGTTGACGTCGGCGCTGACAAGCGTGGTCGAGAAGGGGGGCGAGCCACTGATCCGCAAGGGCGTCGATGTTGCAATGCGCATGCTGGGCCATCAGTTCGTGATCGGTGAGACCATAGCGAGGGCGCTGGATCGAAGCCGCGAGCAGGAGGCACTAGGCTATCGCTATTCCTACGATATGCTGGGGGAGGGTGCGCTTACTGCATCTGACGCCGAGCGCTACCATGCATCTTACGAGGCTGCAATTCATGCAATCGGCAGGGCGAGCGCTGGTCGCGGAATTTACGCAGGGCCGGGAATCTCGGTCAAGCTTTCCGCCTTGCATCCACGTTATGAGCGCGCCCAGCGCGACCGTGTCTTTGCCGAGTTGCTGCCGCGGCTGAAGTCACTGCTGCTGCTTGCAAGACATTATGACGTAGGACTGAACATCGATGCCGAGGAAGCTGACCGCCTCGAGCTTTCGATTGACCTGCTGGACGCGCTCGCATTTGATCCGGCGCTGGCTGGATGGAACGGCATCGGCTTTGTCGTCCAGGCTTACCAGAAGCGCTGTCCGTTCGTAATCGACTGGATCATCGATCTTTCGCGCCGCAGCCGGCATCGCATCATGGTCCGGCTCGTTAAAGGTGCGTATTGGGATGCGGAAATCAAGCGTGCACAGGTAGAGGGACTGGACAGTTACCCGGTTTATACGCGAAAAGTGCATACCGACGTTTGCTACCTCGCCTGTGCGCAACGATTGCTGCATGCGCCAGATGCGGTTTATCCCCAGTTCGCGACCCACAATGCGCAAACGCTATCCGCGGTCTACCAGATGGCGGCGGATGCGGGAATGGATGATTACGAGTTTCAGTGCCTGCACGGAATGGGTGAGACGCTGTACGACCAGGTGATCGGTTCAGACCAGCTCGGCAAGCCCTGCCGCATCTATGCGCCGGTCGGCAGCCATGAGACGCTGCTTTCCTACCTGGTGCGCCGCCTGCTCGAAAACGGCGCAAACTCGTCATTCGCCAACCAGATTGTCGATAAGGCGGTCAGCGTGGAAGAACTGATCGTTGATCCCATTACCCGGGTCCAACACGAGGGTTCGCGACCCCATCCCGCTATTCCGGCGCCACGTGACATATACGGCGAGCGCATGAACTCGTCCGGTGTTGATTTCAGCGATGAAAACGCGCTTGCCGCCTTGTCCGATGAGCTGGCTGCGCTGAGTGGCCGAGAATGGCTGGCTGCGCCCATACTCGCGAGCGGCGAACGCAATGAAGGCAAACGGACGCAGGTTTTGAATCCGGCCGATCGCACCGATCATATCGGGGCAGCGATCGAGGCAAGTGAAGCCGACGTCGAGGAAGCGCTCGCGGCTGCGCACGCGTTCGCGTCCGAATGGCAGGCAGTGCCGCGGATGGTTCGTGCAACGCTGCTCGAACAGGCAGCCGACGCGCTTGAGGCGAACCGGGCACCACTGATCGGGCTCGCAGTTCGCGAGGCCGGAAAGTCTCTGCCGAATGCGGTCGCCGAGGTGCGCGAGGCGGTCGACTTCTGCCGCTATTACGGGCAGCAGATGCGCACCCAATTTACTGCCGATGCTCAGCCCGAGGCGCTCGGGCCGGTGGTCTGCATCAGTCCATGGAATTTCCCGCTTGCAATATTCATCGGCGAGGTAAGCGCTGCGCTGGCGGCTGGCAATCCCGTGCTTGCAAAGCCCGCCGAGCAGACCCCGCTGATCGCTGCCGTGGCTGTAAGGTTGATGCATGAGGCCGGTATTCCGCGTGCAGCGCTACAGTTACTGCCAGGGTGCGGCGAGACGGTCGGGGTGCAGCTCATAAATGACTCGCGTGTGCGCGGCGTAATCTTTACCGGATCGACCGAGGTTGCGCAATACATCCATCGGGGGCTGGCGAAGCGCTCGCAGGATGAGGAGATCCCGCTGATAGCCGAAACGGGTGGCCAAAATGCAATGGTGGTCGATTCGTCTGCCCGGCTTGAACAGGTTGTGCAGGACGTGCTGGTGTCCGCGTTCGATAGTGCGGGGCAGCGCTGCTCGTCCGTGCGCGTGCTCTGCCTTCAGGAAGATATTGCCGACCGCGTGCTGGAGACATTGAAAGGCGCTATGAGGGAACTCGCACTGGGAGACCCGGGGCGGTTATCCACCGACGTTGGCCCAGTAATCGATGCCGAGGCGCAGCGCGCACTGCTCGTTCATATCAACGAGATGCGCGCGTCCGGCCATAGCGTGTTCCAGCTGCCGTTGCCGCCCGTTTGCGCGAACGGCACTTTTGTGCCGCCAACTTTGATCGAGATCGGGGACATTGGCGAACTGGAACGTGAGGTATTCGGTCCGGTGCTCCACGTCGTGCGCTTCGCGCGAGGCCAGTTGGACGACCTCGTTGGGCGCATCAATGCGACGGGCTACGGCCTCACCCTCGGCATTCACAGCCGTATCGACGAGACTATCGATTTCATCGCTTCCCGCGCGCATGTGGGTAATATCTATGTGAACCGCAGCATGATCGGCGCAGTTGTAGGCGTTCAACCGTTTGGCGGCGAGGGCAAATCCGGCACGGGGCCAAAGGCTGGCGGACCCCTGTATTTGCACCGCCTGCTGCGGCGAGCGCCATTATCGTTCCCACGCATGGGGGGCGAGCATTTGCCTGATGAACAGGACGCATTGGCGCCATTGCAAACTTTGGCCGGCTGGGCACAACAGATGGATCGCCGCGTGCTTGCCGAGCTCTGCATGGAGTACGCCATGAGTACGCCGCTCAGGTACAGGTTTCCCCTGCCGGGACCAACTGGCGAGAGCAACACGCTCGTGTTCGCACCGCGCGGCATGATCGCGTGCGTTGCGGACGACGAGGCCGCGTTGCTCGAGCAGGTTGCAGCGGTACTCGCAACCGGCAACCGCGTGCTGCTCGCGGGTGGACGGGTGTCGCGTGCGTTGCTTGATATGCTGCCGCGGGCGCTAAGCGGGCAATTGCAAATCGAGCCGGACTGGATTCATGCGCCGATCGCTGCAGCACTACATGCAGGCCCTTTGGAAAACGCAGCTCTGCTGCGAACCGAACTCGCTGCGCGCGATGGTGTGCGGATACTGCTGATCACAGCCCGCGGCAAAGATTTTCCGCTATACCGCCTGCTGGTGGAGCGTGTGGTGAGCGTGAACACAACTGCTGCCGGGGGCAATACCAACCTCATGACGCTAGGCATCTAGGCAAACGCGCATTGACGTCTGCCTTCGTCCCGTCTTGCCTTTCTTGCCTTACCCGGCCAATTTTTATAGGCCGGGCAGGTTTTCTCTACGCTTCATGAATGCTTCATCCAATACTTCATGAACAAATTGTTCAATACCTGCCGCGCTTGAACTACGCGGTCCCGCCACGTTCAGTACCCTGATTGCATTTGTCTTGAAGAAAGCGCTGATCCATTTACGCCATTCGAGGTAGGGGTAAACATGCAGGTACGGCCGGTGGATTTTCCTGGCCCACTCCTGTGTAAACAGCGATCCACCCGCCAGCTCCGGCGCTAGTGTGATGATCAGCGTGGCGTCGCTGTCGCGCACGTTCCGTTTTGTGCGCTGCTGGTAGTTGCGCCCCGGCGTTTCCTGCAAGCAATAGCAACCAGGAATAATGCCATCTTCCGCGCGCCGCCCTGCTGGGCACCATCCGCCATGCTGGATGTCGTTAGCTATGGCCCAGTCGAGTGCGGCGCGGTCAGCGCCGGTTTGTCCACCTGATATTATTTTCTGGATCACTGCCTGCTACAGAAGCCTCCGAACAAAACCCTGCCTCAAGTATCAACCTGTCTTGAGCTTGACTGAAAAATCTGCGATGCCTATCCTGAAGAGCAGTCTTGCTGCCGCATCAAGCGTTCTGAATTCGCGAGTTTCGCGTTTGGCTGTTTCCAGCGGTTGACCATCGATCACTACCATATAGCCCTCTGACATTACCGCGTAATGCACCTGGACCCGCTTTACGGCATTGGCGTTGAGCAGGATTTTCACCTCACGCTCTATCATTTTATCTATCCGCAGCAATAGCAGGGTCAGTTGCGTTCCATGGTTCAAACAAATCCTTCTGGTCGACCGTCATCAGCAGTTCGCCTGGCTTAACCTGCAGGAAGTTGCACAGTTTTTCCAATACTCGCCGATCGAAGCTGTTGACCCGATCGTAATAGTAGCGATCAAGCGTGGCGCGAGCGATACCGGTAGCCCGGCACACATCGGCGACCTTTATGCGCTTGGCGCCGAGAATGGCAGAAAGACGACAAATAATCATTGTTTGATATATGATTGATCGAGTTCGATGAAATAATACCACGAGGCAACTACATCGAGATAGCGGCTGCAATATTCATTACGGCTCGTTCCGCTTTGTCGCATGAAAAAGTCATGAGAGCTGCAACCCATACTTAGAGAGGAAATGTCATGAAATTTATTATCCCGTTCCTGCTTGCGGTTCTAATTTCGGGGACCTGTCAAGCTGATCCGCCACACCTTAGAGATAGGCAAACCGGCAAATACCTGGGCAATCTGAGTGCCAATCCATACGATCCCAATTCAGTGAGTAATCCGCATGGCCAGTACGGAAGCGAATACAGCCAGGACTCCATCAATAATCCCCATGGGCAATATGGCAGCCGTTACAGCAATGACAGCGTCAACAATCCGCATGCTACCAATCCCCCTGCAATATATGACAATAACGGATATGACACTCGTTACCGTTACTAGCAGTCTGCCCGACTTAAAGAATCGAAGCGAAAAAGTGACTGGGTGAGGGCAGATCTCGAGGATTTTGAAGGCCAATAGTTATTCTATTGGCCGAGAAAGCGACGAAATATGAACCAGCTAGACGCTTTTGCAGCCGATTTCCTTTAAGTCCTGCAGACTGCTAAAGGTCATTAAACAAACTATTTGCCGGGCTGCTATTGCTCCGCCTTGTCCTGGCCTTCCCTGTGCCAGATCAACTCTTTATTCTTATAAACTTCCCTGACCCGATGGAAGGGAATTTCGTGAGTACAGCCATCCGGATCGGTGATGTGAAAGAAAAAATGGTCGCCTTGAGTAAAGTGGATCTGGCTTAACGGGACCTGAATGACCATTTCGGCTACGCGATCGTAATATCCGATCACGAAATCCCCTTCTGCGAATGCGCCATCCCAGCGAATTCGGTTGAGTAATTCCTGAATGGGTACCATGACTCCTCCTCTGCACCTGGATAGCATCCATTTTTCTTGTACAGATAACGTAACACCGCGCAGTTACCTGCTCAACCATGTCCACAGCTATGTTGCCATGCTCTGCATCGTTTGGCACCGCCGGTCATCGAGAAAAACACTCATGTCTGGAATGCTCATTATTTAATGCTACATTAAATTTTTCGACCCAGGAATTGTTCTGCCGATAAAGATAAGAGGTGTAAGAGCGCCATGCGCGAAATCGACGGCTCCTATGGGGAAGGTGGCGGGCAACTGCTTCGTACATCGGTGGCACTTGCGGCGATCACCGGCCAAGCCGTTCATGTGTACAACGTTCGGGCCAAACGAGCCAACCCCGGCCTTGCACCGCAGCATCTTACCGCGGTCAAGGCCGTGGCAGCAATTTGTGGCGCTGAAGCGGAGGGACTGGAGGTCAAGTCCAGGGAAATCAAATTTTGGCCTGGTCCATTGCGCGGCGGCCACTTCGATTTTCCTGTCGGCACTGCGGGGAGTATCACGCTGGTGCTTCAGGCTGCGCTTCCCGTCGCCATTGCCTGTCGTGAAAAATTACGGATGACGATCACAGGAGGAACGGATGTTCGTGCTGCCCCGCCGCTCGATTATTTGCGCCACGTATTGCTGCCATTGTTATCCAGCATGGGCGCCAGGGCAAAAATCGATTTACTGGGACGAGGATATTATCCGCGCGGAGGAGGGCGCGTGGCCGTGGAAGTGGAACCCTCTCCGCCTCTTCGGCCTCTGGTCCTGGATGCATCGGGACCTCTCACTGAAATCCGCGGTTATGCCCATATTTCCGGCCTTCCGGCCCATATTGTTCAGCGAATGACGGATACAGCACTGGCGGAACTCTCCATTTTTCCACCGCCGATTATTGATCTTGCAGAAACAGGCGCGGATGAAGCGTTTGGTCCTGGCGGAGCAATCGTTCTGGTTGCGCAGACAGAACGCACCAGGCTGGGGGCTTCCGGAATCGCGCAGAGGGGAATCCGCGCTGAACAGCTTGGCTCGGAGGCGGGGCAGCGTCTGCGCGAGGAAATCTTGTCCGGGGCAACGCTGGATATCCATGCTGCGGACCAAATACTGATCTATCTTGCGCTGGCCGGGGGCAGTTCCTGCTTTCTCGCGAGAAGTCTTTCATCCCACGCCGCCACTACCAGCTGGCTGTTGGAGCAGTTCCTCCCGGTTCGCTTCGACATCAGCCAGACAGACCGGTTGATCCGTGTAAAGGCGGAACCGGCCATATGAGCTTATGAACGCTTGCCACTGCCACCTGGCATTTCCAGCGGGATGAGCTATATTGAGATTGACGCTACGCTAGCGCGTGCTGAAGTTTCAGACTTTGCCTCAAACATACATTTGCGAGGAAAAAAATGGCGGAGCAACGCGAGGTTTATAAGGGACGGGAGATCATTGTTCGATCAGGGGAGGAAGCTTTGGCGGCGCGAAGAGGTGCGCCGCCACTCCCTGGAGAAGGCGTACACAATGATTTGGAAGTCCCTGACCTGTACATCGACGGGGAGCGGATCTTCACTGTGCGGAATGCCGCGGGCGCATTTATTGCCTCTGGTTTTGCCTTCGATCCTCAACCTTTACTGATCGATTTAGGCAGGAAAATTATCGACTACAAAGAGGCGGGGAGATAGCATGGGAATCCGAAAGAATCAGTCCAGCCTGACAGTGTCTGAGAAAACCGCTTTTGTCGCCGCGGTAAAAGCGCTAAAAGCAAATGGCACTTACGATATATTCGTTGCCCAGCACCGCGCCGCTTTTCTTGCCGGCACCAACGATCCTGCGCATGGAGGCCCCGCTTTCCTTCCCTGGCACCGGGAATACCTTCGCCGGTTCGAGCGTGCTCTCCAGGAGATCGATGCCAGCGTTTCCCTGCCCTATTGGGATTGGACTGTCGACAGGACGCCCACGGCTTCGATCTGGAATGCGGACTTCATGGGTGGAAACGGAACGGGCGCTGCTCAGCGGGTCACCAGCGGTCCCTTCGCTTTTTCCACCGGGGAATGGAACCTTACCGTCAGGGACCCCGGCGATACAGCTCCGTTCCTTACTCGCGCCTTTGGCGCCATGGGTTCGCTACCAACTCAGGCGGGCGTCAATGCCGCGAAAAATGTGGTTCCATATGATTCTGCACCCTGGAATTCCGATAGCAGCATGAACACAAGCTTTCGAAACCGGCTGGAAGGAGTTATTCACAACCCCGGTCATATGTGGGTGGGCGGATCGATGATGGCGATGTCGTCTCCGAATGACCCAGTGTTTTGGCTGCACCATTGCAATATCGATCGGCTATGGGCTGAATGGCAAAGGGAAAATCCCGGCCAGAACTACCTGCCCCCCAGCGGCACGGCAAATGTTGTAGCGGGCCATGCTCTGGATGACCCGATGCCGCCTTGGGACGACGAGTCGCCGCCACCCACCCCAAGAAGCGTCCTCGATCACCATGCGCTCGATTACACCTACGATAATGAGGAGCCGGATACGGGGGAGATCGTGCCGCTTGCCATCGATGCGCCGCCCGTTCCAGCTTCTATAGCCCAGGCGGGCGAGGTGGATGTGTTCAGTTTCCCCGTAACAACATCGGGGAATTATGTAATTCAGACGCAAGGATCGACAGATGTGGTGGCGTCCCTGTATGGACCAAACGATATGGCAGCATTCATAACCGAAGACGACGACAGTGGGCCAGGCTCGAATTCGCGGATTGCAAGGGACCTGACGGCAGGCACATACTATGTTCGCGTGCGGCACTACAG
The DNA here is from genome assembly GCF_900115125.1 of Nitrosospira briensis. Lineage (GTDB taxonomy): Bacteria > Pseudomonadota > Gammaproteobacteria > Burkholderiales > Nitrosomonadaceae > Nitrosospira > Nitrosospira briensis_A. The sequence goes on along the minus strand of NZ_FOVJ01000006.1, from coordinate 90,539 downwards.
CAACTCCTCGACTGGAAGCTATACTATCTCGGTGAGCGGATCGGGAGCGCAACCGGGCATTCAAACCATCCAGGTGAACGGTCCAGCAGTGCAGGGAACAATATCTGCGGCGAACGAGAGGGATATGTACAGGTTTACTGTCACCACCCCGGCCGTCCACACAATCGAGACCGCTGGCAGCACCGACTGCTTTCTGACATTATTTGGCCCGGACAACCCCGCCACATTCATCACCCAGGATGATGACAGCGGCCCCGGAACCAACTCAAGAATCGCGGTCAACCTAGGAGCCGGTGAGTATTATGCCCGTGTGCGGCACTACAGCCCAACCGGGACCGGTTCCTATAGCATTTCGGTTAGAACCTGAAATTTTTAGGCTGCCGTGGCGATCTGAAAAAAATAATGAAAAGTGCCCTGTCAGCCATCGTCCTTCTGACCGGATGCGGTTCCATTGCCGATGATTACAAACCCGTCAGGACGCAAGACGGGTCAACAGTCTACTCCATCACCAGCTTGTATGATGGAGGTGAAGGAGCAAGGGGGCAGGCTATCGAGTGGCTGGACATTAATGCAAGGAACCTGTGCCTGTCTGAATATGTACTTCTCTCGGAGGAAACTGTGCCAATCATGAATCGGCTTGGCGAAGTCATTTCCTCGCGCCTTATCTGGGAAATTGAGTGCATGGAACAAAGTGCCGCGCCTCCGTCCTAGCCTTGCTTTTATCTTTGCGATAGGCATCTGATTCCCCGCGAGCGATTAGTTCAACCTTCTGCTTTAACCTGACTCAAGGCTCAATATAACCATGACCGGGACAGCTGGAACCTGCATCAGGGGCTGAACCGACGTATTATGTCGCCGCGAAGTGAATAAGTCGAAAATCGGGAAACGTGCCAAAATGACGGTATTGTCATGCCTTCATTTAGCCAGCACCACCCGATTTGAGCATACCTCGAAACAACAAGCCGGTAACCCTCCAGATCTTTTCTATACTGCCAACGCTAGCGCTGGCCAGTTCCATCGTATTCGCCCTTTTCTTGTGGCAGGGGCACAAAGGCTTCAATTTATGGGATGAGGGCTATCTCTGGTACGGTGTTCAGCGTGTGATGCTGGGCGAAGTGCCTATCCGCGATTTCACGTCCTACGACCCCGGCCGTTATTACTGGTCGTCCGCGCTCATGAGCTTGAAGGGTGATAACGGGATAATGGCGCTTCGCGGCGCCGTGGCGGTTTTCCAGGCGATCGGATTATTCGCAGGCTTGCTGTTAATTGCGCGAAGCACGACTCAACGTTTCAAAAACTGGAGTTCTGTCTATTTATTGCTCTCGGCAGTTACGTTGACAGTATGGATGTTCCCGCGCCATAAACTCTTCGATATCTCTTTATCCATTCTTCTGATCGGCGCACTGGCTTTCCTGATTCAGAATCCTGCAAGGCTGCGTTATTTCATATGTGGAATGTGCGTGGGCCTGGCTGCAGTTTTCGGACGCAATCACGGCGTGTATGGAGTTGTGGGCAGCGTCGGAGTCATGGCCTGGTTGGCTATCAACCCGGGCAGGCGGGCGGGTGCGCCCAGGTTTATCGAGGGCACGGGACTCTGGGTTGCAGGTGTAGCGGTTGGCTTTACGCCAGTGCTTCTTATGATAGGGCTGGTACCGGATTTTGCTGGGAATTTCTGGGCAAGCATCCGCTTTCTGTTTGAAGTCAAGGCCACCAATCTTCCTTTGCCCATTCCGTGGCCGTGGAGGGCGCCTTTCGGCTCGGCACCCTTAGGGGAAACGATTCGCGGATTGTTGATCGGTCTGTTTTTTATTGCTACGGTTGTTTTTGGGGTCGTAGCAATTGCATGGGTGAGTTGGCAAAAATCCCGGAAAAAGGCGACTTCACCCATTCTGGTTGCTGCTGCATTCCTCGCCTTGCCTTATGCGCATTATGCTTATTCCCGTGCCGATGTCGGTCATCTTGCCCAGGGCATCTTTCCGTTATTGATAGGTTGTCTGGCGCTGCTGGCGGCACAACGCCCTAAAATCAAGTGGCCTTTGGCACTCTTGCTGTGTGGCGCAAGCCTGTGGGTGACGCACATTTCTCATCCAGGGTGGCAATGTGTTGCGAGCAAACAATGCGTAAGCATCGAAATTTCCGGAGACGAGCTCAGTGTCCCGCCGCATGTAGCGAATGATGTCCTTCTGCTTTGGAAACTGACTGATGAATATGCTCCCGGTGGACGGAGTTTCATCGCTACGCCTTTTTGGCCAGGCGCCTATGCACTGCTTGGGAAGAAGTCTCCGATGTGGGAAACCTATTCTCTGTTCCCGCGAAGTGAAGACTTTCAACGGGAAGAAATCGAACGTATCAAGATCACCAATCCCGGATTTATTCTGGTCTATGATTGGCCGCTTGATGGGCGCGAGGAGTTGCGTTTCCGTAATAGCCGCCCGCTGATCCATCGATATATCGTGGATAATTTCGAATTACTATCGCATTCGCCCAATCCCGCCTACCAGATATACAGGCCGAGGAAGCCAATGTAGTGACGAAAGCTGCGTCTTGAGGAAAGAAAAAAGACCATTTGCGCATTTCATTTCAATAATTTTCGAAATGGATTTTGCGTAACCGCTGCAAGTGGTATGTGCAATGCCGTACATACCAGTCACCTGGTTTCCCCTATCGTAATTCAATAGGAACATTGCTTCCCGCAATGAGATCTTGTGCCGTTCGTGCTTTTTATCGCCATCCCGTGACGATAACGGGAAAATGAGGACGACAACATGAATGTTACGCAGCTATGGGCCCTGATCAAAGAGTCTTTTTCATCCTGGCTTGACGATTATGCGCCAAGTATGGGCGCGGCGCTGGCGTACTACACCATGTTTTCGATCGCGCCGCTGTTGCTGATCGTTATCTCGACCGCCGGGCTCGTCTTTGGGGAAGAAGCGGTACGAGGTGAAATCTTCTACCAGTTGCGGGACTTGATGGGTGACCAGGGAGCACAGGCAGTGCAGGCTTTACTTGAAAGCGTTAGCGAACCGGAAGAGGGCGCGGCGGGTACGATTATTGGAACAATCTTGTTGCTGATCGGCGCCACGACGGTATTTGGGGAGCTGCAAGATGCTTTCGACCGTATCTGGCGCGCTCCGGGCAAAGATAAAAAGGGCGGAATATGGAAATTGATCAGGTCGCGATTGCTGTCGTTCGGAATAATACTGGGAATCGGTTTTTTGCTGATGGTTTCCCTCGTATTCAGCGCCGCGGTGGCTGCACTGGGAAAATGGTGGGGACCATTTTTTGCAAATCTTGAAATACTGGCAACCGCAATTAATTTTATCGTCAGCTTTGCCCTTATGACGGCAGTATTCGCAATGCTTTACAAATTCATGCCTCGGGTCAAAATCCAGTGGCAGGATGTGTGGGCGGGAGCCACCGTTACCGCCTTGCTGTTTACGGTGGGTAAGGTTCTGATCGGTATCTATATCGGAAAAAGCGCGGTGAGTTCGGGATTTGGCGCTGCTGGTTCGTTGGTGGTTGTGCTTGTATGGGTATATTACTCTGCCCAGATATTTTTACTCGGAGCGGAGTTTACCTGGGTCTATTCCCATGCTCATGGGTCGCGGAAAAATCACCTGCAATCGAATACTGAAGATAACGCTGGGCCTGCAAGAAGGAGTGTGGAAAACAAGGGGCGCAGTCTCTTTCAATAAAACTTCAGTAACGTCCGATACTTCGTTCGCTAACATTTCCGGGCTGGATAAGCGAACTCAATAATTCCGATGTTTGACTGGCACTGTCGCTCAGTTCAAACTTTTCTTCTGCCCGTTTTCGCGCTGCCTTTCCCATTTCTGCCCGCGCGGAATCATCCAGCATTAAAGTCACGATATTATTTGCAATTCCTTTCACGTCGTCGACGCTGTTCAGCAATCCCGTATGTCCCACCTCGACAATGTCGACTACGCCACCGACATTTGTCGCAATCACAGGTAAGCCCGATGCCATTGCTTCTATCATTGCGAGCGGCATTGCTTCCGAATATGAAGTGGATACGACGAGATCAAGGGAAGCGTAGACCTTGGGCATATCGTCTTGAAGGCCGGCGATGTGAACACAGTCACCAAGGCCGAGCTTATCGATTTCGTCCCTCAGCCTTCCACGCATGGGTCCTTCGCCCACCAATACAAAATGGCAATTCTTCAATTTTGCATGCGCTATGTTCGCGGCTTGTATAAATACTTCCGGGCCTTTTTCCGGGGAAAGCCGTCCTATGAATCCGACAAGCGGAGTTCCGGGCGCGATATTAACAATGGAATGGAGATAACCGGTCTTCGGACCCGGATGGAAAAGTTTTGTATCGACTCCATTTGCAATGTATCGCAGTTTACCGACGGGGATACCCAGGCTTAAAGCTTGAAAGTATGCGGTTTTGGCAACGACGCTGACGTATGTCTGCATCAGTCTGTGCACTTCGAAATCGCGTATGGTCAGGTAACGCCCGTGAATCGTCGCTAAGGCCGGCGTTTCGGTCATCCTGCTCAGGATGCCAGCCAGCAAGTGGGCATTTGGAAGGTGTGCATGTATTACGTCAATGGCGTCGGCACGGATAAGGCTAACGCCAAGCTGGATGGACTGCCAGTTAGGCTCATCGGTTATTGGGGTAACGTGGACGCTGCAACCGATATCACGCAGCCGCGCAGTAAAATGGCTCTCGCATACACATAGGCAAGTTACACGGAAATTATTTTGCGGCAGGCGCTGGAGCAACCGCAACACGTAGGTTTCCATTCCGCCTACGATGGCGCCCCCGATGATTTGCAGCAGGTTGATGGGGCGTTCCGCAGTCGAAATTATTTTCATGTCAACTTATGCCTAGCCAAGCTGCCGCTGTTCCCCCCATGATTCGTTCACGGCTGCGTTTGTCGATATCGAGACGTTCCAGTAGTTCGGAAACGTCATTGATCCGGCTCTTGATCAGCTCGCCGCTACAAGGCAAAAACACATCGCTGCCGAATTGCAATAATTCAGGCGTCAGCACGGCGATTGCCTTTCTCAGGACTTCAAAACGATAGACGGGTGGGGCCCCGAAGGATATGTCGAAGCGAAACTGGCTCTTATCGGGCGGCACTCCATTGATAAGGTCGATCAAACCGACGGCATTTGCTTCATCCGCCCACGGCCAACCCAGGTGGGCCAGCGTGACCCGTAAATTCGGATAATCCCTTATCACTTCGTAAAAGGCCGGGCGGCAGAAGCGGCCGGATTTTCCATCGATGAAAATGCCGCTGTGGAACAGGATTGGGATTTTCAGCACAGATGCCGCCTCGTAAATGCGATGTGCGCAATCATCATAGGGGTACCATCCGGCGGGTACCATTTTAAGACCGGAAAGGCCCAGGTCGTGCGCATGCCGCAGATCTTCAGACGCATTGCCAAGTGATGGGTTGACTACCGCAAATCCGATCAATCGATCAGTGTGATTAGCAATCAGCCGGGCCAGGTATTGGTTCGCCCCGCGCAGAGAGGCGCCGTCACCGAGCGTATAGTTTCCGGTCAAAAACGGCGCCAGCACGATTGCCTTATCTACCGCCGCCCCATCCAGTGCCTGTAGAACATCGTCTACTTTTTCGTCGCCTGAGCAATGGATGTGGGCGTCGATTATCATATTGGCCTCATTGAAGCTTATTCAGCCACGTACATTTTCTCTATGGGTTTCATTTGTTTTATCAGATCCGCCGCCTTCTTTCCCGCTAAAAATGCGTGGTCTGAATTGTAATATTCCCATTCGCTGTACCGCCCCGCCAGAATAATATCGCGTTCTGAAAGCCATCTTTTAACCATTTCGACGCTGTGCTTCCGGGCATGGTCGTACACCACGTACGCATAAGGCATATCCACGAGATTTGCGGTAATCAGCTTGTCCTCGGGCGTCAACAGGCCGACCTTGATACAATCCGCCATGCACTGATCGATCAAGTCCTGCCCGTCTTTAGGAAGAGGTTTGGCCGGTGAGTAGGATATTTCGCATGTGAGTCCGAATCCGCCTCGAGGGTTGCAACCGGGACTGGCATTTCCCTGAAGAAAGATCCGGTGAAAAATTGTATCTTCGGGATAGTAAATCCAGTGCTTGTCTGTAATGTTTTCCCGCCCGATGCCGAGATTGACGCAACGTACCGAGACGTGACGCAGTGCTGCCACCGCTTTCCTGATCGGATGAGGCGCTTCGTCCCCCATGCGGCGTATCAGCTCGGGCAGCGGCATCGTACTAATCAGATTCTCGTACCGATAACGCCGTCCATCACGCAGCGTAATCAAACGCTGGCCGGGTGATATATGCGCTACATCGGCATTCAGTTCAATTTTTCCTTTGATATGGGGTACGAAACCGGACATCATCGCTTGAAAACCCCCACGTAAAGGATAGCCAAAGCGCGCGTTGGGCCCCATCGGTTTGCCGACGGGCTGGAGTGCCCCTTCAATGATTTCTTCCAGGTCAGGTAAGGGTACGCGACCTCCAAGCCAGGAAGTTTCCATTTCCGTCAGCGGCACCGTCCACAGTTTCCTGTTGTAGGGTATTGCAAAATGCTTTGCTATGCCGGAGCCCCACATTCTGTAAATGAATTCCTCGAAATTTTCCGGCCTGTTTCTGGTGGCCGTCGTATCTTCGTGCAAACGCGTTGCGCCAGAGTCCGGCACGGTTCCATCAGCGCAACAGTCGGATAGAACGGCGGCCGCGCCGTCCACCCCCTGACAGGCTCCCCCGGTTGCTTTCGATTCCGGATTTTTCGACGCTCCGTAACGCGACTCTATCGCCCCGACAATGCATTCTTTGATTACATTCGGCGGCAGACCATAGAGCGCTCCCTGAAACGGATAACGCGTATGGACACCTTTACTGTAGACCCAGGCTTCACGGTTTTGCCAGTGGACGTTATTGCCAAGCAGAATCTTGTAGAGCTGCAGGACATAGGCATCATTTGAAAACATGATGTGACCGGCGTGATCAAATGTAAAACCCTTGTCCTCGATTGAGCGGCACCATCCGCCGACAGTGGAATTCTTGTCCAGTAAAAGTGTGTCCTCATCGAGATGATAGGCTGCGCTAAGTCCGGTCGGCCCCGCACCGATAATGACGGTTTTTTTATTTTCCGCCGGCACTGACTGAATTCCGCGCTGAATCGGCAGGTGTCGCTCCGCCCAAGGCCGTGCAATGCTTATCGATTCTTCTTTTTGTACGCTTGTAAGTTGCATCAATTCATGCATCTTTTCAGCCGTCGTGTTCCACGATGTCGCCGATACCAATTCCCTCATCTTGACGACGTTTCGTTTGTGCTCCTCGGGCGTTGTCAGCAAGGCATGCTCACAGGCCTTGATAAAAGCTTGTGGCGACTCTGCGATCGACACCACTTCACCATAGAGGTCCACAACGTCATTGACAGGCGTACTTACTATGGGTAATTCCGCTGCCATGTATTCAAGCGTTTTTGTCGGACTGATAAAGCGGGTCGATTCATTGACTGCAAACGGCAACAGACATACGTTCCAGCCTGCCAGAAAATGGGGTAACGCCTTATAAGGTTGCTGCCCCAGATAGTGGATGTTATGCCGCTGCGGCAAAGAGGCAGGATCTATTTTTACCACGGGTCCGACCAGAACGATCTGCCACCGCGGGTGCGCATCGGCAAGACGTGCGAGAAGTTCTGTATCAATTCGCTCATCAATTACACCATAGTAACCGAGCCGCGGTCCGGGTATATCCTCGTGTGCCGGGTGGGTATTGCTGCGGTCGAGCGCTTGCTCGAAGTGCACCAGATCGACGCTGCTGGGGAAGCAGTGGACATTTGCGTGGCGTTCCCGCTTTGCGTGATAAAGGCTGGGGCCTCCGGTGAAAACAAGATCGGCAACTTTCAGCAAACCATTTTCCCTTTGAAGCATTTGTTTTGGCGGGTTTTTGAAAGCGGCAAGTTCGTCCATGCAATCATAGATCACCAGGGCAGGCTGCAACTCCTGTAACAGCGGTAATGCCATGGGGGTGTAAAACCAGGCCATATGCTCTTCGTCGAGAACGACAAATTGCCGCATCAGTTTGATCAGATGCGGCAATTGCTCATCGTGAAAGCCCGGTGCGGCGACAGGCGTATACGGCTTGAGTACGGTGACGTTCGGCCCAGGAACAGATATCTCGAGGAAGCTGTCATGCTCATGAAAAACCGGTTCTTCAATGAAGACAATTTTGTAGTTTTCAGCCAATCGTGAGAGGAGATGTTGCGGCCGTTGATACACGAAGTCCCAACGGAGGTGGGAAAAAACAATAATGGTCGTCATTGCGGCTCCTTGAGAGGTGAGTGCGGCTTGAGTTGGAATATAGTTTGAAAAACGGGTTAAAAGGCGCTGAGCATCGCGTAATCCAGTAGCGTAGGGTTCCGATAAAACACGCTGGTAACGCTTTTCTCCAAGAATGTTCACATCCCACAAGCCGCTTTTATGCCATTGGTGAGGATCATCCCAATCAGGCCGGTCCACTATCGGGTACAGGCAGATTCCTTGAAGATCAACACCCAGCTGTTGAGTCAGTGCGGCCTGTTCAGCCACTTCCTTGATCCATGCACCTCTGCCACTTCCGACATGGCTGGTTTCAGACAGTAATATCGGGCGCTGGTATCGGCGATAAACTTCGGTGAGGAGGCTGTACAGGGGAAGGCGGCGAGGGTGGCCCAGATGCCAGTAAAGGCTGCTTCCCTCGATCTCCCATTGATTGCTGTGGTAGTAGTTGACTCCAATCAGGTCCAGAAAGTGTGGCGCGCCACCCAATTCCGGGTCCCTGTTTCCGCAGAGCATATCCCATGCCGCGAACTGGGATTCCCGATACATTACCGCGTGATCTTCAAGATCGGGCCGGTTGTGTGGAGCGACAACGTGTATCGTTGGATCGCAATGCAGAATGCGGGCGGAAGGATTGATGTCCCAAATCGCTTCGCAACTCCTGAGCGTGGCGCGCACCAGTTGACGTTTTAATTCCGTCCCGTCGTCTCCGCCAGAGTTCGGGCACATAAAGCGATTCCGGGCGAAGGCCCAGCTTGCAAAGGAAATCTCATTAATCGGCGAATAAATGGAAACGGTATTCGCTGTTGAAAATGATTCCAGGTAGTCCACTACACGACCGCAGTAATGGGAAAACCGCTCAACAAAATCAGGTGAATAGACATCGACATCGTCGGGCCAGCCATAATGGCATAAAGTCCAAATGACTTGTAACCCGAGTTCCCGGGCAGCGTGAGCGCGCGATTCGATGGATGAAAAATCGAAATGTCCGGCTTTTTCCACCGATCGCCAGCCTACGCTTTCGCGTACTGTCCCGATTTCAAAGTCCTTCAGCAGCAAATAATCGTCATAGGCGAGACTGGTATGCTGCGTGGCGTCATTCATGGACAAGTTCAGCCCTGCGCCATTGATGTGGTCGGCACCTTCATAACCAGCTTGCCAGTAGGAACGAAATATTCCTTTATCCGTCGAATTCATCTGAATGTTGTATGAAACGCTTTATTGTTGAGCTGCGTACCAGCATTATTACCAGGCTCCGGCATCGCTATCACATGCTTGGGCTAGAGATGGAAACGCTGCAATGATCGGAGTTTTCATGGAACGCCACTGTGCGATAACGAACATTCACTCTCCTTTCAACCTGATCCGCCTCGTAGCGAACTCACGCAAAGGTGGAGGCCGGGTGATACAAAAAGTCCTTGTGGATCACAACGCTATACTGAAAAATTAGTGGGTCAACTGCCGAATTCAGGTTCATGTGGTAATCGGACGTCTGGCGCCTCTGATGCCTTTACCATTGATCGGTGAGGGCGTTTCCTCATAGTGGAGGCATCTTGTGGCGGAAAAAACAGCGGTAAGAAGCAATCGGCTCAAGTCCCGTGGCCGGCGACGATACCTGCAGGCGCTCGTCGCCGGCAGCGCAGCCATGACGTTGAGCGCATCAGGCGCGGCTTTCTGGAATAGGCAATTTACTGTTCACACCTTCGGGGATTCGATCCTCGATTGCGCCCGGTATAACGTTTACGGTGTACATCCGGGACAACTCATCGTGCGAAATGACGATCGTCTATTCCCTGATTTCAAGGGTTGTGATCTGTCTTCGTTCCTGCCCGCTCAGCTTGACCACCGGGCACAGGATGGCGGCCGGGTTGAAGACCTTCCCCGGCAGGCACGAGGGCTTCAGGGGAGCGGGCCAGCAGTCGCTTTGGTAACGGTTGGCGGCAACGATCTCCTCACCGGACTTGCGGCGGATCGCCGAGAGGGCATCTTGCGCTTTCGAGAACTGCTGGCCGCGTTCCTGCATGCGCTTCCCGTGCGGCCCATCTTGCTCGGCAACGTTTATGACCCGACCTTCAGAGACGATTCCCGTAACTTTCTTGGTGTGGAGGCGCGCATTGCCAGAGGCAATTTGAACCGGATGAATGCCATGATCGGCGACTTGGCCCCGCGCTATGGGCAACTGGTCGACTTGCACGGTCATTTTCTGACCGGAGACCCCTCATGGTTCACGCGGACGATCGAGCCCAGCTTGCGGGGTGCGTCCGAAGTCCGCGCCGCTTTCCTCCCGGCGGTGCTCAAGGCGCTTGGATGACCATGCAGGCGGATGCGAGGGCGTCAGGACCGGGTAGCCGTTGTGTTGACAGAGATTTCGATTCACGATGGGCTCGTTCGCAAATACCCATTCCTAAACAACTTAAACCATCAGGCCGGTAGAGTTAGGCAGCGAGGATAAATTTCAGCGCCCGCAATTGGCGATCCTGCCCACGAGCAAATATACGTCCGTTGTCCGAAGGGTGCGGCGGATAATACGTACCCGCCGGATGCCCTTGCATGGTTATTCATCGAGTCCCGGAAGTGCTTGAGCCTTGAGAAGAGCTTGATCCGGTGCCTGTGGCTTTTCCGGTTGAGCCAGACCCCTGCTTTCTCGAATATTCCCAGGATGAGGGGTCGTCTTTATCAGACTTGCCTTGCCCCGCGGCAGAGCCGCCTTGATTGTTTTCCTTACCGGACGGGGATTGATCTGACATGGTCCCGCTCTGTCTCGACTCCTTTTCACCCTGCCCAGGCATTGACCCGCGATCTCCACCAGTAGCGTGAGCTATTCCCGATATGCTGAAAATGACGACGCTGGCGAGTACAGCGGGTCCAGCAATATTTTTTAAAATGGATGAATGTTTCATGTTGCACCTCAAGTGGATCAGCGAAATTGCTGGATTGAAATCCTACTCCGTCACCATTGTCGTTCAGTACGCTATCGCACGGAGCTGCTGGACTGTGAGCGCCCACTCGTGTCTATCCTTGCATCCCCATCCGCCCGCGTACCACGACCGTTCACTACCGCATCCCCCGCGTTTCCTGCATTCGAGGAGGCAGTACTACTACATGAGAGGGCATTAGCTATGTATGCTTCCGTACAGAGCGAAGTGATTTTGCCCCCTACGATGCACTCATTCTCTGGCTTTAATGCTGATGGATGGAGTTAAGAATCCCGGAGACATCGGCCAGCATGTGTTATCGGAAATATTTGGATATACCAGGACAGGAGGTACAACATGGCTTCGGATAGAGAGAGAAGTGGTAATGGCAGGAGCAGCGGACAGAGCAAACGTGGCTTTGCTTCAATGGATGAAGATAAGCAACGCGCGATAGCCAGCCAGGGCGGCAAGGCAGCTCACGAAAAAGGAACGGCACACGAATTTGATTCGGAAGAAGCTCGCAAGGCTGGCAGGAAAGGTGGCAAGGCGGCTCATGAAAAAGGCACGGCGCATGAGTTTGATACCGAAGAGGCCCGCGAGGCGGGCCGAAAAGGCGGAGAAGCCCGTGGAAGGAGCATTTCGCGCGATGATTCGTCATCTTCCAGCCAGACTGGAGCGGCTGTGAATCCCCCAAAACAGGGAGCGAAGGCGATAAAAACAAATAGTTGAGTTGTGGAAGGCAGGTAGGAGGCAGAAAACCGCGTTTTATGTTCTTTTCGCTTTGTTGATAATGAGGAACCGAAAAATGAAACACGCATTTGTCGCAAGTAAAAAAGCGGCTTGGGTAGTCTTTACTTCATTAGTTCTCGGATTGACCAGCCTTGCTGATGCCGAGAGCGGTACATCCGGGAAGGATACGTTAGCTGCATCCGGCACCGGAATCTTGGAAGACAACCCTACCAGGGGCGGTACCGAAAAAAGCCTGGGCAGCAGCAGGAGCGGCAGTTCGGGAAGTGGGGCGGCGGGTGATTCCAATAGTTCAACGCCACAGGGTAGTTCGCCGGGCGGGTCAACCGGAGATAAGGGTTTCAGCAATCTAAGGGAAAATAAAGGGGGCAGCGGCTCGCAGAGTACCTTGGGCGGTAGTACCGATTCAAAAGCGGGCGATGCTGGGACGGGTGGAGGAACAGGTGGGAGCAGCACGGGGGGTAGCAAATAGATATTGGTGTCTAACGGCGCCTGCCCGCCAGGCGCCTGCTTCTCCCTGGCTGAAGATTGACCCTCCACTGGGGGGCGAATAGCAGGTCAGGTACGCAATTACGTCTAATTTGCAAAGAGTACTGATCCATCGGGTGCCCGGGTGCCGGGATTTTGACCGACATTGTCCATTGTCTTTAGCGACCCCTCAATATTCCTTAGATAATGGATAGTGAACCACTTTGCTCAGATCGAAGCTCGATCTTGTAGAGGAACGGTGCATGTGGATCAGTTGACACACTATGGCGTCAGGACAACTTTGCGGCAGTCGTCTTCTTTCTTGTCGAAGATCCGGTAGGCAGAGGCCGCCTCGGCAAGCGGCATGCGGTGGGTGATGATGATATCGGGGTGCAGCCTTCCGGATTCTATATACTCCAGCAGTTCAGGCAGAAAACGTTGTACGTGAGTCTGGCCCATCCTGAACGTCAGGCCTTTCTCGAAGGCATCTCCGAAGAGGAATCCGTGTATGAAGCCCGCATAGACTCCGGGTACGCTGATAGTACCTCCCCGGCGGACTGCTGCAATGCACTGGCGAAGCGCCTTGCCACTGCTGCCTTCGAGCTTCAGGTTGGTCATTACGGTCTCGAGTGCGCTGCCTTTAGCTTCAAAACCTATCGCGTCAATAGCGGCGTCCACGCCTCTGAACGACGTATTTTCGATAATGACTTCGGCCGGGTCGACTTCATCAAAGTTAATGGGAAAAACGTCATACGTTTTACGAGCGAATTCGAGCCGATAAGGATGATGATCCACCATGAAAATTGTTTCCGCCCCCAGCATGCGGGCGCAGGCTGCCGTCATCAGGCCGACAGGCCCGGCGCCGAATATGGCGACGGTTGATCCGGGTCCGATGTCCGCATTAACCACCGCCTGATATCCCGTCGGCAAAATGTCGCTCAAAAACAGAACCTTTTCGTCCGAAAGCGTTTCGGGAACTTTGATGGGGCCTACGTTGGCTTTTGGCACTCGGACATATTCCGCCTGGCCGCCCGGTACGCCCCCATACAGGTGAGTATAGCCAAAGAATGCCGCACCCGAGCGTATGTCCTTTTTATTCATGATCGCGCCACGGTCCGGGTTTGTTGTCTCGCAAGCGGAAAATAACTGCCTCTCGCAAAAGAAACATTGTCCGCACGCTATGACAAACGGCACAACCACGCGGTCGCCTTTTTGCAGGTCAGTTACCCCGGATCCGGTATCAACAACGATGCCCATGAACTCATGACCCAGGATATCCCCATCTTTGAGCTCGGGAATCTTGCCCCGGTATAAGTGCAAATCCGAGCCACAGATTGCGGTAGCAGTAATTTTGAGAACGACGTCATCGGGTTCCTGAAGTATGGGGTCAGGTACCGTATCCACGCGGACATCGTAGCTTCCATGATACGTAAGCGCACGCATTCGGGTTCTCCTTTGTCATGTTTCCTGCCTGCTGTAGAACCACTTGGTCATTGGCCTTGCAGGGCAGGTCAGACTATCTCGGCAAGGGGGTCCCTGGCGGGATTCTGGTAGCTTCCTCCGGACTTATTCTGCCGTCCCGGTCGATATCCGCGGCGTCTCTTTTCGTCCGATCCAGTTTATCCCTCACCGGGTCGCTTCCACTTGTTGATCCAGTTCCCGGTTGACCGGGTTTGATGGGAGCGGTCTGCCCCGGCGCTGCTTGACCGGGCATGGAACCACTTTGTCCCGCGGGAGGTTGTCCAATGATTGAACCGCTTTGACCTGAACTGCCTTGTCCCGGCGGCTGGCCAACCATGGAGCCGCCTGGCCCAGGTGTGAGCTGGGCATGACTCGCTCCGGATGCCAGGAAGAAGACCCCCGCCAATAGCAATGGCTTTAATGGAAATATTAAAGAAAGTTTCATGGCCCCTCCACATTGGTTGAGCAAATCGTTCGATAAAACTGTAAAAAGTTTTACATGTCCACCTTCCCGTTTTCCGTGCGCAAACGCACGTTGGAGGTAAAAAAAGGGAAAGAAGGTCGTCTGGTGCGGAGGTTATCCAGCCGAAAAAAATGGTCCCCGAAAGCGTATTCTCTTTTACGAACTGCCTAGTACGCGGACGGCCGCGTCCAGTAGCGGTCTGCTGCCTGCGGCAACGACTCGGCCATTTGAATTCAAACCGAGCGGATTGCCTTTCCAGTCGGTCAGGCATCCGCCTGCGCCTTCGATAACCGGAACGAGCGGCAAGTAATCATAAGGCTCCAGACCCGTCTCTACTACCAGGTCGCAGTGCCCGGATGCGAGCAGGCCGTACGCATAGCAATCGCAAACAGGCATCGTTATTGAAACCTGCTCAATCAGCGCATGAATTCTGCAACGCTCATCAGTATGTGCACTACCGGGCGGCGTAGCGTACAGTCGCGCCTGCCCGATCGAATTGCAATTGCTGACTAGGGCTGCGCGAGCGTTGGCTCCGTCGTTGAAGGCTGTGTAGCGGCCATCCCCTGTCCATCGTTCTCCCAATGCGGGAAGATCGATCAGTCCGGCAACAGGCCCATCTTCGCGCAGTAAGCCGATAAGGGTTCCAAAGAGCGGATTTCCCATGACAAAACTTTTGGTGCCATCGATGGGGTCGAGAATCCAACGGTAGGTTTTGGCTGGCGTACGTTCGTATTCCTCACCGATAACGCCGTGATTGGGGTATTGTTCATGAATCAGCCGGCGGAGCACGCTTTCAATTTTTCGATCCGCGGCAGTTACAGGGCTCTTGTCAGCCTTTAGCGTAACTTCCTGGACAGTTCGAAAGTACCGGAGGGCAATTGGACGGGTAATATCAGCCAAGTGTTGAGCGAACACTAATGCCTGTTTTTCGTTCATGATCTATGCGACGGCAAGCCGAAGCGTTCTGCTACGAAGTGTTCTGCTATTCCCCGAATTCTTCTCCAATCTTTATTCTGATTGAGTTGCCTGCAGGGGGTTCGAGGCCGGTCTACCCGGAAAAGGGAAAAGAAGCACTCACCGGCAGAATGCGGCTCAGGCGAAAACAGCCTATCTCTCGTCATGCTTGAATTCGCTGCGACTGCCCTTCGGTGTGTCAATCATGATATTCACGAGGCCAGGCTCAGCCCTCGGTCAACTTGTCAAGAGATGGGCTCATGCTGTCTCCCTTCAAATTTTCAGTTTTACCGATAACAAACGGGTAGCTTACAGAACTTTCTTGTTATGCGATCCGCCAGTAGTCTGTTCCGGCTCCTTGCCGTCGTGGCGCAGCACGCTGATCTCGCCATCTTCTTCAAGATAAGCGATCTTTATTTCATCGAGATTTTCGATGCCTTGTTGGCGCAACTTCGAATTCAGTTCTTCCATGGTGATCAATTCCGCCCGCATCGCCTTGCGCTGAACCTTTCCATTCACCACCAGCGCTTGCGGAGGAGGCTGAATCAAACGGCGAATAACGGGGAAATGAAAGCTCATCGAGTCCAGCACGTAATTCCACCCCGCGAGGGTGGCAATAAGGATACATCCATCCGTTATCGAATCATAACCTCCGGACATGCCGTTGCTGGCGGCATCGGCGATAAGAACAAGCAGCATCACGTCCGCAATGCCAATAGCGCCAATATCGCGACGGAGCACCAATCTGAACAGCAAAAATATGAACCAGAAGATTGCCGTTCCTCGCACAATGATCTCGAGCGGATTTACTGAAAAGCCAAAAAGTTGGGACCAGTCAATCATGCCATTAGCTTGCGGAGGAGATTCAGGAGACGCTTTCTTGAGCCAACGTCTAGAGAGTGGCGTTGAACGGAAACAACAGCGGTCCGATTAAGCTGTTCAGTGCGATAACGTACGGTTTTGCCCGCATATCGTGAGTAATATAGAACTTAGCGAGTTGCGTGCAGCGAGCGATTTTTTTTGGTTTTGGAGATCCGGCGGGCTGTTCCGCGTGGCTTGCAATATCGATCGACTAAAACTGTCGCGGCCAGGCCAAGTGCGAAACTGCTGTACACCATTACCAGGGCGCGTTGTGACAGCCTGTTCTCAAACCCTGGTGTCAATCGTTGAGGCGTGAAGTGAAAGTCGACTGCGTAGGCCGCAGCGGCGGCTGCAACGGCGGGGGCCAGTACGGCGGGGACGTTTTTAGCCGGTGCTAAACGCTGGCGAAGCTTTTCATACCAGATTGCCCAAAAAACGGATGCGGCATGATGTATTGCATAACCAACAATCGTGTACCGGAGACTGAAGCGGTCCTGATATGGCGCATGTCTTCCCCAAATCCATTGGCTTGGACCATTAACGGGGGCAGCCGACTTGCCTAATTCAGCCTTGCCCAGGAGCGAAAGTGCAATAGTTGAAGCAACGCTCGCGACAGCACCTGAAACCAGGGCCTTGCGAACCACATGATTCCAGTTTTTTTGAAGGCGGGACATGACTGAAACTATACTGTATTTTTATCTTGTAATGCCATCCGGCTCAAGAAAATCACGCCTGGCAGGGCGAATTCGAACCATCGGATAATGCCGACCGTTTTGATTACGGGCGCAACCGGCTTCATAGGAAGTCATTTGGTCGAGGCATTGGCTGGCGCCGGATATAAGGTTGTATGCGCTGTAAAATCGCCTCCGCGGGAAGATTTCGGCCGGTTCCCCTTTATCAGGGTCGATTACACTCGTGACTTCGATATCGACGTCTGGAAGCCGCGGCTGGAGGGTGTCGAAGTTGTGATCAACGCGGTAGGCATAATACGGGAGCATGGGCGGCAAACTTTCACGGCGCTTCATGATCGCGCTCCCCGGGCGCTTTTTGCCGCTTGTGCCGCGGCGGATGTTAAAGTTGTGCAAATATCCGCGCTGGGGGCGGATGAGAATGCGCGAAGCCGCTATCATCTCAGCAAGAAAGCCGCGGATGATGCCTTGCTTGCATTGCAAAACAGGGCAGTGGTCGTGCAACCGTCACTCGTATATGGACCAGGTGGAACAAGCGCGAAGCTTTTTAACCTCATCGCGAGTTTGCCTGTTATTCCCTTGCCCGGATCTGGCAATCAGCAAATACAGCCGATTCATGTCGATGACCTGACCCAGGCCGTGGTCGCTTTGGTCGAAACCGATCGATATCTCGGTCAGCGTATACCTCTTGTCGGTCCGGAACCTCTTGCCTTGCAGCGTTATCTGAGTGAACTGCGCCGTCTTATGGGTTTCGGTCCCGCCACGTTTCTACACGTTCCCATCCCTCTCATTGATACTACCGCCCAGTTTGGCCAGCGGTTGGGGAAAGGCCTGCTGGATGTGGAGACATGGCAAATGCTTCAGCGGGGAAACACGGCGGACCCGGGACCGACCCGTGAGCTTTTGGGCCGCGAACCCCGGCCGGTCAAAGAATTCACCTCCCGATGGCAAGCGGAGGAACTCCGCATATCGGCGCTCTTGAGCTGGCTACAGCTTGTACTGCGCATGTCCCTCGCCGCAGTATGGCTGGTTGCCGGCATCGTATCGATGGGTGTTTATCCGGTAGACGAGAGCTATGCCATGCTTGCGCGCGTGGGAATTACCGGCAGCATTGCACCTGTAGCGCTTTATGGCGCCGCCGCGCTCGACTTTGCCTTCGGCCTCGGAACCTTGTTCCTGCAACGCCGGAGGTTGCTCTGGATAGCCCAGGCCACGCTTATTGGCGTTTATACAATCACCATTACTTTTTTCCTTCCCGAGTTCTGGCTGCACCCTTTTGGCCCGTTAATAAAAAATCTGCCTATCCTTGCGACCATTTTATTGCTGTATCAACTGGAGAAGCATGGCTCCAAGCCCGGCAGTTAACCCGCACCCCGAAAACCACTGTTTCTGCCCGCCCATCTGCTGGATTCAGGAATAATGGATTATATTACCGTTAAGTGGTTGCATATCCTTTCCTCAACAATACTCTTTGGCACGGGCATAGGCACAGCCTTTTACATGTTCTCTGCCAGCTTGACCAGGAATCCCCCGATTGTTGCCTCAGTCGGCAGGAATGTTGTTACGGCTGACTGGTTGTTTACCGCAACAACCATCATTATTCAACCCGTCACGGGTTTTTATCTCGTTTATCTGGCGGGTATTCCTTTGACGAGCCGCTGGATAATATGGTCGATTGCCTTATATCTCCTTGCCGCTGCTTGCTGGATTCCTGTGGTATGGCTGCAAATAAGAATGCAACATCTGGCAGCCGACGCCAGCAAGAACGAAAGTGGTCTGCCGGCTTTATATTGGCGCTACTTCCGATTGTGGGTCGGGCTTGGCATTCCCGCATTCATCGCACTGGTCATTGTGTTTTATCTAATGGTGGCCAAGCCGGTATGAGGAGGGTAATGAACGGTCCTGCCATTTGCCGGCAATGCCATGAACGATAATTGCGTACTTCACGAGTGCCCGGTCGCACTCCTTTTGATAGACGTGATCAATGACCTGGAATTTCATGAAGGTGAAAAACTTGTCGAGCACGCCATGCCCATGGCTCGCCATATCGCGCAACTTAAGCGTGAAGCAAAAAAAAGCGGTATTCCCTGCCTGTATGTGAACGATAATTTCGGACAATGGCAATCGGATTTCAAGCATCTGGTGGCGAGTTGCGCGGGAGACGAGGTGCGCGGGGCTCCGATCGCGAGGGAACTTGCTCCTCAGCAGGATGATTATTTCGTCCTCAAGCCCAGGCATTCCGGTTTCTTTCAAACACCTCTGGATCTTCTGCTTCAGAATCTGCGTGCGAAAAAATTGATTCTCTGTGGCCTTACCACCGACTCCTGCGTCTTGTTTACAGCAAATGACGCGTATCTGCGGGGTTTCGAAATTCTTGTTCCGGCTGATTGCTGTGCTGCTGTAGCCAAACACAGGCATCTTGGGGCGCTGGGACAGATGCGCAGGACATTGAAGGCCGATACGACGGCATCGGCTCAGATCGAACTTGAACAATTGTTCGAGAAAAACGGATCTCATGATTAGAAGACAGGTCAGGCCACGGCACTGGAGGGAGGCAAAATAGCCGCATAGAGAACCAATGGGGGCGGCATCGGTCATACCGGACTAAAGTGGTAAACGGCGGTTTCGCTGCACGACGCCCCAGCCGTTTTCCTCGTAATCGCCCATAATTCACATGATGACAATTTCTTGACTAAACCCTCATTTAGCTTTACATTGCGTTGTCCTCCCGCTTGGCAATTCATATCTTTTCTCTCCAGTACCCATTCTAAAAGGTCGCAAGCATTATGACTTTAGGTCTTATCGATTTACCCTGGTGGGGTTATATCGCGGTTACTCTCGGTCTCACCCATATAACCATCGCAAGCATAACTATATATCTCCATCGCCATCAGGCTCATCGCGCGTTGGAGTTGCATCCCCTGCCCAGCCATTTTTTTCGGTTCTGGCTATGGCTTACTACCGGCATGGTTACAAAGGAATGGACGGCAATACACCGTAAACATCACGCCAAGTGCGAGACTCCGGACGATCCCCATAGCCCCCAAGTGCTCGGTATCAAAAAAGTACTGAGGGAAGGCTCCGAGCTCTACCGGAAAGAAGCCAAGAATATGGAGACCTTGGAAAGGTATGGCCACGGTACTCCTGACGACTGGCTAGAGCACAATGTCTATTCCAGGCATAGCGCCAAGGGTATCGCGCTGATGCTGATCATCAATCTCGTTCTATTCGGCCCCATTGGGCTGACGATCTGGGCGATACAAATGGCATGGGCTCCCATCATGGCCGCGGGTATAATCAACGGCGTGGGACACTTCTGGGGTTACCGCAATTTCCAGGCGGAGGATGCCAGCCGCAATATCTCGCCCTGGGGGATTCTCATTGGTGGAGAGGAACTGCACAACAACCATCATGCCTATGCTACTTCGGCGCGGCTATCGAACAAGTGGTACGAATTCGACATCGGCTGGATGTATATATGCATCCTCAAAGGGATGGGTTTGGCTCAGGTGAAGAAAGTGGCGCCTAAATTGCGTCTTGATACTGCCAAGACAAAATGCGACCTTGATACGCTGCAAGCTGTCATTTCTCACCGCTACGAAGTGCTGGCAAAATATGCCCAATCTCTCAAGCATACGCTGGCGATGGAGATCGATCATCTCAAAGATACACATGTTGGTGTGGATCGCTCCACCCTTAAGCGATGGGTACTCGCCGACTCCAAGACCCTGCAGGAAGATGAGCGCGCCAAGCTTAATCTGGTGCTGAGCAAGACCAGTACGCTGGACAAGGTCTATAAGATGCGTGAAGAGCTTATGGCTGTATGGCAACGCTCGACTACTTCCAAAGATGAGCTGGTCAAACAGTTGGAAGACTGGTGCCATCGTGCCGAGGAAAGCGGCATTGAAGTACTGGAAAATTTTTCGCGCAGATTACGCTGTTACGCCTGAGAAAGAAATAAGCAGATCAAAACAAGAAACCCGCCGATGGCGGGTTTCTTGTTTTGATCTTGCATTTGTTTGCCTTAGACTTACTATGTTCCTTCTCGTATTTATTTCAAGGCTGCATGCCGTCGCGGCAAGCCTCCAACTCTATTTGAGCTTGGTTTCCTTGTATTTGACGTGCTTGCGCACAACCGGGTCAAACTTCAAAATTTCGAGTTTCTCCGGTTTGGTGCGCTTGTTCTTGGTGGTGGTGTAGAAGTGGCCAGTTCCCGCTGAAGATTCGAGCTTTATTTTCTCTCTCATGATAAGTCCTTATATTACCAAACCTGAATACAGTTTCAGGCTTTTAAATGTTGTTTCCACGCGCCCGCATATCGGCCAGCACCACGTCAATGCCATTCTTGTCTATGGTACGTAACGCAGCGTTGGATAGGCGCAAGCTGATCCAGCGGCGCTCGCTTTCAACCCAGAATCGGCGGCACTGCAAATTGGGCAGAAAACGCCTTTTTGTCTTGTTGTTAGCGTGGGAAACATGGTGGCCGGTCATAGGTTTTTTTCCGGTAACTTCACATACTCGTGCCATGGCGATCCACTCCAAAATCCAAAAACGAATATTATATCCCGAGTTCCGGTATTTCCTCAAATCAAATCAATCCCCGCTCCGCAAAGGACATGGCCGCCCCGTTACCGACGATAAAATGATCCAGGACTTTCACGTCCACCAGCGCAAGCGCCTGTTTTAGAGACTGAGTCAGAATTTCATCGGCGTGGCTGGGCTCCGCAATACCGGAGGGGTGATTATGAGCGAAGATAAGGGCCGCCGCATTGTGATGTAATGCTCTTTTCACTACTTCGCGCGGATATACGCTGGTTTGTGTGAGTGTACCCGTAAACAGTTCTTCCGCCGCAATCGAGCGATTCTGAGCATCAAGAAAAATTGCTACGAAGACCTCATGTTTCTTGCCCTGAAGAGTAAGCCGCAAATAGTCGCGTACCGAGTTCGGCGAACTCATGGTATCGCCACTTTTCAGTTTTTCCTCCAGCGCACGCCGCGCCATTTCCAATACCGCCTGTAACTGCACATATTTGGCGGGACCCATCCCCGGCATTTGGCAAAAGGCATTCTGATCGGCGGCAAACAGCCCAGTCAAGCTCTTGAAATGATTCAGCAGTTCACGCGCCAGATCCACTGCGCTTTTCCCTGCCATGCCCGTACGCAGGAATATGGCCAGTAGTTCCGCATCGGAAAGATGGTCTGCGCCATTTTTCAGCAGTTTTTCCCGTGGACGTTCCGATTCGGGCCAGTCTGTGATCGCCATTCAGGGGTGAAGTATCGAATAAAAGTTGAAGTTAAAAGGCATGCATTTCCAATGGTTAACGGCAGAGAGCGGCACTCCTGTAAAGAAATGCCGGTTTTAGGTTAAACTCCTGTTTTTATAAATTGATTAATAATGATGACCGAGATGGCCCCGCGAGGGTCCAGGCGATTGCTGCTGGGGCTGACCGGCGGAGTAGCCGCTTATAAAGCTGCGGAACTGGCGCGTCTCTTATTACGCGACGGTGTGGACGTGCAGGCGGTAATGACCCCGTCAGCCTGCCGCTTTGTTGGAACGGCAACGCTGCAGGCGTTGACCGGCAAACCTGTATTTACCGAACTCTGGGATGCCGGCGTTTCCAACGGTATGGCTCATATTGATCTTTCCCGCTCGGTGGACGCTATTCTGATTGCTCCCGCCAGCGCCGATTTTATTGCCAAACTCGCCCATGGCCTCGCCGATGACCTGCTCTCGACATTGTGCCTTGCGCGAGACTGTCCCTTGCTGATCGCACCGGCGATGAATCGCCAGATGTGGGAAAATCCGGCGACTCAGCGCAACCTGGCTGCTCTGCGAGGCGACGGTATTACCGTACTCGGCCCCGCCAGCGGCGTCCAGGCTTGCGGAGAGATCGGCGTGGGCCGCATGCTGGAAGCGCATGAACTCGCTGACGCAGTCCATGCATTTTTTCAACCCGGGGTGCTGCGAAGCAAGCGCGTGCTCATCACTGCCGGGCCAACCTATGAGGCGATCGATGCAGTTCGCGGAATCACTAATCTGAGTTCAGGGAAAATGGGTTATGCAGTAGCCCGCGCAGCACTCGAAACGGGAGCGGAGGTCATTCTCATTTCCGGTCCTGTTTGCCTGGACACCCCGCCGGTCGCGAAGGTTGTCAGGGTTACGAGCGCGCAAGATATGCTGGTGGCCGTGGAAAACGAGATTTCGCGGACCGACATTTTTATAAGTGTAGCCGCCGTAGCCGACTATCGCGCCAGAAACGCCAGCACGCAGAAGGCAAAGAAAACAAATGGTAATATCACGTTGGAACTCGCCCCGAACCCGGATATTCTCGAGTACGTAGCGGGTCTGCCCAACCCGCCCTTCTGTGTAGGGTTTGCCGCGGAGACTGAAAATCTTGAGGAGAATGCACAAGCCAAGCGGCAAAGGAAAAAACTGCCGCTCCTCGCCGCCAATCTGGCCCAGGACACCATCGGCGCCGAGGATTGTGTGTTGACGCTGTTCGACGATGCAGGTAAACATCTTTTATCAAAAGCGCCAAAGCTCGAGCAGGCGCGGCGCCTGATCAGGCACGCTTCATTGCTCTACGAAGAACGTCAAAAACGGTGACCGTCTGTAAATGCTGAAGATAGATATCAAGATTCTCGATCCACGTTTGGAAAAGCAGTTGCCGGCTTATGCGACTCCCGGCTCCGCCGGCCTTGATTTACGAGCCTGCATTGACCACCTAATGACGATTGAGCCTGGCGCGGCCCATCTCATTCCTACCGGCATCGCCATTCATCTTGCCGATCCCGGATTGGCTGCGATGGTGATCCCTCGTTCCGGGCTGGGCCACAAGCATGGCATCGTGATGGGAAATCTGGTCGGACTGATCGATTCGGATTACCAGGGGCAGGTATTCGTCTCCTGCTGGAACCGCGGGCATATCCCTTTCCTGCTGAATCCCCTGGAGCGCATCGCGCAACTCGTGGTGGTGCCCGTAGTACAGGTCGAGTTCAATGTCGTCGCTGACTTTGAGCAAAGCCACCGGGGTGCGAATGGCTTTGGCAGTACCGGAAAGCACTGATGCGTATCTTTACAGCCTTTTTGGCTTTGCTGCTATCGGCGCCCGCCGTTGCGCAGGCAAGCGCAGAAATGCCGGTACGCCAACTCAGGATTTCAAACCATGCGCTTTCAGTTGAAGTTGCTTATACGCACGCCACTCGTTCGCAGGGATTGATGTACCGGCAGTCATTGGGGGAAAACAGCGGGATGCTATTCGTATTTCCCCAGCCCGACCGCTATAGCATGTGGATGATGAACACGGATATACCCCTCAGTGTCGCTTTTCTCGATGAAGGGGGCGCCATTCTCAACATTGCCGACATGATGCCCCGTACTGCCACGGCGCATCGCTCCGCAGGCGCATCGAAATACGCCATTGAGATGAACCGTGGGTGGTTTGCAGCGAGAAATATTAAGCCAGGCGACCGGGTGACGGGGCTCGACAAACTGCCGGCAGCAGAATGACTTCAGTCCTTGGGCGAGATTCAATTGCCTGTACCTGACTCGCTCCCTTGCCCGCTTCATCGCATGCCTGGAAGCATCCCTTTCATGCTTCGCATCATTTTGGCCATTCCACCTTTGCTCATCATCTTCATCATTTTCTGTGCTTGCTCGAATTGTGCCAGCAAGCGATTGACTTCCTGTACCGTAACCCCGGCGCCGGTGGCGATACGGCGTTTACGCGACGCTTTCAGTATTTCCGGCTTGGCGCGTTCCTGGGGCGTCATGGCGTTAATGATACCTTCGGTACGGCCTATGACTTTATCGTCTACTTTTACGTTCTGGGCGGCCTGGCTCAACTGGCTAGGCAGTTTATCCATCAGGGCGTCCATGCCGCCCATGTTTCTCATCTGTTGAAATTGCATTTTGAAGTCGTTCAAATCGAAGCTTTTGCCCGATTTCATTTTTTTGGCAAGTTTTTCGGCCTCGTGCTGATCCACGCCCCGCTGGGCTTCCTCGATCAAGCCCAGTACATCCCCCATGCCGAGAATTCTTGATGCCATGCGGTCGGGATGAAATGCCTCCAGTCCCGTCAACTTTTCAGCTACACCCGCGAATTTTATCGGCTTGCCAGTAACATGCAGCACCGACAGCGCGGCGCCCCCGCGTGCATCGCCGTCAAGCTTCGTAAGGATGACTCCGGTCAGCGGCAAGGCATCGGCAAACGCCTTGGCCGTATTGACCGCATCCTGCCCTTGCATGGCATCCACCACGAACAATGTTTCGATCGGGTTCAACAGCGTTTCAAGCTCGCGGAGTTCCTCCATCATGGCTTCGTCAATGGCAAGTCTTCCGGCGGTATCGACTATCATTACATCGTGAAAGTGCCTGCGGGCAAAGTTCAACGCGCCGGCTGCTATTTCTTTCGGCTGCTGGCCTGCCTGAACAGGGAAAAACCCGGCCCCTGTTTGGCGGGCCAGCAGTTCCAGTTGTTGGATGGCGGCCGGGCGATATGTGTCACAGGAAACAAGCAATACTTTTTTCTTTTTTTGCTCCATCAGCCACTTCGCCAGCTTGCCGCTGCTGGTGGTTTTGCCAGCTCCCTGCAATCCCGCCATGAGGATGACCGCTGGCGGTACGGTAGAAAGATTGATGTCGGCCTTTTCACCTCCCATCAGGGCGACCAGTTCCTGATGCACGACACCCACCAGCGCCTGCCCTGGTGAAAGGCTGCCTATCACTTCCTGGCCGACAGCTTTTTCCTTGACGCGTGCAATGAATTCCTTGACCACCGGCAAAGCAACATCGGCCTCAAGAAGCGCCATGCGTACTTCGCGCAGCGCCTCCTGTATATTTGTTTCTGTCAGTCGTGCTTCACCTCGCAGGGTCTTGATAACGCCGGAAAGGCGGCTGGTAAGATTGTCGAACATGCAAAATGCCTCTCAAGAAAAATTGGTGTAGACTAATCGGACGTTCCGCTTTAATCTGCAATATCAATGTCCGGTATTCTAGCCTATCTCGTCGCCTTCCTGCTGTATGGACTAATCGGTTGGCACTTCTGGCGCACCCGATGGAACGCGCCCGTGACATGCGCGGGCGAAAGCGGCATCAGTTCGGGATGGGAACGGTACGCTCTTCTCGCACCCCTGGTGCTTCACGGTTACACGCTTTATGAATCGGTGTTCGCAAATGGCGCGTTAAGTTTCGGCGTAGGCAGCGCTGTCTCCTCTATTGTTTGGCTCACAGCGATGATTTACTGGCTGTCCGGGTTCTTCTACCGCCTGGAAGGCCTGCAAACTCTGGTTGCGCCGGTAGCGGCCGTAGCGGTACTGCTTCCGCTGGCGTTTCCCTCGCTGCGCCCTCTGGCCAACACTGAATTGCCGGCTTTCAAGGCTCACATTTCTATTGCAATGTTGGCATACAGCCTGCTGACCATCGCCGCGCTTCACGCACTGCTCATGGCAGTGGTCGAGCGTCGCCTGCATCACCCGGCAATGCCTTCGGTTCTGACGAATCTACCTCCGCTTCTGGCAATGGAAACGTTGCTGTTTCGCGTTATCTGGGTCGGATTCATATTGCTTACGCTGACGCTTATCAGCGGTATTGTTTTTTCAGAAGAGGTATTTGGCCAGCCACTGAAATTTACTCACAAATCCCTTTTCGGCTTCGTTTCCTGGGGCGTATTCGCCGCCCTGCTGGCCGGGAGGCAGTTCTACGGCTGGCGGGGACGTATTGCGATTCGCTGGACGCTGGCAGGGTTTATCTTTCTGCTGCTGGCCTATCTCGGCAGTAAATTTGTATTGGAAGTGATACTGCAGCGCTAACAGCACTGTGTGCTGGAAACGAATATCGCTGAGGCGCGGGGGCGTATCGATACAACAGTATTCCCTGACGCCGTCCTCTGCCGGTCCTGAATTTTTTCTACTTGCATAAAGGCGTTTCTATTGGAAGACATGCCGCTGTATGTGCTGCTGATAGCGCTGGCTGTTCTGTTGATTCTATCTGCGTTTTTTTCCCTTTCCGAAACCAGCATGATGGCGATCAACCGGTACCGGTTGAAGCATCTTGCAAAACAGGGACACCGCGGCGCCCGCTTGACCACCCGGCTTCTGAGGAATACCGACAGGCTTCTGGGCGTCATCCTGCTTGGCAATAATCTGTTGAATGCCGCAGCGGCGACGCTGGTGGCGGTGATTGTTTCCATTTCCTTCGGTCAAAGCGACCTGGCCTTGTTTTTTGGAACGGTAGGCGTCACTTTTGCCATTCTGGTGTTCAGCGAAATTACACCGAAGGTTATCGCGGCCGCCTACCCGGAGCAAATCGCGCTCGCGTCCAGCTATGTGCTGACACCGTTACTGAAACTTTTTTATCCGGTGGTATGGTTCGTCAATCTGTTCGTGCAGGCGCTGCTCATTATGCTGCGCTTGAAGCCCGCAGCGGATAACGGCACACAAAAAATCAGCATGGAAGAACTCAAGACGCTGGTGCTGGAAGCAGGACACTTCATTCGGAAAAAGCACCAGAGCATGTTACTGAATCTATTCGATCTCGAAACCTTTACCGTTGACGATGTCATGGTGCCCCGCGGCCAGATAGAAGCCATAGATCTCGACGACGACGATGAAACCATCCACAATCAGTTACTCACCTGTTACCACACGCGCCTTCCGGTGTATCGGGGAACGCTGGATAACGTGGCGGGCATTATTCACGTGCGGAAAGTGTTGAATCAGATGAGAAGCGGTGAAATCACCTCTGCGACATTGGAAAAAATCATGCGTACGCCATATTTTATTCCTTCCGGCACCCCGCTGTTTTCGCAACTGCAACTGTTCCAGGAAAATCGCGAAAGAGTGGGCCTTATAGTGGACGAGTACGGCGAATGGATGGGATTGGTAACGCTCGAGGATATCGTCGAAGAAATCATCGGCGAATTTACCACTCACGCGCCATCGCAAGTAGGTACATTTTTGAAACAGGAAGATGGCAGCCTGATAGTGGAAGGAAGCACGCTGCTCCGCGATCTCAACCGCAAGCTTGGCCTGGCACTGCCGCTGGGGGGGCCAAAAACCCTCAATGGCCTCATCCTGGAGCACTTCCAGGATATTCCTGAAGCAGGTACCAGCCTTAAAATTGCCGGCTATCCGATGGAAATCATCCAGACCCAGGATCGAGTGGTCAAGGTAGTACGAATCTTTGCCACTTCAGCGCCAACAGAGCAAGAAGGGCCACTGGGCGAGTACACCGAATCGTAGCTACGGCAGATCAGATGTCATTTATTCACCTGTTGCAAAACTCCCCGGCTTTCTTCATTTCGTTCTGTTCCATCATCGGTCTGGCAATGGGCAGTTTTTTAAATGTGGTTATTTATCGCCTGCCAAAAATGCTGGAGAGAGAATGGCAAGAGCAATGTGCCGAGTTGCGCGGCGAGCCGGTCGAGGTTCGGCAACCATATAATATCGTTGCCCCTCGTTCCGCCTGTCCTCATTGCGACCATAAAATAAGCGCACTTCAGAATATTCCCTTGATAAGTTACCTGGCGTTGAAAGGCCGTTGCTCCGTGTGCCGTGCAACCATCTCCCTGCGCTATCCTGCTATTGAAGCATTGACCGGCCTTATCAGCGGTTTTATTGCCTGGAATTTCGGCTTTGGTCTCGTAGCCTTCGCCGCCCTGGTTTTTGCCTGGGCGATGATTGCCCTGGCATTTATCGATATTGATACCCAACTGCTGCCCAACGACATTACCTTACCTCTTTTATGGACTGGATTGTTGGTCAATTCAGGCGAAGGTTTCACCGACGTCCGTTCTGCGGTGATTGGTGCAGTTGCCGGTTATCTCGCCTTATGGTCGGTATATTGGGGCTACAAGCTCATCACCGGCAAGGAAGGCATGGGTCAGGGCGACTTCAAATTGCTTGCCGTCATCGGCGCATGGCTCGGATGGCAAATGCTGCCGCTGGTCATTCTATTTTCTTCCCTGGTCGGTTCCATCGCCGGGCTCGGACTGATACTGATAGGAAAGCACGGACGTCACGTTCCCATCCCGTTCGGGCCGTATCTGGTCGGCGGGGGTTTCATCGCATTGTTCTGGGGAAATCAGATCAATCGCGCCTATTTTAATTTGGTCTAGCCCAACCATGCCCTTGATGATTGGTTTGACCGGGGGAATTGGCAGCGGTAAAACTACCGCTGCGAACTTCTTTTCCGATCTTGGAGTCGACATTATCGATACCGATGTGATTTCGCATGAGCTTACCGAGCCGCAAGGTGGTGCGATCGCTGCGATTCGCGAGGTTTTTACCAGCAAATTCATCACGGCGGAAGGCGCCCTGAAGCGAAAAGAAATGCGCGGCCTGATATTTTCCGATAGCAACGCACGTCAAAAGCTTGAAGCGATATTACACCCGCTCATCCGCGCTGAAGTGTCTCATCGTGTTGAGCTTGTCTCTTCCGTCTATGGAATAGTAGTGGTGCCGCTATTGCTTGAAACCGGCCAGTACCGGGATTTAATCGGGCGTGTGCTGGTGGTGGATTGCAGCGAGCATGATCAGATTGCCCGTGCTATGGCTCGCCCTGGGCTGGGTGAACAAACAGTGCGTGCCATCATGGCGACACAGTATTCGCGCGAGGAACGGCTGCAAAAAGCGGACGATGTGATCCTGAACACGTCGGATATGGCCCATCTGGAGCGTCAAATAAGTGTTTTGCACAGGAAATACATCGCTCTGGCAAGCAGAAGTTGACTCCCTGCCGGCATTTCACATTCATTACATATCGATTTGATTGTAAAATCATCTCTTATAGCGCAATATCGAATAACCCTTTTGCTATTCTGCTTCGTCGACCGCCGTGATTTGTTACGAACATCCCCTTAATGAGCGAATTCGCATGCTGCTGCGGCTTGAGGACTTGTTTGACAAGGTCGCCTTCTTTTCTGAAAAACAGGATGCTTTCGACCATCACTCCGCGCTGGTGACGCTGTTTGAAATTCTGGATGTGACGAGCCGTACCGACATGAAATCGGACTTGTTGCAGGAACTGGAACGACAGAAACAGGCACTGGAAATACTGCGCGGAAGCCCGAAGATTTCCGAAGGTGCCCTGAATCAGGTGTTGGGGAATATCCAGGTCGCCTCCCAGGGCATGCTGAGTATGCCGGGGAAAATCGGTGAGCACCTGCGCGATAACGAGTGGCTGATGAGTATCAAGCAGCGAGTCGGTATACCCGGTGGTGCCTGCGAATTCGACCTGCCCTCTTATCATTACTGGTTGCATCTGGATCACGCGACGCGGCGGAGTGATCTTGAGGAATGGCTGGGGCCTCTGCTGCCGATCGAGAGGGGCTTCAGCATTGTTTTGCACCTGTTACGAAACAGTGGAAAAAAGTTTCGACACACCGCTCAGCGAGGCGTATTCCAGCAGATGGGGCCGGGGCGTGTTGCCCATATGCTGTCCCTGAAAGTAGACGACAGCCTGCCCTGTGTCCCCGAAATCAGCGCGAATAAGTACGCGCTTAACATTCGTTTCGTCACATCGGGTGCGAGGCAAAAACCAAAAATACATGAAGAAGACGTAGAGTTTGAATTGACCTTCTGTAATTTATAAGCTTTCGGTTCGATTCAGCCATGACAATTGTTCTTGAACCCCGCTATCGCGGGGTTTTTTGTTTTTTGCCCTGGCAGGGACTATCATGACATTGGGGATTTTATATAGAGATAGCTGAAAACGTGAGCGTGAGGAACAGGCGATTTCTGAGCACATTCGATAAATGGAGAGATGAACATGGGCAAACAGATGATCCTGCACGGACGAGCCTGGATAAAGGCAGCTGCGGCGGGGTTAAATATTGATGCCCGTTGCGCGTAGGCATTAAAGGGAAATTGGATCATCTGAAGCCAACTTTGGTCGATCCACGGGATTAATGACGAGCATCTTCATCAGTTATCGGCGGGACGACAGCGCTGCTTCTGCTGGGCGCTTATATGATCGTCTGGCCCATCACTTCGGCAAAGAACAAGTTTTCCGCGATCTGGACGCCATTGCGCCCGGCGCCGTGTTTTTAGAGGTTATCGAAGATCGGATTGCTCAGTGCAATGTCCTGGTAGCTGTTATCGGCAAAAATTGGGTCAACATCAAGAATGTAGCTGGGCAACGCAGACTTGATGACCCAAAGGACGCCGTCAGAACCGAGATACGGGAAGCGCTCAATCAAAAGAAGCTTATCATCCCTACGTTGATAGGAGGCGCAGAGGTTCCAATACCTGAGGAGCTTCCGGAAGATATCGCCGCGCTTGTAGGCCGAAACGCGATAGAGATCACGGAATCCCGGTTTGATTACGATGCAGGCCGCGTGATCGAGGCAATAGAAAAGGCGGGGGTGACGTCCACGCAAAAGGAAATGCCTTCGCCAGCCCCCCAGGGGCCATGGGCCGTAATAAGTAACAGAACGAACCAACGCACCTGGAAGTTTATCGGTAGCGGTATTGCAGTCCTGGTTGGCGCAGTGTGGACACTTTACACTTACTTTTCCGATAAGGAACCTGCTCCAGCCAGGGGCCCGACTGTCACCGCATCAGGTGGAGGCATCGCCGCCGGCCGCGACGTACAGATCGCCGGCCGCGATATAAACATCGGTTTGTCCCCTCTGGAATTCGAGGAATGGCGCCGCAAGCTCAAGGAAGAAGCGCTCGCTGAACTTGGCAAAGAATTTGCGAAGGAAAGGCAGGCCGACCAGGAAAAGATCGCCGCCCTCGAGCTCAAGATCCAAAAAGCCAGCGCCGATCTGGAGTCTCCTGAAGAAGCCACGGCAAGATACAACGCCATCCTTGCGAGCGCCGACAAAAGCCTGCAGGAAATAGTGCCAGACGTTCCCGAATCGGTTCTTGGACAAGCACGTGAACTGCTCTTCAAAGGCGACACGGCAAAGGCCGAGCAGTTGTTCGAGCAAGCGTTGGGAACCGATACCAAGCGTGCCGCAGAAGCCGCATTCCAGTTGGGCGAACTGGCGTTGAGCAGGATCGACTACATCAGGGCACGGAAATATTATCTGGAAGCCGCACGGCTTCAACCGGAGAATGCCAACTACATCAACAAGGCAGGGAAGATCAACCATGAAATGGGCCGCTACTCCGAAGCGCTAGCATTCTATCAAAAAGCCCTTACCGTTCGAGAAAAGTCGCTTGGCCCCAACCACCCCGACGTAGGCGTAAGCCTGAACAATCTTGCAGGGTTGTATCACGACCTGGGGCTATACGCCAAGGCCGAGCCACTGCTTCGACGCTCATTGGAACTGATGACAAAGGCTCACGGTCCAGACCACCCGGATGTTGCCGTTTGCCTGAACAACCTTGCAACCCTCTACTACACTCAGGGCGAATACGCAAAGGCGGAGCCCTTGTATCAGCGTTCATTGAAGATCGGGGAAAAAACCTATGGTCCCGACCATCCCCATGTAGCGGTAAGGCTCAACAATCTGGCAAAGGTCTATTATGCCCTGGGCCAATACGTCAAGGCCGAACCGTTGTTTCTGGGATCACTGAAGATTTTTGAAAAAACACTGGGCCCGGACCATCCCCATGTGGCGACAAACCTCAGCAATTTGGCTGGGTTCTACTATACTCTCGGCGAATATGCAAAGGCCGAGCCCTTGTATCTGCGCGCGCTCAAGATTCGCGAGAAGGCCTTTGGCCCAGAGCATCCGGATGTGGCGGCAAGCCTCAACAATCTCGCCACTCTTCACTATGCCCAAGGCCATTACGCCATGGCCGAGCCGTTGTATCAGCGCTCGTTGCAGATTCTCGAAAAGGTCCTGGGCCCGGATCATCCTCACGTGGCAGCCAACCTCAACAATCTGGCGGAACTCTACCAGGAGCAAGGCCAATACGGCAAGGCTGAGCCGTTATATCAGCGGTCGTTGAAGATTTGGGAAAAAGCCCTCGGCCCCGAGCATCCCCACGTGGCCGTGAGCCTCAACAACCTTGCCGCCCTTTACTATAATCAACAGCAATACGCCAAGGCCGAGCCGTTGTTTCAACGGTCACTAAAAATATGGGAAAAAAGTTTGGGTCCCGATCACCCTGATGTCGCAAACGCCCTGAAAGCCTATGCTGACCTGCTCGATAGAATGGGACGCGCTAAGGAAGCAGCATCAAAGCGCGCCCGTGGGGAGGTGGTTCGGAAAAAACATGAGCTGACACATGTTACCGGTAATGCGAACAAGTAGAGCTAATAAACGACTGTTGCTTTAGTCAGGGGCATTTTGAAATATTCCTTTGGTCCCGACCACCGAGCTGTGGCGGTCTGCCCGAACAATACGAATCCTCGAATACCACAAAGCGAAGATGCGGCAAGGCGGAAACCTGTGCTCTTATGCTAGCTAACCTTAGTCTCGTCGGTTTCATTGCTCGTTGTAGAAAACAAAATGCTTAATCTGAGGTAAGCCAGCAGCTTCGAATAACCCGTCCTAGGAGGGTAGCGCCGTCTAACAATGCCTTGCAGGCTGACCGTCGCCTGTATAGCGCTTGGGCGTGGTAAGCGCTTACGGCAGGTGTGAAACGAAAATTTATTCGCACCACCTAATAGTGAGTGCGCAGTGCCTGCCGGTAGTAGAGAATCTGCTTGATGTAAAGCTTGAAGCGACTGCATCCCAATCAGGCTTGGGTATCAGATATTATCCTTTGGCATCAGCCCAAGGCTGATTTTATTTGATTGGCATATGGCGAACGTGCATGTATGCCCGATATAGTCGTTATTGCCGGCGTTTGCGTAGCTGAGAAACCCAAAATGGCTTTTCTCGCCTTTCTGGCCCCATCTAGGGGTCGGCGATCTGCGTTTCGATGCAGCGAGTTGAAGTGCGATTAATGCCATTCCCATGCTACCAGTATGCTCTCGTCTTCGTTGATCTTGAGTGCACCGGTAGCAGTCAGCTCACTAACAGGATGAACAATCGTTACACTCACTTACGTTTAATGGGTTATAACAATGGGCCGATAGGGGGTCGCCGTGGCCATCAACACCCGCAGGACACCAAGCGCATGGAGGATGATCCTTGCATATCCCTTCCCCATCCCTCGTTAAACTCGAACAGCAGGATGAGCAATCTTTACACTCTTTGGGCCTGGACGGGTTGTAACAATGTGCTGGTTTGGAGTCGCCGTTGCGATCAACACCCTCGGGACACCAAGCGCAATGAAGATAGTGTTTGCATGCCCCTTCCCTTGTTAAATGTGAACACCAGCTTGGTTTGTAACCAGCCCTGTAACCAGCACCGTAATCAGCACTGACACTACGAGCACGGGATAACTTCGTCAATAGAACTCCAGCAAGAAGAATGTTAATGCCGTAATAGATTATCTTGGGATCAATTTTTTTGCGTATATCGTCTATTGAAGGGCGCGTTACTCTATTAGTAGAGTAGGCAAGTTTTTGTATCAGTTTCTCTTTGGCCTGATCTAATTCAGGCTGTGATAAAGTAGGCACGCGTCGGATGAAATCGTCCAATTCCGCCCTTAGGTCCGCGATCTTTTTCCGCGGGGCTGCGCGCCGCCGTTTGCCGACCGTTTTAGTATCTGGTTTCATTTGAGACTCCTTCAGTTTTAGCGGGAAATGGGCGTTTCTGATGCCTCAATTGCGATATTAATTTCGGTGTGTCTACAACAAATTGTTATGCTTATCCCGCTTAAGTGAATAAACCCACTAGCCTTAGTGTCCGTTGAACTTAATTAGAATTGTCCGATGTATATACAGCATAGATTGGTTCCTTTAAAAGTTTAATGTAAGCCTCAGAAAAAATGTTCGACTTGGGATGAAACGTGGGGCTGTAATTTCGTTGGATTGAAAATTGGTGCTCTTGAAAAAGAAATCCTGATCAAGAAGGTTTCTGCCCTCGAGACTTACAATACCTCTACGATTAGGAAAGCGATAGCCAAGAACTGCGTCGAGCAGCACGAAATTATCATCTACAGTTCTCTGTACCGATGACTCCGTTCGTCTCAACTCTTGCCTGACATATGTCGTCGTGAACGTAGCAAATATTCCTGATGGATTGAAGTAGTTAAAACTTACTGGTGCGCTTAAGGTTTCAATCCGATTAGGGTCAGCGACGCCCAGCTCAGCCGGAGCGCGCATGAATTTCTCAAATCGGGGCTCGCCCCGGATTGCCCAGTATGGGTGAGGAACCCAGTAGAGGTAAGCGTAGTAAAGCCGCTCTTCTTGCTTCTGCTCCCTCGCGGGTTCATCGCCGATGAATTGGGGAACCATAAGATCACGTGCGGATACCTCAAGGCCGCCGTACAGGTTAGCCGCGACACGAGCATCCAGCCCGATCCCCTTGCGCCGAGCTTTAGTACCATTAACGTCATCGAACAGTTGGTTAAAACCCGCCACTTGAGTTGGTTCGATGGTCTGATTTGCAATCAAAAATGATTTTACCGTCTCGAACCATGCCAGCCGGAGGCGCAGACTATCGGTAATATTCCATTGCATGCCAAGTTTGGGATTAAACTTATTGACTTCGAAGTCTGCTCGACCTTTTAAGGAGTCATAGCCTAAGCCGAGAGTCCAGCTTAAGTTTTTGATCGGACTAAAGTTCATATAAAAATAACCAGTATTCCGCCAGTTTTTAAAATGAATATCGCTGGTTAAGCCAGAATTTCGAAGTATTTGATCATCAACCCCAAACTGAAAAGTACCAGCCCCGGCAAGTAAGTTAACGCGGTCGCCTCGGAACAAATATTGAGTTTCAACTTGATAGCCCGAGTCCTTCGTTCGATTCACGCGGTTCGGGTTAGGAGATATGTCGGTCCTACGGTCGTTATACATAGCTGAAACAATAAAATCCTGCCTTGGCGACAACGAGACTCGCGCTCCTACACGGGCCGTGTCCTGAGTTAATTCTCGCCGATCGTCAGGGTCGAAGGGTTGATCGAACTTAAGCAACAGGTCGCCATTTTCGGTTTTGCGGGTACGCACCTCTGCCTGAACGTTGAACCTAGGCGTTACCGCGTACTGGAAGAAGGCGTTGTATACGTTGTGCTTCTGATCGTTATTGTCACGAAAGCCGCTAGTGTTGTAATGAAACTGACCAACACTGACTGAAGCGCGGCCATAAAGTGCCGAGAGCACAGCTTCGTCCCCTATCGTGCCATGGTTTCCTACGATCCCTGAGGCTACGAGTTGAGGTTTATTGCGCTCAACTAGTGGCGTGAATTCGTTGAAGCCGGCTACTGCCGGTCCGCTACTTGTGATGATATTAAGATCGGCTACAGTAAGATGAGGTTGGACGGGGTTGACGTTTATCGGTTGCAGCAGTTGAGCTTGCAACAACTCGCTTGCACGAGCGATTTCGTGCCAGGGAACATTACGGTAGGCATCAGAAAGAAACCGATGGGACGAGTGACTGCCCGGATCAAGGCTTAGGGATTTTGCGGTTTCCATGAATGCGCGCTTTTCGAACCCCAGATTGTCGTAAATACGCGCCAAGCTGGACCCGCGGGCTGCCTGATCGCGATCCAATAGCAGCTTTGAGCGGTAAACTGCCCGGTTCTCGTTGAGTTCGATGGATTTTTGCAAGTCCCAGAGCGCTTCCACTGGCCGGTTCTGCGTCTGCTTCTGGATTGCATCATAAAACCAGGGCGTGGGGTCGTTGGGATCGAGTGCCTTCGCCATATCGAACTGCGCCTCAGCAAGGTTGTAGCGCTTCTCCTCAAAATACGCCTTGCCCAGATAGCTTCGTATCAGCGAGTTCATTGGATCGAGAGCCGCTGCAATCTCCATTTCCATGCGCCCCGCTTCGACATCTCCCTCGCGTAATTTCGCGAGGCCCATACCGAGCCTCGGCATGGGATCTGCCTGATCCAGTTCGATTGCGTTGGTGAAAGCCGCTTTGGCTGCTTCGGTATCGATTCGGGTCAAATGAGCAAATCCCAGCACCATTTGTACCTTTGAGAGATTGGGATTCAATTCGACTGCGCGTTGGGCTGCTTCCAGCGCGCGATCCAGATAACCAGTCGACATATGCAGTTCAGACAAGCGCGCCCAGATGAGTGCATTTTTCGGTTCCAGCTCCGCGGCCTTCTGGACGCTCTCAAGTGCTGCCTCAATCTGGAAGTGCGCTTGCTGCGCATAGGATAGCGCCAGCCGAGCACCGGAGGATTCCTGATCGAGCTCGACTGCCTTTGTCGCCAGGGCTAGTGCTTGCTCCTTATTGTTTTGCACCACCGCAATGATTGCTTGCAGCGCGTAGGCGTCACTGTTGCCGGGTTCCAGCTTGAGCGCTTGTGCGATATCTGCTCTTGCTTCCTCCACCCGCCCGACTGAGAGTAAAAGGCCTGCTCGGTAGGTCAAGAAGCGGGGAGAATGTGCACTTTCAAGTACGCCACCCAGCGCAGCCAGCGCCTCGCGCAGCTTACCCTGTTGGTACAATTCAATAGAGGAGCGCAATGTTTGTGCAGCCGCTTCATCGGGCAACTTCTCATCCAGGCGGTAACTGATGATGGTGGGGTAATGCAAGGCCCATTGAACCGCATCTGTAGGACGGATAATCTCTGCCTTTCGGGGCGACTGATTTCCGACAACAGAAGCTGCTTCATTGCTGACCAGACTGATGCTCCCTTGTTCGTTGCTGGCGGATACCGTGCCCTCGTAGATCACCAGCCTTGCGCTGTTCTGATTGGTGCCAATAAAGAATTCGGTCCCTTCGATATCGGCTGTAACAAGGCGTGTTTTAACCCTGAATGGCTTGGGTGTACGGGTGATGACGAAGAGGGCGCCTGTGACCAATTCCACCAGTGCAGCCTTATCCGGACCTTGTGCGGCGAGCGTGAGGACGGTCTTCTGATCGAGCCGCAGCGTGCTCTCGTTGCTGAGGCGCAATGCCGCCCGACTGTGCTCCCTGACACGGACCGTATCGCCAGCGCAAAGGGCAATGTTCAGTTTCGCTGGTTGCCAACTGACCTCCTTGACGCGCCGAAGTTCGACAGCTCCTTGCACTGACACGACCATGGCCATCGCGGGCGTGCAGAGTTCAGCGGCTTGAACATCGAGCGCCATATTTAATATTGCCACTACGACAACCAACAAGGCCGCAGCCGGAGATTTCCACATATGCTGTGGTTGGTGTGAGCTTCGCGGATTATCTTTCATCTTCTCCGCCCGGAGCCAGGGAATGCCTTTTTCTTACATCAATAGAGGACATATTTCTTGGGTCTATATAGGTATAAAAAATCTTTTTTTAGGCTCGCACTTCAGTAATGTGAACCCGAGCCTTTCCAAGCGCTACGCCTTCGTTGTAATGCCCCCGATTTCATTGTTGTTTCGAGCAATATCAATGCCAAGGTTCGCGCTGATATAAAAGCACAGAAAATTCAAGCTCCTGCGACAAACAGCTTCCGCAATGTAGGGGTTATTTTATTCATATCATAGCAATCAGTTGGAAGACAAATGCATATCAGTACGCATTAACTTCAGATCTATCAGTACGTTATATGATTGGGTAAAGATTGACCCGGGGCTGGGTTGAAATTAACCCGGAATGGATAAGTCATGTCTGTGAAACATGCATGATTGCTCAGCCTGTGGCTGGAGCACCGGCAATAGCACGACGATGATGGAGGGATTTTGCAAAAACGATGATTTGATTCAAATCATGCGATGTGAGGATATGTTGCCGAGCTATACCCGGACAGGTTTAAGGAATGGCGGAGTGAACAGTCCAGAAGTATCTGGAGATAGAGGAAGTAACGCTTACATGTCACGAATATTCTTGTCCATACTGTGCTTTTTTAACAGCTTCCCAAACGCACGCCGGTCTTTTCCCACCAAGCTCGCAGCCTTGGTCACGTTACCATGGGCCTTGGTCAAGGCTTCAGCAAGATAATATTGCTCGAATTTCGCAATCGCATCATTTTTTGCCTTGGTAAAATTCAAACAGCTTAAGTCGGGACGGCGCCGGTCGAACTTGTGCCGGCGTTCCACCATTACCGGTTCAAGTGGCGCAATATTGAGAATTGGCTCATCAGCGAGCAGATATTCGCGATAAATCAGATTTTCCAGTTCGCGAATATTGCCCGGCCAGCTATATTTACCAAACCAGGCAATAGTATCGGCGTGTAGCGTTTTGGCGCCGCGATTAAAGCGTGCCGCACACTCTTGCAGAAAGTGGGTTGCCAAAAGTGCCGCATCGTCTTGGCGCTCACGAAGCGGCGGCAATGTAAGATGCATGATCTTGAGACGAAAAAAGAGATCGAGCCGAAATTCACCCATTTCTGCCAACTGGGTCAAATTCCTGTTACTGGCAACAATCACCCTTACATCTGCAGAGCGCGCTACGCCCCCTCCCAGTGGAAAATACTGCTGATCCTGAAAAAATCGGAGCAGGGTAACCTGCGCTTTCGGAGTCAGCGCATCGACTTCATCGAGGAAAAGCGTTCCGGATTGGGCATGGGCGATAAGGCCGTTTCGCTTCGACTGGGCACCTGTATAAGCGCCGCGCTCGTGGCCGAACAGCTCATTCTCGACCAACGTGTCGGGGATGGCGCCGCAATTTACTGGAATAAAGGGATGGCCGGTCCTTGTCCCGCCATCGTGAATTGCCCGTGCTGCCAATTCTTTCCCAGTGCCGGTTTCACCCTCGATGAGCACGGGCGCGTCACAACGCGCGATTTTGTCAATTAGCTGAGTAATTTTTACGAAAGCGAGCGACTGTCCGATCATATTTTCCTGAAAATTAAGCAATTCGATAACAACGTTATTTCATGGGGAGTTCTAAATACCCACTTGCAAATTACTTTTCGCTTTCGCATTAGAAGACAAGATCAAGCACCGGGATAGCTGTAAAATTTTACAGGTAGCGACTATTGCCCGAATCATGCATCTCCATGCAGATCGCGCAAGTCCTTTTGCTTTTGATTTGGCTAATAAGATAAACTTCCGGCCTGTCTATCTATAACAACAGTCCAGCCACAATCTGTCAGGGCCTTTTACTTAGGCTCATGAAAGTTGATAACCTGAGCTGCTTCCACTACCAATGCCCAATTTTTTTGCCCTGATTCCCGCGGCAGGCTCCGGCTCACGCATGGGAGATGAGCTTCCCAAGCAATTTTTGCCTTTGGCCGGCAAGCCCATGATTTACTATACGTTGCGGGCGCTGTGCGCCTCGCCGCGGATCAGTTGCGTGTTCGTGGTGCTTGCCCCACACGATGGGGAGTGGATGCGTCATGACTGGTCGGAATTCTCGGGTAAGCTGATAGTGCTCGAATGCGGCGGCGCGACGCGCGCAGAAAGCGTGCTGAATGGCCTGAAATCGGCACGCGTTACCTCATCCATAAGCGATAACGACTGGGTATTGGTGCATGATGCTGCGCGGCCCTGCCTGGGGAAGGCACAACTAGAAAAATTGATGGATGAACTGGCTGATGACGAGGTGGGCGGATTGCTTGCCGTACCGGTTGCGGATACGTTGAAGCGCAGCGATACCGGCAACCGGGTTGAACGCACCGAATCCAGGGACAAGCTATGGCAGGCGCAAACGCCTCAGATGTTTCGTTATGGCTTGCTGGTGGAAGCCTTGAGCAGAACCGG
This sequence comes from Nitrosospira briensis, assembly GCF_900115125.1. Taxonomy (GTDB): domain Bacteria; phylum Pseudomonadota; class Gammaproteobacteria; order Burkholderiales; family Nitrosomonadaceae; genus Nitrosospira; species Nitrosospira briensis_A. Next base: position 50,114 of record NZ_FOVJ01000006.1, on the reverse strand, counting down.
TGGCATTGGCATGACCGATGACGCAGGTGCGATTGAGGCGCTGGGCCTGCGCCCTAGGCTGATACTGAGCGATGCTCGCAATCTGAAAGTGACTTATCCTGCCGACCTGTCGTTGGCCGAGCTGATACTTAGAAATCTTTAAATGGTATTGCGACGCAGCCGATCATTGATTGGCTGCGGATAGAGTAGAGAGGGGCAAGGTGAGTAATTTCAGAATCGGCCAAGGCTTCGACGTCCATCAGCTTGTTGAAGGCCGAAAACTTATTATCGGAGGCGTGACTATTCCTTATGAGAAAGGCCTGCTCGGCCATTCCGATGCAGACGTGTTACTGCACGCCGTTTGCGATGCACTCCTGGGCGCAGCGGCGCTGGGGGATATAGGCAGGCATTTTTCGGATACCGATCCGCGTTACAAGAATATTGACAGCCGGGTACTGCTGCATAACGTTTATCGCTTGCTGGCGGAGCACCATTACAAGGTGGTGAATATAGATGCGACAATCATAGCCCAGGCGCCGAAAATGGCGCCCTATATTCCCGCCATGGTTATCAATATTACGCAGGATCTGCGGATGCGGGCGGGAGATGTAAATGTCAAGGCCAAGACTGCGGAGCGGCTTGGCCCGGTGGGCAGAGGCGAGGGGATAGAGGCGGAGGCAGTATGTCTGATTGCCTTGTTGGATGATGCGGGCAATTAACGAGAATGCCGGAATGGAGCAACGTTTCGTCCGGTTTTTTTTTGCGCTATGGCCGGATGACAGGGTACAAAAGCAACTAAGCGATGCGGTAGAACGGTCGCGGTTGGAGCCGCTCTGCGGCGGACGAAAAACGAAAACAGAAAACATCCATCTCACGCTGGTATTCGTGGGAGAAGTGAACCCTGGCAAACTGGAAGCCCTATGCCAGATCGCTGACCGAGTCAAAGGCTCTGGGGCACGTGCTTTCGATCTTGTTGTCGAGAGAATGGGCTATTGGAAACACAACAAGATTGTGTATGCGGCAATCGCTAAAATTCCTCAAGAACTGACGGATTTGGCCTCTGCTTTGCAAGATGCGCTATCCACGGCGGGGTTCTCGTTGGAACAGCGAGCGTATAAACCTCACATAACGCTGATGAGAAATGCTTCATGCCGGACTTTGCCTGAATTGGCGGAACCCATAGCGTGGCGGGTGCGGGAATGGATGCTGGTCAAGTCTGAACAGACCAGCAGCGGATCGAATTATGTCCCGGTTGGCCGCTGGTCTCTGGATTCCTGAACGTTTAAAGATAAATACAGCTTTCCAGATGCCTCGTCAGATTTTTCTCGCTGGCTCTCGTGTAATCCTTTTCAAAAGTGTCGCTCACCAGGTTACGTACGTGGTTCCCCAAGTTGCTGTTGATCAAGCCCAGGAAAGGAGTTGACACGACCAGGATCAACCGCTGATAGCTATTGGCCGTGCGCCCCTGTTCCAGTTCCCTCACTAAACGACAGGCGAAGTGATGTGCTTCGTTTTGTTTCGGATCGGTGGCAGGTATATACGAACCACGGCCATTGCCATTGCCGTGGTTGTGCCCGGGTCGGTCCGAAACTAATGCCACGCGTTTTTCCCTGCTGGCATCATGTCTGAATTCCTTAAGTTTCTGTAGTCCTTTTTTTGGCCCGTAATTTACATAAAGGTATGCAGCACTTGCGTTTGCGACGAGAATCCACGTGATCATGACTCCTCCGTGATGGTGGTAGGTAAAACTGTATGATTACTGCTCGATGGCACTGAGTTTCCAGCCGAATCTCTGGACGAAGACGGTTGATTCATTTGAATCGGTCCCGTTAGTGGAATCACCAGGACGGTGATGTCTGGTTATTATTACAATTGAAAAGTGAACGGTCAACCGCAGATTGAGAATCATATAATCCTCGCATTCATTCGATTTTATTTTGAAAATACTTGCTCTCGATACATCTACGGAATACTGCTCCGTAGCGCTAATGCTGGATGGCGAAATATGGAATCAGGAGGTTCTTGCGGGGCAGCAACACTCTGCACTGATCTTGCCCATGGTGAACCAGGCGCTAGGCGAAACCGGGCTGACGTTATCGCAGCTGGATGGCATTGCTTTCGGCGCAGGCCCCGGGTCGTTTACGGGCCTGCGCATTGCGTGCGGAGTAACTCAGGGACTGGCTTTAGGCGCGGACCTACCGGTAATGGGCATAAGCACACTGGAATCACTGGCACAGGAGACAGATAACAAGCGGGTAATTTCGGTACTCGACGCCCGCATGAAGGAGATTTATCATGCCGCTTACGAGAAATCAACGGAGGGGTGGCAGGAGGTGAGCACGCCGTTTCTGTGTTTGCCCCGTGACGCGCCGCCTGTTCCAGGAGACGGCTGGACAGGTTGCGGTAGCGGTTTCGATATTTATCACGAAGCGCTGCGAGCCCGCTACGATGGCCGCATTACCCACGTAGTCGGGGGCTTGAGGCCCAATGCCCGGGCAATGGTCTGCTTAGCCGTGCCACGGTTTGCGCAGGGGCGGGGCATAGACCCTGCTGATGCGGCACCGCTTTATATCCGTAACAAGGTGGCGCTGAAGGAGAAGGAGCGATGAGCGCCCAATTACAGGAAATGCTGCACATCAGACAAATGATTCCGGCGGACCTGGATGCGGTGGTGGCGATCGAACGGGAAGTTTTTCTATTTCCCTGGACGCGCGGCAATTTCGCCGATTCCATCGAATCGGGATACCATTGTCTGGTATTGGAGCAGGGCCGGGAAGTTTTTGGATATGGCGTAATGTCAATTGGCGCGGAAGAAGCTCATTTGTTGACTCTCAGCATTGCCGCCAAGTCGCAACGGAAGGGCTGGGGCGAAGAATTGCTGCGGCATTTCATTGAAATCGCGAGGGAGCAGCGCGCCCTGACGATGTTCCTGGATGTGCGGGAATCCAACCGGGGCGCCGCAAGGCTATATGAGCGCATCGGGTTCAGGCAGATCGCCAAACGCAGGGATTACTACCCTGCAATGGGCGGACGCGAAGATTCTTTGGTAATGGAATTGGTATTATGACTGCGGACGGGAATGCAAGGCATGCCAGGCGCAACGAGATACTTAAAGAATTGGGTTTAACGCCACTGTGGCGTACCAGAGCAGCCAGCACGCCCGGCACGTCCCAGCCCTCGGAACTGCCGCAGGAGCGCCAGCCAGTTCCGGTGCCCCTTGCCAGTCCCGAAATGCGGTCTGAGTCCGGGGAGCAGATTTGCAGCCATTTGGCCTCCGATGTGCTGAAAGACCGGCAGGTAAAGATCTCGGAGATGAATTGGGGCGAGCTTGAGACAAGCATAGCGGGTTGTACCGCATGCGGTTTATGCCAGTCCCGTACCCGCACAGTATCCGGCGTGGGGGATCAAAATGCAGACTGGCTATATATAGGCGAGGGACCGGGTGCGCAGGAAGACCTCATCGGCGAGCCTTTTGTTGGACAGGCCGGCAAACTGCTGGATAATATGTTGACGGCAATCGATCTGAAGCGCGGCCGGCGTGTGTTTATTACCAATATCGTAAAGTGCCGCCCGCCTGCCAACCGCGAACCCCTCCCTGAGGAGGCGCAGTGTTGCCAGCCCTATCTTGCGCGGCAAATCGAGTTGATCAAACCTAAACTGATTATTGCGCTGGGCAAGGTCGCTGCACAGAATCTGCTGGGTACCGATGCCAGCCTTGGCAGTCTTCGTGGCAGGTTACACCAGCATTCGGGCATTCCTGTTATTGTCACCTATCATCCGGCCTATCTGTTACGCACTTTGCCGGCAAAAGCAAAGGCCTGGGAGGACCTGTGTTTTGCCAGAAGTACAATGGAAACGCTATTGCAATCGGGTAATTAATCCCCATTTACCTATTCAGATGACGCGTGAGCAACATTTTTTCAGGAAGAATTCCATGAACAAACTGCTGCGGTCCCTGTTACTTCTTCTTGCCATTACCTTGAGCGGATGTGGCTACAACACCTTGCAGTCAACCGACGAGCAGATCAAAGCGAGTTGGGGGGAAGTCTTGAATCAGTATCAGCGACGCGCTGACCTGATTCCCAATCTCGTAAATGTAGTGAAGGGCTTTGCCGCGCAGGAAAAAGAGGTGTTGTTGGGTGTAACCAATGCCCGCGCCAGGGTTGGCAGCATCCAGGCTACGCCCGAGCTTATCAATGACCCCGAGGCATTCGCAAAGTTTCAGAGCGCGCAAGGAGAACTATCCAGCGCGCTCTCGCGCTTGCTTGTGGTGGCCGAGAATTACCCGCAACTTAAATCAGACGCCAATTTTCGTGAGCTACAGGCACAACTGGAAGGCACGGAAAACCGTATTACCGTGGCACGCAACCGCTACATCAAGGCCGTCCAAGAATACAACGTAGTAGTGCGCTCATTCCCCAGCAATCTCACGGCAATGATATTCGGTTATCAGGTGAAGCCTGGTCTCACTGTTGAAAACGAGAAGGCGATTTCCACTGCGCCCAAGGTGGATTTCAGCAAACCGTAGGTGATTCAGACTGGCACTTAGCACTCGCAGGATTGGTGGAGGCTGCACGCCGTAACCCTTCGTATCAATTGCCGACGGGTTGCGCTACGCTCCATCCATCCGACGGCTACAACCGGCGTCGAACCGGGATTGGTTCACAGGCACATTTATTTATGATTCAAGCCGGGAGAAAAATCCTCGCACTCATCGTTCTGCTTTTTTCCGTCTCTTTGATGGCGGACGTGGCGATCCCGCCCCTTGTGTCCCGTGTCACCGATCTGACTGGCACCCTTTCCGCGAATGAGGCCGCGCAACTGGAGCATAAGCTGAGGGAATTCGAAACCAGGAAAGGCAGCCAGATTGCGGTACTGATCGTTCCCACCACTCATCCTGAAACCATCGAACAATATTCAATTCGCGTCGTCGAGGCCTGGAAGCTGGGACGCAAGGGCGTCGATGACGGTGTCCTGCTGCTGATCGCCAAGCAGGACAGGACGGTACGGCTGGAAGTCGGCTATGGCTTGGAAGGGGTGCTGCCAGATGCCATCGCAAAGCGCATAACCGATGAAACAATTATTCCCGAGCTCAAGCGGGGAAATTTCGCAGGGGCCATTGATGCCGGAATCGAGCGAATAGCGCGTGTGATAGAGGGGGAAGCGCTGCCTCCGCCCCGCACCAGGCATGCCAGGGGCGATGGTACCGGCGCGGTTGCCGATGTTTTCCTGAACAATATTATTTTCGTTTTCATAATACTCATCGTCATCGCCAGGATATTGCAGTCCTTCGTAGGACGTTTTATTGGCGCCACCCTGACGAGCGCTGCGGCTGGTTTTATAGGCTGGCTGATTTTCTCTTCCCTGCTCATCGGCATAGTTGCCGCAGTTTCTGCCTTTTTCATAAGCTTGTTCGGGTATCCCGGCGGAGGAGTTTCCAGGGGAGGCCGCGGTGTTTGGCCTGGAGGCTTTGGCGGCATGGGCGGTAGAGGCGGTTTCGGGGGTGGTGGCTTTGGCGGTGGTGGCTTTAGCGGCGGCGGCGGTGGCTTCGGTGGTGGTGGCGCATCGGGCAGATGGTAAATGAATTTCTCTCGTATACTTCGACATCTTTTCACTGGCCCTCGGGCGGTACGGCGCATATTTCCTGATACTGCCCTTGCGGCGATCGAAAAAGCCATCCGGCAATCCGAGATCAGCAACGACGGAGAAATCGTGTTCGCGGTGGAGGCGGCGCTTGATACGCTGCCTCTAATGGCAGATCAGCCGGCGCGCGAGCGCGCGATAGAGGTATTTTCCCAACTCCGCGTCTGGGATACCGAACATAACAACGGCGTGCTCATTTACCTGCTGCTCGCCGATCATGACGTTGAAATCATAGCTGATCGTGGAATTGCCAGCAGGGTCGGCAATGAGGCTTGGGAAGCGATATGCCGCCAAATGGAAACGGCTTTTCGTGAGGGGCAATTTGAATCAGGTGTCATTACGGGAATAGGTGCTATTGGCACCCATTTGCAGGAGTACTTCGCGACGGAACGGAAGGCTGGAGAAAATGAACTGCCTGATAGACCTGTTATCCTGTAGCACACAGGACGCTTCAATGTCCCTTATGGGCGCCAATCAAATGTAAAGAGTCTTCAATACTCTGGTTGCGCAGGTGCCATTGCCGTATCAAGGCCATGATCACTGCGACAAATAGACCGAATAGAACAATAACGGTATAAACATGGACGTCGAAGCTCACCAATACTGCATATAACCCCAGCATGGTGAGAATGCTGAGGTTCTCGTTGAAATTTTGTACTGCAATGGAGTGGCCCGCGCCCATCAGGATATGCCCGCGGTGCTGCAATAACGCGTTCATCGGTACGACAAAAAACCCCGCCAATCCGCCTATCAGCATTAAAAGCGGAATCGCAATCCACAGGTTTTGCGCAAGAATCATGGCCATCACCACAATACCCATGGCAATGCCGAGAGGAATGACTTTTACGGAATTGCGGAGCGACACCACTCGGGCTGCAATAATCGCGCCGATCGCAATCCCGACGGCGACCACACCTTGTAGCTGTGCCGCTTTGCTTAACGGATAACCCAGCGCAGCATCCGCCCATTTCAGCACAATAAATTGCAGCGTCGCGCCGGCGCCCCAAAACAGTGTTGTAACCGCCAGCGAAATCTGTCCCAGTTTGTCTTTCCATAGCAGGTTCAGGCAATGCCCGAACTCATGCATAAGGAATAGCGGGTTTTTCTTGAGAATGCGATGGTCGACTCCAGTGTTGGGAATGTATAGATTGAATATGGCGGCAGTAGTATAAAATATGGCGATGAGAAGGATGCTGGCTTCCGGTACGGTGTCCACACCCGTGTCTATGAGCGGAAAATCAAACGCCAGAAGTACTGCCGAGATTGCGGGTGAGATAAGCAACCCGCCAAAGACGGTTCCCAATATGATGGAAGCTACCGTTAAGCCCTCGATCCAGCCGTTGGCAATGACAAGCTTTTCGGGGGGAAGCAGTTCAGTCAGTATTCCATACTTCGCCGGGGAATAGGCGGCAGCGCCGAGTCCGACGACTGCATAGGCGGCCAGAGCGAAGTACTGGTGCGCTGCCAGAAAAAGCAGGCTGCAGCCAATGATCTTGATGGCGTTACTGATGAACATTACCCGTCCCTTTGCCATCGAGTCCGCAAAAGCCCCAACGAAAGGAGCGAGAATCACATAGAACAGGACGAATACAAATTTGAGCATGGGTGTGAGATAAGCGGGAGCGTGCAGCTCTAGCAGAAGCGCGATGGCAATCACCAGCAGCGCATTGTCCGCCAGCGAAGAAAAAAACTGGGCTGCCATAATGGTATAAAATCCGCGTTTCAAACTATTCTCCTTGCTGGAACTTGTCCTTGCTCAGGCACGGAATTATACAATGCTCATCCAGGCTATATCATCAAAACGCTCATGCCGGCCAGTTGAAATCCACCTGCTCCGGCGCCCAATGATTAAATCTTCCTGAACACCGATGCCGCGTCCTATCCAGGCGCTGATTGATCTGTCAGCGCTCGAACATAATCTGTCGGTCGTTCGCCGTCATGCTCCCCATTCGCGTGTAATGGCCGTTATCAAAGCGGACGCGTATGGTCACGGCTTGCTGCGCGCAGCAGAGGCGCTGGCACGTGCCGACGGGTTCGCCATGCTCGAACTGGATGCTGCCGTACGCCTGCGGGAAGCAGGATATCGCCAGGTCATTTTGCTGCTCGAAGGTTTTTTTGATCCAGATGAACTGGCGCTGATCGAGCAATACCATTTGAGCGCGGTAATTCATCACAGTGAACAACTTGCCATGCTATCTGCATCAAGGCTGCGCGGGGAATTGAGCGTATTCTTGAAGCTCAATACCGGCATGAACCGCCTGGGATTCACGCCTGAGGAATTTCCCGCTGTATTGGAAACGCTCAAGGCCCATCCTGCAGTGAAACAGATCACGCTTATGACTCATTTCGCCAGTGCCGATGAACCTTGCAGGAACGATAGCATTGGTGTGCAGTTACAGCGTTTCAATGCGGTCGCCAACGGACGGCATCTACCGCGGTCATTGGCAAATTCCGCCGCCATTCTACGTTTTCCCGAAACGCATGCAGACTGGGTACGTCCCGGCATCATGCTTTATGGCGCGTCGCCATTTATGGATACCGCTGCCAGCGAATTGGATCTGCTTCCGGCAATGACGGTATTGAGCAAGATCATTGCGGTGCAAACGCTAAAAGCGGGGGACGGCGTGGGATACGGACATACTTTTCGCACCAGTCGATCTATGCGCGTTGGAGTTGTCGCCGGCGGTTACGCCGATGGCTACCCTCGCCATGCACCCACCGGTACCCCTGTAATGGTGAACGGAAAACGTACCCGTGTCGTCGGGCGTATATCGATGGATATGTTGCATGTCGATCTGAGCGAAATAGGGGATGCCGGAGTGGGTAGTCCGGTAACCCTCTGGGGAAAAGGAATGCCTGTAGACGAGGTGGCACAATCGGCGGGTACGGTAAGCTATGAGCTCCTTTGTGCGTTGGCGCCGAGGATGCAAAAATTAACATAGTTCGATCAGGTCCTGGAAATGGGGCGAAAAAAAAGGCAGCCGAGACTGCCTTTTTTCAATGCTACTGACTTTCAAGACTATTCGACTTTCGCCTTGCCGCGCAGATCGCCGACTGATGCTGCGAACTCCCGTTGCAATACACGTTGCGCCAGATTTTGCTTTATTTCCTCGAATGGGGGGACCTTCAGTGGCCGCACGTCATCCAGCCGGATTACATGCCAGCCAAAGGGGGTTTTGACCGGCTGCTGGGTAAGCTGTCCTTTGGTCATTTTGGTCAAGGCTTCCGCGAAGGGCTGGACATAACTTGCAGCGGGACTCCAGTCGAGTTCGCCACCCTTATTTTTGCTGCCTGTATCGAGGGATTTTTCCTCGGCGATCTTCTCAAGCTTGGTGCCTTTTTTGATATTGGCAATGATATCCTTGGCTTCCTCTTCGGTAGCAACCAGAATATGGTGCGCCTTGTATTCCTTATCACCCATCTGGGTCTTTACCGCTTCATATTCCTTGCGCAGTTCTTCATCGCTGACCGGATGTTTTTTAATGTAATCTATCTGGTACGCCCGGACGAGCGCTGTCTGGCGCGCCATTTCCATCTGGGTTATGAAATCGGGGTCTTTATCCAATCCTTTTTTCTTCGCTTCCTGAGCTATCACCTCCTCGGTGATGAGATCTTCGCGCAGGGCTTTCCGTGTTTCAGGAGTGTCGGGCTGACCCTGGGCGGTACGTGCCTTCAAGATGAGTTCGAGGCGCGACTGAGGAATCGCCACGCCGTTCACCTTCGCCATGGTTGAGCCGGACTGAGCGTGAACAGCGGTTACGGCAATCAGCCCAGAAATACCCAGCGCGGTTAGTTGAGAAAATTTCAAAAAATGCATGGGGCTTCCTTGTCAGTAGATCAAATTAAATTTCTTCGGGAGTATACGCCTTTACACTCAACGCGTGAATATTCTTGTGCATCATCTCCTGAAGCGCCGTATATATCAGACGGTGCCGCTCCAATGCCGACTTGCCGGCAAATTTCGGGGAGACTATGGTAAGCAGATAATGCCCTCCTCCGCTTTTGGCGCCCGCATGGCCCGCATGCCTTGGGCTTTCATCCAGAATTTCAATCTTTACGGGCTCAAGCACGGAAAGCTTCTCCCTGATCAGTTCCATCGTGCTCATCGGCTTATTATTTATGGGGGCAAAACTTTTTTGAATGGCCTGATCATCAGTTTGCCATACACGCCAGAAGTGGAATAGGGATCGGCTTCCGCCCAGGCTCGCGCGGCTTCGAGCGATTCAAATTCGGCCACGATCAGACTGCCGGAAAATCCGGCGGGACCGGGGTCCGGGCTGTCAATTGCCGGGTATGGACCCGCCAGGACAAGACGGCCCTCTTCCTGCAATGCCTTGACACGTTCCAGGTGCGCGGGACGCACGGCCAGCCGCTTTTCCAGGCTATCGGGAACATCTTCCCCGCTTATCGCGTAGAGCATCATGTCTCTTTATCGTCGTTGCTCTCCATATACTTTCCGAGCATCAAACCTTGTAACAGGACAAAAGCCAGCATCAGGCCCATAAATCCGAACAGCTTGAAGTTGACCCAGGTTTCGGTGGAGTAATTGAAGGCCACGTAAAGATTGGCGGCGCCCATCAATGCAAAAAAGGCGGCCCAACTGGCGTTCAGACGGCCCCAAACCGGTTCGGGCAGGGTAATCTGTTCTTTCATCATCGCGCGAATCAAATTCTTCTTGAAAATCGCATGGGCCAGCAATAATGCGACGGCGAAAAGCCAGTAAAGCACTGATGGTTTCCACTTGATGAAAGTCTCATCCTGCAGAATCAGTGTTGCACTACCGAAGACAACAATGAGAACGAGGCTCACCCACAGCATTTTGTCCACCTTGCCGTGACGGAACCACACCCAGCCGATTTGCACAAAAGTGGCGGCAATGGCTACAGCAGTAGCGGCGTAAATACCATAGATCTTGAAAGTAATGAAAAACAGGATTACAGGAAAAAGATCAAAAAGAAATTTCATGATATGGAGCAAGCCGACAATAATTGCCTGATGAGCCAATTATCGCGGTTACAAAGGGAAAAATCTATCGAATATATTGATTGATTTAGACGATAGGCGTTTGATATCGTGACTTTGATCTCGCGGAGCATAATTGGCATTACTGCCGTTTCAACCAACGAACCGGATTCGAACAAGTAATAACGGCTGGAGCGATCCTCCCCCAGGTATGCCAACAGCCGAAGCGCATCGCACTATATCCGGTTCTGCCCTTACGTTATTAACCGCCAGGCCGCTGATCAGCGGAGCCGCGATCGAGCTTGAGGGACGCGGAATTGATGCAGTAGCGCAATCCGGTAGGGGCGGGGCCATCCTCAAACACATGGCCGAGATGCGCGTCGCAGTGAGCACACAACACTTCTGTCCTGCGCATGAAAAAGCTGTGATCTTTCTCCGCCACGATGTTTGTCTGGTCGATGGGTTGCCAGAATGAAGGCCAACCTGTACCGGAATCGAATTTGGTATTCGCGTCGAACAAGGCGGTTCCACAACAGACGCAACGATATATGCCGGAGTCGTGGCAGTCCCAGTATTCGCCGGTAAAGGCGGATTCAGTGCCTTTTTCGCGGCTGACATGATACTGCTGAGGCGTGAGCTGCGTTTTCCATTCCTGTTCGGATTTTCTGATTTTTTCGCTCATGCTCCTTCTCCACAAAAAATTTACGCTGCGGACTTCGTATATTCGAAGACCATATCCGAAGCTTGGAATCAGTGTAAGTGTATTGGGGCAACTTCACCCTCTTCCGGAAACTCGGCGTGCACCACTTCTCCTTCAGGATTCGGAAACAGCGGTGCGCCGCATTCTTCGCAGTACTCCAGAAGGAAGCGATTCTGCAACAGGGTGGTATGTGCTATGCCGCATTCCCGCAATGTTGTCTCGATTTGTCCCACAATATCGCTGTTTTCGTCTTCATCCCCGACTAGTGCCCAGACTATGCCGTAGAGTACGTCGTCGCGCTCCTTGAGCGTAAAACTTATGCGATATTCCTCCAGCCACTGGTCATAAAAGGGCGCGACTACCGCCCGGAGCCTGCTTGCGGAAATATTCAGGGTGGTTTGCAAAAAATCAACCGTGGCATGCATGGAATAGGGCCGCGCCAGGCGGTCGGCCATGCGCCATGCCGAAAAAAAGCCATCGGGTACCAGCAATTCGAACGCGCAGCCCTGGAATAGAATTCGCAGCGCTTCGCCGCCATGCGTCTGCCATGCTTGCACGATTTCTTTTTTTGAAAACTTTGGAGCAGCCGGATTGCCACCTCTTGTCTCGCTTCCCTCCGCCTGCCAGCGGAACATGGGCTTTCCCTGCGGCACTGCAATCGCGCCGAGAAGATAGCGGGTGTCGGAAAGAAAACGCCCGGTTTCGGCCAGTTGGCGTGGATTCATATGAAAACAGCGTTCTCCTGCGACTGCGGCAGCCCATAACTTCCCTGCCAGCTCATGTGTAAGGTGATAACCGCGCGGCAATTGGTCGGGGCTGAACAGGCAGTCCGCAAGCACGAACTGAACATTCTCCGCCAGCACATGTGTTTGCAACTGCGTTCTCAAATTCTCGAGCATCGGTTCTGCTATTGGCCCCGAAGGAATCGAAAAGCGCGACCAGGTCAGTACCGGCACGGCAATCATCAGCACATCATAGCGGCGATCATCGTGTGTAAATATGCTGCACTCTATTGCTGCCTCTATGGCGTAAATAAATTCGCTGTAACCCGAAGGATCACTGTCATAAAGGTGATCCAGCGCGGCCTCGAGATTCTGGTCGTCACCCGTGCGCAACTGGGCGTGTATCTTCGCCGCTAGCCGGTTTTCCCAAAATGCGTCCTCTATGCGGCTCCCCGATGCGGCAAGCCCAGCCGCCAGGCGAGACAGTTCCTGAACTACGCGTGGTGATTTGGTGCGGTGAGGGACGCGGGTTTTTTTCATGAAGTGGCGCCCTAAAGGTCAAAAAAATATTTTAACCCAAATTCGTCCCTTATACGGCGCTCACCAGCCCTGAGTGAAATCCGGGCGTGAAGGGCTTTGGCGCGAATATCGTGGAATGGGGCGGTGTTAGCGCTGGCGGGATTCACGGTAACCCTTGAAATTGCGAGCTCCCATCAGAGGACGCGGCCCCAGAAGCATCCCGGCTATGGGCAAGCCGATACAAGACCGGCAACACCAGCAGAGTCAGCGCGGTGGACGACAAGACACCTCCGATTACCACCGTTGCTAAAGGGCGTTGCACTTCCGCGCCTATGCTTGTAGCGAGGGCCATCGGAACGAACCCGAGGGCCGCGACCAGCGCCGTCATGAGCACCGGACGCAAGCGGCTGAGGGCACCGTTGGTTATTGCGTCGTCCAGCGACTGGCCCTGCCCACGCAAATGCCGGATAAAAGACAGCATGACCAGACCGTTCAGCACTGCCACACCCGACAGGGCGATGAATCCCACGCCGGCGGAAATGGACAGGGGTATATCGCGCAACCACAAGGCCAATACACCGCCGCTTAGCGCGAACGGGACGCCCGTAAACATCAGCAGGCCGTCCCGATAGTTTCCGAACATGGCATAAAGCAACATCAGTATCAGCCCCAGGGCCAGAGGAATAGCTACCTGGAGCCGCTCGGCAGCGGAAATCATCTGCTCGAATTGGCCACCCCATGTCAGCCAGTATCCGGGCGGAATCTGTACTCTCTCTCCAACGAGCTTTTCCGCTTCCTCGACGAAGGAACCCAGGTCCCGGCCACGCACGTTTGCAGTAACGACCGCTCTTCGCTTGCCATTTTCCCGGCTCACCTGATTGGGTTCCTGGACAACCTCGAGGCTGGCCACCTCGTCCAATCGAACGTAAGCAGGCAAGCTGCCTGAAGGAGCATTTGGAGCATCTTGAACGTTTGCCCCGGCGCGCGTGCCTGAAGCGGGCAGGCCGATCGGCAAACGCTTGAGTGCCTCGATGTCGCTGCGCTGTTGTTCGGGGAGCCGGACCTGCAATTCGAAGCGGCGGTCCCCCTCGAAGATAGTACCGGCATTCTGTCCGCCGACCGCAACGGCTACCGCGTCCTGTACGTCAGCTACATTCAAGCCGTAACGCGCAAGTTTTGCGCGATCGGATTTAACCGTGAGCACCGGCAAGCCGGTAAGTTGCTCGATTTTCACATCCGCTGCTCCAGGAACTGTTTCCAGGAGCTTCTCTATCTGTCCGGCGACGGTGAATAGCGTGTCCATATCATCACCGAACACTTTTACTGCAACATCGGCGCGCACGCCCGACAGTAATTCGTTAAAACGCATTTGTATGGGCTGCGTGAACTCGTAGTTATTGCCCGGCACTTTCCGGACTGCTTGTTCCAGCGCGGTAATCAGTTCTGCCTTTGTCCGGTACTGTTCCCGCCATTCCGATTCAGGTTTAAGCATGACAAAAGTATCCGCGACACTTGGCGGCATGGGGTCGGTCGCAATCTCCGCGGTTCCTATCTTGGCGAAAACCAGTTCCACTTCGGGAAACGTCTTGATTGTTTTTTCCAGTTCATCTTGCATTTCGATAGCCGTCGTCAGGCTTGTGCCGGGAATACGGATCGCGTGGAGCGCGATATCACCCTCGTTGAGGCTGGGCACAAACTCACTACCCATCCTTGTCGTCAGCAGGCCGGATAGTGTCACGATCACCACGGCTATCGTCACCGTCAGGCCCTTGTTGCGCATTGCCGCGCCCAACGCGGGTACATAAGCTTTTTTTGCCCATACAACCGCCGCGCTCTCCTTTTCCGCCACTTTGCCTGAGAGAAAGAGCGCGATCGCCGCCGGGACGAATGTTACGGAGAGAATCATCGCACCCAGCAGGGCCGTTACCACTGTGATAGCCATCGGATGAAACATTTTTCCTTCCACTCCCGACAGCGTGAAGATGGGAAAGTAAACGACCATGATAATAAGCTCGCCATAGATGAGCACCCGTCGTGCTTCCCTGGTGGCGTCGAATACCGCCGCCATGCGCTCGGTGGGAGTCAACTCCCGCCCGAGCCGTATCTGTTCATGAGCCAGGCGGCGCATACTGTTCTCGACGATGACGATGGCGCCGTCCACGATGAGGCCGAAATCAAGTGCGCCCAGACTCATCAGATTGGCGCTGACGTTGCTGACCACCATACCGCTGAAGGTGAACAGCATAGAGAGCGGAATGACGAGCGAAGCAATGATCGCCGCGCGCAGATTACCCAGAAACAGGAATAGCACGACGATTACCAGCACAGCGCCTTCGAACAGATTGGTTGCCACTGTCCGGATGGTTTTGTCCACCAGGATAGTGCGATCATAAACAGGAGTGGCACCCACGCCTTCAGGCAACGTGCGATTGATATCCGCAAGTTTTTCTGCCGTTGCTTGAGCAACGGCACGGCTATTTTCACCGATCAGCATATGCGCTGTGCCGAGAACCACTTCACCACCGTTCTGGGTAGCTGCGCCGGTGCGCAACTCCTTGCCTATCAGAATGTCCGCCACGTCGCTGATGCGTATGGGTATTCCCAGCCGTGAACCGAGCAGGATGTTACCGATCTCGTCCAGGTTGGTTACCTGCCCGGGCAAGCGAACCAGATGCTGTTCGCCGCTTTTTTCAATATAACCTGCTCCGACATTGAGGTTGTTGCGTTCCAGTGCGGTAACCACATCCTGCAGGGTTAATCCCAAAGAGATCAGCTTTTCGGGGTAGGGTGCTACATGAAACTGTTTGACATAACCACCGATGGAGTTGATTTCCGTGACGCCTGGCACCAGGCGTAGTTGCGGCCGGATGATCCAGTCCTGAATTTCACGCAGGTCGGTTGGGGTATATGCCGAGCCATCAGGTTTGGCCGCTCCCTTTTCGGCGTCAACCGACCACATGAAGATCTCACCCAGTCCCGTGGAGATAGGACCCATTGTTGGCTCGACGCCAGCGGGTAGCCGGTCTTTTGCCTCCTCAATTCGTTGACCCACTAACTGGCGAGCAAGGTAGATATCGGTCCCATCCTTGAAAATAACAGTGACCTGCGACAATTCGTAGCGTGAGAGCGAACGCGTATACTCAAGATTGGGGAGTCCGGCCATGATAATCTCGATCGGAAACGTTACACGCTGCTCTGCCTCGACAGGAGAGTAACCCGGCGCGTGCGTGTTGATTTGTACCTGCACGTTGGTAATATCCGGCACCGCATCGATGGGTAGTTTCTGATAGCTGTAGAATCCCAGCATGGCCATTCCTGTTACCGCCATGAGGACCAGGCCGCGTTGCTGGATCGATATTCGTAGAATATGTTCAATCATGATATGAGTTCGGGCCGGTCTTTTCGCCCCTGGAACGGTGAGATTCTCGGGTAGTCATTGGTCAGTGGTCGTGAGTTGCGCCTGATTTGCCCAGCTCAGCCTTGATCGCAAAACTGTTGCCCCCTGCGTATTGTTCTCCTGCGCGAAATCCCTCCAGCACCTCTACCATGTTGCCGTCGCTGCGGCCCAGTTCCAGCAGACGTGCTTCGAAGTATTGGCCGTAGCGGCCGAACACCACCGTCCACTCATTGAATGTTTGAATAGCGGTTGTGGATACCGCAACGGGAACCTGGATTTCTTCGGTCACCAATTCCGCATTTACAAACATGCCAGGACGCCATTTGCCGTCCTTGTTTTCGAGCTCGATCCGCGCAGTGGCGTTGCGCGTTTGCCCGCCCACCAAGGCTGTTATGAAGGTGACGGCGCCTTGTCCCTTGATATCCGATGCAGTCGCTTTGACTATCGCTTTTTGACCGACCTTGACCGCCGCTACATCTCGCGGGTAAACCGTTATTGCCGTCCACACTGTCGATACATCGGCAATGGTGAAGATATTGCTGTCTTCCTTGAGTGTTTGTCCCAATGCGATGGATTTTTCAATGACGAGCCCGGAGATAGGTGCGCGGATTTCATAGCGCGCCAAGGTGCTTCCGTATGAATCCGATTCGGGCTGTACGCCCAGTGCGGCAAGCTTTACCGAAGCAAGGTCCAGTGCTATCTCCGCCTCATTCCACAACGTTTGTGCCATGAGATAGTCCTGTTTGGCGGAAATTTTCTCCTCCCAGAGCCGCTTCTCTCGCTCATAGGTAGTGCGTGCCAGTGCCAATCGCTTTCGGGCCACACGATATTGGCTGCGCAGCTCAGCGAGTGCCTGGCTCTCGATGACCGCAAGAACATCTCCCTTCTTTACTTGCTGACCATGATGACGCTCGACGGACGTGACGATTCCCGGCAAGCGAGGTACTACCTGCACAATAGCGTGTTCATTGAAGATGATCTCGCCGGGCAGCTTGAGCGTCTGTTTGATGATCGCCGGCCCGGCCGTCAGTATTTCGACGCCAATGCTTTTCAGCATTTCGTCGGGCATTTCCACGCGGGCTTCGACCTGGCTATATTTCCAGTGAAAGGTTTTTCCCTTCCACTCGGCGGCAATTGCGGCATCGAACGAATGAGGCTCCTCTACTATTTGGTCGCCCACCAGGTAATCGACCTCAGGCTTGAACTTGTATACCTGAGCAGGGGCGCCAAGCCGTGACAGTGTTACGGTAACTTTGGCGGCAGAAGGGGGTAGCGGCTTGCCATTTTCATACAGATAAAGCCGGAACCGCGGCAGGACGCCCTTTTCGAAAATGGTCACTTCCAGGCCGAGTTCATCTGTTGTGAACAGTTTGCCTCCTTTTGGGCCTGCGCGGTATCGAGAGTCAGTGTCGCCCTTTGAGGATCCACGTTTATCGGCAGAATCCTCGACGTCGGCCGCTTCAGCTCCGGCATCGGTTTCAGACCCGGTTGAGGTAGGTTGCGCTGTTTTATCCAGTGTGAGAATAAGACCGCCCAGTGCTATTCCTATGGCGATCACGGCAATGATTGGAATGAGTCGTTTTTTGTTCTCCACCGTCTACTCCTTGTATTCCAGGTCGGCGCGTCCATCGGTCGGCGCACTGGGAATGCCGTCAATCGGCGCCGCGGTCAGGCGTTCTATTTCATTTACCAGGCGATGGTGATTTGCGAGTGCGCGCACATACAGGACCTGATTCTGGAACAGGGTGCGTTGCGCATCGAGCACCTCCAGAAAGCCGAATTTGCCGAGTTCATAACCCTTGTTGGTAACTTCGAAAGCACTCTTTGCCGCAGGCAATATTTCGCTGCGCAATATCGTGATTTCGTTCTGTACGGCCGATAAAGTCTCGTAAGCCTGCACTAGCTCGGTCTTGAGCCGCAAGTCGGTGGCGGCCTGTTCATCAAGCGCTTTATTCAGACGTTCATGCGCTTCCCGTACATTTCCCTGGTTCCGGTCGAAAATCTGCAGGGGCATGGAGATTCCGACCACGCCCGTCGTTCCGCCCGATTCCCAATGTTTGATCATGCCGCCGCCGATCGTGATGTTTGGCACGCGGCGTGTCTGTTCCACCTCCAGCAGCGCCTTGCGGTGCTCTATCCCTTTCCTGGCACGACCCGCCATCGGGCTCGCCAGGACACTCTCGGAAAGTGCTTCGAAATTTGGCAAAGTGGTGAGTAATTCGAGGTTTCCCAAGACCCTTCCAAATCGAGGCGAAGCGTCGCCCCATAGCAGAGCCAGCCGTTGGCGGGCAGCTGCCAGTTCCCGCCGCGCCTGTCCCAAGGCAATCTGCGTGGTGGAAAAGGCGACTCCTGCCTTGGTCTCCTCGATGGGAGGCACTTTTCCCGCCAGAACTCGCCTCTTTACGGTATCCACCACTTTCTGTGCCAGTTGCTGGCTCTCTTCCGCCAGCCGCAATTGCTCCTGACCAGCCAGCACTTCCATGAATGTGTTTGCTACCCGGGCGATGAGTTCCAGCCGTTTAGTTTCAAAATCCTTGCCTGCCAATTCCTGTCCGAGCGATGCGGCATATGCCCGAGCTGCGCGTTTTCCGCCAAGCTCGATCAGTTGGCTGATGCGAAAGATCAAATCCTGCTGTTCGACGTTTTCCTTGATGGTCGCGCCTGGTGGTGCGCCGCGCCCCTGACTGACCCCCATATTTCCAACATTGTCGATATTCAGGGATACGTCTGGATTTCGCAGCAGACCCGCTTGCAAGGTTGCCCCTTCCAGAGCGCGTACTTCCTTGTCGAAAGAGGCCAGTTCAGGATTTTGCTGTAGCGCGAGGCGTACGGCATTTTTCATGGTGAGATCGCTTTCTGCCTCAAGCGGGTGCCCCATTGAGAAGTTTATGTCTTTGCCCGGGACGCCACCGGGAAAACTGTTTTCTGCAATTGCTGAAGGGCAAGTCAGCGCGAGAATAAGCCATCCACATGGCGCCATGCATCGTGACGCCGTGAACAACCGGTCAAAGTTCATGGAAATCCTCCGCAAGCATTGTGCGAAACACTCAACTGCCACTTGATTACGCATCTACGCCATGTCATCGCCACAGGACCATGCTGGCGCCCGTCAAGTAAGTCTCGCCAGACAGGGCAATGCATGACGCCTGTTTTCGTACAGCGGCATACACCCAAATTGCATAAACAATCCGGGCTCAAGTAACTCGACGGCTTAACTTAAGAAATGCTTCGAGGAGGATGCAGAGGTGAATCTGGAATGGATTCCGGGATGATGCCGGAGACAAATAAGGCCAAGACTTCAATACCGACGGAAGCAGGGACGATCAAGGGAGCAGTCAGGAAAAAGGGCTGATATTGCCCGGCTGCGTGGAGACACAGGTGAGTCGCCGCATCCATATGGCCGTCCTCGTTAATACCGGCATGTTGGTGTGCCTCAAGGTGCGCAGCGGGATCAAGAGAAAGAACATGATGTTCATGATCAAGCTCATGAGCAAATACCTCGCCATTGAACGCCCAGCCAAACGCATTTGTCAGTATGCAGACAAATAATACAAGCATGGTGGAGCGAATATGGCGGCGCTTGTTCATGGCGTTCAGATTGTATCCCCTATAGAGACTAATGCCAATTTTTTGTTTCCGTGCATCTCGCCAACGCGTCCAGCATGCTACAGGATGACCGGATGATTCGAACACTTCGCCTAATTGGACGGGACGGTCAACAAGTTCTCCTGGCCTGCTCGATGGTAAAATTATCCAGACCGTGCAGTTGCTCGATGTAATCGCCGGTTCGCGTGAACACAAATGGCACGCTCTGCTCGACATTGGTGAAATTTACCGCCATCAGGCTCACCGCAGCGGCATTCTCGCTATCCGGCATAGATCCGGTGCTGCATCGAAGGATACAGGCTGAATTGCCTGGATAAACTGTCGCGTTCGTGATGATTTTCACGAACAAACGATTACCATTCGCCGCCGAGATTCACGGTAACAGGATTGCCAAATTTAAAACGCCGGGCATGGCTTCGTGTGGCCGAACCGGATCAAAGGAAGATTTTTCATCGCCTGATACCCTCTAAGGAAGGGCGGTCCTGCTGTTGGAAAATCTATCGTGAAGCAGCAAATTCATGGATAAAAGCTGTCTCCTTCGCTGCTCTTTTCTCCTCCCTTTGGTCCCCAGAATACCACCCATGTTCCAAAATCGCCGGAGAAATTCTCGAACCGGTGCTCAACGAGAGCAGGGACGAAAAGGCAATCACCGGCGTTGAATGAATGGCGATCGCCGCTGATGACAAGTTCCCCCGTTCCTCTGTGGATGAAGTAAACCTCATCCTGTTCATGCGGAGTTTGCGGGTCGTGATCAATTGGCGCGTAGTACTCGATAGACATCGTGCCGTGAGCAAGGGCGACGGCAAATCGCTCTCCCATCGGCCACTCCGCGGTGACAGGACCGGGAATGCGGGACAGTACTTCTTCAAAGGTGGCTTTAACTTTCATTGAGGCTCCTGATGCGCAGATTGCGTAGTGTAATAGGAAAGGCATTGATAACAGGTTCGTCGCCGGATGCTGGCCCATACAGTGTTCATCAAATGTGCCAGAAGAGACGCAAGAAATCGAGAGGTATTTCTTATAGTAGAGATAGGCCCATGCCGGCGAGCGCGGTCAGCAAAACCACCTTCCAAGGTGAAACTTTCCAGGCAATCAGCAGGGTGAATGCCGCGAGTGCGACCGCAAAGTCTGGAGGGGCAAGGATTGCACCGGTCCAAACCGGGTGGTAGAGAGCCGAGGCTAAAATCCCGACGACAGCTGCATTAGCGCCCGCCATGCCCGCTTGGGCCCCCCTTATTTTACGAAGATCATCCCAGAATGGCAGCACGCCTGCCAGCAGCAACATTCCGGGTAAAAATATCGCGATCAGGCAGATGATCGCTCCCAAAATTCCGTTTGGCTCCGGTGCGACTACGGCACCAAGATAGGCAGCAAAGGTAAACAACGGTCCAGGCACAGCCTGCACTACGCCGTATCCTGCAAGAAAACTGTCCGCATTGACCCAGCCGGTTTCGACCACGCTTGCTTCAAGTAATGGCAGAACTACATGACCCCCACCAAATACCAACGCGCCTGCCCGATAAAACGCCTCGAACAGTGCGACGGTTTGCGAGGAAGATGTCGCGGCAATAAACGGCAAGGCGATGAGCAGGATGAAGAAGCTCAGCAATGCAAAAACTGCTATCGTCTTCGGAAGCCGTACGCTCAGATGCCCGGCGTTTGCTAATGGCAAATTTTTACAAAACCAAAGCCCACAAATGGTGCCCGAGATGATGGCCCCGATCTGTCCGAGTGTTGTGGGCAAGAAGACCGCCATCAGTACTGCGCCGACTGCAATGCTGGCGCGCTCCCGATCAGGGCAAAGATTGCGCGCCATGCCCCAGACAGCTTGCGCAACGACGGCTACGGCCACAAGCTTCAAGCCATGGATAAAGCCCTGGCCTAGCGGCCCCCCAAGCGCAAACGCGCTAGAGGCGAAGACCAGCAGGAACAGAACAGAAGGCAGCGTAAAGGCAGCCCAGGCAATCATGGCGCCTACGAATCCACCTCTTGACAGCCCTAGCGCGAAGCCTACCTGACTGCTGGCAGGACCGGGTACAAACTGGCATAACGCGACGAGATCAGCATAGGCCGTTTCGCTCATCCACCGGCGGCGAGTGACCAATTCATCCCGAAAATATCCCAGGTGAGCTATCGGTCCTCCAAAGGAGGTGAGTCCCAGCTTTAGAAAGGCGCTGAAGATCTCTTCCCAGTTCTGGTTTTTACGGACACGCAAGGTTTTTTGCAAGGGCAATCCTTTTACCTCAATTCAGGTGGCATCCCCCTTCTTTACTTGAACTGCTGCTATTGGCAGCTAGCAGCACTTCGCAACGGCTTTACGGTCTTCGGCCTTGACAGTCTTTGATGGCGGGGCGCAGCACGCAGCTGCCTCACCTGCTTTCGTCGCGCTATCCGCGCCGTATATCTCAGCCTCGCCTAGCGTGTGGTAGGTCTCCCAGGCAATCCCCTGCGGGTCAGTGATCCAGTATTTGTCAGAGCGCGCGTAGCAGCAGCTTGCATCCGGCTGCTCATGCCGGCTGATCTCCGCAGCAGCCACCTGGCTGCGCAACGCCTTTAGTTCTTCGTCTGTATCCACCTGGAGCCCGAGATGGTCCAGGCCTGCCTTTGCACCCCGCTGCGAAATGGCGAAGTTGATGCGCGGGTCCTCCATCATCCACTTTGCGTAGTCGGGCTTGAGCACAGAAGGCCCAGCGCCGAATACCGCCGAATAAAATCGGATGTTTGCGTTGAGGTCATCAACCGCCACATGCACATGAAAGCGTTTCATGATTTGCTCCTTTCAAGGTTTAGGTTTGGCTTGAAGTCGGCGCACAGCAGCCCGCAAGCGCCGTTTCCATCACTGCCAGGCACTCCTGCGGCATGCCCTTGCAGCAGTTCCGGGTAAGAAACGTCATCAGCGCCGCCATTTGCGCGAAGTCGGCCATGTAGTAGATGAAACGGCTTTCCTGGCGCGATGTCACCAGACCCGCATGGCTGAGTTCCTTCAGGTGAAAGGACAAGGTCGCAGGGGCTACACCCAGTTTTTCGCCGATGCTGCCCACTGACATGCCTTCGGGACCCGCTTGAACGAGCAGGCGGAAAACCGAGAGGCGTGTTTCCTGGGCGAGTGCTGCGAGTGCGGTTACGGCTTCTTTAGTTTCCATGATTCAACAATAATAGAAACATGGAATAAAGTCAAATCTTTTGAGGGGCGCTCAGAGTGGCCAGGGGCGAGGTACATGAGTCGGAGGCAGCGCCGCGGGTTTCCTCTGCTGGTCAAGGAAGTCTTGTCCGTTTGAGACCGATACAAGTTGACGCTCGACCGAGCAATGCTAGACTAGGAACGTGCACGCGTGAATTTCAGCTTTTCACCCTGTTTTGTCACCACAGGGCGCTTGTGCATCCCGCGCCGGTCAAGTCGCGTAAGGCTCAGGCCCATCTGCGTGCAACTGGTGAACATCCGCTCATTGCCGAGGGAGCCGTTATGGAACAGTCTGCCGTAATCAGCCTCGAATTACCCCAGAATGTGATCGCGCTGGTACCCATGCGTAACATCGTATTGTTTCCCCATGTATTGACGGCTGTCACCGTTGGTCGTGCCAGATCGATTGCTGCAGTTGAGCATGCTCTGCAAGCTAAAGGCCCGTTGGGCATCGTTCTGCAAAAGGATGCGGGTGTCGATGAGCCGGGAGTCGAAGCGTTATTCAACATGGGCACGGTAGTCAGCATCGTCCGGCATATCACTTCGGCCGACGGACTGCGTCATGCGGTTTGCCAGGGTTTGGAGCGGTTTTGCATCGAGGAGCTGGTTGAGGGCTATCCATTTTTGGCGGCCCGCGTAAGACGTATCGGCGAGCCTGTGGAAGTATCAACAGAGGCCGAGGCGCTTGCCGTGCAATTGCGCGAGCGCACTATAGAAATCCTGTCCCTGTTGCCAGGTGTGCCGGCGGAACTGGCGCACGCGCTACAGGCTACGCGTGCGCCATCGCATCTGGCGGACATTGCCGCCAGCCTGCTCGACACGGAAGTGGCCGAGAAGCAAATGTTGCTCGAGACCGTCAGCACGGAGGAAAGGCTGCGAAAGGTGCTCCAGATCCTGTCGCGCCGCATTGAAGTGCTCAGGCTGTCGCAGGAGATTGGTGAACGTACCAAGGAGCACCTGGAGGACAGGGAACGCAAATTTCTGTTGCGCGAGCAATTGAAAACGATCCAGAAGGAACTGGGCGAAACGGAAGGCGACGACCAGGAGATTGCAGAGCTGGATGAGGCCATTGCCAAGGCAGGCATGCCTCAGGAAGTCGAGACACAGGCAAGAAAGGAATTGCAGCGGCTGAAGCGTATGCCATCAGCCTCAAGCGAATATTCCATGCTCCATACTTATCTCGAATGGATGACGGAATTGCCCTGGCGGTTACCGGATGATCCGCCGATAGACTTGAATGCCGCACGCAAGATTCTTGAAGCCGATCACTTCGGGCTTGAACGCGTGAAGCAACGCATTCTCGAATTTCTGGCTGTTCAAAAATTAAAACCTCAGGGCCGTGCGCCGATTCTATGTTTTGTCGGCCCGCCCGGAGTGGGCAAGACTTCGCTCGGCCAAAGCATCGCCCGCGCATTGCAGCGCCCATTCGTGCGCGTGTCGTTAGGCGGCGTGCATGACGAAGCCGAAATGCGCGGCCACCGCCGTACTTATATCGGCGCCATGCCGGGAACCATTGTGCAGAGCCTTCGCAAGGCAGGTGCGCGCAACTGCGTCATGATGCTGGATGAAGTCGACAAGATGTCGGCTAGCCTTCACGGCGATCCGTCGGCGGCGCTACTTGAAGTGCTGGATCCGGAACAAAACGCGACCTTCAGGGATAATTACCTCGGCGCGCC
Organism: Nitrosospira briensis; assembly: GCF_900115125.1. Lineage (GTDB taxonomy): Bacteria > Pseudomonadota > Gammaproteobacteria > Burkholderiales > Nitrosomonadaceae > Nitrosospira > Nitrosospira briensis_A. The sequence continues at coordinate 25,729 of NZ_FOVJ01000006.1, read as the reverse complement.
CTTTGATTTGAGCCGCGTCGTCTTCATTGCCACCGCTAATGTGATTGACAACGTGCCGCCCCCGGTGCGGGACCGCATGGAAATTATCGATCTCCCGGGTTATACGAGGGAGGAAAAACTCCAGATCGGGCTGCGTTATCTTGTTGCACGTCAACGCGAGGCAAATGGCCTGAACGAAGAGCAGTATGAAATAACGGTCGAAGCCCTGAACAGCATTATTGCGAATTACACGCGTGAGGCCGGGGTAAGGCAATTCGAACGTGAGATCGGGCGTGTGATGCGCCATGCAGCCATGCGCATTGCCGATGGCATTGCTGATGGCGAGCAGCCTAAGGTGCGTGTGGAGGCCAAGGATTTGGACGCCATTCTTGGCCCCGCAAAGTTCGAGCACGAAATAGGATTGCGCGCCAGCCTTCCCGGGGTGGCGACCGGTCTGGCATGGACGCCCGTTGGCGGGGATATTCTGTTCATCGAAGTGACACGGGTGAGCGGGCGAGGGCAACTTATTCTGACGGGTCAGCTAGGCGGGGTAATGAAAGAAAGTGCTCAGGCGGCGCTCACCCTGGTAAAGGCGAGCGCCGGTGATTTAAGAATTCCGGCGGCAATGTTTGATGGCATCGACGTGCATGTGCACGTGCCTGCAGGCGCTATTCCAAAAGACGGTCCAAGCGCCGGGGTCGCCATGTTTGTTGCGCTCGCTTCGCTTTTTACCGATAGGCCCGTGCATCACGATGTGGCGATGACCGGCGAGATCAGCTTGCGTGGACTGGTATTGCCGGTGGGGGGTATCAAGGAGAAGGTACTGGCCGCACAACGGGCCGGTTTGCGCGTAGTACTACTGCCGGCGCGTAACGAGAAGGATTTGCGCGAGGTACCCGAAGCGACGCGTTCCACATTGCAATTCGTTTTTCTTGAAACGGTGGATGACGCTATCCAGGCCTCGCTCGGCCAGCGGGGCGCCGGTCGTCCCGAGTCTGAGTTCAAGCTCGTCTAAGCATGACGAATATCTGGACAAACTCCTTCAGGCATTTTCAAGCCCGACGTCAAAAGTGGCAGCATAACCCTCATCCATCTTGACGAGCTTCAGTATCAGACGCTCACCACCCTTGCGGTATATGCTGTCGTCTTCGTTTCTCACTCTCGTCAGGTAAGAGCCCTTTCTGGCGTATGCCGGATGCTGCACATATACGGAATCGGTGATCGAGTCATCGAAGTAGAATTGCGATGTAAACTCAAGAGGCCGCATATATTTTGAATCGGTACGAATCTTGAAATGGATATGAACCGTTCTGCCGGGATACCAGCCAGGATAAATGGTGATAAATCTGACGCCTCCATTTTTATCGCTTACTTGATAGCCGCGCAGGAATTTTTTTCCGACCGTATTAAAATCGCGATCCGTGACATCAGAATAGATTCCCTGGGCGTCGCAATGCCAGATATCCACAAAAGCGCCTTCTATCGGTTTGCAATCGGAAACGTCGCCTCTTGGTGCGGAGAAAACGCGAATCTCGAGTGCGAGCCGCAATCCTTCTTTTATCGAGCCGTCAGAAGGGTCGGCTCGAATATCCGACCGACGCAAACGCTCATCAACAAAATAGGGCCCTTCGGTCTGCTCGGGGGTGACAACGCACGATAGCTTCCTTCGGATCAACTCCGTTGCGCTGGAATTCGCCGAAGAATGTCTACCAAGCACGTTTGCTCCTGTTAGCCCGAGTAGCGCAAGCATTTTCCGTCGATTCATAAACCATCCCCGGCAATAATCCGCACTCATGCTGCCTTCCCTGAATTTTCGTATCGGCAGCATGCCGATTGTCATTACTTTGATGACTTTATCGCTTTCGAAGTTCCTGAGGCATCGTAGTCAGGCAATACGTCAGGGATGAATTTCCTCTTGAGGGTTGCGACCATCGTTGAGCAAAAGCTTGCCCACCAGGTTGCTTTTTACCGCCGGCCATTCATGCTTAAGTATCGAATAAACGACCGTGTCTCGAACTGAGCCATCGCGCATTATCTGATGACTGCGCAAAACTCCATCATGTTTCGCCCCCAGCCGTTCAATCGCGGCTCTTGAGACATGGTTGAAATAGTGGGTTCTGAATTCTACCGCGATCGCCTCCTTTTGCTCAAAGACATGTTGAAGCAACAGCAGCTTGCATTCCGTATTCACGCTCGTTTTACAAACGGATTTTGCGTACCAGGTATAGCCCAGCATGGGCCGCCTGTTCAAATTGTCTACATTATAAAAACGCGTGGCGCCCACGATCCGGTTCGTGCGGTTGAGCCTGACAGCAAAGGCAATATTTCCTTTTTCAGCATTTTCTACAGCCCGAATCACATAACTTTCCATTTGATCCGGTGGCGGTACATTGGCATACCAGAGCTTCCAGAATTCCCCGTCCATTACCGCGGCCTTTAGAGGCCCCACGTGGCTGATGTCAAGAGGATCAAGGGTGACGATCTGCCCCTTCAATTCCAGAGGTTCAAGCCAGCTCATTTTCTCTGTGTGCTATTCCGCCGTTTACCATTCATGCGATGAAAAAATATTACGAGCGTCATTCGGGCCTGGAATTCGATTCAAACCAGTAGCGACAACATTCTGCATTGACAGGGACTTCTGCAACGCGCAGGGGGACCTTAAAACATTGGCTTTTCCTTCGCAGAGGCATAGCGTTTTACTCCACTTGTAATTTCCACTTCAGCTTCCGTAACCCCGGCCCAGCCATCTATTTTGACCCACTTGCCGGGTTCCAGATCTTTGTAGTGTTCAAAAAAATGTGCAATCTGCGACCGTGCCAGTTCGGAGAGATCCGCATGGGATTTCACATTACGGTAGAGGCCGCACAGCTTGTCGATCGGAACCGCCAGAACCTTTGCATCTCCGCCGGCTTCATCGATCATTTTCAGCATGCCCAACGGTCTGCAACGCACTACTACACCGCAAATGAGCGGAACCGGCGAAATCACCAGCACATCCACCGGATCGCCGTCTTCCGACAGAGTGTGGGGAATATAACCATAGTTGCAAGGATAATGCATTGACGTTGACATGAAACGATCCACGAACATGGCCCCTGTGGCCTTGTCCACTTCATATTTTATGGGATCGGCATTCATCGGTATTTCTATTATTACGTTGAAGTCACTGGGCACGTCATTGCCTGAACTAACCCTGTCTAGATTCATTGCGTTCCTGTTGCTGATGGCTGAAAGCAGCTATTATAACTGCCGGAGCCTGAGGGATTAAATAATTCAAGCCGAACCCTTAACCGACAGTGAACTTTCCACGATAGTGATGGTTGAGGGATGCAAAGAAAAACCGCTGCGGCTCCCGGTGGTACACTAAAAAACGAACGGTTAACACTGCCGGGTTCAGGTTCAATCCATGTCACCAATGCGTATGTTTTTTGGTTTGGGCATTATGGTTGCTATTGCCTATATCGTTTTCGCGGTCGGGATATTTTTTGTCCAGCCCAATCTTGTCTATTATCCGGAGTATAAGCGAGACATTACCGGAACACCGGATGACGTGGGGATCGCCTACGAGACCGTGGAACTTGCTACCGACGATGGCGAAACGCTGCATAGCTGGTTCGTGCCCGCGCCCGATGCAACGGCAACCGTACTGTTTTTTCATGGCAATGCCGGCAACCTTTCGCACCGCATGGGCTATCTTTCGATGTTTTACCGCCTGGGCTACAACACATTCATTATCGATTATCGCGGCTATGGCCAAAGTAGCGGAGTCCCCTCGGAATCCGGCACTTACCGCGATGCCCAGGCTGCGTGGCAATACGTGACGGTAAAAAAAGGGATCGCACCATCCAGTATCGTGTTATTCGGCGAATCCCTTGGCGGCGCTGTTGCTGCCTGGCTTGCTACCCGCAAGGAACCAGGCTTGCTGGTACTGGCTTCGGCGTTCACCTCCGTACCCGCTATGGGGGCCAAGCTTTACCCTTTTCTGCCGGTGCGGCTGCTGTCCCGTTTCGACTACGATACCCTCGAGTATTTGCAGTCTGTTACATGCCCTGTGTTCGTCGCTCATAGCCCGCAGGATGAAATCGTGCCGTTTACACAAGGCCAGGCGCTATATGAAGCTGCGCCCGGTCCAAAGCAATTCCTTGAATTGCAGGGCGGCCACAACAATGGATTCATTTACATGCAGGAAGACTGGGTGAAAGCGCTTGGAGACTTTATTGATGGGAATTTACCCCCGCCGGCATAGTTATTGGGTGAATTGAAATAACATGTTGGTAATAGCTCACCGCGGTTATCACACCGCAGTCCCGGAAAATACCCTTTCGGCTTTCGAAGCCGCTGTAATGGTGGGTGCAAGCGGAATTGAAACAGATGTGCGCATTAGTCGTGATGCCCTGCCGGTGCTGATTCATGACCGCGTGACCGCGTCCGGACAAGCGGTCGCTGATCTTACCCGCCGGGAGATTGAACAAAACGTAGGTCACGAAGTGCCGACTCTGGATGAAGCGCTGTAGCACTTCCCCGACATCCTGTGGAATGTAGAGATCAAGAGCATGGACGCATTGCGCGCGACGAGGGATGTTCTCGAAAAGCACCAGGCCGGCTATCGCATTCTTGTCACCTCGTTTCGCCACGACCTGATGGCAATCTGTGCGTCTGTTATAGAAGTTGGTCGTTAAGTTTACCAGACAGAACCCAGTCGGCACCTTCAGCGGTATCCATCAATTTTTGTAGGCGACTTGCAGGACTAAGGTTCGAATATTCTCCGTACAAGATATCGCGAAAAAGAGGGTAGAGGTCGAAATGCTCTTCGGTGAATCGCTTCTTCATGTCCAATCTCCTTTGCGTAAGATTGGACTCCAAACTCAGCCGCTACTCAAGTTCGGGGGGACGTCGGCAGCAGCATGTCGGTAAGTGCTCGAATTCCATTGTTGTGCCTAGCTCCCCCTGAGTCAGCGGTTACAAGCTTTAACTCTACACTGATCTATTCTTAGCTTATGATCGAATCAGAAATGAATATTAAGTGTGCTCTTCAACCTTCGCTATGCATTTAACTGTTCGGATCTATCCTTTGGAGCGTGGGAATCCTTGTTGAAATATAGTTGTCAGAGTTCATTTTGAAAATGCAGGGCATTCAAATGTCACCGCCGGATATAAATTGACACAGGGCAGCGATTGAAAACTGATACACCGTTTTGAGAAGATAGCCGCATTTGGAAGCGGCGGACGAGTTGTATGTGGAGATCGAATACTGAGGAAGCAAGGCTTGAGGCCTGTGATAGCAGGAAGTGGGATTAAGGAGAATTTTTCGCGCCGCAGGCTGTGAAAAAAAACTCGTCTCACAGATTCCGTCGCTCCTGCAGGGCAAGGCTCAAATAAGTTTCGGGATGAGCAAATTCATGAGCTTAGATTACAGTTGATAACATACGTTATCAACTGTAAAAGTTTGCATTGGAATAAAGCAAACAATGCTTTGCTTTATTCATCCCAGCCCCCCCAGAACAAGGATGGGGGTGATTGGTCAAACCAGGAAACAGGATAGTGCGAGAGGCCTGGATAAAGGCGACTCCAAATAGCCGCAACGATAGCCAAGCTAAACACCCCAATGAAAACCGGCTCCCAAAGCGCAGTTAGACTGGAGTGAGCGTAAATCATAATCATCGGATTGGCTCCGGCTGGAGGATGTACTGTTCTGGTGAGGAGCATATACCACAAGGCAAGTACCTGAGCGAGCGCATAGACCCATAGCGAATCGCCGAAGAGCTGATAGCAGACGATACCAATGAGAGCACCCCCAAGGTGACCGCCAAAGAGCGCGCGTGGCTGCGCTGCTGGCGCGCGAGTAAGGCCAAATAGAAATACTGCAGAGCCACCTAGCGAGGCAAAAAAGAATGGTGAAAAAGGCGGCGAAGCAAGGAACAAGGCTACTGCGACACCGACCGCAGCGCCAAGTCCGCACCACAACAGACGAGCTATAGCCGAACGTTGCACTGTTGTTTATGTCCGTTCAAAAGTAAATCACCATTCGCTCTGGGGATCACCCTAAATATAAAAGATCAAGGGGAAATTAAGAATACTGATTTGATCGGTTTATTCGGCCCAGACTTATCCCGACAATCGAACTCCTAAAAATCTATCCCCTATCTCGGATCGGTCCTGATCCATTGGTTAACACGTGTACTGCTTGTTCCAGCAACTAACCCCTGCTGCGTCCGTTTGTCACCGTACGGACTTTTCCATAGCAACAGGGCCATGAGTTAGGTTGCTTTGCTTACCCACTTAAAGGAGGCTCCGCTATGACTCATCCTACCGATCCGAAAATGCAATCATGCATCGACGCGTGTAATCGATGCCGTCAAACTTGCCTGCACGAAGCGATGACCCACTGCCTGGAGTCAGGCGGTAAACACATTTCCCCAGACCATATGCGGCTTATGTTGAATTGTGCCGAGATCTGTCAAACATCGACCAATTTCATGCTGAGCAATTCCACTTTAAGCAGCCAGCTCTGTGGAGTCTGCGCCGAAGCCTGCGAAGCCTGTGCCAAAAGTTGCGAGCAGCTGGACGGCATGGAAGAGTGCGCCAAAGCTTGCCGCGAGTGTGCCGAGAGCTGCCGTCAAATGGCTGGTTCCTACGCTAAGCAAGCCACCGGGGCTCAGGAACGCGTTCCCGCAGACGAATTGTAGCAAGCCCGGTTCCTTCTTTCCTCAGAGAGGAGAGAGACTCGTGCTGATAAGCGTAGTCACCTTTGCAAATAACCCAGAGCGGGAAGCCTCAATCTTGTACCTTGCTGTCAAAAAGAGGGGTATAGAATTATTATTCCGCCATGAAACCACTCCACCCATCCAACCACAGGTTCAGCCTAAAGGTGAAGATATGAAGCCAGGTGCGGTCAATTGAGCGTCCCTCTTTGGAGCATTGTTCTCGCGTGGATTGCGACGGTTTCGATATTTGGACTGGTTCTTGTAATTTTTGCCAGGAGCGAGAAAGAGATCACGCAGCGTGTTGGCCACCTTTACAGCATAACCGACCCGCAGTTTTTACGTTCCATGAGCGGTCTTCTTGGTCCCGCATTGATCTCCGGCAACCGCGTTGAGACATTGCTTAACGGAGACGAAATTTTTCCGGCGATGTTGAAAGCGATCCGTGCAGCAGAAAAAACCATTACAAGTCAGACAGGCCGATAATGAATGAGCCACCTCGTTCCGGCGATAATAAGAGCGCAGCTCAAACCGGGAGCAGGGATGGAACAATGACGGTTCCGGTGCCGATATTGATGATGGTTCCCGTCGAGGTTTCCACCGACGCGGAAAAAAAGGGATGCTGGGTAAAACTTTACGATAAGAAGAATTATGAAGGCGACAGCCTGATGCTGACAGGGCCGATCAGCCTTGGCCGGATGGTGGGGCCTTTCGGTTTCGACTGGGAAAACAAGGTACGTAGCTTGCGGATGGGGCCAAAAACCAACCTTACCATTTTCGACAACCGGGATTTTCGGGACCAGGATAAATTCATTACTGCCGGACAAAGCGTTGCGGATATGTCGGAAAAGATGGGGTTCTTTGACAATTTCCGCTCGATGATGGTCAGTTGCCCTGGCGCGCAAGGGGATCCCAAACGAAATAAGTAACCACGCCCTGTCTGCAAGGACAGGGTCAACGTCCCTTCCGCGACGCATGTATCAAACAGACTACCGCAATTAATCCTTCTGCTCTGCGCAAGCTTCAAGCCCCGTTTTCCCATTACCGAGGACAGCTTTGGAAAAGTTCATCACCTTGGTAGGACCTAATCGTGCGGTAGAGATTCTGGGAGTCCGACTTATGGGCGTCAATGCCGAGAACGGCATGAAGCTTCTCTTTACGCTTGCCTTTATCACACTTGTGCTTCTTGTTGTGCGGGTCGTCAAACGCTACACGATACGTGCTCTTAAAGGCAAGGATGAGCATTTTGTATTCTGGGTTCGGCAAGGGATTGCGCTCGGCACAGGCCTCTTTCTAATCCTGGGCCTGGTTTCCATCTGGTTCGATGATCCAACACGATTGGCCACTGGCATCGGACTTGTCACTGCGGGTCTCGCATTCGCGCTACAGAAGGTTGTTACTGCTGTGGCTGGCTATTTCATTATTCTGCGTGGCAAAACTTTTAACGTCGGCGATCGCATAACGATGGGCGGAGTGCGGAGCGACGTCATCGCCGTGGATTTTACGCAAACGACGATCATGGAAATGGGCCAGCCACCCCCAGTACAACACGCTGAACCGGCCATGTGGGTTCAAAGTCGGCAGTACACCGGACGTATCGTCACAGTCAGTAACGCGCGTATCTTTGATGAGCCGGTATACAACTACACACGGGAGTTTCCATATCTTTGGGAGGAAATGAGCGTGCCGATCAAGTTTAACGCGGACCACGATCGAGCGGAACGTGTTTTGCTGGAAGTTGCTGGTCATCGAACTGTTTCCATCAGCTCTCTCGGCGAGGAGGCTCTCCAGGAGATGGAGCGCCGGTATTTCATGAAGCCGGCAGATATGAAACCCAAGGTCTACTACCGCCTGACGGACAACTGGCTCGAATTAACAGTTCGCTTTATCGCCCGCGATTTCGGGATTCGGGAATTGAAGGATCAGATGAGCCGCGACATTTTAAAGGCCATGACTGAAGCGAACATCAGTATTGCTTCTACCAGCTACGAAATCGTTGGCTTGCCGCCGGTTAGATTGGAACGAGTTCCACTCTAACCCATTGTCGATGAGTGGTGAAGTTAACGCGGATTTTCCGTCCGCGGCTATGAGCGAGAGTCATTCGGGAGCGGCGAAATTTGCATCCCCATTCATCTACGCTGGAGGACCCACGAGGGCTAGTTCGGCCCGATCGGTCCGCCCTGAATATCGCTAGGGTCCTCCGTCACCACCCCTTTTTCATTCTTGCGCACAGGGGGCGGAAGAGAAGGATCAGTACCTTTGTTCCGGTCTACTCTTATCTTTTGATCTACCTGTCCCGACTCCATTCCTTCGTGAAGGATGCCATGCCCGGCCACGCCGGAAGGGTTCTTGGGCTTTGGCTGGCTGGAATTTCCGCCAGAGCCGCTTTGACTGGACGAACTACTCTGGTTAGGCATGTTGTTATCCGCTTTTGCGCAGGTCATGCCTGCTGCCCAAATGATTGGGACGCTACACACAACCACCGTTGTTGCCAATGAGCGGTTTATTAAACCCGGGAACGCCATGATTGTCTCCTGTTTCCCATTAACGAATGCCAAAGGTTACTCCTGATCTAATAGGGGTTCCGTGCGTTATCACACGTGACCTGTAAATCGTCCGGGCCCAGCTAATGGCAGCTCTACGACGTAGCCGGTTTCTTGTCCAGCGCAACGCATAAACTTTCCAAGCGAGCACGAATTGTTGCAAGGTCAGTTGGAGACTCGACACTGCGGTCTGCTAACTCGGCAATGCTCTTTGCTTGCTTGCTTAACGCCTCTTTACGGGGAACGACGGACGTTCTTGTTCCGATCAGTTGCAGAGCGTCGAGCATGGAAACGATCACCCTGGTATTCCTGCTCGCGTTGCGGCGGATTTCGTCGAAGGATGCGCCCAGGAGAGCTTCAAAGGTTGCCTGGACGCTGATAAGCCGCGGTTCTTCTTTATCGTAATGGATTTGGAGAGGAAAGCTCCGCGAAACGAGATAGCACAGTATGGAGGTGAGATAGTTTATGCAGGTCACAGCAGTGGTTGTGTCGTTAACGCCCGGCGAAAGCGCTTTCACGGCCATATCCACGATCTGCCGGATCCCGAAATCAGGATCCTGCTCGATGGTGCGCCGGCTACCGATACTGTAAAAAGATCGCACCTCGCGCACTATCCTTTCTTCGGGTAAGTCTCGGCGGACCATAGATGCCACTGCCATTCCCTTCACCACAAAATCCCCGATTCCATAGTTAATCTTTATGATGGTGCCTCGTTTTCCCGCAAGGTCTCTAAGGGCGTCGTAGTCTATCGTCTGGACATAGCCACTCGCTTCTGCGCAGATGTCTTCCCAGTGATTGGCTGCGATTAATAGATGCATGCGTCGGTTTTCCTCTTCTTCCGAAAGGTCGTTGGCATGTTGCGGAAATACTCGCTTGATCGCAGCTAAGGTTTCCTCGGCTACCGAACATATGATGTTAGATGCTTGGATCGAAGTTGCGATATGGTGAATGAAAAGAATGAGCACGCCGACTCCTGCCAGCGCGAGCACGACGCCCAGGAACACGGCAAGACCCGGCACGAAGGCGGTCTCGCCGTTATCACGTATTGTCCTAAGTACGACCAGACAGTAGGTAAAGATACCTGCGAAGACCCCGAGCACAACCTGTGTAGTTCGGCTTCGCATGAAGCTGCCAAGGACGCGCGATGTGTATTGGCTGGAGGCCAGTGCCAATGTTACGAGGGTCATGGAAAAAGTCACGCCCACAACCGTCATCATCGAACTGGCAATGGTTGACAGCATCTGTCGGGCTCCCTCGGCTCCGACACCGAACAAACGCGGCCAACGGGCCAGGATTTCGCTCTCAATTGCCGAGTCTACATTGATCGCTGCTGTAGCAAGCACAATGCTGATTGCGACAATTAGAGAAGGCATGAACCAGAAGCTCGATCTAAGATAAAGCCAGACCTGTTGGGGTTTCTTCATGCTCGTCCCTCTACCGTTTGAAAGGTCGCCCTACTCATGCAGTAATAGCTTTGCCGTTCATCACTGCTCTTTCGCTGGAGAATTTGTCGTCAGTCAATCAGTCCATTCCGCAATGCCCGCTGGAAGCGAAAATTCAAAATGGCCACGCCAACCTCTATTTTACGGACGGCCAATTCGTGCTATTGGGCTAGTGATGAATTGCTCCGCCCCAGGCTCGCTAGAGCATAGACAGGATAATCCGGCTCCTGCGATTTAAATATAGATGAGCGAGAGATAAAGTAATGGAAGTTTATCTGTCGATGCTCCAGATGCACTCTCACTAGGCCTAGCCCTAGTGAGAGATCGTTTAACCCCCTAAAAGCCTATCAATAGACTCCGCTCTGATTTTTGATTGATCATCTATCACAGCATTTTTAATGTGTGTGAGATGCAAATGATCTTTGCTTTTTCTACACGCATTAATCCAAGGTTTTTCTCTTCGCAAGCCTCACTAGGTGTCCGGTAACCCCAGGTTTTCCCGATGAATTCCACCTTGAGTAAACTCAGACGTGAGGATCAGGTCGCCCCGCCCTACTCGCTCAAGCAGCTCCCCGAGCCGACGGCTTCGCCTATCCGCAGAAACCTGATTAATGCGTTTAACGAATGCGTTATACATCTATTTAAGATGCATTAAATATAGCAAGACGCTACCGTTTATACCGTCGTTTTAATAGATGCAGAAGCTATTTTTGGGGGACATCAAACAGGGGAAAAACCTACTTCCGAACTGTCTACTTGACGGGGAAGCTTACGGAAACAGCTCTAATCTTTTATTACATTAAGAAAAAGCTTGGATTCTGATCTATAAAGAAGTGGCCTACCGGAAGAAGGAAAAGGAGAAACAGCGGGATTTTCTGAAGACGACCTTGGCCCTAGTACTGGGTATTTTGATGCAAGTAGCAATTGCGATGGAGCGCCGCTATGCGGATGGGTGCGCTCGAACGTACGGTCCCAGTCCCACAGCACGAAGTAATTGTGCACTGTGCTCTCGACGCGGCAGGGTCCTTGCGAGCGCCTGTTACTGACGGCCGGTCGATAATACGTAGAAGATGGCGTCCACTCTCAATTTTTTGAAATCGGCTCTTCCCAATTTATCTATTGAACTTGCACGCCCGTGACGCCTCCCAGTTCGACAGGCGCTGCGTTTGGGCCTGCCTTTAGAATCAATAATGGAGATCGGTTCATTGATAGGGACGATAGTTGATATGTCGATCGGACAGTTGAGCGAACTAATGCTCCAGCATATGGTGCTTATGAATCTGGTCGTGCCCGGTCTCATTTATATGCTGCGCCCCAAAGTGTCTCCTACAGTCTCCCGGAACTGGCACTTGGCCACAGCAACCCAATTGGCCCTGCTCTGGGGGTGGCATTCGCCGCCGGCACTCGGGGCGGCGATGTCCAATCCAATCATGATGCTTACCATGAACGCAAGCTTGACCGCAGCGGCTGCATGGTTCTGGCTGGCAATTTATGCAACGCGGGCAACCGGGCGCTGGCGCGCGATCTTTGCCCTGCTGGTCACAGGAAAGCTCTTCTGCCTGCTCGGTGCCCTGCTGGTCTTCGCCCCGCGCTCGTTATTTGGCGTCATGGTGCGCGGACTTGATGTTGTCCCCATGTCTGAAAGCCTCGCCGACCAGCAACTGGCGGGACTGGTGATGCTGGTGGTGTGCCCCCTGATCTATATCACAGCCGGTCTCGTATTGGCATCGCGTTGGTTTCTGACAATGGAAGCCGAGAGCCGTAGCGATGGCTGACGTTAAAACAGCGAAGGGGCACCGATCTGAGCGTCTGCGGCGGCTAGGTTCGGCGCTGCTTGTAGTTGTAGGGACACTGAGCGTCGGCGGCGCGATTTTCGTTGTTTCAGGAGTCTACAATGTTGCTGCCAGACGCGACCATTTGTCCATAACCAATTGGCTGCTTACCGTGGTGCGGGACCGCTCTATTGCGGCGGCCGCAAGCGGTATATCCGTTCCCGATCTAGTGGACGATAATCTGGCCGACCTCGGCGCCGAACACTATCGGGGTGCTTGTGCCGCATGCCATGGGGTGCCGGGGCAGGGCCCGCGTGTTGTTTATCAAAACATGCTGCCTACCCCGCCCGACCTGATCTCAGCGTACGAAGACTACAATTCCAGAGAGCTGTTTTGGATTATCTATAACGGACTCAAATTCACCGGCATGCCAGCGTGGCCGGGTGACGGGCGAAGTGATGAGGTCTGGACTTTGGTCGCCTTTCTCGACCGGCTGCGCCGGGAAGGCGCGGATAGTTATACCCAGAGCGAACGATCAAGAGTTTTGCCCATGAAGCTCGAAGTCGCCGGTGTGGCGATTCAACCGCTCGAAAACTGCGTGCGCTGTCATGGCGATGCACAATCCCCTCCTGTCAGCGACCGAGTACCGCGCCTTCACGGTCAATCGGAAGCCTATCTGACACGCGCCATTGAAAATTATTCGGATGGAATCCGTGAGAGCGGCATCATGGAGCCAATCGCCTTGGAAATGTCCACAGAGGAAACTGCGGCCTTGGCCCGTTATTACGCGTCCTTGCCATCGCCCCACATAGTGGCATCGGAAGACCCCAAAGCAGTAGTACGCGGACGGCGGATTGCAACTGAGGGATTGGCCGAAGGCGGCATCCCGCCGTGTTCGAGCTGTCACAAGGGGGACAATCCGCAGTTTCCCAGACTTGCTGGGCAATCCGCTACTTATCTCCGTGGACAACTGGAGCTTTGGCGCAGGGGGCTGCGGGACCGGTCGGGCTACGGCGCCATCATGGCCGTGGTCGCTAACCGTCTGAACGACGCGCAAATCCACGATGTCACCGCCTTCTATGCAAGCCAGCCCGCAGAGCTGGGCCGGGAGTCCGAGGTGCCCATCCGATGAGCAAAGGCCGGTTTCGGACGACCGTTGGCGCGGGCCTCCTGGTGCTGCTGGCCGCATGCAATCAGGAGCAATCAGCCTTCGCCCCCACTGGTGCAGAGGCGGAGAGAATCAACGTCCTGTTCTGGGTCATGACCATCGCCGGCGGCTTGATTCTCGTTGGTGTGATTGTGCTGAGCGCCGTGGCCATCTGTGGGCGCGAGACGTTGCGCGCGCGGCTTTCCGGCGAGCGCTTCATCAGGGGTGCCGGGATAGCTTTTCCAGTAGTCGTTCTAAGCATGCTACTGGTTTACGGCTTTGTGATCCTGGGCGCCGGCGCCAGCGCGCCCCCGTCGGATAATGAAATGCGCTTCGCCATTAGAGGTGAGCAGTGGTGGTGGCGTGTCACCTACTTCGATGCAGATGGCAACAGTTTCGAGAGCGCAAACGAGCTGCATGTCCCTGTCGGCCAGCCGGTGCGCCTGGAACTGACTACCGCAGACGTCATCCATTCGTTTTGGGCTCCCCGCCTTGCAGGCAAGCTTGACATGATCCCCGGACGAATCAATGTTCTCACCATAACCGCGACTGAGGAGGGGATTAGCCGCGGCCAGTGCGCCGAATATTGCGGCGGCGCCCACGCCTTTATGTCGTTCCATGTCGTGGCGCAAACTCCCGAAGATTTCGAGGAGTGGATGGCAAAGGAATCGGGACCCGCGGTCAAAAACGAGAATGAACGCGCCGCGCGGGGCCGAGAGTTGTTTCTTGATGCCGGTTGCGGAGGCTGCCACACGATCCGCGGAACTGCGGCGGCTGGCGCCATTGGCCCCGATCTCACCCACGTTGGAGGCCGCCACTCCCTCGCTGCAGCGACCCTTCCCAACGGCGCCGCAGCCTTTGCAGACTGGATCAGCAATAATCAGCACATCAAGCCGGAAAACAAGATGCCGCCATACAACATCTTCACTCAGTCCCAACTTGAAGACCTTGCCCTCTATCTGGAGAGCCTGAAGTAGCTATGTTCGACTTCGCCGAAGCCAATATACTCGTTAACCTCTCCATCTTCTCAGTTGCGGCGGTCATCGTCTGGTTTGCAGGCGCCCGCATCACCGGATATGCCAGTGCGATCAGTTCCAAAACTGGAATCCGACAGTCAACCATAGGCCTTCTGCTGCTTGGGGGCATCACCTCTTTGCCTGAGATCGGCGTGACGGTGACATCAACTGCAACCGGCGCGGCGGATATGGCGATCAACAATCTCTTTGGTTCAATCGCCGCGCAGATCGCCATTCTGGCAATTGTCGACCAGTTTATCGGACGCAGCGCACTGACCTCGGCTCTTCCCGATCTCACCGTCATACTTCAAGGCGGATTGAGCATCCTGTTGCTTTCCATCGTCGCGGCGGGGATGGTTGCGGGCGACACTTCCTTCCTGGGCGTTGGTGTCTGGGCCTGGGCGAGTGCCGCAGCGTACACCTTCAGTATCTATATTCTTTCCAAGTCGCAGAGCCGGAAGGCCTGGAAGCCTGCGAAGCGAGGCGAGGGCGATAAACGGCGCGACAAGCAACAGGCCGAGGCCGGAGAAGCCAACAAGGAGCTTACGGGTCGTTCGCTGCGCAACCTTATTGCCTGGATCGCCGGGTTGGGTCTCGTCATCCTGGTTGCCGGTTATCTGCTGTCACTGACCGGAGACGCGCTTTCAGAGCAAACGGGGCTGGGCGGAAGTTTCGTGGGGTTTGTGCTGCTGGCCTTTGCAACCTCTCTGCCCGAGCTAAGCACGGCGGTGACCGCTGCCCGCGCCGGTCTATATACCCTCGCGGTTTCCGATATTCTGGGCACCAACCTTATCAATGTTGGCCTGATCTTTGTCATTGATCTCATAGGCACGGGAGAGCCGATCCTGAATCAGACCGGAACCTTCGGTGTTTTCGGAGCCCTGCTCGGGATTGCGCTCACTGCGCTTTACATCATCGGCATGGCCGAACGCGGCGATCAGACTATCTTGCGCATGGGGCTCGACTCCGCCGCCGTGCTCGTTTGTTATTTCGCCGGACTGATCGTCCTATACTTCCTGCGTTGATCGAGAGCCCTTATGAATCAACAATACCCAGCAGAGCTGCCGAACAAGGGTCCACGTCCCAAAGAGGAAGTCGAGGAGCTCGAGCGGATATGGGCAACTCCGAAAGGCTTCAAACTGCTGACGGTGGTGAACAACACCGTCGTCGGCACGATTTATATCGGCGCAGCATTCCTGTTTTTTGTTCTGGCGGGAATTCTGGCGCTGCTGATGCGTACACAATTGGCGGTTGCGGACAACAATTTTCTCAGCCAGGACCTTTATAACCAGATCTTCACCGTCCATGGCACGACGATGATGTTTCTTTTCGCGGTCCCTATAGTCGAGGCCCTGGGGGTGATGCTGCTTCCCCAGATGCTTGCGGCCCGCGACTTGCCCTTCCCCCGCCTCAGCGCCTTTGCAATGTGGGCTTATATCATCGGCGGCCTGGTGTTCTTCTCCACGATCTTTTACGACATGGCACCCAAGGGCGGCTGGTTCATGTATCCGCCGCTGACCCTCACCGAGTATTCGCCGGGCAATAATGCCGATTTCTGGCTGCTCGGAATCGGCTTTATTGAAATATCGGCTATTGCGGGAGCCATAGAAATCATCGTTGGCGTTCTACGCACACGCCCACCCGGCATGACGCTGGCAAAGATGCCCATTTTTGCCTGGGCCATGCTGATCTTCGCCGCGATGATCGTGTTTGCCTTTCCTGCGGTCATTCTCGCCACCATGCTGCTGGAACTCGAACGCTCCTTCGGCTGGCCCTTCTTTACCGCCGCGCTTGGCGGTGATGCCTTGCTCTGGCAGCATCTGTTCTGGTTCTTTGGCCACCCGGAGGTCTACATCATTTTCCTGCCCGCGGCAGGCCTGGTTTCAATGATGATCCCAACCCTGGCGCAGACGCCGTTGATTGGCTACCGCCTGATTGTCGTCGCGCTGATCGCCACAGGCTTTTTCAGCTTCGGGCTGTGGGTGCACCACATGTTCACCACCGGTATTCCGGGGCTGAGCCTGGCATTTTTTTCAGCCGCAAGCATGGCGGTCGCCATTCCGTCCGGTATCCAGGTATTCTCGTGGATCGCCACTATCGCTGCTGGCAAAAGGCCGTTTCGCATTAATGTCCCGTCCCTGTTTATCCTGGGTTTCCTGTTTATCTTTGTACTTGGCGGATTGACTGGTGTGATGGTTGCGGTTGTGCCGTTCGATTTTCAGGCTCATGACACCTATTTCATTGTCGCCCACCTGCATTACGTGCTTGTGGGGGGCATGGTGTTCCCGCTGTTTGCCACCTTTTACTATTGGGCGCCTATGGTCAGCCGCAAGATGTTATCGGAACGGTTGGGCCGCTGGGCGTTCTGGCTGATGTTCATCGGCTTCAACACCGCATTTTTTCCCATGCATATAACCGGCCTTGCCGGAATGCCCCGCCGCGTCTGGACCTATTCGGGCTATCTCGGCTGGGATCTGCTTAACTCGATTTCGACAGCCGGCGCTTTCATCATGGCCACCGGGGTTCTGATTTTCATCATCGACCTCATACGCAATTTCCGCTTTGGCGGGGGTGGACCGGAAAATCCATGGAATGCGGGGACGCTTGAGTTTCTTCCCAACGATGTTTATTCGACCCGCTCGGTCCCCCACGTGACCAGCCGGGAGCCACTATGGGATCAGCCAGACCTGGCCCAGCAGGTGCGCGAAGGGCTGCACTATCTTCCCAATGCGCCCACCGGGGGGCGTGAAACCATCATCACCTCGGTCATAGAGGCCAAGCCGCAATACTTGATGCAGATGGCTGGTTCGAGCTGGACCCATGTGGCTGCCGCTGTCTTCACTGCAGGGTTCTTTTTACTGCTGACCATCAAGGCAGTTGCCATTGCCCTGATCAGCGGGGTGCTAGCCATCGTCTCCTTCATCGTATGGGGGTGGCAATTGGACAAGCCGGATCAAGGAGAGGTTGATATTGGCGGTGGGATCAGGCTGCCAACCTACATGACAGGCCCATCATCTCATAGCTGGTGGGCCATGGTGATCGTGATGCTGGTCGCGGCATCACTCTTTGTTTCTTACATCTTCTCCTATCTCTATCTCTGGATAGTTTCGCCGGAGGTCTGGGCGCCAGCCGGTTCTCCGGCGTTGCCCCCACTGACCTACCCGGTCAACTCCGCGATTCTCCTGGTTTTTGGCAGCGTACTGGTCTACAGGGCTGGAAAGCGGCTTCCCGCAGCGGGCCAGTTGCACTTGCCCCTGCTGACGCCTGCCATGCTGATACTGGCCGCCGCGTTTCTCGCTGGCTCGGTCGGTGTGGAGGTGCTTGGGCATTTGCGGACGGGACTCGACCCGTCCGCAAATTCGTACAGCGCCATGGTATACATGGGTTCATTTCTTACAGGACAGGCTGCTTTCGCCACGATTATACTTTGCGCCTTCGCCTGTGGCAGGCTTGTCTCCAAGCGGCTGTACCAGAAGCGCAGTGTCACGTTCGACAATGCGGCCCTTCTCTACTGGTACACCGCGGGACAAGGCCTGTGCGGTCTCGTCCTCATCCATGGCTTCCCGAGGGTGATCGGATGAGGCGCATGGGACCCAGGTCCAATCTCCAGGGCATGGGCACGCTGGTCTTCATTCTGGTTGGTCCCATTGTCTGGTCCGTGCATCTGACCGTGATCTATGGCAGCCAATCCCTGCTATGCGCGTTAAACCTGAGTGAAGACAGATCAGCGGGAAATGCCGCCGTCGTCACCATCATTCTGTTCGCAACCGCGGTGTGCATTGCGGCCGTTGGCTTTAGCGCTGTCCGTATCCGTTTCGTCCACGCCCTGATCGCGCGAGGCGACCCCCCTGCGGACCAGATGGGGTTTATCGTGACCATCATGCGCATTCTGGCTGGGCTTTCGATTCTGGCAATGTTTTATGTGGGTCTAGGCGCCGTCATCCTGCCCGCCTGTGACCAGTTGCGCTGAGTGCCAACCCTATCATCATGATTTATGCCCATTGCAGTCTATCTGCACTTTGGCAACCCGTTTTTGTCGGAGTACTTAGCTTGGCAGTGGTGGCAGCGATATGAAGCCGTCTTTATCCAGGTCTTTCGTACTACCCTGTTGCCTGGCTTGACTAATCGCCCCCCTCCTTGTTCTGGGGAGGCTGGAACGAATAGCTGCGATTCCACTCGGGATCGCTCCGCCCTTTGACCTGGGCGGACAGCATTTCCCGCGCACGTACGCGGAAGATGGGGCCCGCGTACCCCGTGTTGCCGGCCCTGCCAATTGTTCCTCTTCCAGCTTAGTCCATACAAGCGTCACAGCAAAGCACGCAGGTTATTCAGGACCTCCGGTTAATGTTGTATATCGCACGGAGTAGGGCCCGAACATCCCCTAGGGTTGGCTTTTGGTCAAAAAAACCTACCTAAGGAGCTTGATATGGACCAGTTTGAAAACAATAGTACTGCCGCCAGCAACTCCAGAGGTATGAGCCGAGAGCGAAAAATTATGCTGGGCCTGGTTGTTGCCCTGTTGATTGTAGCCGTAGGCATGTATGGCTGGAAAGTAGCCGCTGTGGAGGCGGTGGAGAATAGACTGGCCCAAGTCGAGGCGCAACAGGCAGAAGCGCACGCTCAACTGATAGGACAAGCAAAGCAGTTGGATGACCGCCGCGCCGAGGAAGCATTAAATCTGTTCAGCATCCCCTTCGCCTGGGCCGTTCGTCGGGAGCTTATAGCAGGTAACTTGAACCAGGTGGATCAGTATTTTGGCCAACTGGTTCAAATGAGGGGCTTCAAATCCGCCGTCCTGGCCAAGCCGGACGGCAAGGTGATCGTTGCCAGCGACCGCAAGAAGCTTGCCGAGACCTTCTCCAGCCTTTATCCCGATGTCGATCCGAATTCCAATGAAATCAAGTTAGAAAAAGTCGGCAATGAAATTTTTCGTGCAATTATTCCCATACTCGGCCTGAACAAGCATCTGGGCCTGGTGGTACTGGAATACATGCCGCCCGCCGCTCATCCACCGCAATAAGCAGCGATAGGCAAGCCGGCAAGCAATAAAAGCTTAACTGTAAACATTAAAAGACGACGGGAAAAGCAAGCTTTTTTTACAATCCTCATCGTCCGTTTTCGACAGGTGCTGTACTTAGTGACAGCTCCGCTACGATGGCCTCTCCTGGCTTGCCGGTGACAGCCTCTATGTCTCCGATGGTAACTTGCTTGGTGTCCACACCAGCTCTTCGCAGGGCCTCGGTGATCGATCTCGCGCGGCTTGCTCCTAGCGCTTCCAACTCGCCCCCAGGTAATGGCTCGAGTTCGACCAGGCGATCGAACATGGCCTCGTAGAACTCTCGGTCCTTGCTGCCCCGACCAAACAACCCGAGGAGCGGATTAACCCGATCAGGTTCCCTCCCTGTCCGTTTCTCGTATGTTTCAGAGAATTCAGCAGCACCACCTTCTGACCGCCTGGCAAGCAATTTCTCCAGGGCCTTTTGTATATCGGCGTTTCCAAAAGCAATGAAGTCCGGGTCTTCGCCCGCCTCGATGAGGATATCCGCCTCGGCCAAAACGTCTCGACGCACATACTGGCGCCGCAGACTTCTTCCATCGAGCTTGACATCATATGGCCCGTGTACCACTAGCGAGACTTCAGGCCGTTGTTTAATCGCCTCGGCAAGGATATCCAGTTGCTCGCGCTGGGAGGGTTCTATATCATCTCTGCCAGGCTCGAACTCCACTCTTCTCAGTTCCTCCGTATCCTCCGAACCCGCGAGACGTGCAAGGAGCCGGAATGGAGAAGTAACGATGCGGCGCACCGTGGTTGCCAGTGCAGTACGTATAACCAAGCCATAATCAAAACTGGGACTACCCACATCCCCTCTCACAGGCACCGCAAGGTTTATCCTGTCATTTGGCCCCTTCAATAGCGCAATTGCAAGGTCAAGGGGGAGGTCGAGTGCTTCGGATGCCTCCACCCGCTCGCCCAGCTTGAAATCTGCGAGCATTATCTTGTTCTCGCCCAGCAGCCTGCCCTTCGCAATCTTGTAATGCAGCGTAAGCCAAAGCTTGCCCGCTGCGATCCTACGTCCGGCAAAGGTGGCGGAGTATGGCGAAAGGGGAGGCATTTTTATATTTTCAAAATTTGCCTCAATATCCAGGAATTTTTTGGGGTCTCTTGTTAATAGCGTTCCTGCAGCCTTCGCTTCCCCATAGTCCTCTACCTGCCCGCTTAATCTGATTTCCGCACGGCTTTGGGGTGCGGTTGAAATTCCTGCGACAATACCTTCGAGCCTGGTTACATGAGTCGAGAAAGGCAAAATAAGGCTCTTGTCAGCGAAGTCGAGCGAGCCCTGCTCAATCCGCACCTGGGCGATTTCTGCGGGAAACAAGATGTCCTTCTGGTTTCTTCCTGCCGTCTCTGGCAGCACTTCACGTGTCTGGCCTTTAGATGGATGCTTCGCCTCGGCATTGTTTTTCAGCACTTGGGCAAGATTCATATTCATTTCCTCGTCAATGGCCACCTTCACGGCGGGTTCGTGAAGGTGGACTTCCCTGATCGAAAGACGGTTCGGACCAAGGCTCAGGTTGAACTTCTGGGCCATGAGCGCTTTCCATGCGATCAGCCGCTCGTTGGTGTCAGTCTCATTTAACTGAAAGTCCTGAATGCTCGCGCTACCTGCTGCCGTTATTTCCGGAGCGGCGCCAGCGTGATAATCAATCTCGGTCGCGGCGACGAGGCGGCCGGATGCAAGGCTGGCCGCCGCATAGCGCGCCACCACTCCCCGCAAAGGTTCAAGCGGCACATTGGCATCGAGTTTGACACTCGCTTGCTTGAAATCCTGTTGAGCGCTACCGCTGCCGTTGATGACTCCTTTGCCATTGACTTGCATTTTGGCGGTAAAAACGACAGGTTTTTCAACAGAGTTATCAATATTTTCTGCCGCCACAGAGATAGCGTCGACATCATAGGCGACCGCAGGCTTGTAAGTCTCGTCGGTAAGCTGCGCGCTGAATTGCTTCAGTTCCAGGGAGCCAATCCGGTATTTCCAGGCGCGCCCCACGCTTTCTGTGAAGGCGGGGTCCATGGAAGAATGGGATTGCGAATTTTTTTTTGGCCCTTCGACCGCCACTAGGCGTAACAAGCCGTCGGGACCGTCGAAGCCCCGGGTTAATGTGATGCCCCCTCCGCTTACGTTAATGCTCTCAGCCATGATGTTCTGGGCTTCAGTATTAAGGCTGCCACCGCTCAATTCGAAAGTTCCCAACGTTGCGAGTGGGGCAGCATCACTGGAAACGGACAAAATTGCGACATCCTCGATTGATAGTTGAACGGCTTGTGCCGCCACTTGTGGAGCCTCCATTACATTGCTCACGTCCAGCGTAAATTTGCTGCCCAGGTTGCCAACCCTAAAAGCCAGTGGTGGCGACAGGGTGTGATCTGCGTAAGCAAGCGCAACGTTTTTAAGATCCACGTGCTCAATATGCATTTTCCATGGCAAGATGTGCCTCCCAGCCAAATCAGAATCACTGGCATGATCACTGCGGGAGTCGGTACCTGGGTCCACTGTCGCTGGCGGTTTTTTCAGCGCGCTTTGCCAACTCATCTGCCCATCGCTTGCACGACTGGCACTCATCCTTCCGTCGGAAAGGCCAAAAACCGGGATCGTAATTTCCTTGTCGTCAAGGGAAAAACGAGCATCATCAATGTGTACGCTGCGCAGCTCAATCAGCGACTGGCGACTGTCCGTCTGAGTGACGGCGAGGTTGGACAGCTGTATCGTAATCTTGCTCAAGTCGAGCGAGGCCTTTTCCTGCTTGTAGGAAAAATCGTAACTTGCCTTGATACCCATTTCTCCCAGCGGCTTGGCTATTTGCAATTTCTCGCGAAAAAACTGCCATATATCGGCCAGCTTGAGTTCATGCAGCGCCAAGTGGCCGCTTGAAGCCAATGGATACAAGGTAATGTTCCCCTTCCATGCGAGAGAACTACCGCTCCCCGATTTTGCTTGCAGGACATACTGTCCTTCCTGATCCGGAATGGTGCTCAAGCCAGTGAGAACCATGTTGATTGGGGAAAGGACTGTATCTACCGGTTTCTCGCCCGAAAAGTCACTGAGGCTTATCGCCGCATTGCTTATCACCAAATGCTCGAAAAGAATCCTCGTCGGCGTTTGCGGAGGCTCCTCAGGGCTCTCCAGACGTTCGATAAGCTCCGTTACATTTAGCCTGCCCTCGCGGTCAATTTCGAGTGCCAGGTCGAGTCCTTCGGTGCGGATGTCGGCGAATCTCCAGTCCCGGGTGAAAATGCTCGATAACTCGAAGTCAATATAAAGCCGCCTAAACTTCACCAAGGCGTTCTTGGCGGTTTCCCCAAGCTTAAAGTCGGATATCTCAACAGTGAATAGATAGGGATTGATGCGGATATCGCCCACCCTTGCATCCTGTCCCACACGCTGTTCCAGATAATTCGGAAGGGCACGTTCGAGCCAATATGGCAAAGCAAGAAAACCAGCCAAGGTGTAAACAAACAGCAAAACGGAAGCAACCCCTACTGATCTTCGGAAAGCGGTGTGAGCAATAATCCTTTTCATATGCGGGATTAAATCCAAATTACTCGGAAATAATAGAATGACTCAAAGGAGGAGCAGCTTCCGATGATTCCTCAAGCTCGCATCGTAAGAGGGTGACGGCGATCAGGCGACAAGCAAGCAAAGGTGGTCGGGGCTGAGCCAAAGCTGGGAGGAAAGAGCTCGAGGCATAAGTTTTTGTTATCCTAGACCTGCCAACAGCCGGGGTCTGTTCGATAGGGAACAGAAACAGTAACGCGCAAGGGCCCTAGCATTACTCCTGTATCGGGCATTCAGAGTAGACGGCAAGACGCTTGCAATAACTGAAAATACTGATAATTTTTTTGATGTTATAGTATCTAGTGTCTCAGGCGATGACGTAGATGCGGTGCATCAATCAAGGCAATAACTTGCGTTACTAGAGCATTATCCGCGCTGAAGGATACGCTTTTGGAAAACATTATCAGGTTGGTCGGGCCTAACCGCGCGGTGGAGATACTCGGCGTCCGCCTGGTTGGAGTCAATGCCGAGAACGGCATAAAGCTCCTCTTTACCCTCGTTTTTATCGCGCTCATACTTCTCCTCGGAAAGCTCCTCCGAAGCTTCATATCTCATGCTTTGCATGGCCGGGATGAGCGCTTGACGTTCTGGATTCGACAAGGCATTGCGCTCGGCACAGGCTTGCTCCTCATCCTTGGCCTTGTTTCCATCTGGTTCGATGACCCGACGCGACTGGCGACCGGGATCGGACTTGTTACCGCCGGTTTGGCGTTCGCTTTGCAAAAGGCGGTTACTGCCGTGGCTGGCTATTTCATCATCCTGCGCGGAAAAACTTTTAACGTCGGCGACCGCATCACAATGGGCGGGGTGCGCGGGGACGTCATCGCTTTGGGGTTTATGCAAACCACAATCATGGAAATGGGTCAGCCACCACCCGTACAAAAGGCTGATCCCGCGATGTGGGTTCAAAGCCGCCAGTATACGGGCCGCGTCGTCACCGTCAGTAACGCACGTATTTTCGATGAGCCGGTTTACAACTACACCAGGGAATTTCCGTATCTTTGGGAAGAAATGAGTGTTCCGATCAGGTTTAATGCGGATCGTGACCGTGCCGAACGCATTCTGCTGGACGTGGCCGACAGGCGAACCGTTTCCCTCAGCTCTCTTGGCCAGGAGGCGCTCCAGGAGATGCAACGGCGCTATTTTATGAAGTCGGCAGACATGAAACCGAAGGTATATTATCGCTTGACAGATAATTGGCTGGAACTAACCGTTCGCTTCATCGCCGAGGATCATGGCATTCGAGAATTAAAGGATCAGATGAGCAGGGACATTTTGAGGGCGTTGGAGGAGGCGGGCATTGACATCGCCTCGTCGACGTATGAAATCGTCGGTTCGCCGCTGGTTCGTATCAAGCAACAAACTTAGTCTCGTGGTGCAGGCAAGAATCGCGGTCGAAGCTGATCTGCTAGAAGGGAAAGAGGCAATGACTGAAATCAAGCTGGAGCATCTCTTCTTCCACGGATGGGATAACTTGAGTCGCACGCTAATCGTCGGAGTGCTGGCTTATGTCACGCTGGTCATCTTCTTGCGGATATCGGGAAAGCGCACGTTATCGAAGATGAATGCGTTTGACTTGGTTGTGACTGTTGCCCTTGGCTCGACTCTGGCAACCATCCTGCTCAACAAGGATGTTGCGCTGGCCGAGGGTGCGCTCGCCTTTGCCTTACTGATCGGGATGCAATTCATCGTCACCTGGTCTAGCGTAAGGGTGCGTTGGGTGCGCAGACTAGCCACCGGGGAACCTCACGTACTGCTTCTCCGCGGCAGGTTTCTTGCGGCGGCGTTACGGTATGCTCGCGTTACAGAGGATGAAGTTCGAGCAGCAGTCCGGGCGGCCGGATTTCGTGACCTGGAAGCTGTAGAAGCGGTTGTGCTGGAAACGGATGGATCATTCAGTGTCGTGGGGAAAGATGCCCGGAGTGTTTCTTCCCCCAGCCTTACAGATGTAAAAGCGGCAGGCAAATAGTCAATAGTCAGGCCTCTATTGCATTACTGCGTCGCGAAACTCAATAACCGTACTGGATCAAAAAGCCATCGGGTATCTATTGAATGCCAACCTGCGTGAAGAAAAGTAGTTGCCGGCATAAACCGGTTCTCCTCATCGAGGGCGAATGATATGGTGCGGAAATGCTTTTAATTACTGCGTTTGCGAGCCAAGCTATGAGCCGGGGCAACTGACCATCATCGAGCGAAAATTATCAAAGAATCCCATTTTCTCGGACATATCCGACGCTTTTCCCGGCCGCAATAAATTTATTCTGGTCTCGAAAATTCTGGTTGTCGAAAATGGTAGGGTTAGTTTTCGGCCCTGTCTTTAGACTCTGTATCCTGTTTTCACAATCGAAGCCGAAAGGCCCCACCATTCGGCCAAGGCTAATTGGGCCAGTCAGCATCAGGCTGTCGCCTTAATCGCTCCGCCTTGAATATTGCTTGGATCCTCCGGTAATCCCCTGACCCTACCCCAATAAACAGCATCGTTTAAAAGTAGAATTTCCGGCATGATTTTCACCT
>NZ_FOVJ01000002.1 GCF_900115125.1 Nitrosospira briensis | reverse complement strand
GAGAAATTCAACGAGCGCAGGCTCATCATGGCGCACGATGCGCGCATGAACCTGAAGAAGTGGGACAGCCGCACCTGCCGCGAATGCCACAAGAATCCGCAGCCGCCGGGAGCGGACGCCAAGGCCGCGCACAAGAAGATGGAGACCGAAGGGGCCACCTGCATCGACTGCCACCAGAACCTGGTGCACAAGGAAGCCCCGGAGACAGACCTCAACGAGAGCATCAAGCAGGGCAAGATGGTGCTCAAATCCGAAACCAAGAATGAAGATGAGGACGAAGACGAAGACGAGGAGGAGGAGTAATCCGATTCCTTCCTCAGGCTGCAATATCCATTAGCAGACTTTCTCGTTTTTACTGAAGCCGCTGTTTCTCGTGCTCGCGTGAGGAACAGCGGTTTTAACTTATAATGGCAACGGCTGAGAGGTTCGACCGGTCTAAGGACCGAAACAAGAAGAAACTGCCCAAGCACCAATATCTGGTGCATGGCTTTCCGCTCCTCACCTCAGGCAGTCAGCACGATCTGGGCCTTTGACTGAAGTAGCTTCATAAATAAAGATGTTCCGAGTATAGCAACGAATGCTGCGTAATTTTCCCCAACCCGATACTGTCTATTCCCATCGAATACGCGACTATTTCATAGCAGCGCTCACGTTCCTGTGCGTCGCTATCAGCTTGAATATGGATGCCAGTGGCAGCATGGAGCAACAAAACTTCATGGGCCTCATTGCCTGGACATTTTTATTCCTGCTGCTCTGGGGGGAGAATAAAGAAGTACGGATGCAGGTCATCATCGCAGTTGCGTTTGCTACGCTCGGTGAGCACTTTGCGTCAATTTACATGGGTGGCTACACCTATCGATTCGGTAATGTCCCGGCTTATGTGCCGCCTGGCCACGGCATGGTCTATTTAACGGCGGTTGCACTCGCTCGTTCCGGTCTCTTCTTGACGCATGCACGCAAGATAGCGCTACTGGTGGCCGTGACATGTGGCGTCTGGTCAATCTGGGGAATCAGCGGTTACCCGGCGCAGGGCGACCAGGTTGGCGCACTCCTGTATTGCGTCTTTTTGATCTACCTGCTAAGAGGCCGCTCGCCCATGGTCTATCTCGCCGCCTTTTTCATCACCACATGGCTGGAGCTGATCGGCACCGCTGCGGGAACGTGGAAATGGGCAACGATAGAGCCGGTTATGGGGCTGTCCCAGGGAAACCCGCCAAGCGGCGTAGCCGCCTGGTATTGCCTGGTCGATGCTGTCGCTATAGGCGGCGCGCCCGTCTTACTGAACGCCTTTAAAAGAGGCAGCGAGTGGTTTAAAGCAGATAAACCGAAAAATGTTCACCAAGGCGCGAGAAACGATTAGTTGAATCTTTTAAATTGTTACAAGTCTAAAAAGTCATCGTAAAATTATTATTACTTTTTTTTCGTTTTTACAACCCTTTATTGCTCACAACCTGTTATTCATAATCCTCTCTTCCATGACCAGCTTCGCACAGGCCAATCCCAACCATCACTGTTGGATGGTCAAGAAGCAATAACTATGTCGTTCGCCCAACTCAACCTGTCACCCGAAATTCTCCGCGCCATAACAGACCAAGGCTACACCGAACCCACCCCCATTCAGGCTCAGGCCATACCACCCATACTTGAAGGCAAAGATATTATGGGAGGGGCACAGACCGGCACGGGGAAGACCGCCGGCTTTACATTGCCAATGCTGAGTCGGCTTCAACCCGGTGCCAACGCCAGCGCTTCCCCTGCCAAACACCCGATTCGCGCGTTAATCCTCGTGCCGACGCGCGAACTCGCAATTCAGGTGTATGAAAGTGTAAAAACTTATGGCAAATATCTGCCCCTCAGATGCGCTGCTGTTTATGGGGGAATGGATATGACGCCGCAGACCAGGGACTTGCGGGCGGGCGTGGAAATCCTCGTCGCAACCCCCGGACGCCTGCTCGATCATATCCAGCAAAAAACCATGCACCTGTCCAAGGTAGAGATTCTGGTACTGGATGAAGCTGATCGCATGCTGGATATGGGCTTCCTCCCCGACATCAAGCGTATCCTCGCGTTGCTGCCGCAGCAGCGGCAAAGCCTGATGTTTTCCGCGACGTTCTCCGAGGAAATCAAGAAACTTGCAAACAAGCTTCTGCGAGATCCGGTATTGATCGAAGTGGCAAAACGAAATTCCATTGCCGAGCTGATAACGCATGTAGTACACCCTGTAGTGCGGGACCGCAAGCGGGAGTTGCTGACACATCTCATCAAATCGGAGGATCTGAGGCAGGTTCTGGTATTTGTCCGCACCAAGCACGGTGCCAGCCGTCTTGCCGAGCAGCTGGAACGGGATGGCGTCACCGCAACAGCAATTCATGGAGACAAGAGTCAGCCCCAACGTACCCAGGCGCTGGCAGAATTCAAGCAAGGGATTGTTCGCGTACTGGTTGCGACCGACGTTGCTGCCAGGGGACTGGATATAGAGGACCTCCCCCACGTGGTCAATTTCGAATTGCCTACTACCCCTGAGGATTACATCCACCGAATTGGGCGTACCGGCCGCGCCGGTACCAAAGGCGATGCAATTTCACTGGTATGCGAGGACGAGAAGGAATTACTCAAAGGCATTGAACAGCTCCTCAAATTCAGGCTGGCTTCCCAGACAATAGCTGGATTCGAAACGGACGCGCAGCATCACTCGGCAGAAACCGAAGGTACACGTGCGAAGTCCAGCCGCCACAAGTCCCTGCAGCATGAGCAAAAGAAACTATTTGAACCCCGTCCCAGGCGCCCGGATGAGGCGCATTCCGCCTCTCACCTCAAGGAGGGCCGTAAGGATGCGAAGAGTTCAAGGGAGTACACGGGGGTGCATAAAAGAAGCTCCAAAACCCCTGAAGATCCTTTGTTCTCTCAGCCCTACATACCTGGCGCGTCTTCAATAAAGCGTCCCGGCGACACGACGGCGGGTTCTGAAGCATCATCAAAAGCTGATCATTCCCGCCACAAACAGCAGAGTAAACCGTTGGCTGCGCTATTCATGCCACGATCCCCCGCCAAGCCCAAACAGGAAAGCTGAGTAGCCTTTCGCACCAGCCATTAGACGTTGTACCTTAATGGTCAAACCAACAACCAGGTGATCGGCAACGGATGACATGGCAAAGCGCCTGACAAAGATCTACACCCGTACCGGTGATGATGGAACAACCGGGCTGGGTGACGGAACCCGATCCGTCAAGGACAGCTTGCGTATAGAAGCTATCGGTACCGTAGACGAATTGAACAGTTTTATCGGTGTTCTGATCGCAGAAAAGCCTTCAGAGGAAGTGCGCACCAAACTGGAAGATATCCAGCACGACCTGTTCGATCTTGGTGGCGACCTGAGTATTCCCGGGCGTGCCAGTATGAGCGAAGCGCAAGTCAGCCGCTTGGAAGAGCAACTCGATGACTACAATATCTCCCTGGCTGCACTAAAGGAATTCATACTTCCCGGCGGGACCCGGGCAGCCTCGCTTTGCCATGTGGCACGCGCGGTCTCCCGGCGCGCCGAGCGGTGCGTCGTCAGGCTCTACAGAATCGAACCAGCGATGCCGTCCCACGTTGAGTACCTCAACCGCCTGTCCGATTTTTTGTTCGTACTATGCCGTGTCCTGAACCGCCATGCAGGCGTAGGAGATGTAATGTGGCAACAGGGCAAAAACCGCCATTCAGTATAGAATCCGGGGCCGTAGATTCCCTGGCTGGCTAAACATCGCCTATTCCTATTCCTGTTCCTACTCCTTTCTCCGGAAGCTATCGATTATCATCAGCATTGCCCCGAGGAAAATTGCGGAATCCGCCACGTTAAATGCGGGCCAGTGGTAACCCGCTGCGTGGAAATCCAGAAAATCAACCACACGGCCCAAGGTTATGCGGTCCCACAGATTACCCAGCGCCCCGCCAAGTATCAGGCTAAGCGCCAAACAGAACAGCCTGTCGGCTGCATGCTTCCGGAGCAGATAAACGATCAGTATCGAAGCGCCAACAGCAATCAAGCTGAAAAACCAGCGCTGCCATCCGCCAGCATCACTCAGAAAGCTGAACGCCGCACCCGCGTTGTAGGTCAGAACCAGGTTGAAAAATCCTGTCAGCGGTATCTGCTGCCCATCAAATAACGCTCCTTCTACCCAACGTTTGCTTGCGAAATCCAGCACTAGTACAACCAGCGCCACAGCCAGGCTGATCTGCAGCTTCATCGTATGCGGCGCGCCATCGTATGCCATCCTTCCCTAGTCATGTGAAGCACACTAAGCATATCGCCGCGCCTCGCCTGAGCCATAGAGATTGGAAACACAGCGGCCGCAGATCGTTGGATGACCGGTATCGATTCCCACATCCTCCCGATAATGCCAACAGCGTTCACATTTCCGATATACGCTTGGGGTTACGTAAATCCCATCTTTCTCGGGAGTTTCGGATCGCACGACATGGGCGGCGGAGGTGACGAGCACCAGTCGGAGATCATCGCCCAATGACTCCAATAGCAAAAAATCCGCCCCGCTAACATGAATCTCAACCGCCGCAGCAAGCGAAGAACCTATTTCCCCCCGGCCACGGGAATCTTCCAGCCGTCCTTGTACTCGCGAGCGCAGCTCCCGGATCCGGGTCCAGCGCTGCATCAACTCCTCCTCGTCCGGCTGCGGGGGTAGCTGGTGCCAGGTATGCAACAGTACGCTATCCTGAGTGCCGCCCGTCAGATGCTGCCATACTTCCTCAGCGGTGAAGCTAAGGATAGGCGCAAACAGGCGCACCAGACAGTGGGCAATGTGGTACAGAACACTTTGCGCGGAGCGACGTGGGGCACCCTTGGCGGCTGCGGTATAAAGCCGATCCTTGAGAACGTCCAGATAGAAACC
Organism: Nitrosospira briensis; assembly: GCF_900115125.1. Lineage (GTDB taxonomy): Bacteria > Pseudomonadota > Gammaproteobacteria > Burkholderiales > Nitrosomonadaceae > Nitrosospira > Nitrosospira briensis_A. Next base: position 588,748 of record NZ_FOVJ01000002.1, on the reverse strand, counting down.
GCCTAAATCCTCAGAACAGAAGTTATGCAGACGATGTACGATCAGATGAAAATCGTAATGCCGATAATTCTCCGTCAACTCGTCCTGGAGTTTTCGGGTGAACGCCAGCATATAGCGGTCGATCTCGAGCCATTCATCCACCGCCACGGCATCCCGGACAGGATCGAAATCAGCCAGATTTGCAAGTAAGAAACGCAGCGTATTGCGTATGCGCCGATAACTCTCCACCACCCGCTTCAGAATTTCATCCGAAATGGATAACTCGCCGGAATAGTCGGTAGAAGCCACCCACAGCCGCAGGATATCAGCCCCGGAGGTATCCATCACCTTCTGCGGCGCGATGACATTACCCTTGGATTTGCTCATCTTGTGACCGGAGCCATCCACCACGAAACCATGAGTGAGCAATGCTTCATAAGGGGCGCGGCCATCAATCGCGCAACCGGTCAGGAGCGAGGACTGAAACCATCCCCGGTGCTGGTCCGAGCCCTCCAGATAAAGATCCGCCGGGTAGCCGAGCTGAGCATCGTGTTTGAGTATCGAATCGTGTGTCGTACCGGACTCGAACCACACATCCAGCGTATCCATGAGCTTTATATATTGCTGCGCCTCGTCACCCAGCAGTTCCGCGGCGTCCAGGCTAAACCATGCCTCGATGCCGTCTTGCTCCACACGCTGCGCTACCTGCTCCAGCAACTCATCCGTGCGGGGATGCAGTTCATGGGTTTCCTTATTTACAAAGAGCGACATTGGCACGCCCCAATTACGCTGGCGCGAGACGCACCAGTCGGGCCGGTTTCTCACCATTGCTTCCAGACGAGCACGGCCCCAGCTTGGAAAAAACTCGGTGCTCCTTACTGCAGAATCAGCTCGCTCCCGTAAAGTATCCGGGCCGTGGGCTGGCGTATGAGCATTAGTTGCATCAGACGGCGCTTTATTGTTTATATGCCTATCCATGGCGATAAACCACTGCGGCGTCGCCCGGAAGATGATTGGTGTTCCATGCCGCCAGCAGTGCGGGTAGCTGTGCTGAAGCTTCTCGGCCTTCAGCAGGAGGCCGTTCTTTTCCAGTTCCTGAATAACGATATCGTTGGCTTTCCAGACCGAAAGACCTCCGACAAGCGGTATGTGGTCAAAAAACCGGCCATCCCCGCCAACGGGATTTTCTACCGGCAAGCCATATTTCTGACCGACGATGTAGTCGTCGACGCCGTGTGCCGGAGCGGTATGCACAGCACCGGTTCCCGCTTCCATGGTGACATGGTCTCCCACAATAATCGGCACCCGCCGCTGGTAGAAGGGATGCTGTAGCACAACATTTTCAAGCGCACTCCCGCTACACTGCCCCGCAAGACTGATATCAGCCCTGTTGATACCATAGCGCTCCAAGGCACTTTCCATCAATGCTTCAGCCAGAAGTAAACAATCACCTCCGAGATCTACCACAACATAACTTTCGTCGGGGTTCACGCTCACAGCCTGGTTTGCGGGAAGGGTCCAAGGTGTAGTCGTCCAGATAACGACATACACAGGCTTGCCAGACAAATCGGCCGGGGCGGAACCATTCACCGGCTTTAAAATATCCCTCACCAGTGCATCCGTATCTACTACCTTGAATTTCACATCTATGGCCGATGAAGTCTTGTCCTCATATTCCACTTCCGCTTCAGCCAGCGCAGAGCCGCAGTCCATGCACCAGTTGACGGGTTTTTGCCCCTGGTAGAGGTAGCCGCTTCTATGGATCTTTCCAAGTGCGCGAATAATGTCCGCCTCGGTCTTGTAATTCATGGTGAGATAGGGATTGTCCCAATCACCCAGCACCCCGAGCCGGATAAAATCGGCTTTCTGCCGCGCCACCTGCTGCTGCGCAAAAGTACGGCACAGCTCGCGCACCTTATCCCCAGGCAGATTCTTACCGTGTTTTTTTTCAATCTGATGCTCGATCGGCAGTCCGTGGCAATCCCAACCCGGTATATATGGCGCATCGAAGCCGGCAAGCGTTTTCGACTTGATAATAATGTCCTTGAGAATTTTGTTGACCGCATGGCCGATGTGTATATCGCCATTGGCATAGGGCGGTCCGTCGTGCAGCACGAATTTGGGGCGCCCCTTGCAAACCTCGCGGATTTTTTTATAGAGATTTTTTTCCTGCCAGGCTTTCAGCATGACAGGTTCGCGCCGAGCGAGATCGCCGCGCATGGGAAAAGGCGTATCAGGCAGATTGAGCGTTTTTTTATAGTCAGTCATGGAATATTGAAAATGTAGCGAGCATCAACTCGATCTGTGCAGCGAGCTTATTTCAATGGCGGCAGAAACCGTAGATGACAAGGACGAAAAATATCCCTTTGCGTCTTCCACGTCCCGTTCAATCTGCTTCGTGAGCGTTTCAAGGTCGGGATATTTTTCTTCATCCCGCAGTTTGCGCAAAAAATGCACCCGTAAGTGGCAACCATAGATTTCATGGTCAAAGTCGAACAGGTAGACTTCCAGCACCGGTTTGCCATCCTCATGCACGGTGGGACGCACACCCAGGCTGGCGACTCCCCGCAACCGGTGCACGGCTTTGTGTGACGAGGACCCCAACGCTTCATGGTTTTCTATATCGACTTCTACCGCAAAGATTCCCGATAGGGGAGCGCGATTGTGCTTCAACTGAATATTGGCGGTGGGAAACCCGATCTTCCTGCCGAGCTTGTGCCCATTCACCACGCGTCCGCTGATACTATAGAACCGCCCCAGCAGAAGCTTTGCGAAGTCCAGATCGCCCGTAGCCAAAGCCCCGCGTACTGCCGTGCTAGAAACCCTTACCCCATCAACGGTGTAGCCGGGCATCTCTTCCACTTCAAAGCCGCATGTTTCTGAAAATCCCTTCAGCATGGCAAAATCACCTGCTCGGCGCGCACCAAAGCGGAAGTCGTCTCCAACCAATATCCAGCGGGCCGCAAGTCCCTGCCGCAGGATATGGGCAATAAAATCCTCCGCGCTGATCCTGGCGAAATCAAAATTGAAGCGGCATACCTGCACCCGATCCACGCCCGCCGCCGCAAGCAACTCCAGCTTCTCACGCAAACTGGTGAGCCGGGTGGGCGCCTTGTCCGGTGCAAAAAACTCTCGCGGGTGCGGCTCGAAAATCATGACACAAGTAGCAAGGCCGAGCCGATTCCCGGCGTCTTTCAAACGGGTGAGCATGGCCTGGTGACCAAGATGCACCCCATCGAAATTGCCTATGGTAAGGGCAACGGGAGCTTCAGCCTGAACAGGAACGCCATGGGAAATACGCATGCGTGTTGCTGCTAAAATGCTGAATTGTAGCTTGTTTCACGCGAACGGGTCTAGAACAGTAACATTTTAAAATTATGCTTCTGCATGCTCGGTAGGATGGCTAGGGTGAAACGCAATCCATCATCCGTTTAATTTCGCACTAACGAACCTGTAGATTGAAAGCTTGCACGTTGGCGGATGCCTGGCGCTGATCGCTCTCGTGTTCCAATGAGTTTTGCGCTGTGCTAGAATTGCGCACTTCAAAAAGCCAGAGGTGCGTCAAGTCGTCCTCCTCCTGCGCGGAAGTAAGCAATAGCTTAAAATGGCCAAGTAGCTCAGTCGGTAGAGCAGAGGACTGAAAATCCTTGTGTCGGTGGTTCGATTCCGCCCTTGGCCACCAAAAGATAGTTCCACCCCGTCCCAAGAAGTCCCGAAAGCCCGCTCCCTGCGGGCTTTTTCATTGATTCTATATCCCACCGAGTCCCGCTGAGTTCTATTGCATCCGGTATCGTATGGGGGTATAAATAGGGGTACATCGTGTACCCCTAGCACCTTATACCCCCACAATGCCATTAACTGACACAGCAGTTCGTAATGCGAAGCCTGAAGCCAAGCCGCGCAAGCTGGCTGATGAAAAAGGGCTGTTCCTGTTGATTCATTCCAACGGGTCCAAATACTGGCGGTTTAAGTACCGTTTCGGCGGAAAGGAGAAATTGCTCTCCCTGGGTGTATACCCCGATGTATCGCTGGCCCAAGCCCGGCAGCGCCGGGACGATGCCCGCAAGCTGTTAGCCAATGAAGTTGATCCTGGAGTATTCAAGCAAGAAGCAAAGCGAGCAAATAGAGAAATAGCCGGTAATAGTTTCGAGGCAGTCGGGCGAGAGTGGTATGCAAAGCACTCTCCCAACTGGGCCGCAAGCCATGGAGACAAGATCATTCGTCGCCTGGAGCGAGATATCTTTCCCTGGATAGGAAACAGGCCTATCGCTGAAATTACGGCTCATGTGTTGCTGGCCACGCTTCGACGCATCGAGAATCGGGGCGCATTGGAAACCGCGCATAGAGCGCACCAGAATTGCAGCCAGGTATTTCGTTACGCCGTAGCCACTGGCCGGGCTGAACGTGACCCATCCGTGGATCTCCGGGGCGCATTGCCCCCAGCGAAAGAAAAGCATCACCCCAGTATCACAGACCCAATGGCGATAGGTGAGCTCATGCGAGCCGTAGAAGGTTATCGAGGGTCTTTCGTGACCAGGTGTGCCTTGCAGTTGGCACCGCTGCTATTCGTGCGACCTGGGGAGCTACGCCGCGCGGAATGGTCGGAGGTCGATCTGGATAAATCGGAATGGAGGATACCCGGCGAAAAGATGAAAATGAAAGTGGTACACATCGTTCCGCTTTGTAGCCAGGCTGTGACGGTATTGCGAGAACTTCACGCTCTTACGGGACAAGGAAAATATGTGTTCCCTGGAGTTCGTACCCCTTCCCGTCCAATGTCTGAGAACACCGTCAACTCCGCATTGCGCCGACTGGGATATGGCAAAGAAGAATTAACCGGGCATGGCTTCCGAAGCATGGCCAGCACTTTGCTTAATGAGCACGGCTGGAATCGTGATGCCATCGAGCGACAGCTCGCCCATGCTGAGCGTGATTCTGTACGGGCAGCATACAACTATGCCGAACACCTGCCGGAGCGCCGCAAGATGATGCAGGAATGGGCGGACTATCTGGACGGTCTTAAAACCGGCGCCAAGATTCTTACATTTAAATCGAACTGATCAAGCCACCCCTAGCTCGGCCAGGCAAAAAGCGGATTCCTTCACCGCCTGGGGTGGCTCCTAATTGAAGGATGCACCTGGAAGGGGTTGCACATGAGCACGTCAAAAATTCCCGCTTGGCTTCCGAACTGGAAAGATGCCAGCGCATACAAAAAGCCTCGTGATGAATGGTTTGTAAAAATTATGATCTGGGAGTTCTTGCGGCGGAATCCAGAGTACCAGGCCGACTACAAGCGTTTTGCGGACTTGCCTGATCTTCGTCCCGGAGGCGGGAAGACTGCAAAGATTTATAACAAGGGGATGATGCTTACAGACGATATGTGTTTTCGATACTGCGAGCCTCCCGCGCTACCTGGTGAAACATGGGAGCAGTATCAGCTGCGGGTTGGTGACTACGTTATTGAAGACATGCCCTTGATAGAACATCTAATGGAAAAATGGTGCATTACCTACATGGCCGATCCGGAAAAAGATGATGGCTATGCGAAGATTAATGCCCACATAGAGATGCCGCCGTATGATCTGCAGATTGAGAATGCAGTGGATGCAGCCGGATTTATTACGCGCAGGCCTGCACCTGATAAACCTGAGCATGTGACGTTGAGATTCGACTTGCGATACGGCATCGATAAGCAGCTGAAGAAAGCAAAAGAAGCTCTTAAATTATGGAAGGATCATTTAGAGAATGGTCCCACACCGTATCAACTCGACAAAGAGCAATCGAAAAATCATAAAAATCAGCTTCGCGGGTATTTGCGTGCATTCGATGCGGACCTGGCTGGTGCATTTCCGCAGGAAATAGGCAAAAGGCTATTTCCAAAAGACATAGACATCGAGGCGAGGCGGAAAAAAGCTGCGCGAGCAGTCAAGTTGGGCAAGGACTTAGTCAATGGCGCATACAAAAACCTCATAAGATTAAAGGACGACAGACATTAATTACCCCTCCTAGTTTTCGTCCTTCTCCTGGCCTTCTCCCATAAGGCATAGTGCCATCCACGCCCAGCGAATCAGGGCGCATTCCAACTACATGGGAAGGATGGTTAACTATGAAACTTATCAAACTGCCGCCGGTATTGGGGCTCACTGCGAAATCTCGCACCTCTCACTATAGCGACATCAAGAACGGGTTGATGACTGAGCCGGTACGGCTGGGTGAAAACTCAGTTGCCTGGCCAGAGCACGAAATCCTCGCAATAAACGCAGCTCGTATTGCCGGGAAGAGTAATAGCGAGGTTCGCGAGCTCGTATCCCAACTGATGGCCAGGCGCAAAGATGTAACGTCGTTCACAAGCCGCGCCTGCTCATTGGACCAGGTGGCGCAATGAGCCGCGATCGCGAATTGGAGAAAAAGCTGGAGCAAGGGCACCGCCGTAGCGCTGACAATGATCCCATGCTGCAAGCCTATGCTCGATTATGGCTACCGTACGCCGAGCGAGCAGTAGCGGCTTTGGAGAGCCAGGCCAAAAGCCAGGCAAACATCGTTCGCATTCTTGCGGAAATACGGGACTACCGGTGAGACGGCGAAGATGAAAAATAACTCATTCCACGCCTTGCCACCATCATTTCCCTTGACCGCATCGTTTTTTTCCAATACAGTCCGCATACGGTGCTCAACACACCTCCACCAGCGGCATTCGCGCCCGTCAGTCGTGATTTTTTTTCGTCCATTGTTTGCTCAATGGCCGGGTATTGGACAGTGTAAAAAGAGTCTTCGGACTAAAGCTGTCAGCCGCCTGGTGGCGGTGTTGAAGTGCCTGGCCGCCCTCTCAACAAGGGTGAAATTTCAACTTAACCACCAGGAGGCCATCATGGCTGCTCAATCTAAAGGCACGTCCGTGCCGGTTACATCTATCACCTATAACAAGCTGTTAACTGTTCAGAACTCGCTCTGCGAAGCCAGTTCTGTAGTTCATTTTTGGCGCGGAATATTCTTCAAAGCCACCGATAAAGGCGATGGGATCGAGCTATCTCCGGAAGAGTCCTGTGGATTTATCCATCTTATGGATGATCTATCGAAACGCATTGAAAGCTTGATCTGCGAGCTGGATGAATGCCGGGAGGGTGCGCGTCATGGCTAATCAAACCAAAGTCGCGGCCGTGTCGATCATAAAGCCTGACAGCGAACATAACTTGTTGGAAGCAAGAGATGTTCTTTCGGAAGCACGGTATATGGTTGAGTTCGTCAACAGCATCACGCTGCTACCGCGCGGCAAAGGGCTAACACTTGATCCGATCCAGACTACAGGACTTTTTTACGTGATGCAGCACGTGGCAGATCGCATAAAAAAATCGGAAGACTTACTGGAAGGGGTAGATATTTCCCCCGTGAAAGGAGAAACGGCATGAATAAGAAAACCAACCTGGCACTTGCGCCTGTTCAATCACTCCCCGCCAAATCGATTCAGGGCCGTGAAGACCTTTCATTCGCGGCTCGTGACGAGCGCGACCTCCTCCGGATGTGGCATGTACCACATGATCCGAAAGCTTATTGGTCAGATGGCGTCGAGATCGGGAGGCAGCACTTTTCCGAAGTTGTCGCCCTGGCCGATGTCAACGAATACCAGGCTTTCGTGACCCTTGAACTTGTTTTTAATGAACCCGGGTGGAGAACGCATGGGTGGGGGATCGAATGTGGGTTTTCGAAAGCAGTGGCTGAAGCTGCAATTGTAGGGCTGCGTGCGATTCGCGCAGGTGCAACACCTTACGATTCGGATTTGGAGTTTCAGCGATTGGTGGTTGAGGATCCTGATCTATGAGCGTCGACCGCCTGTTATCGCTTCTCAGCAACGTTAAGCAAACCGGCCCGGGCCGGTTTGTTGCTTGCTGCCCAGCTCACGACGATAAACACCCTTCCCTTGCGATTCGTGAGCTGGATGATGGCCGCGTGCTTTTGCACGACTTCTCGGGATGCTCCACAAGTGACGTTCTCGCGGCGGTAGGGCTAACCCTTGAGGATCTGTTTCCAGAGCGTCAGGGAGGCTATGGCGGCGCCGGAGAGCGCCGGGCATTTTTCGCATCCGATATTTTGCGCTGTATCGGCTTTGAAGCGCTGCTGGTAGCGATAGCAGCGTCAAACATGGCGCACGGCGTGGAGCTTTCCGAGACGGATAGAAAACGTCTGCTGGTGGCGGCTTCACGTCTACAAGCCGCAACGGGGGTATTTGATGGCTAATGATAAGCAAGGCATAGAACGCGGCGCGGCCGCCCTGGATAAGATCATAAAGGGCAAGTTCACCCGCGAGCAACAGGAACACATCGACCGGGGAAAAGGGATACATCAAGCGCCTAAATCCCGCTTGAAGCTGACCAGGGCGAGTGACATTGTGCGAATGGTCATAACCTGGTTATGGTGGGGAAAAATAGCACTGGGCAAGATAACCCTGATTGCGGGTGATCCCGGACTTGGCAAGAGCACAGTAACAGTTAGCCTGGCTGCCCACGTCTCGACCGGGCTACCTTGGCCGGATGGCACCCCATGTCCGCATGGTGATGTCATATTTATCTCGGCCGAGGATGATGCAGCCGATACCATCTGCCCGCGGATGGATGCGGCGGGCGCGGATTCCTCGCGGATTCACATCGTGGGCGGCGTGGAAAGCCTGAACCGTTCCGGCGATCCGGAGACAAGGTTGCTGAGTTTGCGGCGAGATATCGAGGCCGTTCGCGAAGCCATCCTGGCATTACCGGAATGCCGCCTCATCATAGTCGATCCAATCTCCGCCTATCTTGACGGATCGGACTCTCACAACAATGCAGAGGTGCGGGCATTGATGGCACCTCTGTCCGAACTGGCGGCCAGCATTGGCGCTGCACTCATCTTTGTTACCCACCTGAACAAGGGCACCGGCGGATCAGCGCTTCAACGTGCGACAGGGAGCATGGCATTCGTGGCGGCGGCGCGTGCTGCCTTCCTGGTGGCAGCGGATAAGAGTGATCCCGCCAGACGCCTATTCATCCCGCTCAAGAATAACCTGGGACCGGATGGAAACGGCATGGCCTACCGCATCGAGGTAGTGAACGGAGTGTCGCGCGTGGCGTGGGAGAAGGAAAGCATATCGATATCCGCCGATGAAGCGCTGGGGCGGGACGATGACGCCGGCGGTCATGAAACCACACTGGCGGGGGATGCTGCCGACTGGCTGAGCGATGTGCTCTCCGCTGGTGCGGTATCAAGCAATGACGTTAAGAAACACGCGAAAGAGGCTGGGTATTCCTGGGCGACTATCCGCAGGGCGCAGGCTGCACTGGGTGTGAAACCTCAGCGCGTCGGCGGTGCGGCCGGGGATGGTGCGTGGGTTTGGACGCTACCAGACGAACATAAAAACCCGCAAATGACGCTAAAGGAAGCTGGTGACTAAGATGATCACGCTATCCCTAAGATGCTCACCTAAGCTGTTCACTGAACAACTTACCCAACAACTATATATATATTGCTTTATAGCTAAGTTGTTCAAGCTGTTCAGGAGTCTGGACACCTTGAACAACTTGCTCAACATGCCTATACCCTTGAGCACCTTGAGCAACTTTGCTGAAACCCGCATGGATAAAGGGTTTCATAAAGATGCTCAGTTGAGCACCTTAAGTGAGCATCTTGGAACGGGAAAACTCCAAGGTACTTCCGGAAAAATTTTTACATGCGGCGGCCAAGTACGCGAAAAAACGCTAGTGACCAGAACCGCATGGGGTGGTCATCTTGGGGCGGTCTGTATGGTCAATATGGTGGTCGTTCGGAGGGAATCCTAATGAGTGCTGATAATTCCAGGGCGGGTACCTGGGGACAATTGATGGTTGCACCTGGAACAGAAGCAGGACAACGCCGGGCATTGCCGCCTGATACCGAGGCGCACATTAGGGCGATCACCGCGCCCGATAGTAAAGAGATTCCTCCCGAGACTCAACAGTGGTTAAAAGCCAAGCTTCAAGAATATGTGAACGGACAGCGCAGGCTCGACGAGGTTATGAACCTTGCGCCTTCTCCCTCGCAGCGTGACTGGCGCACCATCGACAGATTGGATACACGTAACGCCTGGCTTGTGCGTGCGTTCGATCTGATAGATGGAACTAGCGAATATAAGCGTTGCTGTGCATTGAGCGAACACATCCATACCTTTGAGGAGGTCTTCTGGCCGGGATTGAGGGGTGCCGCCCTTCCTCCAGAAGATTCAACTCCGCTTCGGCGCGCGTTGTTCTTTGCCTTCAAGTTCGCGCCCTCCGGAGAGGTTCCTCACGGCTGGGTGCGTTTGAAAGAGATAGTGCAGAACCCTCCCCCAGCTTCCGGAACCTATCCGATCTTGTGGCACATTCATGCCGATGCGTACGATCAACCTCGATCGACTACTACGATCAACCCCCCAATTCATATAGGAAAATCGCACATGAATATATTGCAAAAATTGAGCCTTCTTACGCTCCACGCCTGGCAGAACTCACCGGAGGTCCAGGCGAGACATTATGATGATCTCTCCGACTATCACGCACGGATTCTTCGCCAGGCCATGGATTGCGATGATGAAAAAGGTGAGCTGCCGCCCTTGATTACTGACGTGCTCAGCAAGGAACAGATCGAAGAGATACTTAAACCGTACGAAGGGGTGAACAGTCTATGAACCTTCAAACTGAACTCGCCGGGCGCCCCTGGGCATTGCACAGGGAGACGTTCGAAAGCCTGATCCGCAGCACGAACGCAGCTGGTCCTGGTATCAAACTGCCAGCACAGCCAAGCAGGAAGCGTGTGGAGGGTGGTGTTGCCATCATTGAGATTGCAGGACCGATCACGCCACGCGCAAGCATCCTCAGCATGCTCTTCGGGGGTACGGATTTACAAACCATCCAGTACGAGCTGGACAGTGCCCTGGCAGACTCTTCGGTCAAGAAGATCATGCTGAATATCGACTCTCCTGGTGGAGCGGTAGCGGGCATATCCGAGATGGGGGATAGAATCTACGCATCCCGATCAGTCAAACCCATAGAAGCTTTTGTTTCCGGAATGGGAGCCTCTGCAGCTTATTGGCTGGCAGCTGCTACTAGCCGTATCGTGGTATCCGACACGGCTATGGTAGGCAGCATAGGGGTGGTCGGTACCGTCGTCGATGATCGGGTGCGCCAGGGAATGGAAGGCATCATCTTCCATGAGATCGTTTCATCGACAGCCCCCAAGAAAAGGCCCGACCCCTCAACTCAGGAGGGCCGTGCTGTTCTTCAGGACGGAATCGACAGCCTGGCCAGCGTGTTTACTGCCAAGGTTGCTACCTATCGCGGCGTATCTGAAAACAAGGTGATTTCGGACTTCGGGCAGGGTGGCGTGTTGATCGGTATTGCCGCTGTGAGGGCGGGAATGGCCGACCGTATTGGCACGTTTGAAAGTGTTGTTGGATCACCTGGTGCAGTGCCAGTGCCTGCGGTTGCTGCTACCGGCCAGCCACAGGCTGCGTTATCTGTTGAAGACTCATGCGCGGCGCAATGGCGCAATGATCCGAAGATCCGTGCCGAGTTCTCGAGCCTGGAGAGTTTCACGGCCTACACGCGAGCTGCTCACGCTGGCCATGCCCGTATTACCACTGGCCGTGTAGTCAGCGGTCGTTAATGAATCCCAAAAGACAAAGGAATATTCATCATGTTTGATTGGTTGAAAGCGAAAGATGTTCTGACTGAAGCTCGCAATGAATGTAAAAAGATGCGGGCGACAATCGAACGGAACAAGCTCAGGATCGAAGAACTTCACAAACTCCCGCGGCCGAAGGATGAACTTATCGAGTTGGCCTGCTCGTGGATAGATAACTTCGGCAGCGACTATCCGCAATTGCTTCAAATTGAACTGGACAAGTATGTAAAAAACCCGATGACCACACCGGGTGAATATCATCAGGGCAAACACATGAATCTTAACGAGACCGCGATTAATCCATTGCGAATCGTGCAACCTGCTGGTCCCGGCGTTCTTGTGACCACGCCAAAAACAATTGAAAGAGCGCTGTTCTACATTATTGGAGACCAGTTGAAGGAGGCGGTGGGGCGTGTGGTGCGGGATATGGAATATCCCGCTATCGTCGGACCGGCAATGCCAAAAAGACTGGCAGAAATTGACAAGCTCACGAAAGAAAATGAGGGACTAGAAAACAAGGTGAAGGAGATCGAGGGCGGCTTGCAAGAGAGTGCAGACGTCTGCACTCCAGCTAAAGATCCCGTTCAGAAACACCGGTCCAGAGGCGAGATAGAATATACAAACCATTACAATAATTAGGGTTTAATCTCGGGAAACATCAACCCCAGCTCAAAAGGCTGGGGTTTTTTATTTGTCTCATAAAAAAGTGCAGACGTCTGCACGCTTCAACGTGCTGTGTTGTTGTTACAGAATTTTATCGTTTTGCCGTTATATGAGGTATGGACCATAGATAAGGAGGCGAACTTCATGCACTCAACACTTATTCAAGCTATAACGGCACAAAGCGTTATCGAACTTCGCTATCACGGTTATTCACGCATTGTTGAGCCCCATGCATATGGCCGAAATAACCTGGGCAATGACATTCTAAGGTGTTATCAAACTGCCGGCGGTAGCAAAAGTGGCGAGGGCGCTGGCTGGAGGATACTAAAGACGAGAGAGATTCTTTCGCTCCATGTGACTGAAGGATGTTTTACTATTCGTCATGACTACCAGCGAAACGATAAGGGCATGCTCAATATCTTCTGTCAACTTTAAAAAGCAGACCTATAAAATAGATCAAGCGCTGGTATTGTGGGGGTACATATGGGGGTATAGAAGTGATTCTCTGCTTAAGAATGCTTGTATTTATTGGCTTTCAAGCTATTATTCGAGTGTGCCCTTGCCACCAATCAGAGGATTAGCTTAACCGCTAGTCCTTTTTTATTGAGGTAACGCTAGGCAACTCTGAAAACGACGGGGAATCATGAAGTTCACTAGCGATGACATTAAAGCAGCGTTATTTATTTAAGTAAAACGCCTACTTATCCGTTATATCGGAATGGACTGGGTTCACGCTAGTAATACAAGGGAAGTTGGATGGTGAATGCAAAAATGAAAAATAGTCGCTCTACCGAAAAAATTGGCTTCGAGGTCAAATTCTGGCTTGCTGCCGACAAGATGCGCGATAACATGGGTGCGGCGAATACAAGAACGTTGTCTTGCCTCACCTCTGGCGCTGTTTGGTCAAGCTGAATTAGGGCAACATGAACCATATAGAGATCATCCTGCCACCGGCGTAAATTGGTAAAGCCTTCGCAAAAATAATTGAACCACTCCTCTCGAAAAATCAGCGCGAATACAGAACGATTTTGCACCCTCGCTACTCTTCGCGAGACGCTCCTCCCCAAGCTTCTCTCCGGGGAACTGCGGGTGAGGGCTGGTGAACCGTATGTACCGAAGACAACAGCATGAGCACCGCCAAGCGCGTTCGCCGCATCTTCTCGATAAAAGAAGAACTGCTGAAGAAATCTCGCGAAGCTGCGCTCGCAGCGGTTCAGATTTTCAACAATCCGAATGTCACGTTCAAGTCTGAAACCTATATTGTCCTAATGAACATCGCGTGGACTTATCTCCTCCATGCGTATTACCGCGCCGAACAAGTCGACTACCGGTATTTTATTCAAGGGATTAAGAGAAAACAGTACAGTCGTACGAAGAACGGTGCCTTTAAGCATTGGGAGCTGGAACGGTGCCTGAACGAAGGGCAGTGCCCTCTTGAGCGTGAGGTGGTTCAGAACTTAAAGTTTCTGATCGGTCTTCGGCACGAGATTGAACATCAAATGACTACGCGGATCGACGATCTTCTGAGTGCCCGTTTTCAGGCTTGCTGTATCAATTATCACGATGCAGCTGCTTCTCTGTTTGGTGAAGAGTACGGCATTGCCAAACACCTTGCGGTTAGTCTGCAATTCTCTTCTCTCAGCCAGGAGCAGGTCGATACACTTGAGCAACAGGAGGGGCTGCCGCGCCATATCAAGCAGTACATCGAGGGGTTCGACGGTGCACTAGCACCGGATGAGTTCGGGAGCGCAAAGTTTGCTTACCGCGTGATCTTTGTACCTAAGACCACGAATCATCCGAATCAGGCAGATCAGGTCATCACGTTTATTAAGGCCGACTCTGAACTTGCAAAGGGCATCAACGCCACCTACTCAGTGATCCGAGAGACCGAACGTCCAAAGTGGCTTCCAACTCAGATAGTTACCAAGATAAAGATGGATGGCTTTCCAAAGTTTGGAATGGCACAGCACACCGATCTTTGGAAAAGTTGTGAGGCAAAAAACCCTGCAAAGGGTTTTGGCGTCCAGGTCGCCAAAACCTGGTACTGGTACGACTCTTGGCTCGCGTACGTACGTAAATACTGCACGGATAATTCTGGCACGAATCAATAATGTCTACCTTTAACGAATCCATCGTAGAAGACGCAGCCGTGCCTTCTACGAAATGCTGAAGTGCACGCTCAAAGCGTATCGCTCAGATAATTATCTGCTTCTATTCATGTCATCGTTCATCGTTTTTCTCTCACATCCGTTTCTTTAAGAGCGGCCATCTTCCTCTTGATTATTTCATTTCGCATTTCATTAAACTGCTCCCGCATTTCATGCTCGATGAATATTTTTCCCACTGTCTCAGGAATCCAGTTTTTTGGGATGGCATCAGTACGATGGACCACGCGGGTTTGTCCGCCCTCGTTAGTCAGATGAGTTATACCTTCCAGTTTGCGCATGTTGCCGCTGATCAGGTGTGTCCCTATTTTACGGTGAGGAATCAATCTTACTTCTCGTATTGACTCGAACGGGAAGCTGACAGGACCGTAAATTGCGGCGCCGCGCTGGAAAATAGTGAACTTGTCTTTGGAAGAAACGCTGACAACCTTGCTTTCCTCCAGGTTTGAGACAAAACCTGCCATACCGTCGAAGTCGGTCAGCACTTCCCAGACCTCCTGCTGGGTTGCCGGCACAGCAAAATTAAGGTCGATAATGATGTTTTCCCCGATCATCTTTACCTGAACTTCGATGTCCTTACCCTCCAGCGAGTCTGCTAACGACCCCGCCGTAAATAGCACGGACCACACGAATAGCAAGAAGGGAGCGTTTCTCATGGCATATACAAGAGAGGCCGTTATTGATTCGTGGAATGAGAGGGCAATCTGAGTCTGCTATAAAAGTATAAACAGATCATTTGGTCACTGCTGGTATCGTCTCCTTTTTTTACCGAGATCCTTAATGAAATCGATCATCGATGAAACGGCACATGACCTTTCGTTTGTCGAGCCTGGAGATGATATTCGAGTGTTCAGCCATCAGCTGCTCCAAGCGGAAATATTATAGTGGTTAGCAAGCAAGTAAAATATTTCAGGTAAACATGGCCAAAACCAGCGCCGGCATTCTCCCCTACCGCACCCGATCCGGCCGGCTCGAAGTATTGCTCGTTCACCCCGGTGGACCATTCTGGGCCAGGAAAGACCTCGGCTCATGGTCGATCGCAAAGGGTGAGTACGAAGAAGGCGAAGACCCTCTTCAGGCTGCGTTGAGGGAATTCTTTGAAGAAACCGGGTTTCGGCCAGCCGGGCCGTTCCTGCCACTTACACAGCGCAAGCAGGCTAGTGGGAAGCTGGTGGACGCATGGGTTACGGAAAGCGACTGGGACCCTTCCTTGCTGGTTTCCAATAGCTTCACGATGGAGTGGCCGAAGGGTTCGGGTCGAGTCCGCGAGTTTCCGGAAGTGGATCGCGCTGAGTGGTTCGAAATTTCTGAAGCTATGCGCCGTATTAATCCTGCACAGGCGGGTTTTATTGATGAGCTGGTTGAAAAATTGAGGCGCTAGCTCGCGAATATATCCGCACCTCCCAGAGCTGATGCTGCTCCCGTTATTAAAGCATTCATAGTCCAAAACCTGCCTGAAATAATCCCCTTTGCCTCGGCTTTACGGCAATCATGCTCAATAGCAAATCGATTTACCGCCCTGCTATTTCTTAATGGCGCTCGTCCAACCAGGCAACCCTTGGTGACGCTTGGCAATCCCTGGGGCAGGGTCAGCCGTTAACGCCAGTTAGCAAAGCCTCGAATACCGGTCGAATTTGCCCGTATTTCTTTGTTTAGAAGCGCTAGCGACGCGTATATCCTCGGTTCTAGCTCATCAGTTAACCAAGGATACGCAAATGACCGGTTCAAACTTCAGCATTGGTTTCTCAAGCAATTTGATCAACGGCCTCAACCCCAAGTGGCAACCGCAGGCGGGACTGTTGAATATTCTCTACCCCGCCGAACAGCAGGCGATGGCTTTGAGGCCAGTCGAGCCGATAGCACGGCGCGGCGACTGGTCGTACCCCGCCATCACTCTGCATGAAACCGCACTGGACCTGCTGGATGAATTGATCCCGTATCAGGTTATCAACCCTTCCAGCGATATTGACGCTCCATCATTCGGCGCGGGCGCCTTGCTGGCTGGCGCCAAGGGCAGCCGGCAAGCGTTGGAGATGCTGTCGAAAACAATAGGTGTCGACCTGACCAGAACGGATTTGCGCTATGCACTGGTTAAATTGGAGAGAGTGGATGGCGCCGATAATCACGCTTCCGCGGTGGGCGGCATTCTGGTGCATGCAAGGCCACGGCAGCCCGATCCGGAATATGGGCTGAGTACCGGGTTCACTTTGGCTTCAACCAGATTGCGGCATGCGGGTCGTAGCCGTCTCCAGGACTACGGCGATCAGTTGAACAAGGATGACGGCACCAAGGTACTGGATTCTTTCCGCGAATTCGGCACCCATTATGTTTCTGCCGTGGAGTTGGGCGACACCATTCTGCAGGTATTTGCGTACCTGCCGGAACAATTTGCAAAACTCAAGCTGGCCTATGCGAATGGAAACAATCCCCTTTCTGGGCAGGGATCACAAAATTTCGTTCAATTCACTACCGACCGGGCTACCGGCATCTTCGGCTATGTGGAACAGTATGGGAATATCATTTGCCTGAGCAATTCGGCCATCTTCAATTCAACGCTGCACGACGGCGACTGGCGGGATGCGCTGTGGTCGCACAAGAACAGCGTATTTTCCCTATTCAACGTCAACTCCCGGCTATCGCTCGTCAATCTGCAGCAGGAATTTACCGAACAGGCGGTGGTGGCCGTTCACCTTGCCAGCCTGAGTGTGATGATAGAACAGAAGCGGGGGCTGATCTGGCAGCGAATCTTCAAGGGTGCGATGGCGCAGAAATACCGTACTACGATTCAGCCGAACTTTTCTATTTACGATCAACGCGATTTTGTCCGCATGCTGCCGCAGGATACGGCCGGGATCACCTCCTTTATCGCCACTCCCACCGTCAACGTCTATAAGGCGCGGCTCGACCTCGCGGATATGCAACTCGTCGCAGCCGGGGAGGTTCAGGATTTTGTCCTGTTCACAAATGTGCTATCCGCCGGCGCCAACGCAACCATTCAGGTTCCCGGGAAAAAAGTGCGTTTGTTTGGCCAGGTGCTGGACATGCGCGCGCAGGGTCAGCCCAGATCGATCAGTCTGACTGACGAGGCATTCGACTCACTGCAGTTGGGGTGCGATGAGTTCCTCGGCGCGCTGGCAATCCAGAATCGCTCCGGGTCCCGCTATAGCGTGATTGTGGATGGGCTCAGGTTCGACCTGGATGGAAGCGGATCAGGTGCGATGCCGTTTATCGCCGACGATGTTCGTACCGTCCCGCCGGCAGATGCCGTCCCGCTCCTGGCAGACAGCCTGCAGTTTTCAATGACATTCGCCGAAGCGGTGATCAGCGATCAGTCTACTCATGCAAATAGCTGCCTTCAGCAGTTCGTGCGCAGTTACCTGACATGGGTAACGGAAATGCTTCCCGCAGGGGGGAGTGAGGAATCGATTGCGTTGCGCGTGCGTGCAATGGACCTGGCCAACTACGTGATCAATCCGGGATACGGGAGTTTTGTTCCCATCCTGCCATATGGTGATTACGAACAATACGTGCAAAGCATTTTAGGCCATTTGGACAGGATACAGCTGCAGGTCGCGCAGAACGAGCAGCGCATGGCCAACCGGCGCCAGCAGGAACTGGTGATCGACGTGGCGAAGAAACTCAACCAGAACATCATCGCGTCCGGCGAGCTGATCAGCGAGGTAATCGAAGCAAATACAGCGCAGCAAAAAGACCTGGAGGGATTTTACGATTCAATGATCATCCAGGGTAAGGCGGAAGCGGAGCAGCAGCAGGCAAAGATCAACAACCTGAACGCATCGCTATTCGAAGCACGGGGGGACGTGGATCTGGCTGTGCAGAAATACAAATCCGCCGTACAACAGTGGGAGACCATGGAAGCGGTCAAGTTCGGACTGGAAGTTGCCACCAATTTGTTCAGCCTCGGAACCAGCATCGCAATTCCGGCGTCATCCATCTCTGCGGTGAAGGACCTTGGCCTTATGGTCCAGAGAATCCAGAAGACCCTGAATGTCCTCAATGCAATGTCCAAGCTGTATACTGGCATCAGCACTGGCGCCAAAGGGTTGGAAAATGCGCAGCGCGCGCTCGATGATCTGGACGGGGCGCAGTTTGGCAGCCCCTCGGCCCTGTCCTGGGATGAGATGTCGATACAGTTCAACCAGATCATGGCGTCCGGCCCGGATATCAAACCGGAAAAGGCGAGCCTGCAAGCCGCCTTCGCAACTCTGGTACTGCGCGGCAAGGCTGTGGCGAGCGCCGAATCCTCCCTGCACGCGCTGCGGCGGGACATTTACACCAATCAGAAACAAAAAGAGATCAACAGCCGCCAGGCAGCGCGACTGGAGGCGTTGCAGCAGAAGCTGCATCCCGCCAGAGTCGAGGACCTCGACCGGTCTGCCATCGATCTGGTGGCGCTCACCGGTCACCTGACCTTCATCCAGAACCAGATTCTCACCATCCTGGCCAAGGCGTTCCTGATGCAGGACCTGGCGCTGCAATATGCCAATCTCCAACCGGCAACGCCAGTGCTGGCTTTCAGCCTGCTGAAATTCAGCGCTGCGGTTGTTCAGCAACAGGCCGCAACGCTGGAGGCCAAATCCCTGCTGGCCCATTACCAGGCCAGCAGGACCAAGCCGATCGAATATGTCATTGAAGGCGTGAAGCCGGAGGAACTGACCGGTGGCAATGTTTTCCTCAGTACTATTTTTCTGGATGCGCCGGCTTTCTATCAATATGTCAACGCACGAATCATTTCTGTGGTTGCGGCGGTGGAAGGAGTCAAATCCACCGCCAGCGGGACCTATCTGCTTCGCCTTGCCTATAACGGCACGCCGTTTCAGGACCGCAACCTTCACCGCGATCCCCTGGTGTTTCGCACCCCCTGGCGCGAGCGGATATACAGCTACAACGCGCACGACGGCTCTCCGAACTTCTCCGATGGTGGCGAATCCTGGTCCGAAGGGGTCAGCCGCGTCACTCCTTTCTCTACGTGGGAAATTTCGCTGCCGAACACGAGCACGAACAAGGGCCTGAGCTTTGCACGAGACAGCCTGACAATACGGTTGTCCTTCGTGCTTGAGGCAAGAATTGCGGACCCGCTGAAGATAATGCAGCAGCGTGTCGCCAGCCGGCTGGTTGCATTCGCTCCGCCGCGTCAATTGCCAGGATTACTCGCGGCGAGCGATGTGCTTCTGGCTACTGGCGCGAACCTGCCGTCCACCGAGACACTGCTGGCCCAGATGAATGCACAGGGCAGCTGCACCAATGGCTGGGACGTGGTGTTCAACATGGATTTGAAAGGAATCAACAGCGCACTGCTGGATCAATACGAAACCTTGAAAAAAGATACCGTCTACAAGAATCGCATCACGGTTAACACTTCGGAAAAATATCCGGGCGGTGTCACCGTGATCAATCGCTTCACGATCGACTACGGCTATCCCCTATTGAGCTTCAGCATCAACAACAATAATTCGGCCACGTTGAGCATGGAAATATTGAGCGGCTCGGTACAGCGCTGTTCTCAGGTGGGGTCGTTGCCGGAACAATGCGATTCACCGGAATCCATCAGCGGCGAAACCCTCACAGCAGTGATTCAGCTGGCAAAGGTCGCGGGTACGGTCAAGATCGACAACGGTAATCACAACGTCCTGAAAGTGCAACTGGACATGAAGGAAGGCGCCTTCTCGATCAGCAATATCGACCTGAGCGATGCAACCAAGGTGGAATTCAACAAGGCGGTCAAGGAGTATTTCGTCAGCAACCCCGTCATCTACCTGATCAATCAGCTCGATCTGACCGCAATTCCGACACTGGACGCGCTAAAGCCCAATGATTTCATTTTCAAGCCGCTCCAGACTCCAGCCAACAACCAGATGCTGCAACTCTTCATCATGACCGGAGGCCGGCCGGTATTGAATTACTCGCAAGCATTCCTGAACAATATTCCGGAACCGCTACCGCAAGGCCAGAGCAACAGCATGATGGTGCGTTCCGAGTTGATATTCAAGGAAGTGCTGCCGCAAAGCCTGAGAAACAATGGGTGGTCGCTGCAGGGTGTGAATCCGGGCAGCACCACGAAAGCGTGGTCTGGCAAGTTTACCAACGCCAGTGTCATCGGCACGGTCGATTTGAGCAAGCTCAACCATAGCACCTCGACCAGCTCTCGATACGGAGGCTCCATGACCGACTATACCTACTCGGTTCCCGGCGGCAACGACGTGTCCTGGTCGCTGGTGGATACCGCAATCACGGTGCAGCCAAACGGGCAAATGTATTACAGCGGCAGCCGTGGCCAGTCGCTGCAATACAATCAGCGATCCTGCACCACACACTGGCCTTGTTTTTCGAACTGCACCCGCTGCAGAGATTCCAGCCTCGCCACAGATGTGACCATTGAAGTAAGATCCTCCCTGCCATTGAGCGTGGGCGGCGATGGCCGCGACCAGACCATTCAGATCAGGACCACCAGCCAGGGCGTCGTAGTCAGCGGCCACCTCTCTGGCGGCGGTCCCAGCGGTTCCGACGATCTGGCGGCACAGGTCAACCAGCAGATTCAGAGTCAGGTGCCACAGCAGATCGTGGAGAAGCTGTCGATCCAGTTTGAGGCGGTCTCCGTGTTCGCATTGAAAAACCTGTTGTTCCCGGCGAATAACTACATTACGTTCAGCAGTTGCGCGGTGCCGGGTGATCTGGTCCTGTTGGGAAATTTTGATTCGACGAAGTGATAAGTTAAATCTGTTACGCTTATTGGAGCGTCCTGATGGGCGCTCTTTTTTTTCATCACGCGATTGCCGGACATATCCTCGATTTTCCTCATAATATTTCTCTAAAGCAGAAACTCTTCTTACTTATGGTATTCAAATGCTTGTAATACTATAATCAGCAAATTTTCAAATTCCTGACCGGGCGTACCGGCTACTACCTTGTCTTCCATGCAGTTATTCGCCTTCGGAATCAACCACCAGACCGCGCCGCTGGATGTGCGCGAGCAGGTGTCGTTCCCGGAAGATGCGATGGAACACGCATTGCACGATCTTGTAGGCCATCATCCCGTGAGGGAGGCGGCGATTGTCTCCACCTGTAATCGTACCGAAATTTATTGCAGTACGGAAAAACCTGAGGAGGCGACGCACTGGCTGGCGAATTTTCATCATCTTCAAGCCCGCGAACTGGATCCGTATCTCTACAAATTGCCCCGCGAACAGGCGGTGAAGCATGCTTTTCGGGTGGCCAGCGGGCTGGATTCGATGGTGCTGGGTGAGCCGCAGATACTCGGCCAGTTAAAGAGCGCAGTGAAGTCCGCTGAGCATGCCGGCACCCTTGGCATGTTGTTGCACAAGTTGTTTCAGCGTACTTTCTTTGTTGCGAAGGAGGTTCGCAGTTCCACAGAGATTGGCGCGAATTCCGTTTCCATGGCTGCGGCGGCAGCCCGCCTGGCGGAGCGGATTTTCGGTGACATAGGCGAGCAGCGCGTATTATTCATCGGTGCAGGCGAGATGATCGAGTTATGTGCAAGTCATTTCGCCGCACGTCATCCTAAGCGCGTTACGGTCGCGAACCGTACCCATGACCGTGCACAGGCTTTGGCTCATCGTTTCAATGGGCATGCCATTACTCTGAACGAGCTTCCCGAACAGTTGGCATTGCACGACATCGTGATAACCTGTACCGCAAGTACGCTCCCCATACTTGGCAAAGGCATGCTGGAGCGAGCCATCAAGGCGCGCAAGCATCGTCCGATTTTCATGGTGGACCTGGCTGTACCGCGAGATGTTGAGCCTGAAGTGTCGGAACTGGACGACGTGTTTCTCTATTCAGTGGACGATCTTGCCGATATCGTCAAGGAAGGGCTGGATTCACGCCAGGGCGCGGTAGCACAGGCCGAGGCGATTATCGACAACAATGTGGTCAATTTCATGCACTGGCTCGAGTCGCGCCAGGTCGTTCCCACCATACGTGCGCTGCGCGACCAGGCTGAACGGTATCGCCGTCATGAACTGGAGCGAGCAACGAAGCTTCTGGCCAAGGGTGAAGATCCGCAAAAAATCATTGAGTCCTTGAGTAATGGCCTGACCAACAAATTCCTGCATTTACCCTCCTACGCCCTTAATCATGCTGCAGCGGACGAGCGTGACGACCTGGTCGATCTGATCAGCCGCCTGTATCATCTTCACCATCCAGAATGAATAAAAGTATTGCTGCCAAGCTCACGCAACTTTGCGTGCGCCTGGATGAGTTGAACCGTATGCTGAGTAGCGAAAGCATTACCGGCAATCTTGATAATTACCGCAAGCTTACGCGGGAGCGCGCGGAGATTGCGCCGGTAGTCGAGCTTTATGATGCTTACCTGCAAAGCGAACGTGATGTTCATACTGCGCAGGAGATGTCCGCGGATGCGGAGATGCGGGAGTTTGCCGATGCGGAAATGCGCGATGCCAAAGAGAAGCTGGTGCGATTCGGGGCCGAGTTGCAAAAGCAATTGCTGCCGAAGGATCCCAACGACGATCGCAATATTTTTCTGGAAATCCGCGCGGGCACGGGTGGAGACGAATCCACGTTATTTGCCGGCGATCTGTTTCGCATGTATACGCGCTTTGCAGAACGGCATCGCTGGCAGGTTGAAATCATTTCGCAAAGCCCTTCCGAAGCAGGGGGTTACAAGGAAATCATTGCCAAGATCATCGGAGCCGGGGCGTATTCCAAACTCAAGTTCGAATCGGGCGGGCATCGGGTTCAGCGGGTGCCTGCCACCGAGACCCAGGGGCGCATTCATACTTCCGCCTGCACTGTCGCGGTCATGCCCGAGGCGGACGAGGTCATGGACGTTGTGCTGAATCCCGCCGAGTTGCGGATCGATACATTTCGTGCATCCGGCGCAGGCGGCCAGCACATCAACAAGACGGATTCCGCGGTACGCGTCACGCATCTGCCGACCGGTATCGTGGTCGAGTGCCAGGATGGGCGTTCGCAGCACAAAAACAAGGCACAGGCCATGAGCGTGCTGGCGGCACGGATCCGCGACAAGCAAACGCAGGAGCAGCAGAGCAAGCAGGCTGCGACACGCAAATCCCTGGTCGGTAGTGGCGATCGCTCAGGCCGTATTCGTACCTATAACTTTCCCCAGGGCCGGATAACCGATCATCGCATCAACCTCACGCTCTATAAGATCGAGCAGATCATGGATGGAGATCTGAACGAGCTTTGCTCTGCGCTGATGTCCGAACATCAGGCCGAGCAATTGGCCGCCATGGGGGAATAGAACGGGCGTCAGTGCGCTTTCGCCTTTATTCACCTCGATTTTCTTCGCTGCCTCCTTCGGATTGTGGTTGACCTGGGATAAACGCCATGATGCGTGCCTCAATCGTAACCGCAGGCTAGACTCACAATGCTCACGATGCTCGCGATGCAGCAGATCACAATACTGGAAGCGCTACGTCAGGCAGGCCGCGTCATTGATGAGATCGATGCGCGCATGTTGTTGCAGTACGTGCTGAGCGTGAGCCATTCCTATCTTTTAGCGCATCACGAGCAGGACCTCGCGCCAGGCCAGGCTTTGTCTTTCCGAACGTTGACGATGCGGCGTGCTCATGGCGAACCAGTCGCCTACCTCACGGGAAAACGGGAGTTTTACAGTTTGGACTTCGCGGTGACCCCCGCAGTGCTGATTCCCCGCCACGAGACGGAATTGCTGGTCGACCTGTCCCTGGCGCGCATCCCTCTCGACCTTCCCTGCAAGGTTCTCGACCTTGGAACCGGCAGTGGCGCGATCGCATTGACGATAGCAAAGCACCGTCCATCTGCCGATATCATCGCCGTCGATTTTTCCGCCGATGCTTTGAAGGTTGCCGGGAAGAATGCCGAGCAACTCAATGTAAGCAATGTGCGCATCATGGAAGCCGACTGGTTCAAGGGGCTTGCCGGTGAACAATTCAACCTTATTGTTTCCAATCCACCCTATGTTGCGTATGGCGACCCACATCTGGATCAAGGGGACCTACGCTTCGAACCCGGCATCGCACTTGCCGCAGGGGACGAAGGCCTCGATTGCATCCAATCGATTATCGCCTCCGCTCCCGCTCATCTCGCCGCCGGCGGCGCACTGCTCCTGGAGCACGGTTACGATCAGGCGGAAACCTGCAGGCAATTGCTGGGTGAGGCGGGGTTCGCCGGCGTGTTTTCCCATCCCGACCTGGCGGGCGTAATGCGGGTCAGCGGCGGATATCTGGCAGTTTCCTGAAAGAGCTGTAAAATGAGATTCGGAGATATGTTGAATAATGAGTCAAATCCCTTGAAAAGGGCCTGACTTTCCCATAAGCTGATTTGAAGCTATTTAATTTTAAAGAGAAGAAGGAGTCATTATGAATACGCAAGAAACCATCAAACAGCAGGTAAGCACCCATCCCGTAGTGCTCTATATGAAGGGAACGCCGGGCGCGCCTCAGTGCGGATTTTCCGCCCATGCAGTCAAGGTTCTCAACGCCTGCGGAGTCGATGATATTTTCGCTGTGGATGTGCTTTCAGAGCCGGAAATCCGGCAGGGCATCAAGGAGTACTCAAACTGGCCCACGATTCCGCAACTTTATATCAATGGCGAGTTCGTCGGCGGTTCCGATATCGTGAGCGAAATGTACCAGAGCGGTGAATTGCAGAAATTGCTCAAGAAATGAAGACATCATTTGATATGCGAGCAGGGTAACTCGCACCGATAAGCCGGCCAGTAAGCCAGCAGCCGGCTTGTTTTCGAAGACAACGGCAGTAGCACATCGGCAAACCGCATTAAGGATCAGGCCATCTATACTCATAGCTGCATGGCTGCAGCGATTGCCCAGTAGCGTGCGAACTTTCCGACAGCCATGAACAGCATCGCCCATATCCAGTTGACACGAAGCCATCCAGCCGCAACACACAGCAGATCGCCGATTATCGGCACCCATGCAAGCAGCAAAATGGGACTGCCATGACGGCGCACCCACTTCAAGCCTCGTATATTATCGCCGGATTGTTTCAGAAGCGTTTTTTCATCAGGTAAAAAAAGCCCGATAGCATACGAGCTCATTCCGCCCATGGTGTTGCCCAATGATGCGAACCCCAGGGCAGTCCAATAAAGCTGTGGGTAAGCTGTCAAAACACCGAATAGCACAGCTTCGGAGCCGCCGGGGAGCAAGGTGGCAGAGAGGAAACTGGTAGTGAAAAGCGCCAGCAGGCTCGATCGCTCATCCATGACATTTTTCTGAAAAAATAAAGCCCGCAGTTTAGCCGCTAATGTGCCAAAAGTGGATGAGGTGAATGTCTTGCGTTGGCTATGACTGATCGATTCCGCCGGTTTTAATCCAAAATTTGACTTAACGGCATTATTTCGGCGATGATATGTCGCCGATTATCAATCTCTGTCCAAGAGGAAAACCATGACGACCAACGTACCATTCAAGCAAAAGATCGATTCCATCATTAATGCCAGGCACCTGCTCAAGCACCCTTTTTATGTGGCATGGACAGAAGGCAAGCTCACGAAAGATCAATTACGCGGATATGCGGAACAATATTTTCATAATGTGCTGGCCGAGCCGACCTATTTGAGCGCGGTGCATTTCAATACCCCGCATTTTCACACTGAAGCCAATAGCGGCGACATCAGCGTACGCCAGGAAGTGCTCAAAAACCTGATCAGCGAAGAGCATGGCGACAAAAACCATCCTGCCTTATGGAAGAATTTTGCTCTCGCTCTGGGTTCAAGCGACAGCGACCTCGCCAAGGCGGACGCTTTGCCGGGGACCGCAAGGCTGGTGTCGACGTTTCGCGACATCTGCCTGAACCAGCCGTTTTATGCTGGTCTTGCAGCAATGCACGCCTTTGAATCCCAGGTTCCGTCCATCGCCTCCGTAAAAATTGATGGGCTGGAGAGGTACTACGGAATGACCGATCCCGCCAGTTATGAATTCTTTACGGTGCACCAGGAAGCCGACGTGTATCATTCGCAAGCGGAATGGGATTTGATCGAGCGCTTTGCCGATACCCCGGAGAAACAGGCTGAGGTAGCGGCGGCAACGATTCGGGCGTGTGATGCGCTATGGGGTTTTCTTGATGGCGTCTACCATAATTACTGCTCAGACCTCGCCTGCGAAGCCGAGGTAGTAACGTTGCACTGATAATCGCCCTGCTCGGCAGGCAAATGATACGTCGATGTGTCGTTTGCCTGCCAGTTTATTTCTCCGTCCTCCTCGGGACCCGCGCTGAAGAATTATCCAGTCGCTTCCACGTATTATTCACCCCTCTCTCCCTATACTGCTTTTATTCCAACGGGATGATTCCGTCCAGCGTAGCGAAACATGTATTTCTTGCCGTTGTAAGGAAATCGCGCAAATAGGGACGGGAAGCCGTCTCGGTCAGGGTTGAGGCGTACAGGTCGCTCCACAGTCCCTGCGAACCGATACGGCGCGCAATGACATAATCGTGATCGACATAGTTTTTGAGACCCCAACTGGGTAGTGCCGCCACACCGCGCCGGCTGGCTACCAGTTGCAGGATCGCCACGGTCAGTTCGGCGGTGCGCCGCTCGGGATGAATCCCCGCCGGTTTCAGCACATTGAGAATCAGGTCAATGCGATCGTCCGGCACCGGATAGGTAATAAGGGTTTCATTGCTGAAGTCGGCTGCGTGCAGTATTCGCTTTGCGCGCAGGGGATGTTCCGGCGCCAGAACCGCGAGAATTTCGAAACGGAATAGCGGATGGTCGATGATGCCGCGCTGCTGCTTGTGTTCAGATCCGATCACCACGTCGGCCCCACCTTCTTCCAGCAGTTTCACTGGATCACTATGGAATCCGGAAACCAGATCCAGTTCCACCTCTGGCCAGTGCTGGCGATAAGCATCCATGAGCGGCATCAGCCAATCGAAGCAGGTATGGCATTCCAATGCGATGCGCAAACTGCCCGTGGCCTGCTGCGATATCTTGGCAAGGTCCCGTTCAGTTGATTGAATTTGCTCCAGCACCTTTCCCGCCAGTGCAACCAGATGTCTTCCCGCATCGGTAAGTTCAACGGCTTGGCCCCGTCGCTGTATTATTGAAAGCCCGTAATGGTTTTGCAGCGCCTTGATCTGATGTGACAAGGCAGATTGGGTAAGATGCACGCGCTTGGCGGCGCGCGAAACGCTACCTGTTTCATGTAACGCGGCAAGCGTCCGAAGGTGACGTAGTTCGAGAATGGACACGAGTGACATGGTTATATTTAAATATGAATTTTATTCATTAATCCTTTACAAATTTTCATTTGATTCATAATTTAGTCTGCCACACAATCTTCCCTTACTGCAACTGAATTAACGGGAGCGAACAATGGCAACGACACATAACCTTGGTTTCCCGCGTATTGGCGCGGGGCGAGAACTGAAGAAGGCGCTTGAGGCATACTGGCGTAGCGATATCAATGATGAGCAACTGGAAGCCACAGCGGCGGAGTTGCGGAAACGTCACTGGATTTTGCAGCGGGACCTCGGCATCGACCTCGTCCCGGCCGGCGACTTCGCATTGTACGACCAAATGCTGAATATGACGGCGCTACTCGGCGCCACCCCCTCAAGATTCAACGCAGGGGGCCACAACGTGGGGCTGGATTTGTATTTCGCAATGGCGCGCGGCACCGCGACTCAGCCAGCCATGGAGATGACGAAGTGGTTCGATACCAACTATCACTATATCGTGCCGGAATTCGATTCGCACACTTCATTTCGCATCGGCTCTCCCAGACTTTTCAACGAGGTGGCCGAGGCTCGCGCCCTCGGCATTGTTCCGAAGGTAGTGCTGATCGGACCATTGACTTACCTGTACCTCGGAAAAGCGACCACGTCTGATTTCAACCGCCTGGATCTGTTGGCGGATCTGCTGCCGGTTTATCGCGATATTCTCGCCCGGCTCGCATCCATGGGCGTGGAATGGGTTCAAATTGACGAACCGGTGTTAGCGCTCGATCTGGATGAAAAGTGGTTGGGTGGCCTCGATCAAGCCTACACAATCCTGAAAGAAACGGGAACGCCGCCGAAACTGCTGCTGGCGACTTATTTCGAAGCAGTGGACAACCACGCTACGCGCTTGAAAAACCTGCCGGTGGATGGACTGCATATCGACCTGTGCCGGGCGCCGGATCAACTCGATACTTTTCTTGATGGTTATCCAGCAGGCAAAGTGCTGTCATTGGGCATTATTGATGGGCGCAACGTGTGGCGTGCGGATCTCACACAGGTGTTTTCGATTTTGTCGCGCGCACAGTCCGTTCTCGGCGAAAGGTTGTGGGTTGCGCCCAGTTGTTCCCTGCTGCACTGCCCGGTGGATCTTGAACTGGAACCCCGGTTGGATGAGGAAATCAAGAGCTGGCTGGCGTTTTCCGCGCAGAAATTGAACGAAATTTCTATCCTCGGACGAGGTCTGAACGAGGGAGAAAATGCGATACGTGAGACCTTGATCGCCTCTGCCAAGGCCAGGCAAGCTCGCGCAGAATCGCCGCGAATACACAGGCCGGTGATGCAGGAGCGCCTGAAGCGGCTGACGCAGGATGATATAGGACGTACAAATCCGTTCTCCGTTCGGCAGGCGCGGCAGCGGGAGCGTTTACAACTTCCCCTTTTGCCCACGACAACCATAGGTTCATTTCCCCAGACGCCGGAAATTCGCCAGGCGCGCGCCGCTTTCAAAAAAGGCGAGCTCGGAAATTTGCAATATCTGGAAGCAATGCGAGATGAGATACAGTTGGCGATAAGAAAGCAGGAGGAAATCGGGCTGGATGTGCTCGTACATGGAGAACCCGAGCGTAATGACATGGTGGAGTATTTTGGCGAACAACTGTGGGGCTACGTCTTTACCGAAAATGGATGGGTGCAAAGTTATGGGTCCCGTTGCGTAAAGCCGCCTATTCTCTATGGCGACATCTTTCGGCCCGAGCCGATGACCGTGGATTGGATCCAATATGCGCAAAGCCTGACCGAAAAGCCCGTCAAAGGCATGTTGACCGGCCCTATCACCATGCTGATGTGGTCATTTGTGCGCGACGATCAGCCACGTTCTCACACTGCTCTTCAGCTCGCGCTCGCCATTCGTGACGAAGTCGCAGATCTGGAGCAGGCCGGAATAGGCGTTATTCAGATCGACGAACCCGCCTTTCGTGAAGGATTGCCACTAAAGAAGCGTGATTGGAACGAATATCTCAGGTGGGCAGTGGAAGCATTCCGCGTAGCCAGTTCTGGTGTGAGGGATGAGACCCAGATACACACCCACATGTGCTACTCGGAATTCCACGATATTCTGCCAGCCATTGCCGATATGGATGCGGACGTGATTACCATCGAAACCTCGCGTTCGCGCATGGAGTTACTGGATGCATTCGGCCATTTCAAGTATCCCAACGAGATAGGGCCCGGCGTATACGACATTCACTCGCCGCGGATTCCTCAAACCAGGGAGATGCTGGAGTTGCTGGAAAAAGCTTGCCTGGTGATCAACCCGGCGCAACTATGGGTGAATCCCGATTGCGGCTTAAAGACAAGGGGCTGGCCGGAAGTCGTCACAGCTCTGAAGCGAATGGTTGAAGCCGCCGTTTTGTTACGCGCCCGTTTGGGAACTTCGCAGTTTGAATCTGTCAGGGAGGTAGAGGTAGATCGGGTTAGCACAGCGTAACCCGACAGCTTTCTTTATTTCTCGGCAAAAATGATTCACGATTTCAAGGAAGGAAATGCATCCTTCCTGTCTCGCAGGCTCGCGCTGCTGCTGCAACAGTTTTTTGTCGGGTTACGCTACGCTAACCCGACCTACCCGTACTGCCCGGTACCAGCTCAATAGCTTGAGCTAGTCATCGGCAGGGATTCAAGTCGCATCAACAGCACGTCCTGAAGATAGGCTGTCGGCAGATTCCATATCTGTTTCGCATGAAGTCTCTAGTACCTTTATCAGCTTTGTTTCCAGTCGGATCACGGTTCTTGATTCATTCAATACGTTTCCCGTAACCAGAAATGTGTCCTCGACGCGTCCGCCCAGGGTATTTATTCGCGCGCTTCGCACATTTACCTCGAAATGCACCAGCACCTGTGCGATACGCGAGAGCAACCCCGGTTGGTCGCCGGCAACGATCGACAGGACATGGCACATGCCTTTTTCGTCCGGTTGGACATTGACTTCCGGTGTTATTGGAAAATGCTTGAGGTGACGGCTCAGGCGTCCGCTCAACGGTGGTTCCAGGGGCGCTTGCTGTTCTAGCTGCCGCGACAGCTCATGCTCTAAAAAGTTGAACTCATCACGGGGGGGCTGGGAAACATCGAAGGGATCGAGTACCAGGAAGCTGTCCAGCGCATAGCCATGAAGGGTAGTATGAATTTTAGCCTGAACGATGTTGTAATCGATGCGATCGAAAAAATCGCAGATTCGGGCAAACAAATCCTTTTGATCGGCAGTATAAACCAGCACCTCCACGCCCGTTCCGGATGGTGCGGTACGCGCCTTCACCACGGGCATCGCTGTTTTCATTTGCCCGCTCAAGTGATGCGTATGCCAGGCGACTTCCTGTGGATCATGCGCCAGCAGATAGGCAGGATCAAGCGCGGACCAGAATCGTTCATGCGTCCCTGCGGAAGTATTATCGATATCGTCGAGTTGAAGTAATTCCCGAATCTGTTGCTTGCGGCTTTCCAGCGTCCCGCCGGCGTCAGTAATCTCG
The DNA here is from genome assembly GCF_900115125.1 of Nitrosospira briensis. Taxonomy (GTDB): domain Bacteria; phylum Pseudomonadota; class Gammaproteobacteria; order Burkholderiales; family Nitrosomonadaceae; genus Nitrosospira; species Nitrosospira briensis_A. The sequence continues at coordinate 557,580 of NZ_FOVJ01000002.1, read as the reverse complement.
CCGCACAGGTGGCGCTGCGCCCTTCGGAACAGATTTTCCAGCAGTCTGCTTTTCCACGCATTCCATACCTTCGGGCTGGTGCCTCGAATATCCGCAACGGTAAGCAGGTAAAGCGCGATGAGGCGTCGCTCATTCTCCATCCGCCGGGCAAAATCCCCAACCACGTTCACATCGGAAATGTCTTTTTTTTGCGCTGTGGCAGACATGAGCAAATGGTTTTCCACCAGCCACGCGACCAGTTCAGTGTCTTCGGGCGACATTTCATGCCGCTTGCAGAAACGCACGGCATCCACCTTGCCAAGCTTCGAATGATCTCCCTGGCGCCCTTTGGCGATGTCGTGGAACAGTCCGGCAAGATACAGCACTTCAGGCCGTTCGAAATCGCGGATGAGCCGGCTGCACAGCGGATTTTCATGGGCGAACTCGGGCGCCATGAACTGCCGGAGGTTTCTCACTACCATCAGGATATGTTCATCCACCGTATAGACATGGAATAGATCGTGTTGCATCTGCCCGACGATACGGCCGAACGCTGGAATGTAGCGTCCCAGAATGCCAAAGCGATTCATCAATCTCAGTTCACGCGTCAATCTGCGGGGCTGGCGCAAGATTTCCATGAACAGGGCACAATGGCGAGGATCGCGCCGGAATGCTGCGTTAACGAGTGGCGCTGCCCGCCACATTGCTCTAAGCGTTGCCGCGCTACGGCCCATCAGGTCGGGATGCTGCTGCAACAGCAGAACACTTTCAAGAATGGCACCTGGATATTGGCTGAACACGCTCTCATCGCGTACTTCCAGCCATTCCCCACGCTTTTGAAAACGTTCATTGATAATGACAGGAGCGGCAACCTGATCGGGAAAAATCTCGGCGCGCAGGGTGAGCAGCAGTATGGTATTGATCTGTGTTACCGACTTCGCGGCACGATAATACCGCTGCATCAGCATTTCACCGGCGCGGCGCGGCGGCTTTCCAGTTATACCGAGTTCATCTGCCAGGGGAGTCTGGTAATCGAATAGCAGCCTGTCTTCACGCCTGCCCGCGAGGTAGTGCAGCCGAATACGAAGGTCCTGCAGGATGCTTTCGTTGCGTTGAGCGAGACGGGCTTCCCGAGGGGTAATGAATCCTCCCTTGGCAAGGTCTTTCCAGGAGTTCCCCGATTTTGCCGCGCGGCTGACCCAGAGAATGTTTTGCAAATCCCGCAGGCCGCCGGGGCTTTCCTTTATATTAGGCTCAAGCTTGTATGTCGCGTCCTGATAACGCCTATGGCGTTGCCGTTGCTCAAGCTGCTTGTCGGTAAAAAATGTGCGGGGCGCAAGCAAGGCCTGCATGGAGCGCGAAAGTTCCTTGAACAGTTGCCGGCGTCCCGCAAGCTGCCGGGCTTCCAGCAGGCTGGTCTGAACAGTGATGTCCTTGGCGGCTTCTTCAACACATTCCGGAATGGTGCGAACGCTGTGGCCGACCTCCAGCCCTATATCCCACAACAATCCCACCCATTGTTCCAGCCGTGCCTCATTACCGCCAGCCACCGTGTTCGCACCGCTTCCTTCAGTTGAAAGCAATACCAGCAGATCGACGTCGGAATGAGGAAAGAGTTGCTCGCGGCCATAGCCTCCCACTGCCACCAGGGCAATGGAATCGGGCATTCCGGTTTCTCGCCAGACATGTCGCAGGATGCCATCCACCAATCGACTGTGGCGGCGCAGCAAGGAGGCTGCGCCATTCCTGTTCTTGCCGTAACGTCGGTGTAGCAACTCGCGGCCCTGAAGCAGTGCTTCCTTGACGGCTTCAGGGTTAAAAGGACTTTCCAATGGCCTTACATCAAGCCGGTCCATTAATCACGAACGAAAAACCGGCTTTGCAGGCGAGCCGGACGAGAGAGTCAGGACTTCATATCCCTTATCGGTGACCAGCACGGTATGTTCCCACTGTGCAGACAGGCTGTGATCCTTGGTTACGATGGTCCAGCCGTCGGCCATCTGGCGTATCGCAGCCTTTCCCGCATTGATCATCGGCTCCACCGTAAAAATCATGCCGGCCTTGAGCTCCAGCCCGGTGCCGGCTCGGCCATAGTGGAGCACTTGCGGTTCTTCATGGAATTTCACGCCGATCCCGTGGCCGCAGAATTCTTTCACCACGCTGTATCCGTGACTTTCCGCGAATTGCTGGATGGCATGGCCGATATCTCCCAAGTGCCTTCCCGGCTTGATCTCCTCGATACCTCGCCACATGGATTCGTAGGTAGTTTCACACAAGCGCCGGGCCTGGATTCCTGGTTCGCCGACGTAATACATTCGGCTGGTGTCGCCGTGGTATGCATCCTTGATGACGGTCACATCAATATTGACGATATCGCCGGATTTCAGCGTTTTCTGGCCCGGCACCCCGTGGCAAACCTGGTGATTGACCGATGTGCAGATGGATTTCGGATACGGCGAATATCCGGGCGGGGCGTAGTTCAGTGGCGCCGGAATTGTATTCTGAACATTGACCATATAGTCATGGCACAGTGTATCAAGCTCCTCAGTAGTAACGCCGGGTTTGACGAAGGGTGCGATGTAGTCCAGCACCTCTGATGCGAGTTTACCTGCCACGCGCATTTTTTCTATCTCTTGAGGGGTTTTGAGAGGTACTGTCATAATGATTCCGGATCGGTGATAACGCTTTCGGTGGAAAAAACGTATGATGGGGGTGCGGACATGGCATTGCAAGTCCCGTATCAAGCTAGCCGTATTGGGATCAGGAACAGGCGATTCGACGTTCGGTAAATGCTTTTTAAGGCGAGTAGGAGGCGGCGATGCGCAGCATCGCTTCCGCAGGCAAGTGCGATAAAGCCGAGTTTATCCCTATCAAGGCAGCCCCCTGGTTGCTATCGTGAGCAGCGCTTGAACAGGCCAATTTTTTTCTAATTACACTTGGTTGTCTTGAGTTCGCTGCCGGGGAATTCCTGTTTCAACTCCGTCATTTTACCTGTTACGCTCTCCGATGGCTCTCTTGCCACAAACTTCACCTGCTCCAGATTGCGTGCGCCGATAATCGCTGATCTTACGCCTTTACTTCTCAGCGCCGCCATAAAAGCCTGCGCATCTTCTATGTTTTCAAAAAACCCCATGGAGATGGCGTTATTCCATTTGCTGTCGTCCTGAACGAGGGTATAAGTGGTAACCCCCAGCCTCTTGAGCTCTCCCATCTTCCGCTCGGCGTGCTGCCTGCTTCTCAAAGGGGGAATGTGTATCCAGTAAACAGGCGCTTTACCTATATCCTGCCGGCTCACCTGTTCGCTCAGCCCATGCTTTGCAATTGCGGCCTCCACACGCTCCAGATCCGCTTCAACAAACCTTCCCCATTCCAGGCAGGTGGTTGTTGCCTGAGCGGCAATCGCGGGCAGAGGCTTGATTTTTTCCGGCCGGAACTCGGGCGCGGGCTGTGGTCCGCTTCTTGCAACCGGCTCCAGTTGAATATAAACCGCAAAGGCGAGGTTGATAAACAGCAATAAAAAAAATAATGTTCTCATCTGCCGATAGCTTATTGTTGTTATTCAGCCTTTGCCTTGTTAAAATGCCATGTTAATCGCAAAAACCTTTTTTCGGAGTTCCAGGAATGCAAGGCATGAAGCTAATTTCGAACATTGCGGTCTCGGTGGCATTGGCCTTATCCAGTCAGGTTTTCGCCGAAACCGCTCCCGAGCCCGGCAGTGACAAAGGAGATGCAGCCAAGGGCCAGCAAATTGCGACTCAGGTTTGCGCGGCTTGCCACAATCCTGACGGCAACAGTATTATTCCCGCAAATCCAAGCCTGGCCGGTCAGCATGCCGAGTATATCATCAAGCAACTGAATAATTTCAAGTCGAAGGACGGCAAGCCTGCTGAACGGGAAAGTGCGATTATGACCGCAATGGTTGAGCCGCTCTCGGCGGAGGACATCAGGAATCTTGGCGCTTACTATGCCCAGCAGACACCCAAGCCTGGGGTAGCTCAGGATAAATCACTGGCTGAGCAAGGCGAGCAATTATACCGGGGCGGAAATCTCGAAACCAGCGTTCCCGCCTGTACCGGTTGCCATTCACCCAACGGGACTGGTCTTCCGCCTAAATATCCCCGGCTTGCCGGGCAACACTCGGAATACACTCTCGGGCAACTCCGGGCATTCCGCACAGAGCAGCGTGCAAACGACGAAAACGATGTGATGCACACGATCACCTCGCGCATGACAGAAAAGGAACTGAGGGCTGTGTCCGAGTTTATTTCGGGCCTGCGCCAATAAACGCTGAACGAACTGATTCTAGGGAATGGCGGCAATCGAGGCGGCCTGAGCCAATTAAAACGGCTCGGGCCGCTTTTTAGTTTCCGGCACTGAAAATTTTTTCAGCCGTAAGCAGTGTCTTGCTGATTTCGGCATCGCCATGTGCCGCGGAAACAAATCCCGCTTCAAATGCTGACGGGGCGAAATAAATGCCTTCCTTTAGCATCGAATGGAAAAAGCGGTTGAAAGCATCCCTGTCGCAGCTCATTACCTCAACATAGCTTTCCGGCAGATTTTTCCGGAAATAAAGGCCGAACATGCCTCCTATCGACTGCGCGGAAAAAGCAATATCATGTTTTTCAGCGGCAGCGGCGAGGCCTTCAGTAAGCTGCCGGGTCCTGGAGGCGAGTTCTTCATAAAAATTCGGTGCTTGTACCAGCTTCAACGTGGCAAGTCCGGCCGCTACTGCCACCGGGTTACCTGAAAGGGTGCCTGCCTGATATACCGCTCCAACCGGCGCCAGGCACTGCATGATGTCTCGTCTGCCGCCGAAGGCGGCCATCGGCATGCCGCCACCGATCACTTTGCCCAAGGTGGTAAGATCGGGTTTTATGCCGTAGAGGCCCTGGGCGCATTCCAGCCCGACACGAAAGCCGGTCATGACTTCGTCAAAGATGAGTACGCTGCCGTGCCTGGTGCATAGCTCGCGCAGCCCCTGCAGGAAGCCAGGCTTCGGTGCTATAAGATTCATATTTCCCGCGACGGGTTCGACGATAACCGTGGCGATCTCTTCGCCAAATTGGCTGAAGGCCTGTTCCACGCCGTCGAGATCATTGTAATCCAGCACTACGGTGCTGGAAGCGGTTTCCACCGGAACGCCGGCGGAGCTTGGGTGGCCGAAAGTCAGCGCTCCTGAACCTGCCTTGACCAGTAAGGCATCGTCATGGCCATGGTAGCAACCCTCGAACTTCACTATTCGATTTCTGCCGGTATAGCCTCGTGCAAGGCGAATGGCGCTCATGGTGGCTTCAGTCCCGGAACTCACCACTCTCACTTGCTCGATTGAAGGAACAAGTTTGCACAGCAGTTCCGCTATTTCCAGTTCCGCCTCGGTGGGTGCGCCAAACGTCAAACCTTTTCGGGCTGCCGCCTGTACCGCTTCAATCACTTCCGGATGAGCATGGCCAAGAATTAATGGACCCCAGGAGCCGACGTAATCGATATAGGTTTTATCGTCTGCATCCAGCACATAGGCCCCTTGCCCGCGCTGTAAAAATACCGGGGTGCCGCCCACTGATTTAAAGGCGCGAACCGGCGAGTTGACGCCGCCCGGAATATATTCCTGAGATCGTTCGAATAATTGCTGGTTACGTGACATTATTGACTAACCCATGATGAGAAATTGAAGACTGACCCGGCTTGAATAATCGGGAAAAACTCTCCGCCGCAGACTGAATGTTGCCGTCATAAAACAAAGCGTTGCTCACGGCCACTGCATCCGCGCCGTGGCCAATCAATTCAAGGCCGTTTTTCGGCGTAATACCCCCGATGGCGACGATGGGAATATGCAATTTACGCTGTGCGTCACATAATAGGCCAATGAGCGCGGACACCGCGCCAGGTTTTGTGACGGAAGCAAAAAAAGCGCCGAACGCGACATAATCCGCTCCTTGTCGCTCGGCTTCAACGGCATGCTCCAGACGGTTATAGCAGGAGACCCCGATAATTTTTTCGGGCCCCAAATCGCGTCGTGCTTCGGATATCCCCGCATCATCCCTGCCCAGATGTACGCCATCAGCGTCGACCTCCACGGCAAGATCGGGATGATCGTTAACAATGAAGGGCACGCGAAACCTCCTGCAAAGATGAGCGAGTGCATGCGCCTGTTCCAAGCGCAGCGTGCCGTCATTGATCTTGCTGCGATACTGGACCAGCCGTGCCCCTCCTGCCAGCACCTGCCGCGCCATCTCAACGAGGCTGGCGGTATCCGCCATATCGGGAGTGATCGCGTACAGGCCGGAAATCTGCCGTCGCATCATTTTACGGGCCACGTTATTCTGTTTTGTTTCCATTTGCGGCATCGTTATCATCACGGGCCCAGAATAACCTGTCTGGCAGATGCTGCCCCATCCCCGGGCGAAATCCCGCTTTTAGCGACTGCCAGGTATACTCCTGCGCTTCATATACTCCGTCCGCAATCGGCAGCCCATTGGCAAGCGCGGCGGCGATCGCCGAAGCAAGGGTGCAGCCGGAACCGTGGTAGGAGCCTGCCAGCCGGTCCCAGGTATCGGCACGGACAACACCGCCGGCGCTATACAGATGGTTAACCACCTGCGATGTATTTTCATGGGTTCCAGTGATCAACACGTACTCGCACCCCATATGCAGAAGCCGGCTAGCGCACTGGCTCAGGCCGGGGGTGTCATCGTCGTCCTCATCATCCTGCGCGAGCCGCCTTGCTTCGATGCTGTTGGGGGTAATGATGGTCGCCTGGGGAAGCAGCAATTCGCGCATCGCCGCCACCATTTCTTCACTGGCTAGTTCGTCGCCCCGACCCGAGGCGAGTACCGGGTCCAGTACCAGCGGGATATCGGGGTAATCCGAAACCACTTCGGCAATGGCCGTGATGATTTCGACGCTGCCCAATAGCCCGATCTTGAATACGTGCACCGGCATGTCTTCGAGCACGGCGCGCGCCTGGTCCGCAACCCATTCCGGGTCCAGCGCCATTACGTCTTCCACGCCCGCAGTATCCTGCACCGTAATGGCGGTAATTACGGTGAGAGGATGGCATCCCATGCTGGCAAGCGTAAGGATATCGGCTTGAATGCCAGCGCCCCCGGTAGAGTCGCTGGCCGCGAAAGAAAGTACTGCGGGGGGTGGCTGAGACATGGGCTAATACCGTAAAATAATATTTTAACCCAAATTACTCTCATTCATCATGCCTCCGACCGAAACTCGCGTTTACCGTTGTTACATGTGTCTCATTTGCGGCTATATATACGACGAAGCGGAGGGTTCGCCGCAGGAAGGTATTCCGCCAGGCACTTTATGGGAAGACGTGCCCATGAATTGGACTTGTCCGGAATGCGCTGCCCGGAAGGAAGATTTTGAGATGGTGGAGATCTGAAATGCGCATTCTTCATACCATGCTGCGTGTTGGAAATCTGGAAAAATCCATTACGTTCTACACAGATGTGCTGGGGATGAAGCTGTTACGCCGCAAGGATTATCCCGAGGGGAAATTCACGCTGGCGTTTGTCGGTTATCAGGATGAGGCGGCTGGCGCAGTATTGGAGCTGACCCACAACTGGGATGTTGAAAAATATGATCTGGGTACGGGCTACGGACATATCGCCATAGAAGTGGACGACGCCTATCAAGCCTGCGAGGAAGTGAAAAAGCGTGGCGGCCGGGTTACGCGTGAGGCGGGGCCCATGAAGCATGGCGCCACGGTCATTGCCTTCGTGGAAGATCCGGACGGTTACAAGGTAGAGCTCATACAGAAAAAGACGGTATAGGTTTCAGCTCCTACGGTTGTAACTAACGCCCGTCTTCTTCGTCCTGTTTGTCCTGCCACCTGAGAAACAAGACGCCAGCCATGATTATTGTGAGAGGCAGGATAACGTATAAGGCGAGTGCATAGCCTGCCCCGTCGCCATGATGAGGAGGAGGACTGCTGATTATCTTGTAGCCGTGAATCACGCCGACAGCGAGAGCCGCAACAAGCCCCAGCAGGCGGCGGTTCTTGATCACGATTCGGCCTGCCAGTTGATTGATCAGATACGCGGCATAGTAACCGAGGAAGTAGATCCCGATATAGAAGATTAAAGCGCCCATAAAGCCCCCGGATCAAGAGTTCGCGTCTGAAATAAAACTTGATGCCAGGGAACCAAGCTCTACTTACTCTTCTTGTTGTTCGTATCCTCTTTAGTATTCTCTCTCCTCTCAGGCTTTTTCATGTCCGCCTCGGACGGTCGCTCTGCCTTTTTTCTTGTAGAGGCCTTTGCCTCATCTGCATCCATGATTTTTGCGGCCCTGCTCCAGGGGAATTCCTGAGCCTCTTTTTGCGCAAAAACGTATGTGGACAGTAGCGTAAAGAATATGACCAGGAAAGTTTTCTTCATGATTCTTGATAAAACGTCAGGGTTGGTTTCTACGAACAGATTGTCGCGGCGCCTGATAATGCAGCGGTCTCCTACAGCAATTAGCGTGATTATTTTCCTTTTGGAACCGGGAATTTCATTTATAAAAATTCCAACTGGTTGATTGTGTTATCTTATCCAAAATCAGGCTTTATATCAAGGACGGTACATCAGTGAGCCGGCGTAGTCTGACAGGTAGGTGATGCTGGAACCGGAATCAGGGAATGACCGGCAGACTCTGGGCTCACTAATGGATGCGTGCGGTTAAAAACCGTAATTGCGCCTACCGGTAAGGCCGTGAGTGCTCGTAATGGCGGTGCCAGTTTTTCAGGTAGAGATTGGTAAGCGGAGCGTTATTGCGTATCACCAGCACATTCTCCGCGTTTCGATACTGCGCGGCCTGAGTAAAATTGAAACTGCCGGTTATCAGCGTCGCTTCCGGGCTCCCCGCGTCGATCACCATGACTTTGTTATGGGCGCTGGTGTGCTCGGAGTCAGTAAAGACCGGTACACCCTCAGCGGCAATCTTCGAAATCAAGCTCGTGGCAATCCTGTGGATCTGGTCCTTGTCCGCAAGAACTTTAACGTCCACTCCCCGCTGCCTGGCTGCAATCAATGCGTCCGCTATCTTGCGATGGGTAAAACTGAATGTCTGCACCAGGATCTGGCGCTGAGCATCATGAATCGCATCAGCGATGAGCTTGTCTGCATCATCTCCCGGCGTGAAAGCCACTTGCACTGTGCCGGTGGCGGATAGAACAGGAGGAGTTTTACGATCCCTGTCTGAGGGCGACTCAAAGGCTGCCGCGGACGCCGAAAGAAATATCGCCAGGCAACCCGTTATGAAAGCGCTACGGTTTAGCGATATCACGCTTCGGTCCCCGATAATTCCAGCGCAGCGGCAAAAAACCCATCTGTACCGTGCAGACGGGGTGACAGTTGCAGGAATGTGCCCGTGTCGAGCGGGATTTTTTGCTGCGCCAGCAATTCGGAGCAGGTCAGCAGTATGAACCGGGGATGACAGTCCAGAAAATTCTGGACGATTTCCTGATTCTCTTCCGGCAAAAAGCTGCAGGTAGCATAGACCAGCCTGCCGCCTGGTTTAAGCAGGTTTGCCGCAGAGGACAGAATTGCCGCCTGCTTGCGCTTGAGTTCTTCCACGCTCTGCGATGACTGCCGCCATTTCAGATCAGGATTGCGGCGCAGCGTCCCCAAGCCGCTACACGGCGCATCCACCAGCACCTTGTCGATCTTCCCCGTCAGCCGTTTTACCTTGATGTCGTTTTCGTTCGTGATCAGTTGCGGGTAGAGATTGGATAAGCCTGAGCGTTTGAGGCGCGGCTTGAGGTTGTTCAGTCGTTTTTCGGAATTATCAAAAGCATAGATGCGTCCTTGCGAATGCATCAACGCACCCAGCATGAGCGACTTGCCCCCGGCTCCCGCACAGAAATCAACCACCATATCCCGCCGCTTTGGTGCCAGCAGATAGCCTAGCAATTGGCTGCCTTCATCCTGGACTTCCACTTTGCCCGAGAGAAACAACTCCTGGCGGTTGATAGCCGGCTTGCCTGCAAGGCGAATGCCAATGGGCGAATAAGGCGTGGCGCCGCCCTCGATCCCATCTTTGGCTAGTGAAGCAATGACTTCGTCCCGAGTTGCAAGGAGCGTATTTACGCGCAAGTCGAGGGGTGCGGCGTGTTGCAGGGAGCGTCCCAGATCGAGAATCTCGTTGTCTTCCATAAAACCGTGCAGTTTTTCCATCAGCCAATCCGGAAACTCGGCCTGGACTGCAAGCAGTTGTGATTCCACGGATACCGCCTTGATGCCCATGAGCCACTTTGCCTCAGCCTCGCTGGCAAGCGGTATGAGTTCGCGCAAATTCAAACCTTGAAATTTGGCCAGATATACGAGCAGTAGTGAACGAGGCGTTGCAATTTCGACGGCGCTTTCAAGAAAGAACCGGTGGCGCAGGACGCCAAATACTGTTTCTGCGATAAAAGCCCTATCGTTTGCTCCAAGCTTTGGATTATCACGAAAAAAATGCCGCAATATCGAATCAGCAGGGTATTCCAGCGGAAGCACGGCACGCAGTGCAGCGGTAGCCATGTCCAAGTGGGCAGGGGTGAGACGCATTTATTGTCGGTTCGGCAAAAAGTAAGGCTAAGACACCCCTTGCCAAGATGGAGCGCATATCATCCTGGGAAAGAGGTGCGCGGGGAAAAGCGGGTTTATAGGATCATTCCCGCTTTTTACTCATTGCAGGCGGCCCTGCTGGAAGGTGTTTGGCGTCTTTGGCGTTTCTCCATATCTTATTTTCTTGACCATCTGATCGGTCACGATACCGAGTTTTTCCGCAGAGACGACGCGCACTGGTAGCATATGATGGTCGACGGCAAGCCATATTTTCTTGTCCCGATCGCCTTCCTTTTCCAGTCTCTTTGTCAGCACGATAGTTTCAAGTTTGCCCATCGGTGTATCCAGGGTTTCCTTGCCAACGGTATAACTTGCCACTTCGAGGCGCCGGCCATCGGTTTCGTGCAGGTTTATTACCTTGCCGGGCGCGGGAGAAAACATGAAGCTGTAGAGCAGGCTCAGTCTGTCCAAAGCGTCAGCGGGCAGGGCCTTTTTTTCCTCCCCGCGTTTGTGCTGAAGGGTCAGCAGCTTGTTACTCCAGTCGAAAATAGCGACCTTCGGGATTTTTGCCCCGTGCTGATCCGAAAAGCGTTCGGGGCGCAGCGCTCCTTTTGCGGTTATGATCCCTTCGCTATCACGTACCAAGCTGTCTGGCTGTGTCAGCGCCAGCAGGCCTTTGGCGCGGCCTTCGCTGGAGATTGCATACCGGCGCGCACCGTTTTCCTGCCTGATTTCCAATGTGTCATTCATTTCCGCTTCAAGGCTGCCGGAAGTGACCGAATAACTGATATCCACGCGAGGAGGAATATCGGCGGCACAAGCGGAGAAAGCGGAAAAAGTGGAAAAACTTAAACCGCACAATAGGGCAACTGCTAGCTGTTTCATTTGTTTGATCCCGGTGAATATAAGACTGAGCCATTAAATCCGGCATTGCTCACGTTTACGCGATTCTCGGAGAGCTTCAACCGGTCTTCCATAAACCAGCGCACGGCTTCCGGGTAAATGCGGTGTTCTTGTTGCAACACCCGTGCCGCGAGCGTTTCCTCGGTGTCATCGGGCCGTACCTGAACCGCAGCCTGAATAATGATTGGCCCGCAATCCATTTGCGCGGTGACAAAGTGTACTGTACAGCCGTGTATCTTTACGCCCTCTTTCAACGCCTGCCGGTGAGGGTTGAGACCCGGAAAAGCAGGCAGCAACGAGGGATGAACGTTCAGCAGCCTGCCCTGATAGTGGTTGACAAAATCGTTGCCGAGAATGCGCATGAAGCCCGCAAGGGCGATCAGATCCGGCTGATAAGCGTCGATTGTTTCCATCAACGCGGCGTCAAACGCCGCGCGTTCGGGGTAAGACCGCTGGTCTACCACGATGGTTTCACAACCATGCATTTTTGCGATTTCCAATCCCGGCGCATTCGGCTTGTTGCTGATGACGGCGGCTACCCTGACTGGAAGTTTTGCTTCGATCAGCGCCTGCATATTACTGCCGCGGCCGGAGATGAGAATTACAAGGGATTTCATTGTCAGCAACTGGCTTGAATCACCGTGGCTTGGCTATTTTTATGTACCCGGTCAATCACTCGATGATGGTTTGAGCTTCATTTGCATTGCGGTGTCGAATTGTGCCTACACGCCGTACAGTTTCGCCGGAGGACCGCAAAGATTGCATTGCGGCATCGGCCAGTTCCGGCGCCACTATCACCACCATGCCGATGCCGCAATTAAACACGCGATGCATTTCACTATCCGCCACGTTGCCTTGCTGTTGCAGCCAACGAAAAAGCGGAGGCATGTCCCATGTCTCTTTTTTGAGAATCGCCGTGACACCGTCTGGCAGAACACGGGGTATGTTTTCCGATAGCCCACCACCTGTGATATGGGCCATGCCTTTAACCGGCAGACGCTTCATCAGTTCGAGCAGCGGTTTCACGTAAATCCGCGTTGGCGCCATGATGACGTCGATTAACGCTTCGCCGTTGAAATCGGTGCACAAGTCGATGTTATTTTTTTCGACAATCTTGCGAATCAGCGAGTAGCCGTTGGAATGGGCGCCGCTGGAAGCAAGCCCCAAAACCGCGTCGCCTTCCCGAATGGTCAAGCCGGTGATGAGGCTGTCTTTCTCGACGGCACCCACGGCGAAGCCCGCAAGATCGTATTCTCCTTCCGGGTACATGCCTGGCATCTCGGCCGTTTCGCCGCCGATCAAAGCGCACCCTGCTTGTTCGCAGCCTGCCGCAATACCCTTCACTACCCGGGTTGCCGTGTCCACGTCCAGGCGCCCGCACGCGAAGTAATCCAGGAAGAATAGCGGTTCCGCTCCCTGGACCAGGATATCGTTGACGCTCATTGCCACCAGGTCTATACCCACTCCATCATGCTTGCCAAACTGGAAGGCAAGCTTCAATTTTGTGCCGACGCCATCGGTACCCGATACCAGGACCGGGTTACGGTATTTTTTGGAAATCTCGAATAGCGCCCCAAACCCGCCTATGCCTCCGAGTACTTCCGGACGCATCGTGCGCCTGGCATAGGGTTTGATGTTCTCCACCAAGCGATCACCCGCGTCAATATCCACACCCGCTGCGCGGTAGGAGAGAGGGATGGAGCTGGAATCTTCCTGTCGGGATGAAGTCAAGTTGAGTTCTCGCCTGGTTGCGGTTAGAGTGCTGCTTTCAAAAAAGGCAATTTTACCGTAAATGCAAGGCTGCGCCACGCACGCCGGTAATACCTGGACAATAAACATTAGATGGAACAGCTCTTGCTGGGCATCACGCCGTCGCCGCAACCCACGCTGATTAATTTCGTGCCCGGGCGCAATGCCGAGCTATTGCAGGCTTTGGACGGCGTTCTCGCGGGACGGGAGAGTGAACGTATTATTTATCTGTGGGGGCCGCCGGGATGCGGCAGAAGCCACCTGCTTCAGGGCGTAGCCGGAGTCTGTATGCGCAACAAAATGAGCACGGCGTACTTTGCCTGTGATGAAAATACCCATTTTGCTGATGGCAGCGAAACCGATTGCGTTCTCGTGGACGATGTGGACCGCCTTAACGACGGGGCACAAATCGGCTTGTTTAATCTCTATAATCGTATTCGTGATGAAGGCGCCGCATTTCTGCTGGTAACCGGCCCGGCCGCACCGGCGCAATTAAAGCTGCGGGAAGACCTTGTCACGCGCCTGGGATGGGGTCTGGTATACCAGGTTCATGAACTGACCGACGAGGAAAAAGTGGAAGCCATGAAAAGCCATGCAATCAGTCGCGGACTTGATTTGTCGCAGGAGGTATGCGACTACTTGCTGCGGCACGAACGACGCGACTTGCCCTCCTTGATGGCGACCCTCGATGCCCTTGACAGCTATTCCCTGGCCAGTCAGCGGAAAATCACCGTTCCCCTGGTACGTGAACTATTGCAGGCCACCTCATGAATCTGGCGCTGTTCGATCTCGATAATACGGTTTTAAACGGCGATAGCGATTTCCAATGGGCGCAATTCCTTATAGAGCAGCGCGTGCTCGACCGTGAAGTTTACGAAGCCCGGAATGTGGAATTCTACGAACAGTACAAAGCCGGCACCCTCGACATACATGAGTTTCTGGATTTTCAGCTAAAGCCCCTGTCGCGCCATCCCCGAACCCAACTTGATGCCTGGCACCGCGAATTCATGGAGAAAAGGATTCTGCCTTTGATAACGCCCAGTGCGAAGGAACTGATCAACAGGCACAGGCTCGGCCGTGACCTATGCGTCATCATTACCGCGACCAACAGCTTTGTAACCGCGCCCATTGCCCGGGCACTGGGTATAAGTCATCTCATCGCTACGGAGCCGGAACAAAAGGATGGTGAATTCACGGGCCGGGTTTCCGGCCTCCCCTGTTTCAGGGAGGGCAAGATCGCTCGCCTGGAAAGTTGGCTTGACGAGCACAATCTGACTTGGCTGTCATTTTTGGAAAGCTGGTTCTACAGCGATTCTTTGAACGATCTGCCGCTGCTAAAAAAGGTCACCCATCCGGTGGCGGTCGATCCTGATCCAACACTCAAGGCCTATGCTGAAAAAAACAAATGGCCCATCATCAGTTTGCGCTAGGGGGTCGGTGGAAATGGCAAATGCAATGACATGCTATCGCTGTTGATCCGCTGCCGGGAAATATGAATGTTCGCGTATTGGCGTGACAGCCGCGAAATATCCTTTATTGCTGCTGACTCTCTTCTGTCTGCTGGCTTTTGGCGGCGTGTTCACCGGCCTGCTTTTCGGCAGTGTCGACATCGCTGCTGGCCGTATTGTCCAGGTCCTGTTGTCGCCAAACGATAGGAACGACAGCGTCGCGCATCAAATTATCTGGCAGCTTCGCTTACCCCGCGTTCTGGCGGCTTTCGCGTGTGGCGGCCTGCTGGCCCTGGCGGGAACCTTATTGCAGGTGTTATTGCGTAACCCGCTCGCTGATCCTTATATTCTGGGGGTGTCCGGCGGCGCGGCGGTGGGCGCCCTCCTCGCAATGCTGCTGGGAGGGGGGCTCATGCTGACCAATGTTGCCTCCCTAGCCGGCGCGTTGACCGCGATTGCCATTGTTTTCGGCTTGAGCTACCGCACCGGGGACTGGAATCTCTACCGTCTGCTTTTGACAGGGGTAGTGTTGTCCGCCGGCAGTACCGCGCTGACAACGCTGATCCTGACCCTGGCGCCGGCCAGCGATGTAAAAGGCATGCTGTTCTGGCTGATGGGCGACGTTTCCCGCGCCGAAGGACTGCTGCCCGCATGGCTGGCGCTGATTCTTGCAGCAGGGGTGAGCATGCTTTTTTCCGGCAGCCTCAACGTTCTGAGCCTTGGCCAGATGAAAGCGAAAACGTTGGGTGTTGCCGTGTTACCGCTGCAGATGGGAATCTATTTTTTTGCGTCATTGGCAACGGTGGCGGCTCTGATGCTGGCCGGCGCAGTCGGTTTCGTCGGCCTGATCGTGCCGCATGCCGTTCGCCTGCTGGGAGTCAACGACGTTCGCTGGCTCCTGCCCCTCGCTATACTTTTAGGGGGCGGCTTCCTTACATTGGCCGATACCCTTGCCCGCACCATGTGGGCGCCTCAGCAATTGCCGGTGGGAGTATTGACGGCGTTGCTGGGCGTGCCCACGCTGTTGCTGCTGCTGTCAAAAAAGCGCTCTTAGTTTTTATATCCGTGCGTCCGGTCAATATGGACTTTGATAATCTGACTCCCGAATTTCGAGCCGGAGGTTGCGGATGAATCCCATGACTTCCCCGTCGCCTATCGAACTTCATGCAGGTACGGTTCACCTTTGGTATACCTCCGTCGCGCAAACAGGTATTCCGTTCGATGATCTGCTGTCGGTCCTTGATGAGGAGGAGCGAGACCGTGCAGCCCGATTCCACTTCGAGCGCGACCGGAAGCTATTTGTTTTGGGACGCGCCTTCCTGCGTTGCTTGCTAGCACGATATACAGGCGCTCATCCTGCCCGGATCCGGTTCAAACAAAATCAATACGGTAAGTTGTTTCTTGAGTATCCGGTCAGCTCAGTGCAATTTAATGTGGCGCATTCCGGCGATTGCATAATCCATGCAGTTGCCCGTGGAACCGGGGTCGGAGTAGATGTCGAGACTTTCCGGGATTTTGAGGAGCCTGAAACGATTTCGTCGTATTTTGCGCCGGGCGAACAAGCATGGCTGCTTGCGATGGACTCTCATGAGGTGAATGCCGGTTTTTTTACCCTCTGGACCTGTAAGGAAGCTTACATCAAGGCCCTGGGGCTGGGACTTTCAAAGCCCTTGGACAGTTTTGAAATCAGCCTTGCGAAAAGCAGGGAACCGAAGATTCTCTTTGATTCGGACGATAATACCCTTCCGAATTCATGGCGGCTGCTGCTTTTCGAGCCCGGCCGGAACGTACTGGGCTGCGTCGCCGTGGACATTGCGTCCAAAGTGGTTGAGTTGCGTGATTACGGCTCAGGCGTGCTGCTGGAGCGGTTGTTCTCAGAAGTAAGAGATCATTCGGCGCAGTGACCAAAACTCAGTCAGTTTCATCGAGATTTCAATGTGAATTAGCTCAACCAGAAAGTTTTTCCCGCCTGGAAATAAATTGGCGAAATTCTCTGGCGGATCACCTTTGGGGATAAAGGTTCAGCCGCACTGGATTATGCGGCATAATTCACCCTTTTTCAGTTTCACTTTAATGAATGCTGTCCAGTCATTGCCATGGCATCCTGCGCCGTCTTCCGTATCACCCCATGCTCGTGGCTGGTTGCAGAATCGGGGTTCGCTTACGCAGCTCATTCAGCAGCGTTGCTGCGGCGAATTTCGCGTCAAGCCAGTGTTCCAGTCACTGGCAACGGCATGCGGAGATGAACTTGCCCTTATGAACTTGCGCCGGCAGGAACGGGCGCTGATACGGGAAGTGTATTTGTATTGTGGCGATACGCCGGTGGTATTTGCTCATTCGGTAGTGGCGAGAAAAGATCTGCGCGGCGCATGGCGGGGGTTGAACGGCTTGGGTAACAGGTCATTGGGCACCGTATTATTTACTAATCCAGTGATAAAACGCACACCGCTCCGGTTCAAAAGATTGAATTCCGTTCATCCACTTTTCAATCGTGCCTGCAGGAATTTGAAAGCAAAGCCGTCCGGCCTGTGGGCGCGGCGCTCCTTATTCAGCTTGCACGGGCAGTCCATACTCGTTACCGAAGTATTTCTTCCTTCCATTCTGGAGTTGGGATAATGACGTTAACGCAGCGCCTGGGCCATTATGAAAAGCTGATGCGGCTCGATAAGCCCATCGGTATATTGCTGCTGCTATGGCCCACTTTATGGGGTTTATGGCTTGCCGCGGATGGCGTGCCCAGCACGAACATTCTGGTGATATTCATACTCGGCACGGTGCTGATGCGCTCCGCGGGCTGTGTCGTCAACGACTATGCCGACCGCAATTTCGACGCGCATGTCGAACGCACCAAAAACCGCCCCCTGGCTACCGGCAAGCTGAGTTCCAAAGAAGCGCTGCTGCTGGCGGCCGGGTTAAGTCTGTGCGCGTTTCTGCTGATACTGCCGCTCAACCGTCTCACGCTTGAACTATCCGTGCTTGCACTATTTCTTGCGGCAAGCTATCCCTTCACCAAGCGCTTCTTCGCCATGCCACAAGCGTATCTCGGCATTGCCTTCAGCTTCGGCATCCCCATGGCTTTTGCCGCGCAAACCGGCGAAGTGCCCCATATGGCATGGCTATTGATGGCGGCGAACCTGCTTTGGGTGATTGCCTATGATACAGAGTACGCAATGGTGGATAAAGTTGACGATCTCAAGATCGGCATCAAGACCTCCGCCATCACTTTTGGCCGCTTCGACGTGGCGGGCGTGATGCTGTGCCATATTACTTTTATCGCCACCATGGCTGTCATAGGGCTGATAGAGCAGCTGGGCATTATTTATTACGCAGGTCTGGCGGTCGCGTCAGGGTTGATACGTTATCAGTACCGTCTGATTCACGATCGCAACCGGGCAAACTGTTTCAAGGCTTTTCTTCACAACAACTGGGTGGGCGCAACGATATTTGCCGGCATTGCGCTTGATTACCTCATCACGGCAACCTCATAAGCGATCCAGATGAAATACAAGGATCTGCGCGATTTTATCGCCCAGCTGGAAAATCAGGGCGAACTGAAACGCATAAGCGTCGAAATCGATCCCCATCTGGAAATGACCGAAATCTGTGACCGGGTGTTGAAGGCAGGTGGTCCGGCCATTCTGTTTGAAAAGCCCAAAGGGCATACTATTCCCGTGCTGGGAAATCTGTTCGGCACGCCTCGGCGCGTGGCCATGGGCATGGGGCAGGATTCCGTTGGAGCGTTACGGGAAGTCGGGAAGCTTCTTGCGTATCTTAAAGAGCCCGACCCGCCCAAAGGCTTGAAAGATGCGTGGGACAAATTCCCGGTGCTGAAACAGGTACTGAACATGGCGCCGAAAGAGCTTTCGCGAGCCCCCTGCCAGGATGTCCTATGGGAAGGCAAAGACGTGGATCTCGGCCGGCTGCCGATTCAGACCTGCTGGCCGGGAGATGTGGGCCCCCTGATCACCTGGGGCTTGACCGTCACCAGAGGGCCGCACAAGACGCGGCAGAATCTCGGCATTTACCGGCAACAGGTGATCGGGCCAAATAAACTGATCATGCGCTGGCTGGCCCACCGTGGCGGGGCGCTGGATTTTCGGGACTTTTGTCTGGCCAATCCGGGAAAACCTTATCCCATCGCAGTGGCGCTAGGGGCTGACCCGGCGACCATTCTAGGTGCCGTGACGCCTGTTCCGGACAGCTTGAGCGAATATCAATTCGCCGGCTTGCTTCGAGGGGCAAAAACCGAGATCGTCAAATGCCTGAGCCATGATTTGCAGGTTCCGGCTAGCGCCGAAATCGTGCTGGAAGGATATATCTACCCCGATGAGACAGCCGTGGAAGGCCCTTTTGGCGATCACACCGGCTACTACAATGAGCAGGAGACCTTTCCGGTATTCACCGTCGAGCGCATCACCATGCGCCGTGACCCAATCTACCATTCCACCTATACCGGCAAGCCTCCGGACGAGCCGGCGATACTTGGCGTTGCGCTCAACGAAGTATTCGTGCCTCTATTACAAAAGCAGTTCACCGAAATCGTCGACTTCTACCTGCCGCCGGAAGGCTGCTCCTACCGAATGGCGGTGGTGTCCATGAAAAAACAGTACGCCGGCCACGCCAAGCGCGTCATGTTCGGCGTGTGGAGTTACCTCAGGCAGTTCATGTACACCAAATTCATTATTGTCACAGATGATGACGTTAATATCCGTGACTGGAAGGAAGTTATCTGGGCGATTACTACCCGGGTCGATCCGGCGCGCGACACGCTTATCGTTGAAAATACGCCGATAGATTATCTAGACTTTGCCAGCCCCATATCTGGGCTGGGTGGGAAGATGGGGTTGGATGCCACTAACAAATGGCCTGGAGAGACTAGCCGGGAATGGGGTGCTCCTATTGTGATGGATGGGGCAGTGAAGGCGAGGGTGGATGAGATTTGGAAGGATTTGGGATTGTGACTGGGATTCCGCTTTTTATCGGATTGAACTTCGACCCGCTGAAAAGCCGCCTGAGAGATATTGGTCGGTTAGACTAAGAGAAATATGGTATCGAAGTTCACCTTTTACTTTAACTTCCTTACGTTTAAGCCAAGTTAAGAGTATGTTGCTTTATCGGGGATAAAGCGGTCTGTATTGTCGACGCAGCAATCAAAGAAAGATGGTTATTTTAGATGAGAAAAAGCGAAGCTGGTGTAGACCCAATGAGTACAGAACTCCAGGAGTATATATCGACCGCTTTCTCCTGGCTTGAGGCGCGAGCGGGAAAAAAGAACGATATTTTCTTTGATGGCGCCGCGGTTATCGCTACATCAAGTGGTGCGGTGCGTTCAGAAAATCAAGATCGTATAGCTTTGATAGATGTTCAGAACCAAGCATCAAACGGTGCCGATGTGAAGGCTATTGTCCTGTTAGATGGCATTGGCGGGATGGCTGCCGGCGGTAGTTCAGCATCTCTGGCATTAGCATCATTTGCAATCTATCTAAGTTTCGGCGACTGTACTCGAGGCATCAAAAGCCTTCTATTAGAAGCGGCGCGGTTTTCTAATGAGACGGTTTATAAGCGATACCAGGCACGGGGCGGAACGACCATTTGTGCCGTGCTTTTTGGTAAGCAGGGCGCTGCAGGTTTGAGTGTGGGCGATAGTCGAATTTATTTAAATTCTGATGAAGGTTTATTGCAATTAACTAAAGATGACACCGTATCAGCGTCTCTCGCGACATCTAGCAAGCGGTTGGAGCCGTGGCGTTACCCAGACTCGGTGGATAATCGACTCTCACAATTTATCGGCATGGGTGATGGCATCGAACCTCATGTTATCACTCTGCCATCATACGACATGATGACGAGTGACGCGCGACTAGCTCTGATGACCGATGGCGCCTACTTTATCGGTCAAGAAGTTCTTGAGATCTTGTTCAAACAGAAACTCGAGACAAGAGAATTGGCTCATCGAGTCATGACCATGGCTGAATGGCTTGGTGGCGATGACAATGCGTCAATTGCTATTTACCCATGCCATCCCAATTTTGCAGACATTGGCCGTAATGGTGCAAGTTCCTGTCTAACGCTAACCGCATTTGGCGAGACCCTCGTTATCTTTGTGCCAAAAAATGTTACTTACGCCGAACGGCCCAAGTCAACTGCTAATAACTCAGCTTTAGGGTCAACATCTGGGTCGCCGCCGGAGCGGGTCAGAACGACCAAAATTGCTGAGAAGGTTTCTCGAAAATCCCGATCTAATATCAGCACTAATATGCCCAGAAACAAGAGAAGCAAAAAAACAACAGTCAAAAAAGATGACAGGCAAGCTAATACTTTGGTCCTGCAGTTTATTCCCGAAAAAGAATGAAGTTTCCTCCTCGATATGTTGTAAAGCAGGATCCCATCAGCGGTGGCTTTGGGACTACTTTCATCTGCGATGACCAGCATCTAATGCGGGATGTCGTCATCAAAATGATTACTGAAAAAACCGAAATGCCGCGCTTAATCGATGAAATCACCGCACTTCAAAAGATAAAATCTCGGCACGTTGTTCAGATATATGACATGATCATTATCAATGACAATAATGATTTTGCGCTAGTGGAGGAGTTTCTTCCGAACGATGATCTTATGCAGTTTTACAGCTCAGGTTTCCAAGTCTTAGATTACTATTATGTACTATATCAAGTAGCTTGTGGAGTTCGGGATATCCATTCATGCGGCATAGTGCATCGAGACTTAAAACCAAATAACATAAAGCGCGATCAAGATGGCGCTATAAAGATATTTGACTTTGGTCTCGCCAAAATTGGGCCACTTCCAAAAACCACCGCAGTTTTGACAGGTACTCCGGGATTCATGGCCCCAGAACTTTTTTCGACGACACCAATAATTGATAAGCCGGTTGATGCATATGCGTTCGGCGCCACAGCTTTCTTTCTCGCAACCGGAGCACTTCCTCCTACTGCTAATGGCCTTGCCCCACCTCATCCGCTTCCAGTTGGAGCAACGATATCAAACCATGTTGCTGTAGCGTCTACTGTTGCGCAACTGATAGATGCATGCCTCGATCTCGCGCCTCCGGTTCGCCCAGACTTAGATACCATTGCGAAAGCGTTGAAGCGAGAGCTTCTCGTTAATCGTCACCGCGCCCTAGTAGCCGACGGTACAAATATACTGATATTGGATCGTAATAATCCAAGAATCAAGGCTGCTCGCGGCACCTTCGATTCCATCGAAATAATCTACGATGGCTATGATTTTAAATTTTCGCAAATTTACGGAGATATCTTTATCAATAATCGACCCGCGGCGGTTGGTGATATTCTTGATGGATCATATGTCATTGTCTTAGGCGCGTCAGGTTCTAGACGTTTTGTAACATTCGATGTTAGTCATCCGGAGGTCCTTGTGTGAGTAAGCTTTTTAGTGCTGGACAGAGGTTCTCCGAAAGGTATGAAGTCATCTCGTTTCTTGATGCAGGGGGTATGCAAGAAGTTTATGTTGCCCGAGACCACCTGCTGAATCGCAATGTAGCTCTTAAGTCACCGTTCACCAGCTCCGGTGCAAAACGTTTTAAGAGAAGCGCTGTTCTAGCAGCACGCATTAATCATCCTAACGTCGCTAAGACTTTGGACTATCTTTATGACGAAGGAGTGGAAATATTGATTGAGGAGCTTGTTGAGGGCAGCAATATAGAATCACTCCTTGAACGGGAGTATTTATATTTTGATCCCCATCTTGTCGCTCAATTCGGTCACCATTTCAGCAAAGCATTGATGGCATCGCACCATGTTAATGTTGTTCATCGTGATTTGAAGCCGAGTAATATAATCGCTGAGGTGAAAGATGGCTCTTACACATTTAAAGTTACTGATTTCGGTATTGCGCGTCTAGTGGAGCAACAATTAGACGATGCGGTCTATAACAACGAGTCTTTAGGTACAGCAGGTTCATCAACTATCGTAGGGGCCTTACCATACATGGCCCCGGAGATGATCGAAACACCTAAACTTACTGATAAGCCAGTCGATATTTGGGCCTTTGGGGCCATCCTTTATAGGCTTTTAACTGGTGAGTATCCTTTCGGAACTGGGCTGTCGGCTGTTCCACGAATCTATGCAGCCAAGATCCCTGATAAGCCGCAACTCATTGATCAGTTCATCCAGTATCGTGCTCTCGGTAACGAGATTTGGGATATTGCGGTTAAGTGCATGTCCAAAGCCCCTTTAGATCGACCGACGGCGCCTACTCTTGTGGAATGGTTTTCAAACTTATCATTTGATATTCAGCCTCGCATTATTGCAAACATCTCAAGTTGGAGGCCAAAAGGGCATGCTTGGGGGTTTTTAAACGCAGGAATGGATGATTATTTTTTCCACCAAGATAGTTTTTATGGTGCTCCTAATCTTATCAAAGTTGGTAGGCGAGTCTCTTGTTGTTTTCATGCCGGTGGAGGTAATGGTCGTGCACATCCTATTTTACCCCTTCGGCCGACTAGTAGCGACCAGTAAGCGACGTGTATTCAACGTGTTAGTTATCAGAGGTGAGCCCCTGTATCAGCGGGGCGATCATTAAGCATCTCGCGCACAAAGGCTCCGGTGTCGCGCTTACCTAACTCGGCGACGCCTAGGGCGATGCAGCGACTGAGAGCTTCTTTTCCAACTTGAAAAACGAACTCGTTCATTATGCAGACCTCTTAAATTAGGAAAGCGCCAATGGCTGCGGTCTTGAGCTATCGAGCTGTCAATTATCGCCACCGATCCCTCAAACATTGGGTATCTGTCAGACCGGTAGCATCTGAACAACGAGCAGCGAGATTCCAAATTAAACCGTCGGGAAAACTGCGTCAGCTCAGTTCGTCCGCAATTACACACTTGCCTCTATAATGTGCTTTAACGCACGGCAGAGATAAGCGAAACGCGAAATCATATTTCCCGGCCGAACAATTATTGCTTGTCTTTGTGGCCGTTCACCGCGAAGACAGCTTCTGGGCCTGATCGCCCCTGGCGAGAATTTCTGATCGGAAACCACCTCAGCAACTTTCATGGGAGAACAGGTATGAAACCAGAAGACGACGCGAGCGCCTCCAGGCGCCAATTTGTTGGTGGTATGACTGCCGGCCTTGCTACGGCATTCGTTTCCCCTGCTTTCGGTCAGCAAGGGCAGCAGGGTTCACTGCAAGGGCTCAGCCAGTCCCGTAAACAGGACCCGACAACGCAATATCCAGCTCCCCCCTTCCCGCAGCAAAAACAGGAGCCGCCCGGCCTTGCGAGCAAGATGGTACCGCGACCCGATCATGGCGAAACAAGCTACAAAGGTTCGGGCAGGCTGGTGGGCAGAAAAGCGCTCGTGACCGGCGGCGATTCCGGGATTGGCCGCGCCGCCGTCATCGCCTTTGCGCGCGAGGGTGCCGATGTCGCGATCAACTATCTCCCGGTCGAGGAGCCCGACGCTCGGGAGGTCGTGGAACTGATACGGGCGGAAGGGCGAAAGGCCGTTGCGATCCCTGGCGACATCCGGAACGAGGATTTTTGCTCCCGGCTCGTCGCCGACGCCGTCCGCGAGCTGGGCGGGCTGGACATCCTTGTCAACAATGCCGCCATGGCAGCCGGGCAGCTCTCGATCGTTGATCTCACGACAGAGCAGTTCGACTCGGTATTCAAATGCAACGTCTATGCGCCGTTCTGGATCACCAGGGCCGCCATGCCGCACCTTAAGCCCGGCGCGACGATTATCAATACAAGCTCCGTTGAGGCTTACACTCCTTCGGAGGGGTTTCTCGACTACGCGCAGACGAAGGCGTGCAACATCGCCTTCACAAAATCGCTGGCAAGGCAGGTAGCCCGGCAGGGTATACGGGTAAACGCGGTGGCGCCGGGACCATTCTGGACACCATTGCAAACCACTGGATGGCCTGACCTTAGCAGGTTCGGCAGGGATATGCCCCTTGGCCGGCCCGGACAACCGGCGGAATTGGGTCCATTGTATGTGTTCCTAGCATCACAGGAATCGAGCTACGTAACCGGACAAGTGTACGGTGCCTCGGGCGGGGAAGGACACCCTTAGCATTCTGGACATTATTGGAAGCGGATGCATTTGCCTGCTTACAAGGAAGGGGTTAATGCAAGGAAAATACAGGCTGGCTCCGCTTCCCATTTTCTTGACCCTTGTTTTTACTTTATGGCTCTAATGCCTGAATTTGGCAATCCGCAGCAATGCGATCCTATGGTGCGTTAGCGCACCGATACTATCGAAGCCTATACGTATCGTCTCTGCAAGTACGTCGACGGGAAAATCAGCGAAAGCCGGTCGCCTCTGGCTTCACGGGACCTATTTCGGAAAAACAGCACCGATATGAGTCACCCGAAACGATATTTTTTCTACCCTCGCAACCATAGGAGCTTGAAATGAATAAATTCACAAGTACTGTTATTCTGGCCGCCTTCACGGCTGTTTGCAGCTTCGGTGCGGCCGCTGGATCGCATGATTCCGACAAGAACAAGGAAACAACGACTAAACCCTCTCCTCAAGACACGAGCAAGCGGGACGGAGGCAAGAAGGGGGATCAGCCGAGTTCAACCTCGGAGATCATGCGCGAAAAGATGCCGGAGAATTTGCCGCCGGGAGTGAAACACGAATACAGAGATCAGGAAGTAATGGACAAAAAACCGTATAAGCAGTAATAGCATCCGCCGTTTTTCTGTGCGGGGACAGCCTTCTTTGCGATTCACGAACTGGTCAACAGGCATTTCAGTTCGCGGGCAAAGAAGGTTGAGATTTTTAATCGCCATTTTGAAGCCGCTTCTTATCCCACCCGTCGTTGCTCAAGCTCCTTGCGGCTTAATATCAGCTTGCTCAGCGCAGGAAGAATAATAAATGTGCAAACCATGATCCAGAATATGCCTATGGTAATGATCAAACCCATGCTGGAGATGCCAGCATGCGGCGAGAAAGCCAATCCTCCAAAGCTGGATGAAGTGGTCAGAGCCCCGAAAAATATGGCTCTGGCGGTGCTGGACTGGTAAATATCCTCATCTTCCGGGCCGGAAAGTGACTCGCGCAGCTTGACGAGCATGTGGATGCCATTGTCGACTCCCAGTCCCAATAACAGCGGCAGGGCAATGATGTTGGCGAAATTGATGGGTGTCTTGGTGAGAGTGGCGCAGGCAATGGTAAAAAGCCCTGCTAGTATAAGCGTTATCATGACCAGCGTTGTATCCAGGACGTCGCGCCGGATAGCAAGCAAAACCAGCGCAATCGCGACCAGAGCAATCACGATAGCCTGTTGAAAGGCTGCGATGACTTCCTTCATGGATTCCCAATAAATGATTGGCAGGCCGGTTGTTTCGGAGGCGACCGATTGCACTTCGATAATAAATTCCTTCAGATTGGTCAGATCATTCAGGTTTTTTTTAGGAAAAATCTGGATCCGGTACCAGCCGTCCTTGCTCAGCCATCGATCCTTGATGTCGGCAGGCAGGTCGTCCAGGCTGACAGGTCCGGCTTTCAGGCTGGTTGATAATTCCCTCATTACCTGCGGCAACGTGCCAAGCAGTGCAGTCTGTATTTTTTCGATAAAAATCTTTCGGCTGGATTGCGATTGTGCATCGAGCTCGCTCAAAATTTTCTGCAATTCTGTTTTTAACTTCGTCAACGACGCGCGGTTACGGGCATCGGCTTTTTGGAGCAGGACAATATCGATGGCTTTTATCAGCCGGATGATGCCGGGGACCGGGTCGACATTGGTTTCCAATTGGGGGAAATGCTGCACCTGCGGCCCAAGTATCAGCCCCAGTTCTTCAACCAGGGCCAGTTTTTCCTCCTGGTCCGTGGGCTGAAGGTCAAAAAGACTGATGGTCTTGCCAACGGAATCCAGTGCCGACAGTTTTTTTTGCAGAATTCTTGTGCTGTTCTCATCCTTGGCCAGGACGTTCAACATCATCGGTGAGGTGTCTTCGTCTTCCATCAATTTCTTGAACGCGATAACCGATTCGGTATGGGGGTCGCGAAGCTCGATCGGATTGAAATCCGTCTTCACGTCAAATGCCAATACGATGGAGATGAGAGCGAGAACGAGGGCGGTAAAGGAAACGGGTTTGGCATATCGGATCGGTAAGGCCGCCAGCTTCCCGGACAGGTTCGAGAGGGGGTGTTGACCTTTCTTCAAGCCGGGCTTCGCAGGCGCCGGCAGGATTTTTAGCAGGGATGGCAGGGAAACCAGCGTGATTAACAGGCAAATAAAAAGGCTGGTTCCTGCCAGCAGGCCAAGCTCGGCGACGCCCTTGTAATCGGTGGGCATGAAAGCGTACAGTCCGATGGATGTGGTTCCGGCAGCCAGCAACAGTGACGGGCCAACTGTCATGAAGGCATTGCGCAGCGCCACCTCTTTATTGCCGTGCTCCTTTAAATTGTCCTTGTAGCGCAAGCAAAAATGAATCCCATATTCCACGCCCAAGCCGATATTGGATACCGCGAAAGCGAGTGAAATCAGGTTTAATTCCTTCACTGCAATAGCCGCGAATGCCCCGCAGAAAAGCATGCCCAAGGCCAAGGTCAGCAGGGTGGCGAGTGTAAGCAGGATGGACCGGTAGGCAACCAGCAAAATAAATAACACCAGGACAATGGAGAAAACGCTGGCGGTAAAGGTGCCCGTGCTGATGCCCGCAAGCTCGTCATCTTCAAGGCCGATCTCGCCCGT
Source organism: Nitrosospira briensis (assembly GCF_900115125.1). Classification (GTDB taxonomy): domain Bacteria; phylum Pseudomonadota; class Gammaproteobacteria; order Burkholderiales; family Nitrosomonadaceae; genus Nitrosospira; species Nitrosospira briensis_A. Next base: position 530,275 of record NZ_FOVJ01000002.1, on the reverse strand, counting down.
CACCCAAACCTTGACAGCCGGCAAGCCGGGTTCCTGAATAATGGCCGCGGCTTTCCGGATGGCCTCGATCGCGCCTTGGGCGGGACGGATTTCCGAGTGATCGAGCTTGGGCGAAGCTATGATGAACTCCTCGCTGGAATGTCTTCTTTTTTCGGTGATCAGCGACTCCCAGGAGAGCAGAGCATTTTCGCCATTGGCCGTTTTGTGCAAAACCAGCGCGATCTTGTCGGCCAGCGCGGCCAGATCGATGGGGATAACCTGGGCTGTGCCGCTTGCCTCATTATCCGTAGCCTTGGCTGTGGCCTTCAGGGCATCCTCAAAAATAGAAAAAAAACCTTTCAGATTGGGTTCCTGGCCAATTCTGCCGAGAAACGGCTGGGCGACCAACAGGTTATTTGATAAGGCCTGTAACTCGTCAGTATCCAGATAAAGCAGGCCGTTCTGACGGAAAAATTCGTTGTCATTGGGAATGTAGGCCGAATTGAAGTGATCCGCATCCTTGTTGAGCAGGTCCAGCAGTTTTCTGCTGGAGGATTTGGTCAATTCAGGCGTATCCGACTCAACCACAAGCAGCAGTGTGCTCAAATCCTGTGAAAAAGCCTGTTCATAAACGCGGCGGTATTGCTGAAAAGGCGCATCGGGAGCAACGAGCTTGGTGGTATCGGTATCGATGGTCAAATGACCGACTGTGTAGTGGGCGGCCAGAACTCCGAGCGCAACTAATACGGACAGCGCCGTAAAAGGATGGGCAAGCGTCCAGTTTCCCCAAATTGTGTAACTGCGGCTAATTGACATAATCGATTTGGCCGACCCGATAATTTGTGGGGAGATTCGCTGATCCTGCCGTGGCCTTCGGGAAGAAAAGGCAATTCTGCCTGATTTCCGTTGCGAATCTTTATCAAATGGCGATACGTTAGCGCAAAGAGATGACTTCCATTAGTAGTGTAGTGCCCAGCCAAGGGTTATCAAGCGCAGGTGAATCTCGCCGCAATGAAAAAGTAACAAGGAGCGCATGAGGCGCGCTCTGGTACTGGATGAATCAACCTGATTGAAGCTTAAGGGGAATAACACGACAGATGTTCAAGTTTCATCTTTCGATAGGCGTTCCGGTTCGCCCCTGCTACCCGGACCTCCTCACAGCAGCGTTTATTAAAGAGCAGGCGGCATCATGCCGCGATGGAATATCCAGGCAACAGCGTAAGCGATGGGGGCAATGATTCCGAATAAGGCAATTGCATAAAGTAATGCGAGCTTGCCCATACCCCTGAGTTTACTGAAATCGGTTATGACGCCTATGCTGAGGAAAGTCAGCATGAACATCATGGTACGCATGGACCCTTCCACCGGAGTCGCAGCTTCATGCAAGGTTTTGGCAATTTCCGGTCCGGTGGAAGCAATGGTGATGTATGAAAACCACACCAGCAGGTAGCCCAGTACGAATTTGGGAAACCGGTGCCAGATTTCCATGAGTCCGACCTTTGATTGCCCGGGTTGGCGCTCCACTTTGTAGACCCATACAAGCGCCAATACGAAAGCCCAAACGCCAATGAACATATCAATCCAGATTTTAGTGGTCAGTGAAGCCATTAAAATCCAGCCTTCCTTCCATCTCACACCCAGATTAGCCTCGGCATTGGCCCGCATCAGTTCATCGAGCATTGCCCCGGCCGCTGCGTCGGCGCCATCGGTTTTAACCGTCAATCCCAAGGCAGATCCGTTGACGATGGGCTGGTTTGGCGCTATTGCAGTATAAAAACCGGGCAGGATGATGAGTTCGAACATGGCAAAGATCACGACCAGTATCGAGACGACGACCGGAATTACAGGACGGGCGCGGATGGCGCCGGCAGTGGCAATGGCAGCCGATACGCCGCAAATGGAAATGCCGGAAGCGAGTACGGCCGAAGCATCGCGCGACAGGTGGAACACTCTGCGGCCCAGAGCATAGACAATTGGCCAGAACAACATGTACGCGACAAAGGTGGCCGCAATGCCGGTTATGACGAGCTCGGTAATGAAACCGGCTGCCTCCATGGACATGACGCCGATTTTAATACCCAGAAAGACGATTGCTGTTTTGATAAACCATTCCGGCTTCGCAGCTTCGCTGAGAAACCCCGCGGTACCCTTGAAAAAGTTTCCGATGATCAGCCCGACCAAGAGGGCCAGCAGATAAGAGAAACCACCTCCAAGTGATAATCCCCAGGATAAGCCGAACTTGGCGAACTCATTGACGGGCACCTTGAAATGCGCTTCCTGTCCAATGATCCATATGATCCAGGTCATTACAAAAAGCACGGTCCATCCGGCGACGAACCGTTTTAGATCGAATTTCATCGCCCACGCAGCCAGACAAGTCAGCGCGGTGAATACCAGATAGGTTACCAGCCATGACAGTACTGGATGCCAGCCCTGTTTGCCGCTGGCTTTCAATACGGCGTCAAAGGAAAACTTTCCCCATACCCAGGTGTTGGGCTTTGCCATCCACCCGGTCAGATCCAATCCCCAGAGTGAACTGACGCTTGCCAGGAACATGGTGAGCCCCAGCCAGACAGCCCACCAGTCTTCCGTTCTTGCCATGCCGGAATACCATTTTCTGTTCATTTCGCTTGTTTCCTGCCTCCGGTTTACTGTCCTTTCAGTAGGGGTGATTTCAAATTCAACCGAACGTGGCGGTTGAAGTAATGATACGCGTACTGCCGTATCCAGGTGGGGATACAGTTATAGTCAAAAACCATGAATACGGTGACCTGGGTATTGTCGGGGAATAATTGCGTATCCAGAAGACACCGGGTCAGGTCCTGGTCCAGATCGAGCAGGGTATGTCCGCAGGCTTCGAAGCTTTGGTGGTACGCGACCCACTTGATGCCGTCATGTATCAACCGGACCTCCAGATCGGCTGTCATCCGTTTATCCGGGGAGCAGGAACAGGTCTACTAGAACACCCAGGATTACAAGTCCCGCTATACCGATGCCTATGCTCCACAAGCACAACTGGGTTTCCCACTTTTCCCAGGGTTCAGGTTCCCCGAGAACCGATTGATTGGATAATAACTTGCTCATGTTTTCAAGAGACTGGTTGTCAATCTCGTTTTTTGTGTTATTCGTTGTCATCGTGTTCTCACAGGCGTGCAATTCGATGGAATGATTCGTCTACCTGGCGGGAGACGCCTGGCGGAGTACAGCCGAGTGGCTCCAAACTTGTGGTGCCGTTTTCATTTTAACGCAAGCCATCGTCAAGCGTCTTGTGTGAAGGTGTAATGTCGCTGAACCTGGTGAGCAAGCCCGGGCAAGCCAACGAAGGGTGAAGGGACGCTAAAATTTGGCCTGCAACGCGGTATTACGGTATTGAGCAGCTTTGCCGCCTTGCTGCGGTTCCCGCCACATCGCTGCCATAGGGGGACCTCCAGGGCCGAACTGGAATTTCCTGATTACCCTGAATCCATGTCGCTGGTAGAAGGGAATATTACGGGGGCTGGATGCTTCAAGGTATGCCGGCATCTGCTCGCGGTCGCAACGCTCGAGCATGGCGCACAGCAGAGCACTGCCCAGGCCTTGGGACTGGTAATCGGGATGTACCCCGAGCAAGTATAGATAATAATGCCGCTCGACCGGGTGATGCGACTTCATCGCGTCGAATCCCCGGCTGAGGCGCATGAAGCGATTGATGCCACAGACGCGTATATATAGTGGAATGAGCGAACATTCCTGCCAGAACGTAAGTTGCCACTGATCATGGCGGGTCCAGACTGCGGTACCTGCTCCATTGTTAGCGATGAAGGTCAAGCCGTACGGTTGATATAAGTCCAGAGCTCGCTTGAAACCGGCTCTCATCACCCGCTTGCGGCCTGCATCGGCACGAATACAAAAGTTCGCAACCGGATCGTTCTCAAACGCCGCTGCCAGCGTAAGCGTGAGCATCGGAGCATCAAAGTATTGCGCTTGCCGGACCACATGTTTAGAAGGAAGGCCAGGCATTGCAACTGTCAGGTTCATATTCTGCTGAAATGTATGTAGCAGTTATCAGGAATGGGCTGTAAGCAGCATAACTTAGAGCAGCCATTCATACACAACGCTACCACTTTCAAGCACACCAAAGCTATCCAGCATATGCGCGCTTCAGTTCATCAATGTCGATTTTCTTCATGCGAAGCATGGCTTCCATGGCTCTTTGCGATTTTTTGGATTCGGGGTCATTCAGCATATCGAACAAAACGCCGGGAACAATTTGCCAGGAAACGCCGTATTTGTCCTTGAGCCAGCCGCACTGCTGTGCTTTTTCATCTCCACCCTCGGACAACTTCTGCCAGTAATAGTCCACTTCTTTTTGAGTCTCACAATTGACTTGAAACGAGATGGCCTCATTAAACTTGAACTCCGGGCCGCCGTTAAGCGCGGTAAAAGTTTGTCCATCAAGTTCGAATGCAATAGTCATTACGGTTCCCGCTGATTTCCCGTGTATCTCACGGCCTGCTTCTCCATAGCGGGAAATATTCAGTATCTTTGAATTCTGAAAAATACCGGTATAAAGCTCAACTGCCTCTTCTGCTTGATCATCGAACCACAAGCATGGGGTGATCCTCTGAGTGCTTTCCATACATTTCTCCAGTTTGGGCTTGCAAGGGATGGGATGACTGGGACTAAGAGTTGCTTGTTTCCGTGAAATCCTGATATCAAGAAGAGCATGTTTCCGGTTGGCTCAGCAGGTAGGCTGGAACGGAATTCCATTCCACAGCCATTGTCCCCCCAATAAAAGCTTAATCCAGGCCGCAACCTGTTCCATTGGTGCCAGTCCTGGTCCAGCCCGATGTTCCAGGAAAGCGTGTTCGCCAATAAGTAAAAGCGGCTGTTTCGCGGGCTTCGGCGCGCGGCTGTTCAAAGACTCGATCACAGGAATGCGAGAATTCATGCATCAGCAGCGCCGCATAGCAGGCGCGGCGGTCAGGGGCCGCAGCGTTGGCAATATTGTTAAAGAAGGTGCCAAAAATCCGGGTGGTCTTGTTGAGAGGCGAAGACCGGCCCAAGACGCAGCGGCCTTTGTTGTTGCAGTTAGTCTGTTGCTCGCAGATCACACGGGCGTTATCCCTGAATCGGCTCCGAATGCAATTACCCAGATTGGAACCGGTAGCCGACTCGATCGTGCGTTCAAAGTTGGTCCAGTCATCTACCAAATTCCAGGCTACGGCGAGGATATCCACAGATTGCGTGCTGGTGCAATCGACAGTTTCAAGAGAAACCGCCGCAGTGGTTGCGGGTTCGGCTCCCGCGCCCGGCGGCAGGTCGTTGGGACAATCCGGATCTTGTGTCGCGCTGCACACCGCAAGGTTACACACGCCGTCCGCGGCGCAACGGGGCTTATCCTGGGTATCTACCGCAGCCAACCGGTTTAAATGGCCGGGTTTGTTCGGCAACTCGATCGCTTTATGCATTCGGTAATTTACGGCCGGGGTACTGCCGGGGCCAACCCGACCGGCCTCGGCATTTATCACCTGATGTGCGGAAGCATTGCTCGCGATGATTGCGCCAAGTGCAAATACGGTGATGTGGAACACGGCGGACTCCTTTTTGGTGCCGGGCCAATGCTCATTGCATTAACCGGTCCCCCTCGCGCTGGGTGTTTTCTTAACAGTCGAACTGTAGTCGCAGCAGCCATTTCATTTCATTTATAGATGGCAATGCAGGAAAAACAAGTTTTATAAAAGTGATGGCTGGCATCCCTAAATTAAACTGTGATGTTTCCAGGGAGGCGGGTTGGTATTCATGCGGTTAACCAGCTTCATATAGCTCCATGCGGCGCAATGCGCTTCGCTTGATCCCGCCACGGTGCTCGTTGCTACAACTTTTCCAAGTGAAAATAAAGGTGGTGCGTCATACATGGCTGGCCTGTGTTTCATGCATCCGCATGATGCTTATCCCCCCAAGCCCTCTTCGCAGAGGATTGGGGGCGCTTGTGGGGGCAAGGGCGAAACGATATGCCTCGAAAATATTAATGCTCGCTTCATTAAGTTGCACTTCTAACAGAGTTCGTTTCCGCACAGATTGCGGGGTAATGTGCTCGCAAGATGACGACGTGGACAGTCAACTAAAGCGGTATGCGGTAGATGCAACTTTAGTTGCGCTTTTAACCACTTCATAGGCTGACAGATAGGAGGAAACATGAGTCAAGCTACAGGATGGTCGGCAAATTTTGACTTCGGCGACGCGCTAAAAGACGCAGTAGGAAAATTACCGCCAGAAGATACCGATCATCCCCTTGGGTATAGGGTAATAGTAACGAAAATAGAGGGTGTTTTACCGAAGGGATTGTGCCGCCCCATTTAGAAGTCACTGTCCACACAGGAAGATACGATCAACAATCAACCGGAAGGAGAATTGAAATGGCTAATGGTGCAGCTACCCCACAACGAGAACCGAATGAATACACCCTGCAAGGAGAAAATAAGGAGATCATCTTTGCGACAACGAGCTTTCCCGGAGAACCCGTGCTCACTTATAAGGATGAGGACGGCGAAAGCCGCACTTTCCGTGGAGATGAGATAAGTATAAGCGAGATTCAAATCAGTAAACTGCTTGTCACGGTGTTGATCGAGCAAGTCCCGGATTCGCACGTCGTTTTCCTGACCCTGCTGTTACCCACGATTCATCTGCCAGAGGAAGAGAGAGAATTCCCTATTGAGACAACAGCGATAATCACCACCCAGCAAACTCCTTTTACCGCTCCCGGAGGCACTGGTAATGGGCTGCAGGTCGAGACGTACGAAACGCTAACGCTTAGAGGGACTGCTCGTCTCATTATCTCCTAAGCCTCGCGGCACCTCTTTTGCTGCTCCCCACTCCCTTCATGCCGAGTCATGAGGGGGGGTCGATTAATATTTTTTTCTTGTCTCTCAGGCGAGAGACGAGCAAAGGTTTCCGTTGTGTTCGTTTTCAGTGTCGCAAAAGGGAGTCGTTTTGCCACAGAAAACAGCTTAAATGGAAACACGGGACAGACCTGCTGTCGCGACTTCATCCAGGAGCGCTGTCCGCTACGCCTGTGTACACAGGTGTAGCGCGATGCCTTGAAGGGCCTGGACGCTCATGGTGTAAACGGCGCAAACTTCAGTCACGTTGCAGCGCAAGCATTGCCAGAATATGGACCTTGCTTGATAAGCGCTGATTTCCTCGCCACTAAATTCTCAATCAACCTCAGTCTTTGCCTTTGTTGTAGTAATGCTTAGTCCGAACTACTCCCTTTGGGAAAATCTTGCGAACGGCATTGCGTAGCCCTGCGTCTGCTTTTAGTACCAGATTGCGAACTGGCTGATTTGGACGCCCACGAAATGATGTAACGTGAAAGTAGTCTTCTTTCTCGGCGGGAAATCGTGAAAAATAGTAATTCGACACGCAACATCGCGTATCTTGAGCCACAACAGGCGATACCGAATGCCAAGAATGTTTGTTTGTTACCATGATCGCCAGCCTATTGAACCGGCTCTCTATTGTCTGCTGTTTTTCTCCCATTCCATTCGGCCATACTTCGAGATTGCCCCCTTTTTCCAGGCTCCACTCCGGCGAAACGTAATAAAGCAGATTCAGCACGCGGTATAGCGCACGATTCTTGTCATGTGAATTATCAATATGTGGATTTAAGAAGTGTCCTCTGGTCATTACGGATATACCTCCTGCATACAGCAATTCGTCCGGCAGTAATCCTTGCAGCGCGGTAATCTGGCTCACCAGATCAACCACTCTCTGGTCTTGAAATGCGTAAAGAGCTTCTTCCACGATAGGATCGTATTGGTTCATCTGAGTGCCAATGAATTTGAGTTCGCGCAAGCTGCTGCGTATCTTCAACAAATCCCCGGCAGGAAAGGCTTGTCGAATCAGTAGAGCAACCTCAACCGGTAGTACATTGTCGATGTAGCAATTAGACACGATTCCCGATCGTTGCCACTGTTCACGCGCTTGCACAAGCGTTTCCTGAAGCCGGCTGACTATGTGGTTGGCTATTGCGGTCCGATTCGTTCCAGGGGCCATTAGAGCGTCCATTTTGCTAGGTCGAGCAATTAATATCATACCCTCAATCGGTTCCAGATTTTCCAGCTAGGTTACATGGCGAGGCGATGACGATGTCGGCTTGCGGCGCCGCCTCATCACGGGCACCCGCAACACGAAGTAGTCTCCATCCTTGCCACAGCCTGTGGTCTTGTCGATGCGCACGCAAAGGCGTCTCTGTTCGCCGCACGTCTCAAGCTTGGCCCGCCTGCCCCGTTTGCCCAGTCTTCGGCTTGCACCTGTAGTTGGGTGCTTCATCCAGGAGGCTGCCCGTTCCCCTTAAGCTGTTCGACCTGGTGCCAAAGGTCGCGTCAGGAGACTTATGCAGTTGGTTTTTGGTTTACCTGTCGTATCCGTGGAACCGGCAAATTTGTTTCCGGTGAATTCAGGTTGCTTCATATTGGCTCTAATTGCTGAGGCAACTTTTCTGCCTGGAGTTTGGCTAACGCGGTCCCAGTGTCGGCGATCTTTGTCTTCACAACGTCCATACTGCCTTTTGCAAGATGCGATCCCATGTCCGCTGCAAAGCGCGCGCTTGTCCCCATCGCCTGCCTCAGACCTCCACGGCCCAGATGGAGAACTCTCCCCGCCAGCGTGTTTTGAATCATGTTTCGTACTGCATCAGTTGGAGTTGGTATTGCTGATCATTTTTTTAGCGATTGGTTCACGCCCTCGGAACGCGAAAATCTTTATGAGGAAGTTTGCAAAAGGTATCCTAATTGGATGGCAGAGACTTTAGGCCCAGTGCACCGAGTGAATAGAGCTGCTCCGTGGACAGCAGACGGCGGGTTTGCCGAAGAGCTAATGGAAGGGAATCAGGTCACCAAGAAATATCCACCGAGACTCATAAGGACCACCACCACTGGCCACATCATCGAACCGTCTTCCGTGAAGAAGAACGCATGTATCACTCCAATTATGAGTATCAACAGCATCATCAAGCTTAAGAAAGTTGTGCCATCATTATCCATCCCCAGCCGAAGAAGTTGAGCCATGCTTTCGTCAGTCATCGTTTGAGGTCCACCGGAGGCATCCATGCCTGTTCTCGCAAAATGTTATCGATCATTATACTTTCAGTTGGCTTATGGATTTAATCAACTTTCCAGGGTTTCATATGCATTGCCGCTATCTGCGATGCCAAGCCAAGAACGAGCAGCAACCTGAGATATTATAGAACGTTATAAGGCGGCTCAAGGATGCGGTTGAAGTAACATCGTCAAGTGAAATAATACGAATTCAAGTTCCGGGTTGGTCGAATCGATGCACTTTGCACAAAGCTTTGTTTTCGCCTTTCTAGTGTAGAGACATTCATTCCGGGCTAATGAAAATCCCGGCTTTCGACCTTGAGATTACCCAGCAAATGGCTGTGGTCCACCAGTCGTTTGGCAATGACATGCTTCACTTCGCCTTCGCATTGCCATACCCCATACACCGTTAAAAGCCGTGAGTTTAATATTTCGCGCCGTTGTTTCAGGACAAGCTGGTTCCATACCACCACATTCGTTATCCCGGTTTCATCCTCGAGTGTCACAAACACTACGCCGCTTGCAGTTCCAGGGCGCTGCCGACATGTGACAATGCCAGTGGTTCGAACCAGCCGCCCCGTCGGGTAATTATCCAGCTCGATGGCCGAATCCAGGTTCATCCTGGCCAGTTTCGGGCGCAACAAGGCGAGCGGGTGCTTGCGCAGGGTGAGTTCCATGCTGGCGTAATCAGCCATGATTTCCTCTCCTTCCCGTGCAGCGGTAATGGCTGGCGCTGCTTCCCTTACGGGAGCATCTTTCAGCATATCCTGTTGCTTTATGTGGGACGCCACCGCCCATAGGGTTTGCCGTCGATGCCCTGACAAGGTGTTTAGTGCGTCTGAACTGGCAAGGGCGCGAATTTCCGAAGTATTGAGAGATGCGCGGCTTGCCAGATCGATTGGATTTTGAAAAGATGAAATCTTTCTTGCCTCAACGATGCGTTTGGCAGCCTCCAGGCCAATCCCTTTTACCCTGTTCAATCCCAGCCGGACATCAGGCTGTGCAGATTGCGAGGTCTTGTCGATCTGTTCCTCAATTGTGCAATCCCAACCGCTGACCGTCACGTCCACCGGCATGATGCCGACATCGTGCCGTCTGGCATCCTGAATCAATTGCGAGGCGCTGTAAAAACCCATGGGCAGACTGTTCAGCATTGCGCACAGGAAAGCAGCGGGCTCATGGCATTTAAGCCAGGCCGACACATAAACCAGCAGCGCAAAACTTGCCGCATGAGATTCAGGAAATCCATATTCGCCAAAGCCTTCTATTTGACGGAAGATCCGTTCAGCAAATTCGATGGTATAACCACGGCTGGTCATTCCATCGATTATTTTCCTGTGAAAGGGGCTGAGCCCTCCTTTCTTTTTCCAGGCAGCCATGGAGCGCCTCAGTTGATCTGCTTCGCCCGAGGTGAAGCCTGCAGCAAGTATTGCCAGTTGCATCACCTGTTCCTGGAAAATCGGTATGCCCAAGGTGCGCTTCAAGGCGGATCTCACTTCTTCGCTTGGGTATTCAACGACTTCCAATTCCTGCCTGCGGCGCAGATAAGGATGCACCATATCTCCCTGAATCGGTCCTGGACGGACGATGGCGACTTCTATGACCAGATCGTAGAAAGTCCGTGGTTTCAAGCGCGGCAGCATGGACATCTGGGCGCGGGATTCAATCTGGAAGACGCCAATAGTGTCGGCCCTGCAGATCATGTCGAACGTTGCCTCATCTTTTGCCGGAATATCCTGAATCCGGAATGGCGTGCCACGCCGGGCAGAAACCAGATCGAGCGTGCGGCGGATGGCCGATAGCATGCCTAGCGCGAGCACGTCTATTTTCATCAGCCCTACCGCTGCGAGGTCGTCCTTATCCCATTGAATAATGCGACGGTCCGCCATGGCCGCATTCTCGATGGGCACAATACGGCACAGCTTGTCACGCGAAATGACAAAGCCGCCTACATGTTGAGATAAATGGCGCGGGAATCCATATAAGACTGGAATCAATTGAATCAACTTCTGGATGACCGGACTATCGGGATCGAAGCCGTTCTCGATCAGGCGCTGGCCAATATCAGAAGTTTTATCCCACCAGGCCAAGGAAGCGGATAGCCGCCTGGTCCTTTCGATATCGAGTCCCAGAGTCTTGCTGATGTCCTGAATTGCGGAACGTGTACGGTAGGTGGCGACCGTCGCGGCGATAGCGGCGCGGTCCCGGCCATACTTCTCGTAGATATACTGGATGACTTCCTCGCGGCGCTGATGCTCGAAATCGACATCGATATCGGGCGGTTCGTTACGTTCCCTGGAAATGAAACGCTCAAACAACAGATTGCTGCGCTCCGGATCGATCTCGGTAATCCCCAGGCAATAGCAGACTGCCGAATTGGCCGCCGATCCCCGGCCCTGGCAGAGAATGCCCTTTGATCGGGCAAATCTCACAATATCGAATACCGTCAGGAAATAAGGCTCATAATCAAGCTCGGCGATCAATTTCAACTCATGCTCGACCTGTTTTCTGACCTTGCCTGAAGGTCCGTTCGGGAAACGTCTCGCCATGCCTTCCTCGACCATGCGCCGGAGGTAGGCTGCGTGCGCTTCATCCGTCTCGACCAGTTCTTCGGGATATTCATAGCGCAGTTCGTCCAGCGAAAAGGCACAACGGGCCGCGACTGAAACCGTCTCCCGCAGAAGTTGGGGTGAATAGATTTGGCCCAGCTGACCCCTTGTACGCAGGTGTTGCTCGGCATTAGGCTGCAGTGCGTAACCACATTCACCCAGCGGTTTACCGAGACGGATGGCGGTCATGGTATCTTGCAGAGGTTTGCGGGAACTGTCATGCATATGCACGTCCCCCGCGGCTACGAGTGGCATGCCGGTGATATTCGATGCCTGCCGTATTCTCTCGAACAGCAGGTCCTCGCCGGAATGAAGCAATAGCTCGACGGCTGCCCAGCAGCGTCCCGGGAATAGCGACATTGCCCAGTTCATGTCTTCTTTTAAAGAACTGTCCGCCTGAATGAAACGGGGGATCAATAGGACCAGGCAATCCTGTAACAGAGCAAGATGGGGCGCATCGGGGCAGCTTTCGAAATCTGTGCGGTTTATACGGTAAGTCCCTTTCACGCCACGTTGCCTTGCCAGTGTTATCAACTCGCATAGATTGCCGTAGCCTTCCCGGTTCATGGCCAGGCAGACCAGCCGTAATCCATCCTCCAGAAGGAATTGACTGCCGATCAGAAGATGCAGGCCGGCTTTCCTGGCCTCGGAGTGGGCTCTCACCACACCCGCCATGGAGCATTCATCGGTGATGGCCAGGGCGGCATAACCCAGGGCTGCAGCATGTTCAACCAGCTCTTCCGGCAGGGAGGCTCCCTTCAGGAAGCTGAAGCTGGAACAGCAATGAAGCTCGGCGTAAGGGGGGTAAGAAGGAGGGGAATACATGTTATCCAAATAGTCCCTGCAAATACCAACTCTTGTTTTCTTCTTTTTTACCTTTTTCTGCTGCAACGGCCTCGCAGTAGATCCATAACAACTGGCCTGACTCGTTTTCCGCAATGAAATAATCGCGTGCGATCCCCGCATCATCCCACCACCCCGCCTCGATCCGTTCCGGCCCCTCGATCAGTTTCAAGGGCGAGCCATAGACGGGTTGGCGGCGTTGCACCCTCAGTTCCAGGGGGGGGTCCATCAGCCAGGCTGGACGGACCAGTTCCTTCGGGATTGTTTCCCGAGGTGATTCCCTCAATCCATTCATTCCATCCGTTTCCAGTAGCTCAAATCTCTGGCTGCATTCAGGGCGGTAGTCGGAGACAAGCTTTAAACCCGTGATGGCTGGCGGCCCCAGGCGGGAGCAAAGTTTCTCGATAAACCGGTTCAGTGAAGTCGATTCTGATTGCGCGGTGGGGAACAGTTCCAGATTGGCATCGTCCCCTGCTGTGACTTCGTCGGCTGCCAACTCCAGTTCGCAAACCGGAGCGAATATTTTTGTACGCTCCAGGCGTTCGCGGAGCAAAATCATTAAATGCCTGGAATCACTGCTTTGTCCGGAGAGCCTTATGTTTATGGGAGTGGATTTATGCGGCTGGCGGAGAGAATACTCATGATGCAGAACGAATGAAAATGCCGAGACCGCCGCGTGACGGGAAGCCAGCCAACCGCACATCTGCTCGATCATGCGCTGCACGGGAACCAGCAATAATTCTGCACTTTCAACTTGCGCCATCAGCCTCATCTTCTGCCGAAAATATTCCGGTACTTCAAGCCATTTTCGTGGATCCGGAGAGTCGCCGTAGGCGCGGTCCAGTTCCGACAGCAGATCCGGACCAAATCGGCGTGCAATTCCGCCACGCGGCAACTGCTGTAACTCAGCCAGCGTTTTGCAGCCTATGCCGTGAATAACTTCAAGATGAGGCTGGGCCGATTCCAGCAAACTGACGGGTAAGGAATCGAGCAATGAGCGGAATTTGGCACCTGCCCCATTGATCACGGTTTGCGGCGATGCGGATCGGGCCAGCAGCCATGCTCCCCCGGCGGCAGGAGCAACACCTGCGCAAAGTTGCAAGCCTTGCGCAGCCACTGCCCGGTTGAGCAACTGGCATAATTTTTTCAGACCGCCAAACAATTTCAGGCTGGCGGAGACTTCGGCAATCAGGCCGCTGCCCTGCATCACAATACTGGGCGTGAAACGTAATGCGGCATACGCCGCTTCCCGCAGCGCTTTCTTTTCTTCATTCGGGTCATGCTCCACCACTACCAAATGGGGAAAAAGAGACAAGGCACTCGCCAGGGATTGATGAGCAATCACGCCCTGCTGTTGCGCCGGTTTGTTGGCCTGCTGGATATATATCTGATTACCTTTGCGAACAGTTACCGCCATGGCGGGAATTAACGCGGCGGGAAACCGGCGTTCAATCCAGTCAAGCGATAATGTCGGGCAATGAAGAGCGATCCACAGCATTGCGACGGGCTGAAGCGGATGGAGATGAGGCGAAGATGGAGAAACGCCGGGTCCAGGGGAGAGAGATGCGAATCGGCAAGGCGACGGGAGTACCCCGGCGCTTCAGCAGGTACAAGGAAAGAGCATGTCTTCGCCCTGAGTCGAGCAGTATTCTTAACGGGGCAGCGGAGGGTTCAAATTGCGCGCTTGCCGGCCTGAACAGGAAAATGAGGCTGGGGACGGTTCGTGCAATGATTTGCAGTCTCCGCGTCGTCTGCTGGCTTACCTCGGGTAGCCAGCCGATAACAGTTCCGAAGGCAGCGCTTTTGATGCCCTGTTCAAGTACCCATAATCGCTCGGCAGGCTTGTAGACCCTGGCAATTACAATGCGCCGGCTATCAATATTCAGGTGTTCCCATGCATGCATATAAGGAATATAAGGCGGGCTCACCAACAGAATATTCCTCCCGTTCCGGGTGGTCTGCTCAAGCGGTTGGCTCAATAATCTTATTTCCCCCATTCCTTCCGCCGGCAGCAATAATTCGGTCAGGCTGCGCGTGGGCCATCCCCCTCCAGGCAGTTCCTTATCCAGCTTATCGAAGCCGCTGGAAATAACCGGATCATTCGAAAATCCCAATGCATTTCCGCGCCAGATTCTGTTTTTGAATCGAGATTCGATCTGTAGAAGCGAAGGCGGGGAGGCGAGCATTGACATGATGAAAGCTTCATGGATTACGGCTGGAACCGAGGCGATGTCCCGCAATCCGGGTTTTTCGAAACAGGCCGACATAAAAGCCGTATATTTCCAGTTTCTGTTCGGGCCGGATAGGCGGATAGTCCTTGCTTCGCCTGTCGTTGCGTGCTTCGAGGTAATAACCTTTTTGATCTTTGGACAGGACTTTGAGCGTGAATTCGTCATCCACGATTGCCAATACAATCTGGCCGGGGGAAGCTGAATGACTGCGTTCGATAATCACCATATCGCCCTCGAGTATTCCCAGATCAACCATCGAATCGCCTTTGACAGGAAACAGAATGGTTTGGGAGGGATTTTCGATAAGATAGTCATCTATGCGCAGCAATTCAGGCTGGACATCGGAAGCCTGTTGAGGCAGCCCCGCCCGGATCGTGTGCCCAACCGTTCGCTCGAAAAAGCGGGGGCCCGGGCGCAAACGCCCCCCCGGCGCATTTTCCAGAAAGCCTTCTTCTTTTAAACGCTGCATGATCCGATGTGTCCAGGAACGTGCCTTTCCGTTCCACAGCACGGACAATTGGGTTGTCGAGGGAATGATTCTTTCCCGGGCATAGTAGTCCTGAAGCTTGCCGAGGTAGGAAAAGATATCGAGTTGTTGCATGATGAGAATGAATTAAGAACAATTGTCCTCATTATAGAGAACGATTGTTCTTAATTCAATTCATTCAATGGATGGAGTAGCACGAGTGCCTTCTTTTTTCTAACGCTGAACGATCAGATGTGTCCAGGAACGTATCCTTCCGTTCCATAGCTCGGACAATTGATCAGTTCCCCTGCCCATCTTCCGCTGGTTTTGCTATATAATGCCCACATTTTTTATACGGGGTTTTGCGTTTACTGTTTTTTCCATGTGAAACCTCTGCGATCAAGCCGCCACCGCCAGGTCGCAGCAGGGCTTGCAAGCACTACGAATGCCACCCCGTTGGCATTTAGTCCATCGTTTCAGCCGCTTCGCCATTTTCTGTAATCGTTTTGTGAGCAAGGCGCTTACACTCCGCGTAGTTCTGAAAACCTATAAGGGGTACTAGATGAAGCATTGGCGCACCCAGCAGTTCGTACGGGCGTCATATGGATTTACGCTGCTTGAGTTGCTGGTTGTAATGGTCATCATCGGTTTGCTGGCGGGTTATGTGGCGCCCAAGTATTTTTCCCAGGTGGGAAAATCCGAGGTGAAGATGGCTCAAGCCCAGATTGATTCTCTCGAAAAAGCGCTGGATCAATATCGATTGGATACCGGGCACTATCCAAATACTGAACAAGGGTTGGATGCATTGATGACACGTCCACCCAACGAACTGAAATGGCAGGGGCCTTACCTCAAAAAACAAGTGCCACCCGATCCCTGGGGAAAGCCATACGTCTATAAATATCCCGGGGAGCATGGGGAATATGATTTATTTTCCTACGGGAAGGATGGACAGTCAGGTGGTGCGGGTGAAGCAGCCGATATCACGAACTGGTAGCTTGCGATGCGATATGAAGTAAAAGCCGTGCTTGCCGGACAGGGCACGGTATTCCTGGAACTCGACGCCGATAGTGAGGAGGATGTTCGCCTTCAGGTTACGGCGCGGGGCGGGATGGTTTTGAATATCCGGCGAAGATTCACTGGCTGGATTTCAAAGCCCAGACTACGGTTTCCGCTTGCACACTTCAGTCAGGAGTTGCTTTCCCTGTTGTTAGCCGGGCTCAGCCTCGTGGAGAGCATCGAAACACTCGCCGATAAGGAGCAGGATGCCAGGGTGCGCAAGATCATCGAAGGGCTTCTTGCGCGGCTTTACGAGGGAATCACCTTTTCGCGGGCGCTGGAACTCTATCCACAAGCCTTCCCGCCTCTCTATATTGCTACCGCACGGGCGAGCGAACGCACCGGCGACCTGCCTGAAGCGTTGACACGTTTCATCACCTATCAGAACCAGATGGACCTGGTTCGAAAGAAACTGATCGGCGCCTCGATTTACCCGGTTCTTCTGCTGATAATCGGGCTGCTGGTAGCGACATTTCTGCTGATTTTCGTGGTACCAAAGTTCAGTGCCATTTATGAGGATGTAGGAACGGATTTGCCCTGGCTATCCGTGCTGCTGATCCGTTGGGGGCATTTTGTGCATGAGCAGGGCTGGCAAATGGCAGGGCTCGCCATGGCAACCCTGACTATTATTGGATACGTGATAACCCGGCCATCTTTCAAAGTGCGGATGGCACAGCAATTATGGCGCGTCCCCGCCATCGGGGAGCGCATGCGGGTGTATCAGCTTGCGCGTTTTTACCGGACTCTGGGTATGTTATTACGCGGAGGCACCCCTATCGTCAAAGCGCTGGAAATGGTTGCGGGGCTGCTTCAGCCGCACTTCAGGCCAAGAGTTCAGGCTGCCGCCGCCCGCATCCGTGAAGGAAAAACGATTTCCAGTGCAATGGAGGCGGAAGGGCTGACCACCGCAGTTGGGAATCGCATGTTGCGGGTTGGCGAGAGGACCGGCCTCATGGGGGACATGATGGAGCGCATCGGAAATTTTCACGATGAAGAAATTGCACGCTGGGTCGAGTGGATGACCAAGCTGATCGAACCATTGTTGATGGCTGTGATCGGTGGCGTGATCGGAGGAATCATTATCCTCATGTATATGCCAATTTTCCAGTTGGCAGGAAGTGTAGGGTGAGTTAATCAAGCTGTTCTTCATAACAGGCTTGCACATCCGGATAACGACGTCCACCGTTCTCTTCTGGGTGCATTGGCAGGTTCTGCGGCTATAGCGCCTCAGCCACACCAGTTAGCTGTTGATCGATGTATCCTCCGTTGGTATCGGCGGATACGCGGATACGAACGGGCAGAAAGTAGCTGCTGAATTTCTATCCCGTTGCTTCCGATACTGCATTCTCTGAGTGCTGCATCGGTAAAGGCGGAATTGCGGGCTGAACTTCACGTTCTTCTTTCGGTGGTCTATTCCTGAACCGTTCGATAATAGATGTGAAGAAATTCGATTAAGAACGTATCTGTCGGGGTAAGCAGTGAGCAAGCAAAGTGATTTGGGGCAAATGGAATTCACATCACCGTTGCGTCAGGAAAAATCGGCGGAGTCGGGTTGATGTCCCAGCCCTCGCCCCTCATACCAGCGATTGATGCGCATCAGCTCGCCGAGGCGCGCGAGGAGGCATCAAAACGAGGCGTTTCGGTGATCAGCATTCTGGAAGAAACGTGCGAACACGAGCCGGATCACCTTGTTGCGCAACTGGGACGGCTGCTTCGGATGCCCGTGTTGACCATGGAAGATCTGCGCTCAGCAGATCCTGCGTTCGAGATATTGTCTTTCAGCGAAGCCATTAGCAAGGAGTGCGTCTTACTCCATCAGGAGGGGCGCTATATTTTTGCGGTAGGGAACCCTTTTTCTCCCAATCTGGCGGCGTGGGCTGAGGAATGCATCGATGTCACAATGATATGGCATCTTGTCCATCCGGCCGATCTGTCTGCCTTTTTTGCGCAGCAGGAGCAGACAATGCGCGCGATGGACAGCGTACTGCCTGCGGCGGAGCATGGTTCTGTGCAATCGGGCGAGGAAAACCTTTCGCTCAAGACAATCAACGAAGGCACGAGCCCGGTTGTACGGCTGGTGCATTCAACCCTGTACGACGCGCACAAGTCTCAGGCAAGCGATATCCACCTCGAAATGATACCCGGTGCATTATCAATCAAATACCGGATCGATGGCGTACTGACAGTGATCGGCGTAATGCAGGGCGGAGATCTGGCGGAGCAGGTCATTTCGCGCATCAAGGTGATGTCCGATCTGGATATTGCCGAGCGGCGCGTACCACAGGACGGGCGTTTCAAGGTTTCAATTCAAGGGCGGGAGATCGACTTTCGCGTCTCCATCATGCCCAGCATTTTTGGCGAAGACGCAGTATTACGGATCCTCGACCGCCAGGCGCTTGCCGATCACGTCGAAGGCCTGACGCTTGATCATCTCGGGTTCGATCCGCCCACCATCTCGAATTTACGCCGCCTGAGCGCCGAGCCGTACGGCATGCTGCTGGTAACCGGCCCAACCGGCAGCGGCAAGACAACGACGCTTTATGCCGCGATTTCAGAAGTCAATAAAGGCCAGGACAAAATCATTACTATCGAAGATCCAATCGAATACCAGCTACCCGGCGTGCTGCAGATACCCGTTAACGAAAAAAAGGGGCTGACTTTCGTACGTGGCTTGCGCTCCATTCTGCGCCATGACCCGGACAAGATAATGGTGGGCGAAATCCGCGATCCGGAAACGGCGCAGATCGCTATACAGGCGGCATTGACAGGGCATCTTGTTTTCACGACGGTGCACGCCAATAACGTGTTCGATGTCATCGGCCGTTTCTCTCACATGGGAGTGGACCCCTACAGTTTCGTTTCGGCCCTGAACGGAATCGCCGCACAAAGGCTGATTCGTCTGCTTTGCGCACATTGTGCAGTAGAGGAATGTCCGGACGAGCAACGTATTGCGGAGTCGGGAATTGATTCCGGGCATGCGGCCACGTTCCGCTTCCGTACCGGCAAAGGCTGCGGCCAATGTCGGGGAAGCGGTTATCGCGGGCGCAATGCGATCGCAGAGATGCTGGTATTGAACGATGAAATCCGCGAGCTCATCGTCGCGCGCGAACCCATACGACGGATAAAAGATGCTGCAAAGAGGAGCGGTACCCGCTTCCTGCGGGAAGCGGCGCTGAACATGGTACGGGATGGACACACGAGTTTACAGGAGGCCAACCGTGTCACTATTGTGGCGTGACAGGATACAGGTCTTTTTTGCTCCGGAGCGAGTCGACCTGGTACGTTCATATCGAGCGATAAAGCCAAGGCAGGTCGGCAGGCATGTGGTGTGTGAGCGGATACCCGGTGTGCCTGCCTGGGAGCCGGCGCTGACACTGTTGAAACAATTGACCGGAGATGGAGCGGGCGCGGAGATATCCATCGTTATTTCCAACCATTTTGTGCGATACGCGGTGATACCTCCGCAGTCAAGGATTGAGACACCCGCTGAATTGTATGCATACGCTGCCTTTCAAATGCGTGAGGTATATGGAGAGCGGGCAGCCGCCTGGTCACTCAGCGTCAGTTCCTGGGATCCGGGCACCGGGGCGGTTTGCGCGGCGATAGAGCATACCCTTGTCGAACAATTGCAAGAGTTCGTCGCGCGGCACAAGATGCGGTTGAAAAATATGGAACCTTACCTCGCGGGAGCATTCGACCATTGGTACAAACGTTTCGATAATAGCCGGGCGTGGTTTGCCTTGATCGAAACCGGCCGCCTTTGTCTTGCATCGCTGGAGGATGGTGCCTGGCGGCGAATCAGCAACCAAAGGATGTGGCATAACGCGGAAGACGGATTGCTTGCGGCTCTGGAGCGCGAAGCACTGCTTTTTTCTGCGCGCCGGGAGGTGGTCGAACGGGTCTATCTTTTTGCCCCTGAGTATCCGGAGCTTAACCTTCCGGCTGATTGCGGCTGGCGAATTATCCCTTTGCAGAACGAAGGGCCTGCTCCGCCGCACTATCCACATTACCTGCCTGCTGTCGTGGCTGAGGCAGGGTAAATTCATGCGTCGACTGAAGCTGAAATTCCCAAGCGATGGAGGAATGGCAAGACGTGCCGGACACGGCCTGATGTTGCTGGGCGTCACTTTCTTCGCCGGCGTGTCGTATCAGTTCACGGCAACGATGGGCGAGGTGGCCTATTGGGATTTGCGCATTGCCAGCATGGACCGGCGGGTGCAACGCGAGATGAAACCGCAGATTTTGACGGGGCACCGCGGCCGTGAAATAAGGCAGGAGGTAAAAAAAGCCAATGCAGTGATGAGCGAAATTGATTTGCCCTGGGAGGCGCTGTTCGATTCGGTCGAATACGCCGCAGGTCACGACGTGGCCCTGCTGTCGCTCCAGCCGGATGCCGTTGCCCGCACGATGCGGATCGGCGGCGTGGCAAGGAACATTCCAGCGATGCTCGATTTTGTTGGTGCTTTAGAGCGTGAACCCGCCCTCCAGGATGCCTACCTGCTCAAGTATGAAGTCAAAAGGGACGACCCGCAGCGGCCCGTGATGTTTTCTCTGACGGCGTCATGGGCTTGAGTTTCCCTCGAAATGTATTGCTGCGGATGCGTTGGCAAACGGAGCGGCTTGGCGCTGCGGGAAAAACCGGACTTGGGCTGTTTGTGTTCTCGGCGGTATTTTTTGTTGTGGCAGTGTTGCCGCAGCAGGCCGAGTCCAAAGCGCTGATGATGAGAGCGGAAGCAATTCAGCAGCGCCTGAAAGCGGAGCCAGCGCAGGAAAACAACGGCAGGACTCCAAAAATACAAGGCGATCAGGCATTGCAGGCTTTCTACGCTTTTTTCCCGAAAATCGACTCCTCCCCGTTCTGGATCAAGGAACTGGTACAGGTTGCAGCGCAACGCGGCGTGGAGATCACTGGGACCGAATATCGCATGGTACATGAAAGGGATGTGAAGTTGGTTCGCTATGAAATGGTTTTGCCGGTCCGCGGCAAATATGCGCAGGTGCGGGGCTTTATCGCCGATACGCTGCGCACCGTACCTGCAATGGCGCTGGCTGATGTTGCGCTCAAGCGTCAAGATGCGGAGTCCGAATTGCTGGATGCAAATCTCAAATTCAACCTCTACCTGAGGGAAGGCAAGAAGTGAAACGGTTGAGGCAAGGGCGTACGTTGTGGTTGGGCGGAGCATTGCTGGCGACGCTTCTCGCTGCCCAGTGGGTAAGCGGAAACGATAGCGGGACTGATTGGCAACAAGCTGTGCCTGCAGAAAGGAGTCCTCGAAAGCGCCTGCACATTGATACTGAGGAAAATGAAGTTGAACAATTGCATCTTGAGCGGCTGGAACGCAGAAAATTCAGTTCACAGGCAGGCGATATCTTCAGCCGCCAATCGTGGGCGCCGCCTCTGCCTCCGCCCCCCCCTTCGATGAAACCGCAGCCTCCATCCCCGCCTCCACTCCAATTCAGATATCTGGGCAAGGTTATGGAAGGAGGAGATACGCAGGTGTTTCTCGCCCTGGCTGAACGCAATTATATCGTCAAGCCCGGAGAGAACATCAACGGCCAATATCGGATGGATGAGGTGAGCGACGAAAATATCACATTCACTTATCTTCCGCTCAACGCAAAGCAAATGCTTTCCACCGCGGGTGGAACCGCAGGGAATACTCCGTCGGAATGGGAAAATACATTGTAATTGTCTTGATCCTGGCTACATTTGCCGGATGCGCGACAAATAAGGCATTTGTCGAGGGTAAACGGCTCATTGCGGAAGGACAGGTGGATAGCGGCCTTGCCAGTCTGGAAGAGGCGGCCCGCAAGGAGCCGGATAATATCGAGATCAGGGCGGTACTTGCGCGCCAGCGCGAGGCAGTAGCAGGACGCTTGTTGCTCGATGCCGACCAGGCAAGATTGTCAGGTGATCCGGCTGCCGCCGAGCAGGGGTATCGCCACGTGCTACGGATGGATCAGCGCAATGAACGCGCCCAGGCAGGCTTGGCGGCGCTTGACATGAGCCGGCGCCACGCGGCTTTGATAAAGCATGCGGAAGAATTGCTGGAGCGCGCTGATTATGCTGCAGCATCAGCTCAAGTCCGGTCGGTACTGCAGGAGAATCCGGCGCAACCGGAAGTGCGCCGGCTTATGCAGCGTATCGCCGAGATGGAACTGCAGGCAGGACAAATGGGTCCTGTATTAAAAACAGCTTTCAAGCAACCGGTCACCTTCGAGTTTCGCGACACGGGTCTCAAATCGGTATTCGAAATCATGGCGCGGACGGCGGGAATCAATATCGTTTTCGACAAGGACGTCAAGCAGGATACCAAAACAACCATTTTTGTCCGCGACACCAACATCGAGGACGTCCTCAAGCTCTTGCTCGTGACGAACCAGCTCGCGCACAAAGTGCTTAACGAAAATTCGGTACTGATCTATCCGAATACGCCGGCGAAGCAGAAGGAATACCAGGAATTGATGGTGCGCAGTTTTTATGTTGCAAACGCGGACGTGAAGCAGATCGTCGCGATGGTCAAGGGGCTGGTCAAAACCAAGGATATACATGTCGACGAAAAACTGAATCTTTTCGTCATGAAAGACACACCGGATGCGATTCGCCTGGTTGAACGGCTTATCGCCATAAACGATCTGGCCGACCCTGAAGTCGTGCTGGAAGTCGAGGTACTGGAAATCGGACGCAACCGCCTGCTCAATCTCGGCTTGCAGTACCCTGACCGGATCAACGTGAATATGCTCAGTGCAGCCAGTGCTGCCGCCGGCGCCCCATTCGCGCCCTTCCAGATCAGCAGCGCCGGGATCGACAGGGAAGGCTTCAACCTGAACCAGCTGACCGGATTCATCGCCAATCCGGCATTGCTGATCAACCTCAAGCGGCAGGATGGAATTATCAACGTACTCGCCAACCCGCGCATCCGTGTAAAAAATCGGGAAAAGGCAAAAATTCTCATTGGTGACAAAGTGCCGGTGGTCACCACTACCGCCGCCGTCAATGTGGGTATTGCATCGTCTGTGAGTTATCTCGATGTCGGGCTCAAGCTGGATGTGGAGTCCACCATTTCACTGCAGGATGAAGTATCGATGAAGGTCAGCCTTGAAGTCAGCAACATTGTGCGGGAAGTGGAGATAACCGGTGGCGGGCTGGCCTACCAGGTAGGCACCCGCACGGCGGCGACCACGCTTGCATTGCGGGATGGTGAAACACAGGTTCTCGCAGGCCTGATCAGTGATGATGAACGCACCACACTCTCCAAGATTCCCGGTTTGGGGGATTTGCCATGGATCGGCAAACTGTTCATGAATCAGAACACCACTCGCAACAAGACCGAAATCGCGCTGTTGATCACGCCGCGCATTGTGCGCAATATCGCGCGGCCAGCGAAGGCGGTTAGCGAACTTCACTTCGGCACAGAGAACACAATCGGAACTTCCCCGATGACAATCGGTAAAGTAGCGCCACGATCACTTGCCATGTCACCCTCTTCTTCGTCAACTGGGGTGACTCCCGGTAGCGCTTCCCCGCCTGTTGTTCCTGATCCAAAGGATGAGCCGCGTGCAGCGCAAACCGCCCCTGCCGCTGATGACGGTTTCCCGGTTGTCACGCTGACGGCGCCAGAACAAATATCGCAAATATCGGCGGGCCAGGAATTTGCGGTAAGCGTGAGCATTGCAGGGGCGGAAGCCTTGCCTCCTGCCGAGGTGGAGCTGAATTATGATCCCGGCGCGCTGGAAGCTATTGATGAGGGTGAGAAATCCGGAGTACGTATGGTGAAGTTGAGCAGGGGAGGAGAACCTGTTGATTTGCGGTTCAGGATCATTGCACAAAAGCCGGTCACAACGCAGATCACCCTCGGCAATCTCGCGTTTCAGGGTCAGTCCGGCGGTCTTTCCGCGCCCGTGGTATTGCCACCTGCCGCGAATATCGAGATTCATTGATACGAATAATGAAAAGAGCTCTGCTTACAAACCGGTTAGGTAACGGGGGCTTTAGCCTGGTCGAACTGACCATTGTTGTGGCGATCATGGCGGTGCTCGCTTCCTCCGCCGTGCCGCTGTATGAACTGATGGTAAAGCGCGAAAAGGAGCAGGAGCTGCGGATAGCCTTACGGCAGATTCGTGAAGCGCTGGATACATACAAACGCACAGTCAGTGATGGCCGAGCCATAAGAGAAGCGGGAGCATCCGATTACCCGCGCAAACTGGAAGATCTCGTTAACGGTGTTCCGGACATCAAGGATCCCGAAAAGCGCAAGATATATTATTTGCGACGGTTGCCGCGCGATCCGATGTCCGAGGATCCCTCATTGTCAGACGCGGATACATGGGGTACGCGTGCTTACGAGAGCCCTCCGGACAATCCCCAGGAGGGGAATGATGTTTTCGATGTTTACTCCCGTTCACAGCAGATTGGTTTGAATGGTATTGCTTACGATCAATGGTGAGCCAGGTAATTCGACCGGATGTTTACTCCAAAAAACAGGCAAGGTAGCGGAAAAGCCGGGCGGTTAACGATCAACCGCAGTTTCCGGGGCTTTACGCTGGTCGAATTGTTGGTCGTAATGGCGATCATCGCGATTCTGCTCAGCATCGCAACACCCAGATACTTCAACTCCCTGGACAGGTCAAAGGAGGTCGTGCTGCGTCAGGATTTAAACGTCATGCGCGACGCCATCGACAAATTTCATGGCGATACCGGAAACTATCCGGGTGATCTGGCCGAATTGGTGGAGAAGCGGTATCTGCGGGCTGTTCCAATCGATCCTCTGACCGAAAGCGCGGAAACATGGATTGCCGCCCCTCCTCCAGAGGGGGCAGATGGCGTTTACGACGTCCATAGCGGCGCGGCGGGACAGGCAAAGGACGGGACCTTTTATGGCGCATGGTAACAACTGAGGATAAAGGCGAAGTGAGGCGCGGCGCATGCAGAGCCCGGCAAAAAGGTTTCACCTATGTCTGGATAATGTTTGTCGTGGCGCTGACCGGCATTACCCTGGCCGCCGCAGGACAAGTATGGCGCACGGAGACTAGACGCGAAAAAGAAAAAGAGCTCATGTTTGTCGGAGACCAGTTCAGGCAGGCAATCGGCTCATATTACGAAAGCTCCCCCGAGATACCCAGGCGTTATCCCGATTCGCTGGAAAAATTGCTTTTGGACAACCGCTTCCCTGCGGTAAAACGACATTTGCGTAAAATATATTTTGATCCGATGACAGGGTCCGACGAGTGGGGTCTGATCAGGCGGCCGGGCATCGGGATTGTCGGGGTGCACAGCCTTTCGACTCAGGCGCCAGTTAAAAAGACAAACTTTCATGCGCGCGATGCCTCTTTCAAGGGGGCAGAAAGTTATCGTGACTGGAAGTTCATTTATTCTCCCGGTGCGAGCCATACCGGACCACAACTGGCGCCACAGCCGGCGCCACAGCCGCAATGGCAATCCGGGTTTCAAACACCACCCGGTCCAGGGCAAGAGCCGGAGGCGCAAATACAGCCTGTACAACCTGAACAATCCGAATCACAACTCTGGGATCCCTTCTTTCGGCGCGAGCCATCTCCGGCTTCAGCCGATGCAACAGCCCCAGCGGAAGATTTTGGTGCGCAACTGCCGGGCCATTTCCGGCAGGATGGACAGGAGCAGCAGCATGCGCCGCCCTGACCTCTATGATGCAAGTCAAAAGGAACTTGTGTCCCGTCTTTGATTCAACGCCAGCGTTACAGAGAAGGCTTCTGGTGTATTTTCTTGTCTGTCTGCTGTGGAGAAGGGATAATGCCCGCTGCTCATGGCATTCATGCCTGACGTAGAAATGGTCAAGATAGGGTGAAGGCCATTTATATAATACTCCGGAATAAAATTTCCCATGCTGCTGATGATCGATAACTACGACTCCTTCACTTACAATCTGGTGCAGTATTTTGGTGAGTTGGGCGAGGAGGTGATGGTGTTCCGTAATGATGAAATTACGCCTGATGAAGTGGCACGGCTGAAGCCCGCATCCATCGTGATTTCACCCGGCCCCTGCACCCCCAGTAAAGCAGGCATATCGGTACCGTTGATCGAGCGCTACAATAGTCAGGTTCCCTTATTGGGTGTATGCCTGGGTCACCAGAGCATAGGGCAGGCCTTTGGCGGAAAAATCGTTCATGCAAAGCATCTCATGCATGGCAAGACCTCGCTCATTTCCCACAATAATGCCGGCGTATTTCGCGGGCTGCCCAATCCGTTCATCGCGACTCGTTATCATTCCCTGGTCATTGAACGTGAGAGCCTTCCGGATTGCCTGGAAATTACTGCGTGGACAGAAGATGGCGAGATCATGGGCGTGCGCCACAAAACTTTGCCCATTGAAGGCGTGCAGTTCCACCCCGAATCCATTCTCAGCGAACACGGCCATAAATTGCTTGAAAATTTTCTGGACCGGTTAAATCGGGCCAAGAGCGCGGCCCATCGTGAAAGAGCGCGTGAAGGGCATCCTCAATAGGAAATCATCATGAAACCGCAGGAAGCCCTGACCCGTATCATCGAGCACCGTGAAATCTTTCACGAGGAGATGCTCTCGCTCATGCGTCAGATCATGCGCGGGGAACTGTCCCCGGCGCTGATTGCTGCGATCGTTACCGGCTTGCGGGTGAAAAAGGAAACCATCGGCGAAATCACGGCCGCTGCACAGGTGATGCGCGAGTTTGCCACCCGCGTGGAAGTGGCTGATAGCCGGCATCTGGTGGATACATGCGGGACCGGCGGCGATGCCGCCCATACTTTCAATATTTCCACTGCGGCCGCTTTTGTCGCAGCCGCGGCGGGCGCGAGGGTGGCCAAGCATGGCGGGCGCTCCGTTTCCAGTAAATCGGGAAGCGCGGATGTGCTTGAGGCTCTGGGCGTCAACCTCAACCAGACGCCTGGACAGGTAGCGGAGGACATCAGGGAAATCGGGCTCGGATTCATGTTTGCTCCCAATTTTCACAGCGCCATGAAATATGCCGCGCCGGTGCGGCGCGACCTGGGCGTGCGCACGCTGTTTAATATCCTGGGGCCGCTTACGAACCCCGCCGGGGCAAAGAATCAGTTGCTGGGCGTGTTTCACCCCGATCTCGTCGGCATACTTGCGCGCGTGCTGCAGCGCCTGGGCAGCGATCACGTGATGGTTGTCCACGGCAAAAACAGCCAGGGTGGACTGGACGAGATCACCATAGCCGGCGAAACCTGGATTGGCGAGCTCAGGCACGGCGAGGTTACCGAATACACCATTAATCCTGAAGATTTCGGCATAAGGACGGCGGCGATCGAAACAATACAAGCACAGGACAGTGCTCAATCGAGAGAGATGTTGATGGCGGTGCTGGATAACAGGCCAGGACCTGCATTTGATGTGGTTGCGCTTAACGCAGGCGCGGCAATTTATGTTGCCGGGGTCGCGGAGTCGCTGGAGCAAGGTCTGGAAAAAGCCCGCGCGGCAATAGAGACCGGTGCAGCCAAAGCAAAATTAATGGAACTGATCGAATTCTCGAACAGGGAAAACCGGGATGAGACCTCTCTGGTTTAGCACATGGCTACTAATATTCTGCAAGAGATTCTGACCGTCAAGCTACAGGAGGTAGAAGCGGCAAAGGCGGTGAGGCCTCTTCTCGCGCTGCGCCGCGAAGCGGAGGCCGTGCCCCCGCCCCGGAATTTCATCGAAGCGCTTCATGACAGAATCAGCGCAGGTTCAGCGGCGGTCATCGCGGAAATCAAGAAGGCCAGTCCAAGCAGGGGCGTATTGCGCGAGCGCTTCGATCCGGCCGCGATCGCGACGAGCTATGCCTTGCACGGCGCTGTCTGCCTGTCTGTTCTGACCGACCTGCAATTTTTCCGCGGTAGCGAGGATTATTTGAAGCAGGCCAAAGCCGCTTGTAATCTGCCGGTGCTGCGCAAGGATTTCATGCTGGATGAATATCAGGTGGTTGAGGCCCGTGCAATGGGAGCGGACTGCATACTTATTATCGTCGCCGCCTTTCGCGAGTTCGCCTTGCTGATGGGAGAGCAGCCGCGAGATGAGGAAATGATAGCCGGCATGCTCAGGCTGGAAGCTCTCGCGGAGGCGCTGGGCATGGCGGTACTCGTGGAAACACATGACCGCGACGAACTTGAACTCGCGTTGCAGCTGGATACCACACTGATCGGCATCAACAACCGGAATCTTCATACCTTCGAAACCAGCCTGGATACCACGCTACAATTGCTCACACGGGTTCCGCCCGGCCACATCGTGGTGACCGAAAGCGGCATACTTGCGCCTGCGGATGTGGCATTGATGCGTGATCATCAGGTTAACGCTTTTCTCGTGGGGGAGGCTTTCATGCGCGCGCCCGATCCGGGAGCGGAACTGGCGCGGCTGTTTGGATAAGCATATTTGCAAGGCGTCTTCTGGAGCGCTTCCGTGATACACTGGGAGCGGTGCTGTCGGTAACAGTGGTTTGCGAGTGAACACATATCATCTCTTCGACGGATTCCCGGGTAAAAGGGGTTTGTTGCAAAAAAGCAACACATGCTGCTTCCATATCCCGAAAGTCTCGTTATTTCCTTGCTAGGCGTTGCTGCCTTAGGCACAATCTCTCAACCCTCTCATTTAGAGAGGTCCAAGCAGCGGGACATTACTCCACCGAAATAGGGTCGGTGAGAGGCCCCCACCGTTTCAACTTTAAAGGAGATTTTCCAAATGAAAAAGAAACTGATTGCACTGGCTGCTGCCGGTGCACTCGCGGCCCCGGTGGTTGCATCCGCTCAGGGCACAAACGTCACGATTTTTGGCCGGGTACAAGCTGAATACAGCCTCGTGGATTTTGCCAGCCAGCCTAGCCAGGGCGCGCTTCAAGACAACTCCCGCTCCTCACGTTGGGGTCTGCACATCACCGAGGATCTGGGCAATGGGTTCAAGGCAAATGCTCGCATCGAACAGGGCTTGAACGCAGGTTCCGGTTCAGCACTCACGCCTCGTGAGCAATGGGTCGGCCTCTCCAGCAATCAATGGGGTGACGTCAAATTCGG
Organism: Nitrosospira briensis; assembly: GCF_900115125.1. Lineage (GTDB taxonomy): Bacteria > Pseudomonadota > Gammaproteobacteria > Burkholderiales > Nitrosomonadaceae > Nitrosospira > Nitrosospira briensis_A. Next base: position 500,984 of record NZ_FOVJ01000002.1, on the reverse strand, counting down.
CCGCGTTCAGTCTCCGTTCAAGGATTTTGCCGGTGGTATGACAATTGATCCGTTTGCCTACACGACCCTTCAAGCTAACGGCGCGGGTGGTACGATGTCTGGCGGCGCCAACGGCCTGGGTTCAGGTGCAAACACTTTTGTGAACAGCGCTATCCGTTACGATTCCGCCAGCATAGAGGGCTTTACGTTCGCTGCCTTACTCATGCCCGGCGACGCTAATACGCTCGATCCTCTCCAAACAGGCGGTATCGCATCCAGCTTTCTTCCAGGCGGATTGGGCAGCAATGGCAATACCGGCGGTAGAAATGGTGAGTTTGACGGCCAGGCTGCCGCTAAATACCATGCCGATTTCATGGGCATGGGGTTTGACATATTCGGCGGCTATTCCAGGGACAACGCAAACAACCTGCAAAAGAGCATCGGCCTCAGGACCGAAGAGGTCTGGCGTGTAGGTGCTTCATGGGCCTGGGAAAATTTCAAGCTTAGCGGCCAGTACGAAGACATCAACAATGCCATTGGTTCCGCTACCTGCTCTACCGCTGCCGCGCTCGTAGCAAATCCGCTTGATACACCTGGCTCGGGTTCCGGGCAGTGTAATTCCGCAATGAACTGGGGCGGCGACGGCAACATCTGGTTCGCGGGCGCCCAATACAGATTGGGTAACACCACCCTGGTGGCGCAAGGCGGTATGACCAAAGCGCACGCGGGCGGTGTCAATGCTGCCGCAGCTCGCAAAGCCGACAGCTTCACCGTTGGCGCGATTCACAACCTGAGCAAGCGCACGAGCATTTTCGGTGGTTACCAGCACGTTTATATAAGCAATCCTAACGGTGCAGCCGCCAATGATCTCGGGGTCGCTGCGTCTGGTGTTAGCTACGCCGCGCCGAGCTATGCGACCGGCAATCGTTCAACCTACACGATTGGCGTACGTCACAACTTTTAATTGATTCTCAAAAGTTGAGAATGGGGCGCTTCGGCGCCCCATTTTTTATGTTTTCAGGACGCGGGAGGAAATTCGCAGGGCGCTGTGGGGCCTGCGTGCGCTTGACTTTGAGGCTTCTTAACCTTGAAAAAGTTGTGTGTTTAGTTTACGAAATATACGTGCTAATATACTGAAGCAATAACGTTATGAGGGGTCAAATGAGGGGAGATAGAGCGCTTTACCCGTCAAATGCCACTCGCGCCGATGGAACAACTACAGGTACGAATGCAGTTGGACTTGCCCGTTTATATATTCAGGATAAAGCACGAAACGGTATGTTTTGCTTCCGCTTCCGCACGGCCCAAAGCGAGTCCTCGAAGATCTAAAAATGCCGGACTGTCAGGTCCGGGTTAAAATAACAGACAAAAACTGCACGACAGTTCGTGCAGGCCATAAAATTGGTTTAATAGGGAGGATTTGCTCATGGGAGTTCCTTTACGTCAACAGATAGCTGTCGGCACTTATCTGCTCAAGCAAAAGTTGAAAGGGGTAAAAAAATATCCTATGGTTCTGATGCTTGAGCCTCTGTTTCGCTGCAATCTTGCCTGCGCGGGCTGCGGCAAGATCGACTATCCCGACCACATTCTTGATCAGCGTCTTTCCGTGGAACAGTGCATGGAAGCCGTTGATGAGTGCGGCGCGCCAATGGTATCCATTCCTGGCGGCGAACCGCTGATACACAAGGAAATGCCGCAAATCGTGGAGGGCATCGTTGCACGGAAGAAGTACGTCTACCTGTGTACGAACGCGGTTTTGCTGAAAAAGAAGATGAATGACTACACGCCGTCTCCTTATCTGACTTTTTCAATCCATCTGGATGGTTTGAAAGCGAGACATGACGCTTCGGTTTGCCAGGATGGCGTTTTCGACCGGGCAGTTGAAGCTATAAAACTGGCGGTAGCGAAAGGGTTCAGGGTTACCGTAAACTGTACGCTGTTTCAGGGAGAGACGCCCGAAGATGTCGCCGAGTTTCTGGACTATGCAATGGAACTGGGTATTGAAGGCGCTACCATCGCGCCGGGATTCAGCTATGAGCGGGCGCCCAGGCAGGATATATTCATCAAGGGAAAAGATACCAAAAATCTGTTTCGGGGTATTTTCAAGATCGGTAAAACCCGCAACTGGAAATTGAATCACTCCTCGCTTTATCTTGATTTTCTTGCCGGCAATCAGAATTATCAGTGTACGCCTTGGGGTAATCCGACTCGAAATGTATTTGGATGGCAAAAACCCTGTTATCTGCTATCCGATGAAGGGTATGCTTCCAGTTTCAAGGAGTTGCTGGAGGATACACCATGGGACAAATACGGCAACAGCAGCAACCCCAAGTGCGCGCAATGCATGGCGCATTGCGGCTATGAGGCAACAGCGGTTGAGGATATGTTGCAGCATCCCGTAAAGGCGTTGCTCACTTCTATCAGGGGTCCCAAAACGACGGGTCCAATGGTAGCGGAGCCGGCGCCTAAATGGGCGGCTGAAGAACCCAGGCTTCCAAAAACACTGGCTGGGATTCCGGTTAAAGTGGAATAAAAGCAGCAGCAATACGTTACGCCCTTAAAGCCCGTCAGTGGAAAGGGCAAGGGACTTGAGGGAACTGGGGTTCGACACCCTCATGGCAGTTGCATGTCTGCAATGCGTCACATGAGCCTGTTACGTGCGTGACAGGAATGCTCGGGGACTCAATGGGACAGAATGGTCATGGCGGGCTTGAGCCGGTCTGAAACATGGTAGCGCCTACGCATGGACGGCGGTTACCGGTAGGGGTGATCGGTACAGTATCGGTCTGGACTTCTCCTGATACCCACTTCGACGCCGCGTTCCAATGTGAGTAGCGCATTGCTGTAAAGGTTGTCATATGAATGTCCTGCGCGCAATCAGTTCCACTTTGCAACTTCAGCTACTAGTGGCCCTGCTTTTGATCATGCCCCTCTCATCGGGGGCCGAGACTCAGGAGCGTACCGGCCCGGAACAGATCGTGAATCAGTTGCATGAGGCCTTGATCAAGGCGATGCGTGAAGGCCCAAAACTCGGGTATCAAGGACGGTACGACTTGCTTGCTCCTGTTGTTGATCAAACTCATGATCTTGATTTTATCGCCCGTACCGCATTAGGGGCCAACTGGACTCAGTTGACTGCCGAGCAGCAGCGTACCTTTACGGATGTTTTCCGAAAGCTCAGCGTTGGTAGCTACGCCGGGTGGTTTAAAAGCCATGAGGGAGAGCGTTTCGAATTTCTGGAGCGACAGCCCATGCCCCGAGATCAGATTATGATCCGCACCCGGCTGGTTCAAAAGGCCGGCGAACCCGTACGTTTCGACTACGTCCTGCGCGAGGGCAAGGAAGGCTGGCGCATCGTAAACGTCCTGGCCGACGGCGTCAGTGATCTTGCCTTGAAACGGGTCGAGTACCGCGCCATCCTGCAGCGCGATGGCTTCGCCGCGCTCATTGACATGCTGAAGAAAAAGGTCGTCCTGACTGAACAAGAAGGTTGAACAAACCTGGGCAGCACCAAGGATCGATCGTCCCCAATTGCTTCCTGAAGCATGACCAATCCAAATAAAGCGTCTCACAGCCGCATCTATGACTCCTTTGCGCGCTGGTCTGCCATTTCCTATCGTTATGGTTTCTGGGTTCTTCTTTTAGCACTGCTGGTCGCGGCGGGTTGCAGCGTATACATTTCGCGCAATCTGGGCATGAATACCGATACTACGGAAATGCTTTCGGAGGACTTGCCGTTTCGCGTCAACATGAAGCACTACAATAAGACGTTCCCGCAGGATATGGACACGCTGCTGGTAGTGCTGGATGCGCCGACACCCGAACAGGCCCGCTCCGCAACGAAACGCCTTGCTGCCACGTTAAAAAAAGATACCACAAATTTTCATGATGTTTATCCGCCAAACGTAGACGATTTTTTCGTGCGTAATGGTCTGCTCTACGAAAGCATTCCGGAGTTGGAACAGATCACCGACAGGCTCGCGGCGGCACAGCCGTTGATCGCCCACATTGCCCGCGAACCCACCCTGACTGCCTTTGCTGCCGTGCTTACTGGAGCGGTCGAGGAGTTGTACAAGGGACGCACCATGGAACTCGGTCCCGTACTGAGCGGGATGAGCGCGACTCTGGACGCAAGGCTCACCGGATCGCCGAGAGCATTGTCATGGCAATCGTTATTCAACAACGAACCGCAGAAGAGCAAATACCAGGAACTGATTGTAGTAAAACCGAGACTCGATTACACCCAGCTATTCCCGGCCGAGCAATCCATTGCGGCCTTGCATGAAGCGGCAAAGGATGCCGGGGTGACCGAGGATGGCCCCGTAAGCCTGCGAATCACGGGCGAGGTAGCGTTAGCCGAAGAGGAGCTCAACAGTTCGCTGCGGGGTATGGAATATGCAGGGATAGTCACGTTCGTCATGGTGGTGGTAGTGCTCTATTTTGCCATGCGTACCCCCGGGCTGATACTCAACGTGCTTGTCTGTCTGACATTGGGCCTGATCCTCACTGCGGCGTTCGCCACCGTCGCCGTCGGCCATCTGAATATAATATCCATCGCATTCGCGGTTTTGTACATCGGATTGGGCGCTGATTTTGCTATCCATTTTCTGCTCCGATATCGTGAGATTCTGGAAGGCGGGGCACCACCGGCCGAGGCTATACACGTGTCCGGCGGCGATGCCGGAGCCGCCCTGACTGCATGCACGATTACCAACGCCATCGGTTTTTACGCATTTATACCCACCGACTATAGCGGCGTGGCGGAGCTGGGAATCATCTCCGGTACCGGCATGATCATCAGTCTGCTCGTTACACTCACCGTAGGCCCTGCCCTGCTCCGTTACCTGCCGAAGCGACCGCCAGCGAAAGCCATTACGAAGAGCTCCGTGGGTAAAGTGCTCGAGCTATCCTTGAGGTGGCACAAGGTAACGTATGCCATCACTTTGATCGCTTCAATTGCTGCGCTTGTAATACTGCCCCAGGTAAGATTCGACTACAACCTGCTGAACATGCAGGATCCCAAGGGGCAGGCGGTACGCACTTTCCAGGAACTTCTTGCGGAGGCTGACCAATCGCCCTGGCACGCGACTGCATTGGCCCGCGATCGCAAGGAAGCAGAACGTCTGGCTAAACAGTTGACTGAGCTTCCTGAAGTGAGCAAGGTGCTGACCATCCTGGATTTTGTGCCATCCGAACAGGATGAAAAAATCCAGCTTATCGAGGAAATGGCGCTTACCATGGGGCCGATTATCACCGCGACGCAGCCTCCGCCACCGGAAGGGGACGCGGCGGCACAGCAGCGCAAGGCGTTGACCGAACTGGCGAATACATTAGACCGCTTTATTGCCGGCCGCCCCGAACACCCTGCACTGGCGACAGCGCGCACACTCAGGTCGTCGCTCGCTGCGCTATTCACCCGGCTTGATTCCGCCGGTCCCGACGAGAGGGACAGGTTGCTGAGTTCTATGGAGAACGATCTACTCCTTACCCTGCCGGCCGCCTTGCAGAGCCTGCATATCGCTACTGAAGCCGTGCCATTTGAACAGCAGGACCTCCCCGCACCTTTAGCAAGCCGGTGGCAGAGCCGGGCGGGTGAATATCGGCTGGCAATTTATCCAGAAGAAGACCTCAACGACAATGAGGCGTTACGGCGTTTCGTGCGGGCCGTGCAGCAAGTGACCCCGAATGCGACTGGCGCGCCCATGGTGAGCCTTGAGGCGGGCGAGGCCGTGGTGCAGGCATTCATTCAGGCGTTTCTCCTCGCGCTGGCGGGGATTATCGTGGCCCTGTTGATATTGTTGCGCAGCCTGAAGTACACGCTGCTGGTTCTGCTTCCACTTTTACTATCCAGCTTGTTCACCGCCACCTTCACGGTATTGTTGAACGTACCATTCAACTTTGCCAATATTATTGCCTTGCCGCTCCTGCTGGGCCTGGGCATCGATAGCAGCCTTCACATGGTACACCGGAGCTTGAATAACGAAATGGTGAGCGAACTTCTGATTCACACCAGTACGGCGCGCGCCATTTTTTACAGCGCACTGACTGCTCTGGTCGATTTCGCCAGCCTCATGTTTTCATCGCACCAGGGTACCGCCAGCATGGGAATAATGCTTACTGTGGGCCTCACGTTTACTCTGCTCTGCACTCTCGTGATACTGCCCGCGCTGTTGCGGGCTCCCGTTCGAAGGGCCGGAGCATGAAGGGTGAGTACCAAAACTGGCCGGGTTCCCGTTGCACACACCGTTATTGTTGTAAAACAAGCGTGATAAGAGAAAGTTATGCCATAATTTGGCGATTATTGTTTATACTTCGCACTTGCGGTGGCGGCGCCTGAAAAAGCACCCGAGTTCCAGCATGCCCGAGGATTAACAAGGTACTTGCCTTAATGATCATGAAGCATAAGCCGGCAACGGCTCTATTGTTAGTGTGCGCATTACTGTTTACGGGCTGTGCAAGCACGCGCCAGAACAACGCGAGCATGGATACGGTTGACCCCAATGAAGAAACCAACCGGAAATTTTATAACTTTACGGATATGGTGGACCGAAACGTTCTCGCCCCGGTCGCTGATGTTTATATAAAGTATGTGCCTGACCCCATGCAGCGTTCAATAGGAAATTTCTATGACAACCTTGCATACCCGAACGTTATCCTGAACGATTTTTTACAGGGTAAGGTACGGCAGGGTTTTCAGGATAGCATGCGCTTCGTGGTCAATTCAACGATCGGTGTGGGCGGACTTTTCGATATGGCTGCGTCCATGGGCCTGCCGCAACATGACGAGGATTTTGGGCAAACACTTGGTGTTTGGGGTGTCGATACCGGATCTTACCTTTTTGTTCCCCTGATCGGTCCCAGTACCTATCGCGATGCGCCAGGCATTCCCGTGAGTGTTTTCAGCAATCTTTTGTTTTATGCCGGATCTTTTGCCAGTACAGCAATTGTCGGCCCTGTCACGGTTTTAAGTATCATTGATAGACGTGCCAGGTTATCCGGCCCCATGCGGGTTCGGGACCAGGCCGCGCTGGATCCTTATCTGTTTGTGCGAGAGGGATTTTTGCAGCAGCGCAAGCATCTGATTTATGATGGCGACCCGCCGCCCGAGAGTTACGACGATCCGATTGACGATGATGCATTACAGAATGAATCCAAAGCCGAGTCGTTACTCTGAAGCTTGATTCAGTGGGCGGCGCCTTTCCGAAGTCCTCGAATCGCTCGCAGCATTATATTCAGATAGCTCAATGCAAGCACGTTTTCTTTGAAGCTTTGTAATCACTTTCATGCCGACCGAGTGGAATTCATACTGAATTCCGCATGAGGCAGCTTAGGTAAAAAAATATATGAAAAGATTTGGAGGTGCCGCCAAATTGTCCCTGCAAGATCCGTACCAAAATTCAGCCAGCACTACGCCCCTGGAAGATGGGCTGGTTGCAGCACGCAATGCGCTGCTGTCAACGCAGAAGGATGATGGTCATTGGTGTTTTCCGCTGGAAGCGGACTGTACGATTCCAGCAGAGTATGTGCTGATGATGCACTTCATGGATGATGTCGACGTGGACCTGGAAATCAGGATTGCACAATTTATCCGTGAAAAGCAGGATTCCAGCCATGGCGGATGGCCCTTATATTATGGCGGGGATTTCGATCTAAGTTGTACCGTCAAGGCTTATTACGCCTTGAAAATCGTAGGTGATGCGCCTGATGCGCCGCATATGAAGCGAGCGAGAGCAGCCATCCTGAAACACGGTGGCGCGGCGCGGGCCAATGTGTTTACGCGGATATTGCTTGCCATGTATGGACAGATTCCCTGGCGCGGCGTTCCATTTGTACCGGTAGAAATCATACTGTTGCCGCGATGGTTTCCTTTCCACCTGAGCAAGATCGCATACTGGTCTCGTACCGTTACAATACCCCTGTCCATTCTATGCAGCTTGAAGGCACGTGCAGCAAATCCGCGCAAGGTCCACATTCGGGAACTATTTACGGTGGCTCCCGAGGACGAGCGAAATTATTTTCCCGTGCGTACCCGCCTTAATCGTCTGTTTTTAATGCTGGAGCGTTCTGCTTCCATATTTGAACCGTTTATCCCGCAGGGTCTGCGCCGCCACGCGATACGCCGCGCCGAACGCTGGATAGTGGAGCGGCTTAATGGTGATTCGGGCCTGGGAGGAATCTTTCCGGCTATTGTGAACGCAGGCGAGGCTCTCGCGTTACTGGGCTATCCGTATGAGCATCCGTACCGAGAGCAGTGCCGTGACGCTCTACGCGGACTGCTGGTGGACGAAGGCGAGCGTGTCTGGTGTCAGCCCTGCGTATCGCCCGTATGGGACACCGTCCTGACGTGCCTCGCCTTGCAGGAGGAAGCCGGCGCGGATCAAAAGCCCATCCGGAAAGCACTTGACTGGCTCATTCCGCATCAGATACTTGATGCGCCCGCGGACTGGCAGGAAGAACATCCTGACTTGCCAGGGGGCGGCTGGGCCTTCCAGTATGCAAACCCGCATTATCCGGATCTGGACGATACCGCAGCGGTTGCCTGGTCTTTGCATCAGGCGGACCCTGAAGCCTATCGTGAAAGCATAGCGCGTGCCGCGGACTGGCTAGCAGGCATGCAGTCGCGCAATGGCGGCTTTGCTGCGTTTGACACCAACAATACTTATTATTATCTCAATGAAATTCCATTTGCGGACCATGGTGCCCTGCTCGATCCGCCTACCAGCGACGTAACCGCCCGATGCACTGGTTTTCTTGCCCTATGCGGTGAGTCCAGGCATAGGGATGCAGTGGAGCGGGGCCTGGCTTATCTATTCCGCGAGCAGGAATCGACCGGAGCGTGGTTCGGCCGTTGGGGAAGCAATTACATTTACGGGACGTGGTCGGTACTGGAGGCTTTCCGCCTTGCCGGTCTTGATACCAACCACCTTGCCATTCGCCGCGCGGTACAGTGGCTGAAGTCCGTGCAGCGCGACGATGGCGGGTGGGGTGAAAGTAACGGCAGCTATGCCGAGCCTCAGAAAGCCGGGCAGTTCGAAAGGAGCACATCTTTCCAGACGGCCTGGGCCTTGCTGGGCTTAATGGCGGCAGGTGAAGGAAACAGCGATGAAGTGCGCCGTGGCATCGAATACCTGTTGCGCGAGCAGAGCGGTGATGGACTGTGGTATGAACCCTGGTTTACCGCCCCCGGCTTCCCGAGGGTTTTTTACCTGAAATATTACGGGTATTCGAAATATTTCCCGTTATGGGCCCTGACCAGATTCCATGCGATGACCCGGAAAAGTTCCGCGTGAGCGGGGTTGGCATTGTCGCGGCGATGCGAGTGGAAGCACGTTGTATTACATCGCGCCGCCTGCCCTTTAATCAACGGATCAGGCTGGGAGAGAACGCGTCGATATGGCTCTGCGGGATGGGCGAGGAGGCGGCGCGGGGAGCAGCAGAAGGACTGAGGGCAGGTGGTGCGACCGCTCTGATGAGCTTTGGATTTGCAGGCGCCTTGCACGCGGATCTGCATCCAGGAGATCTGATATTGCCCGAGTCCATCCGTTTCGGTCGTTCGTTTGAAGTTGACTTGAGTTGGCGTGATCGCCTGCGGCAGCACCTTCCCGGCTACTTGCGCATTGGCGGCGGGGTGTTGGCTGCGAGCAGGACAGTCGTGACCTCGACCGCTGCGAAAGGTGAACTGGCGCACACCGAGGAAGCGTGCGCAGTTGATATGGAGAGTGGAGCGGTGGCGGAAGTTGCCGCTCGTGCGGATTTACCGTTCCTGGCAATACGGGCGATCTCGGACCCAGCCGGATTTTCGCCTCCTCCGGCCCTGCTCGACGCGGTACGTCAGGATGGAAGCGCGGACTTGTCCCGCTTGCTGCCGCTGCTGTTGCGTCGATCTTTAACTGTTGCCACGCTACTGCGGCTGGCGAAGGACTCGCGCGCCGCCTGCTCTACCTTGTCAACCGTCGTGCGATATGCTGGAGCCGAAATGGGCATTTCCCGGAATCGCCCCGGATCCGCCCAAGGATATGCGGTAGACCAGGGGCGTCAAGCATGATTCGAAGATTCCTATCAAGTTTGCTGTCTGTTCATTCAAGCAAAATAAGAGATATGTCATTTGGCGCCAGGGGGTATGAAATTAAATCATCACATTACTTGAGAACTGACCCTGTTAAAGAGTAAAATATCGCCCTTTCCCATCGGGCGTAATGGAGCATAGGCATGGCAGTCACAACCGATCAAAAAGCGCAGGTGGTGCGCGACTATCAACGAGCGGCTGGCGATACGGGTTCTCCCGAAGTGCAGGTAGCACTACTGACCGCACGTATCAATGATTTATCCAATCATTTCAAGGCCCACGTCAAGGATCATCATTCCCGCCGCGGCCTATTGCGCATGGTAAGCCGCCGCCGCAAGTTGCTGGATTATCTGAAGAGCAGCAGCGACGATAGCTATCGCGCGCTGATCGAACGCCTCGGCTTGCGCAAATAGATATTAATCCCGGATGAGATAGCGCTCGAATCAGTCGACTGCTATTTTCCAGGGAGCAGTCGAAATTCGCTCGTATCGGTTGACGCAAGGTGGAACCGCATGATTTTATCGAAAAGGGCAGTTAATTGAAAATCAAGAAAAGCATTAGTTACGGATCTCATCAACTAACATTCGAAACCGGCGAAATAGCAAGGCAGGCACACGGCGCAGTAATTGTAACCATGGACGATACAGTAGTTCTGGTTACGGTGGTGGGCGCAAAGCATGCTAAACAGGGGCAGGATTTTTTCCCCTTGACTGTAGATTATCAGGAAAGGAGCTACGCGGCCGGCAGGATACCAGGCAGTTTTTTCAAGCGCGAAGGCCGCCCTTCCGAAAAGGAAATCCTCACTTCCCGCCTGATTGATCGTCCCATTCGCCCGCTATTTCCTGAAAGTTTTTATAATGAAGTGCAGATCGTCGCTACGGTCCTGTCGTCCGATAATGAAGTGGATGCGGACATACCTGCGATGCTGGGCGCATCGGCCGCCCTGGTTCTCTCCGGCATCCCCTTCGACGGACCTATAGGTGCCGCCAGGGTCGGTTACATGGACGGGGAATATGTCCTGAACCCCGGCGCTACAGAATTAAAGCACGCTCAGTTGAATCTGGTTGTGGCAGGTACGCAACAAGCTGTGCTCATGGTGGAATCCGAGGCGACGGAACTATCGGAGGATATCATGCTGGGCGCCGTTGTTTACGGTCACCAGCAAATGCAGGCGGCAATCAATGCCATTAATGAACTGGCAGACGAAGCGGGGGTGACTGCCTGGGACTGGACCCCTGCGACGCGAGATTCCGCCTTGGCGGACAAAATCGCCAGCTTGGCGGAAGATGATTTGCGTGCGGCATTCCAGTTGAAGCAGAAACAGGCGCGTTCCGAAACCATAGACAATATCTGGACAAGGGTTTTTACTGAAGTCGGCGTCGATGCTGAAGGTGGGCCGGATGCGCAAGCTGTGAAGGAAGCCTGCTTCGCTCTTGAGTCCCGAATCGTGCGCTCCCAGATCCTGGATGGCGAACCCCGCATAGATGGGCGCGACACGCGCACCGTTCGTCCAATTACAATCCGTAACGGGCTGTTGCCGAGGACGCACGGCTCCGCCCTGTTTACTCGCGGCGAAACCCAGGCACTGGTAATAGCAACGCTGGGTACGGGGCGTGATGAGCAAAAAATTGACGCGCTGCAGGGGGATTACTCCGAGCGCTTCATGCTTCACTACAACATGCCCCCTTATGCTACCGGCGAGACTGGCCGCGTGGGAACGCCCAAGCGTCGCGAAATCGGCCACGGGCGCCTTGCCAAGCGAGCCCTGGTTGCCGTACTGCCATCTCCGGAAGAATTCGGGTATTCACTTCGGGTTGTGTCCGAAATTACCGAATCGAACGGTTCCAGTTCCATGGCGTCGGTTTGTGGTGGCTGCCTTGCCTTGATGGACGCGGGTGTGCCGCTGAAAGCGCACGTGGCAGGCATTGCCATGGGGCTGATCAAAGAAGGGAACAGGTTTGCTGTGCTGACCGATATCCTCGGAGACGAGGATCACCTGGGCGACATGGATTTCAAGGTGGCGGGTACCGAAAGGGGCATCACCGCGTTGCAGATGGATATCAAGATCCAGGGCATTACCCCAGAGATTCTGCATGCCGCGCTGATACAAGCCAGAGAAGGGCGCCTGCATATTCTTGAGATTATGAAAAACGCGCTGCCTGCCACACGTGAGGATATTTCCGAACATGCTCCACGTATCATTAAAATAAAAATCAATCCGGAGAAAATCCGGGATGTGATTGGCAAGGGCGGCGCGGTGATTCGGGCGTTGACCGAAGAGACTGGCACGACTATCGATATCGCTGACGATGGTACCGTTATGATCGCGTGTATCAATGCAGAAGGCGGTGAACTAGCGAGAAAGCGTATTGAAGATATTACTGCCGAGGTTGAGGTAGGAAGAACGTACGATGGCACCGTATTGAAACTTCTGGACTTTGGCGCAATCGTTAGTGTCCTGCCGGGCAAGGATGGCTTGTTGCATATTTCGCAAATCGCCAATGAGCGTGTCAATAACGTGGCCGATCATCTCAAGGAAGGTCAGGTGGTGCGAGTGAAAGTCCTGGAGGCTGACGACAAGGGGCGCTTACGCCTCAGCATGAAGGCAATTGGGGCCGAAGTCCCGGACAGCGTAACGACATAGCTGTGGCCGGGCAGGATCGTGGTTCCGTAGAAGCGAACAAACCCGCTACGGTTCCCGCGACTAACTGGACAGATTCCGCCAGTTCCTGATGCCATAAAAAAGCCCCGATCGGAAGAGAGGGGCTTTTTTAATGGAGCGTGAAAGGCAAGGGGGAAGAACAGGTAGTTAACAGGTTTATTTGGCTACCTGCTTTTCCCTTATCTCGTCCAGCGTCTTGCAATCAATGCAGAGCGTGGCAGTAGGGCGGGCTTCAAGGCGTTTAAGGCCTATCTCTATACCGCAGCTCTCACAATAACCATAATCTCCGGTATCTATTTTTGCGATGGTCTCGTCTATTTTCTTGATCAGCTTGCGCTCACGGTCCCGATTGCGCAACTCCAACGCCATGTCCGACTCCTGACTGGCGCGATCATTCGGATCGGCGAAAATCGTCGCTTCATCCTGCATGGTATGAACCGTGCGGTCTATATCCTGGCCCAATTCAACTTTAATGCCTTCCAGTATGTTCCGGAAATGCATAAGCTGCTTTGAGCTCATATAGCCCTCTCCCTTCTTCGGTTTATAAGGAATGGCTTGCTTACGGAGTTCTTGCGGCATTTTTAGTGTTCCTTCTATATTTTCAGTTACGTATGGAGACGCTTTTACAGAAAAATATATTATACAGCAAGTAAATTTGCTGTCCGGCTGAAGTGCTGAGCACCAAAATCACATCCAACCAGGATAAGAACCTGAAGAAGAAAATAAAAGATGAGTTCAGGGAACATTCATCGACGAGAAAATCTGAAGGCGCGTGATTCATATTCGAAAGCACTTAGAATGACCTCCGCGTGAAATCCCCATTGAACGACAGCACGGATTCTTGCAGAATTTCCATTGCTTGGATACCCCTTTTAAGAAAATAAAATACGCATCTTTATCGCGACTCAGAAAGAGGTATTATTACGGCCAAGGCTTTCATACATGGCCGAATCCATGTGGCAAAAGTTCCACATTTATGTCGCGCTTGCCCCGCTTTCTTGTCAGGCTTCTTTAACACCCCTTTCCCAACGGGTACAATACGACATTCCTATTCTTTCAAATCATACACAGGAGAAACATCATGTCTGGAAAAAAATCCATCCTAGCCGTAGCCGCCGGCTCCGCTTTTATCGTCACGCTTGGCGCGGTACCCGTCGCTTCGGCTGCTGACAATCCTTTTGGGTTGCATGCGCTGGATGCGGGCTATATGGTCGCCGATGCTGGCGAATCCAGCGGGAAAAAAGACGGCGAAGGCAAATGTGGCGAAGGCAAGTGCGGCGAAGGCAAGTGTGGTGGCAGCAAATAATAGAAAGTACTCCACCTGATGAAATTCTTATAGTTGCCCGGTCGAGGCGGCTTCCCTTTGCGAGGTCTCGAGCATAAGGAAGCCGACGGCCCACTCTCGTGGAATTGTGACATAATATTTGTCCAAAATTTTAGGAGACGATCTATGCGCTACAAGAAAACCCTCATTTCCGTCGCAATAGGTTCTGCTTTTGCCGCAACGCTCGGCACCGTCCCCGTCGCTTCTGCTGCCGATAGCCCTTTCGCCATGCAATCTCTCGATAAGGGGTATATGCTCGCTTATGCGGACAAGGTAGATCCCAATAAATATGGTGGATCAAAATCTGGCGAAGGCAGATGCGGCATGTCGATGGTAGATGTCAACAAGGACGGCAAGGTCACGAAGGAAGAGTTCCTCAAGCATCATGAAGCCATATTCGACCGGATAGACGCCAACAAAGACGGTGCCGTGGACCAACCAGAAGCTGACAGCTACGGCGGGACCAAGCCAGGCCCTGGCTCCGCCCCGCCGGGCACAGCGCCCCATGGCGGGATGAAGAAGTAATCTAACTGGCTACCATGAACCCGGGTCGGCTACGTGTGGGACTGGGTTTTCGGCGCGAGTTGATTCCAGCGTTAAAAACCCGCGTTCCCGAAGCCATCGATTTTTTCGAAATCGCTCCGGAAAACTGGATTGACCTCGGCGGCGCCGCGGGGCGCGATTTACGCGCCTTCACGGAGCGCTACCCTTTTGTCTGCCATGGTTTATCACTCTCGATCGGCAGCCCCGCGCCGTTGGACGAAGTATTGCTTCACAAAATCCGACAGTTTCTGGATCAGCATCACATTCTCTTTTATACCGAGCACCTCTCGTACTGCTCTGACGACGGCCATTTATACGACCTGCTCCCGATACCTTTTACCGAAGAAGCAGTGAAATATGTGGCGGCCCGCGTTCGCCGCGCCCAGGATATCCTGGGACAGCGCATCGCACTCGAAAATGCCTCGTTTTATTTACGTGCGCCCATTACGGAAATGAGCGAAGCAGACTTTATCCGTGCGGTATTGACGGAGGCAGACTGCGACCTGCATCTCGACGTCAATAATGTATACGTCAACAGTATGAATCATGGTTATGATCCGGTTGAGTTCATCCGTGCGATGCCGACCGACCGCGTCGTTTATATGCATATGGCCGGCCATCACAATGAAGCGGATAACATCATTATCGATACTCACGGCGCGGACGTGATCGACCCGGTATGGTCATTGCTCGATCAAACCTATAATATCCATGGCGTCGTGCCCACGCTGCTGGAGCGCGACTTCAATATCCCTCCTCTCGACGAGTTGATGCGTGAAGTCGAACACATCGGCCTGATTCAGTCCCGTCATATCAATGCGAGCCATGTCTGCGCCGCTTCCTGAATTTCAGCGCTTTCAATACGCGTTTACCGCGCATATACGCAACCCGAAGGCGAACCCCTGCCCGCGGGGCATCGAAGCGCGGCGTATGGGGATATACCGGAGGCTCGTATACAGCAATCTGGAAAGCTTTCTACTGACTTGTTTCCCGGTACTCAGGAAAGTGCTGGGAAGCCGCCGATGGGCACGGCTCGTTAGGCGTTTTCTTGCCACGCACCATAGTTGCTCTCCTTTTTTTCGCCAGATACCCGATGAGTTTATCCAATTCCTGCAAAGCACCGGCGCCATTCCTGCTGGTTATCCGGAATTCGCGCTGGAACTTGCCCACTATGAGTGGGTAGAACTCGCGCTTTCCGTTTCAACGCACACCCCGGCCTGGGAAACGATCGACACTGAAGGCAGTTTGCTCGAGCAGCGCCCGGTCATGAATCCGGCGTTAGCCAATCTACGTTATAACTGGCCGGTACACCGCATTGGTCCGCCGCGTGCCCGTGTTACACCGGCTGAAACTTGTTTACTGGTATTTCGCGATGCCACCGATCAGGTCAGGTTTATCGAAATCAATGCTTTTACGTCGCGCCTGATAAATCTCCTGATACCTGCCGAGCAAACGGGTCGCGCCGCGCTCGAAATCGTCGCCGAGGAAAGCCGTCACCCTTCGCCGGAAGTCGTAATTCAAGGGGGATTGGAAATCATGCGCGATTTGCAGGTGCGGGGTGCGCTGCTGGGCGTTGCAAAATAGCATCTTCTTGTTCTGTCGCCTGTGCGAGAGCCCGACCGGGGTATTACTCGCCGCCTGGATGCGCTGTTAACCGCTTTTATTTCGCTCGCCATGACTGTCCTCCCATGAAACCCGACCCGTCAAATTTCAAGGAAATTTCCCATCTAACAACCGCTCGCTACAACGAGCGGGCCGAGGCCTTCTGGGAAGGGACGAAAGACCACGATGTGATGCAAAATGTCACCGTCTTGTTACAGCATCTAACGAGGAGACCGCCTTGCATAATATTGGATTTTGGCTGCGGACCCGGCCGCGATCTCAAGGCTTTTTCACAACTTGGTCATGTTGCAGTGGGGTTGGACGGTGCGGCGCGTTTTGTCGAAATGGCTCGCAACTATAGCGGCTGCGCTGTATGGCATCAGGATTTCCTCGATCTCGACCTGCCCGATGAATACTTCGACGGAATATTCGCCAATGCTTCGCTGTTTCACGTCCCATGCTCTGAATTGCCACGTGTATTAAGAGAGCTCAGGGCAACCCTGAGGCCCGGCGGTGTATTATTCAGCTCCAACCCGCGGGGGAACAACGAGGAGGGCTGGAACCAGGGGCGCTATGCCGTCTACCATGATATTGAATGCTGGAGGCGGTATATGGCTGATGCGAATTTCATTGAAATCACCCATTACTATCGTCCGAAGGGCCTACCTCGGGAACAGCAGCCATGGCTGGCCAGTTTGTGGCGTAAGGCGGATTCATAGCAAAACGCTCCGCATCCTCACTCTCACCCTTATGTTCTTAAAAAAAGATGTAATAGTAATAGGAGCTGGTGCGGCGGGAATGATGTGTGCGATTGAAGCTGGAAAGCGCGGTCGTTCGGTCCTGCTCCTGGATCACGCAAGCAAGCTGGCGGAAAAAATTCGTATCTCCGGTGGCGGCCGATGCAATTTTACCAATCGTCATAGCAGGCCAGAACACTTCCTTTCCCACAATCCCCACTTCTGCCGATCCGCGCTGGCGCGTTTCACTCCGCAAGATTTTATCGCGCTGGTGGAGAAGCATGGTATTCGTTATCACGAAAAGAAGCCGGGGCAATTATTTTGCGACGAAAGCTCCCAGCAAATCATAGAGCTGCTGCGGCATGAGTGTGAGGCGGCAGGCGTGACATGGCAGATGCCGTGTCGCGTAAACAATGTCAGCCGTGCCAATGCCGGTGGCGGGCGATTCATGCTTGAAACCGACAGAGGAACATTAAGCGCGGAGACACTGGTGATCGCAACCGGTGGTCTTTCCATCCCGCAAATTGGCGCAAGTTCTTTCGGCTATCGTATCGCGGAGCAGTTTAAACTCTCGGTTACGCCTGTGAGGCCGGCGCTGGTTCCACTGATCTTCGGCTCCGAACACCCGGCAGGTTTTTCCACGCTTTCCGGAATTTCGATTGATGCCGTCGTGAGTTGCAACGGTGGGCGCTTCCGCGAGAATTTGCTGATCACGCACCGGGGTTTGAGCGGTCCTGCAATATTGCAGATATCTTCATACTGGCGGCCCGGTATACCCCTTCATATCGACCTGCTACCGGATATAGACGCGGCCTCGTGGCTATCTGATCACAGACACGGCAGCGCGCGTCTGCCCAGTCTGTTAGCGCAACATCTGCCGCGGCGCTTTGCAGAGGCCTGGACGCAGGCAATCGTCGGCGAACGATCGGAAGTGCCGATGAACCGTTACAGTCACAAGGATCTGGAGCAAATTGCCACACAGTTGCATGACTGGAAAATTATTCCAGACGGTACCGCAGGCTATAAGAAGGCGGAAGTGACGCTGGGCGGGATAGATACCCGCGAGTTGTCATCCAAAACCATGGAAGCGAAAAAAGTACCAGGGCTTTATTTTATCGGTGAAGTGATAGACGTAACAGGACATCTCGGCGGGTTCAATTTCCAGTGGGCCTGGGCATCCGGTTACGCGGCGGGGCAGTTTGTATAGTTCCGTTCATCAGCCGCACGCTAAGAGTTTCTTCCTTGTCCTTGCCCCTTGTATTCCTGGGAGAAGCCGGTGCTACTCAGCCGTATGTTATCGTATGTCTGCCCTCTCGCTTCGCGGTAGACGGAATGGGCATAAATCCGTTTAACGCCCACGTCCGCCCGTACGATGCAGTGCGGGTGCGCGACCACCGGCGGGCCTGCCAGCAGATATTCGGACCACCTGAGGCTTGGCGCCTGGCTGGCTTCTCTGTTGGCCCCGCCCGGATAGACCGGATAATCCGGGCAGTCCACTTCGCACCGGGCGTTGTCCCCCGCCGCTGCCATTCACAATCGGCTCTGCCCTGATCCGGGGGTCCGGCTCGAACCCAGCAATAACTTTGCTAGGCAATTCCCGTTTGATCAACCTTTCGACGTCCGTCAGCAGTTTGTGCTCATCCACACACACTAGGGAGACCGCATCTCCTCCCGCCCCGGCGCGTCCCGTACGTCCGGTACGGTGAACATAATCCTCCGGCACGTTGGGCAACTCAAAGTTGACGACGTGCGGCAGTTCGCTGATATCGATTCCGCGTGCGGCAATGTCGGTTGCTACCAGTACCTGCAGGGTGCCGGTCTTGAATTCCGCCAGCGCCCGAGTGCGCGCCGACTGACTTTTGTTGCCATGTATGGCAAGCGATGGAACGCCGTTCGCCACTAGATGCTCAGCCAGCTTGTTGGCCCCATGCTTGGTGCGAGTGAATACCAGCACCTGCGACCACTGGTGCTGCTTGATGAGATAGGCAAGCAGGTCGCGCTTTCGTTCACGGTCTACGGGATGCACTACATGCGTTATATTGTCAGCGGTTGCGTTGCGGCGCGCCACTTCGATCAGGGCCGGCTGGTTGAGCAGACTCCCGGCCAGCGCCCGGATCTCGTCGGAAAAGGTTGCGGAGAAAAGCAGATTCTGGCGCTGCCTGGGCAACAGCACGAGTATTTTTTTTATATCGCGAATGAAACCCATGTCGAGCATGCGATCGGCCTCATCCAGCACAAGGATTTCAACATGCGATAAATCGAGCGTTTCTTGCTGCACATGATCCAGCAGGCGTCCTGGAGTAGCGACCAGAATGTCGACGCGGCTTTTCAGTCGATTAATCTGGGGATTGATGTTGACCCCGCCTATCATCGTCATCGAACTCAGCTTCAGGTATTTTCCATATACGCGAATGCTTTCTTCCACCTGTGCTGCCAGTTCGCGCGTCGGGACAAGAATCAATGCACGTATCGGTGGCCGACCGCTGGATGGACCTTTAACGCTCTTATCGGACAAGCGGTGAAGAATAGGCAAGGTAAAACCGGCCGTTTTGCCAGTGCCGGTTTGAGCTCCGGCCATCAGGTCGCTGCCAGTCAGCACAGCGGGAATCGCTTGCAGCTGTATGGGAGTTGGATCGGTGTAGCCACATTCAGTCACGGCGCGAATGATTTCATCGGACAGGCCGAAGATAGAGAAAGACATAGAACTCCAAGGTAACATCGGCCTGTCGTCCCGGTTACGAGACGCCAGTCTTAGGCAGACGGATAAAGTTTGAAAAACAGAAAGGACGGCGTGAAGACGTGGAGCGAACGCCGCAAGGAGCGATTATAACAGATCGCATCCCGCTGCGCCATTTGCCCGAGATGTGTGTTTATCTACACTGGGCGGGATCAGCAATCCACGAATCCGTTCCGGGGCTTGCCACGCTGCTTCAGGGAGGATTTGTTTCTAGAGCACGTAGCGTGCCAAATCCTCGCTCTGGGACAAGCTCTTGAGCCGCGCATCCACATAAGCGGCATCAATGACAATGGTATTGCCGGTATGCTTCTCGGCATCAAAGGAAACCTCTTCCAGAAGCTTCTCCATTGCCGTATAAAGACGCCTCGCGCCAATGTTCTCGGTTTTTTCGTTGACGGCAAAGGCAATCTCCGCCAAGCGCTTCACCGCGTCAGGCGTGAATTCAAGCTTGATGCCTTCCGTTTCCAGGAGTGCCTCATATTGCCGTGTCAGACACGCATCCGTATTGGTAAGGATTTGTACAAAATCGTCAGCGCTAAGACTTGCGAGTTCGACGCGGATGGGAAAGCGTCCCTGCAATTCTGGAATCAGATCGGAAGGCTTGGCGAGATGAAATGCGCCACTTGCGATAAACAGGATATGGTCAGTCTTGATCATGCCGTACTTGGTGGAAACAGTAGTGCCTTCCACTAATGGAAGGAGGTCTCGCTGGACCCCCTGGCGCGATACGTCTCCTCCCGTGCTTTCGGAGCGGCTCGTGATTTTATCGATTTCATCCAGGAACACGATGCCGTTCTGCTCGACATTCTGGACCGCGTCAAGCTTGAGTTCCTCATCGTTGACGAGCTTGGACGCCTCCTCATCGATAATCAATTTCATCGCCTCGCGAATTCTCAGCTTTCGGGTTTTCTTTCTTTCTCCCCCCAGGTTCTGGAACATCCCTTGAATCTGTGTGGTGAGTTCCTCCATACCCGGAGGCGCGAATATTTCCATATGTGTATGCGCCGCCGCCACTTCTATTTCTATTTCCTTGTCGTTCAATTCCCCTTCGCGCAATTTCTTGCGAAATTTCTGCCGGGTCGCGTTTTCCCCCTCACTGGCTTCCGCTTGTAAACCCATCTCTCTTGCAGGTGGCAGCAGCACATCAAGAATGCGCTCTTCGGCGTGATCTTCTGCGCGAGCCCGCATTTTATGCGTTTCCCGCTCACGCGACAGTTTGACAGCAGATTCCGCCAGATCCCGAATGATCGAGTCTACGTCACGCCCGACATAACCCACCTCCGTAAACTTGGTCGCCTCCACCTTGATGAAGGGCGCATCCGCAAGTTTCGCCAGCCGCCGCGCGATTTCAGTCTTGCCAACCCCGGTTGGACCGATCATTAAAATATTTTTTGGCGTGATTTCCTGCCGCAGTGGATCCTTTACCTGCTGTCTGCGCCATCGGTTCCTGAGTGCTATGGCCACGGAGCGCTTGGCGGCGTCCTGCCCAATAATGTGCTTATCCAGCTCGTGGACAATTTCCTGCGGAGTTAGTTGAGACATGATTTCAGATCAATGATAAATGCGAGAGGTGAGAAATAAGAGATATGCGGCAGCGCACATTTTGCCTGTGATACTTATCCGTCCAGGGGTGCCGCACCTTTCCCCCTGTATTCCACCTCATATCCCACCCCATTTTCCACGTTACTCGAGCACCTCGATTACATGGTTCTGATTGGTATAGATACACAGGTCGCCAGCGATGGAAAGCGACTTCTTGACAATCTCCAGCGGCATCATATCGGTATTCTCCAGAAGTGCGCGGGCGGCAGAGTGAGCGTAAGAGCCGCCACTTCCAATCGCAGCTATTCCGAATTCGGGTTCAATTACGTCGCCTGAGCCTGTAATGATGAGAGTGGTGGTCGGATCGGCTACGACCAGCATTGCTTCCAGCCGCCTCAGGATGCGATCCGTGCGCCAATCCTTGGCGAGTTCCACTGCCGAACGCATCAGATGCCCCTGATGCCTTTCAAGCTTGCCTTCAAAACGTTCAAACAAGGTAAAAGCATCTGCTGTTCCGCCTGCAAATCCGGCGAGTATCTTGTCATGGTAAAGCCTGCGCACCTTGCGGGCGCTGGCTTTGGCTACAACAGCGCCCAATGTTACCTGACCATCGCCGCCGAGCGCGACTTGACCCCCGCGTCTTGCCGAAAGTATCGTTGTACCGTGATGTTCTACCATGGTTGGCGCGAGAGAGATGATTGGGACCCGGAATTATAACGCTGATTTGCAGAGGAAATGCAAACTGTATGTCTACACAACTCAGCTCTTCACTTTCTTCCTTGCTCGCGGATGGGCCGCATCGTAGATCTTGGACAAATGTTGAAAATCGAGATGAGTATAAACCTGCGTGGTGCTGATGCTGGCATGCCCCAGCATCTCCTGCACTGCCCGCAAATCCCCGCTGGACTGCAGAAGGTGTGACGCGAACGAGTGCCGCAACATGTGGGGATGGGTGTTGGCGCTTATTCCCTGCCGGGCCGCTACGATTTTAAGCCGCTGGCCGATAGACCTGCGACTGATATTTTTGCCGTATCGGGACAGGAACAAGGCGGACTCGCCGGCCTTGGCCAGCGTCTCACGCTGCTTCATCCATTCATGCAAAACCAGCGCCGCCTTGCTGCCTATCGGCACAATGCGGGTTTTGCCGCCTTTGCCGGTAACCCGCGCCATGCCGTCGGACAGGCTCAGGTCCTCGGGTTTCAGGTCCACGAGTTCTGCCAGCCGCAACCCGGACGAATAGCACAGCTCGAACATGGCTTTGTCGCGTAACGCCATCAAGTCATCGGTTGAGAACTCCAGCAACTTTGCGGCCTCATCAGGTGAAAGCGTATGCGGCAAGGTTTTTGGCGACTTTGGCGCGCGTATACCGGCACAGGGATTGCAAACATAACCGTGATCCCGCGTCAGGTAGGTGTAAAAGCCGCGCCAGGCTGACAACATTCTGGCCAGGCTTTTGCCTGAAAAACCGCTCGCGTGGAGTTGGGCGGCAAAGCGGCGGATATGATGTGCTTGCAATCGAGCGAGCGATATTCCAGTTTCGGCTTCCGCTTCCTTCTTCGCTTGTTCTACGAGTTTTAGCAAGACACCGATATCGCGCCCATAGCTTTCGCAAGTAAGTGGTGACAAACGCCGTTCTTTGGCAAGATGGAAGAGATAGGCAGAGGCAAGTTCGGGATGGCTGGTACTGGATGTCATTTTGCGCTATTTGGCGGCTTGGTGAAACGTCGTAAGGCGGCGCTTACAAGTTCACCAAGCTGCGCCAGGTAGATTATTCCCATCTCCGGATAAAACCGCTCGGGATCTTCGCTGGCCATGATCAGCAGACCCATGGTTCGCTCAGCCCGCAGCGCCACAATCGCGAAAGAGCGCAGACGGATGGCGTCCTCCCCGAACCAGCCTTTAATTTCGTCCAATACATGGGAACCGCAATAAGGATGCAGCAGGCTGTCGGCCAGGATGTGAATATCAGTACTGACTGGAGTGAACTCCGGCAATTCCATGTCTTCGGCACTTATATCCCACAACCTCAGCGCGAGATGAGGCACTGAAAAATCTTCGCGCAAATGAAAGTTCAGCCCATGCATGAAATCGGTCAAACGATCGCAAGCCAGTAGCGCGACAGACAGCCGGTGCATTTTTTCGGTAATAGCGCCGTTCTCTTCGCCAAATCTGATCAGCTCGCCCAATTTGTCCTGCAAGACGCGATTCTTATCCCGCAGCGCGACGATTTGACGCTCGCTGATCGGTATTGCGCGACCGCCGTGAGGATGAGGGACCTGGATCCCCGTGAGCATCTCGGCATATTCCTCGAAGAACTCCGGATGTTCTCGCAGATATTGGGCTACGTCTTCGGAACTGAATTTCATATTTTCCATGTTGAGACTATAGGTTGATCTCTCCATCAAACACCGCGACTGCGGGGCCAGTCATCCAGACCGGCTGATTTTCGCCTTCCCAGCGTATAAGCAAGTCGCCGCTTCCAAAGCTGACCTTCACCGGCGACTCCAACAATCCGTGCTGGATTCCCGCTACTGCCGCCGCGCACGCACCGGTGCCGCAGGCAAGCGTTTCGCCGGCGCCCCGCTCATATACCCGAAGTCGGATATGATGACGGTCCACAAGCTGCATATAACCTGCATTTACCCGTTGAGGAAAACGTGCGTGATGTTCGATGAGCGGGCCTTCGGTCAATACCGGAGCATGATCTACATCCGGCACCCATTGCACCGCGTGAGGGTTGCCCATGGATACAGCGCTGATTTCCACCTCCTTGCCGCCGATATCGAGTGAATATGCCGGTGCCCGCTGCTCAGCGATAAATGGAATTTCGCGTGGTTCAAATCTCGGTATGCCCATATTGACGGTAACGTCCCCATTGGCTTCCAGTCTGGGCATAATAACGCCGCTCAGCGTTTCGACCCTTATTTCATTCTTGCTTGTCATTCCGCGGTCATGCACATAGCGAACAAAACAGCGGGCTCCATTGCCACACTGCTCCACCTCGCCTCCATCGGCATTAAAGATGCGATAGCGAAAATCAGCGCGTCCTTCAGCTGTTTCTACCAGCAGGATCTGATCACAACCGATACCAAGGTGACGGTCGGCAAGCTGGCGCAATTGTTCCGGACTAAGGGAAACAGATTGATTTATACCGTCAATGACAACGAAGTCATTTCCCAAACCATGCATTTTAGTGAACTTGAGCTTCATCTGAACGGCAAATGGAGGCGGCAGGAGGAAATACAAAGACCGGTGCAAGCATTACATTACTATTCGTCTTCTTAATAGATACATAATTTGGTATTCTAGACCTTTTACGACAAAAACGGCTGGGACAACATGAGCGAATATCTTTTTACTTCCGAATCCGTGTCCGAGGGTCATCCCGACAAGGTGGCTGATCAGATTTCCGATTCAATCCTGGATGCCATCCTGGCCCAGGACCCCAACGCGCGGGTTGCCTGCGAGACGCTGTGCAGTACCGGCCTGATTGTAATGTCGGGCGAAATCACCACCGAGGCTAACGTAGACTATATGCAGGTGGCGCGTGCGGCGGTCAAGCGTATCGGGTACAACAGTTCCGAAATCGGCTTTGATCATCATACCTGCGCGGTGCTAACCGCTTTCAACAAACAGTCTCCCGATATTGCTCAGGGAGTCAACCGTACCAAAGAAGAGGAAATGGAACAGGGTGCAGGCGATCAGGGACTCATGTTCGGTTATGCCTGCGACGAGACACCGCAATTGATGCCCATGCCTATCTTCTATGCCCATCGTCTCATGGAGCGGCAAGCAGAACTGAGAAAAGATGGACGTCTGCCGTGGCTGCGCCCCGATGCAAAGTCGCAGGTATCGGTACGCTATCAGGATGGGCAGCCACAGCAGATTGAAACCGTCGTGATCTCAACCCAGCACCATCCGGACATTTCTCATGCGCAGCTAAGCGAAGCGATAATCGAAGAAGTCATCAAGCCGGTGCTTCCGAAAAAGATGCTGAATGGCGATACCCGCTTCCTCATCAATCCCACCGGGCGCTTTGTAGTGGGAGGACCCATGGGCGACTGCGGCCTGACTGGCCGCAAGATCATCGTGGACAGCTACGGCGGTACCGCCCATCACGGCGGCGGCGCATTTTCAGGGAAAGATCCGTCCAAGGTGGATCGTTCCGCGGCCTATGCGGGGCGTTACGTGGCCAAGAACATCGTTGCCGCGGGTATCGCGAGCAGATGTGAAGTCCAGATGGCCTACGCTATAGGCGTGGCGCGCCCCGTTTCATTGATGGTCGATACCTTCGGCACGGGGAAGATTTCCGACGAGGAAATCGTCAAACTGATCGAGCGTCATTTCGACCTGCGCCCGCGCGGCATTATTCACAGCCTCGACCTCCTGCGTCCTATCTATGAAAAGACCGCGGCATATGGCCATTTTGGACGGGATGAACCGGAATTCACCTGGGAAGCAACCGATAAAGCCGCGCAACTGAGCGCTGAAGCGGGAATCGAAATCGCGATGGAAGCCCAGGCAATGAGTCTCCGGGCTTAAGTTTCTTCAAGTCAGCTTCAACCTCTTCCCTGCCGAGGAGCGCTGCAACGGGCAAGTCCCGCGAGGCTCGGCAAGGAAGGATTGCAACAACGGCGCTCGTTCATTTTCAGGAGATTGCTTCATGAACGCTGTGCTTAGTCCTGCCTCCGCACCCGCCTCTGTGCGTGCGGATAATAAATTTACCGACTATAAAGTAGCCGATATGTCCCTGGCGCAGTGGGGACGTAAGGAAATCGCCATTGCCGAAACCGAGATGCCCGGTTTGATGGCGCTGCGTGAAGAATACGCTGATACCAGGCCCCTGGCTGGTGCGCGTATTGCCGGTTCACTTCACATGACCATTCAGACGGCGGTGTTGATCGAGACCCTGATCAAACTGGGCGCGCAGGTGCGCTGGGCTTCGTGCAATATTTTTTCCACGCAAGACCATGCCGCAGCAGCCATCGCAGCGGAGGGAATTCCAGTATTCGCCTATAAGGGCGAATCACTGGATGATTACTGGGAATATACCCACCGTATCTTTGAATGGTCCGGGGGCGGCGCAGGGGACGCGGCCAGCACACCCAACATGATTCTGGATGATGGCGGCGACGCGACCTTGCTCATTATCCTGGGCAGCCGCGCTGAAGAAGACCCCTCGGTTATCGCCAACCCCACCAATGAGGAAGAGCAGGCCTTGTTTGCGGCCATCCGGAAACGGCTGAGCACCAGTCCCGGCTGGTATTCTGCCAGACGCGCCAATATTCGGGGCGTGACGGAGGAAACCACGACCGGCGTCCACCGTCTGTACGAGATGCAAAAGAAGAATGAGTTGCCGTTCCCGGCGTTCAACGTCAACGACTCGGTCACCAAGTCCAAGTTCGACAACCTTTATGGTTGCCGCGAGTCCCTGGTTGATGGCATCAAACGCGCCACTGACGTCATGATAGCCGGCAAGATAGCGCTTGTGTGCGGTTATGGCGACGTGGGCAAGGGTTGTGCGCAATCATTGCGTGGTCTGGGTGCAACCGTATGGGTTACCGAGATAGACCCGATTTGCGCTCTCCAGGCCGCAATGGAAGGCTATCGCGTGGTTACGATGGACGAAGTCTGCGATCAGGCGGACATTTTCGTCACCGCCACCGGCAATCTCCGCGTCATCACCCATGACCACATGCTGAGAATGAAGGACCAGGCTATCGTCTGCAATATCGGTCACTTCGATTCCGAAATAGATATTGCGTCTGTCCAGAAATATCAATGGGAAAATATCAAGCCGCAGGTGGATCACGTCATTTTTCCAACCGGCCGCCGCATTATCGTGCTCGCGCAGGGGCGCTTGGTGAATCTGGGTTGCGCTACCGGCCACCCTTCTTTTGTCATGTCCAGTTCGTTTACCAACCAGGTGCTGGCACAAATGGAGCTGTGGCAAAATGGCGCAAGCTACCAGAAGAATGTGTATGTGCTGCCCAAGCACCTGGACGAAAAAGTGGCGCGCTTACATATCAAAAAGCTGGGCGTAAAACTTACGGAATTGACCGAGGAGCAGGCAAGCTACCTGAACCTGGACAAGAACGGACCATATAAACCCGCACTGTACCGGTATTGATTTTTGGACTTACAGAGACCGGAGCAGATAAGGCGGTTTAAGCGCTTATCTGCTCCGGTCTCTGCGCGGCCAAAATAGTCATGGCTCACGCGAGTACCGATATGTGCAACGGGTTGAAGTCAATTTTACTCCCGGCATTCTCGCCGCTGAAGTCGTCTTGCGATACATTTGCCCCCCGGCTCTCTGGAAGCGCGCTAGTCAGTCGGTGCAGGATTTGCAAATGGACCTCGCAGCCACTTCGCTATCCGGCGACCCGGTGAACTATCCACGGTAACAAAATGGAATCACAAAAAAAGTTTGCCCCCACTTTCAGCTTCGAGTTTTTCCCACCGCAAACGCCCGAAGGAGTAGAGAAGCTGCGGGCGACTCGTAGACAGCTGGCGCAACTCAATCCAAAATTCTTTTCCGTGACCTTTGGCGCGGGCGGATCCACCCGTGATCGTACTCTTGAAACGGTTCTGGAAATTCAGGCAGAGGGATATGCGGCCGCACCCCATCTTTCCTGTATTGGCGCAACCAGCGAAAACATACGCACGATGTTGCAAAAATACCGCGATGGAGGTATCCGCCATGTGATTGCGCTGCGAGGAGACCTGCCCTCGGGCATGGCGCAGGGCGGTGAATTTCGCTACGCCAATGAACTGGTAGCTTTCATCCGCAAGGAATTCGACGATGCGTTCCATATCGATGTGGCGTCATACCCTGAATACCATCCACAGGCCAATTCAGTGCAGGCTGATTTACAGAACTTCAAGCGCAAGGTAGATGCGGGAGCAGATTCCGTCATTACCCAGTATTTCTACAATGCCGATGCCTACTTCAGCTTCATCGATGCATGCGAGGCAATGGGTATCGGAGTTCCTATCGTACCAGGCGTCATGCCGATCAATAAATTTTCCCAGCTCGCCAGGTTCTCGGACACCTGTGGGGCCGAAATACCGCGCTGGATCAGAAAAAAACTAGAAAGTTATGGAGACGATAGCGCATCAATACGCGCATTCGGACTGGATATCGTAACTGATTTGTGCGACCGCCTGCTGAGCGCGGGCGCGCCGGGACTTCACTTCTATACGCTGAACTCGGCTGGGCTGACAACCACGATCTGGCAGCGGCTGGGATTGTAAGTCTTCGTATTGCGCCACGAGGAGTCTTAGGAAAGTCGTAGGGTGTAATAAGCGTAGCGCATTACACCTTAAAACCACACCATATAAACACTCGCCGCGTGTCCTCCGCCTTCGACTACCCCATCCCCTCACAAATCCTCATCGTCACCGGCAAACCCCCGCTGTAAAGAGCGGAGGTTTGTTCGAGGACTCTTAATGGAATCAGGCTGCCTTGGCAGAATTTTTACTTTCCACCGGCAGCGGATTGGTGGCGTAGACGTAATGCGCCGCCGATTCCGCCGCACCGTATTCGACTTTTGCGCCCATATCGGAAAAGACCGTTTCCAGCGCGCCGAGACATAGCATCACATTTTCTATTCTGCTTGAATAACCCATCAAGCCAAAACGCCAGATTTTGCCCGCGAAGTCGCCCAAGCCCGCGCCGATTTCGAGATCATAGTCTGCAAGCAGTCTGCGGCGCACTTCCTTTTCATCGATGCCTTCCGGCACATAAACGGAATTGAGTTGCGGCAGGCGCGATTTTTCTTCCACGAGATACTCCATGCCCAGCGTTTCCAGCCCCGCTTTCAACGCTTGGTGGTTGCGCTGATGACGTGCCCAGGAATGCTCCAGCCCCTCCTCGTATAACATTACCAATGATTCATGCAATGCATAAAGCGCGTTGGTGGGAGCGGTGTGGTGGTAAGTACGGGTGGTTCCCCAATACCCAAGCAGCAGGTTCAAATCCATAAACCAGCTCTGTACCTTTGTTTTGCGATTCTTGACCAGATCCACGACGCGCTCGGAAAAACTGATGGGCGACAGGCCGGGTGGACACGACAGGCATTTCTGGCTCCCGGAATAAATCGCGTCGATCTTCCATTCATCAACCTTGAGAGGAGAACCGCCCAGTGAAGTGACCGTATCTACAATGGTGAGGCAATTGTGGCGATGAGCAATCTCGCAGAGTGTCTTGGCATCCGATAACGCGCCGGTGGAGGTTTCAGCATGAACGAAAGCGACGATCTTCGCGTCGGGGTTCTGTTTCAATGTGTCTTCCAGTTTTTGCGGATTAACAGGTGCTCCCCACTTGTCTTCCACGACCACTGCCGTGCCGCCGCAGCGTTGCACGTTCTCAATCATGCGCCCACCAAATACGCCGTTGCGACAGACAATCACCTTGTCTCCGGGGTTGACCATATTGACAAAGCACATCTCCATCCCGACCGAGCCGGGGCCCGAAACAGGAAAAGTCAGCAGATTGGACGTTTGAAAGGCGTAGCGCAGCAGGCTTTTCAGTTCCTCCATCATATCGGTAAACACCGGATCAAGATGTCCGAGTGTCGGGCGTGCCATGGCGGACAACACCCGGGGATGCGTGTCGGAAGGGCCGGGTCCCATCAAAGTGCGTTGCGGCGGATAAAACGTGCTGATCTTTTTGGCGGGATAAAAGTTATTAGTGGTCATGGGTGATCATCCTGAGTGTAGTAATGGGCTGAATTTAGCTGGAAGGACAGCCGATTTTATCAAGGGAGCGGAGAATTTGCTATCCAGATGCCAGAACGAGCCTGTTTTTCTTGCCCAGACTGGACTTAAGTTTTACCCAATCGAGCGAGCTGCGCGAGACGCACGTCCTAAATAAGACGTATTGTTATTTTTTTACAGTTGAAAACCTCATTTAGCATTCATTAATAGCCTTCCGGCAGTGATGGTATTAATACCATCCGCCAGACTTTCTCAAACCCCGTCGTTTCGCAACTCTCGATCCAAGCCTGGAGTAATTAAGCAGAGTAATCGCGGATGCCTATTTGGTGAACAGAAGCGGGAAACAGGGTGGGCCAAGCGTTCAAAACGACGGCTTGCATTGTCGTTGCAGTGTTTGTACAAATGATGGGATTAAAATGACCCGGAGCGGGTCAACCTTGTACACCTGTGAACTGCCACCATTTCCCAAGCAAAACCTTCCTTTAATTCGCCTCTCTCTGGGTAGAAAATAACCCGGCTCTGTTTTTCCGCTGATACAGTTTCTATTTAGGTCAGTCACTTAGCTAATTTCCATTTATGGAATAGTTCCTGCTTATGAAGTCAGTGAGGAACTTCCTCTGAGGGGGGATCCTTTAAATCTCTAACAAGGATAGGCAAATGTAATTAAATCCCGAAAATCATTTTTTTTCGAGAACCCTTAGAAAGAAATTGTTGAGCCGTACCGGAGCAACACTTGAACGAAGAGTATTCCTTTTCATAGGGGGCAATAATGAACTTACATGATATTTTGAATCATCCTTCCCGCAATTTCCTTATGACAATTGGCTTATGGGCGGGCACGTTACCTGTACAGGCAAGCGTGGTCTATGAATTTAAGAGCGCTCCCTTCGCTGTGGGGTGGGTGCAGAATTTATCGCAATATGAAGTTAAAACTACCGAAGGGTTTCTTCCCGGCGGCACCGTTAATATAGGTGATCCATTAACTGCTTCTCTAACCTTTGCTTCTCCCCTTGCGCCTAACTCCACTATCCAGCTTTCAGCTGAAAGTGGCGGTTTTGACTTTATGGGGAGGCCTAATCAAGGCAATGTAGAGGCTTACTCTACCCAGGTTTCTTTATATCCGATAACTAGCGACATAAATGCATACTTATCAGGTTCGGCCGGTACCGTCTCTTCCTATGATCGTTATAGTTCCCTGGACGGTGAGGTAACAACTGATGCGACCGGTAATATCTCGGAGTGGAACTTGAATTTCACTTTATATGATGACGGCTCAGGTGGTGGCTTCATGCTAGACCACGCCACGAACCCGCCAACCATTATTAATGGCCTCCCCTCCTCTGTAGACGGCCTGCTCAGTATCAGCAGCAATCCAGCTCTACCTCTTACCGTTAGTAATGTGGTTTCGATTAATGATGTGCCGCAAGACCCTCCTGTCAGTTTTGATTTCAATGGAGCAGATACGGCATTTGTAGATCCAGGTCTTGGTCAATACAGGTACTACACAGAAGGGCCGGGAAGCATGGTCCTAGTCCCGGAGCCTGAGAGTTGGGCGATGATAATGGCAGGCCTAGGTCTTCTCGGATGGAAGACACGGAGGTTAAAGAAGTAATTAAAGAACTGTTTTGAGCTAGGGCAGAGAGTTTCAGAGCAGAGAAATTTCTCACCTAATTAACTCAGGCCCGGCGGTGTTAGTCGTTTTGAGGTGGGTGAAGTTCGGGCGGCCTGTGGCTCCCTGGTGGGAAACCTCGTGGACGGGCGATTTATCCCTCCACGAGGTTTCCCACCAGGCCAGGCTGGGCAGTATAAATACTTCGGCTATTCGCATGTATCTACAGAAGGACAAAAGGCCGCAAGTCAGAAACTGGGCTTGCTGCAGTATGCCAACATGCATACTTCCCGCAAGGGAATTGGTAGGAAAGTAGCGCCAGGATAGGAAATTTGAGGCCACTTCACACGAGTATGCCAGCAGACCATCACCGAAAGGATGAGTAACCAATCGGCGAACGCTAAGATAGCCTCATGATGACAGAATTGAAATGCGAGGTAGCTTAAAAATAATGATTTTGCAGAAGAGAGAATCGGTTTCAAATAATCGAGCCTTACCAAGCCGCGTTATACGGGTAGATTGGGAATCTACCGCACCAGGAACAGTGGCTTGATGGAAAGCGCTTGTGCGATCTTGTCAGCCGCCTGTCTGGCTACCGCATGGTCGGAATAGGGTCCCGCATGAACCTTGAACAAACCATCCTTGGTAACGATGCCGAGGGTACGAATGGAAGGTAGCGCAGCACGCATGCGCGCGATAAAATTATCAGCGTTGTCATAAGCTCTGAATGCGCCCAGTTGCAGGTAAATTCCGCCTGCATCGGCATCAGCGCGTACGTCCGCGCCAGCGGAAGCCGGAACCGGCAAGGCGGCCGATGGAGCTTGTGCAGAATCAACCTCGAACAAATCCGGCGTGATCTCTCCTTTTTGTGAATTCGCAGCGAGAGACAGCGACTGGCTCCCCGCTTCACGCGTAGAGGCGGGAATAGCGATAAGCGTAGGAACGGGGCTGCCTGCCGAATTTGAAGCACGGCCAGGCGCTGTCGCAACCTGTAGGGTGGGCCCGGCGCCGGGCAGAATGGTTTCCACTTCCACCCAGGCGCTGCCGCCGCCGAGCACATCGAGCTTGTAAGCGGCAGTATAGGAAAGATCGATCAACCGGTTTGACAGGAATGGCCCGCGATCGTTGACGCGAACCACGACGGATTTCCCGCTCCTGATATTGGTAACGCGGGCGTAGCTGGGGATTGGCAATGTGGTATGCGCGGCCGTCATGCCGTACATATCGTAGACTTCGCCGGATGCTGTTTTTTGTCCATGGTAGCGGCGCCCGTACCATGAGGCGATTCCGCGCTCTCTATAGGATTCAAGGCCGGTCATTGGCGTATACCATTTCCCTAGCGCGGCATAAGGCCGCATGTTGGCCGGGCGCAAGGGTTCATCGCGGGGAACGGCATCGGGAATGGAAGCGAGATCAGCGGGCGGCTTATCGCCGGGCCCGTCGTCCAGATAATAGCCGCCGCCTTTTTTGGCCCCCGAGAATATGGATGTGATGGAAGGCGTCTTCCCTCTCTTGTCCTGTTTCAGGAAGGTGCCGCAGCCGGCAAGGGCAACGAGAGCTCCCACAGCGACGATCCAGGCGGTCCGCCGCCCGAAGGCGGATAAAGGATTCGATGTGTGTTCCAATCCTGAGTCAGCGTTCCTCACGTCTTCACCAGCTTGGGGTGCGTCTGAATGCTCATCAAAATACCAAATCCCAGCAGCATTGTCACCATCGACGTACCGCCGTAGCTGATCAGCGGCAGTGGTACCCCCACCACGGGCAGGATGCCGATGACCATGCCAACGTTGACGAAGATATACGTGAAGAATGTCAACGTGATCGAACCGGCGATCAACCGCGTAAACTGGGTTGAAGCATTGGCCGCGATAACCATGCCGCGACCTATTACGATCAGATATAGAAGTAATAGCAGCGAATTGCCGATCAGCCCGAATTCCTCTGAAAATACTGCAAAGATGAAATCCGTGCTTCTCTCGGGAAGGAAGTCGAGATGAGTCTGGGTACCGCGCTCCCAGCCCTTGCCGAGAACACCGCCGGATCCGATAGCGATGGTGGATTGTATGGTGTGATACCCGGCGCCCAGCGCGTCCTGGGTAGGGTCGATCAGCGTCATGACACGCCGGCGCTGATAATCGTGCATCATCGACCATAGCACCGGCAGGCTTCCCGCTGCAGCAACACCCAATGTAGCCATGATGCGCCATGATAGCCCCGTTAGAAACAGTACATAGAAACCACTGGATGCGATGAGCAGTGCGGTGCCCAGATCTGGCTGGCGCAAGATCAATGCTACCGGCAACGCCAGCAGAAGCGTTGCTACCGCGTAGTCTCGCAGCCGCAAGGCAGCTTCGTGCTTATCGAAATACCATGCCATCATCAGCGGAACCGCTATCTTCATCAATTCGGAAGGCTGAATGCGGGTAACGCCGATATTGAGCCAGCGACGCGCCCCATTGTTGATTTCGCCGAACAGCGCCACGCCCAGCAACAGTACAAGACCCGTCATATATATCGGCAGGGCAATACGCATGATATGCTGCAGCGGGATGTTGGCAATCAGCCACATGATGGCGAGCGCCACAAGCATGTTGATCCCCTGGTTGGTGACACGGCCGAGATTCGCGTCAGTGGCGCTATACAGTGTGAACAGGCCAGTCAACATCAGCAGCAATATTCCGCCCAGCAAAAATCCATCCACATAGCGGGTCAGGTAGTGCCACAAGCGCAAAGGCTCAATCATGCTCGCCTTCCTCATCCTCCTGATCGACCGGCAATGCCGCCGCTTCTTCGGGCAGTTTGCCGAGCAGGTAATAGTCCATCACCAGTCTGGCGATTGGGGCCGCGGCAGAGCCGCCATGCCCACCGTTTTCCACCAGTATCGATAGCGCAATTTTAGGATATTCAGCCGGGGCGTAGCTGATGAACAGCGCGTGATCGCGATGGCGTTCCCGGATCTTGCTTTCGTCGTATTTTTCCCCTTGCTTCATGCCGATCACTTGCGACGTGCCTGTTTTTCCGGCAAAAGAATAGGCGGCGCCCGTACCTGCGAGCGCCGCTGTTCCCCCAGGCTGCGTTACGTCCACAAGCGCGTTCCGCACCACACGTAAATTATCCGGATCAAGATCGAGCGTATATAACGGATGGGTACCGATTTCGCGCACCACCTCGTTATTGTTATTCAGCACCTGCTTTACCAGATGCGGGCGGAACGCGGTACCATTCCCCGCCAGTACTGCCGTGGCAAAAGCCAGTTGCAAGGGCGTGGTAAGGTTGTAACCTTGGCCTATGCCGACGGAGATGGTATCGCCTGCATACCATTTCTGCTTGTGCCGCTTCATTTTCCATTCCTGGGAGGGTAGGAGGCCGGAGGCTTCGCCTTCGATATCGATTCCGGTTTTTTTCCCCAGCCCGAACTGGCTCATGAATTTGAAGATGTTGTCAATGCCGAGGTCGTTGGCAAGCCCGTAATAATATGTATCGCACGACACGACCAGGGATTTGTGCAAATCGACGACACCATGACCGCCGGCTTTCCAGTCGCGGAAGCGGTGCGTACTTCCGGGCAGACTGAAGTATCCGGAATCATTGATGGCGTGTTGAGGCCCGCGTTTTTTTAATTCTAGTCCCGCAAGGGCCATGAACGGTTTAAACGTGGAACCCGGCGGATACAATCCGCGCAGAGCGCGGTTGTTTAGAGGCCTGTCGATGGAAGTATTCAGCAAGTCCCAATTTTCGGAGTCTATGCCGTCGACAAACAGATTGGGATCGAATCCCGGTTTGCTGACAAACGCCAGCACGTCACCAGTGGCAGGTTCGATCGCCACGAGCGCGCCCCGTCGATCCCCAAATGCCTTTTCGGCTACCTCCTGCAGTTTGGCGTCGAGCGAAAGCGTCAGGTTATTGCCCGGTATGGGCGGAGTTCGGGATATCGTCCTGATTACGCGCCCGGCTGCGTCGGTTTCCATTTCCTCGAACCCCGTGATGCCGTGCAACTCCTTTTCGTAGCTTTGCTCAACACCGATTTTACCCATGTATTGAGAGCCGCGATAATTCGCAAGGTCGTCACTGGCCTCCAGTTGCTCCAGATTCTTGTCGTTGATCCGACCAATATAACCCACTACGTGAGCTGCGCTGGCCCCTTTTGGATACTGCCGGAACAACCGCGCCTTGATTTCCACTCCAGGGAAGCGATAGCGGTTAGCTGCGAAACGTGCCACTTCCACATCTGATAAACGGGTTCGGATAGGCAGGCTTTCAAATCTCTTGCTTTCCTCCAGCAGCTTCTTGAAACGCTTGCGGTCTCTCGGCGCGATTTCGACAACAGTGGACAATTCATGGATGAGAGCTTCAAGGTCGCCAGCCTTGCTTGGCACAATTTCGAGGGTGTAAGCCGAGTAGTTATGCGCCAGCACTTCGCCGTTGCGATCAAAGATCAGGCCCCGGTTGGGCACGATGGGCGAAATGGATATCCGGTTGGCTTCCGCCAGGGTGTGATAGTGCTCTCGTTGCGATACCTGCAGGTAAAAGAAACGCGCGAACAACAGCAGGAACAGCAACAGCACGAAGCCGGCGCTGATGGCGAGCCGAAACCTGAAATTATGCTGCTCGCGCAGATGATTACGAAGCTCTACCCTACGATTCATAATGCATCGCTATCGGACCTGGGCTTCTGCGGAATTCTCAACATTGAAGACAGAAACGGCCACAGCAATGTGCCCGTGACACTGGCGAGAAAGAAATCCCATCCCGGGAAATGGGACCCGCCCAGCAATCCCGTCAAAAGTATGATGAGTTGCCCGGCAATCAATATCAACCCTATCTGTGGGGCTTGTTTAGCCAGGCCGAAATTGCTCAAACGCCGGTGAAGCACCAGTGCGGCAAAAGCCATTATAGTATAGGCAAGGGCATGCTGGCCGAATGGGCTGCCATCGCCGATATCCATTAACAGACCCATCGCGAAAGCCGCGCTGATGCCGACCCGCTGCGGCTGGCTGATGCACCAGTAGAGTATGGTCAGTGCGATAAAGTCCGGCCACGAGGCCAGTGCCAGTCCCTGCAGCGGTATCAGATTCAGCAACAGCGCCAGTATCAGGCTGAGAGCAATGAACGAGCGTTTGACCGGTAGCAGAATTTCCTGTTTAGGGTGTTCGGCGAACGCCACCTTTTTCTCGCTTCCTGCTCTCGGGCTCTAGTTCAATCGCATCCGCCGGAATTTCCGTGACGGGCGTCAGCATGGATAGTATCAGCAGTTGCCGGTTATGACCCACCCCGGCAACGGGTGTGCAAGTAACGCGCGCAAAGACATAAGTGGAATTACGTTCAATTCTTGACACAACCGCCACGGGAAGACCGGGGGGATAAACACCATCTATGCCGGAGGTTACCAGCATATCGCCTTCCTGAATATCGGTATTGACCGCTAGATAACGCAATTCCAGCATCGCGTCTTTCCCCATGCCCGATACTACGGAGCGCAGGCCATTGCGCACCACCTGCACCGGTACGGAATGGTCCTTGTCGGTAATGAGCGTGACTTCAGACACAAAGGGATAACCTCGCGTAACCTGCCCTATCACGCCAATATCATCCACCACGACCTGCCCCGGCTGGATTCCGCTTTGGCTGCCTTTGTCGAGTATAACCTTGCGGTTAAAGGGGTCATGCGGGACACGCAGGATTTCAGCCATCACTGCTTTGGTTTCAACCCGCTGTGCAGTTTCCAGAAGCTTGCGCAATTGTGCATTTTCAACCTCCAGCGCCCGTAACTGCTGTAGTTGCCCCCGATCTACAAGATGCTGCTGCTTGAGATTTGCGTTTTCTTCGGCCAGGTCCCCGCTGGAAAAAACCTCGCTTATTCCGTCATAAATCGTTTGTGGCACGTTGGCCAGTTTTTGTAGCGGATAGATTATGGTAGAGAAAGCCTGACGAATTTCGACGAGGTATTTAAACCGGGCATCCACCGCCATCAGCACTAATGACAGCATTACAAAAAAAACCAGCCGCGCCAGCAGACTGGGGCCATGCCTGAAAAACTGCGGGGTCATTTCCATCATTCCGCGGTTTCAGAATGCCCCATTCAAGGTGCGCGGCACAGCAAACCAATCGAGGGTGCAGAAGCAATCAATCACTGGCAAATACACCAACCAATTGATCCATGTTTTCCAGCGCGATGCCCGATCCGCGCACGACGCAGGTTAGCGGGTCTTCCGCAATAATGACGGACAAGCCCGTTTCTTCCATTAACAATCGGTCGATGTCGCGCAGTAATGCCCCGCCGCCCGTAAGCACCATTCCCTTTTCAGCAATGTCCGCGCCCAGTTCCGGCAAGGTATGCTCCAATGCGGATTTGACCGCACTGATAATACTGTTCAGGGGATCGGTCAGTGCTTCAAGGATTTCATTACTGGATATGGTGAAGCTGCGTGGAATCCCTTCCGCTAGATTGCGCCCCTTGACTTCCATTTCCCGTACTTCGGATCCCGGGAAGGCAGACCCTATTTCCTTCTTGATCAGTTCCGCAGTGACTTCCCCAATCAACATACCGTAGTTGCGGCGGATGTAATTGATAATGGCCTCGTCGAATTTGTCCCCGCCAACGCGTACTGAATTCGAATAGACGATCCCGCCCAGCGAAATCACACCGACTTCCGTGGTGCCGCCTCCAATATCTACCACCATCGAACCGGTGGCTTCCTCGACCGGCAGATTGGCCCCAATCGCCGCTGCCATTGGTTCCTCGATCAGTTCCACCTTGCGCGCACCCGCACCGTAGGCTGCTTCGCGAATGGCACGACGTTCCACTTGCGTGGAGCCGTAGGGAACGCAAATGACGATCCGGGGATTGGCTGAAAACAACCGGGGTGGATTCACTTTCTTGATAAAGTGTTTCAGCATCTGTTCGGTAACGGTGAAGTCCGCGATGACGCCGTCCTTCATGGGACGAATTGCCGTGATATTGCCGGGCGTGCGTCCCAGCATCTGCTTGGCCGCCAACCCGACCTGTTGAATGACCTTTTTGCCGTTAGGTCCGCCATCCTGGCGTATTGCCACTACCGAGGGCTCGTTCAGCACAATACCCTGACCGCGAACGTAGATAAGGGTATTGGCCGTCCCCAGATCTATCGCCATATCGGTCGAAAAATAGCCCTTCAATACATTATTGTTTATAAAATTAAGCATGGTTTACGGAATCCGTTGCGGGTGGCGATTAAAAGCGCGTGAAAAGAATCGGGCTATGATACTCTATTAGCTATTTGAATATAAGGGTTATAAAGGATTTCGCAGCCAATGTCCCTGTCTCTGGATGATGTAAAACGTATCGCCAACTTGGCCCGCATCGAGGTTGGCGAGCATGAGGCGCATACCGCGCTGACACAGTTAACGGGCATCTTCAGCCTCATCCAGCAGATGCAGGCAGTCGATACGTCGCCGATAACGCCCATGTCCCACGCTCAGAATGTGATGCAGCGTTTGCGTCCGGATGTCGTCACCGAAACGGATCAGCGCGAATTGTTTCAATCCGTGGCGCCCCAGGTCGAGGCGGGGCTTTACCTGGTGCCGAAAGTTATCGAGTGAGGTCCGGCAAACAAACCTGCCGCGGCTGTTGTTTTCTCCTTCCGCACTTTCTTTCACTATTTGCCTTTTCCTCCGAATCCTCGTGCACAGGTCGTCATGTTGAATTCCAGCCTCAAGCAGCTTTCAGCGCTACTCGCCACAAAAAAAATTTCCAGCGTTGAATTGACCGTTGAATTTCTCAAGCGCTCCAGGGCATTGAACTCAGACTACAATGCTTTCATTACGCTCGATGAAGAGACGAGCCTAGCCCAGGCGCGCGCCGCCGATACGATCGTCGCATCCGGCGAGGCGCAGCCGCTAACCGGTATTCCGATTGCTCAAAAGGACATTTTCTGTACGAGGGGCTGGCTCACGACCTGTGGTTCCAGGATGCTGTCGAATTTCATTTCGCCGTACGACGCCTGCGTGGTCGAGCGCTTCAATTCGGCGGGTGCCGTGAACATCGGCAAGACCAACATGGACGAATTCGCCATGGGGTCCAGCAATGAAACCTCTTTTTACGGGCCGGTAAAAAACCCCTGGGACACCTCGGCCGTGCCGGGCGGCAGCTCGGGTGGTTCTGCATGTGCGGTCGCCGCACGCATGGCCCCTGCCGCGACGGGCACGGATACCGGCGGTTCGATCCGTCAACCGGCGGCCTTATGTGGTATTTCGGGGCTTAAGCCAACTTATGGGCTGGTTTCCCGCTACGGCATGATCGCATTCGCTTCCAGCCTCGATCAGGGCGGGCCAATGGCAAAATCGGCGGAAGACCTTGCCTTGATGCTGAATGTCATGGCTGGATTCGACACCCGGGATTCAACCAGTTTGCAGCGCGAACCGGAAGATTACACGCGCGATCTGGAAAAGCCGCTGGAAGGCCTGCGTATTGGCCTGCCGAAAGAATATTTCGTGAAGGAAATAAATGATGATGTGGCACTTGCAGTGGAAGCCGCCATCGCCGAATATCGCAAGCTTGGCGCAAAAACAGTGGAAGTATCGCTGCCCAATACGAGACTGTCCGTTCCAGTTTATTACGTGCTTGCTCCGGCGGAAGCATCAAGTAATCTTTCCCGTTTCGATGGCGTGCGCTACGGCTACCGTGCGCCGGAATATGCGGACCTCAACGATATGTATCAAAAAAGCCGTGCCCAGGGGTTTGGCGCGGAAGTGAAGCGCCGCATTCTGATCGGCACCTACGTGCTATCGCACGGGTATTACGACGCGTACTACATTCAGGCACAGAAACTGCGCAGGCTGATGGCGCTGGATTTTACCGAGGCGTTCAAGCTGTGTGACATCATCATGGGACCGACTTCGCCTACTGTTGCATTCGACCTGGGGGAGAAAAGCAGCGATCCGGTGCAAATGTACTTATCCGATGCCTACACCATCGCGGTCAACCTTGCCGGTCTGCCCGCCATGTCCATTCCCGCAGGTTTTGGCAAAAATAACAGGCCGGTCGGATTGCAGATCATCGGCAATTATTTTGCAGAAGCGCAAATGCTGAAGGTGGCGCATCAGTATCAGCAGATAACGGACTGGCATATTCGCATGCCAACGTCAGCCGCCCTTTGAACTGGATCTGATCGCCACGGAGATCAGAGGATATGGGATCCGAGGACTGCTTTAGCCTCGGCACCGTCCGTAGCAATTTGTACCACAGAAAGGATTTCGCAATGCAATGGGAAATCGTTATAGGTCTTGAGGTTCACGCGCAGCTTTCGACCCAATCGAAAATATTCTCGGGCGCATCGACTGCATTTGGTGCCGCGCCGAACGCAGAAGCCTGCCCCGTTGATCTCGCCTTGCCGGGCGTCCTGCCGGTATTGAACCGAGGCGCGGTTGAACGCGCGATCAAGCTCGGTCTGGCTGTGGGAGCAAAAATCAATTCGCCATCTGTCTTTGCGCGGAAAAACTATTTCTATCCTGATCTTCCCAAAGGTTATCAGATCAGCCAGTATGAATTGCCCGTGGTTGAAGGCGGCGTTGTCCGGATTCGGTCTGCCCAGGACGGAAAGGAATGCGAGAAAACGATACGGCTTACCCGGGCACATCTGGAGGAAGACGCAGGCAAGTCCTTGCATGAGGATTTTCACGGCATGACAGGCATAGATCTGAATCGCGCCGGGACGCCGCTGCTCGAGATTGTTTCCGAACCGGATATGCGCAGCAGCGCCGAAGCGGTGGCGTATGCCAAAACCCTGCATTCGCTCGTACGGTGGATCGGCATATGCGACGGCAATATGCAGGAAGGTTCCTTCCGCTGCGACGCCAACGTATCCGTTCGACATCAAGGATCGGACAGGCTCGGTACCCGATGCGAAATAAAAAACCTCAACTCGTTTCGTTTTCTTGAGAAGGCCATCGAGTACGAGGCCAGACGCCAGATAGAGATTCTCGAAGATGGCGGGACCATACAGCAGCAAACGCGGCTCTACGATCCCGAAAAGGGCGAAACCCGCGCGATGAGAAGCAAGGAAGATGCGCAGGATTACCGCTATTTTCCCGATCCGGATCTATTGCCCCTCGAAATTTCGGAGGACTGGATTGCGGAAGTAAGGAGCAGACTACCTGAACTGCCAGAAGAAATGCGAATCCGCTTTGAGCGCGACCATGAGCTTTCCGCTTATGACGCATCCGCCCTGACAGCGGATCGGGACATTGCGGAATACTACGAGGCGGTGGCCGGGAAACTTCCATTCGATCACAAGCTTTGCGCGAACTGGGTAATGGGGGACATCTCTGCTTATCTCAATGACGAAGACACTTCTTTCGATAACTGCCCGCTGTCCCCGGCACAACTCGTGCAACTCCTGGTGCGTATCAAGGATGGCACGATCTCCGGGAAAATCGCGAAGGAAGTATTCAGGCAAATGTGGATCAAGGTACGCGAGCAGCCAGTGGCATGGAAGGATCGAGATTCAAAACGGGATGAGAATCTCGCCGACCAGATCATCGAATCTCAGGGATTGAAGCAGATTTCTGATTCCGGTGAACTGGAAAAATTGGTCAATGAAGTGATTGCAGCCAATTCCAGATCGGTTGAAGAATTC
This sequence comes from Nitrosospira briensis, assembly GCF_900115125.1. Lineage (GTDB taxonomy): Bacteria > Pseudomonadota > Gammaproteobacteria > Burkholderiales > Nitrosomonadaceae > Nitrosospira > Nitrosospira briensis_A. Next base: position 458,852 of record NZ_FOVJ01000002.1, on the reverse strand, counting down.
AGGTCCGGCAAGGAAAAGGCTTTCAATGCCCTGGTAGGGCAGGTGATGAAAGCTGCCAGGGGCAAAGCCAACCCATCGCAGGTAAACGAAATAATGAGAAAGAAAATAGCCGAATGATCGACTGACCTAAACAGGGATTCCATGAACGCCATCTACTGGTTCCTCGGGGTATTATTTCTCGCCTTGGCGAAAGCCAAGCACGCAATTCATGGTTACACGACTCCAAAGCCCTTCTCGGATATCCAGCGCTGCATCACCTACGACGCGAGCATTGCAGAAACTTGGGTCGAAGAGTTGCGCGGCTTCGGCGAATCCGTCCGCGGGAAGCGTGTGCTGGAACTGGGCCCTGGCTCCGATCTCGGTACAGGGCTATGCCTGTTGTCTCACGGAGCGGCTTCCTATACCGCGTTCGATCGTCATGATCTTGCCGCCGATGTACCATCAGAAATCTATACGGGATTGAATACGCTGATGGGCTCGAACTTCTCGCCCAGCGATCTCAACTATGTCGCGCGCGGGGATTTTAATATGGAGGTATTGCCACAGGCATTCGACCTCGTCGTGAGCAATGCAGCGTTCGAGCACTTCGATGATATTGAACGGACCGCAAGACAGCTATCGAAGGTTGTCACGCCGGGCGCGGTGCTGTGTGCTTTTATCGACTTGCAGACGCACTCGAGGTGGATCCGCGAGGCGGATCCGAACAACATTTATCGCTACCCACGTTGGCTCTATAGGTTGTTTTACTTCCCTGGCCAGCCGAATCGCGTCCGCCCCCATGAGTACAGGCAGGCATTCGAGCGCTGCGGCTGGACCGTTCATATCCATGCAATGCAGACCTTCCACCTCAATGGCCGGACAGTCCACAAGGAGTTTCGCGCTGATCCGCTGCTGAACGCTACGAGTATCGCCCTGCTGGCGCGGATAGCGGGATGACGGTGAGTGCTGTCAAGGCCGAGAGCGAGGCGCACAAATTTACAATGCACCCCCTACAAATTAACGCTGCGGCCGCCATCTACTGAAATGATCTGGCCAGTGATATAGGGCGAGTCCTCAATGAGAAAGGCCACGGTTCTGGCAATATCGTCCGGTTCCCCCGTTCGTTTCAGCAGCGTTCTATTGATAATGTGCTGTCTCGATGCTTCGTCGGCCCATTCGCCTTCTTCAGGCCAAAGAATGGGACCTGGGGAGATGCCGTTCACCCGGACTTCGGGTGCAAGTTCCTGTGCCAACGACCGGGTGAGCGAAGCTAGTCCGCCCTTGGCAGCATTGTATATGACGTATCTTTTCAACGGCCACTCCGCGTGGATATCGACAATATTCACGATGCAGCCATGTTGTTTCCTGAGCGGAAGCGCCGCCGCCTGGGACAGAAACAGTGGGGCCTTCAGGTTGCTGCCGATAAGATCATCCCACATTTGCTCGGTAATTTCCCCCATGGGAGTGGGAAAAAAGCTGGAAGCGTTGTTGACGAGCGCATCGAGTTTTCCAAAACGCTGTATCGTCTCGTCAACCAGATAAGGTAGCCGTGAAGTATCGAGCAGATCGGCTTGCACCAGCGCCACGGAATCTGGCCGGATGCTATCGAGTTCAGCCTGTAAACCCCGCGCCTCTTTTTCCGACTCGCGATAATGCACGACCAGATTAGCGCCGCCTGCATGCAATTTTCGGCACGTGGCTGCGCCTACGCGTCTGGCCCCTCCGGTGACAAGTATCACTTTCCCTTGCATCGCTATCTCCTCTACACTTGCTCCTCGATGCCTGCACATCCATCCACCTTATATTTAGCAGAGTAGCATAGAGCCGATGCAGCCACTACCACCACCGACCCACCTGCCCCAAATGCGCCAAATGCCTGCTGCGAGCGAAGCCGCCCTCCAACACAGCCGCGCCCTAAAGCAGCTGATCCAGGCAGAGCTTGCTGCCGCAGGCGGCTGGATATCATTCGAACGATACATGAGGCTGGTTTTATACGCGCCGGGTATGGGTTATTACAGCGGCGGCGCAGCCAAATTCGGCCAGGAAGGGGATTTCATCACTGCACCCGAAATTTCCGCCCTGTTCGGCCGGGCGCTAGCACAGCAGGCCGCACAGGTGCTTGAGCTTACAGGCGATGGCGGCGATATTCTCGAATTCGGAGCAGGGACAGGCAAACTTGCGCTTGATTTACTGCTTGAACTGGAAAAACTGGGCAATTTGCCAGAGCAGTATTTTATTCTCGAAGTCAGCGCAGAGCTACAAGAGCGGCAGCGGCTGCTGTTTGAAAAAGCCGCGCCGCATCTCGCGTCCCGGTTTGTCTGGCTGGAACACTTGCCTTCGGAATTCACCGGACTGATACTTGCCAACGAGGTGCTGGATGCCATGCCCGCGCATCTGCTTGCTTGCCGCGGCACTGATCTGTTCGAGCGAGGCGTAACGTCCGACAATGACGAATTCCAATGGAGCGACCGTCCGCTCAGGGAAGGAGAGCTTCTGGCGGCGGCACGCGAATTAAATCTCCGTATCGATTCCGATGGCGACTATATCAGTGAAATCAATCTTGATACGCGGCGCTTCATGCGGAGTCTCGGGGATGTATTACGGCGAGGCGTGATTCTGCTGATCGATTATGGCTTCGGCCGGGACGAGTATTATCATCCCCAGCGCAATCGTGGCACTTTGATGTGTCATTACCGCCATCGTGTCCACGACAATCCCTTTTATTTGCCGGGCTTGCAGGATATCACCAGCCATGTCGATTTCAGTGCGATTGCCGATGCGGCGGGAAATGCAGGACTTGAATTGCTGGGTTATACCAGTCAGGCGTACTTCCTTATCAATTGCGGCATAACCGGTATTCTGGCGCAGTCTCCCGCGGAAAATGCAAAGGACTACATGCCGCTGGCAAACCAGGTACAAAAGTTGGTGAGCCCGGCTGAAATGGGCGAATTATTCAAAGTCATTGCGTTCGGCAGGAACGTTCGCCAGCCTCTTGCCGGCTTCGTCAGTGGAGATAAAAGCCGTATGTTGTAGCACCATCCTATCGGCGCTTGCGCGAGAAGATAGGTGACGAAGGGGTTATCCATCCCCCGTCAACGTCCTGCTGCGGCCCCGCCAGGACAGTGCTCGGCTTATTCCTCCGGCGTGCTATGATTTGGATGAGCGTGATAGAAAGGTTTTCAACGTTTTCAACAAAAACTGAGGTGCGGAGAGTTACACCATGACGACTGTAAGACAACTGCTCGAAGGCAAGGGCTACGAAGTTGCAAGCATCGACCCCGACAATTCTGTGTACGATGCAATGCAATTGATGGCCGACAGGAACATTGGCGCATTGTTGGTGCTGCAAGCTGGAAAATTGGCCGGTATTTTTACTGAAAGAGATTATTCTCGCAAGGCATATCTGCTGGATAAATCTGCCAAGGACATCCAGGTAAAGGAAATCATGACCGCGCAAGTGGCGTATGTGAACCCGGATTATACGGCTGAGGATTGCATGGCATTGGTTACCGAGATGCGTGTGCGCCATTTGCCCGTGCTGGACAACAGTGAAGTGGTTGGCATTATCTCCATCGGCGATCTGGTCAAGGATGCTATCTCCGGGAAGGAATTCATCATTCATCAGCTCGAACGTTACATCTATGGGTTTCGCTGATTAAGAGGTGCACGGCGAAGCACTACTGATGACTATTGAGGTATGGCACCAAATATTGGGCTGATAGCGTCCACGCTCCCACCACAAGGAATGAAGCCGCGGCCAGCCAGCGTACTTTTTCCATGCTGATGCGGCCGGCAAGTTCTTTACCCGCCCACACCACCGGTGCGTTTGCGAGCATCATGCCGAGCGTGGTTCCTGATACAACCGCTGCCAGCGCATCATAACGTGCCGCTAATGCGACCGTTGCAACCTGCGTTTTATCCCCCATCTCGGCTAGAAAGAAAGCAATCAGCGTCGTCACAAATACCCCGGCACCAAAAAATTGTGGATCCCCTTCAAGCGTATCGGGTTTGAGCGCCCAAAGACCGCACCCGATGAAAGACAGTCCCACGATCCAGTTGAGAAGCTGGGCAGAGATCAAGCCGGCGAGCCACGCACCAGCCCAGGCAGCCAACGCATGATTAAGTAACGTGGCAGCGAAGATGCCTCCGATAATGGAATAGGGCTGTCGCAGTTTAGCCGCAAGCACCAACGAAAGAAGCTGTGTTTTGTCGCCAATTTCAGCCAGCGCAACCAGAACGGTAGAGGTAAAAAAAGCTTCCAAAATAGGAATGAAGCATAAACGGAACAGAGAATTGTAGCGCGGCTTTGTTGTCTTATACTGCTTCTGACCCGCATGTTTTTTGAAAGAAGCAAATCCGCCCCGTAGCGAACTCGCAGAAAAGTGTGAAGGCCAAGTGATACAAAAAGCCTTTGTAAGTCATAAGGCTAAACTGAAAACTAAGCGGCTGACTGCCGGATTTAGGGTCAACGATCCGGGACATTCTCCACGAGCGTTTTAATCGTTGGTATCCAGTTCGTTTTATTACCTGTAGCGCTCCCCATTTCAAGGGGGTATCAATGGGCTCTACCTTTTGAAGGTTTTAGCGAATAGACTTTTTCGAATGCCCCTCGTTTCAATAAAAGTGGTAAAAGCTGTTTACAGCTTTTTTATTAGCGGATGACCATGAAGCCCACCGATCTTCCACCGGATTTTTCCCTCGAAGCGCTGAGCGTCGACATAAGCGCGGAAGCGAACCAGTGCGTTGCATGCGGCCTTTGCTTGCCGCATTGTCCAACCTATCGCATAACGCAATCGGAAGCTGATTCTCCCCGCGGACGCATTGCCCTGATGAGCGGCGTGGCGGAAAAGCGCATTCCGATGAATGAGCGCTTTGCGCTGCATATGGACCGCTGCCTGACCTGCCGTGCCTGTGAGGCGGCCTGCCCGAACCAGGTGCGTTTCGGGCGCTTGATGGATGGGGCCCGAGCCATGCTGGCGGCGCCGCCGTCCGACCTTCCGAAGGAAAAAACCGGTGCGAGGAAATCCTGGTTCCGTAGATGGGTGGAAAGCCAGTTAATCGCCAAACCGGACCGCATCGACGCGCTACGCCCACTCTTGCGTTTCTATCAGAGAAGAGGTGTGCAAAGTGCTGTGCGCAGATTCGGCTTATTGGGACAAACAAAACTTGGCCTGCTGGAGGCGCAATTGCCGCACATCGCCAAGCCCTGCTCTTTGTCAGCTCAAACGAGCAGTGCCGGGTCATGGCGGCAGCTTTATCCTTCAATCGGCAGACCGCGCGGCGAAGTCGGGCTGTTCCTGGGTTGCGTGGCCAGGCTGACGGACGCTGAGACGCTTAATGCGGCAATATGGGTGCTCAATCATCTGGGTTATGTAGTGCATGTGCCACCTGCGCAGACCTGCTGCGGCGCCTTGCATCAGCATGGGGGTGACATGCAGGCCGCGGCCCGGTTGGCGCATGAGAACAGCATGGCTTTTGACGAGTTGAATCTGGGCGCGATTATCAGCACGGCGTCGGGCTGCGGGGTGCAATTGGCAGAGCATTCCTTCCCTTCAGCATTGCAACAGTCAAGAAACCCCCGGCCTTTACTACAGAAGGCGGAAAAAAACGTTGTCCAGGATTCGTTGCAGGGTAAGCCCGTCAGGAAACTCATGGCGAAGGTTGTGGATATGAGTGCATTTCTAGCGGCTGCTGAAGGATGGGATGACGTGAAGCTCACGCCTTTGACGCACAAAATCCTGGTGCACGAGCCCTGCAGCTTGCGCAATGTGCTGCGCGGCGCAGCGCATCCTTATAGCGTGCTGGAGCGCATCCCCGGCGCTGTTATTGAACCGCTTGAGGGGAATGACCAGTGCTGCGGTGCGGCTGGCACCTATTTTCTCGACCAGCCGGAGATGGCAAGTATACTGCTACGTGATAAAATCAGCGCGCTAAACGTAAGCGGCGCGCGTTATCTCGCCACATCCAACGTAGGGTGCGCCATGCATATTGCGAGCGCATTGCGCGAAGCCGGCTCAGCGATCGAAGTGGTGCATCCGGCGACGCTGATAGCGCGACAGATGGGTATGGGTGCGCAGTCGTAAAAAATATCACCCATATCGTTCCCGCACAGTTTTGTTTTCATTGTTTGCCGAGGGACTTCCATGCCAAATCTGGATAAATTCATCATCGGTTTCGACCATGCATTGCGCACGCTACTGACGCCTGCGCAAACACTGCGGCCAGTTCCAGGGACTCAACTGCCGCAAGTCGAGTTGAATGAGGTGGAGAAACACGAATCCAGCGCGCTGATGCGTGTCAACCACACTGGCGAAATTTGCGCGCAAGCCCTATATCAGGGGCAAGCCCTTACTGCCCGTAACGCGGAAGTGCAGCATACGCTGGCACAAGCGGCGCGCGAGGAAACCGAACATCTTGCCTGGACCGAGCGGCGCATTGCAGAATTGAGTGGCCGCAAGAGTATATTGAATCCCTTATGGTACGGTGGATCGCTTGCCATGGGGGCCTTCGCGGGCATACTCGGCGACAAGTGGAATCTTGGGTTTCTTGCCGAAACAGAACGCCAGGTTACAGCCCACCTGGCTGGGCACTTGAAGCGCTTGCCGCATCACGACGAAAAAAGCCGCGCCATCATCACGCAGATGCAGATCGACGAGGCGGGCCATGCTACCTCGGCCATGGCTCATGGCGGCGTGGAACTGCCTATGCCCGTAAAGATGATGATGAAGCTGGGATCAAAAGTAATGACGGGAACCGCTTACTGGGTTTGAGCGGAAGAGGGTTTAAACGGAAGATCTTGACGAAAAAACTTTCAGGTCTCCACGATCTCGAAGTCATGCGTCAGTTCCGCCGTTTTTCCCAGCATGATAGAGGCTGAGCAATATTTTTCCGCAGAAAGGTTGATAGCCCGTTCCACCTGCTGCGGATTCAGCTTCTTTCCGCTCAGGATAAAATGGAAATGAATGCGGGTGAATACCTTAGGTTCTTCCCCAGCTCGCTCCGCTTCGATTTCCACTACGCAATCGCTGATGTCCTGGCGGCTCTTTTGCAGAATCAGCACGACGTCAAAAGCGGTGCAACCGCCGGTACCCATCAACAACATTTCCATTGGGCGCGGTCCCAGGTTTTTGCCGCCCGCTTCCGGCGGGCCGTCCATCAGCACCGAATGTCCGCTACCGGATTCGGCTAGAAAACTCATTCCATCCTTCCATTCGATTCGCGTTTTCATATTATTTCCATCTTGTTTTAATCCGTTCTGCTCAATTAAATGGCCTGTGAAGGAGGAAGAAGTCACATAGCTGGTGAGATCAAATCCATGGATCCGCTAGAGGTCAGTCAAACTGAGCGTCTTGCAGGCATAATCCGATACCACATCATGCCGATCACTTCATGGAAGAATAAATTGCTCCTTTGCAGCGCGCCCGCCGTGGGAATGAAAGCGAATATATCCGTTTTATACCGTGTGGTATACGCCGTAGCAGCAGGCATGACTTCAAACCCGGCCCGTTCGAATTCCCTTTTCGCTCTTGGCATGTGCCAGGCATGAGTGACAAGCGCAATACGGTTGATCCCATCCTTTTTCAATATCGCGAAACTATTGTAGGCGTTTTCGTGAGTGTTGCCCGCGGCGTCTTCTATCCACTTGACCGGAATCTGAAACTCATCCTCGAGCACAGTCCTCATTTGCGTCGCTTCAGAAGAGCCGCTGCCAACGGGGGCGCCGCCAGTCGCCAGCATGGGTTTGCCCGTGATACGGTGCAGTTGTGCCGCATATCGGATGCGCTCCAGAGTGTATCGGCCTACGGTATGATTCCCGTATTCGGGAGCATCGTAGTACGTACCGCCACCGAGCACGACGATGGCCTGTGCATTATTTAAATCGTAGCGTTCGGGCGGTGTCTCCAGTTCTTGCAGGAGGGTGTCGGCGGCCAGTGGAGTGGACAGTAGATAAAGCAGAGCCAGCGTAGCGGCGAGCAACCCTTTGCCCAATCCCGGTCGCCTCTTCAGAAGCAGAATCCCTGTAGCGCCCAACAGGATGAGATTTAATGGCGGGAGCAGAAATGCGCTTATCAGGTTAGTGGCAAACCAGTCCATGATTCAACTTGGAATGAGTTCGCAAAACTCTTTTGTTATTAGGATTATTACGGGAAAATAAAAAAGCCGGCGCGTTGTTGCGTCGGCTTTCTTCTAAATTAAACCCGGCTTACTTGAGCGACAGAATCCATTCCACCAGTTTCTTGGCATCAGCATCGCTGACCTTTGCATTGGGGGGCATGGGAACGGGTCCCCAAACGCCTTGACTTCCCTTTTGCACCTTTACCGCAAGCTTGTCCACAGCGCCTGCATCGCCCTTATACTTGGCCGCAATATCCTTGAGTGCGGGTCCGACTAACTTTTTGTCAGCGGTATGACAGTTCATGCAACCGCTGCTTTTTGCCAGATCCGCGTTCGCCTGCGCCGTACCTACCATCAAAAGCGCCGATGCCGCAGCTATTCCCATCCAGACAGCTTTCATACTTTCTCCTTTTATCCGTTAATTTATAGAAAGGGGACCTATCTTACCTTGAATTTCGCAGAAACGCAGCAATTCCAGCAAGTCAGAGATCTCCGGCAGGCATTTAACGCCTTGGCATACCCAGGCGTTGACAGCGTTATTCTCAGGTGCTGCTTTACTCAGACTCGGCGGCAGGCCTACAAGTTCCAGCGGCAAGGCAAACACAAGGGTACGGGGGGAACAATACCGCAGCGCATTCTTCCATTCCGCCAAGGCATTCGTGTCTCCCCGGAGGATGATGATTTGCGGTGGCGTCAGCGATTGTTCCAGCGCCGTCAGCATGCTGCAGCAGGAGCCGGTATAGCGTGATATGGTGGGATAGAACAACCCCAGGGTGCGCTCCGCGGCTTCCAGATAACGGAATTCGCCCAGCAAATGCCCCAGCCGTTGCAGAGCATATGCTGTCACGCCGTTTCCCGAAGGTGTGGCATTGTCCTGGCTGGGCTTGGGGCGGTGAATCAGCTTTTCGTGATCATGGCTGGTAAAGAAAAAACCTCCAGCTTGTTTGTCTTCGAATTGCTCCAGCAATACATCGGCCAGCGCAACGGCAAAATCCAGGTCATCCTGGCGAAACTCGGCCTGCATCAGTTCCAGTAAACCGTCCAGCAGAAATGCATGATCGTCGAGATATGCGTTGAGATGCGCAGTCCCGTCCTTGTAAGTTGCCAACAGGCGGCCATTCTTCCATAAGGTCGAGCGGATGAAGTCCACAGCGAGAGCAGCCGATTTTACCCATTCCTCGCGAGCGAACACACGGCCTGCCCGCGCCATTCCCCTGATCGTGAGCCCGTTCCAGCTGGTAAGGATTTTTTCATCGCGGCCCGGATGCACACGCATTTCGCGCGCAGCGAAAAGTTTATTGCGGGCCGAGGCGAGTTTTTCCCGGGCTTCTTCCACACTGATATCGCTATCCTTCGCGATCTTCTCAAGTGAGTCGGCAATAAGCAGATTCCAGTGCCGCTGTTCGAAATTCGCGCTATGCACCAGTCCGTAGTGTGGTGCAATAATCGCGTATTCTTCCGGCAACAGAACCTGCGCCACCTGGCTGCGATCCCATACATAGAATTTGCCTTCCTCGTTTTCCGAATCGGCATCCAGGGTGGAATAGTAGCCGCCCTCTGTTTCGCTTCTTCCCTGCGGCTGCATTTCACGCATCACCCAGGCAGCTGTTTCTTCCACCACCTGCTGAAATAAAGGGTTTCCGGAAGCGATCCAGGCATCCGCATAAAGCCGTAGCAGTGGCCCGTTGTCATAAAGCATTTTCTCGAAATGCGGAATATGCCAGTACGAATCCGTGCTGTAACGGCAGAAGCCGCCGCCCAGTTGGTCATAGATGCCGCCTTCCGCCATTTTTTGCAGGGTGTAGGTCGCCATATGCAAGGCTTCGCCATTCTCTGTCGCGAAGTGGCGGCGCAAGCAAAATTCCAGTTCCGTTGGGTGCAGGAACTTTGGCGCATCACCAAAACCGCCATTTACCGGATCGAACCGGTTTCCCAACTCCGCAAGCGCCTCATCAAGTGCTTGCTCCGAAAATTCCGGCACTGACGAGCCCTTTGATGGCAACATGTTGGCGAACGACTTCAGCAGTGAGGCGCTCTGGCGCTCGATATCCGCACCGCGAATATGATAAGTGTCGGCCACGCGCGGCAATAAATCGAGAAAACCCGGCATGCCATGACGCGGTTTCTTGGGGAAATACGTTCCGCCGAAGAACGGTTTCTGATCAGGCGTTAAAAACAGGGTCAGCGGCCAGCCGCCGCTACGTTGGGTCAGCATGTAAAGCGCCATCTGATAAATCTGATCGATATCGGGGCGTTCCTCGCGATCTACCTTGATATTGACGAAGTCCCGGTTCATCGCCGCCGCCACCTCCGCGTCTTCAAAACTTTCATGCGCCATCACGTGGCACCAGTGGCAGGCCGAGTAGCCGACGGATAGCAGTATGGGCCTGTCCTCCGCGCGAGCTCTCGCCAGCGCTTCTTCTCCCCATGGATACCAGTCCACCGGATTGTCTACATGCTGAAGCAGGTAAGGGCTGGTTTCATTGGCGAGATGATTGGGCATATGGTGGCCGCGCGGAGTGCCAGGTTTAATCGGTTATTGCACCGCGGCTCGCGCTTGAGACCGATTTTGCGTATTTTGCGAGCACCCCCCGGGTATAGCGGGCATGGGGCGCTTTCCATTCTGCTCTTCGCCGTGCCAGTTCGTCTCCTGGAACATTCAGCTGTAGCAGCCGTTGCTCGGCGTCAATGGTTATTGAATCTCCTTCATGCACGAGGGCAATCGTGCCGCCTACGAAAGCTTCGGGTGCGACGTGTCCAACCACCATGCCATAGGTGCCCCCGGAGAAGCGGCCATCCGTGATGAGTCCTACCGAATCCCCAAGTCCTTCTCCAATAAGAGCGGAAGTGGGAGAAAGCATTTCTCGCATACCGGGTCCGCCTTTCGGTCCCTCATAGCGTATCACGACCACGTCACCCGGCTGGATTTCGCGCGCAAGAATAGCGGCCATGCAGTTTTCTTCCGATTCAAATACTCTTGCCGGGCCGGTTATTTTTGGCGTTTTTACGCCGGTGATTTTGGCCACGCACCCTTCGGTCGCGAGATTTCCCTTGAGTATGGCGAGATGCCCCTGCGCATACATCGGGTTTTCCCATTGCCGGATGACATCCTGATCGGTGCGCGGCGTAGAGGGAATATCGGCTAATAATTCCGCCACTGTCGCGCCGCTTATGGTCATGCAGTCCCCATGCAACAGGCCGTGTTCAAGTAGCATTTTCATTACCTGCGGAATCCCCCCCGCTTTATGCAGGTCGGTAGCCACATATCGGCCCGAGGGTTTCAGGTCGCACAGCACCGGCACCTTGCCGCGCATCCGTTCGAAATCGTCGATGGTCAATGTCACTTCCGCCGAATGAGCAATAGCCAGAAAGTGCAGGACGGCGTTGGTTGAGCCACCGACGGCCATGATGACGGAAATCGCATTTTCTATGGACTTTCTGGTGATGATGTCGCGAGGGCGAATCTGTTTCCTTATGGCATCAACCAGGACTTCCGCGGAACGGGCTGCGCTCGTACGTTTTTCGTCATCCTCCGCGGCCATGGTGGAAGAGTAAGGCAGGCTCATTCCCATCGCCTCGAATGCCGAGGACATGGTGTTGGCGGTAAACATACCTCCACAGGAACCGGCGCCTGGACAGGCATGTCGTTCCACTTCGAGCAATTCTTTCTCATCTATCTTATGCGACGTATATTGTCCGACCGCTTCGAAAGCGCTGACAATGGTCAGGTCTCTTCCCCTGTAGTGGCCGGGCTTGATGGTGCCGCCATAAACAAAAATGGCCGGAACGTTCATGCGCGCCATCGCGATCATTGCCCCGGGCATGTTCTTGTCGCAACCGCCGATTGCAATTACGCCATCCATGCTTTCCGCCTGTACCGCCGTCTCGATCGAATCCGCAATAACCTCGCGCGATACCAGGGAGTATTTCATGCCTTCCGTGCCCATGGAAATGCCGTCGGATACGGTAATGGTGCCGAACATTTGCGGCATTGCTCCCGATTCTTTCAACGCGTGCTCGGCGGTCAATGCCAATTCGTTCAATCCCTTGTTGCAGGGAGTAATGGTGGAAAAGCCGTTGGCTACGCCGACAATGGGTTTTTCGAAATCCTTGTCGCTGAAACCTACCGCCCGCAGCATGGCGCGGTTGGGTGTGCGCTGTGCGCCCTGTGTAATGGCGCGGCTGCGTTGGTTATCTGGCATAAATGCTCCTTGATGTTGAAAGACTTCAAGACCCAACGATCATCTTCGGTTGCGGGGTCGCGAGAAAATAGTGGACGACGCTGTTTAACGGAATCGTCCATGGAAAAAAGTGGAGATCAATGGATACGTGCCTGTCTTTTCACGATTTCGCGCGCCATTGATCACGCCTCTAGGGCAAAGAACTGTTGCCGTATGTATAATGATTTCCGGCGTAAAAATACTTGAAACCCGTTATCCGGTCCTGACGCGGAAACCCAGTCGAGGCCACCAATGACTGGCCTGTTTTTCCATCGTCTATCGGCTGCCGACACCGTGCCGCTGTTTGCCCCAGGCCGATCGTTATTTTACCTCAAAAAGCAGAATCTCATGCTCGTCCATCCCCAGTTCGACCCCATCGCCATCCATCTGGGACCTCTCGCAGTCCGATGGTATGGGCTCATGTATCTCATCGGCTTTGCGTTATTCATACTGCTGGGACGCTATCGCATCAAGCAAAATCCGCAAGGGGCATTTACCATCAGCATGCTTGATGACATGCTGTTTTATGGCGTCTTGGGCGTGATATTGGGCGGGCGTCTGGGTCATGTGGTATTTTATCAGTTCGGCTACTATCTCCAGCACCCACTGGAAATTTTTGCAGTTTGGCAGGGCGGAATGTCGTTCCACGGCGGTTTTCTTGGCGTGATAAGCGCGATGGCGCTGCTTGCCCGAAAATATAAGTTGCCGTGGCTGGCCGTAACCGATTTTATCGCGCCGCTGGTACCGCTGGGCCTGGGCGCGGGCCGCATCGGTAATTTCATCAACGCGGAGCTATGGGGACGTCCCACAGATGTGTCCTGGGGTATGGTTTTTCCTGACGTGGATAGCCTGGCGCGGCACCCTTCCCAACTCTACGAGTTCGCATTGGAAGGATTGGCTTTTTTTGCGTTGATGTGGATCTATTCCGCGAAACCGAGGCCGGTCGGGGCAGTCTCCGGCATGTTCCTTATCGGTTACGGCGTATTCCGGTCGGTCGCGGAATTTTTTCGCGAGCCCGAGGATGGCTTTATGGGCGTGTTGACATTGGGTATCAGCATGGGTCAATGGTTGTCGCTGCCGATGATTGCAGCGGGGCTAATCATGATAGCCTGGGCTAACCGCACTCAGGCTACTCTATATAAACCAGATAAACCAGAAGCGCCACATCAGCGGACCGGGCCGGTGGCCACCGGCAAGCGAACCCGTCATCGCAGGTAGGATACTGATTAATGTCCTTGCGCCATTCCTACACTGTTATCGCCCCGCTTTACGATGCTCTGCTCGCCGGTGCGGGGACCGGTGTACGTTCAACAAGTCTCGCACAACTGCCACAACAGGGCGATCTTCATATCCTCATCAGTGGTATCGGCTCCGGGCTGGATTTACCCTACCTTGCGCCCTGTCACCGTTATACCGGGCTGGACCTTACCCGGGCCATGCTAAACCGCGTCACGCCCCGCATCGGCAAGCTCCGGGTGGATCTGGTCCAGGGCGACAGCATGTCTGTGCCGTTTGCGGACGAATGCTTTGATCACGTGGTGTTGCATCTGATCCTCGCGATCGTTCCCGATGCGCGCGGCTGTTTGCGAGAAACTGCGCGCGTCCTGAAACCGGGTGGCACCGTGCTGATACTCGACAAGTTTCTCAGGCCGGGCGAAACCGCGTGGCTGAGGCGAACCCTGAATCTTTTGACGCAGCATGTCGTGACAAGATTGGATGTGGTGTTTGAAGACGTGCTGGCGAGCACCCCGCAATTGAAAGTGGAAGCGGATATGCCCGTGCTGACGGGAGGATGGTTTCGTAGTATCCGCTTGCTGAAGGGCTGATCCGGATGAAGAATGGAAGTAGAATACCTTGCCCGGCTTACTCGACCTGCCCGGCGCCGAAACTGCCCAGATATTCGACGTGGACCCCATGCACTGCATTGCCGTTTTCGCTATCACCGCTGTACTCGCTGCCTCCCCTGCTCGGGCACTCAACGTGAAAATCCCCGGGCCAGATTGGACGGAGGCTCATCGCAGCAGTGAGCTTGTCATCTTCACGAAGGACGTGAAAGAAGGCCGCAGAATTATAGCGGTTTCCGAGATAAAGGCTCCTGCGGAGACTGTTTTCAACGTTCTGGGCGATTTTGAGCACTACCCGGATTTCATGCCGTACGTAAAAGAATCGCGAGTGCTCAGTCGCAGGGGGAGCAGCGAGGTTGTCACTTATGCGCGTGTTGCACCGCCATTCGTGAGTGAGCGGGATTACCCGCTCAAGGTCAGGATGACCCGGGGCATACCGAGGAATGGCGGCGTATTCAGGATAGACTGGACGGCGCTTCCGGGGGCCTGGCCGGAGATCGAGGGCGTGGTACGGGTCAAGCTGAGCGAGGGTTCGTGGCTGGTTGAACCTCTTCACAGAGGCAAGCGCACGCGCCTCACCTACACGCTGCTGACCAACGCGGGTGGGCTGATTCCCGGTTTTGTCGTCAATCTGTCGAATACGATTGCGATACCCGAACTCTTTGAAGCCGTGAAAAAACGTTCTATCGAGAAGACAGCCGAGAAGTAAATAGCTGCATCAAATGGGCTTCATAATTACTGCCTAGGTGAATTGATGCGACTTGCATGGGGCATTATTGAAAGTGTTTGAGCTGAAGACTTTTGTTCTTTTCCTGGCGACGGCAGTTTCTGAAATCGTTGGGTGCTACCTGCCTTATCTCTGGCTCAAACAGGGCCAGAGCATATGGCTTCTTGTGCCGGCCGCTGGCAGCCTTGCATTGTTTGCATGGCTGCTCACGCTCCATCCGTCCGCTGCCGGCCGGACCTATGCCGCGTACGGAGGGGTCTATATTTTTGTAGCGGTACTCTGGCTCTGGGCTATTGAAGGTATTCGGCCTACGGCCTGGGATGTGACGGGCTCTCTGGTGGCGCTCGCGGGCATGGCCATTATCATGTTTGGGCCAAGACATGCATAGCAGCCCAGTGTGACTACCGGTTTAAGAAAG
Source organism: Nitrosospira briensis (assembly GCF_900115125.1). Classification (GTDB taxonomy): domain Bacteria; phylum Pseudomonadota; class Gammaproteobacteria; order Burkholderiales; family Nitrosomonadaceae; genus Nitrosospira; species Nitrosospira briensis_A. The sequence continues at coordinate 443,549 of NZ_FOVJ01000002.1, read as the reverse complement.
TGAAGCGTGATACTGTTTGGTTGACGGCTACGCCCCAAGCCGTACAATCATCAAACGCTGCTTCCTGGGTTTTTATGCGATGAACACGGGCGCACAGTCCTTCTAGCGGAAATCCGGAAGTCTCCAAGCTATTTGTCGTCGATCCTAAAGTTTTGGGGTAAAGACGATCGATCAGAAGCATGAGACATGGGAGAAAGATAGATGATCATGAAAACAGGCGCTGCGGTATCAGTTCTTCTTCTTGTTGGCTGTTCAGCGATTTCAACGACGCCGGAAGGAAAATCCGTTGAACTCGTAACGGAAAAGCCGCCCGGCAATTGCAAGCCGCTCGGAGATGTCGTGGGCTCACAGGGCAACTGGTTTACGGGCGATTACACATCAAACAAAAATCTCCTCATCGGGGCCAGAAACGACCTGCGGAACAAGGCGGCTGAGATGGGCGGAAACTATGTCTGGGTGCAAGACTCCAGTAATACCAACGCATGGGGCAGCAAAGGGACCTCGAACACAACCGTTCTTGGCGTTGTCTATCGTTGTGAGTAGTTAAGGATTCGAGTTCCGGATATCCCTTGTTGCGTTTTCAGAATCATATGTCGAGGGTTGGAACATGCCCAGCAAGGTCTACTACAACAGCGCTTGCCCGGTTTGTAATGCGGGCATCAAGGATCAGCGCCAGCGTATGGAGGCGTGCGGCATCAGGGACATCGAGTGGGTTGATGTGCACGAAAACCCTGAGGCCGTGCGGGAGGTGGGCGCGTCATTGGAGCAGGTTCGGGAGCGGCTGTATGTCAAAGACCCGGATGGGCGGCTCAATGTCGGAGCCGACGCTTTCACTCGGTTATGGTCACAAACGCCTGGTCAGCGCTGGCTGGCAAAACTGTTTCAGTTGCCCGTTCTAAGATCATTTGCGCAAACGGCATACAATGTCTTTGCCCGCCTGCTCTACCGTTGGAACCGTGCCAAGCGACATTGGTAAGGCCGGTGCTTATTCTTCCGGGTTGAAAATGACATGAATTTCATCACTCCAAACGTGACCCGGAATCAAGTTGAAGCCGAAGAATCTCAAGCAGTTCCTCGCCGTAACTCTCCAGTTTACGTGTACCGATACCGGTTATCTGGCTCAGTCCACTTTCTGTCTGCGGGTGCCTGCGCACTAATTCCGCCAGTGTCGCATCATGAAATACGACATAAGCAGGAACGCCGTGCTGCTTCGCCACGTCAGCGCGCCACGCGCGCAGGCGCACCCACAATGCCTGAGCCGCTGGATCAAGCGCGGCGGACCTGTCTTCACACGCGCTCCCGGTCCTGGCCGAAGTCTTTTTACGTTCAGGCTGCAGACGCAGAGGCACTGCTTGACTCCCATTCAGCACGGCGCGGCTGGCGGCGGTGAGGTGTAGCGAACCATGGCCCTCGACATCCGCAGCAAGCAAGCCGAGTGCCGCCAATTGCCGGAACACGGCCCGCCATGTCTTTTCGTCCAGTTCCTTGCCGATACCGAAGGTGCTGACCTTGTCGTGACCCCACTGCGTTACCCGCCCGGTCTCATTGCCGCGGAGCACGTCGATCAGGTGCCCGGCGCCGAAGCGCTGGTCTGTGCGGAATACGCAAGATAACGCCTTTTGCGCCGCCACCGTGCCGTCCCACACTTGCGGTGGATTGAGACAGACGTCGCAATTGCCGCATGCGCTGCTGGTCGACGACTCGCCGAAATAGCCAAGCAGGCGCACGCGGCGGCAGGTGGTCGACTCGCACAACGCCAGCAGCGCTTCGAGCTTGGCCGAGGCTACACGTTTAAACTGCGGCTCTGCCTCCGAACTTTCGATCATGCGCCGCTGCTGGACTACATCTCCCAAGCCGTACGCCATCCAGGCAGTAGCTGCCTGGCCATCGCGTCCAGCCCGACCGGTTTCCTGGTAGTAGCCTTCCACGCTTTTGGGCAGGTCGAGATGAGCGACAAAGCGAACGTCCGGCTTGTCTATGCCCATGCCGAATGCAATGGTGGCGACCATCACAACTCCATCCACGCGCAGAAATTGTTCCTGATTGCGGCTGCGGTCTGGCGCGCCCATGCCCGCATGGTATGCAAGCGCGCGTATGCCCTTCCCGACCAGCCATGCCGCTGTTTCCTCGACTTTCCTGCGCGAGAGGCAATAGACGATACCGGCGTCGCCGTCATGCTCAGCACGGATGAAATCAAGCAATTGGGCCCTGCCATTCACTTTGTCCACAATCTGATAGCGAATATTGGGACGATCGAAGCTGGAAATGAATATGCGGGCGCCGTTGAGGCCGAGCCGTTCCACGATTTCCTCGCGTGTCACGTTATCCGCCGTTGCGGTCAGGGCGATGCGTGGCACGTTCGGAAAGCGCTTATGCAGAATCGAAAGCTGGATGTACTCCGGGCGGAAGTCGTGCCCCCACTGCGACACGCAATGCGCCTCATCAATGGCGAACAGCGAGAGATGCGTACGAGAGAGCAGATCAAGGAAGCGGGACGTTAACAGCCGCTCCGGAGCTACATATATCAGATTGTGCATTCCGGTGAGCATGCCGCGCTCAACCGCTGCCGCTTCCGCTTGCGTCATCGAAGAATTGAGGAATGCCGCGCGCACCCCCGCTTCATGCAAAGCCGCTACCTGATCCTGCATTAACGCAATCAGCGGCGAAACCACTACCGCAACGCCGTCGCGCAATAATGCGGGGATCTGGTAACACAACGATTTGCCCCCGCCGGTTGGCATCAGCACAAGGCAGTCCCCACCCCCGGCAATATGCGTAATTACCTCGGCTTGAAGCCCGCGAAAAGCGGGGTAACCGAAAATGTCTTTGAGAATGGCGAGCGCGCGCGACGGCGTGTCGGAGGAAGCTTCGGAAACCCGGGATTCCTGCTGTGTCTGCATGTCAGCCTATCAATTTCCAGCCCAGGCTTTCCCCCGCCCGCAATGGAACCAGCGTTTCACCTCCAAATTCAAGTTCCGTCGCTGCCTTCCAGCTTTCTTTCTTCAGCGTAATACTGTCCCTGTTACGCGGCAACCGGTAGAAATCCGCGCCATGAAAGCTGGCGAAAGCTTCCAGTTTATCCAGCGCGCCCACCTGTTCAAAGACTTCCGCATAAAGTTCGATCGCCGCGTGAGCGGTATAGATGCCTGCGCAGCCGCAGGCGCTTTCCTTTGTGGAACGGGAATGAGGTGCGCTATCTGTTCCGAGGAAAAATTTTGGGCTGCCGCTGGTGGCGGCCGCGACAAGTTTTCGCCGATGAGTTTCACGCTTCAGCACAGGAAGACAATAATGGTGCGGGTGGATGCCGCCCTGAAACAGGGCATTGCGGTTGAGCAGCATATGATGAACGGTGATGGTGGCGGCAATATGGTTCGAGGCAGAGGTGACGAAATCCACTGCCTCTGACGTAGTGATATGTTCGAACACCACGCGCAAACGCGGAAACCGTTGTGTTACCGGGACCAGTACTCGCTCCAGGAAAATCTTTTCCTTGTCGAACACATCCACTTCCGGGTCGGTCACCTCGCCATGCACCAGTAGCGGCATGCCTGTCTCTTCCATTGTCGCTAGCGTTCCGTAGCATCTTGCAATATCGCTTACTCCCGCGGCGGAGTTTGTCGTCGCGCCGGCGGGATAATATTTCACCCCATGTATCGCGCCACTGTTCTTCGCCAGGATAATTTCCGTGCTTGTCGTGTTATCGGTAAGATAGAGCGTCATCAGCGGCTCGAACTGCGTGCCGGGCGGAAGGGCGGCCAGGATTCGGTCATGGTAGGCGAGCGCCATTTCCGTTGTCACCACAGCCGGCCTGAGGTTGGGCATGACAATGGCACGGGCAAAGCGTCGCACGGTATCGGGCAGCACCGCGCGCATCTGCTCGCCATCCCGAAGATGAAGATGACAATCGTCTGGTCGTGTAAGAGTGAGGGTCGGGATTAGGCTCAAGATAATCCCTGAAAATCGCTTCTCTTATTTGTGCGGCGTGAAAACAGCATGAATTTCCTCTTCTTTGCCTGACGCCGGATTCGGTCCACGCCGGCAATGAAAGGTGTACCTTGCTCGCCACGGAAGGAGAGCCTTCCGTTACGACTTTTGCACGCTAGCGCGCGTAAATAACGAGCACTCCCCAAAGATGGGACGGAACACCGGGACTTAAACCCGGGTTTTGTCGGCTGGTTCGGGCAGTTTAGTCTGATATGTGGCCCATCAGCGTCTCGCTGGTATGCGCAGCCTTTTCTGCAATTAGCTCAGTAGCGGCAGCAACCTGTCCCCAGGTATTCCAAAGCAGGACACCGCGGACACGGCCGTCCCGTAAATAATAAATTACGCCTTTGCGGAAAGGTTCTTTCCAGTCTTCGATAATATCAAGACTGGAATCCAGTTCTCCCACTGCTTCATAGCCCAGGTCAAACAGGTCGGAATAAAAGAAGGGTTGGTGATGATATGGCTCCGACTCGCCGGCCATGTTCCTGCCCGCCGTTTCTCCCATGATGTTGGCGTTATCCTCATGCTCCACGCGAGTACGTTTTTCCAATATGTGGCTGTAGAAGTTTGCCACGTCGCCCGCAGCGTAGATGTCGGGATTGCTCGTACGCAGCAATTCGTCCACTACTATGCCGTTGTCAATAGCAAGCCCGGCCTGTGCGGCCAGATCCGTATTGGGGAGAATACCCAGCCCGGCCACAACGCCGTCGGCGGAAATTTCCGTGCCGTTTCCCGTTGTCACGATTGTTTTGGCGCCTTCGGTCCGCAGGGATTTAACCGTTTCGGACGCAAGCACAGTGACACCCTTTTCGCGGTAATATGAACTCAGGAATTCAACAAGAGGTGGCGGATAAACCCGTGAGCTGATTCCGTTCTCCGGAAAGATCATTGTGACCCGTTTGTCGTTCATTGCAAGCGCAGCGGCGATTTCGGAACCGATGAAGCCCCCGCCGATAACGACAAAGTCCGAACCGTGCTCACTCAGTTCGCGCAATTTGCGGTAGTCGTCAGCGGTTCTGTAGTAGATTATGCTTCCGTCAAAACCGGGAAAACGCCGCACGATGCCGCCCGTGGCAAGCAATAGCTTTTCGTAGGTGTAGACGTTTCCCGCGTCATCGGTAGCAGTCTTCCTTGCCGGATCAAGCGCCACCACTTTTTTGCCCAGGTGAATGGCAACGTTCAGTCCGTGCTCATCGCGCCATATGGATTGGTAGGGCGCGCCCTTCCACAGTGATTTGGTAAGGGGGGGGCGATCATATGGCCGGTGCTGCTCCTCACAGATCATGGCGATGGCGCCGTCCGGATCGACCTTGCGGATGCCGTGAACAGCGGAATCGGCGGTAATTCCACCGCCCACAATAAGATATTTATGATGTTTCATGATGGTTTCCTATGTAGACGCCTAAAGCGCATTAAAAATTGACCAAGTTATAATATTCCGATCTTTCCGATATCGAATTATGGCAAAGGGTGTTGCGCCACATCGCGGAACTCTGACAGATGGGACCTATCCAATAGGTTGGAAACCTCATGAAAACCCTGTCTCGATTTTTGAAGACTGCCTGATGCTTCACGAATGGGTGAGTTGCATGCGGCGAATTTCGCGGCTGATTGATGCAACAGCACCCAATTCATCCTTATTCAACTAGGCTGATGCCAGTATATAATGGGTTCCCCTATAAATTCAAAGCTAAGGCTGGGCATGGCCCGTAAATTTCGACAATGAATGACACGAAAACTGAGCCGGGAACGTCCGCAATTGATATTTGCGTGCAAAATGCGCGCGAGATACTGGCTTCACAGCTCCCGCAGATTAAAGACAAAGGATATGATTTTGCGCCGCTGTTCAGGCAAATGACCATTCAGCTTTATCTGATCGGTGTGATGTGGCGCAAGGGCGAGAGCCTCGGTTTGCCAATCAACGCACGTGATCATGCTTTTGACGCACTTCAATCGATGCTGATCAGCGATGGCATGAAAAAGAAGCAGGCTGAACAGCGAATAGAATTCCTGAAAAAAATGTCTCTGGTGGAAGGCGGCGCCGACACACTGGCCGTAGCCATGGGTTACGACGCAGAGGTGAATGACGATAGCATGATCAGGCTCTTTGATGAATATCGGGATGAAACACGCGTCTCCGGCGCATTATGGCGGCTCTTCGAACGTGGCAAGAAGATTATGGCGATAGGTGGTGCGGTGGCTGCCTTTTTGACAATCTGGCTTACTACGATATTCATCCCGAAAAGCGAGGGGATCGATATATTGGCGGCAGGATTGATGGCTGCAGCCCTGGTTGTCATTCCCACGTTCTTGATCGGATTGCTGATTTATCGAGTCAAGATCAAGAAGCCAAACCAGCCGGCTTCCCCCCCGTCCTGATTCAGAGGCATGCCGGCATCACATCGCAGTGCGCGCCGACTGTCGCGTGCTTGCAGTTGTTCGCAATAACACGCAATAAAACTGCCGGGCGTGAAAGCTGCGGGGGGACAAAGTATAATTGTTCGTCTACTCACCCACTCACCTATATTGTAGATCGAGCACATGGTCCTAAACCCGGCAGTTGACCGCTTATTTTTCAATTTAGCGTTATGATCCACAGAGGCTTTTTGTATCCCTTGGCCTTCACCTTTCTGGTGAGTTCGCTACGAGGCGGATTGAACGGTTTTTGCGGCACATGGCTGCGTTGCAACTCCATGGAATGGAATGACCATTCCGCGTCGTTGCGCCTTGCCCTGCACCCCAAAAACCGCACACTCCACCCCGTCCAACTGCCGGATTTAGGATAATGAGCGCCAAAATCATGGATGGGAATGCGTTTGCCCGAGAGGTGCGGGCGGAGTGGAAGATCCGCGCCATGCGTTTGACGGCAAAAGGCATGCAGCCCGGATTGGCGGTAGTCATTGCGGGGGATAATCCGGCTTCAAGTATTTACGTCCGAAACAAGGCCAAGGCCAGCAGCGACACGGGAATTTATTCCGAAATACATGAGTTCCCGGCAAGCGCGAGCCAGGACGAGGTGATACGTCGTATCCAGGAACTGAACAGGAATCCGGCAATTCATGGCATTCTGGTACAGCTGCCCCTGCCGCCGCACTTTGACAGCAATACAGTAATTGCATCAGTCGCGGTGGAAAAGGACGTGGATGGTTTTCATTTGTATAACATTGGTGCGCTTGTTACCGGCAATACCATTTTTCCACCTTGCACCCCTCAGGGGATAATGAAAATGCTGGAAAGGTATGATATTCCGATCGAGGGGCAGCATGCGGTAGTAGTAGGCCGCAGCAACATCGTGGGCAAGCCGATGGCGCTGATGCTGTTGCAAAAGGGTGCGACTGTCACCATCTGCACGTCCAGGACCCGCAACCTCGCAGAACACACGAGCCGGGCTGACATCCTGGTGGTTGCCACCGGAAAACCGCGTATGATTACTGCCGGCATGGTAAAACCCGGAGCGGCGGTGATAGACGTTGGCATCAATCGCTTGCCCGACGGCAAGCTTACGGGTGACGTCGATTTCGAGTCAGTCAAGGAAAAAGCGGCTTACATCACGCCTGTGCCGGGCGGTGTAGGCCCAATGACAATCGCCATGTTGCTGTGTAATACAATCGAGGCCGCGGAACGCGCGCATTCCGGGTTTAGCAGCGTTTAGCCGAGCTGCGCCGCCGGGCAATACGGCGAACCATATTGCCGGCTGAGACCTACCGGCAAACCAACAATTTCGAGATGAAATATGGAACCCATACCCGACATAGATCCACCAGAAACGCAGGAGTGGCTGGAGGCGCTGGACTCCGTGCTAACGCACGAAGGAACCGAGCGGGCGCACTACCTGCTGGAGCGGCTGGTGGAAAAAGCCCGCCGTTCAGGCGCATACCTTCCTTACAGCGCCACCACTGCGTATATCAATACCATTCCACCGGGGAAGGAAGACCGGTCGCCTGGCAATCATGCTCTGGAGCATCGCATTCGTTCCTACGTCCGCTGGAATTCCATGGCGATGGTGCTGCGCGCCAACAAGAATTCCAATGTCGGCGGGCATATTGCCAGCTTCGCGTCCGCCGCTACCCTCTATGACGTCGGCTACAATCATTTCTGGCATGCAGCCTCGGAAAGTCACGGTGGGGATCTGGTATTCGCACAGGGGCACTCTTCCCCCGGCCTTTATGCCTACGCCTTTCTGCTGGGAGAGTTGACGGAGGACCAGCTCAATAATTTTCGTCGCGAGGTTGGGGGCAAGGGGCTTTCCTCTTATCCGCATCCCTGGCTAATGCCGGATTTCTGGCAGTTCCCGACGGTATCGATGGGTTTGGGACCGTTGATGGCGATCTACCAGGCCCGTTTCATGAAATATCTGGACAGCCGCGGATTGGTCAAGACGCAGGGGCGCAAAGTCTGGGCATTCATGGGCGACGGGGAAATGGACGAGCCGGAATCGATGGGCGCTATTTCGCTGGCCACACGGGAGAATCTGGACAATCTGATTTTTGTCATCAACTGCAACCTTCAGCGCCTGGACGGACCCGTGCGAGGAAATGGGAAGATCATCCAGGAACTCGAAGCCGCTTTTCGCGGCGCGGGCTGGAACGTCATCAAGGTGATCTGGGGTTCGTATTGGGACCCGCTATTTGCAAAGGACACCAAAGGCCTGCTGCAGCAACGCATGATGGAATGCGTTGATGGAGAATACCAGACCTTCAAGTCGAGAGACGGCGCCTATGTTCGTGAACACTTCTTCGGAAAATATCCGGAGCTGCTGGAGATGGTCGCCAGCATGTCCGACGATGACATATGGCGTTTGAATCGCGGTGGTCACGATCCGCACAAAGTCTATGCGGCATATGCCGCAGCGGTACGGCATACCGGGCAGCCGACCGTGATTCTCGCGAAGACAATCAAGGGATACGGGATGGGGGAAGCAGGCGAGGCGCAGAACATTACCCACCAGCAAAAGAAAATGGGCACCACTTCGCTGAAAGCATTTCGCGACCGCTTTGCATTGCCAATTTCCGACGACACGATAGACGACATACCGTATCTGACATTTGACAAGGATTCCCCCGAAGCCATCTATATGCACCAGCAGCGGCAGGCGCTGGGAGGCTTTATTCATCATCGCCAGCGCAAGGCTGACGCGCTCCAGATACCGCCGTTGTCCGCGTTCGATACGCTGCTCAAGGCCAGCGGCGAAGGGCGGGAATCATCCACCACCATGGCTTTCGTACGCATACTCAATATTCTGGTAAAAGACAAGAACATCGGTAAAAGGGTGGTGCCGATCGTTGCGGACGAATCGCGTACTTTCGGCATGGAGGGAATGTTCCGGCAATTAGGTATCTGGTCTTCGACGGGACAGCTCTATACGCCACAGGATGCTGATCAATTGATGTATTACAAGGAAGACAAGAACGGGCAGATTCTTCAAGAGGGCATCAATGAGGCGGGGGCCATGTCATCGTGGATGGCGGCGGCAACTGCCTATAGTACGCATGGTGTGCAAATGATCCCGTTTTATATTTTTTACTCGATGTTCGGCTTTCAAAGGGTAGGTGATCTGGCCTGGGCAGCGGGGGACATGCGTTGCCGGGGATTTTTGCTCGGAGGAACCGCGGGCCGCACGACGCTGAACGGAGAGGGCCTGCAGCATGAGGATGGTCACAGCCACCTGGCTGCCTCGACCATTCCCAATTGCATATCCTACGATCCTACGTTTGCCTACGAACTGGCTGTCATTATCCGGGATGGCCTCCGCCGAATGTATGAGGTGCAGGAGGACGTTTATTACTATATAACCGTGATGAACGAAAACTATTCACATCCGGAAATGCCGGCAAACGCGGAACAGGGTATATTGAAAGGCATGTATCTGTTCCGCGAGGGCAGCGAGGCAGGAGAGAAGAGTTCGGGATTGCAGGCTCAATTGCTCGGTTCCGGCACCATTCTGCGCGAAGTCATCGCAGCGGCGGAGATACTGAAAAAGGAATACGGCGTTGCTGCCGATATCTGGAGCGTCACCAGCTTTACCGAGCTGAGGCGCGAGGCATTGGACGCAGTGCGCTGGAACATGCTCCATCCCGCTGAACCGGCCCGATTGTCCTATGTTGGCGCGTGTCTCAAGGATCGGAAAGGGCCCGTGGTGGCCGCCACCGACTATATGAAAATTTTTGCGGACCAGATACGCGAATTTGTCCCGGGACGGTACAAGGTATTGGGCACGGACGGTTTCGGACGCTCCGATACGCGTGAACGCCTACGTCAGTTCTTTGAAGTCGATCGCTACTACATTACCGTGGCGACGCTCAAAGCGCTTGCCGACGAAGGCGAAATAACGGCGGAAAAGGTGACGGAAGCGATAAGCAGGTTCGGCATCGATCCCGGCAAGCCAAATCCGGTGATGGTATGAAGGTGAGACGGCACAAGTGAGACGTAAAAATGCTGGCTGCTTTGTACACCCAGTGCACGGATTCAGATAGCGGAGCCACGCTTTGCTCATCTTAAGCAGGGGCTCGCCGCAGACAAGGTAGAGCAAGATGCGGGAGCGGGCCACGCAGATCGAACGAATGGTACGCCAGGGGGCGAGAACGAAGCCAATGCGGTATTCCGTTTTCGCAGGGGATCATGTAAAAACGAGTGAAGGAAGAGGCGTGGCAGAGACTAAACAGGTATTGATTCCCGATATTGGCGATTTTACAGACGTTCCCGTGATAGAAGTACTGGTGAAACCTGGCGATTCTATCGAGATGGAAGATCCGGTAATCGTGCTGGAATCGGATAAGGCAACAATAGAAGTGCCTTCTCCCTTTGCAGGGGTCGTCAAAAACGTATCTGTGCAAGTGGGCGATAAGGTTTCCGAAGGCACGCCGGTTTTGTCGATGGAAGTTTCTGAAACGGATAAAAGCGCGCCTGACTCTCAGTCAGCGCCGGTTCCGGCCCCGACTCCCAGGCCGAACCCCCAACCAGCCCCGCCACCAGCCCCGCAATCGGCCCCGCAGCCCGTTCCCCAACCAAAACCCTCCGCACAGCCCGCCGGCGGGGGCGCATACGTCCCTCCTCCAATAGATGAGGCGACTTTCGCAAAGGCTCACGCAAGCCCTTCAGCGAGGCGATTCGCGCGTGAACTGGGTGTGAATCTGGGCCTGGTGAAGGGCAGCGGTCCGAAGCAACGCATACTCAAGGAAGACATACAGGCCTACGTCAAAGCCGAGTTATCCCGGCCGCGCGGCAATGGGCCGGAACTCAATTTGCTGCCTTGGCCCCAGGTCGATTTCGCGAAATTCGGTCCAGTCGAAATAAAACCGCTATCGCGCATCAAAAAGATATCCGGGGCGAATTTGCATCGTAACTGGGTAATGATTCCGCATGTGACCCAATTCGATGAGGCTGATATTACCGAACTGGAAGCCTTGCGCAAGGAGTCCAACGAGGTGGCAAAAGAAGAAGGCGTGAAAGTCACGATACTCGCGTTTCTGATGCGAGCATCGATATCAGCGTTAAAAAAGTTTCCCGAATTCAATGCTTCTCTCGACCGCGATGGCGAAGAAATGAATCTGGTGGTCAAGAACTACTACCACCTCGGTTTTGCAGCGGATACGCCACATGGATTGGTGGTGCCCGTCATTCGCAACGTCGATCAAAAAGGCGTGATTGCAATCGCCAGCGAGATGGCTCATTTTGCCGCACTTGCCCGCGAGGGCAAGTTGAAACCTGCCGACATGCAAGGAGCAAGCTTTACGATATCCAGCCTGGGGGGCATCGGCGGTACTGCGTTTACCCCTATCATCAATGCGCCTGAAGTGGCCATTCTGGGCGTCTCCCGCGCCAGCATGAAGCCTGTCTACCGAGATGGGCAATTTGTTCCCCGTCTGATGCTGCCCTTATCCCTGTCCTATGATCATCGCGTGATCGACGGCGCAACCGCGGCTCGCTTCACGTCTCACTTGGTAGAGGTGCTGGGCGACCTGCGCCGGGTATTGTTGTAAAAAAAAGCTCTTTGCAATGAATATGAGGACACGTAAAATTTTCCGCCACAGACGAGTGTGGCCTTGGTCAGACGATGCATAGCCCCGAACTCTCCCTTATTGGTATTTTTGGCGGCACCTTCGATCCTGTTCACTATGGTCATTTGCGGGTAGCTGAAGAAATTGCCGAAATGACTGGTTTGCGGGAAATGCGTTTTATTCCCGCCGCTCGTCCTCGTTTGCGCCGCGCTCCCATGGCATCGCTACAGCACCGGGTAGCGATGATTCGTTTAGCGATTCAAGGCAACTCCGGATTTATTCTGGATGAGCGCGAAGTCCAGCGCGACGGGATAAGTTATACGGTGGAATCGTTGCGTGAACTCAAACAGGAACTGGGAGACGACGTCATACTATGCTTCATTACAGGAGCAGACGCTTTCATGAAACTAGCCGAATGGCACAGTTGGCGTGAACTTTTCAAGCTATCCCACTTCATCATTGCGGCCCGTCCAGGTCATGCGTTGGCAACCTATCGCGATGCCCTGCCGCGTGAGTTAAAAGAGGAATGCGCGTCTCGCTGGGTTTCGGATGGGAATAGCCTCAAACAGGCCTCCAGTGGATTGATTTTTATCGCTCCAACGACTTTGCTGGATATTTCGGCGACTGTTATTCGTGTACGGGTTGCCGCCAGGCAGAGCATTCGTTATCTGACTCCCGACGCCATACTCGACTATATTGCAGCAAATTACCTATATTCGGAAAAAGGATGACGCTTGCCAAGCTGGTCAAAACGATAGTTGCCGCATTGGAAGAAATCAAGGCACGCGACGTCGAAGTGCTGGATGTGCGAAAAATAACAACATTATTCGATCGCATGATTATCGCCAGTGGGGAGTCTACCCGCCAGACAAGAGCGATCGCGAACAACGTCGCGGAGAAGGTCAAAGCTGCTGGAGGCGCCGTTTACGGTATTGAAGGTGAGCAAACCGGCGAATGGATACTGGTGGATCTGGGCGATGTGCTGGTCCATGTCATGCAGACCGCTGTACGCGCGCATTACAATCTTGAGGAATTGTGGGCGGAGGCAAAGAATATAAAAAAAATGTCTGCGGTGGCAAAGACGATCGAGACTGGCGCAAAAGCACCTGCTCAGCAACCCCGGGAGCAGCCTGGTGAACCACAAGTTGAGTCGCCCGTCGAGCCACCTGCCGAGCCACCTGCTGTCAGACGCCGCAGGGCTTCCGCTCGGACGGCCTCCACGGTCAGGAAAAATAAAATTGGCAGGTCCGGACCGGACGAGGCTTGAACAGCTTAACGCATGAAATTCATCGTTTGCGCGGTCGGGCACAAAATGCCGGAGTGGGTTGCAACCGGTTTTCAGGAATATGTGAAGCGGATGCCCCGTGCGGCTACGATTGAACTGCTTGAAATAAAACCCGAAAAACGCGGTACCGGTAAAAAACCGGAACAGTTGCTGGCAGCAGAAAGCATCCGTATCAGGACCGTGTTGCCGGCACGGTGCCGTCTGGTGGCGATGGACGAGCACGGTAAACAATGGACTACCGCCAAGTTCGCTGATTCCATTACCGGATGGATGAAGGACGGAGGTGATACCGTTTTCGTCATCGGGGGAGCAGATGGACTGGACGCCAATATCAAGAATTCGGCTGACGAGATACTGGCGTTATCCGCTTTGACACTTCCGCATGGTTTAGCGCGAATACTGCTTGCGGAACAACTATACCGCGCCGTGTCACTTATCAAGGGCCATCCCTATCACCGGGCATAACGGCGAGCGCAAGGCAATAGCCCTCCCGGCATATGAATGACGGCTTTACATCGATTGTGAGCGCATGCATATAAAAAAAAGCTCCTGGCACACACATGACTCCAACTGAAAATCGCATTTACCTTGCGTCCCGCAGCCCGCGCCGGCGGGATTTATTGAAGCAGATCGGCGTGAATTTCGGAACGTTGTTGCTGCGCGAAGCTGTACCCAGGGTGGCGGATATGGATGAAGCCTCCTTGCCGGATGAGGCGCCGCCGGACTACGCACAACGCATTGCGCAAGGAAAAGCCGAGATTGGGCGCGCCCGGCTTGCAGAGCGCAGACTGCCCGACCTTCCCGTATTGGCAGCCGACACTATAGTTGTGTTGGGAGGGCGTATTTTCGGTAAACCCGAAAATTCAGAGCACGCGAAAGAGATGCTGCGCGCACTTTCCGGCGAGACCCACCAGGTATTCACTGCAGTGGCGATGTCTGCACAAAACGGGATGCGGGTGTCCCTATCCAGGTCCTCGGTGCGATTCCGCAACATCAGCGAACAGGAGATTTGTAACTACCTCGCTTATGGCGAATCGCAGGACAAGGCGGGAGCTTATGCGATTCAGGGGATGGCGGCAGTTTTCATTGCGGAGATTTCGGGCAGCTATAGCGGCGTAATGGGGCTGCCCTTATTCGAAACGGCGCAAATGCTGGAAGAGTCCGGAATAAAAATATTTCACCGGCCTTGTAACAATTCTTAACAGATCTTTTATGAACAGCGAGATTCTCGTCAACATCACCCCGCAGGAAACACGCGTTGCCGTAGTCGAGCAAGGCGCGGTGCAAGAGCTTCATATCGAGCGCACCAGCAGTTGCGGCATTGTCGGCAACCTGTACAATGGCCGCGTTACGCGCGTGCTGCCGGGAATGCAGTCGGCCTTCGTGGACATCGGCCTGGATCGTGCTGCGTTCCTGCATCTTGCCGACATTTGGCGGTTACGCCAGGGTGAGGATGCGGGCAAGCCCATCGAGAGATTGCTGCACGAAGGAAAAAATATCCTCGTTCAGGTTATCAAGGATTCCATTGGCGCGAAGGGAGCGCGACTGTCTACTCAAGTGAGTATCGCAGGCAGGCTGCTGGTTTATCTTCCCCAGGTATCTCATATCGGTATTTCCCAGCGTATCGAGGATGAGACCGAGCGAAAGTTGTTGCGCGAAAAACTGACGCATCTGCTGCCGCCTGATGAAAAAGGCGGCTTCATCATCCGTACCATGGCCGAAGCCGCGAGCGAGCAGGATTTGCAAGCGGATATCGAATATCTGCACAAGCTGTGGTACGACATCAGAGAAAAATTCTCCACATCTCAGCCTGGGCTGCTGTATCAGGACCTGAACCTTAGCTATCGAGTGCTGCGAGATTTCATAAACGACGAAACAACGCGTATTCTCGTGGATTCTCGCGAGACCTATCAGAAGATGCTTGCATTTGCTCAAGTGTATATGGCCAATGTGATGGGCCGAATAGATCATTACGCCGGAGAGCGGCCATTATTCGATCTTTATGGAGTGGAAGACGAAATCGAAAAATCCCTGGCGAGACGGGTGAACCTGAAATCCGGCGGATATCTGATAATTGATCAGACCGAGGCGCTTACTACCATCGATGTCAATACGGGCGGATTCATCGGGATACGCAGCTTTGACGATACCATTTTCAAAACCAATCTCGAAGCGGCTCAGGTCATAGCCCGCCAGTTGCGTCTGCGAAATCTGGGCGGCATAATCATTGTCGACTTTATCGACATGGAGAGCACGGAACACAAAAATGCCGTTCTCACGGAATTCAAGAAATCATTGATGAGAGACCGGACACACATGACCTTGAATGGTTTCACTGCACTCGGGCTGGTGGAAATGACGCGTAAGCGGACGCGGGAGAGCCTGGCGCACATCCTGTGCGAGACGTGTCCCACCTGTCAGGGCCGCAGCAAGGTGCGAACCGCACAGACGATGTGTTATGAGATCCTGCGCGAGTTATTGCGGGAGTCCCGTCAATTCGACGCGCGGGAATTTCGCATTCTGGCCTCGCAACAGGTTATTGATCTATTCCTTGATGAAGAATCCCAAAGCCTCGCGCAACTCGCGGATTTCATCGCCAAGCCCATCAGCCTTCAGGTGGAGGCAACTTATACGCAGGAGCAATACGACGTTATTCTGATGTAGCAGATGCGGATGTGCGAGCGGTCAACCACCTGATTCAGGTTCAATTACTACGTTCGGTTTTCAGGCTCAGGTCTCCGGTTCCAGTCCCGCTACAGGTACGATTTTCTGTACTTCCGGCCCTTCCAGATGCGTGAATTCCTCGCTGTCCTCATAGGCAAGATGCGTTGTGCCGGTGGCTCTTATCAGCTTGCCCGCGACGAGACCGGTTATGAAGGCAAACGTTACGCTGAAGGCAATGCCGATGAATTGAGCGGCGGCTATGCCGGGAACCACCAGGATGGCAATCAACGCGCCCAGCAGTCCGGGCATTCCATGCAAATTGTGGACCCCGCAGGTATCAACGATCTTGAAACGTTCTTCCAGCGCCGGCTGGATAAATACAAACCCGATTACGCTTACAGCCCCGGCCAACAGACCAATCGCGAACGCGCCGGTCGGAGACACGATATTGCATGTCGACCCTATGGCGACCCCTCCAGCCAGAGCCGCATTCGCCATATCGACCATGGATGTCTTGCCCTTGTGAAAGTAAGTGCTCAAAAAATAAGTACTGATGGTTGCTCCGCACAGTGCGAGCACCGTATTGACCACTGTTTGCGGCATCTCTTCGAAAGGAACGATGGCTGTAGCGAAACTCGGCCAGAAAAGCCACAACACCATCGATCCCAGCATTGCAAAACGATCGGAAGTGGCGTCCGATTCGATTGGTTGCTCCCGCTGCGCCGCCGTTGTAAGCGCAAGGGAGAGCCCCAGGCCGAAATAGGCGCCGAAGGCGTGGATGATGACCGAACCGGCAGTATCCTGATAGCCTTCCGTCAAGCCCATTCCGTTGTCCAGCACCAGCCATTCATTCATTAGATATGCGGGAACCAGAAAGAGCGCCAGTAACGCGTATTGAAAAACCCGCAGACGTCCAAGTACGGCACCCATGGCAATCAATGCGGCAGCCACGGCGAATTCGGCAAAAAGCAGCGCCTTGACTGTATTGGCGGGAATTTCGTGAGCAAAGACACCGTTCGCTCGCAGCAGCATGTAGAGAGGAAGGCCAACAGCCACTACCAGATATGTGCCGGTTGTGGCGCCGAATCCGTATCTTCTGACAAATACCATGAGGAAACCAAAGCCTACCAGCAACATGGCGAGGATGTGGATCACATAATTGTACTGAGCCACTTGCCGCGCCTCGCTCAGTTCGGGAGCAACGCCGCTGACGCTGGCCCAGGCATCGAAAGACAGGAGAAACAGGTTAGTTACACCAAACAGCATCAAGCAGAGACTTTTGTTCATTTGATTCGTCCCCCATCTTTAGAGTTATTGGGTACCCACGCAGAGTGTGAACCTCGATAGCCTTAAATACAATAGGGGTATATCAAATAAATCATCATCGGAAAGACACACAACTTATTGGTGTAAAAGGAGTGCCGCTATGGGTTAGCGAGACCCGACGATTGCCGGGTACGGGGATAGCTGCAATGGGCGCGATGCCGGAAGGCAATGAGCGGTATTTTTCCGATTCACTTTCTACAAAAATATCTTTATTCCTGCTTAATACCTCTTTCAACGTCCTCTGCAATGGTACGATAAAGCGACCGGAAGACGCTCCGCATGTTGTCGATAATGCTGGTGACGTTCATTACGGAAGGAACGCGTTCTCCGCGGTGCTCGACCGCCTTGCCGATCACTTGAAGCTTGACGCCCAGTTTACTAAAATGCGCCACTTGGCGTCGTTCCGTCAACACGAATAAGGTGTCGATCCCGTTCAGACGCGCCAATTCCGTGGTGCCAAGATACAGGCCGATCGGAATGAATGGAAAGCGCGGTTGCTTTGGAGTGCCAAAATCTTCGCGCGAGATGCCAATGGCGCTATTTGCTTCGCCTTTACGCCTGCGATAGCGGGATATGACCGCGAGGCGGGATACTTCAGCTATACGATGGCGCGGCAGCAGCGCGGGATCAATGATAGACCGGTCAAGAGTGGCCGCACAGGTTGTTTCGAAAGGCAAGGGGTAGCCCGGATTCTCGGGTCGAGGGCAGACGATGCGGGTGCAGCCCACGAATTCGTTTGTCTTCACGCTGCGCATCAGCAGATGTAGCGAGTACGGATCATGCTCGTCGATTTCCCGCCTGTCCGGTTGCACCGATTCGAATTCCAGGTCTTCACAATAAACCTGATGCCGTACCCGATAGACTTCATCCTTTAGTTCCCTGGAGTAAGCGGGTACGATTTCAAAGTATTGTTTGAAGGCGCTGCCAAGATTAAAAATTTCGGGTAAGAACATAGCGGTTTCCTGCGGTACTTTTAGACTAACTGGCGGAATTATCTCTCGGAGGGATAAGCCAGGGGATCGAATGATGGGTATCGGCCTGATTGATCCGAGGCATTTCTTAATATATTTACGGCCACGGATACGATTATCTGAAGCAGAAATGCTGTTCTTAGAAGGGGAACGCTATTTTTGATTACGAAGTTGCCTTTTCCCGCAATATTGGCTGGGTTACGGAAAAGGAGCAGGCGATCCTGCGCCGGAAGCGGGTCGCCATTGCAGGCATGGGAGGTGTTGGTGGCGGCCATTTGCTCACCTTGGCGAGGCTGGGAATTGGAGCGTTCAACATTGCCGATTTCGATACTTTTGAACTCGCAAATTTCAATAGGCAAGCAGGTGCTGCGGTATCGTCCCTCGGCAGGCCCAAAGTCCAGATGCTGGCCGAGATGGCATGGGATATCAATCCGGGGCTAAACATTCGGCAGTTTTCCGAAGGTATTACGCTTTCCAACCTGGATGATTTTCTAAAGGATGTCGATATTTATGTAGACGGACTCGACTTCTTTGCCATTGCCATTCGACGCGCGGTTTTTGCTGCATGCTTTCGTTTGGGCATTCCTGCTGTTACTGCTGCGCCACTGGGCATGGGGGCGGCTGTGCTGGTGTTTCTGCCCGGGGGGATGTCTTTTGAACAGTATTTTTGCCTGGAAGGATGCGACGAGGAGGAGATGGCGATTCGCTTCCTGCTCGGGCTCTCCCCGGCGATGCTGCAGCGCGGCTATCTTGCGGATCCTAGCCGGGTAAATTTCGAGGAGAGGCGAAGTCCCTCAACCATTGCAGCATGCCAAATGTGTGCCGGACTCGCGGCTGTCGACGTTTTAAAGATCCTGCTCGACCGGGGTAAAACGATTTCTGCTCCACGAGGCTATCATTTTGATGCTTACTGCAATCGGTTCGTGAAAACCTGGCGGCCGGGCGGTAATCGAAATATTTTGCAGCGTATCAGTTTGTGGATCGCTCGCAGGCAACTCGCGCGTATAAAAGCCGGAAAAGACCTTACATGAGCGACGAGCTAGGTATTGCGGGGATTACGGGCGGGAGCAGGGCCGGGCGTTGTCGCCATCGCTGAAGACTTATCCCCCAAAGACTGCAAATATCTCAGGTAGGCCCAATACCCTTGAAATATATGTTGCTCGCTTAGAAGCTTCTCCCGAGCAAAGATTTCATGTACTTTTGGCAAGTTGATCCATGCAATCCCTGGGTAGAAGTGATGGTAAGCGTGAAATGTAAAATTGAGATTGGGCAATAAAAGTTTTTCCCACCATTTTTGTATAATGAGTGGCGAGGACTCGATGACGCTGGCACCGGGCAAATTGTATACATGTTCGCTTACCGCCCCGAGTCGCACGATAAGCGGAAAAACAGTAAGCAAGGGCAACACCCAGTACATCAGAAAGATGCTCCATGCACCCGTGTAAGTCAATAATGCGCCCACCAGAAGATAAAACACGGGCCGAGTCCATTTTGGGGAAGGACGGGGGCGCCCGAAAAAATTCGTGTTTTCGTGGCGCTTTCCTTTCAAAAGTTTTATGAAACTCAAGCCCGTCACATCACTTATCAAAAGTCTGGCAAGATGTGAATGGGACATCGGAAAGGTCCAATCCACACCCGCCTTACGTAAATGATCCGGATCTTTTTCAGTGAAGTAAAATTTGTGATGCGACAGGTGTACCTTTGCATAACTTTCCACCGTGACACCGAATAATGGATAAGCCACCAACAGATCTGCGATCAAATCGCCATAGCGCCCACGTAACCCAAGAAAATGCACCTGCTCATGCACCAATAGAGCAAAGATATTAAACCTCGTCGCGACTATAATTATGGCGAGGACACTCATCCAGACGCTATCGACATGAGTGGCAAGGGTAATCGTTGCGATAATTACGGCCCAGGCACCGAATGCCTGCCATAGGAATGCCTGTGGTCTGGCCCCGTTGAGATCAAGTATCTCCGCACGCGCGTGATCAGACAAACTATTTTTATCGCCGAGCAGTGCCGGCGGAAGGGATTTTGGTCGGTTCATGGATTGGGGGAACTGATAGGGTCCTTCCCCGGATCACAATTCAATCTGCAAGGAAGCATTACCCGATAAACCGGCTGCTGACTTCGTTGGACCGAGTGTTCCGGAAAAATAACCTTTCACACTATAAACGAGACATTGCATATAACCCTCCTCTGGTAATGCCACGGCTCGTTACTGCTCCAGTTTTTTCAAGTAATCCTTAGTGAAGATCTTGTCTGGCAGGTCTCGTAACTTCATGCCAGAATATTCCAGTACGGACACCTCATCCTTATGGAGCGCATCTTCCATAACCAGGCGGGTCGGACGCAACTTTCCTAGAGTCATCTCGAAATTTTCATAGCGGCTGGTTTTAAGCAGCCGGTTGGATAGCGAGTAGAACTCCGCACGGTATGGCCAGAAATTAGATTGCCGTACCCAGAATAAGACCTTATGATACGTGACGCTTCGGTCAACGCCGAGAAGCTCCAGTACCCAGTATTTCTCGCCATCGATGACCTCGGTACGTAAAATAGTAGGTGTGTAATCGCCGGTAAAGTTCGCACGTGCCAGGTCGCCGTTGGCAACTTGACCCGTAAGCCGTTGCGACAATGATAGGCGTATGGGTTGCGAAACGCTAGGCATGAATATCCACAGATCGCGTCCTTTCATCAGTAGAATCTGGCCCCTCTCTGACGCAGGCTCGGTAGTCATCACCACGCTGTTTTCATTGCCTTTGGATAAGACGCGGAACTTGTGCATGTCGACAGGCTGGTCAGGTGCAGTGGTATTGATATTGACATCGACCTGGAAGCTCTCCCGGGGGAAGCGTATCTGGTCGGATTTTTCCAATATATCTCGAGCTAATTCCGCGTCGTCCGATCGGGCGGACGCCACCGCAACAAACAGGCAAATCATAGTAAAAAGGTATTGCGAAAATTTTTGCATTTTGGCTCCTGTTATGGATGCTTATCCCTGACGCTCTTGGGATCTGCCCTTTAGGATAATTTTCATGAGCATAGTACGGCTTGAGCATGTTTTCAAAGAGTATACCCTCGGTGAACAGCAAGTCTGCGCACTTAACGACATCTCGTTGAGTATTGAAGATGGCTCCTTCATGGCGATCGCGGGTCCGTCGGGCAGTGGCAAGTCGACTTTGCTGAATCTGATCGGATGTATCGATACCCCGTCTCTTGGAAAAATATTTATAGATCATCAGGATATCAGCGGACGCACGCCAGATGAGTTGTCCGACCTCAGGGCGCGCGCTATCGGTTTTATTTTCCAGACGTTTAACTTGTTTCCCGTTCTTTCGGCTGCAGAGAACGTCGAGTATCCTTTGCTGCAATTCAAGGAGCTGAGCGTCACGGAGCGCCGCAGCCGGGTTTCAAAATATCTTGCGATCGTAGGTCTTTCCAGGTTCGCCCGCCACCGGCCCAACCAGCTTAGCGGGGGGCAGCGGCAGCGAGTGGCGATAGCGCGCGCGCTGGCAACGCAACCAAAGATCGTGCTGGCTGACGAGCCAACCGCGAATCTCGATCACAAAACCGGCGAAGGCATTCTGCAATTGATGAAGGATATCAACGGCAGCTTCAGGACAACCTTTATTTTTTCTACTCATGACCGGCGCGTCATGGAAATGGCTAACCGGCTGGTACGCATAGAGGACGGGCAAATCGTAAGGCATGAGGCGGAGGAGCAGGAGACCAGCTTGTCGGCCAAGCAGCGGCGCGAGAGGGATAATCCTCCGGATCGAGCTGCCGGTCAAAGTGAGACGGATGGAACGCAGACGTAAATTTGAATATTCCGCCTTTGTTGGCGCACTGATTGTTGTCGCCTCGCCGCTACTCAGCTTTGCCGGGTCTGAAACATCTCATTCCGGGACTCTCGTGGCCTACGCTCCGTCTAATTCGCTGTCCGACAATGAGGAAGGCGAGCCTTTATTCCTGTCCCTGTCTTTATCCATGACGCCGCCGTCCCTTCGTCAGACAGCCTTATCTCCCGCACCCCCCGTTAAAGATATGGATATTACGGCAGCTGATGGGGCTGAAACCCTTTCTTTGCCTTTGTCTCTATCCATATCTTCATCCTTGGTTCTGGCAGCTAAAGACATGGCCAAAGACACTGTAGATACAGATACGGTCGCTATTGGCAAAAAGCCCGGCGATGAACCCGTTTCGCGCGAGTCCCTATTCGGGGATGATGAACAGCCGCGAAAGGAGGCGTCATCCGAGCCGGCATGGAAGAAATTGGTGACCGGCTGGAGGGGATTCTCTCAACTGGAAATCGCGGATAACTATAGCAGCCCGGAGCATTTTTCCAAAGCGAAACTGCGAACTGAATTGTCGAGGACGGGACAATTCAACGAGCATATAAAATGGAAAGTAAGCGGCCGGTTCGATTATGACGCTGCCTATGATTTATCCGGCTTTTATCCCTCCGCAGTGCGGCAGGATCAACGCTATGACTTCTTTATTCGGGAAAACTATCTCGATATTTCAGCAGGAAACTTCGATTTCCGCCTTGGCCGTCAACACGTGATATGGGGCGAGATGGTAGGGTTGTTTTTCGCTGACGTGGTATCCGCGAAGGATATGCGCGAATTCATCCTGCCGTCATTCGATATAATGCGTATCCCGCAGTGGGCAATGCGGGCCGAATATTCAAGGAATGATACCCATGTTGAGGTGCTCTGGATTCCAGTGCCAACTATTGACGAGATCGGCAAGCCGGGCGCAGACTTTTACCCCGGTCCGCTACGCGCAAACGCTTCCTTCCTGGGGGAAGACCGGTCGGGGCGCAACGTCGGAAACTCGAATTACGGGCTTCGGGTATCGCAACTGGTAAAGGGCTGGGATATTTCGGGTTTTTACTACCACAGCCTGGATGCCGCTTCCACCTTCTACCGTGTCAGCGGGCCAACCGAGCCCCTGGTATTTCAGCCTCGGCATGATGACATCGATCAGGTCGGTGCAACCGTTTCCAAGGATTTTGGTTCGGTTGTGCTTAAAGGCGAGCTGGTCTATACAGACGGGCGCAAATTTAACGTCTCACGACCCACCGCAATGAATGGACTCGTCAGGCAAGATACCCTGGATTATGCAGTTGGCCTGGACTTCAACCTGCCGGCCGACACACGCCTGAATCTTCAATTTTTTCAGCGTGTTTTTTTCGCGTATGACCGCGACAATTTTTCAGACAGGGTAGAGAATGGCGCCAGCATTCTTCTCAACGCCAAGCTCTGGCGGAAACTCGAAGGACAGGCACTACTGATCCACAGCCTGAACCGCAGCGACTGGATGTTCCGCCCGCGGCTGACCTGGCAATTTGAGAGGAACTGGCGCTGGGCGCTGGGGGCTGACGTTTTTGGGGGAGGACCTACCGGCTTGTTTGGCCGTTTCCAAAATAATGACCGCGTCTATACCGAATTGCGCTATTCATTCTGATGCTATTGATTCCGTAGGGAAGGAATACAGACATCTTGGCGCCGGAAGCGAGTATTGGCGGGTAAAGCACGCCTTGCTTGGCTGGGCTTGATTTCAGGCCGAGCCAGAGTAACAAGATCGGAAAAATTAGCAGTATTTTCGTGCCGGTAATAGCCCCGATAAATGGTTCAACCCTACGGCATATCGAAATCAGAAGTTCTGCCGCAGCGCCTCAACCACCGGCGTCCGGGAAACATGCCTTGCCGGCAGTATAGCCGCCAAGGCTGTTGCAGCAATGCCAATGGCGCAGGACATCAGCAAGACCGGGGGGAGAACCTGGATGTGCGCGGTATAACCGATATTGGCGTTTGGAGGTGGGGGCATCGGAATGCCGATTGCAGAGATAACGAATGCCAGCGCCAGGCCAAGCGCAAGCCCGAGGCAACTGCCGATCACTCCGATCAATACACTTTCGGTTACGATCAATCGGAATACCAGGCTTCTACGGTTGCCAAGCGCCATCATCGTGCCAAATTCTCCCATACGTTCGAAAATGCTCATGTTTACACTGTTGGCAACACTCAACAGAACCATGACGAGAATGATCAATTGCAGAACGCCGAACTGGCCCTTATACATTTCCACGGTTTTTTCGTAAAAATCATTTAGTTCAACCCAGGTCTTGATTTCCAGACCCAATACGCCGAGTTGTTCCTTCAAGTGCGCTGCGACGTGATCGGTGTCACTGGTTTTATTCAGGGAGATCACGAGCGCGTTCACGCTCTCCGTGCCGAGCAATTCCTGGGCGGCCGCGAGCGGAATTTTTATTGCGCGGGCGTCATAGTCGTTGGAGAAGCTCTGGAATACCCCAATCACTTGGAGATCGATACTGTTCAGGGCACCCTCGAGGGAATTCGCAAGCACTGTCACGTAGTCGCCGGGTTTCAGTTTCAACCCCTGTGCGACACCCTGTCCGAGCAGGACGCCAAACGAATCCTTGTCCTCCAGTTGGCGTCCCGCGATGATGGAGACAGAGCTTCCAAGTACGGCTTCGGGCCCTGCTTCCACCCCTTCACCGATTATGGGGAGGTCACTGCGGCCATTGTTGAGCAGTCCGGAGAAATTCAGCCGCGCCATCACGCCGGCAACCTCGGCCTCGGCAGCAATGCTGCTTTTGATGGCGTCAGGCGCGGCTATCAGATATTTCTCCGGCGCACGGGCGCCCTCGGCAAAAAATCCTTTTTTATAAACCTGCAAATGCCCCGATTGGGAATGTATGAGCGCTTCGGATAGTTGCACGAAGATATCGTTTACCCAGCCGCCGGCAACGATAAGCCCCGCTACTCCGCCAATGATTGCTGCCAGCGTCATGGCTGTATGCGATTTCTGTCGAAAGATATTGCGCAACGCAAGCTTGAACATTCTTGGTAACTACCGGTTGTGCCTTAAGGCATCGACGATCTGCATTCTCGATGCACGCCAGGCAGGGTATACGCTCGCGATCAGTGTCGTGCCGACGGCAAGCGTGAGCGATTCCAGTGCGATGTCCCAGGTAACGAGAATCTGCCCGGTATAGCCCCGCGCCATCCCGGGAGGGGGCGGCATTGGAATCCCGGCAGCTGAGATCATATGGGCGAAAAAAATCCCCAGCAGCAAGCCTGATATCCCCCCAAAGCAGCCGATGAGAACCCCTTCGCTAATGAATAGACGCATAATGCCCATGCGCTTCACGCCTAGCGCCATGGAAGTGCCGATTTCCCCGATACGCTCCATTACGCTCATCGTCATGGTATTCGTAATGCTGAGAAGGATGATAATGGCTATGATCAGCCTGATACCGTAGATTTGCCTGGTGAACAGTGTGACAGTCTTGTTGTAGAAGTCGGCCAGTGCATACCATGGAACAATTTCAAGCTTTTCCTTTTGCAGCTTGTCGCGAAATTTCGCAAGCATGGGGTCTGTTTGCGCGGTATCGTTCAGTAACACCATCCAGACATGAGAACCTTTTGTGCGGAGCAATTGCCGTGCTGTTTCAATGGGCATGCGCAGCGCGGCGTCGTCGTAAGACTTGGTAACCGTGGAGAAAAGGCCGCGTATCGTAACCTCCACCGCATTGGTTCCTCTCGATGCGGTGGTCGCCAATAATATGACCTGGTCGCCAACGCCCACGCCCAGGTTACGCGCAAGGCCTTCGCCCACTATGATTCCCAGTGGATCGTCGAGGGAGAGATGCCGACCTGCGGAAATTTGCAAGGCATCGCCGAAAACCGTTTGTTGCCGGGGGTCATCGCCGTCACCGATAAACGAAATGGTCGCCTCACCATGGCTGATCAGGCCACTGAAAGAGAGGCGCGTAGCGACTGCCTTGATTTCCGCCGGTTCACCTGGTGTTTCGAGTTCGGGGACGGCATCCGGCAGCAAAAAGGCAAAGGGGTCCGCTTTTCCCGCGTCATGATAGCCTGGACGCACGATTTGCAGGTGGCCCAATTGCGATTTGATCGTGGATTCCCGAAAATCGAGAAAAATCCACTCTATAAAACCGTTCGCCAGGATGAGCGCCGTGATGCCGAACGTAACCGCTCCTACCGCGATCGCGCTACGGCGTTTTTGGCGGATGACATTCCGAAACGCCAAATTAAAGTCAAGCCAGAATATTCTCACCGGGTACAGGTCCTCGGTTCAGCCGGTATCGTCATCGGATGACGGGTGGCATGCACAGAAATATCTGGAGGGAAGGAAGCTGGCCATTGTTTTTTCCAGCTGTTAAGCAGGTTCATATGCATTGACCCTATATTCTGCCGCGGGTATATTGCACGAGGATGAGCCTGAGATATCGATTCTTCAGCTGCTTCACTAGATCGGATGCTCAACAGCAGGCTCTCGGAAAAGGTTCTCGTGAGGTGAGGGCGGGAGCCGAACCCAAATAAAGAGATTTTCACTCCTGCGGAATTATAAACCAGCGGGCCGAGCCGAAGTGTCGGGTTTTCTTACAGTCCTCCTCGTAGCTACTGGTAAATTCCTCATTTGAGGAAAAAATGACCTTAAGAGTCATCAGGTTAACGTTACTCTTTAAAGGTGGCACAGTCTGTGCTTAATAAGTATTGTCGGAAAAAGAAGTACCTGAAGTAACATGATTCAACATAATTTATAACGGAGAACATATGAAGTTAAAAAAATTAGCGCTTGCCACTGGTTTTGCCTTGGCGGCGATGTCGGTTGTCGGCACAGCGCAAGCCACCGCCCTGGCCACCTCGATATTGGATATCAGAAATCTTACTTTCCGGGATGGGGCGGGCAACATATTGGATAGAAGCGATTTTTCCGCAATCGGCCCCACGAATACGGCGGACATATCCACTTCGCTGAATGGGACAACCTTGAGCAATGAAATGACTCGTGCAGGCGAGGACATCGACATGGCTCACATAGTCCTGGGCACCCCGGTGCCGGGATACACTGAAAACAGCTACGCGGTCTACTCCAATCCGTCCGCGTCGACGTTTTCCCTGGCGGATCAGTCGCAATTCGGCTCGCCCATAACCGGCCTGGTAGTTAATGGAACACCTATCAGTGCTCCTGCAACGGCCTCGCACGGCGCCTATGTGGTTCTGGATAGCTTCGCTGATGGCAGCAGCACGGCCAACAATGGCCTGCAATCCGGCTTTGTATTCGAAATGGGCAACGACGGCGCGTTCGAGATCAGGTTCGATGCGCGCGCCTACCTGGAAGCCTGGAACGGCTCAGGTGAGGTGTTCCCCACCGCCGCTTCAGCAGCGTTTAACCTGACCTTCACCATTGACAATCTGCTTACGGGCGCCAACGTTGCCACCTGGTCTCCCGACGGTGTAAGCAATGCCGGCGGTGCTAGCGCCTTCGGAATTACTGCAGAGATCGATCCCTTCAGGTTAAACGATAGCGTCTCGGCCAATGCTCCCTTCCTTAATGATCTGGCTCGGTTCAGGGGCGCGAGCGAGGGGGTAGCATTTGACGGCGGTTGGAGCGCTACCACGCTGCTGACCGCCGGTACGCCTTATCAACTGACCATCAGATCCAGTGCTGAAGCGGATGCCCGCCAAGCCGTTCCTGAGCCAGCGACGCTGGCATTGGTTGGATTGGGAATTCTGGGCTTGGGCCTGAGCCGTCGCCGTCGCGCATAAGCTGCCAACCAGGAGTTTTATAAAAGGGGATCATAGTGATCCCCTTTTTTTGCCCAATGAAAATCCGTTATTTATCGAGATTCAGTACCAAGATTTTCTCGGGGAGGATAACAACTTATTGTTTCTAGGGTATGTAAAGACTATCGACAATAAGTGAACAGAATATAGTTATCGTGAACCTAAGCGTGCAGGATCTGCCGGGAAAACGGTTGCGTAGCGTTTCGGCCATGAATACGCTGCCTAAGCGTATGGGTCACCCTTTCCTCCTCATGCTTGGATAGAAAATAAGCATAAAGCGACCTTTCCCTCGGTTCGCACGAATCCACCACCAAAGCAATCTGGTCGTCAGCATAATCAAGATCCAGATGCATCAAGATAGCTGGAGCGTTGACCCGATGACACATGCGTTTTTCTCCGATCTGGCGGAGCCCCAGCATCTGTTTATAAAACCGTGCATGACGTGGATTGACTTCGATAAACAGGTCGGTCGCGCCGTGGAGGTTACGCCCATAGATATAAGCAAGGTGAAACAGCGAGGCCAATATTTCTTTTGAGCTATGCTGCGGGTCTACGGCGAGCTTGGAGAGCTCGCAGACGTTTCTTTGTTTTGAGCGGAAAACGTTGATTTCCCGTCTGTAAAGTTCGTCGGCAAGCAGCCCTTCCTCTGAATCAAGCCCCAGAGTGAGAGTCCCGACGGGATGCCGCTCGATCGATGCCTCAAGTGTGAATTGATTGGGGTTATGCGAAGAAATTACTGCGTTCTCGGTATGGTAGCCTCGCCAAGAATACATGCACTTGATCAGCTTGCTCACAAGGCTGCACCGTACAGGTGAATCAGCTAGACAGATATTATAGTTGCCTTGTCTCAAAACGCATCTCGGGTCAGACGTTTGAGCCAAAGAAGGTTTTTCTTCAATCCGCGGTTGACAGGGGGGAGCAAAACGGTCTTCAGTGGTTTCAACAGAAGACGCGGGTCGATGAAGACGAATGTTTTTGCCATTATCTAATTGCATGGGAGTAGTGTCCAGGGTTTTAATCGGGATAATTCAAGTCAGAAATACGACATTGACAACATGGCGACATGGGGTTGAAGCGACTCCCAACCGCGTCGTTCTCCTCGATGGATGAGTTATGTCATCTCGTTATGTATAAAGAATCAAGTCGAACCAGTAAAGGAGGGAATATTTGCTAGAGATCGCGTCAAACCCGCAAGGCAACCGTGTTCGGCAACCCGATTTTATCGTTGTGAACCTGCGTTGTCTTACGAGTGAGCAATAATCATGCCATATTTCTTCCCGTTTATTAACCGATAGTTACCGTCAGACCCAAGGCCTCAACTGTCGCTAAACATTCTCGAATAATGGATGGATGGTGATAACAGGCTGTATATAAACGTATATTATTGTCGCTAAAAGGAGACAATAATGGGCAGACGGGGCTGCACCTGCTATTTGTGGAAGACCGGGGAAGCCAGGGATAAGGAAAAGAGGATTACCAGCGGCGACCCATGGGCTTCTGATATTATGCATCATGGAGGCGCGGGTCATGGACTGAAGGCCAGTTACCTTAGAGGATAAGCCGGCGTGACGTTCAGTAAGAAGCAGACTGCGGTCTTACCCGTTTTTCTCGCCGTTGTCAGCGATGCGCTCGCACCCAGTCGCGCCATTGCACAAACAGGCCCAAGTCAAGCGCAGCAATGGCTGAGCGGTGCCATAGCGGCTCTGCCCAAAAATCATCTTGATCGAGACCGCACATATGGCCCCCGGCCTCTTCCAGAATAAGGCTGCCCGCCGCGTAATCCCACAATTTTTGCCCCCCATGCAGGTACAGGTCAAACCGCCCGGCGGCGGTATAACACCATTCAAGCGAACAAGAACCGTAATTTCGCTGTGACGAAAACGGCCTTGCCGCGCAGATTCCCTCTGCGAGTCTGTGGCTAAGGCGTTTCAAGTCCACGTTTGCCATCGCGCCTCGAAACGTTGGAACGTGTTCCTTGATCGGTAATTTCTCCCCGTTGAGATAGGCTCCTTTACCCTGCTCGGCATAGAACATTTCGTCCGCGACCGGGTTGTAAACTGCGCCGAGCACGCTTCTACCCCGCCGCATCAGGGCCACCGAAACCGCAAAATAAGGCAGGCCGTTGACGAAATTGGTAGTGCCATCGATCGGGTCCATACACCACAACCCGGCATCACCTGCGTGCCAATGATCGACTTGCTCATGCTCCGTCATTTCCTCGCCGACCACCGGCCCGGGATAAATCTTCCGCAATTCGCGCGACAGCGTTTCCTGAGTGGCGATGTCGGCTTCGGTAAACAGGCTGCCGTCAACCTTGCGTTGCCGTGCCACCTTAAGATAGCGCGGCAGTATTTCCTGCTGTGCAACTGCTTTAACGGCAGCAATGACCGCGTCGAGCACCTGTTATTCCGTCCGCCACTTGATTGAACACCCAATGCTGGGAATCTGCTCATTGGGCCCTTGGCCTGTCTTCGCGACCTGGAGCATACCTTCGAAAAGGTCGCGCCGCGCGCCGGGAGGCGCCGCTTCCTTGCGCGAAGCATCCAGACGTCCGCGGTACTGTAGCTCGAGCCCATGATTGAAGCCAAAGAAATCAGGTGTGCAAACGGCGCCATATGCTTTGGCGACTTGCTGTGTCTCGTCCCAAACGTAGGGGAAGGAAAAACCACTTTCCTTTGCTACCCGTGCCATGTTATCAAATGAATCTTCGGGATACTCCGTGGGATCGTTCGACATGATTGCGATCGCGCCTATATCGTATTCCTGCAACTCAGCCACGTCGCGGACGATGCGATCACGAATCGCTTTGACATAAGGACAATGATTGCAGATGAACATCACCAGCAATCCGTTCTCGCGCCTGGCCGATGCCAGGTTATAGCGCTTTCCGTCTACTCCCAATAAATCGAAATCCGGTGCCTTCCAACCGAAATCACAAACAGGTGTTTCCAGGCTTGCCATAAATTATCTCCTGACTGATGATGCACCTGAACCTGCTCCGAGCATAACTTGCGGTAAAACATTGCCACTACCAGATATAATCGGTAGTAAAGCGGAAAGTTACTGAACGGCATGTTTCAGGCGGATCTACTTCGTAGAAAGCGAATACTAACATGAGCGAGGGCCTGTATTGCCTTGGTTTCCAAGATGACCCTTCCCCGATTTTACTGCCCCGGTGAAATCTGCACTGGCAAGGCAATGGAGTTGCCTGCCAGCGCCGCGCATCATGCATCACGCGTATTAAGGCTTGAAAGAAGCGCTAAGTTGACTCTGTTCAACGGTAATGGTGGGGAGTTCCTCTCGGTTATCGCGCATATCGGAAGAAATGTTGTCACCGTCATACCGGAAAAGCACCTGGATATAGAACGTGAGTCGCAGCTCGTCATAACGCTGGCCCAGGCGGTGTGTGCCAGCGAGAAAATGGATTGGATCATACAAAAAGCAGTGGAAATGGGGGTAAGCCGCGTTCAACCCTTGACTACAAAGCTAAGCGTAATCAAGTTGACCGGCGAGCGAGCGGAGCGGCGGATGAACCACTGGCAACACGTGGCTGTTTCGGCGTGCGAGCAGTGCGGCAGAAATCGTATTCCTCGGGTTCTGGCGTTGACATCGCTTCAGGCATGGCTCGGCATGCAAGCTGGCGACGACAGGAAAAATATTTCCGCCGATTTGCATTTGATGCTTTCGCCGGGAGCAAAAAGGAGTTTGCGTGATTTCCCCGGTCATTCCACAAGCGCCGCGATCAACCTGCTTGTGGGCCCGGAAGGCGGCTTTACCGCCGATGAGGAAGCAGCTGCTCTCGTGGCGGGTTTTGCGCAGTTGCGCCTGGGCACGCGCATACTTCGGACAGAGACTGCTGCACTGTCGGCTATCGCAGCAATGCAAACCCTGTGGGGCGATTACTGATCGGATAATTCCCGTCAGGCAGATGCACGACTTTGAGGTTTCGTTTCTTGAACGGTAA
This sequence comes from Nitrosospira briensis, assembly GCF_900115125.1. Lineage (GTDB taxonomy): Bacteria > Pseudomonadota > Gammaproteobacteria > Burkholderiales > Nitrosomonadaceae > Nitrosospira > Nitrosospira briensis_A. The sequence continues at coordinate 411,729 of NZ_FOVJ01000002.1, read as the reverse complement.
ACTGTAGAGCTCACTTGAAGCCTGACTTTATCCAATCTGGCACGGCCACATGTCCGTGCTGCTTTCACATACCCACAATATAGTGAAGCTCAATGCCGATTTTGTAAGTTGGTTCCGCTCTGTAGCGCCTTATGTCAATGCGTTCCGGAATAAGATCTTTGTCGTCGCTTTTGGCGGCGAAGTGGTCGCCGATGGAAAATTTATAGAACTGGTACATGACCTCAACTTGCTCGCCAGCCTGGGTGTGCGCCTGGTATTGGTACATGGAGCCCGGCCGCAGATCGAATCAAGGCTCAACGAGCAGAAGTTGCAGACAACATATGTCAGAGACATGCGCGTGACCGACGCCGCGACGCTGCAATGCGTCAAGGAGTCAATAGGCCGGGTGCGCGTCGAGATCGAGGCATTATTATCAATGGGGCTGCCCCAGTCGCCGATGGCCAATGCCGCCATTCGGGTTGCCAGCGGAAATTTTGTAACCGCGCGCCCTATTGGCGTGATAGAGGGCGTCGACCTGATGCATACCGGAGAGGTGCGCAGGGTAGATACCGCTGCCATCCGTTCCCGGTTGGAGCAGGGTGAACTGGCGCTCCTTTCGCCACTTGGCTATTCGCCCACCGGCGAGATTTTCAATCTGACGCTGGAAAATGTTGCAGCTGAAACGGCAATTGCACTCAAGGCTGAAAAGCTCGTTTTTCTAATGGATGCCGAGGATGCCGAAGGCAGGGGAAAAAAAGGTTCTGGTTGCGCCGAAGTATTGCTGCCGCGAGAACTGACAGTGGATGAAAGCAAGGCGCTGCTGAAGAAAGATGCCGGTGAGGCAGCCCAACTTTCCGACGACGCGCAGTTGTATCTGCCCTTTGCGATACGAGCTTGCGAGGGCGGTGTATTCAGAGTTCATCTCATCAGCCGCCATGTGGATGGCGCCATACTCCAGGAGCTATTCACTCACAGCGGGATAGGGAGCATGATATCAAAGGGTCCGCTGCAGAATTTGAGGGAAGCGAGAATAGAGGATGTTGGTGCCATCCTGCAGTTGATCGAACCGCTGGAAATCGAGGGGACGCTGGTCCGACGCAGCAGGGAGTTGCTGGAAATGGAAATCGGCCGGTTTGTAGTGGTCGAACATGACGGAATGATAATTGGCTGCGCGGCGCTTTATCCGTTTCCCGACGAGAAAGCAAGCGAGCTTGCCTGTCTTACGGTACATCCTGATTATCGTAGTGGAGGTTGCGGCGACGCCTTGCTCAAGAATATCGAAGGCAGGGCCAGGTCTCAGGAAAGCAGGAAATTATTTGTCCTGACTACCCGTACCGCCCACTGGTTCGTCGAGCGCGGCTTTATCGAAACCGATGTAAGTGAATTACCTAAAGTCAAACGGGGACTATACAATTACCAGCGACGCTCCAAGGTTTTCGTAAAACAGATATAACAGGCAAGTAGCTCGCACCCTATCGCCCGCCGTCCTTACAATGGCGAGCGGCTGCCGCCGCGGATAAAAACGCAGATAACCCGGAGGAGCCCGAGGCTTTAAACTTTATCTATCATCATATCGGGAGACGATCTAATGACGAGGTTGGTCAATTGCATTAAGCTCGGGAGGGAATTGGAAGGACTGGATTTCCCCCCTTATCCGGGCGAGCTGGGAAAGCGTATTTTCGATAACGTATCGAAGCAGGCGTGGGCCGGATGGATAAACCACCAAACCATGCTGGTCAACGAGTACCGCCTGAATCTCTCCGATATCAAGGCACGCAAGTACTTGGCCGAACAGCTCGAGGCATATTTTTTCGGAAGGGGGGCAGAGCAGCCGTTGGGTTACGTGCCCCCCGCGAAGTAACACAGTGCATGATGCAGAAGGACGAAAAGTCTTCGCCTGGGACCTTGGGTTCGTTACGGCAAAAGCCATATAAAGCGGAAATGGCTCTGACATGACGAATTCCCAGGCCGGCAGCCAATTTCTCAATCGTGAGGTGGGACAGCTCGAGTTCAATCGGCGGGTTCTCGCTCAGGCTGAAGATAAGAGCACTCCACTTCTCGAGCGCTTGAAGTTTCTATGTATATTAAGTAGTAATCTGGACGAATTTTTCGAGGTTCGGGTCGCCGGACTAAAAGAGCAGATCAAGCTGGATACACCTGGATTCGGGCCGGACGGTATGTTGCCACGCCAGGTATTCAAGGTGGTATCCGAGCGGACTCATGCGCTGGTAGCACGGCAATACCAGTTGTTGAATCAGGAAATTCTACCCGGGCTTGTGGATGAGGGCATCCGTTTCCTGCGTCGTATGGCCTGGAACGACATTCAGCGCGAGTGGATCAAGGCTTATTTCTTCCGTGAGTTGATGCCGGTGCTGACGCCTATTGGTCTTGATATCTCGCATCCGTTTCCACGAGTACTCAACAAGAGCCTCAATTTCGCGGTTGAACTGGAAGGCAAGGATGCTTTTGGCCGCAGTTCGGGAACGGCTATCGTGCAGGCGCCACGTGTGTTGCCGCGCGTAATTCTGCTACCGCCTGAAATCAGCAGCAGCGAATATAACTTTGTGTTTCTCTCATCCATTTTGCACGCCCATGTGGGCGAACTATTCTCCGGCATGAGCGTAGTGGGCTGCTATCAATTCCGTGCAACCCGCAATAGCGATCTGTTCGTGGATGAGGAAGAAGTGAAGAACCTGCGCATTGCGCTACAAGGCGAGTTACCTCAGCGGCATCTGGGAAATGCAGTACGGCTGGAGGTCGCGGACAATTGCCCGCCGCACATGTCGGACTTTCTGCTCGACCAACTGGGCCTTTCGCGTGATGATTTTTATCAAGTGGAGGGGCCCGTGAATCTGGTGCGCCTGATGCAGGTCCCCGACCGCATCGATAGTCCCGGCCTGAAATATCCGCCATTCATTCCCGGCCTGCCGGTAACGCTGCAAAAGAAAAAAGCCCTGGATATTTTTCAGATGATACGCAGGAACGATATCCTTTTGCATCATCCTTTTCAGTCATTCCAGCCGGTAATTCATTTTTTGCAGCAGGCCGCAGCGGACCCCGATGTGGTATCGATCAAACAGACTGTATATCGCACCGGAACCGATTCCCTGGTTATGGCGGCCCTTATCGCCGCTGCGAGTAGCAGCAAGGAAGTCACCGTAGTGGTGGAATTGCTGGCCCGTTTCGATGAAGAGGCAAATATCAACTGGGCAAGCCGGCTGGAGGAGGTTGGTGCGCATGTGGTGTATGGGGTCGTGGGCCATAAAACCCACGCCAAAATGGCAATGGTAGTGCGGCGTGAAGAAGGGAAGCTGCGGCGCTACGTGCATCTGGGTACCGGCAATTACCACGCCAGCACGGCCCGCCTTTATACGGATTTCGGCTTGTTTACCTGCAACGAGGATGTCTGCGCCGATGTGAACGAGGTATTCATGCAATTGACTGGCCTCGGCAAGGCGGGAAAACTAAAATATTTGTGGCAATCTCCGTTCAGCTTTCACAGCCAGATGCTCGAAGCAATCGATAACGAAGCTCGAAATGCCAAAGCCGGAAAGTCCGCTCGCATTATCGCAAAAATGAACGCATTGCTTGAGCCGGAAATCATCAAGGCGCTTTATGCAGCATCTGGCGCGGGGGTTAAAATTGATCTCATCGTTCGCGGAGTCTGCGCCTTGCGCCCCGGCATCAGAGGATTGTCCGAGAATATCCGGGTACGGTCAATAATAGGGCGTTTCCTGGAGCATACACGGATTTTTTATTTTCGGCGTGGGGGTACCCAGGCCGTCTATCTTTCGAGCGCTGACTGGATGGATCGAAATTTCTTTCGCCGTATTGAAATATGTTTTCCCGTTCTTGAAGCGAGATTGAAAAAGCGCGTGCTTACCGAAGGCTTGAACGTGTATATCAAGGATAACAGACAGGCATGGGAAATGGACGGCCAGGGTAATTATCATCTCAAAACCGGCCGAAGGGGGAAACGGCTTTGCGCGCAGGAGGCCTTGCTGACGCAGCTCGCGGCGGCAAAAGAGGATTGATCTAATGGGATCAGCCAGGCTTTCGCCAGTTCTTTCATCACAGTAGGCCGGTTGTTCGTGTTGTTGCCTCCCTTGCATTCGTGGCATTCAGGGCATATAGCTGACGTCGCGCTTCTGCTGCCGAGGCGCAGAGGCTTGCTCGGCGGTTTCCGAGGGCATAGGTGAGTAAATACGGAAAATCAAGCCATGCCTACCGAAATTGAACTCAAATTGCGCTTGCCGGCGGATAGCATTGTCCGATTGCAACGGCATCCGCTGTTAAAATCCCTGAGTACTTCTCGTCCCGTTGCGGAAAAAATCCACACCGTCTATTACGATACTTCTGATTACGATCTCAAACGTAATAATGTGGCGTTCCGTCTGCGACGTATCGGCAAAAACTGGATACAGTCAATTAAAGGCGGAGGCAGCGCGGTAGCGGGATTGCATCAGCGCTATGAATGGGAAGCGCCTGTGTTGGGAGCGCAACCCGAGTTTAAAAAAATTCCCAATTCCGCTCTCGGCAGAATATTCGACAGCGATACCCTGTGCGAGCAATTGCGTCCTCTATTTACCACCGAATTCAAGCGTAGCACCCGCTCGCTGCGATTCATGGACAATACTGAAGCAGAGCTCTGCCTTGATCAAGGAAAAATCGTTGCAGGTAACGTCAGCATGCCGTTTTGCGAGATTGAACTGGAGCTGAAATCGGGCAGTCCACTGCCATTATTTCAGCTCGCCTTGGACCTTTTACCCGCTGTTCCCCTCAGGCTGGAAAGTGTAAGCAAGGCAGAGCGGGGCTACAGGCTTGCATCCGGCGATAAGCCACCAATGGTGAAAGCAGCGCAGGTTTCCATTGTTACCGAGATGAGCTCGGGTGAAGCGTTCCAGGTTATCGTCCGCAATTGCCTCGATCATTTGCACAGCAACGAGGCCGGTATGCTGGAGTGCGGCGATATCGAATACCTCCACCAGATGCGTGTTGCGCTACGCAGAGTACGTTCGGCCTTCAGTATTTTTTCGAAAGCATTTTCCAAATCTGCGTTTGTCCCTGTAACACAGGAGTTGAAATGGCTTTCGGGGCAACTCGGGCCCGCCCGGGATTGGGATGTGTTCGTAACTGAAACGCTGGCTGACATTTGCACGCAGTTCCCCGGGCACGCGGAGATGATGGTGCTGCAGGAAAAATGTGAGCAAATACGGCGCCACCACAACGATGTCGCCCGCAAGGCCATCGGATCTACCCGCTACACGGAAATGATGCTGAGGCTGGGCGCTTGGCTAAATGCAGAGTCGTGGCCTGTGCCGCCCGGTTTACCGGTTTCGACCGGCCTGCTTGAAGTCCGGGCAAAGATGCCGGCGAAAGAATTCTCAACAGGACTGCTCGCCCATCGTCACAAACAACTGAAAAAATACGGCAGGAAGCTGAAGAATCTAAGCCCGCGGGCCTTACATTCGATGCGTATCGTTGCCAAGAAACAACGTTATGCCGCTGAGTTTTTTGCGGCGCTCTACCCTCATGGCAAAACGAAGCGTTACATCAAGTCTCTGGCCGAGCTTCAGGATGTACTGGGCGGGATGAACGACACTGTCGTTGCCGGACAACTGCTGAGCGAACTGCCCGCCGGTGAAAACCGAAGCGGCGAGCATGAAGCCATCGGTATTGTTCTCGGCTGGGCCGCGAGCGTGGCATTAGCAGAAAAAACGAAGTTGAATAGGACGTGGGCTGGTTTCGAGAGAAACAGTCCGTTCTGGTAAAGCTTGTATCAAATCCTGCAGAAGAGAAAAGAGAAAAGAGAAAAGAGAAAAGAGGAAAGAGGAAGGCAGGAAACCGGCAATAGCATGGCAGGGCTCAGTTCCAGGAAGAGAAAAAAAGGCGATCGGATTGCTGATCGCCTTTTTTCATCCTGCCAGTTCCGATTGAGCTTAACACTCGTCAGGACCAGGCCGCGCGCGCCCGGAAGAGCGCTTCTGCGTTGTTATACAATTTACTTGATGACAGCTTTCAACTCGCCTTTGGCATATTTTCCCGCCATGTTGTCCAGCATCACAGGTTTGATTTTGGCGGCTTGACCAGCGCAGCCGAACGCCTCAAAGCGTGCTTTGCAAATATCTTTTGCCGCGGCGGTCGCATCCTTGAGGAATTTGCGCGGGTCGAACTCGCTCTTGTTTTTTGCCAGGTGACGACGGATTGCGCCGGTCATGGCAAGACGGATGTCAGTATCGATATTGATCTTGCGTACCCCGTGCTTGATGCCTTCCTGAATTTCTTCCACCGGCACGCCATAAGTTTCTTTCATTTCCCCGCCGTACTCACGGATGATGTCGAGCCAATCCTGCGGTACGGAGCTGGAACCGTGCATGACAAGATGGGTGTTTGGAATGCGCTGATGAATTTCCTTTACCCGCTCAATCGCAAGGATGTCGCCTGTCGGCTTGCGCGTAAATTTGTACGCGCCATGAGAAGTCCCGATAGCGATCGCCAAGGCATCCACACCTGTTTGCTTGACGAAGTCGGCGGCCTGCTCTGGATCTGTCAATAATTGGTCATGACTTAGCTTGCCCTCCGCTCCGTGACCATCCTCTGCCTCCCCCATGCCGGATTCGAGCGAGCCCAGGCAACCCAGTTCTCCCTCGACGGAAACTCCGACTGCGTGGGCCATCTCCACTACCTTGGCAGTGACCTCGACATTGTATTCATAAGAAGATGGCGTCTTTGCGTCCGCCTCCAGCGAGCCATCCATCATGACGCTGGAAAATCCGCTGCGAATGGCATTAATGCACACCGCTGGAGAAGCGCCATGGTCCTGATGCATGACAATGGGGATATGAGGGTATGCCTCCACCGCCGCGGCTATAAGGTGGCGCAGAAATGCTTCGCCAGCGTATTTGCGAGCGCCGGCGGAACCCTGCATGATCACCGGGCTGTCGCATTCATCTGCCGCCTGCATGATGGCTTGAATCTGCTCCAGGTTGTTTACATTGAAAGCGGGCAGGCCATAGCCATTTTCCGCCGCGTGATCCAAAAGTTGACGCAATGATACGAGTGCCATTTGAGCTTCCTCCAAGTTAGAATCAGTTATATCTTGAAACCGTAAATAGCGAACCGCTGCTGTGAAGGCCTGGAAGGTTCTGAAAGCTGAAAACAGAACCCCATCCTCCTGCGGGTTCCCTCAGGATTCAGGCTTCCGTTCGTGCTTCCGGTATTCTCCTACCTTGACGATTTTCATCGTATTGGTGCCACCGGCTTTACCCACCGGTTCGCCGATGGTCATGATGATCAGATCACCGTTACGCACGGCGCCGCGCTTGAGCAATTCGTTTTCGGCGTGATTCAGAATGATCTCGGGATCATTCGAACCCCCGCCGAATCTCACCGGATACACTCCGCGAAACAAAGTCATTTTGCGTCGCGTATCCTCTTGCGGGCTTAATGCAAAAATAGGTACGTTGGAACTTCGCCGCGACATCAGCAATACCGTTCTGCCGCTTTGCGTGAGGGCGGCGATCGCGCGTATCTTCAATCCGCCTGCCGTAAACATGGTCGCGCGCGCAATCGCTTCCTCTATGGTGTCCGGCAAACCGCCCTGAATCCGCCGGAGTTCACTGGCCACGAGATATTCCTTTTCAGCCTCAAGACAGACTCTGGCCATGGCGGCAACAGCTTCGACCGGGTACTGGCCAGTGGCGGATTCCGCCGACAGCATGACCGCATCAGTGCCATCCAGCACCGCGTTAGCCACATCGGATACCTCCGCGCGAGTAGGAATGGGACTGCTGACCATGGATTCCATCATCTGGGTGGCGGTTACCACCAATTTATTGTTGGCGCGCGCGGTGCGGATCATCCGCTTCTGCAATGCAGGCACCACCGCGTCGCCCACCTCCACTGCGAGATCGCCACGCGCCACCATGATGGCGTCAGAGGCCTGCAAAATGTCGTCCAGCGCCAAAATAGCCTCGGATCGCTCGATTTTTGCCATCAAAAGGCTTTTGCCGCCCGCCTCCCGCATCACGTCCCGCGCCCATCGCATATCATCGCCGGATCGTGGGAATGATACCGCGAGGTAGTCTGCTTTAAGCGCTGCGGCAGTCCTGATATCTTCCACGTCCTTACTGGTCAATGCAGGCGCGCTCAGTCCCCCGCCCTTACGGTTGATGCCCTTGTTGTTGGATAGCACCCCCCCCTGCTCAACCACGCAATACACCTTGCGTCCCTTGACTTCTGAAACCCCGAGCACGATGCGGCCGTCGTCCAGGATAAGGGTCGAGCCCGTTTCCACGTCATTTGGCAGTTCCTTGTAATCAAGTCCTACCCGTTCCTGATCGCCCAGATCACATTCGGCGTCAAGTATGAACCGGTCCCCGGTTTTGAGCAGAATATTACCTTTCTCAAACTTGCCAATCCGAATTTTTGGTCCCTGCAGATCCGCCAGAACACCCACGGCATGGCCGGCGGCACGCGCAAGCGAGCGAGTTAGTTCAGCGCATTCGATATGCTCCTCTCTCGTGCCGTGAGAAAAATTGACACGTATTACATCCACCCCGGCATTAATCATTCGCTCCAGTACCTTGGGGTCTCTGGATGCGGGGCCAAGTGTTGCTACAATTTTTGTTCTTCGGATCATCTTTGGGTAAGGTAAGGGGCGTACAAGATGCTCATACTGAAGAGTCGGCCCATCTCGTCAGCGTGCTCGCTGTTCAAGTATTTCCACAGCAGGCAGCTTCTTTCCTTCCAGAAACTCAAGAAAAGCGCCTCCGGCTGTGGAAATATAGGATACCTCGTCATAAATATCGTATTTCTGGATCGCGGCGATGGTGTCTCCGCCACCAGCCAGGGTAAAGGCTTTGGTATTGGCGATGGCCATGGCGATGGTCCTGGTGCCTGCGCCAAACTGGTCAAACTCAAACACGCCAACAGGCCCATTCCAGACCACCGTACCCGCATTCATGATGATGTCCGCCAACTCTTGTGCGCTCTTGGGACCGATGTCGAAAATCATCTCGTCATCGCCAACCGCACCCGCATCCTTGGTTACCGCCGGTTCATTCGCGTCGAATTTCTTTCCCACCACGACATCTGTTGCAACAGGGATGGAGGCATGGCGTTTTGCCATTTTATCCATCAGCATTTTTGCCGTAGGGATCAGGTCGTCTTCGCATAAGGATTTCCCGACATTCTTTCCGGTAGCCTTCAGAAAAGTATTGGCGATGCCGCCGCCAACCACGAGCTGATCTACTTTTTCCGACAAGGACTCCAGTACGGTCAGTTTTGTGGAGACCTTGGAGCCGCCTACTATCGCTACCATAGGCCGCGCCGGATCCAGCAGGGCTTTGGTAAGTGCGTCCAATTCTTCCGTCAGCAGAATCCCTGCACAGGCAACCGGAGCGTATTTTGCAATACCGTAGGTTGAAGCCTGGGCGCGATGGGCTGTGCCGAAGGCGTCCATAACAAACACGTCGCACAGCGCGGCATACTTTTTTGCGGTCTCATCCGCATTCTTTTTTTCGCCCTTGTTGATGCGGCAATTTTCCAGCACGACCAGCTCGCCTTCAGCAACTTCAAAGCCATTCTCCACCCAATCCTTGATCAGGCGCACGGGTTTTCCCAGCCGCTCCGAAATATTGTCGGCCACCGGCCTGAGCGAATTTTCCTCGGACCACACGCCTTCCTCGGGACGGCCCAGATGGGATGTCACCATCACCCTGGCGCCTTGTTCCAGGCAGTGATTGATGGTGGCCATGGAGGCGCTTATGCGGGCATCGGATGTAACCTTGCCGTCCTTCACTGGTACGTTGAGATCGGCGCGGATGAATACGCGCTTACCTTTAAGATCAAGGTCGGTGACTTTAATGACAGACACGAAAAACTCCAAGTTTTAAAGCATAAGGAAGTCCGGTGCGGTTCCTTATGATGAATTGAAGGGAAAGATGGGAGGTGAGGGGAAAGAAACCGGCATTTCGTCCCTCTCCCCTGCGGTGCATCCCTTTTTGTTACTTGTCGGCGATAACGCGAACCATCTCCAGAATCTTGCTGGAGTAACCCCACTCGTTGTCGTACCAGGAAACGACTTTTATGAAATTGCCATCCAGCGCCATTCCCGCTTCCGCATCGAAGATCGAGGTGGCGCTTTCGCCGCGAAAATCCGTGGAAACAACTTTTTGATCCGTATAGCCCAGCACACCTTTCATCGATCCCTCGGATGCCTTCTTCATGGCGGCGCAGATATCTTCGTAGGTCGCGTCCTTCTCCAGTTCAACGGTAAGATCGACCACCGAAACGTCAGAAGTCGGCACGCGGAAAGCCATGCCGGTGAGCTTCGTGTTCAGTTCCGGGATAACCTTGCCAACGGCTTTGGCGGCCCCGGTCGAGGACGGAATGATGTTTTCGAGGATACCGCGCCCACCGCGCCAATCCTTGTTCGAGGGGCCATCGACGGTTTTCTGGGTGGCCGTCGCCGCGTGTACCGTGGTCATAAGGCCCCGCTTAATACCCCAGGTATCGTTCAATACTTTCGCAACAGGGGCGAGACAGTTGGTGGTACATGAAGCGTTGGAAATGATGGCCTCCCCATCATATGTGCCATCGTTCACGCCAAATACGAACATGGGCGTATCGTCTTTGGATGGGGCCGACATGATTACTTTCCTGGCGCCCGCGGCAATATGTTTCTGGCAGGTCTCCTTGGTAAGGAAAAGGCCGGTAGATTCGATGACGACCTCGGCGCCAACTTCGCCCCACTTCAGCTCGGCCGGATCCTTGATTGCGGTGAGGCGGATCTTCTTGCCGTTGACAACAAGCGTGCTGTCCTCGATCGAGACGTCGCCCTTGAAACGGCCATGGACGGAATCGTGCTGCAGCATATAAGCCAGGTAGTCAGGCTCAAGCAGATCATTGATGGCCACAACTTCAATGTCCGGAAAGTTCTGCACTGCCGACCGGAATACCATCCGCCCAATACGGCCAAATCCATTGATACCGACTTTGATTGTCATTTTTTAATACTCCTTGGATAAAAAAAAGCCCAGGCGCAGGAACTCGTGCGTCCCGACGCGTTGCGTATCACAACTTATCTGAATTTAAATAACGCTATTCACCGCCTTTACCACATTTTCCACGGTGAAGCCGAAGTGCTTGAAGAGTTCGCCCGCCGGTGCGGATTCGCCAAATGTATCAATGCCGATCACTGCGCCTTCGAGCCCCACATATTTCCGCCAGAAATCAGTGACGCCTGCCTCCACTGCCACCCGCCCTATACCCTTCGGCAATACGCTATCCCTATAATCCGGATCCTGGCGGTCGAATACGTTCGTGCAAGGCATGGACACCACGCGCACGTGAGTATCCGTTTCCGCCAGCGCCTTCTGCGCCATCATCGCCAATCCGACTTCAGAGCCGGTCGCGATAATGATTGCCCGAGGTTTGCCGCCTGCCGCTTCAGATAAAATATACCCGCCTTTGTCAATCTGCTTGATGGTTTCCGCATCACGTTTCTGGAAAGGCAGGTTCTGGCGGCTGAAAATGAGCGTGGATGGGCCATCCGTGCGTTCAATTGCCCGCGCCCAGGCGACGGTCGACTCGACCGTATCGCATGGCCGCCACACGTTCATGTTGGGAATATAACGAAGCGTGGCCGTTTGCTCCACCGGCTGGTGTGTCGGACCATCTTCACCCAGCCCGATGGAATCGTGGGTGAAAACAAACAGATTGCGAATTTTCATCAGGGCCGCCATGCGCAAGGCATTACGGGCATATTCGGAGAACATGAGGAAAGTCGCGCCGTATGGAATGATACCCCCGTGCAGCGATAGCCCGTTCATCATCGCGCTCATGCCAAATTCCCGCACGCCGTAATAAACGTAGTTGCCTCCGGTCTCACCGCTGACGGCCTTCGAGCCCGACCAGAGCGTAAGATTGGATCCGGCCAGATCCGCCGAGCCTCCCACGAGTTCCGGCAATTGGGGTGCCAGTCCCTCGATGGCGTTCTGCGATGCCTTGCGGGTAGCGATGGTTTCTTCCTTCGCGTTCACGCGCGCGATCAACCCGTCCACGTGCTCGCCCCAGCCAGCAGGCAGTTCGCCCGACATGCGACGCGTGAACTCGGCAGCCTCGGCGGGGTATTTGCCGGCATACTCCGCAAACTTGTGATCCCACTCATCCTCCAGTCTCTTGCCTTTCTCGCGGCCATCCCATGTCGCATAAACGTCTTCGGGAATTTCGAACGGCAGGTGATTCCAGCCGATATGCGGGCGGGCAGCGGCTATTTCCGCATCGCCCAGCGCAGCGCCGTGAACCTCGTGAGTATTGGCTTTGTTGGGCGAACCCATGCCGATCACCGTTTTGCAGCATATCATCGAGGGTTTGCCGTTGGCCTGCTTGGCTGCGTTGATAGCCGCCTCTATGGCAACCGGATCATGACCGTTGACATTTGGCACCACATGCCAGCCATAGGCTTCAAAGCGCTTGGGCGTATCATCCGTAAACCAGCCCTCGACGTGGCCGTCTATCGAAATGTTGTTGTCGTCGTAAAAACAGATCAGCTTGCCCAACCCCAGCGTACCCGCCAGCGAGCAGGCTTCATGCGAAATTCCTTCCATTAAACAGCCGTCGCCCAGAAATACGTAAGTGTGGTGGTTGACGATGTCAAAACCGGGGCGGTTGAAATCGGCGGCGAGTATTTTTTCCGCGAGCGCCATGCCTACCGCATTGGTGATTCCCTGCCCCAGAGGTCCGGTGGTGGTTTCCACTCCGGGCGTATAGCCATACTCCGGGTGTCCGGGAGTCTTGGAGTGAAGCTGGCGGAAGCGCTTGATTTCCTCCATGGGCAGGTCGTACCCGGTGAGGTGCAGCAAGGCATATATCAGCATCGAGCCATGCCCGTTGGACAACACGAAACGGTCCCGGTCAGCCCACTGCGGGTTTGCAGGGTTGTGGCGCAAGTGATGAATCCATAATACCTCGGCGATTTCCGCCATACCCATGGGCATGCCCGGATGACCCGAATTGGCTTTTTGCACAGCATCCATGGCTAGCGCACGGATGGCGCTGGTCAGGTTCTTGAATACCGGCGCATCAAAATCTCTAAATGTTCCCATGAACATGGACTCCCTTACTCAACGGATATGATATATGTGTGGCACAGAAAAACACCGCTCCCTAACCCGGGTAGCGGTGCGGGATCGGCAAAGCCATTATTATCGCTTAAGATACGAAGTCAGACAACATGGCAAATTCCAAGTTGTCTCCGTTTGAATGCTTGAACTTCCGTGACGGAGAGTCAGCCGATTATATTAGCCTCTGCGGATGCGGCAATTCATCTCGCAGTTGCAAAAGCGGATCTATTCGAAGCTTCTCAATTGTTCCGCAGCTTGATGCTCAGCAGCTTGAGCTTTCGGTAAAGATGGGTACGCTCCAGTCCGGCCCGCTCGGCCACCCGCGTCATATTGCCGTTTTCCTGATCGATAAGCTGTTCAAAATAGACTTTCTCGAACATATCGCGTGCTTCACGCAATGGCATGTTGAGCGGGATACCAGCCACGGCCGGTGCGGAGGATGAGGACGCAAGTATCTGCTTCACATCATCGACAGATATCTCATCCCCGGCACAAGTCAACGCAAGGGAGTGCACAACGCCCGTGAGTTGGGCGAGATTACCAGGCCAGTCATGGTTGCGCAGGCAATTGAGCGCAGCGGTATTGAACTGACGCAAGGGAACCTCGCCCGATTCAACGTAGCGCGAGAGTATCTGGGCTGCGAGTTCGGGAATATCCTCCCGGTGTTCCCTTAATGCGGGAACGTTGATGCAGAGGCCGCTTAAAAGCTCGTACAACCTGGGATCATAGACTCCCTGGGCCGCCAGTGCAGCCAAGGGGGTCGACGTAACGCAAACGAGCCGGACGCTGTATTTTTCCAGTTTGCCCAATAGCAGGAGCAACCCTTTTTGCGCCAATCTATTGAGATCCCCGATCTCCTTGAGAAACAGCAAACCGCCTTTTGCCTGTTCAAGCAAATCAAACGGAGCATTCGCCAGAGAGGCGAGTGTATCGGGTTCTACCCAGGGCGTGTTCGGTCGGTGCAAGAAACGGGCGCAAAGATCTACTCCCGTTCCCGGTTCGCTTGTGAGTAATAGCGGCGTTCTCAGATTGGCTACCTGTTCCAGCCTTTTTTTCAGATCTTCAATTACCGATCCCCGTCCCAGGCTGGAAAGCGGAAGCGTCATGTGCGGTTTGAGTTGCCCCCCACGGAGCGCGCGGCCGACCGTAGTCAACAGTTTTTGCAGTGGTACCGGTTTCTCCAGGTAGCCGGCCGCGCCCATGCGTGTCGCTTCCACAGCCGTGTCGATGGTGCCATGCCCGGACATCATCACTACCGGCATGGTGAGCAGCCCCCCGCTGGCCCATTCTTTCAGCAGGGTGATTCCGTCAGTATCGGGCATCCAGATATCCAGCAATACCAGATCGGGCCGCGTTTGCTTGCGCCAGGTGCGGGCTTGCCCTGCATTCTCTGCAAGCGCTACGCCGTAGCCTTCGTCACGCAAGATCTCGGACAATAATTCGCGTATGCCGATTTCATCATCCACAATAAGTATTGTATTGTTACTCATAATTCAGGAGTCACGCTTACGAGGTATAAGATTGCTTTATCTAACGCAGCCCCGGCATAGCCTCGCAAAAAAATTATCAAGGACGCTGCGTGCCGCGATTCCGGTTCGATATCTCGATCTGGAGTCATCACGGTATTATGTTATGAGTAGCCGCTGGCCGCTCAGATTGATTCATTACATGGCTGTCCGGTATGCGTCTACACTGTTTTTCCTGGTGGCAGGCAGGGTTATTGAAATTCGGGCGCCCCGCGGCTGAATATTTTCGATTTGTATCATGCCGCGGTGTTCTTCAATTATTTTTTTGACAATGGGCAGCCCCAGTCCTGTACCTTTTGATTTAGTGGTCACATAAGGCTCGAACACCCTCGCCCGGACCTGCTCGGAAAAGCCGCCACCGTTATCGCTTACGCTAAATCGTATTCCGCCCGGCGCGGGTTCGGTTCGGACCATGATGGCCGGTTCCGCCACTCCTATCAACGTATCCTGTGCGTTCTGCAGCAGGTTATGTATAACCTGGCGCAGCCGCGCTGAATCACCTCTCACCGCCGGGAGGTCGGGAGCCAGCGTCAAATAAATTCGTGGTTGCGGATTTCCTGGCGTTGCAGAGCCTGCGGCTTCATATAATGCAAGAATTTCCCGAACCAGGCCATTAAAGTCCAGGAGATGAAACTCCAGCTCGGGTGCGCGGGCATATTCGCTGAATTCGTTAACCATTTTTTTGAGCGCTTCCACCTGGTTGACGATTGTCTCAGTGGACCGCCTCAAGATTTGCGCATCGTCCCGGCCCAGCTTATCCGCAAGCTTGTGCTGCACGCGTTCGGCGGAAAGCTGTATCGGGGTCAGGGGATTCTTGATTTCATGGGCCAGGCGGCGCGCCACCTCTCCCCATGCGGCGGTACGCTGAGCCTGCAACAGATTGGTTATGTCATCAAATACCACGACACCGCCCCCGCCCGACTCATCGGGGAGACGTGTCCCGCGCAGCAGCAATACCTGGTTGGCCCCATCTCTCGATCGCTCCAGCTGACACTGCCACTCACCCTTTTTTCCCGAATGAAACCCCTCGAGAATCTCGGTTTTGAAAGAGTCCAGTTGAGGTTGGCGCATTGCGCATTCTTCAATTGTCAGGCCCTGGAGACCGGACAGTGGAACCTTCAGAATTTGTTCTGCACTCAGATTCCCGGTACGCATTCGTAGATTTTCATCAAATACCAGGACGCCTGAGGAAAGGTTGGCCAGTACGTTTTCCAGGTAGGCTCTGGCGCTTTCCACTTCCTGCTGATGGCGTTGTGCCATCGTGCGGGCTTCTTCCAGTTGATGAGTCATCAGATTAAAGGATTCGGTCAGTACTCCCAGCTCATCCCGGCTTTGCACCGGATGGCGCCTGCTAAAGTCGCCTTGCGCGACAGCACGGGTCCCTTCTGCCAGCATGCCCAAAGGCGCACTCAGCCGTTCGCTGATCAGAAATGCCGCAGCCAGAGCGGAAAAAAGCGAGAGCAGCAGTGCCAGTGTGAGCGTCACGCCGTAAAGGCTTTTCAAGCCTTCGCGTGATAGCAGCAATTCCTGATAATCCCGAAACGCGCCCTGCACTATTTCCGCATCTTCGGCAAGTTGTTTCGGTACTGGCTGCAACAACTGCAAGACTTGGCTATCATTTGCCCCTTCTGCCGCTTGAATCGGCATCAGCACCTTTAAATACAAGCCCTTGCCGGGAATGGATTCCACCGCCCGGTACGATTCTTCCGTCTTTAACTGATGCATGAGCGCGGTGCTTAACGCTTGGGGAACGGGCGCGGTATCATCCGCGCGCGAGAACACGGCTACGCTACCGTCGTAATCGAACAGTGTGGCTTCCTGTATCTGTGATTGCTTTACGAGCCGGCTCAGTGTCAGCAGCGGCGGCTCCGATTGCTCGGACAGGGTAAGCGCGGTAGTCCGCGCTTTATTGTGAAGATCCTCCACGAGATTGTCGAGGATGTTGCGTCCCAGATTCAAGCCCCCCTCGAGCGCCCGGTCCACCTTGACGTCGAACCATGATTCGATGCTCTTACCCAGGAATTGCACCGATATGCCATATACCAGCGCACCGGGGAGAACGGCCATGAGCGAAAAGATCAGCAACAGGCGCAACGCCAGCCGGGATCCAAATACCCCGGCGTTAAGCCTGCGCCTGAGTCTCCATAGCAGGTATCCCACCACGGCCATCAGAAACAATACGAAGCCGACGTTGAGCCGGATCAAAAGCCGGTATTTCCGGTCGAAAAGCCCTGTATCGGCCCCCGCTGTGGCAAGCAGGAACAGCATGACTGCGCCTAGCCCCGCGCTGATGATAATTACGTACTTCACGGCGTGTTGCTGCCCGAATGTCTCTGTGGCGGCAATATCGTATTCCATCTCAATATGCCGGAGCTAAGGTCCCACTCCTTCGACCCGCCCAGCGTCTCGACCTGGAACGGTTTAGGCAATGCGGCAATATCGAGCCGCATGCGTAATTCGACAGTATATTCAGTGTTCTGCTTTACCTCGGAACTCGCGATAATGGGACGATTGCGTACCCGGCTCAGAGCCTGCAACGCTTCCTTCAGCGTGCCAAAGTTCTGCGACAACGCGCCACGGCTCAACCGGTATTGGCGAGTCAGGGCGTAATAACTCAGCCCTTCCCGCACTCTGCTATGAGCAATTCTCTCGTCCAGCCAATACCAGCGCGAATTCATCAGGTTGAGTTCGGTTACGAAATAAAGCACGATACCTTTCTCGAGTGCGTATTCCAGTTTGTGGTTGAGCGTTATCTCGAAATCGGCATCAAACTGATAACCGTCGTCCGCCGCTTCCAGCTTTATGGACGTTATCTGTATGCCCCCTTCCGCCTGTGCTGTGGCCATCGGCGACACCAGGACGGTCAGCAGCGTTATCATGCCGGCGCGCAATAACCGTACGATGGACTCAGGCTTTGTGAAACAGAGCATAAAAAAAACCGTCATGATGGGAATTCGGCAGTAGTTGCCCGTCGGTTATGTCAACCAGGGAAAGAGGCAGAAGACGAGCGTCCGCATGACGGCGCAAAAAGTTTTCCACCTGCAGTCCGTTTTCCTCGGCAAATACAGAACAGGTGACGTAGAGCAATTTACCACCTCTGGCGAGGATCTGCCAAAGGACGTCAAGGATCTCCCGCTGTTTCGCGACAAATCGGGGAAGGTCGCTTTCCCGCCTCAGCCATTTTATATCCGGATGACGGCGCGTCACGCCAGAAGCAGAGCAGGGAACATCCGCCAGAATGCGATCGAATTGTCTTCCGTCCCACCATGCTGCCGGCTCCGATGCGTCGCCATGAATGACGCGATATGCTTCAAGGCCCAGCCGGGAAAAATTCTGTTTTATGCGCGCTACTCGCGCGATGTCATTGTCTATGGCGGTTAACTCTACCTCGGCCAATTCCAGCAAATGTGCACTTTTTCCTCCTGGAGCGGCGCACGCGTCCAGAACACGCATGCCGCTGCGCGCATCCAGTAATGGCGCTGCCATCTGGGCGCCTTCATCCTGAACCGATACCAGACCCTCCGCGAATCCAGGCAGTTTTTCCACAGCCAGGGGTTGTGCCAGCGCAACCGCGTCAGTAAGCACGCCATTTTCTGACAGTTTTGCCTCCATGCCAGCCTGGCTTAGAAGGCTCAGATATTCCTCAACCCCTATCCTGCGCCGGTTGACTCGCAGCGTCATGGGCGGCCGCTTGTTGCCCGCCTCCAATACTGCCTCGTAGTTCTCGGGATATTGCAGGCGAAGTCTATCTATCCACCATTGCGGGTGCGAGTAACGTCCTACCTCGCTTTCGGCTGCCTGCTCAAGCAGTGTCGCACGTTTACGCATGAAGCTGCGCAGGACGGCGTTGACCAGGCTACCCACGTCCTGCTTGTTCTTGCTGCCGCCGAGGCTGCGAGAAGCGGACACGGCACTGTTCACCACGGCATGGGGCGCCGCCTTACTGTATTCCAGCTGATATAAACCGACCAATAATAAACTACGCAGGTCCTGGTCCTTCAGCGGCTTGTTCAGCAAGAAGCCAAGCAAGGCATCGAGTTGGCCATAAAAGCGCAGTACGCCATAGCTCAGGTCCTGAATTGCGCCGCGCTGTTGCCCCGAGAGATCGGAATGGGCGCGCCACGTTTCCTGCAATACCGCAGTCAGGCTTGCGCCCCCCAGCACCTTTACCACCGTTGCGGCAGCCAAACGCTGAATCTTGATCATTCGCGGCGTTCAAAGCGATCGCCTGGCCGCAATGGATGCCCTGAAAGAAATTCTGCTGCGCTCAATTTTTTTCCGCCGGATTTCTGTACGATTTCCAGTACGAGCGAACCCTCACCGCATGCAACCACAATGCCGTGGCGCGTTACCGCAACGATTTCTCCCGGTTTTCCAGCCGAATCCGTCCCCGTGCTTGCCTGCCATATTTTCATTGGTGCTCCAGCTATCCGGGAATGCGCCCCAGGACGAGGATTGAAAGCGCGCACTGTACGGTTGATATTTTCCGCATCCAGCCGCCAGTCAATTTCAGCTTCGTATTTTTCCGGTTTCGATGCATAGGTGGCGGCGGTTTCATCCTGGGGAATTGCATGAAGTTTTCCCTGTTGCAAAAATGCCAGTGCTTCCACAATGCACTGCGCTCCCAGCAGCGCAAGTTTGTCGTGCAGAGTTTGGGCGCTGTCATCCTGTTCGATGGGAATGCTTTTCTGCAATAGCATGGCGCCGGTATCGAGGCCTCGATCCATTTGCATGATCGTGATTCCGGTTTCCCGGTCACCTGCCAATATCGCCCTCTGAATAGGCGCCGCGCCTCGCCAGCGCGGCAGCAAGGAAGCATGAACGTTAAGGCAGCCAAGCCTTGGTATGCTTAAAATCGCGGAAGGCAGGATTATTCCATAAGCGGCGACGACCATAATATCCGCACCGGCGGCGTCCAGTTGTCCGTGCAGCTCGGGCTGTTTGAGCGAATGTGGCTGCAACAGGGCAAGTTTGTATTCCTGCGCCAGCAATTTGATTACGCTTGAGGCAGTTCTCATGCCACGGCCGGCCGGACGGTCAGGTTGAGTCAACACCAATGCGACTTCATGTCCGGCATTGAGCAGGGATTGAAGAGCAGGAGCGGCAAATGGCGGGGTACCAGCGAAAATGATTCTCATGTAACGAGTGCGAAAATATTCAAAGGCATGCCGCAATTGCTTCGTTTATTAATCAGGAGGTCCCTCGGGTGTCCCGCGTTTGCCGGCAAAATTCCGATATCACATTACTTTTCGCCGCTGCTTTTTGAATTTGGCCTGAATACGCGTTTGCTTCATCCGCGACCAGTACTCGACAAATACCTTGCCTGCCAAATGATCTATTTCATGCTGAATACACACGGCGAGCAAGCCATCGGCTTCAAGTGTGTAAAGCTTTCCGTCCCGATCCAGCGCCTCGACCGTGATCCGCTCGGCGCGTGGTACTTTCCCGAATATTCCCGGTACCGACAAACAACCTTCTTCATACTCGGATTCGCCGCTTTGCGAGATGATTTCTGGATTGATCAACACATGCAACTGGTCATGCGTATCGGAAATGTCAATCACGATTGCCCGCAGATGCACATCGACCTGGGTCGCCGCCAGTCCAATTCCAGGCGCGGCATACATTGTTTCCGCCATATCCTCCAGCAGAGTGCGAATTTCATGCGTAACTTCCGATACCGGGCTCGCGATGGTATGCAGCCGTTCATCCGGATATTGCAATATTTTTAGAAGTGCCATAAACAGGTTTGCAGGGTTTGCGGGAACTAGCGGAGCTTGAACATTAAATAATCTGAATGCAAAATTCAAACAGTGCTGTTACGATATTTCCCTCCACGTCCTCTAAGGGCGGAAAACGCTGTTCCAGGTTCGGTGTAAGGTTCATTATATCTGATTTCGCAGGAAACCCGTTTTCCAGCCTTCGCGCCACGCCCCCCCGGATTCAGAATGAGAGCGGGCGCGATACATCTTCTTTTCTTTTCAGACGAGTGTCCGCGTGAGACGTATCCCGGTTCAAACCGTTCAGCTTCGCTGTCATGCAGGCAATTCAACCGGTTCGCATGTGCCCGCGAGAAAAAGCTACCATTGACAAGGATAAAATGAAGTCGATGAGCGATATCGAGGCCTGGCTCGCCCTTGGCTTGATTGACGGCCTGGGTGACGACTCAACCCGGCGGTTGCTGGTAGCGTTCGGAAGTCCCGCGAAAATTTTTTCCGCGAATATCGCCTCGCTCGAACGGGTGGTAAAAAAAAAGGTAGCGTACAACATTGTGCAGGGCGCGGACGAAAAAAGGATTACTGCCTCGCTCGACTGGCTGGAAGACTCGTCAAATTCGGTTGTTACGCTCGCCGATTCCGACTACCCTTCGCTGCTGCTCAACATTCCCGACCCTCCTCCGCTCCTCTATCTAAAGGGAAAGCGCGAACTGCTGAAGTCATCGAAACTCGCCATAGTCGGGAGCCGCAATGCCACGCCCCAGGGGCTTGCCAATGCGGAAGCTTTTGCTGAAGCGGCAAGTAATGCGGGGTTGTGTATCGTCAGCGGAATGGCCTCCGGTATCGATGCCGCGGCACACCGTGGAGGCTTGCAGGGGGGCGCCGCCAGCATTGCAGTAGTAGGAACCGGACTGGATCTCGTGTACCCGGCGAGCAATCGCGAGTTGGCCCATGAACTGGCGCAAAAGGGCGCGCTCATTTCCGAGTTTCCCTTGGGCACCCCGGCCATTGCCAGCAATTTTCCACGCCGTAATCGCATTATCAGCGGCATGAGCCACGGGTGTCTTGTGGTGGAGGCCGCACTACGCAGCGGCTCGCTCATTACTGCCAGACAGGCATTGGAACAGGGACGAGAAGTATTTGCCATCCCCGGTTCCATTCATTCGCCTCTGTCAAAAGGCTGCCATGCACTCATCAAGGATGGGGCAAAACTGGTCGAAAGCGCCGGCGATATTCTGGATGAATTAAGAGACGAAATGCCGGGCGAGTTGAAATCCCGGCGGCCCGCCCATAGTGAACGCCGTGAGGCTGATGAACCTGAGGGTGACGAATCAGTGCTGCTGAAGTATCTGGGACATGACATTACCAATATCGATTCCCTGTGTGTCAGGAGCGGCTTGACGGTAGAAAGGGTATCAGCGATGCTATTGGCTTTCGAATTGAATGGCCTGGTGGCAAGTCTGCCTGGCGGGCGTTATCAACGACTGAGATAGATCATCGCAGCGTCGCGCCGCTTAGTTCTTTATAATGGAAAAGCGGCCGAACCTAAATCCGGCAGTTGGTGCAAGCGAAAGTGAACGGCCAAGTTCTTGCTATCATACACGGGGATTGAAGTTGCAAGAAAAAACCTCCCCTACTGGCCACAGCTGTTGCCGGTTTGCAGACTTTCACCTGGAGTTTCATGGGCAAGACTTTGATTATTGCAGAGAAACCTTCTGTCGCCGCCGACATTGCGCGCGTCCTGGGCGGATTTGTCAAACACGCTGATTACTTCGAAAACGACAAATTCGTGCTTTCGTCTGCGGTGGGGCATCTGCTTGAGCTGGCCGTACCCGAGCAATACGAAGTCAAACGGGGAAAATGGAGTTTCGCCAACCTGCCCATCATCCCGCCGCACTTTGATCTCAATCCCATCGAGAAAACCGAATCGCGGCTAAAGCTGTTGACCAAGCTCATAAAACGCAGGGATGTTGATTCGCTTATCAACGCCTGTGATGCAGGACGCGAAGGGGAGCTGATCTTTCGGTACATCACACGTCATGTGGGGACCAACAAACCGGTAAAACGGCTTTGGTTGCAATCGATGACGCCCGCTTCGATCCAGGACGGTTTTACGAAACTGCTCGATGACGAAGCTGTGCAGCCACTGGCGGAAGCGGCGGTAAGCCGCTCGGAGGCCGACTGGCTGGTGGGCATAAACGGCACACGGGCGATGACGGCATTCAACTCGCAGGAAGGCGGTTTCCATAAGACGACCGTGGGCCGGGTACAAACACCTACATTGGCAATCCTGATCGAGCGGGAAGATATCATCAAGAAATTCGTTCCTCGCAATTACTGGGAGGTGCATGGCACGTTTGCGGCCGGTGCTGGAAAATACGACGGCCGCTGGTTCGACGAGAAGTTTTCCAAAGACAAACAGGATGTTGAACAAAAAGCCGAGCGGATATGGGATGAGGCCGGCGCCAAGGCTATTCAAATCAAATGCCAGAGTAAACACGGTATCGTCAGTGAAGAAAGCAAGCCCGCCACGGAAATCTGCCCGTTGCTGTACGATCTTACCAGCTTGCAGCGCGACGCCAACGGACGCTTTGGTTTCTCCGCCAAGACAACGCTTGGGCTGGCTCAGGCATTGTATGAAAAACATAAGGTGCTGACTTATCCGCGAACGGACTCGCGCGCATTGCCGGAAGACTACATTTCAACTGTCAGAGACACTCTGGGTTCTCTCAAGAAAACCCGTTACGGCGTATTTGCCAAACAGGTTCTCAAGGCAGACTGGGTCAAGCCCAACAAGCGTATTTTCAACGACGCCAAAATTTCCGATCACTTCGCCATCATCCCGACTTCGCTTGAGCCTAAAGCGCTGAACGAGGCGGAAGCAAAGCTTTACGATCTCGTCACGAAGCGCTTCGTGGCAATTTTTTATCCTGCTGCTGAATTCCTTGTTACCACACGCATCACTCGCGTCGAGGGCGAGCCTTTCAAAACCGAAGGCAAAGTGATGGTCAATCCGGGCTGGCAGGCTGTATATGGCAAGGAAGTGCGTGCCAGCGGCGCCGATGATGAAACGTTGATCCAGGTGCAGGCCGGGGAACGAGTTCGCGCCGAAGAGGTTAAGGTTATCGCCAACCAGACCCGTCCCCCACCCCGGTTCAACGAAGCCACGTTGCTGTCTGCCATGGAAGGTGCGGGCAAGCTGGTGGAAGATGAAGAGTTGCGGGAGGCCATGAGTGCGAAGGGGCTGGGGACGCCTGCGACCCGCGCCTCAATCATTGAAGGCTTGGTATTGGAAAACTACGTGCAGCGCGTCGGTCGTGAGTTGCATCCTACCGCGAAAGCTTTTTCGCTGATCACTTTGTTGCGCGGTCTGAAAGTGCCAGAGCTCACGTCACCCGAACTGACCGGTGATTGGGAATTCAAACTGCGCCAGATCGAGCAGAGAAAACTTGAACGTAATAAGTTCATGGAAGAAATCGCCGGTATGACGAGCCACATCGTGGAGCAGGCGAAAAGTCATCGCGGCGAAACCATCACCGGCGATTTTTCCACGCTCAAGTCTCCCTGCCCTAAATGCGGCGGTGTGGTGCAGGAGACTTACAAGAAATTTCAATGCCAGCAATGCGATTTCGCATTATGGAAAATTCTTGCCGGACGGCAGTTTGAAACAGCGGAAATGGAACAGTTGATTACCCGGCGCGAGGTGGGGCCGCTACAGGGCTTCCGCAGCAAGATGGGGCGCCTGTTCAATGCGAATGTCAAGCTTACCGACGAACTCGAAATGAAATTCGATTTCGGCGGTGATGGCGAAGAGAGCGCGGAAGAGATTGATTTTTCCGATCGGGAGCCGCTGGGAAAATGCCCGCGGTGTGGCAACAGGGTGTTCGATCACGGGATGAGTTACGCTTGCGAAAAAGCTTTGGGCTCGCCACGCACGTGCAATTTTAAAATAGCGAAGATAATTCTCTCACGTCCCATTGAACGCGAGCAGGTGGTCAACCTGTTGCATACCGGTAAAACGGATCTGTTGCCAAAGTTTATTTCGAAGAAGGGAAGACCATTCTCCGCTTATCTGGTTGCGGGTGCGGATGGAAAGGTGGGATTCGAGTTTGAGCCCAGGGATACAAAGTCAAAAGCAAGCGCAGCAGCAAAAAATGAAACAAAAGCCACGAAATCAAAAATCAAGGCTCAACCGTCAAAAAAATCACTATCGGGTAAAATGTAGCGAGATCGATAACAGAGGGCCGCACCATCGGCTTTCTGGTTCGTTTGTTCAGCTGAGTGAGCCCGATTCTTGTATCCGCTCATCCTTTAAGAGGATGCGGGTGCCTGATGATTTTCAATGTAGGAAATAATATCTCCCACGCTGCTGAATCCTTTTGCTTCTTCACTATCGAAATTAATGCCAAAAGTATCTTCAGCGTCAAAAAGAAGCTGAATCGTATCCATTGAATCAAGCCCGAGTTCCTCGAATTTTGAAGATCTGCTTATTGTGGACGTATCCAGATTCTCGACCTTTGTAGCGATAAACTGTATGACCTTTGCTTCAATCTCCGCTGTATCCATTTCTGATCTCTTCCTTCATTCAAGGGTTGTAAAAAGAATACTGGCATTGTTGCCCCCAAATCCGAAAGCGTTACATAGGCCGGTACGGGGGTTCTTCTGCTGCGCGACGTTGGGCGTGTAATCGAGATCGCACTCTGGATCAGCTTCTTCAAGATTAATGGTTGGATGTATCATGCCGGTACGAAGCGCCATGATTGTAGCGATACTGCCGATGGCGGCGGATGCACCCACGGTGTGCCCCAGCAGCGACTTGGTGGCGCTGATGGCGATATCCCGGGCCCTGTTTCCAAAAAGATTTTTAATGGCCCGGGTTTCCACGATATCTCCAAGCGGCGTGGAGGTGGCGTGCGCGTTGATATGATCGATGGAGTCAGGTGCCATGCCCGCGTCCTCGATAGCCCCTCGCATTGCCGATACCTGGCCCTCCATATTTGGCATTACGATATGCAAGGCATCACATGCCTGTCCATAACCGGCCAGTCGGGCGTACATTTTCGCCCCTCGATGCGTTGCCTCTTCTTCCCTCTCCAGGATAAGTATACCCGCGCCTTCTGCCATAATGAAACCATCCCGCCCCTTGGCAAAAGGCCGGGATGCCCTGGCCGGGTCCGCGTTGGAGCCTGTAGTTAAGGCATGCAATATCTCGAAGCCATTCATGGTCAGCGGTAGTACGCATGCTTCCGCCCCGCCTGCAACCACGACATCGGCCCTCCCCGCGCGCAGGAGATCAAGCGCCATGCCGATAGCATTGGCACCGGAAGAGCAGGCGGTACTGCACGTCAGATTCACTCCTTTCAGCTGATGTTTTATCGCGATCCAGGCAGCTGCGGAGTTTGCCATGGTTCGAGGCACCGTAAAAGGAGGTACCGGCTGATTACGGAACTTGCGTATTGCAGAAGACTCGAAGGTGGCAAAGCCCCCCATCCCCGAGCCTATACTTACGGCCACACGTTGCGGCGCGTAGGTATCCAGCCCCCCCGCGTCCTCGATAGCAAGGCTCGCCGCCAGCAGCGCCAGTTGGGTGAATCTATCGGTTTGCTCTATGTATTTGGGCGACAGGAAGGTGGAGGGATTGAATTCGCTCACTTCGCCCGCTATCTGGGAACGAAGATTTGATGCATCGAAGCTCGAAATTTTTTTAATTCCGCTAATCCCATTGACAGCCGCCGACCAGAACTGGTCAGTGCCAATGCCAATCGGCGATACCACCCCCATTCCCGTGACAATTACGCGCATATGCGGCCATTGTAAGTCATGAGAGCGTTACTGTGCATTGAACATCATCGGGAAGAGGAATCTCAATATGCCCCCCATGATCCAGATAATAAGTATCAAACTCGAAATCACCGCCAATCCCTCTATAACTGCCGAAAGGAGCGTCGTGCCGAGGCTGTCGAATTCCTGTTGTCCGGATTCGTTGCGTCGGCTCAGGCGACGTTTCCTCACCCATATCTGCAGCCCGACGACAACGGGAATAAGGGCGATCGATATCAGGAGGTTATAATCTGATGTTTCCATTACTAATCAACCTTTGCGTAAATTATCACTACAGAAAAATCTTCAACCGTTGTTTTCTTTTTGATTAAATCCAGTCAGGCCCATCCGCTTCGGCGCCATTCACGTCCTCAACATGTCAGCTTTTCCCGCCGCGGCGGGGTCATCAGGGACTGAGTGGACCACGGATAGCGCAAATCATAAATCCGTCACTTTTACACGGCCCGAATGTTGGCGTGATCATTATGACGCCAGCCAACGGTCACGATGCATCCGGCGCGTCCTCATGGCCTCAGCAAATTTTTTAAATCCGCCTCAGCTTGCAAACCACCAATTATAATATCACGTCATCAACATGTCATGAGTTAACAAATCTTCGTCTATCTCCCACAACCGGCGTCGGAGAAAATTCGCAGTCCGGAAACGTGCCGAACGTGAATTCAGTGCGTAAACGCGTTGCCTCAAACGGATATCTTCATATGTTTTGTTTTGAAATCGCATATATGGCTACTTTCCTTCATGAATGAAAGCGTTGCATCGGCATCCTCGGGAATTACCGTGCTCCCGGTTACAAACCGCCGCGAGATGGGGGCGTTTATCGATCTCCCGTGGCAAATTTACGCGGATGACCCGATGTGGGTACCGCCGTTACGCCTGGAACGGCGCCTTCATTTCTCCAGATTCAATCCCTTTTTCAAACATGGCGAGTGGCAGGCCTGGGTTGCATACCGGAATAATCAGCCGGTAGGGAGGATCAGCGCTCAAATTGATCAACTTCACCGCGAGCGATACGGGGCGGACACCGGCCATTTTGGACTGTTTGAATGCATTGATGATGCGGCGCCATCGGCATCGCTGATGCGCATCGCGGAGGAATGGCTGGCTGCCCGCGGCACCCGCCGTATAACAGGGCCGTTTAATTTATCGATCAATCAGGAATGCGGCATTCTGGTGGATGGTTTCGACACGCCCCCGGTGGTGATGATGCCGCATTCGCGCAAATGGTATGGGCGGCTGCTCGAAGAGCAAGGCTATCAGCCGTTAAAGGATATGCTTGCCTATTGGGCAGAGGTGGATTTCAAGGTGCCGCGATTGATGAGCTCCCTGATCAGCAAGTTTTCGGGCCAGGTGCGTCTGAGGACGCTTCGCCGGGACAAATTCAGCCAGGAGATGGAAGTGCTGCGTGATATATTCAACGACGCCTGGTCCGAAAACTGGGGCTTCGTTCCTATTACCAAGGCCGAGTTCGATGAGCTTGGCGCCAGCCTCCGCCTGCTGGTGCCCGACGATTGCATCCAGATTGCAGAGGTTGATGGCATTCCTGCCGCCTTCATGGTGGCGTTGCCGAACCTGAACGAGATTTTTGCCGAGCTTGATGGAAGCCTGTTCCCATTCGGCTGGCTCAGACTGACCAGGATCAGATCCAGGGGAGGCGTTCGTACCGGCAGAATACCGTTGATGGGAGTGCGCAAGCAATTTCATAATACTCCGCTCGGGATGGCTCTTGCTTTCATGGTAATTGATGCGCCGAGAGAACTGGGGCGATCGCTGGGAGTTAAGGCCGTTGAATTATCATGGATACTTGAGGATAACAAGCCCATGCGCGCAATTCTTGCGGGCTTGGGTTGCAGGGAATACAAGCGTTACCGGATTTATGGAAAGGCGCTCTAATCCGTTATCCTGAACCGAGGGGTTGACTGCCGATTTTTGGTTCAGCGTATGTTCGCCAGTACTTTACGCGTCACTTCGCCTTCTTTCTGGTGAGTCTCCGCGGATTATCCGGGAGACCGCAAAATGGAGTAAAACGTTTGCAGATGAATAAAACAGATCAGTTTACCGCGGTGGTGCTGGCGGCGGATCGGTCGGCCAACGATCCAA
This sequence comes from Nitrosospira briensis, assembly GCF_900115125.1. Lineage (GTDB taxonomy): Bacteria > Pseudomonadota > Gammaproteobacteria > Burkholderiales > Nitrosomonadaceae > Nitrosospira > Nitrosospira briensis_A. The sequence goes on along the minus strand of NZ_FOVJ01000002.1, from coordinate 383,442 downwards.
TCGCGGTTAAAACAGGTATGGCATGCAAGGCAATTGCACCGGTCGGTGGTACGCCGATGATCATACGCGTGCTGGATGCGCTGGAAGGCAGTGGCATGGTGAAGGCCATTGTTGTATGCGGTCCCCCCGCGTCTGTGCTGCCGGACTGCCCGGAACTGGAGAAGCGAATCAGCTGCGGGCGTGTCCTCTGGGTGCCCAATCTGGATTCCCCCAGTCGCAGTGCTAACAGCGGTCTTGCACAGATCGATCAAGGTTCACCCGTCTTGCTGACAACGGCGGATCATGCGTTATTGACGCCTTCCATTGTCCGGTATTTTTTAAGTAAATCACAGGCTGCGGGTGGCGACGCCACTGTGGGCGTCGTGAAGCACGAGGATGTGGCAGCGGCGTTTCCTGGAGTAAAGCGTACCGTGATACGGCTACGGGACGGAGGGGTTTGCGGCTGTAATCTTTATGCCTTTCTCAATCCGCGCGGCCGGGGCCTGGTTTTGTTCTGGCAGCGGGCGGAAGACCTGCGTAAACGTCCGTGGCTATTGATTGGTCAAGTCTTTGGCATCATAACCGTTCTTTCCTATCTGCTGGGATTGCTGACAATTGACAGGGGACTCAAGACTGTCGCGGCAAAAACCGGCATTCTTGTGCGGCCGGTATTTTTGCCTTATCCACAGGCTGGCGTCGATGTTGACAAGGTTGAGGATATGCTGCTTGTGGAATCCGTGCTGGCGGGAGAGGTACCCCTGGCTCGAGAGCGAACCGACCCGCATGATATCGCCTAGGCGGTGCCCCGTTTTTAAAGACTATTCTACTCATAGCGGCAGAAGATATCCGTGAAGATAATAGAACGATATGTCGCGCGTGAATTGTTGATACCGTTCACCGTGGTCGCCGCTATCCTGGCGATATTGTTCGCGAGTTTCAGCAGCGCGCGCTTCCTGGCCGGGGCAGTGACAGAGTCACTGGGCCTTGCGTCCATGCTGAAGCTCGTGCTGCTGAAGACCTTGATCGCGCTGGAGGTGCTGATGCCGATCTCCCTCTATGTCGCGGTGGTGATCGGGCTCGGCCGGCTGCACAGAGAGCAGGAAATCACCGTGTTGCGTTCTGCCGGCGTTAGCGAGAACCGCATAATCTACGCGGTGCTCATCGTCGCGATTCCGGTTGGAATTGCCAGCGGAGTTCTTTCTGTTTTCGTGCGCCCGTGGGCGTATGAGGAAAGCTATCTGCTGAATGCCCAGGCAGAGGCTGAACTGAACATGGAACGTTTCCAGGCCGGGCGCTTCTATGGAAGCGAGGGCAAGGACAAAGGCAAGGGCAGGGTGGTTTATATTCAAACCAAGGATGACGCGGGCAAACAGATGAAAGACGTGTTTCATTACATGAATAAAAACGGCAGCAGCGAGATCATTCTGGCCAAAGAAGCTCATCAGCCTGAACCCGCGCGCGGCGAGCGTCCGCAGATCCAGTTGATCGACGGCTTCATTTACCGGCTAATGCATTCCGGAACAGAGGATACGGTTGTCCAGTTCGACAAATTGGTTTATTTCACTGACAGCGGGAATGTACTGGATTACAAACGGAAAGCTGCAGCAACGGAGACGTTGGCGAAATCCGATCAGCCGCGGGATATCGCTGAATTCCAGTGGAGGCTCTCGCGTACGTTTGCGACCATCCTGCTAGCGCTTATTGCTGTGCCATTCAGCCGTGCCTCCCCTCGGCAGGACAAGGGCGAAAGGACGTACTATGCTGCGGCGCTGGTTTTCGCAATCTATTATATCCTGACCGGATTAGCCCAGACCTGGGTCGAGCAGGGCACCATCGGCAGGGTTCCCGGTGTCTGGTGGCTCTATATCGTGATGTTCCTTGGCGCGCTCACCCTGCTGTCACCCGGTTTCTGGCAGAAGCTATTTCTGCGCAGATGACAATAATCAACCGCTACCTGGCCTTCCAGGTTGTCATGGGTCTGGGAATTGCCACCGCGGTGCTCTTGCCGCTATTCGGTTTTCTCGACTTGCTGGATCAGCTTGACGACGTGGGGAAAGGGACCTACCGCGTCACGGATGCGTTCCTGCACACCGGCTTGCTCCTGCCGCGCAGATTTATCCAGCTTGCACCGTTCGTTGCGCTGCTGGGCAATGTGATCGCATTGGGACGGCTGGCAGTGGGATCGGAGCTCACGGCGATGCGCACAGCAGGCGTGTCTCCGGTTCGCATCAGCCTCGCTTCATTGTCTGTCGGATCGGTTCTTTTATTATTCATTACCGTGCTGGATCAATTTGTCGCGCCGCAATTTCAACAGCAGGCTATTTCCTCGCGAGCCGTTGCGCTTGAGAAGAGCGCGGCGCTGGGCAAACATCTGGGGATCTGGACACGCGACGAGCGGAATATATTACGTATCGGCGAGATGCTGCATGCGGGAAAAGCAGTGGATATTGAGATAGTGCATTTCGACGAAAACGGTTTTCTACTGACCTATACCTACGCCAGGAACGCTGCTTTCATAGAAGGTGATCTGTGGGAGCTGCACGATGTTACCACCAAGAGCTTTAACGGAAACCGGATAGAGTCGGTAAGCGCCAATTCAGTGCAGTGGAAGTCGTTTCTGAACCCGGATGATATTCTGACACTGACCAAGTCCCCTGAAAGCCTTTCACCGGTCGAATTGTTTTTTCACGTGCGTTTTTTACGGGCGACCGGCCAAGAAGGAGATGCCTATGCATTGGCCTTATGGCGAAAGGCCGGTGGCGCAGTGACCACCATCGCAATGCTGTTGCTCTCAATACCCTTTGTTTTCGGATCGGCACGAGCCGGCCTCGGCAACCGGCTCATACTTGCGTCAATGCTCGGCATCAGCGTATATCTGTTTGACCAGATTGTTGCAAATGCAGGCCTGTTGTTGCACCTGAATCCAGCGTTGACCGCGCTCCTGCCCGGATTGCTGTTAGTCGCTCTTGCCAGTGTGTGGTTGCGGCGGATTTTTTAACCGCTGCTCATCATGCAGTTATAAGAGCCGCTCTTCCCTGTCTCATGTGGATGAGCTGTTGCTGTGGCGCCAACCTGACATATGTTGTAATCTGCGCGGCTTGCCTTGAACAAAGCCTTGGCCAAATGCGGCAGGGTGCAGTACTCAGATCGGATTTGAATGATAGAACAATCAAGAATTGAAAGGTTCAGAGAAGGGTCAGCCACTGTAGGGTTTCTGTTCAATCCGATGAGCGGCCGCATACGCAAGCGCAGGGATGCGATAAGGCACGAATTGACCGGATTTCCCAATGCCGCTTCCCGGGAAGCGACCAGTGCGGCAGAGATTAATGCATCTGTCGATGCTTTTCTGCAAGAGGATACTGATTTGCTGGTGATCGTCGGCGGGGACGGCACGGTGCAGGCGGTGTTGAATCATTTATTTACCACAAGGCCCATGGCCAATTGGCCGGTTTTGACTGTCGTTCCTGGTGGAACCACCAACATGACGGCGCTGGATATGGGCATTCACGGCAAACCGGAACATGTCCTGCGGAAGTTAAGCAAGTGCTTGCAGGGCCGGACCCTGCCTGTTTTGCTACAGCGTCACGTTTTATGCATTGAACAGGCAGGAGCCGCCAACGTTTATGGCATGTTCTTCGGCATTGGTCTTATTGCCCGTGCTGTCATATTTTCCCAGGGCAGAATCAAGCAACTCGGCGTCACAGGGGAAGTTTATTCAGCCATCATAATGCTGGGTTATCTTGCCGGTGCATTAATGGGGCGCCGTCAAGGCGCTTGGGCGCCGGTTCAGATGTCGGTCATCGAGCAGGGTATCGAACTGCATCATGGATCCTATGCGTTTCTTTTCGCCAGCACCCTTGATCGCCTGCTGTTTGGCATGCGTCCATACTGGGGGCGAGAACGGGAGCCGCTGCATGTGACATTTGTCCGGCAGCAACGAAAGCGTCCCTTGCGTTCGTTGTTGCAGCTGCTTTCTGGCCGGGGTAGCGTTCTCGAGGAACGGGATGGTTATTACAGCAGCAATACCAGAACGCTGGAATTGCTCGTAGATGATGAGTACATCGTCGACGGTGAGTCCTATCGGGCGACGAGTCACGGTGGGCCCCTGCGCCTTTCGGCGGTCGGCCCGATCAATTTTCTGGTAGCGGATAGCGGAAACGCTGACTCGTAACATGGCGGATCGCACATCAACAGATGATCGACAACTCCCGGATGGTCTGGTGTCGGAGATGGCCGGCCTGAGTTCATTGGCTGTATCAGCGGATTTTTTCATCCTCGTTGAAGCATTGAAGTTACGCTTCGGCTCCTCGCTTGAAGCCGTTCTTCTTTACGGTTCCTGCTTGCGCTCCCCGGAAATTGGGGACGGGGTCGTGGATTTTTATGCTGTGGTGAACAACTACCGGAGTGCATACCCGGAGCGCTATCTGGGTTACCTTAATGCCTGGTTGCCTCCGAACGTCTTTTATTTAGAGGCATCGCAGCAGGAAAAAAAGTTTCGCGCCAAATATGCGGTGGTTTCGGTGGCGGATTTCGAACAAGGGACCGGGCATTGGTTTCACCCCTATCTATGGGCGCGCTTCGCTCAACCCACGCGATTGTTATATGCTCGCGATGAGGTTATCCGCAAGCGCATATGCCGTGCGCTGGCACAAGCGGTGATAACGTTTCTCAAGTCCACTCTGCCGACGCTGAACGCCCCCATGGTAGATGCCGAGACGATCTGGACCAACGGTTTGACGCAAACTTATGCGGCCGAATTGCGGCCTGAGCGGGCGGGACGGGCGCGTCAGCTTGCCCAGTTCAATCCAGATGAGTATGTGCGATTAACCCGGCAGGCCGCGCCAGCGCTGGAGGCGGAACTGGAGGTACTGGCGGATGGAAATTACCGCTGCCTGATTAGTGCAGCAGATCATCGGCGTTCTCTGAGGCATTGGCGGTTACGCCGCTGGCAGGGAAAAGTCCTGTCCGTGCTGCGGCTGACAAAGGCCGCATTTACCTTTCACGACAGCATCAATTACGCCGCCTGGAAAATCGAGCGTCATACCGGAGTTCGCGTTGAAGTCACTCCCTTGTTGCGGCGACACCCGGTGCTGTGGGGTTTCAAAGTCTCCTGGCAGTTATTGCGGCGCGGGCTGATGCGGTGATCGCCTTGCGTCGGGATGCGGTGACACGCGGGCCGAATTGCCGTGTTGATCTGACTGATACACCGGTTGGCCTGCTCAGGTGAGCAATGGGCTCAGATCGGGTAGAACGTCCACATGCGCCGGAAAGGGATTTTCATCCCCCGGCCGCACACGCCCCAGAAATGAAACGTTATTAACGCGCGCACTTTGATAATCTATCAGAGCATCGCCTATCATCAGCACCCGCTCGGCCAAGAGGGAGTGCGATGCGAGAATATCGGCTATCAACTTCTGCTTAGGGGTGGGAGAGCCGCGCACCGCGGTAAAATAGGAGGCGAGACCGCGCCGGATGACGATGTTATTCAGCTCAGTTTCCGGCGTGCCCGATGCGACAAATAAAGGTATTCTTTCGGCCTCTTTACGAATCAGTTCGGCGGCGCCCGGCACTGCCTCGCTTGCAATCACTGCCTCGACCACCAGTTCCGAAAAACGCCGGTCGAGCTGTTGCTCTTCCTCCGGCGTGAGCGGGGGTTTCTCCAGAAGCGTTTCCTGAAAATAACGGAATTTCTGATAGCGCGACATGCCGCCGTTCAAGGTGTGGTACTGCACTACCGCGGCCATCACTGTTTCGCCGTACCCTTGATAGAGATTGGCAAATGCTTGCGTCTTGATTTCACCGGATTCAACCACCACTCCGTCAAAATCGAAAATGATGGCCTGCCATGCTACTCGCTTCATGCTTTATTGTCAGACGCCAAGGGCGTCGCCTCATCATCTTTACCGGAGTGATGCATGCTTTTGTGTATATCCCGGAGACAGTCCAGCAGGCCCTGGCCCAGATCGACATGCTCGTTGAGCACCAGCTTGTGGCCGATGCGGGGCTGGAACGCGTAAGGTGTCACTTCATAGTGATGCCCCGCCCGTGCCTCGTCAAAATGCAGATTGATTTTCCAAGGCATGATTTCCGAAATCATCGTCATGACATCCCTGATCCGCAGCCGCTCCTGCCCGGTCAAAAGCAGATGGCGGTTTGCAAACTCCGGAGCAAGCACCTGTACGCTCATGCGTGCCGCGTCCTCCACATGGATGTACTCGCGAATCGCCTCGCCAGTACCGTGATAAGTAATCGAATGCCGCTCCACAGCTTCATGCAGCATCCGGTAGATACCATTGCGCGTGTCGGCGCGCCGCCCATATAACGACCCATAGCGCAAGATACTGTAGTCCAGCCCGTAACGTTCATTATAGGTTTCGATGAAGCGTTCCGCCGCTTGCTTGCTGGCCCGGTAAAAAGAACCCGACTCGGAGTAGACGTAAATGGTGCTGGCAAAAACAAAGCGGCGTGCCCCAGCGAGGCGGGCTGCTTCCAGCGCGTGCATATTGCCGAGCACGTTGATTGTTGCAGTAGCCAACGGCTTGTCGTGGGCTTCATCAATATCCGCGATGGCGGCAAAATTATAGACTACGGCGGCGCCTTTGGCCGCTTCCGTCACTTGGGCAAGGTCCATGATATCGCCGATGATCATTTCCTGGTCGCCTCGCTGGTAGCGCGAGGGGCAACGATCAAACAGGCGCACCCGGTAGCCCGCCGCGGACAGTGCGTCCGCCACGTGACTGCCAAGAAAGCCACTGGCGCCATAGACAATAGCGATTTCGTTCGACATTCCCTGTTTATCCGTTTTCGATAACGCCGGCTTCGGTCAGGCCTCGCAGCAGATTCTCCGCGGCTTCAACCTCCATGCGGTAGCGCGATTCTCTGGCAAGGGAGCCGACGTGTGAGGTGAGAATCGCGTTTTCGCATTCCACGAGAGGGCCTTGGTACGGTTCCTGCTCGAAGACATCGAGAGCGGCTGCACTCAGCTGCCCGGATTTCAAAGCTTCCGCCAGCGCGGCCTCATCTATAAGACCGCCCCGCGCTGTGTTTATCACGACAGCGCCGCGCTTCATCTGTGCCAAAGCTTCCTTATTCACCAGATGATGTGTGTCGCGGTCATACGTCAGATGCAGGGTGACGATGTCTGCCTCCGCCAGAAGCTTTTTCAAGGGTACCAATTCTACCCCTTCCGGCGAGCGCTGCACGTATGAATCGTGCGCCACCACTTCGGCGCCGAATGCCTGGCACAGGCGCGCAACACGTCCGCCAACTCTTCCCAGGCCCACGATGCCCACTCGCTGTGCGGCAAGCAACCGTCCTTGCGTTCGTGGCCATTGTCCCGCGCGGACCAGCCTGTCAGTCTCGCATATCTTTCTGGAAATCGTCAATATCAAGGCCAGGGTAAGCTCGGCCACTGCCTGGGCGGGTGCTTCCGGCGTATTTAAAACAGTAATACCATGGCGCTCCGCAGCGGCAAGATCTACGCTATCCAGGCCGCTCCCGCAGCGGGATATCACTTTCAAGCTGCTGGCGGAAGCGAAAACGCGTTCCGTGAGCGGTTCTATGCCCGCGATCATCCCGACCGTATCCTTCCCCAGCAGCGCGATGACTTCATCTTCTGTAAGCTTGCGTCCGTAACTGTTGGCCGTTATACGCATACCCTTTTTTAGCAGATGCTGGATAGGCGGATTGTTGTCCACATCGAACGACGAGGTGGAAATGATGAATTTGTTCATAGACCTTCCCTTATATTTTGCATGTGACTCCGGCATAGCGTGTCGAGGATGCGGATGTCCAGGCCGTAGCCAAGAAAATTGAAGCCGGCCTGGATGTTTCGACGCAACTGATCGGGATCGGGTTCCACTACATGAATCCCCCCCGGCTTGCCGAGGCGGCGTCCAGCTTCCAGTACGCGAGCTATGGCCGTCTGCACTTCCGGGTAATCGAGTTCGCCAGGACGTCCCATGGAACCGGACAGGTCGTAGGGACCTATGATATAGGCGTCAATTCCGGGTACGGAAAGAATGGAGTCGATGGCGTTGACAGCATCGATATGCTCGATCATGGCTACAATGATCGCATTATCATCCAGCCAGAGCCGGTATTGTTTAAATCGTGCACCATAACCCTGTGCTCGGGCGAGACCCACTCCCCGCGCGCCCCGGGGTGGATAGTAGACTGCCTGGACGGCAGCCTCGGCATCGGCCGAGGTTTTGATCATCGGCACCATTACGCCCGTTGCGCCGGCGTCCATGACACGCTTGATCTGGTCGGGATGGTTCGACGTCAGCCGCACGATTGCCGGACATCCTTGCCCGTCCAGTGCCTGGATCAGTATTTGAACCTCGCTCAGTTCCAGCACGCTGTGCTCGGTATCCAGCACGAGCCAGTCAAACCCGGCCGCCGCCATGATCTCGGCGATGGCCGGATGCCCCAGCGTGATCCACGACCCGATGGTTAACGCATTCCGCGCAAGTTTCGATTTTAATTGCATGAGTACTTCCTTTAGAAGACTTCCTGAAGGTGTCCGGGAAAGGCCGGGCTCAGTATGAGGTGAGCAAGGGATCGGCTTTCATCAGCCTGGCGACTCGCTCCAGATCGGCCGGCGTGTCGACCGCCTGGGTGTTGAACTCGGTTCTCACCATCTTCACCCGGTAACCGTGCTCCAGTAATCGCAGCATGTCAACGGATTCCAGTTTTTCCAGGGGCGTAGAGGGCAGGCGGGCGAATTCAAATAATGTTTCGCGGCGGAAGGGGATAATACATACCTGCTTGTAGGCAAACGCGTGCGGAAAGTTCGGGCGAGAGGAAGCCGGGGCAGTCGGTATCGGCTGTCGCGACATGTACAGGGCGTCGCCCCGCTGATTCATCACAACCTTGATTGTGTTGAAGTCGTGAAGGTCGGCCGGGTTGTCAATGCCTCGCACCAGATTTACACAGCCCAATTGCGGGTCGTGCCGGAACGGTTCGACCGCCGCGTCAATCATATCCGGATGTGTCATGGGTTCGTCGCCTTGTACCATGACGATAAGTTCAGCTTCGATCTTGACCGCCGCCTCGGCAACGCGATCGCTCGCCCTTTCGTGGGTGTCTGCTGTCATAATGACGGGAGCCCCGAATTCTTGCGCCACTCTGCGGATTTCCTCGTCGCAGGTGGCAATGTAAGTCGCATGGAGCACGTTGCTCAGCGCCACGCGCTTGTAAACGTGTTCCAGCATTGTCCGGCCCAACAGTTTTGCAACCGGTTTTCCGGGGAAACGGGACGAACCCATCCGCGCCGGTATTACAGCAATTGTTTTCATTGGTTGTTCATGTTCCTTGGCGTTTATCAGCTTTTGCCGGTAGCGGGACTTGGGTTGTGATAACGGGAATTCCCGTATCGGCTTTATCGTTACTATGCCGCAGGAGAGAGAGGAATGCCCTCATGAACCCGAAGCAGCTTTCTATTTTAACAGACTGCCGCAAAGTTAAAGCGGCGGCTGTGCTAGTAAACGGGTATTCGCCAGTGTACAATTACGCGCTTTTTCCCCACCAGAAACACGATGGGATCCTCTATCAAATGATGGGTATACCGCTTGTTGCCGACATGCGAAGGATGAGAATGCGGGGATGAAAGCGCTTTTTTTCCTCCGTCATTATAACGACATAGATCATATTACACCGGTAATCTACAAGTGGATCAATTCCGGGCATACCTGCGATGTTGTGCTCATAGGAAACTCGCGGTTTCGTAACGACTACCGGATCAACTTTCTGAAGGGGCTCGATGATGTGCGAATGGCATACATCGCGGATGTGCTTCCACCTGTCGAGCTTGCCAGATGGTTTTTTCAAACACTGATATTGATCCGTAGCTTGCGCCGTCCCTTCATCGGTCCGGTCATGGACGCGTTGGCAAAGAGGTACGATGCCAAGCGGCGTGAACCGGTCTGGCATAGTACCGCCAAACGCTTATTGACGCGAAGTTTTGGACCCCATGACCAAGGGGTAGTGGTATTTGACTGGATAGAAAGAAATTCATCGATCTGCGTGGAATGGGTCAAGGTGATGCTATCAACCGCTCGCGACATGGGTCTCGGTACGGTATCGCTGCCGCACGGCGATAGCCCTCATGCCAGTCAGCTGATCCGGCGCCGGGAATTGCGCCTGGAACCCGACACGACGTTCGCCAACGCCGGGATTTTTGAAAGGGTTGTGGTGCCGAACGAGCTATGCTCGGTGCGCTTTCGTCCATTCATGGATAACAGGAAGCTTGCCGTATTGGGCTCGCCGCGCTACTGCGACGAATGGCTTGCGAAACTGGCCCAACTGATGCCGCCTTCGCCTTTGAGCCGTTCTGACAGCAAGCTCAAAGTGGCAATATTTTTGAGAAAGAGCAATTTTTCCACGTTTTGGGAAGAAGTGGGCGAGGTGGTGCGCATTGTCACCAGCTTTCCCGGGGTGGAACTGATGATCAAGCCGCATACCCGCGGAGGCTGGCAGCAATCCCTGACCAGGGATCTTTCCCTGCGGCGCTTGCCCAACCTGAGCGTGGCCGGGGGAGACGTTCATTCGATCTATCTCATGAATTGGTCAGATGTCGTCATCGATCTCGCGACTTCGGTTGTGTTTGAAGCGGTCAAAACAAGGAAGCCGGTATTGGCGGCGGACTATCTGCATGCGGGACGTTCCGCACTGGCTGAATTCATGCCTGAGACAGAACTGCGGTGCCGGGATGATGTTTATAAAAACATTGAAAGATTTCTTTCCCACGGCTGCGATTCGTTTTATATAGAAGAACATCGTCAACGTTTTTTGAAGGAAATGATTGATGTAGGGGACCCAGACGTACTCCCGCGTTATGTGTCGCTGCTGGAGGCGCAGGTACGGCAAAAGGCCGGCACCAAAGCCCATCCGCATGACGATGCCGCCAATCTTGCTTTCGCATGATTGGATGGCTCCGCCAGTAGTTTTGCCAGGAGGACACTGAGCCGTATGCGGGCCACGCCGTCCATCGATGTGGTAATCCCGGTCTACAATGCGCCCGCGCTAACCCGCCGCTGCATTGATTCCGTCATTACTTTCCTCGGCGAATCAATAGGAAACCTTTACGTACAGGATGATGCCTCCGGTGCTGAGACCCGCGAGATGCTTGACCAGTTGCCGTACAAGCGCGTTCACGTATTTCACGCGCAAACCAATCGGGGCTTCGGCGCCTCCGTGAATGAGGCAATCGAGCGGTCTGATGCATTCTGCGTGCTGGTACTCAATTCGGATACCACGGTAAACCAGAATTTCCTGCCGCTGCTTTGTGCAGCGCTGGCGGCTGACCCTCAACTCGCAGTGGTCATACCTGGCGGCAACGACTATGCCAGGCACGATATGGACCAATACCTGCGGCGGCCCGGCGGTTACATTGCTACCTACCGCCTTCAGGGTCACGCGTTTCTTGTCCGGCGGGAGGTTTTTCAGGAAGCAGGCGGCTTTGATCCTGCGTATGGCCGAGGCTATTATGAAGATATAGACCTTGGCCGCAGGCTCGACCAACGCGGTTTCCGGCTCGGCGTACATCCTGATGCCTGCATACAACACAAGGGTGGCGGATCGTTCGGGCGCGGCCGGTCTTTCAGGCAGTTGGTCAGGGGCAACCGCAATCTTTACTTTTCACGCTATCCAGACGCTCGGCGTAACATCCTGCTTCTCTCGGACAATTTTCCTCTGGCGCATTTTCCCGCACCCCTTATTGATGCGCTCGAGGAAGTATTTCGCAAGGGAGGCTACGTGCATTGGTTATCACCAGAGCCCGCACGGCAGCTTCTTTGCCTGCAAATGCGCTGCTATGCGATGAGTATTGGGACCATTATGATGCTCCTGGTGCGTAGCTGGCGGGAGGATAAGCGTATCACCGAGGTATGGATGCTGCCGGATGTTTCACGACTGGTACGCGCAGTGATTGTTTCCTGGGCCCGTATTCAGAGCGTCAAAGTACTGTCATGGGAAAGCAAGACAGGAAATTCTCCTGAAAGCGTCTAGATATACGTTTACGCTGTATTTCCCCGCTCATCCCTGGCCGGCGGGCGCAGGGGTTAAAGCAGTTCAATAAGAAAATTCAAGTTTTGGTCACTTTCAGAACCGGGTAACGAGGATGTCACGATGCCGGAGATCGGAAAGCAGCAGGAGAATTTCGACAGGAGAGACTGAAGCGGGGCAAGTATTCGAGTTCTAGAACGTTTGAAATTCTTCATAACCATTTTTTCCAGCGGAATAGCAGCAACATACCCGCACTGATTACTGTCATCGCACCTAGCACCACGAAAAACCCCAAGTCCCACTCAAGCCCAGGCAAATATTTGAAGTTCATGCCAAAGATGCCGGTAATCAAGGTCAGCGGCATGAATATGGTGGTAATGACGGTAAGCACTTTCATGACCGTGCTGGTGCGAAAGCTCACGCTTGATATATAAATATCAAGCATGCCTGCTGTCAGGTCGCGCAGGGACTCGATCGACTCGATTATATGTATGGTGTGATCGTAGACGTCCCGCAGATAGAGGAGCGTATTGCGACTGAACAGTGGCGAATCCCCTCGCTGCAGGGAACTGATGACTTCGCGCAATGGCCATAGCGCCCTGCGTAAAAAAACGCCTTCACGCTTGAGGCGGTGAATGGATTGCAGTGTGCTTGGTTGCGGGCGGGCTATCAATTCCGTTTCCAGCGCCTCGGTTTTTTCGTCGAGGCGCTCAAGAATGACGAAGTAGCTGTCGACGATGGCGTCGATCAGACTATACATCAGAAAATCCGCGCCCGACTTCGCGATTTGACCTTTACCTGAACGCAGCCGATCGCGCACCGAATGGAGCTGGATTCCATCTGTTTCAAGAAACGACAGCACGAAATTCTTTCCCAGCACCAGGCTGATCTGTTCCGAGTATATTCTCTGTTCTGCGCCCGCGGTCTCGTAGCCGAAGGTTTTCAGCACCACGTAAAGATAATCACCGTAGTCTTCCAGCTTTGCGCGTTGCTCTGTATTGAATATATCCTCCAGCACGAGAGGATGAAGGTTGAAGCAAGCGCCAATTTGCTCTATCGAGTTGATATCGCCCAAGCCGTGAAGGTTGACCCATTTGATACCCCGGGCAAGCTTGATCTTTTCGCTCAATCCCGCGGCGGTTACTTCGGATTCTCGTACTCCATTTGCATCATAATCCAGCAGGGTAATGCGGGAAGCACCTCCTTTCTTTGTGCCGATATGCACCAATGTTCCTGGTGGCAATCCTGCTTTTGTAGATCTCTTTCTAGAGTGTGACGCCATTGCCTCGCTGTCCGATCATGTGCCGGTCGTACTTCTGGCGGATTTACCCGTACTGAGCCCCTTCTTTTCCTCCAGCTTCTTTATCTGGAATTTGAAGCCGAGAGCGGCCCATTGCTCGATCTCCGCAGACAGGGCAGTATCGGTCAGGGGATTGCTTTCCAGCCATCCCTGTTCAATGTGCAGCTCCAGTTCCTTATCGTCCAGACTGATTTCCATCCCCATTCGTGGCATCATGATGTCGCTGCGGCTGCGGTGGAACAATGTCGCCAGACGAAGGGCGCCCAGCAGGGCGAAATCGAGCGGGAAGGCGATGAGTTCCCGCGCCTTGCCGGCCGTACCTCTATGCAGGAGCATCAGCGAACTCAAGCGTTCTTGTTCTCTTCTGGAAAAACCGGGCATATCGGCATTACCCAGGATATATGCCGAGTGCTTGTGATAGCCGGAATGTGCGATTGAAATACCCACTTCATGCAGCCGGGCCGCCCATGAGAGGGTTTGCAGCAATTCTTCCGCTTGCTCGGGAAAATCTTCCAGCAATTGCTCTCCCAGCAAAAGGGCCAGCGATTCCACCCGGTTCGCCTGAGCGGAATCCACCCGGTAGCGTTGCATGAACCGTCTCACCGTTACTTCACGCATATCGTGCTTATGGAAGCGTCCGAGCAAATCATAAAGCACACCCTGGCGCAACGCTCCCATAGCTTGGGACAGGCGGTGGATTCCCAGTTCGGAAAATGCAGCCGACATGATGGCAAAGCCTCCTGGAATGACTGCTGCCCTGTCGGCGCGCAGTCCCGCAAGTTCCAATTTTCTGGTATCGCCAACCTTGAGCAGATGGTCGCGAAAATTTTCCAGCCCTTCCTGGGTGATTTCGCCCTCGCTGCCCGCAGTAGTAAAGTTGTTCAGCTTGATAATATCTCCCAGTGCCCGCGCGGTACCGGATGACCCGAATGCGTCCTGCCAGTGGATACTGGAGAATTCCGTTGCGATAGCCTGTATTTCGCCACGCGCGGAGAGTTCCGCCCGCTTCATGGCTCCCTTGGTAATCTTGCCATCCGGGAAAAAATTCAGACTGTAGCTGACACAGCCCATATAGAGGCTTTCCAGTTTGACCGGTTTCAAACGATTCCCAATGATGAATTCGGTAGAGCCGCCTCCGATGTCCATCACAAGGCGGGCATTCGCAGAGGCTGGAAGGCCATGGGCTACGCCCAGATAAATAAGCCGTGCTTCCTCGCGCCCTGCAATAATTTCAATCGGAAACCCAATGGCAGCCTCGGCTTTTTTGAGAAATACCGACGCGTTCCTCGCTACTCTAAGCGTATTCGTGCCGACCGCGCGCACTGCATGCGGAGGAAACCCCCTTAGACGCTCACCAAAACGTTTCAGACAATCCAGCGCACGCGCCTGGGAATCCTCATCTAATCGCTTGTCGGCTGTAAGGCCTGCCGCGAGCCGTACCATTTCCCGTAAACTGTCCAGTGGATAAAGCTGTTTGCCTTCCACCCGTGCCACCTGTAGACGAAAGCTGTTGGAGCCGAGGTCGACTGCCGCAAGAGTGGAGTATTCGATCATGACTTCCGTTTAAGGATACCGAAGGTTGCCGGCCGGCTAGTCCCTTACTTCACGCTCGATCTCTTCAACGGTTACATGACGCACATCCCTGCCCTTGACCATGTATACCACGTATTCCGACATATTCTTGGCGTGATCGCCAATGCGTTCGACGGCTTTTGCTATAAACAGGATTTCCAGGGCGGTCGAAATTTTACGTGGATCTTCCATCATGAAGGTGATCAGCTGGCGCATGATGGAACGGAACTCCTCATCCACCTTTTCGTCCTCGCGCACGACCTGGGCCGCGGCCGTAAGGTCGAGGCGGGCAAATGCATCCAGCGACTTGTGAAGCATTTCCAGCGCGATGTGAGCAACATGTCTGATTTCGACGAAACGCGGCATATGCATGCGGTCGGTTTGATAGATCAGCTTGGCCATGCGGGCAATTTTCTCTGCTTCATCACCGATGCGCTCCAGATCCGTGATGGTTTTGATTACCGTCATTATCATACGTAAATCACCGGCAGCCGGCTGTCTGCGAGCGATGATCTGGCTGCAGATCTCGTCTATCGACACCTCCATTGCATTGACGCGGTGATCGTCGGCGATAATGTTTTCTATCAAGCTCTCGTTGCCGGTTGTCAGCGCCTCAATCGCCTTCTCGATCTGCTCTTCCACAAATCCGCCCATATGCAATACGCGCGTGCGTACGGCCTCGAGATCGGCGTCAAACTGCTTGGAGATATGTTCGCTGCTTGCCATTGCACACCTGCTGATAGCTTGGAAGTTAAGAATGACCGGGAATCGTACCGGCCGACTGTGACATTTTTATTGCTGCTGATATCAGACAACAATTGTCCGGACACCGTCATCACTGCTCAATAGCAATACATCGGCTCCTCGCTTTGCAAATAAACCGTTGGTCACGACGCCGGTGATCTGATTGATTGTTGCCTCCAGTTCAACCGGGTTCAGGATTTGCATGTTATGGACATCCAGGATCATGTTGCCATTGTCAGTGATGAATCCATGGCGCAGGCTGGGTTGCCCGCCCAACCGGGTTATCTCGCGTGCCACATAACTCCGGGCCATGGGAATAACCTCCACGGGTAGTGGAAACTTGCCGAGTATATTGACAAGCTTGCTTTTGTCGGCAATACAAATGAATTTTTTTGCCACCGCCGCGACAATTTTCTCTCGAGTCAGTGCGCCGCCGCCGCCTTTTATCATGTGCAGGTACTCGGTGATTTCGTCTGTGCCATCCACGTATACCGGGAGTTCGTCGACACCATTCAGGTCCATCACTTCAATGTCATGGCTGCGAAGCCGGTGCGCCGTTGCCTCCGAGCTCGCCACCGCTCCCCGGATTTTATGCTTGATCCGGGCCAGCTCGTCTATGAAGTAATTCGCGGTGGAACCGGTACCCACGCCGACTATGCAATCGAAGGGGACATGCTGGATAGCGGCTTGGGCGACCGCGCGTTTTTGCTCGTCTTGCGTCATGATGTTATTTTTGTGGGTAAAAGAGTATCGATTATTTATGAGGATAATACTATCCGCCAATTTTAACAATGAAGCTGGGCATTTAGAGTTTTCCCGCATGCTAAAATGCTGAATTCCTGATATCGCCCCAGCGCCGGTTTCGATGAAAAACAGTTACCTCGAAAGAATTCTCACCGCTCGGGTTTATGATGTAGCGGTAGAAAGCCAGCTGGAGCTTGCGCCGAATTTATCCGAGCGCATAAACAATCAGCTATTGCTGAAGCGCGAAGATATGCAGGAGGTTTTTTCCTTCAAGTTGCGTGGAGCCTACAACAAGATGGTCAAGCTGTCTCCTGCCGTACTCAAGCGCGGCGTGGTGACGGCTTCCGCGGGTAACCATGCGCAGGGTGTAGCGCTTGCGGCGCAACGGTTGAATTGCCGCGCCACCATCGTGATGCCGGTCACCACGCCGCAAATCAAGCTGCAGGCGGTCGAGGCTCGGGGCGCGAGCGTTATATCCCATGGAGATTCCTATGACGAGGCCTATGCTCATGCGTTGAAATTCGCGGCCGACGAGGACGCGACATTCGTGCATCCATACGATGATCCCGATGTCATCGCAGGACAGGGTACGATCGGCATGGAAATCCTTCGTCAGCATACTGGCGTTATCCATGCCATATTCGCCCCGGTAGGCGGCGGCGGGCTCATATCCGGCGTGGCTGCCTACGTAAAGAAGCTTTATCCCGAAATCAGGATTATCGGAGTCGAACCGGTTGATGCGGATTCCATGTATCAGTCATTAAGACAAAAGCGCCGCGTCAAGCTTGCGCAGGTCGGATCGTTTGCGGATGGCGTGGCGGTAAAGCAGGTCGGAAGAGAAACCTTCCGACTGTGCCGGGAACTGGTGGACGAAATCATACTGGTGGATACCGACGCCATCTGTGCCGCAATCAAGGATGTGTTCGAGGATACCCGCGCCATCCTGGAGCCATCCGGCGCGCTGTCCGTGGCAGGCGCGAAGGCGTATGCCAGACGAGAGAGGATACGCGGTAAAAACCTGGTCGCAATCTGCTCCGGCGCCAATATGAATTTCGACCGGCTGCGTCATGTGTCTGAACGGGCGGAGCTCGGCGAGCAGCGGGAAGCGGTGATGGCGGTAACGATCCCGGAAGAGCCGGGCAGTTTCAAGAAATTTTGCTCCATGTTGGGCGCAAAAAGCATCACCGAATTCAACTACCGCTACGCGGATCCGAAAGAGGCGCATGTGTTTGTCGCCGTCTCCGTGCGTAACCGCGGCGAAGCAGCAAAACTTATCGAAAGCCTGGAGAGAAGCGGCTTGCGCACGGAGGATTTGAGTGACAATGAAATGGCGAAGCTGCATATACGGCATCTCGTAGGGGGGCGCGCACGCGATATTAAAAACGAGCTTCTCTATCGTTTCGAGTTTCCTGACCGACCGGGCGCACTCATGAAATTCCTGAACAGCATGAGCCATCACTGGAATATCAGCCTGTTCCACTACCGCAATCATGGCGCCGACTATGGCCGCGTGCTGGTGGGCCTGGAAGTTCCACTTGAAGAGAAAGTTGAGTTCAAAAGGTTTCTCAGCCAGCTCGACAACCGCTACTGGGATGAAAGCGAGAATCCGGCCTATAAATTGTTCCTGGGGTAGACGCGTTCTTGTTCTCGCTGAATACGGCGAGTCTCCCGAAGCCGAACACTGATCCGGTTGTATGGTACGGCTTCAAATCCTTATGTCTGGGGAACTAAGGAAACAAAAAAAATGAAATGCATTTCACAATGCAAACTCCATATTCTGTTAGCGGCGGCCTGCCTGCTGTCAACAGCCATGAACTCAAGCGATGTTTGTGCTACCAACATAATAGACCGGTTCAGGGATAGCGGCGTGAGGATCGGAGGGTGGATAAATGGCGGAGCAACCTATAACCCGAGCAATCCGGCCAACGGATATAACGGCTCCGTTACGTTCGCCGATCGTGCTAACCGGTTTCAACTGAATCAATTCAACATATATATCCAGCGCACAGTGGTAACGGAAGGCAAGGCGTTCGACCTGGGCGGGCGCTTCGATTTCATGTTTGGCACTGACTCTATTTATACCCAGGCTTTCGGCGTACCTCCCTTTGATGTGAATTCCGGCCAGCCGCTGGACAGGGGGAACTGGGATCTCGATTTATGCTGCTCTTCGACCCGTACCTACGGTATTGCGCTTCCGCAGGCTTATTTGGAAGCCTATTTGCCGGTAGGAAACGGTCTCAACGTCAAGGTGGGCCATTTTTACTCTCCGACCGGTTACGAAACAGTCCCGGCGCCCGACAATTTTTTCTACACGCATGCCTATACCTTCAACAATGGCGAGCCGTTTACCCATACAGGATTCGTTGGTAACTATACGGTCAACGCAAACTGGTCTGTCATGGGTGGCGCAATTACCGGCAGCGCTACCGGGGGATGGGATGGAGGTTTTGACAAACAGTTGAGTAACTGGGGCGGCCTGGGCGGCATTACGTGGGCAAGTGATGACAGGAGAACTTCAGTCAATATCACGGGCACGTACAGCGAAATCTCCACGCGAAGCAATAGGCCCTGGGGCATGTACAATGTCGTACTGCAGCATAGAGTCACCCCTAAAACGCATCTGGTTCTGCATCACGTCCATGGCTATGCAGGTGGTGTTTTGCTGAATGGCGCGCCCAGGAATGCGGAATGGTATGGCATCAACACGCATTTGTATTACGATCTTCTGAATGACCTGTCCATCGGGATTCGTGGGGAATGGTTTCGCGACAGGGACGGTTTCAGAGTCTACTCGCCATTCCGGGTCGTTGCCGCTACCGATAACACCGGACACAGTTTTGCGGGGGCCTTTGCACCCGTCAGTGCACCCGCGGATTATTACGCAGTTACCGTGGGCATGAACTGGAAGCCGGCGAAAAGGCTGAAGATGGACTGGAAGCTAATGCAAAAGCTGAACATTCGCCCCAATATTCGTTATGACAGAGCGGATGGCATCGATCAATCACACCGTCCCTTCGATAATCGGAAAGACCAAATCCTGTTCTCCCTCGACGCAACGATCCCTTTCTGATCGTGTGATTCCAACCAGGAGTCATGAATCAGGCAGGTTCAAGAAAGAGCGGAAGAATACGGTTCGCTATCCGCCTTGCCTCAAGAACTACGGGCGCGAGACGGTCATGACGGCGCCAGTAGCAGAAAACAGGATTTAGCCGGCGTGTTCGCCCACCGGCAATTCCTTTTTACTCCGCTAATTCTTCCTTGTGTTCCGCTCCCTGGGGCGGCCCCTGCCATCCTGGCCCGCGTGTTTTCCTCACGCACCTCTTCTATGTAAATAGAATGAAGGTTTCAATCATAGATGGAGTAATATTTGATTTACAACACTTGTCAAGATAATTGGTCATAGGTGGTTTTTTGTTGAGATTAACCGCAGGTGAATCTCATGGTTGGGGCGCGTGCGAAGCCGGGCGGCTTTAGGGTACTAGGGGATGGCTTACACCTCTTCGAATAAAATTTAGTTTTCACAAATTTCTCACAAAAAAATCACAATTAATTCATATATCACATGTTACGTTTTGGGGAAATAACAATTCTAATTGTAGTGTTTTATTCAGGGGAATAGCTTATGCCGTGCTCGCCCATCCGGGGAAGCCAGATAGTATTTGCTTCCGCGCTTAGCCTGTTTGCAACCATTCTCAGCTCATCCAATGCTCATGCGAATGCCGCGATGGATTGGTTTAAGGATAGCGGGATAAGAATAGGCGGCTGGATCAATGGGGGGGCGACTTTTAATCCAGGTCAGGCAAGCGGGTTCAATGGTCCGGTGACTTTTGCGGACCGTTCGAACCGATTTCAACTGAATCAGTTCAATATATATATACAACGGCCCGTGGTCGCGGAAGGCAGCGCCTGGGATTTTGGCGGCCGTTTTGACTTCATGTTTGGCACCGATGCCATTTTTACCCAGGCTTATGGTGTTCCCTCATTCGATGTGAATACCGGCCAGCCACTACAGAGAAGCAATTGGGATCTTGATATATGCTGTGCTTCAACCCGATACTACGGGATAGCCTTTCCCCAGGCGTACGCGGAGGCTTATGTGCCGGTCGGTAACGGCTTGAATGTCAAACTCGGCCATTTTTATACGCCAATCGGTTATGAATCGGTTCCGGCCCCGGATAATTTCTTTTATACGCACGCCTACACAATGCAGTACGGGGAGCCTTTTACACATACGGGTGCCTTGGGTAACTACAACGTTAATGGGAACTGGTCGATTATGGGCGGGGTTATTACCGGGAGTGCAACCGGCGGCTGGGATGGGGGATTCGATAAGCAGTTGGGTAACTGGGGAGGGATAGGCGGTATTACCTGGACCAGCGACGACATGGGCAGTTCGGCCAATATCAGCGGCACCTATAGCGAGACGTCGACAAGAAGCAACGAACCGTGGGGAATGTACAGCATTGTGCTGAAGCACAGGTTCACGCCCAAGACGCATTTTGTTTTCCAGCATGACCACGGCTACGCGGGAGGGGTTTTATTGAACGGGGTGAACAAGAATGCCGAGTGGTATGGCATTAATACGCATTTGTACTACGATCTTACGTCCGACCTATCGATCGGTGTCCGTGGTGAGTGGTTCCGTGATAGGGACGGTTTCCGCGTATTTTCGCCCGGCCGGGTGGCAGCCGCCACAAACAATCGGGGATTGAGTTACGCGCTGGGTCGCGGCGAGCTCGGCAATAGCACGAGCGTACCTGCCGATTATTATGCCGTGACCGTGGGTATGAACTGGAAAGCGGCTAAAACATTGAAGCTAGACTGGAAGCCGATACAACAGTTTAATGTTCGGCCGAACGTACGGTATGACAACGTGGACGCGCTGCATGGAGCAAGTTATCGTCCCTTCGGGGGAAAGAAAGACCAGGTGGTGTTATCCCTCGATTTCACGGTTCCATTTTGATCATGCGTTTTTATCGTGATTTGTCTGTTTAACAGTAGCGTCTCCCAAACAAATGCGGTCTGCTCCGGGAAATCGTCAGATACGGCAGAAGGATGCCTGGCGGAGAGCTACCGTGTGACTTCCAGGGGAAATGACTATTCAACCATGTCAGTCGATAATCGCAAAACCATTCTGACATGGGGAATCGCAGCATCCAGGAACTCTTCCCCCGCTGGTTGAAAATCAAATTTGAGATAAAACCCGACAGCATATGTTTGCGCGTTCAGACCGATCTGCTTTATCTGCCGGCTCCGCGCCTCCCCTAGCAGGCATTGCACGAGTGCGCTGCCCACGCCTTTGCCTCGCCAATCCTTAAGCACCGCCATGCGCCCGATCGAGCCGTCGCTTGAGAGCCGGGCAGTTCCGATCGGTTTTCCCGCTGAATCCATGGCGAGTACGTGGATACAATTCGCGTCAATTTCATCCCATTCCAATTCGGGAGGGATGCCCTGCTCGTGGATAAAAACAGCTTCCCGTATTGCGCGTAACGCTCCGCTATCGTTTTGCCAGTTGGCGATGCGCAACGTGCAGCCGTTCATACTGTTTTTTGTTTCTTCAGCGCTCACGGCAAAGACACACGCGAGCTGCCCATCTGATGCCAGGACCTGAAATCAAGAGGATAAGGATAGCTACTCAAAAGGATGCCGCAGCACAATCGTTTCTTCCCGGTCTGGGCCGGTCGATATCATGTCTATCGGGACCTCGCATACCTCTTCCATACGCTTCAGGTATGCGCGCGCCGCGGCCGGCAACTGCTCAAAGCTCTTGATGCCCACCGTGCTACCGGTCCACCCCGGCATTTCCTCGTAAACCGGCTCGCAACAGGCGAGTTCCTCCGCGCCCACCGGCAGGATCTCCCTGAAACCATTTCCCCCGCCGTTCCCGGTCAAATTGTAACCCACCCCTACGCGCAGGGTTTCTACGCCGTCCAGCACGTCGAGCTTGGTAACACATAAGCCCGAGACGCCATTGATCTGAATGGAGCGCTTCAGTGCCGCGGCGTCAAACCACCCGCAGCGTCGCGGCCGACCGGTGGTTGCACCAAATTCGTTGCCTCGTTTGGCCAGATGCCTGCCGACGTCGTCTACCAGTTCGGTAGGGAATGGACCGGCGCCTACCCGAGTGGTATAAGCCTTGGTAATGCCCAGCACGTAGTGCAGCATTTGCGGGCCGACCCCGCTTCCAGTCGTCGCCGCACCCGCAATGCAGTTACTCGACGTAACAAAAGGGTAGGTGCCATGATCGATATCGAGCAAGGTTCCTTGCGCACCTTCAAATAGCAGGTTGTTACCGGACCTGTTGGCTTCGAACAAAAGTCGCGGCACGTCTGCCATCATTGGTTTGATGCGCTCAGCCAGGGATAGGGTATCATCAACAGTTTGCTGAAAATCTACCACCGGGGCATGGAAATAATTTTTCAGCACAAAATTATGATAATCGAGCATCTCGCCGAGCTTCGCAGCAAAGCGGTCACGGTGAAACAGATCCTGTAGGCGAACGGCACGTCGCGCTATCTTGTCTTCGTACGCCGGCCCTATGCCGCGCCCCGTCGTACCGATTTTGCCCAGGCCTCGGGCGGTTTCCCGTGCGCTATCGAGCGCGACATGGCAGGGCAGTATAAGGGGGCAGGCTTCACTGATGCGCAACCTTCCCTGCACGTCGACCCCGGCATTCTCCAGCATGTCGACTTCCTCCAGCAGCGCCTGCGGGGACACGACGACGCCATTGCCAATATAGCAAGCGACGTCATTACGCAGAATCCCCGAAGGAATCAGGTGCAGTACCGTTTGCTTGCCACCGATGACCAGCGTGTGTCCCGCGTTGTGGCCTCCCTGAAAGCGAACCACGCCTCGAGCGTGGTCGGTCAGCCAATCGACTATCTTGCCCTTGCCTTCGTCGCCCCACTGTGTCCCAATGACGACCACATTTTTTGTCATATCTGCCAATCTTGAAAATTAATACACCGCCGAGCCCGGAGATTCAAGGGATGCTCAACCAGAGCGCTTTTCCTGCGTGTCTGCCGATATTCACGTCAGATTTTTGTTACCGACCAAACATTGCGTTCCAGCATCAGTTTCCTGTCGCAGTTAAAAACACTTTCGTCATTCTCATGCCCAGGCAATTCCACCACTACGACTTCGCCTTCACTACGAAGCTGTTCAATTCTTCTTTCAAGCGCCTTATCCCCTTTCGCATAAGGAGCCAGGATTCCCTTGGGATAGAGACCGGGTTCCACCAACCCGGACAGTTCCCGTAAGTCCATACTGAACCCGGTAGCCGGACGGGATCTTCCAAACGCTTTTCCGACTTCGTCGTAGCGTCCACCCATCGCAATCGCGTTGGAACTGCTACCTGTATATGCCGCGAAAACCATGCCGCTGTGATAGTGATAGCCTCGCAGATCAGCCAGGTCAAACGCCAGCGTATCCACGAGCGGACCCAACTCCGCCCCAACCATTTCCAGTTCATCCAGCGCCGTCATGATTTCCGGATAATTCGGGAGAGATTTGCGCGCACGGCGCAGGGTCTTGTCATCGCCATATAGTTCAGGCAGCAGCAATAGCGCCTGCACCACAGGTTTGTCCACCTGCTTATCGAGGCCGCCGCAAAGCTTCTCCAGTGCCGATATATCCTTTGCCTGCAATACACCGAATAATTCCCTTTCCAGCTCAGCCGGAATTCCCGCGCCCCTGACCAGACCCCGAAATACCGCGACGTGACCGAGATCAAGATGAATTTTACCAACTCCGGCTATCGCCAGACATTGCAGCATAAGCCGCTGGACTTCCAGATCGCTTTCCAGCCCGCTGTGGCCATAAAGTTCCGCGCCAACCTGCAGCGGCTCTCGCGTGCGGGTCAAACCGGAGGGCACCGTATGCAACACCGTGCCTGCGTAACAAAGCCGCGTGATACCCTTGCGGTTCAGCAAATGCGCATCGATACGCGCGACCTGAGGCGTCATGTCCGCACGCAAGCCCATCATCCGGCCGCTGAGCTGATCCACTACTTTAAACATGCGCAAATCAGTGCCGCCGCCGCTGCCCTTCAGTAGCGATTCCACATATTCCAGCAAGGGGGGGCCGACGAGTTCATAGCCATGTGCAAACAGCCAATCCATGACGCGTCGACGCATCATCTCGATGCGGAATGCCTCGGCAGGCAGGATGTCCTCAATATATTCGGGAAGAACCCATGCACGCATGTTTACGTTCCATTGCATCTTGAGAGAAGTGCGAGCGCGGACCTATTTCACGAGGTAAAGTAGAAGAAGTCCCGCCAGCATAGAGGTAAGACCGATAAAGCGAATCTGATTGTCGCCCGTTTCCGTCAGTTTTCTGAAGGTCTCCCGCCAAACGCCGGGCATCAGGAACGGAACGAGTCCTTCCAGCACCAGCATCAGGGCGAACGCCATTAATAACGTGTCCCACATGCCGCCATAACCTCGGTAGATACTTGGTGCTTGGTACGCACTCGCCGATTTAAAGTTCCAGCGAGATCGTTGTCGGCGGGAAATTGCGAAAGAAATATCACGGCAACAGGATGCCCAAGGTCTGCATATCCCGCCATGAACTCACCGCAGCCAGCAGATCCCGGAATTCATAAAACGTTTGCATTGAGACGAATCATGGAAATCCGCCATCATTTCGCGTTTCTACCCGAGTTCTTCAAATACTTGAAAAACTCGGAGGTGGGCTCCAGCACCATCATGTCGCTCTTGTTTCTGAAACTCTGCTTATAGGCTTCCAGGCTACGATAAAAAGCATAAAATTCCGGGTTAGGTTGAAAAGCGCTCGCGTAAATTGCGGAGGCCTTGGCATCACCTTCACCTTTTACCTCCTGAGCTTTCCGGTAAGCTTCCGCAAGAATGACTTCGCGTTGACGGTCGGCGTCGGCGCGAATTTTTTCAGACTCTGCCGACCCCGTGGAGCGTAATTCATTCGCTACCCGTTTACGTTCCGCTTCCATGCGACGATAGACCGATTCGCTCACTTCCTGAGGCAAATCCACCCGCTTCAGCCTGACGTCCACGACCTCCACTCCGATTTTGCGCGCGTCGGCGTCGGCTTTCTGGCGCATGATTTCCATTATCTTGTCCCGCTCTCCGGAAACCACGTCATGCACCGTGCGATTCCCGAACTCATCCCGAAGGCTGGAATTCACCGTTTGCGCCAAGCGGGTCTGCGCAAGCATTTCGTCGCCACGCACGCTGACGTAATACTGCTTGACGTCGATGATCCGCCACTTCACGAACAGATCTACCAATACATTCTTTTTTTCCGACGTGATAAAGCGCTCGGGTTCGGCTGTATCCATGGTCAGGATACGAGAATCGAAATAGCGCACGTTCTGCGCCAAAGGAATCTTGAAATACAGGCCGGGCGACGTCTTTACATCGACTACCTCCCCTAGTTGAAACAAGATCGCTTGCTGGCGCTGGTCCACGATATACAGTGAAGAAGTTCCCAGAAGGAACAGGGCGACAAGAATGCCCAAGAGCAACGAGGTATAGTTTTTCATTTATCTTGTCTCCCGTTCACGGCCGCGAAACGCCTCGCGAGTGCGAGCACCGCCGTCCGGCACAGCCTCTTGCGAAACGCCGGATGGCGCTTCGGATGGCAGCGCAGGTGAAGACGAGGGCCCGCTCGTTTGTATCAGTTTATCCAGCGGTAAATAGAGCAGATTGCTGCCGCTTTTCTGATCCACGATAATTTTGCTGGTGTTCGAAAGCACCTCTTCCATCATGTCCAGATAAAGCCGGTCACGGGTCACGGCAGGCGCTTTACTATATTCAGCAAGAACCTGTTTAAAGCGGCTTGCCTCACCCTCGGAACTTGCAATTACGCGTTGCTTGTACCCTTCAGACTCTTCCAGCAATCGCGCCGCGTTACCCTTGGCCTTGGGAATAACATCGTTGGCGTAGGCTTGACCTTCATTTTTCTGCCGTTCCCTATCCTGACCTGCCTTGACCGCATCATCAAAAGCCGCCTGCACCTGCTCCGGCGGTTGCGCGTTCTGCATTGTCACTTTACTGATGGCAATCCCTATCTTGTAGCGATCGAGGATGTCCTGCATCAGTTCGGTTGCTTTCGCCGCCACCTGTTCGCGGCCCTCATATAGCACAAAATCCATTTTACTTTTACCGATGATTTCCCGTATTGCGGTTTCCGCCGCTTGCAGCACCGCGTTTTCCGGTTCGCGGTTGGTGAACAGGAATTCCTCGGGATTCTTGAGGATGTATTGCACCGCAAACTGAATATCGACAATATTTTCGTCATCGGTCAGCATCAGCGATTCTTTCAATACCTTGCTTCTCACATTGTTACGATAGCCGATTTCCACCGTGCGTACCTGGCTCACATTAACGGCTTCCACTACCTCGATCGGATAGGGCAAATGCCAGCGCAAGCCCGCCTGGGTGCTTTCCACATACTTTCCGAAACGTAATACGATGCCTCGCTGGCCTTCGTTCACAATGTAAAATCCGCTGCCTATCCACAGCAGAAGGAGCAGCCCGATAAGCAACCCGATGCTGACGTTATATCGCTTCGGAGGACCGCCGGCCGGTCCCTCGCCGCCGCCAGGCCCGTTGCCCCCGCCCTTGCGCTTCAAAAGGTTATTGAGCTTCTTGTTGAAGTTGCGCCACAGTTGATCCAGGTCAGGTGGACCGGAATTGCCTTTTTTTCTTCCCCACTGGGGATCGTTTAATCCCATGATGATTCCTATTTTTTGTTTAATGCAGATAGACATTAAACGGTACGGTGAAAACTTCGGATTTCAGCTTGCCGTAGAAAACAAACGTGTTATGGAACGGATGGACAAACAAACACGGCGAGGAGCTATAGTGTCATTACGGTCGGGCATGCGGTCTGTCCTCACGCCCGTGCAATGCACGCTCCTCAATTGCTTCTGCCAGGGCCAGCCTGATAAATTCCAGCCCCTCGCCGGTTTTTGCGCTCAATCGGATTTGCTCGATTCTACCATACTCATCACGCCGATAACCCGCGCCGCCCGCGGATAAGTCGATAAGGTCCACCTTGTTCAGCACCAGTATCTGTGGAACGGTGTCGGCACCAATTTCCTTCAGCACCTTGTTGACTTCATCAATCTGCTCAGCACGGGCAGGACTGCCCGCGTCCGCCACGTGGAGCAATAAATCGGCTTGTACTGTTTCCTCCAGGGTGGCTCGGAAAGCGGCGACAAGTGAATGGGGCAAATCGCGGATGAAACCCACCGTATCCGAGAGCACGAGGGGACCGTAATCCTGGATGAACAATTTCCGGGTAGTTGCGTCCAGAGTCGCGAATAATTGATCAGCTACGTAGGTATGGGCGCGGGTGAGATTATTGAACAGGGTGGACTTGCCGGCGTTGGTATAGCCGACGATGGAAACAGACATTACTTGGCCGCGCTGCCTGGAGCGGCGCTGCAACGCGCGTTGCGCCTGGAATTTTGCAAGTTTTTCCTTCAGCAGTTTAACGCGCTTCCCCAGCAGGCGCCGGTCCGTCTCCAATTGCGTTTCGCCGGGGCCGCGTAAACCAATACCGCCTTTTTGGCGTTCCAGATGGCTCCAGCCGCGTACCAACCGGGTTGCAAGGTGCTCAAGCTGCGCAAGTTCCACCTGCAACTTTCCTTCATGACTTTTGGCGCGTTGCGCGAAGATATCCAGAATCAGGCTGGTGCGGTCTATTACCCTGTGCTCGACGCGCTGCTCCAGATTACGTTGCTGGGCAGGAGAGAGGTCGTGGTTGAAAATGACCAGGGAGGCTCCGGTTTGTTCCAATGCCGCCGCTATTTCATCGACCTTTCCACTACCTGCGAAGGTCGCCGGGTCCGGCTTTAAGCGCTTGCCGTTGACAACCGCGGAAATCGTAAGCTGATCGCTCGCAGCCAGCCGTCGTAATTCTTCCAGATTCTCGGCAGGATCGCTCTCCCCAAAATCCAGACTGACCAGTACAGCCTTATCAGCGGCGTTAGTGTTAAACGTGTTCGCTGCGGGTCGATCAAGCATCAGGTATAGTGGGCGCCTCAAATGGAATGTTCACAGCCCTTGCGGGGACAACAGTGGAAATCGCGTGTTTGTATACCATTTGCGTAACAGTATTCTTCAGCAGCACCACATATTGATCAAATGAGTCAATATGTCCTTGCAGCTTGATTCCGTTTACCAGATAAATTGACACTGGAATATGTTCCTTCCGCAATGTATTTAGAAACGGGTCTTGTAACAATTGCCCCTTAGCGCTCATTGGTGACTCCGTATTTTAATTATTCAAGAAGTAACTCTACTTGATTTTCAAGAGTAAATCCATATTTGTAAAGGGGAGCCGAATCAGCGGCGAATACCGAAAACACGGGTATGACAAATATTAATCTCCCCACCTGCAATTCTCCGGAGAATTGAATCAGCGGGGATAAAAAAAGAACAGGAGCATCACCGCAATCTTCGCTATTTCCGGCGTGGCAATACCCGCAGTGCCTGACTTGAGCGCAGCCAAAATGCAAGTCCCGGCTGAGCCCGGGCTGTAACTCAACCTGGCATACTTTTTCATCCGAAAGTGCAGTACGGAACGCCTTCCGATGAATGCAGGTCCGGCAACGCGCAACTTATGGCGTTCTCTCGCAAGAGAAGAGGCATCAAGGAGCGCGATCCGGTTTTCCCCTGTACTGATTAATCATCAAACGGTTTAGGTTTCGGGGTCTCCTTGGTTGAGGGCGGCAGAATGGGTATCAGGAATTGAGGTTGCTTACCGGTAAGCGTCTTCAGGAAGGCTACGATCTTCGCGTTTTCATCCTTGGTGAAGTTGCGGCCCAACTGTAGACGGCCCATCGTGTTCACCGCGTCTTCGAGGCTTGCGGCAGCACCGTCATGAAAATATGGATAAGTCAACTCGATATTTCGCAAGGTGGGTACCTTGAACATCATGCGGTCCGCATCCTTTCCAGTTATCGCAAACCGGCCTTCCGCCTTGCTCTTTGTTTTGTAAGGTTCCATTACACCCATCTTCTGGAATGAGGCCCCGCCGACCGCAGCTCCATTATGACAGCCCGTGCACCCGGCATCCTTGAAGAGATTGTATCCTTCCCGTTCGGTTTGATTTATGGCCGCCTTGTCGCCCTTGAGCCATTTATCGAAACGGGAGTCAGGTGTAACCAGTGTTTCTTCAAAGGCGGCGATTGCATCCGTTACCATGCCGATGTCAATCTTGTCGGAACCAAACACCTCTTTGAAGCGATTCCGGTACTGGGGGATGGACTGGAGCACGCCCACCGCCAATTCGTGGCTGAACGCCATTTCCCCGGGGTTTGCGATCGGGCCGCCAGCCTGGTCCTTCAAGGTCTTGGCACGGCCATCCCAGAACTGCGCCAGATTCATGCTGGAATTCAGCACTGTAGGCGAATTGATCGGGCCCTGATGCCACTTATGGCCGATTGATGAGGGCAGATTGTCTGAGCCGCCCATGCTCAGGTTGTGGCAGGAGTTGCACGAGATGAATCCGGACTTCGATAAGCGTGGATCAAAAAAAAGCATCTTGCCCAGTTCCACCATGTTTTCATTCTTGGGTTTGGCGGCTTCAATTGGCTGAATGGGTTCATCGGCAGCGGCAGCCATGACTGGCGGCGCGGCAATGGTTCCAACAGATAGCAGCGATATGATCAATGCCCGCATTATCATCGGTAATCTCCTAAAAAACGCGGCTGTAGTGGCGCAGCCGATTACGCCTAACAAACTGAAGCCATGGGCAAGTTTATCTGCGGCTCGGGACGGGAACAAGGTATCGGATATCATATGTCGCGATGGAGCTTGCTGCTGTAAAAAAAGAGGTAAGGGCCTGGCACGGCTAAATATGAAACGCGGGACTCCTGCCAATCGAATCCGGGGAGTGCCCGGGCATGGCTCGGCACACCGGTCTTCCCGGTCCGGGAATATTTCATGCTGTTCCGTGCTGGAATGCTGCTTGTCCGATTTACTCGCTATGTTTGACTGGACCAATTGCAAACTGTTTCCTGCTGCCGTAGCCCGATCTGCCATAACCATCACTTCCGGTGGGAGGGAGGGGACGGTTGAGCAAGCGCGCCAGTTCCGTCAAGGCCTGCCGGTAAACCTGGCGTTTGAATTCGACCACGGACTCCAGTTCTACCCAGTACTGGTTCCATCGCCACGCATCAAATTCAGGACGGACGCTGGTGCGCAGGGATACGTCGCAGTCACGCCCTATCAGTCGCAAAAGATACCAGATTTGTTTTTGGCCCTTGTAATTTCCTCGCCAGTCGCGCCTTATCCATTGATCCGGCACTTCATAGCGAAGCCAATGCCGTGTTCGGCCAATGATCTCCACATGCCAGGGATGCAAGCCGACTTCTTCCGTCAATTCCCGATACATCGCCTGCTCCGGACTCTCGCCCGGCTTGATGCCTCCTTGCGGAAATTGCCAGGAATCCTGCTTGATGCGTTTCCCCCAGAATACTTCGTTTTTCGAGTTCAGCAGAATGATACCCACATTTGAGCGATATCCGTTACGGTCGATCATGCGATTCACCCGTTTTATCCATCACAATAGGAATAGATTTTTCCACATTTTATCCCAGATTGAAAGCTGCCAAGAGTTTAATAAAACAACGGTTAAGGAAGCACAGGCAGTGCGGCTGAAAATGGGATGACTTTTCAGAGTAGAATTGCAGGTCCCACCGTCACAGCGGACCGCATATGCGCCTAGCAAGTTTTTTTATTTCCACTCTCAAGGAAGCCCCCGCCGAGGCGGAATTGATAAGCCACAAGCTGATGCTGCGCGCCGGCCTCATCAGGCGGCTAGGGAGCGGGCTTTACACGTGGATGCCACTCGGTCTTAAAGTCCTGCGGAAGGTTGAAAGTGTCGTGCGGGAAGAGATGGACGCAAGCGGCGCGCTGGAACTTCTGATGCCGGCCATACAGCCTGCTGAATTGTGGCGCGAAACGGGACGCTGGGATGTGTTCGGTCCCCAGATGTTGAGAATCAAGGACAGGCATCAGCGCGATTTTTGCTTTGGCCCTACCCATGAGGAGGTTATTACAGACATCGCCCGGCGGGAGATTAGAAGCTACCGTCAGTTGCCATTGACCTTTTACCAGATTCAAACCAAATTCCGCGACGAAATCCGGCCGCGCTTCGGCGTCATGCGCGCCCGCGAATTCGTCATGAAAGACGCTTATTCGTTTCACGCCGGCAGTGACAGCCTGGAGAAAACATACGCAGCGATGCATGAAGCCTACTGCCGGATATTCAGCCGCCTGGGAGTGGGATTTCGCGCAGTGACAGCGGATACCGGACCAATGGGAGGCAGCGGTTCGCATGAGTTTCACGTATTAGCGGATTCAGGCGAGGACGCCATCGCTTTTTGCCCGGATTCGGAATACGCGGCTAACGTGGAAATGGCCGAGGCATTGCCGCCGGCAGGGCCTCGCGGTGCGGCTGGAAGCGTAATGCGGAAAGTCGAGACGGTGGGCAAAAAGACCTGTGAGGAAGTGGCCGCGTTCTTGAGCCTTCCTGTTGAGCAAACGATAAAAACGCTGGCAGTAGTGGCAAATGGCGAAGTATATCTATTGCTGCTACGCGGCGACCATCACCTCAACGAGACGAAAGTTCGCAAGATTCCTTTTCTTTGCGACTTCCGGTTAGCGAACGAAGAGGAAATTCGCGCAAAAACCGGTTGCCTTCCAGGATATATTGGACCTGCCGGCCTGACCCTTCCCGTCATCGCGGACCGTACCGTAGCGGCAATGAACGATTTCGTGTGCGGTGCGAATGAAGAGAATTACCATCTCGTGAATGCGAATTTTGGCCGTGATATGAAAGAACCCGACCATGTCTTCGACATCCGCAATGTGATTCCTGGCGATCCATCGCCCGATGGCGGGGGAAAGCTGGATATCTGCCGCGGCATAGAAGTGGGGCATATTTTCCAGTTGCACACTAAATACTCGGAAGCGATGAAAGCCGTTTATCTCGATGAATCAGGGCAGAGCCGGCCCATGGAAATGGGTTGCTATGGCATTGGCGTATCACGCATTGTAGCTGCCGCCGTCGAGCAGAACCATGATGCGGGCGGTATTATCTTTCCGGAGGCGATGGCGCCTTTCCAGGTCGTTATCATCCCCATCGGGCTAAAGAAAAATACGGAGGTCAGGATCGAGGCCGAGAGTATATATGCTGCGCTGTGCGACGCCGGCATCGATGTTCTGCTGGATGACCGGGACGATCGGCCCGGTGTGA
The DNA here is from genome assembly GCF_900115125.1 of Nitrosospira briensis. Taxonomy (GTDB): domain Bacteria; phylum Pseudomonadota; class Gammaproteobacteria; order Burkholderiales; family Nitrosomonadaceae; genus Nitrosospira; species Nitrosospira briensis_A. The sequence goes on along the minus strand of NZ_FOVJ01000002.1, from coordinate 350,846 downwards.
TGTTTGCTGACATGGAGCTGATAGGCATTCCCCATCGTATCGTTATCGGCGAGAGAAGCTTGAAGCAAGGAATAATAGAGTATCAGGGGCGACGGGACGAGAAAGCACAAGCTATTCCTTATCCATCCCAAGATATTGTCGGGTTTATAAAATCAAGAATACGCGGAGCCTGACGTGATGTCCTGTAATTGCCTTTCTGCGTTCATCTGCCGGCCCTCCATGACGGTTCTCTCGACAGGTGGCCTAACGTAGGCCCTTGTCTCGATAGTAGATATCCTGTTGCTTGCAGGAATTCACTTGTCCTTTCGTTGCGTTTTCCCGCCTGAACGTCCGCCCGGTTCCACTACCGGATTTTCCCGCATGAAGCCCTCCAGGTCTTCGCGGGAAATTATCCCCACCTTGTAGGCTGCCGGCTTCCCGGCAGGGTCAAATAAATAGGTGGTAGGCAGCATTGAGACGGGTCCGATCTGCGAGGCAATTTTTTTATCGCCAAAAACAATCGGATAAGAAATGGACATGGAGTCAACAAATTTAAGCACCGTTTTAGGATTACGGTAATCCATCGCGACACCGATAACCATTACATCTTTTTTCCGGCTCTCGTAGAGCGACACGAGATCCGGGATTTCCTTCAGACAAGGTGGGCACCACGTTGCCCAGAAATTTATCACTACCCATTTGCCTTTGTAGTCAGAAAGCGTGAGTTTCTTGCCCGTATGGTCCGTAAAAGTAAAGCCCACGGCCTGGGCATTGGACAGGGATAAGGACAGGCACACCAAAACGGCAAGACAGTATCGCGTCATTTTTTTGGACAACCCTTGAAGTTCAATTCACCACCACTTTATCTGGTTGCGATGACGCAAAAAGTTGCGACAGCGGGAGATTCATTTTCTCGTTCATTCCGGCCGCAATCTCGTCCAGCAGATGCTCCAGCTTTTCATCGCCCGCAGCAGCGAAGCGCACCGCCTCGGGGCGAAATGTAAACAGGCGATAAATATCGGCAACCATGATTTTAGCGGGATCAAGTATCAAAACCCATCCTCCTGTCTTCACCTGCTGGACGAGCCCGGCCTGGCTCAGAAGCTCCATCATCGGCTCCAGCTCTTCGGGAGTCAGCGCCAGTCCTTGCTGCAAACTGGAATAAGTTTCAACTTTGCCTGTCTTTAGCGCCTCTCCCAGTATCTGTAACAGGCGCAACGCGTCGAAAAACTGCTTGCCCTTTGCTGCCGGGTCGCGCCGCCATGTACCGAAACGCCAACTGGAAAGGGAAGCGGCAATTACCGCGCCCAGCAACACCATCAACCATGAGAGATAAATCCACAGCAGGAAAATAGGGATAGCGGCAAACGTGCCATACACCGCCTGATAAGTGGGAAACCGGGTGACATAAATGGCGAACCCCTGCTTCATAACCTCGAATCCCACGGCCGCGGCCACGCCGCCCACCATCGCATGACGCCATGAAACCTGGCGATTAGGGACAATGAGATAGGGAATCGAAAAGGCAATACTAGTCAGGACGAGTGGTCCCAGGCGCAGAAGCGCGATATCGATGCCCGGAATGTCCCGGGTAAGACCCATCGACGTTCCGATCAGCCAGGAAGTAAGCGACAAGCTCGCGCCGATCAATAGTGGACCAATGGTGAGTACCGCCCAGTATATCAGCAGCCGGTGCAGGAGGGGTCGTAGCCGGGAAACCCGCCATATGGAGTTTAGCGCTTTGTCGATGGTCAGCATCAGCGCAAGCGCCGTCACCCCCAGAAAAGCAGTGCCGATGGCGGTCAGTTTCACCGCGTTGTCGGCGAATTGCTGCATATATACGGCGATGACCTTATTTGCCGCTTCCGGCACCATAGTGGTGAGAATGAATATTTTTATCTGGGTTGAAAATTCAGTAAACGCGGGAAATGCCGCCACGACAGATAGTGCGATAGTGATTAACGGCACTAGCGAGAGCAGAGTAGTGAAGGTAAGGCTTCCGGCAACCTGTGTGCAATTGTGCTGGAAGAAGCGGACCAGCACGTAATATGTGAAATCCAGGGGGCGCGAGGATTTCATCGGTCTTTAAGCCGATCGACAGGTATGAAAGGAAAATCTCAAAACGCATCCCCCATGTTCCAAGCAGAATAAACTGATCCTGCCGCATACACTATCAGTTTATCCCGTCCTGCGGAATCGGCTGATCAAACCTGCGGATGTGCTCGCTCCAGTTTACTGTGCAGTTTGTTGAGCGCACTGAGGTAGGCTTTAGCAGAGGCTACGACGATATCGGTATCCGCACCGTTCCCGTTAACGATGCGGCCCGACTTTTGCAATCGCACCGTCACCTCGCCTTGCGAATCGGTACCGCTTGTGATGGCGTTAACAGAAAATAACTGCAACTCGGCGCCGCTGCTCAATATCTTTTCAATTGCCCGGAAAACGGCATCCACGGGACCGCTACCATCCGACTCGGCGCGCGATTCCTTGCCTTCTTCGCCAATCACTATATTCGCATGAGGCGTTTCGCCGGTTTCGCTATGAGCCGTCAGCGACAGAAGCTTGTAGTGTTCGTGCAGGGTCATGGCGTCGTCCGAAACCAGCGCATACAGGTCTTCGTCGAAAATGTCGTGCTTCTTGTCCGCCAATTCCTTGAAACGCATGAATGTAGCGTTAAGCACTTCCTCCGATTCCAATCCAATCCCGAGTTCCGCCAGACGACTGCGAAAGGCGTTGCGGCCGGAATGTTTGCCGAGTAATAGTTTGTTGGCGCCCCAGCCCACGTCTTCGGCACGCATGATCTCATAGGTTTCGCGGTGCTTGAGGACACCGTCCTGGTGTATCCCGGATTCATGAGCAAACGCGTTTGCGCCGACAATGGCCTTGTTCGGCTGTACTGGAAAACCCGTAATACCCGACACAAGTTTGCTCGCCGGTACGATATGAACCGCGTCTATGCGCGTGTCACAGGGGAAAAAGTCCTGACGGGTACGTACCGCCATTACGATTTCCTCCAGCGAGGCATTACCTGCGCGTTCACCCAGGCCGTTAACGGTGCATTCCACCTGGCGCGCTCCGTTGACTACCGCCGAGAGAGAATTAGCCACTGCCAGACCCAGATCGTTATGGCAATGCACTGAAAACACTACCTTGTCGGAATTGGGTATTCGTTCACGCAGCGTACGGATGAGTTTTCCGAACTGCTCCGGCATGGTATAACCGACGGTGTCGGGAATATTAACGGTGGCGGCTCCGGCATTAATCACAGCCTCCAGCACGCGGCAGAGAAAATCTATGTCGGAGCGGCCTGCGTCTTCAGGTGAAAATTCCACATCATCGGTATATTGGCGAGCCCATTTCACCGCTTTTACCGCTTGTTCCACCACCTGGTCCGGAGACATGCGCAGCTTCTTCTGCATGTGTATGGGAGAAGTGGCAATAAAAGTGTGAATACGAGCCGAAGTGGTCCCTTGCAAAGCTTCGCCGGCGCGCTTGATGTCAGCTTCGGTCGCCCGGGCGAGGCCACACACCGTGCTGTCCCTGATCGCGTCAGCCACCGCTTTCACCGATTCGAAGTCGCCGTTGGAGGCGGCCGGGAAGCCTGCTTCGATCACGTCCACCCGCATGCGCTCGAGTTGCCGCGCAATCCGTACCTTTTCTTCTCGCGTCATGGATGCACCGGGGCTTTGCTCGCCATCGCGCAAAGTGGTGTCAAAGATAATCAAGTGGTCTTTCAATGAATTCTCCGTTTTCCGAAAGGATAATCGAACTGCCATACCGAATCCAGGAGCAGATTCCGCAGCATAAAAAACTTGAAGGGGGGTGTAATTTTAGCGCGCGCGGCGCAGCAGCGGTCTTGCGAGAAGCTGCGGGCGATGCAGAAAGCGGAGGGGGAAAGTGCGATGTGTTTGCCTCATGAGAGGAATATAAAGCGTTTCCCGTATTCGTGCAATAGCAATGTTGAATGCTATATTGAAAGCGAACGGGCGAACATCACTGCCGAAAGCAACGTGGGAAAATCTCGATGGACAAACGTGCTGCCAGATCACTAAGCCTGATTACAGGCCGGTTCATTTCAGGGTTGATGATGGTGCTGGCAGTGAGTGCTTGCACCTCCAGGAGTTCCTGGCATCTTGAGCAGGTCACAGGCCATTTGCCGGAACTGAATTTTTCTCTGACGTCCGACACCGGCCAGGCGGTGACGGCAGAAACATATGATGGGCACGTATTATTGATGTATTTCGGATTTACCCATTGTGAGGCCGAATGCCCCGTTTCAATGGCCCGGCTGGCTCGCATAACGCAGCTTCTGGGCAGTGATGCGCAGCAAGTTCGCGTCCTTTTTGTCACGCTCGATCCCGAGCGTGACACGCCGCAAGTCTTGCACCGGTACGTGACACAATTTGACCCCGTGCATGCCGTCGGGTTGACGGGCTCAAAAGAAGACATCGAAGCTCTCACCAAGCAATACCGGGCGGCCTATCGTCCGCGCTCAAAAATATCCGAGTCGCGCGATATCATGCACAGCGACGCCATTTACATTTTTGATTCACGAGGTCAAGCGCGCCTGCTGGCCACTTCCGCCGATTCTGACGAGAATCTGGAGCAGGACCTTCGCCGACTGCTGGCTTCAGCTGACGGAATCCGGCAGTGACGCAGACGGTGGAATAAGTTTGCACATATCTTTTTGGCGGCCGCGAACTAGACGCGCCGTCCGGGGAGCCTGCTCCTGATGGATTGGTTATACTGGTTCAAGCCTTGGGAAGCGTCAATTCTGGTTGCCGGCGCAACCGCTGTCGCAGCAATTCTCTTTCTAAAGGGTTCGGCCAGAAGCAAACCTTCATTTCAACAAAAATCATATTTTTGGGCCGGGCTGGTTTCCGTATATCTGGTTTCCCATACACAGTTCGATTATTACTCCGAGCATCAGTTTTTCATTCATCGGCTTCAGCATCTTGTATTACATCATCTCGGGCCTTTCCTGATTGTATTGAGCAGGCCATCAGCCACGCTTCTCGGGGGCATGCCCCCAAGGATCAGGCGGGTTTTTCGCCTTATGGCCGGGTGGAGGCCAGTTCAGTATCTGATACGTGCCTTATGCAATCCAATCGTGGCGGTAACACTATTCTGCGGCCTCATCGGCTTCTGGTTATTGCCTGCGATCCATTTCACCGCAATGATCGACTGGCGCCTGTACCGGCTGATGAACTGGAGCATGTTTGTGAACGGTTTGATCTTCTGGGGACTGGTTTTACATCCCGGCCCCATACTTTCGGTTCGCCTGTCGCCAGGTTCCCGTATCGTGATGATGCTTGCCGTAGCTCCACCCCAAATCGTGATGGGCGCAATGATTTTTTTTGCGTCGCAGGAACTCTACCCGATTTACACCATTTGCGGCCGTGCTATCGGTGGCTTGAGCGCACTGGCGGATCAGCAGATCGGCGGAATAATTCTGTGGATACACGGCGCTATGATGAGCGCCATCGGAGTGTTGATCGTGGTGCGCAACGAACTGATGCCGCGGAAACATGTACGGCAGGAGCAATCAAGCTGACGGGCAAGCATATTTTCCGTTCACTCCCGGGTTCGGCCGTGAAATTATGCTGCGAGGCGAGCCCCCTCATCGATTTTCGCCAAGGTTATACATCTCGCTCCGCCGCAACGGTCACTCGGCCAATGCTTTCCTTAGTCTTGATACGTCGCGCGGCGTGACCGCGGGTGCCTTATTGCCCCAACTGTTGCGAATAAAGGTAAGCACGTCGGCGATCTCGCGGTCAGAGAATTTTTTTGCATAACCTGGCATCTTCTCGGGCTTCGGGCCGTTTTTTGTCAGCGGACCTTTGCCTCCCTCCAGCATGAGCCGAATGAGAGAAGTGGCGTTTTCTGAAAGAACAACCGGACTGCCGGCAAGACGGGGCAGCTTCGGCAGCTTGCCTGCACCGTCAGGTCGGTGGCATTTGGCGCAAAATCCCCGATACAGACCTGCGCCGGGCCGCTCGAATGGGCCGATGATGTTCCCGGCCGGCGCCGTGCCGACTTTCCTCATGAGTGGCTCAAACGATGTTTTTCCGTCCCGGCGTGGAAGCGTTTTGAGATAACGGGCAATAGCGTTCAGATCTTCTTTCCGCAAATGTTGCGTGCTCTTTTCAATAACCGTGACCATGCTGCCAAACGCGACGGTTTGCCCGCCATGACCTGTTTCAAGGAATTTGGCGATTTCTGCTTCGAACCATCGTCCTAAACCGGATGCGGGGTTTCCGGTCAGATCAGGAGCAAACCAGTTTTCTATTACCGCCCCGGTCAAGTAGTCGGGTGATGACTCGGTATACCCCTTTTCCTGGAAGCCAAGTCCGCGGGGAGTATGACAAGCGCCGCAGTGGCCCAGGGCTTGCACGAGATAAGCGCCGCGATTCCACTGCGCGTCGCGATCAGCGCGCGGCCTGAAGCGCTCGTGGTTCACGAAAGCGATGTCCCAGAATCGCAGGGTCCAGCGCTGATTGAAAGGGAACGGCAAGCTGGTCTGGGGCGGCCGATGGTTGACCGGCTTAACCTCGTCCATGAAATAGGCGTATAACGCCTCGACGTCGTCGTCCGACATTGCCGTGAACGAGGCATAGGGCATCGCCGGATAAAGCCTCCTGGCGCCTTTGGCAATGCCGTCGCGAAGTGCGCGGCTAAAGTCATCAAGGCTGTAGTGGCCGATGCCTGTGGCCTGATCAGGCGTGATGTTGGTTGAGTAAATGGTTCCGAATGGCGAGTTGATCGGCAGACCGCCGGCAAACGGCGGATGATCGGGCCCCGCAGTGTGGCAACCCATGCAGTCGGCAGCTTTCGCCAGGTACGCCCCGCGCGCGATCATTGCGGGATCGGGTGCCTGCGCGGCAGCGGCGACCGCCGGGATGACTAACCATGTATAGACTATTATTTTCCTGACCATACGGGTAAACCAACCCATGAACGCCACTGCTGGTCGCATCCCTGTCAAGTCCAGGCGCTACATGGCGACACTAAAAGGACCGCGCAGCTGGTGAATAAAATCGCAACAATAAACAGGAAGCTCGACATTATCCCCAACATTGCCAGAAATCGCGTCTGCCCCTCATCGACTTCGATGACCTGCGTTTCTTGCAGGGCCCGTGTCAACGAACGGCCTGTTCGCCGCCAGAAATCCAATGCAATATATCCAGAGAATAAACCTCCTGCCAGGCAAGCCAGACTGATTATAGCCAGCATGAAAGGCAATTCGGCCCAGAGCGGAGCGGAAAGCGGAACCTGGCGCGGGTAGCATGCATAGGCTGCAATGGGTTCGATCAACGACATCTGGATCACCCACGCCACGGGTGCGCCGAATATGCCCAACAATGTCCGGCTCAGCGAGTCATGGTAGGAGGCTTGCTGCCTGACGGTATTTTGCCTGGTGCTCATTTCCGGTAAGGCTTATTTGATGAGATAAGGAGATACATACAATGCCGAGAAAACGAACAGCCAGACAATGTCCACAAAGTGCCAATAGGCGCCGCCGATAGTGATTGCAGCGTGGCGCCTGCCATCGAAGTAGCCGAGTAATGTCCAGACCAGCAGGAGCATCAGAATGCCCAGGCCAATGACAACGTGACACATATGAAATCCTGTAATCGTGAAGTAGAGCGATCCATACAAGTCAGAAGTGATGCCGTAGGATTTGTCCCTCCATTCGAGGAGTTGAATCACGACGAAGCTGCTGCCCAGCGCGATTGCCGCTACCAGCCCGGCAATACTCGACTGTCTCCGCCCTTGCCGGACGTAGCGTTCTGCTGCCCATACGCCAGCGCTGCTGGCGAGTAGAATCGCCGTATTGACAGTGGGCACAAGCAGGGCGGGTAAACCCTCCGGTGGCCAGCTCTGCTCGGTTTGAGACGCCAGATAGAAGTATGCGAACAACAAATAGCCGAACAGGGACGCTTCTGTTACGATCAATGCCAGAATCCCCCACCAGCCTGTGGAGAGCTTGCCTGCGCTTCCCACCGGCAATGGCTGACGCTGGCTGAGCTGACCTGCCTCACTCATGGGCCTCTTCCGGCGGCGATGCGTTGAACGAGCGCTTTTTGCGGCCACATCCAAATGATTAGCGTTATTCCGCCCGCTATGGCCATCCCGGCTGTAAAACTCCACCAGTGCAGCAACAGGCCGGCAAACAGCAGGGATAGGAACAATCCGGAAAAGAAAGGCGTATAGGAATCGTCGGGCATCTTGAGGATGGCCACCGGCTTTGCATCGATGGGCGAAGTTCCAATGGTTTCCCGGCCCTTCGTCAGCAAATACCCCTCAGTGAAATTGGAGCGCGCCCTGTTGTCCCCGCTATCCTCTTCCAGCCTGTCCTCCCATAACGGATGGCGGCTGGCGACAGTGGGAATAACGGCAAAATTGTAAGCCGGTGGCGGTGAAGACGTGGTCCACTCCAGCGTGGCCGCGTCCCAGGGATTGGGGCCTGCCAGCGCCCCGCGTTTGAGGCTGATGACGACGTTGACCAGAAAGATCAGCACGCCAAGGGCGAACAGGAAAGACCCGACGGATGTGATCATGTTGACGCCATCCCATCCCATGCGGGAGGAGTATGTGTAGATGCGCCGCGGCATGCCCAGCAGGCCGGCCAGATGCATGGGGAAGAATCCAACGTTAAAGCCGGTGAACATGACCCAGAAACTCCATTTGCCTATTCTTTCGCTCATCATGCGACCGGTAAATTTGGGGAACCAGTAATAAATGCCACCCACGACAGGGAATACGTTGATGCCAAGCAAGACGTAATGCAGATGCGCAACGATGAAGTAGGTATCGTTGAGCTGCCAGTCAAGCGGCACCGCTGCCGTCATCACGCCGGACATGCCGCCGATCACGAACAGAATGACAAAGCCGGCGAAGAACAAAAACGGCGTTTTGAACACCGGCCTCCCCAGCCAGATTGTTGCGATCCAGGCAAACACGGCAACAGCGCTCGGGATTGAAATCACCATGCTGGCGGCGCCAAAGATCGACAAGGCCACCGCGGGCAAGCCGGTGGCAAACATGTGATGGATCCATACTTCGAATCCGATCAGCATGGTCGCCATGGTCGCAAGCGCCACCGCGGTATAACCGACCAGCGGCCGGCGGCAAAACGTCGGCAGCGCGTCGGAGACGATGCCCATCGCCGGGAGCACAATGGCGTAAACCCAGGGGTGGCCGAAGATCCAGAACAGGTGTTGCCACAGCAACGGCTTACCGTCGTTGGCCACATCGAAAAAATGAGTGCCGAACTGCCGGTCCAGCCACAACAGGAAAAACGCGAGACTGATTGCGGGTATTGCCAATAGATTGGCAACAGAGGCGGTAAGCGTGCCCCAGACGAGAATCGGCACGCGGTTGATGGTCATGCCGGGTGCTCGCATCCTGAACAGGGTGACAACGAAATTGACTGATCCCACCGTTGTGGAGATCCCCAGCAACACCATACCGAGTGCAAATACATCGATGTTGGGGCCGGTGTTATATATCGGGCCCGAAAAAGGGACATAGTTGAACCAGCCTGCGTTCGGCGCCTGCCCGAGAGGAAAGCTGACATACATGAAGATGCCGGCGAACAGGAAGATCCAGTAGGAAAGCGCATTGAGGCGAGGAAAAGCCATATCTCGCGAGCCGAGCAATAGCGGCCAGAGATAATTGGAAAATCCCGACAATATCGGCAGCGCGTACAGAAAGATCATTGTCACGCCGTGCATTGTGAAAAGCTGGCTGTATTGTTCCGGAGTCAGCAAGGTCAGATCCGGGCCGGCAAGCTGTACGCGCATTATCAGCGCCTCGATACCACCTATCAGCAGGAAAAGAAAAGCGGTAACGATGTAGCGCAGACCGATTGTTTTATGATCGACCGTCGAAAGCCAGCCTCTCCATCCAGGCGCTGTTTCCCATATTCCGGTAAGGTTTGCTTCGATATCGGAACCGCTTGGGGCGCGCCCAAAGTCCGGCACACGGTCAAGATCATCATTGATGGGACGCTGCGTGATGTCAGCGATAGCCATGGCTTTCTAATCCAGTGTTGACAGGAATAATGCCAGCACGGACCTCTCGTCGTCCGATAAGACCATACTTGGCATGCGCGACCCCGGCTTGTGCTTTTGTGCACGGGTGATCCAGTCCATCAGATCATCCGGCGTATTGGCCAAAAGCCCGCCAGCAAGGCGACGCCGGGAGTTCAGGTGGGTCAGGTCGGGGCCATGCTCGCCCGCCGCATCGGTTCCCCGGATGGTGTGACAACCGGCACAGCGGTCCAGGAATAATTTATAACCCGCATTGATGCGTCCCGCCGGGGAAGGTGAAACAGTCCGAAGCTGTTCTTCTTGCCATTTTTGAAAATCGTTGGCGCTTTCCGCAACCACTTCAAAGCCCATGTGAGCGTGGCCTACCCCGCAAAATTGGCTGCATTGACCTGAATATATGCCGGCCTCATCGGCCTGAATCCACTTCTGATTGATCAAACCCGGGATCAATTGGGTCTTGCCCGCAAGTTTCGGCACCCAGAAGGCGTGAATCACATCCGCACTTTTCAATTTGAGAAGAACAGGCTGACCCACGGGAACATGAATTTCGTTGGCGGTGATAAAGCGTTTTGCAGACTCGGGATGGTCATACTCGATTTTCCACCACCAGTCGTATCCTGTAACGGTCAGCGTAATGGCGGGGGCCGTCGGCGGGTTTGCGACATTGTTCAGGACCATGAGCGAATAAACGACCAGCCCGGCCAGAATGCAGGTGGAGATTCCCGTTCCGATATATATCCACCGGAGTCCTCCACTCTCCTGCCCGATCACGCGTGAATCGGCCGCAGGACGCTTACGAAGCATGGCTGTTATCAAAAGCAGCGCGATGATGAGGCAGACCGCGACCGACAATCCCGCGAGCACCCATCCCAGATACATCGTTGGCCGGGATGCCGGACCATGGCTGTGTAAAAAATAGTTCAAGGGTGCTTCCCCGGCGGTCGCTGTACCGGTCATAGTGGCAGTCGACACGACGGCAAGCGCGATCAAGCGTCCGGCGCATGGCGCGTCGGGACCGCGATAGAACCCTGGCTTGAAAGTCTTCATATCGATGATGGGATCGACGGAAACAGGGCGTCAATTCTCCCGTGAAAGGGCTTTACGCGCCTCCGGCGCAGCGTTCTGGTAAGAAGTGGCGGGCTGCGAGCCGAGATAGACGGAATTACGGCGATTACATGAATACGGCAGTGATCGCAGCAATGTCTGCGATACCGGGAAGCGGAATGTAATAAACGCTCTGCGATATTACGCTTACAGGCACGGGGGCGGTTTGAGGAAGTTCGGCGCGAGGACGGCATGGCGACGGGAACGTTACATTCGGTCACACTCGCCGCGATCATGCCATGCCTCCCTGCAAAATAAGTGGATGACGCTTGGTCCCTTATTATTCAATGCGGAAAAAAATTTCCGTGGCGTGCAGGGAAAATTTTACGCCATGCGCCCCGCGTCTCTGTGCGCCACCGCACTTAGAGCCGCCCTGGTTTGCTCCCGCTATGCAGTGGTTTTATTTTGAATCTATGACGCAATACACATTGCAAGGAGTTGAGCGGAGGCGAACGAATAACCGCGCCCGGGACTGTTAGGTCAACTCGGCGCAGGGGGAACTGTGCCGGGTTCGCGAGTAATCAGAGTCGGGAGGCGAGGCAGGAGGAAAGGTGTTGTGCGTTTCTTGCGAAGGAGAATGAGCAGCCCGGCCGGCCTGAACCAGGCCGGCCGGGGGGATGCCAGGAGCGCTTGGCTGCGGGCCGTCAGAAAGCAACCTGATACTGAAGTACGAATTGGCCTCTATTGGAAATTTTATACCCGTCATTGTTGAATACGGGCCTGTTCTGATAATCAAAGGTAACCTTGCTGTTGTGTCCTTTCAGCAGCCAGTTCATCCCCACATTGAAGACGTTCATTTGATCATGCAACCGCTGGAAATCTGCGCTCGTAAAAGAAAAATAAGGCATCAGTTGCCCATTGTTTCCACCAAGCAGATCTTTCGCCAGCAGATATCCTATCTGCCCGTACCAGATGTCGCCTGTACCGAACATCGGGAACGCGTTGCCCCCGCCATTAAGCGTGGAACCGCCAGTAGCCGGAGTTGGGCCGATGCCGTTGGTCCGAAGATAATTCGGACCGTAATTCGTATTGAAGTAGCCAAGGTAGGCGCTGATGGCCGTTTCCTTTACCTTGTCTACCGGCGCATCCAGATAACCCGCCACCGACCATAAATTCATGTCGTGAAACTGAGCATCCGCCGCCGAGGTTCCAGTCCAGGTGGCATTTTTTTGCGTAATGAAGCCGGCCTCAAGATTCAGTATCGACTTCTTGCCCAGATACGTTCCCTGCATATAAGGGTTGGTCATCGGTTCCTTGTCCCAGAAGTTCCACATGAAAAATCCCTGGTATTGTTTTGTGTGACCAACCCTGGCAAATTGGGCGTTTGTTGGGGAAATCTCTTCTGGCGGCAGCCCAGCGGTATTTATCGGGAAAGGATCGCTCGCGGTAATGCGATAGTTGAGATTGCCGATCTGGCCTCTTAAATAGACGCTCAGTTTTCTGTTGAATATATCGGTCCGGTCGGCGGTCGCCTGTGCGAATAGCGGAACATCCATGGTCATGATCGTGCTGACACTGGGACTGCTGTAGCGGGACAGGCCATTGGCCATGACCAGGCCGCCGCCCACGATCATCTGATGACCCTGGGTCAACCGCAATTCGCCGAACGCATCATGAAAGAACGCCTGAAGTTTCCTGTTGTCCGCGCTCTGCGTCAGGAAGTTGAAATTATTCATACCGTATTGAGTATAGAAATATACTCTGTCGGTGAGTTGCCCCTGCAGTACGAAACGGGTTCTACGCAACGCAACATCCGTCGTGTCGTCCACAGGCTTGCCCAATACGGTTGATCCCGGGTTGGTTTGTTCATACCGCAGCCAGGCCTGATTCAAGAAGCCGAATTTAAGGTATTGACTCCCATCCGGGTTCAAATTGAATTTAAATGGATCTTTCTCTTTCCAGTTAGCGACTCCAAATCCGCCTACCTCCGGGCCCACTACCTTCGACTTATCCGCAACATCCCGCAGTAGCACGCCTCCTTCAGGGCTTTTTTCCTTCGCCGCCGCGACAGGCTCACCTGCGCTTTCATTACCGGCCGGCTTTGCAGGTTTATCGGGAACCCGCTCGAACGAACCCATGCGAACACGTCCTTCTCCCGGTTCCGCGTAAATCTGCTTGGTTTTGGTGTCGACATACAGGTCGATGGCTTGAGCAAACAGGGAACTTGAGATTAAACAACAAGAAAAAAAACTTAACGGAATTCTGAAATTCATGAAATTCTCCCGATTTCGGATGATGGCGAGGCTGAAACTTTATGTTTTTGATGATACTCAGGTTACATGTTCCCTATATGCTACATGTTTCCCGTATTATGCTGGACCAATAACTGTCACTGCCGGTCAATTACCGGTCATATGCCGTTGGAAAAAATAGCACAATGTACGTTAAAAAAATGTGGCGAGGAAGTGAAGAAATGGTGAAGCATTGCCGGTAATAAAACCGGCTGAATTGGCTCATTACCTGAGTTCTGGCTTATCAGGACACAGGTCCGTTACTATTTTCGTCCGGATTCCCGTAAATATACACCAATAGAAACCACTATGACAAAGAGGTTTTATTTGTTTTTGGTCGCCGCATTAAATATTATTTCAGCATAGCGGGACGCATGGATGTTCGAGGGCAACATCGGGATGAGGTTAAACTGAGAGATGGACGTCGAATCGACTCAAAGGCAATCGTGTTTTTTTGGCACCGTGAGGAATGGTTCGTGGACGAAAGTAGTTGCATCCCCGCGTTCGTCCCGAGCCGCTTCTCGCAGGAGGTTAAAGCTGTGCGTCATCCTCCCCCGGCGCCCCCTGCCGAAATATTCGTGTCTACGTCACGGTCAGGTCCCTGCGGCGAACTGGGCCCGCAGAACCACCTTATGACTCTTCGCCACAGGCTTTCCTCCCCTCCCGTGTAGGGTTGGCACACACCAACTGCTTTTTGGCTTGTGGAGGTATCGGCCGGGGCGGAGGCGTGACCAGGGGCACCAGGTCCGGGAGCGGGTCCGCCCTGTTCCGGGTGCAAACTTCTCTGATCCGCTGTGCCGTTTCCTTGCGGAAACGGAAGTTGTTCTGCAGCAGGAGAGCTTTGTCGGGACGGTGTGCCGCTACCATGATCTGCTTCACCCCTCTGCGCGTTCGACACATTCACCATGCAGAGAGCCATCACGGCAAATATCGAGGATCGAGCGGGAAATCTCCGGGGAAAGGGAACGTGCTTCATAATAATTTCTCGCTCACGGGGTCGTCGATTACCAACTGAACCCGGAAGGTCAGCTCTCAACCTCAACCACCTGCACCGCCGGCTGATATATTGTTATCCATATCGCGGTTCGGTCCGGACGAGTCAGGTCCATAAAAAATCCTGATAAGCTTACAGAGAAAGTCTTCCTGATCCGGGTGGGAGTGCCTGCATGAGCCAGTTCCCTGCCCGGCAGGCTGCCAGCCCGCCGTGGTCTCACCTGAGGACGAGCTTTCCTTTGTATATGAGTTCCCCTGGTATGCCGAGGCGTCTCCCCAACCTGATGGTTGCTTTGAGTCTGCGGAGACGGTCTTCCCTGCCGGAGCCGCATTGCTGCTTCCGGTCGCGCCGGTTTCCGCATGGGCGGCGCCTGCCATGCAAAGAATGGCAACGGTGGCGAAAAAGGCAGACCGGATTGCGAGATTTCCTGGAACGGAAGTATTAGCCATGGCATTCCTTTCCTATGAGTCGGTCAAATCAAATAACAGAAACGAAATAATACGCGCGCGTCGCGCGTTTTCATACTCCCTGTCAGGGATTGTGCCAGCAGCCGTCAGTTGCGATCAGGGCATCCGCTGCCTCAGGCCCCCAACTGCCTCGCTCATAAGGGAGGGCAGGGGGATATGACTTAAGAACAGGATCGAGAGCCGCCCAGGATGCTTCTACCGCTTCTTTCCGGGTAAAAAGTGTTTCATCGCCAAGCATGGCGTCGTGCAAAAGCCTTTCGTAGGCCGATTCGCGCCCGAAGTGTTCCTCGACCAGGCAAAGTTCCCGCTGCATGCCGACAAATTCCTTTCCGGGGCGCTTGACGCGTGCGGCAATAGCAACGGCGGAGATGGGGGAAAGACGGAAGCGCAGATAATTGGCCTGACACGCCTCTTCCGCCGAATCGTCAAAAAGCCTTTGTGGCGGCGGCTTTAACTGGACTATGACCTCAGCGGCTGTCTTAGCGAGAAACTTGCCCGAACGCAGATACCACGGTACCCCTTCCCAACGCCAGGAATCGATAAAAAGCCGTAACGCGCAGAAAGTTTCGACATCGGAGTCCTTGGCTACGCCCGTCTCGTTCCGGTAGCCGGCATATTGGCCACGTACCAGGTCAGCCGGCGTCGAGGGGCGCAAGGCCTGAAGAATATTGATTTTCTCGCTTTGAACTGTTCCCAGACCCTTGTAGGCGGGCGGTTCCATTGCAAGTAGCGCAACGATCTGCAAAAGGTGGTTCTGGATTACATCGCGAAGACAGCCTGCGGTTTCATAGAATCCACCGCGTCCTTCGATTCCAAATTCCTCGGCCAGCGTGATCTGTACGCTGGCTACATAGTTTCTGTTCCAGATCGGTTCCAGTAATGAATTGGCGAACCGGAAATACAAAATATTCATGATCGACTCTTTCCCGAGGAAGTGGTCGATACGAAAAATCGACTCCTCCGGGAACACCGACCGCGCAATGGCATTGAGCTCACGTGCAGAGCCCAGGTCGCGGCCAAACGGCTTTTCAACGACGACTCGTGCCCCGGCCGCCAGCCCCAGCGCGCCCAACCCCTTTATTACGTTTCCGAAAAGAAACGGAGGAATGGCAAGATAGTGCACCGGGTGTTCAGCTCCCGCCAGTGCTTGTTTAAGGAGTTTGAATGTGTCAACGCTGGTGTAATCGCCCCGGACATACTGAAGCAAGGAAAGAAGATGGTTAAGTGCGTTCTGGTCATCAACTTTCCCGGATTTGCTTACCGCCTTCGTTACCCTTTCGCGCAGTTGCTCGAGGCTCCACGGGGAGGACGCCACCCCGACCACGGGTATATTGAGAGACTCCTTCTTTACCAACTCATAGAGCGCTGGAAAAATCTTCTTATAAGCAAGGTCGCCGGTCACGCCGAATAGTACCAAGGCATCGGACTCCACCTCACTATTGTTCCTCTTGTCCATCTTCAGTGCCCCCCTTTTTTTTCCTCATGACCCCCGAATCGTTTCCTCATGGCGGAAAGCAAGCGATCTGCATAGTCCGCATTACCGCGGGACTCGAAGCGGCTGAAGAGCGCCGCACTGATCACGGGTACTGGCACACCTTCGTCGACCGCCGCAAGCGTGGTCCACCGTCCTTCGCCAGAATCGGAAACACGCCCGGAGAAGTCCGCAAGATCAGCATCCTCCATTAAAGCTTCCGCCGTCAGATCGAGTAACCACGACGCTACAACGCTGCCTCGGCGCCAGACTTCAGCGATCTCTGCTACGTCCAGCTCATATTGGTAGAACTCCGGGTTGCGCATGGGCGTGGTTTCCGCATCCGCATCGCGCACCTGTCTGCCCGCGTTCGCGCTGTGAAGGATGTTCAGCCCTTCCGCATAGGCGGCCATGAGGCCGTACTCAATGCCGTTATGTACCATCTTCACGAAATGGCCGGCCCCGTAGGGGCCACAGTGCAGATAGCCTTGCTCGGCCGTACCATCCGATCCATTGGATCTACGCCGGCCCACAGTACGCGGCGCGGCATCAATGCCAGGCGCGAGTGCAGCAAAGATCGGGTCAAGGTGGCGGACAATTTCCCTTTCTCCGCCGATCATCAGGCAATATCCGCGCTCGCGGCCCGCAACGCCACCGCTTGTCCCGACATCAACATAGTGAAGTCCGTTCGAACTCAATTCCGCGCTACGCCTGATGTCGTCGTGGTAATAGGAATTGCCGCCATCGACGATAATATCTCCTGCGGCAAGAAGCGGTGTCAGCTGCGACAGAAGCGAATCGACCACAGCAGCGGGGACCATCAGCCAGATAATGCGTGGCTTTGCAAGATGGGCGACAAGATCCTCGAGCGAGGCGGTCCCGCTTGCCCCTTGGGACTGAAGCTCCTGAACGGCGTCAGCGCGCGCGTCGTAAACCACGCATTCAATCCCGGCGTGCATCAACCGCCCCGCCATGTTCATGCCCATGCGGCCTAGTCCTATCATTCCTAGTTGCATCTGGATCCTCCTTCTTGTTGAAATCGTTTCCGCTGCGGTGTGATGATGCCAAGACCAAATAATTTAAGAGGCGCAAGATTCGCAATGTGCCGGCCCGGCTGTGATGAGCCCTCGAGCCGGTGAGGCGATCATGGAATCATGTTTCGGCGGATGCGTTATCCCGTGCTGCAACAAGCGCGTCTCCGACTATCGTCTGGGCCTCCTCCAGGATACAGCTCAGATGGCCTGTTCCACGGAAACTCTCGGCATAAATCTTGTAGATGTCCTCGGTGCCGGATGGGCGGGCCGCGAACCATCCACTTTCAGCTACCACCTTTATGCCACCGATAGGCATATCGTTACCAGGCGCGCATGTGAGGATGGCTTGAATCTTCTCGCCGGCAAGATCCGGAGTGTGAATTTGCTGCGGCGCCAGTTTTGCCAGAATTTTCTTCTGCGCGGGTGAGGCTGGCGCATCGACACGTTCGAAAAACGACTTGCCGAATTCATGCTCGAGCTCATGGTATATCTCGCCCGGATCTCGGCCCATGCGCGCAGTGATTTCCGCCGACAAGAGCGCCGGGACGATTCCATCCTTATCCGTCGTCCAGACTGTGCCATCAAGGCGGAGAAAAGAAGCACCTGCGCTTTCTTCGCCACAAATGCCCAGGGAACCGCTGCAAAGGCCATCGACAAACCATTTGAAACCGACGGGAGTCTCGTAGAGCCTCCGGCCGAGCTTTTCCGCTATCCGGTTGATCATCTGGCTGCTGACTACAGTCTTGCCTATTTCCGTTTTGCCGCTCCATCGCGGGCGATGGGGAAAAAGGTAGTGAACCGCGACGGAGAGATAATGGTCGGCCGGTAGCAGGCCCGCGCTTCGGGTTACGATGCCATGGCGGTCATGATCAGTATCACAGGCGAACGCAACGTCGAAGCGATCCTTCAGATCAATCAGTCCGTGCATGGCATAACGGGAAGACGGGTCCATGCGTATCCTCCCGTCCCAATCCAATGTCATGAAACTGAAGGTAGGGTCCACTATATCGTTGACCACAGCCAGATTCAGTTTGTACTGCTCCGCTATCGCACTCCAGTAGTGCACGCCGGCTCCGCCCAGGGGGTCGACACCCATGCGGATATTTGCGCCGCGGATTGCATCCATATCGATCACATTATGGAGATCACCGACGTAAGTGTTGAGAAAGTCATGCTGGTGCGTTGTAGCGGCGCGCAACGCTTTTTCGAAATGCATTCTTCTCACCCCGGCGAGATTCTTTTCCAGAAACTCGTTGGACATGGCTTCCATGGAGGCGGTGGCCTCGACACCAGCTGGTCCGCCGTGCGGCGGGTTGTATTTGAAACCGCCGCTCTCGGGGGGGTTGTGAGAGGGAGTAATGACTATGCCATCCGCAAGTCCTTCCGTGCGGTTGCGGTTGTAAGTCAGTATGGCGTGGGAAATCGCGGGGGTGGGAGTATATTCCCGGTTTGCCGCCAGCATGACTTCAACCCCGTTTGCGGCCAGTACCTCGAGTGCGCTGGCATAAGCAGGTTCAGAAAGCGCATGAGTGTCAATGCCGAGAAATAACGGCCCATTGATGTTTTGGCGTTCGCGATAATGACAGATCGCCTGCGTGATAGCCAGAACGTGCCATTCATTGAAATTTGTTTCCAGCGCAGAGCCGCGGTGTCCGGAAGTGCCGAACGCAACTCTTTGCGACGGCAGGGACGGATCAGGAATTTGGGTGTAATAAGCAGTAAGCAGCCGCGGAACATTCACGAGCATTGTCCGTTCAGGGGGTTTCCCTGCAAATGGGCTGACTTTCATAGTGATCTTGCTGTGACCATGCTGCCTCACCTCACCGTTTGATTAACTGAAACTGGAACGTACAAGTGGAGTTTCAGCGTTCCGCCCTAATTCGAAACAGCCGAAGCATGACGTTGAATTTGTTCTCGGGCTGCGGCGATGACGTGCGAGGGCTCGAATCCGAAGCACTGCGCGACAATCTTCGCCGGTGCCGACAAGCCAAAGCTGTTCACGCCGAGGATGCGCCCGCCAGAACCCGTATAGCGCTCCCAACCGAAGGGGGATGCCGCCTCGACCGCGACGCGCGCGAGTATGCCTGGCGGTAGAACGTTGTCACGATATTCCTGACTCTGATTCTCGAACACTTCCCATGAAGGCATACTGACTACCCGAGCCTTGATTCCCTCCAGCTTAAGCTGTTCATAGGCAGCGATACAGAGCGAGACTTCACTTCCTGTAGCCAGCAGCAGCACATCGGGATTATGGTTCTCGGCATCCGCGAGTATATAGGCGCCACGACTGAGGCCGCTCGCCGGGGCGTACCTGGCGCGATCCAGCGTCGGCACGGCCTGCCGTGTCAAAATCAGGCAAGCAGGGCGGTCGGTAAGCTGCATGATGAGGCGCCATGCCTCGACGACTTCATTGGCATCCGCTGGCCGCATGACAATCATGCCGGGGCTGGCGCGTAGAGAAGCAAGCTGCGCGATTGGCTGGTGCGTGGGACCATCCTCTCCAAGGCTGATTGAATCATGCGTCCAGATGAAAATGACGGGAATTTCCATCATGGCGCTCAGCCTGAGCGCTGCACGGCAGTAATCCGTGAAAATGAGAAAACTGGCAGCGTAAGGACGTAATCCGGATAGACTCATCCCGCTGACAACGGCGCACATCGCATGTTCACGCAAACCGAAGTGGAAGTTGCGCCCGCGATAATTGCCATTCAGGTTTTCATGCTGTCCGGGCGCCTGAAAATCACCATACAGCGCCCCCTTCAATTCTGTTTTTGTAGAAGGCGCCAGGTCTGCCGCGCCCCCAAGCAGCCATGGCATTCGGGCAGCAATCGCATTCAGCACCTTGCCCGATGATTCGCGAGTCGCCAAGCCTTTCGTATCTGCCGGAAATGAAGGCAACGCGTCGTCCCAGCCTCTGGGCAGGCCACGTTGTTGCATGCAACTGATCTGTGCGGCCAGATCCGGGTATTGTGCGGCATAGTCGGCAAACAGCTTTTTCCAGGCGGCATGCGCCGTTTCGCCACGCTTGCCAATCTGGGCTTTGAAATGTTCCCGGACACCATCCGGCACCTGAAATTGCTGGTCGGGGTCGCAGTCGTAGAATTCTTTCGCCAGCCGTACCTCTTCGGGGCCGAGCGGCTCCCCGTGCGCTTCTCGCGTGTCCTGTTTATGTGGCGCACCGTAGCCGATATGGCTACGCACGATGATCAGCGTGGGTCGGTCATGCGTATCGAGGAACGTTTCGTAGGCCTGTGTCAGTTGCCCCAGATCGTTTGCATCACTGACGCGCGCGACATTCCATCGGTAACTTGCGAACCGTGCAGCTACATCTTCCGTAAAAGTGAGATCGGTCGACCCCTCGATGGTGATGTGATTATCGTCATAAATCCAGCACAGATTGGCAAGCTCGAGATGTCCCGCCAGGGAGGCCGCCTCGCTGCTGATTCCCTCCATCATATCGCCGTCGCTACACAGCGCGTATACATTATGATCGAATAGCTTTAAATCCGGTCTGTTATAAGTTGCCGCAAGCCAGCGCTCGGCCATTGCCATGCCAACGCTGACCGCGACGCCTTGTCCCAATGGACCGGTAGTGGTTTCGACCCCGGAGGTCCAACCATATTCCGGGTGGCCCGTGCAGCGGCTGCCGGCTTGCCGAAAAGTCTTGAGGTCATCAAGCGTTACTGCCAGCCGATCCGGATTCTCGTAGCTCGGGCTCGCCGCCTTGACGCCACTCAGATAAAGGAGGCTGTAGAGCAATGCCGAAGCATGGCCTGCCGAGAGTATGAAGCGGTCGCGGTTCGGCCATTTGGGGTCGTCCGGATCATAACGCAGAAAGCGCTGCCAGAGGCAGTATACCGTTGGGGCTGAACCCATCGGCGTGCCGGGATGACCAGAATGGGCTTTCTCTACCGCGTCCATGGATAGACTGCGTAGCGTGTTGATACACACCTGGTCGCATTCGATTTGTTCGATCATGGGGATCGTTCCGGTAGAGCAAGCGGCACGCTTGCATTGAGAACAAATTTATTCGCTACTCGAAAATGCTGGTCCTCCTCCCACTGCCCCTGGCCGCCATTGAGCTGCGCGCAGCACGCCTCTTTTCCTCCGACTGCTCCGAAGCATTGCGCTTCCGATATTACAGAACTTCTTTCCGGACCGCCATGCCTGGGATGGAAACTCAGGTCAGGAAAGAAGAAAAAGCGGGCAGATATCCGGAAACATTTTCATGGTCAGGTTTTTTTTGCGCTATAGCGGCATATCAGCGTATTCGTCGAACTGTCATGTTTCAACGAGTCGCCGCCCGTGCTACCCATGTTCTCCAATTCCCCCATAATGCGTTTGGCCAGCGCCTTGCCCAGCTCCACCCCCCACTGGTCAAACGAATCTATATTCCAGATCACACCTTGCGTAAAAACGCTGTGCTCATAGAGGGCCACCAGAGTACCCAATGTGTGCGGGGTCAGACGCTCGACAAGAAGCGTGTTGGTTGGGCGGTTACCCTCGAAACTCCGGTGCGGGCACAACCAGCCGGGTGTTCCCTCGGCTTTCACTTCATCCAGGGTTTTCCCGAACGCGAGTGCCTCCGTCTGCGCAAACAGGTTCGCCATGAGCAGATCGTGTTGGCTACCGAGCGGATTCAAGGGCTCGCAGAAGCCAATGAAGTCGCACGGGATCAACCGGGTACCCTGGTGTATGAGCTGATAAAACGAGTGTTGGCCGTTGGTGCCCGGTTCGCCCCAAACAACTGGTGAGGTGTGGTAATCAACGCGAGCGCCATCCAGCGTGGTGCTCTTGCCATTGCTCTCCATCGTCAGTTGCTGCAAATAAGCCGGGAAGCGCTTGAGGTATTGCTCGTATGGCAACACGGCAATTGTCTGTGCATCGAAAAAGTTGTTGTACCAGATTGCGAGCAGTCCCATGAGCACAGGCAGGTTTTGGTCGAAGGGGGCTTTTTGGAAATGCGCATCCATTTCGTGAAAGCCGGCCAGCATTGCACGGAAATTCTGCGGCCCGATGGCAATCATGGTCGAGAGGCCGATCGCCGAGTCCATTGAATAACGTCCGCCCACCCAATCCCAGAATCCGAACATATTGGCGGTATCGATGCCGAATTCAGACACTTCCCCGGCATTGGTCGACACAGCCACGAAATGCTTGCGCACCGCTCGGAAATCCCCAATCTTATCCAGCATCCACCGCCGGGCAGCATCGGCGTTAGCCAGCGTTTCCGTGGTGGTGAAAGTCTTCGAGCATATTATGAACAATGTTTCGTGGGGATCGATATCACGCGTGGCTTCCGCAAAATCGGTGCCGTCCACATTGGATATGAAGCGGAAGCTCATGTCGCGCAAGCTATAGTGACGCAAGGCCTCATATGCCATCACCGGACCCAGATCCGAGCCACCAATGCCGATATTGACGATATTGCGAATACGCTTGCCAGTGTGTCCAAGCCATTGCCCGCTACGCACCTGATCAGCGAAGCCGGTCATTCGATCGAGCACGGCGTGCACCTCGGGCACAACGTCGACACCATCGGCAAGGATTTGCTCATGCCCGGGTGCCCGCAAGGCAATGTGAAGCACGGCCCGTTGTTCGGTCGAATTGATCCGGTCTCCCCTGAACATTGCATCAATGCGTTCACGCAAACCGCATTCTTCGGCTAGCTGAACAAGCAGCCGGAGCGTCTCGGCGGTAAGCCGGTTTTTCGAATAGTCGAGATAAATACCGGCAGCCTCAGCCGTAAAGCGCCCGCCGCGATCAGGGTCATCAGCAAAAAGCTGACGGAGATGCAGATCCTTGATTGTCTGGTAGTGTTCTTCGAGTGCCTTCCACGCGGGACGCTCCGTCAGGATCTGAATCATGAGGAATCTCCCGTATGTTGCACGTCAATTGTTCTTTTTTTCTTGAGCCGTCTCCATACCCATAGGGCATACCCGGACAAGGCGTAAACAAAAAAGAGGCAGAACAACACAACCGGCGGCTGGCTTGGAATCAAAACAAAAAAGAACAGCGCAAGTAGCAGCACAGTGATGAAAGGCACGCTCTTGCGCAAGTTGATGGACTTGCCGCTGTAATAGGGAATGTTGCTCACCATGGTGAGGCCCGCAAAGAGGGTTATGCCCCAGGCAAGCCATCTGATATCTGCGCCTTCTATCCCAAAGTCCAGCATCACCCATACCAGACCCGCTATCAGCGCAGCAGCCGCGGGACTGGGCAGTCCCTGAAAGAAACGCTTATCCACCACCTCGATATTCGTATTGAAGCGCGCGAGGCGCAGTGCAGCGCAGACGCAATAAATGAAAGCTGCGGTCCACCCCCACTTTCCCATGTCCTTCAAGGCCCATTCATATATTACCAGCGCGGGAGCCGCGCCGAACGAGACCATGTCGGAAAGGCTGTCGTATTCAGCGCCGAACTCGCTCTGAGTATGAGTCAACCGCGCCACGCGCCCATCCAGTCCATCCAGTACCATCGCAATGAAAATCGAAACAGCCGAGTGTTCAAAACGCCCATTCATCGCTTGTACGATTGCATAAAACCCGGCGAACAACGCAGCGGTGGTAAACAGGTTGGGGAGCAAATAAATACCGCGTCGGCGCAACTTGGATTTGAGCATGTAGCGCGGATGAGGATCATGCATCATTGTGCAATCCCGGGAGGAGAGTATGCATGTTAAACGGTTATGGGCTGATGGTAAACAGTAGTACTTGCGCGGGGAGGAGAGATATCCCCTCCCCGACTGGCGAAACCGAAAAACTCAATATCGTCAAGAACGCTTGATGGAAACGTATTGAAAGGTATTCGTATCAGGCTGCCGGCGTGTGGACAATTTGAATGACGAATGGATGAAAACGGTTTTTCCGGCATCACTGTTTTATGAGGATTGGCATTGGATCAAACTCCAAGTAGCTTTGGATACTCGCAAAATCAAGTATGATAATGACATCAAAACCCGCTTGACGCTCATCAAGCGCACATGTACTGTACTATAAAAATGAATTTATCGATGGTAA
Source organism: Nitrosospira briensis (assembly GCF_900115125.1). Taxonomy (GTDB): domain Bacteria; phylum Pseudomonadota; class Gammaproteobacteria; order Burkholderiales; family Nitrosomonadaceae; genus Nitrosospira; species Nitrosospira briensis_A. The sequence continues at coordinate 326,492 of NZ_FOVJ01000002.1, read as the reverse complement.
AAGGAGTTCCATTATGACGCCAGGGATTGAAGGAATTGCGGTTCAAGCCCCACCTCAGGGAAGGTGAAGCGTCCGAAAATATCAGGAGTGTGTAGGGGTGCGGCGTGTATGGAAGTGTTCTCGAGGCGAGCGAAGAATAATTTTTGAGGAGGAGAAAAGATGTCTGAACTCGTTGTAGTGGGATTTAAAGATCCTGAAGAAGCCGATCGTGTTCTATTAAGGCTGAGCAAGTTAAAAAGAGAGTATCTAATCGATATCGAGGATGCAGTGGTCGTCGTGCGGGACGAGACGGGCAAGGTTCATCTCAAGCAAGGCATCAATCTCGTCACAGCCGGGGCAACTTCCGGTTTTATTTCTGGAAGTTTATGGGGCACGTTCGTCGGATTGCTATTTCTCAATCCGCTTGCCGGATTCGTCCTGGGCAGTACTGTCGGGATTGGCGCCGGCGCCCTGTCCGGTTCCCTGACGGATTATGGCATCAATGACGATTTTATTAAATCGCTCGCTGAAACCATACCCAATAACTCGTCCGCACTTTTCATTCTCGTACGAAAGGCGCAACCGGAAAAGGTTTTGGCTGAGCTTTCCGGCGTCCAGGGCAAGGTGCTTCGCACTTCACTCTCACCTGACCAGGAGAAAAGGCTGCAGGAAGCCTTGAGCGGATCAGCCCCATGAATTGGAACGCGGTTTTATAGCTACCGCAAAAGGGGAAATTCGACGTGCGAAAAAAAGCTCTTCGTGTTTATGGAGGTGGCCCTCGACCTGCTTTCCCATGACGGCTGCCTTACTTGATAGCGACACAGCAGGGCGGGCTTAATGATGAGCGGGATGATGCTGGACTTCAAACGCGTTTGGCGCAATCGTCGTGCTGAACGCGCTGCTTGACGACGGAATGATGGGGCAAATGGAACGTTTCGCATTCACGCTCCATCCGCCCGCTTTGTTCCCTAATTTTTTGCCTGGTCAACCAGTTGGTTTTTCTTGATCCAGGGCATCATATCGCGCAACTTCGCGCCTACCTTCTCGATCTGATGATCGGAGGCGAGGCGACGGCTGGCTTTAAGCATGGGTGCGTCGGCGCGATTCTCCAGGATAAATTCACGAGCGTACTCGCCTATCTGAATTTCATGCAGGATCTTGCGCATTTCGGCCCGTGTAGCGTCTGTCACAATTCGCGGCCCTCGCGAAATATCCCCATACTCGGCGTTATTGGAGATAGAGTATCGCATGTTGGCGATGCCGCCTTCGTAAATTAAATCCACGATCAGCTTCACCTCGTGGAGACATTCAAAATAGGCCATCTCCGGGGCATAGCCCGCTTCGACCAGTGTTTCAAAGCCCGCTTGAATCAAAGCGGTAAGGCCCCCGCACAGCACGACCTGCTCGCCGAAGAGATCGGTTTCGGTTTCCTCGCGGAAATTGGTCTCGATTACTCCTCCGCGAGTACCCCCGTTGGCAGCGGCATAGGAAAGCGCCAGTTCTCGCGCCCTGCCCGATTTATCCTGATGCACGGCGATGAGAGAAGGCACACCGCCGCCCTGCGTGTAGGTTGAACGTACCAGATGGCCTGGTCCCTTCGGTGCAATCATGATGACATCGAGATCTTCTCTTGGAGAGACCTGGCCATAGTGAATGTTGAAGCCATGAGCGAACGCAAGTGTGGCGCCACTTTTCAGGTTGGGCTCAATTTCGGATGCGTAAACGGCGGCGATCTGCTCGTCTGGTAGCAGCATCATCACAACATCTGCTCCCTTTACGGCTTCCGCCACCTCCTTGACGGTAAGACCTGCCTTCTCGGCTTTGCTCCAGGAGGCCCCGCTCTTGCGCAGGCCGACCGTTACCGTGACGCCTGAATCTCTCAAATTATTGGCGTGGGCGTGTCCCTGCGAACCATAGCCCACGATGGTTACCTTCTTGTCTTTGATGAGCGACAAGTCAGCGTCTTTATCGTAATAAACGTTCATGTTTTCCTTTATACAAATAGTAAAGCCGCAAGGCTAGCCGGCGCCGGGACATCTCACAGTCCGCGTCGTGCTTCTATACCTTCAATATCCGTTCGCCGCGACCTATGCCGGAAGCGCCGGTACGCACCGTTTCCAGAATCGCGCTGCGTTCCATGCCATCGAGGAATGCGTCCAGCTTGGAACCTGTACCCGTCAGTTCTATGGTGTACGATTTGTCGGTGACATCAATGATGCGCCCTCGAAAAATATCAGCCATGCGTTTTATCTCCTCGCGGTCCTTTCCGACCGCGCGCACTTTCATCAGCATCAATTCACGTTCAATATGGTTTCCATCGCTCAAATCCAGGACCTTGACCACTTCGATGAGTTTATTCAGTTGCTTGGTGATCTGCTCGATCACATCGTCCGACCCGGTGGTAACCAGCGTCATGCGCGACAAGGTGGGATCTTCGGTGGCGGCGACGGTAAGCGATTCGATATTGTAACCGCGCGACGAGAACAGGCCAGCGACGCGAGACAATGCACCCGCTTCGTTTTCCATCAAAAGAGAAATAACATGTCTCATTTTTACACCAGAATCATTTCGGAGAGGCCCTTTCCACCGGGCACCATGGGAAAGACGTTTTCCGTCTGATCAGTTATGAAATCCATGAATACCAGCCGGTCTTTGAGTTTGAACGCCTCTTCCAACGCGCCCTGAATATCGCCGGGCTGTTCGATCTTCATCCCCACGTGACCATAGCTCTCGGCCAGTTTGACGAAATTCGGCAGCGCATCCATGTAGGACTCGGCATAACGATTACCATGGAAAAATTCCTGCCATTGCCGCACCATCCCCATGTAACGATTATTCAAATTTATAATCTTCAACGGCAGGTTGTACTGCTTGCAGGTGGACAACTCCTGTATGCACATCTGAATGCTGGCCTCACCCGTGACACACGCCACCGCTCCGTCGGGATTGGCAAACTGCACGCCCATGGCCGAGGGAAGGCCGAAGCCCATGGTTCCCAGGCCGCCGGAGTTGATCCAGCGCCGCGGCAAGTCGAATTTATAGAACTGGGCTGCCCACATCTGGTGCTGACCCACGTCCGAAGTAATGAAAGCGTCACCTCCGGTTACCTCGTAGAGTTTTTCGACCACCATCTGCGGTTTGATGATTGCACTTGCGCGGTCGTATTTGAGGCAATCGCGGGCGCGCCAAAGATTGATCTGCGTCCACCACGCATCAAGGGCGGTCTGATCAGGTTTTTCCTTGCGGGCTTTAAGCAGCTTTATAAGTTCGTCCAATACGCCTGAAACGCTACCAACAATTGGCACATCCACCTTGACGCGCTTGGAAATGGACGAAGGGTCGATGTCTATATGAATGATTTTGCGGGCTTCGTTGGAAAAATGCTTGGGATTGCCGATGACGCGATCATCAAAACGGGCGCCCACAGCCACAAGCACATCGCAATGCTGCATGGCCATATTGGCCTCATACGTGCCGTGCATCCCCAGCATTCCCACGAACTGGCTGTCCGTAGCTGGATAGCCCCCTAACCCCATCAGCGTATTGGTGCAGGGAAACCCCAGCATTCGTACCAGCTCAGCCAGTTGCTCCGCTGCATTGCTCAGGATGACGCCGCCACCCGTGTAGAACATCGGCCTCTTGGCTTCCAGTAGCAGCTGTACCGCTTTTTTTATCTGTCCCCCATGCCCCCTGACGACAGGGTTGTAGGAGCGCATGGAGACGTTTTCAGGATAAACAAAAGCCGCTTTGTGCTGGCTCACGTCCTTTGGAATGTCGACGAGCACGGGACCGGGCCGCCCGGTTGAGGCAATATAGAATGCTTTCTTGATGGTCGTAGCCAATTCCGCGACATTTTTCACCAGGAAGTTATGTTTCACGCAGGGGCGCGTGATGCCCACGGTATCCACTTCCTGGAACGCATCCAGTCCGATGGCGTGCGTTGGCACTTGCCCGCTGATGATGACGAGGGGAATCGAATCCATATAAGCGGTGGCGATGCCAGTCACGGCATTGGTCACCCCGGGCCCGGATGTCACCAGCGCCACGCCTGTCTTTTTGCTGGAGCGGGCATAGCCGTCAGCGGCGTGGACGGCCGCTTGCTCATGTCTTACCAGTACGTGCCTGACCTTGTCCTGCTTGAACAATTCGTCATAAATGAACAGCACGGCGCCCCCGGGATAACCAAAAATATGGTCCACCCCTTCCTCCTGCAAACAACGCACCGTAATTTCAGCGCCCGTCAATTCAGTGCTCATGCGTTATTGAATTCCAATGGTGAGTCAATGTTTAATATAAGCAAAAATAGTTTGAATAAAACGCTTAACAGTACGTCCGGGTAATTTGGTCAACCGCCTTGATAAGGGTTCAGCGGGGCGAGAAAGTCATACTCCCGCCCATCCGGAAAATAATTCATCCGAGAGACAAAGTGCAATCTGTGCAGAACGAGGAAAACGGCGAGTTCAGCAATCCTGCAGAAGCCAGTCGAGTTTCAAGCGTCTTTCATTGAAAAATCGATCCCCGCGGCTAACTGAACATTATAAGGGTGAATTCACCTGTTCCGGATGAAAATCATAAAAACAGGGTCCTTTTTCATTGTTCCCTTTTTTCCTCCGGTTTCCTATGAGGACAGGCCGGCTTGATACAATCGGCGTAAAGGGAAAGCGAGTGTTCATGTATGGCGAAGCCCCGGTCCTTGGCGATTTTGATTTGGCGCTTCTCGATTTCAGCGTCGTAAAATTCCTCTACCCTGCCGCACTGCAAGCAGACCAGGTGATCGTGGTGAGCGTCGCTTGCAAGCTCGAACACCGCCTTGCCGCTTTCAAAATGGTGCCGTTCGAGCAGCCCCGCCTGTTCGAACTGTGTCAGTACGCGATACACTGTCGCAAGGCCGATGTCCTCGCCTTCTCCAATCAGCGTTCTATAAACATCTTCCGCGGAAAGGTGGCGAACCGGGCTGCTTTCGAACAAGCTCAGTATTCTAAGCCGCGGCAGCGTGGCCTTCAAGCCCATGGTTTTGAGATTTGGCTTGCTCATAGCTATACCCATCCATTAAGTTATTTGCTGTATCATATAACGTTGAGTTTGCTTTGGAAACATACGCCGCCCCGATGCGCGCAAGAATACTGACGTTGGTCGTTTTGTTATTGCTCGCAGGATGCTCATCCGTTCCATCTTTGCTCTACAAGATCGAAGTCCAGCAGGGTAATGTCATTACCCAGGAAATGGTAGACAAACTGAAGCCCGGCATGACGCGCTCGCAGGTTCGCTTCGCGCTGGGCTCGCCCATGATCAGCGACGCTTTTCATGAAAACCGCTGGGATTACGTATATCGTCTTGAGCAGAAGGGGCAACTGGTCGAACAAAGAAACCTGACCGTATTTTTTGAAGAAGACAAGCTGGTGCGTATCGACGGCACTTTTTCACCGCTTGTTTTTGCACAGCATGAGGCAGTCGAGGAGCCAGCTGTGCCGCGAGGCAACGAACAGGCCCGTAGTCCGGTTTCAGGCGAATTCCCCAGTCCCGAAGTCATTGCTGCTCCCGCCAATATTCCTGCAACGGATGTGCCGGCTGCGGACACTCTCCAGGTTCCCGCCGATGTCGCCGCTTCTACGAGTGGTCCGGCTTTAAGCGTTGTTCCGGATTCCGATAGCCCGCCATCCCCGGGTGCAAGCGATACTTCGGGTTTGACGGAGCCGGTGAGGAGCCCGCGGCAGGTGCCATCGCAGGCATGGGACAGGGGCAATAAGGGAGCGGATCAGTTGAAGGAATAGAGCGCTGCTGGTTCGATTATGTTATTGGAATATAAGTGACCACATTGAATATTGCTATCGCCGGAAGCTCGGGCCGTATGGGTCGAACGCTGCTGGAAGCGGTCGAGCAATCGCCGGACATGCGGTTGGCCGCGGCGCTTGAGCGACCGGGAAGTCCTTACCTTGAAAAGGACGCAGGGGAGTTGATCGGTGCGCTGTGCGGTGTCGTTGTCAGCGATGATGTGACTGCTGCGCTTGGCAAAAGCGACATGCTGATAGATTTTACCCGGCCCGAGGCAACGATGATGCATGTCGCATCTTGCCGCGAAAAAGGGGTCAAGATGGTAATCGGTACTACGGGCTTTTCACCGCAGCAGGAAGAAGAGCTCAAGGCCGCATCAAAAGAAATCGCTATCGTATTTGCTCCCAACATGAGCGTGGGCGTGAACGTCACGCTCAAACTGCTGGAGGTGGCGGCCAAGGCGCTGAGTGAAGGTTATGATATCGAAATCATCGAGGCTCATCACCGCCATAAAATAGATGCGCCTTCCGGGACTGCACTTCAGATGGGCAGGGTGGTGGCGCAAGCGCTCGGTAGAGATCTCTCCGAGGTTGCGGTTTACGGGCGCGAAGGCATTACCGGTGAACGCGCCGCTGATGCCATTGGCTTTGCCACGGTGCGAGGCGGAGATATTGTTGGCGATCACACGGTGATGTTTGCAGGAACGGGTGAACGAATCGAGATTTCCCACAGGGCAAGCAGCCGCGCAACTTTCGCGGAGGGCGCCCTGCGCGCCGCCCGATTTCTCGAGGGACGGCAAAGCGGGCTGTTTGACATGCAGGACGTGCTGGGATTGCGCGAATAACCGGCTATCCGGCATACGTCCGCAAAGATTGCCGCTGGTTCTTATCCCCCGGTTTCATTGAAGCGCGCTGCTTTTGAACGTATAATACCCGCTTGTAAAACGGGACAGGCGATACCTTGTCCCGTTTTTACGCCCTGTTCCCCTTCCCATGTGCCAGGAGTTTCTCGTGCCCCAACGCCCGTACGCCATTCTCGCGCTCGCCGATGGCACCGTTTTCCGCGGGATATCCATCGGTATGGGGGGCATCAGTACAGGTGAAGTGGTGTTCAACACTTCCATGACCGGCTATCAGGAGATCCTCACCGACCCATCTTATTGCCGGCAGATCATAACACTGACCTATCCTCACATTGGCAACACGGGCGTCAACGCGGATGACGTCGAATCGGGCAATATCGATCGCGTACATGCAGCGGGTCTGGTCATTCGCGATCTGCCCCTGACTTCCAGCAATTGGAGGCAGACGCAAACGCTGCCGGAATACCTCAAGCAACATGAAGTGGTGGCGATTGCCGATATTGATACCCGCAAACTTACTCGTATTTTGCGGGAAAAGGGCGCGCAAGCCGGTTGCATCATGGCAGGAGATCCGGATGAAGCGGAAGCGTTGAAACGCGCAAGGGAATTCCCGGGGCTGGTCGGCATGGATCTGGCCAAAGTGGTGAGCTGCGTTCAGCCTTATGAATGGACCGAAGGTGAATGGCAACTGGGACGTGACTACGAAGTCGAGAACAACTTTCGCTTTCATGTTGTAGCAGTGGATTTTGGAATCAAGCGCAACATGCTTCGCAAACTTGTGCAACGCCGATGCAGGGTTACAGTACTCCCTGCGCAAACTACCGCCGAGGAAGTTCTGGCATTGCAACCCGACGGGGTATTCCTTTCCAACGGGCCGGGCGACCCCGAGCCTTGCGATTACGCCATCGCCGCAACGAGGAGCCTGATCGAGGGAGAGATACCCATTTTCGGTGTCTGCATGGGGCATCAACTGTTAGGGTTGGCGGCAGGCGCCAAAACCATGAAAATGAAATTTGGCCACCACGGCGCAAATCATCCCGTGCAGGATCTGGATACGGGGCGCGTGGTGATTTCCAGCCAGAACCACGGTTTTGCGGTGGATATCGATACATTACCGGAAAACGCGCGAGTTACCCATGTGTCGTTGTTTGACGGCAGCCTGCAGGGATTCGAGTTGATCGGCCGGCCTGTATTCTGCTTTCAGGGGCATCCGGAGGTCAATCCGGGGCCTCATGATCTGGACTACCTATTCGACAAATTTATAGGGTTGATGGAGAAAAGGCGAAGCCTTGATACGAAAGGAAGTGCTGAATAAATCCCCAGGTCACGGCTCAGTTGCCAGATGAGCGCCCCAACCCTGAATTTGTTCAGCGACGCCCGCGGGAGCGCGCCGCTTTCCCGCCTTACACTTCGCTGGAGCCATGCCTAAACGTAACGACATAAAAAGTATCCTCATTATTGGCGCGGGGCCCATCATTATCGGGCAGGCCTGCGAATTCGACTATTCCGGTACGCAGGCGTGCAAGGCTTTGCGTGAGGAAGGATATCGCGTCATTCTGGTGAACTCCAATCCCGCCACCATCATGACCGATCCCGAGATGGCCGACGCCACTTATATCGAGCCCATCATCTGGTCTATGGTGGAAAAAATCATTGCCGCCGAGCGGCCGGATGCATTGTTGCCGACCATGGGCGGGCAGACGGCTTTGAACTGCGCCCTCGACCTGGCAAAGAACGGCGTATTGCAAAAATACAATGTCGAGTTGATCGGCGCGTCGCGCGAGGCCATCGACAAGGCTGAGGACCGTGAGAAATTCAAGCAGGCGATGGGCCGTATCGGTCTGAACTCAGCGCGCTCCGCAATCGCCCACAGCCTCGAGGAAGCCCTGCAGGTACAGGCAATGGTAGGTTACCCCACGATCATCCGGCCATCATTTACGATGGGCGGCAGCGGCGGTGGCATCGCATATAACCGCGAGGAATTCGTCGGTATTTGCGAACGCGGGCTGGAAGCTTCCCCTACCAAAGAATTGCTGATCGAGGAATCGGTCATAGGGTGGAAAGAATTCGAGATGGAGGTGATACGTGACAGGAAAGACAATTGCGTCGTCATCTGCGCCATCGAAAACGTCGATCCGATGGGTGTCCACACCGGAGATTCCATTACCGTCGCGCCCTCGCAAACCTTGACCGATAAGGAATACCAGATCATGCGGGATGCATCGATCGCGGTATTGCGCGAAATCGGCGTGGAAACCGGCGGTTCCAATGTCCAGTTTGCCATTAATCCGGTAGATGGACGCATGCTTGTCATTGAAATGAACCCGCGGGTATCGCGTTCTTCCGCGCTGGCCTCGAAAGCGACGGGGTATCCTATTGCCAAGGTGGCGGCAAAGCTGGCGGTAGGCTATACCCTGGATGAACTCAGAAATGATATTACTGGCGGAACAATGCCGGCCTCATTCGAGCCATCCATAGATTATGTCGTGACCAAGATACCGCGTTTCGCTTTTGAAAAATTCCCCCAGGCTGACGATCGCCTGACCACCCAGATGAAGTCGGTGGGCGAGGTCATGGCCATTGGCCGCACTTTTCAGGAATCTTTGCAAAAGGCACTGCGTGGATTGGAGATTGGCGCCGACGGCCTGGATGAGAAAACAACCGATATTGAAATCATCGCGACCGAGTTGAGCGATCCCGGTCCGGAGCGCATCTGGTACCTTGCAGACGCCTTTCGCTGCGGCCTGACGTTCGATGAAATTCACGAACACACTCACATTGACCCCTGGTTTCTGACCCAGGTCGAAGACCTTGTACGTCAGGAGCAGTCGCTTGCGGGAACGGCACTGGATGAGCTTGACTTGCTAGCACTGCGCAAACTCAAACGAAGCGGCTTTTCTGACCGGCGTCTGGCAAAGCTGATGAATACCACCCAGGAGGCGGTTCGCGCCAGCCGCCATGCGTTCGGCCTGCGCCCGGTGTACAAGCGTGTCGATACTTGCGCTGCCGAGTTCGCCACCCGTACCGCCTACATGTATTCCACTTACGAGGAGGAATGCGAGGCGCTACCCAGCGCGAAGAAGAAGATCATGGTGCTGGGCGGCGGGCCGAATCGCATCGGCCAGGGGATCGAATTCGATTACTGTTGCGTGCATGCGGCGCTGGCCCTGCGCGAGGATGGTTTCGAAACCATCATGGTCAACTGCAACCCCGAAACGGTTTCCACGGATTATGATATTTCCGACCGGCTTTATTTCGAGCCGCTGACCCTGGAAGATGTGCTCGAAATCGTTGCGGTGGAGAAGCCTTCAGGCGTGATCGTTCAATATGGCGGACAGACTCCGCTGAAACTCGCACGCGATCTGGAAGCCAATGGAGTACCCATCATTGGCACCAGTCCCGATATGATCGACTGCGCCGAGGATCGCGAGCGTTTTCAGAAAATGCTGCATCAGTTGAAGCTGAAACAGCCGCCCAATCGCACGGCGCGCACCGCTGAAGCCGCGCTTGCGGCCGCTGACGAAATCGGTTATCCGCTGGTTGTGCGTCCCAGTTATGTGCTGGGAGGCCGGGCCATGGAGATTATTCACGAGAAAGCGTATCTCGAACGCTACATGCGCGAGGCGGTGAAAGTTTCGCATGATTCTCCCGTGCTGCTGGATCATTTTTTGAACGATGCGGTTGAAGTCGATGTGGATGCGGTGAGTGACGGCAAAGCCGTGCTGATCGCGGGGATCATGGAACACATAGAACAGGCCGGAGTGCACTCGGGCGACTCGGCCTGTTCCCTGCCGCCTTTCAGCCTGTCGGTTGCCCTGCAGGACGAGTTGCGGCGACAGACTTCATCGATGGCTCGCGCGCTCGGGGTCGTAGGGTTGATGAACGTGCAATTCGCTATTCAGGGCGAAACCGTATACGTACTGGAGGTCAACCCCCGGGCATCGCGCACGGTACCTTTCGTATCTAAGGCCACCGGCCTGCAATTGGCGAAAATTTCTGCCCGTTGCATGACGGGCAGGACGCTGGCCCAGCAAGGCGTGACCCGCGAAGTGATTCCTTACTATTATTCCGTCAAGGAGGCGGTCTTTCCTTTTATCAAGCTTCAGGGAGTGGATACCATACTGGGGCCCGAAATGAAATCCACCGGCGAGGTGATGGGAATCGGACAAACCTTTGCCGAGGCCTTCGTCAAATCGCAGCTGGCCGCTGGCGTAAAACTGCCGCTTGCGGGCAAGGTCTTCATAAGCGTACGTGACGCGGATAAGCCGCGCGTGGTGGAAATTGCTCGCGATCTTGCGAAACTGGGATTCACGCTTTATGCTACTCGAGGTACAGCTACTGTACTGAACGCAGCGGGGTTGGCGGTTACTCCGGTAAACAAGGTGGCGGAGGGACGTCCTCACATCGTAGACATGATCAAGAATGGCGAGATGGACTTGATTATCAATACGGTGGGAGATAAGCGCAGTGCAATTCAAGATTCTTATTCGATCCGCCATGCTGTATTGCAGGCCAGATTAACCTATTACACTACGCTTGCGGGCGCTCGCGCGGCCTGCGTTGGCATGGCGAACATGCGGGAGCTGCAGCCCTATAACCTGCAGCAACTTCATGGATTGCTGGAGGCGGCGCCGCTGGATGCGGTCTCGTAGAGGTAGCGTGCCGGCTTGGCCCTTAGTCATGCTGGAGTAGCGGCAATCAAGCAAATAATTCCGCAACAAGATCGAACTCAAAACAGGGTGTTGTAAAAAGACTATGAGTACAATTCCATTAACAGTAGTTGGCGCGGCAAAACTGCGCGCCGAATTGCAAGAAATGAAGACCGTCCAGCGGCCAGCTGTCATCGCGGCTATTGCAGAAGCGCGTGCCCACGGCGATCTTTCCGAAAATGCGGAATACGAGGCAGCGAAGGAGCGGCAGGGCTTCATTGAGGGACGTATCGCCGAACTGGAGAGCAAGCTTTCCAATGCTCAGATCATCGACCCGGCCTTGCTGGATGCTGATGGCGCCTGCGTATTCGGCGCAACCATCGACCTGGAAGACATGGCCAGCGAGACTGTCGTGACCTACCAGATCGTGGGGGACGACGAAGCCGATATCAAGGAGGGAAAGATTTCGATCAGCTCCCCTATCTCGCGTGCACTAATAGGCAAGTACCCTGGGGATGTAGCCGAAGTCCTTGCGCCCGGAGGCTTGCGGGAGTATGAGATACTTGACGTAAAGTACGTTTAGGCGGCGCATCCCGGCTCGATTGGTGGGACGACCGTAAGTTGTCATACAGCGATATTATACCGCCCTGGGTTTGATTCGATGCGATTTTCTCTCCTTGCGTTGGGAGATAATGTCGGACACTGTCTTGTCGGGTTTGGGACGGTAGATCACCAGTATCTTGCCGATATGCTGCACGGGAGCGGCATCAAGTCGCTCACAGATTTCCTCCAACAAGGCGTTCCTTGTTTCGCGCTCATCGCTGGATACTTTGACTTTGATCAGCTCGTGGCTTTTGAGGCCCTGTTCCAACTCATGGATAATGCCCTCCCACAGCCCGGCCGTCCCTATCCAGACAGTTGGCTTGATGGCGTGGGCGCGAGCCTGGAGCGAGCGCCGTCGAACAGATGCAAGTTCTAGCATAAATCCCCCGGAAAACGTGATTTTAAGCGATGAAACGCTCTAAAACCAGTAAAAGCTGGATGAAAGAGCATGTGAATGATTTTTTTGTGAAGCAAGCAAAAAAAGAGGGTTATCGTTCACGTGCCGCCTATAAGCTGATCGAGATCGCCGCGCGCGATAATCTACTTGCGCCGGGTATGACAGTTGTGGACCTCGGCGCGGCCCCCGGCGGCTGGTCGCAGGTTGCGTCTGAAAAGCTGGGTGTAAGCGGCAGGGTGATTGCGCTGGATGTACTGGAAATGGCGGCTTTGCCAGGCGTCACATTCATTCAGGGAGATTTTACCGAAGCGTCCATTTTGGCGGAATTGGAAAAACACCTCGAAAAATATCCTCTTGACCTTGTAATTTCGGACATGTCGCCTAATATAACGGGCATAGGAGTTATCGATCAGGCTCGGGGCATGTATCTTGCCGAGGTCGCCCTGGAATTCTCGGTCGAGCGATTGAACTATGGCGGTAACTTTCTCGTCAAAGTATTTCAGGGTTCTGGCTTTGAGGAATTTCTAAGGAGAATGCGCACTACGTTCAATCGAGTGGTAACACGTAAGCCCGAAGCATCCCGAGGTCGTAGCAGCGAAATTTACTTGCTGGGGCTGGGGAAACGGAATTGAATTTCCAGGCCCAGGCACGTAACCCGGTTCGAGGGATATGGTGGCAGTGGTATGTACACCGGCTATTATAAATCTCCAAATGGGTTTAGAATGAAACACCAAGGATTTTGACGGCGCAAGCCAAGGAGTTATCTTGAACAATCTCATTAAAAATATGGCCATTTGGCTGGTGATCGCCCTGGTGCTGATGACAGTGTTCAACCAATTCAGCACGCGGCAATCAGCACAGGCACCGATGGAATATTCTCAGTTCATCGACGAGGTGAAGCAAGGCAGGATTGCGAAAGTCACCATTGAGGGCCGGACTCTGAAGGGCACAAAATCCGACGGCAGGCGTTTCACCACGTATACGCCTTCGGATCCCTGGATGGTGAGTGATCTGCTCAAGGCTGGCGTCATTATCGATGCCAAGCCGGAAGAAGAGCCATCCCTGCTGATGAATATTTTCGTTTCGTGGTTTCCAATGCTGCTACTGATAGGCGTGTGGATTTTCTTCATGCGTCAGATGCAGGGGGGGGGCCGGGGCGGCGGTGCTTTCTCGTTCGGAAAGAGCAAGGCGCGCATGCTTGACGAGACGACCAATCAGGTGACCTTCGCGGATGTGGCCGGCTGCGAGGAGGCTAAAGAAGAGGTTTCCGAGCTGGTTGAATTCCTGCGTGATCCCAGTAAGTTCCAGAAGCTGGGGGGGCGCATACCCCGCGGCGTGTTAATGGTCGGAAACCCCGGTACGGGTAAGACACTTCTGGCTCGCGCCATTGCGGGCGAGGCCAAGGTTCCGTTCTTCAGTATTTCCGGCTCGGATTTCGTTGAAATGTTCGTCGGCGTGGGAGCTGCAAGAGTCCGCGACATGTTCGAGCAGGCGAAGAAACACGCACCCTGCATTATCTTCATCGACGAAATCGATGCGGTTGGACGTCAACGCGGCGCCGGTCTGGGCGGAGGCAATGACGAGCGGGAACAGACATTGAACCAGTTGCTGGTGGAAATGGATGGTTTTGAAGGAGCTGCAGGCGTCATCGTCATTGCTGCCACCAACCGGCCCGATGTGCTTGATCCGGCCTTGTTGCGTCCCGGCCGTTTTGACCGGCAGGTAACGGTGCCGCTACCCGATATTCGGGGTCGTGAGCAAATACTGCACGTGCATATGAGGAAGGTACCGATTGCACCCGATGTGCATGCGGAGATACTTGCGCGTGGTACGCCCGGCATGTCGGGTGCCGATCTTGCCAACCTGGTGAATGAGGCAGCGCTATTTGCGGCACGCAGCAATAAACGCCTTGTGGATATGGACGACTTCGAACGCGCCAAGGATAAGATTTTCATGGGTGCGGAACGTAGATCCGTGCTGATGCCGGAACGTGAGCGGCGCAATACTGCTTACCACGAGTCCGGGCACGCTGTGGTGGCGCAACTGTTGCCAAAGACCGACCCGGTGCATAAGGTTTCCATTATTCCACGGGGACGTGCGCTGGGCGTTACGATGCAATTGCCGACGGAAGACCGTTTCAGCATGGATCGCGAGGAAATTCTGCAGAACATTGCGGTTCTCTTTGGTGGGCGCATCGCGGAGGAAGTTTTCATGGCGCAGATGACGACAGGCGCTTCCAACGATTTCGAGCGCGCTACGGAAATGGCGAGGCGCATGGTGACGCAGTGGGGCATGTCCGATTCTCTTGGGCCTATGGTATATGGCGAGAATGAGGGAGAAGTGTTTCTCGGCCGCTCTGTTACCACGCACAAGAATGTCAGCGAAGCCACCATGCAAAAGGTGGACATAGAAATTCGCCGTATCATTGATACGCAGTACAGCCTGGCACGCAGGCTGATAGAGGAAAACCGCGACAAGATCGAGGTCATGGCCAAGGCTCTGCTGGAGTGGGAAACCATAGATTCCGAGCAGATCAGCGATATTATGGAAGGACGTGCACCGAGGCCGCCAAAGCCTAACAAAACGACGCCAACACCTCCCAAGGATAATACGCCTCCGGCGGCGCCAGCAACAACCACAACGCCTGCGCAGGAAGTCTGAGGGCAGCGTCGCGTGTGGCAGGCTATGATTGATGAATCAGGCGGGCTCGTCCCGCCTTTTTCTAATTCAGGCGTTACAACCTGCGTTCGAGCATGCTGAATTCTCGCTGCCATATTTCTTTCCCTTCTGTTGTATCCCATCTCGGCAGTTCCGTAAAATAAAGTTCGGTCGCCATAGCGAACATGCAAAAAAGGAAGACCAGGTGTCGCTAGAAGTTATTGGCGGTCATTCCGCTCATCTGAAAAACAGGCATCCCGCTGCGGAACCCGGTTTTGACAGCCTTGCTTCCCGCCGGCCCCTGATTATGGGGGTCATCAATGTAACCCCGGATTCTTTTTCCGACGGAGGCTTGTGTGCCTCTACCGAAGATGCTCTCCGCCACGCCGCGTGCCTGATTGAACAGGGGGCCGATTGGCTGGACATTGGCGGCGAGTCTAGCCGGCCGGGCAGCATGCCGGTGGATATGGCAGAGGAGTTGCGTCGCGTTATTCCAGTAGTTGAAGCTCTGTCCAGCATGGATGTACCGGTTTCGGTCGATACCTCGAAGCCGGAAGTGATGCGCGCGGCGATAAGGGCTGGCGCGGCGATGATTAATGATGTCAATGCGCTACGAGCCGCAGGTGCGCTGGAGGCGGTTGCGGCGGGAGGCGTATCGGCTTGCCTCATGCACATGCAGGGTGAGCCGGGGAGCATGCAGGCCGATCCCCGCTACGATGATGTGGTAGCAGAAGTGAAGGGGTTTTTACGGCAGCGACTGGATGCAGCGCTTGCCGCCGGTATTCAGCGCGACCGGCTCGCAATAGATCCCGGTTTTGGTTTCGGTAAAACGCATGATCACAATATCAAGTTGCTGCGCCATCTCGACCGCTTCTCGGACCTCGGCGTACCGGTGCTGGTAGGGTTGTCGCGCAAGGCGATATTGGGAAAAATGACGGGTAGGAACGTAGGTGACCGGCTTCACGCCAGTGTTGCTGCTGCCTTAATGGCAGTGATCAAGGGCGCAGGGATCGTGCGGGTACATGATGTGAAAGCAACCCGCGATGCGCTGGCGGTTTATAATGCGGTGAACAGCTAGTGCGCATAGACAAGATGCGGCCCCTGCCCTCGTCCCGCCTCATCAAGGGCATGACTCATTGCTCCAATCGCTGCTTGAACTTTATACGACAGTATTCAGTATTGCGATGTTATAAATTGAACGATAGGCGCTGAACTAAAAAACAAGGCGGAACTTGCGCGCCGCTGAATAATTGAAAATCCACGGATTCTTAATGACACGAAAATATTTTGGTACGGACGGCATACGCGGGCGTGTAGGGGAAATGCCCATTACTCCCGAACTCGTGATGCATCTTGGCTATTCAGCCGGTAAGGTATTGATCTCGTCGGACTGGCATCTGTCAAAAGGTGAGCGCCCCGCGGTATTGATCGGCAAGGACACGCGCATATCGGGGTATATGCTTGAATCCGCCTTGCAAGCCGGGCTTTCGGCAGCTGGCGTGGATGTGCTGCTATCGGGGCCTATTCCGACCCCGGCAGTAGCCTATCTGACGCGGGCATTGCGGCTTCAGGCCGGTATAGTCATTTCCGCTTCGCACAACCCGTTTGAAGATAACGGTATCAAGTTTTTTTCCGGGTTGGGGACTAAGTTGCCAGATGCAACCGAACATGAGATAGAGGCGGGACTGAAGGCACCGATCAAGTCAATGGCCTCGGCGCAACTTGGAAAAGCGCGCCGGGTGAATGACGCGAGGGGGCGCTATATCGAATTTTGCAAAAGCACATTCCCGAACCACCTTGACCTGCGCGGGCTGCGCATCGTGGTGGATTGCGCTCATGGCGCCGCATATCAGGTTGCGGGCCCGGTGCTGCATGAGCTGGGCGCGGATGTTGTTGCCATAGCGGCGCAGCCTGACGGCGTCAATATCAACCACGACTGCGGTGCCACGCACAGCGCCTTGCTACAGGCAGCTGTCAGAGACCATGAAGCCGATATCGGCATAGCGCTTGACGGTGATGGCGACCGGGTCGTCATGACAGATGAAGAAGGCGTGCTTTACGACGGCGACCAACTGCTCTACATTATTGCCAGACATCGTCAGCAAAAAGGATTACTCAAGGGCGGGGTCGCCGGAACATTAATGACCAATCTTGCGGTAGAAAACAGTTTAAAGAAACTTGATATCCCATTTGCCCGTGCCAACGTCGGCGACCGCTATGTGCTGGAGCTTTTACAGAAAAAAAACTGGCAACTGGGCGGAGAGGGCTCCGGCCATATCCTTTGCATCGACAAGCACACAACGGGGGACGGCATTATTTCCGCCCTTCAAGTGTTATATGCGATACGTGAATCAGCCACGAGCCTGGCCGAGCTTGCACGCGACGTGACGCTTTATCCCCAAAAACTCATCAACGTGAGGGTTCCCAAAGGGTTTGATTCGCGCGTCAATGGGGCGATTAAAGCGACTCAGGACGAAGCGGAGCGCGATCTTGACGGCAGGGGCCGGGTGTTGTTACGTGCATCAGGCACGGAGCCGCTGGTACGCGTAATGGTCGAAGGTGAGTCGAAGCAGAAAGTCAACCATTGGGCTGAAACAATAGCAGATGTGGTACGCAACGAGGCTGTCGAGTGAAAGCATGTGGAGTGAGTTTGACGGTAAGCAACCCGCGTGCCTTGATGTGTGTGTGACATTGTGCTGTTCGTTTGCACAGGTATGAGGCGGCGCCGGTGGTACGGCCAACAGAGCGCCGGGAAACCATGGAGCAGCGTGCTTTCTTCTCTGTGAGAAGGCGTCACAAAGCAGTTACACTTGTGACTTGGCATGACTTCATGCAAAAGCGCATATCCAATCAATCAAAGAGGGGATGAAATGCTGAAATTGCCGAATAGTATAGTGCTTGCGATGTCCGCCGTATTTGGTGCCTTGGTCGGTGTAGCCAACATTGCGAATGCGGGCTCGATGGTTAAAATCGACGGCTCCAGTACCGTTTATCCCATCACGGAAGCTGTGGCGGAAGATTTTCAGAATGCGAAGAAGGGCGCAGTTAGAGTAACTGTGGGAATCTCGGGTACAGGCGGAGGCTTCAAGAAATTCTGCCGCGGCGAAACCGATATCGTCAATGCTTCACGTCCCATTCTGCAAAAGGAAATGGATGATTGCAAAAAAGCCGGCGTGCAGTACGTCGAAATGCCGGTTGCATTCGATGCGCTGACGGTAGTGGTAAATCCGAGAAATAACTGGAGCAAAGCCATAACTGTCGCGGAGTTGAAAAAGATCTGGGAGCCGGCGGCGCAGGGGAATATCACCAGATGGAGCCAGGTAAATCCGGCATGGCCGGACGAGCCGCTCAAGCTCTACGGTGCCGGCGCGGATTCCGGTACTTTCGATTACTTTACGGAAGCTATCGTTGGCAAAGCCAAATCGAGCCGTGGCGATTTTACCGCATCTGAGGATGACAACGTTTTAGTACAGGGCGTGGCCAGCGACAAGAACGCACTCGGGTTTTTCGGCTTCGCCTATTACGTCGAGAATCAGAAAAAAGTCAAAGCGGTCCCTGTCGATGGCGGTAAAGGTCCTGTTAACCCATCTGCCAAAACGGTGGAGGACGGAAGTTATGCGCCTCTGTCGCGCCCCATTTTTATTTACGTAAACATTAAATCAGCGGAAAGACCCGAAGTCCGACAGTTTGTCGAGTTCTACATGAAAAATGCACCCGACCTGGTGAAAGAAGTCAAATTTTTTCCGTTACCGGTTCAGGCCTACGCTATAAACATTCAGCACCTCGACAACAAGAAGGTGGGAACGGTATTCGGCGGCCGATCGGAAGTAGGGCTAAGGATTGAGGAGCTGCTCAAGCGTGAGGCCAGCTTATAAACGCTGAAGAGTGAAAAACCAGTTAGGGTCAAGAAGGAGAACGGTTCAGCAAATCCCCTTGGTCTGCCAAGGGTCCGCTGAACGTTTGGGTGGCGGTTCCAGCGGCCAGTCTCCAATTCCCAGCACTCACTCGGTGCTCCCATTTTCGGTTGTACGAGGGAGTTCGCAATTGCGGCCCCATTTCCTTCTTCGGTCGAGCGTTATTTCCAAAGGTTAGGCTCCTGGCCTCCTGGCCTGCTCGCTAGCGCGCCACGCCCTGCACTGGTATGGTTTTCCGTTTCTCATGGCAGCTGCTCGGCGGGGGGCAAATTTTCCCCGAGGGAGCGGCTGCCACAAACACGGCAGAAAAGCTGTGGCTCCTGTAAAATTGGAGAATGGGTAATTTTATCTGTCTTTAGAAGAGGGGCAAACGGTGACTGTCGTTCGATTGCCGGATGGTTCGGAACGTACTTACAATCAACCGGTGACGGTAGGCGATGTTGCGGCATCGATAGGTGCTGGATTGGCTCGAGCTGCACTGGCAGGCAAAGTGAACGGCAAGTTGGTAGACGTATGCAGCCCAATAGAAACCGACAGCGACTTGAGTATCGTCACTGCAAAGGATCCTGAAGGGCTGGAAATCATCCGTCATTCCAGCGCGCATCTGCTGGCACACGCCGTGAAAGAATTGTTTCCGGATGCGCAAGTAACCATTGGCCCCGTGATTGAGGACGGCTTCTATTACGATTTTTCCTACAAGCGTCCGTTCACGCCTGAAGACCTGGCGGCAATCGAGAAACGCATGGCGGAAATCAGCGCCCGTGACCTGAAAGTCGAGCGAAAGGTCTGGGACCGCTCCGAGGCAATCAATTTTTTCAAGAATCAGGGGGAGCATTACAAGGCGCAGATTATCGAAGCCATTCCCGGCGACGAGGAGGTTTCCCTTTATTCGCAGGGCAACTTTACCGATTTGTGCCGGGGACCGCATGTGCCCACCACATCCAAGCTCAAGACCTTCAAGCTGATGAAGCTTGCGGGCGCATATTGGCGCGGCGATTCGCACAACGAAATGCTGCAGCGAATTTATGGCACCGCCTGGGCTAAAAAAGAAGATCAGGATGCCTACCTGCATCGCCTCGAAGAGGCGGAAAAACGAGATCATCGCAAGCTCGGCAAGCAGCTGGATTTATTTCATATCCAGGAAGAGGCCCCGGGGATGGTGTTCTGGCATCACAAAGGCTGGACTATCTGGCAGCAGGTAGAACAGTACATGCGCGAAATATTCCTCGACAACGGCTATCTGGAAATTCGCACACCTTCGGTGCTGGACAAAGGACTTTGGGTGCGTTCAGGACACTGGGAAAATTTTCACGAGAACATGTTCATTACCCAATCGGAACAGCGTGAACTGGCAGTCAAGCCGATGAATTGTCCGGGTCATGTCCAGGTATTCAAGCAGGGCTTGAAAAGCTACCGTGACCTGCCCTTGCGCCTCGCCGAATTTGGTTCGTGTCATCGCAACGAGCCATCCGGCGCGCTCCATGGTATCATGCGGGTCCGTGCCTTCACCCAGGATGACGCCCACATTTTTTGCGCCGAATCGCAGGTACAGGATGAGGCGGTGCAATTCATCGATCTGTTGCAGAGAGTTTATACCGACTTCGGCTTTAATGAGCTTCTGGTTAAACTTTCAACTCGTCCCGCGAAGCGCGTCGGCTCTGAAGAGCAATGGGACAAGGCCGAAGCGGCATTGCAATCCGCATTGAATCACAAGAAGCTTGTCTGGGAATTGCAGCCGGGCGAGGGGGCGTTCTACGGGCCCAAAATCGAGTTTTCGCTCAAGGATAGTATCGGCCGTTTGTGGCAGTGCGGAACTTTGCAACTCGATTTTTCAATGCCGGAGCGATTAGAGGCTGAATATGTGGCCGAGGACAATTCACGCAAAGTGCCGGTAATGCTTCACCGGGCAATCCTGGGGTCGCTGGAACGCTTCATTGGCATACTCATCGAAAATCACGCAGGGGCGCTTCCGTTGTGGCTCTCGCCGGAACAGGCGGTGGTGTTGAATATCTCGGAAGGACAGGCAGACTACGCGCGCAAGGTAACCGAAGAGCTCAAGCATAATGGCGTTCGCGCAAGTGCGGACTTGAGAAATGAGAAGATAACTTATAAAATACGAGAACATAGTTTGCAAAAATTGCCCTATCAGATTATCGTGGGCGATAAGGAAGTGGTCGCGCAAATGGTGGCCGTGCGAACTCGCGCAGGCTCTAATCTTGGCCAGATGTCTTTACAGGCATTGATTGAACGGCTTAAGGCAGAGATATCCATAAGAGCCGGTGAGGTTTGATTTATTAATAAATTTGGGGAATTACTATAGTTCAAGAAAAAGCAGCCCGCATCAATCAGGAGATTAACGCGCCTGAAGTGCGCTTGATTGGTGCCGATGGAGAGCAGATAGGTGTGGTCACGCTGGCAGCCGCCAACACTTTGGCGGAGGAAGCTGGGGTGGATTTAGTCGAAATTGCGCCTACAGCACGGCCTCCGGTATGCCGCTTGATGGATTATGGCAAGTTTCGCTATCAGGAAAGCAAGAAAAAACACGAAGCCAAGCTCAAGCAGAAACAAATCCAGATCAAGGAAGTCAAGTTCCGGCCCAATACGGACGAAGGCGATTACAACATCAAGTTGCGCAACTTGATCAGCTTTCTGGAAGAGGGCGACAAGGCGAAAATTACGTTGCGATTTCGGGGACGCGAAATGGCACATCAGGAGTTTGGTGTGCGCCTGCTGGAGCGGTTGAGAGGCGATCTGGAATCTCAGGCGGTGGTAGAACAGTTTCCAAGGATGGAAGGAAGGCAGATGGTGATGGTGCTGTCTCCCCGGAAGAAGGAAGTTAAAATACCCAAGCCGAAGGAAACAAAACCAAAGGTTGTTACCGAAACCGATGCAGAGAATGGTTGAAGCATAAGACCGGCACAACCATTGGTATCAGCTTGGAAAGGATGCTGTGGTGGTACACGCGAAGCTGCAAGAGCGAGTAGGCCATGTGTATTCGGCTTGATGGCGCACAGGCAACACGTGATGCATGGACGTTTCCATGCAATCGAAAACAAGTGATTTCCGGGTTTAAAGCGTTCCGTTCAGGAAACACCCGGCGTCATGTTAAAACAGGAGCAGAGTAATGCCAAAGATGAAAACAAAGAGCGGAGCAGCAAAGCGCTTCAAAGTGCGGGCGGGGGGCAGTGTCAAGCGTTCACAGGCATTCAAACGTCATATTCTTACCAAGAAAACCACGAAAAGCAAACGTCAATTGCGCGGAACGGTAAGTGTTCATTTCAGTGATGTGGCGTCGGTGCGCGCCATGATGCCATACGCCTAGGGGGAGATTGACATGCCAAGAGTAAAACGTGGTGTAACAGCCCACGCGCGTCACAAAAAAGTACTGGATCTGGCAAAAGGTTACCGTGGGCGCCGCAAGAACGTGTATCGCATCGCCAAGGAAGCGGTGATGAAAGCGGGGCAATATGCATATCGTGACCGCCGGCAGAAGAAGCGGCAGTTTCGGGCTTTGTGGATCGCTCGTATTAACGCCGCTGCGCGAGAGTGCGGTTTGTCCTACAGCGTGTTCATGAACGGTCTGCGCAAAGCGGAGATTGAGGTGGACCGCAAGGTTTTGGCTGATATCGCGGTATTTGACAAGCCGGCTTTTGCAAAAATAGCCGAGCAGGCTAAAGCTGGTCTGGCGGCATAGCAGTAATAGTAAAAAAACTGCGAGGAGGTTAAAGGCGAAACGCCTTGCCTCCTTTTTTCTTGTGTAGATAATGTCCCGCCTGGGATTTACATGACTGATCTGGACCTCCTTCTCAGCGAAGCTGTCGATCTGTTCAACCGTATAGACGATACCGCTGAACTGGAGCAGGCCAAGGCGCGCTACCTTGGACGGCACGGCGAGTTGACCAATCTACTGAAGGGATTGGGTAAGCTTTCGCCTGAGGATCGTCCTGCGATGGGAAGCCGCATCAATCAGGCGAAAGAAACACTGGAAGCGACACTTAACGCTCGCCGTGAAGCGATTCAGGAAAAAAAGCTCGAAGAGCGGCTGATCGAAGAAGCATTGGATGTAACCCTGCCGGGACGCGGCTTGGGAATGGGTGGCCTGCATCCTATAACCGCGACCCTGGATCGTATCGAGTCGCTGTTTCATTCAATTGGATTTACAGTCGCTTCTGGCCCTGAAATCGAAACCGATTTCTACAATTTCACCGCGCTTAACATCCCGGAGAATCATCCTGCGCGCGCCATGCATGATACTTTTTACGTGGATGACGGAAACTCAAGTAAAAATGAGCATCTGCTGCGCACCCATACCTCGCCGGTACAGATCCGCTACATGCAAACCATGCCGCCACCGCTGAAGGTAATCGCACCGGGGCGGGTATATCGGCGCGACTCCGACTTGACCCACACTCCCATGTTTCATCAGGTAGAAGGTCTATGGATTGATGAAAATGCCAATTTCTCTGCGTTGAAAGGTGTACTGGCCGACTTTATGCAGCAGTTTTTTGAGCGCGAAGATTTGCGGGTGCGGTTCCGTGCGTCTTTTTTCCCCTTTACCGAGCCTTCTGCTGAGATGGATATCGGCTGCGTCATGTGCAAGGATGGGTGCCGTGTGTGCGGTTACACCGGCTGGCTGGAAGTGCTGGGTTGCGGTATGGTGCACCCAAATGTTCTCAAGCATGTCGACGTCGACAATGAAAAATATATCGGCTTTGCCTTTGGTCTGGGTGTCGAGAGGCTGGCAATGCTGAGATATGGTGTGAACGATCTGCGGCTGTTTTTCGAAAATGATTTGCGATTCCTGAAGCAGTTCAATTAAACCGAACTTGCCACCCGGCAGCTCCTTTTTAGCTCGGTGCTATTGGCCGGCATGACGGACTGTAGCGGATACTTATACCAGAACGATGAGTTAACGCGAACGTATGGGTAAGCACACATCGTGATGAGTACCAGGGTCGGACAAGGTATCAACCGTGTTGGGCAATACCTCACAGGAACATCCGGTCCACCTTCGGCTGGAAGATAATTATTCATGAAATTTTCGGAAAACTGGCTTCGTACGTTTGTTAACCCGCCGCTATCAACCAATAAGCTTGCGCATGCATTAACGATGGCGGGCCTTGAGGTTGAGGGCATTGAGCCGGTTGCTCCCCCATTCAGCAAGGTGGTGGTAGCTGAAGTAACATCGGTGCGCAAACACCCCGATGCGGATCATCTTAATATCTGTGAGGTGGACATAGGTTTAGCAGGAGTTGGTGAGCCATTACAGATTGTCTGCGGCGCGGCTAACGTTCGCGGCGGCGTGAAAGTGCCGTGTGCACTGGAGGGCGCCAAATTGCCAGGCATGGCCATTAAGCAAACGAGGATACGCGGAGTCGAATCCGCAGGTATGTTATGTTCAGCCAGGGAACTGGGTTTGGGGGAAGCCACCGCGGGGTTGCTTTTGCTTCCCTCGGATGCGCCGCCTGGCGCAGATTTTCGAGATTATTACGAGCTTGAGGATAAACTCCTTACTCTCAAGCTCACCCCCAATCGCGGCGATTGCCTGGGGCTGACGGGCGTTGCGAGAGAAGTGGCGGCAATTACGTCGCAAAATCTCAAACTCCCGGGGACAAAGCCGGTTGAAAGCCAGATCAAGGAAACGCTGGCCATACATATGCATGCACCTGAGGCCTGCCCGCTTTACTGTGGCAGAGTGGTACGTGATATCTCCGCGGATGTTTCCACGCCTCAATGGATGGTTCGCCGGTTGGAGCGCAGCGGCGTGCGCACGATCAACGCAGTGGTGGATGTGACCAATTATGTCATGCTGGAAACCGGCCAGCCGCTGCATGCTTTCGACTTGGCAAAGATTTCGGGCGTCCTTGCGGGCTCGATCCACGTGCGTTATGCCAACGCGGGTGAAACGCTGCAATTGCTGAACGGCGACAACCTCATGCTGCAACCCGACATGCTGATAATCGCAGATGAGGCCAGGCCTCTCGCATTGGCGGGGATCATGGGAGGTATTGAAAGCGGAGTGAAGCCAGGGGTCGTCGATTTGTTTCTGGAAAGCGCTTTTTTTAATCCTGAAGTAATAGCCGGCAAGTCATTCTCGCTGGGGTTCAGCTCGGATTCGGCACATCGTTTTGAACGAGGCGTGGATTTTGGCGCGACACGGAGCGCGCTGGAACGCGCGAGTGCTTTGATAATGGATATTTGTGGCGGCAAGCCGGGGCCGGTTGTTGAAATCAGGAATAAGCTGCCACAGCGCGATCCCATCGGGCTTCGATTGGATCGAGCGCAGCGGGTCCTGGGCATGAATCTCGGCGAAGCCAGAGCTGCCGAACTGCTGCGACGCTTGCAATTCAGCTTTTCGATTGACGGCGGATTCTTCGCCGTAACCCCCCCGACTTACCGCTTCGACCTCGTAATAGAGGAAGACCTGATCGAGGAATTGGCCCGTATACACGGCTATAATCACATTCCCGCGGCATTGCCTCGCGCAAGGATGGGAATGCTTCCCGAGCCCGAAACCCGGAAAGCCCCCTCTCGGTTGCGGCAAATTCTTGCGGGACGGGATTATCAGGAAGTCATCAATTACTCTTTCGTCGATCTCTCCTGGGAAACGGAGCTGGTACGCAACCCAAGGCCGGTAGCATTGAAGAATCCCCTGTCCAATCAATTGGCAGTAATGCGCAGCAGTCTGCTGGGAGGTCTTATAGCGAATCTGCAATTCAATCTCAACCGGAAGCAGACGCGAGTGCGTCTGTTTGAAATCGGGTGTTGTTTCGAGAGAACGGGTGAAACCTACACCCAGCAGGAAAAAATTGCCGGACTCTGCTATGGGGATGCGATGGCCGAGCAGTGGGGAGCCCACGCTCACGCGGTGGATTTTTATGACGCAAAAGCAGATATTGAAGCGTTATTCTGGCCATCGCCGGTGCAGGCAGCGACTGTAGTACATCCGGCTCTACACCCTGGCAAATCCGCCGAAATCCAGGTGGGTAGTAAAATCGCTGGTTATTTGGGAGAACTTCATCCGCGCTGGCAGCAGAAGTTTGATCTGCCCCAATCCGTCGTGCTATTTGAACTGAACATTGATGTCCTGACGACAAGAGCATTATCGAAGGCTGCGGAATTTTCAAAATTCCCTCCGATACGGCGTGATATTGCCGTGGTAGTAGCGGAGAGTGTGAATGCCCAATCAATGCTGGACTGCATGTACGCCGAGAAATTGCCCATCATTTCGGAGATTTCCTTGTTTGATGTCTACCGTGGAAAGGGCGTGGAAGATGGGAAAAAAAGTCTTGCATTCCGTATGTTATTGCAAGATACTGAAAAAACGCTGACCGACTCGGACGCGGATCGGGTTACCATAAAGCTGATAGAGGTGTTGCAGAACCGGTTTGATGCAAGGCTGCGCAACTGATTGAAAGACGAGAGTTCAGCTACGTCTGAAAGTAGCTAACAGGTGAGGGAGACTATGACCTTGACAAAGGCGGAGCTGGCGGATTTGCTCTTCGAAAAAGTAGGATTCAACAAACGTGAAGCCAAGGACATGGTAGAGTCCTTTTACGAGGAAGTGCGCATTGCGCTGCAAAACGGCGATGGCGTCAAGCTTTCAGGTTTCGGCAATTTCCAGTTGCGCAACAAGCCGCAACGTCCCGGCCGCAATCCCAAGACAGGCGAGGAGATTCCTATCACGGCCCGAAGGGTGGTTACTTTTCACGCGAGCCAGAAACTGAAGGCGATGGTCGAAAAAAATCAACATGGAAAACGTAACGCCTGACAAGGCTTTGCCGCCCATCCCGGCAAAGCGCTATTTCACAATTGGCGAAGTGAGCGAGTTGTGCGGTGTCAAACCGCATGTGTTGCGTTATTGGGAGCAGGAATTTACCCAGCTGAGGCCCGTCAAGCGTCGCGGTAATCGGCGCTATTACCAGCGCCACGAGGTGATGCTGGTCCGTCGTATCCGGGAACTGCTCTACGAGCAGGGCTTTACGATTCATGGGGCGCGCAGCCGCCTGGGGCAGGGCAAGGCTGAGGAGACCACTTCCATTCCGGGGTCCGCCGGATCGTTTTCCACGCGGATCGATTTGGCGCAATTGCGGAATGAGATTGAAAGCGTCCTGTTCCTGCTCCGATCCTGATCCGGTCCGCCTCTGTTTTTCCGCTCTAATCCATAAAGTAGCGATAGCAATTCCTAAGTTCCTGGCTTATTGCTATAATTTGACGTTCGGGGCGTAGCGCAGCCTGGTAGCGTACTTGCATGGGGTGCAAGTGGTCGGAGGTTCAAATCCTCTCGCCCCGACCAATCAAGCTTGCAGGTTGATTGACTTTTCATGCGCATCGCGGGCATTCCAGCAACATTCAGCGAATATTTTTCGCCCCGGTAAGCAAAAAAACACCTGGGGTAATTTTGAATGCGCATATTGCTCAGCAATGATGACGGGTATTTTGCGCCGGGCTTGGCGTGCCTAGCTGAAGCGCTTTCGGTTATTGCAGATATTGTCGTGGTGGCGCCGGAACGCGACCGTAGCGGCGCCAGCAACTCTCTAACGCTCGACCGGCCCCTGAGCCTGCGCAAATCTCACAACGGGTTCTTCTACGTCAACGGCACGCCCACGGATTGCGTGCATCTGGCGGTGACCGGGATGCTCGATACGTTGCCCGACATGGTGGTCTCGGGAATAAACGATGGCGCGAACATGGGCGACGATACGATTTATTCGGGCACCGTAGCTGCTGCGACCGAAGGCTTTTTGCTGGGCGTTCCTTCTCTTGCCATCTCTCTCGCAAGCTTTTCCGCCGGGAATTTTGCCACCGCCGCACGTATTGCGACAGAAATAGTGCAGCGTTTCGAAGGCGACAAACTTCCTGCTCCGGTACTGCTCAACGTCAACGTGCCCGACGTCCCCTACGACGAATTGCAAGGCATGGAGGTTACACGGCTCGGACGCCGCCACAAGGCGGAACCGGTGATTAAATCGAAAAACCCTCGTGGCGACACCGTCTATTGGGTGGGTGCGGCGGGACCTGCGCAGGATACCGGCGAGGGCACCGATTTTCTTGCCATTCAGAGCAAACGCGTGTCCGTGACGCCGCTGCAAATTGACTTGACCCGATACGGGCAGTTGGACGCCGTAAAAGAATGGTTGAAATAGGAACAAGGCGTTACTGTTGCCGAGCATGGTCAAAAAACGCGCGTCCAGCGCATGTCCAGGTTGAATAGCCACCATTCCGGGATTGGCATGACCTCGCAGCGTACGCGTGCACGCATGATCGAGCGGCTACGTTCGCAAGGGATTGCCGATGAAGTCGTGCTTGCGGCAATGGCGGCCATTCCCCGTCACATTTTTGTCGAGGAAGTGCTGGCGAATCGCGCCTACGACGATGTTTCGTTGCCGATCAATTTTGGCCAGACCATTTCAAGTCCATTTACGGTTGCGCGCATGAGCGAGTTGCTGCGCGCAGGCTCCATCCTTGGAAGGGTGCTTGAGATTGGCTCCGGCTGTGGTTATCAAACGGCTGTCCTTGCCCAGCTTGCACGCGAGGTTTATTCGGTCGAGCGTGTCGGACCGCTACTTACACGCACTCGCACCCGTTTACGGGAGCTACGCCTGAATAATATCCGGCTGAGACATGCCGACGGCCTGCTGGGACTATCCGAAGCCGCGCCATTCGACGGCATCATGCTTACCGCTGGCACCCCCCATATTCCCCCGCCGCTGCTGGAACAATTGGCCGTTCATGGAAAAATAGTGTTCCCTAAAGGAAGCCAGGACCAGTTTCTGTGCGTTATCGAACGTAATTTGCAGGGCTACACTGAGACAATATTCGATGAGGTCAAATTCGTTCCAATGATGTCCGGCATCTGGAAGCGCTAGTGAACTCAGGAGAAGTTAAGAATGCATAACAAGAGACCCGAATGAGGAATACAGGAATTCACCCGGAGCGGCTGAATAGCGACACATTGTCGGGTGGATTTGTCGCGAGAAACGGACGTGTTTTCTCTACAGTAAGGTTTCGGGCATCCTGTTCGGTTCTCGTTTTATGCCTTCTGGTCATCGGCTGCGAGTCCACTCCGCATCATCATCATGCGCCTGTAGTGGATAACAGCATGGCGGAGCGAAATGAAGCAGGCCCGCCTGCCGAGGCGCCAGTGCAGCAACCCATCGTGTACATCGTAAAAAAGGGTGACACGCTCTACAGCATTGCGCAAAGCCAGGGCATCAACCAGGGGGATCTGGCCGAATGGAACAATATCCAGGATCCCCGGGCGATTCATATCGGGCAGCAGCTCAGCTTGTCTTCTCCTTCTCAATCGGCGCAGCCCGCTTTATTCCCCGTCCAGGAGCCGGAGTCACCCACCGCAGCGATAGCCTCGCCTATCGGTCCCCCGCCTGGAACAAAACATCTTCCGAATACGAATAAGCTGAAAACCGAACCCAAGGCGTTCAAGCTTCCTTATTCCGAGCAGGCCATGGCGCAGCTGAAAAAAGGCCTCTTGGAAATGCCTCCCGCGGTAATGACGGTAAACGTTGATCCCACGCCCGAAACGAAAACGGATGGCGGAATAAACTCTGTACAGCCCGTACCACCTGCGACAGAAATTATTCCTGACGCTGACCGCGTTGAATGGACTTGGCCTACCAAAGGCAAAGTGGCGGAGCTATTTTCGGAAAGTACCAAGGGTATAGATATCGTCGGCAGGCAGGGACAGGAAGTCACCGCGTCGGCCGGAGGTAAGGTGGTTTATAGCGGTGCTGGATTACGGGGCTACGGCAAGCTCGTCATTATCAAGCATAACAATACTTATCTTAGCGCCTATGCGCATAACAACAAGCTTCTGGTGAAAGAGGGTCAAACAGTAGTCAAAGGACAAAAGATTGCCGAGATGGGCAATAGCGATAGCAGCCTGGTGAAACTCCACTTCGAAATTCGCAAGAATGGAAAACCGGTGGATCCGCTCAAACATTTACCTGGCATCTCAGGATAAATCAAAGGATAAACAAGCATGAATCAGCTCGAATATACCGATGACGAAGAATGTTTCGACAAGACGGATCCATCGGATCCCGACAACGCGCTTGAAGTTGCGGAAGCGCCACCCAGTGTCAGCACCGAGCCTTCCAGCGACTTTCTGCTGACTGATGTCACGCAAATCTATTTTAATGAAATCGGCCATAACGCTCTGCTGACGGCGAAGGAAGAAGCGGAATTGACCCGCCTGGTCAAACAGGACGACTTCAACGCCCGGCAAAAAATGATCGAATGCAATCTGCGGTTGGTTGTCAATATCGCCAAACACTATACCAACCACGGCGTTGCCCTGCTGGATCTGATCGAAGAAGGAAACATGGGGATGATGCATGCACTGGACAAGTTCGACCCGGAGCGCGGGTTCCGGTTTTCTACTTATGCCACATGGTGGATTCGTCAGAATATTGAGCGGTGCATCATGAATCAGTCGCGGACTATCCGGCTGCCGGTGCATGTCATCAAGGACTTGAACATCATTTTGCAAGCCGCCCGCCATATAGAAGCGCATACAGGAAAGGAACCCAAACCAGAGGATGTGGCGTATCTGCTCGGCCGTCCCGTCAAGGAGGTGCAGAGGATGCTGTCTCTAAACATGAGCATGATGTCTCTGGATGCGCCCCTCGATGTCGATCCATTGCTGTCCATTGGTGACGCCATTGCTGACGATCACAACCCGGGCCCCGACCTCATGATGGAGCAGTCCGAGATCAAGTGCCGAGTCCAGGAGTGGCTTAACCGCTTGAACGACAAACAGCGATATATAATTGAAAAGCGCTATGGATTGAATGGTTACGAAACCCAGACACTTGAACAACTCGCGAGGAATCTCGATCTCACACGGGAGCGCGTGCGCCAGATTCAACTTGAAGCCCTGCAAACCTTGCGGGTAATATTGAGGTGTGAGGGTGTCTCGAAAGATGGGGTGTTCTAGCGCTCAAGCTTCAGCAGTTTTCAGTAATTGTCACCCAGGAATCAGGTGAGTCATCTTTGCATCTCACTTGGTACTGCTCTAAAATCCGCGTTTGAACTCGTTTGAACCTTTACTCCGCCAGACTTGTCACATAAAATACTGTTGAAAGTGCGCGTGTTTGTTTTTCATTTGAGCAAAAAAATTGAAGGTGGCGAACAAGCGCGACTATTTCGAGCAACATTAAAACGGGCCATGTTGTTCTCCCGGCCAATATTATTTCTGAGTGAACGAATATGACTATGCTGCAACCTGAATTTTTAGCGCCTAATCCCGGCTTGTGTACCGAAGAGGAAATTTCACGCCTCGTTCATACCTTTTATGCAAGAGCCAGGAAAGATCCCTCGCTGGGCCCCATTTTTGAAGCGCATGTGACCGACTGGGATGCGCATTTTGTACAAATGATCAATTTCTGGTCAATGAAACTGCGCGGAACAAACCATTTCAGGGGAGCGCCCATGCCTAAGCACGTAGCTCTGCCCGGGCTCACTTCGGAATTATTTGAACGCTGGATTCAACTTTTCCGCGAAACCACAAGCGAGATGGGAAACCCGAATTTACAGTTTAATGCGAATACGCTTGCCTTGCATATCGGTGGAAGGCTTTGGCTACGCTATCAAATGGAACGGTACCCAGATAGAGAACTGGTCGAGCTTTGCGGAGCATAGCAGAAGAGATCCTGACTTGAATTATGGACACGGAATGCCGCTGTCGTTCCAGGAAATTAAAAGTGATGATTGAGTTGAAGAGAAATGATGTGCACGTTCGTGTCGAATGAGCCGCGAATAACCTGAAGCGACGGGTTAGGGAAGGTGGGCCGATCAATCTCGGCCCCCTTGAAGAACACATGTGAATACCCTGCGTCAATCGACGTTCGTTCGCCAAGCTTTTGATTGAAACCCACGGCCAACCAGAAACGATCGGAATCCGGCAGCCGAACGGTTCGGTCCATTGCGTTACGCACGGGGGATTGATCATAGGCGAACCCTGCGTGTAGTCGAAGGCGGTCATTATGCTGGTATTGAGTACCAAGACCTACCCGGAAGCTGTCTTTGAATCCCAGCCGTTCGTTTGCAAGATTAGCGCCGGAAGCACGACTGGTGGCAACGATTGCCGGCACATTATCCCAACCCGTCCAAGTGAGATCGGCAAGCAACCGCAGGCGATCGCTAATCATGTGAGAAATCGCCAGCGACGCAGTGTTTGGAAGCTCGAGAGCGACCGAGGCAGGAATGACAGTGCCAGGTGCGGTCAGGCGGCCCTCAACTCTCAAATCCACCGTTGATCTGTAAGTCAGCCCGATGCGGGTGGACGGCGAAAGCCGGAACATTACGCCCAGGTTATAGCCAAAGCCCACATCATCTCCTTTCATCTTTGTTTCAACGTCTACCGGGGCAGGCAACAGGGAAGTTACGGGTACCATGCTGCGCAAGTCTGCTTCGAACCTTACGATATTTAAACCCGCGCCAATCGAGACGTCCTCACTCAGTTGCCATGCCATGCTCGGATTGAAGTTGATGGCCGTTATTTCAGAGAATCTCCCCTGGTAGCGGCCGATAAAAGTCCTGTCCCATTCAGTGGAGTTACCAAAAGTGGGAGATATTCCCAACCCGAGACGGAAGGCTGTGCCGAGCGACATGCTCCAATAAACAGCTGGGACCAGCGAAAGACCTCCAGCCTGGCCGCCCTTATCGCCTAGTGGGTAGCTAAGGAAAGGATTGCTGCCGGCATCCCCGAATCTTAACGACCGGATGAGCAGGTTGCCGCCGCCAGAAACATGGTGCCCGCGGGCAAGATAGGTCATGCCGGCTGGGTTAAAATAAATCGTGGACGCATCTTGCGCGACTGCGGCCGCGCCGGCATAAGCATAGCCGTTTCCAGCCCCGTTCTGGTTTTGCAGGGCAAACCCTGCTGCTACAGTACTACCGTTAACGGACATGCCTCCCGTGAAGAACAAAGACATTAATAATAGTCTGTATGGTTGCATAGCTCAGCCGTACTGAATTTTGAGGAGTTCTACATACCGGTAATGATGCCTACTTATATATAGATGTATTCAGGCATAGCCGCTACTTGATTCTTGTTGGACGTTACCGTTGCTTCCCGTCGGCCAGCTTACTCCTGCGGCGAGCCCCCTGTGCACCGTTCGACCTCCTTCGACCCTTCGACAGGCTCAGGATCAGGGCGGGGCAGAGAAGAAGGGCAGGGCGAACGGGGGAGACTACCAGTGGCAGGTTAAAAGCCATCGTCCAAGCCCAGGCTTTTCAACTCGAGCCCCTCGATCTCTTGGAGTGATTTCCCCGCAATTCCCTGCAAGTCTCCATACATTCCTACCGTTGCGCCCATAACGCGCATGATTTGTTCTTCGCGCTTGGCCCATTGCTTCATTATCACCTTGCGCTCTTTATCGAGATCCTCCTGCATAGTGGTAAAAGCTTCGACGATTGCTTCTACCCGCTGACGAAAACGTGGACCTGTAAGATACTGATAAATCATTTCGGTTTTAGTCTGCATACCTTCGAAGGACTGCCGGGCGAGGGCGAGTTCCAGCAAGGAGTGGCGCAGGATCAGTGCTACCGGTAGCGCTGCTCTAGGGTGTGTTACCCAGACGCCGTCAACCATTTCAAAGGTCTCCACGCCTTTTGGCAGCGTCTGGCTGACAATTACCGCGATTTCTGCCTTTGCGGTTCGTTGGTCTTCCCGTAATTTGGCAAGCCACATGTCGCTCCAGTTTCTGGTACGTTTCGTCTCCCACAGGATAGTGCCTCCGAGTTGTCCACCGTTTCCCATTACGCGGTGCAGAACATCTCCGCCGTAATCTCCTTTCGGCACGGGTTCGATTGCATCAAAAGGAAATTTTGCGCGCAACAGGTTTTCCAGCGCCAATTCCTGCACCTCACCCTGTAATTGTTGAGAGCCCTGCTCGGCCTTGCGCATCAGTTCTTCGATCTTTTGCTGCATCGATGTGATAGTTTGGTCCTTTTCCATCACCTTGAGCCTGAGCCCTTCTTCCGCTTCCTGCCTGGCCTGTGCGCGTACCGCAGCCAAGCCGCCTTGAACGCGCTTTTCTACGGTGAGTTCGAGTTCCCGTTTGGCGTCGTCCAGTGCACGCTGTTTCCTGATGAGCTCTGCCTGAATTTTTTGCGCCTCCGCCAGTTTTTCGTTGCGGCTTTTGAGCACTTCCTGCAACTCTATAAGCTCTCGCGTCCTGCTTTCCATCTCGGCGGCACTGGCAAGCTTCGCTTTTCTGGATTCTTCGGCGATCACGCGGGATCGTTCGCGGCCAAGCTGTGCGGCAACCTCGCCGGCCACGCGATCGTCCAGGGTGCGCCGGGCCTCTGCAATTTCCTTTTCTTTTTTGCGGATACCTTGTTCGCGTCTGGCAACTTCATCGTCTTTTTGCAAGAGCTGTTGCTCGAATTGCTTCCGTGTGGCGGCTAACAGCGGCGCGGCAAGGGATTCGGTGAGCCGGATTTCCGTCTTGCACTGTGGACACGTAATGGTGGGATCCGTCATGTCTTGTTCCCCGAAAAATATCAAAAGCTCCCTCTCACGCTTCTGTGAAATGGAGGGAATGGATTATAGGTCAAACGGTAAAATGACGATCATTCTGTTGCCGGCCTCGATTCCGTGCCTGTTCTCTCGTGGAGAGCGCCGAGGTGCGCTTATTTTCGGGTTGTTTTCAGATATACTTGCCTTAATGTGTGTTCCGATCCAGCTTTTCCCGATACTTGGCTCTGTGCTTTTTTATCCATATCGAAAACTCGTATATTCCGGGAACTGAACCAGAATATATTGCCGGTCAGCACATGTGGCTGCCCCGATAAGGTATCGACCGCCTTCTGGTTAATTCCCAAAAGCAGCTGGCTGGGCTGTAATGGTTGTACCGTGCTGTATCCAGTACGGTAGCGGATCAAATTTTATGTCACTACACAGGAGCGAAAACAATGAGCAATCAAAACACTGGAAGTGCGCCACATGTTCTGCCACCGTTACCTTATCCTGATAATGCGCTGGATCCTGTCATCTCCGCGAACACGCTGAGTTTTCACTACGGCAAGCATCACAAGACCTACGTCGATAATCTCAACAAACTGATAGCCGGCACGGACCTCGCTGATTTATCGCTGGAGGAGATTATTGCTTCAACGGCAGGCAAGGCGGACAAGATCGGGGTTTTCAATAATGCGGCTCAAATCTGGAATCACACGTTCTATTGGAATAGCCTCTCGCCAAAAGGTGGCGGTGAG
Source organism: Nitrosospira briensis (assembly GCF_900115125.1). Classification (GTDB taxonomy): domain Bacteria; phylum Pseudomonadota; class Gammaproteobacteria; order Burkholderiales; family Nitrosomonadaceae; genus Nitrosospira; species Nitrosospira briensis_A. The sequence continues at coordinate 291,416 of NZ_FOVJ01000002.1, read as the reverse complement.
CCACCTTCTGCATTGAAACAAAAAATCGAGGCCTCTTTCGGTACCGTCGAAGCCTGCAAGAAAGAACTGGCGACAGCGGCAACGACGCAGTTCGGCAGCGGATGGGCATGGCTGGCACAAAACGGCGACAAGCTCCAGGTGATCAAGACCGGCAACGCGGAGCTGCCCCTGACCAAAGGGATAAAGCCGTTGTTGACGATTGATGTGTGGGAGCATGCATACTACCTTGATTATCAGAACCGCCGCCCGGATTACGTTAGCGCTGTACTCGACAAGCTGATCAACTGGGGCTTCGCGGCTGACAATGACAGATAGTGTGTGGACCGTGCCACTGTGAAGATGCAGATTCCGGAGCAGCTGGAAATAATCAGGCGAGGTTGTAGCGAGATTCTGCTGGAAGACGAGTTGGGGCAGAAACTTGCCCTGGATCGTCCACTCAGAGTCAAGGCCGGGTTTGATCCTACAGCGCCGGATTTGCATCTCGGTCACACCGTTCTGCTCAATAAAATGCGCCACTTGCAGGATCTGGGGCATCATGCCCTGTTCCTGATTGGCGATTTTACCGGCATGATTGGTGATCCCAGCGGCAAGAATACGACACGTCCCGCTCTTTCTCGCGAGCAGGTGGCCGAGAATGCGAAATCCTATCAGGACCAGGTCTTCCGGATACTCAAGCCCGAACAGACCGAAGTGGTATTCAATTCCACGTGGATGGACAAGCTTAACGCGGCCGGCCTCATCAAATTGGCCGCGACCCATACTGTCGCGCGCATGCTGGAGCGCGACGATTTTGGCAACCGCTACCGAAGTAACAGGGCTATTGCCATTCACGAATTCTTGTATCCCTTGATTCAAGGCTACGATTCGGTTGCCCTTGAGGCGGATATCGAACTCGGGGGAACCGATCAGAAATTCAATTTGCTGATGGGACGAGAATTGCAGAAGCATTTCGGCCAGCCACCGCAGTGCGTCATCACCATGCCGCTTCTGGAAGGGCTGGATGGCGTCAACAAGATGTCCAAGTCCTCCGGGAACTATATCGGGATAACCGAGAACCCCACTGATATATTCGGCAAGCTGATGTCCGTCTCCGATGAACTGATGTGGCGATATATCGAATTGTTGTCATTTGAGCCCATCAGCGTTGTGCGCCAGTGGCAACAGGACGTGGGGCAAGGCCGGAACCCGCGCGACATCAAGGTGATGTTCGCGCAGGAGATCGTGAGCCGGTTTTATAGCAGGCGGGACGCGGAAACAGCACTGGCGGATTTTGAAGCCCGGTTCAGGCGTGGCGGGCTTCCGGATGACATGCTTGAAAAAATATTGTATACTGCGACTGAAGGGTTACCTATCGCACAGTTGCTCAAGCAAGCCGGACTAACCGCCAGCACGACAGAAGCGTTACGAATGATCGAGCAGGGTGGCGTGAAATTGAATGGCGAGAAGGTTAGCGACAAAACCATCAAGCTGGATCGTGGTGAGACCGCAGTAGTGCAGGTAGGCAAGCGAAAATTCGCCAGGGTAACGATTTCCCCCGAGCAAGAATAAAATAAGAAGAAAGTTTCAAAAGCCCTTGACCGGGTGTTTGGCATCTGTATAATGCCGCCTTCGCTGTCTTACTTTGAGTTTATCAGGCAGCACCGCTCTTTAAAAATTTACAGCCGATAGGTGTGGGCACTTGATCAGGACAGCAGGTTATTTTTACTTTCGGGTGGAAATAATCGGCACCAAAGTATCGAAGTGCTCGCACAATGTAAGAAGAACTCCAGTCGCCATCCCTCGGGATGAAAATTGGGGTTGAATAATACGTCAAGCGAGAGTTTTACCAGTATTGAACTGAAGAGTTTGATCCTGGCTCAGATTGAACGCTGGCGGCATGCTTTACACATGCAAGTCGAACGGCAGCACGGGGGCAACCCTGGTGGCGAGTGGCGAACGGGTGAGTAATGCATCGGAACGTATCTTTAAGTGGGGGATAACGCACCGAAAGGTGTGCTAATACCGCATAATCTCTACGGAGAAAAGCAGGGGATCGCAAGACCTTGCGCTTTTAGAGCGGCCGATGTCTGATTAGCTAGTTGGTGAGGTAAAGGCTTACCAAGGCTTCGATCAGTAGCTGGTCTGAGAGGACGACCAGCCACACTGGGACTGAGACACGGCCCAGACTCCTACGGGAGGCAGCAGTGGGGAATTTTGGACAATGGGGGAAACCCTGATCCAGCCATGCCGCGTGAGTGAAGAAGGCCTTCGGGTTGTAAAGCTCTTTCAGCCGGAACGAAACGGTCACGGCTAATACCTGTGATCACTGACGGTACCGGAAGAAGAAGCACCGGCTAACTACGTGCCAGCAGCCGCGGTAATACGTAGGGTGCGAGCGTTAATCGGAATTACTGGGCGTAAAGCGTGCGCAGGCGGTTTTGTAAGTCAGATGTGAAATCCCCGGGCTTAACCTGGGAACTGCGTTTGAAACTACAAGGCTAGAGTGTAGCAGAGGGGGGTGGAATTCCACGTGTAGCAGTGAAATGCGTAGAGATGTGGAGGAACACCGATGGCGAAGGCAGCCCCCTGGGTTAACACTGACGCTCAGGCACGAAAGCGTGGGGAGCAAACAGGATTAGATACCCTGGTAGTCCACGCCCTAAACTATGTCAACTAGTTGTCGGGCCTTAACGGGCTTGGTAACGCAGCTAACGCGTGAAGTTGACCGCCTGGGGAGTACGGTCGCAAGATTAAAACTCAAAGGAATTGACGGGGACCCGCACAAGCGGTGGATTATGTGGATTAATTCGATGCAACGCGAAAAACCTTACCTACCCTTGACATGTACCGAAGCCCGCCGAGAGGTGGGTGTGCCCGAAAGGGAGCGGTAACACAGGTGCTGCATGGCTGTCGTCAGCTCGTGTCGTGAGATGTTGGGTTAAGTCCCGCAACGAGCGCAACCCTTGTCATTAATTGCCATCATTCAGTTGGGCACTTTAATGAAACTGCCGGTGACAAACCGGAGGAAGGTGGGGATGACGTCAAGTCCTCATGGCCCTTATGGGTAGGGCTTCACACGTAATACAATGGCGCGTACAGAGGGTTGCCAACCCGCGAGGGGGAGCCAATCTCAGAAAGCGCGTCGTAGTCCGGATCGGAGTCTGCAACTCGACTCCGTGAAGTCGGAATCGCTAGTAATCGCGGATCAGCATGTCGCGGTGAATACGTTCCCGGGTCTTGTACACACCGCCCGTCACACCATGGGAGTGGGTTTCACCAGAAGCAGGTAGTCTAACCGCAAGGAGGGCGCCTGCCACGGTGAGATTCATGACTGGGGTGAAGTCGTAACAAGGTAGCCGTAGGGGAACCTGCGGCTGGATCACCTCCTTTCTAGAGAAATTCCTGTTCGAGTGTCCACAACCTATCGGTTGTTCAGAGAAGCAAGGCTAGGGGGCTGAGGAGAGGCTGGCGAACTATGAGAGCCCATCTCCCTTGTTTCCAGGCTCTGTTCAGGGTCTGTAGCTCAGTTGGTTAGAGCACACGCTTGATAAGCGTGGGGTCGGTGGTTCAAATCCACCCAGACCCACCAACCAACGGGGGTGTAGCTCAGATGGGAGAGCACCTGCTTTGCAAGCAGGGGGTCATCGGTTCGATCCCGTTCACCTCCACCAATTAAGAAATCGGGAAAGCATAATTAGAAAATAGAAGTAAACGTAAGCGTTTACTTCTGGTTTTTAACCAGCGGCTGTATTTCGGGAACAAGACGGAAAGGGTCGAGCCGGTTATATCGCGCTCTGATTCTATTTCGTCCTGTTTTCGACGTTCTTTAACAATTTGGAAGAAGTAAAGTATTCCGCATTCAGTGGAGACGTGCCCCTTGACTGGGTTGCGTGTTCATGGAGTGCGGAGTAATGGGTTAGATTGTATCGACGTGCCGCATTTTTAGTCGGATGTGACACGAGCAAACACCTGTAACCAATGGTTTGGAAGAAGGAGGGGGATTCGGTTTGTTAACGGATTTTCATTCCTGTTTTTCGAGCCCTTAAGGTTATAGGATCAAGCGAATAAGTGCATGTGGTGGATGCCTTGGCGATTACAGGCGATGAAGGGCGTGGTAGCCTGCGAAAAGCTCCGGGGAGCTGGCAAACGAGCATTGATCCGGAGATGTCCGAATGGGGAAACCCGGCCCGCAAGGGTCAACGTTGGCTGAATACATAGGCCAATCGTGGCGAACCTGGCGAACTGAAACATCTAAGTAGCCAGAGGAACAGAAATCAACCGAGATTCCCAGAGTAGTGGCGAGCGAAATGGGAACAGCCTCCAATTTTTAGCACTCGAATTAGCCGAACCGTCTGGAAAGTCGGGCCATAGTGGGTGATAGCCCCGTAGGCGAAAGTTTGAGTGTGGAACTAGGATTGGAACAAGTAGGGCGGGACACGAGAAATCCTGTCTGAATATGGGGGGACCATCCTCCAAGGCTAAATACTCGTAATCGACCGATAGTGAACCAGTACCGTGAGGGAAAGGCGAAAAGAACCCCGGGAGGGGAGTGAAATAGATCCTGAAACCGCATGCATACAAACAGTGGGAGCGGACTTGTTCCGTGACTGCGTACCTTTTGTATAATGGGTCAGCGACTTACATTCAGTAGCGAGCTTAACCGAATAGGGGAAGCGCAGCGAAAGCGAGTCTTAATAGGGCGATTAGTTGCTGGGTGTAGACCCGAAACCAGATGATCTACTCATGGCCAGGATGAAGCGGGGGTAACACCTCGTGGAGGTCCGAACCCACTAATGTTGAAAAATTAGGGGATGAGCTGTGGGTAGGGGTGAAAGGCTAAACAAATCTGGAAATAGCTGGTTCTCTCCGAAAACTATTTAGGTAGTGCCTCACGTATCACCTTCGGGGGTAGAGCACTGTTATGGCTAGGGGGCCGTTTAGGCCTACCAAACCATGGCAAACTCCGAATACCGAAGAGTGCGAGCGTGGGAGTCAGACATCGGGTGCTAACGTCCGGTGTCGAAAGGGAAACAACCCAGACCCTCAGCTAAGGTCCCAAAGACACAGTTAAGTGGTAAACGAAGTGGGAAGGCTAAAACAGTCAGGAGGTTGGCTTAGAAGCAGCCATCCTTTAAAGAAAGCGTAATAGCTCACTGATCGAGTCGTCCTGCGCGGAAGATGTAACGGGGCTCAAACTGTGCACCGAAGCTAGGGATTTACACGCAAGTGTAGATGGTAGGAGAGCGTTCCGTAAGCCTGCGAAGGTGGCTTGAGAAGGCTGCTGGAGGTATCGGAAGTGCGAATGCTGACATGAGTAGCGATAAAGGGAGTGAAAAGCTCCCTCGCCGTAAGCCCAAGGTTTCCTGCGCAACGTTCATCGGCGCAGGGTGAGTCGGCCCCTAAGGTGAGGCAGAAATGCGTAGCTGATGGGAAACTGGTTAAAATTCCAGTACCTTTGTTCAATGCGATGTGGGGACGGAGAAGGTTAGCTCGGCCGGGTGTTGGATGTCCCGGTTGAAGCGTGTAGACGTGCTGCTTAGGCAAATCCGGGCGGCTTAGTTGAGGCGTGATAACGAAACGTCCTTCGGGACGCCAAGTGAGTGATACCCTGCTTCCAGGAAAAGCCACTAAGCTTCAGTTGAACGAAGACCGTACCGCAAACCGACACAGGTGGGCGGGATGAAAATTCCAAGGCGCTTGAGAGAACTCAGGAGAAGGAACTCGGCAAATTGACACCGTAACTTCGGGATAAGGTGTACCCCCGGTACGTGTAGCGCCTCGCGCGTGAAGCGGAAGGGGGTTGCAAAGAAATGGTGGCTGCGACTGTTTAATAAAAACACAGCACTCTGCAAACACGAAAGTGGACGTATAGAGTGTGACGCCTGCCCGGTGCCGGAAGGTTAAGTGATGGGGTGAGAGCTCTTGATCGAAGCCCCGGTAAACGGCGGCCGTAACTATAACGGTCCTAAGGTAGCGAAATTCCTTGTCGGGTAAGTTCCGACCTGCACGAATGGCGTAACGATGGCCACACTGTCTCCTCCTGAGACTCAGCGAAGTTGAAATGTTTGTGAAGATGCAATCTCCCCGCGGCTAGACGGAAAGACCCCGTGCACCTTTACTGTAGCTTTACATTGGACTTTGACAATATCTGTGTAGGATAGGTGGGAGGCGTTGAAGTGGGCTCGCCAGAGCTCATGGAGCCGACGTTGAAATACCACCCTGGTATTGTTGAGGTTCTAACCTGGGTCCATTATCTGGATCGGGGACCGTGTATGGTAGGCAGTTTGACTGGGGCGGTCTCCTCCCAAAGTGTAACGGAGGAGTACGAAGGTACGCTAGGTACGGTCGGAAATCGTGCTGATAGTGCAATGGCATAAGCGTGCTTGACTGCGAGACTGACAAGTCGAGCAGATGCGAAAGCAGGTCATAGTGATCCGGTGGTTCTGTATGGAAGGGCCATCGCTCAACGGATAAAAGGTACGCCGGGGATAACAGGCTGATTCCTCCCAAGAGTTCATATCGACGGGGGAGTTTGGCACCTCGATGTCGGCTCATCACATCCTGGGGCTGTAGCCGGTCCCAAGGGTATGGCTGTTCGCCATTTAAAGTGGTACGTGAGCTGGGTTTAAAACGTCGTGAGACAGTTTGGTCCCTATCTGCCGTGGGCGTTGGAAGTTTGAGAGGACCTGCTCCTAGTACGAGAGGACCGGAGTGGACGCACCTCTGGTGTACCGGTTATGACGCCAGTCGTATCGCCGGGTAGCTAAGTGCGGAAGAGATAACCGCTGAAAGCATCTAAGCGGGAAACTCGCCTCAAGATGAGACTTCCCGGGGGTTAAACCCCCCTAAAGGTTCGTCGAAGACTACGACGTTGATAGGTCGGGTGTGGAAGCGCAGTAATGTGTTAAGCTAACCGATACTAATTGACCGTGAGGCTTGATCCTATAACCTTAAGCAGGACATAAGGTTGTTTGCCCAGATATAATCATCCCATTTACTTCTTCCAGATTGTTGGCTAGCGGCGGAGCCCGGGACTAATACTCGTGGCTTTCGTTGTTTGCCATTAAAGTTACGCTTGGCGGTCATAGCGCTTTGGACCCACCCCTTCCCATCCCGAACAGGATCGTGAAACGAAGTTGCGCCGATGATAGTGTGTTTTCACATGCGAAAGTAGGTCACTGCCAGGCACCTTATAGAAAAAAGCCCCGACTCTCGCGAGTTGGGGCTTTTTTTGTTGTGCGTCCAGCATGGGCGCACTCTTGCGGGCGCAAGTTCCGTCGTAAGTTGATCGCAGCGAACGAAGGGACGCACAACCGAACCGGACGCAGAAAACACATACTGCCAAATCCAGTCTTTTACTGCGGTAGGATATTTACACTCCAACGCATACGGCAAATACACGGCGCCGAAGCCCTTGCGCCAAATCACCATTATGCAGGGCTTTTACCTTGAGCAAATGTGCTTGCAAAACGATCGCTAGCTTGCTTGCAAATAGTCACTCTGCCCTTGAAACCCTTACCGTTCCAGATGAGGATTTCGCATCGCTTGAAATCGATATCCGTATCCACAACCGCAAACATCCGCATACCGATATAACAAGCTGACAATTAGCGCAGCTCTGCCGAAGAATTCCTGAATTCTCGTCGCGAATCACACCTTCAATTCGCTTACTCAACTATTTGAGGGCAACGTATCCTCCGAATGCCCTCCTTTGGGCAGTTTTTACTGCGGTAATTCGCACGGCGACTGGTATTTGCAAGACTTAAGAGAAGAAGCTATATTGAATAAAATGAAATTGAAGAAATTTTGATTGTTGTGAATATTTAAACAGTTTAGTGACGCAATGTTTCCGTCATTTAGGACGGCCAAGTGTTGGAGATCCATAAGGAGCATCAACTATGGTTGAACCAGCAAGCTCGTCCAGTGTAATCTTTGGGCCAATGCTTCGAGCATTCACTTGGCTCTATGACACTTGGCGTTCAAAATCACGGGAAGCGCTTGAAGAGCGGCGTCGGGCTTACTCACAGCACTTCGAGCCGGCGTACAAACGACTAGAAACGATTCACACCAACTACCTTACCTCTTTCCATAAGTTCTACGATTTATGTCGGAAGTTCGAGACGCCGCCTCTAGATCTCCTTCACCAATTCCAACAGTTCGGCATGGAGTATGCGACTTGGCGCGAAGACCTGCGGAACTTTTCGATGGTCACGCGTGAACTAGTCAAGTCTTTTCGTAGACCCGATGAGAAAGAAGCAATTGAGGCATTCCGAGAGGCTGTAGTGGACTACTTCAATGTTTCTATTCCATCCCGGGAGTTTCATCACTGGCCGAGTTGGTTTACTGATTTCATTAGGGATTTCGAGACACATGTCCGCGAAGGTAGGAGTCCGTGGGACGCCGAGTACAGAGGTATCGAAGCCAAGGATCCGAAAGGCACTTTCATTATGCGTCTTCGCGCCGCATACGAATCAGAACTTCCTGCAAAGTGGAGTGCTGTAGCTGCCGCGAAGGCGAAAGTACAGGCAGTCTTCAACAAGTAAAACGAGAGCCAACGCAGGGAGCGCTTGAGGCGGACCTTCGCAAGCGGATGTAGCCCGTTCGGCTGCTCTATGGCCTGTTAGTCATTATCGAAGGGTATGAGTCGAAAATGCACGCTCGTGCCAGGAAGGGTGCCGCGAGAACTATCCGTGAGAAGCGCTTTGCGTGTGTGGTGCCGCTGTGCACGCGATCGTCCCACCCTATAACCCATGCTGCAGAAATCGTTCGCGTCCACCAGTCATCGGCCCCAGCGGGTGGTGTGATATAAGGCGCCTGGTTATACTGGCCACCCCTATGCCGATGGCTCCCACGTCCAAATGACCAAAACGATCTTGCGGCCTAGTTGGATTTCAGGGGACCAAATGGCGAGGAAATTATAATGAAATCACGCCGATTTTTATCTCTCCTTATGTTGGCGTTGACCGTCTGCTTCGCAGCGGAGCGGATAGGCGCTCAGCCGCCGGGGAATGAACCCTATCGGGCAGCGATCGCCGTTGATGGCGTGCAACACGTGAATATCCTGGCGGGCGACTATTTTTTCAGACCCAAGCACATCATTGTCAAAGTCAACGTTCCCGTAATGTTTCGGGTTCGGGTGAAACAAGGGATTATTCCTCATGGCCTGGTGCTCAAGGCTCCCAAAGCGAATATCTCGATCGATGAGGATCTGAGTCTGGAGTCCCAAACATTCACTTTTACCCCGACCGAGACAGGCAAATATGCTTTCTATTGCCCGAACAAGCTGCTCTTTTTCAAGAGCCACAGGGAGCACGGGATGGAGGGGGTTCTGGAGGTTGTTGAGTAGCTGGCATTGATAGCGACTTGACGTTCTTGTTTTGCTCGTTTTCATCCGGATGGGTCTGAAATAAGGCCGACGTCCCTTCAGTCTCAAGAGCTCACGTAGCGCTTCCTAACGAACTCTCGTTCCCCTTCGGGGCGTGCACTTATAGCATCAATACCGGAAACCTCTCAGTGTATCTGAGCCGGGAAGAGATCGAAGCGGGAAGGTTTAATGAAAACCTGATCGCCCCGCGTTAATTGCAGTTCACGAAAGCGCTCCTTGCTGATTTCGACTTCGATTACTTTTTTGTCTTCGCTGTCATCGCGCATCAGCTCAAGGCGCACTACCGGGCCAATCGAGAGAATGTGCGACACACGCGCGGGGATTGCTCCCTCCGCCTTCAAGGCATTGTTGACCTTGTCCACACGGATATCATGAGGGCGTACATAGGCGACGGCTGATGTCTCCTCGGCTTCGGTATGCCCGGGTGCATCGACTTCAATTCCCCCTATCCAGGCCCGACCGCGGTGCAGCCGACCATGGAACAGGTTCACCTTGCCAAGGAATTCATATACGAAGGGGCTTGCCGGGCGCTCGTACACTTCGTCCGGCGTGCCGATTTGTTCGATTCGGCCTTCGTTCATCACAACTACGCGATCCGCCACTTCCAGCGCCTCTTCCTGATCGTGGGTAACAAACACACTGGTGATGTGCATGTCGTCATGGAGCCTTCGCAGCCAGGACCGCAGTTCTTTGCGTACCCGGGCGTCGAGCGCTCCAAAAGGTTCATCCAGCAGCAAGACCTTTGGTTCCACCGCCAAGGCACGCGCCAGGGCAATGCGCTGGCGCTGCCCTCCCGAGAGCTGATGCGGAAAGCGGTCGGCCAGCCAGTCCAGTTGCACCAGCTCCAGCAATTCCTGGACACGCCGGCGAATCTCCGCATCAGCAGGACGGAATTTTATCGGCCGAACACGTAGGCCGAAGGCGACGTTTTCAAAGATAGTCATATTCCTGAACAGCGCATAGTGCTGGAATACGAAACCTACCTGCCGATCGCGCACGTTTTGGTCAGTTGCGTCCTCGCCCTGAAACAAAACCTGACCGGCATCTGCAGTCTCAAGCCCCGCGATTACGCGTAGCAAGGTCGTTTTTCCCGAACCGGAAGGTCCAAGCAATGCGAGCAACTCTCCCGATTTAACCTCCAAGGTGATATCGCGTAGCGCGGCGAAGTTGCCAAATTGTTTGGAAAGATTACGGATTTCAATGCTCATCGGCTTTTCCCTTATTTTGCCTTGATCCAATGAGAGTTTTCAGCGCGAGTGTGACCAGAGCGAGCATCGCCAACAGGGACGCCACCGCGAAGGCCGCTGCGAAGTTATATTCGTTATAAAGAATCTCGACGTGAAGCGGGATGGTATTGGTACTGCCGCGAATGTGGCCGGACACTACCGACACCGCGCCAAATTCTCCCATTGCTCGCGCGTTGCAGAGAATAGTGCCGTACAGTAAACCCCATTTGATATTGGGAAGCGTTACGCGGAAGAATATTTGCCAGCCGTTCGCCCCGAGTACCACAGCCGCTTCTTCCTCTTCGGTTCCCTGGGATTGCATCAAGGGAATCAGCTCTCGTGCGATGAAGGGAACTGTAACAAATATGGTGGCGAGCACAATGCCGGGCACGGCAAAGATGATCTTGATATCGTGTTCCGCCAGCCATGGTCCTAGCCAACCCTGTAAACCGAAAATAAGCACGTAGATCAGTCCTGACACCACCGGCGAAACGGAAAACGGCAGATCGATGAGCGTAATCAACAGGTTCTTGCCCCGGAATTCAAACTTGGCTATCGCCCACGCCGCCGCTATGCCAAATATCAGGTTAAGCGGGACCGCGATTGCCGCAGCGGTTAGCGTGAGCTGAATGGCGGACAGGGCATCCGGCTCGGTAATGGCGGCGATATAAACCCCCCACCCTTTCTTGAGCGCCTCGTAGAAAACCGAGATCAGCGGTATAAAGAGGAAGAGCGTCAGAAAGGCCAGCGCCAGACCGATCAGAGCCCAGCGTACCCAGGCGGGTTCTTCGATAGGTCGCGAGCGAGCCGCAACGGAGGACGCCGGAAGAGCAATAGCAGTCATCGGAATATCCTCATGCTCATACCACCGATGCGCTCCGGCGGCGGCTCCACCATTGCAGCAAGTTGATGATAAGGAGCATCACAAAAGAAATGACGAGCATTACTACCGCCAGCGCCGTGGCGCCCGCATAGTCGTACTGCTCAAGCTTCGTGATGATCAGAAGAGGTGTGATTTCGGAAATCATCGGCATATTACCTGCGATGAAAATAACCGAGCCGTATTCCCCAACTGCGCGGGCAAAGGCAAGCGCAAAACCGGTTGCCAATGCCGGAAAAAGTGTGGGAAAAATCACCCGCGAAAAGGTTTGCAAGCGGTTCGCGCCCAGCGTTGCCGCCGCCTCCTCCAGTTCAGACTCGATGTCCTCCAGTACCGGCTGAACCGTTCGTACCACAAAGGGCAATCCTATAAAAGTCAGCGCTACAAAAACGCCGATGGGCGTGAATGCGATCCTTATGCCCCAGGGTTCGAAATATTGCCCGATCCAGCCATTGCCTGCATAAAGTGCAGTCAGTGCAATGCCGGCGACCGCTGTTGGCAGCGCAAACGGGAGATCCACCAGTGCGTCCACCAGTTTTTTTCCGGGAAAGTGGTAACGTACCAGCACCCATGCGACCAGAACTCCAAATATCGCATTGACGAGGGCGGCTGCAAATGACGCACCGAATGTCAGCCTGTACGAGGCCATGACTCTTGGCGTCGTCACGATATTCCAGAATTCGGGCCAGCTTAGCGTGGCCGTTCGAACGAATGCCGCAGAGAGCGGAATCAGCACGATCAGGCTCAGATAAACCACAGTGAATCCGAGCGCCAGGTTGAATCCCGGCAGAACACTGTGTTTCTTGAACGTATACATCTTGAACCCCTACCTCGTCTTCCGCCGTTGCAGCTCGTAATCGGTGGTGTCTTGAATGTGCCCCAATTCATCCTTTTCTTTTTCCGCAGGAATGCTCATTTTCTGTTCTCCTGTCAAACTCATCCAAAACCTCAGCATGCCGGATTGTCTTTTCCCGGTTACGAGGCCATATGGCCCAGTCACGCCCATCTCACTGCTTATAGATCTGGTCAAAGGTGCCTCCGTCGGCAAAGTGAAGCTTGTGCGCGTTTTTCCAGCCGCCAAATGCGTCATCGATGGTGAATAGTTTGATGGCGGGCAGTTGATTCGCATACTTGGCGGCAATCTTGGCATTGGCCGGGCGGTAGAAATTCCTGGCGGCGATTTCCTGGCCGCGATCGGAATAAAGATACTGGAGATAGGCCTCGGCGATATCGCGGGTACCCTTTTTATCGACGACTTTGTCTATCACCGCGACCGGTGGCTCCGCAAGAATGCTGATTGAAGGGGCCACGATCTCGAACTTGCCGGGGCCGAGCTCCTTGATTGCAAGAAACGCCTCATTCTCCCAAGAGATAAAGACGTCCCCTATGCCGCGTTCCACGAAAGTCGTGGTCGAACCGCGTGCGCCGGAATCCAGCACAGGAACATTTTTATAAATCTGGGCGACGAATTCCTTTGCCTTTGCATCCCCGTCATAATTCCGTTTTCCGTATTCCCACGCAGCCAGATAATTCCATCGCGCTCCACCGGATGTTTTGGGGTTGGGCGTGATCACCGCCACCCCAGGTCTCGCCAGATCGTCCCAGTCCTTGATTTTCTTGGGATTGCCTTTACGCACCAATAGAACGATCGTGGAAGTGTAGGGCGTGCTGTTGTGCGGCAAGCGCTTTTGCCAGCCCTCTGGCAGCAGTCTCGCCTTTTCCGCGATAGCATCAATGTCGTTGGCCAGAGCAAGAGTCACGACATCGGCCTCAAGACCATCGATGACCGACCGCGCCTGTTTGCCGGAACCGCCGTGTGACTGCTTGATGGATACCTTTTCCCTGGTCTTTTCTTCCCAATGTTTCACGAACGCAGTGTTGACCTCCTGGTAAAGTTCACGCGTAGGATCATAGGAAACATTCAACAGGGTCCTGTCGGCCCAAACGTTTCCGCCGATCAGGAGAGTTGCGGCTATAAGACTTGGAATAAACCGTGCTTTTATTTTCATATTCTTCCTCTGGTCGAATGTGAAGTTATAAATAGGCGCTCAAAAGGCACTGACGACGACTTCGACGTAAAAAAAATCGGACCTCCCGGGGCTCCTGCCGAGCGCTGCTATCTGCCGGTTACGGGTGAATTCGCCGCTGGTAAAATGTGAGTAACCCACGGTTGTGTCGATGTGCTTCGCAAGCTTGTAGCGCGCACGGATATCAACGGAATGGCCGATGAAATCATCGCTGTTTCCGGTAACATCGCGATTGAAACCAGGATTGGGAACGGCGCTGGTATTGCCATCAAGGAGATTGTTGAAGCGATCGGTACTGCTGGCGAGCCAAAACCAGCTGTAACCCCCATCTATACGCAAGTCCTTGGCCGGCTGAAACTCGAGCTTGATCTTGGGGGTCTTGATATTTTCGAAAACGATGTAGTCGTCCGCGGACCAGGGCCGCGCAAAGCCGAAGAACCGCTCGAAGCGATTGTTCACATTGTCATTGGGATTACGATCACCGGTCGCATAGCCATAAAATGCACTGATACGAGGTTTCCAGCTGTGCTTAAAGGTATATCCCACCTCGGTGGTATACGCATGCGCCTCATGTTCCTGCGTACCATTCCGGCCGAACTGATAGATCAGGTTAAAATCAAAGTCCAGGCCGGTATCACTTATCTTGCCGTAACCCCGCAGGGCGGGAGCGTGAATATGGCGATCCGTCTGGCCTGTCTTGCTGCCGTCCTGCGTGAGGCCCATGTAATAGGGCTGGAGCGTGATGAAGTCAGACCACTTGCGCCAGTGTCCGATTACGCCGTAGAACCACTGGTTCTCGATGCGCGCGTCAAAATCGGTGAGCAGACGCTTCACAGGCTGGTACGCCCATAAATCGAGTTCCCAGTCATTCACTTCCTGGCCCAGATTCAGGCGAAAACCTTCGAAGGTATTCGTGGTATTACGCCATTCATTCCGGCCGAGCAGGCGCCGGTCCAGAGCTTCATAGGCCATGCGGCCTACACGAAACCTGAGTGGACGGTGTTGTTTCCGCGGGTCTTCACCCAGTGCGCTTTTGAAGTAGAGTTCGCCATACGCCTGGATCAATTCATGATCATTGAAATCACGGTCGTCATGCGGAAAACTGCCGTTGTAGCGCCGCGAATCCTGAAACTCGACCGCGCCGCGCAGCGGGTCAATGATTTCCCGTATCCCGACATATGCGCGCGAGCGCAGCAGAAAGGGCTGATCGAGCCCCAAGTCGGTGCGCCTTATATCGTTACTGCGAAATTCGTAACGAGTTCGATGATCTAGGCCAACATCCAGCCAGGTAATATCCTTGAATGCCTCGATACCTGTCTTGCTCAGATTGCGCACGTATCTGGGCGGATCAGACTCCGGTTGAGTGGAGTAACTACTGGCCGGCCTGAAATAGCTTGTGGATTCTTTTTCCGGTTCTTTCGCAGGCGTTTTGGCAGTGGCGGGTCTATTGTTTTTCCCGGCAGTTTCGGATTCCGCAATCTTGATGCGTACGTCGCTCTGAACAATTCCAGCTTCCTGTTTGCTCATCTGGAATTCTTCAAATTTCCTGATGTTTACATCTGCTTGTATCGAACCCGCGGTAAATAGCGTAATTGCGGAGGCAAGCGTTATCCCCGGATAAAATTTCATTCCCCTCTCCTGAATCGCCCCTCCGGTTTGCCGTCAGATATCGATGTAAAGTACTCTTCTTCCGAATCGGCAATATTCGAAGCGGCAGGTATCTATTTCCCTTGGTGCGCAATACAGACAAACGAAAAGTACCAGCCATCCCTTATAATTGAAACTAATATCATTTCATTTGCTTATATGTTTTACGTATATATGGCATGCCCATCGTTTCATGTGATGCAGAGCACGTCTTACCCGCCATGAGATTGCGCCATCTTCGGAACAGCCAAGACCTGTGTTACCGTAAGGACTGTATCCAAATGGCGCCCAATCTGGGAAAATGCCCTTGCCGGAACGAATGCTGATCTTTCAGCGTTTCGGCTTTGTCCCCGGTAAACTTATTAAAGAACGAGATCGCAATGGGAATAGCGCCCAGAAAAGAGCAGCATAACGCCAACAAACTGCACAAGCGGTTGAGGCGCCTTGTCGGAGCGGCTATTTCCGATTTCAATATGATCGAACCCGGGGATCGGGTGATGGTTTGTCTTTCCGGAGGCAAGGACAGCTATGCGCTACTCGATATTCTGCGCAATCTCCAAGCTCACGCGCCATTACAGTTTGAATTGGTCGCAGTGAACCTGGATCAGAAGCAGCCCGGCTTTCCCGAACACGTATTACCGGAATACCTTTCAGCCATCGATATGCCTTTCCGCATTGTCGAACAGGATACTTATAGCGTGGTAAAGCGGGTCATACCGGAAGGTAAAACGACATGCAGCCTCTGTTCGCGCTTGCGGCGCGGGGTGCTGTACCGTGTCGCCGGCGAGTTGGGCGCGACCAAAATCGCGCTGGGGCATCATCGCGACGATATTCTCGAAACCTTGTTTCTCAACCTGTTCTACGGCGGCAAGTTAAAAACCATGCCGCCCAAGCTGGTGAGCGACAATGGACAGCACATCGTGATCCGTCCGCTTGCCTACTGCAAGGAGAGAGATCTGGCAGCCTATGCCGAGATGGAGAATTTCCCCATCATTCCCTGCAATCTGTGCGGATCGCAGAAAAACCTCCAGCGCCAGGCAGTGAAGGAAATGTTGCAGCAATGGGATAAGAAATTTCCTGGCAGGCTGGAAACCATGTTTACTGCGTTACAGAATATTCAACCTTCACATTTGGCCGATCCCGCGCTTTACGATTTCCGGGGACTCAGGACGGGAACAGAACCTGTCGCGGACGGCGACAGAGCGTTCGATCCCGAAACATTCGAGTTGGGGATGGAAGAGATCCTGGGTGGGGGCCGGAAATTCGACACGGCGCTGAACCGATAGGCCCGGCTCGATCCGGTGAAAGTACTCGCGAGCACATAGATGAAAACATCATTCAGGTTTATTTCACTCCGAACCCTTTTCATTGGTTTGCTGGCGGTGGCGTTGCCTGCCTACTCGACTGTGCCTGTCAGCGATGGCAAGAACGGGTTACCCACATTGGCGCCCATGCTAAAAGACGTTACCCCGACAGTGGTAAATATCTCGGTACATACTCGCGCGGCCATTGAAGAAAATCCTTTGTTTCGCGATCCTTTCTTCCGTCACTTTTTTAATCTTCCTGATCAAGCAGCGCGCCCTGAGCGGAGTGTCGGATCAGGTGTGATCGTGGATGCAGGCCAAGGTTTTGTCATTACCAACTATCATGTGATCAAGGATGCGCAGCAGGTTATTGTCACACTCAAGGATAGACGCCAGTTTCAGGCGAAACTGGTGGGAACGGACCCTGGCACCGACATCGCGTTGCTGAAAATAGACGCAAAGAACCTGCAGGCCCTGCGCCTGGGCGATTCCGATTTGCTCAATGTGGGGGATTTCGTGGTTGCGATAGGCAATCCATTTGGTCTGGGGCAGACGGTTACTTCCGGCATTGTCAGTGCGCTGGGAAGAAGCGGAATCGACATCGAGGGTTATGAGGATTTCATACAGACCGATGCATCCATCAATCCAGGCAATTCAGGGGGCGCCCTCGTCAATCTCAAAGGAGAGCTGGTCGGTATCAACACAGCCATTGTTGCGCCCACTGGCGCCAACGTTGGTATAGGTTTTGCAGTACCCAGCGTCATGGTCAAGGCAGTGCTGGATCAGATCGTACGTTTCGGAGAGGTCCGCCGCGGACGGCTGGGCGCAACCAGTGAAGATATCACCCATGACCTGGCCGGATCCCTGGGGCTGACTTCCACCGCAGGCGCAATTATCAGTACTGTTGAACCCAATTCGCCAGCGGAAAAGGCGGGTATAAAACCACGAGATGTGATAACGACTGTCAACGGCAAGGCCATAAGGGATTCGGTGGATCTGCGCAACAAGATAGGACTGATGCCTGTGGGGGAAACGCTGAATCTCGGGCTGATCAGGAACGGTAAGCCCATCACCACCAAAGTAACGATTGCCAAGCCGCACGATGAGCGGGGGACCGAGGCGGAAACGGTGCCTCAGCTTGCCGGTGCAACGGTCGCCAATCTAAAAACCGGGTCATCGCGAGGGAGAATTGAAGGTGTTCTGGTGACCAAAGTAGATGCAAACAGTCCCGCCTGGCTGCACGGCCTCCGGCCCGGCGATATCATAATTGGCGCCAATCGTAAAAAAGTCCGGTCGGTGCAGGAATTTCTCGCGGTCCTGCGAAGGCATGAAGACTCCATTATGCTCAATCTGCTGCGTGGGGATTTCAGGCTGACTCTCATCATCCGCTGAGCCCTTTTCGAACACCACAC
The DNA here is from genome assembly GCF_900115125.1 of Nitrosospira briensis. GTDB lineage: Bacteria > Pseudomonadota > Gammaproteobacteria > Burkholderiales > Nitrosomonadaceae > Nitrosospira > Nitrosospira briensis_A. Next base: position 273,556 of record NZ_FOVJ01000002.1, on the reverse strand, counting down.
AAAAATCCTGTTTCCTCCCGCTGTGCTTCCGGCATGGCCGGCGTCCGATATGCCCGCATCGCCTTGCGAGCATCCTGTTTTTCAAGGTGCGGTCGTTTTTAAATTAAATTTTCCGGGCGCATTTTGCATGGGGCTGGAACGATTAGCGTTTAATTTCCGCTATCTGCGGCATTTATCTTTGACGTAGTCCTGTTGGATGGGACATGCAGGAATTTTGTTCGCGGTATAATTCCACGCTTTATGGCAGAAAGCCGAGTGTTTATGCAGGAAAAATATCATCCCCAGGCAATTGAGGCCGAAGCGCAGGAGTACTGGCAGCGCACGGCCGCGTTCAAGGCCGTGGAAACGCCTGGAAAGCCGAAATATTATTGCCTCTCCATGTTTCCCTACCCGTCAGGCAAGCTCCACATGGGGCACGTGCGCAATTACACGATAGGCGATGTACTGTCGCGTTACCGCCGCATGCAGGGTTACAACGTCTTGCAGCCCATGGGCTGGGACGCTTTTGGTTTGCCTGCCGAGAACGCGGCGATGCAAAACAACGTGCCGCCAGCAAAATGGACTCATGACAATATCGCCTACATGCGCAAACAGCTGCAGAGCCTGGGGCTGGCAATAGACTGGAGCCGCGAACTCGCCACCTGCAAGCCGGATTACTACCGGTGGAATCAATGGCTGTTTCTGCGGATGCTGGAAAAAGGACTGGCTTACCGAACTACGGGTATCGTCAACTGGGACCCCGTGGACCAGACAGTGCTTGCCAATGAGCAGGTAATAGACGGATGTGGCTGGCGCACCGGCGCGCCGGTGGAAAAGCGCGAAATCCCCATGTACTACATGAAAATTACCGCCTATGCCGATGAACTGCTGGACGCATTGAACACGCTACCGGGCTGGCCGGACCGGGTAAAGACCATGCAGGCCAACTGGATCGGCAAGAGCTTTGGCGTGGATGTAACGTTTCCAGCCGACACCGGCTCCGGCATGCCCCAGCCATTAAAGGTCTTTACTACCCGCGCAGATACGCTGCTGGGCGCAACTTATGTTGCGGTAGCAGCCGAACATCCGGTCGCGCTACACGCGGCAAAAAGCAATCCCGGCCTTGCTGAATTCATCGAGAAATGCAAGCACGGCGCCACCATGGAGGCGGAGCTCGCCACCCAGGAAAAGGAAGGCATGGATACGGGGCTGTTCGTCGTCCATCCGCTTACGGGGATGAAGCTGCCCGTATGGATTGCCAACTATGTACTGATGGGCTATGGCGAAGGGGCGGTGATGGCAGTACCCGCACACGACGAACGTGATTTCGAATTTGCGAGAAAGTATTCGCTACGGATAAAGCCGGTGATCAAGCCAGGTGATTCCGATCTCGAAATTCCTCTCACGCATGCCTATGTCGAGCACGGTATAACCTTCGACTCGGGAGATTTCTCGGGTCTCGAGTTTCACGCTGCGGTGGACGCAATCGCTGCGGCGCTGGCGCAGAAGGGCTTGGGAGAAAAACGCGTGCACTATCGTCTCCGCGATTGGGGCATCTCTCGTCAGCGTTATTGGGGTTGTCCGATTCCGCTTATTTATTGTAATGCCTGCGGTGTGGTGCCTGTGCCCGATGACCAGCTTCCCGTGGTGCTTCCAGAGGATCTTGTGCCGGATGGTTCGGGCAACCCACTGGCCAGGACGCCATCGTTCTATGAGTGCCACTGTCCCCGCTGCGGCAACCCGGCGCGACGGGAAACGGACACCATGGATACTTTCGTGGATTCTTCCTGGTATTACATCCGCCACGCCTGCGCCGGGCAGGATCACGCCATGGTCGATGCCCGGGTGGATTACTGGCTGCCTGTGGATCAATACATCGGCGGCATCGAACACGCCATATTGCACCTTCTCTATTCTCGCTTCTGGAGCAAGGTCATGCGCGATCTCGGTCTGGTAGTCTTCGACGAGCCTTTCGCCAATCTGCTGACCCAGGGGATGGTGCTGAACGAAATCATGTTTCGCAAGACCGAAACAGGACGCATCGTCTATTTCAATCCGGCGGACGTGGATGTGCAGACGGATGAGCAAGGCAGACGAATCGGCGCGCTCTTGCGCACAGATGGTCAACCGGTTGAAATGGGCGGCATCGGCACTATGTCGAAATCCCGGAACAATGGCGTCGACCCGCAGGAACTGGTAGAGCAATATGGCGCGGACACGGCACGCCTGTTCATGATGTTCGCCAGCCCTCCGGAACAGACACTCGAGTGGGCGGACGCCGGGGTAGAGGGTGCATTCCGCTTCCTGAAACGGCTGTGGAAACAGGTTTACGAACATATGCAACAAGGCGGGGCGGTGGATGGTCCAATGCCTGAGGATCTTGGCCCGGAACTCAAGAATTTGCGGTTTCAGTTGCATCAGACCATCGTCAAGGTAAGCGACGATCTCGGCAGGCGGCACACCTTCAACACTGCCATCGCGGCGGTGATGGAATTGATGAACGCGCTCGGCAAACTGGCGGATTCGAGCCCGGCTGCACGCAGCCTGATGCAGGAAGCGATGGAAAAAATCGTGTTGCTGTTATCGGCCATCGTTCCGCATATTTGCCACGCATTATGGCAGGAACTGAAGCCGGGAACGGAACTCCTCGATCAGCCCTGGCCGCAGGCTGACAGTGCGGCGCTGGTGCGGGATGAAATCGAACTGATAGTTCAGGTCAATGGCAAACTGCGCGGGAAGATACGTATTGCCAGGGATACGAAACCGGCTGTAATTGAACGGCTTGCGCTCGAGAGCGATCAGGTCCAAAAGTTCGTCGGCGGGGATAATGTCAAGAAGGTAGTCATGGTCCCGGGCAGATTGGTAAATATCGTTGTCTGAAGACAAAGCACTGGAACAACTCGAACGCGAGGGTTTATTCATGAAAAAGATTTTGCCACTTGTATTCTGCTTCCTGCTCGCTGCCTGCGGTTTTCAGCTACGCGGCACGGCAATGCTTCCGTTTGAGACGCTATATATTGCTTCGCCGGCAGGGCACCCGCTTGGTACGGACCTGAAGCGTCTCATCCGGAGTGGCACCAATGCCCGTATCGTTGATAAAGCCAAAGACGCAGAAGCCATACTGGAAATTATCAGCGTAACGAACAACAGGCAGATCATGTCGGTTTCCGGGGGGGGGAGAGTACGGGAATTTGAATTGCTTTATCGCGTCTCCTTTCGTCTCACGAATGCCAAGGGAACGGAGCTCATCCCTACCAATGAGATTGTCCTGCATCGTATTCTCCCTTATACCGATGCCCAGGTAGTGGCGAAAGAGGGCGAGGAAGCGATGCTCGTCCGGGAAATGCAAAACGATTCCGCGGCACAGATCGTCAGGCGGTTGAGTGCGGTGAAAACAGCGGGATTTCCTGACCTCCCGTATCGGGTCCCGGGCGCCCGCATACTGTAATCCTTACTCCCGGTCCTTAATCCATGCGTGTTGCACCCGAACAGCTTTCCCGGCATCTTCAAAAACAGCTAGCGCCGCTCTACGCTGTATTTGGCGATGAGCTGCTACTGAGTATAGAGGCCGCCGATCTGATACGTGCCGCCGCGCACCGCGCGGGTCACATCGAACGGGAGATTTTTACGATCGACCATCACTTCAATTGGGCAGATCTTCAACAGCGCGGCAACAGCCTGTCCCTGTTTGGCGAGCGCCGGATAATGGATATCCGGATTCCGTCCGGCAAGCCGGGAAGCCAGGGCAGTCCGGTTTTAGAGGCATATTGCCGCTCGCTGCCTCCCGATACCGTCACACTCGTTACCCTGCCAAGAATCGACAAGCAGGGGTTTGCAACGAAATGGTTCAAAGCGCTCGAAGGCGCAGGAGTAATGATCCCGGTCGTTCCGGTGGAGCGCGCGCGCCTACCGGCATGGATAGGCCAGCGCCTGGAGATGCAAGGACAAAATGCGGCTCCTGATACCTTGCAATTTCTTGCAGACAAGGTGGAGGGCAACCTGCTCGCAGCCTATCAGGAGCTCAAGAAGCTCGGCTTGCTTTATCCTGCGGGAACGCTGTCCTTCGATCAGGTGAAGGATGCGGTGCTGGATGTTGCGCGCTATGATGTTTTCAAATTGCCCGCTGCAATGATGGCAGGAGAAACCGCGCGTTATGTTCGAATGCTGGAAGGCTTGCGGGGCGAGGGAACTGCCTTGCCTTTGATCGTCAACACGCTCGCCGGACAGATTCGCTCGCTCGCCCTGGTACGTAAAGGATTGGACTCCGGGAAGCCGGTCTCGCAACTATTGAACGAGCTCAGGGTATGGGGAGATCAACAGAAGACAATGGAAAGCGCGGCGAGGCGCCTTACCCTTAAACAGCTGGTATCAGCATTGATGCATGCATCGAAGATAGACAGGATCAGCAAGGGTATCGGGAAGGGTGATGCCTGGGATGAATTGCTGCAGCTGGGGTTGCGTTTCGCGATTGCCAGGCCATAGCAACAATGGCGGCTTTGGAGTTTCAGTATTATTTAACCGGCTGAAGATACTTCGTCATTTCGGGCGTGACGCGGAATCCAGTCCAGGCCAACAATGTTATGCTTTGTACCTCGTCCGATACCCGCTTCCACTGATATAGTGCCGATACTGCGTGCTGGCCGGGATGGATAATACCGCTCATATCCGCCAGCTTATCCCGATGCTGACACCTCGCATCGATTATTATTGTTCGTAAGGGAACGTGAAATGGACATTATCGACATCAGGACCTACATGCAGTCAATCGGACGCGAAGCGCGCGCCGCATCACGACTGGTCGCCAAAGCCGAAACCGCGGCCAAGAATAAGGCGCTCAGCCTGATGGCGGAGGCTATCAAGCGCGAGGAGCAGCAGTTGCTGGCTGCAAACGCCAAGGATGTGGAAAGCGCCAAAACCCGGGGGCTGGACACGGCGATGGTAGACCGTTTGACGCTGACTTCCAAAAGTATCGCAAGCATGGCCGAAGGCTTGCTGCAAATTGCCGCACTGCCGGACCCGGTTGGGGAAATCAGCGATTTGAAATACCGCCCTGCCGGAATACAGGTGGGAAAAATGCGCGTGCCGCTGGGCGTCGTCGGTATTATTTACGAAGCGCGCCCCAACGTTACTGCTGATGCCGCAGGATTATGCCTCAAGGCGGGCAATGCGGCGATACTGCGTGGGGGGTCTGAAGCCATTCACAGTAATCAGGCTATTGCCGCGTGTGTGAAGGAAGGGTTGAAAGGCGCAGGATTGCCGGAAACCGCAATTCAGGTTATTGAAACCACCGACCGGGCAGCCGTGGGCGAACTCGTCACCATGAAGGAATTCGTCGATGTCATCGTACCGCGCGGCGGCAAAGGGCTGATCGAGCGTATCTCGAACGAAGCGCGTATCCCTGTTATCAAGCATCTCCACGGGGTCTGCCACGTTTACATTGATGACGGGGCCGACCTGGAAAAGGCGGTTCGCGTCGCCGACAATGCCAAGACCCAGCGCTACGGTACTTGCAACACCATGGAAACGTTGCTGGTGCATGAAGGCGTCGCCGGGGAAATATTACCTCGGCTGTGCAATATTTATCTCGATAAGGGAGTGGAACTGCGCGGCGATGCGGCTTCTCGCGCCATTGTCCAGGAGATGGGCGAAGCGACGGAAGAAGATTGGCATACAGAATATCTTGCGCCCATTCTGAGTGTGCGGGTGGTAAGCGGACTGGACCAGGCGATCGAGCATATTGCTTTTTATGGCTCGCAGCATACCGATTCCATCATCACTGAGGATTATGGACGCGCCCGCCGCTTCTTGAGAGAGGTGGATTCCAGTTCAGTGATGGTGAACGCCTCCACCCGCTTCGCTGACGGTTTCGAGTATGGTCTCGGCGCGGAAATCGGCATCTCTACCGACAAGATTCACGCTCGCGGCCCGGTAGGGCTGGAGGGCTTGACCAGCCAGAAATTTGTTGTGCTGGGTGACGGGCACATCCGGCAATAGAACCGCATAACATTTTCCATAAGAAAACCTGGATTCTTCCCTAAAAAAGGTTGTCATGACTCAACTTATCGAAATAAAAATTCCTGATATCGGCGATTTCAAGGACGTGCCCGTTATCGAATTGCTGGTGCAACCGGGCGATACGGTCGAGAAGGAAACTTCGCTCATCACGCTGGAAACCGACAAGGCGACGATGGAAGTACCCTCGCCGCAAGCCGGCGTCGTGAAGGAACTCAACGTCAAGATCGGCGACAAGGTTTCTGAAGGTTCGCTCATACTCACCCTGGAAGCAGAGGCGCCTGCCAGTGAAGAGGCTCCAACCAGTAAGGCGGCCGAACCCGCTGAACCCACTCCACCCTCCGAATCGGCGGGGCTGGCCCCGCAATCTGCCTCTTACTCTGCCTCGGCTCCTGAAAAGGAAGGAGATTCGCAGGGCCCATCCACTGAGGTTGGTGCGAAGTCTGCGTCGCCTGCCTCTCCTTCTGTTCCGCATGGCGATATTCATGCCGATGTGGTGGTACTGGGGGCAGGCCCGGGGGGATATACTGCCGCGTTTCGCGCCGCCGATCTCGGCAAGAAAGTCGTGTTGATCGAGCGTTATGCCACGCTCGGCGGGGTGTGCCTGAATGTCGGCTGCATTCCGTCCAAGGCGCTGCTGCATGTAGCAAAAGTTATCACCGAAGCAGAGGAAACAGCCCGACAGGGCATCGTTTTCGATAAGCCCGGCATCGAAATAGATAAGCTTCGGGGCTGGAAAGAAACCATCATTGGCAAGCTTACCAAAGGATTGTCAGGGCTGGCGAAGCAGCGCAAGGTACAAACAGTACGGGGAACGGGCAAGTTCACCTCCCCCCATATGATAGAGGTGGAAACACCTGATGGCCCAAAGACCATCTCGTTCGATCACTGCATCATCGCCGCGGGCTCGAGCGCGGCGCGCATTGCCGGCTTTCCCTATGAAGATTCGCGCATCTTTGATTCAACCGGCGCGCTGAAGCTTGAGGATATCCCCCAGCGCATGCTCATCATCGGGGGTGGCATAATAGGCCTGGAAATGGCGACAGTGTATGACGCGCTCGGCAGCAAAGTCAGCGTAGTGGAATGGATGGACCAATTAATCCCTGGCGCCGACGCAGACCTCATCAAGCCGCTGCACAAGCGCATACAGAAACGCTACGAGGCGATCTACCTGAAAACCAAAGTCACCGCAATCGAGCCCCGTGAAGATGGTTTGAGAGTTACATTTGAGGGAAAATCAGATGGCGCTTCAACACCCGAGCCGCAAGTCTATGACCGAATCCTGATGGCGGTGGGCCGCCGCCCCAACGGGCGCGATATCGGTGCCGAGCATGCCGGTGTTGATGTGGACGAACGCGGCTTCATTCCCGTAAACAAACAACTGCGCACCAATGTTCCGCATATTTTTGCCATCGGCGACATTGCCGGAGAGCCCATGCTGGCGCATAAGGCCACGCACGAGGGCAAGCTGACTGCTGAAATCATTGCTGGCGGAGATCATGCAGAAAAAGCCGCGTTCGATGCCCGCGCCATTCCCTCGGTTGCCTATACCGACCCGGAGATCGCCTGGATGGGCTTGACCGAAACCGAAGCCAACAAGCAAGGCGTCGAGTATGAAAAAGCGGTGTTCCCCTGGGCAGCAAGCGGCCGCGCATTGGCAATGGCGCGCGAAGAAGGTATGACCAAATTACTGCTGGACAAGAAAACGCGCCGAATTCTCGGCGCCGGTATAGTGGGCGTAAATGCAGGTGAACTGATTTCGGAAACCGTATTGGGACTCGAAATGGGTGCGGAAATGGAAGATATCGGCCTTACCATACATCCGCATCCGACTTTGTCTGAAACAATATTTTTTGCCGCGGAAATTGCCGAAGGATCGATTACTGACCTTTATATGCCGAAGAAATAGGTGTCCTTGTTCCCACTATCCGTCTACGAAAAGAATCGGTAAAAACAATTAAGGTAGCGTTATTATGTCTTCTCGATCGCTCATCCGACTAAACGGCAGTCGTTCCCTGATTGCTCTTACTTCCGCTTATTCGATGTGCTTATGGCCGGCCACGTTTAACTGTCAATAACACTAAAAACGGAATCATTTTGGCAACCCCACGACTCGCTGCAAAAATTGAATCCGAAGAGCCAGCCCTTCGATTGGCAGTTCTGATTGACGCTGACAACGCTCAAGCAGCTGTCATTGAAGGTCTCTTCGCGGAAATCGCAAGATTTGGCGTCGCAACTGTCAGGCGTATATACGGTGACTTCACTGCTCCAACAAGTTCCTCATGGAAGAAGGTATTGCAGCGATACGCTATCAAGCCGGTTCAACAGTTTGCATACACGACGGGGAAGAATTCCACGGACAGCACGTTGATTATCGATGCGATGGACTTGCTGTATACGCGAAAATTTGATGGTTTTTGCCTGATCACGAGTGACAGCGATTTCACTGGCCTGGCGATGCGATTGCGCGAAGAGGGACTTACGGTTTTTGGATTTGGTGAAAAGAAAACACCGGAAGCGTTTCGCAATGCCTGCCACAAGTTTGTGTTCACCGAGATTCTGCGCCCAAGCACCGCGGCTGAGCCGGTTGGTTTGCCGCAAAAATCCGGGAGTGAGCAAAAACCGGTTTCGCCTCTGACACCTGCCGAGTTAGCAGAGCCCAAGCTTAAATTCCCTAAAAACTTTGTTCTGTCTGCACTTGAGCAGTCGAGCGACGACTCTGGATGGGCGCATCTCGGGGCCTTCGGCAGTTATCTTACCAAGCTGGAACCCGACTTCGACGCGAGGCTATACGGTTACAAGAAGCTTTCCGATCTCATAAAAGCGAAGCCAGATCTCTTTGTAATAGAAGAACGACAAGCACCGGGGTCGAATCAAAAGGTTCTATACCTCCGCGCAAAATAGTGGCGGTTTTCTGATCTGCGGGCAAACACTTAGCAATTCCCGCATATGCCTGGGCCCGGTTTCTGGCTCTCCGTTTGTTTACGGGGAATCGCAGCAAGAAAACGTAGTCTTTTCTTTTTTACCCCTTATACGGACGAGCTTTTTCTCAGATTTCCTGTCGCCCATGAAGGCCGCCGTTCCCCTGATATCTGCGATAGAGGGCCAGAACCTTTGGCACGTAAGCTTTGGTCTCTTGAAATGGTGGAATCCGATTTCCATACTTGACGACATTATTCTCCCCGGCGTTATAAGCGGCCAGGGCCAGGCTCATATTGCCATCAAACATCTTCAACAGGTGGCTGAGATATCGGGCGCCTCCATGAAGATTTTGCACAGGGTCAAACCTGTCGGTAACGCCGTACCGTTTTGCGGTTTCGGGCATTAGCTGCATCAAGCCAGCCGCCCCCTTTCTGGAGATCGCCTTCGCGTTATAAGCCGATTCGACGGAGATAACAGCATGTATCAGCGCGCCTTCCAGTGCATAGGTCCGGGCGATGTCCTCGATCACCGCGCCATACTCGGCGTAGAACGACGTCGGCGGGCGCGGGTGATTTGCGATGGGAGGCGGTTTCTCGGCAACCGCCCCCTCAGGCGAAAGTGGAGCATACCGTTCATCAGTGGGTACATTGCTGAAATGCACCACGCCATATTCGTCGGTAAACGAGTAGATGATATCCGCAGACACATGCTGTGCGGGCCCGGAAGCCAGCAATGCTGCCAGTATCAGCGATGTCAAAGGCTTCGTGATCACGTGGGCGAAGGGAAATTCCAGCTATTGTTTCTTTTTTTGCGATTTGAAACGGCCTCTAAATTATATTCGCGCTTATGGCATTGGTTGCGCTAATAAAAGCCGTTTTAGCCCTTCATATCCCTCAGTCTGAAAATATTCCCCGGAAATATCCATAACCAGGTCTTTCGCCATGCAGAGCTATCGTCCACTCAGGTGGTGAGCCACTGCTACAAACTGCGCTACCGATAAGTTCTCTGCCCGTTGGCCGGCATCAATCTCTAGCGTCAGGTAGTCCTCCGGCTTGAGATAATCACGCAGCGTGTTGCGCAGGGTTTTACGCCGCTGCGAGAATGCGGCGGAGACAATACCGGCAAATAATTTTTCTTTACCCGCCTCAACGGGAGGTTGACTCAGCGGAACCATACGGACGACAGCCGACTCCACTTTAGGAACAGGATCGAAGCACTCGGGGGGGGCGATAAGCAGCTGTTCCATTTCGAAACGGCATTGCAGCATGACCGAAAGCCGTCCGTAATCCGACGTGGAGGGCGTAGCGATCATTCTCGCCACCACTTCCTTTTGCAGCATGAAATGCATGTCCCGGATGTTTTCCGCGAACTTGCTCAAATGAAACAGGATGGGCGTGGAAATATTGTAGGGCAGATTCCCTATCACCCGGATATCGTCTCCGATGGCGGAAAAATCGAACTCGAGTGCATCACCTGTGTGTATCGTCAATTTCTTTTCAGAAAACTCCCGGCGCAAACGCTCGACGATATCGCGGTCGATCTCCACCACATGCAGATGACCGAGTGCATGGAGCAGGGGCCGCGTGAGCGCGGCAAGCCCCGGCCCGATTTCTACCAGAAGATCGTTCTCGCGAGGATGAATGGCGCGGACGATGTCCGAGATAATCTGCTTATCAACCAGGAAATTCTGGCTAAAGCGCTTGCGGGGAATATGGCGCATGACTTGAATCTTTTATCCGGTAGCGTGGAAAATTTCCAGCTGTTGGTATTATTTTCTTCTTTGACTCGCGCGCATCCAGACAACTATCGTTTATTCCCGGCGAGCAACACCGCCATCTCGATCGCGGCCATCAGACTACCGGGATCGGCTCGGCCAGTGCCCGCCAAATCAAGGGCAGTACCATGGTCCACCGAAGTGCGGATAATCGGCAGTCCCAGTGTCACGTTGACGCCCATGCCAAAGCTGGCGTATTTCAGCACCGGCAGTCCCTGGTCATGGTACATGGCGAATATGCAATCATAATCTTTCAGCTTCGATGGATTAAACAGGGTATCCGCCGGCAGCGGACCGATCAGGTCCATGCCTTCCGCGCGCAACTTATCGAGAGAAGGAATGATGATGTCCAGCTCTTCCCTGCCAAGATGCCCGGACTCGCCCGCATGAGGATTTAATCCGGCGACAGCGATGCGGGGACTGGGAATGGCAAAGCGCATCGTCAGGTCGTGCTGAATGATGCGAAGCTTCTCGTCGAGCGTTTCAGGCGTGATTGCCGCTGCCACATCCCTGAGCGGCAGATGGGTAGTGGCAAGCGTTACTCTCATACTGCCGCCGACGAGCATCATCACTACCCGGCTGTTTGTAAGTTGCGCAAGAAATTCGGTGTGACCGGTAAAGGCTATGCCGCCATCATTGATAATGCCTTTATGTACCGGAGCGGTGACTATTGCCGAGAATTCTCCCTTACTGCATCCGTCGACGGCACGTTCCAGCGTCTTCAGAACATAACCAGCATTGGCCGCATCCAGTTTGCCGGGGGTAGCGGGTTTGGCGAGCGGCACGTGCAGTACTTGCAGGCTGCCGGATTCCTGCCGCGTTTCCGGAAGAGGCGGGTAGTGTCTTATCGTCAGCGGAAGTTGCAGTAGGCGGGCACGTTCCTGCAGCAATCCGCGGTCCGCGATGATGATCAGTTTGCACGGCAGATTCAGCTGGGCGATCTGCACACACAAGTCCGGGCCGATTCCCGCAGGTTCGCCTGCGGTAAGCGCGATCAGCGGGGCCATTGGTTCCCTGCGTTTGAGTTCATGGCGCCATCAGTGCTGATGGCTGGCCAGAGATTTTTGATCCTAACCTTCCTCCAGCCTGTATTCGACGTACGCCCGGTCGCGCAGCCGCTGCAGCCACTCCTGAAAGGCAGTTTCCGCCTTGCGGGCTCGTATCGCTTGGCGTGCAGCTTGACGCTGCCGCTCCTGGCTGACATCCTGGCTACGGCGCTCGATAACCTGAATCAAGTGCCAGCCAAATGGCGATTGGACCGGCTCGCTGATTTCTCCGGGCTTTAGCGCTTTCATGGCCTGCTCGAATTCCGGCACCGTATCCCCGGGCGATACCCAGCCCAGATCGCCGCCCGTCGGGGCGGTCGAATCTTCAGAATGCGCTTTCGCCAATTCCTCGAATTTCGCGCCATTTTCCAGGCGTTCTTTCAAATCCGTTATACGCCGCCGGGCGTCGGTTTCAGATGTAAGTTCACTGACTTTTATAAGAATATGGCGAGCATGAGTCTGATCCACTATTGTTACTGCGCTGTTTTGATTGCGTCGATCAACCAGCTTGAGAATATGAAAGCCGTTTGGGGACTGAATTATCGGCGTCACTTCGCCGGGCTTCGTCGAAACCAGTATTTCCGCGAATTTTTTTGTGAGTTGAGCAGCGGGCCGCCAATCCAGCAAGCCGCCCTCCATCGCGTCAGGCGCATCCGAAAATTCCGCGGCTACCTGGGAAAAGTCGGCGCCGTTTTTTAGTTGCTCCAGAGCGGCTTCCGCCCGCTGCCGCCTGACCTCGATTTGTTCGGGAGGGGCTCCCTCCGACGCCTGCACCAGAATGTGGGCAATCCGGTATTCGTCGTTATTGACGGAGGGGTCATCCTGTGTTTCGAGATAGCTATCGACTTCTCCCTCGGTCACACTCACCCGGTTGCTTACCTCGCGTTCTTTCAGCCGCACCAGAATGATCTCGTCGCGAATCTCGTCGCGGAATTTGTTGAAGCTGATCCCATCCTGCTCCAGTGCGTTATAAAATTCCTGTATCGACATTTTGTTTTCCTGGGCGATGCGGCGCAGGGTCTGGTCGAGCTCGGTATCGCTCACAGTCAAGCCTGTTTCTTTCGCAAGTTGCAACTGGACCCGGTTGACAATGATACGCTCCAGGAGCTGCTTTTCCATTACAGCCGGGGGAGGGGGTTGTACTCCCTGTTTCTGCAATTGCTTATGCGTGGCTTTAAGCATCTCATCCAGTTCATGACGTGTCACCACGTTCTCATTCACAACCGCGACAATATGATCAATGGTCTCGATACCATGAGCAGGCGTCTGGGCAATCGCCACCAAGGCGACCAGAAGCACCAGCCGAATAGGGGAAACAAGGGGACGTGACAAAAATTTCGCACCCATGTAATTAAGCATTATCAGAATTGCAGAGGAACGGAATGATGTGATTCAAGCGAAGAGTGACAGTTTGAGGTTCCGTCTACGGCCCTTCTATAAAACCGCTTCCCTGGCTACCGGTTCTGGTATATCCGGGAATGCTGCGCTGCAACACCGTTAGCGGGTTTGAGCCGATCTGCATCAGGCCGTTCAACTCAAGTTGCAAAAAAGCCGCGGTTGTCGTTCTCTGAGTGGCAAGGGTCAGATGCTGGACCACGAATCGCAAGGACCAGCAGCAGGCATTATACTCAAGTCCCGCCAGTCCTTCCAGAATTCTCTGATCCTGTAGCGAATAGTTCAGGCGGGCCACGGTTTGCCATCTTTCGGAAAAACGCCACTGGCTGGAGGCGTCCACCTGGTGCAGCACATCCCGCGTAAAACGGTAGCCAAAATTTACTACCCTGCCGGGTTCCGGGCGATAGCTCAATCCTGAACGTACCACGTCGGCCATGAATCGGGTCTGATCGAATTGCACGCTGCTATCGGTGCTGATGGTAGGCGTGATGAAGCCCGTTACGGCGGCGACAAAATCCGGCCGGCGGTTAATAGTCTCAGGCGCGTCCAGCGATATGCGGCGATTGATAAAGCTCAGTTGCTGGCCGACGGCAACACGCAAACGCTCTTTCCCGGTACCAGGTTCTATCAGGCGTGAAGTCAGCGCGAAGCTCACCTGATTCGCATCGTTGATACGATCGCTGCCACTGAAGCGGTTTTCGGTCAGCATCTGAGCAAAGCTGAAGTCAGTCTTGGCGGAATCAAAATTAGGGAGATGTCCCTGCTCGCGGAATGGCACGTACACATAGAAGAGGCGTGGCTCCAGAGTCTGGGTGAACCGTTCACCGCGCAGTTCTATCTCGCGATCGAATGCAACCCCGCTATCCATGCTGACTATCGGCAAGGTTCGCTCGGGATTTTCCTCCGGTGTCGCAGCGTTGGCATCCAGGTCATAACGGGTATGGTGTATGCCAACCTTGGGCGTAATGTAACCAAATGCGTTGCGAAGCGGATAGCTGATGCTGGGAAAAATGACGGCGCGATTGCCGTTTATCCTCGTGGGATGGGAAAAATTAGTCCAGCTTCCGATAAGATTCAGCTCGGCTCCGAAAACGTCCGGTTTGTTTGCGATGAAAGCAACTTGCGGCAGGCGCTTATAGGGGACGACGATGGAAGCTAGAGGATCCTGAATTGTCTGGAAACTCTGTACGAGCGAAGTGACATTCAGTGTGCCGTCGTCTCCGAGTCCGCGATTGTAGGAAAGCAAGCCCTGCTGCAACAGGTTGGTCCTGGAGGTCAGATTCAGGCTGTTGCCGAGATCGCGGAAATAGGCGTCATCCGAAACCCGGTTATAGTCAAGACGGGTGGAAAAGCCGTTTCCCAGGTTATGGTTGTGCGCGAAGGTTGTGCGCCAGCGGCTCTCCTTGGTATCCATGTCATACGGCAACACATCAACCAGCAAATTGCTGCTTGAGTTTTTGCCCAGATAACGAACTTCGTTGTTCAGCGCGACGCCCCGTTTGGACATCGTGCGCGCCGAGAATGTCGCGTCGTAATTGGGCGCGATGTTCCAGTAGAAGGGCAGGGTCAGTTCGAGCCCGGTTCTCACGCTGGTGCCGTAGGTGGGCGCAAGCAACCCCGATTTACGTTTCCCGCTGTATGAGAAATTCATCCAGGGGGTATACAGGATCGGCACGTCCTTGAATGTCAGTTTAACCCTCCGGGCGGTACCTTCCTTTTCCTCGTCATTCAGCTTCAGGTCGGCCACCTGGAGGTACCAATCGTCATCTCCGGCTGGGCAGGTGGTATAAGTAGCCTGTTTGAGCCGATATTGGTTCTCACCTTCCAGCAGCAGCGAGTCGGCATAACCCCGGCTGCTGGCATCCTTTAAACGATAGCGGGGTTCGCTGAGCTCGCCGGTTTTGCTCAGCAGGTTGAATTTGAGCTTGGAACCCTCCAGTATGTCCCCACGCTGTTCAACGCGCACACTGCCTTCTGCCTCGGCATCGTCGGTATCCTGATAATATTTCAACCGGTCGGCCGAGATAAACTGTTCGCCGTTGGAAAGCTCGGCCCTGCCTATTGCCTCGACTTCCTTGTCCGTGTGCCCCTGCAAGCGCTCCGCTGTCACAAATATCGGTCTGGTTTTGGGCGGCCCTGTATCCTCACCGGGTGTTGCCACCCTGATTTCTGTTTCCGGCTCACCCTGGCCGCCCAAGCGGAGTTTTTCATCCACGCCCTGTTCAAGGTGGCCACGGATGCGTTCAGCCTCGGCAAACGTCGGCTTGTCTCCTTCTGTTTCGATACCGGCTCCCGGCGTTGCCCCCTTGTCGGCGCGTTTTGATACCTGCGATGCAACGCCGCCGCGCTGGCTGCCGCGCAATGTGATTTCATCTTCTTGCACAGCATGCCCAGTCAAGCGCTCAGCCCCACCCGCCGCGGGTCTGTTTTCCCGATTTTCCGCCTCGGTTGGCGAGCCGGCAGGGGTGGGCTCGCTTTTTAACGCTGGCGATCGTGTATAGTTCTGCTGCGAACCGGTTCCGGCGGTCCCAGGCGCTTCCGGTGCCTCCGGCGTACCACGGGCTCGTTCAGGAGAAACATTGTTTTCGGCCGTGCCTTCGGTTTTTTGCCCGGATTTCGCGGGGTCGGCCGAGATAACATGACGTCGCCGCAGCTCGGCCTCGCCCTCGGCCCCGGCCTCATATTCGTGGTGGCCCTGTATGCGCTCGTTGTCGATAAGCACAGGCTTGTCGCCGTTGATTTCCGCCTGGCCCCGCGGCACCATTCGTTCGTATTTGTTTTTCGAGGCGGGCGCTGGCGTTTCCGCGCGTGCGTTACACGCAAGACAAAATATAAAAACAGACCAGCAAACGGGACGGGAAAAACGCGATTTCATGGGAGGATATTCAACCTGAAAAAGCCATCATCCCGGTACCGATGAATCGCCGTTTTCAGATATACCAGTCTCGCACCGCAGGTATTGAAGCGTGAGGACACGTAGCGTATTGGAGTGGAAATCGAGGGCGTCGCGCGCTGAGCCTGATGCTCAGCTGGCCTTGATGGTGAAATAAGGGAGGACAAAGCCGTAAGTGTAACAAAAAACGGGAGACAAGCCATGAATAGGCGGTGACAGCGGCAGGCGGTGCATGGGAATACGTTGAAAAATGCGGTACACAGACAGGCGCGGGGATGATGTTTAAGGAGAGACCGGCTTCAAGTTGTAGTTCCAGTACGTGAAATAGGGGTTGGCGGAGTCACTGAAGAACGGCCGGATATTAGAGCGCTGGCCGTGCGCCGTGCTCTGTCGGCGCCCAAGTGTGACGTCCAGAGGCGGTCCAGGCTGCCAACTGAGGTGCGGCGCCGATTTGCCGCAACAAATCCATTTGTAATCCATTTTCACGTAGTGCTGATTAAGGCCGATAATCTTACTCCTACGTGTACTGGCGAGAAATTCATTTCATATTCAGGAGTAGAACTTGCATATTCATATTCTCGGCATTTGTGGAACTTTCATGGGCGGGATCGCCGCAATCGCGCGAGAAGCGGGTCATAAGGTTACGGGCTGCGACGCAGGCGTTTATCCACCCATGAGCACTCAGTTGAATGCGCAGGGCATCGAACTGGTCGAAGGGTACTCGCGGGATCAAATCGGGCTGAATCCCGACCTGTTCATGGTGGGCAACGTGGTAACACGCGGCAACCCGCTCATGGAGGAGATTCTCAACCGGAACCTTCCGTATACTTCCGGTCCTCAATGGCTCTCGGAGAACGTCCTGCGCGAAAAATGGGTTCTGGCTGTCGCCGGTACTCACGGCAAGACAACGACGAGTTCCATGCTGGCATGGATTCTCGAATATGCCGGAATGGAGCCGGGCTTCCTAATCGGGGGCATACCCGGCAATTTCGGGACGTCAGCCAGACTGGGCGGTTCAAGTTTTTTTGTCATCGAAGCGGACGAGTACGACACCGCTTTTTTCGACAAGCGCTCCAAGCTTGTCCATTTTCGTCCCAGAACCGCCGTTCTCAATAACCTCGAATTTGATCATGCGGACATTTTCGCGGATCTTGCTGCAATCGAGCAGCAGTTTCACTATTTTATACGCGTGATACCCGGCAATGGTCTTATCATCACCAATGGCACCGAGGAGAATCTCGAGCGTGTGCTATCGAGGGGATGCTGGACGCCAGTGGAAAGGATAGGAGTGGAACATGGATGGCGGGCCAGCGTATTGGCGGACGGCGGAGTCGGTATTTCCTTTTTAGGCAAACCTCAGGGAAATTTGAACTGGGCGCTGCTGGGAGAACATAACCGGATGAACGCATTGGCTGCGCTGGCCGCCGCACGCCACGCCGGCGTGCCCGTGAATACCGCTATTGCGGCCTTAACGCAATTCAAGAACGTCAAGCGCCGCATGGAAATCCGTGGCGTAGTCAGAGGCATCACCGTCTATGATGATTTTGCCCATCATCCAACAGCGATCCGAACAACGATCGGCGGCCTGCGCGATAAGGCAAGGGGCGCGCGCATCATCGCCGTGCTGGAGCCTCGCTCCAACACGATGAAGATGGGCGTGTGGAAGGAAAGCCTGGCGGAAAGCCTGGCAGGAGCGGATCTGTCGTTTTGCTATAACGCCAACCTGGGCTGGGACGCGAAAGAGGCGCTGGCTGCGCTGGGTGCGAAAGCTGTGACACACGATACGCTCGAACCCTTGATCGAATCCGTGGCGGCGGTCGCCCGCCGCGGCGATCACGTGCTCGTCATGAGCAACGGCAGCTTCGGCTGCATCCACGAAAAGCTGCTCAAGGCGATCGAGAATGTGGGCGAAGCCGCCACAAGTTGACGAGCGGCAGGAAAACGGCTACTGCGACTTTGCCGTTCCACAGCTTGCACTGATCCATCGGCCATTGGTGTCCGCGTGCTCGTTGACAGGCGTATTTTGTACGCTACCATTAAATATGGTCCATCCCGTAAAGCTTTCCGGAGTCGTGAACGTTCCTTCAGCTCGTCCATTGCCCTTTAATTGGGGATTCGCGCAGACGATGTCCATTTTGTAGCTGTTCTCTATGCGGATCCCGTTTTTAATGCCACATCCGGATTGTTGTGCATGAAAATAGGATGGAATTTCCTGATCCGCCATTTGCTGGGTGATGCAAACCCTGGATGTCGCCGTCCCGTCCTGGATTCGGGGCACATCCACTCCGTATTGCCTGGCAAGGCTTGTCAGTTTTTGCATTTGGTCCTGCGGAATTTGAGGCACCAGAGCCAGCAGCATCGACGTAGTCGTAACCTCCCACAAGCCGGGACGTATGTTGTGCTCTTTGTAATCCGCGGCTCCTGCTGCTGAAACCATCGATAGCAATGATAGTAATGAAAGAATCTTTCGCATTGAATCTCCAAAAACAGTAACACCAGCTTCAGTGTATTTATTGATCGGGTAAGCGACAGGATTTTGCCGTTTGAACTTGATGTTTGATCTTGATAACTTGGGTCGGTTCACTTCCGGGAGCGCAACAGTGACGAGACGGGAAAGCAGGGCAGGCGATGGCGGGGCGAGATCAAGTAACCCGTTTTTATTGTGAACTGAAATCAGGGATATGAGGGGTTGGCCATGAAAAGCGGAATTCAAATAATCCAGCGGCGCAACTATAAGCATGTTTTAGGCATGTTGATAATATCGATCTGCATATCCGCGAACACATGGGCCGGTATGGATGATGGCGAACTCGTCACCGCGGCTGGCAAAGGCGATCTCTCCAGGGTCAAGGCGCTGCTCGATGCCAACGCCAATGTGAACGCCAAGGCAGACGGCGGGACCACTGCGCTGATAGCGGCATCGCAAAACGGCTACGAAGAGGTAGTGCAGATGCTGCTCGCCGCGAAGGCAGATGTAAATGCGAAGACGGGCAATTGTACTACCGCATTGATGCGGGCGGCGCAGAAAGGTCATGAACAGGTAGTGCAGGAGTTGATTGCCGCCAAAGCGGATGTGAATGCACGAAGGGAGGATGGCATCACTGTTTTGATGCAAGCATCGCAGGAGGGACACCCAAGGATAGTACAGATGCTGCTCGCAGCCGGGGCCAACGTGGATGCGCGGCTGGATAACGGTGCTACCGCGTTGATGCTGGCGTCGCAGATTGGCGATGCTGCAGTGGTGAAGGCGTTGCTGGCAAAGAAGGCCAATGTAGACGCCAAGGCAGGTAACGGCGTTACCGCGCTGATGCTGGCGTCGAAGTATCGCCACCAGGACGTGGTGAAACTTCTCAAAGCGGCGGGCGCCAGATAAGGGCGCACTTCACGCCCTCTTGATGCCTTGATGCTTGCATAACAATCGTCGAGCTGAAAACGCGGCGGAATAAACATGCAGGGGGAAAACCATTGTCTATAATAAATTCCTGGCATTGCCACCACTGTAGCGGCAGTATTGGTTTCCCTATCACTACGCAGGGGTCGACATGTTCCCATACTCGGATCCAGCAGGACGAAATTTCCTCGATAACAATGCCGTAGCCGACATCTTCCGGCAGCAGTTGCAAGGGTTCTATGACACCTTTGCGCGCCGTGTCAATTCCGGTTTCACCTGGCTCGAAGCGCTCGATCAGTTGTCAGGTGGCCAGGCGAGTCAAGAGGTGAGTGTAGGCTGGTCGTCATTTCCTATAACGGCACAGGCGACCGATGCCTTGATAGATCGTGACCGCTTCGAGTACCAGGACGAATACGTGGAATGGCGCACGGAAACGAACCAGGGCGGGTTGACGCAAGTAACATTTACCACGGAATTTCCGGAATACTTTGAAGCTTTTGCTGCGCTCGGTTTTAATGATTTAGTGAACGCAATTCAGGATGTGATGCCCGGCGCGAACCCGACGGTGGCAGAACTGTTTGGCCGGGGATTCAATGCTGCTTCCAGCCCGCCTCTCGGCCGAGCACGGATGTTTCGGGCTCATCTGCAGGAAAACCCGTGGAATAACGGAGAGAAGGGGATACTCTGCCTGACCCAACGCTTCAATACACTCAACGCATTGTTCAATTTACTCGCAGCGTGCAGTGTCCGCAGAACGCAAGGTACTCCCGAAAATACCTGCTCCCTCGTTGGAGATGCCTGCGGGCCGGCCCGAAGTTCTGATCCCGCTTTATGCGCTACAGCACAGCGGAGCGTCCGGGGTAATCTGGGATTGAGTTTGCGCGACCCGACGGGCGTGCGCATTGTGAAATTGGATGGGGTCTGGAGGATCAATAATAGTACGATCGACATCAACGATCCTGCCCAGAATCAGGGGAGTTGGGTAATGAGCAGGAACGCACGGCGAGCTGTCCTGACTATCGAGGCTGGGTTAACGGTGGACGGAAGTCCAGTTAGAACCGGAGCGCAGATTGCCCGCAAGCTCCAGGTTGCGGCCGACGTTCTGGCAGCGCCAGACGCGGCGCTTCCCGAATGGGCGCGCGTCGGTGTGGAGTCCAGTTCGCGTGGGCCAGAGTGATTGCGATGCGCGCCTCCTGGCGAAAATTTGTTGCATTACTTGACCAATCTCGGGTACGGGTTACCGGAATAATACGAGGACGTGCCATTGTCCTTGCCGGGATATTCGTATTGCTTGTTCCTGGCTTCGCGTATGCCCAGTCGTCCACGCTCCAGTTAAAACAGACGAGGAATGAATCTCAACCCCAGCTATTGACGGCTGCGGAAATTGCCAACCTTGGTGATCCATTCTTCAACCTGCTACTCAAGGACAAGGCCGACAAGGTGATGCTTGCGGATGTGCTGGATGCGATACAGCCCAACGCCTCTAACCGGCACTTATTCGTGGTTAGCGAACGTATCGTCCAAAAGGCAAGGATGGGATTTCGGCGCGCGGTGTTAGCGTTCGACGGCGCGAATGGCGGCGAGACGCTCAAGGGTAACGTTATGTTGTCACTCTCGTTTGGACCGGACGGCTTCCCGGAAGACAGCGAGATTGAAGCGTGGGGCTGGGATGATCAACGAGGGCGATACAACTATTACAAGCTGGATTCCGCGGGTTCGCCGACAGGTGCGATGATATGGAAGTTTCGCGGGTCCTCTGAAAAAGCAGACTTGCAAACCCCTGCGGAGCGGGCGGGAACCTGCCTGCGATGCCATGTGGCAGGCGCGCCGATCATGAAGGAGCTTTTTTTTCCCTGGAACAACTGGCACGCCGGGGTAGGGGGAAGCTTTGTAGCGGACTATCTCGACGGGAACTCGTCTAATCCGAACAAATGGCCAGCGGCCAACACGCCTCCCTTTGAGCGTCTTTCCACAGCAGACAAGCTCGAGACGGATTTTCTCATTCCCACGTTCAAGCGGTTTAACCGGGCGCGTCTGAACGCAATGCTGAAGCGCGAGGACGCCAACGGGACCCCCTCCAGTTCCACTGCGGGGCGGATGACTATGCTGGAAGGCAGCCGCCTGCTGAAACCCTTGTTTCAAGCGACTGAAATCAACCTGATCTCATCGCGCAACACGTCAGGAATTCATCCGTTTGGAAGCGCGGCCGACTTTGTCCCGACACTCGGCATACAAATCCCGGCGTCGTTTTTCCTCAACAATCACCTGATTGCTGGCGGGGGCACAGGAGGTTTAGGCGGGCTCAAGCTGACCAATGCGAACGAGTTTTCTACTTTCGCAAAACTGAGTCAACAGGAAAACAAGGACCTTGTCGAGAAGTTCAAACTCCTCCTGAATGGGGTGCGGGGCGATACCCACTTCGCCTGGTTCGTGCCGGAACCCGGCTTCGTGGAAAATGATCTCATTGATCAGGCACTGCAACTTGGCGTTATTACGCCACACTTCCTGGCCGCCGTGCTGTCGCTGGATTTGGAGGCGCCGGTCTTCTCGGACACGCGCGCGGAATTGCTGAAGTTCGTGCCGGATCAGTTCGAGTTTATACCGGTTGCTCCGGGCGTAGATCCCGTCACCCTACCCCGGGATGCCACGAACGATTTGCTCACACAAGCGGTAGTCTCCCGCATTAATCAAGCTGATCCGGCGCCGGGTACCAATGCTGACGAGTTCCGCAAACTGCTGACCTCGCCGGACTCGGTTGATGACCTGCGGAAGCGGGTACAAGTCTACGTAAACCGCGTCAAAGAAGCACTCGATTCAGCGGGCCCCGACGGGCGGAAAGCTGAACTGGAGCGTCTGTACGGTTTACTGGTGGAGCGGCGCCGCCTCATGCAAATGCATCCGGTCCTTCAAAACCTGGATGAAACCAACGGTCAGTTACTCATGCCGCTCCGGGCAGAGGACTGAGAACTGCCTTGGATTACTGCCGGCCTGAGCGCGACTTGGGCGCTGAGGCCGGCATTTCCTTCATGCGGTCCAGGATAGGTGGTATTCTTCAGGAAAAGGTCCCGACTTATAGTCGATCAGGCCTTTAGCGGCGATGTTCTGCCGGTCCAGGACCTGGCGCACCATCTCCGGAATCATGACCATGCCTACGTAGCGTCCCAGGCATTCGTGACTGCCGAACCCGAAGTGAAAATAATTATACCAATTGCGTTGGGGAATGAACTCATCGGGGGACTCGAACGCCCGTTCATCGAACATTGCCGACAAGGTGACGGGCAGAACATGAGTGCCCTTGCGAAGAACCGTTTCATGTCCCGTGCCCTTGGCTGCGGTGTAATCGCTCGCGGTGGTCCGGAACAAATAAGGCGTGATCGGCACAAAACGCAGGGCCTCCCAGACTATGCCATCAAATTCGGCAGGCTGTTCATGCTGAGCCGCGGTTTTTGCCTTGGCAAGCCATTCAGGACGATCTATCAGATATTGGATTACCTGGGCAACTGCTTGGGAGGTGGTCTCGATTGCGCCAATTAAAAGACCTCCCGCGTTGATTCCCAGGCGCTTGATGTCAAAATCCAGCTGTTTTGGGTAGTCCGTACGCAACATCCTGGTTACGATATCGTCGTCGAGCCGAACGAGCGTGGAAAGCGTCACCTGTTCCGCTTTTACCTGCAGGGTGCGACGAGCGATAAGCTCGACTATGAATATACCCAGTTTTTTTGAGGTTTCGTTGTGGCGGTCAATGATATATTGTGATTTTTCCGGAGGCAGCAAGTCAAACGGCTGGTTGTGAAAGGTGTCGACCTGATTCCAGTAAGACCACTCGATCAGGTCAGCTCGCTTGGCGCCGGTCAGCCCGAAATATTCCCGTACCACGGTGGCCGGCACCATGCGGCAGTATTTACCCACCACTTCGATGCTTCCATTGGCGGAATCGAGTATCTCCTTGCCAATCTTCGCCACCATCTCGCGCACGGCGGGCAAATCGTCACGATTCAACATGCATTGCATCAGGGATTTTTCCCTCGTATGCAATGCATCGTCGTCGTGCATCATCAAATAATCGCCCATTTTCGAAACGTAGGGCTCAACCGTAAATACCTTCGGCATGTTCAGCACTTCCCTGACATCGTCGAAACGAGTCACCAGGGTAAATTTCGGGGTGACCAGAATGGGCCGTTTTTCCCGTAATTCCTTGAAAAATGGCAAAGGTTCCGTATCGATCCAACGTCGGGCCAACAGAGATTTATCTGCATCGGCAGCGGCGTCATACTGCTCCAGGTAACGGCTTTCACTCATCGGTAGCTCCCTTATGATTCGTATGTTATGAATATAGGAAAATTACAGCGGATTGGATCATAGCGTTTTCATGTATTCAACCAGGTCGAAACGGTCTTCCCTTGACATGGGATACAGACATTTGTCCTTGATGGATGGATCCAGATCTTCGTCTTTAACCTTGTCGTCTTCACACTGTTCTTTAATTTTCTGGTCTGCAGGCCCGTCAGACTCGTCGGCCAAGCGCCGCGCTCCATATTCGTGCCCCGCATTGCTATTTCCCTTGGTATAGCCTCCTGTCCTGTCGTCCCAAATTCCCCTGGTATTGAATGTAAAGCCTTCGTAACCGCTGCTTTTGAACCCAACCTTGACCGGATCGAATTCCCGCGACCCGACTACGAACTCATCAGGCCGGTATTCCCCGCTTTCCGGGTCTCCAGGTCTCTTTTTCGGCAGCAGTAAATCGTAGAGCGTAGGTACGGAACCGTTATGCAGGTAAGGCGCAGTTGCCCAGATGCCATTTAACGGCCGGGCCTTGTACGATTTCAGCGAGGCAACCGGATCGGCTGTCGTGTCGGGATCATAATCGCCGTGCTTGATCGAAGGTTTGATTACATTGTCACGAAACCCTGTCGCCAGATTATAGGCCCACTCGCCCCAACGCTGCAGGAACCACTTGTCGGGTTCGGGATTGGCGACGACCCCTATTGTCGCTTTTGTCAGCAAGGCTGAAACCGGCGCGCGCTGACTGAGCAAAATGTCGCCCACCCCACCGGCGCCGACATACATATTTCGTTGTATGCCCGAGAAACCCTGGTAATTTACGCTGTTCTCCGCCATCTGAGCATCGGTGCCGACATCGGTGGCTCTCGACATATGCGCCACGATGCGGCGATCCGGATCCTCGCGCTTGATGTTCGCATGACAACTCACGCAATGCTGATTGAACAGCGATCTCCCCTTGTCCAGACGAGCCTCGTCAATGCGCGGCAGGATATTTCCTGGCCATAGCGGAGATTGCAGGGTTAGCAGGCGGGCCTCTATCCGTCGCAAATTCATTACATTAACGGAAGAGTCGTAGCTGATGTGCTTGCTGAACAAACCTTGGCCGGTAATGAATGCCGGCAATGAAAATCCCTCTCTTTCCGTCCAATCCAGCGTTCCGAATACGCCAATCGCCTCTCCCGCATTGCGGGCGATAGCCTTCAACCCGGCATTTTCCGTCAGCCCGTTCCACTGGACATAATCATGCTGAGGAGTGTCCCACAGGAAAGGATAGCTGACTGGGGCATTAGGCATATTGAACAGCTTTGTCCTAAGCTTCCAGAGCGATTCGAGTGCGTCACGCCCTTTCTTCTCGTTCAAGGCTTTCACGAGATTTTCAACTATCCGGTCACGCTGCGCACCGCTTAGAACGCGCACATTCTCAGTATCGCGGAATATTGCGTCCAGCTCTTCTTCGCTTATCACGCCTTTTTTCATCACATTTGGATCGCGCAATAGCTCCCTGAGTGCCTGGACGTTTACCGTATGTTCCAGGACCCGGTTATAGATTCGTCCAAATGCATCCAGCCGCGCGAAACCATAGTGTGTCGTACTGTAGTTGATCGTAATGTAATTGGTGAGACGCTGGGTGTACTTCCTGAGATCAGCCTCGACTTCCTCCTCCGTTTTATATTTTCCCCGGGCCAGGACGTTCTCCACGAAACGTTTCCGGACTTCGCCATTTTCTAGAGCAGCCTTCATTGCGCGTACAATATCTGCCATGAAAGTTTCCATGTCAGCCCCTGCCGGGCCACCGTCGATGCGTATGCCTTTACCCTTATAGTTTATTTGTCCCGTATGACAGGCCGCGCAGGTTATGCCGATATACTCTTCATCCTTGTAAATATCCTTGACGAAGCCGACCGGGAGTGCATCAGGATTACTGGACGTGGCTTTCTGCGGGAGATAGCGGTAGCGATTGTTCATATTCTCGTTACCGCGGATCAACTCGGACGTGCCCGGCCGCTCCAGCGCCATGAAAAAATCATAGGGCATCATGTTCGATCCCTGTGTAACGGTATAAAACCAGAGACTGTCGGAGGGTTTCCAGTTCTGGCTTGGGAGATACTCTACCGTGCTGAAGTGATCGCCAAAAACATCCTCCTTGACAGTGGTTGCGCCGCGGTCCGGATCGGAGTCAAGTGCGGCGCAGGCAGGCAAGAGCACAATCACAAGCATCAACGCAGCAGGAATAAGAAGTGTGTGACGTTTCCCCGGCGCATGAGATTGTTTCATTGTGACTCCCTTTCTGTAAATGTAAATAGCGAGGTTGAGCAAGAGCAATGTTCTTTAAATCATTATAGTTGATTCCCGCGAAATATCCGGCAAGGCCAGAACAGTGTTGTTGAGGAAAATTCTTTATCGAATCTTTTTTGAAACTGACTCAGCAGGGGGGAAAGGAAGTATCAAAGAGTTTCGGGTTGGAAGCGGCAACGCGGCGCAGTCAATCGTCCCACGGCTGGGTTGTATAAAATCGAAGTGGAGAGAAAACTTTTCTTTCAAATCACGATCAAATTCGGGATGTCTTGATCTCCTCCTGTCCCGCATCCTGGACTGGAAGCCGATGGGAAGCCATGCCGGCCATCGGTGTCCACGACGTAGTGAACGCTTTACTCAAGCCGGGGCGGGTTCCTCCGATCTCTGGAGAGTCTACGTTTGGGGCTATAATTTACCGTTGTCACGCTAGTTGAACCCCGCGTTTTGCGCTTCTCGTTACTTTTAACAGTATTGTCCGCGAACCATTGATGAATGTTTTTTACGAAGAGGAAGGCACCTTCAAGGTGGGCGCCATTCTTGCCGATAACACGACTTCGCTTCAGGTGGAAGCGCCTCACGGCAAGCGCGCAAAAATAAAGGCGGCCTCAGTGCTGCTGCGCTTCAACGCGCCTTCCCTCTCTGAGTTCATGGATCTTGCGCAAAAAACCGCGGAGGATCTGGATCCGAATTTTCTGTGGGAATGTTGCGAAAGCGAAGAAGAGTTCGCCAGTGATGCGCTGGCTGAGGAGTATTTTGGCCACACAGCGACACCGGAGGAAGCGGCGGCGGTATTGATCCGGTTGCATAGCGCGCCCATGTATTTCTACAAGAAAGGCCGTGGGCGCTACAAGGCAGCGCCGCCGAAAGCGCTTGAGGCGGCACTTGCGGGCCAGGAAAAAAGGCGCCGCCAAGCAGAGCAACAGACGCGCTACGTGCAATTACTGAATGAGTTTACCCTGCCGGAAGAGTTCAAGCCGTTGTTGCTGAATCTGCTCTACCGGCCCGACAAGAACAGCCTCGAGTGGAAAGCACTGGAAACCGCCTGTGCTGCAAGCAAGCTGAGCGCTTCCCGACTGCTGGAAAAATGTGGTGCGATCCCCTCTACGCACGACTACCACCTCAACCGTTTTTTGATGGAGC
Organism: Nitrosospira briensis; assembly: GCF_900115125.1. GTDB lineage: Bacteria > Pseudomonadota > Gammaproteobacteria > Burkholderiales > Nitrosomonadaceae > Nitrosospira > Nitrosospira briensis_A. Next base: position 246,425 of record NZ_FOVJ01000002.1, on the reverse strand, counting down.
ATTTTCCGGAAGGCATTGACTTTGGCGCATTGGATACGAGTGAGCTCAGCGATCCGGCGGATTTACCGATAGCGGATGTAACTCCCTTCAGCATTGACGATGTCACCACTACGGAAATCGACGACGCGTTTTCCGTCACGCCGCTGACTTTGGGCAGTTTTCGCATCGGTGTACACATCGCGGTTCCAACCTTGGGAGTCGCACCGGATTCGCCCCTGGACGCGGTGGCGGCACAGCGTCTGTCCACTGTTTATCTTCCCGGCAGCAAGATCACGATGTTGCCGGAGGCCGTGATACAGCACTATACATTGTGCGAAAACCAGTTGCGTCCGGCCCTCTCGATGTACCTCGACGTGGCGGATGATTTCACGGTTTTCGCTACGAGTAGCCGCCTCGAACAGATAAGGGTTGCAGCCAATCTTAGGCATGACACGCTGGAGGAGCATTTTAACGAATACGCCCTGGCGGCCGGAAATGTTGATCATCCTTTCGGCAAGGAGTTGCTGGCGCTATGGAATTTCGCGCTCAAGATGGAAGCGGTCAGGGGGAAGACCAACGATAGCAATAACGAGAGGATCGATTATTGTTTCAATGTCACGGACGATCACATTACCATCTGTCCGCGCCGCCGGGGCTCGCCAATTGACAAGGTGGTGTCGGAACTGATGATTTATGTCAACGCCGAATGGGGCAAGCAACTTGCAGACAGCGGCGTGGCAGGCATTTATCGCAGTCAGGGTGGCGGCAAGGTGAGGATAAGCACCTCTCCGGCGCCGCACCAGGGCTTGGGCGTTTCACAGTATGCGTGGATCAGTTCGCCCATGCGGCGCTATGTCGACTTCATCAATCAAAGACAGCTTGTAGCGCTTTTGCGCGGCGAAACGCCCCCTTACACGAGGGAGAGCGAGAGCCTGCAACAATATATGCGAAGTTTCGAAAGTGCTTATGAGGTCTACGGAGATTTTCAGCGCAACATGGAGCGCTACTGGTGCCTGCGCTGGCTATTGCAGGAGAACGTCAGTACAACGGGTGCACAGGTAATAAGGGAAAACCTGGTAAAGCTGGATTGTCTGCCACTGGTTGCGCGGGTGCCTTCGTTACCTGAAGTACCCTCCGAAACGAATGTTGAAATTGAAATTTCCAATATCGACTTGCTGGAACTCACTTTCACAGCCAAGTTCCTGCGCAAGGTGCAGACGTAAACCCAAAAACCGCAGTCTACCTCGTCCAATTGCCGGATTCGGGTCAAAATTTTATTGCCAATAATGTGACGAACGGCGTCATTGTGTTTAAAATGGCCTGAAATTTTTTTCTCCAGCACAGTTCTTTTACTCTTCAGAAATTGAGCACCGCTCCCGATTTATTCGAACGTAGTATAGCTGCGACCACCGGCTGGCCGTTAGGTACGTCCTCACGCTTGAACCTGGCGATACTGGCGTCGATAATTCTCCATGCGGTGGTCTTGTTTGGCATCACCTTCAAATTTCCGCTTCCAGAAAACAGCAAAGCTTTCACATCGCTGGAAGTGGTGCTGGTAAACAGCAGGTCCGCATCCAGGCCCAATAAACCTGACGCACTGGCGCAGGCCACCCTCGACGGTGGGGGCAATACCGATAGCAATCGCCGTGCAAAAACACCTTTTCCGGTTATTCCAAAACACAGCAATACGGCGGATACCGTCGCGGATACCGCTGTGGCCACGCAAAAAATGGAGCAGCTTGAACAGGAAGAACAGCGGCTGATGGCAGCGGTCAATAGCGACGATGACCACAGCGTTTATCAGGCTGACCTCCCTTTCGCACAATCAGAACAAAGTCAGGCTTTTGATGCGTCCGATCTGCTTCAGCGAAGTTTTGAGATCGCTCGGCTGGAGGCGCAGACCGCCCAGAATCACGAAGTTTATCAAAAGCGCCCCAAGCGCAAATTTGTGGGCGCCCGTACACAGGAATATCGCTTTGCCCGTTATGTCGAAGATTGGCGCCTCAAGGTGGAACGCGTCGGCAACCTGAATTATCCTGAAGCAGCGAGGCGTGAACAGCTTTACGGAAACTTGCAACTCACCGTAGGCATTAAGTCGGATGGCAGCCTGGAATCAATCGCTATAAACCGCCCTTCAGGAAAAAAAGTTCTGGATGAAGCGGCGGTACGAATTGTCAACTTGGCCGGGCAAAACGGGTTCGCTCCTTTCCCGCCTGAAATCAGCCGGGATACCGATGTTCTCCACATTACCCGAACCTGGGTATTTACCCGCTCGGATCAACTGGCAAGCGAGTAGCGATATCTGAAGATAGCTGCAGGTTGTCGTCCGTGATCCCGTATCAAATCAGGCAACCTCTTAATGACCGATTTCTACGCCGTTATCGGCAACCCGATTGCCCACAGCAAGTCGCCGCTGATTCATGCCGAGTTTTCCCGGCAAACCGGTCAGGATATCCGGTACGAGGCCATACTGGCGCCGGTGGATGCATTCCCCGCAACCGTAAGCAGCTTCAGGGCGCGCGGAGGCAAGGGCGCGAACGTAACCGTTCCATTCAAGCTTGAAGCCCACAAGATTTCCACCCGTCTGACTGAACGGGCTCAAGCTGCGCAAGCGGTCAACACGCTCGTGTTTGAACCCGGCGGAATCGCCGGTGATAATACGGACGGTGCCGGGCTGGTGCGCGACATCCGAGCCAATCTGAAGTTTTTGATTAAAGCCAGGCGGGTTTTGCTGATGGGCGCCGGAGGCGCTGCCCGGGGCGTTATACTACCGCTGCTGGAGCACAAGCCGCAGGTACTCGCCATCGCCAACCGCACCAAACAGAAAGCTTGTGAATTGCAGCAACTATTTTCACGCTACGGCAACGGAAACATCGTTTCCGCGGCGTACGCTGATCTTGCTGGTGAAAAATTCGACCTTGTCATCAATGCCACCTCTGCCAGCCTACGGGGCGAGTTGCCAGCGCTTCCCGCCGGAATTTTTGCTGACGGGTCTCTCGCTTATGACATGATGTACAGTGATGGACTCACACCTTTCCTGCAATATGCCAAACAGCAGGGTGCAGCGCGCCTGGCGGATGGTATCGGCATGCTGGTGGAGCAAGCGGCGGAATCGTTCCTGCTATGGCGCGGAATACGGCCGGAAACGGCGCCGGTAATTGAAATGCTCGGATCTTGCACGACAAGTTAAAAAACATAATGACGCCACAAACACATGGGAACGTTCATCACGCGCTGGATCTGGCGAATTTTTTTGCTTTCTATCGGCGCCGTCCTTGTCTATCAATCCTGGATTTTCAGCCATGTGGTTTACTGGAATTTTTATAACCCGTCTTCCAGCGCCTTTATGGAAGACCGGCTGGATGCATTACGCCAACGAAATGCAGCAACGGTGCTGTGCGCACAGTGGGTCCCATACGAGAAAATCTCTCCCAGCCTCAAGCGAGCGATAGTTGCTGCCGAGGACAGCAAATTTCTGGTACATGAGGGTTTTGATTTCGAGGCTATTCAGCTAGCCTATGAAAAGAACCTGAAAAAGGGCAAACTGGTTGCGGGGGGGTCCACCATCAGCCAGCAACTGGCAAAAAATTTATTTTTATCCGGTGAAAGAACTCCCTGGCGTAAAATCCAGGAAGCTATTATCACGCTGATGCTGGAAAACGTGATGTCCAAACGCCGCATCCTGGAAATTTACCTGAACGTGATCGAATGGGGTCACGGTGTGTTCGGGGCGGAGGCGGCAGCCCGTCACTACTATGGCGTTTCGGCTTCTTCTGTAACTGTGGAACAGGCCTCTCGCCTTGCCGCCATGATTCCGAGTCCGCGCTTCTACGACAAAAATCGTAATACGCCCTGGTTGTCGAAGAAAGCCCGTATCATACGCAGCCGGATGGCAGCGGCACAAATTCCCTGAAAGCCCGGGCATCGCAAGAAAAGGCCCGGAAAGCGCGCAGGCAGTTTTAGGGAATGCGGCGTATGTAGTATTTAGGCTGTTCTCCTGGTCTGGGTCGAAATCGACAGCCTTTTTAGTTCACCCAATCCTAACATTTGTCGGCGCTACACTGGTGTGATCAGCCACCTTTGTGTAGCATTGTTCTGTTCCGGTCGGGTAACGAGAGCAAAGTCCTTTTCTTCAATTTCATGGGCATCCATAAACCGGCCACTACTTTTTTGCTGGATGGTGAACGTGTTGTTGACCGAGGGTATTACTATCCATCTCTGAGCATCGTTATTCTTTGCAGGACGCGTGACCAACCCGTAGTCCTCTCCCGAACTTTGATACGCGTCCACGAATCGGCTATTGCTCTGCTGCTGGATAGTGCACACCACTCCAACAGGAGTTAGAGTCCACCGCTGTGTGTCGTTGTTCTGTTCAGGTCGCGTAACGAGCGCAAAGTCCCTCTCTTCAATTTCATGCGCATCCATAAACCGGCCAGTGCTCTTTTGCTGAATGGTGAACGTGTTGTTGCCCAAGGGCACTATCGCCCATCTCTGGGCATCGTTATTCTTTGCGGGACGCGTGACCAATTCGAAGTCCTCTCCCGAATCTTGATACGCATCCATGAATCGGCCATTGCTCTTTTGCTGGATGGTGTATAGGCCGCCCTTATATGGACCGCTGAACCGCGTCAACACCCATTTCTGGGTATCGTTATTCTGTGCAGGGCGCGTGACCACCCCGAAGTCCTCCCCCGAGTGTTCATGCGCATCCACAAACCGGCCATTGCTCTGCTGCTGGATTGTAAACACGCCTCCCACAGGTATTAGAATCCATTGCTGGGTGCGGTTATTCTGTGAGGGGCGCGTTACCAGTCCGAAATCCTCTCCCGAGTGTTCATGCGCATCCACGAACCGGCCATTGCTCTGCTGCTGGATGGTGTACAGTCCCGGTTGCAAAATTAATGGAATCGAAAGCGGATACATGAAGTTGACGGCTAGAATATCGTCGTTACTAAGCCCGCTTCTCTGGCCTATAGACTCACCATTCAGGGTCTCAATAGTGGGCTGGTCGTTCCTCGAGAATGCCAATTCGTCATAATGCATTATTGACCCGAAATCATATTTGCCTACGTCGTCGCCATCGGTAATATGCTGGTCAAAGTTATGCTCCCTTCCTTCCTCGATATTCGCGAAAAGGATCCGTATGAACCGGTCCCGGTCTTCGCGGCTTTGCTCGTGCCAAAGACCTGCAGCATGGCCTATTTCATGAATCGTGCTGCCTTTGTCGCACCCTGACGCCAGCGTGATGAACTGCTCTCCGATCCCCCGCATGCCTACTGATGACGAACATCCCTCTCCTGGCCTGAAGGTTACAAAATTCTGCTCGTCGGTGCGGGGGATGAAACTGACACCGGTGCGACTATGCCAGTGAGCTATTGCGTCAGTGACGCGATCTTGATTCGGGAGATCCGGATCAATGGTGTAGGGTATAACGCCGCCCGGCCAACGGAACTGCGTGCCAGTGACGACGATGCCGAGGGACCCTGTATCTTTTTCCCTGTTTATCTCAGCGACTAGCCGCTCCATTTCATTGATGCTTCCCAACACGATGTCGCCTTCAAAGATGGCCTCACCGTCGATGACGCTGTAGCGCACAGGACGGTATCTAAAGGTATTGCCTTTGACAAAACCTGTGCGTACTTCCGGGCTTGAACGATACTCTTCTTTTGCCATTTTCATACACTCCTTATTCTGGCTTGAGATTACCTGTCTGGCGAGAATCGATACTTCACTTGGATGGCCAAAAGTGATTACTGGATAACTTTGCATGCTTATGAAATCACCCTGGCTCACCTCTCCGTCCCCGTCAATATCGATATGTACCCTGATCGCATAGCTCGCTCTGGGGTCTGGCAGGTTGCCGCTTACGGTGAATATTAAGTCGCTGGAGATTTTCGGGTCGAAAGCTACATTCCGCTTGACGTATTCCGCGACTACCTTAGAAGCGACGTCGGCGGCGGTTATATCTTCCAGGCGCACATACATCGTCGCACCAGTGAACGGCGATGCTGCCTCCTCGAACACTATTTTACCTTTGACAAGCGGCACAGCATTCATACCCGAATGATTCCGGCACAACTTATTGGAAAGCTCTTTAGTCCGCATTGCATAGAGATGATGACCGCCCAGTAAAGCTAGCTAAGGAGATTCAGACATTAATACAATCAATATAGTATATAGAGTGGGAAAGGGGGGAGTTCGGTTGCAAAGCGCAGAATGTGGACGGCGGTTGATAAAATTGCCGCCATTTCTCGATCAATATTTTTGCTTCGTGCCACGTGAGAAACCATTCACGGTTGAGGCATTCATCACGCAATTTACCGTTGAAGCTTTCCACGAATCCATTCAGTTAATCAGGGATTCCAGGCGGGAATAGCAGTGGTCGCGTAATGCCGGCTTTGCGTTCGCTACCCTGCCTGTCATAATATCCAGCCAAAATTTCCCCACAATCAGGCGACGTTGTCGCAATCAGGGCAATACGCCATGACAAAAGCAAATAACCTCAGGGAAACCGAGCACCTGCAAGAACACTTGCAGCGCGTAATCCACTTGTTGTACCAGCACAAGATGGTGGAAGGACTCGTGCCCACGCAAACCATGGAGCACGAGGAGTTCGCCGAAGCCCTGATGCACAGGCAAAGCCTGGCTGAGCTGCGAACACTTCTCGACAAGCTCCATCCCGCCGACGTAGCCCATATTCTGGAGGCGATGCCGCTGGAAGACCGCCTTTTGATCTGGGATCTGGTCAAGGCGGAGCGCGACGGCGAAATTCTTCTCGAAGTCTCGGACGCGGTGCGGGAGACGCTGCTGGCCACGATGAACAGCGGCGAGATGCTGGCAGCGACAGAGCAACTCGACGCCGATGAAATTGCCGACATTGCCCCTGATCTTCCGCGTTATGTTCTTGATGATGTTTTTCAGTCGCTTCCGATGGAGGAACGCGAGAAGCTGCGCGCCGCCATGTCCTATTCGGAGGATTCCGTCGGTGCCTTGATGGATTTCGAGGTGGTGACCGTTCGCGAGGATGTGACCCTGGAAGTGGTATTGCGCTATCTGCGGCGACTGGATGAACTGCCCGATCATACAGACCAATTGTTCGTCGTGGATCGCGAGGAGCATGTCAAAGGCATCCTACCGCTGAACCGGCTGCTGGTGAGTGACCCCGGAGCCAAAGTGGGCGCTGTGATGACCAAGAAAATGACGGTCTTTCACCCCGATGAGAAGGCGCACGAGGCGGCGCAGGCATTCGAGCGCTATGACCTTGTATCCGCCGCCGTGGTAAATGTGGAAGATAAACTGGTGGGACGGGTCACTGTCAACGCGGTGATGGATTTTATCCGCGAAGAGTCGGCCAACGAAGCGCTGAGCCTGGCTGGCCTGCAGCAGGAAGAAGATTTGTTTGCGCCAGTATGGAAAAGCCTGAAGAACCGCTGGACCTGGCTGGCCATCAATCTGGTGACGGCATTTATTGCCTCGCGGGTGATAGGCGTGTTTGAAGATTCAATAGAAAAACTCGTCGCACTCGCGGCCTTGATGCCCATCATCGCCGGGATCGGCGGAAATTCGGGTAATCAGACAATCACCATGATAGTTCGGGCGCTTGCGCTGGGACAACTTAATCCCGGCAACGCACGAAAGCTGTTTTCCAAGGAGATAGGCGTGAGCGCCGTGAACGGGTTGGTATGGGGTGGCGTGGTAGGGTTGTTCGCATTCTTTATTTACCGCAGCTTTTCCCTCAGCCTGGTGATGATGATGGCGATGATGTTGAATTTGCTGCTTGCGGCCATAGTTGGTGTGCTGATCCCCTTGACGCTTCACCGATTGGGCCGCGACCCGGCGGCAGGCTCCAGTGTCATGATCACCGCCGTGACCGACAGCGGAGGTTTCTTTATCTTCCTGGGGCTGGCTACCATCTTTCTGGTTTAGGTGACGCAGGAGTGCAGCCGAAAAGGCAGATTGCGCGAGAGTGGAAAACGGGGGATCAGGGGAAGCAGGGAGATAAGGGAAACTAAGGCAGAATTTTTTCGCCAGCCATCAATTGCTCCATGGATTCACGCTCGCGGATGAGATGAACCTGATCGCCATCCACCATCACTTCCGCAGCACGCGGGCGGGTGTTGTAATTCGAGCTCATGCTCATGCCATATGCGCCCACGGACATGATGGCGAGCAGATCTCCCTGGGATAGCGCCAGGTCGCGGTCGTGGCCCAGAAAATCGCCGGTCTCGCAAACGGGACCGACGACCTGATAGGTCTTGATGCCGCCATCATTTTTGACGTTGACCGGAAGGATTTCGTGATAGGCATCGTACAGCGCAGGGCGCATCAGGTCGTTCATGGCCGCGTCCACGATGGCGAAATTCTTATCGCCTGTATGCTTGAGGTACTCCACACGAGTAAGCAGTATCCCCGCGTTTCCCACCAGTGCGCGGCCCGGCTCGATCAGGATGCGCTGTTTACGCTGTCCTACGCAGGCACGCAGCGCATCGACATATTGCCCGACGAGTGGCGGATTTTCCGCGGAATAACGAATTCCCAATCCACCACCTAAATCCAGATGATCGATTTGCAAGCCCTGCGTTTGGAGGCGATCGAGCAGCCCCAGCATTTTCCTACAAGCTTCAATGAAGGGAGCGAGTTCGGTCAACTGAGAGCCTATATGACAATCCAGTCCGGTAACGCGTACGTTGGAAAAATCACGAGAAGAGGCATAAAGTGATTCCGCTTCATCGAAGGGAATACCGAACTTATTCTCCTTGAGGCCGGTAGAAATATACGGATGGGTTTTTGCATCTACGTCTGGGTTGACACGCAGGCTCACGGGCGCAATTTTATTCATTTCCCCTGCAACCTGGTTCAATACTTGCAACTCCGCTTCCGATTCAACATTGAAGCAGAGTATGTCAATGGCAAGCGCCGCGCGCATTTCGTCAGGCTGTTTTCCGACCCCGGAAAAAACTATTTTTTGCGGATCGCCTCCCGCTTTCAGCACCCGCCGCAGTTCGCCGCCTGAAACTATATCGAAGCCGCTGCCAAGGCGGGCAAACAGGTTGAGAATAGCGAGACTGGAATTGGCCTTGACCGCATAGCACACCAAGTGATCGCGGCCGGCAAACGCCGCGTCAAATTCCTGGTAAGCAGCAACTAGCGCCGCTCGCGAATAAACGTAGCAAGGCGTGCCAAATTTCCGGGCGATGAAATCCAGTTGAACCGATTCACTGCACAACCCGGAATTTTGATAACCGAAAGAAGGGAAACCGCTCACTTCTTGTTCTCGTCATCCTGAGATTGCTTCGGCTGCGGTGGAACCGGCTCCTGCGGAAGATAAAGAGGCCCTTTTAGGCCGCAGGCGCTAAGCAGCAAAACTATCAGGAGGGCAGAGGAAAGCGTACGCATGGACACCGAGTACAAGAATGATGAGGTGGAAATACTAACACAAAGGCCGAGACCTCTGAATACGCCCCCAGTTCTGCCAGCATTGCATTAGCTGGGGAGAGCTTATACAGTGGCTTTCCTGAACATTTAGTATTTCGGATTTGGTCTAGCTATTTGTCAAAAAAAAACGATTCTAAAACAGCGCAATTCTGCCTATTACGATAGTCGCTTCCCGATAAAAGCGGTTGGTAGTCAAGTTTGTACCGCAAGGACAGATTCGAAATAGCTTGGGTAACCTTTGAGCGTCGTCTTGATTCGTTCTTGATGCGACTTGAGTGCTGTTGAGAAGAACTTGCCAGAAAAACCGTCCGCGCGTACTGCATGACAGATTCTCTGAGCGACAACGCGGTCAGCGAATCCGCTTTCGTAGCAGGATACCGACTGTACATCTGGTAGGCCGTATTTAAGCGCTTTTTGAAAAAAAATCAATGCGCTTTGGCTCTCGTCAGGGCCTCTTTCTCCGAAAAGAAACTGCGCCACTGCCGCAAGGACTAATGAACATTCGAATCCAAGTGTGCTTTCGCAGAAATCAACGATATCGTCTTCTGTTAGTCGTCTGCGCTTCTCTATACCCCATGGCTTGCTTCCTTGTTCAGAGCTCGAATGTGCAAAGAGATCGAAATAGGGCTTTCCCTCAAGCCACTGCATCGCGAGTTGAATCGCAAGAGACCTCGGCTCCACGGTATGGAAAAATTTGTGGTCTGAATGTCCCGCAAATAGCTCCCATACCATTGCCAGCCAAGATTCGTTTGAATCTAGCGCCAGCAGGAACTCGCGTTTTTCATTGACCCACTGCTCGATTGCCTTAGCGCTCTTTACACCGAGAAGAGTTTTCGCATAAATAGCCTGCTTTTGAGTTGCTGGTTCCTGTTGCTGTAAATACTCAGCGACGGAGGAAAACAAGGTTTTTATAGCTGGCTTCTGCACGTCCGACGCCAGATGATAGGCGAGGGTTGACGAGGCCAATTTCTCTGCCGCGAACTTGAATTCGTCAAAGGAGCTGTTTCCGCGATTTGCCATCAGATAGCTCTCAATGGCGAAAATCAACTGGCGTCGACTTCGAATTTCGGCTACAAGTCCCTTAGCTTCGAGCTTGAGCTGCGGATTCAATCGTACGACCTCATGGGCCCATATTGGCCACGTAACTTCGTCGGACAGAACGAGACGGCACAAATTGTCCGCGGTTAGCTGTAGCACTCCCTTGTGATCGCTGCTCTGAAACGGAGCGAGCAATCCCAAAAGTGAACTCGTCGTACTCTCTGATCCATTCGATGACAGCAGTTCGACGGAGGCATTGAACTTCCAAGACTCCGTTAGTCGCTCATCGTAAACCTTTGGGTCAGAGAATATAACAAGGCCTTCAGTGTGCATGCCAGATCGGCCAGCTCGACCTACCAGGTTCTGGAAATCCCGAACCTTTATCCTCTCGTTACCCTGATGGATTCCCGAAACAATTAAGTATCGAATGGGGAGGTTGACCCCTTGGGCAAGCGTTGATGTGCATGCAACAAAATTAATCAGACTTTGCTGCATCGCATACTCGATAGACAGCCGCAGGCCATGAGGCGTTGTCCCGTGGTGGACGAAAATGCCCAAAAATGCAGCCCGGCTTGAAACGGAACGGTCACCAAAATGTTCGTCGATAAGATATTTCATCCTCCTCAGCTCATCGGGATCCGCCGATGCCGAAGGCGGCGCAACATTAAAGCCGCGCTCATAGATCTCGACGGCGCGTGTGGCGATTTTAGAGGCGGTGCTCTTTCGCCCGTAGAATATCGCAATAGCGCCTCGCGCTACTAGCCGTATACCGAGATACAGCGCGATATCGTTAGAGCTACTCTTAACCGGGAAGTGACGCTCCGTGTGCTCGCGGGGGCGCGGAATGAGTGTTTGTTGCTCGATGACCCGGGGAACAAAGTAGTCAGGATGTTCGTAGTTATCTGACTCATAAAACATGAGCTGACCCAGACGTTCGATCCAGCTTGCAAAAGCCATCGATCGCGCCGTGGGCAGTAGGCCGCTACCGTTGATAACGTGAGTGCTGTCACCTATCAGCCATTCCCCGATCGCCTGCGCGTTTTGAATAACGGCAGAAACGAGAACCGTTTGCGCCTCCTGCGGGAGGAGCGCTTTAATCTCGGTCAGTAGTAGCTCATAAGTTATGCCTCGACTGCCGGAATCAAACTGGTGTCCTTCATCGTATACAACGATCCCGATGTCAGTTACGAGAGCTGGCGTCTGCCGTAGTACGTAGAGGAATTTCTCGGGGGTTAGTATCAGTATATGCTGTGTGGTGGGTGCTTCGGAGCCGAACAATTCCGCCACCTGCTGCAGGAAGTCAAGCTGCATCGCATCGGAAAGCTCGTTGACTTTGACACTGTCTTCCCGGAATGCGTGCCGAAGCGATGTGCCAATTTCATGGCACAAAGCCCTGAATGGCGCAACCACTACTGCTAGTTTCGTACCTCTAGAAAGAAAGCTACTCCGCAGTAAGATTTCAACGGACCGGGTCTTCCCCGCGCTGGTTGGCATCTGAACAATGCCCGACGCGCCGGAGAAGAGGCCGGCTCGACCAAGCAGTATCTGCGATGGCCACAGCTCCTTCGGGAACTCAGGCCTTCGAATAGCCGTCGCCCACTGCGCAGGGGTGAGGCCGGTAAACCTCGGCAGTGTGGTCCAAACAGAGGCCGCTACCCGCATACGAATGATAGCGGCAATGATGTCAATGAACAGGAGATCGCGTGCCGATGCGCCCGCATAGGCACGGAGCCTCAACGCACCGAGCGTGATCATCAACTCAGTCGGACTGGAGCCATCGTGAAAGTGGGATGCCAGCAATCTGGCTACGTTGCCCAGTGTCTTGCCGAAGAATATATGTACGTCGACCGGATAGTCAGCCCATTGAGCCAGAAGCACCCAATGCAACAGCTTATCTACGGCGGGGCGTCCGGGACGACCTCAAGCTGACTTGCGAGCACCAAACTACTCCCTGGTCGGCCAGCAAGGTAGTAGGAGGATGCCGCGAGCAGGGCGGTGTCGCGCGCAATGGCCTCAGAGAACCGAGACTCACAGAAGGCATCAAAGAAGCTCGCGGAGAAGCCTAACTCCTCCACTATGGGCGGGGTCAGTGGCACATCGAAATTTTCAGCATCGCTCAAACTCGCCGCGACGTCGCCCAGCGTGCCCACAGTCAGGACGAACAGCTCTTGCGGTTCGCTATTCTCCGGCACGGCAATATGCAAAGCCTCGGGCAATCCGAGTTCGTACATCTTACCTTTGGATCTGGTGATGCCAAACAGGCGACGACTATTGAACTCAGGCCTCATTCGCGGCCCGTTCATATAACGCGTGAACTAGCTTCATCAGCTCCTTGCCTCGAATCACGATGAGCTCAAGGTTCCCCGCATTCTGGTGCCCCAAGACCTTGGTTGATTTCTGAAGAATATCCTCGTCGTACGCTGTATCAGACAGGACTCCGGCTGCGCCCGAGCGGTAAATATACGGGTGGTCTGACAGATTCTGAAAGCGTTGAACCAGCAGCGCTCTGTCATGCTGGCCCGCTTGGCGAAGCCGTCGCTTCGTCGCATTTAGCATCATAGCGCGTCTCAGGTAGTCTTTTGACGAATCGATGATAGCGGTTTGTAGACGACCCGTGTACTTACTGCCGGAGAACTGTGCCTTGACCTCGAAAGCCAACAGCGTGTCAGAAGAGGTTGGCGATGGCGGATTGGTTAGACGAAATCCAAGGATATCCACTCCCTTTACTGACTCGTCACGACTCGATTTCTCGGCATATTTTCCTCGGGGGACCCAATACCCAAGCAGGTACTCAACGTAGTCGGATACTAACAGCTCAGCAAAGTCGCCGGCCCGGATACCGGGTCCGGGAGCGGTACTCTTGTCCGGGAATATCAGTTGAGTCAGGTATTCAGCACGGGAAAGGCCTGTGCCAGCCCTGAGATCGTCGATCTCAGTATCGGAACAGTAGTGCTGTCGGAAGTTCGAGGCCCATGCGCTCAGATAGTCCGCAGTTGACGGAACGTTTAACTCCCAGATATCGATGCGACATCCGTCAGATGAAACAAGGGACTCGGCGCGTTTTGAAAGGTTTGAGAGATGGGAGGGTAGGGCCGCTCCCGTCGCGCTCGCAGAAACGGTGTCCGGGTTGAACGATCTGCTAATTGGTTGTTTTGAGGATTTCCACTGCGTCATTTTTATCCATTCCGCCGACGTTAAATGACTACTCTTGGCACTTTCCAAAAATTGGCATCCAACACAGTTGCCAGATCAGGAGTGCAGCATATTGAATCTGTACCATCACCCAACTCCCCTCAATTTCTTCCTCGCCGCCGCGTAACCCGGATATACACTTCCCACTATCCGCCAGAACGCCTCGGAGTGATTCATTTCGATGAGATGCGACAATTCGTGCGCCACGACGTAATCCACCAGGTCAAGCGGCTTCTGGATCAGTCGCCAGTTGAGATGGACAATGCCGCGCGAGTTGCAACTGCCCCATAAGGTTCTGGCACGCGATAATCGCAGTTGCGGCAACGCTACACCGAGCTTATTTGCATACATCGCAATGCGTTCGCTGAAACACGCCACGGCCTGATGGCGATACCATTCCATCACCGCTTTTTCGATTTGTTGGGATGTCAGCATCGATGTCAACGGCAATTTCAACTGGTTCTCCTCCGCCTCTTTGTTCGAGGTGGCCGGGACCATTTGCACAACCCCGGCTGGGGTAACCGTCACCCGCCAAGGCTCGCCCAACAATGGGAAAATTGCGCCGTCGGCCCACTCGGGCTTACTCGGCTTTCTATTCTTCCATTCGTCGAGTTTTTTTACGATCCAATCGGCTCTTTTTTGCAATACCGATTCGACCCAGCATAATGATTCTCTCGGCGGGATGCGGACCGTTAATCCGTCCCTGTCGATTTTCATGCCAATGGTCTTTCGCCTGCAGCGCATGAGGACATACGCCACATCCTTGCCGTTCAGCTTGATACGGCGTTGTTCGCTTGCTGCGAGTTTGCTTGTCTTTGTGCGTCGAGGCAGAGGGTTGTTTTCGTCATGCATTATCCTGAATCCGGCAATAGGAACCTTACCAAGTGAAGGTCAAGTAGAAAAAAACTCTAACAGTCATAGTGCGAAACTGAAATACGATGGGGTTAACGGCCGAATTCGCGATTGCCTGAAGCGGGATTATCGATGTGCGTCATCTCGGTTTCGATCCATGTTTCCACGCTGGCATTGAGCTCCCCGGGTTCCATCCCTGCAGGATTGATCGGCGCACCTATGCTTACGGTAATCGTGCCGGGCCGCTTGATCAGGGCATTCTTGCCCCAGAAGTGTCCGGCGTTGTGGGCCACGGGGACTACCGGTGCGCCGGTGTGCGTTGCAAGCCATGCGCCGCCTATGCCATATCTGCCTTTTTTGCCCGGCGCTATGCGCGTGCCCTCCGGGAAAACCACTATCCAGAATCCCCGCTTGAGGCGGTCTTTTCCTTGCTCGACAATCTGTTTCAACGCTGCTTTTTTTGAACTGCGATTGATGGCGATCGGGCTCGTCATTGCCAATCCCCAGCCAAAAAACGGAACAAGCAGCAACTCTTTTTTCAGGACCCACACCTGCGGCGGGAATATCTGCTGAAACGCAAGCGTCTCCCATGCCGATTGATGTTTGGAGAGCACGATGCTGGGCGTTTGGGGAATATGTTCTGCCCCGATCACACGATACCGGATGCCACAAATAACACGCAGTAGGAACAGCATCAGGTGCGCCCAACCGGAAGTGATGCGATAGCGGCTGAGCGGGTGCAGCGGGAATGAGGCAAATATGACGAGGAAGTAAAGGGGGGTAATAATAATCTGCAATAAAGTATATAGCGCCGAGCGCAGCACCACCAGAATCCAGTTCATTGTGTCAGGGCATCAACGGCTGCTGACAGATTGGGAAATATTTTAGTATTTTCCGGCAATTCGCCCTCTGCCTTGGTTTTTTTTCCCTTGCCGGTCAGCACCAGAATCGGGATCGCGCCTACTGCGGCCGCGGTCTGCAAATCGCGCAACGAGTCACCGATTGCCGGCACGCCGTTCAGTTCCACCCCGAAGCGGTCCGCGATTTCCTTGAACATTCCAGTTGCCGGCTTGCGGCAATTGCAATTGTCCGTATTTGCGTGTGGACAGAAAAACATCGCATCGATACGCCCGCCTGCCTGAATGGCCGCCTTGCACATCTTGTCGTTGATGGCATTGAGCGTCCCCATATCCAGCAGCCCTCTGCCGATTCCGGACTGATTGGTGGCAATGACTACGCGATAGCCAGCCTGGGTGAGATGTGCAATAGCTTCCAGGCTGCCGGGAATGGGTTTCCATTCGTCCGGCGTCTTGATAAAGGCGGCACTGTCGTAATTGATGACGCCGTCCCGATCCAGAATGACCAGTTTCATGTTGGAGCCAAGGTTAGGTTGCCAGCCGGGAAATATCGGCTACGCGATTCATGGCATGGTGCAACCGTGCGAGCAAGGCAAGCCGGTTGCTGCGCAACGCCTCATCTTCCGAGTTGACCATGACCTTATCGAAAAAGTCGTCCACCGGTTGTTTTAACGCGGCCAGGATTTGCAGCGAAGCGTTATAGTCGCCAGCCGCGAAGGCGGCATCGGCTCCTGGCACGATGCGGCTCAATGCGTCGTGCAAAGCCTGCTCGGCCGGTGCCTGCAGAAACGCGGGATTAATCTCGTCTTCTATCCTGACATCCGCTTTTTTTAGAATGTTGCCGACACGTTTGTTGGTTGCGGCAAGGCTTTCCGCTTCCGGTAATGCCGCAAAGGCGCGCACCGCGTCGAGACGTTTTTTTACATCGCTCAGCCGCTGGGGCCGCAAGGCCAGCACCGCATCCACTTGTTGCGGAGAAAAAGCCGGGCGGTTCATCGCGGCAGTGTTTATCGCATTCGTATTCGTATCGGCGGGCTCACCCAGGCTGAAAGTCTGCTCATCTGAAGACAAGAAATAGTGACGAAGGCGTTCATAAATAAAATCACTGAGCGATTCAGGCGTTCCGTTGATCTTTCGGCCGAAAATATCCGCGGTTTTCTCAAGTAAGGTGTCCAGCGGCAGCGCGACTTCCTTTTCAATCAGTATCCGGATTACACCCAGTGCATGACGACGTAATGCGAAGGGATCTTTATCGCCGGTTGGAGTTTGTCCGATACCAAACATACCCACCAGCGTCTCGAGCTTGTCCGCCAGCGCTACGCAAATACCGGTCATATTGCGCGGCAACGCGTCGCCCGCAAACCGGGGCTTGTAGTGATCTTCAATCGCGTCCGCCACATCGTCGGCCAGGCCATCATGTTTTGCATAATAGCGCCCCATGATGCCTTGCAGCTCCGGAAACTCCCCCACCATGTCGGTGAGCAGATCGGCTTTCGAAAGCATGGCTGCTTCGCTTGCCTTTGCCGCAAACTCGTTTCCGCCTAATTGCAAACCGATCGCTTGCGCAATCGCCCAAATCCGCTCCACCCGCTCCGCCTGCGTACCGAGTTTATTGTGATAAACCACCTTGTCCAGGCCAGCAACGCGTGAAGCCAGCGTCTTCTTGCGATCCTGATCGAAAAAGAACTTTGCATCCGCCAGCCGTGAGCGCAGCACGCGCTCATTGCCGGCAACTATCTGGCGAGCGTCAGCCGGATGGATATTTGAAACGATCAGGAATTTATGTGAGAGTGCGCCGTTTTTGGCCAGAAGCGGGAAGTACTTCTGGTGTACTTTCATGGTCAGAATCAGGCATTCCTGCGGCACATCCAGGAACCCGGAGTCAAATTGACCGACCAGTACATGAGGGCGTTCGACCAGAGCAGTCACTTCGTCCAGGAGCGCATCATCCTCAATCAAGTCAAGGTTTCCGCCGGCTGCAGCCGCTTTCAACTGACGTTCAATTTCTTCCCGGCGAGCGGGGAAAGCGGCGATTAC
Source organism: Nitrosospira briensis (assembly GCF_900115125.1). Classification (GTDB taxonomy): domain Bacteria; phylum Pseudomonadota; class Gammaproteobacteria; order Burkholderiales; family Nitrosomonadaceae; genus Nitrosospira; species Nitrosospira briensis_A. The sequence continues at coordinate 229,035 of NZ_FOVJ01000002.1, read as the reverse complement.
TGCACCTTCTGCTTCAAGATATTGCGCGTAGCTGTCAGCATCCCGCAATATCAGGGGATTCATTTTTGCTTCGAAACGATGGCCCTGGGTTTCACGTCCCGCGGTCAAGCCCAGCACCTCGACAGGCACGATCTCTTGGCCGTGCAGGGCGACCAGGCCTTGCGCGGGACGCACAAAATTCACTGTACTCCAGCCATCGCCAAGCTGATAGGTCATCATCGTGGCAATCGGCAGCTTCTCTAGCGTTTCTTCGATTGCTTTCTGCAAGCCTTCTGCCAGCGTTGCGCCCTTTGCCACGCTATCAAGGAATAAGGCCTCCGCCTTGCCGTCAATCGCCCGCTTTAGCTGGGATACCGGCGGACAGGCGGCATTCCCGCACAGACTGCGCAGTTTCTTGAGCAGTGCAGGCGTGGCTAGGCCGTTCGCATCCAGGCCGACTGCTACCGGCATCAGTTTTTGCGAAACGGACTTGTCAGCGGCTTGCGCTGCCACGTGTTCGATATGTACTGCGAGACGGCGTGGGGAAGCAAAAGGGGTGGCGGCAACATCGTTTGCTGCCAGGCCTTGCCTCTTCAGGCTTGCCGTCACGGTTTCCGCAAAACTGTCGCCAAGTTTCTTCAGGGATTTTGGCGGCAGCTCCTGGACCAGCAATTCAACGAGCAGACTTGGGATTGGCAAACTTTGAGTTGCATTAGTCAAGCGGCTTTCTCCATCAACTGCCTCGCCCACTCGGGCGGCGCCATGGGGAAGCCCAGACGTTTGCGGCTCTCGTAATAAGCCTGTGCTACGCTGCGGGCAAGGTCGCGAATCCGTGCCATGTAGGCGGCGCGTTCCGTAACGGAAATGGCACCGCGTGCATCCAGAAGGTTGAAAGTGTGCGCTGTTTTCAGCACCTGCTCGTAGGCAGGTAATGCCAGCCCCTGTTCCACCAGATGCCGGGCTTGTGTTTCATGGCTTGAAAAGGCGCCCAGCAGGAAGCTCACGTCACTGTGTTCAAAGTTATAGGCGGATTGCTCGACCTCGTTCTGATGGTAGACATCACGATAGGAAAGCCCCTTTGTCCATATCAGATCGAATACGTTGTCCACGCCTTGCAAATACATTGCAAGCCGCTCCAGCCCGTACGTGATTTCACCGGTGATCGGCTTGCAGTTCAGGCCGCCGACCTGCTGAAAATAGGTAAACTGCGTGACTTCCATCCCGTTCAGCCATACTTCCCAGCCCAGGCCCCAAGCGCCCAATGTCGGGTTTTCCCAGTCGTCCTCGACGAAACGAATGTCGTTTTGCTTGAGGTCGAAGCCGAGTTCTTTCAGCGAGCCAAGATACAATTCAAGGATATCGGGCGGCGCGGGCTTCAGCACGGCCTGGAACTGGTAATAATGCTGCAAGCGGTTGGGGTTTTCGCCATAGCGCCCATCTTTTGGCCGGCGAGTGGGTTGCACGTAGGCCGCTTTCCAGGGTTCCGGGCCAAGCGCGCGAAGAAAGGTGGCGGTGTGAGAGGTGCCCGCACCCACTTCCATGTCATAAGGTTGAAGCAGCGCGCAACCCTGTCTATCCCAATATTGTTGCAGGGTGAGGATAATTTCCTGGAATGTGCGCATGCGGGAATTTGAACAAAAATGGGGGATTACTCAACAATGCGATTTTACAGGTTTTTGCGCCCACCGCTGAAAACCGGTAGCAAGCTGATCAAAAGTATTATTCCCGCAAGCCCCAGCAGCAGGCTATTCCCAAACCGGATGTAGGGCGTGGCGCCGGTGTATCCCTGCGCCAGTCCGTGCAGTGCCGTTGTGGTAAACACTTCCGCTTCTTGCAGCACCACACCGCGTTCGTTAATGATGGCAGTAAGCCCGGTGTTGGTGGCGCGCAACATATAACGACCGGTCTCCAGTGCGCGCATTTGTGAAATCTGCAAATGCTGCCGCGGGCCGATGGACCGGCCGAACCACGCATCATTGCTCACGTTGGCGAGCAGCGTTGCTTGCGGCAGTTGCTGGATTATTTCCTCCCCGAATACATCCTCGTAGCAGATATTCACTGCTACTTTTTGCCCAGCGATATTCATGGGTTGCTGGTCCAGCCCGCCACGCGAAAAATCGGACATCGGGAAAACGTTCGTGACCCAGCCGAACAGGAATTTCAGTGGAATAAATTCACCGAATGGCACCAAATGGTGTTTTCGGTACCGCTGGTCGGGCGAGGCGCCGAAGCTGAACATGGAATTATAGTATTCCTTGCCGCCAGCACTAGTGAGCACCTCAAGCATGCCGACGAGGATGTCCCCGTCATTTTGCCTTGCGTGGGCGGCAAGCTGCGACAGGTAGCTTGAGGGCACCTCATCACGGGGCAGCGGTATGGAGATTTCCGGCGTGATGATCAGGCGGCTGTTGCTCTCCCTCGTAAGTGTGGCATACCTTGCCAGCGAACTGACGAGTTGGTCGGCCCGCCACTTCAGGTCTTGCGAGATATTACCCTGCAACAGGCTCACTGTTACCGGCTCGCCCTGCGGTTCGGTCCACCGGACATGCTGCAAGCCGAAACCGGCAATCCAGATCGCGAGCAATGAAATCACATAATTCTTTTTGCGAAATTCTCTTTCAAGAAGCAGACATACGAGCGCTGAACTCCACACCAGTATCATCGAGACGCCATAGACGCCTATGACTGGAGCAAAACCCGCAAGAGGACTATCGGGAGCCTGGGAATAACCCAATGTCAGCCAGGGAAAACCGGTAAACAATACGCTGCGCAGCCAGTCGGACAGTCCCCACAGGGCGCCGGCAGCCAATACCCAGACCCAGGGAGAAGCGATCGAAAGTTTCTTCAGTACCCAGCCTGCCGCAGCGGGGAATAGCGCGAGATAAGCGCACAGGACGATTAGCGCGACCACCGCGGCCGCCATGGGCATGCCCCCGAAGTCATGCAAGCTGACATAGATCCAGGTTACGCCCGCACCGAACATGCCCATGCCAAAAGAGAAGCCCAACAGCGCCGCACGGAAGGGCGTTACGCTCCTGCGCCAGAAATGGCACAGCAGCGCGAGCGTGAAAAGCGGGATCGGAAAAAAATAAAACGGCGCGAAACCGGGAACGGTAAGTGCGCCGATTAGAAACGAGATGCCTGATTGCGCGCGGATCGTATTTTTTGACACTTCAATAAGTTTGTTTGCCGGATTTGATTCGGTAGCTGGACAGCACGTTGTCCGGGGTAAAAGCCCCGGACAGTTGATTTTGAAAGGATGATCACATCTCGCTTTCTGATGCTGGCGATGCTGGGCTGGGCAACATTAACCGGAACGTTGAACCCACGTCCACCTCCGATTCGATTTCCAGTTTGCCGCCTAAAAGTCTTGCAGCTTCCGCGGCAATTGACAGGCCCAGTCCTACGCCCGGTATACCGTGCGTTTCGCCTCGCCTGAAGGCGTCGAACAAGTGAGTCAGATTTTCCGGCGCGATACCTGGCCCGTGGTCAATAATACTTAATACCCAGCTTATGTTTTCAGCATTTGAATGGTCTCGTGCCCTCACCTTTATGGTGCCGGCCGAGCTGTATTTTACTGCGTTATCCAGTAAATTTTGTAACACCAGTATCAGCAGCTTTTCATCGCTGACAGCCTTCGCCCCTTCGGGCACGTCCATCTCCAGCTCCAATCCCTTCGACTTGGCTTCGGGGGCTACCTGCTTGACTACTTCAGATAGAAACAAATTCAAATCCACAACGTTCGCTGCTTGGTGCATGGATCCTCTCCGCAGCTGCTCCGACTGCAGCAACTTGTCCATCCCGGCAGTCGTCTGCAGTATTGCATTTTTGACAGAGTCCAGGTCCAGCACGTTACTTTCATACTCCGGAATTCTGGCAAGCTTCGCCGAAAGAAGCTGTATATGAAGTGTGGCGCGATTGAGATGGTTTCGGAGATCATGCGAAAGATAGGAAAGATACTTGGACCTTATCTCGGTGGAAGCTTTAATTTGTGCCTGAAGGTTCTCCGTGAACATGACAATTCCGCTTTGCAGCGCTGTGTCCACGGCCATGTTCAAGGCCACGTTGTTCTCCATATCCAGTTTCTCGTTCAACACGCCGGATATCTGCTCGATCATTACCCGGCGCAGCAGCCGGTACTCGACGACCAGCTCGCGCATATTGTAATTTTCCTGAAAGCGCGATTCGCCGTGCAATTTACTGCCCTCTTCCAGATAACGGGTTGCTTCCGGTTGCCCCGAGGCGAAAGCGTCTATCAGCTCCTGCAGGATCAAAGGGACGGAATTTCGAAGGTTTTCAAGCGTGAGCGCGTCCGCGGCCGGCAGCGTATGTGCTACGGCTGATTCCCATTCCTGAAGAATCGCGTCTTTTCGCTCCGTCAGAGCCGAAGCGAGAAGAGGGAAAGCGTGGTACGCCAGGAGATCAAGCGTCAAATCTTCCGTCGACATAGAGTATGTTCCATTGACATTGTTAAATTCCCGGAAAATCAGTGCGGCGTTATTGCTGAATCAGCGAGATGGCTTGAGGGAAGCTCGTTTCCGGAAATGTGAATATAACCGTGAACCGTGAGTGTTATTCCGCTATAAACAGCGAGCTGGCGGGGTTCTGCGCAAAGCCCGTAATTATACCTTACCTCGGATTGACTTAATGGCCCGACCTTCTATTAACGGTGAGATTTTATGTTAGACTCTGCAACTCAAAAGCCATGAGGGGAACGAGGGATATCATGTCGGGCGACAAAAACAAAAATTCAGCACCGAGGCCGCTGGCGCTGACAAAAAAAAGATTGCGCTGGCTGATTCTGTTATCCACCTTCCCCTTATTCGGCATGATGGCTGCTTTCGGTATTGCGCCGAATACTCCATTGGAAGAACTGCCCGTGCAACAGGTTGTCCTCGGCCTCGAGCTTCCCGACATTCAGCCAAGCCACGACGCCGACATGACGTTCTGGCGGCAGGAGCGCATCCAGAGCGGTGACACTATTGCAACCCTGCTTTCCCGCCTCGAGGTGAATAATCAGGAGGCGATGAATTTTCTCCGGGATGCAAGGGATATGAAGGCCATCCATCAACTGGTGGCCGGCAAGACCATTCACGTGCAGACGACAGCCGCGGGTGAATTGCTTCTGCTCCGCTATTTTCCTGGCGGCAGTGAACAGTTGGTGATGGAAAAGAGCGGCGATGTTTTCAAGCCCAGCACACAACCGGCCAAACTGGAGACGCATATCCAGATGAAATCCGGCGTAATAAACAGTTCGCTATTTGCCGCGGTCGACGGCGCGGGGGTGCCTGATAGCGTCGCCACCCAGATTGTCGATATTCTAGCGTCCGAAATAGACTTTCATCGCGATTTGCGCAAGGGCGACCGTTTTACCGTGGTATATGATTCGCTTTACGGCAACGGCGAGCCGGCGAGAGCCGGACGGGTGCTCGCCGTGGAGTTCGTTAACCAGGGTACGCCTTACCGGGCGTTATATTTCCAGGTGGAGAACGGAGAAAGCGGTTACTACACGCCCGACGGCAAGAGCCTGAAAAAGGCATTTCTGCGTTCGCCGCTGGAATTTTCCCGTATCAGTTCCGGTTTTTCCACTGGCCGTTTCCATCCCGTCCTGAAAACATGGCGCGCCCATAAGGGCATTGACTATGCCGCGCCGACAGGCACGGGGGTGAAGGCCGCAGCCGATGGTACCGTGGCATTTGCCGGCTGGCAGGGCGGCTACGGCAACGTCATTTTCCTGCAACATCGGGGATCATACTCAACCGTTTACGGTCACTTATCGGCTTTCGCGAAAGGCTTGCGCAAGGGACAGCATGTCCGCCAGGGCGATATCATTGGCCGCGTCGGTGCAACCGGAATGGCTACAGGTCCGCATCTGCATTATGAATTTCGTTACAACGATGTCCAGCGCGACCCCTTGAAGGTCGCGATGCCCCCCGCACAGCCCGTTCCGCCCAAGCATATGGCGGCATTTTACGAGCACACAAAGTCGTCGATGGCGAGACTGGACATGCTGCGTGGCACCAATCTTGCCTTTCTGGATTAACCTTGAACTGAACGTTAGCCGAAAACAGGCATAACACAGGCGGAAGGCTTGAAAACCGCTTATTATATTGGAATAATGTCGGGTACCAGTCTGGATGGAATCGACGCGGTGCTGGCTGATTTCAATTCCGCATCCCCCTCCCTGCTGCACACCTTTTATCTATCCTACCGCGCTGATCTACGCGAGCGCTTGCTTGGCCTTCATTATACGGGTCACGATGAACTGCACCGTGCAGCGACGCTCGCCAATGAGCTGGCACGCCAGTATGCGGAAGCCGTGACTGGTTTGCTTGGTAAAAGTGGCGTACGGCCCCAGGAGGTCGCGGCAATCGGGTGTCACGGTCAAACCGTGCGCCATTTCCCGCAAGCGGGGAGGGGCTACACTATTCAGCTGTGCAATTCCGCGTTGCTGGTTGAGCTTACCGGCATTGCGGTCGTGGCGGACTTCAGAAGCCGCGATATAGCGGCCGGAGGTCAAGGCGCGCCTTTGGTACCGGCATTTCATCAGGTCTTGTTCAGCGATCCTCAAATTCATCGCGTCATTGTCAATATCGGCGGGATTTGCAATCTCACCAGTCTCGCGGTGGGTGGAGAAGTCATCGGTTTTGATTGCGGGCCCGGCAATATGATGATGGATGAATGGAGTTTGCGGCATACCGGCAAGGAGTACGATGAAAATGGAGCATGGGCCGAATCCGGCGAAATAATCCAGACGCTGCTCGAAAAACTTCTGGCGCTTCCATTTTTTTCTCTGCCGCCGCCAAAAAGCGCCGGCAGAGAAATGTTCAATCTCGCTTTGCTGGAACGTTATCTGACCGGGGATGAGAAACCGGTGGACGTTCAGGCAACGTTGCTTCAGTTGACCGTTGCCGGAATTGCCGAGTCAGTGCGGGCTTATTTTCCCGGTGCGGCAGAGGTTTATCTGTGCGGAGGCGGGGCGCGAAACAAAGCACTGGTTGGCCGATTGCAAGCGGCGTTGCCGGGCAAGAAAGTGGATTTGACCGACAGCCTCGGCATCAATGCCGACTGGCTGGAAGCGTTTGCGTTCGCCTGGCTGGCGCATCAAGCTATCGAGAGACGTCCCGGCAATATTCCTGACGTAACCGGCGCAAGGGGTCCCCGGCTGCTTGGCGCAATTTATCCGGTTTGATCGCTTTTTTCGTTTCTCCGAAAATAAAAAACGGAAGCCTGGGGCTTCCGTTTTTTATATGAAACCATCTTGCCGCCCCTGCCCCGGTTATTGCCCGGGTTGCTCAGACAGAGAATGAAGAGCCGCAGCCGCAGGTGCTGGAAGCACCCGGATTCTTGATAACAAACTGGGCGCCCTCGGCGCTTTCCTGATAGTCGATTTCCGCTCCTGCCAGATACTGAAAGCTCATCGGATCTATCAGAAGCTTCACGCCGTTCTTTTCCATCACGGTATCGTCTTCGCTCGTTAGCTCGTCAAATGTAAAGCCGTATTTGAAGCCGGAGCATCCTCCCCCGGCCACAAATACGCGCAGCTTGAGATCGTTGTTCCCTTCTTCTTCGATCAATTCCTTGACTTTGTTTGCCGCGCTATCGGTAAAGATCAACGGAACATGCATTTCTGCGACCAAGTTAGCCTCGATTGGTGCGTTCATATTGAATTCCGCATAGTTTAATCATAAAAAAAATTATCCCCCGCTATCGTGCAAACGTCAATCACTCTGCTTCGCGGGTACCAATGTCACCACTTTACTGTCGGCGTCGGTTTTCACGTTATCCAGGTGATGCAACATGCCGTCAACCGATGCGCCAAGTTGTATTTCCATGGCTTTGTAATAAACATCTCCCGAAACCCGGGCCTTGGGTTGAAGCTCAACATATTCGCTAGCATGAATGGCGCCCGAGATAGAGCCGTTAACGACCGCATGAGAAACCTGTATTTTCCCCTCGATGACTGCCTGATCGCTCAACACCAGAGCACTAGGCTTGTCGCCCGGCGCGATGATGTTTCCCGTAACGCGGCCGTCTATGCGTAGTCCGCCACTGAAGCTGATATTGCCCTCGATATGGGTTCCTGCACCGATAAGCGAGTCAATCTGATTCTGGGGCTTGCCCGGTTTTTTCCCAAACATTTTCTCTCCTTCATAAAGACAAATTCACGGTCTGCATTACCCTTGCCTGCGCTATGCCTTTTTCAAACACTTTCACCTCCATGCTGTCTACGGTGGCATCTGGCGGCAGACGGAAGGTATTTTCAATCCTTTGATAGAACTTGAAGTTGACATCCACTGCCTTGGAGGCGGCGTCGGCCAGGGGTATCATCATTTTCTCCCCATTTTGCTCGAAATTGACAGCGAACTCCAGACTACCCTGAAAATCCTTCGGGCGCTGCCCGCCCTGGACCAGTAACAGGCTATAACGATACTCTCCAGGCAGGCTGCCCCTTTCCAGCTTCAAGCGGCCGATAGAAACGCGTTGTTCGGCTTTTCCGCTGGCAGATCCAAGGTTCTGGAAGAATGCCAGATCTTCCTTCAGACGAGTGTTTTCATGTTCCAGGCTCTTGATCTGCCGGGTTATATCTTCACGTGCGACGAAGTCCATCTGTAACTGGCGGTCAAGGCCGGCTACCTTCATGCGCAGTTCCTCATTCTCCTGCTGGAGCTGTGCGTTCGACTCGGACAAGCGATTCAATTCGTAACTTATTTCATTCTTGTCAAAGCCGGCAAACTTTTGGCCGGCATCATACATTCCCCAGGACAGCACGAGCGCTGATACTGTAAGCACAGCAACAACCAGCCATTTCACATAGGCCGGAGTTTGAGGCCGGACCGCCACACGGGGCGCGGATATGCCGAACTTTCTTTTAAGTGACTTAATCATGGGCCGAGGATAGGTCTCTTGACGGCGAACTACCAGGGCTGGGCTGCAACTTCCATGGGATAGTATGCAAAGGATCGCTAGGGCAGCAATGGAACATGATCGATTGCCAGGGTTTCCGGCAAGCCGAACATGATGTTCATGTTTTGCACGGCCTGTCCCGCCGCGCCCTTCACAAGATTATCCGTTACCGAGAGTATCACGGCAGTATCGCCCCCCTGGGGGCGGTGGACTGCGATGCGGCAGAGATTCGAACCGCGTACCGAGCGGGTCTCGGGATGAGCACCTGCGGGAAGCACGTCTACAAATGGCTCACCGGCATATCGTTTTTCGTACAACGCCTGTAAATCGGCATCTTCGGTAAGCCTGACATAGAGTGTCGCGTGTATGCCTCGAATCATCGGCGTGAGATGCGGTACGAACGTCAGCCCGACGGGCCTCCCGGCGGCGCTGGACAGGCCTTGCCTGATCTCTGGCAGGTGCCGGTGTCCCGGCACCCCGTAGGCTTTGAAATTGTCGGCGGCTTCAGCGAACAGCGTATGTGTTTCCGGGTTGCGCCCCGCGCCCGAAACACCTGACTTTGCATCCGCGATAAGGTGGTCCGGATCCACTATTCCGGCCTCGACTACGGGCAGAAAACCCAGCTGCACTGCAGTGGGATAACAGCCGGGATTCGCAATGAGCCGCGCATTTCTGATCTTGTCTCGATTGATTTCAGGCAGGCCGTAGATCGCCTCCGCGACCAGATCCGGGCAGGCATGAGACATGCGGTACCATTTTTCCCATATCCCCACGTCCTTGATACGAAAATCGGCGGCAAGATCTATTACGCGTACGCCTGCATCCAGCAGCGATCGGGCTTGTTGCATGGCAATACCGTTGGGAGTGGCAAAGAACACGATATCGCATTTTTCCAGACCAGCTTCGGCTGGATCACAAAACTTGAGCGATAGCCGCCCGCGCAAGCTGGGGAAAAAATCAGCTACGCCGATTCCCGCTTCCTTGCGTGAAGTAATTGCCTCTATTCTTGCCTCAGGGTGTTGCGCCAGAATACGCAACAGTTCTACACCTGTGTAGCCGGTTCCGCCTACGATTCCAATTTTAAGCATGGCTTCCCAAGGTTTTGCGGTAAGAATGAAATTTCTCGTAACAGGACGGCAGGTGGAGATTCACATTTCCGCGGCATCTGTTTCACCAATTGCCTGCCTTTCCGCTCCGACCTGAATCTTTCCCGTCTTCAAAAAACTTCCTGATGCCGTCACCATTTTCCTGTCTGGTTCGATGCAACGATTGATTACCCTTTCTTGGCAACCGATCGGCGGATAAGTTCGCTATCGCTGCTTTTTGACGCGTCACCTTTCCCGATGGCTCATTTAATTTCCGGGTCAAGCGCAAGCTTCCGGGCCGATTATAAGCAACAAATAAAAAAGCCGCCAGAAACGGGCGGCTTTTTGTATGACAGGTACAAAAGTCTATCTCTTCGAAAATTGCTTGCGCCGGCGTGCTTTGCGGAAGCCGACTTTTTTCCGTTCCACTTCACGCGCATCACGCGTGACAAGCCCCGCATTGCTTAATATGGGTTTGAGCGTAGCGTCATAGTCAATCAGTGCACGCGTAATGCCATGTCGTACAGCTCCCGCCTGCCCGGATTCCCCGCCCCCATGGATATTCACCATGATGTCGAAACTCGTGAGATTTCCCGTCAGCTCAAGTGGTTGGCGAACTACCATGCGCCCTGTTTCACGGGAAAAAAACTCATCGACCGGTTTGTCGTTGACAGTGATCAGGCCCTTGCCGGGCTTGATGAATACACGCGCCACCGCGCTTTTGCGACGACCGGTACCGTAATTATAGGTTGTGCTCATGATAATCAAGCCCTGACTTCAAGTTGCCGCGGTTGTTGCGCCGCGTGAGGATGTGCGGCGCCTGCATAGATTTTAAGTTTTTTTAGCATTGCATACCCGAGCGGACCTTTTGGCAGCATGCCTTTGACTGCTTTTTCCAGCGGACGTCCCGGAAAACGCGCATGCATTTTCGCAAAACTGGTTTCGTAGATGCCGCCTGGATAACCGGTATGACGGTAATAGATCTTGTTTTCCGCCTTGTTGCCAGTGACACGCAGCTTGTCGACGTTGATTACCACGATAAAATCGCCGGTATCCACGTGAGGAGTAAAAATAGGCTTGTGTTTGCCACGCAGACGATGGGCAATCTCAGCGGCAAGACGCCCCAGCACCTTGTCGGCCGCATCGATCACGAACCACTCGTGGACTACTTCATGTGGTTTAGCTGAAAAGGTTTTCACAAAACCTACCCCTGCTTGTTTCGGTAAAGCCGCGCATTTTATGTCAGACCCGGGCGAATGTCAAACTCGGCTTCTTCTGCAAAAGGTGCTGGATAAAGTGTTGCATCAAGGCGCGGAGGACGGGGAGCAAGGAACGCTGGGCTCCCAAGGGTAAGGGGATGTTTTATCTTTGCCCGTTCGCACCAAAATTCTTGAGAAAAAGGTATTATAACGCCCTGCTCGAGGCTTGCTGGGACCGGCGAAAATCTGACGCGAAAAAACACTGCATCATTTTATTACCTTATTTTCCTGAGGAGAAAGTTTGTATGTCACAAAAACACCCAGTCATCGCCGTTACCGGATCGTCCGGCGCCGGTACGTCGACGGTCAAGAATAGTTTCGAGCATATTTTCCGGCGCGAGAAACTGACTGCTGCGGTGGTGGAGGGCGATAGTTTCCATCGTTACGATCGCGAAGCAATGAAAAAAGCCGTAGCGGATTCGGAAAAAAACAATGGCCACGCGATCAGCCATTTCGGCCCCGAGGCCAACGAATTCGAGAAACTGGAAGCCTTATTCAAGGAATATGGCGAGACCGGAAGTGGCCAGGTTCGCTTGTACCTGCACAACGATGAAGAAGCCGCGCCATACCAGCAGAAGGCTGGCACATTTACCCCATGGTCGTCGATAAAGCCCGGCTCCGACTTGCTGTTTTACGAGGGCCTGCATGGCGGAGTGAAGAGCGATACAGCCGATGTAGCGAAATATGTCGATTTACTGGTTGGCGTTGTGCCCATCGTTAATCTGGAATGGATACAGAAAATCCATCGGGACATGAGCGCGCGCGGGTATTCGGCAGAGGCGGTGACACATACGATTCTTCGCCGCATGCACGACTATGTACACTACATCACGCCGCAATTTTCACTTACGCATATCAATTTTCAACGGGTGCCGACGGTAGACACGTCCAATCCGTTCATTGCGCGCGATATTCCCACGCTTGATGAAAGCTTTGTCGTGATTCGCTTCCGCGATCCAAAAAATGTGGATTTCCCGTATCTGCTTGCCATGATTCACAATTCATTCATGTCTCGTCCGAATACCATTGTCGTGCCCGGTGGAAAAATGGGGTTGGCCATAGAGTTGGTACTGACGCCGCTTATTCTGGATCTGGTGAGGGAAAGCCGGAACAGGTAGCGGACCGCTTTTTTTGATAGGGACCTCTATATAAAATCCGCACGTTCCATTATTCGCTCCCTTGAATGATTGGCCAGTCCGGTGTGCGCTTTGTGCCAAAGTTCAGCTGGAAGTTCGAATTTGTAGAGGTCCCCTTCAGTTTTTTTCATATCGCCTCAAGCTGGACGAGGGCGACAATTCCGGCTCTCCCTGCCGGTAAACATTCTCAATGTCTTCTCTACTTTCTGCGCTAAATCCTGAACAACGCGAAGCGGTCGCTTTACCGCATCAGTCGGCACTGGTGCTGGCGGGCGCGGGTAGTGGCAAAACGCGGGTGCTCACTACCCGTATTGCGCACCTCATCCAGTCGGGTCAAGCCAGTCCCCACGGCATATTGGCTGTCACTTTCACCAACAAGGCAGCGAAGGAAATGCTCAGCCGCATTTCGGCCATGCTGCCAATCAACACGCGGGGGATGTGGACAGGCACTTTCCACGGCCTGTGCAATCGCATGCTTCGTGCTCACCATCAGGATGCGGGATTGCCCCAGACTTTTCAGATACTGGATTCTGCAGATCAATTGGCGGTCATCAAGCGCATCCTGAAAAGCCTGGGCGCGGACGATGAAAAATTTCCTGCGCGGCAGGTACAGTGGTTTATTAATAACGCCAAAGAAGAGGGTCTTAGAGCATCGCAGGTTGAAACGTACGATGATTTCGTGCGGAAAATGGTGGAGTTTTACCTTGTCTACGAGCAGCAATGCAATAAGGAGGGCGTGGTCGACTTTGCTGAACTGTTGCTGCGCAACTACGAATTGCTGCATCGCAACGAGATTGTGCGCGAACATTATCGCAGCCGCTTTCGCCATATTCTCGTGGATGAGTTTCAGGATACGAGCCGCTTGCAGTACAAATGGCTAAGATTGCTTGCCGGCGAACAGACCGCTGTATTTGCTGTGGGCGATGACGACCAGAGCATTTACGCGTTTCGGGGCGCGAATACCGGCAATATGAAAGAGTTTGAGCGCGACTTCCGTATCTCGAAGATTATCAAGCTGGAGCAAAACTACCGCTCTCACGGCAACATACTGGACGCCGCCAATACGCTGATACGCAACAATAGCGGACGGCTCGGCAAGAATCTCTGGACTGCGGAAGGTCATGGGGAGCCGATACGCGTATATAACGCGCCCACAGATTTCGATGAGGCCGCGTTCGTGGTGGACGAAGTGAAGTCACTGCGGGCCGAAGGCGTGGCATTGTCCCAGATGGCGCTGCTCTATCGTTCCAATGCGCAGTCGCGCGTGCTGGAGCATGCGTTGTTCAACGCCTCCTTGCCTTATCGCGTATATGGAGGTATGCGTTTTTTCGAACGGCAGGAAATCAAGCATGCCTTGGCCTATTTGCGGCTGATAGCCAATCCCGACGACGACAATGCGCTGCTCCGGGTCGTCAACTTTCCTGCTCGCGGTATCGGTATGCGAAGCCTGGAACAGGTGCAGGATGACGCCCGGCGGCAAGGGGGAAGCATTTGGGAGGCAATGCTGCAGAAATGCGGGCGCGTACCGGCTTCCACGTCTGAAACAGAAGGTAATGCACAGGCTCGGCTTGATGGAAGTATGGCTCCGGACAAGATAAAGAAAGGAGTTGAAGGCTTTGTTGTGCTGATCGAGTCGATGCGCCGGGTCTGCGAAAATTTACCCCTGCCGGAGGTGGTGGACCACATGCTGGAGCACAGCGGGCTGTTGGGGCATTATCGTGCAGAGCGGGAGGGAGCGGACCGGCTGGAGAATCTGAACGAGTTGGTCAACGCCGCCACCAGCTTCGTACACGAAGCCGAGGACGACAGCCTCACAGTATTTCTCAACCATGCCTCTCTGGAAGCGGGAGAGCATCAGGCTGGAGGAGGCGAGGATGCGCTGCAGCTGATGACGGTGCACTCGGCCAAGGGGCTGGAATTTCACAGCGTATTTCTTAGCGGACTGGAAGAAGGCCTGTTTCCCCACGATAACAGCCGTAATGAAGCGGGCGGGCTGGAAGAGGAGAGGCGTTTAATGTACGTCGCCTTGACCCGCGCCCGGCGCCGGTTGTATTTGAGCTTCACCCAGAGCCGCATGCTTCACGGTCAGACCCGTTACAATATTCCCTCTCGTTTCCTGCAGGAAATACCGGATAACTTGCTCAAGTGGCTACAGCCGGTACAGAAGGCAAGGTTTGGAAGTCAACAGCCGGAATTCAGGAGTTCAGGGCTGTCTGGTGCGAGGACGCAAATTCAGGAATCCGGCACTCAGGACTCGGCTGCGACGCGTTGGAGGGTTGGGCAAAATGTTGTTCATGCCAAGTTTGGCCCGGGCGTAATAGTGAATTGCGAAGGCCGCGGGGCGGATGCGCGCGTTGAGGTCAAGTTCGGCCGCGCCGGCACAAAGTGGCTGCTACTCGAATACGCCAAGCTGATTCCCGCCTGAAGCGAAGCCGGCGGGATGCGGGACGCTCACGCCGTGGCCGCGCTGCTCTCAAAGATGTCCTTGTAACTCGTGTAAATGGAAGCGAACACAGTGGGTATCAGCACAAACAACCCCAACCCGTAAGGTATGGTAGCTATTATCGTCAGCACCACCAGTATCACGGCATAAATCTGGAACGCGATAATATTCTTGAGGCATGCGAAAAAGCTCAGACGCATTGCTTCCAATGGTGGCGCGCCCTTGAAGATCACCAGCAAAGGCGCGAACCAGACAGCCATCAACAAGGGGATGGATAATGTCAGCCCCACGAGAGAGGCGGACAACATATCTCCCGAAACGCTTTTCAACTCATTTTCATCGACCCGTTTTCCCTCCATCAATAGACCCATCAGCACGTCGCCGCCAACCAGCATGAACACACCGAGAATCAAGATCTGCCCAATCAGGTAAATTCCGCCTATGGTGATCAGCGGCGCGGGGTTGCTCCGGAAACCAGACAGTAAATGGGCGACTTCCAGTCCCTCCCCTTGCTCGAGCGCTTTGCAGCCCATCATGATTCCAGCTAAAAAGACCGGGGAGAGTAGCGTGAAAATAAATTGCCCCGCCATTGGGATCAGCGCCAGCGTAAAGGCAATCAGCATCAACGTGAAACACACGATAATCCATACCAAAGGGATTTTGCGGAACAGGCCGAAGCCCGTTACTATCCACTGCCAGCCTTGTTTTGCATCGACTTGCCTGACTTCCATTTTCTCATCTCCGAGGGGTTGCGCCCACTATTTATCCAGCAGAAATACTTTGATTTTCGTCATTCCGGGCTTGATCCGGAATCCAGCCCGGAGCCACCAGTGGCCGCTTTAAACGTTACTGGATACTGGATTCCGCTGGTACGACGTTTGTACTGTTTGCTCGCCGAATCGATAGCAATTTGCTGACCAGCAGCTTATTGCTTAAATTATTGCTTTAAACCCAAACTTGCGCCAGTTCGGAGTGGGATGCCGCATGATTCTTGAGTATATGCATGAAGTGAACAGGATCCTTGACATGGGTGAGTTCTCCCATGCGTGGCAAATGATAATCCTGCAGCCGCGACAACCAGAAGCGTAACGCTGCCGCACGCAGCATCACTGGCCAGGCCCCATGTTCATTGGCGGAAAGCGGACGGGTATGGTGGTACGCCTGGAGTAGGGACGATGTCCGCGCCGCGTCCAGTTGGCCATTTTCATTCAGGCACCAGTCGTTGGCGGTAATGGCAAGATCGAATAGCAACACGTCATTGCAGGCGAAGTAAAAGTCGATGACGCCCCCAAGCGCACCGTCATTGAATAACACGTTGTCGCGAAACAGGTCCGCGTGGATTACGCCGCGGGAAAGATTCTCGAAACGGTACAATGATTGAAAACGCAATTCTTCCTTGAGGATCTCGGCTTCCTCGGCCGCCAGGAAAGGCATGATATCGAGCGCCGCCGCTTTCCACCATTTAGGTCCTCGGGAGTTCTCCATATTTTCAGGATAGGACAGGCCGGATAAGTGCATGCTCGCCAAAAGCTCGCCAACTTCTGCGCAATGCGCTGCGGTGGGATGTTCCTGGGATTTCCCCGGCAGGCATGTAACGATGCTTGCGGGCTTGCCATTGAGTTCACCGAGAAACTGGTTGTTGAGATCAGCAATCGGACTGGGGCATGGGATGCCATGGCGGGAGAAATACGCCATCAGGTTCAGGTAGTAGGGCAGGTCGGAAGGGCTCAGTTTCTCGAACAGGGTAAGGACGTATTTGCCATGGCTGGTGGTGACAAAATAATTCGTATTCTCGATACCCGAGGAGATGCCCTGCAGATTGATCAGCGTGCCGAGAGAATAACGCCTCAGCCATACAGAAAGCTGCTGTTGGGTAACGGTAGTAAAGACAGACATGAGCGAGAAAAAAGATAAGGCTAAAGCGGTGTGGACAGACGCGATCCTGCTGTCTTTTATGAAAATGTCAAAACTCGCGTATTACCCACATCGGGGGACGAATGCGTTGATCGAGACCGCCAGTCTCGTGCGCAGAGAGCGTGCCGTCCCCATGATTGTCGATCAGATAATACGGCAGTCCAATGCGGGGCGTAACCTTGATCATGTAGAGGCGCCCGTTGATGCGGTACTCCTCGATCTTGTCCTCGCCGCGCCGGGTGATGGTAACCTGAGGTTCGAGTGACTCATCCTCTTCCTCTGCTCCCGGCGACGGCAAAGCCAACTCCGGCGGCTCCGGGACCTCCGGCAGGGGCCGCAGGTCCTTGGGCTGGTTTGATTGCGCCGCAGCTGGTAGTGCAGAGCTCAATAACAGTGCAAGAGCTAGACGATGCATGGTGCCTCCGCAGGGCCAATATGTCATTCTATCCGAAATGACACGGCTGTTACAGATTGAGTTGAATCTCCCGTTCCGCCGCGGAAGGCTCGAAGCCGCGAGTTTCGTAATACTTGAATATCGCATCCACCACTTCGGCGGGCTCGTCAATCACCTGTATCAATTCCATGTCTTCCGGGGCGATCATACCTTCTTCAACGAGCACGTTCTGGAGCCAGTCGAGCATACCTCGCCAGAAATCGGAACAAACGAGAATAATAGGCATTCTTCTCGTCTTGCCGGTCTGAACCAGCGTAAGCGCTTCCATGAGTTCGTCCAGCGTGCCAAACCCGCCCGGCAGCACGACATAGGCGGTAGCCAACTTAACGAACATGTATTTGCGGGCAAAGAAATGGCGAAAAGTTTGACTGACGTCCTGGTAGTCATTACGGTTTTGCTCATGCGGGAGCTGGATGTTCAGGCCGATACTGGGCGACTCGCCAAAATAAGCGCCCTTGTTGGCCGCTTCCATGATACCTGGCCCGCCGCCGGAAATGACGGAGAAACCCGCATCGGACAATTGGCGGGAGATTTGCTCGGTCAGCTTATAGTACGGATGATCGGGGAGCGTGCGCGCGCTGCCAAAGATGCTTACTGCGGGCTTGATCGAGTTCAGGCGTTCCGTCGCCTCGACAAATTCTGCGATAATCCCGAACACGCGCCACGACTCTCTTGCCGCCCAGGTTTTTTCCCGAAAATCATTCGTCATGGTGCGGGCTTCTTTATCTTTCCGGCTCATTGAAAAACCTTTGGAAGTTAAATGAAAACATTACTGCTGGTTGACGGCTCATCCTATCTGTATCGCGCTTTTCATGCGCTGCCGGATTTCCGCAACCGCAACAACGAGCCGACCGGCGCAATTTATGGCGTGCTCAACATGCTGCGCCGTTTGCACAAGGATTACGAGGCCCATTATAGCGCGTGCGTATTTGATGCAAAAGGCAAGACTTTTCGCGACGATCTCTACGCCCAGTATAAGTCGAACCGGCCACCTATGCCGCACGACCTCGCGGCCCAGATAGAACCGCTTCATGAGTGCATAAAGGCAATGGGGTGGCCGATGTTGATAGTGGAAGGGGTGGAAGCGGATGATGTGATCGGAACCCTGGCCAAGCAGGCTGAACGCGAGAATATGCGGTGCATAATTTCGACAGGCGACAAGGACATCGCACAGCTGGTGAATCCGCAGGTAACATTGATCAATACCATGACGAACGAGACACTGGACGAGGCCGGCGTGGCTGTCCGGTTCGGGGTAACGCCAGCCCGCATGCTGGATTATCTGGCACTCGTCGGAGATACATCCGACAACATTCCCGGCGTGCCAAAGGTGGGTCCCAAGACAGCAGTAAAATGGCTCGCTCAATTCGGCACGCTGGACAATCTTATTGTTCATGCCGATGAAATTGGCGGCGTGGTTGGAGAAAATTTGCGGCAGGCCCTGGACTGGTTGAGCCGATCCCGCGAGCTTCTTACCATCAAATGCGATGTTCCATTACCGATAGGCCTGCATGACCTTGGGCTGCAACCGCAGAATGCCGCAAAGCTGGCGGAGTTGTACGAACGGCTGGATTTCAAAACCTGGTTGCGGGAACTGCTGCAGGAACCGGACGGAAAAGAGCAAGGCAGTGCAATTCCCGCCACCCGATATGAGAAGGGAGTTACAGATCGACTATATCCGGAACCGGTGCGGGCAGACTATCAAACCATCCTCACTCCATCCCAGCTCGATGAGTGGGTCATGCGCCTCGATACCGCACCGCTTGTTTCGGTTGATACGGAAACCACCTCGCTGGATCCGATGCAGGCCGAACTTGTCGGTCTCGCATTTTCCATTAAGCCTCATCAGGGGGCTTACGTGCCGCTAACGCACCGGTACGCCGGGGCGCCCCAGCAACTGCCCATCGGTCTCGTCCTCGAGAAGCTCAAGCCCTGGCTGACGAACCCGGCCAAGCCTAAACTGGGGCAGAACCTCAAATACGACAAGCATATCTTCGCCAATCATGGCATTGCTTTAAACGGCATCGTCCACGACACGCTGCTGCAGTCTTATGTGCTCGAACCTCACCGTCCGCACGACATGGATAACCTTGCATTGCGGCATCTCGGCGTCAAAACCACCAGTTACGACGAGATTACCGGTAAAGGAGCCGCCAGAATAGGTTTTGATCAGGTGGATATAGAACCAGCCTCGCAATACGCGGCAGAGGATGCCGACATTACGCTGCAACTGCATCAACACCTGTACCCCGGCATTTCGGAGGATGTAAAGCTCGATTATATTTACCTCTCTCTTGAAATGCCGGTCATGGACATCCTGTTCGAAATCGAGCGCAACGGCGTGCTGCTGGACTTGAAGCTGCTGGAAAGCCAAAGCCGCGAACTCGGCGAGAAAATGCTGGCGCTGGAGGAGCGCGCATGCACCATCGCCGGTCAGCCGTTCAACCTGAATTCAACAAAGCAGATTCAGGAAGTGCTGTTCAACAGGCTCAAGCTGCCGGTCATTAAAAAAACGCCGGGTGGCGTGCCCTCTACCGATGAAGATGTGCTGCAGCGCCTTGCGCTGGATTACCCCCTGCCCAAAGTTCTGCTCGATTATCGCAGCCTCGCCAAGCTCAAATCCACTTATACGGACAAGCTCCCGCGCGTGGTCGACGCAGCTACCGGGCGGGTGCATACCAACTATGCGCAAGCGGTAGCGGTGACGGGCCGGCTTGCCAGCAACGAACCAAATCTGCAAAACATTCCGGTACGCACTGCCGAAGGCCGTCGCATTCGTGAAGCATTCATAGCTTCGCCGGGGCACAGCATCGTCTCCGCTGATTATTCGCAGATCGAGTTGCGCATCATGGCGCATATTTCCCAGGATGCAGGGTTGCTGAGGGCTTTCGCCGGCGGCGAGGATGTACATCGCGCCACAGCCTCGGAAGTATTCGGTGTCCCGCTGGAATCGGTGGACAGCGAGCAGCGCCGTTACGCAAAAGTCATTAACTTCGGCCTGATCTACGGCATGTCCGAATTCGGGCTCGCCTCTCAACTCGGCATCGACCGCCCGGCCGCGAGGGTTTATATGGACCGCTACTTTGCACGCTATCCAGGGGTGGCAAATTACATGCAGCGCACCCGGGAAACCGCGAGAGAAACGGGTTATGTCGAAACGGTGTTCGGGCGCAGGCTATGGCTGCCGGAAATCAACAGTTCCAACGGCAACCGCAGGCAAGGAGCGGAACGCGCCGCCATCAATGCGCCAATGCAAGGCACGGCGGCTGACATCATCAAGCTCGCCATGATAGCGGTTCATGGCTGGCTGGCATCGGAAAACCTTGCCAGCAAGCTTATCATGCAGGTCCACGACGAACTGGTGCTGGAAGTGCCGGATGATGAAATCGAAATGATAAAATGCGAATTGCCAAAACTCATGGGTGATGTGGCCAGACTCGATGTACCGCTCCTGGTGGAGGTAGGTGTGGGACCGAATTGGGAAGTGGCCCACTGACTTCCCTGATAAGGTTTATCTTTTAAAGTTTAATTTATGGAGAGACAGGGATTCTTCATCTTCCATCAGACAAGGTGCATAGAGATTCGCTTTTGCTATATTG
Source organism: Nitrosospira briensis (assembly GCF_900115125.1). Lineage (GTDB taxonomy): Bacteria > Pseudomonadota > Gammaproteobacteria > Burkholderiales > Nitrosomonadaceae > Nitrosospira > Nitrosospira briensis_A. The sequence continues at coordinate 208,259 of NZ_FOVJ01000002.1, read as the reverse complement.
AAAAGCATAACGCGAGACATGGCTTTTTGGTTCAATTTAGCTTTAGCCCTATTGATTCGATTCAAACCATGAAGGAGATCAATCTTGAATAACATGAACTATGTCGATGGATTCGTCGCTGCCGTGCCTACGGCGAATCGGGAAATCTACCGGCAGCATGCCGAGAAGGCTGCCGTAATATTCAAAGAGTACGGGGCGGTAAGCGTCGTCGAATGCTGGGGCGATGACGTGCCCGAGGGCAAGCTGACGTCTTTTCCGATGGCCGTCAAGTGCCAGCCGGACGAGACGGTGGTGTTCTCGTGGGTAACCTGGCCTTCTCGCCAGACGCGCGACGAAGCCTGGAAGAAGGTGATGGAGGATCCGCGCATGCAGCCCGACGCGAATCCGATGCCATTTGACGGCAAGCGCTTGATCTATGGTGGATTCGAGATGATTGCAGAGGCGTGACATAGCCTCTTGCCCACAAGAGCGCAAGCTTGGAGGGAGGGGCGGTTTACCTGACTCTGTAAATACGATTCGTGAGCAGGGTGGTTTGACGATCTACAATGTAGATGCGCCCGCGCCACTGGGACTTCATGACGTACAACGGAATGTCGGATGCGATTCGCTCATTTCTTGATTCGCAAGGAGCGTGTCCGTCACCATTCCGTGTCGTCAGAATAGGGCCGCGATATTCAACGCAGATTTCAGGCCGCTATGCTCGATTCCGCCGATAGGATGAACCGGCATGGCACATGCTACAAATACAGGTAATATGTCTGTTCTTTGCGCGGACAGTGAGTATTACTTGCTAATGCAGCGATAACTGCCGTAAAATCACCCCCTTTTCGGTTTTAGACCTCCTATAGGCATAACACATGGTCATTATTCGCCTGGCGCGAGGCGGCGCCAAGAAACGTCCTTTTTTTAACATGGTTGTTGCCGATTCGCGCAACGCTCGCGATGGCAAGTTTATTGAGCGCATTGGCTTTTATAACCCCAGGGCGGCTGGGGGAGAAGAAGCATTGCGCGTTCAGATGGACCGCGTTACTTATTGGAAATCGCACGGTGCGCAGTTATCGGCCACTGTGACAAGGCTGGTCAAGCAGTTTGATTCGAAGCAAGAAGCCGCAGGAAGCTGAGCCAGACCAAACAGCCGGACCGATGACGGTGATGGGGCGCGTCATCGGCCCCTACGGTGTAGCCGGCTGGATCAAGGTTTTTCCTTATACTGAACACATAGATGGGCTGCTTGACTACCCGAAATGGTGGCTGGGCAGGGGAGATGGCAACTGGCGCGGGTTCAAGGTTGCCGGGAGCGAAGTTCACGGAAATGTACTGACCGCTTTACTTGAGCAGTACGAGGACCGTACCGAGGCGATGCGGCTGAAGGGCTTGGAGGTTGCAATTCCTCGCAGTCAGCTGCCGGTCTTGTCAAAAAGCGGTAAAGACGGTTATTACTGGTCTGACCTCATCGGCCTCGAGGTTGTGAATTTGCAGGGTGAAGAGCTGGGGAAAGTAGCGGGATTACTGGAAACCGGCGCAAACGACGTGCTTCAGGTGCAAAGTCTGGAAGATGGTGAAGGGGAACGTTTGATTCCTTTTATCGATCAGGTAATTGTTAAAGTGGATTTGAAGGCGCGCCGGATAACGGTGGATTGGGGCGCGGACTATTAAGCCATGACTTGTGAATTTGATGTCGTCACACTGTTTCCGGAAATGTTTGACGCTATCACCAAGCATGGTGTAACCGGCAGGGCGAACGAAAACGCGATTTATCGCTTACACACCTGGAACCCCCGTGATTTTACCGAGGATAATTACCATAGGGTAGACGACCGCCCTTACGGTGGCGGGCCAGGAATGGTGATGCTGGCGGAGCCGCTGGAAAAGGCAGTTACCGCTGCCAGGCAAAGACAGATAGCCGACGGCTTATGCGGGACGAAAGCGATTTATCTTTCGCCTCAGGGGCGTCGACTGGACCATGCCCTGGTATTGGAACTGAGTAAACTATCTGCGCTGATATTAATCGCCGGGCGATATGAAGGCGTGGATGAGCGTCTGATAGAGCGGCAGGTGGATTACGAAATTTCAATTGGCGACTATGTGCTCTCGGGCGGCGAATTGGCGGCCATGGTGCTGATAGATTGTCTGGTGAGACAAATGCCCGGGGTGCTGGGAGATCCCGAGTCAGCCACCCAGGATTCATTTGTAGCGGGTTTGCTGGATTTTCCCCAGTACACCCGGCCGGAGGTCTATCATGGAAATGTCGTACCCGACGTCCTGAAGTCCGGCAATCATGCCAGAATCAAGCGTTGGCGATTACAGCAGTCGCTTGGCAGGACATGGCTGAGGCGGCCGGATTTGCTGGCGCTGAAAATGGAGCACGGCCTCACAAGCGAAGAGAAGAAGTTACTGGAAGAATTCCAGCACGTCTATGAAACGAATTGAAATCAACTGAAACCAGGGAATAAAGAGCAAGGAGTCGCAAATGAATTTGATCGAACAACTCGAAAGCGAAGAAATTACCCGCTTGGACAAGACCATTCCAGATTTCGCCCCCGGCGATACCGTAATCGTTAACGTTAAAGTGGTGGAAGGCGAGCGTAAGCGGATACAAGCTTATGAGGGCGTTGTCATCGCGAAGCGCAACCGGGGCCTCAACTCCGCCTTTACGGTACGCAAGGTATCGAGCGGCGAGGGTGTGGAGCGGACTTTTCAGTCTTATTCGCCTTTAATCGCCAGCATTGAGATAAAGCGTCGCGGTGATGTCCGACGTGCGAAGCTTTATTACCTGCGTGATCGCTCCGGCAAATCTGCGCGTATTCGTGAGAAGCTTCCTGCCCGCGCTGCCGCCAAGAAGGGAATTAAGGCAGTGACAGGCGCACCTAAGGCCGGGTTAGCCTGAGGATTAGCGGCTGGCGCCTCCCTGCACCTGAAATCGAGCGGCTTGGGCACAACCGTTCGATTTGACAGTTGGAGGCTACAAGTGTAGTGGTGCAACCGCTGACTTAAGCCTATCTCCCCGGATAGCTGCAATCCGTATCCTCGGCGGAGGCACTTGCTGTATGCCCCCGCCGCGACGGATCTTTAACCCTGCTGTTTTGGCAGCGGCTTATTTTCAATTTCCTTATACCAGATATCGTAAACCTCATCCGGCCACAGCGATTTTATCCAGACAATCACGTCATCAATCTGTTGATTAGTCAATTTTCCATCCCAAGCCGGCATACCGCCACCCGGACTACCTTCCCTTATCATTTGTTCCAGCGTCTCGGTTGAGTGATGCCACGCATGAGCACTGCCATCCAGTGGCGGGGGTGGGTATCGGCCGTCCGGGCCGGGAGTGCGCCAACCGGGAGTGGCTTCTCCATTGGGACCGTGACAACTTGCACAATTGGCGCGATAAACATCTTCACCGCGCTTGATTTTCTCCGGAGCCAGCTTACGCGCCGCCAGATTTCTTGGCTCCTCCACCTTGGGGGTGGAGGCCGGCTGCTCGGCGGCGGATATGTCCGGTCCGGCCGGAGGCGGCGTCGGTGAAGTAGAAGGCGGCGCAGGCGTTTCAACTGCCTCAGGTGTTTCAGACGATGTGGCGGGCGGCTTTGACTCACCGCAACCGGCAATAAGAACAGCCGCCATGCCGGTCAGGACGAAAAACCGGATGCTCATGCTGCGCCGGTTTTCATGCTCATTGCAACTGAGCCTGCAGGCTGGATCGCAACGGTGAAAAACTTCTTCTTATACACGTCTATGGCAGCAAAAAATTTCCTGCGCCTCATTTCAGTCTCATCACGGATTCTTTCGGATCGGATGGCGAGTGGTGGCTGTATACGGTCGTACCGCCTTGCTTGTTTATTAAAAGCACGTCGTAGGGATCGCTACGGGCGCCTTCCATCCCTGGGGAGCCGTGTGGCATGCCCGGCGCGGTCAGCCCAATAGCGCGGGGACGCTCTTTGAGAAGCCGCTTTACATCCTGGGCAGGCACATGGCCCTCGATTGCGTAGCCGTCAACCAGGGCAGTGTGGCACGAACCTAGCGTAGTGGAAATTCCTGCGCGCTCGCGGGCTTCCTTGTTGCCTACATCGTGCGTATTGACGGTAAACCCGTTTGCGCGCATATGGTCGACCCATTTTGCGCAGCATTTACAAGTCGAACTCTTGTAGACCTCGACTGCTGTTGCCGATGCGTAGACACCGGTTCCGGTCAGCGTGCCGATGAGTATCGATCCGGCCAGCAATGTGTACTTTGATATTTTCATTTGGCTTCCACTGTGATTGTTCCCTTCATACCCGGGAAATTCATTCCTTTAAAGTGGCCTGGCAGCGGGCAGGCGAAGCTGATTATACCGGCTTCAGTGAAATGCCACACCAGTTCTCCCGTTTTGCCAGGGTCGACTGTAATTAAATTCCCTTCATGGGCATGCTCCATGTCCGGAAATTTTTTCATCATTTTCCCGTGCTCATCGATTTCCTCCGGCGTGCCTATCATCATTTCATGCTTTTTCTCGCCGTTGTTCTTAAGCACAAATTTTACCGTTTCACCCTGTTTCACTTTTACCTCTGAAGGTTTGAAACGGTTATCCACCATCGTTATTTCAATAGTGCGTGAAACCTGGGTCGGGTCGCCGGGACTACCCACAGAGGTTGCTTCCTCTTGGGCAACGGCACCGGTTGACATCAAGCTCAACGTTAAAGCGGACGCGATCAAAAGTTGCTTCATGTGATTCTCCTGTATGTAGAGATTCCTTATAGCCCTCTTTCAAGCATCAACTTTATTATCCATGATTGCTTCAATATCAATATAGCAAAAAATACCCCGGCCTCCCACTAACGCAAAAGCCTGTTGGTTGAAGTCAAACGGTTCCAAGATGTGAAGCAACATTTCTTTCGCGTGCGTGATAGACCGGATGGCGGCTTTGGAGTTCCGTGCCGCGTCGGCCGCGAACGTGCAAGCCAGTTCACCGCAACCACCCTTTACGTTTTATGTATAAAAGCGGTAGCAATGCGGCCGATAACGTCAGGACCATCGAATAGATGAATCCGTGTTCCCAGGAAAGCTCGGGCATTACGGCGAAGTTCATGCCGTAGAAAGTGCCCACGAGCGTGGGGGGTAAAAAAACCGCGGTAATAATCGTGAAGACCTTGACGACCTGATTCTGATGTTAAGAATATTCGTCACCGCATTTTGAAGCGTAGCACGCTCGAAACGTCGGTGACAGCTATCGCGATTCCGATAAAGGACGTTGCTATCGCAAATACTTTCGATTTACAACATGATCGTTCGGCAGATTATCCCCAGTTCATAACCTTTAGCTTTGGAAGTGAAAAAATTCTCCGGAACTTCCTCCCTTTGGGCTTGCAATTCCTGCCTGCTAGGCAGGCTCAACCATTTATGATACAAGCACACTTAAGCACATACTGGTCATCATCAACAACTCTGTTCCGCTCGGCTCGGCCCAATGAAGATAACGCGCACGGATGTCCTTCACCTTCGGTGTTTACGCTCATTGCTGTGCCTCGGGTTCTTGCTCGCGCTCTCCGGTTGTGTATCGCCCATCACGCTCAACCGCGCAGTCGGGGCTTATGACGACGCCATCACCAGCGCAGCGTCCAAACAACTGCTGATGAATATTGCCCGCGCACATCACCATCAGCCTATCCACTTTACCGGCGTCTCGAACGTCGCGGCAACGTTTGATTTCCGTTTCAATGCCGGGGCTACGCCCGCGCTGGGAGGACTCGCCGGACAAGTGCTGATGCCGATATTTGGCGGGAGCGTCGCTGAAAACCCCACCATCAGCATTGTCCCGATCGAGGGCGAAGACTTCACCAAACGGCTCCTCACTCCGTTCCAGCAAAGCAAACTCACGCTTCTGCTCCGCCAGCGTTACGATATCGATCTCTTGCTGAGACTGATGGCGCAGGAAGTGCGCATTCAATACCCGGCGCAGCATGTGGCGTACCGCAATACATCTTCTGATCCGGAAGGCTACGAGATGTTTCGTCGCGTGGTGCTTCATCTCTCAGCCATTCAAGACCAGAACCAGCTCTATGCCGACCCATTGATCCTGGACCGCACCTGGACCATTTCCGCTGGCTCGCTTACAGCAGAAGGCTTTCAGGCTTTGGAGAAAGAGTTTTTCGTGGTTTATAACAAGCAGGAGAATACCTATACGCTGCGCAAGCAAGCGCCGGGTCCAGTCCTCATTACCAACTACGACCCGGCTACGCTGTCGCCAGCGGAGCGGGCACAGTTAAGCGAAGAGGCAACGGATTGGGTCACGAACGATGTTGCCTTTGATGTACGCCCCAACCACCCGGGTGGTGAATGGCCTATCAAAGGAGTCTTCAGGCTCAGAAGCTTTCATGCAATTCTCGGCTTCCTCGGCCGTTCTATCGGCGACGAGCCTGAGTATCATGTCGAGAAAGATCCCCGAACCCCACCTGTCAAACGTGACGAGAATCCGGTCTCCACAATGGAACTCGTTGTGTCGGATTCGGAGCTTCCGGAAGCTGACCTGTCGATACGCTCACATAACCGGTACTACGCGGTAAATACAACAGGACCGCTTGCGCGCTGGAATCGGGAGGCCTTCCAGATGCTATATCTGCTATTCCAGATGACGATCACGGATTTGCCGCGCACTGGCGTTCCGAGTATCACCATCGCAAAATAATCATTTATTTTGGGATACTGAATACATCCGGCCTCGTCATGGATAGAAGATACTCATGATCCGGAATCCGCATTGAGCTTGATCCGAGTTGCCTTGAACAGTGCATCAGGTCCACGGGCGGCTTGCCTTATTTCGACCACTTTGCGCCGCGATTTCGCTCCCTGCCGGAGCGTCACATGACGCAGCGGCACGCAAAAAATCCCGGCAAGAAATTCCAGCAGCGCAGCATTGGCAGCGCCTTCTACCGGCGGGGCTGCTAGTCTGATTTTCAGCGCGTCGCCGTGCAATCCCACTGTTTCGGTGCGTTTCGCGCCGGGTTGTATGTGCAAGGTGAGGATGAGGCGCTCATCACTGCTTTCACTGCGGCACCACGTGCAGGATTCCAGATCCGGCATTAGAACAGACGGGAGATTTCCCTCTCCATCCCCCCCACCACAAAAAGCAGCAATTGAATAATCACCAGCACAAACAATGGTGACAAATCGATATTGCCGATGGGAGGAATATAACGGCGGAAAACGCCGAGGACCGGCCGGGTAAAGCTGTCGAGCACCGGGGCCAGCGGACTGTATGGATTGAACCAGGAGAGCACGGCCTGCACGATTACCGCTGCCATTATGATGTAGAGCGTCATCTTGATGATTTCCACCAGGGCAAGCAGCGATAGTCCCGCGGCCGCCAGACCGATAGTCGAGCTGAAAACGTAGCCCTGAAGCATATGCACGCCGGTCAGCAACGCGACTTGTGCAAGCCACGCCAGCAGCAACGTGGAAAGATCCAGCGTTCTGAAGCTGGGGATTACCCGTCTCGCGGGCTTTACCAGAAAGTCGGTAATTGCGATGAGAAATTGCGACAGCGGATTGCGGTAGGGCGCGCGGAGCAGTTGCATGTAAAAACGCAGCAACAGCGCCAGAGAAAACAAGCCCAGCAAGGTGTCGAGCAGAAATATCAGCATCTGATTGAACATATTGTCAAATATTTGCGGGTGCTAGGTTTACGTTTTACCGAACTCGTCGCCCATTTCGTGTGAGCGCTGGTATGCGATGTGAATCGCCCGACCGATTGCATTTTTGACCCCCTCATTTTCAAGCGACCGAATGGCGCGTTCAGTGGTTCCGTCCGGCGAAGTGACCCGAGCGCGCAGGAGGGAAACGTTTTCATCGCTTTGACCTGCAAGCCCGGCAGCGCCGAGAAAGGTGTCGATGCTCAGTCGCCGAGCCTGGGCCGCATCCAGTCCTAACTCATGCCCTGCCTTCTGCATCGCCTCGAGAAAGTAGAATACATAAGCCGGACCACTGCCGGAAACGGCTGTCACCGCATCCAGCAGTTCTTCGCTTTCAACCCATAGCACAGTGCCGACTGCGGCGAGTATTGCCTCTGCACGGTGTTTTTCCTCATTACTCACCCTGGGCATGGCATATAGACCCGTGACACCTGCGCGAACCAGCGCCGGTGTATTGGGCATGGCTCGCACAACGCGGCTATAGCCCGCAAGCCAACGGGAGATATCCTTTGCGCGAATACCGGCAGCGATAGAAATGACCAGATGCTTGTTGAGTAGTGGCGCAAGTTCTCGCGCCACTACTGAAAGCTGCTGCGGCTTCACCGCCAGCACGATTACATCGCTATTCGAGAGGCCTTCGGCAAGTTCCGCCACGGTTTCCACATCGCATTCATTTTTTATTTTGATGCGGGTTTCAGCATTGATTTCCACCACGCGTATCTGCCCGGGTGAATAATCCCGTTGCAACAGCCCGCCGATCAAGGCGCGAGCCATGTTCCCGCCGCCAACGAAGGTAATGTTCATGCAGATCCTGTGATGAAATTTCCCAATTCTGTCGCTCTCTTCTGGTTTATCTTTGACAATGTGGACAATAAAAACTCGAACGCTGCCCCTGCCTGATTTGCTTGATATTTGTACCACACTTCCGGCAGCTTTGCCCGGTTCGGCCATACACAAGATATCGCTGCTGGAAACAGCCGGGGTTACCATCGCTACCCACAAAATCGCGCAAGGTGCTACCCCCCGCTTCGATCGCAAGATTGAGTGTATCCTTTACTGCCCGGGTCAATTTTGCACATCTGCTCAGCCCGAGCCGGCCAGCGGCAGTGGTTGGATTGATGCCTGCTTGAAAGAGCGCTTCATTAGCGTAAATATTTCCGACGCCGACGACGATGCGGCTGTTCATCAACACTTCCTTAATGCTCGCGCTACGACGCCGGGTTTTCTTGTATAGCAGGTTCCCGTTGAATGCTTCCGTCAGCGGCTCGGGCCCAAGTTGGGCGAGTAATTTGTGGCACGTGACATCGGTTGACGACCATAGCAAGGCGCCGAAACGGCGCGGGTCTCTGAAGCGAAGAATCATCCCGTTCTCGAAGGCCAGATCGACATGGTCATGTTTTTGAGGCGCGGTTATGGCTGTGGCCGGTAGCAATCTCAGGCTGCCCGACATGCCAAGATGTACAATCAACGTGCCCCTGGCACAGTCGAACAGAAGGTATTTTCCACGCCGCATCACCTTTCCGATTACCAGGCCGACAAGTGTCTGCCCAAGATCAGGCGGCACCGGCCAGCGCATATGGGAATTTCTTACCGTGACAGCAGCAACCCGTTGCCCTTCAAGCCGGGATACGATGCCGCGACGGATAACTTCGACTTCAGGCAGTTCGGGCAATTGGATGTCCGGTGTAAGAATTACTCAATGAGATAGCAAGAGATGCCAGTTCATGAAATGCAAATGGGAGCGCATGTTTATTTCCTTCTCCGCTTCCACCATATCATTGCCCCGCTTGCCGTAAAAATCAGCGGCATCACGATGAGGAAACCCCAGGCAATCATGGTTAGCGCCGGTTCATCCAGGGCCAGACTGCCATCGAGTGTCGCGCGGGGTTGAATAGTGATAAGGTCATCATCGCCAGCCAGCCAATTGACGAGGTTAACCCCAAAATCCAGATTCTTGCCATGGCCCAGATAACTGTTGGCGAGAAAATAGCCACTGCCGATGACGGCAATGCGCTGTTCCCGCTCATATAGGGTGCGGCTCAGCGTAGCGGCGATACTGACGGGGCCGGAGACGTCATACATGGGTTCGAAGACAATCCCCCCGTCCAGCTTGCCAGTCTCCACCCATCCGTTCTGTGCGGCTTCCACCAGTGAGACACTGTGCCATTCTTCGCTGTCGTTGATGGTGATCTGCCTGGCAAAAGGAAACACAGTAATATAATCAAAATTATGCGTAACCGGGTGCTGCCCGTAATTTGCACCCATCGAGAAAGTGATGGGCAGTTTCAACCGCTGCGCTTGAGGATCGATGACTACGCCGGGGGTGAGCGTCAATTCCAGTTTCTCGGCCAGCGGTTGTAGTCCATGCATAGGCTCCTGGTCCAGTAACCATAAAAGATTGCCTCCGCTCTCGATATAGGCAAGCACCTTATCCACCACGCCTTCCGGGAGGTCAAATTGTGGCGAGGATATGATCAGCAGGCTGGTATCGGGCGGCACGTCCGCGGCCGCGGCAAAGTTGAGCGCCTCTGTTTTAATCCCCTTTGCTGCCAGTTGCTTGCCAAATTCCCCCAAGTCGCGGTTGCCCACACCGTCCAGCTTGCGCTCGCCATGGCCGCTGAGCGCCATTACCCGTTTTTCCCCGGGTCGCGCCAGCCGCATGAGCAAATTGGCCAGAGCCTGCTCGTTAAACGTAGTGAGACGCTCGCGTCTGCCCTCGAATTCAACCACCATTTCTCCATTGGTCTGAACGCCGGCCTCATGCGCGAGCGCCGGCTGCTCCTCGGGATCAATGAATGTCACGTTGAAATCGGGCTTGCTACGCTGGTAAGGAGACAGAAAATCCCCGATTATTTTCGAAACGTTCCCAAGTTGGGCGTCGTGCGACGTCGCGTAGACGGTGGCTGTCAGGGGGCCGTCAAGCTTTTGCAGCACCTCTTCGCTCGCCTGGCTTAAACTGTTGCGTTCATTCTGGCTGACATCCCACTGGGTGCGTGTTTCCCATGCCAGGTAGCCTGGCAATGCAAGCAATGATATCAGCAGTATCACGAACACGCTGTTTTGCGCCAACCGGCGCAAACGCAGCTTGTCATCTACAGGCGTCATTATCCCTCAATATCTTGCCGCTTTAATCATACAGCCCTTCACCATCCAGCCGGCGAATAGACAAAATCAGAAAGATCAGAATAAAAAGCGCAAAGTACGCAAGACCAAAAGTATCGATTATTCCGCGATTAAAGTTTTCATAATGCGCAAGCAGAGAAAAGCTGCGCGTTATGCCATCCTCTTCCCCGGCAACATTATCCATGACCCACAACCCGAGCAGGATGCCTAGCGTACCGGCGCCGGCGACAGCGGGCTGAGCGCTGAGGCAGGAAATATAAAGTCCGAGCGAGGCGAAACAGGCGGCTATGAGAAGCAGGCCGATGATATTGCTCAGCAATAAACCAAAATCCAGCGTACCTCCCGCCAGCAAAGAGAGCGATAAAGCGGCAGCCAGAGCAATCACAACCGATAAGAAGATCATCAGGCCGAGAAATTTCCCCAGTACGATATCGGTTATGGAGATGGGCGCCGAAATAAGAAAAGACAGAGTGTGATTGCGGCGCTCCTCCGCAATGAGACGCGCGGTTAACAGGGGCGTGGTCATCAACAGCACGATGGCAGCCAGGGCAAATGATGGTGCGACAATTGATTCGGTTATCCCTGGTGGATTGGCGATCCTGATGAGCTGCGGCTGAATTTCAAGAAAAGTGTCGAGATGCGCCAGAAAGACCCAGGTCAACACCAATTGAGCCAGCGCAAGTATCACCCAGGCCAGCGGCGAGCCGAACAATATCTTTAGTTCCTTGTGAGCAACGACAAAAATCATAATAAATTATTTTGATACGCCTTTGCGATGGGGGCACGGTATTGCGTAAGGCTTTCTTTGCCAATTGCCATGCCAGGACGTGGCAGGCCAAATCGGAACCGGTTGCCACGCCTGCTCCCTGTTCGATAATAAAAATTCTATTGTGCAAGAAGGCGGTCTAAAATCAAAATTTCCGCGATAGTACCGAATGCGCACCGAAAGCAAAACTTCTCATTCTCGGCATCGGAAATATGCCAGGGATCGTCAACGCAACTCTTCCGTGATGTGTTAGACGGGGGAATATGCGTGCCGGATGCATTGAAGGGTGGGTAGTTGCGTTAAAAGGACTGCATCTACTGGGCCAAGACAATGAGTTGCCAGCATGCAGGACCAAATTCGAAAGGATGAGAATGCTGGTCGTGCCCTGGCAGTAACTGCCCTATCCCTGCAGCAGTCTCCTGGCCGCAACACGTGCAGCGATAGATACCGCTAGCTGACACGGTGGTGCCAGGGGCAAATCTTGTATCGAAGTGAGGGCGATCACATTCGATAAGGAAGGTACTGTCCTTGTAAACGGCCATATGTAACCATTAAAAGTTCATTGATCCGTATATAATTATTAGCGTACCTATCATCTCCCATCTGTTCGTTTTACCACACTTGGAATTGATTAAGTTGATCTGGAAAAGGTGGTTATAAGCGGAGCGAATAAAACAAAAAACCCGCCGCAGCGGGTTGGAGGGAATATCGGAACCTGAAGCTTACAGCTTGTCGGCTGCGTCCTTTACGGCTTCCTTGGCATCTCCGTATTTCTTTTGGGCTTTGCCGGAGACTTGCTTGCCGAGCCCTTTGGCTTCATGTTCCTTGTTTCCTGCCGCCCTGCCGGCCTCTTCCTGAACTTTTCCTGCGACGTCTTTCGCGGTTCCTTTCACCTGATCTTTATTCATAATCATCTCCTGGTAAGAACTTACGTTCAACCGCCGTCTTCGGTATCCCAATTAGATGTTGAGGCGTTAAAACGACGACGGAAACAGGTTAAAGCATTTTAGCTGCTCCCACTGTTCGGTAGAGCACAGTCTAGCTTCCGCGAAGCAGGAAATGAGCATTTCTCCTGCTGGAGATTCACGGTGTGGCATGCCAAGCCATATCGAGCTGTTCAAGAAGTTGCGTGATTCTTGGTGAAATGCGCAAATGATTCCTCGAGGTTTGTTCCTTTCTGCTTCAGTCTTTCCATGTACTCATCCAGTACCGTTCGCCCCTCATGCACGATTTGCACCCGGTCGCATACGTTGTCAACCTCGGACAGGATGTGGGTGGATAGGATGACGCTGCGCTCCGCGGCGAGGTCGCGAATGAGAGTGCGGATTTCCCGTATCTGGTTAGGATCAAGGCCTGCCGTCGGCTCATCGAGTATGATGACCTCAGGATCATGAATGATCGCCTGGGCGATTCCCACCCGTTGCTGATAGCCCTTGGACAGCGAACCGATCAACCGGTCCCCGGTACTGCTCAGCCCGCAGCGTTGCGTGACCTTCGCTAAAGCGGAGTGAATTTTTGCGCTATGGACTCGATGAAGCCGGGCGGCAAACCGCAAGTATTCGTTTACTGTTAATTCCCGGTAGAGTGGCGGTATCTCGGGCAGATACCCGATGCATGCCTTGGCCTCGCGCGGCTTGCCCAGCAAATCTATACCACAGATCTCAACTGTGCCGGAGCTGGGGGTTAAATTACCGGTGAGCATGCGCATGATTGTCGTTTTGCCGGCGCCATTAGGGCCGAGAAATCCCAGAACTTCACCTCGCCTCAGTTCCAGGTTGACGTCATGCACTGCCGCACGGGTGCCAAAACAGCGGCAAAGGCCGCGAGCCGAAATGGCCATGGACGCATTTCGTTCAGCCATCATGCAGCCCCCCGAAGGGCACGATAGTTCGAATTACCAAATCACTCCTTGTATCGCCTCCCTTTACGTTTCTGCATTCATTAAGGGAGCGCATCCGGCGCTCAGGCTTGCAGAACTCCTTCAAGGAAGGTTTGCAGTGCCATGATTAAGATGTCCACTTGTGATAAGCGTAAAATATACCTAATATGTGGACTGTCTTGAAGAACAACCCCGCCATTTATAGTCTTTCTCGAACCTTTTCTGGATTTTTCCATGAGTCTTAAAATTGCTGGCGCACTGCCGCTGCTTTTTCTTGCTGCCTGTTCGCAGTTGCCTGCTAAAACAAATATCAAAGCGGACAAGCCAGTAGCGAAAATCGGAGCTGGACAGCCAAAACTGCCCAGTCAGGATTTGACTCCGCCGATGCTGTTCGATTTCCTGCTCGCCGAGACAGCTCTGCAGCGAGGCGATACGGACATCGCCGTCCGCACTTATCTCAAGCTTGCAAAAAGTACTCATGACCCGCGCGTCGCCCAGCGTGCCACTGAAATCGCGCTTCAAGCACGTCAGCCTGCAGCTGCGCTGGAATCGGCGAACATTTGGGCAGAACTTGATCCGAATTCGGTCGGAGCCCGGCAGACGCTGGCGGCGCTGCTCGTGAATTTTGACAAACTGGAGGAAGCCCGGCCACATCTCGAGAAGTTGCTCGCCTCTGCCGGGGATAATATCGATGAGGCCTTCATGCAATTGAACAGCTTGCTGGTACGGAACGCCAACAAGAATACGACATTTGAATTGGTGAAACAGCTCGCTCAACCCTATCCCGAGCTCCCGGAAGCGCATTTCGCCGTGTCCCAGGCAGCATGGTTTGCCGAGCAATTCGATGTCGCTTTGGCAGAAATGAAACAGGCGCTGGCGCTTCGTCCCGAGTGGGAGATGGCGGCAATTTACCAGGGGCGAATACTGGCGCGTATGTCCAATGCGAGCGCCCTTGAGTACTTTGAAGACTATCTGAGAACTTATCCCAAGGCAAACGATACACGAATTACCTATGCCCGGTTATTGCTCGCCGAAAAAGACTATGGCAAGGCACGAGAGCAGTTCCAGCAATTGCTGGAGGAGAATCCTGGCAATGCCGACGTCGCGGTAGCGGTGGGTTTGCTGTCCATGGAACTAAAGGAATACGAGTCGGCCGAGTCATATTTCAGGAAAGCCCTGGAATTGGGTTACAGAGATCCCGGCATGGTGCGTTTTTATCTCGGCGGCATCAATGAGAAAACGCAGCAAATTGACGAGGCGATGGAATGGTACCGCTCAGTGACGAGCGGCACTCAATATATTCCCGCTCAAATAAAATACGCCCTCCTGCTGAGCAAAACGGGCAAGATGGACGAAGGCCTCCAGCACTTGCACCAACTGCCGATCACGAATGATCAGCAACGTGCACAGTTGGCAGTTGCCGAGGCGCAATTGCTGCGCGAGGCCGGGGACTACAAGAAAGCCTTCCAGTTGCTGAGTGACGCCCTTAAAAAGCTTCCCGACTATCCCGATCTGCTCTATGACCGGGCCTTGGCGGCAGAAAAAATCGGCAAATCGGACATCATGGAACAGGACTTGCGCAAGCTGATTCAGCTGAGGCCGGACCATGCCCATGCTTATAACGCGCTCGGCTACGGTCTGGCGGAGCACAGCGATCGGCTTCCGGAAGCACTGGAACTCATCGAAAAAGCGATCGAACTTTCCCCCAATGATCCCTACATCATGGACAGCCTGGGGTGGGTGCATTACCGGATGGGTAATCTCAATCAGGGGCTAAGCTACCTGCGGCAGGCGTTCGGCCTTAACCCCGATCCGGAAATTGCGGCTCACCTGGGTGAAGTTCTGTGGGTGCAGGGAACAAGGGAAGAGGCGAAAGACGTTTGGCAGACCACGCTCAAGAATCATCCGGATAATGAGGTGTTGCTGGGCACGATGAAGAAATTCATGAAGTAGTGCAACACCTTCGAAAGGTCATGGATCATGCTGGTCTAATGGCGGCTCAATCTAAATCTCAATCCCAGGGCCGGGCTTGTTTCCCGTTAAAAAGCCGCCTTGTTTTTTTCTGGTGGTTTCCTGTTTTATGCGCATCACTTTTTTTTGGAGGTTGCGCCGCCCTTGCTCCCGAGAATAACGTCGTTCGCACCATCGTCACCCAGCCCGTTCCCGAGATGGTCGACGCAAAGGCTGCAGATTTCGGGTTAATCGGCCGGGTGTCGGTAAAAGGCGGCAAAGAAAGTTTTTCAGGTGGAGTACAATGGCATCATCGCGAAAGAGGCGATGAAATACTTCTGCTTTCCCCATTGGGACAAACTTTGGCGCAGATTCAGCGTACTCCGGACGGAGTGTTTTTGACGACTTCGGAGGGAGAGAATTATTACGCCGCCGATGTGGAGAATCTCACGGAACAGGTGCTGGGATGGCGCTTGCCGCTCATGGGCTTGCAGTACTGGGTGCAAAGCATGAGTTCACCTGCTACCGCGGCTGCCATGGATATGAATATTGACGGGCAAGTGATGGCTATTCGCCAGGACGGCTGGACAATCGATTATCTGGCTTATTCCGCCAGGGTGCCGGTAGAGACTTCAAAATCAGGGACGGCGCTTCCGAGATTATTGACCCTCAAACGCGACGGCCTTCAGATAAAACTTGTGATAGACGCCTGGAATGCAGGAAATCCTTGAAGCTGGCACGGGTCTGGTCACCCGACTGACCTGCCCGGCTCCCGCAAAACTTAACCTCTTCCTGCATGTGGTCGGACAAAGGGAAGATGGCTATCACCTGCTGCAGACGGTTTTTCGATTGGTGGACTTTGCGGATCAGCTCCATTTTGCGCTACGGATGGATGGCGTTGTCAAGTTGCATACGCCCACTTCCGGCGTGCCTGAGGACAAGGATCTGTGCGTACGGGCCGCCAGACTGCTGCAACAGGAAAGCGGCATTTCCCTGGGGGTGGATATTTTCCTCGAAAAGCGCATTCCGATGGGAGGCGGACTGGGAGGCGGTAGTTCAGATGCCGCCACGACATTGCTGGCGCTCAACCGTTTATGGGGTTTAGGCTGGCAAAGGAGCCAACTGATAAAACTGGGGCTCGGACTGGGGGCGGACGTGCCTGTCTTCATTTTTGGTGAAAACGCTTTTGCTGAAGGCATAGGTGAGAAACTTTCGCCTATCGTTCTGCCACCCGCGTGGTATCTGATCCTGACACCTCCCGTACACGTGCCGACCGCGCACGTTTTTACCAGTAAGGAATTGACACGAAATACAATTCCGATCAAAATACCGCCCTTTTACGTGGGGCACGGGCATAACGATCTCGAGCCCGTGGTATGCCGGTCATATCCCGAGGTCGCGCGCTATCTCGAATGGCTCAAACAGCTTGGTAACACGCGGATGGCGGCCATGACAGGTTCCGGCGCCTGTGTATTTGCAGAGTTCGACACGGAGCCTGCCGCGAGGGCCGCGTTTGCCGAGGTTCCATCCGATATGAGTGGTTTTGTAGCGCAGGGATTGGACCGCCATCCCTTGCATGATTTTGCGGAATAATAATTGGGGAGTCGCCAAGTGGTAAGGCACCGGATTTTGATTCCGGCATTCGTAGGTTCGATCCCTACCTCCCCAGCCAATTTTCAGGTCCTGAAATTCAAGGCTGGCCAGGCAACCCGGTACTTTATGAATCGGTTGTATCCGCTTGTATTCGGCTGTGTTACTTGATCCCTCAGTTCCGATTCGGATTTTCAAACTTAAAGCTCCCAGGTCATGGCCTACGATAGCCTGATGGTTTTTACCGGCAACGCCAATCCCAAATTGGCGCAGGACGTGGTGCGGCATCTGAATATCCGCATAGGACGTGCGACTGTAGGCCGCTTCAGCGACGGCGAGGTAATGGTGGAGATTCTCGAGAATGTTCGAGGCAAGGACATATTCGTCTTGCAATCCACCTGTATGCCTACCAATGATACGTTGGTGGAACTGCTGGTGCTGATCGATGCACTGAAGCGCGCGTCCGCCGGGCGCATTACGGCGGCGATGCCTTATTTCGGCTACGCCCGTCAGGATCGCAGGCCTCGCTCGGTACGGGTGCCCATTACCGCCAAAGTCGTGGCGAATATGTTGACGAGCGTAGGGATAGACAGGCTGTTGACCATGGATCTGCATTCTGATCAGATTCAGGGTTTTTTTGATATTCCGGTAGATAACATCTATAGCATGCCGATCCTGCTGGGGGATCTTTGGAAAAGCGATTACCAGAACCTGGTGGTGGTTTCCCCGGATGTAGGCGGGGTAGTGCGGGCAAGGCAGATGGCGAAACGTCTGGAATGCGATCTTGCAATCATAGATAAACGGCGGCCAAAGGCCAACGTCGCCAAAGTGATGAACATAATCGGCGAGGTGGAGGGACGCACCTGCGTAATCATGGACGACATGGTGGATACCGCCAACACCCTGTGTGAAGCAGCGAGGGCCCTTAAGGAGCACGGAGCGGAGCGGGTGCTGGCCTATTGCACTCACCCGGTATTGTCAGGCAAGGCAGTGGAGCGGATCGAGAATTCCGCCCTGGACAAGTTGGTGGTCACCGATACCATTCCCTTGAGAGAAGACGCCAAGGGCTGTGATCGTATTCAGCAGCTGAGCGTGGCCAGTCTGCTTGCTGAAACAATGCTGAGGATCAGCAATGAGGATTCGGTAAGTTCGCTATTCATGGAGTAGTGGTTTCGAAACGATTCGAACATACGCGGGATAAAGAAGAACAGGACGGTGACGATAAGGCCGTTGTGCCCCAATATAATTCGGAAGAGATCTACAGGCTTGAGTTTTATTAATCGGGTTACCTGGTCGCGGGTGACCCACATTTTGGAGAAAGCAGATGCAAATCGAAATCAGCGCGAGAAAGCGCACATTGCAGGGCAAGGGTGCGAGCCGCCGCCTGCGTGGTTCCGGCAAGGTGCCGGGAGTCATCTACGGCGGAGAAAATCCTGCGGAAGCCATCGAGCTGGATCATAACAGTCTTTATCATCAGCTCAAGCTGGAAGCCTTCCATGCTTCTATCCTTTCCATGGATGTGGAGGGGCAAAGAGAACCCGTTCTGTTGCGCGATATACAAATGCATCCGTTCAAGCTTCAAGTATTGCATGTCGATTTTCAGCGGGTCGACCGGAATAAAAAAGTTCACATGAAAGTGCCGCTGCATTTCATAAACGGGGAGATGTGCCCGGGGGTGAAGCTTTCAAGCGGTATTGTCAGCCACGTGCTTACCGAACTGGATGTTTCCTGTTTGCCCAAGGATCTACCTGAATTCATTTCAGTGGATCTGATCGATCTTGCAGCCGGAAATACCGTTCACTTGAGCGATCTGAAGCTGCCAGAGGGTGTGGAAGTTCCGGCACTTGCCAAAGGAGATGATTTGCCGGTGGCAACTATCATCATTCCTCGCGCTGTCGCGGCCGAGGAAGCAGCTGCCGTAGTAGCGGCAGGGGAAATCCCGACCACGGTACAGAAGAAAGAAGGCGTCGCTAAGGAAGGAGAGAAAAAGGACGCAGGAAAGAAGAAATAATACCGCGGTTTGTTATTTATGTGGGCCCGCTGGAGTCTTGTCTGTTCCGGCGGGCTTTTCCTTTTAATTGAAGCGTTTTTTCTTTTCGATAAGCCTAATGAAGCTCGTCGTCGGCCTTGGCAATCCCGGTAGGGAATACGCGGCTACCCGTCATAATGCCGGCGCCTGGTGGATATCCCGTCTCGCTGACGAATTGCGTATCACATTAAAAGCGGAAGCGCGGTTTCATGGCCTGTGCGCGCGTATCGGACAGGGAGATTCGGAGTTATGGCTGCTCAATCCCCAGACTTACATGAACGCCAGCGGGAGGGCGGTTGCAGCCTTGTGCCGGTTTTATAAAATCCAGCCTGAAGAGATCCTTGTGATCCATGATGAACTGGATTTGCCGCCTGGAACCTCCAGGTTGAAGCTGGACGGCGGGCTTGGCGGCCACAATGGCTTGAAGGACATCGCTGCTCATCTTGCGACCCGGGAATTTTGGCGCCTGCGCATCGGTATCGGTCATCCGGGCGACAAAAATGCAGTGGTGAATTACGTATTGCAGCCTCCTCGCAGGGAAGAAGCGGCGCTGATAGACGAGGCCATCCACCGCAGCTTGGAAGTCTGGCCGCTGATCGCGGAGGGTAATTGCCAGGCGGCGATGATGAAATTACATACTAAAAGTAAGGAATGAACGGCAAGTCTTGAGAGAGACCCGCGGTTCATCTCATCTTTTACATTTCAGGATTGATTTGGCCTGAAATCTTCCAATCTTTACAGTTCGAAAAACTTATGAGCCTGAAATGCGGTATCGTTGGCTTGCCCAACGTGGGGAAGTCCACTCTATTCAATGCACTGACCAAGGCCGGCATAGCCGCGGAAAATTATCCCTTCTGCACCATCGAGCCCAATGTCGGCATAGTCGAGGTCCCCGATAAGCGTTTAGCTGCGCTTTCCGCCATCGTCAAGCCGCAAAAGGTGCAGCCCGCCATTGTCGAGTTCGTTGATATCGCCGGTCTTGTCGCTGGCGCATCCAAGGGCGAGGGGCTGGGCAACAAGTTTCTTGCCACCATCCGCGAGACAGACGGCATCGTCAACATGGTTCGCTGCTTTGTGAATGATAACGTCGTACACGTCGCCGGCGCAGTCGACCCGGTCTCGGATATCGAAACCATACAGACTGAACTGGCATTGGCCGACCTTGCGACAGTGGAAAAGTCGCTGCACCGCGAAACCAAGCTGGCCAGGTCCGGCGATAAGGACGCAACCAAGCTCGTGGCGCTGCTGGAGGCGACACGGGCGCACCTCGACCAGGGGAAACCCGTCAGAAGCCTGGGGCTTGACAAGGAACAACAGCAATTACTGAAGCCGCTGTGCCTGCTGACCGCCAAACCGGCTATCTACGTTGCCAACGTCGACGAGAAGGGGTTCACTGATAATCCGCTGCTTGCCCGTGTGGAAGAATATGCCGCTCGAGAAGGCGCGCCCGTAGTAGCAATCTGTGCGGCCCTCGAATCTGAAATCGCGGAGATGCCGGACGAGGACAAGCAGATTTTCCTCGCTGACATGAACCTGGAAGAACCGGGATTGAACCGCCTGGTGCGCGCTGCCTACCAGCTGCTGGGTCTGCAAACCTATTTCACTGCAGGCGTGAAAGAGGTGCGGGCCTGGACCATATCAAAAGGCGACACCGCTCCACAGGCGGCTGCAGTAATTCACACCGATTTCGAGAAAGGCTTCATCCGCGCCGAAGTCATTGCGTATGACGAATTCATCGCCTGCAAGGGTGAACAGGGCGCAAAGGAAGCCGGAAAGATGCGGCTGGAAGGGAAAGAATATGTGGTCAAGGACGGGGATGTGATGCATTTTCGGTTTAACGTCTAATCGAAATCCATCCGCTCAGCACGCTTCATAGCGCCCTATCGGTACGGTATTCAGATCGATCAGCCGATCCGTTCGAATGGCATGGATTTCTGCGGGCAACTTAAAAAATGGGTGTAAATGGGTCGAATGATACGCCCCATTCGGTAAGGAGATAGTGAAAACACAGACCTCCGATTATTGCCTATACTGTAATTGCAGCGCTGGGCAGACAGTTGTACTTGAATTAATACGGCAGATAGACAGGGAGGAGTTGTGCGATACAAAGTACTGATTACACCCATTGAGCCGTCGATAAATGATGGGCCCAATTTCAGCGGCATTCTTGCTGCTTACGATATCGAAGCCAGCTCGGAAAGTGTAGCTGGAGATCTGGCGTTTATTCGGTTTTGTGAGGAGACTCCATATCGCTCACACAACCGGGATGATTACACGGTGAATGTGCAGCTACCAGCGTAAATAGGCGCCCGCCTATTTTAAATTTGCTTTTACTCAACGGTCAGTGTTTCTGTAGAACGTTTTTTCTCATCTATAAAATCTACAAATCCGCTATCTCGCCATCATTGTTGCTCCTGCCGCATCCATACCTTGTAATTCCACCTGTAGCCCATATTTTCCGGTTAAGCAAGTGGTTGAGGTATAATTCCATTTTTTTCAATTCCGCTTTGTTGGAGGGTTGTCATGCCGATTTATGAATACCGTTGCGGGTCCTGTGGTTTTGAAAAGGAATATTTGCAGAAGGTGAATGATGCGCCTGTGGCGGCTTGTCCCGCATGTGGCAGTGATGCCTATGCCAAGCTTATCTCCGCCGCGGGTTTTCAGTTGAAGGGCAGCGGTTGGTACGCTACCGATTTCAAGAATGGCCAGAAGCCGAAATCCGCGGCCAATACAGAAGCGCCAGCGGCTGCGAAGAGCGAAACCGCTGCTCCAGCATCACCGCCCACGCCGGCGGCCGGCGCCGCTTGCCCTGCTTCCACCACTGACTAAATCAGGGCGATATCGCTTAACATGAAACGCTATTTCATCACCGGTCTTCTGATTTGGGTGCCTCTCGGCATCACGGCCTGGGCGTTGAAATTTCTGATCAGCACGATGGACCAGTCGCTGTTGCTCTTGCCGGCCGGCCTTCATCCCGAAGCCCTGGTCGGCATCTATGTTCCCGGCATGGGCGTAGTGCTGACATTGCTGGTTGTTTTCCTTACAGGTCTGCTCACGACCAATATCATAGGCCAGCGGCTGGTGATTTTCTGGGAGGGCGTGTTGTGGCGCATTCCGGTAGTGAAATCGATCTACTATGGCGTCAAGCAGGTCAGTGACACGCTTTTCTCCAGTCAGGGTGAAGCTTTTCGCAAGGCGCTGCTGGTGCAATACCCGCGTAAGGGTTCATGGACTATCGCGTTCATGACGGGCCACCCGGGTGGAGATGTCGTCAATCATCTCAAGGGGGAGTATGTGAGCGTTTATGTACCCACCACTCCTAACCCAACCTCAGGTTTTTTCCTGATGATGCCAAAAAGTGATGTGATTGAGCTGGACATGAGCGTGGACGCAGCGTTGAAATACATTATTTCCATGGGCGTGGTTGTGCCCGGTAACGGCAAGAAACACCCCAGCCCCTCACAAGCCGTATTGCTGCACGGCACCGGCTCGGTCACTCCCGCGTCAAGCGATAAGCCCTGACGCTACTTTTCTGGTTGCGAACTCTTCATGCGCACTAATTACTGCGGCCTCATTAATGCCCAATACCTTGATCAGGCGGTAACCCTTTACGGTTGGGTGCACCGTCGCCGCGATCATGGTGGCGTCATTTTTATTGATCTTAGGGACCGCGAGGGCCTGGTGCAGGTCGTCTGCGACCCTGACAATGCGCCAGCTTTTCAGATTGCGGAGAAAATTCGCAATGAGTTTGTGCTGAGGGTCACGGGCAAGGTGCGGCCTAGGCCGGCCGGAACAGCTAATCCTAATCTCGTCAGTGGCGAAATAGAGGTGCTGGTGCAGTCCATCGAGATCCTCAATGCCTCGCTGACGCCGCCGTTTCTGATGGACGACGAAAACTTGAGCGAAGCCGTGCGGCTGGAGCACCGCTATCTCGATCTGCGGCGTCCGCAGATGCAGGCAAACTTGCGGTTGCGCTACAAGGTGGCGATGGCGGTCCGCGTATTTCTCGATCAGCACGGTTTTATCGATGTGGAAACGCCGATGCTCACCAAATCGACGCCAGAGGGTGCCCGGGATTACCTGGTGCCATCTCGCGTCAATACCGGTCATTTCTTTGCACTTCCTCAATCGCCTCAATTGTTCAAGCAGTTGCTGATGGTGGCGGGTTTCGATCGTTACTACCAGATCACCAAATGCTTTCGCGACGAAGACCTGCGTGCGGATCGCCAGCCTGAATTCACGCAGATCGATATCGAGACGTCTTTCCTGAATGAAACTCAAATCATGGCGCTAATGGAGGAAATGATTTGCGGGGTATTCAAAAATGTAATGAATATTGACCTGCCAAATCCTTTCCCGCGCCTGACGCATGCTGAAGCGATGTTCAAGTACGGCTCCGACAAGCCGGATCTTCGGGTCCCGCTGGTTTTGACCGACCTTACCGATGTAATGCAGGATGTCGAATTCAAGGTCTTCCGCGAGGCTGCGCTCAAAAATGGCGGGCGTGTAGCGGCACTCCGGGTGCCCGGGGGTGGAGCGTTATCGCGCAAGGAAATAGATGATTACACCAGTTTTGTAGCGATCTACGGTGCTAAGGGTCTTGCATATATCAAGGTCAACGCGCTGGAAAAAGGTACGGAAGGCTTGCAATCGCCGATATTGAAATTCCTCCCGGAGCCGGTAGTGCGAATTATTCTGGAGCGCAGCGGCGCAAAGGATGGCGACCTCATATTCTTTGGGGCGGACAAGTCCCAGGTGGTAAATGAGGCACTGGGCGCACTACGGGCCAAGGTAGGTCATGATCGGGGATTTGCCGAGTCTGCCTGGAAGCCGCTTTGGGTTGTTGATTTTCCGATGTTCGAGCGCGATGAAGAAGAAAATCGCTGGAAAGCGCTGCATCATCCGTTTACCTCGCCTGCAGATGGTCACGAGGACCTGCTTGAGACTGATCCCGGCAAGGCTTTGTCCCGGGCCTACGACATGGTGCTGAACGGATCGGAAATCGGCGGAGGTTCTGTACGTATTCATCGTCAGGAAGTACAGTCGAAAGTATTCCGGGCTTTGAATATCGGGGCCGACGAGGCAAATGAAAAATTTGGCTTTTTACTGGAAGCGCTGCAATACGGCGCGCCGCCGCATGGTGGTATCGCGTTTGGTCTTGACCGTATCGTTACCATGATGGCGGGGGCTGAATCAATTCGTGAGGTGATAGCCTTTCCCAAGACGCAGCGTGCGCAGTGTTTGCTGACGCATGCACCGAGCGCAGTGGGTGAAAAACAGTTGCGGGAACTGCACATCAAGCTTCGCAACATGTAAGTCGACAGATTATAAAAGCATGGAAACGTGGGGATCCGGATAAACAACAACGTCCGGGAGCCGGATGATTTTCCAACCTCTATTCGTTGCGGTACCTTCGCAGTGAAAATCTATAAAACGCCGGTTTCTGTCCTTGTCATTATCCACACGCCCGATTTGCAGGTTCTGTTGCTCGAGCGGGCCGATCATCCTGGTTATTGGCAGTCGGTAACGGGGAGCCAGAACCAGGACGAGACATTGTGGCAAACGGCGGTGCGGGAAGTTGCTGAAGAAACGGGACTCGATGCCAGTCGCTGCCAGTTGACTGACTGGAGCATTCAAAACCGTTATGAGATTTATGAAGAATGGCGTTGGCGTTATGCGCCGACAGTTACCCACAATACCGAGCATGTGTTCGGCTTGCTGGTGCCGGAAGCTGTCCCCGTTTCGGTAGCGGCGCGAGAGCACCTGTGCTATATGTGGTTGCCCTGGCGGGAGGCGGCAGAAAAAGTCTTTTCCCCCAGCAATGCGGATGCGATACGAAGATTGGCCGACAGGAGCACAGGAAGTGATCGGGGCGAGAGCCGCCGTACTTGAGACCTGACCGAACCGCCGTGTGGTTTTTTTGTCCAACATCACATCTTACTTACGGTTTTTAAAGGAAAAACGGGAGTAGCCATGCAAGCAGAGGCCATTGCATTTGAGCGTTTCGACAACTTGAGAGATGATGACTGCGAGCAGCGCATCAGGGAGGCCAAGGCCGTGTTGGGAAAGCGCGCCGTGATACTCGCGCACCATTATCAGCGCGCGGACGTTTATAAACATGCCGATCTCACCGGCGATTCGCTGCAACTCTCGCGGCTTGCCGCGGGAACGGATGCGGATTATCTTGTATTCTGCGGCGTGCATTTCATGGCAGAGGTCGCCGACATCCTTTCCAAACCTGAGCAGGTCGCCATTCTGCCCGACCTTTCCGCCGGCTGCTCGATGGCGGATATGGCGAGCCGTTTCAAGGTTGAGCGTGCCTGGCACGAGTTGTCGGAAGTGGTTGATCCTGATGAGTCGGTTACGCCGGTAACCTACATTAATTCCGCCGCCGACCTTAAGGCGTTCTGTGGCGAGCACGGCGGCATCGTTTGCACTTCCAGCAATGCGGTAAAGATTTTGCAATGGTCATTTTCGCGCCGCGAAAAAGTGCTGTTTTTTCCGGATCAGCACCTGGGACGCTGGAGCGGCCATCAGCTGGGAATTCCCATGGATGAGATGGCCGTTTGGGACTTCGATGAGCCGATGGGAGGGCTCACCCCGGAGCAAATCAAAAAGGCCAGAATCCTGCTGTGGAAAGGGCATTGTTCCGTGCACCAGATGTTTCAACCGCAGCATATACTGCGGTTTCGCAATCAGCATCCTGACGGAAAGGTGATTTCACATCCCGAATGTAGTTTCGAGGTATGTAAGAATTCCGACTATGTGGGCTCCACGGATTACATTATCAGAACTATCCGCGAAGCGGAGGCAGGAACCCGCTGGCTGGTGGGCACGGAGTTGAACCTGGTAAGCCGGATAGCGGAGGAGTTCAAGCCGCAAGGTAAAATAGTGCAATTCATGGCGTCCACGATCTGCATGTGCTCCACCATGGCCCGCATTGATCCGCAGCATCTGGCGTGGGCGCTGGAAAATCTGGTGGCAGGAAAGGTGGTGAATCAGATCAAGGTGCCGGCGGATGACGCGGTACTTGCAAAGCAGGCTTTGCAGCGGATGCTGGAGGTATCTCGATAATGGAAGCGTGCTGTTTCGCCACGATTGATCCAAATCCGATATCTGCAAGCGATATGCCTTTTGAATGTCCATACACGCTTCCGGGCAAAGTTCTGGCTTAGCCTGACATTCATTATATATGCTCGATAAGCTGCATATCGCCACCTACAATATTCACAAAGGCTTCTCTCATTTCAACCGGCGGGTGATGCTGCATCAGCTGCGTGACAATCTGCGCGCGCTCGATGCTGATATCATTTTTTTGCAGGAAGTGGTCGGCCAGCACAAGGGACACGCTGCGCGTTTCGAGAACTGGCCGCGCAATCCCCAATATGAGTTTCTGGCAGACTCGATCTGGCCGGATTTTGCATATGGAAAAAATGCCGTGTACGATGAAGGACATCACGGCAATGCTATCTTGAGCCGTTACCCCATCGTGCGCTGGGATAATGTGGATGTTTCCGCGCATCGTTTCGAGAGCCGCGGCCTGCTGCATTGCGAGATACTCCTTCCCGAGTGGCCGGAAAACCTGCATTGCATATGTGTTCACCTGGGACTGTTCAAGCGCGGACAATCACAGCAGTTACAAGCGCTGGAACAGCATATCGAGCGGCTGGTCCCGAGGCATGCACCCCTGGTTATTGCCGGGGATTTCAATGATTGGCGCGAATTGGCCAGCGGGATTCTGGTTAAACGGCTTGAACTGATGGAAGCATTCGAACTGACGGGGGGGAGAGTGGCGCGCAGTTTTCCCTCCGTGCTACCGCTATTTCGTCTCGACCGCATCTATGTGCGCGGTTTTCACGTCGAGAAGGCACAGGTGCATCAGGGGCATCCCTGGTCAAAAATTTCCGATCATGCGGTGCTGTCGGCGCAGATGATACGTAGATGACAACGCCGCAATTACATAGTGAGATTGCTGCCGCTGCTGCCCGGCTAAAAGCAGGCGGCACCGTGGCTTTCCCGACGGAAACCGTTTACGGGCTCGGTGCGGATATCTCAAACCCGACCGCGGTGCGACGCATATTCGAGATCAAAAAACGCCCGTCGGATCACCCGCTCATTGTTCACATGGCGGGCTCGTCGTGCTTGCCCCGCTGGGCGCGACATGTACCGGAACAGGCTTGGCGGCTGGCCGAACACTTCTGGCCGGGGCCATTGACGCTGATATTGCCGCGCAGTCCGTGTGTACCGGAAAATGTAACGGGAGGTCAGGACACGGTTGGATTACGCGTGCCGGACCACCCTGTCGCGCTTGCCTTGCTGGGCGCGCTGGGACCTGAACGAGCGCTGGCTGCGCCGTCGGCCAACCGGTTCGGTCGGATAAGTCCCACGACAGCCGCCCATGTGCGCGAGGAGTTGGGCGAAGCAGTAGACATGATTCTGGATGGCGGGCCGTGCAGAGTCGGTCTTGAAAGTACCATTGTCGGCTTTGAAGGCGAAACCGCCATCATCTTACGGCCTGGCGGTATCCCGCTTGCGGCGCTGGCAGAAGTACTGAATGGAAAGGTTGTCGTTGCCGAGGGAGCGAAACGTACCACACGCGTACCGGGCTCACTTTCTTCTCATTACGCCCCGTTAACCCCGTTGGGGCTAGTGTCGCAGGAAAGCATCGGGCACCAGTTTGGGAGCCTGGTGTTAAAAGGCTTGCGCGTAGCGTTAATCGGATGGTCGGATCAACACTTCCCACCGGATATCGGAAAGAATGAAAAGGTCGTATATTTTTCCATGCCTGCGGAACCAGAAGGATATGGCCGCCAGCTATACGCAGCTTTGAGACAGCTTGACCAGCAAGGATTTGACTTTTTATTGGTGGAAACACCGCCCGATGAAACGGGATGGGTGGCAATCAGGGATCGATTACAGCGCGCGAGCTGCATTTCGGACTTCAAATTTCAAATCGATGAGAACGACTCCGTGCGAGGAGCCAGGAATGCTGCAAATGAAACCACCAGTGGATAGCAAGGATTATGCGGACAGTGCAGTTCGTGCTGTCGTCTTTGATGTTGACGGCACGTTGGCCGATACGGAGCGTGATGGTCACCGCCCCGCTTTCAATGCCGCGTTCAAAGAATCCGGCCTTGATTGGGATTGGAGCGTGGAGCTTTACGGCGAGTTGCTTGCCATTACCGGAGGCAAAGAACGCATTCGTCATTTCATGGAGAAATATGTTCCAGCCGAACTCGGTAGAAGCGGACTTGATGATTGGATTGCCGGCCTGCACAGGGTTAAAACAAAGCATTACGTGAGCTTGCTCGAAAGCGGCGGGATTCCTTTACGCCCGGGAGTCGCTCGCCTGATCCAGCATTTGCGTGATAGAAACATAAAAATTGCCATTGCAACCACCACGACACCTGAAAACGTAACCGCGCTTTTAAGGTCTGCTCTCGGGGAAGATTCTCCCGGCTGGTTTGATGTTATTGGCGCGGGAGATATCGTTCCGCGAAAAAAACCCGAACCGGATATTTACCATTGGGTGCTTGAGCAATTGGGCTTGCCCGCGGAACAGTGCATGGCAATAGAAGATTCGGAAAACGGGCTGAAAGCATCCCTTGCTGCCGGGCTTGACACCTTGGTCACGGTTAGCGATTACACACGGTCGCAGGACTTTCGTGGAGCGTCGGCTGTCTTGTCGGATCTGGGCGAGCCAACCCAACCATTCACCGTACTTGAAGGGGGTGTGCCGCAAAGCGGCTGGGTGGACGTGGAACTGCTGTTAAAACTGAAAGCCTAGCGGAGAAAATAATCAAAGGCTTGTTTGCAGGTTCAATCGAAATTGGAATTGTCATCTGGAAGAGGTAGTATTGACACTGCTTACTCTGAACGGTTCCCGACAAGAAAAAAGCTAAATGCTAAATGCCTAGTACTCGTATCCGTACAGCCAACTATTCGCGCAGGGTGCTTCACCTTTTTGAGGGTGCGGGGCTAATCGTGATCGCGCTTGCCACAATATTTGCAGGTTACCAGGAAACCATGCTGATGATCCACAATGGCAGGGTTACGCTGGCGGACCTGCTGCTCATGTTTCTCTACCTGGAAATACTGACAATGGTGGGCTTGTATTTCGAGTCAGGCAAGCTGCCTGTCCGATTCCCTCTTTATATCGCCATGGTGGCGATGGCGCGCTACGTGACGGTGGATATCAAGGAAATGGACAACATGCGTCTCCTTGGCGTCTCCGGCTCAATCGTGCTGATCGCGGTAGCGGTGTTGGCCATCCGCTACGGGCACGTGCGTTACCCCTATCTGGAAGACCTGGAGGATCTGGCGGAGGCTTCCAAGAAAACCAATCTCCGCGAATGATGGCCTCCCTCCAATGAACAATCCTCTGGTAGGCGTCATCATGGGTAGCAGCAGCGACTGGGAGGTCATGAAGCACGCGGCAGGTATATTGAATGATTTCAATGTATCTTATGAGACCGAGGTGGTTTCCGCCCATCGCACGCCGGATCGCATGTTCGAATATGCGGAAACGGCGATCGAACGAGGACTCAAATGCATTATCGCCGGCGCAGGCGGCGCCGCGCACCTGCCCGGAATGATTGCCGCCAAAACCACGCTGCCCGTGCTGGGCGTGCCGGTCGTCTCCCGGCAGCTTCAGGGCATCGATTCGCTTCTTTCCATTGTCCAGATGCCCAGGGGCATCCCTGTCGCGACCTTTGCCATCGGCGAGGCGGGCGCATCCAATGCCGCGCTGTTTGCCGTTGCGATGCTGGCGGTAGAAGATACAAAACTAGCGGGCCTTCTCGTCGAATTTCGCCGGACCCAGACAGCCAGCGTTGCGGCAATGACACTTCCCGGGTTATGAGCATCAAGCCGGGAGCTATGCTGGGCCTCCTCGGAGGCGGCCAGCTCGGGCGCATGTTCACTATGGCAGCGCAAAGCATGGGCTATCGCGTCACCGTGCTCGATCCAGCCGATGGCGGCCCCGCCAGCAGCGTGGCCGACCGGCATTTGCATGCCGATTATCTTGACAGCGACGCATTGCGTGAGCTTGGGTCCACCTGTGCGGGGGTTACTACCGAGTTTGAAAATGTGCCGGCCGAATCGCTAAGAACACTGGCTGAACCTTGCGTCGTCAGTCCAGCCGCGAGCAGCGTTGCGGTTGCCCAGAATCGTATTCTTGAAAAGAACTTTCTCGCAGCCAACGGGTTCGGAGTTGCGCCTTATGCGGTAATTCAGAATTCGTCAAATATCCATAATCCGGACGGAGTAATACAGCAAAAGCGGCCCGAACTGTTTCCCGGATTATTTCCGGGGATTCTTAAAATAAGCCGGTTCGGTTATGACGGCAAAGGCCAGGCGAGGGTAAGCAATCCAGCAGAACTCGACACGGCGTTTATCGGCATGAACCGGGAGCCATGCGTGCTGGAAAAGCTGTTGCCGTTGGAAAGTGAGGTGTCGGTCATCGTGTCGCGCGGTTTCGATGGCGAAGTCGCCACTTTCCCCGTATCGGAGAATCAACATCGTGACGGCATACTTGATACCAGCATCATTCCCGCCCGTGCATCACCAGCGATCATACAAAACGCGCGGGATATCGCGGTTCGCGTCGCGGAGAAGCTCGATTACCGCGGCGTATTATGCGTGGAGTTTTTTGTGCTTGCCGATGGCCGGCTGCTGGTGAATGAAATTGCTCCTCGTCCTCATAACAGCGGCCATTACTCCATAGACGCTTGTGTTACCTCGCAGTTTGAACAGCAGGTACGAATTCTTTGTGGAATGCCTCTCGGCAGCACGGCCATGCATGGGGCGGCGGTGATGGTGAACTTATTGGGCGATCTGTGGCAGGGAGGAGAGCCGAAGTGGGAACAGGTGCTGCGGCATCCTTGCGTCAAATTGCATTTGTACGGCAAGCTTGAAGCCCGGCACGGACGGAAAATGGGACACTATACCGTGCTGGCGGAAAGCACGGAAGCCGCGTTGCAGCTTGCGCTGGAAATCAAGCAGTCGCTGGAATGCTGACGCCCGCATTCACGAGGCAGATTCGTAAAAGACAAACATAATGGCTGATCAATCCGAGGTGTTTGAAACCGACATACGAAGCCTGCCTCTCCTGCATCGCGGAAAGGTGCGCGACATATATGCGGTTGATGAAGACAAGCTGTTGATCATCCAGACTGATCGGCTTTCCGCATTCGACGTGATCCTGCCGACGCCGGTGCCGGGGAAGGGAAAGCTGCTCACTGCTCTATCGAGCTTCTGGTTTGAAAAACTGGCTCACGTTATTCCTAACCACCTGACCGGCATTGCACCCGAAGCAGTCGTAGCAAAGGACGAACGCGAACAGGTGTCTGGCCGTGCATTCGTGGTGAAGCGGTTGAAGCCGCTGCTCATAGAAGCCATCGTGCGAGGATACGTTGCCGGCTCGGGGTGGAAGGACTATAAAAGTACCGGCATGATCTGCGGGATAAAATTTCCTCCCGGATTACAGGAAGCCGACCGGATACCTGGAGGGGCGGTCTTTACGCCCTCAACCAAGGCCGAGCAGGGCGCCCATGACGAAAATATCCCATTCAGCGAAGCGGAAAAACTGCTGGGCAAGGAGCTGGCGGAGCAAGTGCGGGACAAAGCCATAGCGCTATATACGGAAGCGGCGGATTATGCGGTAGCAAAAGGCATAATCATCGCGGACACAAAGTTCGAATTCGGCCAGGATGACGCGGGCAGGCTTTATCTCATAGACGAGGCCCTGACGCCCGACTCGTCCCGTTTCTGGCCTGCCGACCAGTATGCGCCAGGGAAAAATCCACCCAGCTACGATAAACAGTTCGTGCGCGACTGGCTGGAAACCCAGGAGTGGAACAAGAAAGCACCCGCGCCTGCCCTGCCCCCCGATGTGCTCGCCAAAACAAGGGAAAAATATCACGAAGCCCTGAGTCGCCTGGCAGCTTAGCTTGCAGGACGGAAAAACGAGCCTGCGCACACAGGGGCCAGCGGAAAGTTTTGTTGAGCTAAAACAGTCCTATCAGCATCTTTGTCCCCAACAGGTAAAGCAGTACGACAAAAATTGCCTTGAGCGTAGCGGTTGGCATGGTGTGAGTTGCTTTTGCGCCGAGGGGTGCGGTCAACATGCTCGCTAACGCGACCCAGCCTACCGCCGGTACATGCACGTACCCGAGGCTATAATCCGGCAGCGGCTGAGGTTGCGCCATGCCGTTTACGATATATCCGATAGCACCCGCTACAGCGATGGGAAAACCCACTGCGGCTGAAGTACCAATCGCGTGCTGGAGCCTGACGTTGCAGATGGAAAGAAACGGCACCGTGAGCAATCCCCCGCCGATCGCGACGAAGCTGGAAACCATCCCGATTATGCCGCCCGCTCCGAACATACCCCACCTGCCAGGAAGCGTGCGGCTGGGTTTCGGTTTGATTTCAAGCAACATTTGCGTGGCGGCATAATAAATGAATACGACTACGATAATGCTGAGCACCCGGCTGGACAGCATTCCCGCCACCGTCGCACCACCCAATGTGCCCAGGATGATACCCGGAGTGATAAATTTCACTACTTGCCAGTTCACCGCGCGGTGAGCGTGATGCGTACGCAGGCTGGAAGCCGAAGTGAATATGATCGACGCCATGGTGGTGCCCAGGGCAAGGTGCAGGATGCGTTCGGGAGGAAAATGCTGGGCGCTAAAAATAAAGCTGAGCACAGGAACCATGACTAATCCCCCGCCGATACCCAGCAGTCCCGCAAAAAACCCCACAAACATGCCTAGCAGCAGATAGGCAAGCCACCACTCCACTTCAGGCTTTGCCGTGATAGTTGCCCGGCTTCAGCACTTGCGCGCAGACCCTTGAAAGGGAGACTCGCCGCAAGCAGGTCATTGCAGAATTCCCATAATGAAATTCCATTCGGAGGGATCTACCGGCGTGATGGACAAGCGGTTTCCTTTTTGCAGAATTCGCATGGTGGCCAGATCGGGATAGTCTCGTAGCTCCTTGATACCGATCAAACGGGTTTTTCTTACAAATCGTACATCCACATTGAACCAGCGGGGATTCTGCGGCGCGGCTTTCGAGTCGAAATACTTGCTGCCGGGGTCGAATT
Source organism: Nitrosospira briensis (assembly GCF_900115125.1). Taxonomy (GTDB): domain Bacteria; phylum Pseudomonadota; class Gammaproteobacteria; order Burkholderiales; family Nitrosomonadaceae; genus Nitrosospira; species Nitrosospira briensis_A. The sequence continues at coordinate 175,151 of NZ_FOVJ01000002.1, read as the reverse complement.
GAGTAGCATCAGGGTAGGCGAGCTTGCTGACCTCGGCGATTCCGGCAATCCCTGGCTGTTCGCAACTTGAATGGTAAAAGAAAACCCCGTCCCCGACGCGCATCTGGTCGCGCATGAAATTGCGCGCCTGATAATTGCGCACACCATACCATGCCACGTTTTGGCCCGGCATCGAGGCAAGGTCGTCGATGCTTACATCGGAAGGCTCCGACTTCATCAGCCAGTAACGCACGTTTCATCCATTATTTTAAAGCCGCTGGAATACCGCATTTTGATGGCTTTACCTCGCCGATGGAAAATACGATGTCCATGCCGGTGTAGTTGATCGGTGGGAAGGAGTATAGCAGCCGTCATGTTCATCCTCATATTTGTGCTATTAATAATTGAGGTCGGCTATGCAGTTCGTAAAACTCTGCCGCTACCTATTGGCCCGGCTCGCCGTGATACTCAATGCAAAAAGAGTTATGAGCGATGACGAACGATAGTAATTGAATTTACCTTGGAACTTATCTGAAGGATAGGAGAATCCAAAATGGCGACGGACGATTTGAACGCGCAGGCGATCAATGGTGTAATTAATGTTTCCCGTCACAGGCCCCATCCCTTGAGTACCGTCCACGACTATACCTCGTGGACCTCTCTTACAGATCAGCGGTGGAGCGCACGTCATTTGCCGCCAAAAAAAACGACAAATCTTCCAAAAACCGAGGATCTGCTCGAACTTTTCAGGCAACAGGATGAGAATCCTCTCTTTTGCGATAAGTCGACTTTGCTGTTTCCAACATTTGCCCAGTATTTGACCGATGGTTTTATTCGCACGCGCATGCCCGATGCAGGCGAACCGGAGGAGGTCCGGCTACAAAATACCTCCAACCATCAGATTGACATGTGTCCGCTTTACGGGCGGTTGCCACGGCAAACCGAAGCGCTTCGGCTTCGAAGTGAGAACGCCGGAGAGAGGGGCCGTTTGAAGTCACAATTAATCGAAGGTGAAGAGTTTTCGCCTTTCCTTTTCGATAACGGCATGCTGAAGGAGGAATTTGCCGTCCTCGATAAGCCGCTCGGAATGGATAGTACTCTGGGTGATACGCCGAGCCTGGAAGAACTGCGTGCTCGAATTTTTGCTTTTGGAGGAGATCGAACAAACGCCGTTCCGCAGATCGCCATGATGAATACGTTATTTCTCCGGGAGCATAACCGGCTTGCCGGCGAGATCGAACAAAACCATCCTCAATGGAATGATGAGCGCGTATTTCAGACAGCAAGAAATACAGTGATCGTATTGTTCATCAAGATTGTCGTCGAAGAATATATCAATCATATCTCTCCCCGTAGTCTATACCGGCTCGATCCGTCAGTCGCATGGGATGCGCCATGGAACAAGCCGAACTGGATTACAACGGAATTCAGTTTGCTGTATCGGTGGCACTCGCTAGTCCCGAATGCGATAACGTGGAACGGCCATGACTGTGCCGTAGAAAAAACATTCATGAACAATAAGCTTTTATTGGATGCCGGGTTGCGTCTGGCATTCACGGATATAAGTGGACAACGAGCAGGCCGGCTCGGCCCGTTTAATACCCCTGACCCGCTGCTGGGTCTTGAAGCTCGCGCCATCGATCAAGGACGCCTTGGGGAGTTGGCCCCCTATACCGACTATCGGGAATATGTGTCGCTACCAAGGCCCCGGCACTTCGATGACGTTTCCAGGGATGTCAGGGTGGTCGATTTTTTGAGGAACACATATGGCCGTGTAGAAGATGTCGAATTTTACGTCGGCTTATTTGCGGAAGATCCTGTGCCGAATTCACCATTACCACCCTTGATGCTCAGAATGGTTGGCGTGGATGCTTTTTCTCAAGCGCTGACCAATCCCTTGCTCTCCAAATACGTCTTTAAGGAAGATACTTTTTCCGCCGCCGGGTGGAAGGCGATCCACAATACGTCGAGATTAAGGGATATCGTGGACAGGAACACCCGTTTCGACCCGTCCGGCGACTTACACATCGGCCTGACCCTGCCGGACTGGGAACCTGTTGTTGAGGGAAACGCAAGGGAAGGGTAAGGCTCCGCAAAAACACTTCTCCTGGTAGAGCTTTCCAGCCTACGAGGAACTGAACTCGAAAAAACATCAGAATATTTATGAATTGAGGAGAAAAGCCATGCCAGCGAGCGCAACGAGTTCCAATCTGGACGCTGCAATTAAAGTAGGCGAGAACCTGGCACTGAAAGTGTTCGAGTATCGCCTTGGTGCCATAAAAACACGTGCCGTGGCCCTCGACGAGTTCGAAAAAAATTTGCCAATAGACTCGCTAACCGAGATGAAAGCCATGCCTGAGTCCGATTTCATAAGGAATTTCAGGGATGCGAGATCGAAAGGTACCCTCATGGCAGAGGGCGATTCCTGGTTTGATTACCCATGGAAAGATGTCTTGGGTTGCCTTGAAGATGAGCATGGATATGATGTCGAGTCCGTTGCGCACAAAGGGGACCATGTTGAACATATGGCCTATGATGGTGGCCAGCTCGTGCAATTTCTACGGCGCCTGGAAAGACTGCTATTAAGGGAAAGTAAAATCCCCAAGGCTGTTCTTTTGTCGGGCGGCGGTAACGATTTTGCGGGCAGGGAGTTTGGAATGATATTAAATCACAGGCTATCGCCAATAAGCGGATTAAACAGCCAGGTGGTGGACGGTGTCATTGAACGAATCTTCACCGCTTACGGTACGATATTGAGTGAACTTACTACGCTTTGTAATAGAGCTATTGGTAGAAAGATTCCAATTCTGATTCACGGTTACGATTATCCCGTTCCGGATGGGAGAGGATTCCTGGGGGGATGGGGCCTCTTCCCTGGTCCCTGGCTCGAACCCGGATTTCGGGAAAAAGGTTTTGATGACCTTCCCGAGAGGATGAGTTTGGCGAGAACACTCGTTGATAGAATCAACGACATGCTTCGGAGCATAGTAGGTCATCCGGAATTTTCGCATGTAATATACGTCGACCTTCGCGGTATATTACGTGATGATCTGTCGGTTTATCAGGAAGACTGGGCCAACGAGCTGCATCCATCCTTTGCCGGATTTTCTTTGGTTTCTAATCGTTTAGCGGAAGAAATTAATCTCCTGCCCTGATTGGCCACAACCGGAGGAAATGATCAGACTAACCCTCAGCAGCACTCTTAGCAGCCTCCAACCCGTGACATGCAGACGAGTGTGATTCCGCGATGAAGAGCCCTCAAAATTCGGGACGTATAAACCAGCAACTGGAGCGGCGCCAGTTTATCGGTTATGCGCTAGCTGCGGGGATCACCATTGCAGTCAGGCGAGTGTGCGCGCAGGCGACCACAATCGATACTGGCGATAACGCCGCCGAAGCCGGACGCTCATCGAAGGATAGCGAACAATACGCCGGCGGCCGGCATCCACAAGCCACTCACGCGATTACCATGTTTCTCTGTGGCGATGTCATGACAGGCAGGGGTATCGACCAGGTCTTGCCCCATCCAGGTAACCCTATCCTCTTCGAAGGCTACATGAAAAGTGCGGCCGGCTACGTGAAGCTTGCCGAAGAGGCGAACGGCCCAATTCCGAGACCGGTCGATTTTCCCTATATCTGGGGCGATGCGCTGGACGAACTGGACCGCAGAAAGCCCGATGTGCGCATTATCAATCTGGAAACTGCCGTCACCCGGAGCGATGACGTGGCAAACAAGGCAGTCAATTATCGTATGCATCCCGGCAACATTCCCTGCATTACCGCGGCGAATATCGATTGTTGCGTTCTCGCGAACAACCATGTTCTGGATTGGGGATATTCGGGGCTTGCGGAGACGCTGAAAACGTTGAAGGATGCCAATATAAGAATTGCAGGAGCCGGCCGCGGTATTCGGGAGGCGCAGCAACCTGCAGTGATGACCGTTCCAGAAAAGGGGAGAGTGCTGGTCTTCTCGTTTGGATCGGAAACCAGCGGCATACCCTGGAGCTGGGCTGCTGCGCCCGACAGACCGGGGGTGAACATGCTGCCCGACTTTTCCGCTGCAACGGTCCGGGACATCGGCGACAATATCGGAAAAGCGAGATTGCCGGGTGACATCGTGGTTGCGTCGATTCATTGGGGCGGTAACTGGGGCTATGAGGTCCCACGCGGTCAACAGGAATTTGCTCATCAGCTTATCGATGAAGCGGATGTTGATATCGTTCACGGCCACTCCTCTCACCATGTGAAAGGGATCGAAGTTTATAAAGGAAAACTGATTCTCTACGGCTGTGGCGATTTTCTCAACGATTATGAGGGAATTTCGGGACACGAGGCTTATCGAGGTGATTTGGCCCTGATGTATTTTGCAAGTGCAGACCCGGCAACAGGCGGACTGGTCAGTCTAACCATGATGCCTCTGCAACTGAGAAACTTCAGGCTAAATCACACATCTGCAACCGATGCCTCATGGCTGAGGAATGTCTTGAGGCGGGAAGGAAAAAAATTCGGAACCTCCGTGGAGCAAAATGCCGACAACACATTAACGCTGCGCTGGGAGGCGAGTCCGTCAGCTTTGAAAAATTAAAACTTCTCCCACTCCCTTATCCCCCCAGGAACAATGCGGAATAATGGATGCGGGTCGGGCGTTATAACGTTCTTGAGCCGGTGATGCAGAGCTGGTGCACGCTTTTCCAGCTTTTCTTGCAGATGAGTCCATTCAAAGAGCAGTTGCCCTTCAGTTTCCTCAATTTGACAGCCTGTTCCTGACTTTAAAATTTTCGTTATGTTGAACTGGTAGCCTCGTCGCTCGCCTTCCTCAGCAATGCCCGCCAGCAGAGTTCCTATTGCTGCAAGCGGCTGAGGATGCAAGCTAAACCGGATAAGTTGAGGATGATGCTTGTATCCGGCGGTTAACCCCGACAACACCTGCTGAGCCAGGAGCGCTTCTCTCCATGCCGCGACCAGCCCTTTAGTGTCGAGATAGCGTGGATGAAGAGTCCAGAGCCGCACGTTCGGTAAAAGGAAGCACTAACTAAGGTTGTCCAGCCCCGGGTAGATTAAGAAACTCCCGGCGCGTTTTCGGTCCGTAGGTCAGGAAATGCGGCTCGGGGTGTTCGCGGTACGCCAACCGGTCGCGAGCGATACGGTCGCGTTTGGTATATTTCTTCACCTCTTTGGGGCTGATCGAATAAACCTTGGCAGCATTCAGCCCGAAAATGCTGGCCCGTAGCTGTGGCGTCATTTCAGGGTAGCCATATCTGGCGCGGAATCCGGGGGCAATCTGAAACGCGCGAAATGCCTGAATCTGGTCCTGCGGGGAGCCATACCAGATGGAGTCCGTGCCCCAGAGAACGTTATTCTCACCACAGTACTTCAAGAGTTTGCCCAGGGCATGCGCCGCCGCTTCCGGGTCGCGCATGAGGTAGCGCCAGGTACTGCCAAGCTCAGCATAAACATTACTATTTGGCGCCACCCCGTTCTCGACGAGAGACCGGATCAGCGTATCAATGCCGTCATCGGCGCCTCTGCCTTCGAAGGCGCGTTCGGGAACACTGGTTACAAAGCCCGAGTGGTAGACGAGGAAAGCAACATCCGGAAAACGTTTGGCGACAACACCGATATCTGTGCATTTGCTGTGTTCGTAGGATCGTTTGCCGAAAGGTAGGCCCTTGTGTACGCAGATCACCTTGACGCCGAGCTTGCGCGCCTTCTCGATGAAGCGCGTGCCGATATCGTCCGATAGAAAGTAGCCTTTGCCGTCTGGGCCGAACTGCGTGTAGGTCTTCCAGGCGGATACACCCCAACGCTCCTTTAGCTCATCCATTGAATCAAGATCAGCAGCCTGGTTGGGGTTGACCCTCCCATGGATCAGCAGGCGGTGCATGCCTTCCATTTTGTCAACAATTTGCCGTACCGCATCCGCTGCCTGGATGGTCAGCGGCTCGGCATCAGGCCGGGAAGGGACAAAGGAAAGCACCATCATGTCGGTATCGGAATCCAGAAAGACATCTTTGACGAACTCATCGGGGCCAAGGCAGCGGAGATAACTATATGCGCCGGGCTCAGAGGCAAGCGCGCAACCGGTCTTGGGCATCTGGCTCAAGGGTTTCACGCCGGGGGCAAGCTTCTGCAGCCACGCGCCGTTCGGGTCTACGAAGTGACCCTGCACATCGAAAATGAATTCGCCTTCGCCGCCAATTTTCGCTTGAGCGAGTGCAGGTTCGAGCGCCGCTTCCTCGGGCAGGTCGAAGAAACCGCCTGCTTTGCCCGCCGCGGCGTTTGCGGCATTAAAGGCGAGAAGGGTTGAGGCAGCGCCGCAAGCGGAGATAAGAAAGTTTCTTCGGGAAACACCCAGGCGCTTCGCGTTTGTATCGGCGGCTTCATGAGCCAGATGGTTTGCTGCACGATTCACAGGCGATAGCGGCACTGGCTCAAACTCACCGTTGGAAGTCGTGTCGAGCTTGATAGGGAGGCGCGTGCCGTCGGGATCGATGCGGCAATTGGTAGAGTTCATGAGCGTCCTTTTGAAACGGAGCAAATAAGGAACGAAGAAGTCTTTCGTCCGGCGAACAAGGCATGGATCACCGTGCAATGGAGGCGTTGTACTTGCTGGCAACAGCTTAACGGCAAGTTCGACCGCTGCGAATTCCCTCGGGTAAAGTAACTATAGATCAAGTTACGCAGGTGTCAATTCACATTATCCTGTTGCATGCATTCCAGTCAATCACGTCTGGAGGGGAATCGGTCCGGCGATTCCAGCATCCGGTTGTGAACTCCTGTCAACGGCGATGCCCATCAAATTCCTGTTTTGCTCTTTCTTGATTTTTGGGAAGTGTGATCTACACTGGCTTAATCGGAGAGCGCCCCTGAGTCTTGTCGCCAGGATTTCGCGCTATCCACAAGCTGTGGCTGCATAAGCTCGGGTTTTCACTAGGTGGCATTACGCGGTTTTCGCGATCGCGCCGTTCCTGCTACCGACAGGAATTGCTCGTCCGTAGAGTTAATGATTAGATAGCTGGAGACCGCCATGAATTTTCGCCGCCGCGACGTCTTTCTGAAAATCGAGTCACTACCAGATTACAGCCCGCTTGCACCTGTAGCATGCGCTCGTCACTTTGGACGTGATTGCATGTTCAACCACGGTCATGAATCAGGCCGTATACCCGCGCAGGAAATACTGGCCAGCACAGCCGATGGACTGGTTTATCGCGAGTACCTTGATTCGCATTACACCGTCCCTAACAAGGCGAAGCTGATCGAAGCGGATGTCAACGAACCTCCATGGGATCGCAGAATGCCGGGCTGCGTGCTCTATGCGAAACCAGGCGAGCGGCTGTACATACACGTTTTAAACGGAGATAAAAACGAGTGTCACAGTTTTCATATTCATGGACTACGGTTCGGGATCGAATCCGACGGGGCATGGCCCTTAGGTGTTTCGACGCGAGACGGACGTCGCAGCGATGAAATTCTTCCCGGTCAGAAATGGACATACGTTTATGACGTAACGCCTGATATGATCGGCGCATGGGGATTCCATGATCACGCGCACGATGTTGCGCGCACCGTCAATCTCGGCTTGTTTGGCGGCTTGATCGTCCGAGACCCGGCCGCGCCTTGCATAGATCACGAGGTTCCGATCTTTGTTCACCAATTTGCAGGCAGTTCGAACAGCGTGGCATTCCAGAGCGAACGGCTCACCCGTGACGAAACGTTCAGTTTCAATTTTACGGACGCAACAGTTGTTAACTATTACTGTGCGATTCATGGTCCTACGATGAACGGGACGGTTCAAGTGGTGGCGGACGCGCCGGCCGGCGCCAGCGTAAGCATACAGGATAACAAGTTTGTCCCGCCGCTGGTTCTGGTCCGCCCCGGCGGGACTGTCGATTGGCGTAATGAAGGCAACCACGAGCATACGGTATTTTCTGCTGGAGGCGGCATCCCCAATTTCTGCCTGAACGGCCGTGCATTCGTGGGAAATACCCCCACCATTGTGGGAGAGACAGGTGAACGCCTGCGCTGGTATATATTCAACCTGGATGTCTCGGGTATGTGGCACAACTTTCATCCCCACTCCGTTCGCTGGGCGCTTCCGGCGCGTCCCGGTGGCTTGGGCGGCGCATCCGACGTGCACGGATTAAGTTCTCTCGAAACCTTTGTTACGGATACCGAGGTTCCTCCCGCCATGCGGCTTCCGCACGCGCTCGAGCAGTTCCAGTGGGATCCGCCGGAAAACGCTTGTCACGTGCGAATTAGTGGAGATTTTCTTTTCCATTGCCATATTGAGGAGCACATGATGGCGGGTTTGGCTGGCCTGGTTCGTGCCTGTCAACACATCTGGATATCTGACGAAGTGAGCAGGATGTGCGAAGTGGAATTACCATTTGATAATGGCATGAACGAATGCCCGTCGGTCGACATGCTGCGTTGCCTGCGCGACCATAATGAACCAGCATCAGCCCATGTTCACCCCGAGCCTGCCACGGATCAGCCTGCAGCGGCGGAGGAGATGCCCATTAGGGCTGGCGGCGTCGCCGGTGCGGGAATGGGTGGCATAGGTGGCATGGGTGGTGGCGCTCCCATGACGGCCGTGCTATCGCCAGATATCCTGGAAGCCGCTTCGAAAGGGCTGTGGGAGCTGCTCCCGTGCCCCGCGCCAGTCCTCGCCGTTCACGGTGCTGTCTTGCATACCGGCAAAATCCTGTTGTTCGCGGGATCGGGCAATGATGAGCTTTTTACCACCGGCCTGCGTAGCGCAGTCTGGGATTATGAAAATGGAGAGTTTACTTGTCCCTTCACCCCAGTGGATTTTTTCTGCGCCGGCCAATCGTTTCTGGCCGATGGACGTTTGCTCGTCGCAGGTGGTACGAAGGAATACGATAATAGCGAACAGCCCTTCATCGGACTGGATACGAGCTATATGTTCGATCCTCTCTCCGAGTCGTGGATTCGCGTTGCGTCGATGGTGGAAGGGCGATGGTACCCCACGTTGGTAACGCTCGGCGACGGCAGGGTATTCAACGTGTCAGGCGGGCCCAACCGTGCGGAAATTTACTCGAGCGTAGGTGGCTGGGTTCAGATGCCCATCCAGGAAGAATGGCCTCTCTTCCCGCACTTGTTCCTCACGCGGGATGGCAGATTATTCTACGATGGCGGAAACATGTTTCCCAATCCGGCGGCCCCGCAGCCGGGATTTCTGGATATATCGACAAGTACAATGACTAGCGTCACACTCCCTGAAGGATTCAGCCAGAACAGGGATCATTGCGGCAGCGTGTTGCTGGCGCCCGCCCAAGCGCAGCGGTTCATGATCATGGGTGGAGGAGATCCGGCCATCAATAGCGCTCATATCATTGATCTAAAAAACTCTGAGCCTGTTTTTGAAGAGGTGGCGCCCATGATTCATGCGCGCTTTCACATCAATGCAGTCCTGCTCCCGGACCGGACGGTGTTTGTTTCGGGCGGAAATGGCCAATCAGAAATTGCGGCTACGGCGGTCCTGGAGGCAGAGATATACGAGCCTGCTACAAATACCTGGATTACGGCTGCCACGGCCCAAGCCGCACGGATGTACCACTCGATCGCTCTCCTGTTGCCCGACGGTCGCGTGCTCGCAGCCGGTTCCAACCCGAACAGGCGAGACGACGAGTTACGCCTTGAAATCTATCATCCTCCATATCTGTTCCGTGGGCCCCGGCCCTTCATCGAAACGGTACCGCAGCAGATCCTTTACGGTGGGGATTTCAAAATCCATACGCCGCAGGCAAAAGAGATTCAATGGGTCGAACTGATCTGGCCAATGGCGACAACCCATTCATTGGAAACAGGTCAGCGCGTAGTAGACCTTGAATTCGAAGCACACGATTTTTGTCACTTGCATGTAAAGGTGCTGACCGAGCAGAACATCGCCCCTCCGGGATGGTACATGCTGTTCCTGGTTAACAAGCAGGGTGTTCCTTCAGTAGCCAAGTGGGTGCAATTGACTGGCGGCGAAAAACCCAGCCATGACCCTGCAGAAATAAAGCAACGCCTCGACATGCGGGTGACCAGCAAAAACCGTCCTGTGCCGGGGTCGAAGGGGCGGAATTATTGACTTTCAATAATGCCCGGTTCAGAAGCGGGTCTTGGCAGGTTTATGTTGAAGACAAAAAAAATAGAAGTAGGTCGGATTAGCGAAGCGTAATCCGACGGGTCCGAGTTTTTTATTCCTCGGCCAGTTATAGTGGAGCACCAACAAAAAAAGCGGCAAGGCCGCTTTTTTTGTTTGCTGAATAAGTCCCCGCAAATGCCGTCAGACCATTTATCTTGAACCTTAAGGTCCAAGGCGGTCACTCACCGGATGCATCAGGCGCTTCCGTGTAGGACGCGCACAACAGCATCGCTCTGGTTTGTAACCAATTCTTAAAAAGTTGGTTCAAAGAATATAGGCCTTAACAAACACCGCAGGGAACAACCTTTGCCCATTTTCGCGTACCTCGAATAAACGCAAATGTGAAATTTGTTCGAGCTGACCTGAATCTGTGATACGTATCAAAACAACTTGTCCTGTTCCGGGATTACCGCATCAAGCGCTGCCTGCATGTGATCGATTCTACGCTTAAATTCTTCCATGTCAAAGCCCCCCTGATTTCTGGCGGTGAGCAATTCATGCGTGATGTTGAGCGCCGCCATAATGGCGACGCGTTCCGACCCAACCACTTTGCCGCTGTCTCTGATTCCACGCATTTTTTTGTCGAGATAAGCCACTGCCTGCAGCAATTCTTCGCGCTCTTCGTCCGGACAGGCAACGCGAAATTCGCGCCCCATAATAATCACATCGATGGTTTTGCCGGCCTTCATTTTTCGCTTTGAGGGATTTGCGCCAGAATGGCTTCAAGCCGCGAGGCCGCGACTCCTATTTTTTCCGTGAGATGCCTGTTCTCGCTCGCGGCGCCAGCGAGTTGCTGGCGTAGTTGAATATTTTCTGACCGCAGTTGCTGACATAAGCGCACGAATTGATCGATTTTTTCTTCGAGAGAGTCCAGTTCCGATTCCATCAGATCACTATAGTTTGGAAATCCGTGGTGAGTCAACTGCTAAGGTGGCCTTCCGAATGTAATTTCAAGTAATCGGCAGCGATTCAAATAGCGATAAATCCGGCATCGCGACAGAGAATCATTTTGTCCAGCGCTTCAGCTCGGGCTCGGGGATTCTGGTAGAATTCCCGCCACGTTTGAGGTGCTTCGATCGCTTTTCATGGTCGAGTTAAACGGGAACCAGGTACGGGACGCTCTGAATAGTCATACGGTCATTGAGAGCTTCCCGGACGCCTGGGCTGCCCCCGCAACGGTGAGCAGGTGTGGGCGTATCAATCAAGGAACCTCTGAGCAATTCGGAGGTCCGCGAGGCCACTGTGAATTCTCCAGTTCATGGGAAGGCGATACGTCAAATCCTGCAAGCCCGGATACCGGCCTTGAACGTATACGGAACTATCGCGTGGGGCGATGTCCTGATCGATTTCATTTTCGCTCACAGAGTCCTCCGCGGTATTTCCTTGTTAATCACTTGGGGATGATAAATCTCCATATACAAGCTGAACAAGCGGATACCGTGATATTGCGCAAATTTATCCTGCCCTTTTTTCTCATCCCCGCGTCTGCATGGGCTGTCGGCGCTAACGATCAGCCGAAAAACCAGTTGGAAGAGGTTGTGGTTACGGCAACACGCTTTAGTCAGCGCGCCGGAGATCTGCCGATAGGCGTTTCCATTGTCAGCGCACAGCAAATCAAGGACAGCGCTGCGTCAACCCTGCCCGAATTACTGCAGCAACTGGCCGGGATACATACCCGTAATGTCGATGGGAGCCCCGATCCGCAGATCGATATGCGTGGATTTGGCATTACGGGCAACCAGAACACGCTCGTTTTGCTTGATGGCCAGCGGATAAACGAAAATGAACTGGTGGGCATCCGCTGGTCCTCGATTCCTCTTGATTCAATCGAGCGAATCGAAGTGCTGAGAAGCAGCGGCGCTGTAACCTACGGAACTGGCGCCACGGGTGGCGTGATAAATATAGTGACGCGAGCGGCCGCCCCCGGACGTGTATCAGGTACGGGCGGGCTCTCCTTTGGCAGCTACAGCGGGACAGAATTCAATGGGACGCTGAACGCCGCAGCCAAGAATTTCGGGCTGGCGCTTAGCGGCAATGCGCTGCAAACGGACAACTATCGCGTCAACAATGCACTCCGCCAAATGAATCTGCAAGGGGATTTACGCTATCAGTTTACCAATGGCAGGGCACTGCTGAAGTTCGGGCTGGATGATCAAAAATTGGAACTGCCTGCTACCCGCACTGAGGCACAACTGAGAAGTGATCGAAAAGGAACCTCAACACCGCGCGACTTCACCACCCGGGACGGGGCATTCGTAACACTAAGAGGGGAGCATACGACGCGATTTGGCGAACTTGCCGCGGATCTGTCCTTTCGCGACAATCATCGCACTGCGTTATTCGACGACTACAGTATTGATTCCTTCAACTCCAAGACATTCGTCGATTCACGATCTCATGTGTGGCTGTTCAACCCGAGAATGAAGCTGCCATTTCAGGCTTTCGGCATGAATCATGATCTTGTGCTGGGCGCGAATCTAGAGTGGTGGAATTATGGGGCTCAACGCCTGACGGGAGCTGAAACCATACCGGGTCCAGCATCTGCCAGCATTTTGCAGACGGATGTGGTGGCGACGCAGCAAAATCGCGCGGTTTACTTGCAGCATGCAATTACTCTACCCAGAGGCACGGTCGTTACATTCGGAGGGCGGCTGCAATGGGTTGAAAACAAGGCGAATGATCGTTTCAATCCGGCACCCCACGCCCGTGACCGGCAGAGCCGTACCGTTTATGCTTATGATGCGGCGGTGCGCCAACCTCTGGGGCCGGCCTTTTCATTCTATGGCAAATTTGGCCGGAGTTTCCGAATAGCCACGGTGGATGAAAATTACAATCAGTTCGGCGGGCCGTCCTTTGACTCCGTCGTCAGCATACTTGAGCCCCAAACCGCTCATACTGGCGAAGTCGGATTGGATTATCAGAAGGAGCCGGTCCGTGCCCGTCTGGCGTTTTACCAGATCAATCTCAACAACGAGATCGGCTTCATGAACGTGGATCCGTTCAGGTTCTTTGCCAATACCAATCTCCCTCCTACCCGGCGGCGGGGCGCCGAACTTGAAGGTTCCTGGGCGGTTACAAGCAAGATCGATATATTTGGCAACTATACATACAGCGATGCGCGCTTTCGGGAGGGAAGCTTTGGCGGGGTGGATATCTCGGGGAATATCATACCCCTGGTACCACGTCATAGCGCTTCAGCCGGTGGTACATTCCGCCTGGCTCCCACCACCCGCTTCGCGGCAACGATGAATTATGTGGGTGAACAGGTGCTCGATAACGATCAGGCCAATACCGCTTCACGCCGCATGCCGGATTACGTGACTGTGGATCTCAAGGTTACGCATCAGTTAAGAAAGTTGCTGTTGAGCATGGCGGTAAACAATCTATTCGATGAAAAGTATTTCTCGTACGCAATACGCAATGCGGCAGGCACGAGCTTCAGCGCGCTGCCGGCTCGCGAGCGCAATGTCTGGTTCACCATGAAATATCAGTTCAACTGAGGCTGGCCGAAGTTGGGCCGTGATCAACTTCGCTATCCACCTTATCGCGCACGGAGCCAGGTGACATAATACGGTTTTCCCGGCTACGGGGAATGTTTCCTCCGATACCGCCTGCGCATCCATGCAAAACATGCAAACCATCACCGGCCGCCAGTTATGCCTGTGGCTGATGAAATATATCGCCCCCTATTGGGATGCTCTCACAGTTGCACTAACCTGCATGATTGCGATGGCCGCAACCATGCCGATGCTGGCCGCCCTGGTGCTGTCGATGGTGGATGGTGTCATTACCGGCAAGAATCTGGAACTGATGCAACTGATCCTGCTGGGAATCGTCGGCATATTTACCGTGCGGGGCGTGGCGGGCCACATAGGCGCCTATACGATCAACTGGGTAGGCAACAAACTGGTGATGGATCTGCGAATGAAAATGTTCGACAAGTTGCTGGCCTTGCCGGGGCGCTATTGCGACGGCCATGCGGAATATAATCCTGTTTTGGGAATCACATCCGGTACGAGTCAGCTCGCGCGTACTTTTACCGGCCTGGTAACCGTGATGGTCAAGGACACATTTACCATTCTCGGATTGTTGGGATGGATGTTTTATCTTGACTGGGAATTTTCCCTGCTGGCGTTATTGATAATATCAGCGGCTGTGCTGATCCTGCGGTTAATAACGAAGCGGCTGCATACAATGGAATTGAAAGCCGGGCAGATAACGGATGGCCTCACCCCGGTACTGAAGGATTCCGTCGAAAACCAGTGGGTGGTCAAGCTTCACGGTGGCGAAAATTATGAGCATCAACGAATGAAAGAGCAAGCAGAGGAGGTGTCCCGTCTTGTCATGAAACAGATGGCTATGGCATCTCTCCATGTTCCGCTGATACAGATAACTACCGCGGTTTCGCTGGCGATTATTATCTATATCACCGCTCAGCAAGCGTCCTCCGATGAGATTACCGCAGGTGGCTTTGCTTCTCTCGTCGCCGCAATGCTGATGCTGATTGCGCCGGTCAAGCGTGTTGCAGGTGTGAAAGAGGCCTTGCATCTTGGTCTGGCTAACGCTGAACCGGTGTTTTGGCTGCTGGATCAGGAAACTGAGCCGGACACGGGGACAATTAGCATTGAGCGTGCGCGGGGCGAATTGAAACTCGAGCAGATCAGTTTTCACCACCGCCCCGGCCGGGAAAAAAATTCCGAAGCTGACCCCAAAGTTGATCCGAAAGCTGGCTCTGAAGTTCACCTCGAGCACGGTGCAGCGTCCTATTCCGTGCTGCGGGACGTCACTCTGACCATACAGCCAGGTGAGAAGGTGGCGCTGATGGGTTTAAGGGGTAGCACGGTTGCTCTTGCCAGATTGGTGGCGCGTTTCGTGAACCCCTCGTCGGGAAGGATACTGCTTGATGGCCACGACTTGAAGAACCTCAGGCTGGCCAGCCTGCGCGCCAATATTTCGTTTGTATCCGCAGACACGGCAATATTCAATGATACGATCGCAGCCAACATTGCATACGGTGTCATGAGCCGCGCTACAGAAGGTATGGTCACTGCCGCAGCCCTGTCCGCCCACGCATCGGAATTCATCCGGCAAATGCCGGAGGGATTGCAAACCCTGGTAGGGGAGCAGGGGGTAAACCTTGATGGCGGGCAGCGCTTGCGCATCGCCATAGCCCGCGCCCTGCTGAAAAATTCGCCTGTCCTGCTTCTGGACGAGGCATTCGAGACGATGGACTCTGAACCCATGCATCATGTGGAGGCAGCGTTGGACGCTGTCATGGAAGGGCGTACCACGCTTGTTATCGCGCATCGTTTAGCCACGGTTGAAAAAGCCGATCGCGTCGTCCTGTTGGATCACGGCCGCATTGTTGAAAGCGGGAGTCACCAGGAATTACTAGCAAGAAGGGGCGCTTATCCAGCATTTGCGCGCAGGTTGCTTGAACCGGGCGACGGGCGATGAATGGTCGAGCAGGCGCGGGTTCCATGAGCATAGTACCAAAGCATTCGTGACGCAATTTGCCATTGAAGCTCTCCGCAATCCCTTTTACCAAACGTATAGGGTTACCCGTTCAGGCGCAGTTGCAAAGAAATTTATCTAAATAGTTAGAGAGCAGGCAGAAGACCACGTCACTAAGATTATTTTTGTTTGTGCGGTGAAGCTTGCGATGTTTTAGGCCTCATGCGGCAAATCCATCGACTTCCAACGGGCAACCACCTACTACTAAGATACGGATTAAGATTTTTGCTTTGCTGCGAGTATCCGGTATACGGTGGCTTCCGCAATGCTTGGTTGACCAGCAATAGCAATCTTCGTCATCCTCTCTCCTGCAAGACGGATTACATCCTGCCTGATTGAACATACCATGCTTTTTCCTTATGGTTGATTCCTCTACCCTTTTGGTTTCGTGTTCAATTCATATCTCAATCGAGTCAAAGAAAGAGAAGTTGCTGTACCGTTTTGGCCGTCCAACCCGGCCATCTGGATACAGGATTTAAATCCCCTTAGCAAATTCAGCGTTAACATTCGCTGAGGGAGGGAATCGCCCCGGGTCTTGAGCAAGATTCTGCACCGCCTGGCGCTTTCGCGCCTTAATTCCGGGACGAATGGACCGACTTGTACAAAAACAATATCCTGACCGCCTTCAATTAATGCGGGCTGTTTAATTGGAAATAGGGTTTTTCAGGGACGACTAGGTATGCTTGCCGCATTAGAGAAGGGAGCTGGATCGCTCCCTTCTCTCCCTTTCCTGTAGCTGATTCATTGCTGTTTTAAGAGCGGCGACGACGGCTCAGACCTAGCCCCAGCATACCTAATCCCATCAAAGCCACGGTCGCCGGCTCTGGCAGGGCCACCACCTCCCGGGCGTCAGCCTCGGCGGATGATCTAATGGTTAATTGATAAGTGTTGTTTGCCAGCAGTGGAATAGTCGTGCCGCTCCATGTTCCCACAAATGCAACACCCTCGCTGTCACCTCTGAAGCTCGTTCCATTGAATGGTGCGTTTCTGCCAACGTTGTCGTTCAGGCTGAATGGATCAATCTCAGAAACAATTCCGGTACCAAGCGAGCCGCCCGGACCGTCTGGGGCCCAAGTTACGATGTTTGCACCAGCCTCCAGGTCGTCGATAGTGAAGGTGAGGTTATACGCTGATGAAGCCGCAGTCGGGAATACCTCATCATTCGCGGACCAAGCCTCCAGGTATGCGCGCGCGTCAAAAGAGAAAGTAAACGCCCCGCCTTCTCCCAATTCGAATGTGAAAGCCGATTGGAGGCCATTGTTAGCGGTGCTGCTGCCATCCCCCTCGTCGTCCAGGGAAACATAGGCGCCGTGGCAGACGCAGGCCTTTCAATTCAGATAATCCGTACCTACACACTACAGCACGCTGGCGGGAGTTGCATGGACTTATAGATCAACCCAAATATAGTTTGGGTCATCGGGGTTCCCATAGCGTTTTATGGCCTCTCGGTAAAGCTGAGGCGTATTATATAAACCCAGCTTCCACATGATATTGGTGCGATGACATCTCACGGTAACCAGTTTTATGTTGAGATCCTTGCTGACCTCCTTATTCGTCATCCATCGGGCAAATCTACGCATGACCTTATCTTCAGTTGGGGTTAGTTTTGGTGCCGGTTCTATTCTTTTGCTTTTTGGTAAATCACGGTCAAGGTAAATACCGCCAGCAAGTACAACCTCTACGGCCAGAATTAACCTCTGAAGGTCGGCGCCCTTCAATAAATATCCTCTTGCACCTGCATTCCTGGCTTCTGTCACAACCCGGGGATCGTTATTGCTGGTGTAAATCAAAAGGGGCACGTCAGGG
This sequence comes from Nitrosospira briensis, assembly GCF_900115125.1. Classification (GTDB taxonomy): domain Bacteria; phylum Pseudomonadota; class Gammaproteobacteria; order Burkholderiales; family Nitrosomonadaceae; genus Nitrosospira; species Nitrosospira briensis_A. The sequence continues at coordinate 157,699 of NZ_FOVJ01000002.1, read as the reverse complement.
TAGTTTGTGCCGAACTCCATGGCCAGATTAATGCCGTTACCATCAGGTAGAAAGAGATCGATTATTGCTAGGTGGAGCGTGGTGGATTGTGCGAGCTCGCGTGCTTCAGCCAGAGTGTTGGCTGCGGCTACTACGTTAAAATTGGGTACGGTACTCAGGCCATCTGACAATCCCTGAACAAGCATGGGATGGTCGTCGACGATCAATATGTGGACAGGTTCTTTATTGGACATATGGGCAGAGGGCATAAATAAAACTTAACGATAAGGAACCGTAGCGACCAGGCACGTGCCATCATCGGGCGAGGAGGCAACCGTCAATTCCCCTCCCATTGCCTTCAGGCGCTCTTTCATGCTGAACAAGCCCATACCTGAATCCGGATTATTGTGGGCCTGCCCTACATCAAAACCCTTTCCATCATCGCAAATCTCCAGCTTTACACAATCCGGCATGCCTTCCAGGCGCACGAATGCGTGCTGGGCCGCTGCATGCTTGAGGATGTTCTCTAGGGCCGGTTTTGTGGTCATAAAAAGAGCTTCCTTGGCATTCAAAGACAAATCTTTTATCTCGCCTGTTACAGTAAACGTAATCGGCGTACTAACAGTGGACATGTCAAGAGTCAGTTTATTTAATTGATCAGTCAGGGACAGGTTGGGATCGATAATCGAGGTGCCTTTGATTATTTTGCGCAGGTCACCAAGGGTTCCTCCCAGTAGCTTGGCTGCTGACTTGAAGGGAGCGCACTCCCTGGATAACTGGGAGGTTTTGGGCAACTTGAACAAGGCAATCTCAATATTCATTTTTATTGCCGTGAGCATCGATTGAATGCCGTCATGTAAATTTCGAATTCTCTCGCTTTCTTCTTTTCGCGCAATTATTAGTCGTTGCGTCAATACTGCAAGATTAGTGTTGGCTTCCCCAAGCCGATCATCCAGTACCGTTCGCTCCCTGATGTTGCTGATTAGGCCCAGGAATATTACGACGGCCGCGAGGAAAGCGATACCGGCGATCCAGAACATCGTGTTCTCGATATTGCGTGATACCTGTGAATCAATCTCTGCCAGGGCCTTATCTACATCGTCGAGATACACCCCTGTGCCGATCATCCAGCGCCACTCTGGCACTGCAGTAACATAAGCTCGCTTAGGCTTGGGGTCGCTACTTCCAGTTGAAAATTTAGGCCAGACGTAGGTTTCATATCCACTTCCTTCCCGCGCGATGCGGATCAGATCCTGGATGATGAATTTGCCCGTCGAGTCCTGAAGTTCCCAGAGGCTCTCTCCCACTGACTCCGCATGCTTTGGATGCGCGAGCAGGGTCCCTTGCAGGTCGTATACAAAAAAGTAGCTATCCTTCCCATCATCCATCTTCTCCAGAATGGTCTTGGCTTTCTCCATGGCTTCAGCATCCGTTCTGCTGGTTTCCTGCAGATGAGCTATTATTCTTTTGGCATATTCTACATAATTCTTGAGTTCAGCATCCTTCATGGCGAGATAGGCCGGCTTGATAACCTCCCGCTGCTGTTGGGACAAAGATATTGCATGGTGGCGTACTGTCAGCGCGATCGCACATAAGGCCAGCATCATCGGCAGAACCGCAAACAGGATAATTTTTTGACGAAGGTTCATGGTGTAACTATATCGAGCGGTTTTATTTCTCGCATCATCATTTTGATGAGTCTCCCTACCCTAAGCGCCATTATGCCCCTGTCTTTCTTGTGGCCCACTACAGCTTTAGGCCCTGCAGTATCCGATACGTTTTAAATCTAGGAGGAGGCGATGAACGCACTTTAAACATGACGCCGATTCACAGCATCAATTAGCGATAGTTATAAAGCTGCTTTAACGAAGTTCCATTGGAGGATAGGAAATGAAAATAGTAAAAGGTTTTGCAGGTGCAGCTGTGGTTATTTTATTGGCTGGCTGCGCAACGGCTGGAAACGAAAAATTGAAAGACCATACTCAATCGACAATTTCGCAGCGAATAACGGAAGGCAGGACCACCAAAAACCAGGTTATTGCTGCTCTGGGGCAGCCTTCCGTTGTCAGCTTTACCGATGCGGGCAACGAGATCTGGACTTACAAGCATGCGCGAGCAACTCCCCAAGCTCAAAACTTCATCCCGCTTGTCGGCTTGTTTTCAAGCGGTGCTGACGTAAAAACCAAAGAGCTTGTAGTCATGTTCAAAGGATGAGGTGGTTTCGAAATACACCATGCGGGAGACAGATGAGGTGGTAAAAAGCGGGCTGATCCATTAATGCAATTGACGTGGAATGATACCTCCGTTAATCGGGCCGTAACGCTCTACTTGGTTGCAAGTACGTCCCGCTGCTTCGCACGAATTCATATTACGACTTACGGAAACTGTTTGTAGGGGATAAGGAGAACAATGGCCATGCCTACTGCTTTCTCCCGTTCTGGAGCCAGAGATTTATACGATGTTGCTGGCTGGGCTCGGGCTTACAGGTTTCATGGTTCGCCGCAAAAAATGAGCTATTTGATCCAGCACTGAGAAGGAAGTGCCGGACCCAAGGGACGAACCGGATCCTGTCAGTTTCTAGATGGTGGGCGGGAGTGAAAGACTGAAGGAGGAGAGTGCTAATCTCTTCGCGCGATCTTTAGAATTCGTGTGGGGGAAATAGATAATGCTTCTCAAGGATAAGCTTGCCCGCTTAAAGACGATACGGTATCGTCACGGAAATTTAAAAAAAGGGACGGGAAGAGCTAATTGATATGAGATGCAATCGTATGTTGGTCAGGACCTTGAGGGGCTGGATTATGTCTGTTCCGTCGGCAGAACCCAGCAAGGATGCGTGACAGTAAACTCAGCAGCAACCTTCATCAAATCTAAACTTGGTGTGAAAGATGTCAACGATATAACTGATAACAAGATGCCGACCTGTAGGAACTTCCTTCCACAATTGGTACAAGTAACAAGAGGGAAATTAACCTTTAGGAGTAAATAATGAACGCAACAACAAAATCTCTACTAGTTGCCATGGCTTTTGGAGGATCGGTTGCTACCGCAACCGCTTCTTCCGTCGTCACCAATGTCACAGCGAGTGGACCTGGATTGGGGTCATTTTCTCTTGAGGAAAGCCCTCCTAGTTTTTCGTACTTGTCGAGCACATATGCTAGTGTTGATCCTATCACTCTGACATTTACCGTTGGTCACGCCGAGGGGGGGGATCGTGAGCATCACGTATATGAGACGATTGGCAATGGCACCTCAGCTGCTTTTTCCAACTTTCACTTTCATCTTGATGAGTCCGCAAGCGGCCCGGCCAGTAACGTAACATTCAACTACTTTGACGCGGAAGATAATATCTTCGCGCCTGAGCTGCCTCCGGGCTTCACGCTTGATTCGCCATCCAAAGCCCAGGCTGCTCCTTTTGAGCCGACTGGCCCCCGCGATCTTAATTTCACTGGAGAGTTAAAGGCGGGAGCGTACATCGAGGAAGGATACTTCAGTTTAAACATTCCTGATCCTGGTGCAGGCAACGCGTATACGTTTTCCTTGGTCCAGACTCCCGTGGCTGGAGTTGTCCCGGAACCTGAAACATATGCGATGTTTCTGGCGGGGCTTGGCCTGATGGGTTTTATGGCGCGGCGAAAGCAAAATAAAAACAAGTAGCGTGAAGTAGTGAAGAAACCCGCTGTATGCGGGTTTTTTATGCTGAGCAGAACTCCACATCTTAGGGCTGAAAATGACCAAAGAATTCAGGATACTTTCCAAGCTGAGCCGATGTTCCGCTTTTTCGTATTCTCACGCGCGATCAAGTGTTTCGCTTGCTGAATGCGGAGTTGCGCGTGAAGCGGTGGGCAAGAAAACGGATAGTCTTACCGCTTTTTGACACCCGAGTACTTGCCGGACCTGCCTAGATCACTCGCCGGTTCTTTCGTAAACTTTTTACATCTCTCCCATTAAACGCAACTCTGGTTCTAGACCAACTCCGTAGGGGAAGTCAAATGTCTTTTAAACTCTTTGCTCCTTTCTTCGTTGCTGTCGCTTTAATTCTCGGGGGTTGCGCGACCAAGATGGCTTTTCATAAAGACACGGAGACAGTGACCAGCACAACAAAGCCTATATTCCTTATGACCGCTACGTTAAAAAATTCTTACCGCCCGAGTTATCAACCAAAAGTGATTTTGCTGAGTGTCGAGAAAGAAGGAGCAAGCCAGAGAAGCGAGCACATTACTTTTACTATGGACGATAAGGCCAAGAATGAGCCTGACTCTCCCGAATTGGGTAACAGCTATTTCTTTCGCTTGGAGCTTGAAAAGGGAAACTATCTGCTCAGAGGCTTAACTGGTTTCAGCGGTGTCTTTCCGGTAAGAGGAAATTTCTTTCTGCCTCTTCACGCGGAGATGAAATCGGCTGTGCCAGGGATTTTTTATTTAGGGCGTGTAAATGCCACCGTTCGCGAACGTATTGGGAACGAGTTTAGAGCCGGGTTCCCTATTCCCTTGATTGATCAGGCGGTAACGGGTTTTTCCGGGGGGACCTTCGATATCGAGATCACTGATCAGTTTGAAACCGATGTACCAGAGTTCAGAGCTAGATTTCCAGCTTTACGAGAGGTTGTCATTCAGAAAGCTGTTTTGGCTCCTTTCGACCGAGCCAAAGCCCAGCAATTGTGGGAAGCCCAATAAGAAGAGAGAAATAGCAGATGCAGCGAGACTATCCAATCCGGCGCTATCTGAATCAAGGCGCCCCTCGAGGGAAATGCTCGACTTAAAACCAGCTGCCGGCACACCTGTGTCTAGCGGGGAGGCGGGAACGACTACAGAGAGGAAGCGAAAGATGGGTACGGGAAAAAATTATCCACGAAAGCAGAATTGGAGCTAATCCCGGTTTCTATTAGGCCGAAAGGATATTATTTAGATTTTCCCCTGCGGTATCAGCTGTTGATTTTCGGCATGGTGGTCTTTTTCATTGTGATGAAGAGGAAGTTTTTCTCTGGCCATCTACAGTTGATAACATATTTTATCAACTGTAAAAAGGAGGGCGGAACGGCTACTTTTGGTACTTGTTTTATCACGACTCGAAAGCTTCGCTTAATCCAGAAGCCTAAGGCTTTCACCTCAGACGCAGCCAAAGACTCGCGACTTCTTCGGCCCCGACAAGCAGGCAGAGGTCGTAGGGCGACTGTACACGCCTGGTCAGTTCGTGCCCGTCCAGTAGTGCCAGCGCTCCTACGTGGGGAAGAACTGGCGAAGCTGACGAGTGCGGATCGCTGGACGGCCTCCAATATTCATGACCGGTTAGATAAGGAAATGAGTGTGGTTCGACTATGAAGCGGTTCGACTATGAAGCGGCAAGGAAATCAATATTACCGGCAATCAAGATATGAAACAGGGGAGTCGTGGGAATCATTGCATCGACCCCGGTTTGAGTATTCCGGAACCCATTTTGTCAAATCCCGTTTTACCTCCTCATCGCTCAGTACCGGGTGTGCATAGAGCCATGCAAGCAGATTCTCCAGCCATTTTTTATCTACCTGACGGGACTGGGCGATACGTAATTTGGGGTGAGGTGTAGGTAAGGTGTTCTCGTCGTCCGCCAATAATTCTTCGTATAGTTTCTCTCCGGGACGCAACCCGTTGTAAACGATCTGGATTTCGTCCTCGCTCAGGCCTGAGAGACGAATAAGGTCTCGCGCAAGGTCGGCTATTTTCACTGGTTCACCCATATCCAGCACAAAAATTTCTCCCCCCCCGTTTTTTCCTCCCATCAATCCGGCTTGCAGAACCAGTTGCGCAGCTTCAGGGATGGACATGAAATATCGCGTGATTTCAGAATGAGTGACGGTGATGGGGCCACCCTTTTCGATCTGTTCCCGGAACTTCGGAATAACGCTTCCGGCACTACCCAGTACGTTGCCGAAACGAACCATTACAAAACCCGGTTTCTGTATTTTAGCAGTTGGACCGGTATTCCCGGCCTGGTCTCCAAAGCTGGAGATGACCGGTTGCAATGCCTGGCAAACCATTTCCGCCAGCCGCTTGCTTGCGCCCATCACATTTGTAGGATTTACCGCTTTATCGGTCGAGATCAATACAAATTTCTCGACCCCGTACGCAAGCGCGGTCCGCGCCAGGACATAAGTGCCAAAAACGTTGTTCAATATCGCTTGCCAGGCATTCTCCTGCTCCATCAGCGGCACGTGTTTGTAAGCGGCGGCATGAAATACGACCGCGGGCCGGTATTGCGAAAATACCTGGGCCAGCCGCGCCTGGTTCTTGATATCGCCTATTGTGAAAGCCATTGGTATTTCCGGAAATTTGGCTAGGAATTCCTGCTCGACGCTATAGAGCGCGAATTCGTTCAGTTCGAACAGCACCAGCCGCCCCGGCCCGAATCTGGCAATTTGCCGGCATAATTCCGACCCGATTGAGCCGCCAGCCCCGGTGATCAAGATGGTTTTTCCCGTTAACAGGTCATGCAAACCGTCGTTATCCAGTATCACGGGATCTCGGCCCAACAGATCTTCCGGCTCTACAGTGCGGATTTGCGATACGGTGATTTTCCCGCTGATCAAGTCATCGTACGAAGGGACGATCAATGCCTTTACCCCCGCGGCTGCGCACATCTGCAGCGCCCGGCGGCGGTCACGGATAAGACGGCCCGCCCGGCGGCGGTCGAGTTGAGGGCGGTGGGATTTTCGGCGGTCAGAGACGGTAGAGGTCATGGCGATAATGGCATGAGCAACGCCCAGTTCTTTTGCTACAACAGGCAGCTCATTGATCCGCCCCAGCACTTTGAAACCATGCAGCATGAGGCCAAGTTTTGCGGGGTCGTCATCCAGTAATCCCACCACTTGCCATTGCACGCTGCGCGCAAGCTCTTTCACGAGACCGACGGCGGCGTCGCCCGCTCCCAGCACCAGGACGAGGTTGCTTTCCAGCTTTTTTTGCCCGTAGAGTCGATGCTCTTTCCATAACCTGTAAGCAAGGCGGCTGCCTCCCATGATAAACAGCAAGAGAATGGGAGCCAGCAGCAGCACGGTCCGCGGCACGCCGGTGTGTATTTGCAGCATGAATAACGCAAGCGGCACTGCCGCCGCCGACGCCAGTACCGCGATCAGGATACGCCGTAGGTCGGGCAGGCTGGCGTAATGCCAAAGTCCGCGATACAGGCCAAACCACATAAACGCTGCGGCATGCAACATGACTGTCCAAGGCAGAATTTCTTGCAATGACGCCAGATACGGGGAAGGTATCTCAAAATTGAATCGGAACGAATAGGCGAGCCACCAGGCGGCGGCTGCCGCGGCGAGATCGTGAACGAAGGCGATTACTGTGCGTATGTTGGGTTTTCGTAGGGGCATTCTATCGGCCGTCGGAACGGCGTTCCCAATACCGGTCAAAGACGCGCATCATAGCAAGATAAATTGCACACCATGCGATGCCAACCCCAAGCTGAACCGCAATATCCTGTCGCATTGCCCAGATTGCGCTGGCGCCGGCCGCCAGCATGAGAAGATAACCGAGTAGCGCGGTATTGCGATGGCCAAAACCGCTTTGCACCATGCGCTGGTAGTAATGCTCGCGATGCGCCTGCCACACTTTTTCACCACGCAGGCCACGTCTTGCGAGAGTAACGGAGGCATCGGCAATAAACGGAAAAAATACGAGTAGCGGCAACCATAACGGCCAAATACCATTCTTCCAGCCCATCATGCCCAGTATCGCGGCCAGAAATCCCAGTGGAATTGCGCCGGCATCGCCCATGAAGATGCGTGCCGGATGAAAGTTGAAAACCAGAAAAGCAGCAGCGGCGGCAGCCACGCAGAAATTAATAATGGCGAATGCCTCATTACCGCCCAACCAGGCGGCTATCCCGTAAGAACTGAAACCAAAAAAAGTCATGCCGCCCGCCAGTCCGTCCGAGCCATCCATGAAATTATAAAGATTGAGGACCCAGGTTATCGCAATCGCCGCCAAGGCCGCGGTAATCCAGCCATGCGCACCGGAGAGCATCGTTAACGGGAACCAGAGCGCGACGCCACCATGTATCAGTAACCTTAACCAAACGGGTAAATCAAAAACATCATCCGCGAAAGATATCGCCACCAGGAGCATCACGCCTGCCCATACCGACAGCGGCAGGGCGTCGGGTAGAAATGCCCATGAAAACAGGATGCTCGACATCATGCCCAATCCTCCCGTTCTGGGGATAGCCTTGCTATGAAGGGATCGGGGGTTGGGATGATCCAGTACCTTGAGGGTTTCACCCTTGATCAAATACTGGATCAGGACGAATGCCGCGATAAACGCTGTAAATGGTGCTATAAAAGGCGAAAACGCCATGCCGGTAATCACGATGATGAATTATAACTGCGGAGAGTACCATGGGGCGATATCCGCAGGTGTGATGCCGCTATCATAAAATGATTGCAATGCCGCTTGCTGGCGAAGCGCTGCCGATAGCGCTGTCCGGAAAATTCGTAATTGGCATCCGCTGCGCGGGCCTCGCTCGAGGTTGCGTACCCCCGGCTTTTCACGCGGGGAATCTGATATTGTTGCTCGCCGACGGTTATTCCTTTTTCACGTGGCGCAAGTCTTCAATGCCTGATCAATCATCGCTGCGATAATATTTCTCCAGGCACGGCAAAAAAAATACTTCACAAAGAAGCTGCTGATGAAAAAAATCTCGCTTAATACGCAAATTCTATACGGTGTGCTGGCCGGTCTACTGCTGGGTCTGGCGTTGCCCCTCCTGGGAAAGGAATCAGCCGTCGCCCAGGCTGGGCTATATTTCGCTGAGCTTACCGGAACGTTGTTTATTGATTTGCTGAAAATGGTGCTCATCCCGCTGGTTTTTACTTCCATCGCAGTGGGCGTTGCAAATTTGCGCGCGCATCGGCAGATGCACAAGGTATGGAAAGCAACGCTGGGCTTTTTCATATTTTCCATGGTACTGGCCATTATGCTGGGGCTGACTGCCGCCAATCTTGTCCGGCCGGGGGAAGGACTGCAGCTCGCCATGTTTCAGGATGCCATGCAGGGGTTTCGGGCGCGGGAAATGCCGCTGTCCGAGTTCTTTTCGCATCTGCTCCACTCGCTGTTTCAGAATCCGATAAAGGCGCTTGCGCAAGGCGACGTGCTTGCGGTAGTGGTTTTCGCGCTATTGCTTGGAATTGCCCTGGTTGTGGGTGGCGAGCGCTACGCCAATATTCTCGTTCTGTTACAGGAGTTTCTGGAGCTGATGCTGATGCTGGTCGGCTGGATCATGCGGTTGGCTCCGCTGGGAATCATGGCCCTGCTGATGAAGTTGGCCGCTACACAGGATCCGGCTTTGCTAACGACCTTGGTCCAATTTATCGCCGTGGTGGTGGGGACGACACTGCTGCATGGCATAGTGGTACTGCCACTCATTCTTTATCTGGTTACGGGCATGACCCCGTTCAAATTCTGGCGCGGTGGGCGTGAAGCGCTGATAACTGCTTTTGCCACCAGTTCGAGTTCTGCCACTTTGCCGGTCACCTTGCGTTGTGTCGAACAGCATCTGCATGTCAAACGCGATATTGCCGGCTTTGTCCTGCCGCTGGGCGCTACGCTCAACATGGATGGCACGGCGCTGTACGAGGCGGTTGCCGCGTTGTTTATTGCTAACCTCGCGGGTATAGAACTCAACCTCATACAGCAGATGATCGTGTTTTTGACCGCCATGCTTGCCGCGATGGGGGCGCCGGGCATTCCCAGCGCCGGAATGGTAACCATGGTGCTGGTGCTTCAGTCGGTGGGATTGCCCGCAGAAGGTATCGCCATCCTGCTGCCTATCGATCGCCTGCTGGACACATTCCGCACCGCAGTCAATGTCGAGGGCGACATGGTGGGCAGCCTGGTGGTGCAAAAGTGGGTAAGGGGTGACCATGATGGGTAATCCGCAAGTTGATCCGGCGGTATGAGGTTGGCGGATATCCCGCCGAACGTGCGGTTTCCCGAACCGATTCCCCTTATTTTCTCTTTGCACCCTGATTCATCCGTAGGCCATGCGTGCCATTGGGTTTGTTCGAAAAAAAATGCTTGCCGAAATAGTTCGTCCGGTGTAATGCTCCTATCATATCACCTGCTTCGGAATTCAAGAAAACCCGGCGAGGCAGGTGCGACAATTTGCCACATTCACATGCTTCTGGAAATGGGCTATCCTCGATCCGGTATTGTGATGGAGAGAGAGATGCGCCAGATGCTTCGTATCACAGCCGTTTTCCTGATGAGCTTTGCCGCTGCCGCGCTTGCGAGCCAGCAAGTTTCTGCCGGAGAAGAACCGGGCCACTCGATGCCCACCTCGTCCAGGGCCGCCAAGTCTACGCTTGCAGTGGGGGTAACGCTGGATGGGAGCGGACGATTATGGTTGGCAAGAGTTGAAGACCAGCAATTGCTGGTTTCCTGGTCGGAAGACGACGGAAAAAATTTTTCCAATCCCGTGCTTGTCACACCCGAACCGGAAAACATATCGGCTGACGGGGAGAGCCGTCCGAAGATTGCAGTTGCACAGGACGGTACCGTGCTTCTATCCTGGACACATTCCCTGCCGCAGAAATATGCTGGCAACATCCGCTTCGCACGGTCGATAGATTCAGGCCGAACTTTTTCCAAACCTGTTACGCTGAATGATGACGATCGTCTAACCAGTCACCGCTTTGATTCGTTGGCGATCGACGGTGACGGCAGGGTAGTAGTCGCATGGCTCGACGCGCGCGATCGGGACGCCACGAAGGAAAGAGGCGAAGTTTTTTCCGGCGTATCACTCTATACGGCGCAGTCCTTCGATAATGGCGCCAACTTCGGCCGCAATCGCAGCTTTCAGGCGCATACCTGCGAATGTTGCCGGACGGCGCTGACCTGGACAAAGGATGGCCCGATTGTTGTCTGGCGTAATATCTTTGATATCAACACCCGTGATTTTGCCATGGCAAACCTCGATAAAGGGGGCGTAAGGCGGGTGACGCGTGACAATTGGCAAATTGACGCGTGCCCCCACAATGGCGCAAGCATTGCAGCCGACCGTTGGGGTAAATTGCATATGGCATGGTTTACCAACGGCTCCGCCCGTCAGGGGCTGTTCTACAAAAACATCGATGGAAATTGGGAATCCCGGCCCATGCCTATAGGCAATCCCGCAGCGCAGGCTAACCATGCAGGTGTTGCTGTAGCGGATAAACTCGTTCTCATTACCTGGCGAGAATTTGACGGACAGTCCTATTCCGCGCAGATGATGTACTCCATTAATGGCGGTGAGTCCTGGAGCGAACCAACGCAGGTAATGGTGTCCGCTGGCGCGACCGACTACCCCGTGCCATTGATTGACAATAAAAAAGTACTGATAGCCTGGAACACAGCAAAGGAAGGCTTGCGTATTTTTCCCGTTGAACGAATTACAGCCAGACGCCGTTGAACAAGTTTATAAACAGGTAACCGGCCACAAGATCGCGCGAGGGAAAATCATAAAGGGGCGCACTTGGCATCTTCCCTCGCACGCTCGCCGCAAGCTCACTTGTCGCCTGGCAGGACTCACGCAAGAGGCTGTTGGCTCTGCTGACGCCGTCATCTGCTCCGCAATCCCGGAGATTTGATAAGTAAATACGTGAAATGCGTAATGTGAACAGCAGCGATAAGCTGGTTGTCATAAGAAAACAGGCGAGGAAAACATCCATGAAATCTATCTCCATCGCCTTGGCGAGTCTGCTTTTTGCCTCTTTCGTGGGGGCAGAGGATATGGGAGAAATAAATAACACGCTGGCGGGAAAACCCATCGCACTTACCTCCGGGAGCAATCCAGTCGCTGTAGCACCTCGATCGAGTGGCGAGGTCCGCAAGCCGCCTGTGCACGCGAACAAAACAAACTCATCGGTACACGATACAAGTGCCATCGCGCAGGCCGGGACGGTAGCGCCCGGTCCGGGCCCGGCTGCTCCGGCAAAAGAAGGTCCAAGTGAAATAGTCGAGCAGAACAAGGATGAGAATAAGGATAAAAACAGCGATCAGCCGGTAGAGGATAAGCCCAAAGAGGTTGTATTCAAGGAAATGGTGGTTACGGGCGATGTCGAGCGCGACTCTCATTACACATCACCTTCCACCCGCGTCAATCGGGCGCAGATCGAGCTTCAGAACGCGCAGACCACGGAAGAGGTGCTCAAGTACCAGCCGAGCCTGCAGATCCGCCAGCGTTATGTCGGAGATCCGAACGGTGTTCTGGGTATTCGCGGCGCAGACATGTTCTCCACTGCGCGCAATATGGTTTATGCAGATGGTCTGCCGCTGCATAATTTCCTGCAAGCTTCCTTTAATGGCGCACCCCGCTGGTCTCTTGTGGGCCCGAATGAAATTGATGCTGTCGATATTGTTTATGGCCCCTTTTCCGCGGAATATAGCGGCAACTCCATCGGAGGGGTGGTAAATATAAAAACGCGCATGCCGCGCAAACAGGAATTCTATTTCGAGAGCAGCCTCTTTATTCAGCCTTACAAGCTTTATGGTCCTGATCAAGGAACCTTCATAGGCGACCGGCAATATGTTTCCTACGGAAACCGGATTCAGGACCGGTTCACCGTATTCCTGGCCTATAATCGGCTTGAAGCCCAGAGCCACCCGCAGTCTTATTTCATCGACAATACGGGGCTATTCGATGTGCCGGGTGGCGCTCCGGTATCGGGTGGCGTGCGAACACCCGATACTCGCGGGACGCCCAGCATCATCTACGGGGATACCGGGCCGGAGAAAGTACACACTCACCTGTTCAAGGGCAAATTCGGTTATGACATCACTACGGATGTCCAGGCTATTTTTACAGTGGCGTATGAGGATCGTACACGTAGCCAGAATCGGCCCCGCAACTACGTAAGCGACATAACCGGACAGCCGTTTTGGGGAGGGGCCGCGCCAGCCTGCTGCGATACGGCAGGTAACGCTTCTCTGGATGGGACACGCTTCGATGTCGTACAACGTGGTTTTGGAGGCAGCCAGGACAAGCGCGAGACGCTGAATCTAGGGCTGCAGCTACGTGGCGCCCTCACTCCGAACTGGAATATCGATACGACAATCAGTCATTTCGATGTTCTCAAAGATATCCGCGCCACCGCCTTTTTCAATAAAAATGATCCCGCGAATACCGGGGCAGGCCAACTTCAGGATTTCAAGAAATTCAACTGGCTGAATGCCGACCTCAAGCTGAGTACTCCGGCATTATTCGGTTATGAAAAAATATCGTTGCTGGGCGGCTACCATTTCGATCAATACAATTTGAGCTTCCGCCAGTATTCCTTGATTGATTACGCTACCCTCACGCGCGGGGGACTGCAGGCTAATCGAAATAATGACGGCCGCACTTCGACTCAGGCAATGTTTGCACAAGCCGCATACCGGTTTTATCCGGCATGGGATATCACGGTGGGAGCGCGCCAGGAATGGTGGTCGGCGAGCAATGGCATCGTGGGAAGTACATCGGTCCCTGATCGCGACGTATCGGCACTTTCGCCCAAGGTTTCCCTCGGCTACGAACCTGGGCCGTGGAAACTACGTTATTCCTTTGGCAGGGCCCATCGATTTCCCGTAATTGCTGAATTGTTTCAATCGCTCAGCTCCCCGACCAGCATTATTACGGCAAATGCGCTGCTCAGGCCCGAGAATGGCGTACATCACAACTTCATGGTTGAATATGCGCTACCGAAGGGCTACATTCGGGTGAATGTTTTTCGCGACGATATCAAGGACGCCATCCAGCAAGTGTTAACCGCCTCCGGCGTGCTCACATCGAGCGCGTTCCAGAATATTGATGAGACCAGCACTACGGGTGTTGAACTTATCTTTGATCAGCGGCGTATTCTCGGCTCCAAGTTTGATTTTATGTTCAATGGCACCTGGATGAATGCAAAAGTGGACAAGGGTCCGGTCATCAGCTTTACGGAGTCGACCGGAACGCCTGCCAACTTTGATTTGACTGGCAAGCAACGTATCCGTTTACCACATTGGCGAGCAAACTTCTTTACCACCTACCACGCTACCGACGCATGGGATATCTCGCTTTCCGGCCGTTACACCAGCGACTCGTTCAACGATCTCGATAACAGAGACCATGTGAACAATGTTTTCGGTTCCCAGAGCGATTTCTTTTTCATGGACTTCAAAACCAGCTACCGGTTTAAATTGCAAAACGGACTGAAAAGCCGGGTCTCGTTCGGCATTACCAATCTGAACAATGACAAGGCGTTTGTTTTTCATCCCTACCCGCAACGCACCTATCTTGTTGAAGCCGCATTCAGTTATTGAGCGGCTTACGTGGCTATTGCGGGACCTTCCACGGAAGCGGATTTCGGGGTTGCCAATTCCAATGCACAACAGAATTGACCCCCGAAGATCAGCCGCCCCGTAGGTCAATCGAACAGGTTTAACACCCCGTCCAGGCCTACATGATTGATCGCGTAAGTCGCGTTTTCCTGCACGATTGGCTTGGCGCGATACGCAATGCTGACCCCGGCTTCCTCCATCATCTTAAGGTCGTTGGCGCCATCGCCAATGGCGATTACCTGTTCCCGTTTCAATCCCAGTTCGTCACGCACTTTTTTTAACACTTCAGCTTTTCCGTGCGCCCCTATGATTTCGCCCAGCACTTTACCCGTAAGCTTGCCATCGGCAACTTCAAGCGTATTGGCGGCGGAATAGTCGAGATTTAGTTTTGCCTTGATTCTATCGGTGAAAAACGTGAAACCTCCGGAAATGACCATTGTCCGGATGCCGGCCGACTTCATCCGAAGTAACATCTTTTCCGCACCAGGGCTCAGCCGGACCCGTTCATCGTATACACGTTGCAGTGCGTCCTCGTCCAGGTCCCGGAGCAGCGCTGTACGCTGTCTCAAGCTTTCGGCGAAAACGATCTCGCCGCGCATGGTCCGCTGCGTAATTTCGGATACCTGTGGTTTTACACCGTGCATATCGGCTATTTCATCAATGGACTCGATCGCAAGAAGGGTGGAATCCATATCCATCGCAACAAGGCCAAAATCGCCCAGCCTGGCCGTTTGTTCGACGAAAGCAAAATCCAGTCCGGCGTCGGCACAGTATTCCGGAACCTGATCCCGCCGGTTCGCATTTTTCAGCCGGAAAGCCTGGCCTGTGATTCGTTCGATATCGTTGGCGCCGGCCAGTTTCGCAAGCTCTCTCAGATCCCTGTTCTCGATTTCAAGCCCTTGTATGATGAGGTTCATGTACCATTCCAGTTTTAATGTTAAGGATGCTTCAAGGCTGGATAAGGCGTTCGAAAACAAGCTGCCCGGCAGGCATGTCTTGCACTCGGGTACGGAACAGATGGAGGGTTGTTCTTTACGCCTCTGTTATAACCCAGCCCAATGGATTACCAACGCAGCAGCGCTGCGAAGGAAGCCATTTTTTATAGAAGCTGCTATTTTTCAGACAGCTGGCATTGTGCCAGCAATCGCGGCGAACTTCCATACCAGCCGGGCATCAGCGCGCCGTGGTCCAACTGAGCCGGCTTCCGGCGTCCATATATTCCTAAATGCAGATATATAAATGAATCCACTCTTGAATATTCCTGATGATGCGTATCATATAAGCGCCAACTGCGGGATAATAAGCATACTGATAGTATGGATATCAAGATCGGGAGAAAACGAAGTATGGAACTAGTGGGACAACACGGCAAGCTCCACAGGCAGCCAAAGGTTCAGCCGGATCAAGTGCTGTGTTGGATAGCCCTGGTGCTTCTCGGTTTGAATATTGGGGGATGCAACATTCTTCCGAAAGCCGATCTGCCCGAGGTCGAGGCCGAGAGTGCGCGGCCGGAATCCCGCGTGAAGGGGCCGCGTGAAATTGAGTACGAAAAACTGCTGGCGGAAAAAGAGGCGCAACAACACGAAATCGAGCGCCTGCAGAAGTTGCTGGCGGAAAAGGAAGCGCACATCCGCAGCCAGGAGGCTCGGCAGCAGGATCAGGCAAAGGCCTTACAGGAAACCAGCAGTCAAGCCGCCCAGGCCAAGGTGAAACTCCGGCGTTTGGCCACGCGTCCTGCCGCCGCCTCGACTATTGCGGAAGTTGAAATGATCATGGAAAACCTGAAGTCATCCTCAATGACGGATTCCGAAAAGATATTGCAAACTCAGGCACAGCTTTTGCTGAGTGCGGCAGCTGCGTCGTATGCGGAAGATAACTATGCTACAGCCATGGATTACGCGGCGCAGGCCCGCGAATTCATCGACATGGTGAGGAATAATCGCGCCAACAAAGCCGCGGATCCGCACCAGGTGACGGTTCCGTTTCAGGTCCCGATTCCGCTCCGCGCCAAGGTCGACAGCAATTTGCGCCAGCAGCCAAGCCTGAGAGCCGCGGTGCTCGGAATGCTGGGAAAAGACTCCACAATGACAGCAGAGGCGTACAGGGGAGACTGGCTGAAAATCGTTACCGCAGATGGACGGTCAGGATGGGTGTTCAATACACTGGTCGAAGCGCAGTTGGCTGCGCCCAGACGCAGCGTTCAACTCCAGCGAGCGTCTGAATAAATCCTCAGCTGATCAAATGGGGCGATGGGCACACTTGCCGATTCACTTGCAGGTGAGCAATTCCAGCGTGGGATTCGGAGGATTCGACAGCTGTTTTTCTAATGCGCGCGATGCGCCCGGTTGCGTCCGGCGCCTTTCGCTTCGTAGAGCGCATGATCAGCGCGGGCGAGCAACGAGGTCGGTGTCATATCATCCGGCCGGCATTGGAGTATGCCGATACTTACTGTTACGTTGATTGTCGAGCCATTGACGCTGTAGCGCATATTTTCTACCTGCGAGCGGATCCGCTCAGCAGTTTTAAACGCGAGGCCGGCTGAAGTCTCGACCAGGACAATAATGAATTCATCGCCACCATAACGCGCTGCATAGTCGATACTGCGGATGGATTGAAGAAGTATTCGGGCTACGGCGACGAGGATTTCGTCACCCGTGATGTGTCCATAGCTGTCGTTGAGGGTCTTGAAGTAATCGATATCCAGCATTAACAATGAAAATTGCCGTTGGGTGCGTTTAAATCGAGCGAGCTCATCGGTCAGTATGGTATCCAGCTTGCTGCGGTTGTACAGGCCGGTAAGGCTATCGGTTATGGAAAGTGTCGCCAGCACCTGGTTTTGTTGTTGCATGGCTTCGTTGACAGCCATGATCTCTGCATGATTACGGCGCAGCCTGTCGGCCATCTGGTCGAACACCTGTGTAAGATGACCGAGTTCGTCGTTTCGCGTCGCCGAGAGCCGGACATCAAGGTCCCCGCCGGCAATACGGTCTGCTGCCCGTATCAGGCGTTTTAGCGGGACAACAATCGAACGGCCCATCTGGAAGGCCACTGCCGCCATTAACAGAACCAGAGCCCCCACAAGTGCCAGGAACATATTGCGGAGGTCTATCCAGTCACCGTAGACCGCCTGGCGATCGCGTTCGGCCAGAATGGTGATCGCCAGTTCCCCGGATACATCGGCCACACCGATGACCTCGGGACGCGTGACCCCCTGAAAGACGGCAGACTCACCCGGTTGCGCGAGCAGGCTCTGGAGCAAGGATGCGTCCAGTTTCTTTAGCTTCTCCGCATCAGCCTGGCTGCTGACAAGAATCCTGCCCTCCGGATCGAGCAGGAGGACCTCGCCCGGGGGTGATCTTGTCGGACTTTTCAGCTCGGGTTGCAAGGCGCGCAGATCAAGCACGGCGACTAATGCGCCCATCAGCATGTTGTCGTACGACAATACCGGAATTGCAATGCTGACTGTTGCGGTGGCATATTGCTTGTCCCAGTGCGCCGGTTCAATCACAAGACCTTCTGTAAGGGAGTTTTGGGGCCAATCCTGCGGAAGCGTCACCGAGGCCGTCGTTTCCATGCTGCTTGCAACGACTTGCCCCGCGGCATTCACGACGGTGAGCTCCAGTATTGTTTCGAGCTTTTCCTGCACCGACCGCAGATAAAGTGCAAGCGCGCGCGGATCTCTGCCGGACGCGTCGGGCGCAGGCCGGTAAATTGCCGATAACCCGTCTATTACCGCACTGGACGAGGAAGTAACGTACACTTCATGTACACGCTTATCAATCCACAGTTCTATTTCCCGGCTGGCGTAACTTGTCAGGGCGCGAAGCTCAAGCGTCACGTTATCGCTGATCTGTGCTTCGTTTTGACGGAAGGATAGCAACCCCAGCCCTACCGATGGAATGAGCGTGGCCATGATGGCGAATGCCACGATTTTGCTTTTAATACTCTTTAACCCCAGCATCAGAAAAATTTCCGGCGGTAAATATGAGTTAACGGACAAATTAAGCGCGAATACAGGATCATTTTCCTGAAAAGCAACGATTTAAACGGGAATTTTTACCGAAAACAAAAAATCAGGGAATGATACCTGTGGAACGGCATGGACTCGGGGACTGGGGCGTCCAGGCTTGCCCCCTCGATTGCTTTTACACGCTCAACTCCGTGATCAAGCTTTTTATTCGTGCCACCCGTTCTTTAACGCCAGCAATCCGCACCTGAATTTTGAGACGGTCGGGGCCCGACAGCTGATAGTCGCGGCTGCGGTGCAGCAGGGCGACAATACTGCTGGCGTCCACCGGTGGATCGGGGACGAACTGCACCTGTATCGAGTCACAACTCGCTTCTATTCGGGTAATCCCCAAAGGCGTCGCCGCAATACGCAGGCGATGACAGTCCAGCAATGCCCTGACGGGATCCGGCAAGAGGCCGAACCGGTCCGTCAATTCAATTTGAATGTCATCCAGTTGATCGTCGCTTGTGCAATTGGCCATGCGTTTGTACAGTACCAGACGCTCATGCACATCGTTGCAGTAGTCATCCGGTAACAAGGCGGGGACATGCAGGTTGATTTCGGTAGCAACGCCGAGGGGATGCTGGATATCCGGTTCCTTGCCCTCTTTCAATGATCGGACAGCGGCGTCCAGCATGGTGGCGTAGAGATTAAAGCCCACTTCCTGCATCTCCCCGCTTTGCGATTCGCCCAGTACTTCGCCCGCCCCCCGGATTTCCAGGTCATGCATGGCAAGGTAGAAGCCCGCGCCCAGTTCCTCCATTGCCTGGATAGCGTCCAGGCGCTTCCGGGCCTGGACGCCCAGAGCTTCTTCTTCCGGTACCAGCAAATACGCATACGCCTGATGGTGAGAGCGGCCGACCCGGCCGCGCAACTGGTGCAATTGAGCCAAACCGAATTTATCCGCGCGATTGATGATGATGGTATTGGCGGTGGGAACATCGATCCCGGTTTCGATAATGGTTGTGCACAGCAGAAGATTAAAACGCTGCTGGTAAAAATCCTTCATTACATGTTCCAGCTCGCGCTCGCGCATCTGCCCGTGGGCGATGTTTATGCGCGCCTCCGGCAATAGCCGGGCGAGCTTGTCATGCATGGTCTGGATGGTGCTCACCTCGTTGTGCAGAAAATATATCTGCCCGCCGCGTTTCAATTCCCGCAAGCACGCTTCGCGGATGATTCCTTCGGATAAACGGCTGACGAAGGTTTTGATGGCCAGCCTCCGCTGCGGTGCGGTAGCGATCACGGAAAAGTCGCGCAGTCCTTCCAGGGACATGGCAAGCGTGCGCGGAATGGGTGTCGCGGTCAGCGTCAATACGTCCACTTCGGAACGCAGGCTTTTCAATTGTTCCTTGTGGCGCACCCCAAAGCGATGTTCCTCATCAATGATCACCAAGCCCAGGTTCTTGAACTTCACGCCTTTCTGAATCAGTTTATGGGTGCCAATCACGATGTCTATTTGCCCGCTGGCCAGTCCCGCCAGCGACTGTGTCTGTTCCTTTGCCGAACGGAAACGCGATAGCTCCGCAATTTTAATCGGCCATTCATCCGCAACCAGACTGAAGCGGTCGGAAAAGTTCTGGAAATGTTGTTCCGCCAGTAGCGTGGTGGGCACCAGAACTGCTACCTGTTTGCCATCGGCGACAGCAACGAAGGCAGCCCGCAACGCCACCTCGGTCTTGCCGAAACCCACATCCCCGCAAATTAACCGATCCATGGGTTTTGCGGAAGCCAGATCCTCGATCACAGCGTCAATCGCAGCGGCCTGATCGGGTGTTTCCTCGAAGCCGAACCCTTCGACGAATGCCTCGTAATCATGTTGCTTGAGTGCAAATGCATGGCCGGTACGGGCATTGCGCTGAGCGTAGATATTCAGCAGTTCTGCCGCGGTATCACGCACCTGCTGCATCGCTTTGCGCTTGGCCTTGTCCCATTGGCCGCTGCCGAGTTTATGCAGCGGTGCCGTTTCCGGCGTCGCTCCGCTATATCGTCCAATAAGATGCAGTTGAGAGACCGGTACGTATAACTTGTCGCCGCCAGCGTATTCCAGCGATAAGAATTCAGTCGCGCCTTCGCCCAGATCCATGCTTACCAGCCCGAGGTAACGGCCGATGCCATGCTGCTCATGTACCACCGGGTCTCCTGGTTTGATCTCCGATAAATCACGCAGCATGGCGTCCGCCACTGCCGTGGTTTTGCGCGAGTCACGCTCGCCTCGCCCGTGCAGATGCCTGGCGTACAGCTCGCTTTCGGTGACAAAAGCTGTCCCTTCGCCCAGGAATATAAACCCGTTGTGCAGGGGACCCACACCAAGCATGAAAGTCGCGGCGCCGGCTCGAAACTGCGCATAATCATCACAAATAGACGGGAATAGCCCGCACTGCCTCAAATGATCCGCGATCAGCTCCCGTCTGCCCAGGCTTTCCGCCAGAAGCAGTATGCGGCCACCAGAGGACTCAAACTCGGAAGCGAATTGTGCGACAAATGCAGCAAGTCTCTCTGCCGGATTATCAGCGCGCCGGTCAATCTGAAGGGGCGGCAATGCCCTGGACAAGTCTTGGGTTCTGGCTTTCGAATTCTGTCCGTCACCCTGGAATTCGATACGTGGATAAGGCTTCAGCGCGCCGAAGAAGGCTTCTGTAGTGAGAAATAATTCGACTGGCGGCAGCAGTGGACGATCGTTATCGCCGCGCAGCAGTTGATAGCGCGATTGTGTGTCGCGCCAGAAATTTTCCGCTGCAGGATGAATTTCATCGTGCAGGCATAGCAGCGTTGTCTGCGGCAGGTAGTCGAAGAGCGTTGCAGTCTGTTCAAAAAAAAGCGGCAGGTAGTATTCGATGCCCGCAGGCGTGCCCCCTTTGCTGATATCTTTATAAACGCGGCTTTTCGACGGGTCACCCTCGAATTTTTCACGAAAGCTACCCCGAAAACGAGTGCGGCCTTCTTCGTCGAGAGGGAATTCACGCGCTGGCAATAGCCGTATTTCAGTGACGGGATACACACTTCTCTGCGTATCCACGTCAAAAGTACGAATCGTCTCTATTTCATTATCCAGCAAATCGATGCGGTAGGGCAGCGGGCTGCCCATCGGGAAGAGGTCGACCAGCCCGCCCCGTACGCTGTATTCCCCGGGTGAGAGCACTTGGGTTACGTGCGTGTAACCCGCTAAAGTCATCTGGCTGCGCAATGCGTTCAGATTAAGCGTTTCACCCCGTTTAAGAAAAAAAGTGTGAGCCGCAAGATATTCTCTGGGCGGTAACCGATATAGCGCGGTTGTGACTGGAGCGATCAGTACATCGCAGGCGCCGCTCGTGAGCTGATAAAGCGTGGCAAGCCGTTCAGATACCAGATCCTGATGGGGCGAGAAAGTATCATAGGGCAGCGTTTCCCAGTCCGGCAACAGCCTGGTTTTCAACTCAGGTGCGAAGAAGGGTATTTCTTCAAGAAGCCTTTGCGCCGATAGCGCGCTTGCCGTAATGATTGTCAGAGGTTTTGCTTCCTGCCCCAGTTGGGCCAGAGCAAGCGCATCCCCGGAGCCATCGAAATGACCATAGCGAATTGTCGAGCCAGGTGAGGGAATGGTCAGTTTGAATGGCATCTGGAATACTGGTTCGATGGACGGCAAATAATGCAGTTCAAAAAAAGACGGACATTATATGTCACTGGCAGGGAATCTCTGTATAAGCCCTGGTTTCGCGAGGGGGCACGAGGGGTTTTGCGGAATGAGCCGGACTGCTCAGTCAGCGATCCCCGAGCATTTTCACACCTTTATGGTATGAGAACGCATGCAGAGCTTCAGGCATCGACCGCGACCCAGTGCTCCAGGATGAACTGCAAGGTCGCGTTGCCGTTGTACTCGTTTACATGCACTCGATAGGTGGCGTCTATTACGCCGGGAAGGGGGACAGCATGAGCAAACAATATTGCATCATAAAGCACGTTGAGTCTTGCCGATTTTTCTGGTCCATACGCCCTGATTTCTGCTTCCTGCTTCCTCAGCTTTAATTTCAGATGCCTCTGCCCGACCACGCGCTGATCTTCCACAGTAAAGCGGGTACTGAAGGTAGGCTGGGCAAAACCTTGCCCCCATACCTGTTCCGCAAGATGCCGCGCCAGTTCCAGGTTCATGTCGGATTCTTCCAGATCGCCGTCTGTTTCGATGATGCGCTTAAGGCCGGCCGACCCGAGCAGCGACCGCACGGTTTGCTCAAAAGCGTCGCAAAATTTTTCGAAATCACAGCTACGTATCGTCAGTCCCGCGGCGGCGGCATGGCCACCAAATTTTAACAAAAGACCGGGATGGCGTTTGGAAACGAGATCGAGCGCGTCTCGCAGGTGAAACCCGGGAATGGACCGCCCCGACCCCTTTAATTCGCCGTCACCGCCTCGCGCGAATGCGATCACTGGGCGGTGGAATTTGTCTTTGATGCGTGATGCGAGTATTCCTATCACCCCCTGATGCCATGCAGGATCGAACAAACTCAGGCTGCTCGCATCGGATTCCTTGACGGCCGCATGTTGCCCATTTTGTGCATGGGGCGCGGAAAGGATGTTCTCAAGCAGAATCAGTGCGCTATCTTGCATCGCCGCTTCGATTTCCTGCCGCTTGCGGTTGAGCGCATCGAGCTGCAGAGCGATCTGCGAAGCGCGGGACTCGTCGTCTGTAATGAGGCATTCGATCCCGAGCGACATATCGTCGAGCCGTCCCGCTGCGTTCAATCTTGGTCCGATCATGAAACCCAGTTCATAGGCGGAGACCTGCCGGAAGTCCCGGCGCGCAACCTGCAAAAGGGCGTTGATGCCCGCACAGCCGCGACCCTTGCGTATACGCTGCAAACCCTGGTGTACCAAGAGCCGGTTGTTGTCATCGAGTTTCACCACATCCGCCACGGTGCCCAATGCCACCAGATCAAGCAGGCTGGCAAGATTGGGTTCTTTCCATGCAGTGGAAAATGCGCCTCTTGCCCGCAATTCCGCCCGCAACGCCAATACCAGATAAAATATCACGCCCACGCCTGCGAGGTGCTTGCTGGGAAAGTCGCAGCCAGGCTGGTTGGGATTCACGATGATGTCAGCATCCGGCAGTTCGTCTCCGGGCAGGTGATGATCGGTAACAAGCACTTGCATGCCGTGACGGTGGGCTTCAGCTACGCCTTCCACGCTTGCTATGCCATTGTCCACCGTGATCAATATGTCGGGACGGCTTGCCGAACTGGTTGCAGTTGCGGCCGTCGCCTCGGTGCGGGCTGCAAGGCGTACGATTTCCGGCGTGAGCCCATAACCGTATTCGAAGCGGTTAGGGACAAGGTAATCGACTACCGCGCCGAATTGCCTCAGGGCGCGTATGCCAACCGCGCAAGCGGTGGCGCCATCGGAATCATAATCGGCTACGATCAGGAGACGTTTGCGCGCCAGGATAGCTTCGGCGAGAAATCGCGCCATGAGTGAAACGTTCTTCAGGCGATCGAAAGGGATAAGTCGAGGCCAGTCCACCTCGAGCTGAGCTGCATCTTCAATACCGCGCGCGGCATAGACGCGGGCCAGCACCGGATGATATCCGTGCCGGATCAGCGCATCGAAAGCGTGCAGTGGAAAGACCCGCTGAAGGGTGTTGGACATGCGTCAGGAAGTCCTCGAACAACTGCTGCCGGTGTGCCGTTAAAACTCATCAGCCCGTGCAGCAATGGCCAGTCCGACCGGGTGGCCATGGTTGAAGTGCGGTTGCCAGGAAGGACCTTCATGCGGCATTTGCTGACCCCGGGTTTAAAAATGATAGTGCGCGCCGATACCCAGATAGTCGACTCTTTGTCTGAAAAACTGGCCCGTGGGGGAATTTCCGTGAAAATATTCTACCAGGAACAGGAGTTTCCGGCCGAACGTCTGAAAATGGTCCAACTGTACGCCTGCTCTCGCGGATACGTCGGCATTCCAGTCATTCTGTTCATGATTCTTGATGTCGACCGCCGCAATTGGCCGCAAGGATACAACCTCGATCCGCCACGGGCTTCTGAACTCGACGCCATATTGTATTGACCAGGGCTTGATTGTCGACGGTTCCTTGTGAAAGATACCTCCTCCCCCCCCATAAACCCGTAGTCCATATGGTAGCTCATACGATAAGCGGAGATCGGCTCCTTCATAGCTGAGATTGATCCGTTCCAGGCTGGTTAACCTGCGCAGCAAAAATTCGTCGCCAAGGTGCGAGCTCTGGTGATAGACGCGGCCGAAAGCGGAAAAATTTCCCGCACGCATGCTTCCGTAGGCCGATGCGATGAAATCGCTATTGATGAGATCCGCGGAGGGTGCGCCGAGATTGAAGTCGCTGAAGACAGCAGCCTGGAGGCCGGCCTCCCATTGCACGGTGGAATTTCCAAAATTGCCGCGGTAGAACGGGATCGTTTCCCCGAAGCTGACCGCGCCATTGTTGTTTCCATCAATATTGTTTCCGACATAATTGCGATATGCGGCGGAGAAATGAGCCCATCGGGGATCCGCCAGCAACGGCTTGAACAGATGGCCTTTGGGCAGCATTCCGGTTTCGAGAACTGCCGGACCTGCTGCTGGCACTCCTTCACTCGCAACTGCCTCTTCTGATCCCGGTCCCGGTTCCCGGGCGCTGGCACCGGGTCGTTGAATAGGTGCGAACGCATCCCGTTCCGTGGGACCGCCCGCAATACTGTCCGACACGGTTACTGCGGTGACGCCGGGAATCTGTGCCAGTGCCTGCACAATCGAGACCCGGTTATCGGGTGTCAGTTTATTTGCAGGAACTGTAATGACGCCTTCGCGCACGATCAAAGTCGGAATTTCGACCTTGAAACCGTGCTTGAGAATTCCCGCGGCATAACCGGCAATATAAGCGTCCTCGGTTACCGCAGCGTGGCCCGTCGATGTAAAAAACAATGCAGCTGCGATGATAGAAAGATGTCGCACGGTATTTCCCTTTTTTAGGATCGTAATTGAGGATGTGTAGTTTTTGCTTTTTTTGTTAGTTTGCAGCTTGTAGATTGGCATTTTCGGCGACCGCGCCCGAATTTTCTGAACATTATTGAGGAGCGACAAACTGGTCGGTACGGTGACGCACATAAAACGTTGGTGTTGCCTTTCGATTATCACCGTTGTTGCCACTTGGGGTATGATCTTGACAAGGTCAATTCCAGGCGCTCAATCAGGCAGGAACCGGCAATGCAATGGCTTTTCCTTTCTATCGCAATTATAAGTGAAGTGATGGCGACTTCCGCCTTGAAGTCGAGTAACGGATTCACCCGGTTGTGGCCGTCCCTTGTAGTGGTAGCAGGCTATGCCGCTGCCTTCTTTTTCCTGTCTCTTACCTTACGCACAATCCCCGTGGGAATCGCCTACGCCATCTGGTCCGGCGCGGGTATCGTGCTTATTACGCTCATTGCCTGGCTTGTTCTTGGGCAGGCCCTGGATGGTCCCGCCATTGTGGGACTGGCGCTTATCGTCGCCGGCGTGATCGTCCTGAACGTATTTTCCAAGTCGGCAATTCACTGATCGGATTAACATCCAACCGGGGAACATTATGACATCACTGGAAATAGCAGCCGGAAAATCCGTCAAGAAACTTCAGCGCATCCAGCGCGGTTCCGACCGCCGTTGGGTCGGCGATGGATTCCCCGTACGGAACCTTTTTGCTTATTCGAGTCTTGGGCCAGCGATCAGCCCCTTTCTGCTTCTTGACTACGCTGGTCCAGTGGAATTTCCGCCGACAGAGAAAAGGCTGGGTGTTGGGGAGCATCCGCATCGCGGGTTTGAAACGGTAACCATCGTCTACGGCGGCGAGGTGGAGCATCGCGATAGTTCCGGTGGCGGCGGCCATATCGCTCCGGGGGATGTGCAGTGGATGACTGCCGCATCTGGCCTGGTTCATGAAGAATTTCACGGGCGCGATTTTGCGCGGCACGGCGGCGTGCTTGAAATGGTGCAGTTATGGGTCAACCTGCCCGCCAGGGACAAGATGTCGCCACCCCGCTATCAGGGTATCTTGAATAGTCAGATCCCTGTGCTGGATCTTCCCGGGGGTCATGGGAGCCTGCGCGTTATTGCAGGCGAGTTTGACGGTGTCAGGGGACCGGCGCAGACTTTCACTCCGGTCCATGTGTGGGACATTCATCTGGTTGGTGAGCAGCCGTTTTGCCTTCCTGTACCCGAAAATCATACCACGGTGCTGGTGGTGCTCAAGGGTTCGGTACACCTCAGTGGTTCGGACGTTATCGGTGCGGCCGAGGTGGGCCTGTTTGAAAGGACGGGTGACCAGATTTGTATCCACAGCGCAAAAGATGCGACGATATTGCTGCTTTGCGGCGAGCCGATCGAGGAACCGATCGTCGGGAGCGGACCTTTCGTTATGAACAGTGCCGAGGAGATCAAGCAGGCAATCACGGACTACCAGAGCGGCAGGATGGGACGTCTGTCTTGATGGAAAATGGCTCCCGCGACATTTTCTTGCTGGCGAAAATACGCCTGACTTCACCGGGCTCCGCGCGTTTCCTTGTTCATGTGATGTTACTTTGCCGGGCTGTGGCTCAAGGTCATCAGTCACATCC
Organism: Nitrosospira briensis; assembly: GCF_900115125.1. Taxonomy (GTDB): domain Bacteria; phylum Pseudomonadota; class Gammaproteobacteria; order Burkholderiales; family Nitrosomonadaceae; genus Nitrosospira; species Nitrosospira briensis_A. Next base: position 130,832 of record NZ_FOVJ01000002.1, on the reverse strand, counting down.
GTTTCTTTTCGGGCATGGCGCTGCCCTCAGGGGTGGGTGCCTTGGTTCTGCCAGGCGAGCTATGTTTGAGTATCAGCTTCTGGCCGATGAGCAGCCGTGCGGTACCCCCATTCCAAGATTTTATCTGTGGAATGGTAACGCCGTGACGCTTTGCGATCCCGAATAGCGAATCACCTTTTTTCACGGCATAGACAAAGCCCTGTTCGGGCATTAGCGGGGCTAGCGGTTTGTTGCTCATAATGGAGATATCCTCGCCCTCCATGCTTCCATTGCGCGGGACCAGCAAAGCCTGGCCTGGCATAATCGTGCTGTTCTTGCCGATATCGTTGATCTCCCTCAGTCGTCGTATGCTGATCCCATACCGGGCCGAGATCTTTTCAGCGGTCTCCCCGTTTTTCGCCCTGTAAGCTTGCCAGGACACCAGCGGCTTGTCGTGATTTTTAAGATTCTCCATAAAAATCTCGGCTTTATCAGCAGGAAACAACAAGGCGCGCGATCCGTCGGTATGGATGACGGGCCGCTTGTGGGCGGGATTGAGGGCCTTGAATTCATCTACCGAGATTCCCGCGAGCTTCGCCGCGAGTTTTACATCGATATGGCGAGTTGTCGCGACTTTTTCGAAATAAGGCCGGTTTGGCACCGACTCGAGTTCGACGCCGAACATCGCAGGATTGGAGATGATGTTCTTTATCGCTATCAGCCTGGGAACATAATTTTGCGTTTCGGGCGGCAAACTGATGTTCCGGAAATCCTCCGGCAATCCGTTGCTCCGGTTCTTCACGAGTGAACGCCCGACAGCACCTTCGCCCCAATTATAAGAAGCCAGTACCAGCTCCCAGTCACCAAACATGCGGTGCAGGTTCTGTAAATAATCCAGCGCAGCGCTCGTGGCGGCGATAACATCCTTGCGCTCGTCATACCACCAATTCTGCTTCAAACCATAATTTTTGCCGGTGGACGGGATAAACTGCCAAAGGCCACTGGCATGGCGACTGGAATAGGCCCTGGGATTGAACGCGCTTTCGATAATGGGTAGCAGGGCCATCTCGGAAGGCATGCCCCGGCGCTCGACCTCTTCAACAATATGGAAGAGGTAACGCTTGCCGCGTTCGACGACGCGCTTCATGTATTTCGGATGACTGGCGTAAAAATCCTCGCTATTGCGCACCTCCTCGCTATCCAGCTCATCCATGGAAAAGCCGTTGCGTATGCGTTCCCATAGATCGATGGGGGGAACGGATATGTTAGCGGCGTGATCGCTTGTTTCAGCAAGGGGACTTACGTCATCGTCCGGGGTGGGGACAGCGGCATTGCCATCCATTGCAGAAAGAGTGCCGGATGCATTGGGCGCGTCTTCCGGCAGCTCGTCTTCGAGGGACTCAATAATTACTGATTTAGCGGGTTCGGCAACTTCGCTTGCATGTGCCAAAAAACTTGCAGTTGCCAGCGTCAGGCTGGCAACCAGGATTATTGTGAATCGCTGTATTTTCATTTTTATGATTCAGCGGGTATGCAAAAGATAGGTAAAGTGTCGTCGAGGTTTTATTGGAAAAGTTGAAAATTGGAAAAGTTGAAAATTGGAACCGGGAACACAAATAAATCCCGGCGCGATTGAGTCCGGCCTCGTGCATGAGGCGTAAAAATTTCATTCACGGATCGGAGGCTGGCTCCCGAATTTCGCCAGATCCACCGGCGGCAATGGTTGCCATCCCGATTTTCGGTGTTCCACAACGACATTAGTGAAAATGCCGCCGCGTACATAAAATTTCGCGGTGAGGCGGAGGTAGCGTGGCTCAAGGACGGCAACCAGGTCATCTACGATACGGTTGGTCACCGCTTCATGGAACGTCGCCTCGTTCCGGTAGGACCAGATATAAAGTTTGAGGCTCTTGAGTTCAATGCATTTTTCATCCGCGATGTAATCGAGAATCAGCGTAGCGAAATCAGGTTGCCCGGTTTTCGGACAAAGGCAGGTAAACTCGGGAATTTCCATGTGAATCTGGTAATCCCGCGCCGGCGCCGGGTTGTCGAAGATTTCCAGGTTTTTTGTAGGGCTGCTGGGCATTCTCTTATCTCGGGCAAATCGGTTAGAATAATCTTTCCTGGACACATTCTCCAGAGCGGCCCATCGCGGCCTCTTCCAGGCCGTTTATCCGGGCTGCACAATTATAACTGGTTGCGAACCACAAATTGCGCCTCTCCCACATCAAACTTGCCGGCTTTAAATCCTTCGTCGATCCCACCGAGATTCCCCTTCCGGGCGATCTGGTAGGAGTTGTGGGTCCTAATGGCTGTGGCAAATCCAACGTCATTGACGCGGTGCGCTGGGTTCTCGGCGAATCGCGGGCATCCGCATTACGCGGCGAGTCCATGCAGGATGTGATTTTCAACGGTTCCGCGAATCGTAAACCGGTTGGGCGAGCCAGCGTTGAGTTGATGTTTGACAACAATATGGGAAAGGCTGCCGGCCAATGGTCGAGTTACGCGGAGATTTGCATCAAGCGGGTATTGCGCCGGGATGGGGAATCGGCCTACCACATCAATAATATCCATGTACGCCGGCGCGATGTCGCGGATATTTTCCTTGGCACGGGCATAGGCGGCCGCGGCTACGCCATAATCGAGCAGGGGATGATCTCTCGCATTATCGAGGCAAAGCCGGAGGAGTTGCGCGTATTTCTGGAGGAAGCCGCCGGTATTTCCAGATACCGGGAACGCCGCCGTGAGACTGAATCCCGCTTGACCGATGCTCGCGAAAATCTGCTGCGAGTGAACGATATTTGCCAGGAACTGGAAAAACAACTGATACGGCTGGAACGGCAGGCCGAGGTCGCCTCACGATTCAGGGATATGGAAGACCGGCGGCTCAGGGCGCAAAGTTTGCTGTGCTGCGCCCGCAAACACGAGGCGGCCACGCAGCGGGCACTTGCGGAAAAAGAGCTTCAATCGCTCCAAACGGCTTTGGACGCGGAAATCGCGAATCTGCGCCGCGCCGAAAAACAGCTTGAGGAAAAGCGCGGGCTGCACTACGAGGTTGGCGACAGTCTGCATCAGGCGCAGGGCGAGCTTTATGCCACGAACGCGGAGGTTGCGCATATCGAACAGCAAATACGCCACATGCGCGAGAACCGTCAACGTATCGTGCAACAGATCAGTACAGTGAGGAGCCAGCTTGAGCGTAAGGAAAAACAGGCGGAAGACGCAGCTGACAACTTGAATCGTTTGAGGGCCGAGGTTGAGGTCGCCTCTCTTGCTCGCGAAGCGGGCAAGAAAAAAACCGCTGTGGAGAATGAAAAGCTGCCGCTGGCGGACTCGGCTTTTAGCATGTGCCAGGAAAAACTGGCTGAAATACAGCGGAATTTGCTGCTGGTTGAGCAGGCTGGGCAACTGGAAGAAAGTCATCGCGGCCATGCCGAAAAGAACTTCCGGCAACTCGAATTGCGCCGCGTACGGCTGGCTGCTGAGCATGACGCCTTGCCACCGCCCGAAATCGAAGAGTTATCGCATTTGAATCGGGAGACGGAAGATACGGCGGCCGGCCTGAAACATCAACAGGAAATGCTTGCGCAAACCGAAGACCTGCTGCTGAGTGCGGAAGAAGTGAAAGGAGAGCGTGCACGTAAAGTACAGGCTCTGGAGCAACAAATTATCCAGGCGGAAGCGCGTCTTAATGCCTTGGAGCGCTTGCAGAACCGACTCGAAGGCAGCGAGGGATTGAGCTCCTGGCTTGTGAAGTATCAGCTGGATACCTTGCCGCGTTTGTGGCAAAACATCCAGATCGAGAAAGGATGGGAAGACGCGCTCGAAGCTGTGCTGCGGGAGCGTCTGAACAGCTCTCAGCTTGAGCAGTTGGAAGCGGTGCACGAATGGGCGGGTGAGCCGCCTCCCGGAAAATGGGCACTTTTCGAGCCGGACCAACAAGCCCGGGATGTGCCACCGGAGAGGAAAGGCTACATTCCGTTGCAATCGTATCTGACCTGCGGCAATGCAGGAATGCAATGCGTGCTGGACGAGTGGTTAGGTGGGGTTTTCACGGTTGAGAACCTGCCCCTGGGGCTTTCCCGGCGAATGGAACTTTCCTCCCGCGAGATACTGGTGACCCGCGAAGGACATATCATTACGCAACACAGCCTTACCTATTACGCTCCCGATTCCCAATTACACGGGGTGCTTGCGCGCCAACGCGAGATAGCCCAGATCCGAATTGAAGCGGATTTATTGAGAGGAAGCCTCCTGGTCGAGAGATCAGCGCTGGAGACGGCGGAGGAAGTCTGTCACGAGCTTGAATCGACTGCCTCCGGCTTGCGGCACGATAGCGGCCGGCTCCAGCAGCGGCATCATGAAGTTCAGATGCAGGCGTTGAAGCTTGCTCAATCAGCCGAACGCACGGGTCAGCGCCGCAAGCAGATTGATGGCGAGTTGGCGGAGATCATGCAGCAGGCCGGGGTGGAGGCTTCCCGAAAGCAGCATGCGGAAACCAGGCTGGCGGAGTGCCGGATTCAGATTGAGCTGCTGCAACAGCAGGTGCAAGAACAAAAACTGGCTCGGGATGCGGCCGAACAGGTCCTCTCCGCACAGCGTCAACTAGCGCAAAAAGCCGCAAGGGAAATGCAGGAGGCGGTATTTCATGAAAAAAACTGCGAGGATAAAATCGCCGAGTTGGAGAATTCAATTCGGATCATCGACGAGAATATGGTCGAGTTCAACGCTCATCTGGAAAGATTGCAAGCCGAGCAACGCGGATTTGAAGAAACGCAACTGAACAACCTGCTCCAGGAACGGTTGACAATACGGGAACAGCGCGAGCAGAGATTGGCTGTGCTGCGCAATTCTCTGGAAGACGTGGCTCGTGGGTTACGCGAGATAGAGCAGGATCGCATGACTTCCGAACAAAAATTGCAACCGTTGCGAGAAGCCATTAGCCAGGCGCGGCTCAAGGAACAGGAGGCGAGAATTACGGAGAACCGGTTCGGCGAACAATTAAAGGAATCGGGTGAGGCGGAGGATGAGTTGATGCGTGCACTTGGGAAAGGGCGGCCTTCCGCACTGCAAGCCGAGATCAATCGTCTCAGTGGGGAAATAGCCGCGTTGGGAGCGGTCAATTCCGCCGCGCTCGACGAATTGCAATCCTGTCGGGCGCGCAAGGCCTATCTGGATTCGCAGTCGCAGGACCTGGAGGAAGCATCGGAGACGCTTAAAAATGCAATCCGGCGAATAGACCGGGAAACCCGCGAGCGTCTGTTGGACACTGTCGGCAAAGTCAACAGTCACCTGGATGAGATGTTTCCCACCATGTTCGGGGGCGGGCAAGCGAAGTTGATATTGAAGGGCGAAGAAATACTGGATTCGGGGATACAGATTTTTGCACAACCACCCGGCAAGAAAAACAGTTCCATCCATTTGCTGTCAGGCGGCGAAAAGGCATTAACGGCGCTAGCGCTGGTATTCTCGCTGTTTCAGCTGAATCCGGCACCGTTTTGCCTGCTGGATGAGGTGGATGCTCCTCTGGACGATACCAATACAGAACGCTTCTGCAACCTGGTGCGAAAAATGTCGCGTCAGACTCAATTCATATTCATCAGCCATAACAAAATCACTATGGAAATGGCGCAGCAATTGATCGGTGTCACCATGCAGGAAAAAGGTGTTTCGCGGGTGGTCGCGGTAGAGATCGAAGAAGCTGTCCGGCTGAGCGATGCCGCTGTGATAAGCTGATCGTATGGCGAATTTAAGTGAATTGCAAATCAGCCTCATCGCGATTGGCATTGTGGTGGTGTTGGGCGTTGTTTTTTTTAACTGGATGCAGCAACGTCATTACCGGCGGGGTGCGGAAAAGGCATTTGGCAGCAAGCATGAGGATGTGCTGCTGAGAACCGGGGTATCCGATGGAGAAGATGAAAGGATTGAACCGCAACTCGGCAAGGAGCCGTTGCATGAATCGTTTGACGAGCCGGATGCGGAGTCGGCCGGAATAACGGAACTTGCCCAGCCAACGCCCGGGTCCGCCCAGCCTGCGCCGGAATCCGCCCAGCCAACGCCGGAACCTGCGCCAGTAAAACCAGAAGGCGAGACGGTAAAGACGGAACGCTCCCCGGTAAGACCAGAAGCTTCTCATGTGAAGCCGGAACCCCGTTTCAGGCCCGCAATGCATATTACTCCCCTTGGGCCCGGGCCCGCGCCGGCCGGTCGCCGTATCGTTGATAGCGTCGCTGCTGCGGATGCGGTGGATTATGTAGTGGGCATTGATGGAGGAACATCGATCACGGATTCGAACCTGTCGGAGTTGTTGCAGCGAAAATTTGATTTTGGCAAGCCGGTACGGTGGCTGGGTCAGCAAGAGGCAGAAGCGTCCTGGGAAGAAATCACGGCGGAGAGTAGCAGTAAGGGAAGCTACATTAATTTGCGGGGTCATCTGCAACTCGCTGACCGTAACGGTCCCGTAAGTGAAGTAAGCTTGTCCGCGTTTCGCGACATGGCGGAAAATTTCGCCGCGCAGGTAAAAGCGGCTGCAAACTGTCCTGATATACCGCAAGCTTATGCACAGGCGCTATTCCTCGACGAATTCTGCACGCAAGTGGACGTCATGGTGGGCATTAATATCATCAGCAAGGATAACAGCGTATTTACGGGCGCAAAAATCCATGTCCTGGCAGAAACATCCGGTTTCAAACCGGGAGCCGATGGCTTGTTTCATTATCGGGATGAAAATAACGCCACTTTGTTTTCCTTCGGCAACTACGAAGCTTCCCCTTTTCTTCCCAACAAGATGCGGACGCTCATCACTCACGGCATTACCTTTCTGCTTGACGTGCCCAGGGTGGCGAACGGGGAAATTGTTTTCGGACAAATGATGTATCTCGCCGAGAATTTCACGGATGCGCTCGGGGGCGTCATGGTCGATGATAACCGCGCCCCCCTGAGTGACAGCGGCATTCGCAAGATCAGGCAACAACTCAGCGCGATCCAGTCCATGATGCTGGCGCGTGGTATTCCGGCAGGTGGAGAAACGGCCCTGAGGCTTTTTGCGTGAATGAACATTTGGACTGCGTCTCCCGTCGGTTGCAGGAGTTGCGCGACACGATAGAATTGCATAACACGCGTTATTATGAACTGGATGCGCCGACTATTCCCGATGCCGAGTTCGATAAGCTATTCCAGGAATTGGAGGAGCTCGAGCACCGCTATCCTGAACTCGTAACGCCTGATTCACCGACCCAGCGCATTGGCGCTCCGCCGCTTAAAGCGTTTTCTCAAATTGTTCATCGTACGCCCATGCTCTCCCTCGGCAACGCATTTTCAGAGGTTGAGGTGGAAGCATTCGACCGACGCGTACGCCAGTCTCTAAATCTCAGCAGCGTGGAATATGCGGTCGAGCCCAAGTTTGACGGGCTTGCCATAAGCCTCTGCTATGAAGATGGTATATTCTCGACGGGTGCAACCCGGGGCGATGGTTATGTGGGTGAGGATGTCACCCTGAATTTGCGAACCATTCGTTCCATTCCCCTAGCATTGAAAAGCAGTACAGGCACTGGACATGCTCCTTCCTTTCTCGAAGTGCGAGGCGAAGTGCTGATGTTGAAGACGGATTTCGAACAACTTAACCTGCAACAGCGCGAAAAAAAAGAAAGAACATTCATAAATCCCCGTAACGCGGCAGCAGGTTCGTTGCGTCAGCTTGATCCACGCATTACGGCAAGCCGCAGGCTCAGATTTTTTGCGCACGGGACGGGCATCTGTGAAGGTGGAAACATACCGCGCGATAAACACAGTCGAGTGCTTGACTATCTCTCGTCATTGGGTTTTCCGGTCATGCGCGAACGCAAGACTGTGGTCGGCGTGGCGGCGGTGCTGGAATATCACCATGAAATACGGGCGTTGCGCGAACAGTTGGCCTATGACATCGATGGCACTGTTTATAAGGTCAACGATCTAGCACAGCAGGAAAAACTCGGGTTTGTTTCGCGTGCCCCGCGATTTGCCCTTGCACATAAATTTCCGGCACAGGAAGCGATAACCGAATTGCTGGGAATCGATGTACAAGTGGGCAGAACTGGCGCCATGACTCCGGTCGCGCGGCTGAAACCCGTGTTCGTGGGGGGTGCGACGGTTACCAATGCGACGTTGCACAACGAGGATGAAATCAGGCGCAAGGATGTCATGATCGGCGACCAGGTAACAGTGCGGCGGGCGGGCGATGTGATTCCCGAAGTGGTAGCGGTACAAAAGGAGAACCGCTCGCCGCATGTAAAGTATTTCATGATGCCCGATCACTGCCCGGTATGCGGTTCAAAAGCCGTGCGCCTTCCAGGCGAAGCGCTGACGCGCTGCACCGGTGGACTGTTTTGTCCGGCGCAACGAAAGCAGGCGATTTTGCATTTTGCCTCGCGCCGCGCCATGAACATACATGGTCTGGGAGACAGGCTGGTAGAGCACCTGGTAGATAACGCGATCGTCAGGACGCCAGCCGATCTTTACAACTTGGGCATAGCTGCGCTTGCTGCCCTGGAGCGCATGGCGGAAAAATCCGCAGGCAATATCTTGAACGCCATCGAAAAAAGCAAGCACACCACGCTAGCCCGGTTCATTTATTCATTGGGCATCCGCAATGTGGGTGAAACCACCGCCAAAGATCTCGCCCGGTATTTTGGCAGCCTGGACCGGTTGATGGAAGCTGATATGGAAAGCCTGCGGCAGGTACCGGACATTGGCCCCGTCGTGGCAGAGAGCATTGCCGATTTTTTTGCCGAAAGGCACAATCGGGAAGTTATCGAGCAATTGCGCAGTAGCGGAATACAATGGAAAGAGGATGCAGGAGCGCAGCTAACCCGCGGTTCCGGTACCCGCTCGGGAGAGAATCAAGTTGCAGGCAAGATTTTTGTGCTGACCGGAGCCTTGCCGCACCTTGCCAGGGAAGACGCCAGGGAAAGAATTGAAGCGCGCGGGGGCAAAGTAACAGGAAGCGTCTCCAGAAAAACCGATTATGTTGTGGCCGGCGCGGACCCCGGCAGTAAATATGATAAGGCGCTCGAATTGGGGATAAGCATTCTCGACGAAGAAGGGCTGTTACAATTGTTGCAAGATTCACAGCCTGAATCAGGCCATATTTCATGAGGCGGGCTACATTTCCCTTACAAAAACCTATATGCCAAAAATAAGCAAAGCCGTTTTTCCAGTGGCAGGTATGGGCACCCGTTTTTTGCCCGCTACCAAGGCAAGTCCCAAGGAAATGATGCCGGTTGTGGATAAGCCGCTAATCCAGTACGCCGTCGAAGAGGCCATCGCGGCCGGAATAACAGAACTCATTTTCATTACGGGCCGCCATAAACGCGCGATCGAGGATCATTTCGATAAAGCCTATGAGATGGAGGCCGAACTGGAAGCGCGTGGCAAAAACGAAACGCTGGAAATGCTGCGAAGTATTCTGCCAAAACACATCTCTTGCATCTATATACGACAATCCGAAGCACTCGGATTAGGACATGCGATATTATGCGCGCGTCCCGCCGTAGGCAACGAGCCGTTCGCGGTGCTGCTGGCGGACGACTTGCTGGTGGGTGACGAGCCGATCATGGGACAGTTGTGCCGGGTATATGAGCAGAACGGTTGTTCGATATTGGCCGTACAAAATGTAGAGGCAGAAGATACGGTAAATTATGGGATCGTTAAATGCGGGCCGGGAATGAGCGGTCTGCATCCCATTACCGGTATCGTGGAAAAACCCGAACCGGAGAATGCGCCTTCAACACTGGGCGTGGTTGGCCGTTACATTCTGACTCCAAAAGTTTTCGAACATCTGGAAAAGGTCAAGCCCGGCGCGGGAGGTGAGATCCAGCTTACGGATGGGATCGGCTCGCTATTGCTGGAAGAGCGCGCCCTGGCGTATGAGTTTTCCGGAACCCGTTACGATTGTGGAAGCAAGATAGGCTACCTCAAGGCTACCATTGCGCTGGCGCTCGAGCATCCCGAAGTGGGGCGGGAGTTCGCCGAATATCTGGACGCCATAGGCTGCCATATTCCGTCCAGCCCTTCCAGTTCATGAGTCCGTTGTTTCCTTCACTGTTCTAGCCGGGATTTGCGCTAATGCTGTCCTCCGAAGAAGCAAGGAAAATTTTCGGCACGGCAGAGCAGATATTTTCTGCCGATGTGGTGTCGCAAACTGTCAAACGCATGGCGATCGATATCACCACGTTGCTGTCGCATCAGTACCCCCTGGTGTTGAGCATTATGGGAGGGGCAGTCGTATTTACCGGCCAATTGCTGCCCTTGCTGGAATTCCCCCTCAATTTCGATTATCTTCACGTCAGCCGCTACGATAACAAGACCCATGGTGGTAAGCTTAATTGGACAGTATTGCCACGTGAAAATGTGCAGAACAGGGTGGTACTGGTGCTGGACGATATTCTGGATGAAGGAATCACGCTTGCGGCGATCCGGGAACGGGTCATGAATCAGGGCGCGGCCGCATTCTATAGCGCCGTTTTTGCCGACAAGGATATTGGCAGGTCCAAGCCGATCCGTGCCGATTTTGTCGGTGTCGTGGTACCGGATCGTTATGTGTTTGGTTTCGGCATGGATGTGCGTGGCGCATGGCGCAATTTGCCTGCAATTTATGCCGTGAAAGAATAAGTGGAAGCCGTAATATATGTCCTTTCACCTATGCCGGGAGGTCATAGTATGGAATGCGAGAAAGGCTGCGCTCAGCGCCGCCATTGCTTTGGATCGAGTATCGACAGAATTTGTGATTTTTTGAGGCGGTTAGGCTCCCGCATTTTTCAATCCCGGTTTGATTCCTGAAAGATATGCTTGCAATCATTGGCGGTACCGGTATGGCCCAACTTGCCTGTCTTGAGATATCGCACCGGAAGATTATGACCACTCCCTATGGCGAGCCGTCCGGTCCGCTGACTTTCGGCAAAATCAATGACAACACTGTCGTGTTCCTGGCCCGTCACGGCTATGGCCACACCATTCCACCCCATCAGGTAAATTACCGCGCCAATCTGTGGGCCTTGCACTCACTGAATTTGTCGCGTGTGATATCGGTTGCTTCGGTTGGCGGCATTCGGGCGGATTTGACGCCCGGTACGGTTGCAATTCCTGACCAGATTATCGACTACACCCATGGCCGCAAGTATACTTACCATGACGTCATAGACAAGGCGGTCACGCACATAGATTTTACCGAACCTTATTGCCAGTTGACGCGCAAGCGACTTCTGGACGCAGCGGAACGCGCGAATGAGCGTGTGATCGATGGGGGTGTTTATGGCGCGACGCAGGGGCCGCGCCTGGAAACCGCTGCTGAAGTCAACCGGCTGGAGCGGGACGGAGTTGATATGATAGGCATGACCGGCATGCCGGAAGCAGCCCTGGCTAAAGAATTGGGGCTTTGCTATGGGACCATTGCCGTGGTGGCGAACCATGCTGCAGGCCGCAAGACGAGCGCGCATGCGATCAGCCTGGAAGACGCGCATGCCGTTCTGGAAAAAACGATGGTGGGCGTCAGGAACATTCTCGAGCGCGTGGTGGAGTTCGATGTCGATTAAACCGGTATTGAAAATGGGTGATCCGCGATTGCTGGAAGTGGCGCGGAGCGTAGAGAAATTCAACATCCCGGAGCTGGAGGCTCTGATTCGGGATATGCATGAAACCATGGAAGCGCTGGATGGTGCAGGATTGGCCGCGCCACAGATCGGGGTTGGCCTGCAAGTCGTCATTTTTGGGGTCAAGCGCAACCGGCGCTATCCCGATGCGGAGGAAGTTCCTTACACGGTCCTGATAAATCCCGTATTGACGCCCCTTACAGAAAACATGGAACAGGGTTGGGAAGGCTGCCTGAGCGTCCCCGGTATGCGTGCCATGGTTCCCCGCTTTGCCAGCGTGCGTTATCAAGGTTCGGATCAATATGGAAGACCCATCGATCGGAGGGTCGATGGGTTCCATGCCCGGGTTGTGCAACACGAGTGCGATCATTTGCAGGGCATCCTCTACCCCATGCGTGTTACCGATTTCCGGACATTCGGTTTTACCGACGTATTGTTTCCAGATCATGAGCCAATGGCAGAGTAAGCGGGAATTGACGCGGCGTCAGCATTTGACAGGGTAGAGCGTAGTTCTTTTGGCGAGGCAAGACCAGCGATGAGCAACAGTGCGAGCGTCGGAAAAAGCGCGGATGGGCTTCCCCGGCTCGCCTGCCTGACCTATGGCTCTTGCAGGGGTCACTTTCGATGCTTTGGAACTGACTCTTCTTATGCTTCGTCCGAGGTCAGCGGGAGCAGGCCAATTGCTGGGCCAGTAATTGCGCCAGATGACGTGCGCTTCGTTTTCCGCTCTCGACGATGATGTGCGCTGTCTCCTGATAAAGCGGATCGCGCTGGCCATATAGCTCAAGGAGTTTAGTGCGGGGATCCTGAGTCTGCAGCAACGGGCGGTTCTTGTCCTGCCGGGTGCGCCGCCAAAGATCATCGACCGTCGCCCTCAAGTAAATTACGGTACCGCTCTGCTTTAACATTTCGCGGTTTTGTGCACTCAGCACTGCTCCGCCTCCTGTGGCAAGAACAATATTTCTCGTTTTCACAAGCTCCGACAACATTTCTGTCTCACGCTTGCGGAAACCAGCTTCGCCCTCAATTTCAAAAATAAGGGGAATGCTGACGCCTGTTCTTTTTTGAATTTCCCGATCCGAATCATAAAATGTCTTTTTCAGGAAACCGGCCAAAAGCCGGCCGATGGTCGTTTTTCCGGCACCCATCATGCCCACCAGAAAGATATTCCCCCTTGCCTCATCCATCACAAGTTCATTCATGGCATTGTCGAACGCCACTATCGCATTTATTGCATTCATTCACGCGATTGTAGCTGAAAATGCAATCACCTACGTAAGAACAGTGACAGGGTTAGCGGCCGGGAAAAGCTCATCTTAAGGGATGCCGATATTGCTGGAGGACATCAAAACTTTTCAGAATATTACCCATCCGATCGCAACATTAGCCGGCTGGCCGCGACAGGATTGTAGTTTTCGCCAAGCTTTCGCTTTGATTGGCGCCGGAAGGGTAGTGGCTCAACCGTTCAAGCGGAATGTATTACTTCACTCCAGCTTGATGGGAGGTGCTTTGGAAAACTCCTCATGGTTCAGCCTTCCATCCCGATCAACGTCCAGGCTCCTGAAAGTCTGGCTCGGCATTTTCTGAGCCTCGGCTTCTTCCGCACTTATGTAATCGTCCTTGTTGGCGTCATACAATTCCCAAGGCGGCGATACCAGTTCAGGCGCATCCGCCTTTTGCCCTTTACTTGCTTCCGCATGAGCTGGTCCAACGATGCTGAAAATCGAGATTATCAGCAAGTGCACTTTCATGTTCTGTAATGCCGGTAAATATCTCACAGCACCTCCCTGACAGTAGGCACCTGCCGGTAATCGGTAAGACTGGCCCAAGCAGAACAAGCTTGGGGGCACGAAAAACAGTTTAAAACAAAAGGTAGATTATTATCAAAACAAACGCCGGCACGCCGAGAAGCCAGGCAATGAAATATTTACCCACGATGTCTCCTCCTTAAAGACCTGATGCAGGATTCAGCCGCTACCTGATCAGGTTGCTTCGGTTTGCAACTCAAACATTACGAACGGCGCTTACGCGACCCGAACGAACGTATCATCGAGGGCAAAACCTGGCGCATCATAAGTGCTCTCGCGCCGCTCCCGAGAATTCCCGCCGTGAGGGCAAGGCCGCCTTTTACTGCTCTGTTCAGCCGTCCGGGCGGCATCATCGACAAAGCTACAAGCAACCCCAGTGAAGTGGAATAGGGATGCCGCGATAAAAATTTGAACGTATGGCTGCGCGGGAATGCCCGGATATGATCAGGATCGCCAGCCGGATGTTCATCCTCAGGGATGAACACGGATCGATAGTACCTCCGGCTGGCTCTCATTCGCTCCAATAGGGCTTTTCTTTCGCCTTCGAGGGCAGTACTCATACCACGTCCTTCATTAGCTTTATATCCTGCTGCAATTCCTCGCGCACGGTATCGAAAGCTGAAACAGAATCGGCCCGGCTGGGGGCCGCGATATATGCGATAAACGCTGCAAGGGCATAAAAACCGGCCACGCCCCATGCGGAGATCACCCGATAGGGCGTATCCCAGCAGGTAACGATGATAGCCAGCCCCAGGAAAATCAGGCTCAAGACAGCAAGAAGCGCTACCATTACAAAACTGACTATCCGCTTCTTCAAATTCTGACCCTGAATCTCCGCTGATATCTTCAGCAACTCCGCGTATTCCCCAACACGTTCCAAAGCAATTGTTCCGATTTGTCTGGCTTTTCTGATGGTCTCAAACATGGCGATTTATCTCGACTTATGTGTTGGGGCCGGAAGCCGTTTAGCGGCGGGTCAGTAACAGGCCAATGACAAAGCCGGCCGCCGCGGCGTAACCAACCGACTGCAGCGGGTGTTCCCTTATGCACTCCTTTGAACACTCCACCCCGTAATCGAACTGTTCACGAGCATCGTGAGCAAGGTCTGTTGCTGCTTCCTTTGTGGATGCGATCTTTGCCATCAGTTTTTCCTTGGCTTCCTCCAGATCGATATCGGATAGGCTGGGAATGCGTGAAATCAGGTCGTCCAGATCGGCGCGGAGATTTGACAGTTCATCACTGGCGACTTCCCCCACGTGTTTCCCTGCTGATCGGGCTGCGTCGCCAACCCGATGAGCTGCAGCGCCCGCGCGTTGCGCCGTATTTTCTGCTGCATCTTTTGCATCGCCAATTTTATTCGTCGAAGTATCCTGTTCCATGTTGGCTCCTTATTTAATTATGGAAAAAATGCATAATCCGATGTGCGGCTTCTCGGTATGAAGCTGTATTATGGTGTATTAGTTGATGGGGATATGTACGTTGACACACATAATGAGGCGCTCATTGATATTGTCTCTTCCTGACTGCCGGGATGGAGCGGTTATCGCCGCATTTTCGACGTTTTTTTCATCGTGACCCGATGCAGTGACGCGCCTGCAAAAATACCGCAGCTTCAAATTGAGCGAATCGACATAAAAATGATATAATTTCGCGCTAATCCGGCTTGTTTCAGCTTACCTCTTTCCGTTCGTATCATTTGGATTACGTTTGGATCGGCCCCCATAAGCCGGCTTAAATTCGCACATCCGCCATTAAAAAGGGTGCTTCCGCAATTTTGCGGGAGCGGCTATGGCGGCTGGAGGCTCAACCCTTAGAGGAGAATTTCAATGTCAGTAACCATGCGGCAAATGCTGGAGGCGGGCGTCCATTTTGGGCATCAAACCCGTTTCTGGAATCCCAAGATGGCGCAGTATATTTTCGGTCATCGCAACAAGATACACATCATCAACCTCGAAAAAACTCTGGTGATGTATCAGGAGGCAATGAACTATGTGCGTCAGTTATCGGCCAACAAGGGCAATATCCTGTTCGTTGGAACAAAGCGTCAAGCGCGTGACATCGTACGCGAGGAAGCCCTCCGCTGCGGCGCCCCGTTCGTTGATCAACGCTGGCTCGGCGGTATGCTCACCAATTTCAAGACGATAAAGTTGTCCGTTAAACGCCTCCACGATATGGAAACGATGACCGAGGACGGGACGCTCGACAAGCTTTCCAAGAAGGAAGCGCTGGATATCCAGCGCGAACTGGAAAAACTCAACCGCAGCCTGGGTGGTATCAAGGATATGAAAGGCCTTCCCGACGCCATGTTCGTGATTGATGTCGGTTACCAGAAAGGCGCAATTACCGAGGCAAAGAAACTTGGCATTCCGATAGTAGGGGTGGTAGATACCAACCACAGCCCTGAAGGTCTGGACTATGTCATCCCCGGCAATGACGATTCCAGTCAGGCGATACGCTTATATGCGCGCGGCGTCGCCGATGCGATCCTGGAGGGGCGTAACCAGGCTGTCCAGGATATCGTCAAGAACGAGTTTGCGGAGATGGATGAGGCAGTAGCCGCGGAATAAGGTCAGGTTGGCCATGGGGAACCATGGCGGGGTGCTTCCGCAGAGCAGCGTCAGCCGCGTGATATGATCACGCGGCTTTTTAACAAAATATATGGAGTGAATATGGCGGATATCACCGCACAAAGGGTTAAGGAATTGCGCGACATGACCGGACTGGGCATGATGGAATGCAAGAAAGCGTTGACCGAAACCGGCGGGGACATCAAGGCAGCGGAGGACCTGCTGCGTATCAAGAGTGGCGCCAAGGCGAGCAAGGCGGCGGGGCGTGTCGCGTCGGAAGGGATGGTGGCTGCGTATATTGCGCGTGATGGAAAGAGTGGCGCGCTGGTGGAAGTCAATTGCGAAACCGATTTTGTCGCAAGGAACGAAGACTTCATCAAATTTAGCCGGGATCTCGCGCAGTTGGTGGCGACACAGGGCGTGACGGATATCGAAGCATTGGCGAGCGCCGAACTGCCGGGTGGAGAAAGCGTGGAGGAGTTCCGGAAGGCGCTGGTCATGAAGCTGGGTGAGAATATCAGCGTGCGCCGTTTCGCCCGTCATACGACGGAGGGGCGCCTGGCGTCATATCTTCATGGCGCCAAAATCGGCGTAATGGTCGATTACACAGGCGGCGACGATATGCTGGGCAAGGACTTGGCCATGCATATTGCGGCCAGCAAACCGCTTTGCGTGTCAAGCGAGCAGGTGTCGCCCGAGTTGCTCGCGCGTGAACGGCAGATATATACGGCCCAGGCGACAGAAAGCGGCAAGCCCGCCGATATCGTTGCAAGAATGGTTGATGGACGGATTGCCAAATACCTTGCAGAAGTGACGCTCCTCGGTCAACCATTCGTCAAGAATCCGGACGAGACCGTGGAAAAGCTGCTTGTGTCAAAGTCTGCCAAGGTCAATGCGTTTACCTTGTTCGTTGTTGGAGAGGGGATCGAAAAGAAAACTGGCGATTTTGCTGCTGAAGTAATGGCGCAGGTGAACCAGGCGAAAGAAGACAAAACACCGCAGGCAAATTAGAATCATTCATGACGACCGCCGCTTATAAGCGTATTCTCCTGAAGCTCTCCGGCGAGGCTCTCATGGGTGATGACAGCTACGGCATAAATCGCGTGGTAATGGAGAGAATCGTTGCTGAAATCGCCGAGGTGAGCCGGTTGGGGGTTCAAGTGGCGGTAGTGATAGGCGGCGGCAACATTTTTCGGGGCATGACGTCCGCTGAAGATGGGATGGACCGCGCAACCGCGGATTATATGGGAATGCTGGCGACCGTCATGAATGCCCTGGCGCTGCAGGACGCCATGCGCCGCGGGGGATTGGTGAGCCGGGTGCAGTCGGCGTTGCGCGTTGATCAGGTAGTGGAACCTTACATTCGCGGTAAGGCAATACGTTATCTGGAGGAGGGTAAGGTAGTGATTTTCGCCGCCGGCACCGGCAATCCCTTTTTCACTACCGATACGGCCGCTGCATTGCGTGGAAGGGAGATGAACGTGGATATCGTACTCAAGGCCACCAAGGTGGATGGGGTATATTCGACGGATCCCAAGAAGAACCCCGGTGCCATACGCTACGAGAAGCTGTCATTCGACGCGGCCATTGCCCAGAATCTCAAGGTTATGGATGCTACGGCCCTGACACTTTGCCGCGACCACAAGCTACTGCTCAACGTGTTCAGTATCTTCAAGCCCGGCGCACTAAGACGGGTAGTGCTGGGCGAGAATGAAGGTACGCTGGTACAAGTTTGAATTGTTCGCCATTCTGAAGAAAATATCATGATCGCCGACATAAAAAAATCCGCTGAACAAAAGATGCAGAAAAGCCTGGAGGCACTGAAGCTGGATCTGGGCAAGGTACGGACCGGCCGCGCTCACACGGGTTTGCTGGATCACATTACAGTCGACTATTATGGTGCGCCCACACTCATCAGTCAGGTGGCAAGCGTCAACCTGGCGGATGCGCGTACCATTACCGTTGCGCCCTGGGAAAAAAAGATGCTGAGCGCGATCGAGAAAGCTATCCGTAGTTCCGACCTGGGCCTGAACCCTGTCACTGTAGGTGAGTTGATTCGCATACCGATGCCGGCCCTTACCGAGGAGCGTCGCCGTGACCTTACCAAGATCGTAAAGCATGAGGGTGAAAACGCACGGGTGGCGATGCGAAATATCCGCCGTGATGCAAATACCCAGCTGAAGGATTTGCTCAAGGAAAAAAAGATCGCCGAGGATGAGGAACGCCGCGGACAGGATGAGATCCAGAAACTTACCGACCGCCATATCGCGGAAATCGACAAGCTCCTGCAAATCAAGGAAGCCGAGCTGATGGCGATCTGAGGCGGCAAACCATAAGGCCACGCCATGACATTGCGGGGCAGGCAATTGATTTAAACATTGCCGGATTTTTAGAAGTCACCTTAACTCAATAGTTCTCCATGTCTGTCATCTCCAGTTCAACACGGGAAATACCTGAAACGGGCATGATCCCGCAGCATATTGCGATCATCATGGATGGCAATGGGCGCTGGGCGAAAAACCGCTTCATGCCGCGGATGGCCGGGCATAAACGTGGTGTGGAGACAGTACGTACCGCAATCAAGGCTTGCATCGAGCGCGGCGTGGAATACCTCACCTTGTTTGCTTTCAGCAGCGAGAATTGGCGCCGGCCAACGGATGAAGTCGCATTCCTGATGCAGCTTTTCATCAACGTGCTGGAGCAGGAGGTTACCAAGCTGCATGAGAACGGCATTTGCTTCAAGGTAATTGGGGATCTATCGAAATTCGATTCGAAAATAGTCGAGTTCATTCGCAATGGCGAGGCGCTTACAGCGGCAAATACCCGCTTCACGCTTACCATCGCAGCCAATTACGGAGGACGCTGGGATATCATGCAGGCGGTTCGCAAAATGCTGGAGCAACATCCGCAATTAGCGAACTGTTTTGACGAGAGCGACCTGATGCCGCATTTTGCCTTGAACTACGCGCCGGAACCCGATCTGTTTATCCGTACCGGCGGTGAAAAGCGCATCAGCAACTTTTTATTGTGGCAACTGGCATACACCGAACTGTATTTCACCGATACGCTCTGGCCGGATTTCGATGCTCGTGCACTGGATCTTGCCATTCAGTCCTATCAACAACGCGAGCGCCGGTTTGGGCGCACCAGCGAGCAGATTCAAGCGAGATCATCTGCTCATGGAGGAAGAGAGGTTGCCGTAAAAAAAACGGCGTAGCCTCTGCGCCTCTCCAATCTGGGTTGCTTCTTTCCTACGTTACCAGTCATGCTCAGGGCCCGGATTTTTACCGCCGTCATCATGCTATTCGTATTTTTGGCGGCATTATTTTACCTGTCATCCATTTTCTGGATGGTGTTGCTGCTTGCCTTGACCGCCACAGGCATATGGGAATGGAGCAGGCTTGCAAAATTTTCTCTGACTGGCTCCATCGCTTATCTTTTATTCACGGTGATTCTGACCGGAGAACTGTTGTTCGTGCTGAACGATATGGTTCTGGCTGATCCGCATACCATGTCTTTTTTCTGGTTTTACATGGCGTCGGCAGCGTTCTGGGCTCTATTCGTTCCATTCTTTCTGACGTCCAAACGTCGGATCAAGAACCCCCCCGCACTGGCGCTGGCTGGCTGGCTGCTGCTGTTGCCTACCTGTTTGGCTTTATACCAGTTACGCGCCATCGATCCATTCCTCCTGCTCGGGTTCATGTCCGCCGTCTGGATATCCGATACCGCTGCCTATTTTAGCGGCCGTGCTTGGGGAAAACATAAGCTCGCGCCGGGAATCAGCCCGGGAAAAACGTGGGAAGGCGTCGTGGGAGCGCTGGCGGCGGTTTTTATTTATGCACTCATTTGGAATTACAGCACCGAAGATGAATCTCGCATCAAGTTGCTGATACCACTATTGGTGCTTCTTGCCGGCATGGGGATTATCGGGGATTTGTTCGAGTCGCTGATGAAGCGACATGCGGGAGTCAAGGATAGCGGGAATATTTTGCCCGGCCACGGTGGTATACTTGACCGTATTGATGCACTGACTTCAACCCTGCCCATCGCCATTTTGTCACTCCTACTGTTACAGACTTGATTATGATAGCTGTTCGTCATCTCACCATACTGGGCTCTACCGGCAGTATCGGTGTAAGTACGCTGGATGTGGTTGCTCGTCATCCTGACCGGTTTCGCGTCGTCGCGCTGACGGCCAATAAGGGCGTCAAAAAAATTCTGGAGCAATGCCGCCGCTTCGAGCCGCGTTATGCGGTGTTACTTGACGAAGCAAGCGCTGAATGGCTGCGGGTGGAAGTTCGCGCAGCGGGGCTCGCAACCGAAGTGCTGTCAGGTGTCGAGTCGCTGGAAAAAGTGGCGTCGCTAGAAGATGTCGATACGGTAATGGCGGCTATCGTTGGCGCCGCCGGCATACGCCCTACCTTTGCGGCCGCTCGTGCGGGCAAGCAGGTGCTGCTCGCCAATAAGGAAACCATGGTCATGGCCGGGCGTATTTTCATGGATGTCGTCAAGGAAAATCATGCCACTCTGCTCCCGATCGACAGCGAACATAACGCGATCTTTCAATCACTGCCGCACCATTTCAACGGCGACCTCGGCGCGGTGGGAGTGCGGCGCATCCTGTTGACCGCGTCAGGCGGGCCATTCCGCCAATTACCCCTGAGTTCGCTGGAACACGTGACGCCGGGACAGGCTTGCGCACATCCCAACTGGGTAATGGGGCAAAAAATCTCCGTCGATTCCGCCACCATGATGAACAAGGGTTTGGAAGTCATTGAAGCGCACTGGCTGTTTGAAGCTCCACCGGAGCAAATCCAGGTGGTGATCCATCCACAAAGCATAATACATTCAATGGTCGAGTATGTGGATGGCTCGGTGCTGGCGCAACTTGGCAATCCCGACATGCGTACCCCCATTGCGCATGCCCTGGGTTTCCCGGAGCGCATTGAAACGGGCGTTGCGCCTCTGGATATGTTCAAAGTGGCAAGGCTGGATTTCGAGGCGCCTGACTTCAGGCGCTTTCCATGTTTGAGGCTTGCCTATCAGGCGCTGGCAACGGGGGGAAGCGCTCCCGCAATACTCAATGCCGCCAACGAAGTCGCTGTAGAGTCTTTCCTCAAGTGCCAAATGCCTTTTACCGCAATCCCGGCCATGATTGAAGAAGTCATGCAGACGGTCGGCCGCAAGGATATCGCAACACTTAATGATGTGCTGGCCGCAGACAGCTTGGCGCGTGAAGCCGCTCGGGAGTGGCTGACGTGCCTGGCATGAAACGCCGGGAATATTGGCCTTCGGAATGGGCCACGCAACACGGGGTTATCCATTCTTACGGACGAAAATTCCTCGTTACGCGTATCGAGCAGGACATAAGCCCACGCCCGAACTTGAAAACCTGATAGCTGGAGTTCCCATCCCAATATGTCACTGGGGCGCCGCGATAGTATGGAACTTCGCCATGGTTCGCCTCCTGCACAACACCCTTAACAAAACCAGGGGCGAAAGGTGAGCCAGCAGCGTGTATCCGGCATTTCCGCCCACTCCAGTCAGTCTGGCCGATTCGCCAAAAGGAAAGCCATTTCAGGTATAAGTGGGCTTACTCGTGCAGCATTCGGCGCCGGCAGGATCATTCATTCCCGGTATGGCGGCTTCCATCCCGTTTTTCTGAGGACGGAAAACTATTTCTTCCAGCTATTGCCTCCGCTTGAGGCGCTTCCCTTCGTAGTTTCTCCCTTTACCTTTTCTCTGCGCTGCAGAGGCGGGCGCCCGATCGTATGACATTTTTATCTACCATTATTGCTTTCGTTGCCGCCTTGGGGTTGCTGATCGTATTTCATGAATTCGGCCATTTTCTGGTGGCGCGCTGGTGTGGGGTAAAGGTGCTGCGCTTTTCGATCGGCTTCGGCCAGCCTTTGTTGCGAAAGCGCTGGGGAAAGGATCAAACGGAATGGGTGATCGCTGCCTTTCCTCTCGGCGGCTACGTAAAGATGCTCGACGAGCGCGAGGGCAGTGTAGCACCCGAGGAGCTATCGCGTTCATTCAACCGCAAACCCGTTGCACGCCGGTTCGCCATCGTCGCTGCAGGCCCGATCGCCAATTTTCTGCTGGCAATCGTGCTTTACTGGCTGCTATTCATACTTGGCGTTACTACGATGAAACCGGTCGTGGGGACCGCAGTTCCTGCAACGGCGGCTGCGTTCGCGGGTTTCGAGAGGGGCGATACCATCACAAGAATTGATAACGAACCCGTCGCCACCTGGCAGGATGCCCGCTGGCTGCTGTTGTCGCACGCGGTGGAAAGATCACCCGCGGTGGCGGTGGAAACCGTGGATGCGAGCGGACTAACCACTCTGCGGAAAATGGATTTAAGTGGCGTCAGCGCAGATGATCTGGACGGAGATTTCCTGAAGAAGATCGGCTTGACCACTTTTCAGCCGGCAGTGAAACCCGTCATTTCGAGCGTGGCGCCCGACAGCTCGGGTAGTCGCGCCGGCTTGCTGACGGGTGATGAAATTCTGACAGTAAACGGTAGCAAAATCGCACTTTGGGAAGATCTTGTAGAAAAGATAAGAACCAGTCCGGGAACGCGGCTCATGCTGGAAGTCCGCCGTGCCGGCCAGGTCATGGGCGTAGAAGTGATTCCCGATACCGTTTCCGAAGGCGGAAAAAAAATCGGCAAAATCGGAATTGGACCGCAAATCGATCATGATGAACTGGAAAAACTTTTGGTGGAAGTCAGTTACCCGGCTGGCACAGCCATAGTCAAGGCAATAGGCAAGACCTGGGAAACATCAGTATTCACATTGAAAATGCTGGGGAAAATGGTAGTGGGGGAAGTGTCGTGGAAGAATGTGAGCGGACCTATTACAATCGCCGATTACGCGGGAAAGTCGGCTCAAATGGGCCTTTCACCTTACCTTGGCTTTCTCGCGCTCATCAGCATCAGTTTGGGCGTCCTCAACCTGTTACCTATTCCCGTACTGGATGGAGGGCATTTAATGTATTATGTAATCGAGATCCTCAGGGGCAGGCCGCTATCCCCCGAAGCCATCGAAACGGGGCAACGGGTGGGGATGATGCTCTTGTTTGCCCTGATGGCTTTTGCCATATACAACGATATCAGCCGGTTTATCCCCAGTTAAAGTATGAAAGTCAAGCATCTCGTCGCGCTTGTTTCTGTCTTTTGCGCTTCGGTTTCATGGGCGCGCGAGCCATTCGTAGTCAAGGACATTCGGGTTGAAGGCATACAACGGACCGAGGCGGGGACAGTATTCAGTTATTTGCCCGTGAAGGTCGGCGACACGCTCGACGATGAAAAGGCCGCAGCCGCCATCAAGGTGCTTTATGCCACCGGTTTTTTCAAGGACGTGCGGCTGGAGTCGGAAGACGGAGTGCTGATCGTAGTGGTGGAGGAACGTCCCGCCATTGCGCAAATCAACATTATTGGCGCCAAGGAATTCGAGAAGGATAAATTGAAAGAAGGCCTGAAACAGGCGGGTTTGGCGGAGTCGCGCATCTTTGATCGCTCCACGCTGGAAAAAGCCGAACAGGAGTTGAAGCAGCAGTACATCAGCCGTGGCAAATACGCGGTAAAAATCACCACTACCACCACGCCACTCGACCGTAATCGCGTGGGAATCACTTTTCACGTGGATGAAGGCAAGACCGCCAAGATTCGCAAGATCAACATCGTCGGTAATAAGGCGTTCAAGGAAAAGGAACTGCTGAGCACTTTCTCACTGAGAACACCTGGCTTGCTTACCTGGTTCACGAAAGAGGATCAGTATTCAAAGCAGAAGCTTTCCGGCGATCTTGAGTCACTGCGGTCGTATTATCTCAATCGTGGTTACCTCGAATTCAGCATTGAATCCACTCAGGTGTCCATTACCCCGGACATGCAGGATATTTATATCACCGTAAATATCGCCGAGGGACCGGAGTACAAGGTTTCCGAAATAAAACTTGCCGGCGAAATGCTGGTGCCGGAAGATGAATTGCGCTCACTTATAAAGCTTGCCCCCGGCGAAGTGTTTTCCCGCGAGCGCCTGACCGAATCAGTCAAGCTCATTACCGACCGCCTGGGCGATGACGGCTATGCGTTTGCCAACGTCAATGCCTCCCCGCAACTGGACAAGGAGAAGCAGCAGGTAGCATTTACCTTTTTTGTAGACCCGGGACGGCGGGTATATGTAAGACGTATCAACATAACAGGCAACAGCCGAACCCGGGACGAAGTAATACGCAGGGAAATGCGTCAATTCGAAGGGAGCTGGTATTCGACCAGCAAAATCAATCGCTCCAAGGTGCGGGTGGACAGATTG
Organism: Nitrosospira briensis; assembly: GCF_900115125.1. Taxonomy (GTDB): domain Bacteria; phylum Pseudomonadota; class Gammaproteobacteria; order Burkholderiales; family Nitrosomonadaceae; genus Nitrosospira; species Nitrosospira briensis_A. The sequence continues at coordinate 106,536 of NZ_FOVJ01000002.1, read as the reverse complement.
AATTACTTTACCGCTGTCAATCTTGAAACGCCGGCGGTCCCGGGGACTACCGATCAGGTTGACGTAAACGTAGAGGTTAAGGAAAAGCCCACCGGCGCGGTGATGTTCGGAGCCGGGTATTCCAACATGGAAGGGCTGATACTCAGCGGCTCCATTGCCCAGGACAACATATTCGGTACCGGCAAGCTGGTCAATCTCATGATAAACACCGGTCGCGTCAACAAGACATACTCGCTATCCTATACCGATCCTTATTTTACCCGCGACGGTGTAACCGCCGGTTTCGATCTTTATAAGCGCGTTCTCAACACAAGCACGCTGTCTTCAGTCATGAACTTCAATACCGATACCACAGGCGCTGGAATCCGGGCAGGCATTCCGCTCAACGAGAATGACAGTATCATGACCGGCCTGGGGATAGAAAATACGGTGATCGATCTAGGCCCCAACAGTCCGCAGCGCAACATTGATTTTGTGGAAAAGTTCGGCCGAAGCACCATAAACATACCGGTAACCGTCAGCTGGCGGCGTGATGGACGCGATAGCGCTATATGGACGACATCAGGCACCACGCAACGGGTATTTGCCGAGGCAGGCCTGCCGGGCGGAGACCTCACTTATTACAAAGTGAATTACGATCTCAAATGGTATTATCCCATCTCTGAGCTATTTACCCTTCTGCTGCATGGGGACGTAGGTTACGGCGACGGTTACGCCGGGAAAGATCTCCCCTTCTTCAAGAATTTCTTTGCGGGTGGCAATACTTCGGTTCGCGGCTACAATATCAGTTCCCTGGGTCCACGCGACGCGAACAATAGAGCGCTGGGGGGTAACACCCGAGTAGTAGGAAATGCGGAGATAATGTTTCCAATGCCGGGCATGAGAAATGACCGCACAGTACGCCTGAGTGCTTTTATCGATGGCGGCACGGTCTATGGTAGCGGCGGGGTCAGACCGGAGCAGGAAGGCCTGCGCTATTCCGCGGGTATTGCGGTTATGTGGATTTCACCGATGGGCCCCCTTAAAGTCAGCGTCGCGCAGCCGATTAACAATCAACCGGGTGATAACTTGCAGCGATTCCAGTTTCAATTTGGACAACAGTTCTAAATTAAATAAAATTTGGAGATAAAAATTGAAGCACAAGGTTCTATTGCGAGCTTTGATGGTAGCGGCCTCAGTGATTTTCGTATCTGCTTGGGGAGCTGCCGAGGCCGTGGCGGATGATATTAAAGTGGGGGTCGTTGATACGGAAAGAATTCTCGCTGAATCCGCACCCGCGGTGAGAGCGCTCAAAAAGATAGAAAAGGAATTCTTGCCGCGGGACCAGGAAATAAAAAGGATGGCCCTGGAGGCAAAGGAGCTTCAGGATCTTCTGGAAAAAGAAGGGAAGAGCATGCCGGAAGCGGATCGACGCAGCAAGGAGCGCGATCTTGCCGCGCTCAATCGGGAGTTTCAGCGTGCTCAACGTCAGATGCGCGAAGACCTGAGTCTGCGTCAGAATGACGAAGTTGCTACACTCCAGTTGACGGCCAGCAAGGCTATTCAAATCATCGCGGAAGCAGAGAAGTATGATCTTGTTTTGCCCTTGCGCGATCTCGTTTACCGTAGTCCGCGCATCGACATTACGGAAAAGGTAATCAAGGCGCTGGCCGACAAATAGCAGCGGGAACGCCGTGCCGCCCATATGGAAGCGGCAATCCTGTCTATCATCGTTATCGAGAATTTGGGAAAGATTGCACCATGGATATCCATGAAGTTCTGAAATACCTTCCTCATCGTTACCCTTTTTTGCTGGTGGACCGGGTTCTGAGTTGTGAACCGGGAAAGACCATTTCCGCACTCAAGAACGTGACCATCAACGAGCCCTTCTTTTCCGGCCACTTCCCGCATCATCCAGTCATGCCGGGAGTGCTGATAATCGAAGCGCTGGCACAAGCTGCCGCACTTCTTACGCTCAAGACCGCGAATCTTCAAACCGACGAAAATTCCGTTTACTACTTCGTTGGTATAGATCGCGCCCGCTTCAAGAAGCCCGTTCTGCCAGGTGACCAACTGATACTCAGGGCAACAATCCTTAGGGAGCGCATCGGAATCTGGAAATATTCCGTCAAGGCAGAAGTGGATGGGCGTGTCGTTACCGAGGCCGAGTTGATGTGCACCATACGGTCTAAAGAGTAGCGCGGAAGATTTCCGCTATGGATACCGAAAAGTGGAACCGTAGAAGTGCCAGGGATTGAGTCTCACTGGGTCTGCGGTGTCGACGAGTCCGGCAGGGGGCCGTTGGCGGGGCCGGTGTTTGCAGCTTGCGTGATACTCGATCCAGCCTATCAGATCGAGGGTCTTGCAGACTCGAAAACGCTCAGCGAACAAAAACGCGACAGTCTCACCCTTGCCATTAAAGCGCATTCCATAGCCTGGGCTGTTGGTTTCGCATCGGTCAAGGAGATTGACCGGCTGAATATTCTACAGGCGAGCTTGCTCGCGATGAAGCGCGCTGTACAGAGCCTGTCGTTCATTCCAGGGAGGGTGCTGGTGGACGGAAATCATGGTCCCCGCCTGAGTTGCCCCGTGACCACCATCGTCAGGGGAGATAGCCTGGTGCCGGAAATCTCGGCTGCTTCCATCCTGGCAAAGACTGCGCGTGATGCCCAGATGGTGGCGTTGCACCGGCGGTTTCCGCATTATGGCTTCGACCGGCATAAAGGGTATTCCACCGAGCAGCACATTGCAGCATTACGGATTCATGGGGTTTCGGCGGTGCATCGCCGCAGTTTTGCGCCAGTCAGGGAATTGATGGCAGGCTGTAAAATTTACGAAACCGCTGAATAAGCCTGGTGCACGCGACGCCCCGTATTCGCTCCGGAGTTTCTCAAAAAGGAACTTTATTTCATTTCGTTACTACTAATGCAATAATGATTCGTCTCCCGTTGCTGATAGAATTTAAATGGCGGGTTGGGGGGTTTAGCGGTTTCCCTGAACGAGAGGGTTCGTGATGCTCATCTATTGCGGAAGCTTAACTTACAGTTTGAATTATTATTATGCGAATTGAAAAGGATACAGTCGTTTCACTGAACTATGAGCTGTCTGACCTGACCGGGAAAGTGATGGAAAAACCCAGCGAACCGGTCAGTTACCTGCACGGCGGTTACGATGGGATCTTCCCCATGGTGGAAGAAAAATTGCATAGCCAGGAGGTGGGTTATAGTTGCTCGGTCCTGATGGAACCAGAAAATACTTTTGGTGAATACGACAGCCAATTGGTGAGGGTAGAGCCTCGCGCTCTTTTTCCAGACGATGTGACGGTCGGAATGCAGTTTGAAGGAGGCGAAGAAGGTTCCGATGACGCCATGATCTATACGGTAACAGATATTGCCGAAGACAAGGTGGTGGTGGACGGCAACCATCCGTTGGCCGGGGTGACCTTGCGTTTCGATTGCACGGTTACCGAGGTCCGCCCGGCGACCGCCGAGGAACTGTCGCACGGTCATGTCCATGGCGCTCATGGACATGAGCACTGACAGAAGACCGTTTTTGGCTGGGGGTCTGCCTGAAAAAACGGGTGTGCAATCAATCAAGGGATAAGCCAATTTCGCTCCTGGCCGTGGCTATTCTTTCTCTGCTGCCTTTTTCAGCGCATAGAGTTCCTCCAGTGCCTGCCTGGGGCTCAACTCGTCTGGCACGATAGCGCGTAGGGACACAAGGACGGGATGTTCCTCCGGCGGAGAGGCGTCCACAGTAGGGAGAGGATCGGAGAATAGATCCCGTTGCGATCGGGCACCAGCCGTTTCCTGTTCGAGTTTCACCAGATATTTTCTCGCGGTCTTGATAACGGGCTCCGGAACGCCCGCCAGCGCAGCGACTTGCAGGCCGTAGCTTTGACTCGCCGGTCCGTCATTGACGGCATGCAGGAATACGATATGGTGCCTGTGTTCCACCGCCCGCAGATGCACATTGGCGGCTTGCGCGAATTCCTCGGCAAGTCTCGTCAGTTCGAAATAATGAGTCGCGAATAAGGTATAGCTGCGGTTCTTTTCCAGGAGATACCGGGAAATCGCGAACGCCAGTGCCAGTCCGTCGAAGGTGGAAGTTCCCCGTCCTACTTCATCCATCAATACCAGGCTTTGCGGCGTGGCATTATGCAGGATATTGGCAGCCTCGGTCATTTCCATCATGAAAGTCGACCGTCCGCCAGCCAGGTCATCGGATGCGCCGATGCGAGTAAAAATCTGATCGAGTGGTCCGAAGCGAGCGCTTTTTGCGGGTACGAAGCTGCCGCAATGAGCGAGCAATGCAATCAGCGCGGCTTGCCGCATATAGGTGGATTTCCCCCCCATATTGGGGCCGGTTATGATCAGCATCTGGCGTCTGGCAGAGCTGTTGCCGCCGAGCCGTAGATCATTGGCCATGAAGTTCTCCACCTGCTTTTCCACAACCGGGTGACGGCCGGCCTCAATATCGATAGTGGCCTCATCGCTAAAGGCCGGCATAACGTAATCGAGTGCAAGTGCGCGTTCGGCAAAGGTTGCCAATACATCCAGTTCGGCGACACTCTGAGCGATTTCCTGCAAATGTCCAATGTAGGGCAAAAGCATGTCCAGCAGTTCATCGTATAGCCACTTCTCCCTGGCAAGCGCGCGATCCTGCGCTGAAAGCGCTTTCTCTTCGAACGCTTTGAGTTCCGGCGTGATGTAGCGCTCGGCATTCTTCAGTGTCTGTCGCCTGCGGTAATCCTCGGGTATCTTCTCGCTGTGCGTATGCGTCACTTCAATATAAAAACCGTGGAGCCGGTTATATTCCACTTTGAGGTTTGCGATGCCGGTGCGCGCTTTTTCTCTTGCTTCCAGTTGCAGCAGAAATTCGCCACAATTGTTCTGTATGGCGCGCAGTTCATCCAGATCGGCATCATAGCCGTCAGCTATCACGCCCCCCGTCCGCAGCGCCGCTTCCGGTTCTTCCCGGAGCGATTCTTCCAGAAGCGCGACAAGGGCCGCATCGGGCGTCATGGATTGCGTCAGCGCGACAATAAGCCTGCTGGTGTACCCGTCAGGCGTCGCAATTGCAGCAGCGGCAGCGGCGGCAGTGATAGCTTGAATAGCTTGGGGAAGCCGTTTCAGGCTATCGCGTAGTCCCGATAAATCCCGCGGACGCGCCGTTTTCAGCGCGATACGAGTAGTAATGCGCTCGATGTCCACCACACGCTTGAGACAGTCGCGCACTGAAAGATAAGGTCCTGTTCCGGCATCTCCAATCAGGTACGACACCCCTTCAAGCCGGTCCTGGACCAGGGCGGTGTTTCTCAGCGGATGGTGCAACCAGTGCCGCAACAGGCGGCTGCCCATGTTGGTCGAGCACGAATCGAGCAGAGACAGCAGTGTCGGCGATGTATCGCCAAGTATGGTTTCGGAAATCTCCAGGTTGCGGCGGGTGGCGGCATCCATTCGCAGATAGCTCCCCTCCCGCTCCACCCGCAGCACCTTGACATGGGCGATACCTGTACCTTGCGTCAGGCGGGCGTAATCCAGGAGTGCGCTCGCTGCACCAAGTGACGAATACAGGCCGTCGCAACCGAAACCGGAGAGATCATGGGTTCCAAATTGGCGGGAAAGATTGGAAACAGCGGCTTCGGCATCAAACTGCCAGGCCGGTAGACGTTTTAGACATAATTTTCTTTGCGCAACCATGTTGTTGAGCGCAGCGGAATCCAGCGAATCCGGCAAAAGAATTTCCGCGGGCTTCAGGCGTTCGAGTTCGGCTGCCAGATTGGGGAGTGAAGTCTCCATCACGTTGAATTGCCCGGCTGCCAGGTTGAGCCACGCCAATCCCAGCGTCGATTCGTGCACGAACACGGCAAGCAAAACACTTTCGCGTTTTTCTTCCAGCAGCGCTGCATCGGTCAGCGTGCCCGGCGTGATAATGCGTGTGACCTCGCGCTCTACCGGCCCCTTCGCCGTGGCGGGATCCCCGGTCTGCTCACAGATCACCACCGATTCACCCAGCCGGACGAGTTTCGAAAGATACTGTTCGGCGGAATGATAAGGCACGCCTGCCATCCTGATCGGCTCTCCCGCTGAAGTGCCGCGCCGGGTCAGCGTGATATCAAGAAGCCTTGCCGCTTTTTCCGCATCTTCGAAGAACAGCTCGTAAAAGTCACCCATGCGGTAGAACATCAGCATGCCGGGATGCTGCGCCTTGATGCGGAGATATTGCTGCATCATGGGGGTGTGCTTAGTCAACTCTTCAACCTCGGTAGTTGGACGGGGTGGAGTGTGCGTTTTTTGGGGTGCAGGGCAAGGCGCACCGACGCGGAAGGGCGCGACCGCGCAGGGCGGAGCAGTGCCTTCCGGAGGAAGGTGCGACCCCGCAGCGGGATGCAAGGCGCCACAAAAGAACTTGGGAGCTTGTTCGCGGCATCCCCGGCGCTGCCCGATCCCCGCTTCACGGGGCCCCTCGTGCAACGCTTTGGGGCGCCACCGCGCAGGGCGGAGCAGTGCCTTCCGGAGGAAGGTGCGACCCCGCAGCGGGAGGCAGGCGCCACAAACGAACTTGGGAGCTCGTTCGCGGCATCCCCGGCGCTGCCCGATCCCTGCTTCGCAGGGCCCCGCGTGCAACGCTTCGAGGTGCCCCATTCCAAGGAGTTGCAACGCAGCCATGTGCCGCAGAAACTGCATAATCCGCCCCGTGGCGAACTCACCAAAAAGGTGAATGCCATGTGATACAACAAGTATTTGCAGATCATAACGCTAGACTGAAAAATAAGTGGGCAACTACCGGATTTAGGTTCAAGTCGCATAGCTGCAATTTGCTGCGATGATGCTCTTGTCAGTCGCGCCCAGGTTATTCATGCTCCGGATCACGCTTACACCTTCAGCTTCTCGGGATCGAACAGCAGTGAACAGATGCAATGGCCGGCGGAGAAGATATGGCGGGACAGTTCCTTGACAGCCGAGGCTACTCATCCTTGAGTGAGATCGGCTTGCCAGGGGCCTGTTCCAGATCATGCAATTTTTTGGCCGTCAATAATATACTCGCCTATCAATTGGAATTCGGTTCAGGCTGGATTCAACCTTTAGGGTATTGTTGCCTCCAAAAATCCGGAATATCCGCCCGGTACCGCCGCATCACCAGGTTTGCCGCAAGTCCGGTCCATCCGGTTTGGTGGGCGGCGCCCAGTCCCTGACCGGTCTCGCCATGAAAAAACTCGTGGAATAGCAGCAGGTCGCGCCAGTGAGGATCGGCCTGATGTGGGCTGTTTTCAGGGAAGGCCGGGATCAGGCCCGATTCATCGGGGCGGAAAATATCCGCAAGCCGGTCCGCCAGCATGTTAGCGGCATACTTTAGGTTAATTTCGTAGCCGTTCAGGCACGGCGCAGGAAAAGTAAAAGCGTCGCCCAGGTAACGGTGCATTTTTTCGACTGCCTGAACCAGCAGATAATTGGTCGGCATCCATACCGGTCCCCGCCAGTTGGAATTGCCGCCGAAAAGTCCGGACTCGGATTCGCCTGGGACATAGCGAATGACGGCCTCGCCGAGGCCAGGGATATGGCCCAGATGCCGTTCGATCGCGTGGCGCTTTGAAACGCTCCGCACGCCGTACGGTGAGAAGAATTCTTCTTCATCAAAAATGCGCGGCAACATTTTCACGAACATGGAAGGGGTTACCAGCGATAACAAGTGCTCGCCGCGCTCATTAGTATCTACCGGGCATGCGCAAATGGCGCTTCCGTCGAACATGCCACCCTTGTGTTCCCACAGCAAGGCGTTAAAGCGCTTCCGGTTTGCGAGCAAGCGCGCATCCACGACCTCGCACGCAAATAGCGGAATGATGCCCACCCAGGAAAAAACGTCGATACGGTGCACACGGCCATCCGGTTCAACCACCAGATCCTTGAAGAAGCCATCGACGTTGTCCCAGAGGGATACCCCCGCGCCGGTATGCCCGGCAATAGTATTCGCAATGGCCAGGAACTGGCTGTAGGACTGGATAGCGATGTTTTCATAGGCGGGATCGTCAACGGCGATTTCCAGTGCGATCACTGTCAGTTGCAGGGAAAACATTGCCATCCAGCCGGTCGCATCGGCCTGCTTTAGCGTATAGCCTGGGTCAAGCGGCTCGGAGCGATCGTACACGGATATATTGTCCATTCCAAGAAAGCCACCTTCGAATACATTCATGCCGGTGGCGTCCTTGAGGTTGATCCACCAAGTGTGATTCAGCAGCAATTTGTGCAGCACCCGTTTGAGAAAACCGATATCGCCCCGGCCGCGTTGGACGCGCTCGGCTCGAAACACCTTGAGGGCGCCCATGGCGTGTACCGGTGGATTCACGTCGCTGAACGCCCATTCATAGGCAGGAATCTGTCCGTTGGGGTGCAGATAGTTTTCATTCAATAGCAGCTCGACCTGCTCCTTGGCGAAATCCACGTCGATGAGCGCTAGCGGTACGCAATGGAAAGCGAGGTCCCAAGCCGCAAACCAGGGATACTCCCAGGCATCCGGCATGGAGATGACATGGTTCGCCTTGAGGTGGCGCCAGTTGTGGTTGCGTCCATGCCTCCTCGAAGGGGGCGGCGTTGCCTGGTCGCCTTTCAGCCAGTCGGAAACATCATAGTGAAAGAACTGCTTGTTCCATATCATGCCTGCCAATGCTTGGCGCAGGATACGTTTATCCTGAACGGCGGCTTCGGGGAGCAAGGTCCTGAAAAAAGCATCAGCTTCTGCGCGACGCTGGGCAAAAACTTGATCTTGACAGGCAAATGGCTGAGGCAGGGGTGCGGCCGATAGCACCAGTTCGATCATTTGGGACTCGCCTGCCTCAATAGTGAGTTTGTGAGCCGCTCCAAATTTGGTTCCCTGCCGGGCGGGATTTACTGCCTCATGTTCGCTGTCCACCAGGTAGCGATGAAATGCATCTTTGACATAAGGCCCGGCATTGGGCACGCCCCATAAGCGGGAGTTGTTGGTCTCATTTTCGGTATAGAGGAGGACGGCCTGCTGCCGCCCGTAGAGATTATAATTTCCCAGCGCTGGATGCTCTGCCATTAACGCCCATGCAGCGCCCTCAGGCGCCGCCGTGGCGTGCAATACCGGTTTCACTTCACCTTTTTCCAGCCACGACCAATAGTTTCGGAACCAGAGCTGCGGCAGCAACCATAGGGTGGCTTCGGCTTGTCCGCGATTGCTGGCGAGTATGCGGATGTGCAATTCGTCAGGTGACGCCTTCGCGTAGAATACTTCCACATCCCAATAGCACCTATCGGTGAAAGCGCCGCTATCAATGAGTTCAAAAGGAGGGTCCTTGCGGGAACGGCGTGCGTTTTCCTCTGTTAATCGAGTATAAGGGAACGGAGACTGGGGATATTTGTAGAGGTAGTGGAGCCAGGAATGCGAAGGCGTCGCGTCAACGTAGAAGTAGCATTCTTTTACATCTTCCCCCCTGTTGCCCTGGTTTCCGGTAAGGCCGAAAGCGCGCTCCTTGAGAATGGCATCCTTGCCGTTCCAGAGCGCCAGCCCGAAACAGAGGTGCTGTGCCTCGTCCGAAATCCCGCCGAGGCCATCCTCATTCCAGCGATAGGCACGGGAACGGGACTGCTCGTGATCAAAGTATTCCCAGGCAGTGCCGTCCGGACTATAGTCTTCGCGAACCGTGCCCCAGGCACGCTCGGACAGATAGGGTCCCCACAAGCGCCAGGGTTCTCTGCCTTGCCGCTGGTTTTCCAGCCGCTGCCGTTCGGCGTCCGGTTGAATGGCCATTGACGTTACTCCTCTTGTTTATCGGTGCTTTCTGTCGCCACAGCTCGGGCTCGCTCCAGTTTGACCCAGGCTTCCAGTACACAGGCGACGCTCCACGCCTGTGATGGTGCGCCCCGTGGTGCATGAGGCGGTTCGCCGTCGAAAATTTCCGATATTGTTCCGAGCCCCGCATCCAGCAGGTGATCACGAATAGGGGCGAGACGGGATTGCGCCAGCTCGGCATTACCGGTAACCCGGTATTCCGCCAATGCATATTGGGGCAACAGCCAACTCCATACCGGTCCCTGATGATACGCGGAATCTCGCTCCCATACGCCGCCTTGATAATGGCCCCGGTAAGCAAAATGTTCCGGCGCCAGTGAGCGTAAGCCGTAAGAAGTAAGGAGGTGCCGCTTCACTTCGGCAACCACCTGTGCCTGAGCCTCGGGTGAGAGCGGAGAATAGCGCAGGGTCACAGCGAGGATTTGATTCGGACGCACGCTCTCGTCGTTGCCTTCCGGCCCATCCAGCACATCATATAGACCGCCAGCGGCTTTCAGGAAACGGGTAAATCCGGCATGGGTCCGTTTGGCAAGCGTTTCAAATATTTCAGGGTCTTTTTCCAGCAAACGGCTGAACTTCGCCATGCATTCGAGCGCGTTGAACCATAGCGCATTGATCTCGACTGGTTTGCCTTGCCGGGGAGTAACTACCCAGCCGCCCAGCTTGGCGTCCATCCAGGTCAGTTGCACGCCGGGCTCCCCCGCACGTAACAAGCCGTCATTGGGATCAGCGCACATACCATGACGTGTACCGCGCACATGCCAGTCTATCATTTCGCAGAGCAAGGGGTAAATTTCCCGAAGTGCTGCCGTATCATGGCTGGCTGCGATGTAGGCCATCCAGGCCTCGAAATACCAGAGGGCGCCATCGGCGGTATTGTATTGCGGCTGCCCGCCATCATCCGGGAACATATTGGGCAGCATGCCGCGATCAACAAAACCCGCAAAGGCGGCGAGGATATTACGGGCCGAGGCGTAACGCCCTGTGGTCAGCGTCAGCCCGGGCAGCGCAATCATCGTATCGCGTCCCCAGTCGCCAAACCATGGATACCCCGCAATAATCGATTCCCCTCGCTCTGCGTGCCGATCAGGTTCTTCCGTTCCTTCCTTTCTTTCCTTTGCCGGTACAGGCCGAACTATTGGAAAGCTATCTGCGGCTATCACCAATTGGTGAACCCAGCCTGGGGCATCACAAAGCTCCTGCGTCCATTGTGTGGCCATCATCAGCCCTGCAGTGTCATGGGCGCGACGTCGATCCAGCATTTCAGTGCAACTTGGCCGAAAACCATCCTCGGAGCCAGCCTTCGTTGTAGCGATCACGCCGTTCCATTCAGCTCCCAACGGTAAGCGCATGTGCGCCGCGCAGAGATGGGAGTCGCGATCCGGCAGCCCTCGCTCGCGTTCCCTGGGCAAGTCAAAATCAACAATCCATTGGCGTTTACGGAAGAGTTGTCCGTCATGAGTATGAAAATGCAGTGCGCGGCCACCGCCGTGCGTAATGCTTATATGATTTTCGCCGCCTTCGATCTCCGGGGCGAATTCCCATTGATGGGTTTCTCCATGATGGCTGCGGCAATTCACCAGGAGATCGACGCCGAGGTGAACGGGGCGTTCCACGGCGTGCGCTAGACGCCAGGCGACACAGACCGTCTCTTGCTTTGGTTCCAGGCAGATGCATTGCTCCACAACCAGGTCGCCGATTGCAAACCGCCAGACCGGCATGCTGCCATCCAGCCGGAACGATTCAATGTGTATGAGCCCCTGGGGTTCGATTGCGCCGCTGCCCCAGCAATTGGTGAATAGCGGCCACTTGCGCCCTTGATCGTGCAGGGTGGCGTCCGCCTTGGCAAAGACGAGAAGGCGCCCCAGCGGGGGGTGCGCCGGGGTAATGAGAAGACCGTGGTAACGGCGTGTCAGACATTGAGCAATCGTACCGCCAGCATATCCACCGAGACCGTTTCCCATCCACCACTCGCGTCGCCTGGCTTGCTCCAGATCACAGCAGATTGCACGGCCGAAGCGGACAAAATCCGGCGGCTTCATTTGCTATCTCAAATGCGCGGCTGGCCGGGCCTTTTTCATCAATGCCATTAGCCCGTCTTTAATTCCGGCGTCAGATGCGGCGCGATAACCTGCAACAGTTGGCCGAAGATCCTCGGGTTGCCCGCAACTACGTTACCGCTCTGCAGATACGTGGCGTTGCCTTCGATGTCGCCTACCAGTCCGCCTGCTTCGGTGATGAGGAGGCAACCCGCGGCCATATCCCAAGGGGACAGCCCGAACTCCCAGAATCCGTCGTAACGTCCAGCCGCCACAAAGGCCAGGTCCAGTGCGGCGGAACCGGGGCGGCGGATGCCGGCGGTTCTGGGCATGAGGTCCTTGAACATGGCCAGATAGGCTTCGGCATGCGTGAATTCACGAAACGGAAAGCCGGTCCCGATCAGGCAATCGGCGAGCTTGGCACGCTTGCTTACCCGTAGGCGATGATCATTCAGATAAGCGCCCCGGCCGCGGCTGGCGGTGAATAATTCATTGGCGGAGGGGTCGTATACCACAGCCTGGGACAGGATGCCCTTATGCATCAGTCCGATGGATACCGAGTAATGCGGAAAGCCATGCAGGAAATTGGTTGTGCCGTCGAGCGGGTCGATTATCCATTGATACTCGGACTTGGCCGGATCACCTTGAGCGCCGCTTTCTTCTGCTAGAATGGAATGGCTGGGGTAGGCATCCAGCAGCGTCTCGATGATGGCTTCTTCCGCCGCGCCATCCACTTCACTGACAAAGTCACTGTGCGCCTTGCGCGAAACGTGCAGCAAGTCGAGGTTCTGCGCAGCACGATTGATGATACCGCCGGCGCGGCGCGCGGCTTTTACCGCAATGGTAAGCATGGGTTGCATTGTTTGGGATTCGGAAGTGAGAGGACTGTGAATTTTAATATGAATCCTGCCCATCCGCTTGATAATGTCCGCGTGGTGCTAAGCCACACCAGCCACCCCGGTAATATAGGCGCCGCGGCGCGGGCTATGAAAACGATGGGGCTGAAATCACTTTGCCTCGTGAATCCCAAATCTTTTCCCGACAAGGAAGCGGAGAGGCGTGCTGCCGGGGCTTGGGACATCCTGACCGGGGCCATGGTTTGCGCAGACCTTGGCGAGGCGTTGAGCGGTACGATTCTGGCAGCCGCTATCACTGCCCGCCCACGCGATCTTTCGCATCAGGTTTTTGATGCGCGACGGGGAGCAATTGAGTTGCTCGGCTATGCGCGGCAAAACCCGGTTGCGCTGGTTTTCGGCACGGAAATGTCCGGGCTCACTACGTTGGAAGTGAGCAAGTGCCAGATGGTCGTGCATATTCCCGCAAATCCGGAGTATTCCTCTTTGAATCTTGCCAGCGCTGTGCAATTGCTGGCCTATGAATTACGCATGGCGGCGGAACCCGGGTCTTTTTCATCAGCGATCGGCATGACCAGCGTGGCGGCACGTTTCGAGGAAATCGAATTACTCTTCCATCATCTCGAACGTGTGGCGATCAGTAGCGGCTTCCTTGATCCGCAGGAGCCGAAACGGCTGATGCAGCGGATTCGGCGGCTGTTTGCACGTGCTCGCCTGGAAAAGGAAGAAGTAAATATATTACGCGGGATTCTCGGCGCTTGTGAAAAACGGATGAATACGCGCGGCGTCATTTCTACAGACGATCCGGCCATGCCTGACAAATAGCGAATAAACCAGGGAAGCACTGACAATAGTCAATCCAGGGCGATTGGCACCCCAAGACCTGAACAAAATAGTTGACCTCGGTAAGGGGGCTTCATATACTTGACCAACGTTGTCGGGTATTAACAAGCCTCTGGATAAGTCCACCGGTTTTGGCGGAAAAGAAGCATGCCGGTTTTAGGGGATGGGATGCCAGGAGGGCCTATTGAAAGTTCCTTGCACCGGCAATTTAGCAGACATTAATCCTGGTTATGAATTTTATTGGAGCAAAAAATGCGATTAACGACTAAGGGACGTTTCGCGGTTACCGCGATGATTGATCTTGCATTGCATAGCGGAGAAGGGCCGGTTACGCTGGCCGGAATCAGTGAACGGCAGAAAATTTCACTATCCTATCTCGAACAATTGTTCGGAAAATTACGGCGTAATAAATTGGTCGGCAGCGTGCGCGGTCCGGGTGGCGGTTACCATCTGACAAAACCAATGAGCGAAGTGTCGGTGGTCGATATCATTTTCGCCGTGGATGAGCCAATTGATGCCACACAATGCGGGGGCAAGGAGAATTGCTACAATGATCAGCGGTGCATGACCCATAACTTGTGGGCCAATCTTAATGTCAAGATACGGGATTATCTGGCGCTGGTTACGCTGGAGCAACTGGTATCGAACCCGAAAGTCAAAGATATTTCCGTATTGCAGGATATGAGGGCGTGCAAGCCGTCGCGGGAAAGCATTCTGGCTTGAGTGCGGAGCGCCATCGAACCGAATGAGTGCATTCAAACCCAAGGCGCCGGGTAGTGGCGTCAGCCGGGAGGGAATTGTGTCTTACGCTTATTTCGACCACAACGCCACCACCGCGGTTGACAATGCGGTGCTGGACGCCATGTTGCCGTATTTTCAAAAAGATTATGGCAATCCTTCCAGCCGCCACGGCCCGGGCCTGGCTGCCCGGCGTGCGGTGAACCAGGCCCGTGAGCAGGTGGCCGCCTCGGTCGGAGTGCAACCGGGGCAAGTAATTTTTACCAGTGGAGGGTCGGAAGCCAATAATCTGTTTATCCAGGGCGCAGCAGGCTATCTGAAGCCGACGCAAATAGTCGTAAGCTCGGTTGAGCATCCCTGCGTGATGCGGGCTGCTCAGGCATTGACGAGGAATTCGCGTGGGAGCTGGAATTTGCGGCAATTGGCGGTCGATAAATTGGGGCGCGTCGACGTCGCCGACGTAGACGAAGCGATGTTGGAACACCACTCGGGCTTGGTATCGGTAATGCTCGCCAATAATGAGACCGGCGTCATTCAGGATGTGGCCGGGATAGCAGCGAAAGCCCGGGCATACGGCGCGTGGGTGCATACTGATGCGGTGCAGGCATTCGGCAAAATTCCAGTGGATTTTGCGTCCCTCAATGTACATGCGTTGACGTTGTCGGGCCACAAGGTTCATGGTCCCAAGGGCGCAGCCGCGCTCATTATGGATAAGCGGCTATTGCTCAAGCCGCTTATTTACGGGGGCGGGCATGAGAACGGATTACGCTCCGGCACGGAAAACGTTCCCGCCATCGTGGGGCTGGGGGTGGCTTGTGGCCTGGTCAAAATACGGATAGCGGAAAGGACTGCTCGCATTTCCGCCATGCGTGCTCAGTTGGAGCAAGGGTTGATGGGGATGGGCGCGGTCATTTTCGGCTTGGGCGCCTCCCGATTGCCCAATACCTGCTACTTCGCTTTGCCCGGCATTGAGGGAGACACGCTCGTGGTTCGTCTCGACAAGGCAGGCTTCGCGGTTGCCAGCGGCGCCGCATGCTCCAGTGTGAACCCTGGGCGAAGCCACGTACTGGAAGCGATGGGAGTAGACGCAGCGCTGACGCGCTGCGCCGTTCGGGTAAGCCTGGGTGACGAGAACTCGCCGTTACAGGTTGAGAATTTTCTTGGTGCCTTGAGCCGGATTGCGGAGGAATTGACGCGAATGAACACGGTCCTGATCTGAGCGCTGGATCAATTATGCATCCGCCGGCGGATGATAAAACGCCATAGCGCAATCGTTATCAGGGAAGGATGTGCTGCCAGTACTGGATAAGGGTCAAATCCTGAAATACCATGGTTGCCGAATGTTGAATAATCTTATTCGTTACCTTGACAATTATGGTTATACTTCTGATTTTATCCGGAGGGAATCGGTGTCACCCCGATTCTCGTAAACACTAATTAACCGTGTCATTTCGCTTATTACCTCGATCGTGAGACATAATTATTCTACAGCGTTGCTGTTATTGATCTGCGTAGCGCTTCTCCCCGCTTGCGCCACCACCCGTTCGCAAGACAAGAGCACGGAATCGTTCGATCCCATCGATCCCTACGAAAACATTAACCGGAAGTTTTATGTATTTACCGATGTGGTTGACCGGAAAATCATGGAGCCGATTGCTGATGCCTATATCGACTATATACCGGGCCGCATGCAGCGTTCCATCGGGCATTTCTTTGACAATCTCCAGTATCCGAACGTCATTCTGAATGATTTTCTGCAAGGTAAGGTACGTCAGGGGTTTCGGGACAGCCTTCGTTTTGTCATCAACTCGACCATAGGAGGAGCGGGACTCTTCGATATGGCTTCACCCATGGGTTTACCGCAGCACGACGAGGATTTCGGGCAAACGCTGGGCGTTTGGGGGGTTGATGCCAAGACCTATCTGTTTGTACCGCTGCTCGGACCCAGCAGTAACCGCGATATATCTGGCATACCTGTCACTGCCGTCACCAACGTCCTTTTCTGGACCGGCATTTTTGTGATTGGCGCACCTGTCACCGTGCCTCTTAGTGCTCTTGGCGCCGTTGACAAACGAGCGAGGTTATCAGGTCCTATGCGCATTCGCGACCAGGCTGCGCTGGAGCCATACCTGTTTGTCCGCGATGCCTACCTCCAGCAGCGCAAGCACGTGATCTATGACGGAGATCCGCCACCGGAAGTTTACGATCAACTCATAGAGGATGAACCCATCGAGAACGAGTCTCCGACTAAGTCCACGAATTGATGGTATTCGTTCGGTGAAGTTTCCATCAGTAGCTACCTGAAACGGGTTGCGTTCGGTACCGCGGATACCCCGGCTTCCCAGACTGGGGCTTTCGCGTCTCTTATCATCCGGATGGGAATATAAATAACATGAGCGAATTCGACTCACGGGTTGTGCTCACCGTTCCTCCGGCAGGCCTCGTCCGCCTTACTCATATTATCTATTTATTGCATGGTTTCAGTATCCTGATGGGGGTCCTGGGGCCGGCGCTCATCATTACAACATTTCTCACTGGTTGGCCTTCGATCATCGCCGTGATCATCAACTACGTGAAACGGAACGATGTGCGGGGCACGTATCTCGACTCCCATTTCAGCTGGCAAATACGCACATTCTGGTACACGCTGCTTTGGCTGGTGATTGCAGCAATGCTCTTCGCGACCGTCATCGGTATTATATTCGCGTATATCCTTGCTGTAGGTACGGGCATTTGGGTGATCTATCGAATCATGCGCGGCTGGATGGCGCTCAACGAGCATAACCCTATGCCTGTCTGAGTCCGCATTCGCCCAGATCACGATCTTATGCTCCGGTAATATACCTCTTCCTGCTAGCCAGGCTGCGTTCCAGTCTCGGTTCCTGCTGAAATCCTCGTGGACGGCTTGTTCCCACGCCGTCTACCCCCTCTTCATTGACCTGCGCCGTTGCGGGGGTTTTGCCCTATGTGGGCCGCCGCACAGAGCAAGACCTCCTTATGGACTAGCATTCTTCATCCTTGAGCAGGAGTGCAAGGAAAGCTTGAGCCCGCCCAAGGCATCCTGTCCGGGGTCTGAACAAGAGCGGCGGCAAGTATATGAGTTTGCCTTGCGCTCGGTGCCATTGATGCTTCGAGTACATCTTTTTTCAAGCTACAAACCGATTGAGAGTCGACATGCCTCCACCTCATAGTCCTAAGCAAAACAGGATATTGGCAGCATTGCCTCTCGCGGATTACACGCGGTTATTACCTCTTCTTGAATTTGTAGAGATGCCCGCTGGCCATGTAATTTACGAACCGGGCCGGCCCATGAGGCATTTGTATTTCCCCACGACCTCTATTATCGCGCGCTTGTACGAGACGGAAAGCGGGGCTTGCACACAGACGGGGATCGTAGGCAATGAGGGGGTGGCCTCCATTTCTGTTATTTTCGGCGAGGAGAACAGTATCGCCCGCGTAATAGTACAGAGCACAGGCGATGCCTATCGTATTAAAGCGGATTTATTAAAAAAAGAATTTGAATCGGGAGGAGAGTTACAACATCTTCTCTTGCGTTTTGCACACGCGCTGATGGTTCAAACGGAGCAGATTGCGGTTTCCAACCGATACCATACGGTGGATCAACAGCTGAGCTATCTTCTTTTGATGAGCCTGGATCGTCTGCCGGGTAACGAGCTTCACATTACGCATGAACAGGTGGGAATCATGCTGGGAGTGCGGCGTGAAAGCGTCACCGTAGCGGCACATAAGCTGCAAATGACCGGCGCAATCCGTTGCAGGCGCGGCCACCTTGCCGTAGTTGACCGCCAGCAGTTGGAGGCCAGCGCAGGTGAAAACTATAAAGTCGTAAAAAAAGAGTATGACCGCCTGCTGGAGGTTTATCGTTCGGCCACTGCAAGTTCTTCCGAGCCTCCCGCAAGACAATTCAAGAGGTTTTTTCAGCCAGCGAGGTGAGTCGTGAGCGCGACGAACGTGAAAGCGACTGGATTGGCGAGGGCCCGGTTGCGCGCAAAGTGGAGCGAAGAAGTCCGTTTCCCCGGAATAAGGCCCGGAGCGGAAGATTAACGTCCTACTGTGCGCTTTCGAACAGACTGATTCCCCAATTAATGAAAGAATTGCTGGTAGCGGTTTCTTTTTGTCCAGAATGGCCGAGATGGCTGGCTGGTTTTGTGGGACATCCGAGAAGAAGCGGGGATCGGGGGTAAAGGCCTGCCCTTATTCCGGGGTTAAAAAAATGGAGACCTGACATGAAAAAAGTAAACTTCCTGGTACTGGCGATGGGAGTGGTTGGCTTAAGCACGGGAATGGCGAGCGCACTTGGCCAAACCGGCAACGATATGCGTCCGGCAAGAGGCCAATCAGGCGACGCTGTTCTTGATGCTCAGACGACTCGGGAGACTCCTGTGACTCGACCGGAGCAGCAAAAGAACGAGCATGACCGTTCCGGTGTTTTTGCCGCCCCAAATGCCATGCCTTCTTCCCCTGTTTTCGAAAATCAGCCCGACAAGGGAAAGATACCGGGCTTTGATTTTTATCGTGATCCGCTGAATGCTAAAAAGCCGATGCAGACTTTCGAGGAGACCATGAAAGCGGACGTGGCCGATCGCCCCAGGGTCACCAGAACTCAGCGCGAGTTGCTCATGAGACGCTATGACTTGACCCCGCGGCTGGATCGCGAAGCGAAGATGTCCCGTGGCAAGCCCTTGGCGGTAGGACCTACCGCCCGCTTGCCGGCAGGGGCAAGCTGGCAAAAACTGGCCAGTATGTCCCCATCCGAAATACGGAGCAAAAACATATTTCCGTATCCAGCCTTGCCTCATCCGAAGCAGTCCACCGGGGGACAGGTCTTTCCTCAGGTTCAAATAGATATGTTTCCTCGGCTGGAACGATTTGACGTGGAATTTGATTTGCCGGACGCATTTCTACCGGAATTTCCTCCAGCAATTTTCCTTCAGAACCGGCCTGAACTGGGGGACGTTTCTCGCGGAGAGGTAGTATCGATCAACAACTTCTATCGCCTCTTCAAAGATATTCTGACACCCGTACAGCTTAACGGCCTCCAGATGTTACTCAGTCCCCTTCCTCAGGAAGAGTTCAACCCGACCGATGACCGCAAAAGCACCCAGCCCAGCTTGGGCGTGACTTGCTTTGACTGTCATGTGAACGGACATACTACCGCGCAATTTCATCTCAGCCCGGATATCAGACCTCAGGAAAGGCGTTTTCGACTGGACACAGTAAGCCTGCGCGGGCTTTTCAATCAGCAAATCCACGGCTCCAAACGCAGCTTGCGCTCTGTGGAGGATTTCACCGAGTTCGAGTTTCGTACCGCTTATTTTAATGGTGATCCGATTCACGCCATGAAAAAGGGGTTCCCGGTTATTGATCGGATTCACGTAAGCCATATGGCGCAGCTTCAGAACATGCTGGATTTTCCTCCCGCACCCAAACTGGATACGCAGGGCAGGCTCGACACGGCTAAGGCAAGCGCGAAGGAGCTCCGTGGCGAGAAGGTGTTTTTCGGGAAGGGCCAGTGTGCGAGCTGTCATCAGCCGCCTGCTTTCCTCGATCATCAGATGCACGACCTGAAGCTCGAACGTTTTCTCAACGAACCCGGGGATGGGCCAATCAAGACTTTCACATTGCGTGGCATCAAGGACAGCCCTCCCTATCTGCACGATGGCCGCTTGCTGACTCTGGAAGACACCGTTGAATTCTTCAATCTTGTGTTGCAACTCAAGCTCACGGACGAGGAGAAGTCGGATCTGGTAGCGTATATGCGGCAACTATAGTCCGTGCTTGTCAGTCGGCCTTGCGAGAAGCGGGGTAGAGTTTGAAATTATTCGAATGGAACATCCTTGGGTTTCCACGGTTTGGTTCCAATTATTAATGTAAGGCGGATTATCAGGGGGAGAGTAATCATGAGCATTTCCACCGCACCTGTAACTGTAAACCGAAAAGATGTACTTTCACTGAACGGCGCGTCCTCGATACGCAAGTCCACAAGAGCAGTGCGCAAGGCGGTATTCCCCGTAGCCGGACTGGGAACGCGCTTTCTGCCGGCGACGAAGGCGGTGGCCAAAGAAATGCTGCCCATTGTGGACCGGCCGCTGATCCAGTATGCCGTGGATGAAGCGGCGGCGGCAGGTATTGAAGAAATCATTTTTGTAACGCATCGCAGCAAGCGGGCAATCGAAGATCACTTGCACAGGGCAGTGGAACTGGAAAACGAGTTGGCGACGCAGGGGAAGCATGCCTCTCTGAAGATGTTGCGGCAACTGACCCCAAGCGGCATCCATTTCAGCTTTGTTCGCCAGGAGGAGCCGAGAGGATTAGGCCATGCCATATATTGCGCGCGTCATCTGATAGGCAACGAACCCTTCGCTGTGCTGCTTCCGGATGACCTGATTGACGGGGAGCCCCCGGTGCTGGCACAAATGATTTCGCAGTATGAACAGACGCCCGGGAGCCTCCTCGCTGTCCGGCAGGTATCCAGGGAAGAAACACGACGTTATGGTATCGTGGACGCATTAAAGGAGGATTCGGAAAACCGTGTTACGAAAATTCGGGGTGTAGTGGAAAAGCCGTCCCCCGAAGCAGCGCCATCAACCATGGCAATCGTGGGCCGCTATATTCTTTCACCCGCCATTTTCGAATGCATTGAAAATCTCGATCCCGGAACAGGAGGAGAAATTCAGCTCACAGACGGGATTGCTCGACTCCTTAAACTCGAATCCGTGATGGCGTACCGCTACGAGGGCAAGCATTATGATTGCGGCAGCAAGGCGGGTTTCCTGGAGGCGACGGTAGCTTACGGTTTGCAACATCCAGAGGTTGGCAAGGAATTCCGCGAGATATTAGTGCGAGTCGGACGCGGGCTTGCAGAAGAATCGCGTTATGCGCCGGGTCGGGAGGACGATAAGGCGGATGTCGAGGCGGTAATGCTGAAGAAGAGCGCCTTGGCCGGATAAACCCACCGCCGCGTTCTCGAACCTGTAATGCACATGTGAAGAGCGCTTCTCTCCCTAATAGGTGAGGGCCGTAGCATCGCTCCCGCGCTCTGACTAAGGCTCAGTCCGACGAAAAATCCGGCAAGAAGCTCAAGGAGCCGGCATGGGCCTGGCGTTCTGATCGCCGTCCTAATCGTTTAGCCGTCAATTTTCGTAGCCATCATTTCACCGAAGCGGACAGCTCGATTGGGTGCCCAAAGCGGGTTAAACAACACCCTGTTTTTCGGAAACAACATGATTACGGTGGAGCCGAGTTGGAAACGGCCCATTTCATCGCCTCTTTTGAGCACCACATCCTTTTCATCATACCGCCACTCGCGAGTCTCGCTGGCGGCCGTGGAACGCGGATTTACAACGCCATGCCATACAGTGGATACACTGCCTACGATGGTGGCACCGACGAGAGCCAGCACAAACATTCCGGCCTCTGATTCAAACACGCAAACCACTCGCTCGTTGCGGGCAAACAGGCCGGGGACACCGCGAACGGTCCTGGGGTTTACTGAAAACAAGGCGCCAGGAACATGAATCATGCGGGTCAGCCGGCCATCACACGGCATGTGAACCCGATGGTAGTCCTTTGGGCTTAAGTAAAGTGTTGCAAAATTCCCGCCCTGAAATTTTTCAGCCAGCGCGGTATCACCCCCCACCAATGCAACAGCGGAGTAATTGTGCCTTTTAGCCTGGAATATCTGATCGCCTGAAATGACGCCAAGCTGGCTAATGACGCCGTCGGCAGGGCAGTTATAATCTGCTTGAGCTATGGGCCGCGTTTCCAGACGCAAGGAACGGGTAAAAAAATCGTTAAAAGTTCGGTAGCTATGAATATCGGGGTTTGTGGCTTCGTCCATGTTTACGCCGTAATGCTCGACGAATTTCCGGATTATGAAGGTGGTGAGACGACCCGCTTCCGCATTTGCGATATGTCCCGCCAACACGGTCATAGCCTGCTTTGGCAGCAGATACTGAGGAAACACGGAAAAAGAAGCGGTTTGCACTCTGGAGCACCCGAAATAGAAAGTGGAAATTATAGTATGTCAGCTTGATTAAGTCTCGATAAAGCGATGAATATCTTTAGCGCTTCGCGCAAACTTCTCTTGAGCAAAAGCATTAAGGTAATTGATGTTGCAGAAGTTTATGTCTTCAAATAAAGATCCTTTGTCTCCTTCCTTTCGTAACGGCTTCCGTTCAACCTTGCGCCCCTGCCGCATCCGGTTCAAGCCTCATGTTGTCCAATAATTGCAGCCTTGTCTGTTCTTCCTGCTGCTGAAGCCTCCACATATAGGAATAGGCCCCATTTGCGGCGAGGAGTTCCCGGTGGTTACCTCGTTCGGCAATGCGGCCCTTGTCCATAACCAGAATCTGATCGGCATCTACTATGGTGGACAGGCGGTGGGCAATGGTCAGAGTGGTGCGATTGGTTGCAACGCGCTTCAGTTCCGCCTGAATGGATTTCTCTGATTTCGAATCCAGTGCCGAGGTAGCTTCGTCAAAGATAAGGATCGCAGGTTTTTTCAAAATCGCGCGCGCGATAGCCACACGCTGCTTTTCCCCCCCGGAAAGCTTTAATCCACGTTCCCCGACCGTGGTTTCGTACTTATCCGGCAGGCTCTCTACGAAGTCATGGATGTGCGCCGACCTGGCGGCTTCAAGCACCTCGTCGCGGCTTGCTTCCGGGCGGCCATAGGCGATATTGTAATAGATGCTGTCGTTGAACAAGACCGAGTCCTGAGGAACGATACCGACGGCTGCGCGCAGACTTTTCTGGGTCACGTCGCTAATGTTCTGGCCATTTATCAAAATGCGGCCAGAGCTGACATCGTAGAAGCGAAACAGCAGACGCGCCAGGGTCGATTTACCTGAGCCGCTATGTCCTACTACTGCTACGTTGCCACCGGCAGGGATGTCAAAGCTTACATCGAACAGGATCTGGCGATTGGGTTCATAGCTAAAATTCACGTCCTCAAAGCGAACCGCGGCGTTGCCGGGAATGAGGTCTGTTGCGCCCGGTTTATCTTTTATCTCCTCATGCTCCGCCAGCAAACCGAACATTTTT
The DNA here is from genome assembly GCF_900115125.1 of Nitrosospira briensis. GTDB lineage: Bacteria > Pseudomonadota > Gammaproteobacteria > Burkholderiales > Nitrosomonadaceae > Nitrosospira > Nitrosospira briensis_A. Next base: position 83,204 of record NZ_FOVJ01000002.1, on the reverse strand, counting down.
TCCATATCAGCCAGCGAGTGCTTGATTTCCCGGTAAACGAATCCGAGGAAATGCAAGGGCATATAAAGTTGCAGCATGAAAGTATTGACCAGCACGAGGTCGCCCAGCGACATGGTGCCTTTGATCACACCGTCAGCCGCGAGCCACAGTAATAACGTTACCCCTACCGCGATAATCGCGCTTTGCCCGGAGTTGAGCGCGGCCAGAGAGGTCTGGTTGCGCACTGCGGCAGTTTCCCATTTTTGCATATGCTCATCATAGCGCCGAGCTTCCCATGACTCATTGCCGAAGTATTTGACTGTCTCATAGTTCAAAAGACTGTCGATCGCCTGGGTGTTGGCTTTCGAGTCCATGTCATTCATGGTTCGGCGGAAAATCATGCGCCACTCGGTAACGATAAGTGTCAGCGCGATATAGGCGGCCAGCGTGACAAAGATGATTACCGAAAACCAGATGTCGTAACGGGAAATCAGGATTGCTGCTACCAGGCCGATTTCCAGCAAGGTCGGCAGGATGTTGAACAGCATGAAGTTAAGCAAGAAGGAAATACCGCGGGAACCACGCTCGATGTCGCGCGATACTCCGCCAGTCTGGCGTTGCAAGTGAAAGCGCAGCGATAAGGCGTGCAAATGACCAAATACCTTGATCGCCACTCTCCGGATTGCACGCTGCGTCACCTTCGCAAATACAGCGTCGCGCAATTCGCCGAACAGCGTGCTGCACATGCGTAATATGCCGTAACCGGCAAGGAGCAGAACGGGCAGAACCATCATGGCTCGCGGACGGTCGAGCGCGTCGATGATCTCTTTCAAAATCAGCGGTACCGTAACGTTGGCAAGTTTGGCCATAACCAGCAGTACCAGTGCCAGCACTACCCTGCCTTTGAATTCCCACAGATAGGGCAGCAGGGAGCGAATGGTCTGCCAGTCGTTACGATTAGCCGAAGGTTTTTCCAAGCGGGTAGGGCGCATCACTAGGTTCCTTCAGTCACTGTAGTGAAAGCAGTATAGCTTGCCGCTGCTGCGCAGCGTCGTTGCAAATCACTCTTGGCTACCAGATGGATTTTATTCGCCCGCAAAAAAAAGGGCGCCGGTTCGGGACGCCCATCAGAGGAAGATTTTAAAAGACCCGGATTAACAGAGCATAGCCTGTGCCGAATCCCAGGATGAATCAGGAAGGAATTTTTTGAAAAACTTTATCCCCTTGGTTTTGAGTAATTGATTACATCAGTTCGTTAATATCGCGTTCGCACCTTCGTCGCCATCCAGATCCACCGCGCCTTCCTTGAAAACGCGACTCGCACGAATATCCTCGGCCTCTATGGTCATCAGATCGGTTCGCGAAAGATTCTTCCTTGCTCCCTCGAACAAGCGGTTGGCCTGCCGCAGCCGCGCCCTGTCTAGAGCATTGCGAACCGAACGGGCATTGGCGAAATGCTCCATTTTCATCCTTAGCCGGATATATTCGCCAAAAGCCTTTTCACCCTCGGAACTAAAGCGGTAATTCTGCGCAGCCAGCATCAGTTTTGCTATCGCTACCAATTCATCGGCGCTATAGTCGGGAAAATCGATGTGATGGGCGATACGCGAACGCATGCCAGGATTGCTGCGGAAGAATTTTTCCATGCGGTCTTTGTAGCCCGCAAGGATAACAACCAGATCTTCCCGATTATTTTCCATCGTCTGCAGCAAGATTTCTATGGATTCCGCGCCGTAATCGCGTTCGTTCTCGGGCTTGTAGAGGTAATAGGCCTCATCGATGAAAAGCACGCCCCCCATCGCCTTCTTGAGCACCTCCTTGGTCTTGGGCGCGGTATGGCCGATATACTGACCCACCAGGTCGTCGCGTGTAACGGAGACAAGATGTCCTTCGCGCACGTAACCCAGACGGTGCAGAATCTCCGACATGCGTAGCGCTACCGTGGTCTTTCCCGTGCCCGGGTTGCCGGTGAAACTCATATGCAGACTCGGCGCTCCGGCGGTCAAATCCAGTTTCTTGCGCACACGATCGACCAGCAGCAGGGCCGCAGTCTCACGAATACGGGTTTTTACAGGTTTCAAGCCGATCAATTCCAGATCGAGCTTATCCAATACTTCCTTGATATTGGAAGCGCGAAATTCCGCGTCCAGATCAATTGAACCGTTATCGGAGGGGGTAAGTTCGTTCAGATTTTTTTTCACGTTTGATCCACACAATTAAGCACATCGTATTAAACGCGACATTGACTTTGTTTTGACTTGGCAGGCACGGAGACACAGGCTGTCCCGCAAGTTCAGGGTGGGACGCAGGCAGGTATGGCAGGTGTCATCACCGTTACTGCGCCCCTGATCGCTCCCCTCCCCGAGACGGGAAGGGGAAAGCGCCGGATTAATACCGTTCGGCTTCGGGTTTTTCAGTTGCGTAGGAATGAATGGTGTAACGAATGCTACGGCCTTCCACTTCCTGGCGCACCAGGCCAAAGCCTGGTTCTGTCTTCGGACGATTGACGATATACGACATTGTGGGGCTTTCCACGCCGCGCGTAGAGTTAAACGCGGTTACCCGAATGTAGTGATTGGGGTACGTTTTGCGGCAGTCATTGATCTCCGCCAGAATGCCGGCAGGGTCCTTCAAGTCAAACATCGGGTTTCCGAACATTTCCCAATAGGTATTGCGCGGGTGTGGGTCGTCGGTGTATTCGATACCGATAGCCCAGCCGTTCTTCAGCGCATACTTGATCTGCGCCGAGATTTGCTTGTCCGTCAGCGGGGGCAGAAAAGAGAACTGACCCTGCGTGACTTGATTTCCTATGTTGGTCATCATAATTACTTTCTCCTATTTGTTAGACGCTGGCCGTGGTGGATGGCACGAAGTCGGCAGTGTCCGTGGACTCATAATTGAAGGTGATATCCTTCCATGTTTCCAGCGCTTGTTTGAGCGGCGTGCACCACTTGGCAGCGTCCTCCAGAATCTTGGGGCCTTCCTTCACATAGTCGCGGCCTTCGTTGCGCGCCAATACCATTGCTTCCAGCGCAACACGATTGGCAACCGCACCGGCTTGTATGCCCATCGGATGACCGATGGTTCCGCCACCAAACTGCAGTATCACGTCTTCGCCGAGATAATCCAGCAACTGGTGCATCTGGCCGGCGTGAATGCCACCGGACGCAACCGGCATAACCTTGTTCAGCGAGGCCCAGTCCTGATCGAAGAACAGGCCAGTTTCAAGGCTTTGCGAAGTACGCGATTCACGCAGGGTATCGTAAAAGCCCTTGATCATGAGCGGATCGCCCTCGAGCTTGCCAACAACCGTGCCCGCGTGAATGTGATCCACGCCAGCCATCCGCATCCATTTGCAGATCACGCGGAAATTCATGCCGTGATTTTTCTGGCGCGAGTAGGTCGAGTTGCCGGCGCGGTGCAGGTGGAGAATCATGTCGTTCTTGCGCGCCCATTTTGCCATCGACTGAATCGCAGTGTAGCCGACCACCAGGTCGATCATGATGATCACGGAGCCAAGCGACTTGGCGAATTCAGCGCGCTCGTACATGTCTTCCATCGTGCCCGCGGTGACGTTCAGGTAGTGGCCTTTGACTTCACCGGTGGCAGCGGAAGCTTTGTTCACTGCTTCCATACAGTAAAGAAAACGGTCGCGCCAGTGCATGAAAGGTTGTGAATTGATGTTCTCGTCGTCTTTCATGAAGTCGAGGCCACCCTTGAGTCCTTCGTACACCACGCGACCATAATTGCGGCCGGAAAGCCCAAGTTTCGGCTTGGTTGTGGCGCCGAGCAATGGCCTGCCGAATTTGTCGAGGCGTTCGCGTTCCACTACAATACCGGTAGCGGGACCCTGGAAAGTCTTCAGGTATGCGACGGGGATGCGCATGTCTTCCAGGCGCAGCGCTTTCACGGCTTTGAAGCCAAACACGTTGCCGATGATGGAGGCAGTCAGGTTGGCAATGGAGCCTTCTTCGAACAAGTCGAGGTCATAGGCTATATAGGCGAAATATTGGGCTTCGTTCTTGGTGCCTGGGCCGGTGTTGGGCACCAGTTCCGAACGGTAGGCCTTGGCGCGGTAGAGTTCGCAGGCGGTCAGACGGTCCGTCCATACGACGGTCCAGGTTGCAGTGGAAGATTCCCCGGCGACAGCGGCGGCGGCTTCTTCATGATCCACCCCGGGCTGGGGGGTAATACGGAACAAGGCGATGACGTCCGTATCTTTGGGTACATAGTCGGAATCCCAGTAACCCATTTTCTTGTACGGAATTACGCCTGATTTGTAGCGTTCCTTGCCGGTTATTTCTTGACTCATGTCATTCTCCTCGAAAGGGTAGATAAAGGTACTACGAATTCTATTGTAATGGTTATTATTATAAATAACAGTCATGTGTTTTGATTGTTATTATAATATAATGCTTATACATGGATCAAAACCAATTCCGGCAATATCATGCTGCATGTCACGCTGAGACAACTGAAAGTTTTTGAATCAGTTGCCCGCCACCTGAGCTTCTCCCGCGCCGCGGAAGATCTCCACCTTACCCAGCCTGCCGTCTCCATGCAAATCAAGCAACTGGAAGACAGCGTCGATTTGCCCCTCTTCGAACAAATAGGCAAGAAAATCTATCTGACCGATGCCGGGCGCGAACTTTATCATTACAGCCGGGCAATTTCCGAACAATTGACGGATATGGAGTTGGCGCTTGACGAGTTGAAAGGTCTGGAGCGCGGCAAGCTCAATATTTCGGTGGTAAGTACCGCCAACTATTTCGCCCCGCATTTGTTGGCCAAGTTCTGCCAGCGCTATAGTGGAATTACCGTAAGCCTGAATGTTTCCAATCGTGAAACCGTGCTGAAGCATCTGGCCGATAACGTGACAGACCTTGCCATCATGGGGCAGCCACCGGATGGCCTGGATATTGCCACTGAATCATTCATGGAAAACCCGCTGGTGGTCATTGCTCCGCCCAGCCACCCTTTATGCAGGGTCCGCAGGATTCCTGTAAAAAGGCTGGAGCAGGAAACCTTTCTGCTGCGGGAACCCGGCTCGGGGACGCGCAGCGCAATGGAGCGTTTTTTTGCCGAACATCGAATCTCCATCAGCAAGGGCATGGAAGCCGATACGAATGAAGCGATCAAACAAGCGGTCCAGGCGGGAATGGGGCTGGCGATCATGTCACTGCATACGGCGGAGCTGGAGCTGGAGACCAAACGGCTCAGGATTCTGGATGTGCAGGACTTTCCCATCATGCGCCATTGGCATGTGGTGCATCGGAAAAATAAACGTCTTTCAAGCGTGGCACAAGCATTCAGGGAATTCCTGTTGAAAGAAGCTCATGAACTCGTGGCGCACGTCGCAAGGGTGGACAATTGAAATTTGAACAGTGCCGCACAACCCGCGTGGCGATGTGATGACGGAGTATAAGTAAAAAGATGCGGGACAGAGATGCTGTTTATCTCTTCGCAGGCCTTGCGATATCCCTGCTCAGGCCTCTTCCGTCACTGTCAAGGATGAGGTGTCTCGTTCGAGTCCTCAACACGTAAATGCTTCGCCCGCCGCTTTAATTTTCCAATCACCACGAAAAAAAGCGGTACAAAAAAAATTGCCAGAAACGTGGCAGCCAGCATTCCCCCAAATACCCCCGTCCCGATGGAATTCCGGCTCGCGGCGCCGGCGCCGGTAGCCACCACAAGTGGGAATACCCCGAGAATGAATGCCAGGGACGTCATCACGATGGGTCGAAAGCGGAGGCGTGCCGCCTCGAGCGCGGCCTCGGTTAACGGTACACCCGCAGCGTATCGTTGATTGGCGAACTCGACGATCAGGATTGCGTTTTTGGCGGCCAGTCCGATCAGCGTCACCAGTCCGATCTGAAAATAAATATCATTGGTCAGCCCGCGCGCCCATATGGCAAGCAAAGCGCCCAGAACCCCAAAGGGTATGGAAAGGATGACGGCAAAAGGTATGGACCAGCTTTCGTATAGGGCGGCCAGTACCAGAAAGACCATGAGCAGCGCAAAGGCAAACACCAGGACCGACTGCCCTCCCGCCTTGCGTTCCTGAAACGATATGCCGCTCCAGTCGATTTCGTAGCCCCGGGGAGTCAGGACTTCAGCGGCTATCTGCTCCAGTGCCTCAAGCGCCTGGCCTGAGCTATATCCGGGAGCGGCGCCGCCCAGCACGAGTGCGGTATTGAAACCGTTGAAATGCGTGACGGGGTCGGGCCCGCTGGTAAATTCCGTGGTGACGACCGAATCCAGTGGGATCATCGTATGTTCTGCGCCGCTCCGAGCCCGCACATATATCTTGCTGATGTCGCTGGGGTTGGATCTGTACTCCGGCATTGCCTCTGTTTGCACGCGATAGATGCGTCCGAATTTTACAAAATCGTTCACGTACAGATTCCCGAAATAAGCCTGCATGGTGTCAAAGACTTCAGAAATCGGCACACCGAGCGCTTTGGCGCGTTCGCGGTCAACCGTCGCATACAGGCGGGGGGCGCTTACGCGAAAATTGGTGCCGGCAGCTGCGATCGCGGGGTGTTCCATGGCCTTGGTTACGAATTCCTGGGCGGCCTCGGCGAACTCGGCGAAATCGCCGCCGCCGGGATCTTGCAATTGAAGGGAAAAACCACCCGTGGAGCCGAGACCCCTGATAGAAGGGGCATTGAATGCAAGGATAAGGGCCTCGGGAATTTTCGCGAACTCCTCAAAAGCTGCCGCGATAAGACCAGGGACCTGCTGGTCCGCATCCGTGCGAGTGTCCCAATGATGCAACGGCACGAACATCGTCGCTTGGTTCGTGCCCCGGGTTCCGAAGACAAAATTTTGCCCAGCCAGAGCGTCTGTCGAATGGACCGCCGGAATTGCTTGGAAATAATTCTCTATTTTACTCAGCACCTCGATCGTTCTTGCCTTGGAAGCGCCATCCGGCAGCTGGACAACGGTAATAAAATAACCCTGATCTTCTTCCGGAAGGAAGCTGTCCGGGATGGTTTTGAAAAGGCCAAGGATGACGAATATCAGCATTCCGAAGATGACCAGAGTAATCGCCGATCGTTTCAGGATGATTCCGACAGCTCCGGCATAACGGGCCTGCATCCAGTCAAACGACCGGTTAAACATCTTCCAGAATCCCTTGGGCTCGCCGTGTTCCGGCTTGAGAACAAGCGCACAGAGAGCAGGGCTGAGGGTAAGCGCCACGAATCCCGAAATAGCGACAGACAGGGCTATGGTGATCGCAAATTGCTTGTACAGTTCTCCGGTGATTCCTCCCAAAAAGGCGACCGGCACAAACACGGCAGCAAGCACAAGGACGATCGCCACCACTGGCCCGGCCACCTCATCCATGGCCTTCTTCGCTGCGTCCCTGGGTGAAAGGCCCCCCTTGGTCATGTGCCGCTCAACATTCTCCACCACGACGATTGCATCGTCCACCACGATGCCAATCGCGAGGACCATGCCGAACAGGGTCAGGGTATTGATTGAAAACCCCAGCGCTTCCATGCCTGCGAGTGTTCCAATGAGTGAAATAGGGACGGCGACGGCGGGAATGAGCGTCGCACGCCAGCTTTGTAAAAAAACAAACACGACCAGGATGACAAGAAGCGTTGCCTCAACAAGCGTCTTCATGACCTCCTTGATAGAGACATCGATGAATGTGGTCGTGTCATAGGGGATGTCGTAGGAGACGCCGGTTGGAAAACTCCCGGCAAGTCTGTCCATTTCCTGGCGGACCCTTTGAACCGTATCAAGCGCATTGGCTCCGGGCGAAAGAAAGGTCAATAGAAACGTATTCGGCTTTCCGTTCCATCGTCCTTCAAGATCGTAGGACTGGGCCCCCAGTTCCACGCGCGCGACATCCCGCATGCGCACCATGGACCCATCCGGATAAGCACGCACGATCATATCCTCGAATTCCTTGACCTCGCTCATCCGGCCACGCGTGATAACCGGAATGGTGAGTTCCGTACCGTGGGGCGTCGGTTCGCGGCCTACCCTGCCGGCTGGAAAATCCCGGTTCTGCTCGCGAACCACGGCTGCAATTTCGGTCGGCGTAATGTCGAGCTGTGCCATACGGACAGGATCGAGGATCAACCGCATGGAATAGTTTTGAGCGCCAAAGATGATGGCGTCTCCAACACCGGGAAGACGCTTGATGCTGTCAAGGATTCGAAGCACGGCGTAGTTCGAGAGATAAACCGTATCATGCCGGGGATCGGTAGAGCTCAGCGCAATGACCGCCAGCATATCCGGCGACATTTTTTTCACAGTTACGCCTTGGCGAATGACTTCGTCAGGCAATTGAGGTTCGGCAAGACGTTGCCGGTTCTGCGCCTGGACCTGCGCAATATCCACATCGGTTCCGATTTCAAACGTGAGCCTCATCGTCATGTGCCCATCGTTCGTACTTGTGGAGTCGTAGTACAGGAGGTTATCGATGCCGGGAAGCTGGACCTCTATCGGACGTGCGACTGCTTCCGCGACAACTTCTGCGCTGGCACCGGGATAGTCCGCTTCAATCTGCACCATTGGCGGCGTGATTTGCGGAAATTGTGCAATCGGCAGGTTCTTTAAAGAGACCAGGCCGACCACCACAATTACGATCGACAGGACAGACGCAAAAATTGGGCGATCGATAAAAAAATGGGAATTCATGGCGCCTTCCGCGTCATTTTTTCCGCCGCGGGACTATCCGGGGAAGCAGTCTCCTCATTCTGAAATGGAACAGCATTGACTTGAACGCCTGGTTGAATCCGGTGAAAACCTTCCACGACTATCCGCTCTCCCGGATGAAGGCCATCTTCGATCAGCCACTCCTTCTCATGCCACGTGCTGGCCCGAATCGGACGGAGTTCCGCTTTGTCCTCCTTGTCGACCACATAGACAAATGATCCCTTGGGTCCCTGTTGAACAGCCCGTTGAGGGATGAGGATGGCGGCAGTCCGGATGTAGCCTTTGAGACGAACCTTTACGAACTGTCCAGGGTAAAAATAGGATTTCCCGGGAGAAAAACCCCCTTCCGGATTGGGAAATGTAAACCGCGCCTGTAACATGCCCGTCTCGGACCGCAAGGTGACATCGGCAAAATCCAGTATTCCTTCCTCTGGATATACAGTCCCATCCGAGAAGGTCATCACCCCATGCAGTTGAAAAATATCCGGCCTCTGCACCCTATGCTCGGCGAGTTCCCGCCGCCGCCGGAGGAGGTAGCTTTCGGGAACATTCACGTTTACATACATCGGATCGAGTTGATCGATGGTGGTCAAAAGGGTTGTCTGGGCCGAGACGAGGCGCCCCTCGTAAAAATGGCTGCGGCCGATCCGGCCATTCACGGGCGCGGTGATCAGCGTATTGTCCAGATCAAATTTTGCCTTGACCAGTTCGCTTTGCGCAGCTTCGAGCGTAGCTTTCGCTCCCATCATTTCGGCCACGGCGTCATCAACATTTTTCTGGCTTACGGCCTGTTCCTCGAGAAGAGGTTTTACGCGTGCCAGTTCCTGTTCCGCCTGGACAAGCCTCGCCTGAGCCTGGGCAACTCTGGCCTTGCCACTGAGATAGACGGCTTTGAATGGCACAGGATCGATGAGGTACAGTCGGTCGTTTTTTTTGACGTTTCGACCTTCCGTAAAAAAAACTTCCTTGATGATCCCGGTCACCTGCGGGCGAATTTCCACAGGGCGAAACGCCTCCGTTTGTCCGATAAACTCCGGCTCATCCGGTACCGTTTTAGCGGTTACCGTAACGACTTCCACTTGAGGGGCGGGCGGAGGCGGAGGGGGCGCCTTTTCGGCGCAAGCGGCAAGCAGAATCACGAACAGGCCAGCGCCTGTATGGGCCATGCCTGTGCCATTTCGAATGGCTGACCTTATTGACCGCTTGACTGACGGATTCATATCCTCGGCTCTCGGTTATCCTGCGGGAAGGGAGTATCGGGTATGAAGATTATCCCACCTGGTGTTCAGGGATGATCAGACGATTCCGGGTATTGATTATACCGGCGTCCATCCCCCGCCCAGCGCTTTATAAAGCTGTACGACTGACACAAGATGCAGCCGGCGGGTCGCAGTAAGCGCGAATTCGGCATCGAACAGAGTGCGCTTGGCAAGAAGCACGTCCACGTAGCTCGTAATGCCTCCCTTGTAGCGCAGGTCGGCCACATGTAATGCCGAGCGCAAGGCCTCGACCTGCTCCTCTTGCGCCTTGCGTTGCGCATCAAAGGTACGAACAGCCACGAGAGCGTCCTCAACCTCCTTGAACGCAACCAGGATAGTTTGCTCGTATTGCGCCAATACCTGCCTTGCCTGAGCCTCTACCGCCCGCTGGTCGAATCCCAGGCTCTGTGCGTTCAGCAATGGACCCGCCAGACCAAGCCCGCCCACCCCGAACTCACTGCCGGAGAGCAGCAGTTTTGACAGTGCAGGGCTGGCCACACCCAGAAAACCCGTGATCGTTAGCCTGGGAAAGCGCGCCGCCTTGGTCATCCCGATTCTGGCCGTCGCCGCAGCGAGTGTTTGTTCAGCCTGCAGAATGTCGGGGCGCCGTTGCAGCAGTTCGGAAGGAAGGCCCGCCGGCACCACGGGCGGCATTAGCTGCTCGGTCAGCGCATGGCCTCGCGCGATCGGCACCGGGTTCTTCCCGAGTAGCACGCTCAGCTCATTTTCCTTCTGGACCATCTGCCGTTCGAGTTCCTGGACTCTCGTTGCCGCATTGGCCCGTTCCGCATCGAATTGATCCAGATCGAGACGGGAAATCAACCCGCCCCGTAGTTGCGCGCGTGCGATGGCCACTGATTCTTCCCAAGATGACAGGGCATATCTAGCGATATTCAACTGCATGTCGAATTGCAAAAGATCGAAATAAGACTGCGCTACCGAACTCACCAGTGTGAGCACTACTGCCCTGCGATTTTCCTCGCGGGCCATCAGATCAGCGCGGGCGGCCTCATTGGAGCGGCGAATCCTGCCCCATATGTCCAGTTCCCAGTTCAGAGTGCCCTGACCAAAATAACTGTAAGGCGTAGGAAATCCGCGGATAAGGAACCCGCCTAGCGTACCAAACGCCGGTGCGTTGACATTCGCATCCAGTTTGGGAAGGAAGTCGAAGCGCGCCGTGGCGGCGCGTGCCTCAAGCTCTTCAACACTTGCCACCGCTTGCTTGAGATCCTTGTTTTCAAGCAATGCCTGCTTGATAAGCCGTTGAAGTTCTTCGTCCTGGAGGAGTTCCCACCAGGGAAGATTGGCAATGGACTGTCCTTCCACTTCCGCCATGCGAAATCTTTCGGATGTGTCGACAGGCGGACGGGAATAGTCGGGACCCATTGCACAGGATGCCAGAAACAGGCTGGAAAAAAGCAATGGCAGCCATATCCGCGAGCTGCGCGCTTTCTTATTTAATGGCGCGGCCTTCATGTTGTTCCCTCTTGCAAAGTTCCGGCCGGTTTTTCCGTGCGCTCACGGCTGAGCCAAGTGAAAAACAGCGGGATAAAGATGGTGGCGACAAAAGTTGCAAGCAACATTCCGCCCAGCACGCCGGTGCCCATGGATTGGCGAGCGGCAGCTCCCGCTCCAGTCGCAAACACCAGGGGGAGGATACCCAGAACAAAAGCCATGGAGGTCATTACAATAGGGCGGAAACGCAGTCGGGCAGCCTCGAGGGCGGCCTGTGCCACAGGCATGCCTTCTTTCAGCTTCTGGCTGGCAAATTCCACGATTAAAATGGCATTTTTCGCCGCCAGCCCTATCAAGGTGATCAAGCCCACCTGAAAGTAGATATCGTTCGGCATGCCACGGATAAGCACGGCGAGCAGCGCGCCAACGAGCGCAAAGGGCACAGCCATGATCACGGCTAGCGGCAGTCCCCAGGTTTCGAATTGCGCAGCCAGAATGAGAAACACCATGATGATGGCGAAGCTGAAAGCAAGGATTGCAGCGGAACCCGTTCTTTTTTCCTGGAAGGCCTGTGCTGTCCAGGCGATCTGATAATTGTCCGGCAGGGTTTCCGCGGCAATCTGTTCCACCAGTTCGATCGCATCACCAGAGCTTACTCCGGGTGCACCGCCCCCCATTACCTTGGCGGAAAGCAGACCGTTGTAGCGTTCCAGTTGCTCCGCGCCCACTACCGTACTGATTTTGCTCAATGCAGACATAGGTACCATTGCGCCAGATTGGGAACGTACATAAACTTTGCCCAGGTCCTCCGGATTCATGCGATATTGTGGTTCTGCCTGCAGTTGCACCCGGTAGGTTCGTCCCGCCTTGTTGAAGTCATTGACGTAAAGCGAACCCATCGTACTTTGCAGGGTCGCGTAAACGTCGGCAACGCGCACCCCCTGTGAAATCGCCTTTGCTTCATCCACTTCAATAAAAAATTGTGGCACTGTAGGCCGGAAAAAGGTAGCAATTCCAGCCAGCCGGGGCTCCTGGTTCAATGCATCGATGAGATTGTTCACAACACCGGCCAAGCGCACGGGATCTGAACTGCCTCGGCTCTGCACGTAGACTTCAAAACCTCCTGCCGTGCCGAGACCACGAATCGCAGGCGGATTAAACGCTATCGCAATGCCGTCTGACTGCTGCATCCCGATTCCCATCAGTTTGTTGACGATATCCTCTGCCGTGGCTGTGCGCTCGGACCAATCCTTGAATGGCACAAACATCGTGGCGGCGCTGGTTTTATTTCCTCCGCCAATCAAGTCGAAGCCGTTGACCACGAATTGATGGGATACCGCGGGATCTTCGGCAATGGCAGCCCGTACGGCTTCCGACGTTTTCGTCGTTCGAGCCAGTGTCGCCCCATCCGGCAGAATCGTCGCAGCCACTACATAACCCTGGTCTTCAGGGGGCACAAAGCTGTCCGGGACGATTTTGAGCAGATACACCGCGGTCACGATGATACCAGTGAACACAAACGTTCCGATTACCTTATGGCTCAAGGTCGTGCTCACCATGCGAATGTAGAAGTTTGTGACATGACTGAATCCGCGGTTGAATGCACGGAAGAACGCGGACTCGCCATGCGTATGCTTTAGCAGGATAGCGCATAGTGCGGGCGTCAAGGTCAGCGCCACTATTCCGGAAATGGTAACAGCCACTGCGACTGTGACGGCGAACTGACGGTATAGCTCTCCGGCGATTCCTCCCATGAATGCAACGGGCACAAATACGGCGCAAAGTACCAGCACAATAGCAACGACTGCCCTCGCAACCTGCTCCATGGAGCGGATAGCGGCATTCAGGGGCGAAAGTTTTTCCTCGTCCATCAAACGTTCGATATTCTCCAGCACCACAATCGCGTCATCCACCACGATGCCGATGGACAGTACCATGGCAAACAGCGTCAGCGTGTTGATCGAGAAGCCAAACAGCCAGAGGCCTGCAAAGGTGCCGATCAGGGAGATGGGCACCGCAATGATGGGGATCAGGGTCGCTCGCCAGCTTTGCAAAAAAATATATACGACCAGTATCACCAGGATCATTGCCTCGCCCAGCGTTTTTACCACTTCCCACATCGAAGCCTTGACGAATAGACTGGTATCGTAAGGTACGACATAATCCATGCCTTCCGGAAAGCGCTTCTTCAACTCGTCCATCTTTTCTACAAGTGCGTTTTTGGTATCGAGCGCATTCGCACCCGGTTGCAAAAAGATGGGGATTCCCGCCCCGGGCTTGCCATTCAGTGTCGTACGCACGTCGTAGCTTAACGCGCCCAACTCTATTCTCGCCACATCCTTGAGATAGAGAACGCCCTCGGGCCCGTCGGCACGCAATATGATATTTCCGAATTGCTCAGGTTCCAGCAACCGGCCCTTTGCATTGACCGTGTAAACCAGTTGCTGGTCGGGCGGCGCCGGTTCCTGACCTATTTTACCGGCGGCATATTGCGCGTTTTGTGCGCGGATGGCGGCGGCAATATCTGTTGTGGCCACACCCAGCTGTGCCATGCGGTCTGGACGCAACCAGATGCGCATGGAATAATCCTGGCCGCCGAAAACGATCGCATCACCTACGCCCTTAGTGCGTTTCAGCTCGTCCAGAACATTGAGCGTGGCGTAATTGCTCAGATAAAGAGGATCATACTTTCCTTCCTCCCTGGATATGAGCATGAAGACCATCAGGATGTCGTTGGATCGCTTTTCTATTCTCAGACCCGTCTGCCGGACTTCTTCCGGCAGGCGTGGCAACGCGATATTCACGCGGTTACTTGTATTGAACGTTGCCTGGTCGATATCGGTCCCGACGTCGAAGGTTGCAGTAATAGTCAGCGTGCCGCTGGAGTCGGCGCTGGAGCTGAAGTAAAGAAGATTATCGACGCCGCTCAACTGCTCTTCAATTGGCGCCGCAACCGTTTTTGCCAGTGTATCCGCGCTTGCGCCTGGAAATGTAGCGGTTATCAGGACTGTGGGCGGGGCAATCTGTGGATACTGGGCGATGGGCAATTGCATCGCCGCAGCCAGTCCGGCCAGGACGATGATGATGGATATGACGGATGCAAAAATCGGGCGGGTAATAAAGAACCTGGTCATCGTGACTCCGCTTACGTTTGCTTGTCGGTGGGCTGGGCGGAGAGGGCAGGTGCTTCTTCAGGCGCATGCGGCGACACAAGCGCGCCCGGCCGGAGCTTGATAATGTTATCGACAATAACCCTCTCACCCGCCTTGAGTCCATCGAGAATGACCCAGTCTTTCCCTATCCAGTTGCCCGCCACGACTGGTCGTATTGTTGCTTCGTTTTTGTCATTGACAACATATACCGTCTTGCCCAGATCGGAAGTCTGTACGGCAACCTGCGGGACGAGAAAAACGCCGTCGCGCTCGCCGGTAACGACACGCGCCCGTACGAACTGCCCGGGCAGCAGGCGCCGCTCGCTGTTGTCGAAGGTAGCGCGCAATTGCTGCGTACCCAATTCCGGGTCGATCCGGCTGGCTGCAAAATTCAGTTCGCCTTTTTTCTCGTACTCCGTGCCGTCCCACAGAATCAGCGTCACTTGTTGTACCCTGTTTTCGGTAAGGGGGCCACCAATACGCGCCAGTTCGTTGTCGGAAAGGCTGAAGCTTACCCATATGGGCGATAGCTGGACGATCGTCGTCAGCAAACTGTTATTGGCCTCGACCAGCGCTCCTTCGGAAAACTGACGGCGGCCGGAAATGCCCGTTACCGGCGCCACTACCTTGGTATAGGAGAGGTTGAGCTCGGCATCTTTTACGCGCACTTCTGCCTGCTGCAGGGCCGCGCTCGCGATTGCGTGGTCGGAGACTGCGTTATCGTACTCGCGCTGGCTGACCGCCTGCGTTTCCAGCAGATCGCGCAAGCGGTTTTCTTCGCGTTTGGCCTGTATCACCCGGGCTTTCTGTTCGGCCAGTTGCGCTTTTGCTTGCGCGAGAGCATTTTGATAGGGCACGGGATCAATCAGGAACATCGGTTGGCCAGCCTTCACCTCGCTCCCCTCTTCGTACAGGCGCGAGAGCAGGATGCCGCCAACACGAGGGCGTATTTCCACCTCTTTGGCGCCCTCGGTCTGGGCAACGGCTTCGGCACTGATGGGCACGGTGGTGGGTTGCACTTCGATCACGCTGACGGGAAGCGCCATCGCAGGCTGAGGCTGATCCGCAGTCTGACCGTTTTTGCCGCAGCCACCCAAGGCAATAATTGCAGCAAAGCTTATAATCAGCGCGGGCAGTGTCCTGGAATAGAAACGCGCCAACAGGCCGCCACAGTTATTTTTATAGTGTCCGGCAGCAGACATTGTCAACTCCATGCTGATAAGTGAAAAGAGAAAAACTTGCATACATTCGTGTATGTATGTAATTATATATCAAAGAGCGTAAAGAATTAAAATTTACGAAACTTATGGAACGGTTCGAAAAACAAAGGAAAATGCGGAACGGACCCGCCGACGCCTTATTGAAGCGGCGCGCGAGGTGTTTCTCATGCGGGGGGTGGGCCGTACAACGATGGAACACATTGCCATCCAGGCCGGTGTTACGCGTGGTGCGATCTATTGGCACTTCAGCAATAAAATCGATTTGTTTCAGGCGATGCGTGAACAGGTATTCCTGCCGCTTATCGATCGCATGGATGATACGCTGCTGATCGAAGGCTCGGAAGATGCGCTGACCTGTATAGAAAATTTCTTGTGCGGCACCATTCAGGTGTTGATCGACAGTATCGAAACCCGGCAGGTCTACGAGATCATGATGATCAAGTGCGAATACGTGGATGAATTCGCGACGATCTTGCAACAGGTGCTATCCAACTGTTCCCGTATTGCAGAAAAACTGCAGCTGGTCTATGAACGTGCCAAATTGCAAGAGCAATTGCATGCTTCTCACGACGCTACCCAATTGGCAATGGATACGCATCTCTTCTTTATCGGCCTGTTGCACATGTGGGTGAAAGATACGCGCGGCGACCAGTTTCGCTGGCAGGCCATTGAATTGGTAAAAGCCCACATGAGTTTGCGCCGCCGCGCTTGATCGTAACAGCCCATTCCGCTTGGTTTAAGGCTTTACGCCCACCTTCCGTCCACATTGCTGGCTTCCAGGCTACTGGAGGACCTGCGGCGGTCTAAGAATCGTGTTGAGGCGTTTGTTTTTCCGCGCGCCTGGAACGTTCTGCCCGGATGCCGCTGCTGAACGGGCGCCGCATGAGCGAGCAGCAAGCCGCGTCCCGTACCCCGTCTTACGTGACATGAACTGTCATAGTTGACTAAATCAATCAGGTATCTTATAGTTGACTAAATCAGTCATGTATTGACTGATATTGACTTAATGAATTTATGAGCGATATCTCTATTTCATCGAATGGAAAGCTAAGAGGAGTTTATCATGAGGCTGACGACGAAAGGACGGTTTGCGGTAACGGCGCTGTTGGATCTTGCCATGCAGCACAGCACCAGCCCGGTGACGCTCGCGGAAATTAGCCAGCGCCAGCAAATTTCGCTATCTTATCTTGAGCAATTGTTCGCCAAGTTGCGGCAACGGGGGCTCGTAGATAGCGTTCGAGGTCCGGGAGGAGGCTACTGTCTTGCTAAAGACATGGCACACGTGTCTATTGCCGAGATTATCCTGGCTGTTGATGAGCCAATCGATTCAACCCAGTGCAACGGAAAGGAAAATTGCCACAACGACAAGAAATGCATGACGCATGATTTGTGGGTGAAACTTAACGACCTTATTTTCGACCATCTTGGCGCGGTAACGTTGAAGCAGCTGGTTGATGAACAGAAGGTAAGAAGTGATGAGCAGAAGGTAAGAGAGAATGGCGTAGTGCAGATGCTTGACATGCGCAAGGTCATGCCTGAAAAAGCTGTCCCGGAACGTGAACGCGCCTTGTTTTCGGCTTGACCCCAATCGCGAAACGCTCCACGTCTATCCCGGGCAGGAATAATCGCGAACGATGATTGGAGAATGGCAATGGCAATAACATTAACCGAAAACGCAGCAAAACAGATCCGGAAGCAGCTCGCGAAGCGCGGCAAGGGACTGGCGCTGCGCATCGGCGTTAAAAAGGTAGGCTGCTCGGGGTTTGCGTACACATTCGATTACGCTGACGAAGTTCGCGCAGGCGATCAGATGTTCGAGTCTTATAACGCCAATGTGGTGGTTGATGCCGGCAGTCTGTCGTATGTGAATGGCTCACGCATCGATTTTGTCAGGGAAGGGCTCAACGAGTCCTTCAAATTCGAGAATCCCAACGTCGACAACACCTGCGGCTGCGGTGAAAGCTTCAGCTTGAAAGAACCAGCCGGAGCTTAGCCATGCAAGACTGGAAGGTAGCAAAAAAACAGGAACAAAGGCGAGTAAGGATCAGCGATTCGCAGAGATGATCTTCGGCGTTAACGATATTGGAGCAGCTTATGAGTGCAGTATTACAAAATCTGGTCAATCAGCCTTATAAACACGGTTTCGTCACCGAAATCGAGTCGGATATTGCGCCAAAAGGGCTTAACGAAGATATCATCCAGCTCATTTCCACGAAAAAGGATGAGCCCGCCTGGTTGCTCGAGTTTCGGCTCAAAGCCTACGAGCAATGGCTGAAGATGGAGGAACCGAAGTGGCCGAACGTCAAGTATCCGAAGATTGATTTTCAGGCCATAAGCTATTATGCCGCGCCGAAGCCGAAAAAGAAGCTGAGCAGCATGGATGAGGTCGATCCCGAGTTGCTGCGCACCTTCGAGAAACTCGGTGTGCCCATGCATGAGCGGGCGGCGCTTGCCGGCGTGGCGGTTGACGTCATTTTCGACAGCGTGTCGGTTGCTACGACATATAAGCAGAAGCTTGCCGAGGTGGGTATTATTTTCTGTTCGATTTCGGAAGCCGTTCATAAGTATCCGGATCTGGTGAAGCAGTATCTCGGCACGGTGGTGCCGATCGGCGACAATTATTACGCCGCGCTCAACTCCGCGGTTTTCACGGATGGCACGTTCTGTTTCATTCCAAAGGGCGTCAAATGTCCGATGGACCTGTCCACCTACTTTCGCATCAACACGGAGGAATCGGGACAGTTCGAGCGTACTCTGATCATCGGGGAGGAAGGGTCGTCGGTCTCGTATCTCGAAGGCTGCACCGCACCCAAGTTCGACACCAACCAATTGCACGCAGCCGTGGTCGAGCTCGTGGCCCTGGACAATGCGGACATCAAGTACTCGACGGTGCAGAACTGGTATGCGGGGGATGAGAATGGGCTTGGCGGAATCTACAATTTCGTTACCAAGCGCGGCTTGGCCAAAGGCGTGAATTCACGCATTTCATGGACCCAGGTCGAGACGGGTTCGGCAATTACGTGGAAATATCCTTCATGCATCTTGCAGGGCGAAAACTCGGTTGGGGAATTCTATTCGGTAGCGGTCACCAATCATTACCAGCAGGCGGATACCGGCACCAAAATGGTCCACATCGGAAAAAATACGCGCAGCACCATCGTGAGCAAAGGCATTTCGGCCGGGCATTCCAATAACAGCTACCGCGGACTGGTGCGGATTGCGCCTACCGCGGCCGGGGCACGCAATTATTCGCAATGTGATTCGATGTTGATCGGAGATCAATGCGGTGCCCACACCTTTCCTTACATACAGGTTCGCAACCAGCAGGCGAAGGTCGAGCATGAAGCATCAACATCGAAGATTGGTGAGGATCAATTATTTTATTTTGCCCAGCGCGGCATAGGCAATGAGGAAGCGGTATCGATGATAATTAATGGGTTCTGCAAGGACGTGTTTCAGCAACTGCCTATGGAGTTCGCGGTCGAAGCGACAAAACTGCTTGAATTCAAGCTTGAAGGGAGTGTCGGATGATTCATCAGGACAGCAGAAAGCTGCTCGAAATACGTGGCTTGCGGGCAACTGTAAGCGGCATCGAAATACTCAAGGGCATTGACCTGACGGTTAGAAGCGGTGAAATACACGCGATCATGGGAACGAACGGTTCTGGCAAAAGCACGCTCGCAAAAGTGCTCGCCGGCCATAACGCTTACACGGTAACGGCTGGTTCAGTCGTGTTCGAAGGCAACGATCTGCTTGGTCTCGAGCCCGAAGAGCGCGCGCGTGCCGGCGTATTTCTCGCTTTTCAGTATCCCATAGAAATACCAGGCGTCTCGAATAGTCATTTCCTGCGCCTTGCATACAATACCGTACAGGCACAGCGAGGCAAGGACGAACTTGATCCGCTCGAGTTTGAGGATTTCGTGCGCGAGAAGATGAAACTGCTGGACATGAATCCGGATTTTCTGGATCGCGGCGTGAACGAAGGTTTTTCGGGCGGCGAGAAGAAGCGGAATGAAATATTGCAGATGGCGCTGCTTGAGCCGCGGCTGGCCATTCTCGACGAGACGGACTCCGGCCTTGACATCGACGCGCTCAGAATTGTTACAACTGGCGTAAACAAGCTCGCGACCAGGGACAATGCAATCATATTGGTGACGCACTATCAGCGCATGCTTAATTATATTGTGCCCGATTATGTGCACGTGATGCAGGGGGGGCGGATTATCAAGACTGGCGGCAAAGAACTTGCGCTCGATCTCGAAACGCGGGGCTACGATTGGGTTGGCGCTGAGCGACGTTCCGCGATCGGAGCTTGAGCATGAGCATGGTTACCGGCAACAGCTATCTCGATAGCCTGCTTCAGGGGCAGCCACAACTGCCGCCAAGTCCTCTGGCATGGTTTAATCAGTTGCGCGCAAGCGCCGTTGACCGTGTCGGCACGCTGAAGCTCCCAACCACGCGCGATGAGGATTGGCGCTTTACCGATATTACGCCGCTCGCCAAGCTCTCGTTTCAGCCTGCACGCGTGATATCGACACTGCAAGCCACGGACCTGGAACGTTTTTATCTGGACGAGGCGGCCATCCGGCTCGTATTCGTCGACGGAACTTACATGCCGCAATTTTCCACCCAGCAGGGCAAAGCGGGGGAATCCGGGTTGATAATCACGGATCTTTCGGCTGCTGTCCCGAGGCATGCGGCAGCCATAGAGCCGCATCTCGGTCGTCACGCCGGGTTTGAGGATAATCTGTTCGCCGCGCTCAATACTGCATTCCTGCAACATGGGGCGGTAATCGTTGCGCCGCGAAATGCGGCGGTCGAGGCGCCCGTACATGTGTTGTCCGTTTCTACTCAACCGGGAGCGGCAAGCCATCCCCGTTGCCTTCTGATTGCCGAATCAGGCAGTGCGGTAACAATTGTGGAGGATTACGTTACGCTAGGGCAAGAAGGGGAAGAAGCCTATGTCACCAATGCGGTAACCGAGATCGTGCTGAAAGATAATGCTCAGGTTGATCATGTCCGGATCCAGCGCGATAGTACGCAGGCTTTTCATATTGGGAACTGTGCAGTATCGCTCGCTCGTGCAAGCCGCTACCGATCAGTCAGCGTCGCGCTTGGCGCACGGATTTCACGCTATGATCTGAATGTGCTGCTCGCAGACGAAGGCGCCGAATGCACGGTTGATGGACTGGCATTGATAAGCGGACGGCAACTTGCCGATACCCATACCTGCATAGATCATGCGCGGCCCAGCTGTACAAGCCGGCAGGCACACAAATGTATCGTGGATGGCGCCGGGCACGCGGTATTCAATGGCAAGATCGTAGTCCGTGCGGGAGCCCAGCACACCGATTCCGCACAGTCAAACCGCAGCCTGTTGCTGAACGCGAAGGCGCGCGTCGACACCAAGCCTCAGCTGGAAATATTTGCGGATGATGTAAAGTGCGCGCACGGCGCAACCGTTGGTCAACTCGATAACGAGGAACTGTTTTATCTCGAGAGCCGCGGGTTATCCGGCTTGGCCGCGCGCAATCTGCTGACTTATGCATTCGGTGCTGAAATTATCGACCGCATTCCGGTCGCGTCGCTCAAGCACCGGCTTGAGCAGACTGTGCTCGAACAGACTAAAAGAAACTGACAATGAAGATCATAGATTCCACTTTAAGACCGCAATTCACTTCGACATTCGATGTCGAGCGTATACGCGCCGAGTTTCCGATCCTCAAGCTCCGGATCGACGACAAGCCATTGGTTTACTTGGATAATGCCGCATCGAGTCAGATGCCACAGCCCGTAATCGACCGCCTCGTTCGTTATCAGACGAGCCAGCATGCCAATATAAATCGCGGCGTGCATTATTTATCGGAAACGGCCACGGCAGAATACGAGGAATCACGCCGCAAGCTGCAGCGTTTTATCAATGCGCGCGAAGATAGGGAAGTTATCTTCACCAGCGGCACCACGGATTCGATTAATCTCGTAATGCACGGATACGGCCGCAAATTCATAGGCTCGGGTGACGAAATCATTCTGACCACGCTTGAGCATCACTCCAATATTGTTCCATGGCAAATGCTCGCGGAAGAAAAGGGTGCGACGATACGCGTCGTGCCCATCAATGACGCGGGCGAGCTTCTTGTCGATGAGTATGAGAGCCTTTTTACCGACCGTACGAAATTTGTTGGTGTGCTGCATGTGTCGAACGCGCTGGGCACGATTAATCCAGTCAAACAAATGATCGCGTTCGCCCATGCGCGCGGAGTACCCGTGCTGGTTGATGGCGCTCAGGCCGCGCCGCACATGAATGTGGACGTGCAGGATCTCGACTGCGATTTCTATGCTTTTTCAGGTCACAAGATGTGCGGCCCGACAGGCATAGGCATCCTTTACGGCAAGGCAGAGTTGCTTGAGCGCATGCAGCCGTTCAAAGGCGGCGGCGATATGATTTTGTCCGTGACATTTGAAAGAACGACCTATAATTCCATTCCGCACAAATTTGAGGCCGGTACGCCGCCAATTGCGCCTGCGGTCGGACTCGGCGCCGCAGTCGATTATTTATCCGGGATCGGGATGGATGCAATCGCCGCGTATGAGCTTCAACTCCTCAACTATGCAACGGAGCAAATGCGCGATTTGCCGGACGTGCGTATTATCGGCACCGCTGCTGCGAAAACCGCCGTGTTGTCCTTTGAGGTCAAAGGTGTGCACCCGCACGATATCGGAACGCTTCTGAATCACGAAGGGGTTGCAGTTCGAACCGGTCATCATTGCGTGCAGCCCGTGATGCTGCGCCTTAAGGTGCCTGCAACTACGCGCGCCTCATTTGCGTTTTATAATACGATGTCCGAGGTAGACGCGTTTATCGCGGGCATCAGAACTGTGCAAAAGATTTTTACCTGATGAATAGCAAATCGCTTTATCAAGAAGTCATTCTTGATCACAACAAGAAACCCCGCAACTACGGCACCCTTGATAAGGCAAGCCATCATGCGGTGGGTCATAACCCCCTGTGCGGCGATCACCTCGACATAGCGCTCAATCTCGAAGGCGAACTCATCGATCGAATCGCGTTTCATGGCGAGTCGTGCGCGATCTGCAAGGCGTCCGCCTCAATGATGACCACTGTTGTGAAAGGCAAGACTCGTGAGGACGCCGAAACCTTGATCAAGGAATTCCGCGATATGGCTACCGGCGCGCTCAATCTTGATGCCGAGCATCATTTGGGGCGGCTCACAGTGTTCGCCGGGGTACGCGACCTGCCTACGCGAGTGAAGTGCGCCATTCTGCCGTGGCATACATTGCATGCTGCGCTCAATTCTGTTACCACTACCTCGACTGAAGCCGAGGATGATCCGATGCATGCCGCCATTGGCGATGCGTGAAAGGAGCAGGAAATGCCGAAAATAGCTGAAATAGAAGGCACGCCTAATCGCAATGCCCTGAAATTCGTTCTGAAGGAGCCGTTGACCTGGGGCGTGACACGCTCGTATGACAATGCCGAGCAGGCACAGGATGATCCGCTTGCCGCAGCGCTGTTCGATATTGATCATGTGACCAATGTATTTTACGTCGATCGCTGGATAACGGTCACGCAGGATGGAGGCGCGGACTGGCAGGACCTGGCACGCGAAGTAGCCGACCCGATACGCGCCGCGCCAGCGGCGGATGCACACTCAGCCGCTACCGTTGCAACCGCAACCGCTGAAATTGCGGGGCTGAGCCCCGAGGATCGGCAACGCCTCGAAATCATCAACTCCTTGCTTGACGAGGAAGTGCGTCCCTATCTCCAGAACGACGGTGGCGATCTCCATGTACTCGGCCTGGAAGGAAACAGGCTCAGCGTTCACTACCAGGGGGCCTGCGGGACGTGCCCAAGCTCAATCTCGGGCACGCTGAGGGGTATCCAGAATATGTTGAGGTCGATCGAACCCGATCTCGAGGTTATTGCTGTATAAGCATCAGATTATTTTCCGTCCTGCGTATTCAAGGCCATGACACCCCGACAGGATTTATGGACTTGATCTTTTGCGAGCCCCATGCTCCGTAGAGTATTGTTCATTCCCCATTGATCGGTCATCGTATACTCGTTTGTCCGCATTGCGATGATGATTTTCGGACCCATAATGAAACCATTTGGCACTCCCTGCGCAATAATTCCATGCTCTGGATAAAATCGCTGCACATCATTTTCGTGGTGACCTGGTTCGCTGGATTATTTTATTTGCCGCGCCTGTTTGTCTATCATGCGATGTGTGAAGACCAGCCGGGTATCGAGCGTTTCAAGATAATGGAGCGAAAGCTCTACTATGGGATCATGGCGCCGAGCTTGGTCCTGACCGTCGTCTTCGGCCTATGGCTCTGGCTAGGGTATGGTATTTCTGGCGGCTGGTTGCATGCCAAGCTGGCACTGGTGGTGATGCTGATCGCTTATCACCTGTATTGTGGGAGGCTGCTGGCAGACTTCAAGCATGATCGCAACCGGCGCGGCCATGTTTATTATCGCTGGTTCAATGAAGTTCCGGTGTTGATCCTGATTGGCGTGGTGATACTCGTGGTAGTGAAACCCTGGTAGTGAAATCAGAGTATTGGAACTGTAAGAGCCGCTTTCCTTTTCATCCAGCCAGGCTAAATAAAATTGCAGTCCAAATCAGAAAAAACGACGTTGCGCGAACACGTGGAAACGCGAACAATTACGGTCAATTTCACCTCTGTACCGGATGAGCGTAATTACCCGATACATATCGGCAACGGGGTCCTATCGCAGTCCGACCTTATTTTGAGCCATTTGCCGAAGAAGCGGGTAGCGATTGTAACCAATACGATTGTGGCGCCCTTGTATCTGGAGAAGCTTTCCGCCATGCTGGAGGGCCAGGGCGTGGCGCCGGTCCCCATCATTCTTCCAGATGGCGAGAAGTACAAGAATTGGGAAACGCTGAATCTCATTTTTGATGCGCTTCTTGCTCAGCGCTGTGAACGCAGTACCCCCATCGTCGCGCTTGG
Source organism: Nitrosospira briensis (assembly GCF_900115125.1). Classification (GTDB taxonomy): domain Bacteria; phylum Pseudomonadota; class Gammaproteobacteria; order Burkholderiales; family Nitrosomonadaceae; genus Nitrosospira; species Nitrosospira briensis_A. The sequence continues at coordinate 58,463 of NZ_FOVJ01000002.1, read as the reverse complement.
CGGTGGAGTGGTGGGCGACCTTACAGGATTCGCCGCTGCGACTTATCTGCGAGGCGTACCCTTTATTCAAATTCCAACCACGCTTCTGGCACAGGTTGACTCTTCCGTAGGGGGAAAAACGGGCATAAACCATCCTCTTGGCAAAAACATGATCGGCGCTTTTTATCAGCCACGGGTGGTTCTGGCAGACACGGCTACGCTGGATACCTTGCCGGAGAGAGAGTTGCGCGCCGGTGTCGCCGAGATCATCAAGTATGGCCTTATCCGCGATTCCATTTTTCTGGAATGGCTGGAAGTGAATATGGCGAAGCTTCTTGCCAGGGATGCGACGGTACTGATCGAAGCAGTACGTCGGAGTTGTATGCACAAGGCGGAAATTGTTGAGGCTGACGAGCGTGAAAGTGGAGTCCGAGCACTGCTGAACCTTGGACATACATTCGGCCATGCTATCGAAAATGCGATGGGCTACGGCAAGTGGCTTCACGGAGAGGCGGTGGCGGCGGGTACGATGCTGGCGGCTGAATTGTCGCAGCGTTTGCATATGATGGGCAAAGATGACGTCGAGCGGATTCGGAAACTCTACCTGCGGGCCGGACTTCCCACAGTTGCCCCGAACCTTGGTACCAAAAAATACTTGCACTTGATGGGGCTGGACAAGAAAGTGGAGGGTGGAAAGCTGCGCTTCGTTTTGCTTAAACGAATCGGCGAAGCGGTGGTTCGCTCGGATGTGCCCGCAGAAATGCTCGCCCGAACACTGGTGGAATGCACCCACGATGCATGAGTTGGCGCCATACGCGGTCTCGCAGGCGAATTCTCGCGGTCGCCGGCTCGCCGAAGAATCCTCTCGGGGGCGCACTCCGTTCCAGCGCGACCGGGATCGCATCATTCATTCGACGGCCTTCCGGCGACTTGAGTACAAGACCCAGGTTTTCGTAAATCATGAGGGAGACTTGTTCCGCACCCGCCTGACGCACAGCCTGGAAGTCGCGCAAATTGGCCGCTCCATCGCCCGCAATCTTCAGCTTAATGAAGATTTGGTGGAAGCCATTGCTCTCGCGCATGATCTGGGTCATACGCCATTTGGCCACGCCGGGCAGGATGCGCTCAATGGATGCATGAAAGACCATGGGGGTTTTGAGCACAATCTTCAATCCCTGAGGGTAGTGGATGTGCTGGAAGAACACTACGGGGCATTTGATGGCTTGAATCTGTGCTTTGAAACGCGAGAAGGCATCCTCAAGCATTGCGCCAGGAAAAATGCACAAAGACTCGGGGATGTAGGTGAACGTTTTCTAAAGGATCAGCGACCTTCGCTGGAAGCTCAACTGGCTAATCTTGCAGACGAAATTGCTTATAACAATCATGATGTCGACGATGGCCTGCGCTCCGGGCTTATTACTCAGGAGCAGCTTGCGGAAGTAGATATCTTTGCACGACACCTGGCCATGGCCAAAAAACATTACCCTCAAATCTCCGGGCGGCGTCTGGTTCATGAAACGGTTCGGCGCATGATCAACACATTGGTAGGGGATTTGACCAGGCAAAGCGCAATGAACATTTCCGAGGCCCGTCCCGATAGCTTGCCAGCTGTAAGGGAGGCGCCTGCACTGATAGGTTTCAGCGACAAAATACGGCAGGAACAGCAGGAGCTGAAAAAGTTTCTTCGGGACAATCTCTACCGCCACTATAAAGTGGCCCGCATGAGCGCAAAGGCCCGGCATACAGTCGAAATGCTCTTCAATGCTTTTAACCTGGATATACAATTGCTTCCCCCCATATTTCAGTCGAAATACCTTCAGGACGAGCATCAGGCGATTGCAGATTATATTGCAGGCATGACTGATCGTTATGCGATACGAGAATACCGGCGACTGTTTGCAATTGAAGAGAATTGAGGGCACCTCCGTCTGCTCCGGTTCTGTAATTGCTCGATAAGTCCTGGAAAAAATACCTTTTCGAGGTATTTCAAATCCCGCAACATCAGGCTCAGGTGATATCGGAACATCGGTCGTTGCCCGATCGCCGCGAATTGCGGCAGGGATCGTGTACCCGGAAGCTAATCGCTGGTAAAATAAGGCGATTTGGGAGTAGGCAGTGTCGGCGGTATCGGGCGACCTTGTCAGGTAGGCCGGGACGGCACGGCGGATATGGTTTGATCCACCGCGCTGGATTCTGCGAAATTGTGGGGATTAATAGAATCGAATGACGAAATTGAAAAACGACACCCTGTTGCGGGCTCTGCTTCGGCAACCTGCCGATTACACGCCGGTGTGGCTGATGCGGCAGGCCGGCCGTTACCTGCCGGAATACAATCAGACGCGTGCTCGTGCAGGCAGCTTTCTTGACCTGTGCAAGAATCCCGATTTCGCCACTGAAGTTACCATGCAGCCTCTCGCGCGCTTTCCGCTGGACGCTGCAATACTGTTTTCCGATATTCTGACAATTCCTGACGCGATGGGGCTGGGACTTTATTTCGCTGACGGCGAAGGACCCAAGTTCGAGCGACCTTTGCGAGAGGAATGGGAAATTCGTGCGCTTACAGTACCTGATCCCTGGGTGCATTTACGGTATGTGATGGATGCGGTTTCACAAATTCGCAGGACTCTCGACAACAGTGTTCCACTGATCGGCTTTTCCGGTAGTCCCTTTACGCTTGCATGCTATATGGTGGAGGGATGTGGCGGAACCGATTTCCGTCAAATCAAGACCATGTTGTACCAGCGGCCCGATTTGCTGCACCACATTCTCGATATCAACGCCCAGGCGGTAACCAGCTACCTTAATGCCCAGATCGAATCCGGGGCTCAGGTCGCGATGATTTTTGATACTTGGGGCGGGGCACTGTCACATGCTGCTTACCAGGAATTTTCCTTGCGTTACATTGGTCAAATACTTGCAGGGCTGAAACGTGAACAAGGCGGGGAACGAATTCCCAGCATTGTCTTTACAAAAGGTGGCGGGCTATGGCTGGAAAGCATCGCTAACAGCGGCTGCGATGCAGTCGGGCTGGATTGGACCGTTAACATCGGCGAGGCTCGCCGGCGCGTGGGTGACAAGGTTGCCCTGCAGGGAAATCTCGACCCTGCCGTATTGTTTTCCACACCGGAGGTGATAACTGCGGAAGTCGAGAAAATCCTTTCCAGTTACGGCAAGGGCAACGGTCATGTTTTCAATCTTGGTCACGGAATTTCACAGTTCACCCCTCCGGAGAATGCCCGGACGCTGGTGGACGCAGTTCACGCCATCAGCCGCAAACAACGCCAGTCCGACGGCGGCAGATAGAGGAGTTGGGTAACGAGGCAGGTGTATGGAAAGAGTCGTTGTTCCAATGAGGGGTTCTTTCTTAATAGTCGCGTAATACTGCGCGCAAATTTTTTGGAAGGGCTATCTTCTCGTGCATATACTAATTATCGAAGATGATCCGGCGATAGCCAGTAATCTCTACGATTTTCTGGAAGCCCGGGGTCACAGCGTCGATGCTGCGGCCGATGGCATAACGGGTCTTTATCTCGCTGTTACTCAGCGGTTCGACGGAATCCTGCTTGATATCGGATTACCCGGCGCGGACGGCCTCACGCTATGCCGAAAGCTTCGCCAGGAAGCCAATCTTGATACGCCGGTGCTGATGCTGACAGCGCGCGATACACTGGAGGACAAGTTGAAGGGTTTCGACTGCGGTGCTGACGATTATCTGGTCAAGCCATTCGCACTGAAAGAAGTTGAAGCGCGTCTGGTGGCCATGCACAAACGCAGGAAGGGCAAGGTTACCAGCCGCACGCTCGAAACTGACGATCTTTCATTCGACCCGAAAACATTGTCTATTCGCTTTGCAGGCGCAAGCGTCAAACTACCACCCAAGTGTATCGGATTGCTTGCGGTAATTATGGATGAGCCAGGGCGTGTTTTCAGCCGCAAGGAGCTCGAAACGGAGGTGTGGGGCGATGTGCAGGAAACCAGTGATACCCTGCGAAGTCATATGCACGAACTGCGGCGTGCGTTAACCCGGGCTGGTGGCTATGATCCCATTGAAACGGTTCATGGTCTTGGCTATCGCTTAGCGACTCGTGCCCGGACTTAAGCGCGGTTTACGCCTTCGCGTCGCGCTGGCATTCGCCGTATTCTGCATCGTTGTCGTAGGCACTCTCGGGGTCAGTCTTTATATTGCCTCCGACGATATCGAAGAAGCGCACATTGAGCAGATCATCGAAACCGAGATGGACTATCTGCTCCAGCGCTACCGCGAGAGCGCCGATTTCGTTCCGCAAGAGGGGTCCAACCTCGAAAAATACATTATCCATGATCCTGCAGAGGAATCCCGGCTCCCCTCGCACCTGCAAGGGCTCAATTACAGGCGCCACAAGGTGTTCCGCGGGCCTGAGGAGGTCCGCGTCGCGGTACACCACGTCGATGGAGTCAAGTTTCTCGTCGCTTACGAAGTCGGGCTGCACGACCAGCGACAGCAGGAGCTGAGACTACTCATCGTTCTATCCCTTATATCGGTGGTAGGCGTTGCGCTTTTGGTAGGGTATCTGCTGGCAGGCGTACTCGTCAAACAAGTGACTGATCTCGCCGAGCAGGTAAGGCATCTTGCGCCTGGAGATGTGCAGGGACCCACCCTTACCCAGCCGGGTCAGGATGAGGAAGTGGCGCAGCTTGCCCGCGCGCTCGACGACTATCAGAACCGCATTACACGCATGCTGAGACGCGAGCAGGAATTTACTGCCAATATAAGCCATGAGCTGCGCACACCTATTACCACCGTACTGACGAGTTGCGAGTTGCTTTTCACCGAGCCGGATTTGTCCGAAAGAGCGCGGGCGCGCATAAGGATGATCGAGGCTGCGGCTACCCGCATGGGCGAGCAATTGCAAGCTTTGTTATTCCTTGCCCGGGAGCAGGCTCTGGGTATCAAAGAGCCTGTTGCTCTCGCAGAGTGCGTGTACGACGCGGCAGAACCCGTATGCGGGGATATCTATCGGAAGCATCTCACTTTCGAGGTTGCCGTAGAACCAAACGCTGTCCTCACCCTGAACCGGCAGGCGCTCCATACCGCTCTGGTAAACCTTCTTCGCAATGCCGTGCAATATACAAACAGCGGCTTCATACGGGTGAATTTCAGCGGCAACCGCCTGTCTATTTCCGATTCCGGCATTGGCATCGAACCTAGCTACCTGCCTCTTCTTTATGAGCGCTTCTTCCGTGGGTCAACCCAGGGTGAGGGTCTTGGGATTGGACTTGCGATAGTCAAGCGCATCTGTGACCACTATGGATGGCGCATTGAAGTCGAAAGTACCCCCGGTTGCGGTGCGACTTTTCATATCGTATTCCCCTGAAAATCGCTGTCCTGAAGCCTGAGCAGCGATTTGGCTGTCAGGCCGACAGGCAGTGCATTAAAGCCCTGTGGTTTTTCCCGGCTCAGCGAGTTGCCACGAATCCATCTCCGCTACTTTCCCTGTTCTTGAACTGCCAGGCTTTTATACCGGTTAAGCCACAGAAACACGCTTTCCAGCCGGCGCCGATGCTTGTTTAAACCCTGTTTATGTGTAGTGTTTGTCTTCACGAATTCTTCACAAAGCGTGTGTTAATTTGATACCTGAGTAAATTCCTCTGTTATTTTAAGTCGATGAATCGAGTTTGTTTTAATTAAAGGGAATCCTATTAACAGGTCAGAACGCGTCACGAAGGAGAGGAGTAAAAACTATGCCAGCAGCAATAGACAAAGGTGGAAATGTACAGAAAGAGGGAAAGAGGATCGGGTTAGTGATGGATTCTCCAAAACAGTTTGTGACCTCCGGCGCCGCCGCAACTGCAGTGAGCGCACCGGCTAGTCTAGATAAGCGAGCGGATATCAGTGCGGTTCACGTAGAACTGACCGAAACCAAGGCAGAGGCTCCAACTTCTTCGTTTGATGAAGCGGAAGCGCTCCATGACCTGAAGCACTATTTGCCCTCGCAGGCTCCGCTGAAAGACTTTATTCATCATAATACATTACACGCCTTCCAGGACTATCCCTTCCATGAGGGAACGCGTCGCGCAAAAAAAATATTCGGATATTTTCCTTCTCTTCAACTCCGTGAATATAGAGACCTGTACGAAGCCGGACGTATTCGCAAGGATATTCTTGAGCGGATTATCTCCGAGCAGAAGGGTGCACAGTATCTTGAGGATTGGATGCAGCGGCTGCTTGAGAAGGAATATGACGATTCCGTTTCCCCCAGAATAGGCAAACTGAGGGCGAACTGGAAGCGCCATTATCCTATTGACCTGGACCTGATGGTTCACCCGCTTCTGTTCAGAATCCTGTGCAGCTTTCTCGATCAGGGAATTTCAATATGGGGCTTTCCAATCGGCCACAAGGGTTTTCTCGCCGCCATAAAGGAAATGGAGGAAAAGAGCTTTACCAGCTTCTTCAAGACGAAGAGAGCTAAAAAGCTTTTGGTATCCGGAAACCACAAGTTGGAGGATTTGCTCAAGCTCCTGGTGGGGGATGAGACGCTCTACACGCAGTATCTGTTTGACCAGCAGTTTGCCCATCCGGGTTGGTCGGGCATGGTGTCTGCCGTCGAGGATCAGCCTGCCTCTCTCCTGAATCCGAAGAACATTACTGTTCATGACTTGGTTATCTTCGAGCTTTTGCTCGAGATCGACGCGCTCGACTCCTATTTCGGCGAAAGCTGGCAACCCATTGCCCGCATTCTGAAAGAGCGGCCCCAACCGTTGTTCGACGATGTGCCCGAGACTGAGGTCGATACGGTTCTTTCCCTGTGGCAGGATGCTTTCGAGTGGACGTACTACGACCAGGTGTTGGCCGGAATAGCTTTGCAGGACAAGTCCTGGGAAAGAAAGATCGAAAACAGAAGTTTCCAGACATTCTTCTGCATCGATGACCGGTTGACATCGTTCCGCCGGTACCTCGAGCAACTTGATCCGGATTGCGAAACGTTTACCACCGCCGGATTTTTTAACGTCGAGCTGTACTATCAGCCGGAGAACGGCAAGTTTTACACGAAATGCTGTCCCGCGCCGGTCTTCCCCAAATTCCTGGTCAAGGAAATCGGCAACAAGCAGAAGATAAAGAAGGAAGTGCATTTTTCCAAGCTTACGCATTCGCTTTTCCAGGGCTGGTTTATCTCCCAAACAATCGGGTTTGTGTCGGCCCTGAGACTGGCCTTGAACGTATTCAAGCCGGGTGCGATGCCCGCCATGGCCTCCTCTTATTCACACGTGGACAAGAACGCGAGGCTCACCATTGAAAACAAGGACCCGAGCGACACGGAAAATGGATTGCAGATTGGCTACACCGTCGATGACATGATCCAGCGCGTTCAGGGTGTCCTGACCAGTACGGGGTTGAACGGCGTAGATAAAACCTTCGCTCCCATCGTTTACATGATTGGCCACGGAGCATCCAGCGTAAACAACCCTCACTATACCGCCTATGACTGTGGCGCATGCGGTGGGCGGCCCGGATCGGTGAATGCCAGGACGTTTTGTTACATGGCAAACCACCCCAAGGTAAGGGAAGCGCTCAAAGAACGGGGCGTCGTTATCCCGCCTGAAACCCAGTTCCTCCCGGGTCTGCACGACACCACGCGTGACGAAGTCGCGTTCTTCGATGAAGATATTCTCTCCGAGGAAAACGCTGCCAGGCACAGGAGAAACACGCTTGTCATCAACGAAGCGCTCGATCTCCACGCAAAGGAACGGTCCAGAAGGTTGGTATCTATCGATACCAAAATGAGCCCGAAGGAGATTCATGAGGAAATCCGAAGGAGAGCGGTTTCGCTGTTCGAACCCAGGCCTGAGCTCAATCATGCGACGAACGCGGTAAGTATTATCGGCAGACGGAGCATTACCGAAAACCTCTTCCTGGACAGGCGCGCGTCGACCAGCACCTATGACTACCGGACCGATCCTGAAGGTAAGTTCCTCACCATGTCCATGGGCCCCATTGCGTTGGTTATGGGCGGTATTGACCTCGAGTATTTTTTCTCCCGGACCGACAACCATAAGATGGGCGCGGGAACAAAACTGCCGCACAACGTCATGGGCCTGATCGGGGTGGCCAATGGGGCTGACGGCGACTTGAGGACTGGTTTGCCCAGCCAAATGATCGAGATCCACGACCCAGTTCGTCTCCTGGTCATCATCGAACATTATCCCGAGGTGGCATTGAAGGTGATCAAGTCGCAGAAGGCAAACTATTCGTTCTATGAAAACTACTGGGTGCATTGTTTGGCATTGCATCCTGACACAGGTGAGCTTTGGCTGTACAAGGACGGTGATTTCTCGAAGATTTACAAACCCCTGTTGAAAGATCTGGAAACCGTATCGGATCTGAATGCGTTGATGGAACAGGCCAAGAAAGCGGAATCGATCGAAACCCTGGATGCGGTTCAAGAGAATCTACCCGTCTACTTTATCGAGAAGAAGGAGAAGGCAAAAAAATGACGACACTGCTAACCTCGCTGCTTGGGCTATTCATATTCATCCCGCTGGTCGGGTTTGCGCTCACCATGCTCGTGCCGAAAAAGAATGAGGATGCCATTTCGTGGATAGCCTACCTCACTGTCGGTTCGCACATGGTTTTGGCCTGGGTATTCCTGGTCCTCTGGCTGATCGACGGCCACCCGACGTTCCAGACAATTGAGCTTGTCCTGTATGACGCGGAAAGTTACAGGTTTTTCATTTCATTCTATTTCGACAAAATCACCGCGGTTTATCTATTCGTCGGTTCCTTCCTCTGTTTTCTGGTTACCGTCTACTCCAGGTGGTACCTTCATCGCGAAAGGGGGTACAAGCGGTTTTTCAACACGATCCTGTTCTTTTACATCGGCTACAACACCATTATTTTCTCCGGTAATTTCGAAACGCTCTTCATCGGTTGGGAAGTTCTGGGAATCACGTCCTTCCTCCTGATCGGGTTCTACAGGGAGCGGTACCTGCCGGTAAAAAATGCGCTCAAGGTATTCACGGTGTTCCGTGTCGCAGATATGGGTCTGATCCTGGTCATATGGATGAGCCATCATCTATGGCATGAGAACATCACGTTCTCGAAGCTGATGGAACCGGAGTTGGTTGCTCAGACTCTTGAGAGCGACACGACGCTGGGGATGCTGATCGGATTGATGCTTTTACTGGCCGCCGCGGTGAAATCCGGTCAACTCCCGTTCTCTTCCTGGGTGCCCCGGGCAATGGAAGGACCCACTCCATCAAGTGCGATCTTCTATGGCTCGCTTTCGGTTCACTTAGGGGTCTTCCTGCTCTTGAGAACGTTCCCATTCTGGGAAAACCAGCCCGTTGTGGTAGCGCTTGTAATTCTTCTTGGCGTGGCGACAGCCGTAGTCGCGACCCTTATTTCACGCGTGCAGTCCTCGATCAAGACGCAGATTGCCTACTCTTCGGTGGCGCAGATCGGCATCATTTTCGTGGAAGTGGCGTTAGGGTTTTATGATCTTGCCTTGCTCCATACCGCAGGAAATGCATTCCTGCGGACGTATCAGCTTCTGGTTTCGCCATCGGCTGTGACCTTCCTGCTCCGCGACCAGTTCTACAACTTTGTTCCAAGGGAGTATATCGACAAACACTCCACATCCAAGCAGATCGAGTACGGTGCCTATATGCTGAGCGTGAAGGAGTTCAACCTCGATTCGTTCATGTATGTTTTCTTCTGGGACCCTGTGAAATGGATAGGCAGAAAGCTGAACCTGGTGTTATCCGGGACCACCGGTTTCGTTATCGCTACCGCATTTTTCCTCGCCGGTCTCGCCTGTCTGTTCTACGAGCAATCCCTGTCGGCCGGAGTCCAGCAATTCCTCCCGACACTATTTGCCTTCATCGCCCTGATCGTCGTGCTGAAGTCTTTCTCGGAAAGAATGAGTCCGCAGTTGAGCTGGTACTTCGTTGTCATGAATCATCTCTGGATCGCGCTCGCCATCTCGTTCTACGACGAGGTGACGACCCGGGAGATCGTCATTTATATAAGTGGCATCCTCCTTTCAGGTCTTGTGGGATACGCGTGTTTGGCACAACTGAAATCACTCGAGCGGGGGGTGGATCTGAAGGACCCTCAGGGTCAGGGTCATGTGTATGAATATCCCGGACAGGCTTTCGTTTTCCTGCTTGCGTGTTTAGGGTTGATGGGTTTTCCCATTACCCCATCATTTCTGGGGATAGACTTGATTTTCACTCATATTCACACAGATCAGATCGTGTTTGCGGTCATTCTTGCCCTGAGCTTCATCATAGTGGGGCTCTCGCTGGTAAGAATCTACTCCCGAATTTACCTCGGGCCCCACGCCAAGACTTATCATGCCGTTCCGTTTAAAAATTCATGACGTGGACAATGGTTAAGTTAAGCGGATTAAGGTAAAGGTAGCGCAGTCCCGGAGGCGCCCGCGTATGTATGTCAATCACGCAGAACGCGGCCCTGCGAATTTCGGGCGAGTCACTGGCTGATGAAAGAGGAGAATGAAGCCTACCTGTTTTTGATATAACAGGTAGGCCGGTGATCTTTGTGGCAGATTTCCTGACTCCTGCTCTACCTGGTACAGCGTAACAGTGAGTGGCGTCTCAGACGAGCATGACACTCAAGTTTAAATAGTCAGTGCGATTGGAAGAAGGGTGTGCAAATCGCAGGGTTGAATGATGGAAATGTTTGTTTTAATGTTTGACTCCATGCAAAGGAGAGAAATATGCATCCTGCCGCCGAAAACCTGACATATGTCCAAAGAGCGATGGGGATTGTACGGGCAGCCGCATTACTGCGGAGGCGCTTCATTGCCGGGACATTTATTTTTGGAAGCTTAACAACACCGGGTTTGGCGTATTTCAACCCTTCGGGATAAATCCAGTCGCGAAGAATGCGCGGAACGTATCAAACACGAAAAGCAAGTGCAAAACATTATTAAAACCCGTGTTTTTAATTGGGACATTAAAATCCAAATGAATGGGAGCGACATCTGATGAGTTCTACGAATAGTTCTACTGCTAAATTGACAATTCCGAAAGACGGCCTGCCGGGCATGATAGAGAACTTCCGGTACGATTTTATGGCCGGGTTCTTTGTTTTCCTGCTGGCGCTGCCGTTAAGTCTGGGTATCGCCAAGGCCGGTGATTTTCCGCCCGCGATGGGTGTACTTACCGCGATGATAGGAGGCCTGGTTGTTGCGTTTTTTGCCGGTTCACACCTGACCATCAAAGGTCCTGCAGCGGGTTTGATTACTATTGTCGCGGGATGCGTAGCTGAAGTTGGTGGCGGGCCTGAAGGGTGGAAAATGGCCCTGGGAGTCATGGTCGTAGCGGGTGCGCTTCAGGTTGTCATCGGTTTCATGAAGGCTGGCTCGCTGAGCGATTTCTTCCCATTATCCGCGGTACATGGAATGCTGGCTGCCATCGGGCTTATCATCATATCCAAACAGGCTCATATCCTGTTGGGAATAGACCCCGCGACACTGGCCGGAATGGGCCCCGTGAGGCTGTATGCGGAAATTCCCAATTCGATCATGAATCCGAATGGTCCGGTCGCAATGATCGGATTACTCAGTCTGGTTATCCTGTTCGGATTGCCCATGATAAAAAATCCCTTAGTGAAGAAAATTCCAGCTCCAATGCTTGTATTGCTGATAGCGATCCCAGCTGCCATGGTTCTGGATTTCAAGGGAACGCAACCGGCCCACATCCTGGTTCATATCGGTGATTTCTGGAAGGAAATCGCTTTTAATGCCGACTTCTCACAAATTGGAACGGGGGTATTCTGGAAATATGTAATCATGTTTCTTCTGGTTGGAAGCCTTGAGTCATGCCTGACGGTAAAGGCCATTGACAGCCTGGATCCATGGAGGCGTCAGTCGAATTTCAACAAGGATTTGATTGCGGTTGGGGCAGGCAATACGCTTGCAGCGGTAGTCGGTGGGTCCCCAATGATATCTGAAGTCGCACGTAGCTCGGCAAATGTCGGTTTCGGGGCGCGCACTCGCTGGGCCAATTTCTTTCACGGCTTCTGCTTGTTCATCTCGATGCTATTGATGATTCCGGTAATCGAGATGATTCCCAACACCGCCCTTGCGGCCATGTTGGTCTTTGTGGGATATCGTCTTGCATCGCCTGGCTTGTTTTTCAAGACTTATAAAATCGGCAGCGAGCAACTGACCATCTTCCTGGTCACTATTGCCACGACGGTTGCCACTGATTTGCTCGTGGGCATTGCTGCGGGTATCGCAGTCAAGTTCGTCTTTCATATCGTAAACGGGGCTTCATTAGGTAACATTTTCAAGGCCCGTTATCAGTTGAAGGAAAGCGAAACGCAATACTATATGAACGTTCAGGACGCGGCCATATTTTCGAATCTGATCGGTTTCAAGAAAGTGCTTACCCGATTCAAGCCGGGCAAAGAAGTAGTTCTTGATTTCGGCCAGGCTACATTGGTCGACCATACTTTCATGGAATTTCTAGAACATTTCGAAGAGCAATATATCGAGACCGGCGGCTCGGTAACTGTCAAGGGTTTTGAGCGATTTGAACCGTTCTCCAGTCATCCGCTTGCTGGAAGGAAAGTCAAAAAACAGAAAGTCGGCGAAACAACAACGCAGTCACTTGGGGGGGGTTAGCCCAAGCGCATCAAGCCGAAAGTAGCGTGCGAAGGCTCCCTGTCTGCTCAACGCGGGCGGGGAGCCTTTGCTTTTGGCGCTGACTTTGCGCGAGGGGTAAGGTGACCCGCCGAACGGGTTATGTATATTGTCTCGGGATATAAACTCATGGTGTGAAGCGTCGTGAGCTTTAGATAGGCGAGGGAAGGAAAGCGGAGCGAGCTCAGGCTCGGAATGCAACTGAAACAAACGGGTAAACGCGATTCGCAGCCAGTCCTGGAAAGATTCTAGGGCTGGGCGTTGGGCTTGAGGATAGAGGTCGCACCGGGCGGGGGCCTCCATGACATGATCAGCTTGCGGTAAAAATCAAGGCGGCGCGGATCGATTTTTCCTTCCCCCACCGCATGAAGCAGGGCGCAACCGGGTTCGCCTATATGACAGCAATTGTTGAATTTACATTGGCCGATGTAACGATGAAATTCCTTGAATCCCCATACGAGTTCTTCGCTGCTTATATGCTGCAAGCCGAATTGCTGCACCCCGGGGGAATCTATAATGCCGCTGGTTTCGTCGAGCTGATAAAGCCGCGCATGAGTCGTCGTGTGACGCCCGGTATCAAGCGTGGTGGATATTTCAGCGGTGGCGCGTTCAGCTGCGGGGATCAGGGCGTTGATCAGGGTTGACTTCCCCATTCCAGATTGCCCCACTAACGCGCTGAGGTGGCCTCGTAGATAGGGCAGAAGGGGTTCAATATCGGTCTTCGCGCTGAGCTGTAGCAGGGAATAGCCCAGTCTTTCGTAGAGCAAAAGCGTCGCAAACGCGGCGCGCGTGGGTTCGGAGAGGTCAGCCTTATTGAGTACGATCAGCGCCTTGATGTGCTGATTTTCGGCGGCAACGAGACAGCGATTTATCAATTCCTCGCTGAAGCTGGGTACCGCGGCCACCACGATGACTAGCTGTGTCACATTGGCGGCGATTAATTTGTCGCGGGAGCTGTCGCTGCGATGCAGTAGCGTACGGCGTGGCAGGATGGTTTCAATTACGCCCTGGCCTGGGCTCGTCAGCCGGATCTCTACCTGGTCGCCACACGCCGCGCCACCTTTTCTCCCACGCAATACACAAGGAAGCGCTATATCAGTCGCTGTTTTAACGAGAAAATGCCTGCCATACGCGGCAACTATTTCTCCTCGAATGGGAGATGAAATCGGGGAGCGGCAGGCTGAACTCAAATCTGGAACAAGGTGTCGATTTTGGCGGCACAGATAAAATCATTCTCGGACAGGCCGCTGATTGCGTGAGTCGTGTATTCAACACTGCATTTGTTGTAACCGACCATCATGTCCGGGTGATGATCCTCCCGATGCGAAATCCACGCAACGGTGTTCACGAAAGCAATGGTCTGGTAGTAATTCTTGAAATGGTAGTCTTTACGAATTACCTTCTCGAAAAACTCCCATCCTTCGAGTTGCTGCATCAGCACGGTTATTTCCGCGGGCGAAAGCGGCGGCATATTGCCTTCGCATGGCTTGCACTGCTTTGTTGCGAGATCATTGGCGGTGATATTCATTAATACTCCTGCTCGTCAGTGTTAAATCGTTAACCAAATCTTACCAAAACGCCCGGCAGTACAGATATGCTTTAAGCCCTTATGATGCCGCATCCAGGCACGTCATAATGTCGGTCAATCTGATTGGAAGAATGCTGAAACACACGATAAACGTCAATTATGCGCCAGGTTTTCCAGTCGCGCTATTCTCATCGACGCTGGAGGATGGGAATCGTAGAACGCCGAATGGAGCGGATCCGGAGTGAGGGTAGCAGCATTATCCTGATAGAGTTTAGTTAGCGCGCGTATCAGGTCGGAGGCAGAAGCGGTATGCGCCGCATACTCGTCGGCCTCGAATTCGTGCTTGCGGGAATACAGGCTCGCCAACGGCTGAAACAGAAATGTGAAAATGGGCATGACCATGAAAAACAGCAGCAGCGCAATCGCGGTGGAAGGCACCGATGAAACAGAAACACCGAGTCCCTCGTAAAACCAGCGCTGCTCCATCAGGTAGCCCAGACCCCATAAAAAAATGAGGCTCATCGCAAAGCTCCAGGCAATCCGTTTAATTACATGACGGCGTTTGAAATGGCCGAGTTCATGCGCCAGCACCGCTTCAACTTCGGCCGGATCGAGGCGAGAAAGCAAAGTGTCAAAAAAAACGATCCGCTTGGTCTTGCCGAAACCGGTAAAATAAGCATTACCATGGTTGCTGCGGCGCGAACCATCCATTACGAAAAGACCGCTGGATTTGAAGCCGCATTTTCGCATCAATTGCTCGATGCGCTCTTTAAGCGGAGCATCTTCAAGCGGGGTGAATTTGTTGAAAATTGGCGCTATCCAGGTTGGAAAAATGGCGAGAACCATCAGGTTGAAGCCCATCCATGCAATCCAGGCATAAAGCCACCAGCCTGGTCCCGCTTCTTCCATCAGCCATACAACGCAAAATAGCAGTGGCGCCCCAAGTAGCACGCCCAATAGGGTCCGTTTGATCAAGTCCAGAAAAAACATGCGCAACGTCATTTTGTTGAAACCAAACTGCTGCTCAATGACGAATGTCCGATAATAACTTATGGGAAGTTCTACCACGCTCATTATCAATACCGTGCTCACGATAAGCGCCATGCCGTGCAGGAGCGGATCGGCGAGCCAGCCCGACCAGAAAGCAGCCAGGGCGTTCAAGCCACCTCCCAGGGTAAACACCAGTAAAAGCACGGCTTCCAGCAATATGCCGACGTACCTCAGCCGCGTCTTGGCACAAGTATAGTCGGCCGCCTTCCGGTGCGCCTCCAGGTCGATCCGGGATGAAAAAGTCTCTGGCACGCGGTCCCGGTGGGCGAGAACATGACGGATCTGCCTCGTTGCCAGCCACCACTGCGTCAAAACTGTGAGCGTCAGCGCTGCAAGAAATATAACTGTGAAAGTTTGCATGGTTGCGGCGAGAGTGATGAAAGGTGACGGGTCAAAAGCGATATGACACAATCGCACGTTGAAAATTCTGGAAAGCGGTTCAATTATGTCACAAGAGAGCACTAACCTTATCTGGATAGATATGGAAATGAGCGGGCTGAGTCCAGAAACGGATCAGATTCTGGAGGTCGCGCTGGTTATAACCGATTCCCAGCTGAACATACTGGCGGAAGCACCGGTATTGGTGTTATTCCAACCGGAAGTCGTGCTGGATGGCATGGACAACTGGAACAAGTCCACTCATTCCAGATCGGGCCTGATTGATAAAGTTAGGGCATCCAGCCTGGCAGAAGCGCAGGCGGAGTCGCTTATGATCGAGTTTCTGCAGGAGCACATAGCACCGGGGGTCTCTCCCATGTGCGGCAATTCCATCTGTCAGGATCGCCGGTTTCTGGCGCGCCGCATGCCCCGGCTGGAGGCGTATTTTCATTATCGTAATCTCGACGTAAGCAGCCTCAAGGAATTGGTGAAACGTTGGCGGCCCGAAATCCTTCCTGGCTTGACAAAGCAATGCAAGCACGAGGCGCTGGCGGATATTCATGATTCCATCGTTGAGATGAGATACTATCGCGAGCACTTTATCAAGGCATAGCGGCAAAGTGCCGGAAAAACAAAATTGACTTGACTGCGTGCTTTCCCGGTTGAGATATCCCTCCAAACCCGTTTCAAGGAAACTCGAGTATGCCTCCAGGCACCGCATTTACGATCGCTGTCACTCCGAAAATCCCACCCCGTCTCGCACGCCTTGAAGAACTGGCCAATGACCTCTGGTACAGCTGGGATCGCTCTACCCGCTCGTTATTCTCGTCCCTGGACCATGCTTTGTGGGGGGCGGTCGGGCACAATCCGAAAGCTTTTCTCAAGCGCGTGGATGAGTCGAAACTGCTCAGGGCGGCAGAGGATCGCGTCTTCCTTGCTCACTACAACAGCGTACTGTCGGCTTATGATTTCTATCATTCCGGACCCCCAGAAGATTGCGCCCACACCGGCTTGAGCTCCAGCGATCAGGTTGCCTACTTTTGTTTCGAGTTCGGCTTTCACGTGAGCTTTCCAATTTATTCGGGCGGCCTCGGCATTCTTGCCGGCGATCATTGCAAGGCAGCGAGCGACGTGCGCTTGCCGTTGGTCGGCGTTGGACTACTCTATCGTCAAGGGTATTTTTCCCAGACAATAGATAGTGAGGGTAACCAGCAAGTCATATATGCGGATTCGGACTTTGAGGATTTGCCGGTCACGCCGGTCCTGCACGGTAACGGTTCTGAAGTGCGAGTTGAAGTGGAGATGCCGCAACGCAAGGTGGTCGCGAAGATATGGCGCGCCAAAATAGGGCATGTCACGCTTTATCTGCTTGATACCGATCTTCCTGAAAATTCGCAGGCTGATCGCGATATCACGCACCAGCTCTACGGCGGCGACAGGACGATGCGTATCGAGCAGGAGATTCTCCTGGGCGTTGGCGGCACGCGCGCACTGCGGGAAATGGGAATAAGGCCCACGGTATGGCATATAAACGAGGGTCATGCCGCGTTCATGGTGCTTGAACGCATGCGGGACCTCGTGCGGCAGGGACTGCCGTTTCCCACTGCGCTGGAGGCGGTGGCGGCAAACACGATATTCACTACCCATACCGCTGTGCCGGCGGGGCACGATCACTTCAGCGATGATATGATGACCGGATATTTCGAGGGATTTTATAATGACCTGGGAATTTCCAGGGACGACTTTCTCGCCCTGGGCCGCGCTCCGGACAGCAATGATTTCAACATGACCGCGCTCGCCATTCGCGGTTCGCGCTTCCAAAATGGAGTAAGCAAGATACACGGCAATGTGTCGGCACGAATTTGCAGGCACTTGTGGCCGCAGATCGAGCCGGAAGAAAACCCGGTTGCCTATATTACAAACGGTGTGCATGTCCCGACCTTTCTGGCGCCGGAATGGGCGGATTTATTCGACCGCTATCTCGGTCACGAATGGCGCAACAATATTTGTGACGCCAAGTATTGGTCCCGTATCGAGGCAATTCCTGATCACTTATTCTGGAGCGTGCGGCAAACGCTGAAGTCCCAGATGTTTTATGGCGTGCGTGCTCGCCTTGCCCTGCAAAATTCGCGCAATCACGGGTCTGAAGCACATCTCGACCGTCTGCTACGATTCACTGATCCTGTTAATCCGAATATTCTGACAATCGGTTTTGCCCGGCGCTTTGCTACCTACAAACGTGCGACGCTGTTATTCGAGGATCTCGACTGGCTGCGTAGAATCGTGCTTCATCAGGAGCGGCCCGTGATGATGATTTTTGCGGGCAAGGCGCACCCGGCCGATGTGCCGGGGCAGGACCTGATCCGGCGGGTCAGCGAGATTGCACGGTTGCCTGAGTTCCAGGGGCAAATTCTGCTGGTCGAGGACTATGATTTACGCCTCGCCCGGCGGCTGGTGGCGGGGGTGGACGTGTGGCTCAACAGTCCCGTGTATCCATTGGAGGCAAGCGGTACTTCAGGCATGAAAGCAGCAATAAACGGCGGCCTTAACCTGAGCGTACTCGATGGCTGGTGGGGAGAAGGCTATAACGGGAAGAATGGCTGGGCAATCAAGCGAGGGCCGGAAAATATGGCTCCCCACCTTCGTGATAAGGAAGACAGTACCGACTTTTACGAAACACTGCAGGATCATGTGGTTCCACTCTATTATAACCGTGACAAGCTGGGGTACTCGCCGGAGTGGATTAAAATGGCTAAGAACTCGATGATATCGTTACTGCCGCGCTTCAGCGCCGGACGCATGGTAGGCGAGTATGCTCAAAACTTCTACGTGCCGGCCAGCAGGCAAGGATCACATTACGCCACCGCTGACTATAGCGGCGCACAAAAGGTTGCCGACTGGAAAGCTTTTGTGAGGAACGCATGGTGGGGTGTCGCCATCCGGCGCCTTGATGCGCCTGCCAACCGTATCAGCTTCGGCGATACCGTGTATTTTGACGTTGCAATAAGGCTGAATGGGCTCAAACCGGAGGATGTGATCGTGGAGTTGCTGATAGGCCCTCAGCTCCCCCACGCTACCATAAGCGATTTCAAGCACTATAAATTTGAATGTACCGGTGCTGAAGAATCCGATGAGCAGAGGTTTACATTGAATCTAGCGGTGAGTTTGTGCGGCAAGCTGGACTATCGTATTCGCGTTTACCCATATCACCCTTTATTGACGCATCCTCTTGAAATGGGGATGATGTTGTGGCTATAAACCCGCTTCGTCATTCACGTTCCGGATTCTTGCGCTTCAGCAACTTCGGGATACTTCCTGTAATTCAGGATAGCAGGGACAAGTAGATTTTTCGGTAGGCTTCCGCGCTTGCGCGCCAGCTGAAATCCTTGGCCATGCCATTTCTCATTAATTGGCGCCAGACCGTCTTATCATGGTAGGTGTCCACGGTGCGCCGTATAGCGCCGAGAAGATTACCGGAAGTCATGTCATTGAATAAAAAACCACTGGCGCTTCTGTCGGTCAACGTTGCCGGGGCGCAGTCGACCACCGTGTCACATAGTCCACCTGTGGCATGAACCAGCGGGGGCGTACCGTAGCGCTGGCTATACATCTGGTTCAGGCCGCAAGGCTCGAAGCGGGAAGGCATCAGGAAACTATCAGCGCCAGCCTCGATCAAATGAGCCAGTTTTTCATCGAAACCGATACGCACCGCAATGGTACCCGAACGATTTTTCGCAATCCTGGCGAGTTCCTGCTCCAGTATTGCGTCACCGCTGCCGAGAATCGCCAATTGGGCGGGTAAATCAGCTATCTGTGGCGCTATTTTCAGCAATAGATCATAACCTTTTTGATGGGTAAACCGGCCTACGGCGCCGAACAACGGAGTATCCGCCTCGATTCTCAGCCCCAGCAGCTGCTGTAAGGCAATCTTGTTATCGGCTTTGGCTGCGAGATTGGTAATCGCGTAATTTCGCGCAATATGGGGATCGGTCGAAGGGTTCCATTCAGACGCAATGCCATTGACGATTCCACTGATATGCTCATGCCGTGCGGCGAGCAAGCCTTCCATGCCGAAGCCCAGCGGCTCCGTCTGAATTTCACGGGCGTAAGTGGGACTTACGGTAGAGACGTGGTTGGCGTAATAGAGCCCGCCTTTCAGAAATGACATGCTGCCATAGTACTCCAGCCCATTCATATCAAAACTTTCGGTGGGCAAACCCAGTTCAGCGACGGTATCGGGAGGAAATGTTCCCTGAAAAGCGAGATTGTGTATCGTCATCAGCGACGCCGCTTTTTCACCTGAATGGAAATGGAGGTATGCAGGCACCAGTCCGCTCTGCCAGTCATTGCAATGAACGACTTGCGGACGCCAGAAAAGTGGACTTGCATCGCTCGCCAGAAGTGCGCCGATTTTTGAGAGAAGGCCAAAACGCAGCGCATTATCAGTCCAGCTGCGGCCGGAGGTGTCCGTGTACGGGCCTCCTTCCCTGCAGAAGAGCACAGGACAATCGATGATGAATAGTGGAAGACGCGCAGGCCCGTTCTCCCCTCCGCACCCATCCGATGGCAACTTGGCCGATAGCAGTACCGATGGCGGAAATGGGGCCTGGTCAGGGAATTCCGCTATTTTTTGTTTGTTTTTCAGTCCGGCCAAAACCTGAGGATAACCCGGGATAAGCACGCGCGCGTCGAGCTTCAGCTCGCGCAAAGCCGCGGGTAACGCGGCGCTCACATCACCCAATCCCCCGGTTTTGTTCAGAGGATAGATCTCTGGTGTGACAAACAGAACGTTAAGACCGTTGTGCGCCATGATGGAATGTAATAGCCAGAATGAGGCGGTAGATTGCAGGGCTGATTTTCAGCGTGGTCATGGCGATCTGAAAGGCGGCTCTGTCACAGATAATGGGCGCCTCATCCTTTAATATCGCCGCCCCCCTGGTTTTCAGGTGACAGAATAATCCCGGCAAGTGGCGGGAGGCTGATAACGATGGAATGCGAGCGTCCCATCCATGGTTCGCCGGTAGTATCTATCAGCCCCATGTTACCGAGATTACTGCCTCCGTAGTGTGAAGAATCGCTGTTGAATATCTCGCGATAGCTGCTGCCGGCGGGAACACCGAGACGGTAACCTGTGCGAGGCACAGGTGTAAAATTGAGAACGACCAGCAGGAACGAGCCATTGCGCGCATAGCGCAAATAGCTGATGACAGAGTTGTCGGCATCATGGCAATCCACCCACGCGAAGCCGTCAGGTAAAAAATCGAGCTCGTATAATGCGGGAATACCGCTATACAAGCGATTGAGATCTCGCAACGTCATCCGCACGCCGCGGTGTTGTTCGTCTTGCAGTTGCTCCCAGTACAGCTCCCGCCTCGCGTCCCATTCACGGCCCTGAGCGAACTCGTTTCCCATAAAATTGAGTTTCTTGCCCGGATATGTCATTTGATAAGTAAACAAGAGGCGCACGTTGGCGAATTGCTGCCATGCATCCCCCGGCATTTTGCCTAGCAGAGAGCCCTTGCCATGCACGACCTCATCATGTGAAAACGGCAACACGAAATTTTCGGTGTAGGCATATAGTTGACCGAAGGTAAGCTGGTCCTGGTGGAATCTCCTGTGAACCGGATTATTTCGCATGTAGGATAGCGTATCGTTCATCCAGCCCATGTTCCATTTCATGGAAAACCCGAGACCGCCAAGATGAGCCGGACGGGATACCGCCGGCCACGAGGTGGATTCTTCAGCCAGCGTCAGTGCGCCGGGGAACTCCCCATGCACCATGATGTTCAGTTCACGCAGGAAATCGATGGCTTCCAGGTTCTCCCTGCCGCCGTATTTGTTCGGCAGCCATTCGTCCTGCTTGCGGGAGTAATCCAGATACAGCATGGATGCAACCGCATCCACCCGCAGCCCGTCAAAATGAAATTCCGATAACCAGAAATGGGCGCTGGATAGCAGGAATGATTTCACTTCCTTACGTCCGAAATTGAAAATATGCGTGCCCCAGTCCTGATGCAACCCCATGCGCGGGTCTTCATGTTCATACAGGGCACTACCGTCAAATCGGGATAAGGCGAATGTGTCTTGCGGAAAATGCGCCGGCACCCAGTCGAGAATTACACCAATCTCTTCCCGGTGACAGGCATCAATGAGAAATTTCAAATCGCATGGCGAGCCATACCGGCTGGTAGCGGCAAAATAGCCCGTTGTCTGGTAACCCCAGGATTCATCAAGCGGGTGCTCCGAAACCGGCATCAGCTCGATATGCGTATAGCCCATTTCCCGTACATAAGGAATCAGACGCCGGGCAAGTTCGCGGTAAGAGTAAAAACGCCCGTCGGGATGCCGCATCCATGACCCCGCGTGTACTTCATAAATATTCAATGGCGCCTGCAACCAATCCCTTGTTGCACGGTTTGCCATCCACGCGGAATCCCCCCAGCTTATTTCCTCGATGCCCGGCGTACACGCTGCATTATTGGGACGCAATTCGTAACAGTTGGCATAGGGATCTGTCTTTAGGAGAATTGCGCCGCTATCGCGGTTACGTATTTCATATTTGTAGAGCGAATCGGGCTGAAGGCCGGGGATAAACAATTCCCAAACCCCGCTAAAACCATGAACCGCCATTGCGTGCGCCCGCCCATCCCACCGGTTGAAGGTGCCCACGACGCTGACGCGCTCGGCGTTTGGCGCCCATACGGAGAAGAGTACGCCGGCCACGCCCTGGATCTCCGCAATGTGAGAGCCCAGCGTGCGATAAGCCTGACGTAGCCGGCCTTCATTGAAGAGATAAAGGTCATAATCGGAAATTTGCGGCGGGAACGCGTAGGCGTCATAAGTGTCGTACACTTGTGCTTCAGGCCCTGCAATGCCATCCTGGACGCGCAATAGATAGGGCATGGGCGGGAAGGCGGCGCCGCGCCATTCGAAAACTCCGAGGGGGTGCATGCGTGTCATTGGCTTAAAACCACCTCCCATACTGATCCATACATTGCTGGCGTACGGGTAAAATACTCGTACCAAGCTATACTCGTGCTCGATGCGCGCACCGAGATAGCTGAAAGGATCGTGCAACCGCCCCGCCAGCAGCGCTTCCAGCAGTGGATTGACTTCGACGGGCGTATCCTGTGTTATAGGATTGGAATTCATGGGGAATTATAACTTGCGTAAGGGATAACTTGCGTCATGACGAGGGAGACTGAACAGTAGAGGGGTCAAATTTCGCTGCGAAAAAACACCACAACTGCAATAATGTAGTCACAAAGTTACCGGAAGATCCATCCATGCCGACGATTATTAACAAATGAAACAAGAGGCTGACTTGCGTTTTCACAGTCAAATTACGCGTAATTCGATAGCGATGATACTGGCTGGCGGGCGCGGCAGTCGCTTGCGGCAATTAACAGACTGGCGTGCCAAGCCCGCGGTGCCGTTTGGCGGAAAATTCCGCATCATCGATTTTCCGCTGTCCAATTGCGTTAATTCCGGCATACGCCGTATTGGCATTGCAACCCAATACAAGTCGCAGAGCCTGATCAGTCATATTCAGCACGGATGGGGATTTCTCGACGGCCGGTTCCATGAGTTCGTCGAACTGCTTCCGGCCCAGCAGCGTATTGAGGAAACCTGGTACCAGGGTACCGCCGATGCGGTGTACCAGAATATCGATATACTTCGCCGTCATAATCCTGACTACGTGCTGATTCTGGGAGGCGATCACGTATACAAAATGGATTATAGCAAGCTGCTGGCCTATCACGTGGAGAAATCCGCGGATATGACGGTAGCATGCATTGGCATTCCGGTGGAGTCGGCGAGCTCGTTTGGGATCATGAGCGTCAACGATGACTTGCGAGTCACGAGCTTTGATGAAAAACCCAGCGCCCCTTCGCCTATGCCGGGTCACCCCGGGCTTGCGCTGGGGAGCATGGGCATCTATGTATTCAACGCGTCGTTTCTTTTCGAGCAATTGATTCTCGACCATGACGAGCGTTCATCGTCCCATGATTTCGGTCACGATCTGATTCCGTATCTCGTGCCGCGGCACAGGGTATTTGCTCATCGGTTTGCCGACAGTTGCGTCAATATGGTATCCGGCGTGCCATACTGGAGAGATGTCGGCACGATCGATGCTTATTGGGAGGCAAATCTTGACCTTACTCATGTAACCCCCGATCTCAATCTATATGATGATGAGTGGCCGATCTGGACTCACCAGGAACAGTTGCCTCCTGCCAAGTTTGTATTCGATGACGATGACCGGCGGGGCCAGGCATTGGATTCGATGGTTTCCGGAGGTTGCATCATCAGCGGTTCAACCGTTCGCCGCTCGCTATTGTTTTCCAATGTTCAAGTACGCAGCTACAGCAGTATTGAAGATTCCGTGGTACTGCCCAATGTGGATATCGGCCGCAACGTACGTCTGAGGCGCGTGGTAGTAGACAAGCACTGCGTGATTCCTCCAGGCCTGATGGTTGGGTTCGATCCGGAAGAAGATCGCAAGCGGTTTTATGTCACCGAGTACGGCATTACCCTTATCACTCCGGAAATGCTGGGGCAAAAAATACATCATGTCCGGTGACCGCGGTAAAATGACGGGGCATAAATAGAAAGTATTGCACGCGTAGGATTTATTCCGGCGTTTCTTTTCATCGGGTTCAGATAGAAATGCAACCATTAAATCTTGTCTTGCTCTGGCATATGCATCAGCCAGACTATCGCAATTATGAAACCGGCGAATTCATGCTGCCATGGGTGTACCTGCACGCCATCAAGGATTACAGCGATATGGCGTCCCATTTTGAAGCGCATCCGGCGATGAAGGCTGTGGTGAATTTTGTGCCCGTGTTACTCGATCAGATCGAGGATTATGCGGCACAGTTCGCGATGGGGCAGTTGCGCGATCCGCTCTTGCGTTTGCTGGCCACCCCGGATCTGGAACAGGTTTCGACCGAAGACCGGCTGAGGGCATTTGATAGTTGTTTCCGCAGCAATCACGTAACAATGATGCAGCCTTATCCCGCGTACAAGCGCCTGTTTGAATTGCACGAGACCTTGCGGGAACGCGGCGAACCGGAGCTGGCTTACCTTTCGGGCCAGTATCTGGCGGATCTGCTCGTTTGGTATCACCTGGCATGGACCGGAGAGAGCGTGCGCCGGGACAATGAGGTCGTGGTGAAATTGATGACGCAAGAAAAGGGTTTCAGCTATGAGAACCGGATGCAATTATTCAACGTCATGGGGGAGGTGATACAGGGATTGATCCCGCGCTATCGCAAACTGGCTGAATCCGGCCAGATAGAACTCTCCACTACGCCGCATTATCATCCGCTGGCGCCGCTACTAATTGATTTTTCGTCAGCGCTCGATAGTGAGCCCGGCTCGAGCTTACCCGCGGAAGCCGCCTATCCGGGAGGAAAAAGCCGCATCGCTCATCAGTTGACGTCAGCGACGGAGAGTCATGCGAGACGCTTCGGCACTGAACCGGACGGCGTCTGGCCCGCGGAAGGCGCGGTATCCACGCCTCTTCTGGAGATCATGTCCGATCAGTATTGCCGCTGGAGCGCAAGCGGCGAGGCAGTGCTGGCAAACAGTTTGCGCAAGTCGTATCCGGCCCGGTCCCTGCCGGAGCGTGGGCAGTACCTCTATCAGCCGTACCGGGTGGAGGGCAAAGCTGGTAGCGTGACGTGTTTTTTTCGCGATGAGAAACTATCGGACATGATTGGTTTCGAGTATGCGAAATGGTTTGGACGGGATGCCGCCGAGCACATGGTGCATTCGCTCGAAGATATCGCCCGTAATTCCCCTCCCGGAGAGAACCCGGTGGTAAGTGTGATCCTCGACGGAGAAAATGCCTGGGAATACTATCCATAC
Organism: Nitrosospira briensis; assembly: GCF_900115125.1. Taxonomy (GTDB): domain Bacteria; phylum Pseudomonadota; class Gammaproteobacteria; order Burkholderiales; family Nitrosomonadaceae; genus Nitrosospira; species Nitrosospira briensis_A. Next base: position 33,005 of record NZ_FOVJ01000002.1, on the reverse strand, counting down.
AACGGCTACTATTTTCTCAATGATCTCTACGAGATTCTTGAGAACCATGACTCGATCCGGGTTACCACTTATCGCGACTATCTCGCATTCATGAATCCGGCCGATGTCGTCACTTTGCCCGTACTGGCGGCGGGCAGTTGGGTATATGGAACATTTTCCACCTGGATCGGCGACCGCGACAAAAACCGCGCCTGGGATCTGCTCTGCGCGGCCAAGCATAGTTACGATCTCGTGATGCAAAGCGGGCGTCTGACCAGTGAGGAAATGGCCAAGGCCGAACGGCAATTGGCTTCCTGTGAAAGCTCTGACTGGTTCTGGTGGTTGGGCGATTATAACCCGCCGTACGTGGTATCGAGTTTCGACCAATTGTTTCGCGATAATCTCGCTAATCTTTACGCACTGCTCAAATTACCGGTGCCCGTATCCGTAAATGAACCTATCAGCCATGGCGGAGTTGCTCAGGAATCGGGTGGCGCCATGCGACGTGCTTCTTGAGAGACGTTACACCCGTTGCCTGGCAGCGGAGACTGAAGGCCTCATCGTGCGCTGCCTAGCGTTCCGTTATTGCTCAGCAAGCTGAAGGATTGCAGCAAAGCTTGCTGAAACGACCGTCCCGGACTAAAGGGATATCGCCATGTCCGTTTTGTCTTGTCGTTGGCCTCACTACGGACATGAGCATTCGGGGCAATTCAGGGCTGAAGTTTTTTTCTTGAGGATAAGCCTGTGCCCCGTCCCATCTCGCTGCTTTTCGGCGTTCATGCTCACCAACCGGTAGGTAATTTTCCAGAGGTACTGGCCGATGCGCACCTGCGCTGTTACAAGCCCTTCCTCCATGTGCTTTACCGCTATCCCGAATTCTTTTTTGCGATGCATATTTCCGGCTGGCTGCTGGATTATCTGATTGGGCGCTATCCCGAAGACATGGCGCTGTTGCGGGAAATGGTGGCGCGCGGACAAGTCGAGCTGTTCGGCGCCGGCGATACGGAGCCAGTATTGGCGGCCATTCCAAATCGTGATCGCATTGGGCAGATCCAGACTTTTTCCGACAAGCTGGAGACGAAGCTGGGGCAGCGCCCGCAAGGCGCGTGGTTGACAGAACGAGTGTGGGAAGCAACCGTGATACCCGCGTTAGCGGATTGCGGTGTCCGGTACGTGATCGTGGACGATTACCATTTTCTTTGTTCCGGCAAAACGTCAGAGGAACTGGACGGCTATTTCACTACCGAAGAGGACGGGCGCGAACTCGATCTGTTCCCCATTTCGGAAGCTTTGCGTTACAGGATTCCATTTTCTCCAGCCGCCGAAGTAGTAGCTTACCTCGAGTCCCTGGCTTTAAATAGAACGACTGGCGTCGAGGCAGCAGCCATTTATTTTGATGACATAGAAAAATTCGGTATTTGGCCGGAAACCTACCATTGGGTATATGAAAAAGGCTGGCTCGACAGCTTTATTCAAAGTGTGCTGGCCTCGCCCATTGTTCGCTCCCGGCACTACGGGGATTATCATGGTGCGGGCAAAACCCTTGGAGTGGTGTATTTGCCGACTACATCCTATATCGAGATGAACGGGTGGACTCTCCCGGCGCAGCCCGCCAATATTTACGCCAATCTCGTGCAACAGGCGAAGGCAGCTGGATGGTATGAGGACAACAAGGCGTTCCTGCGCGGGGGCATCTGGAAAAACTTCTTTTCCCGTTACCCCGAATCCAACTGGATGCACAAACGTATGTTGAGCCTTTCGGCGCGGCTTGCATCGTTGCCCGAGCGGCAGCGTAGTGTTGCGATGAGGGATAAGCTCTATGAGTCGCAGGCCAACGATGCGTATTGGCATGGCCTGTTCGGCGGATTGTATTTACCGCATTTGCGCCGGGCGGTGTTTAGGGCATTGGTCGAGCTGGAAGCAATGCTTGATTCCTGCGCCCCACGTCCGGCCTGCTTCGTGGAAGATACCGATCTTGATGGGGCAGAGGAAATGTATTTACAGAACGGCGTGATCCAGGCGGTGTTGAAGCTGGATAACGGGAGCAGCATCTGCGAGCTGGATTCCTACGCGTTGAAGCATAATTTTGGCGATACGTTGCGGCGCCGGAGCGAACACTATTATTACAAGATTCACCAAAACGGGCACGGTTTACATGGCTATAACGGTACCGGAATCGCCTCGGCGCATGAGCGCGTCGGGTTCAAGCATAAAATAGATGTCATGGATCTGGAGCCTGATGATCATGCACGAGGGTTATTCGTGGATCGCTTGAACGGAGGCCTGGTAAGCTATGAGCAAGAACCATTGGTGGACGGCGCGTATTGCCGGGCGGATATGTTTTCGCCGCACGTAAGAAAAAGTATCAAGCTGACAGATAACCGTTTGTGCGTGGCGTATCGTTTTGATGACGAAGCGGACGGCGTGTTCAATACCGAGATCAATCTCGCCATGCCGAGCTGCGACGGCTGGGGCGGACGCTATATTTATCGCGGCGAAGTACCATGCGGGTTCGGTCAATTACTTGAATTATCCGAAATGACCGGTATAACGCTGGATGACGACGAATTGGCCGGAACTATTGAGCTGAGCGTTTCATGCCCTGTTGCATTGAGCAGCCAGCCCTATTATTCAGTATCGCAGTCAGAAGAGGGTTTCGAAAAAATCATGCAGGCTGTGGCGCTGAAGCTGGAGTGGCCGGTAATGGCTGGAGAAGTGGTTATTTCAATGACCTTCAGTTCAAGACACGGTGCCTTGCCTGCATAACCGCCGCATGCAGGGGGCAGGACGGGTTTGCATCCACCGGCCGCTTATTGAATTCATTCTGTTGATGGCGTTCACTTCATTGCCGCATTCTCGAGGGCCGCGGTTGTTTCGTTCATACCGGGTTTTCATCTCAAACCCATGCTGGCAGCCTGGTCTAGGTTGTAGAGTTATAGCGGCTTTCGTAAAATTTCTGGTAAAATTGAGAATTCTCAAAGAGCCCAGCAAGGATCTGTCATGACCTATGTAGTAACTGAAAGTTGTATAAAATGCAAATACACAGATTGCGTGGATGTATGTCCCGTGGATTGCTTTCGCGAGGGGCCCAATTTTCTGGTGATAGATCCCGACGAATGCATAGATTGCACCCTGTGCGTGGCTGAGTGCCCGGTAGAGGCAATTTTCTCCGAGGACGATGTGCCGACGGATCAGCAGCATTTTACCGCGCTCAACGCCGAATTATCCAAAGCCTGGAAGCCCATCATTGAGAAAAAGGATGCGCCTGCCGATGCCGATGACTGGGCAACGGTAACAGGCAAGTTGGACAAACTCGAACGTTGATCCGGCAGCGGTAGATTTCCGCCGCATGTCCTCCATTCTGAATTTCCCCCAAGTTCTTCTCCCCGAGATTTTTGCGGATCATGACGCCGGCTCAAGAGTTGGCGTCACGGTTATTACTCCCAACCGTCGGCTTGCGACGGTACTTAAAAGCGAGTTCAACAAGGCCCGGGCCATCGAAAGAATGTCTGCCTGGGAATCCGCGGATATCCTGCCGATTTCCGCATTCATCGAACGTATCTACGAAGACGCGCTTTACTCAAGGGAGGCGCTCCATCTGCCCATCCTGCTGACACCCGCGCAAGAGCAGGTGTTATGGGAGCGGGCTGTTTCCCGGTGGACGGCGGACACGGCTTTGCTTTCCGTCGTGGAGGCCGCCCGCCTTGCCCGAGAGGCATGGGAGCTTGCTCATGCGTGGCGCCTTATCCCCAGGCTCGGGAACTATCCGCTGAACGAAGATAGCAAGGCATTCCAGGAATGGTCCGGGCATTATGAGAAAATGACCAGACAGGCGCGCCAGATCGACCGGGCGCGACTCTGCGATCTGGTAGCGGAGTTATGCAAAAGCAATGAAATCGGCAAACCGAAGCAGCTGGTCTGCTATGGCTTTGATATTGTTACACCGCAACAGGCAAGGTTGCTGGGCAGGCTTGAGGAGGCGGGTTGTGAAGTGATGGTTGCACCCTTGTTACCTCAATCGCCATCTCGACCAATGCCGGGACAGCAGTGGAATCTCGATGTGCAGCGCGTGGTTTATGACGACCACAGCGAGGAAATCCGCTGTGCGGCAGTATGGGCACGGGAACGGCTCGAAGCAAATGGCTCCGCTCGCATTGGCGTCGTTGTTCCAGGGTTTTCCGAGCACAGAAGTACCATCATGCGCATCTTCAGTTCCGTGATGGAGCCGGATGTACGGCGATCGCTCCCGGGAGCCGCCAGGCCCGTTCCACCGTTTAACGCTTCGCTTGGCCTGGCTCTGATTTCCTATCCGCTGGTAAATGCGGCGTTTCTGATACTCGAACTCGGGGATGAACAGATCGAGTTCGAGCGCGTCAGTCTTTTGCTCCGCTCCCCTTTCCTGGGCGGTGGCGAAACCGAGATGGTTCACCGCGCGCAACTCGATGCCCAGCTACGCAAACGGGCGGAGTCCCTGATCACCCTTGAACGGCTGCTCAACCTGATCGAACGCGAGCCTGGCCGTATAAGCTGCCCGGTTCTGGTGAGAAGCTTGTCAGCCTATGCCGAGTTTCGCAAAGCCAGGCTTTCTGGTTCGCAAGCGCCCTCGAAGCTGGCACGGATAATTTCCGATACCCTGGGTATCGTTGGGTTTCCTGGTGAACGCGAGCTGGATTCGTCTGAATATCAGACACTGAAAAAGTGGCAGGAGGTTCTAGCCGGTTTCGCTGTCCTTGATAATGTCATGCCACGCGCCACCTATAGTGCCGCGCTATTGCGCTTGCGCCATATGGCGGCGGACGTGCTGTTCCAGCCCGAGACACCGGACGTTCCTGTTCAGATACTGGGCGTTTTGGAGGCTGCGGGCATGACGTTCGATCACCTCTGGGTCATGGGCTTGTCTGAAGAGGCCTGGCCGTCACAGCCACGTCCCAATCCGTTCTTGCCGGTTGAACTACAGCGTGCCACTGGATTGCCACAGGGATCGGTGCATGCATCTCTGGAACTTGCAAGCCGCCTTACCAACGCATGGCTGACATCAGCAGATGAGGTAATTTTAAGTCATCCACGGCACGACCGCGGTCACGATGCGCGGGAGCTCGCACCCAGTCCGCTGATAGCAAATATAGCGATTGGAGAGCTTGGGTTGTCGGATTACGCGGGTCACCGCGATTTGATTCATGGTGCGCGCCGGGTTGAGCGCGTGAAAGATGATGACGTGCCTGCAGTGCAAGTGGGCGCCAAAGGCGTTGCAGGCGGGACGGCGGTGATAAAGGATCAGGCCATTTGTCCATTCCGCGCGTTGGCGATCCACCGCTTGGGCGCCGAGGGTACGAAAACCCCTGGCAGTGCGCTGGATGCGATGGAACGGGGTACCTTGGTTCACGATATGCTCGCGCAGGTGTGGAGCCAGCTCAAGACCAGAAGTGCGCTTGACGCTATCGACGCAGAAGACCTTGAAGCGATGCTCACGCATGCTGCGAAAGAGGCTGTCCCGCGCCTCCAACGCGCTCGTCCGGTCGCGCTTTCCGCACGTTTTGCATTAGCAGAGCAGCGGCGTCTTGTGAGACTGGCACGGGAATGGCTCAACGAGGATAAAAAGCGTGGCGACTTCACGGTCGTCGCAGTCGAAGACAAGCGTACCGTAGAGATCGGTGGATTCATGTTGACGACTCGCCTCGATCGGGTAGACGAACTTGATGACGGACGCAGGATTGTCATTGATTACAAAACACGGGCACCCCTCGCGGGTAGCATGCTGGGTGAACGTCCGGAAGAGCCGCAACTGCCCTTGTATCTTGTTGCTGCCGAGCGGGGTGCAGTCGCGGTGGCGTTTGCACAGGTCAAAACCGGGGAGATGCGGTTCACTGCGCTTGCGCGGGACAGCGACCTGCTGCCCGGCGCCAAGGCCTTTTCAGAATCGCGCCATGGAGACCAGCATGGCTCATGGGAAGAGCTGGTTACCGCCTGGCGCATAAATCTTGGGAATATCGCTGCCGATTTCTTCAGCGGACATGCCAAGGTCGATCCCAAGAAATACCCACATACCTGCCGCAACTGCGATGTGCGGCCACTTTGCCGTATTCATGAACGGGTAGGAGACGACGTTATCGAGCAGGAGGAGGCGGAGTGAGAAACGCTTCGCCTATGCCTATGCATAAGACCGGTGTTGCCCCCACCCTCGTGCCGGACCTTGTGCAGAACTTGGTGCCGGATGCCGGAGAGCGTCACCGCGCCATTGATCCCGCCCATTCTTTTGTCGTTCAGGCACCAGCCGGGTCCGGCAAAACCGGGCTTCTGATTCAGCGCTATCTCAAGCTGCTCACGTGTGTTGAGGAGCCGGAAGAGATTGTTGCAATTACCTTCACCCGGAAAGCCGCCGCGGAAATGCGCGAACGCCTGGTGGCGGCGCTTGCGCAGGCCAAAAACACGGGCCATCCGTCTACAACTCCTGAAACGGGGTACGAAAGGCTTACCCGCGAACTGGCTGACGCTGTGTTGCGCCGTGACGCCAAGGTTGGCTGGCATATACTCGATAACCCGGCGCGGCTGCGTATTCAGACCTTCGATTCGTTATGCGCTTCGTTGGTAAGCCAGATGCCTGTGCTCTCGGAGTTCGGGTCACAGCCGCAAAGCATCGAGAATGCCTTCGATTTATATCTTGAAGCCGCGCGTGCAACCATCGATCTGATCGAGGGCGAGGATGCCGCAGCGCAGGATGTCCAGCGCTTGCTGGAGCACCTTGACAACGACGTGGGCCGCATCGAAACACTGCTCGCCGAAATGCTGGCCCGGCGCGACCACTGGCTGCGGCACATTTACGGAAAGGACCGTGAAGAGCTGGAAGCGGCGTTGAGGAGCACCCGGTGCGAGGCGCTGAAACGCTTGTGCGGGCTATATCCTCCCGCCATGCAAGAAGAGTTGGTAGAGCTTGTGCGATATGCGGCGAACAATCTGGCTGATAGCGGCAGGAGCTCGGATATTGCCGGATACGAGCATCTCGGCGGGCTGGGCGCAATGCCGGGTCATGAAGAGCAGGATGCCGCCTGCTGGCATGCCGTCGCCGAACTATCGCTCACAAAAGACGGGTTTTGGCGCAAGCAGCATACTGTAAGAGACGGATTTCCGGCAAGCCTCAACGCTGGGGCCGGAGCCGCGGCAGGAACCGGGAAAGAAATCGCGAAGTCCTGGAAAGACAGGGCGGGCGCGCTTGTTTCGCTGCTGGCTTCAGATGGTGAAGATTTGTTGCGCCAGGCGCTGCATGACGTTCGCCAGTTGCCGCCCTCGGCTTATACGGAAAAGCAGTGGGAAGTGCTCGGGTCGATCACCCGGCTTCTGCCTCGCGCTGTCGGCCAGCTCAAGCTCGTGTTTCAGTTGAGCGGCGAGGTGGATTTCACCGAGGTGACGCAAGGCGCGTTGCGCGCGCTTGGTGAGCCCGAGGCGCCTACCGATCTTGCGCTCGCGCTCGATTACCGCATCCGCCATTTGCTGATAGACGAGTTCCAGGATACCTCTATCAGTCAATATGAGCTTATTTCAAAACTTGTCGCGGGATGGGAGGCGGGAGATGGCCGCACCGTGCTGGCCGTTGGCGATCCCATGCAATCCGTCTATCGTTTTCGCGAGGCAGAAGTCGGCCTGTTCCTTCGGGTCCGCGCCGGGGGGATCGGCAACCTCACGCTGCATCCCATTTCCCTCTCCACCAATTTTCGATCCCAGCGCGGCATCGTGGAATGGGTCAACGAGACGTTTGCCGGGGTAATGCCGGAAAGGGAGAATATCAGCGCCGGCGCAGTCCCTTATACGCCATCGGTGGCAATACGCAACTTGCTAGGCGGTACAGCTGTCACCGTACATCCGTTTTTCAATGACGATCATGTGGCCGAGGCGGCGCAAGTGGTGGAGATTATTGCGCAGGCGCGGCGCAAAAACCCCTCCTCGACGACCGCGATTCTGGTGCGCAATCGTAGCCATCTCAATGAAATCATCCCCCGCTTGAAGGAGGCCGGATTGCGCTTTCGCGCGATCGAAATAGAAGGGCTAAGCCATCGGCCTGTCGTGCAGGACCTGTTGGCCCTGACACGCGCGTTGATGCATCCTGCGGACCGCATGGCATGGCTCGCGTTGCTGCGGGCACCATGGTGCGGCCTGACGCTCATGGATATCCACGCGATCGCTTCGACACATTCGGAACCTCCTCCTGGCAATGTTGATGGTACAAGCGCCGATGGCGGGGTAGGGACGGAAAGCAGCAAGGCGACAAATAGCCGGGTAAGCGGTCAGGCAGTATGGGAATCGATCAACGATGACTACTGCATGGCGCGGGTTTCCGCTGATGGCCATGCCCGGTTGCTGCGTTTGCGTGATGTGCTGAATGAGTGTCTTGCAAATCGCTGCCGTCAATTCCTGCGCGCGACGGTTGAGGGCGCATGGCTTGCGCTTGGCGGGCCCGCTTGCATCGATGATCCGACCGCCTTTGAGGATGCTGCAGCCTACCTTGACTATCTTGAAGCGAACGAGAATGCGGGAAGCGTTCCCGATCTTGCCGCGCTGGAGGAAGGGCTAGCCAGGCTTTTCGCATTACCCGACGTGAAGGCGGACGGCGCGCTGCAAATCATGACTATCCACAAGGCCAAGGGACTGGAGTTCGATTGCGTAATCGTACCCGGTCTTGGCCGCGCCTCCCGCAGCAATGACAAGAAGCTGTTTATGTGGATGGAGCGGTTGCAGGACGACTCGCATACGGAAGCGGGAAACGGGGGGAAGGATTTGCTGCTTGCGCCGATCCAGGAAACGGGGGCGGAGGCCGATCGGATTTATTCCTGGCTGGAGAAACTTGATAATGAAAAAGAGGCGCTGGAGGATGGCCGGCTGCTCTACGTTGCTGCGACTCGTGCCAAACAACGCCTGCACCTGCTTGGGTGCACGAGTGTAGTCCCCGGACGGACGGGTGAATGGGAATTGAAGCCGCCCGCGCGGAAAACATTGCTGAGCAAAATATGGCCAATGGTGGAACGTGTTTATATGGAAGCTGCAGCCCGAGCAAAGCCTTCGGATATGCTGGTTTCCGCAAATGGAGAAGAGCCAGGGAGGAGAAGGGAATATACAATTGATCAGTCCCTGCTCCGCCTCGTGTCCGGCTGGACCCTGCCGTCTGCCCCAGCACCCGTACAGTGGAAAGCCCAACAGCATATCTTGCCTGTCCGGAGAGACATCGAGTACTCATGGGCCGGCCAAACCGCGCGGCTCGTCGGAAACGTGGTGCACCGCTGGTTGCAGCGTATCGCCGAGCATGGGGTAGAGAACTGGGACATCGCCAAGGTTGAGGTTTTGCGTGATACTTTCAGGCGTCAACTGGTCGCGGACGGTATCGTCAACAATGAAGATGATATCGATGCGGCTACCCAGCGAGTGGTGACGGCTCTGACTCATGCGGTGAGCGATCCGCGCGGGCAATGGTTGCTCGGACGGCAACAGGAAGCTCGCTGCGAGCTGCGCATGACCGCCGATTTTGACGGCGAGTATATGGAATTTGTTATCGACCGTACTTTTCGTGATCGGAATGGCCAGCGCTGGGTCGTAGATTACAAGACCAGCAGTCACGAGGGCGGGGACGTGGAAGGTTTTCTCACCAGAGAGCAGGAGCGCTACCGTACTCAACTCGATTGTTACGCTGCACTCATGCGCATGCCGGATGACGAGCCAGTGAGACGAGGACTGTATTTTCCGCTACTGAAGGGTTGGCGGGAATGGGGCGATGAAGGATAAAACCTTAGGGACAACTTCCAATGTAGCGGGACACAATGCCGCGTTGCTGGAAAAAAGAATGGGCTGCCCCGGGATTGCAACGGTAGCGATGAGCTTGACGGGGACAGGCGTTCAAAAATTAAAGAACCTGCATGGATAATGAAAAGGATAAGCATTATCCTGTTTGCTAATTTTGGAGAGTTTATGCGATCGCTATTCTATGCATTTGGATTTTTAACGCTCGCCGGGTGTGCGGCGGGCACCACGGGTGCAACTGCGGCTGCGCCACAACTGCGGCCGGAATACGAATCCTTTATCGGCGAGATGGTGGAGCGGCATGGCTTCAGCCAGGCTGAACTGAAGGGCATTCTCGGTAGGGCGCAGTTTCAGCCAAAGATCATCGATGCAATCTCGCGGCCGGCTACCTCCAAGCCGTGGTATGAATTCCGCCCGCTGCTCGTTACCCCGCAGCGTGTTGCTGATGGTGTTGTTTTCTGGAATAGCCACGCCTCGACGCTGGAGCGCGCGCGCAGGGAGTTCGGTGTTCCCGAGGAAATCATCACTGCAGTGATCGGAGTGGAAACAAACTACGGTGTACAAACCGGCAGGCACCTCGTGCTGGATGCATTGACCACCCTGGCGTTCGACTATCCGAAACGTGCCCCCTTCTTTCGGGAAGAGCTGGAGCATTACCTGTTGCTGGGGCGAGAACAACGAGCGGATATACTGGGTATTAAGGGTTCGTATGCTGGGGCGATCGGCATCCCGCAATTTATGCCCAGCAGTTACCGCCGTTATGCGGTGGATTTCGATAGTGACGGCAAAGTCGATCTGGCTGGCAGCGCCGTGGATGCAATTGGCAGTGTCGCCAATTATCTGAAAGGCTACGGTTGGGAGGCGGAGCAAACAATCGCCGTTCCTGCCCTGGTCAACGGAGGAAACTATGCCGAGGCAATATATGCTGGGGAAAGGCCGCGATATACAGTGGAAAAACTGAGACAGTTAGGTGTCGCACCGGGAGCGGACATAGCCCGGGATCGACATGCTACGCTGATAGAGCTGGAGAATAAGGTCGGAAATGAGCATTGGCTCGGCTTCAATAATTTCTATGTCATTACCCGCTATAATCGCAGCGTGAATTATGCGATGTCGGTATTGCAACTGGCGGAAGAGATTCGTGCGGCACGGAATTCTAATTGAGGCTGGCTCCCCAAATACAGTAGAAGTCTAACAAAGCCAAACGTCCTCCATGAAACTCTGGGCGGTTCAAACAGGCATGGACCACATATTTCACGTATTTCACATATAACGTAATCTTGTCTGTTTTCAATTGTCCGGGGCGCAACCACCAGACACGACAAGATCCGATACCGGCTCGATTGCGTCAAACTCTGTCTTAAATTCGGTCGCGCAGGGTCAGGAGAAAGACACTTTCCTGCAATCGACTAAGACCGCGTTCCTGGAAGCGCGGCTCCTGCGCGAGCACATCCTGTTGCGTCAGCAGGCGTATCCCGGCGTGTTTCTGGTAGAGCGTCTCGACTTCGCCAGCAGATACTGAAAACGGGGGACCTTGCATTTCCTGCTGGGAATAGTTCAGCGTTATCAGCAGGATTTGTGTTGCAGGCGACAGGATAGTCGATAAGCAGCGTGCATAGCGTTCGCGTATTGAAGGGGGCAGCGCGATTAATGATGCTCGGTCGTACACGGCTCTGATTTTCGCCAGCTCCTGTTTGCTCAAGTCGAAAAAATCGCCGCAGAGAATGCGGATTCCGTCAGCCTCGTAGCAATCAAACTTTTCCCCGGCGACATGATGCGGGATATAGTTGTTTTCCTCGAAGAATGCCCGCACGGCGATGACGCTCGATTCCACACCTGTCACTGAGTGCCCCTGCTTGTTTAGCCATATCATGTCGCGGCTTTTGCCGCATAGCGGCACGAACACCTCGGTACCTTCGGCAAGATGTAACTCCTGCCAATATTGGCGCAAATAGGGATTGATCTCGTCTTGGTGAAAACCGGTTTCTTCACGCTTCCAACGTTCCAGCCAATAGTCTTTTTCCATCTTCAAATCTCGTCAGAATGGAGAAGTTTTTTTTCACAAAGCGCCAGCTATGCGTGTACATTATTGTACAAGTAAAGGACTAAAATTCTTCCTCATCTTGTGTGGTAAAACCGCCGCATTTGTGGCGGGTAGGAATCACAAAAAGGACCATCAGAATAGGCATAGCAAGTTTTTTCCGAGAGCTGATCACTTGATTACGGACTGATCGAGGACTTGACCGAATCCGAAAAGAGAAAAAATCAATGAGAAATGATGAAACGTCCTCAATGACCAGTCAGGATAAAAGACACAGGGATGCGGAGCGCTGCTATGGATGAGCATGCCGATGCAGGTCAGGCGCTGCGTGAGCGCCTGAAAGAAATTACCTGTCTCTATGAGATTCGCCGCGGCATGGGGCTGGAACTATCGCTGGATAATGTCTGCCAGCAGATTTTTAAGCACCTGATACCCGCCATGCAGTTCCCGGAAATTGCTTCCGCCATGATCGAACTCGATGGCAGGCGCTTTACTTCCGATAATCACGGCCAGGGCCGCACGCACGAACTGCAATCGAAGATTAATGCCAACAACGAACCTTGCGGCGAGTTACGTGTTTTCTATCCCGAAGACAAGCCATTCCTGGTGCCGGAAGAGCAGCGGCTCATCGACGCGGTCGCCAGCGATCTGGAGAGATGGTTTGAGCGCAAGCAGATCGATGAAGCGCTTCGCGAGCGCCTGAAAGAAATCACCTGTCTCTATGAGATTCGCCGCGGCATGGGGCTGGAACTATCGCTGGATAATGTCTGCCAGCAGATTTTTAAGCACCTGATACCCGCCATGCAGTTCCCGGAAATTGCTTCCGCCATGATCGAACTCGATGGCAGGCGCTTCACTTCCGATAATCATGGCCAGGGCCGCACGCACGAACTGCAATCGAAGATTAACGCCAACAACGAACTCTGTGGTCAGTTGCGTGTTTTCTATCCCGAAGACAAGCCATTCCTGGTGCCGGAAGAGCAGCGGCTCATCGACGCGGTCGCGAGTGATCTGGAGAGGTGGCTTGAGCGTAAACGCCTGGAACAGACACTGGTTTCCATAGCGGAAGAACATCAGCGTTCGATCGGCCAGGAATTGCACGACAATCTCGGGCAGCAGATAGCGGCCATCGGTTATCAAGCCACGGCGCTGGAAAGAAAGATATCCGCGTCCGGGAGTGGGGATGTGGCAACGGTTGCCGCTTCCATCGCGTCGCAAGCGCAGGATGCCGTGATGCAATGCAAGCAGCTTGCGCAGGGGTTGCTTCCATTTGAACTGGAAAGCAATGGCTTGACGGACGCGTTGAGGGCATTTGCTTCGAGAATCGCGGTCACTTATAAGATTACTTGTGATTTTGTATGCAAAAATAATGTCATTATCAAGGATAAGAATTTTGCGCTTAATCTTTACAGGATTGCGCAGGAGGCTACCAATAATGCAATCCGCCACGGACGTGCTCAGCATGTGACAATTTCCCTGGCATCCGAGGAAAAAAAACTCCGCCTGTCGATATGCGATGACGGCGGCGGTTTTGTTGATTTCAATAAAAAAAATGAGGTCACCCCGGGAATGGGTATTAAAATCATGCAATATCGCGCCAGGCAGCTTGGCGCGACACTGGAATTCCTGTCGCCTCATGAAAGAGGGGTGGAAGTGCGGCTGGAAATGCGAGTGGTGTAGGAGTTTCCCTGTATGTCAGCCTTGAAAGCACAAATAATGCTGGTGGACGATCATGCCATGTTGCGGCATGGGATGGCGATGCTCATCAATCTCGAGCCGGATATGGAAGTATTTGCCGAGGCGGGAGACGGCGAGGAAGCGCTGGCCGCCCTCAAGACGGGACATCACGCCGATATCGTTTTAATGGATGTATCTCTCAAGACTCTCTCCGGTTTTGAGGTCATAAAGAACATACATGTTGTAATGCCTGCATTACCCGTGCTTGTCGTCTCCATGCATGACGAAGGCGTGTATGCCGAGCGTGCCTTGCGTGCAGGCGCACGTGGATACGTAATGAAGCAGGAGCCGGGGGACGTGCTGATAACCGCTGTTCGCGAGGTGTTAAGGGGAAATATTTATCTGAGCAAACCAATGCGCGACAGGCTGCTGAATCGGGTTGCGACGGGGCATTCTGAACCTGAACCTTTGATCAACAGTCTGACACCCAGCGAGTTTGAGGTACTGCATTTGATCGGATCCGGGCACAGCAGTCAGGAAATCGCGAGATTGCTCAGCCGCAGTATTAAAACTATCGAAACGCATCGCTTCAACATTCGTACCAAATTGAACTTGAAAGACGGCGCTGATTTGATACGTTATGCCACCCACTGGATTTCCGAAGCGCAATAGCCGGCAATGCTCGCGTTCAGGGCAGGCTGGCGGAATTTTCTTGCCGTCCTTCAAATGCCGTTCTCCAGGCATAGTCAGGCTACTTCTGACATATAAAAGTTGCGTAAGGGTTTCCCTTAGAAAAAAATCAGGGTTTCCCTAATGTACTAGGGCAGCGGACCGGATTAGGATGAAGCTACTTTCATTCTATTTGGGTTCACATCGTGAAAACAAAATCGGGAACATTCGTTGCGGTCTTGTCTGCACTTGGCCTATTGGCTTCCTGCGCACAAATGAGTCCTCTCGAAGCGCAGAATGAGCAGATTCACAAAGCGGAAAAGAATGCAAAAACTTATGTCGATCATGATAATCTGGCTAAGCAATATCAAAATGTCGCCAAGGAAATGCTGGTAAAGGCGGAGGAGCAAAAGAAATTGCTTCAGCATTATGAGGAAAAAAGTTATCTTTATGGTAGACAGGCACAAGATAAGCAATCGCACGCTTTGGCTTTAGTCCATAAATATGAGCAAACCGCGGAGAAGGATATAAAGCAGGCTGCTTTTCACCGGAAAATGGCGTCGGAACTTTCCAAGCGTGATTACGCCGTCCCCGCGGAAAAACAGAGTGAGCCTGGCCGCGAGAGCAATGTCAAGGCGGGATTTGATTCCAAAGATAAGATTTGAAGTAAAGCAGGACGCCAAACGAACATCAGCCAAGCCTTGCGGGCAAGGTTATCCGCGAGGCAGCTGGAGTTCAACACGCTCTACCCCCACTCCCGCATTTCTCACAGCATACAACGCACTTCCCGCCATCTCCGAATTTCCGGTGTTCATGGAAAGCCAGCAATACATGCTACCAGGCCGCAATCGGGGACAAATACGGATCATTCCCGCTACTTCCCCAAGCGCGGATCCTGATTGACTTCCGGCTCATTGGAGTTTTGGGCATCTTGACGCCTGAGGCTATGGTGCAGATTGACGGAACGCCACAACATGATCTGTTTCGAGCCTGATGCCGATCTTTTCCCCTATTGCGTGATTGTGATGGCTGGGTACCAGTGATAGCGCAATGCCGCCTCCGGGCAACCGCAGGGTATACATGATATCGGCACCACGAAAAGCCTTGTGCACCACGGCTGCACGAAGAGGGCTGTCATCGTCGTGCACTATGTCATCCGGACGGATCAGCACATCCACAGCATTTCCCTCCCGGCACAGTTGGCAGTCGGGGGTACATTGATGGGGGAGATCTCCCGCGAGCGTTCCGAGTTCGATTTCAACATGCTGCGAGTCGAGTATCTTGCCAGGGAGAAAAACGCCCTGTCCTATGAAATTTGCGACAAAGCGATTGGCCGGCCTGTGATAAAGGTTGTAGGCTACATCCCATTGCTGGATTTCCCCTTGATGCATGACACCGATTTCGTCGGCAATGGCAAAGGCTTCGTCCTGATCGTGCGTCACCAGAATAGCGGTGGCATTCTGGTTCTTCAAAATATCGCGCACTTCCAGGCTCAAACGTCCGCGCAAGGTTACGTCGAGATTTGAGAAGGGTTCATCCAGCAACAGCAAATCGGGCCGTGGCGCTAATGCTCGCGCTAGCGCCACGCGTTGTTGCTGGCCTCCCGACAGTTGATGCGGGTATTTGTCCGGCACCTCGGCAAGGCCAACGGTCTTGAGCATTTCCCCAACACGTGCCGCTCGCTCCGCTTTCTGCATGCGGTGCAGGCCAAAGCCAATGTTCGCCTGAACCGTGAGATGAGGAAACAATGCGTAATCCTGAAACACCATGCCTATGTGCCGGCGTTCCGGCGGCAAACAAAAACCCGCATTACTCATCACGGCGCCGTTGACTGAGATCTCTCCGGCTGAAACCGGCTCGAATCCCGCAATACAGCGCAGCACGGTAGTTTTACCGCATCCGCTCGGCCCCAGCAGACAACCTATGGCGCCTTTTTCCAGTTTTAGCGATAAATTATTTACTACCGTCTGTGTACCGTAGGCATGGCGGATATCCCGGAGCTCAAGTAGTGGGTTCATTGGGGAGCAGGCCAGGAATTATCTTTCGGTTTGCCGCACAAAGAATATCAGCGGGAGCAAACCCGCCAGCACCAGCGCTACCGCGGGCAGCGCGGCCTGCTCCCATTCTCCTTCCGAAGTCATTTCAAAGATCCGCACGGCCAGGGTATCCCAACCGAAAGGCCGAGTCATCAAGGTGATGGGCATTTCCTTCATTACGTCAACGAAGACGAGCGTGGCGGCAGTGAATATTCCGCTCTTCAGAATTGGCAGGTGTACGCAGCGCAGCGTTGCCCATCCGCTCGAACCCAGCCCCACTGCGGCCTCATCAATGCTGCTGGTGATACGCTGCATAGCGCTGTCGATGGGACTGTGGCTCACAGCGAGAAAACGGGTCATATAGGCCAGCAGCATAGTAGCGAGGGTACCCTGGATAAGTAGTCCCGTCTCTATATGAAATAACTGCATCGCAATTTCGCCCAGCCAGTTATCGAGCCAGGCTATCGGAATGAATACGCCGACAGCCAGAACAGCGCCGGGCAGGGCGTAGCCAACAGTGGAAATGTGTACGGCGGCACGGGTGGCGGGATCGGAATGCCGACGTGCTGCGTAGACCATGAGCAACGCGACCGTACAGGTAAGCGCAGTGGCAAAAACCGAGAGCAGCACCGAATGCCAGAGAAATTCCAGGTAGCGCTGATCGAAATCGCGAGCAAAAACGTGTGTCGCCCAAATGCTCAATTGCATGACGGGCAAAAGAAATGCAAAAAAAAGCGTGCCTGAGGCAAAACCGGCGATCATCCATGCCCGCCAACCGCTGATGGGGATCCGGTCGGCTCTGGCGCTCTGCCTGGTTTCGGCATAGCGCATGCGAGAACGAAAGTGTTGTTCCAGGATGATTATTGCAAAGACGATGACGATCAGCAACGAGGCGAGTTGAGAGGCGGCTGGCAAGGAAAACATTGCGAACCAGGCTTTATAGATGGCAGTGGTGAAGGTGTCATAATTGAAAACGGCAACCGTACCAAAGTCGGCCAACGTCTCCATCAACGCCAGCATTGTGCCACCGGCAATCCATGGGCGCGCCATGGGTAGTGTCAGCTTGAAAAAACCTTGTGTGCGACTAAAGCCCAGCGATTGCGCGGCCTCCAGCGAACGCTTGCCCTGCGTGATAAAGGCATTGCGCGCGAGCAGATATACGTAGGGATAAAATGCCAAGACCATGACAATGATTACGCCCAATCTGCTTCGCACATCCGGAAACCAGGAAAGGTCAGACTTCAGCCACGCGCGCAATGCCGTTTGCACGGGACCGATATAATCGAATAATCCCAGTGCTACGAACGCGGTGACATAAGCAGGAATGGCAAGCGGCAGGAAAAGCGCCCAGGAGAAGAATTTACGACCCGGAAATTCACACACCGCAGTGAACCAGGCCAGGCTTACCCCCAGCAGCGTCGCGCCAGCCGACACCCCTAGAGCCAGCCAGAATGTATTGATCAGCAGATCTGACAGCGTGGTTTCAACCAGATGTTGCCAGACATCTCCCGTTGGAGCGAAAAGCGACGACATGACCGTGCCAACCGGTATCAGCACCAGCGCGGCCACCAGAAAGGGGATCAGGCGCCAGCCTGATGAGGCTCGATAAGTGAAAGCCGAGAAGCTGAAAAAACCATTTCTCGTGCCTGCACTGTTTGCCGTTGGGTCAAGCGTTCCATCTTTCACACCGTTAACCTGAATCCGGCAGTTGGACGGGGTGGAGTGAGCGGTTTTTGGGGTGCAGGGCAAGGCGGATCGCGGAACTGCGCGACCGCGCAGGGCGTAGCCGTACCTTCCGGAGGAAGGTGCGACCCCGCAGCGGGATGCGGCGCCACAACGCGGCCGCGGCATCCCCTACGCTGCCCGATCCCTGCTTCCCAGAGCCCTCTCGTGCAACGCTTCGGCGCGCCCCATTCCAGGGAGCTGCAACGTAGTGATGCGCCGAAAAAACTATGCAATCCGCCCGGTACCGAGTTCACCAAAAAGCTAAAAGTCATGTGGCAAAAAAACGTCTATGAATCATGATACTGTTAAGCTGAAAAATAAGCGGTCAACTGCCGGAATTAGGTTTAGGCCCTATCGATAGCCTGCGCGGTCCATCAGTTTTACCGCTTCAGCCTGCAACTCTCCGGCTTTGTTCACGTTTATGGTGTTCTGTTTAAAGGTGCCCCAGGCGGCGACAGCAGGGTCGGGTTTTACCTCGGGATTGGCGGGATATTCCATGTTCACATCGGCGAAAAGGTTTTGTGCTTTCTCGGACGACAGAAATTCCAGCAACTTGACCGCAGCTTCTGGATGGGAAGCATATCGGGTCACGCCTGCACCCGAGATATTGACATGTACTCCGCTGCCTTCCTGGTTGGCCCAGAAAATTCCGAGCGGCAATGCAGGGTTCTTTGCCATCAAGCGGCCATAATAATAGGAGTTGGCGATCGTAACATCGCATCGGCCGGCAGCGACGAATTCCATCGCCTTGGTTTCGTCGGATAAGGGATCCACGGCCAGGTTGTCGACCCAGCCTTTCACGATTTTTTCAGTCTTGACCTCGCCGTGTTCAGCAATCATCATGGCCACCAGTGACTGGTTGTATACTTTCTTGGAAGTGCGCAGGCACAGCCGTCCCTTCCACTTGGGATCCGCCAGAGCTTCGTAAGTGGAAAGATCCGAGGGTTTCACTTTGTCAGTGTTGTATATAATAGTGCGAGCTCGCACCGATAAACCAAACCACTGTTTCTGAGGGTCTCGTAAATACGCGGGAATGTTTGTTTCAAGGGTTTTGGATTCGACGGGCCTCAACAGCCCTTCCCGGGCTGCTTCCCACAGGTTGCCTGCATCCGAGGTGATCAGCATGTCAGCAGGCGTATTCTTTCCTTCGGCCTTGAGACGCGCGAGTAACGGACCTTCTTTATCAGTAACGAATTTTACCGTGATGCCGGTATCTTTGGTGAAAGCGTCGAACATCGGCTTGATGAGTTGTTCGATCCGGGCGGAATAGACAACGACCTGGTCGGCGTGAGCTACGCTCGCGCCAAACAGCGTGACACAGCAAAGCATTGCGGTAAGATATTGGCTGAAGCGGAAGTTCGACATTGTTATTACTCCATAGCAGCGGAATCAATCAGACATATTATAAATGATAATAATTATCAGCAAAGCATCGCCCTAAATATACCATGGATAAACCACAATCGATTTCCTCTTATGACCGTCTTCAAGAGCTTCTGGCGATTCCCGAGCGGCAGCGTACCGAAGATCAGTGGGACGAGATCAACGAACTCGAGATTACCCTTACTCCCGTCAACCGGACGACAAATCCGGAGCGAAATGTTCGGCGTAAAGCACCCGCTGCGCCTGTGGAGCAGCTTAAGCCCCGTGATGGCGCGCACGGAAAGCGGCCGTTGAAAAAGCTTCGCAAGAGACCTAAGCCTGGTGCACCATAGCGGAGCCTGTCAGCTTCTTCAGCCTCGGTAACCGATAATCAACCAACCTTGATCGGGAGAAATATGCAGCTTACTACTACGCAAAGCATCGATGGAAAGCGCATCTCGAAATACTGCGGCGTCATTGCAGGCGAGGCAATACTCGGCGCCAACTTGTTCAAAGACCTCTTTGCGGGAATCCGCGATCTGGTGGGAGGACGATCCGCAACCTATGAGAAGGAGCTGCAGCGCGCGCGTGACATCGCGCTCGAAGAACTTCGGCAGCGCGCACAGGATCTGGGGGCAAATGCGGTGGTTGGTATCGACTTTGATTACGAGATAATGGGAAAGGATAACGGCATGCTGATGGTTTCGGCTAGCGGAACCGCGGTAATCGTCGAATAAGACTGCTCAGTCAATCATCGAGGTTGCGCAGGTTGTGACCTGACCGGTTGCGCGGCCGTGAGCCCTTTTATGCCGCCGCCGGCCTATGTGGCGGCGGATAAGACGGAGATCCCGGAGGTGCAGGGGAGGGGGCGCCTACCAGGGAACTGCCTGCCCATCGTAAGCGATGAATTTACCGGAGTCCGCCAAAGTGAGGCTGTTGATGACTTCCCGCATGCCGGACACACTCCGGGCGGTGGAGATCAACGCATTTGGCCCGCCCATATCGGTCTTAACCCATCCCGGATGTAACGCCACTGTAATGATTCCCGCGGGCTTCAGGTCGATGGCAAGCGTTTTGATAACCATATTCACCGCCGCCTTGCTGGACCGGTACATATAGCTGCCCCCTCCGCTGTTGTCCGCAATACTGCCCATCTTGCTGCTGATAGTGGCGATTGTCTTTTGACCACCTCGCCTGACTTGCAGCTGAAACGTTTGAGCCATCTTCAGGGTTGCCATGGTATTGATGCGAAACGCATGCGCCCAGTCCTCGTAATCCTTGTCATCAAAAGTCCCGCCTGCATGAGAACCGGTATAGATGCCGGCATTATTGAGAAGCAGATCAATGGGCTCGTCGGCCAAGGCCTGCGCCAGTTGCCCGATCTGGGCATGATCGCCGACATCGAGCCTGTGTATGATGACCTGGGCAGGATGCGTGCTTGCAAGCATGTTCAGCTCATCGGATTGTTCCGGGTTGCGCGCGCAAGCGAAAACACGCCAGCCGTCAGCGGCATATTGCCTGCATAATTCCAGCCCGATTCCGCGGCTGGCGCCCGTTATCAATGCGGTTTTCATATTTTCTCCTCATGGGCATGCCGGCGGGGCAGTTCCGCGACGCACTACGGGGCATACCCGGCCTCCCGATGCTATAAAGTAATATCAGGGGAACAAACATTCCTGATTATTATGTAGGGCAAGTCTAGCGAATGGCAACCGTATCAACAATAAAAAAGGAGCGAAAGATATGACTCAGCAGATTGCGTTGGTGACCGGAGCGTCCAGTGGGATCGGAAGGGCCACGGCGGAACTCCTCGCAAGAAATGGGTACTACGTATTTGCCGTGGCACGGCGCATGTACAGGCTGGAACAGATACGGTCCGATCACATTGAGCCCATCCAGCTGGACGTTATGGATGAAGAGGGCATTCACAGAACTATCAGGCACATTATATCGACCAAGGGGCGGATTGATTTGCTGGTAAATAATGCCGCATTCTGCCAATTAGGCGCTGTCGAATGCGTATCGATGGAAATTGCCCACAGGCAGTTCGAGGTTAACGTTTTCGGCTACGCACGATTCATGCAAGCAGTACTTCCGCATATGCGGGAGCAGAAATCAGGCTGTATTGTCAATATCGTTTCAATATTGAGCCGGATATCCGTCCCGGGTTTCGGCTGGTATTCAGCTTCGAAGTATGCCATTGAAGCGCTGACCGACGCTGTGCGCGGAGAGGTGATGGACTTCGGGATCGACGTTGTGCTCATTGCGCCTGGTTTGATAAAGACAGAATTCGTTCCCAATCAGTTAAGAACGCTAAAGGCTGTTGTACATCCGCCTGCCTACGAAAAACTTCTTGCCGGGGTACGTAATCTTCTCGCTGACGAACCCAAAGCCCCCGGTCCGGAAATCATCGCGAAGGCTGTAGTGGATGCTGTAAAGGCTTCTACTCGCCCGGTACGGCATGCTCTTCCTCTTGATTCCAAAATGGCCATCGCCGCCAGATGGCTGATGGGTGGCCGCCTCTTTGCCTGGGCAGTCCGGCTCCAAATGAAATTTTCCAGGCCATGACGCCGCACCCGTCAGTCGGGGGGGGACACTTCCTTCGATGATGAAAAGAGATCCCATGCAGCGATAAACAATGCTGCGATTACCGGACCAATTACGAAACCGTTGAGGCCGAAAAGAACCAGGCCGCCAAGCGTTGATATGAGGATCACGTAGTCGGGTATTTTGGTATCTCGTCCAACGAGTACGGGCCGTAAAAGATTATCGACGAGTCCGATCACAAACACGCCAAAGGCAATGAGCACGATGCCCTGCCACGTAGCCCCGGTAACCAGGAAATATATCGCTACCGGTACCCAGATCAGCCCGGCTCCAACGGCGGGTATGAGCGAAAGGAAGGCCATCACGAAGCCCCACAGCAATGCCCCCTGAATACCGAGAAGCGAAAATATCACGCCACCCAGTGCGCCCTGAATTGCAGCAACAACGACATTGCCCTTTACGGTAGCGCGAATGACAGTAGTGAATTTGCTGAACAAATGCCGCTTGTGCTCGGTGCTGAGCGGGATCGATTGCTTGATCTTCGATGAGAGCGCGGCGCCGTCGCGCAGCAGAAAAAAAAGCAAGTACAGCATGATTCCGAAACTGATGACAAACTCGAAAGTATTCTGGCCGATACTGAGGGCGTGCATCGCAATGAATTGGCTACCTTCCAGGACGCCGGTTGACAGCATTTCCTGCAGTTCGGAAATGTTTGTGAGTCCGGACTGATCCAGCAAATTGACCAGCCATGGGGGTAGGCCGCTTATGACCTGTTGAAAATAGGCGCCGAAATTCAATTCTCCAGACCGGATCCTCTGATAGACTGCGACCCCCTCCTGCAGCATTGAAGCCGTCATTACTATAACCGGAAGTATTACCGCGATCAGGCATATCAACAGTGTAGTGAGCGCGGCAAGGTTGGGGCGCCGCCTCGTCAATGCCAGCAGTTTGCGATAAAACGGCGTGAAAATGATGGCAAGGACTGAGCCCCAGAATACCGCACCGTAGAACGGCAGGAGAATCCATGCGAATGCCAGTGAGACAGCAATCAACATGAGCAGAAATGTTTTGCGTTGAAGCTCGGGGGTATTCATATCATCCTGAGGCTGAGGGTAAAACGAAAGCTTTCATCAGCTTGTAACCAATCCTACCTTAACTCGGCTAAAAGTAGGGCAGCGGTAACGAGAAAAAATGGAACTGTAATGGGTGCAGTTAAATTGCGAGCGTCAGAAATGATGATACAGGAGACAGGGTAAAAAATAGCGGAATACAGCCGATCGCGGTCCGTTAGCAGTAAGCGGGTGGTTTGAGAAAAGGGATTTTGACGCATGGGGACCGGGCACTTACGGCGGAGTGGGACCAGCGGCAATGCCACGGTCGAGGCTCAGTCAGTGAGCAGCCACCGCAGTTAATCCAGCCTGTGCGATTTGCGCATCCTCATTGGACCTTACACCGCTTACTCCCACAGCGCCGACAAACTGGCCTTTTACTACAATGGGTAAACCACCTTCGATAGGGAGCGTTCCCGGCAGGCCGAGATAACGCACGCGTCCGTCCGCAACGTGTTCTTCCCACACTTTCGTGGGGCGGCGAAACGCAATCGCTGCACGGGCTTTCTGAATCGCGACTTCAACGCTGCCGAACTGCGTATTGTCGAGCCGAAGCAGGTGAACAAGGTGGCCGCCGTCATCGACGATAGCAATTACTACCGGCCAATTGTTGCGTCTGGCTTCCGCTTCTGATGCTGCCGAGATGATTTTTGCGTCATCGAGAGTGAGACTGATTTTATTATTCATGAGAAATATGGGAGATTTAATTTCCACAAAAAAATAAAGCACGCCGGAAGCGTGCCTTATTCGGGTTGAAGCAAGAAGACTTACAGCAGCGGCACAACCAGCAAGGCAACGATATTCATGATCTTGATAAGCGGATTGATCGCAGGACCGGCTGTATCCTTGTAGGGATCCCCGACTGTATCGCCTGTGACGGCCGCCTTATGCGCCTCGGAGCCTTTTCCGCCAAAGTTGCCGTCTTCGATATACTTTTTCGCATTATCCCAGGCTCCGCCGCCGGCGGTCATGGAAATTGCCACGAAAATACCAGTGATGATCGCACCAATCAGGACGCCGCCCAAGGCCACCGGGCCAAGCAGAAGGCCGACCAGCAGGGGCACCGCTACGGGCAGCAATGACGGAACAACCATTTCCTTGATGGCCGCTCGTGTCACCATGTCCACCGCTCTGGAATAGTCCGGCTTGGCGGTGCCTTCCATGATTCCCGGTATTTCCCTGAACTGGCGGCGCACTTCCACTACCACCGATCCGGCAGCGCGGCCGACCGCTTCCATCGCCATGGCGCCAAACAGGTAAGGCACCATTCCGCCGAGAAACAAGCCGATGATCACCATGTGGTCGGACAAATCGAAGTTTACCAATTTGCCTCCAGAGGAGAGCGCATGGGTGTAATCCGCAAACAGCACCAGCGCGGCCAGGCCCGCGGAGCCGATAGCATAGCCTTTTGTCACCGCCTTGGTGGTGTTTCCCACGGCATCCAGAGGATCGGTGATATCACGTATCTCTGACGGCAAGCCCGCCATCTCCGCAATACCGCCGGCGTTATCCGTAATTGGGCCGTAAGCGTCGAGCGCCACAATGATCCCCGCCATAGACAGCATCGAGGTGGCAGCGATGGCAATGCCATATAGGCCGCCCAGCGTATAGGCGCTCCAGATGGAGAGACAAACGACCAGAACCGGGGCTGCGGTAGATTTCATGGAGACGCCCAAACCGGCGATCACATTCGTGCCGTGGCCGGTGCTGGACGCTTGCGCGATATGGCGGACCGGGGCATATTCCGTAGAGGTGTAATATTCGGTAATCCACACCATGGCGGCGGTCAGCACTAATCCGACCAATCCGGCAAGATACAGATTCATCGATGAAACCAGCCTGCCCTCGATCATTACACCCTCGCCCAGCATCGTCGTCGTGATGGGGTAATAGACGATCGCAGCGAGCACACCGGCTACCGCCAGCCCGCGATAGAGCGCGTTCATGATCTTTCCGCCTTCTCGTGCCTTGACGAAGTAGCAACCGATGATGGAGGCGATAATGGAAAAACCGCCTAGCACCAGCGGATAAAGAACTGCATTCGGACCTGCGTCTGTAATCAGCAATCCGCCCAGCAGCATTGTCGCAATGATGGTTACGGCATAAGTCTCGAACAAATCGGCAGCCATCCCTGCACAATCGCCTACATTGTCCCCGACGTTATCCGCGATTACCGCCGGATTGCGTGGATCATCCTCGGGAATACCGGCTTCAACCTTGCCTACAAGGTCGGCGCCAACGTCTGCGCCCTTGGTGAAAATACCGCCCCCGAGCCGGGCAAAGATGGAAATCAGCGAGCTACCGAAAGCGAGCCCAACCAGAGCGTGGGTTGCATCCGATTCTGTCGCGCCCAGGCCCGCCGTAAGAAAAGCGTAGTAACCGGCAACTCCCAGGAGCCCCAAGCCCACCACCAGCATGCCGGTGATCGCGCCACCCCTGAATGCAACGTTCAGCGCGGCATTCAAGCCTTCTCTGGCAGCTTCCGCCGTGCGTACATTGGCTCGCACCGATACATTCATGCCGATATAGCCGGTCAATCCCGATAAAATCGCACCGATGGCGAACCCGACGGCAGTTTGCCAGCCCAGGGCCATGAAAATTGCCACCAGCAGAATCACGCCAACGATGCCTATGGTCGTGTATTGCCGATTCAGGTAAGCGGAAGCGCCCTCTTGAATGGCAGTGGCAATTTCGCGCATGCGTTCGTTGCCGGTTGGCAAAGCCAAAATCCATTTTATTGAAACCACCCCATACAGGAGTGCCGCCATCGCGCAACCAATTGCGATGATTAGACCAGTACTCATTTAAATCTCCAGTTAAAGTCGGCCACCGGAAAACAAATACAAAATTCGAATCTCATGATTCCTCATTAAGTATTGGGTACCCGTGGGTGAATCCGAACGCCAGGTAACAGTTAGTGTATGTAATGCATTACGCGGGACTGAAGCGTCAAATCTTGAAATCACCCAGTTTTTTCGCCACTGCCACGTTCTTCAACCGCACATAGTCCGGCAGGCCATCCTTATAGGGTGGATAGTCTTCACCCCCGATGAGCGGTGCAAGATATTCGCGGCATTTTTCGGTAATGCCAAAGCCATCCTCGGCAATGAAGTCCTCAGGCATCATTTTTTCAACATTCGCGACGTCCGAAAGCTGGGCCATGCCCACTTTCCACTCGTAAGGCGTGCTGGAAATGCGTTCAATGGTCGGCATAACAGAGTTATGTCCTTGAACGGCGAATTCCACTGCCGCCTGGCCCATTGCATAAGCCTGCTCAACGTCGGTTTTGGAGGCGATATGACGCGCCGCACGCTGCAGATAGTCCGCTACTCCCCAATGGTATTTAAGCCCGAGGCCTTCCCTGACGATATTTGCCACGACCGGCGCTACTCCACCCAGTTGGGCATGACCAAAAGCATCACGTATTCCCTGGTCGGAAAGAAATTTTCCGTCATCTCCTTTCACACCTTCGGACACCACCACCGAGCAGTAGCCAAATTTCTTTACATAACTGTCCACCTTGGCAAGAAACTTCTCTTTGTTGAAATTGATTTCGGGGAAGAGAATGACGATGGGAATTTCACGATCGGGACTGGAGGCAAGGCCACCCGCCGCCGCGATCCATCCCGCGTGGCGTCCCATTACTTCAAGTACGAACACTTTGGTCGACGTTGCCGACATGCTGGCTACATCAAAGCTCGCTTCCAGCGTTGATACGGCGATGTATTTCGCTACTGAACCGAAGCCAGGGCAGCAGTCTGTGATGGGCAGATCGTTATCGACAGTTTTTGGCACATGGATGGCCTGGATGGGATAGCCCAGCGTACCGGAAAGTTGGGATACCTTGAGGCAGGTATCCGCTGAATCGCCCCCGCCGTTATAAAAGAAAAACCCGATGTCATGGGCTTTGAATACTTCAATCAGGCGCTCGTATTCCCGCCTGTTCTGTTCAAGGCTTTTCAGCTTGTAGCGGCAGGAACCGAATGCGCCGGATGGAGTGTGGCGCAGCCCGCTAATTGCTGTAGCGGAATCCTGCCCGGTATCGATCAGGTCTTCAGTAAGCGCGCCGATGATCCCGTTACGGCCCGCGTAAACCTTGCCTATCTTTCCCTCGTGCTTGCGCGCCGTTTCGATAACCCCAGCGGCAGAGGCATTAATGACGGCGGTGACGCCGCCGGATTGAGCATAAAAAGCATTTTTTGCTGCCATGTTTCTCCCCTGATTATCTAAATCCTGTTTGTCTTCTGACGGCATATACGCTCGCGCGCTTCACCCGTGGCGCCAGCGCAATAATTCACACGGCAACATTGAAGCTTCTGCCGCTGCGTGTTGCTCTGTTCGCGAATTAAAACAAAAAGGCGGTGATACCACGAAGCCTGAGCCCGCCGGGAGCTGGGTTGAAGTTACTGCAGTGACGCGAAAATGGCGTCGCGGATATTTTCCATCGAACCGGTCCCCGCTATTTTCACAAATGTGGGGGCGCCCTTTCCGCCATTAGCTGACCATCTGGCATAGTATTCTACCAATGGTTTAGTCTGGGCATGATAAATTTCGAGCCGCTTTCTTATAGTTTCCTCCTTATCATCGTCCCGCTGGATCAGCGGTTCGCTGGTTATGTCGTCCCTGCCATCCATTTTCGGCGGATTGAACGTCATGTGATAAATACGACCTGAAGCCGGGTGCATGCGCCGGCCCGACAAACGCCGGATAATTTCTTCATCTGACACGTCGATCTCGATGACGAACTTGATTGGCACGCCGGCGGCCTTCATTGCATCCGCCTGGGGAATGGTACGAGGAAAACCGTCAAAGAGAAAACCTTGCCGGCAGTCTGGCTGCGCAATGCGTGCTTTGACCAGATTGATGATGATTTCATCAGAAACAAGCCCGCCTTCATCCATGATCTTCTTGGCCATGATCCCCAGGTCGGTACCGGCCTTGACCGCAGCGCGCAGCATGTCTCCAGTTGAAATCTGCGGAATGCCGAAACGCTCCTTGATGAAGTTCGCTTGTGTCCCTTTTCCCGCGCCAGGGCCGCCCAACAGAACGATAATGATTATTTCCCCTTTCCAGATAAAGCTCCCACTGATTTGACCAGGAGCTAGAGGATTCGAATAGTTCGGCATTATAGCGCAGCCAGGCGCGATGCTCGAACTTTTTACTCCATCTCGGGATCGGGAAACCGTGGGTCAGATAGGTGACGGTCTTTAACCATTTCGACTACCGTGATCACTCCCCCGAGGCCATTTTGATAACGGGAGAGTTGCAATGTCCGTGAGTGCAAAGGAAACAGGTGTGATTGGCCGCGTGGAGAAGCGAACAATCGAGATTGTGGATTACGTAAATTGGTGGCTCAAACATGGGCGGACACGAATGCCTATGCGGGGGCGAAATCCGAGGTCATTTCGAACGCATTAAAAATTCCTCGTAAGTCATGATGGCCTGATCCGGATGCCTGTAACGCATATGCTCGGCGTAAGCGCTGTATTCAGGTACACCCACCATCAGCCGCAGGCTTTGTGCGACAAA
The DNA here is from genome assembly GCF_900115125.1 of Nitrosospira briensis. Lineage (GTDB taxonomy): Bacteria > Pseudomonadota > Gammaproteobacteria > Burkholderiales > Nitrosomonadaceae > Nitrosospira > Nitrosospira briensis_A. The sequence goes on along the minus strand of NZ_FOVJ01000002.1, from coordinate 4,551 downwards.
ACCCAGGCTTTTCTTGAACGTCATGGATAACATTCGGACATCTCCTTACTTTTCTTTTGAAAAAATCGTTCTGATGCCGAAAAGCAGGATGCTGATCAGTACCAGCATGAACATGGCGGTGAGCGATGCATTGACGTGATCATTAAAAACGACCTGTTGCATCTGCGCGGCGGATTTTGCTGGGGCAAGCAGGACCTCCTCCGCGATGGCCGTCGTATATGAATCAGCATGCGCAAGGAAACCGATGCGTGGATTGGCGTGGAAAATCTTCTGCCAGGCGGCGGTAAGCGTGCACACGATGACCCATGTGGCGGGGATGATCGTGACCCATGCAAAACGGCCGCGTTTGGTCTTGAACAGCACGCAAGTGCAGAGGATCAGCGCAATGCCTGCGAGCATCTGGTTGGCGATGCCAAACAGCGGCCACAAGGTGTTGATTCCTCCCAAGGGGTCGATTACGCCTTGGTAGAGGAAATATCCCCAGCCGCCCACACATATTCCCGTTGCGATCAGGCTGGCACCGAGCGAGTCAATGCGCTTCATAGCCGGAATGAAGCTTCCCAGCAGGTCCTGCAGCATGAAACGTCCCACGCGCGTACCAGCGTCTATCGCGGTCAGGATGAATAGCGCCTCGAACAGGATGGCGAAGTGATACCAGAACGCCATCAAACTCCTTCCACCCATCACATCTGACTGGATTTGCGCCATGCCTACCGCGAACGTGGGCGCACCGCCGGTGCGAGAGATAATGGAATGTTCGCCAACGTCCTTTGCGGTTTGGGTAATCATCTCCGGCGTGACGTAAAAACCCCATTGCGATATGGTTTGCGCTGCTGATTCAGCAGTAGTGCCGATGATCGCGGCTGGGCTGTTCATGGCAAAGTACACCCCGGGTTCCAGGCTGGCGGCCGCAACCAGAGCCATAATCGCTACAAAGGACTCTGTCAGCATTGCCCCGTAGCCGATGAAGCGCGCATCTGCTTCCTGCGCGAGCATCTTCGGCGTGGTACCAGACGAAATCAGGGAGTGGAAGCCAGATATCGCCCCGCAGGCGATGGTAATGAAGAGGAAGGGAAACAGGCTCCCCGACCAAACTGGGCCCGACCCATCGGTAAATTGCGTGAAGGCCGGCATTTTGAGTTCCGGGGAAATGAAGAGCACGCCGATCGCAAGCCCGAGAATGGTACCGATCTTGAGGAAGGTGGACAGGTAATCCCGGGGTGCAAGCAACAGCCACACGGGCAGGACTGAAGCAATGAAGCCATAGCCGATCAGGAGCCAGGTGAGTTGTTCGCCAGTGAGAGTGAACAGGGCAGCCAGCGAGGGAATGTCCTGCACATTCTGGCCACCCACTATCGCGAGCATGAGCAGGATAAAGCCAATCAATGAGACTTCGCCGATGGATCCGGGACGGAAGTAGCGGGCGTAAACGCCCATGAAAAGCGCGATTGGAATCGTGGCGGCAACGGTAAAGGTGCCCCACGGCGATTCGGCCAGTGCTTTGACGACGATCAATGCGAGGACCGCCAGGAGAATCAGCATGATGAAGAAGGTGCCAAACAAGGCGATCATGCCGGGTATCTGCCCGAGTTCGGACTTGATCAGATCACCCAGCGAGCGGCCATCACGGCGAGTGGAAATGAACAGCACCGTGAAGTCTTGTACTGCCCCCCCAAAGACCACGCCACCCAGCAGCCACAGCATGCCTGGCATGTAACCCATCTGGGCGGCCAATATGGGACCGACCAAGGGGCCTGCCCCGGCGATTGCGGCAAAATGATGGCCGAACAGGACATATTTGTTTGTGGGCACGTAATCCAGCCCATCGTTGAATTTATGGGCGGGCGTCACGCGCGTTGGGTCGAGCCTCAATACGCGCTCTGCAATAAAACGGCTGTAGAGACGGTAAGCGATTGTGTAAACGCAGAGAGCGGCAATGACAATCCAGACGGCACCAATTGGTTCTCCCCGCCGCAGGGCAATGACAGCAAATGCCGATGCGCCAATCAGCGCTAGCATAAACCAGCCACCCTTCCTTATTAAATGAGCCATTTCTTTCTCCGACAATTCGTTTGATACTCGAAGTTTTTTTGAAAGCTCCGTTTAGCTCTTCTAGCTAGCTATTAGTGGGCCACAAGGAAGAAAGGAGAAAAATGGCGCTTAGGGTAGGGAGACTCATCAAAATGATGATGCGAGAAATAAAACCGCTCGATATAGTTACACCATGAACCTTCGTCAAAAAATTATCCTGTTTGCGGTTCTGCCGATGGTGCTGGCGTTATGTGCGATCGCGCTGACAGTACGCCACCATGCAATATCGTTGTCCCAACAGCAGCGGGAGGTTATCAAGCCGGCCTATCTCGCCATGAAGGATGCCGAACTAAAAAATTACGTGGAATTTGCGATGCGAGCGATCTCGCATCTCCATGAATCAGGCAGAACGGATGCTGAGGCCTGGGAGGAAGCCAAGGCCATTCTGGAGAAGATGGATGATGGGAAGGATAGCTATCTATTTCTGTATGGCCTTGACGGGACGCTATTGGTGCATCCGAAGCAGAGAGAATCGGTGGGAGAGAACATGTGGAATTTTCAGGATCCTGCAGGAAAATTCCTTATCCAGGATCTGATCCGCATTGCACGGTCGGGGGGTGGCTTTGAAGACTATGTCTGGCCCAAATACTCTACAGGAAGCTTGGATCCTAAACCCAAGCGAGCTTACGTGATTGAGGTACCAAACTGGGGCTGGATGCTCGGTACCGGGGTTTACGTCGATGATATAGACAATGCACTGTCAGAGATTGATTCACGAGTATCCCGCAACATTGAGGATACGATGCTCTGGATTGCAGGAATTGCATTCCTCGCGACCGTTGTAATATTCCTGGGCCTGTTGCGCAACATCAGGGAGCGAACTGTATTAGACGATCGGCTCAGTGAAGCGAACAGTAACCTTGCGGCATTGACGCAGCGATTAATAGATGCACGAGCGGAGGAAGAAAAGAGAATTAAATACGTGCATGGTGGCATTCAATCGATGCTGACAGCGATAAAAGTGAATATCGAAGCTGGCGTGAGGGCCTTGCCGCAGACCCCGGGATCAGAAAAGGAGTCTGCCCCCTTTAGCTCGGCAGCCAAGCAACTCGGTGGTGTCCTTGGTGACCTGCGTAAAATAGTGAAGGGCATTTTTATCATCGATCCTAACCTTCCCTTGAGCGATCAGTTAAATAAACTGACTCTCGACATGTCCACTGTAGCCACACCAATCGAATTCAATACAGTCGGCGAAATAGAATATTTACCTTTGGAGGTCAAGGAAACTCTTTTTATGAGCGCAAAGACGGCGCTTGAAAATATTATCAAGCACGCGGGAGCCAGCCGCGCATCGGTACTTCTCGAGGGCACTGCAAGTTGCGTGAAGATGGAAATTCGTGACAATGGAAAAGGCTTTGATTTAAGGCTTGTTTACAGCAATCCCAATTCGGGTATCGGTTTGCGCAGCATGAAGGAGGACCTGAAGGTCGTCGGCGGAAAACTAGCCGTTACTTCTTCTCCATCTGATGGTACGCGTCTGGTCGCTACCGTTCCTTATCCTTAAATTTCTTTATATCGCTGGCCCTATCATGCCTAATCGAGAGTCTGTCAACATAATGATCGTCGATGATCATCCATTGCTTGTTAAGGGGCTGTCTGACGCCCTGCAAGTCGAACGCGATTTTAATGTAGTGGCTGCAGCCGGAACGTTAGCTGAAGCACGCGATCTCGCACAGTGCAATGCCCTCCATCTGGTAATAATCGATCTTTTTCTACCTGACGGAAATGGCATCAATCTGGTGAGGGAGTTCGGCACCCTCTACCCTGACCTGCCTCTTCTGATCTACACCAGCGACAACGATCCCAGGCATGTGACAGAGGCCAGGAATGCAGGAGTGAGGGGGTATTTGTTGAAAGGTACGGAACTTGAGAAATTAATTCTGGCGATTGAGGTTGTATTAGCTGGCGGGTTTTACCGCGATCCCAATTTGCCAAAAATAAAAGTGATAGACCCACTGCCCGCGCCGGAATTGACCCCAACCGAAGATAAGGTGATGCGAAGGTTCGCGAGGTGGATGACTAACAAGGAGATCAGCGAAGAGCTCAAAATAAAATTGGTTACTGTGAGAAGCCATCGCAATAATATTATGTGGAAGCTCGGTTTATATAATACGCCTCAGCTTTATCGAGAGGCCATAAAACGACATGGCAACCCCGATGACCCCAATTATATTTGGGTTGATCTATAAGTCCATGCAGCTCCCCACCAAGCAGAGCTTTAGTGGGAGTAGGGCATTTTCGTATATGCAAAAATAAATAGCCGAAGTCTCCAGGGGCAAGAGGTTAAACGCGGGTAAAGGGTTTTTACCCCGACTTCACGGACACATCTAAAAAGGCTGATAATGAGTCAGGAGGTGTGTCATGGCAACACGAAGAAAATACGCTACGGAGTTCAAGCGGGAAGCGGTACAGCTAGTTAGGTCCAGTAGTCAGCCGGCAAGTCAGATTGCACGTGATCTG
>NZ_FOVJ01000001.1:281851-1204611 GCF_900115125.1 Nitrosospira briensis | reverse complement strand
AAGGGTCACTTCACGCCCGCGAACCACTTTGGCTTTGAAGGGGTCGCCTGGTACTGGCACTTTGTGGACGTGGTCTGGCTGGGGTTGTTTATCTTTGTCTACTGGCTGGTATGACAGCCCGGATTTTATGCTGATTGTTCAGGTCTATCTTTCAATAGCACTGCGCGTGATCCCGACATGATACTGTCCCGTACAACCCAGTACGCCATTCAGGCGCTCATCTACATGGCCACTCAACCTCCGGGCGTGGCGGTATTGAACCGCACTATGGCGGAATCCCTGAGATCACCGCCTACCTATCTTGCCAAGATTCTGCAGGAGTTATGCAGAGGCGATCTTCTCTATTCTTTTCGTGGCAAGCAAGGAGGTTTTTGCTTGCGGGAAAGAGGCGATAAAATCAATCTGATGCAAATTGTCAGAATTACGGAAGGCCCGGGTTTTACGGAAGATTGTGTGCTGGGGCTCAAGGTTTGCAGCGAGAAAACCGCTTGCCCGATGCATGCAAAATGGTGGCCAATCAAGCAGGAAATCGTCAAGCTGCTACAAAGCCAGACTCTCGAAATGCTTGCGGCGAGGGTGGTGAGCGGCAAATATCAACTGACCGATTTTCCGGGAGCCGTTCTCCATGAGCAACGCGACGCGAGCTCAAGTTAGCCGCATAATACGTTTCTGTATCGATAACGGGCCTCCGACATGTTGAAGCACGCACCTAAAACCACATCTGTCACCGGGGGAGCAGCCGACGTGCCGGTGGATTGCAAGAATTGCGGCGCGTACCAACTGTGTATGTCCCTGTGGCTGAAAACCGGTGATTCGTCGTTATTGGAGCGCGTCGTCAAGAAAAAACAGGTTTTCAAGCGCGGAGAACTCCTGTATCACATGGGTCAACAGGTGGATTACATGTATGTCATCCGGGGTGGGTCAGTCAAGACGAGCGTCAGTACGGAAGACGGCCAGGTACAGGTGATAGGCTTTCATGAAGAAGGTGAATTGCTGGGGTTGAATGCGATCGAAAGCCGTCAATATAGCTGCGAGGCCCGCGCGATGAGGGTCACGTCCGTTTGTGAGGTTTCAATGGAACGTTTTGAGGAGTTGGCCGGAAGAGACCCTGCAATCCAGCATGAAGTTCTCAAGATCATGAGTGCCGAAATCCGGCTTAGCCATGAATTGCTGCTACTGCTGGGAAAGCACAATGCGGAGGAGCGCCTAGCCATCTTTTTGCTTCGCCTGTCGCAACAATTCGCAAGGCGCAATTGTTCGCCCACCGAATTTAATTTGAGCATGTCCCGCAGTGATATAGGCAACCACCTGGGAGTCGCAGAGGAAACCGTGTGCCGCATACTTGCTCGTTTTCAGGACGACGGCATCATCAGCAGTGAGTGCCGTCATATCAAGCTCAACGACATGAAGCGTTTGCAGCAAATCGCCCATCTTCGTCCCATAGAGCAAACTTGAATAAGTTTTGGTTCATGTTCTTGCCGCTATTCTCTCAAAGTTTTCAGGCGGATAACAAAGCGACATTGCAGGTGAGATAAAAGCTCCTCCAAAAGTAACTGGAACATGTCATTTGTCAGGGTTTTCGGATTGCACGGGACATATCATGCCTCCTGCCTGTCAATCACACTGCTGCGGGAAAGCAAGCGACGCGAATCCTGATCTGATACTCTTCGGTGTCGTTCCTGAACGGAGGTTTGGTGCCTGTCAGGTATTTTTTCGACAATTTTTTTTGTATGTCATTTTTTTAAACAAGGGGAGAACCAATGAAAAAGTCGCTTATTACCGTTGTCGCGTTACTAACGTTTACCGGTACCGCTTACGCGGCCGTCAATATCAATACCGCAACTCAGGCCGAGCTTCAAACTGTCAGAGGCATCACGGCCGCCCATGCGAAGGCGATTATCGACTTTCGTTCAAAAGCGGGGTCATTCCAGACGACCGACGATATTACAAAGGTTGACGGCATTAATAGCCATACCATGGATATGCAACAACTCCGTGAGGATATTACTGTTACGGGCCCCACTGTTCTGAAGGGTGTGAATAAGGCACCGGTCAAGTAGGTCAAAAGAGACAAAGGCGGTCAGGAACGATACAAGATAAAGTTTGTCCAACAGGTACAAGACAGGCAGATGCTTGGAAGGATTTTTGTGGGAATGTGACAAGACCCCCGGCGCACCCGGGGGTTTTGTTTATTAGCATTCGAATCATGAATTCTTTAGGGGTTTTAGCCGGATAGCAGTCAACGGCTCCGTGAGAGACAGGCGTGCTCCTGAGCAACCTGATATACTGCCGCCCTTTTGTCACTTCGACCGAGGATTTTTCCTATGTCCCGTTCCATCCGCAATATCGCCATCATCGCCCACGTCGATCACGGCAAGACCACTTTGGTGGACAAGTTGCTGCATCAGGCAGGTTCTTTTGCCGCGCACCAGCACATTGCCGACCGGGTAATGGATTCCAGCGACATCGAGCGCGAGCGCGGTATCACCATACTCGCCAAGAACTGCGCGGTGGATTACGAGGGTGTGCATATCAATATCGTGGATACACCCGGCCATGCCGATTTTGGCGGTGAGGTGGAGCGCGTGCTGTCGATGGTGGACGGCGTACTGCTGCTGGTCGATGCAGTCGAGGGCCCGATGCCGCAGACGCGTTTTGTCACGAAAAAAGCGCTGGCCCTTGGCCTGCGCCCGATCGTTGTTGTCAACAAGGTCGACCGTCCTGGCGCTCGCCCGGACTGGGTCGTGAATCATACCTTCGACTTGTTCGACAAGCTGGGCGCCAATGAAGAACAGCTGGATTTTCCGGTGATATACGCGTCGGCGCTCAACGGTTATGCCATGACGGATCTGAAACAAACCAGTACGGACATGCGCCCGCTATTCGACACCATACTCAAGCACGTCCATGCACCTTCGGGAAATGCGGACGAACCACTCCAACTGCAGATCAGCGCGCTGGATTACTCCAGTTTCGTAGGACGCATCGGCATTGGCCGTATCGGCCGTGGCCGGCTCAAGCCTGGCCAGGATGTGATGGTGCTGGCGGGAACGAGCACGCCGAAGAAGGCCAGGGTCAACCAGATTCTCGGTTTTCGGGGCATCGAGCGGGTACAGCTTGAGGAGGCGCTGGCTGGCGACATTGTCCTGATCAATGGCATTGAAGAGCTCTGCATCGGCGCGACGCTGGCCGACATCAATCAGCCCGAGGCGCTTCCCATGCCTGCCGTGGACGAACCCACGCTGACGATGAACTTCCAGGTGAACACGTCACCCTTTGCGGGTAAGGAAGGCAAGTTTGTGACCAGCCGGCAATTGCGTGAACGCCTCGAAAAAGAGCTGCTCACCAACGTTGCCATGAAGCTGGAGGAAACGAACGATACTGATTCGTTTCTGGTGTCCGGCCGGGGCGAATTGCATCTCACCATTTTGCTCGAGAGCATGCGCCGTGAAGGCTATGAGCTTGCCGTCTCGCGCCCGCACGTCGTGATCCGGGAAATCGATGGCGTGAAATGCGAGCCGTTTGAGATGCTTACCGTGGATGTGGAGGAGGCCCATCAAGGCGGCGTAATGGAAGCGCTGGGCGCGCGCCGGGGCGACTTGCAGGACATGGTCTCCGATGAACGGGGACGAGTGAGACTGGATTACCGTATTCCCGCTCGGGGTTTGATCGGTTTCCAGTCGGAATTCATGACCATGACGCGAGGCACGGGGCTGATGAGCCACGTATTCGACGAATATGCGCCCATGCGACCTGAAATCGCCGCGCGGCGCAACGGCGTGCTGATTTCCGCCGAGCAGGGCGAAGCCGTGGCCTATGCGTTGTGGAAATTGCAGGAGCGCGGACGCATGTTCGTCAGCCCCGGCGACCGCTTGTATGAAGGCATGGTGATCGGCATTCACAGCCGCGATAATGATCTTGTGGTTAATCCAATCAAGGGTAAACAGCTTACCAATGTCCGTGCATCCGGAACCGACGAAGCTGTGACCCTGACACCGCCGATTCAGCTGACGCTGGAATCCGCCATCGAATTCATCGCTGATGATGAACTGGTGGAGATAACTCCAAAAACCATTCGTATCCGCAAGCGTCACCTGCAGGAACACGAACGCAAGAGAGCTTCGCGGGCTGCTGCATAAGTGAAGTAGAACGGATGAGGGGAGGAGTAGCTAACCCCGTTCTCATTGTATGCCCTGCTCTACTCATATGCGCAGTTGTAGCGGAGCAGTGCAGCTTACTTTCGATGCGGCCGGCATATCAGGTACTTGATCGTGCGCCATGAGTGAAAAAATTCTCTGGTACGTGGCCGATCCCATGTGTTCATGGTGCTGGGGCTTTATGCCGGTGATCGACAGAATACGCGATGAGTACGGCGGTGGCCTGAAAGTGGAGCTACTGCTGGGCGGCTTGCGACCGGGCACGAAAGACTCGATATCCGCTGCGCAGCGCGAGGAGATACTCCATCACTGGCATACCGTGCACCGCACGACGGGCCAACCATTCCGGTTCGAAGGCGCCATGCCGGAAGGTTTCGTTTACGATACCGAACCGGCTAGCCGGGGGGTGATCGCAGTTTCCCTGATCAATCCTCTTGCGGTCTTTCCATTTTTCAGGGCAGTGCAATCCGCGTTTTATGTCGCGCAGCAGAATGTGACCGATCCCATTGTGCTGTCGCAACTCGCCGCAAACGCGGGTTTGGACGCGCAGCGGTTCTTGCGGACGTTCGAGTCGGAGATGGCCAGGAACCTGGCACTTGCTCATTTTCAAAAGGCACGGCAATGGGGCGTGCGCGGCTTCCCTTCCCTGATAGCGCAGAGCGGAGAAAATTATGACCTGCTCGCCGCGGGCTATTGTCAGTTTGAGGAGTTACGCCTCAAACTCGACGAATGGCTTACGGATATAGCTTGATAACCTGATTTCCGATTTCTTATAGATATAGACCATGCATAAAACATTCATGAGGTTTTTTGTTTCCGCGGTTGCGCTGTCCGTGTTTTCCATTTCCACCCCTGTCGCTGCCGAAAAGGAGAGAGGCAATCGTAATGCCAGTCAACAGGGGCACTTCAAGGGGAAAAAAAAGGATAATAGCAACAATTATCAACGGCACCGGGGCGGAAGCAAACATATGATCCATAATTTCGACGGCCGTCAACGGGCCATTGCTCACGAGTATTTTGGACCTCGTTTGCAAAGCGGCCGGTGTCCTCCGGGCTTGTCAAAAAAGTACAACGGCTGTATGCCTCCGGGACAAGCGAAGCAATGGAGGATGGGCTATCCACTAGCCCGGAACGTCGTGTTTTATGACTTGCCACCTCATCTGATGAGCCGAATGGGCCGGCCCGGACCAGGATACCGCTATGTGCGTGTCGCGGCCGATATCCTTCTGATCGCAGTCGGGACCGGTATGGTTGTCGATGCAATTGAAGATTTAAACTCCATGTAAATGCCAAAAAAAGCTTGTATGTATTAGATGCTACCGGGCAGGTTAGAGCGTGCAGCGATTGTTTTCGTCCAAACGAAACCTAAAATCAAACCTGCTCGCTGATTGAGTCGATTTTTTTAACTCATTACCTAACCTGATCTTGCGCTTGCCGTTTTATATAAAATCGATGGCGCATTCGTCGATAGAACTTACAGGATATCGAGTGGGTTAATAAAAGATATTGCAGAATCATGGTGTTATATTTAGGCATGGTTATTGCTCCTCCAATAGGTTGCTCACGCCGAGCACTTACTTATAGAGGACGCCATGAAATTCAAACCGATAACAACCAAAAATAGATTGGTTACGAGCGCGCTGATGGGTCTTGGAATGACCGCTCCCATGTCAGCCTCCGCATTGACGATTGATATAAATACGTATGTGACAGGTAGTCCGGCATCTGGAACCGAAGCATCCGTCGCTACTCTGATATTGACCCAGAACGGGACCAATGTTGACTTCAGATTTAATAATACAGTGAACAATCTTCCGGAGAATATCGGAGACGATGCCTACATCTCCCAACTCCTGTTTTCCTACGAAGGTTCAGCTGATCTTACGAACGCTTCATTCTCGAATTTTGGAGGAACACAGCAGGTAGATGACATAGATATGCATAAAAGTAATGCAGGGTATGATTTTTATGTGGACCTGGAATATCCTACCAAATCGGGGGAGCGGTTTGTAGATGGCGAATACACTACCTGGACCATCAACGGTGTTTCCGTAGATAACTTTCTTGTTTCCGTGCCAGGAAGTGGCCCGGATTCACTGGCGATGGTACATATTCAGCAAGTCGGCGCCGGGCCAGGCGGAGAAGATTCCCTGAAGTATGTGGGTGGCATAAGCAACCCCCCGATAGACCATCCGCAAAACCCTGTTCCGGAACCAGGATCACTCGCGCTTATGGGTATTGGATTATTAGGGTTGGGGGCAATGCGCAGAGGCAAAAAGTAGCGGGGTCAGGTAAGGGATACAGTCTGCTCGGATAGCTCACGCAGGCAACTCCCGAGGGGGTTGCCTGAGGGCGTTGTTTTACCTGAATTCGTCAGTTAAACGCCTATTTTTTCAGTTGGCATCCACCCCGTCCAATTACCGGATTTAAGTTCAATGCAAAAAACGCGCGAGTATATCGCGAGGGAATGAGTATTATCGAAAGGGCATACGTCGCTGTATAGTTGCTTCAATATCGAAGACAGGCGGAGAACGGGTGACTTACAAACCCGTTCCACTAGACCATCCGAAACGCTCCAGTACGCCTTGGACCGCATCGCTCGCAATGATCCATGCGATAAGGTAAGACGTTAAGCTTAACAGGATAATTGTACCGATGGACTGCCATGGGCTGAGAGTAGAATAATGCCTCCATTGCGACAGAAATCCCGCGTCCTTCGGCAGGTCGGGCTGATGCCGTTCGAATTCGGAAATAATATTACGGCGAGCTCGCCGTAACGCCTCTCTGACTCCTGTCCGATAAGCGTCATCAACAAGATCCAGCCGCCCGGCTTGCAAGTCAGGAAAAGGCTCATGCTCCGGTGTTTTCCAGGCTATTTCCTTGTAGAAATCCTTCATCCGGTCGAGGTACCGTTCATCTGCAAACATCTCCTCAGTTATTCCCTGAACAGTGGATATGACTTCCTTGCCCACAGCAGACTGAGCAGCAGCTTTCGGCTTCAAAAATTCAACGATCTCCTGAATAAACCCGTCTTCCTTCCTGGCGATAAGCTTGAGCCAAATTGCTTCGGCCGCCTGGGGGGAGGGAGGGCGGTATCTTGCCCCGCTGTGGGAGACACCGTCGAATAGCTCATTGAGTTCCATTTTTGCCGCGCGTTCGCAATCAGCATCAATTGCCTCAAGCCGGGCTCTGAGATCGTCATTTGTCATCGTGCTTGCAGCAATACTCTATGGTTTGGATGAAGCGAATAGCCGGATGAGTCGCAAGTGTAGCGTAATTTGCAAAAGGCGTGCACTTGCCAGGAGATGAGCTTCAGATGCGTCTCATCGAGGAACCATGACTCGTGGCGTAAAACAGCGCATTCACTTTGGCGGATAATGACATGGATTTTCGCGTCATGAACGATTATAAATTCAGATGGAATCAGTAGAAGCCGGGTCTCATATTGGAATGGCGGTAAAAGCGTCAAGGTCCTTCACGGCCGCAGCGGTGCGACGGATGAGCTCATAGTTGGTCTCCAACTTTATCATTCCGCCGACCGCAAGCGTTACCAACATTGCTTCAAGTGCATAGATAAGGTGAGCGCGATATCTTTGCAACAGCGATTTGGTATCGATGTCGGTAATCCCGTTATCCTTAAGTCCCTGGGCATAAATTGACAGCAGGGTCGCTTCATGAGTACGCCGGACCTCCGGCTCAAGTGCGGTAGCAAGGAAGTAGGCAACGTCCCCGATTCCGTCACCAAGTCGTACGAGTTGCCAGTCGAGGAGGCCAGGCTGAGATTGGCTCCAGAAGAGGTTGCCGGGATGACAATCATGATGAACAAGTGTTTGTGGACCTTCCGAAAGAAAACGCATCGCGCGGCGGCGGTGGCGGGCATAGTGGACAGCTACCGCATGAATCGTCGAAGGAACAAATTTTCCTGCTCGGCGCAGCCCCCGTTTCATCAGGGGGACCGCCAAGGCTGCGCCAAGTTGATCTTCCAGGCGTCGCACAGGCCCGGCTAGCCAGTGATATGTCCGAACAAGGTCGGTTTTGTTCCGGAAGTGCGCGTGAAAGCGAGCAAGCTGCATAATGACGAGGCTGGCTTGAGCCGCAGTCAGAGCATCGTCGGGACTGCCGGCAATGGCACCGCATTCCGTTACGTCCCTGAGAACCAGGGTAGCCCCCTTACCTGGCTTGCTTTGTGCAGCCAGGAAATCCGGTATTGCGAGCGGCACGTTTCGAGCAGCTTCATTATAGAAGCGTATTTCGGTATGTAATAGCCTTGGCAAAGCTGTAATCAATCTTGCGCGCCAGGCCAGTGATGGCAGTTTTACAAACCATCGCCGGGGCAGTGTTGCCGGACCATTATGTTCTATTGCAAGGCGGATTCGCGTTGTGGTGCCGGTATCCACGGAAATAATATTCAGGCGGGATACGGTTGCGCCAGGACAATGGTTATTGACCACCTGTTGCGCCCAGCCTGCGGTTAAATCGTCAGGGCGGCGAACGAGAATGTTATATTTCATAGTTGGTATATTCGGATTCCATAGGGAAATCGACGATCCATATGTCCAGACGTCCATATGTCTCTCTGTGGTCTTCCGAGCACGTCAACTACGCTTGATGCAATAATCCGAAGTCAGGCACAAGGACGTTCTCTTCATTCTCCCAATAAAAAGGGAGCCTTGGCTCCCTTTTTATGAGATGGCAACAACCAGGAGCTATTGGTAAGGCTTATCTGCGGGCCTGTCCTGATAAGACTTGTCTGTCGACTTGTCCGTTGATAACTTCCATTCCGGATGGTAGTGCGTTTCCCTATCCCAGTCTTTCCAGATGTAGTCGGGATAGATTATAGGCTTGGTGGGAATGACAAACGTCACCAGATCTACAGCCCCGGTTAACGTACGTCCCAGTCCGTGTACGACGCCCGTGAGCAACCCCGTGGTCAGGCCATAACCGAGGCCTTTCTGATTCGTCTCCAGAATGATGTTCTTCGGTACTTCTCCTATACCGGTTATCGTGTTCGCAAGACCATGCGCAAGCTTGTCGCCCACACCTTCGGCATAACTGTGAGCCATTGCCGCCTGAGGCGAAAAGAATAATAGTGCAGATAGTATCAGTAATGGTTTCAACATGTTTTTCATAGATACCTCCCTATAGTAGATTAAATAAACTAAATCCAGCTTAATACTAGCATACGGTTGATGCATATGTGCACGGCATTTTAAAAATTCATGCTGCCAGCCTGTATTTTACTCAGAGGGCGGTTTGGAAGAGAGACGGATAGCTGACATGCTGTAAAAAAACAATGAGAATAAACCGCAAGCCGAAGACTGCGCGAAGGCTTCAGACTCTGGTGAAATTCTGGAAGCATGCGGACACGCTGTATAAAATCTCGTGGAGCGGTGTTTTCCTTCCACCAGGTTTTACACGGCATTCCCTGGGTGAGGCGAATCGGATAACGGTGAGTACATGCATATCGCTTGTTACCGGATCGTAGCCCCTTCCAGCAGTGCCAACCGCCCCTCCCAATAAGCCGTAGCTATCGAACAGAAAAAAGCAACTCGCCAGCCCTTGTTGAATACCTGCACCTTCCGGAAAGTATGAGCGTTTCCGGGAATACTCGTATTTCGCAGCGAGTTTCGTGCTGATTCCCTCATTGAAACGGTCCGCAATCCTGCCGGACATTCTGTAAGCTGCCCCGCCACCATTGCCCGCCGTAAGGACATGAATTGTGCTACCCTTCGGGCTGTTGCAACAGCTGCCATTTGATTCATTTCAAATCAGAGAAATACCGGCAGGATTGGCAGAAAAAATAAGAATTACGTGAACCTTTTAATTGATTTGCCAGACATAACCAATTTCCTGTCCTTGCGTTCTTCCTCGTCAACGTCGTCTGGCCTGCCTGACCCAGCTATAACCAGTGCCTTGCAATTTTCGGTAGTGGTTCCAACGCTTAACGAAGCAGACAATATCGATCCCTTATTGACTCGTCTGTCCGCGCTTGACCTGCCGGCGGGGAGCTTTGAGGTCATCTTTGTGGATGATGGTTCGAGCGACGGTACGCCGGAAAAGGTCCGCGCCTGGGAGGGCCACCATTCGCGGTTGCGTGTGCGGCTGCTTGAACGCCGTGAAAAACCGGATTTGACGCGCTCAATCCTGGCGGGGGTTGCGCTTGCCAGGGGCGATGTAATCGTAGTAATGGATGCAGATCTGAGCCACCCGCCTGAACGGCTGCCTGCCCTGGTTGCGCCCGTACTCAATAGAAGCCATGACGTGGCAGTCGGCAGCCGGTACGTGCCCGGAGGGAGCACGGTGGGGTGGCCGCTGCATCGCCAGTGGTTGTCGCGCATCGGTGGCTGGCTTGCTCGTCCCCTCTGTGACGTAAATGATGCAACCTCCGGGTTTTTCTCCTTCCGGCGAGAGCTGTCCTCGGCTATTGCCGAGCGCGCGCGGGGATACAAGATTCTGCTCGAGCTGCTCATGGCCGGGCAGGGTAAGCTCAGGGTGGTGGAAGTGCCCATTTGCTTTCACGATAGAACGCGGGGCACATCGAAGCTGTCTTTTTTTCATCAGTGGACTTATCTGCAACGCTTGATGACATTGGCGGGGGGCACGGTTTCTGTCGGCACCGCCAGCCGGTTTGCCGCAGTTGGGTTGATTGGCGTAGCTGTTGACGCACTGCTGTTTCAATGGCTCATGAGCAGTGGCGCCGGGCTTGCGCTGGCCCATATCATGAGCTTCTTTGCGGCTGCGGCAATGAATTATTCGCTCAATTCCAAATGGTCGTTCCGGCGTCATCATGAAGGCTATTTGCGATGGGATCAATTCGGCCGTTTTTTAACGGTAGGGGTGTTCGCATTGCTGATGCGCGGCGGTGTATTGGCCTTGCTCGTTTATGGATTGCATGTGCCGTCATTTCTGGCCATTTTCCCCGCAATCGCCGCAACGGCTGCAATCAACTACTTCGGCTCCGCCTTCTACGTATTTCCCGACAAGCGAAACCCTCCCTCGCTGGATGTGCGCTGGCGAGTAGCCTCATTCGGGATCGTCATGTTCGCCGTGCTGCTGCGCCTGGTCTATCTTGGCGTGGCACAACTGATTCCCGATGAAGCCTACTACTGGAATTATGCCCAGCACATGGACCTGAGTTTTTTTGATCATCCTCCGATGGTTGCATGGCTGATCTGGCTTGGTACTTCGATTTTTGGCAACAACGAGTTCGGCGTTCGAATCGGCGCATTTGTTTGCGGCCTGGTCACAATGGGCTATTTGTATGCATTGGCGCGCAACCTGTACGACAAGTCAACCGGCATTCGCGCGGTGCTGCTGCTGGCCGTGCTGCCTTTCGGATTCGTTACGGCAACATTGATGACCCCCGACGCGCCGTTGATGGCGGCCTGGGCCGCTACGTTGTACTACATGGAACGGGCATTGGTTGCTGACCAGCGCTGGGCGTGGCTGGGCATGGGCCTGGCGTTCGGCCTGGGCCTGCTGTCGAAATACACGCTGGGCCTGCTGGGCCTTGCGGCGCTGGTGTTTGTAATGATTGACCCGGCTGCACGGCGGTGGCTGCGCCGTCCTCATCCATATCTTGCCGCATCGCTTGCGCTGTTGCTGTTTTCCCCCGTCGTCATATGGAATATGCAGCACGATTGGGCTTCTATTCTGTTCCAATCCGAGCGAGCCACCGGGATAGGCAACAAATTTTCGTTACAGTGGCTGTTTCTCCACATTCTGCTGGTATTGACCCCGACAGGTTTGATAGCCGCGGTCCTGGCGTTATTGCCCGCCCGGGATCGAGACCCCTCTCACTACGCGAACAGGCGCCGCCTGTTCGTGATAATCTTCACGGGCATGCCGCTGGCGGTGTTCTTCGCGCTCAGCCTGTTTGGCGCACCGAAGTTCCACTGGACCGCCCCGGCCTGGCTTGCTCTGTTGCCGACAATAGCGTGGATGATGGTCCAGGCCAGCGACCTTCGCAGCATCGCCGTCCGCCTGAGAGCAGCCTGGAAACCCACCATCGGGGTTTGCCTGTTTTTCTACGCGTTTGCGATGCATTATGTGGTGCTCGGCATCCCCGGTATTCCATACGCGGGTTTTACCGAGCACTATTTCTGGCGCGAGGCGACGCACGAAATCGAGCAGATCGCAAAGAAAGTTCAACGCGAGACGGGGCAAAAGCCCATTGTCGTAGGCATGAGTAAATGGTCGGTTGCCACCTCATTGTCCTTTTACGATGACAAAGCGGAGCCCATGGACATACGGGGCCGTAATATGTTCGGCCAGAACGCCTCCATGTACAATTTCTGGTATCCGTCGGAGCCGGCTACGAGCCGTCCGATCATTCTGGTCGGCATGAAGCCCTGGCAACTCGAGCACGATATCGAAGGCAATGACAATATTACTCCCGTCCTCGTGCAGCCCGGCACAGTCCAGGAGGTGGCAATAGAGCGGGACGGCAAGCCGCTGCGCCGAGTGTATTATAGGATTGCGCAGGGGTATCTCGGGTCGCGCGAGAACTGAATTCAACGCAGGAAACTGCTGGATAAATCAGTGGTGCACCGGGTGGGGAAGCCTGCCCGCGGCCAGGGATGGGATGAAAGTATCAAGGACAATGGCGGCGACGGTTACAAACCGTTGGCTTCCATTTCCCTGCGCGCGACCTTAGCTATAATCTCAGGGCTGGTCCGTCTTTTAATCCGGCAAATGGGTTGCATCAATCGACAGGAAACAGGCGTGACACCTTGTCAAGCAGCACGTTGTCAGGAGAGCCAGAAATAAGGGGATCAAAATGCGGACATTGCTTTTAAACATGCTCGCGCTGGCTCTGGTGGCAGTATCTTGCGTTGGCGTCGCTGCATCCCCGGGTGGGGAAGGTGAGAAAGGAGAGAAAATCACAACCGCCACCGACCAGCAGGAGGTGGCGGTTACCATCTACAACGATAATCTCGCCCTGGTAAAAGATGCGCGCAGAGTAAAACTGGCAGCCGGGTTCAATAGGCTGGCATGGCGTGAAGTCTCCGCTCAGATGCAGCCAGAGACTGCGCTATTGCGGAACCTCACCATTGCGAACGGATTTGTTTTGCAGGAGCAGAATTTCGATTTCGACCTGCTGACGCCTGAGACATTGATGGAGAAATATCTTGGCAAGGAAGTGACGGTCATTCGCGTTAATCCCGCGACGGGCGCAGAAACCCGGGAAGCGGCCACAGTGCTGGCGGCAAATAATGGCCCGATACTCAGGTATGCGGATCGTATCGAAAGCGGCATTCCCGTCCAGAGCCGTCTGGCCTTTCCCGGGGTGCCGGAGAATTTGCGCGACAAGCCGACGCTGGTCGTTTCTCTGGTAACGTCCCTGCAGGGCGAACAGAATCTCGAACTTTCCTATTTGACCGCGGGACTGTCGTGGCGCGCCGATTATGTGGCGGAATTGAATGACCGCGATGACCATCTCGACTTGAATGGCTGGGTTACGCTAACCAACCAAAGTGGAACAGCCTATCCGGAAGCCCGGCTGCAACTGGTTGCAGGTGACTTGAACCGCGTACGCCAGCAACCTCCCGTGCCGCGCAAGATGATGGCCATGTCAAAAATGGCGGAAGCGTTGGATATGAAGCAGGAGGCGCTGTTTGAATACCATCTTTATACGCTGCCAGGCTCCACGATATTGGCGGAGAATCAAACCAAGCAGGTAGCGCTGATGTCCGCCAACGGCGTTCCAATCAGGAAAGAATTTCTATTGGCTGGCTCAGCTTATTATTACTCGGGGCAATACGACGACATCGGCCAGAAACTGAAAGCCGCTGTGTTTGTCGAGTTCGCGAACAAGGGTACGGGATTGGGTATTCCGCTTCCCAAAGGGATAATCCGGCTTTACAAGAAGGATATTTCGGGCAATACCCAGTTTGTGGGTGAAGATCACATCGATCACACGCCCGGGAATGAAACGGTCCGCCTGAAGCTCGGGGATGCATTCGATGTGACCGCTGAGAGGACGCAGACAGATTTCCGGAGATTGGCGGGAGAAGGGCGCTATGGCAGCATATTGGAAACCGCCTATCAGATAGTGTTGAAGAATGCCAAAAAACAGATGGTGACGGTAAAGGTGCGGGAACCCGTACCGGGTGACTGGACAATGGTGTCGGAATCACACCCCCATATTAAAGCGGCTTCCAATGTTGCGGAATGGCAGGTATCGATCCCCGCGGATGGAAAGGCTGTGTTGAGTTACCGCGTGCGGGTCAAATATAGAGAAAAGAATTAAGGGCGGCGAATGAAAGGAGGGACTAACAACAGTAATGTCTGGTTTGCGAGCAATCCAAAAAAAACGGAGCCCGAAGGCTCCGGCCGGTTACTTTGCTTCGTCGGCTGAGGTTACGTTGATTTTCTTTGGCTGCACAGCTTCCCGTTTGGGAATGACGATTTCCAATACTCCATAATTGGATCTTGCCGAGATTGCATCTGAATTGGCTGTATCAGGCAAGCTGAAGCGCCTGTGAAAAGTACCATAGGTGCGTTCGACCCGCTTGAAGCCGTCTTTCTCGGTTTTTGCTTCAGTTTTCTTTTCACCTTTGATAGTAAGCACTCCGTCTTCCATCGTGATGTCAATTTCCTCCGGCTTAACGCCGGGAAGGTCCGCCTGGAGAATGAATTTATCCGGGTCTTCCTTGATATCCACCGCTGGCGCCCATTCCGCGGTTGCTGCTGATCCCTCGCCGTTTCCGTCCCCGCGCGCACGGTCCAGTTCTCTATGTAATTGATGCAATAAACTCCAGGGTTCATAACGAGCAATAGCCATGATACCTCCATGTGAATTTAAAGTTGACCTACCCGATGCTGAAGTACTCGAATCAGTACTCTGTAGTCAATATAGGTTCGTTTGTCTATTTTTCAACCGTATTCTTGTTTTTTTGACCAGGCGCTTCACAAGGAATGAACACGTGATGGAAGAAAGAAACAATATCGTAGTCCATGGCCGGATAGTGATGGGCTTTTGGATAATAGAGGGATAAGCGAAACAGCGGAGGCTATGCTTTATCTATACCAGAGGCAACTCCCCGCTACGAATTCCGATACTTGCAATTTTTTCGACTGCTTTAACAAAATTTGGGTTTTCATGCAGTTTTACGATTGAATCGGGGTTGGGCCTTCCCCGCATGCGAGCAAGGCGAATAATGCTGATGGCCGGGGCATCCCAATGTAATTCCCCCAATAATATATCTGTGGCTTTCGGGTCGTTACACACCAGCACCATGTCACAGCCTGCCTTTAACGCACTTTCCGCGCGATGCAATATGCTACCGGCAACAGCGGCCCCTTCCATGCTCAAGTCGTCACTGAAAATGCAGCCCTCGAATCCAAGTTCGCCGCGCAGAATCTTTTTTAGCCAAACTTCCGAAAAGCCTGCGGGCCGTACATCCACCTGGGGATAAATGACATGTGCCGGCATGATGCCGGGGAGCCCGAAATCGATCAATTTGCGAAACGGAATCAAATCATTCATTTCGATTTCCGCGTAGGAACGCTCGTCTACCGGCATCGCAACATGCGAATCGGCTTCGATATAGCCATGTCCCGGGAAATGCTTTCCCACCGCCGCCATGCCGCCCGACTTCAATCCGGACATAAGGCTGTGGGCAAGATCGACGATGGCTTGCGGTTCACTGTGGAAAGCGCGGTCACCGATGACGCAGCTTTGCCCGTAATCCACGTCCAGCACCGGGGTAAAGCTGAAATCCACGCCTGCGGCCCGGAGTTCCGCCGCCAGCACATAGCCCATCTGCTGCGCCAGGTGCCGGGCTTTGCCGGGGTGCTCGTCCCATATACTGCCCAGTTCGCGCATGGCGGCCAATCTTGTGAACTCTTCGCGGAAACGTTGCACCCTTCCGCCCTCATGATCGACCGCAATCAATAATGGTGGAGTCCGAAGGGCGTGAATCTCGGCGGTCAACTCGGTAAGTTGCGTGAGAGATGAATAATTGCGCGTGAACAAAATCACCCCACCCACCAGCGGGTGCAGGAGTTTTCTTTTATCGCCGGCAGTAAGGTGCGTGCCTTCGATGTCGACCATTAGGGGTCCGAGCGACATTATTTTTCTAATATGACAAAGGCACAGGCAAGATTTAATTCGTCGCTGATGGACAAATGATGACGGGTGATGCCTTCGTTTCTCGCCAGCTCACCCAACTCGTGATGAAACGTAAAGTACGGTTTGCCCAGATGATCATGTGTTATTCCGATATGGCTCAGGCTCACCGGATAACGCATACCCGTGCCAAATGCCTTCGCTAGCGCTTCCTTCGCGGCGAAACGCTTGGCCAGGAACATCGCACGCTGTCCACTGCCAAGATATTCCGGCCATTCCTCATCTGTCAGCAACCTTTTTGCAAAGCGGTCTCCATATTTCTCCAGTAATCGCGCAATACGGGCAGGCTCAACCAGATCGGTCCCGATTCCATAAATCATCCGCGCGCTTCCACCATTAGCTTTTTCATTTGCCGTACAGCCTGTTCAAATCCGACAAACAGTGCGTGGGCCACGATAGCATGGCCGATATTGAGCTCTGAAATGTTGATTATCGCCGCGATGGGCTGAACATTACCGTAATGTAATCCGTGCCCGGCGTTGACCTTTAATCCGAGCTGGACACCTTTCGCTACTGCCAAACGGATTCGCTCCAGTTCATTTTGCTCGTCGTCTGAATTTCGCGCATCCGCGTAGTGTCCTGTATGAATCTCGATAACCGGTGCGCCGGTTTGTGCTGCCGCCTCGATCTGGAACTCGTCAGCGTCGATGAACAAAGATACGCGCATGCCGGCCTCAGCGAGTCTGCGGCACGCGCGTTCCACCGGTTCGAAATAGCGGAGTACATCAAGGCCTCCTTCGGTAGTCAGTTCCTCTCGCCGTTCAGGCACAAGGCAGACATCGTGAGGTTTGATGTGCAGCGCAAACTCTATCATCTCGTCAGTGACCGCGCTCTCGAGATTCATGCGAGTTTTAAGTAAACTCCGCAAGACTGCCACATCCCTGTCCTGTATGTGGCGGCGATCCTCGCGCAAATGCAATGTAATAGCATCGGCTCCAGCAGATTCCGCAATCAATGCCGCTTCAACAGGATTGGGATATGTCGTGCCACGGGCCTGACGCAAAGTGGCGATGTGATCAATATTGACACCCAGTTTGATCATAATTGTTGCATGTGGTTAATAATTGATGGATATGTACAGCTTATTGTCGAGATGAGCTGTTCGGGGCTCTGATCTTCCGCCGGAAGTGATAGGCTTTTGAATAAAGACAAGGCATTCCAAACAAGTTGATATTATGTCGAGGACAAGTGATTATTTAAAATCGCTGCGCCCCACGCATTTTGCTGAAACCTTACTATACTCGATCAAGTCAGGCCCGCGCCAGATTTCAATTGCAGAAGGATTTGTATCTACCGGACTGGCGATAGCAGTATCTGGATGTCCAGTTAAGTAAATATTGAGAATACAAGGAAAAATGTCCGACCCACGCGTTTTCTTTGCTGCCGAACGCACGCTTCTTGCCTGGGTGCGTACAGGACTTACCCTGATGGCGCTCGGTTTTGTCGTTGCCAGATTCGGCCTTTTTCTGAACCTCCTGACTGCCTCAAGCGGGATTCCCGGCGCAGCTCCGCATTGGTTGTCCGGCTTGATGGGCATCATTCTTGTGCTTGCAGGTTCGACAACCAGCCTGGGCGCGTTACACAATCACCGGCTCTACATCCGTTCGCTTCCACCTGAAGATATTCCTCAATTGGCCAAACCGTGGCTTACATCATTTTTATCGTTATCGGTCGCAACGGTAGGTGTTCTGCTGGTGGTGTATCTCATATTTGCATGAGGCCATCAAGAATTTTTCAGGATCCGGGTTTGGGGGCATAGCCATCGGAGGTTTCGTAAAAGCTTCTCCGTACGGTTGGCCTTCAGCAGGGGATAGGGGATATCATAAGCAGAGGGCTTCCGGGCACGCAGGCAAACGCAATTAGACAAGCAAGGATTTCACATATTGAAATCAGCGTAATTATCGGGAGAAATATCATGCACGAAAAAACGAAACCGTACATTGTGGGCATCAATCACATTGCGCTTGAAGTCGGGGATATAGAGGAGGCACTGGCTTTTTATGGTCGCATCTTCAACTTCAAATTAAGGGGCCGCGGGCGGGGCTCGGCCTTTATCGATATGGGCGATCAGTTTATCGCGCTGATGGAGGGTCGCTCGCAGAGCGCAGATGATCAGAGGCATTTCGGGCTTGTTGTCGACGATCGTTCTCATGTACGGGAACTCGCAGAAGCGGCGGGGGCGACAATGTTGGAAGGCGGCAGGCTCGACTTCCTCGATCCATGGGGCAATCGCGTTCAAGTAGTCGAATACCGCGATCTGCAATTTACAAAAGCGCCCGGCGTGCTGAAGTCCATGGGATTGGAGCTTGACAAGAGCGAAGAGGCTCAAGCGGAGCTACGCAAGAAAGGAATCGGGCCGTGAGTTAATAACTTACAGGGAATCAGCCGCGCGCGGCTCCAGCCAATGAGGGTACCAGGCGTTGGGCTGTCTGATCCGGGGCATTACTCTCCATATCCCGGGGGCGACAAGGACTGTTTCTCGTGAAGCCGCATGCGCCGGCGAACTTCCTCACCCCCAGAAACAGCCGCAAAAGCTTCTGGTCAGATTGATCCCCCGTGGTTTCCCGTCATTATCCCTCGCATTCTCCTGGCATTTCGCTGGGTGCGACCAAAAATATTTCCTGCACGAGAGCACAGGTTTTCAAAGACCTCGCTGCCGATCGTCGAGAATACTTACAGACCATGCTTTTGTCATTAAGAATACTTAATTTAACTGTTTGTAAATATACGGCTTTATAGCTATTTTGGAAGCTGGCACAACATTTGCTTAATGGAAGCCGAGCCGTGCGATTCAAGCGAGGTACGTAAGGATGATATTGCGTGAGCTCACCGATGATACTTATTTGGAGAAGAGTAATGAACAGAACTATAATAAGCAGCCTGCTTGCCACCGCCCTGTTCGCAGGCAACGCGTTAGCTGCGCCCATCACCCAAAGCTTTGATACCTTCGGCACCCTGTCGGGCGCTACTTTCAGTGGCAGCGGTATTCCAAACAACGCGGTTGCGATCACGAATATCGGGAGTTCAGCGGGCGGAACCGGCGTGACGCTGGGGCTGACGGCTCACCAGCGGTATTTCAATCCCGAACTCACGAATGACGGCGCCGGCACGTTCTTCGCTAATCCCGGCGTAGATACTCATGCTCCGTCTCCTGCCAATCCGTATGCCACCTGGAATTTCGCATTTTATGTCGGAGGGGCAGATGCGGATTCCTACAACTACAAGCTCTTCTATGATTTTGATTTCGGTTTGAATACCGAGGAATCCGAACACGGGCAGATAAGCCTTTCCGGTTCATTTCAGGATTCATGGAACCTGGGCATGGACTTCCTGGATAGCGACATCCCGGGGCTCATGTCTTCTCCGAATTTCGGTGCTTTCAATCCCGGCAGTCCCGGTGAGTACAGCTTCGCACTCGTAGCTTATGACACTCAAGGCGCAGAGGTTGACCGCTCCGCAATAGCTGTTCAAGTAGGACAGATTCCTGAACCCGTCACCCTCGCTCTCCTCGGTCTGGGTCTGGCCGGTCTGATCGGCGTCCGGCGCAAGGCCTGATAACCGCCGGTAGTAGGGGCCCGGCGTTGCGCTGGGCTCTGTCACTTTTGCCCCTTGGTCAGACATCCTGTATAAGTCTGAACTGATCCGGCAAGTACTAAAGATAAAGGTCGGGAAAATCGAACGAATCGTGACCTAGATGGAACCCGAATTCGACGTTTTTAGCCACGCTTCAAAATCAGTTGCATTCATGGGTTTTGCATACAGGTAGCCTTGGCCTTCGTCGCATTGGACGCTTTGTAGAAACTGTGCCTGCGCTTCTGTCTCAACACCTTCGGCAATTACTCGCGAGCCGAGTCCTCGACCCATAGTAACAATGGCGCCGACGATAGCGTTGGCATCAGTGTGATGCGGGATGTCACGAACAAAAGACAGATCGATTTTCAGCCGATCCACAGCAAAATTCCTTAAATACGAAAGGCTGGAATAGCCGGTACCAAAATCGTCAATCGCTATTTTTATGCCAGAATCATCAAGAACACGCATTTTCTGTACCGCCGACTCTACTCCTTGCATCACAACGCTTTCAGTTACTTCGAGTTCGAGGCGCTCGGGTAAAAGGCCGGTTTCCGCAAGCACGCGCGATACAGCATCGGTGAAATCGTTCTGGCGGAATTGCACCGCTGAAACATTCACTGCAACCACGGCGTCAAAACCATGGCGGTCGTGCCATTGACGTGCCTGCCGGCAGGATTCCCGCAGTATGTACTCCCCAAGAGATAGAATTAAACCGCTGTCCTCGGCTATCGGAATAAAGTCTGCTGGCAAGACCAATCCCCGCTTTGGATGCCGCCAGCGCATAAGCGCTTCCGCTCCTGTAACCCGCCCCGTGCCAAACTCGATCTGCGGCTGGTATACGGGAAAGATTTCGCCGCGCGCAAGTGCGCCCCGCAGGTCGCGTTCAAGACTCAGCCGGTCTGCTGCCAGAGAAGTCAATTCTTCGGAATAGAACCGGTAGCAGTTTCTGCCATACTCTTTCGCGGAATACATTGATGCGTCGGCATTACGCAGCATGCTGCTGGCATCCTTGCCGCTATCCGGATAAATGCTGATTCCGATGCTCGCGGTCAGCATCAACTCATGCTGCTCTATCAGGTAGGGCTGAGACACGGCTGCAATAAGCTTCTCGGCGGCTCGCGCCGCATCTGCTGCCGTTTGCATATGGTTCAGCAGGACAATAAATTCGTCACCCCCCACTCTGCTGACCGTATCGGTGCGGCGCACTATGGATTGCATGCGCTTTGCGACGGTTTTGAGGAGCTTGTCGCCGATTTCATGACCCAGCGAGTCGTTGACCAGCTTGAAGCGGTCAAGGTCCACGAATAATAACGCCAGCCGGAAGGAGTATCGGCTCGCGTTTCCGATGGCAATTTTCATGCGATCAGCGAGCAAGGCACGATTGGGCAGTCCTGTCAGCGAATCGTAATGGGCGAGATACTCGATACGTTCTTGTGATTCCTTGCGCTGAGTGATATCGCGGGCAATCTTGGATGCGCCGATAATGTTGCCCGCGCTATCTTTCACAGGCGATATCGTGACGGATACATTAATCGGTTTCTTGCCCTTTCCCCATCGGACGGTTTCAAAATGATCTGCAGATTTGCCGCTCTTGATGCGGCCCATG
The DNA here is from genome assembly GCF_900115125.1 of Nitrosospira briensis. GTDB lineage: Bacteria > Pseudomonadota > Gammaproteobacteria > Burkholderiales > Nitrosomonadaceae > Nitrosospira > Nitrosospira briensis_A. The sequence goes on along the minus strand of NZ_FOVJ01000001.1, from coordinate 1,183,142 downwards.
ATCCGGTCCTCTTCCTCCAGTCGGTCGGGGGGGACCAGTACCGATATGGAAGAGCCTATTATTTCGCTCGAACGATACCCAAAAATCTCTTCCGCTCCGGCATTCCAATTGGTAATAATACCGTTGAGATCCTTGACAATTATCGCGTCGTTCGAGGACTCGACGATTGCCGCCAATTGCGCTTTATAGGTGTCTGCCTGCCTGCGTTCAGTAATGTCGCGGAAGCTCCAGACCCGGCCCGTATCTTGCCCATCAAGGATTTTGGTTTTCGTATATTGCTCAAATATCCGTCCATCGTTAAACTGAAGGACATCAAAGCTTTCCGTTGGCCACGTCGTATAAATTTCCCGGGTCAAGCGCATGAATTCATCAGGATTTCTTAATTGGCCTGAACAATACTGAATGATTAAACGGTGTCTCGCACGGCGCATAAGTTTGCCGGGGACAGGCCACATATTCATATAAATTCGGTTGTAGTAAAGCACGTTGCCGTGCTTGTCTGTAACAAAAAGTCCATCGGCTGTCGACTCCATGATCGCACGCAGCATGGAAAGTGAACCATTCAGTTCCGCCGTTTTTTTCTCCAATGCTTTTTTTGCTTCCCTGAGCTCATGGTAGATTCGCTCACGCGTCTCAAGAATGACGTGGGAAGTTTTTATGGTAGTGGAATTCAGCAGCGCGTCCTCGTTTTTGGCTGTCGCGGACGCAGGGCTTTCCGCCTGGCTTCGCCCTTCCTGATCAGGGAGAATCGGTCCGTGTGATTCTGGATCATGCTTCATAATATTCAGCTGATCTTTTCTCCAGTAAGAAAACATCAATCCCATCCTCATCGGTAGCAATGAGGAAACAGGAGCAAACCTTACCTTAAGAGCTTTTGCGCTCACCCTTGTATACACAGTATATAGTAACCGTTGATTGACTCCCGCTCGATGTGTTCCCGTCTTGCCGGGGGAAGCTCACCGAATGAGAAAGTTTGAATTAGCAGGATGAAATGGCAATTCGGGACACCACGAGAGATTTAAAGTACCAGGCTCACCCGTGATTGCAGATGGTGAACAGAAGAAATATTCACGGAACCGGGCATGTTCCGGAGCAATGCTTCATCATAACGACAATCATAATTGCTGAAGATCTTTCAGCAATTGCCGCGTATGCAGCGGCTGCTCGCCAAGATAGTGGTTGAGGATGTAGCGCATCAGATGTTTGCTCTGTTGCCGGGTTAATATATCCGAATAATCGCCTTGTTCCATTTCCAGAAGCGTTTTGCCGCGTACTGGCAAGCCTTCGGCTTGACTGCTTCCGTTCAATTCCACCGGTCCGCGCTCGATTTCATAAGAATAATATTTATTCGGATCAATAGGTTTGCCGGACGCGACTTCGTGCTTGAGCATCACGGCATAGCCCAGTTCTTGCAGCAGGCGCTGTTCAAAGCAGCGCAATATGGGAATGTAATCCTTCTGAACGCTCAACGCTGCCAGCGCTTCCCGATAGTAAACGAATAGTTGTTCGTGAGGGTCGTTGCGGTGCAATAGCCGTACCAGCAGCTCGTTCAGGTAAAAACCGCAGATCAGGCCGGTGCCGTGGGGAGGCATCTGGCCTCCTTGCCATTCCGCCTTATACAGGGTGCGTAATTCGGATTTTCCTCCCCAGCTCAGTTGCAACGGCTGAAATGCCAGCAATAGTCCTCTCAGTGCGGATTTGGGACGCTTGGCTCCTTTCGCGATCAGTGGTACCCGTCCGAAATTTCGGGTGAAGGCTTCCACTATTAGGCTGGTTTCCCGGTAGGGATAGGTATGCAGCACGAATGCGGGCTGGGCCTCTTGCCGCTGTTTATCCGCAGTCATAGCGAGGCATCCAAGAGCAACTAGAAAGCGTGATAAAGCTGGGGCGTTGGGGCGCCCCTAACCCGCTTCGGGGTCGCATCTTCCTTCGGAAGACACTGCTCCGCCCTACGCGTGGTAGCCCGCAAGTATCGTAGCGATTCCTTTGGCGCAGGTCTGGCCACCTTAACCCGCTTCGGGGTCGCATCTTCCTTCGGAAGACACTGCTCCGCCCTACGCAGGTTACTCATACCCCAGGCTCTTCAATACCTGCGCGTCGTCTGCCCAGCCGCTTTTCACTTTTACCCAGACGTTGAGATATACCTTGCCGCCAAAGCTTTCCTCCATATCTTTGCGCGCCGTCATGGCGATCAGCTTGAGCTTTTCTCCACCCTTGCCGATGACGATGGCCTTCTGATTTGCCTTGTCCACGATGATGGAGGCATGGATTTTGCGAAGTTCACCTTCCATGGTAAATTGATCGATTACTACGCTGGTGGAATAAGGAATTTCTTCACCCAGCAGCCGAAATAATTTTTCGCGAATCAGTTCGGCGGCAATAAAGCGTTCGTCCCGGTCGGTGATTTCATCTTCCCCGAACAGTGGCGGGTTGTGCGGTAGATATGGCCGGACCGCACCTATCAGCGCGGGCACTTGAGTTCCCTGTTCAGCGCTTACCGGAACGATGGCGGCGAAAGCAAATTCCTTCGCCATTTTTTCGAGAAAGGGCAGCAGTTGCGATTTGTCGGCCATCCGGTCTATCTTGTTGACAGCGAGAATCACAGGCCGGTCGGCAGGCAGAAGCCTGATGACCTTCTTGTCGCGATCGTCAAAATGCATCGCCTCGATTACAAATATCACCGCATCCACATCGCGCATGCTTTGGGTAACCACGCGATTCATTTCGCTGTTCAAGCGATTGGTATGCAGTGTCTGAAAACCGGGCGTATCGACGAAAATAAACTGGGACTCCGCATCGGTGAGAATGCCATTGATGCGATGCCGGGTGGTTTGTGATTTTCTTGAGGTGATACTGACCTTTTGCCCTATCAGCTTATTAAGCAGCGTGGATTTTCCGACGTTCGGCCGGCCCACAATGGCGACATAACCACAGCGATGGCCAGGGCTGCCGGAATTGTCGAGATCGGCGGTCATGGCTGGATGCCCTTCACGGGAGATGCGCAACCTGGCTTGAAAAGATTGAAAATCGCAGAGGGGGCCGCGTACTCTGTCTTCATTTGCTAACCCTGTGAAAGAAGTTGTTCATAGGCTCGCTTCGCTGCCTCCTGCTCTGCGCTGCGTCGAGAAGGTCCTTCGCCGACGGTGCGGATGTCAGGCTTCGGAATCATGCATTCCACCGTGAATTGCTGCTGGTGAGCTTCGCCGCTGGTTGCCGTGACGGAATACACTGGCAGCGCAAGCTTGCGACTCTGAAGGTATTCCTGTAAAAGGGTTTTCGGGTCTTTGCCTTGGGTTTGGGCATCCCAATCTTGCAGCGAAGGCGCAAAAAGCGCTGTAACAACTTTCTCGGCTTGCGCAAAACCGCTATCGAGATATATCGCTCCGAGCACGGCCTCCAAAGCGTCCGCAAGAATCGAAGGACGCCGGTCTCCGCCGCTTTTGAGCTCCCCCTCGCCAAAACTGATCAGCTTGCCCAATTCAAGCGATTGCGCCAATTCAGCCAACGACTGCTGGTTGACCAGGTTGGCCCGAACCCGCGATAAACTGCCTTCCGTAAGATTGGGGAAATTTCGGAATATCAGTGCGGCTACCGCGCAGTTAAGCACGCTATCGCCCAGAAACTCAAGGCGTTCGTTATGGGGGAGGCTGTGGCTACGATGAGTGAGCGCCTGGCGCAACAACTCCGGCCGGCTGAAGATGTAGCCAAGTTTTTGGCAAAGTGCGTCACTGTCCATATCCTGATAAGCGGAACTTAATTTGGGAGTTTCCCTTTCGCGGTCGCATGCTCATCCCGCTTCCCGGATACCTCGTCTCAAAAAACCTTCCCTGTATTCCTGCCGCACCGTTTTGGTCTTGTCTCGGTGCTATTCAATAGATAAGCCAATTCGCTTGAGATCGCTGAAATTCCACCAGATCATGAAGGCCTTGCCGACGATATTGCGCTCCGGGACAAATCCCCAATACCGGCTATCGCTGCTGCTGTCCCGGTTGTCGCCCATCGTGAAGTAATTCCCGGCCGGTACCGTGCAGGTAAAGCCACCCCCATTGTAGGAACAGTTTTCGTCGAAGGGAAACGGGCGCACCCCGGCGAGTTGTATATCCGGAGCCTCAGGATTGACCAGGACTTTATAGCTGTGATCGCCCAGCGATTCGTTAAAGCGACGGCTGTAAACGTAATTCAGACCGGATTCCACATAAGTGTATTCGCCGTTCGGCTCCATTTTTACAGGCGTGCCATTGATAACCAGGTGCTTATCCCGATATGTGACCGTATCCCCCGGCACGCCAATGATGCGTTTGATGTAATCCATCGAAGGATTCTCGGGGTAGCGAAAGACCATGACTTCGCCCCGCTGAGGCTCATTTATGTCCATTACCTTGAGGTTGATGACGGGGAGGCGGATACCATAGGTGTATTTGTTAACCAGAATGAAATCTCCCACGAGCAGGGTAGGGATCATGGAGCCCGATGGGATTTTGAAAGGCTCTACCAGGAACGAGCGCAGACAGAAGACGACAAGAATCACGGGAAAAAAGCTTTTCGGATATTCCACCCACCACGGACCCTGGGCTTCCGCCGCCCGCCGGCGCTGCAGAACGAAGCGGTCAAGTAACGCGATACTGCCGGTAATCACCAGCAGTACCAGCATAATGAGCGGAAAATTCATTCCTGTTCCTTATTCTTTTAGTAGAAATATCCGACGCCTTTTACCGAAGCAAAAAACTGCCGATTGATAGAGGCAGCGTTTAATTCGCGCGGCTATTTGTTGGGTTATTTATCCCCAACCTGCAGGATTGCCAGAAAAGCTTCCTGTGGAATCTCGACATTGCCGACTTGCTTCATCCGTTTTTTTCCTGCCTTCTGTTTTTCCAGGAGCTTGCGCTTGCGGCTGATATCGCCCCCGTAGCACTTCGCCAGCACATTTTTGCGCAAGGCCTTGATGCTCTCTCTCGCTATAATATGAGCGCCGATCGCGGCCTGCACTGCAATATCGAACATTTGCCGCGGAATCAGTTCGCGCATCTTCTGCGCAAGTTCCCGTCCACGGTACTGGCTGCTGGCCCGGTGCACAATCAGCGACAGCGCGTCTACTTTCTCGCCGTTGATAAGGATATCCAGCTTTACCAGATCGGAAGCGCGAAATTCCTTGAACTCGTAATCAAGCGAAGCATAACCCCGGCTGGTGGATTTCAATCTGTCGAAAAAGTCCATTACGACTTCGTTGAGCGGCATCTCATAGGTCAGCATGACCTGTCTTCCCATGTATTGCATATTTTTCTGCGTCCCCCGCTTGCTGATACACAGAGTGATGACCGATCCAACATATTCCTGTGGAACCAGGATGGTAGCAGTAATGATCGGTTCGCGGATTTCCTCCACTTTGGAAGGATCGGGCATTCTGGACGGATTTTCGATTTCAACTATCGATCCGTCGCGCATTACTATCTGATACACCACCGTTGGCGCAGTGGTGATCAGGTCCATGTCATATTCCCGCTCGAGCCGCTCTTGCACGATATCAAGGTGCAAAAGACCGAGAAAACCACAGCGGAAGCCGAACCCCAGGGCTTGGGACGTTTCAGGCTCATACTGTAGCGAGGAATCGTTGAGTTTCAGCTTTTCCAGCGCATCGCGCAATGCGTCGTATTGATTTGATTCCACTGGATAGAGGCCGGCGAACACCTGAGGTTTTATCTCCTTGAAACCAAGCAGCGGTTCGAGCGCGGGGCGATCCACCAACGTTACCGTATCGCCAACCTTCGCGGATTTCAATTCCTTGATACCGGAAATGATGAAGCCGACTTCACCGGCACTGAGCGATTCGCGGTTCTTTGATTTGGGCGTGAAAACGCCCACCTGCTCGCACAAGTGGATGGCCTTGCTGGCCATGAGCAATATTCTGTCTTTAGGTTTAAGTATCCCGTCCAGTACCCGCACCAGCATTACCACGCCGACATAGTTGTCGAACCAGGAATCGATAATCAGCGCTTTTAGCGGGGCGGCAGGATCTCCTCTGGGTGGCGGAACACGCGAAATCACCGCTTCCACAATATCCTGTACGCCTTCTCCTGTCTTGGCGCTTGCACGCAACGCCTCCTGGGCATCTATGCCGATAATGTCTTCTATTTCTTTAATAACGCGTTCCGGCTCGGCTGCGGGTAAGTCAATCTTGTTCAGCACCGGCACGACTTCCACGCCCTGTTCAATGGCGGTGTAGCAATTCGCGACGGTCTGGGCCTCCACACCTTGAGAAGCGTCCACTACCAGGAGCGCGCCTTCGCAAGCAGCCAGCGAACGCGATACTTCGTAGGAAAAATCGACATGGCCCGGCGTATCGATCAGATTCAGCAAATAGTGATTGCCGTCCCGCGACTTGTACTCAAGCGCGGCCGTTTGCGCCTTGATGGTGATTCCACGCTCCCGCTCCAGGTCCATGGAATCGAGCACCTGCGCCTCCATCTCTCGGTCGGATAGGCCGCCGCATAAATGGATGATGCGATCAGCCAGAGTGGATTTACCGTGGTCGATATGGGCAATGATGGAAAAATTACGGATGTGCTGCATTTAGCGGCCAGGGATTTGGGATGGATATCGGAGAGAATGACGTTATGGACTTGCATTGGAACAACTAAAAAGGGCACAAATGTGCCCTCTTGAGTGGTCCGGCAAGTACGTGCAGACCGGTGACTCTATTATTCAAGAACTCGCATTCTAGCGAATTTTGGTGAAATAAGCATCCAGCGCAACAGGATCAAGATGATAATGACAAATTTCCTCACCTCCTGCCACCAGTACAGGAACGCGTTCCCCATACCGCAATTTGAGACTGTCGTCGCTGTCAACGTCTATCACGTCGAAGCTGAAATGAAGCTGCGTCTGCAATTCCTGCAGAGCGGCTATCATATCCTGACACAGATGGCAGTGCTCCCGGCCATATACAGTGAGCGGAACAGGAGCATGGTCAGGACCTGGAGCCGCCATATTATTTATTTTCGCCATTCATTTTCATCGTGATGAACGTCGCGGTATCGCCACGCCTTACAAGTAATGCAATGTTGCGTCCTTTTGGCGTCTTGTTGAGCAACTGGTTGAATTGCTCGACAGTCCTGACATCCTGGTTGTTGATGCTGAGAATCACGTCACCCGGTTGAATGCCGGCACGACTTGCAATGCCCGGCACCATATCTTCCACCAGCAGGCCGTTCTCCGTTTCCAGCTGTTTCTTCTGCTCTGCGCTGAGCTCGCTCAGACTCAGCCCGATACGGTTGGCTGTATCCGCCGGCGCTTTACCCCGTTTACTCGCGCGACCTACAGGTTTCTCGTCCGGCGGAATTTCGTCCACCGTGACTGTCAGTTCCTTAATGCTGCCGTTCCGCCAGAGTTGCACCTGTACCTTCGATCCCGGCTTGGTAGCCCCCACAATACGTGGTAAATCGGCGGAAGCATTGATGGGTTTACCATCAAACTTCAGAATGACATCTCTTGCTTCAATCCCCGCTTTATCCGCAGGGCCATCTTTCTGCACTGAAGCCACCAGTGCGCCGCTGGGCTTGGGCAAGCCGAAGGATTCCGCAAGTTCCTTTGTAACCTCTTGGATCAAAAGGCCGATCCTGCCACGGCTTACCTTGCCTGTTGCGATCAACTGGTCGGCGATATTCATCGCCAGGTCGATGGGGATGGCAAATGACAGGCCCATGAAGCCGCCCGTACGGCTATAAATCTGGGAATTGATACCAACCACCTCGCCCTTCAGGTTAAATAAGGGACCCCCTGAATTGCCGGGATTGATCGCTACATCGGTCTGAATGAAAGGAACAAAATTTTCCTGTGCGAGCGAACGCCCCTTGGCGCTGACAATACCGGCAGTGACGCTATTCTCGAAGCCGAAGGGCGAGCCGATTGCCACTACCCATTCACCGACCTTCATTTTTGATGGATCGCCTTTAGTCACCTTGGGTAAACCGGTGGCTTCGATTTTGAGAAGCGCGATGTCGGTTCTGCGATCTGCGCCGATCAGCTTGGCGCGGAATTCGCGTTTGTCAGTGAGTTTCACATTGATTTCCTGGGCGGAATCCACCAAATGCGTGTTTGTCAGGATATAACCGTCCGAGCTGATGATGGAGCCCGAGCCCAGCGATTTCGATTCAAAGTCTCTGGGATTCCCGTAAGGCTGCATGTGGCGGCGAAAAAATTCGAAAAATGGGTCATCCTCAGGGATATTTGGCATTCCGGGGAAAACCTGGCTACCTACGCTGGATGCTTGTACGGTACTGATATTTACCACCGCCGGGCCTTCCCGTTCAACCAGACCGGTAAAATCAGGCAATTCCTGAATTTGGGCGAAAACGGTAGTGGAAAATCCGAGCAGCGCCATCAGAATAAATTTAGTTATCATTCTCTGTCTTCCATAGGAATAAAAATGAAACCATCAGCTTGAGGCGATCAAGCTGAACCTCTGTAAATACATCCCCGTGGATGGGGTGGAGTTTTAAACCGGATATTTTCCCCACCTCCCGGCAGATACCTGGGCTTGACGGGGAAGGGCTGAAACCGGAAACGACGTTGTGCAGCATTTCTCAATGTCGCCGGAGCACCCAGCTATGCCTGCCGCCGAATACTGCAACTCCAGGTTCAGTTGCGTTTATTGCTTACCGAGTTCCCGATTTGCATTACTGTGGCAGGCGGCACCTCGCCGACCGTGGTTATGACGTTGTCAGCCAAAGTACGCGTATAGATATTGATTGCGCCCCGGCTGTGGTAAAGCCCCTCAGCTGGTGGGGAAAGGTCCTTGGATACCGGTTCTATAAAAACCGATACCGCTGCGAGGCCATCCGATAGCGCGATATGTCCAATCGGTTTCGGTTTTCCGGAAAGATTACGTTTCATTTCAATGATTTTTTTGAACCCTGGGGGCGGGTCATTAACGTGCCATCCGAGTTTGCCGCTTCCTGTTGTAGATGACACGAGATTGGTAGTGTGCCACTCGCCGGCTTTCGCAGCGTATTTGGATCGCAGCTGTTCCTTGCTTATCTCACCGCCAATTTCCAGTTCCGTAAAAACAAATTGTTCTACCACCTCATCCTTGTCCATTACCGCAGCTTTAAGGAGCAAGCCGGTATTGATGTCTACCCATAGCTTCTGGCCATAACGCTTATCATCCCTGGGTATCAGTTCGATTACCTGGCACAGATAATCGCTGACGCGCTCCTGCCCCCCTTTTTTAACAATATAGCCCTCGTCGAGGTTGGTGAGCGGCTGCGGCAGCAGCGCGGGGAAAACCTTGCGTAACCAGCGTTTTTCCGTTACGACGGTCTTGCTTTCCGGCAGATAACATCGCATTTCGTCATTGTTGCGGATAATTTCCCGCGGCGGACCGTCCAGCACCACGCTTTTCTCATGCTCCCCTTCCTCGTTCACCAGATGGATGATGCGGGAGGTCTCGATGTGGTTACCGGATGAATAAACGAATGTGCCGACGTAATTATGCTTACGCGGCGCGGCGGCAATCTTTTGCAGCCAGTCTAGCGCCTCTGGGGATGAATTGGACGGAGCTTGCGCAAAAACAGGCTGAATGTGGGTGGATAGCAGCAACAGGGCAGCCAGCGCAACCCGTGTCATCTGGCGTAGTTTTCGCGTGATTCCGAAACCGTACGCATATAGGGCGCTACGCCATGCATCGCCATGCTGGGTGAAAATTCCCGGTGCGCCAGCAGGTAATCATTAATTTGAGTGGGAGCAGACTTCGGAGAAGTTGCCGCCACCGGGATTGCGGGCAGGGCGGCGGCGGGCGATTGCCTGTTGTCCGCCAGGTTTTGCTGCAAGGGCGCGGGTCCTTGTGTTGTTTGTAAACTCATCCATCCTGCCACCGCTACCGCGGCGATTGAAGCTGCGGCCGCATAGGCAACAGGCTTCCGCCTCGTCGCCGGGCGAAGCACAGGCACAGAGGCAATAGCCTGAATGGCCGGAATGTCCTGTATAGCCGGTTCCGCAGCCAATCTTGCGCTAACACGCTGCGAGATATCGAAAGGCCTAACCTCCGATTGTCCCAAAGCATCGCTGATCAGATGATAAACCGCCCATTGTTCACGTAACCCGTCTGTTTTTGCGAATTGTTCGACTACAGCCGCCGCATCTTCCGGGTCCAGTTCACTGTCCATCAACGCCGATATTTTATCTTGCATGTCACCACCTCTTATCTTTGCCGGTCCCCAGCAGGGGCCGTAATTTTTCCGCTATCGCTTCCCGGGCACGAAATATTCGTGACCGAACCGTACCAATGGGGCAATTCATGATGACTGCAATTTCATCATAACTCAGCCCCTCAATTTCTCTCAGCGTAATTGCCGTACGTAATTCTTCAGGCAATTCCTCCAGCGTCTGGTTCACCGTTTGAGCGATTTGTTTGCTTGTTAGTTCGCTTTCAGGCGTGTTCATTTCTCGTAACTGACTGGCTTCCTCGAACCCTTCGGCGTCTTCATTATCAAATCCGTTGCCAGTGGTCGGCGCCCGCCGGCCCTGGGCCACCAGAAAATTCTTCGCGGTATTAATACCAATTCGGTACAACCAGGTATAAAACGCGCTATCCCCGCGAAACGACGGCAAGGCACGATAGGCCTTTATAAAGGCTTCCTGGGTTACATCCTCCACTTCCGCCGAATCGCGGATAAATTGCGACAGCAATCGTGCAAGCTTGCGCTGATATTTGACCACCAGCAGATCGAACGCTTTTTTGTCCCCATGCTGAGCGCGCTCCACTAGTTGCTGATCGATTTCCCGGTCACTCATGCCGCCTGGTCCCTGAGTCATGATTGTTATACTTGTAACTGCTGCATTACGAAGCAGCCCAGTCAAGTATACCCGTTCAAGGGTTCATCAGGGAATTAGGCACAAGCCCACTATTCGTGGTCTGTGTGAAGAGACAACGCATAGTATAAATTAGTTCAGCTAAAGACGTGGTTATTCAGGAGGACAGTGTCCATGACAAAATCCATGACAGGATTTGATGACGCGATCAACGGTGACCCGCGGACTAACGGGGGCCGCAGAGGAATTTAAGCGCCAGCGAATCCGATTATTCTCCCGAGTTCAGGTTTTTCTCAATGCAGCGCAGCGCAAAAAACGGTCCGCGCGGCACTGGAAAACAGCTGACTTCGACAACCAACTTTGCGGAGACGTTTCCTGGATTTCCCGGGAAATCAGTGGCCCGACATCGCCCGGCAACTTTCTGCACACTCACGGCACGCCGTGGCGCATTCTTCCATACCTTCAAGCTGCTCGCAGCTCTCGGCACAAGCGTCACAAATCTCGGCGCAGATTGTACATGTCTGATTACTGAACTGGGAGCCGCTCAGCATGAAATGCAGCGACGTCTGACATATTTCTGCACAGTTCATCATAAGACGGAAATGTTCCGCCTCGACGTGCTTGCCACCCGATTCCAGGCAATGGTTCATGGCGGTCTGCAAGCAGGTCTGGTGGCAATGGCTGCATGCAGCAATGCAAGCTTGCATGCTTTTGTCATCGGTAGTAAACATAAACACGGGAACCTCCTTTTTGAGAAGTCATGATCGATTTTGCCGTGTGGCAAAATGCAACTGTTACCATGCGCTTATGCCCTGGCGAATTCTGTACGCTAACAGACATACGCTTGCTGTTCAAAAGAGAAACCACCTGCGTACTTCTTTTACCGGATTTGCTCGCAGCTCACTTCCGCAAAGGGAAGAACTACGCCAGCGACCGGGGGATAGCGCCTGATTCCGTCATCGGCTGATCTCATTCCTACGAATCCTCTTGCTTAACCTGCGACAACTGGTTCTTATGCCATTATAAGTTGTGAAGTCCTGAAGGATTAACGCTGGGCTCCACCTATCCTGCCACTGCGAAATAGAAGCACGAGGCAGGTATAAAGCCAGCGCCCGGGTCTGTTATCATTCTCTATTCCACAGAAAACCAAAATAATGACAATCAAGTGCCACAGCTCGATTTTGATACCCTGATCATAGGCAGCGGTCTGGCTGGCCTCACCCTTGCGCTTAATCTGGCTCAAACCAATAAGGTAGGTCTCATCACCAAGCGGGCGTTACTGGATGGCGCCAGCGGATGGGCCCAGGGCGGCATCGCCGCAACATTGTCGGAGGAAGATTCTCCCGACGCGCATATCCGCGACACTCTCATAGCGGGTGCAGGGTTATGCAATGAAGAAGTTACCCGATACGTTGTGGAAAATGGCCCGCTTGCTATCCAATGGCTTATCGGACAAGGAGTGCCCTTTACACGCGATCATGATAACGGAACGGGTTATCATTTGACGCAGGAGGGCGGCCACAGCGTGCGGCGGGTTATCCATGCTGCTGATGCGACAGGATACGCGGTGCAACTGACACTGAACGAAAAGGCGCGCGCACATCCGAATATCACGGTGCTTGAGCATCATATCGCGATCGATCTCATTACCAGCGCCAAACTGGGCCGTGCAGATGAAAACGAAAATCGCTGTTATGGCGCTTATGTGCTGAACGGGGTGACGGGAAAAGTCTACACCGTCGGTTCGCACAACACGGTACTGGCGACGGGCGGTGCCGGCAAGGTTTATCTCTACACCACGAATCCCGATACCGCCACAGGCGATGGCATCGCAATGGGATGGCGCGCGGGGTGCCGCATAGCCAACATGGAATTTGTCCAGTTCCATCCAACCTGCCTGTATCATCCCCATGCCAAATCGTTTCTTATCAGCGAGGCAGTGCGGGGGGAAGGCGGTTTGCTGAAACTTCCCGATGGTACGCGTTTCATGCCTGAGCATGACGGGCGTGCGGAACTGGCGCCCCGCGACATCGTTGCCCGTGCGATCGACTTCGAGATGAAAAAACGCGGGCTCGATTGCGTTTATCTCGATATCTCTCACAAACCCGCCAACTTCCTGAAGGAGCATTTCCCCAATATATACAAGCGCTGCCTGGAATTCGGCATTGATATAACCAAAGAGCCCATACCTGTCGTGCCTGCTGCGCACTACACCTGCGGCGGCGTGGTGACCGGCTGGAATGGCAAGACTGACCTGGACAATCTTTATGCAATCGGCGAGACCGCCCATACCGGCCTGCACGGCGCTAATCGGTTGGCAAGCAATTCGCTGCTGGAATGCCTGGTGTTCGGACAGGCCGCGGCCAGGGATATCATCGAGCAACCGCCCGAGCCGGCCATCGAATTACCGCAGTGGGACGAAAGCCGCGTAACCAACGCCGACGAGGAAATCGTCATATCGCATAACTGGGACGAGCTCCGGCGTTTCATGTGGAGCTACGTCGGCATAGTCAGAACGAGCAAGCGATTGCAACGGGCACAGCACCGCATCGAACTGCTGCATGAAGAAATCAATGAGTATTACGCTAACTTCCGGGTCACGAGCGATCTGCTGGAGCTGCGCAATCTGGTCGATAGCGCCGACCTTATCGTGCAAAGCGCGATGTTGCGCCACGAAAGTCGGGGACTGCACTACAGCCGCGATTATCCGGAACTGTTGCCGGAGGCGAGGGATACGGTATTAAGACGGTAGAATCGGGGAGAACAGAAAGAATCGACTGCAATTCGTGGCGCTCATCCTCCGAAATCTGTCTCGCGTTTCAATTAAACTGCTCAACGTGAAAAAGAATCATTCAGTCTCCCCCGCATACCTCTTTCGCATCAATTGAAAACTCGCAGGATTCCGGCTTCCCCATCCAGCGTTCGCGATCCATCCGGCCTGAACATCCGGCATCTTCCAATAAGGCGCGACTGCCTGATGCATCGCAAACGAGTACAACCGAGTGCCGTTCCTGGCGCAGCACCCTGACCTTATAGTCTTTGAAGTTTTCCAGCAGTACTGGATCATGCCTCGTGGCGAGCGTCAGTAATTCGCTTTCGCTGAGCTCGAGTGGCGGGTTTTTGTAACGGACGGTGGATTCCACCGCAGCCGATAGTTTGGTGAGGGCAGAGGCTTTTATATACATTTCCTCGCTATTGGGCGGCCTCGAGCCGTGGGTGCAGCTTGCTAACGAAAGGGAAGAAATGACGATCGATAAGGTAATGAGGGTAATGCCAACACCGCCGTTTGTCCTGACCATAATCAAGCCTTGTCTTTCCAGTAAACGTAGCTGCCCGTGGCGTCTCTCCCGGTGTCCAGATTCCAGTCTACTGCTGCTGTCCGGTAGATGTCGTTGTTTTTGAAGACCGCATCGGCGATGTACGACCAGGCGATCAGGACGTTTTGCATTGCGCGATCGAATATCTGGTCGTAACTCATTGCACCCAGTGGCGTCGCCAACTCCTCCAGGTACTGAGTATCGAGATTGGCAACAGCCGGATACGTCAAGCCGATGTTTACTGCGACATGCCGCGCGAAGGGAGGAAGTGCGTTGCCTTCTTCCGCTTTATCGACGACAAACTTGAATGAACCGTGCCAGTTATCGATTACTGGAGGATCGGTTTGGTAAGCGCTTGCATAACAAGTTTCAAGCATGCTCTGCCACGTGCTTGTAATGACCGGGTCCAGCTTTCCACTGTCCGGTTTATCGCAACAACCCCAGATTCCGGAGTCGAGGTGCTCTGCCAAACCTATTTCACCAAGGTTTAATCGCTGGAAGATATAGGCGTCCTGATGCATCTCGCAAATACGGTGCTTGTCCTTGTTCTTCTGGTACTCGCCCACCTTTAGTTCGACAACAGGATGAATCGTCGTATCAGTGACGACGTGGCTGGTATATCCCAGTAGCCACGCAAACGCTTTCCGCTGCGGCACGCCGTCCAGCTTTCTGATTAGTTCGATTCCAGCTTTAACCATGTCGCCGGTTTTCTGATAGTGCATTCGGTCCGCCCAGTGACAAGCATTGGGATGAGCGATATCGAGATAAGGATAATCCGGGCTGACAGCGCCAAGCTCGCAAAACCGGAAATAATCCAGCACTGAAATGATTGCCTCGGGCGTAAACCCTTGTTTTTCTAGCCGGGCCGGTTCTTTGGCCAGATTTACCATAGTGAGATGTGCGTAGGCTCCGGACATAGGTACTCCCTCAGTTTCGCGTTACCGATCACCCCGTTTAGCTGCCTGACTGGCTGATGCGGCGCCGATCGGTACTGGATTGGAGAATCGTTGCTATCATATATTTTGTTCCATGCCCACCGCATCGTAGCCGTTTTTTAATATAGTCAGGCCCCGGCCCAAGGTCAATCAGAAAAGCTGTAATGTTGGTAATTAGGGCGCGGTCAAAATGCTTTTCGATGGTGTAAATGTTCAGTTATTTCGAGAAACTGATTTACCCCTACCCGGATTCTACGTGTGCACGGATCAACTCCTCTCCAGAACGGGCGATGATCGGCGAGAACCAGACATGACCATCCGCACTGAACACAAAAGGGAGATGAATAGACCCCTGAATTACATTTAGAGCAACACGAAATGAAAGGCATTGCACTAATCTTATGGACGTTCTTTAATGTTCGCTCCAAGCTTTCGAACTTGCCCAGTGATGGAGTCATGTGTTCGGGCAGCAGGGCGCCGCGACGAGGACTGTCATGCCCGTCGCGCCAGTTTTGACATTGATCGAGGAAGGAGGTTGGGATGAAGGAACGCAAACCCGTAGCTGTCGTGGCTGGAGCGGGACCTGGCAACGGTGCCGCGTTGGCTAGGCGCTTCGCTGACGGCGGGTACGCCGTTGCGCTGCTTGCGCGCGATGGCGCAAAGGTCGCCGGACTTGCCGAGCAGATCGATGGCGCCTGCGCCTATGCGTGCGACGTGAGCGATCCCGCGTCCATTGGCAGGGTTTTCAACATGATCGCGGCAGATCTTGGCGCTGTGGAGGTCCTTCTCTTCAACGCGGGCTCCGGCGTGTTCAAATCGGTCGAGGAGATCACGGCTGCCGAGTTCGAGGCAGCATGGCGTATCAACGCCTATGGTTCACTGATCTGCTCCCAGGCTGTCATTCCTGCTATGAAAGCACGGGGTTCGGGCACCATCCTCTTTACTGGAGCGACGGCATCGCTGCGGGGTGGAAAGAGGACGGCGGCGTTCGCGCCGGCAAAGGCCGCGCAGCGCAGTCTGGCTGAGTCGATGGCTCGCACGCTTTGGCCGGCGGGAATCCATGTTGGGTTGCTAATAGTGGACGGTGTGGTTGACCTCCCCAAAACGCGGCAGACAATGCCTGACAAGGAGGACAACTTCTTCGTGGATCCTGCAGGAGTCGCTGAGACAGCCTGGTTCCTGACGCATCAGGACCGGCGGGCGTGGAGTTTCGAGGTCGAGGCACGTCCCTTCGGCGAGAACTGGTAGTCCGCACCAATAACCCCTATTTCTTTTTTCATTTTGCAGGGGTTCCTGGAGGAATAGGGGGAAATGCCGTTCCAGGTTCTACGTCGGGTGTTGCCGAGGGCGTGGATATAGGCCTGGATAAGGGCCTGGATAAAGGCCTTGGAGGCGTAACGCTAGCCTCATCCCGACGGCTGCCGGAGGACGGTTCGCTAGTCGGAATGCGCCGTGCTTCGCCCAACGCCATATCCTCCGCCTCCACCACCCATCCTCCACCCAAAGCTTTGTAGAGGTTGACGAGGGAATTGAAAATCCTGCCCTGAACGTCAGCCTGGGTGGTCTCGGCTTCAAACAAGGTTCGCTGGGCATCCAGTACTTCAATAAAGCTGATATACCCTTCCTCGTACCGCAGTTGCGCCATTTCCAGATAGGTACGCGACGCGGCGACGCGGCGGTTGACGGCATTAAGTTGTTCGCGTGTTTTTTGCAGTGCAACCAAGGCGTCTTCAACCTCCCTGAGGGCAATCAGGATCACTCGCTGATAGTTGAACAATGCCTGTTCACGGCGTGCCTCGGCCTGCTTTACCTGCCCGGCGATGCCTCCAGCGGTGAATATTGGCACAGAAGTCAGCACGCCAAAAGCGGCCATGTGCGCCGGCCCTATGAACATATTGGAAAGTTGCGTGCTCGCGACGCCCAACATGCCTGTCAGCGAAATCTTGGGGAAGTAGAGGGCGCGGGCCGCACCAATCTGGGCGTTTGCCGCAACGATATTCTGTTCCGCCTCGCTGATGTCAGGGCGCCGCGTCAGCAGCTCTGCCGGCAGCCCGGCGGAGACGCGTGGAAGCTGGAGTTGCGCGAGCTCACGGCCACGCCGGATGGGGCCCGGATTGCGTCCAAGGAGTACGGAAATGGCGTTTTCCTGCTGGCCTATGCTGGCCTCCAGTGGCGGGATGGCAGCTGCCGCGATCTCGAATTGCGATTGCATCTGCGCGAGCTCAAGCTGGGAAATAATGCCTCCTTCATAGCGCAGCTCGAACACCTTGACCGTTTCCGCGCGACTTGCCGCCGTCGCCAAGGCAATTTCAAGCTGGCGATCGAGAATAAGCAGGTTGATGTACGAGGACGCGACAGAGGTAACCAGCGTCAGTATCGTCGCGCGACGGCCTGCTTCGGAAGCGAAAAGCTGGGCGCGGGCAGCTTCGGTCAATCTCCGGATGCGGCCCCAGATGTCGAGCTCCCAGTTCGCATTTATCGATATCTGGTAAATGTTACGAAAAGCATCGGTCCCGGATTGCGAAGGAAGAGGCACTGCGAACGGTGAGCGCAACCGTTCTGCGCCGGCATCACTGTTCAGCTGTGGAAACAGTTCGGAGCGTGTCGCCCCGAAACGGCCCTGGAATTCCTCGATGCGGGCAGCGGCAATGCGTATATCCTTGTTTTCGTCCAATGCCACCCTGATCAGCTCGTTCATCGCGGGATCCCTGAATTGTTCCCACCACATATTGCCGGCGATTTCCAGGGAGGTCTCGTGGTCAAAGCGGTATTTGTTCATCACCTCTACCTGGGGCTGGCGGTAATCGGGCCCCACCATGCACCCGCCAAGCGTGAGCGTCAGGAAGAAGATCAGCGAACAGGAAGCAGGGAAGTCTCGGCTGTCGAGCTGCCTTCGGGCCGTTGTCCCGCTCATTCGGGTGGCCCTTTTGTCAGAGCCGGCGCAGGATTTGCGCCTTCGGTGTCTCCCCCTTCCATTTTTGCAGTGCCTGCCGGCTTATCCTCTGCGAGGGTTTTTCCCTTGCCGCTCATTTTCTGCAAAAGCATTTCTATGGCCCAGTAGAACATCGGGATGAAAAATATCGCAATGACGGTTGCCCCGATCATGCCACCGACAACGCCGGTACCGATCGAAATCTTGCTGTTGGCGGAAACGCCGGTTGCGATCGCCAATGGCACGCACCCCAGCGTAAAGGCAAGAGAGGTCATGATGATAGGACGCAGCCGGTCACGGGCGGCATTAATGGCAGCGTCATAGATTGATTGCCCGGACGCCCGGTTTGACACTGCGTATTCGAAGATCAGGATCGCGTTCTTGGCTGCAAGGGCAATCAGCATTGTCAGGCCGATCTGGAAATAAACGTCATTACTCAAGCCACGCACAAAGATTGCAAGCAATGCGCCAAACAGCGCGAACGGAACGGCGGACAGCACACCCAGGGGCAGCGACCATTTCTCGTATTGCCCAGCGAGGATGAGGAACACCATGATGAGGCCAAACACCAGTACAAGCATTGAGGAACCACCGGCTTTTTTTTCCTCGAAAGTCTGTCCGCTCCATGCAATGCCATAATCGCTGGGCAGAATTTGCGCCGCTATTTCTTCCATAGCGTTGATAGCTTCACCCGAACTGAATCCCGCTGCAGCCTCCGCTGTCACTTTTACCGCGGTGAAGTTGTTGAAACGCGTTACCACATCCGGTCCCCTGTCGAAATGGGTAGTCGCCACCGCGTTGATGGGAACCATGCTCCCCGTCCGGCTGCGGACATAGAGATAATCTATATCCTTGGGAGTCAGGCGGGAAGCCGGTTCACCCTGGATGATCACCTGGAAGAGGCGGCTGAACTTGGCGAATTGCGACACGAACGAGGAGCCAAACATTGTCTGCATGGTGCTGTATACATCCTCCACCGCAATGCCCAGCGTCTCGGCCTTCGCCCGATCTACGTCAAGCCGGAGTACCTGCGCAGCGGCGTTGTAAGTTGAGGTGATGTTGGTCAGTTCGGGTCGTGTCCTGGCCTGCGCCAAATATTCCTCTATCACCTGCGCAATCTGCTGGCTGTCGTTGTCGCCCTTGCTCTGGATATAAAGCTCCATCCCGCCCGTCGTGCCCAGCCCCGGAATAGACGGCGGATTGATAGGCAGAATGACACCTTCGGCGATGTTGGCGAACTTCGCCGCGGCGTCTCTCATTAGAGCGGGTACGCTCTGGGTTTCAGCATTGTCGCCAGCGTAACGCTCCTCGAAGTCCTTGAGCCCGACGAAAAAAGTGGCGGCGTTGCTCTTCATCTGGCCATCCAGCAGGCTGAATCCATCCAGTACTACGATCGATCTTGCGGCGGGATGGCTCATGAAATAGTCGGTAGCGTGACGGCTTACCGCGGCGGTGCGATCCAGTCCTGATGCGTCCGGCATGAGCACGGCACCCAGCACGACGCCCTGGTCCTCGGGCGGAAGAAATGAGCCGGGAACCTGCTTTAACAAAATGAAGGAAAGCGCGATCATGCCGATAAACAGCATAAGCGCTACGGAAAAGCGCTTGATGACCAGCTGCACGCTGCGTATATACCCCTCGGTCATGCGGGCAAACCAGTCATCGAACCATTTGAAAAAACCGCGCTTCTCACCAGCTGGGGGCTTGAGAAGAAGCGCCGCCAATGCGGGGGAGAGTGTCAGTGCCACCACGCCGGATATCGCGACTGAAATTGCAATCGTGATGGCGAACTGCTTGTACAGCTGTCCCGTGACGCCTGGAATAAATGCGACCGGGATAAACACCGCGCATAGTACCAGCACGATCGCAATCAACGCGCCGCCCACCTCATCCATCGATTTCTTCGCCGCATCGCGGGCCGAGAGGCCGAACCTTGACATGTTATGTTCCACTGCCTCGACCACCACGATGGCGTCGTCCACGACTATGCCAATGGTAAGAATCATGCCGAACATGGTGAGCATATTGAGCGAGAAACCCAGTGCGATCATGCCGCTGGCCGCGCCAATGACGGATATCGGGACCGCGATGATCGGGATGAGGGTGGCACGAAGATTCTGCAGAAACAGGAACACGACCGCGACGACCAGCGCCAGTGCCTCGAAGAAAGTATAAATCACGGATTGGATGGAAGCGCGGGTAAACTCCGTGGTATCCATGGTGATTTCATACTCGATGCCTGGAGGAAATGTTTTTTTCATTTCCTCGAGGGTCTCCCGCACGCCTCTGGCGACATCGAGCGCGTTGGCGCCCGGCTGTTGGTAGACGACAAGCACGGTCGCGGGCTTGCCCTGCCGGGTAGTTCTGAGGGAATAATTTCTCTGCCCGAGTTCGGTGTAACCCACGTCCTTGAGGCGAACGATCGCCGCGCCCTCGCTGGCCGCGCGAATAATGATGTTATCGAACTCTTCCGGGGTGGTCAGCCGGCTTTTGGTGGTAATGGAGAAGGACTGCTCGACAGGGCGATCCGTAGGCGACTGGCCGATGCTGCCCACCGCATACTGCTCATTCTGCTGCGCGACCGCCAACTGGACATCGCGCGCGGTGACTCCCAGCGTCGCCATTCGGTCCGGTTTCAGCCAGACGCGCATCGCATAGTCGGGGGTGCCCATGATCGTCGCCTGACCGGCTCCGGGGATGCGCTTGATGGCGTCAAGTATGAAAATGCTGGCGTAGTTGGAAACATAGACAGGTTGGTAGCGATCGTCCGGCGAATAGATCGAGACGACCATCATCATGGCCGCCGACTGCTTCTTAACCGCGACGCCTTGCGCCTGTACGGAGGCGGGCAATAGCGGCAGCGCGAGATTTACGCGGTTCTGTACCTCTACCTGCGCCAGCGACGGATTGGCATCGATGTCGAAATAAACCGAGAGCGTCATGACGCCAGTGGATGAACTGGCGGAGGACATATACATGAGCTTATCGGCGCCATTTACCTGCTGTTCGATAGGGGAGGCGACATTTTGTGCGGCGACTTCAGCGGATGCGCCTGGATATGTTGCGGTAACCGAGATCTCCACCGGCGCGATCTCGGGATACTGCGCGATAGGCAAATTGTAGAGTGCCACCCCTCCTGCCAACGTAATCACGATGGAGAGTACTGACGCGAACACTGGCCGGTCTATGCAGAAATGGGAAATTTTCATCGAGACGGGAATCTGTCCAAGGCTTGCCGAATCATTTTAGCCGGATTTGTTTCTCGTCCGAATGGGCACATGGGCGGCCTATTGCCCCATCGAGGTTGAACCCGGCGGCCCCGGCGGCGGTGCGACCGTATTCTCGACGGTAGAACGCGGCGTATCACCCTCTCCGGCGCCGGCAGTGGGGCCCGATAAAACTGCCGTTGCGGCGCTCATCGGGGCGGATGCATTGACGACTTTGAGGATAGCGCCGGGGGAAAGCCGAATCGCGCCATCCACGACCACCCGTTCCCCAGGCAGCAGGCCGTGGTTGATGAACCAGCCTTCGCCCTGCCAGTCGCCTATTTCGACTTCCCGGCGAGCGGCCTTGCCTTCTCCGTCCACGACCCAGACATAGTGCCCCTTTGCTCCCTGCAATACGGCGCGCTGCGGCAGGAGAATGCTGTTTGGACGCATCGCGCCCCGAAGTTGAACGCGGACGAACTGGCCGGGCCGCAAGTCCCCCTCAGGATTTGCGAATAGCGTGCGCACAAGGAAGGTGCCGGTTTCCTGGGAAAAGGATGGCTCGCTAAAATTGATCCGCCCAAGATGCGGATATACCGATCCGTCTGCGAGCGTGATTGCTACTTCGAAAAGATTGCGTGAGGGAAACCTGAGCAGCCCGTGTTCGATTTCCCCGCGATACTTCAGCATCTGGTTTTCCGAGACGCTGAAATTGACCCAGATAGGATCGAGCTGTGCGACATAAGTCAACAAGCCGTCGGCCCCCGCGCTCAAATAGCTGCCTTCATGCTTTTTACTGAAACTGGATAACCCGGTAAGCGGAGAATAGAGAGTGGTGTAACTCAGGTTCAGCTCTGCGCTTGTTACTTTCCCCTGGGCGGCAAAAACTGCCGCCTGCGCTTGCTGAACCATCCCTATGGTATCGTCCAGGTTTTTTTTACTAAGGGCGTTTTTTTCTGTGAGCGGTCTTACCCGGGCGAGGGTGGCTTCCGCCACGGCAAGCGCAGCCTCTTGCTGCGCCAGTTGGCCTTTCGCGGATTGCAGCGCGGCCTGGAACGGCTTTTGGTCCATCTGGTACATCTTCTGCCCGGCCTTCACCAACTCACCCTCGGTGTAAAGCCGTTTTTCCAGAAAACCTTCGACTCGAGCACGAATTTCGACTTGCCGGGAGCTTTCGGTTTCGGCGACGAATTCCAGTTGGACTGGCGTATCGCTGGGCGAAACAGTCACCGTCGTCACTTCCATCGTGGGTGGCGGGGAGGTGGCCGGTGTTTGGTCACTGCAACCCGGAAGGGTAAGCAGCGTCAGGAGCATGCAGTTCGAGAGCCATAAGGCCCGCAAGGCACGTCGGCACAGACCTGGAAAATCCAAAATAAGGAAGTGCTCAGGAGCGGCTGATGTAGTTATTCGCATGCAATAGGCGAAGGGTCGGAAAGGATCTATCCCCCAAGGTTTTTAGATAGTCCCAGGGCTAAAACAAAGGAAAAGTTTCGATGAAGTTCGTAGAAAATTACGACTGAAGAACGTTTTTATCCTCCTCCGGACACCACTCCCTTGGTCGCTTGCGTGTCGAAAGGATAATGGCGTCGCACATGTTGTATGGTTACCCACTGGTCCGTGGTGAATGCGGCGATGGACCACGCGCCGTTAAAGCGGCCGATACCGGAGTTCTTCTCGCCACCAAACGGATTGTAGGGAAGATCATTTACCGACTGGTCATTGACGTGCACCATGCCGGTTTCGAGTTGCTGTGCAAAGCGCAGGCCGCGCTCGACATCGGATGAAAAAACTGCTGCGGCAAGCCCAAGCTCGGTGTCATTGGCGATTCTGAGAGCCTCCTCTTCTCCGTGTGCGCGTATGAAGGGCGCGATCGGCCCGAACGATTCCGTTTGCGCCAAGGGCATCCCGTTCATTACGTCGGCGAATACATGAGGAGGCAGAACAAGGCCCTGCGCTTCCCCGCCGGCCACCTGTCTTGCACCGGATGAGACAGCATCCTCGATACGCCGCCGCAAGCCATTCAATTGAGCCTGATTGATAACGGGACCGATCATTGTGTCTGGCGCTTTCGGATCGCCAACCTTCAGTTTGCTTACCCGGTCGACAAAGCGCTCAAGAAATGCATCATGTACGCTGTCCTCGATAATGAAGCGGTTGGTGCTCATGCATATCTGGCCCTGATGCAGAAATTTACCGAATATGGCCGCCTCCACCGCCCGTTCAAGGTCCGCGTCCTCTAGCACTACAAAGGGATTATTACCGCCCAATTCGAGTTCGAGTCGCTTCAACGTCGCTCCCTCGACCGCCAGTTTGGCTATGTGCCGGCCCACTGGTGTCGAACCGGTGAACGAAATTACGCGGGGAATCGGGTGGGTAACGAACGCATCTCCTATTTCGCTGCCCGCCCCGATGATTACACTGAGAACGCCGGGCGGCAAGCCCGCTTCTTCCAGAATCTTTGCCAGCAGCAAGCCGCCGGTAACTGGCGTGTCACTTGCCGGTTTAAGAACGACGGCATTACCCACAGCCAGCGCGGGAGCCAGGGATCGAACGGAAAGCTGCATGGGCCAGTTCCAGGGGCTGATAACGGCTACCACGCCGACGGGCTTGCGATACATGCGGCATTCCTTGCCAGGGATGTCGGACGGGAGGATACGGCCTTCCACCAGATAAGGCAGGGTAGCGGCCTCCAGCAGCACAGCATGCACGGTTTCCCATTCCATGGCGGCCTTGATGCGAGTACTGCCCGCTTCCTCGATCAACCATTTCACGATCTCTTCATGGCGCGCTTCCATGACTTGTGCCGCCCTGCGCATCACGGTCGCACGCTCTCCCGGCAGCGCCGCTGCCCAGCCGATCTGGGACGCAACCGCCCCCCGATACGCCTCATCCATGTCATCGCGGGTAGCATGCGGGATTTCGACAAGAGCGTCGCCATTATAGGGGTTGAGGTCACGCAGTACGTTTGCCCCCTTCCCATGCCGCCACTTGCCGTTAATAGGTAACTGATCGAATCCCTGATAATGCGGTTGAGGTTTTCCGTTGTTGTTCTGTTCCATGAAAGGCCTCATTTTTGTATCAATTTCCGTTCGCCGGCGCCGTTGAGTGGTTGAGGCCGGTTCCCGTTCGCCTGGCACTAACCTCGGAATACGATATCGAATTCCGCTACCATGAAGCCGGGCTCCTCAGGAGACTGGCTCAGCTTTATAATCAGCGCTTCCGGATCAACAGCGCTCTGCAGAAACCGGTCCTTTGGGATATACGGGTCTCCTTCGAAATACATCTGCGAAATCAACTCGTCCCGTTTGCCTTTTACATCGAAGTGGATATGAGCTGGCCGGATCATGCCCGGCTCGGCGGGATAGTGCAGCGGTTTTATCGTTTTGAACTGATAGCGGCCATCGGCGCCGGTGGTTACTGCTCCGAAGCCTTCGAAATTGGGGTCGAGCGGTGCCGGGTTCGTGTCATCAGGATGAGCATAGCGTCCCATCGAATTTGCCTGCCATATTTCGACGTCGGCTCCCATAACCGGGATTCCGTCAGGGTCGATCACGCGTCCCCTGACAATGAGAAGCTGCCCCTTGGCGCGTCCCGAGCCGCCCGTAACGCGCGTCAGGTCGCCGCTACGGTTCGGCCTGCTCATGACAGGATAAAACGGGCCCAAAATCTGCTCTTGTGTCCGCCTTCGCCTTGATGCCATCTCAGCAAGAACAGAACTCACGGGTGACAACATGCCGGCAGCGAGTAGAGCCGCTGATGCTTTAAGTATGGTGCGGCGCCCGGGCGCTGGACTATCGAACTTCATGATATTTCCCTGATGAGATTGATTGAACCGGCATACTCCCGATGGGATGGTCCACCTGCAGAAAGTCAGGCCTGACTTGCAGCCAGACGGATGATGGGCTTGATGGTGACTCCCTTTTCGCTGTCTTCAGCCGCCTGGTTGATCTGTTCGAGCGTATAGAATCTTACCAGCTTGTCGAAAGGGAATCGTCCCTGCGTATAAAGCTCGACCAGGGCGGGAATGAAGAGATCCGGTTTGCTCTCACCCTCGATAATGCCGATGATGCGCTTGCCGGCGGTCATTACATCATTGACGTCGAAGCTTGCCTCGATGCCCAGGGCAGGGGCGCCTACGATGCCACAAGTACCGCCTATCGATAGCGCGTCGATCGCCTGGCGCAGAACCTCGGGCCTGCCGCTCGATTCGAGCGTGAAATCCGCGCCCCCATCAGTGATTTCACGCACCGCCGCTACAGGATCAGTCTGGCGGCTGTTCACGACATGGGTAGCGCCTAGTTCCTTCGCGAGTTCCAGGCGGGAAGGAACTACGTCGGAGACAATGATTGTTGTAGCCCCCGCCACGCGTGCCGCCATGACTGCGCTCAGTCCAACCGCGCCACCGCCAAACGTCGCGAAACTGCTTCCGGGCGTCACTTTAAGTGCATTGATTACGGCCCCGGCTCCGGTCTGGATGCCGCAGCCCAGCGGACCCAGCAACTCGAGCGGGGCATCATGCGGCACCTTGACGACATTGCGCTCGTGCACCAGCGCGTAGGTTCCGAAAGACGATTGCCCGAAGAAATGGTCGTGAATGGCTCCTCCGCCTGCTTCGCAGGTGGCTGTGCTCCCATCTTCCCGCGCTCCGCCAAAATTAAGCGGGTAAAAATTCTCGCAATAGGTCAAGTCTCCGCGCAGGCAGGGCTTGCAGTGGCCACACCACATATAGGTCAGCACCACATGGTCTCCTGCCCTGACCTTTTTTACACTTTCGCCCACCTCTTCGATCACGCCCGCGCCCTCATGCCCGAGCACGATCGGTAGCGGCACATCGTAGAGCTGGTCACGCGCAACCATATCGGTATGACACATGCCGGTTGCTACCACCCTCACCAGCACCTCGTCGGGGCGCGGCTCATCCAGGAACAGTCTCTCGACCTGGAAAGGGCCGCCTTTCTGCCGTATCGTTGCCGCCGTAACCTCTCTCATCCTGGCCTCCGATATCCGTATTCGATTACTTCTGGAAAAGATTTGCGACAGGTATGACGTGCATCATCTACGAAGTTCTCCGTTACCCCGGTGATCACTATCGCCGGAAAGCGAGAGTCGCATCAGCGGGATAAAGGAAGCTCGGCAAACTTCATTCGCCAACCCTCATGCAGTCAGCTAAAGCCGGATGCCTGATTTACCCGGAGCAAGTATTCCATTCGGATCCAGCGCCTTTTTAAGGGTCTTGTTGATTTTGCGCTGTACCGGGCCGTAGGTATCCGCCACTTTGTCCATAAACGCCGTATTTACGCGATAGATTCCATAGCCCTGCGCAGAAAAGGTGCTCACCAGCTCATCGAAACATTCGTATGCCGCCTTTACCTGTTTCGGGTTTGTCTTGTCGTACAGGACATCGACGACATGATGCATGTCGCGCATGCCGACGATGAATTCTCCGGAATAATCCAGCCCGTGCCTGGCGAGAATCTCCTTGGTCAGGGACATCTGTTTGAGCGTCTCGCCGCCGCGCGCCTGAGAGACCGGCGCAAACCACATTGATCCGCCACCCCCACGCCAGTTGTACAAGGAAAATTCCTTGAGCGTCATGTCTCCCCGCATGAGTGCGGCGCGGTAGGCAAAGGCGGGATCGCCTGCCGATTCCTTCTCGGTCAATATCTTCGCCTTGCCGGACTTGCCAAACGCCTGTCTCACAATATTCCAGTTCACGTCGACCTGTTCCTGAGTGCCGTAAAGGGCTGCGTATACGTTCCAGATTCCCAGGTTATGATCATTGGTTATTTTACGTACCGCCTCATCGGAAATCGATCCGGATCCGGTCACGTAGTCGCTGCGGCGAGCCTTCGTCGGCGCTTCGTACAAGGCATGGGCGATGACGACCGCGTTGGGAATGATGCCGTTGATGCGCAACGGCCGGATCGTTTCCACGATCTCCACGATATCTTCCTCATCCTGGTATTGTATGACAAAAGGCTTGAAAACCGGGGGAGCGGGCATGAGCCAGAAGCCAAACTTGGTGACAATGCCATAGTTGGACTGGGTAAAAATACCGTCCAGGTAGGGTCCGTACCCCCACTTGAAGACTTGCCAGGTATTGGACCCCGGCATCGAACCCATCCCGGTGCGCAACACTTCGCCATTCGCCAAGACCACTTCCATGCCGCATGCAAACAGGAAATGTTCCCCATAAGGTGTATAGCCGACGCCGCGGTCCAGCGTATTGCCAACCGGCCCCGCAATCGCCGACGGGGCCGGCATGGATAGCCATAAGCCCAGCTTGCGTTCGGCAATGTGGTCGTAGAGCTGTTTATAGGTGACTCCCGGTTCAACCAAAGCATAAGCCAGTTCTTTGTCGACTTCGAGAATACGATTCATCCGTTTGAGGTCGAGCACGACCTGGCCGCGTTCGGCTGGTGCAGCGGAGCCGTAGCCCAGGTTTTTTCCCGTCGAGATGGGCCAGACAGGCACTTTATATTTGTTGCAGATACCCACGATCTTCTGGATCTGTTCCACTGTTGTGGCCATCAGAGCCGCAGAGGGAGCATGGTCCGAGTCCGGCACGGGCATCATGGTTTTGATGTAGGGGGCGAGCTGCTCGGCGCTGACGAGTACATTCGATTCGCCCAGGACCCCGCGAAAGGCGCTGATGGCGGCATCGAAAGTCTGTTCGGACACGCCGTGGGGCAGTGCAATATATTTACTGGCCATTGTTTGTTCCCCTGGCTAAATGTCTACTACGAATGAAGTGAACCCGCCTGTCTTATAGGGTGAGGGCGCTCCTAGCTTGACTTCGTCTGACTGGTACACGTGGGCGCGTGCAGAGCAGGAATCATAACCTGCATCCGCGCCAAGGGCGGCTGCAACTACTGCATACCCTACCGCTTCCATCCACCCGCCGGCATACGATTCATCGCTGGCGCGCGCGCTCCTTCGCTTTCCATGGCTTGCTGTCTGGAGCCCTGGTTCCTGGTTGACCGGGGTCCATGCAGGGGCCGCATCCCACCCCAGCAATTTGCAGCCATCCGCTGGCGAAACGCCAGCGCAATAAAGATGGGCTGGGTCGTGCCGGGGTCCGGGTCCGGCACCATCGAGTCGCCAGGCAAGAAACCCGGGAGGAGATTCCCTCACTGTGCCCCTCTCTTCTGTCCCCTGAGTGGAAAAGAAACTTTCCACTATCGAAAAGCTGCGCTCGCTTTCGACGAGCCGCGCGGCCAGGATGCTGCCCGCGGCGTGCGAAGGCGATGCGGCAGCCCAAACGTGCCTGAGCGTGGGTACGCGCGCTCCCATCCCGCGTACCCAGGTGTCGCCCGAAGAAGCATGAGAACCCAACGATAACAAACTGCCGCCCGCGTTGCGCACCAGTTCGGTGAAGACGGCAGCGCTGCCATCATCCATCACTGCGATCCATCGGGTATCGCGGAACGTCGCGAGCAAGTGGGCGACTTCTTCGTATTCGTTCAGCAAGCCATCTTTAAGCTTGATTACCTGCAGCCCATCCTGTGCGGTTCCGGTTATGGCATCGTGCCCTGTAGCGGTCCGGCGAGCATTCCCGGCAAAGGCAGTGCGGGCTCCGGCTGCGAATTCGGCGTCAGCCGCCCCGCTTCCAAGCAACAGTCGCAATCTTCCCGGTTTGCCTGCCGAAGCGGCGGCCATTGTTATCGGTGGTATGCCCAGCGTCAGCAGCGTGCTTCCCATCAACGCGCCTTTCATGAGATTACGTCGATACACATCCATGAGCTACTCTCCCGTTTGCCGGCCCCTTGCCAGCTTTTTCAGTTTGCCGAGATATATTCGGCCAGTTTCGTCAGTGACTCGTCGTCAATTTCGGCGATGCGAAAGGAAGGCATTGCCCGGCTTCCATTTCGAACCACGTTGCGGATGTAAACGGGAGGAAGCGCGCGGCCACGAATGACAGGTCCAACGCCCTGCTCGTGGCAGTATCCACAAACCTTGGTATAGACCTCGGGCCCGTCTTTCCACACGAAACCTCCATTGGGAGCAGGAGGAGCCGCGAATGCGGCTTTTGTCATGGTTGCTGCAGCAATAGCTATTACTATTACCAGCATAAAACCAATCGCCCCGGCGCCTGGCGCGGTTTTCCTCATATTTGCTCTCCTCTGGAAAGGTACGTATGATAAAACTCGATGGGATTTCCACTTCATTTATTAATATTAGCATTAGTTGATGCGGTTACTAGCTAATGTGAGTAATATGATAAGTGATCATAGTGAAGAATGGTTCGTGAGCTATTTTTAAAGAAATGGGAATTGACGGGCCCGGTTGAGAAAGCATCTTTTCGCCTCTTGAGCGGATTGTTTAACTGAAATACTTGAAAACAAACAATCCCCATTGCTTGCGGGACGACCAAGGGAACAACCGGCCTTCCAGCGGCTGCAATCAACCCGGCATCTTCTCAGGAAGATTCTATCGTTTAGAATTATCAGTAGCGAGGAATTTGTATTGCGGTGCAGATTTTCAGTCTGAGCAGGAGTTATATAAATGTTTAATCTAGGCTCCATGTTCAATCTGGGCCCCGCTGATCCCGTGGTCGGCAAGAAGAGCATCCTGATCAGGCTATCCGCTGCCGAGATCTTCAAATTTATCGGTGATGATTTATTTCATAACTATCCCAGATGGTCGCCTGAAGTACAGGAACTTGAGTGCCTCACTGATGGGCCCGTAAAGTCGGGAACCATAGCAAGGCAGGTACGCGTGGATCATGGCCAACGCTCGGAATCGAAATTTCGCATTACGATTTATGAACCTGCAAGGCGATTGGCCTTTGCGGGCGTTGTTGAACCTTATCGTTGCCTTTACGAACTACAACCCCAGGGCAGGGAAGGTGTAACGGAATTGAGCTTTACTTTTGAACTACTTGAGCTCAAGGCGTTCATGCGGCCTTTTGAGCCGCTGGTCCGAAGCGCGATTCAGGAGGGCGCCACCCGTACGGTGGAAAATATAAAACGTTTGGTTGAAAGCGGCACACCCGGCACACCCGGCGCAGCCGCTCGACCTTGACCGACACCTGCCTGCAATTTTTGAGAATGCAACTTGGCCGGAAAAAAGATCTTTTTACGCTTGGCATTGTAGTTTGTGGATTAATTGTTTCAGCGTCCAGATCGGCGCGAGGATTTATTTATGGCAAATGAAGTTTCTACAGAAGCACAGCAATCGCAGGCACCGGACGATAGAAAACTATGGGATGTTGTCCTCGGAATCTATGGCTACCCGGCGTTGCTTCTTGCGCATAAGCTCGGCGTCTTTCCCCTGCTGGAAGACGGCGAACTTTCGCTATCTGTCATCTGCGAGAGGCTGAACATCAAGGCGCGCCCTGCCGAATCTATTCTAAGCGCAGCAACAGCCCTGGGGTTCCTGTCGATAAAAGAGGGACGTTACTCGCTGACGGCAGTCGCTGAACACTATCTGCTAAAGAAAAATCCCAGCTATTTTGGGTATATGTGGGATCTGATGATCGAAAACGATCAGGTACATTCATTTAAAAGCCTGGAAAGGGCAGTTCGCACAGATGAGCCTCAGGTTTATGGCGGGACGGGTGTTTACCGTCCCGAAGAAGTGCAAGCCGAACTCGTACGAAGATTTACGCGCAGCATGTACAGTATGAGCATCAAATCGGCTTTCCACTGGCCGGAGGTGCTCGATCTCTCCGCTCACCGTATCATGCTCGACATTGGTGGAAGCTCGGGCGCCCACTCGATCGGGGCCGTATCAAAATGGAGTAATTTACAAGCGATCGTTTTCGATTTTCCCCTGGTGTGCGAGATTGCAAATGATTTCATTGCGCAGCATGGCATGCAGGATCGCATCAGGACATATGAAGGAGACATGTGGCGTGACGAAATGCCACCCGCGGATCTTCATTTTTATTCCACGGTTTATAATGACTGGCCGCCTGAGAAGTGCAGCTTTCTAACCGCGAAGAGTTTCAATGCTCTTCCGTCCAAGGGACGTATCATTATCCACGGAATGCTCTATAACGAGGACAAATCCGGCCCTTTCGCTGCGGCTGCCTTCAGCATGCTCATGATGGGGTGGACCGAGGGAAAGTCCTACTCCTCCACGGAGCTGTCCGCGATGTTGGGCGATGCAGGATTTTGTGACATCGAGGTGCGTCCGGCCTTTGGCTACTACAGTATAGTTACTGCTCTCAAACCTTGAGACCCGGGAATACCTGCAGGTGTTCCCGCCAGTTTTCTGCCTGACGTTGCTCTACCCCCTTTTCTGGTCCTACAGGGATCCGGTAATCGAATTTGGGCGGTTTCCTTAATTTTTCCTTTGTTGCGCCTGGAAGGATTGCTTTCAAGACAATCGACGAGAACCTCTCGACGGGGACGGGCGAGCTTGTAATCACCGTAGCCGGGATAGCCGCCGATGTTCACGAGGAAAATCGGCAGCCTGCAATTGGGATAGAGGCGCCTGGCTACGCCGTTACCTTCAATTAATATGTAGATTTGGTCGATGAAGGCAAACTGGCAGCTGCTCGTTAAAGTGATGTGCCCCAGAGCGCTGATTTCAAGTGTTGGTATTGCCGGGAGGTACTCCGGCGGGTAGAGGGGTGGCACCGATGTCGCCGTCATAACACGAAAGATGCGCGCCGACCCCGAAGGCGGTCATGGAGATCGAGCCCAGGGAGTGTCCGCGGATCAGCGCTTGCGCCGCTTCCCCGGCAGTCGCAAGTCCTGCGAGGTACAGCAGGGGGATGAAGTGATCCGGTGTTGGCACCGCGAGGTCATAGTCTTCATGCGAGGCCACCGCCAGTATGCCTGCTGGATCGAGAGCCATTTGATGCGCAACTGCATCATCGAACCGGTGTGCCCAGTCATAGCCTTCATCAACGTTGGCCCAGTCTATCCGGTGCAGATTGTGCACTACGTTCCCACTCGCCACAATGAGGATGCCACGGTCCCGTAGTGGCGCGAGCCTGACCCCGAGTTCCAGATGATAGCTCAACGGCTTCAGGGCGTTTACCGAGAGTTGGACTACGGGGGCGTCGGCTTGCGGGTACATATGCGCAAGCACACTCCATGTTCCGTGGTCCAATCCCCATTGATCCTGGTCCAGGCCTATCCAGGTCGGCTTTACCGTCTCTGCGATTTCCGCGGCAACGTCCGGTGCGCCGGGGGCGGGGTACTGGAAGGCATAGAGTTCGGGGGGAAAGCCATAGAAGTCATGGATGGTTCGCGGCCTCGCCATGGCAGTAACTGCCGTGGCCCCGATGTACCAATGGGCCGAAACGACCAGCAGCGCGCGTGGCCTGGGGAGATTCTTGCCAATCTGACGCCATGCGTTCGTGTAGCGGTTCGAAGCAAGCGTATTCATCGGGTTTCCATGCCCGATGAACAGGGCGGGTAAGCGGCTCATCCAATACTCCCAATGTGGAAAATCAATTTGCTATCTGAAGAAGATCACCGGCATGGAAGATAAAAGCCCTTGGGGGGAAATTCAACAATTCCTTTCGATCATGCGCTGACCCATCTGCACGTCGTTTGATCACATGGTTATTTGATTGCTTGAACGACTACTGCAGGGTCGATATCGAATCGGAGAAAATGCTATTGTATATTTTGCTCCCCGTTTTGGGATAGCTGGCCATGGCCGTTTTTAATATAGCCATGCATCGGTCAAAGATCAAATTAAACGCGCTGATGGCTAAAAGTGTCCAGCCCGTATCGCTTTTGGATGGTTTAAATGTTCAGCTATTTCGAAAAACTGGTTTACCCCTATCCGGATTCCACGGACAGGATCCCTCCACAAGGTTTTTTCGCTTTCATATGGGAAGCGACAGCCGGCGTAAAACGGCACCTCATTGTGATGACGCTGTTAACCGCCGCGATAGGCGCATTTGAAGCGATATGGTTTGCCATGCTGGGGAAAATAATTGATTGGCTGAACGATGTGCCGCCCTCTCTCTTATGGGATCAGGAACGGAACGGGCTTCTTCTATTTGCCGGGCTGCTCATAGCAAGTCCCTTGCTGGTGGGGTTTCAGAACCTCGTAAAGCATCAGGTGCTGGGCGGAAACTTTCCCATGCGGCTCCGATGGAATTTCCATCGTATGATGCTCAACCAAAGCATGGGCTTCTACCAGGATGAATTTGCGGGGAGGGTGGCCGCCAAGGTTATGCAAACCGCCCTCGCGCTACGTGATGTCTGCTTTATTCTGGGAGACATCCTCGTTTATGTAACGATTTACTTTTTTACAATGGTCGCGGTGGTGGGCAGTTTTGATGCTTGGATGGCCATCCCTTTTATCGGATGGTTCATTCTCTATATTTTTGCATTGCAGTTTTTTGTACCACGGCTGAGCCGGGTTTCCCAGTCCCAGGCGGATGCACGCGCTTTAATGACCGGGCGCATCAGCGACGCCTATACCAATATCGCAACCGTAAAGCTTTTTTCTCATACCGGCAGGGAAGCGGGTTATGCACGATCCGCCATGCAGGAATTTCTGAAAACGGTGCATAGCCAGATGCGATTGATCTCCAGCTTTGAAATCACCAACCAGGTCATGAGCGCCGCACTTATCATCAGCGTTGTCGGCCTCGCCTTACTGCTATGGGCAGAAGGCCGAATAGGGGTGGGGGCGGTCGCTGCCGTCGGGGCAATGTCGCTAAGGCTCAACGGCATGTCGCATTGGGTCATGTGGGAGATGACTTCGCTATTCGAACAGGTTGGCACCGTGCGGGATGGCATCACCACATTGTCGCGCGCCCATCTGGTAACGGATTATCCTGACGCAAAACCTCTCCGGATAAAAAATGCCGATATCCGGTTTGAGGACGTCCTCTTCTGTTACGGCGGAGATACGCCGGTGATAGATCATCTTTCCCTGCATATCAGGGCCGGCGAAAAAATCGGACTGGTTGGACGTTCCGGCGCCGGAAAATCCACGCTCGTAAACCTGTTGCTCCGATTTTATGATGTTGAGAAGGGTCGCATATTGATAGACGAGCAGGATGTCAGATATGTTACACAGAACAGTTTGCGCGCCAATATTGGTATGGTCACGCAGGATACCTCGCTCATGCACCGGTCCGTGAGGGAGAACATCCTTTATGGCCGTCCCGATGCAACCGATATGGATATGATAGCGGCGGCAAAAAAAGCCGAAGCACATGATTTTATAATGGGCCTGGCGGACCCTATGGGACGCAAAGGCTACGATGCACATGTAGGCGAGCGCGGAATAAAGCTTTCTGGCGGCCAGCGCCAGCGGATTGCCATAGCCCGCGTAATGCTGAAGGACGCCCCGATTCTTCTGCTTGATGAGGCCACCAGTGCGCTAGACTCGGAAGTGGAGTCGGCCATTCAGTCAAGTTTATACCGGTTGATGGAAGGCAAGACCGTGATCGCTATAGCCCACCGCTTGTCGACGATAGCGGCGATGGACCGCTTGATCGTCATCGATAAGGGCCGTATCGTGGAAGAGGGCGGGCATCAATGCCTCATTGCGCTCAATGGTCTTTATTCGCGCCTGTGGAACCATCAGAGCGGGGGGTTCCTGGCGGAAGATGCGTAGCCCTGTCCCCCGTGAACCGGTGAACCGGTGAACACTTTCTGGAAGAAAGCACGGGAGACGATATCAGGGGAGGGGGGCGTTTCCGTTATCAAGTTCTATATCGGCCGCTGGTTTAACTCCCGAGCGGATTGCCGACTCGCTCAGTGACGGCAGGCAAAGTTCGATGAAGCGATAAGCGTATCCGCGGAGGTAGTGGCCGCGCCGAATGGAAATGTTTGTCGTATTTTTTTCGAACAGGTGTGAGCTATCAAGCAGATTGAGCCGCACATCGCGAACCGGATTAAACGCCATCGAGGCGACAATTCCGACCCCCAGCCCGAGCTCGACGTAGGTCTTGATGACGTCGGCGTCCAGTGCCGACATTGCGATATCGAGTAACAGGCCTGCCTTTGCAAACGCCTGATCAATTCCCGCTCGACCGGTAAAACCCTCGTGGTAGGTGATAACCGGAAATTCCGCAATCGCCTCGAGCGTGAGCGGATGTACAGATTCCAGGGGGTGGCCGTGTGGGACGATTACGGCATGATGCCATGAGTAATAAGGGAAGGAAGCCAGTTCCGCGACACTCTCCAGCGCCTCCGTGGCAATCCCGATGTCTGCAACGCCGTCGAGCAGCATGGACACGATCTCGCCTGGGCTGGCCTGATGCAGGACGAGATGCACCTGGGGAAACGCCTGCTTGAATAGCGTCACCACCGAAGGCAGAGCGTATTGCGCCTGCGTATGGGTAGTCGCGACAGTAAGCCGGCCCTTGTCCCGATTGCTGAATTGTTCA
Organism: Nitrosospira briensis; assembly: GCF_900115125.1. Lineage (GTDB taxonomy): Bacteria > Pseudomonadota > Gammaproteobacteria > Burkholderiales > Nitrosomonadaceae > Nitrosospira > Nitrosospira briensis_A. The sequence continues at coordinate 1,147,629 of NZ_FOVJ01000001.1, read as the reverse complement.
GCCAGACGTTTCACGTTTTTGGCGTCAAGCAGGATGCGTTCGACGATCTTGACAAGTTCCCTTCCCGGATCGGTCAATCCGAGCAGCCGCTTGCCTTTACGCACGAAAAGTTCGACGCCCAGTTCATCTTCCAGATCTTTTATGTGCTTGCTGACACCGGATTGTGAGGTGAACAGGGCATTTGCCGCGTCCGTCAGATTGTAGTTCTGTCGAACCGTCTCATGAATGATGCGCAGTTGCTGGAAGTTCATATTGTTATTGTGTAATACCAGTATTGGTTAAGGGTCGTTTTTTGGCGAGCAATTGATAGGGCCAACGCGTGAACTGCTTGCCTGTCCTTTCGACTCCTCCCGTTCCTCCAATCTTTTATCCTTGTCTTTTGACCGTCATGATCTATATTTTCAATAGCGCCTGTCGAGGACTTCTTCAGTTCGTCAATATGCATGAATCCACCGGCCTCATTTAACGGATTTCGTTTTCATTTGTGGAGGTTGATTTTAATGGGGGGCTATCATGGAATCGACCCAGCCTGTCAATCAGGCACCAAACCAGTATCAGCTCAGCGGCAAGCATCTTCATATCAGTTACTCAACCAGCGGTTTCGACGGCAGACCACATTTCACCTATCAGGATCAACAACAGACACTTGGCTTCAGCGGAGATGAGATCCGTACTGCCGAGTCCGAAATCGGTACGCTTGTCACTGTCACCATTCGCCTGAGCATCGATAGCGGCGGAACCAGTTTCAGCATAATACTGCCCCGCGTGGACATTCCCGGAGAACAATCCGTACCTGTCCAGACCTACGGTATTACGACTATACATAAATTCTCACCAATACCCATGAGCGGGCAACGCGATTTTTATACGGTAACATCCCTGGCCGGCTCAGCAGGCGTAGTATTCTTTTAGGTTCCTCAGGTCCAATCCTTCAAGTCCTTCGGATCTTTCCACTTCCAGCGCAGCAGTATCCGTAATTGCCTGAATTCCTCGGGGTCTATGCCGTCGGGTAGAACGGTTACGCTGAACGAGAATTTTCGCAACGGCTCCGGGGAATCCACAACGTCGTCGAGTTTCAGCGGTTGCAATTCGAGTACGGTGAGATAAGGCGCGACAAAGCTGCTGCCGAGCAGGGTGCAAACGATGCGCTCTCCCCGTCGCGTTTCAACTGCGCAAATCATTTCATCTGACAGTTCGAGCCCCGTTATTGACTCCGGCGAACGTAGCAACGCGTAGCGCCTCAAGTAGAAAACCAGGCTGGTAACAAGGACGGCGGAGCCTGCTAATTTGACTGATCCAGGTAATAGAAGCGGCCACAGCAGGCCAATCGCCGAGAAGTGGGCAAAACCCAGCATGGCGGCCAGCTGCATGGAGGGTCCGAGCCGGACGGCGAGTAGCGGTGGAAGAGGTCGATGCAAGAGATCAGGCATAGCTGATTATCTCATTCCTGGCAATTTGCCGCTCATCCGGAACGTATGCTTTATAATTAACTTTTTTCACAGCCATAGATCGTTCTGCATGAACCTCATCTGGCGAGCGTATCAGCAAAACTCCGGTGCAATTATCGAGGATGGCCGCGTTGTCCGCTATGGCGATGCCGCCGCTGAACTCGCGAGTACCCGATCCGCGAGTACCGGGTCGGCCACTGTGCTGTGCGATCTTTCGCACTTCGGCCTGATCTATTTTTCGGGGGAGGATGCGCAATCGTTCCTGCAGGGGCAGTTGAGCTGTGATGTAAGACAGATCGGTTCTACGGGCGCCCTTTACGGGAGCTATTGCAATCCCAAGGGCAGAATGCTGGCGAGTTTCCTGATCTGGCGTGATCGTAACGGCGCTGATGGCGGTTACCTCATGCAACTGCCCTTGGCGTTGCTGACATCCGTTCAGAAGCGCTTGTCCATGTATGTATTGCGGGCCAAAGTCAAGCTGGCTGACAGCAGCGGGATGTTGGTCCCAATGGCGGTAGCCGGCGACGATGCAGGATCGCTCATACAGGAAATCATGGGCGCGATTCCGCTTGCCCATCTTGATGTGATCCATTGTGAAAAGGGAAGCGTCATCCGTCTTGCAAAGAATCGTTTTGAACTCGTCATCACCCCGGAGTACGCGCCTGCGGTATGGGATGGTTTAAGCAAAGACGCGCTGCCGGTAGGCGGGCCGTGCTGGGACTGGCTGGAGATCAAGGCCGGTATCCCGATGATTACGCCCGCCACCCAGGAACAATTCATACCGCAAATGACTAATCTGGAGGCCATCGGAGGGGTAAGTTTCCAGAAAGGTTGTTATCCTGGCCAGGAAGTCGTCTCCCGCACCCAGTATCTGGGTAAGATAAAACGTCGCATGTACCTCGCCAACGTCCGGCTGCCGAGTTCAGAAACGCGAGTTGAAGCCGGGGACGAGTTGTTTAGCGTTGATATGGGAGATCAATCGAGCGGCATGGTAGTGAACGCGGCCCCATCGCCAAACGGCGGCTTTGATTTATTGGCGGTCATGCAGATAGGCAGCGTCGAAACTGGCCAAATTCGCTGGAAATCGCCGGAGGGACCCTTGCTGGAGATCATGCCGCTACCTTATCCGGTTGATCAGCAATGAGGAAACAACATGCAATTTTTTTTGAGTCACGCAGTCGAGCCAGGTCAATAGCTTGAAATGGTGGTGCGGATCGCCGGATCCGTTTACACATTGCGCGCGCTGCCCGGCGATAATGCAGCGATATTTCCGCCGGGATGTCCGTCTCGATCCGGTCCACCTTCATTTTTTTTGGAGCGCCTGCAGGACGGACCGGACGCCCATTCCACCCCGTCCAACTATCGGACTCAGGTTAATGTCTAACAGCAAAATGTTGTCGTTCCGTTTATCTCTCTGGTATTTGTTGCTGCCACTCATGTTAATGACACCCGTGGTATCCGCCGATGTACTCGAACAGCGCGATATCGCCTTTTATTATGGCAGCCGGCCACCTGTTGAGGATCTGCGGCATTTCGATCAGATCGTCATTCAGCCGAGCCAGGTCTTGCCTCACGAGAGGAAAGCGTTATTAAAGCTGGATTCGCTCATATTCGCCTATGTCTCGTTCGGGGAGATTGCGCGCAACAGCGAGGATATGGAACGCATCAATACTGATTGGTCGATCGGTGTCAATCCGGCATGGAACAGCCTCGTCATGGACATGACCGATCCCGGCTGGCACGAATATCTCCTGGAGCAACATTTCGACCGCCTGTGGCGCGACGGATACCGCGCGTTCTTTCTCGATACCGTTGACAGTTATCTGATCGTTACGGCGGAAGGCAAACAGCGTGACGAGCAGGAGAAAGGGCTGGTTGCGTTGCTCGCGGAAATAAAGCGCCGCTTTCCCGGCTGCAAACTCATTCTCAATCGCGGTTTCGAGGTGCTCGACCGTGCCAGTCAATACACCGATGGCATGGTTGCTGAATCGCTTTTTCATGGTTTTGATCCGGTTACCGGCAAGCATGCGCCGACCAGGGAAGAAAACAGGGAGTGGCTTCTCAATCAGCTGACACGTGCGCAAAACGAATTCAATGTGCCGGTTACCGTGCTGGATTATGTCGAGCCGGGTAATTGGGTAGAGGCCGAAAAAACGGCTCAGAAAATTGCCAAGCTCGGGTTCATGCCATGGGTCGCAAATGGCGATCTAACGTGGCTCGGGCATGGCCGCATCCGCCTGGCCCCGCGGAGGTTGCTTGCCATTGCAAACGGCACGGCCGCCCAGCAAATGGATCAAGAGTTGTTCAAACACGCCGCGATGCCGCTTGAATATCTCGGCCTGGCCCTGGACTATTGGTATATCGATCATTCTCCTTTGCCGATAGAGCCGCTTGTCGGGCGATATGCCGGCGTAATCGTCTGGTTGGGTGACGAAAACGAGAACGGCACAAGCCGTTATGAAAACATTTGCGCGCGTTTGCAAACGGAAGTCGACGTGGGTTTGCCCGTAGTATTCATGGGTTATCTGCCAAGCGGCGTTGCCTGCCGCAACCTGATCGATTATCAGGGCAGCTTGCAACCCACGACCAGTATGCTTGAGCTTCGCTCTGCCAATGATCGCCTGGGTCGGCCCGCGACAGCGCCCATAGTGGGTAGCGGTACGCCTGATGTCCGCGTCCGCGATCGCAATGAAGCCTGGTTGACGCTGAGCGATGGAGACAACGTGTTTCATCCGGTTGCGGTCGGGGCATGGGGAGCCTATGCATTACATCCTCATTTGATAAACGAAAGTGCTTCGGGCCGTCATGAATGGCTGCTGGACCCCTTCTCTTTTTTTCAGGCCGCATTCCGCCTACCTGTGCAGCCGGTATTCGATATAACAACGGAAAACGGGCGCCGCCTGGGCATTATCGAGGTGCGCGGAGACCGCCTGTTTGCCAAAGACGAGCATGGCGTTGAAGCTATCGACCGGCTTCGTGTCTGGATGGAAAAAAATCCCGCACCGGTAACGCTGGGGGTCATCGAGGCTGAAGTGAACAGTGAAGACCGGCGAGCCAAGGTACGGCGATTGGCTGACATGCCGCAGGTTCGATTGGCAAGTCACACGTACAGCCATCCCTTTTATTGGGGCGTTTTCGAGGGCAAGACAGATGCCGACCAGCAGCCTTATCGCTATAGCGTGTTCATGGAAGGTTACGCCGCCGAGATGACGCGCGAGACTGCGGGGACTATCCCATTTCTGCAATCGATGGCGCCCCGTTCTCCACTGTTGCTTATCTGGTCGGGGGATGGAAAACCGGTGCCAGCCGCTCTGGCCGCTGCATTCAAAGCCGCATTGCCCAATTACGGTGGAGGCGGCCTCCACTGGCAGAGCGGTTCATTATCCATCGCTGATCTTTCTCCCGCGCTGCGGCCCACTGAATGGGGTACGCAGGTGCTGACGCCATTGACGGGCGAACCGCTGTTTGCGCAACTCTGGTATGGTGAAGCACTGAATTTCAGCATGGTCAGCGACTGGAACCGGCAGCTCGATAGCGGACGGCGGTTGCGCATTTCATCCTTGTCGATTCATGCCGATGCGCTGTTGCACGCCCGAGGGGCGGAACTCCTGGACCAATTGGCAGACGAGCAGCGCAAAGAAAACGTGCTTGGCCTGTGGCTCGACGAATATGTTCAGCGTGCGCAGGCGTTTCAAACAGCGAGCATTGCGCGCGACCTCGATGGCAATTGGCTGCTTTTTGGGGATGCGCTTCGAACGGTGCGGTTGCCTGTCGCCGAAATGACACCCGCGATCTCGGCCGATGTCGTCGGCTATTCCGACCGAAATGCAGATCGCTATGTTTACCTGGCACGCAACCATGCCGTCCTCAAGCACAAGCGTGAGATTGAAGAGACGAGCCCGGCTTTAAGGCTGATCGATGCAAGTGCGCCGCTGAAATCCTGGCACCTCAATGATGATGGTTCTGCAACTCTCTTGTTTGAACCCCACGGAGATTTGACGCTTGAGGTACCCAAATCCTGCTCGCTAAACCTGGACAGCGGGGCATTGGCTCCTCGCACCGAGGGCTCGCGATCTGTTTACGCAATACCAGCGAACAGTGCATCGGGAGAATTCCGGCTTGAGTGTTGATACCCGCCGGGAGTCACTGTTAAACGCGCCCGCGTTAATGTTCATGAGTGCGGTGCTTCTGGTCGCTTTCTGGGTGTTGTTTCCACGCCAGCCCGCGTTCAGGGACCCAGCCAATCTCTCTGCTAATGACGCTCTATCCGTGGCTTATCTTCGCGTTCTTGTCCAGTCCGATCCTAATAATGTGCCGTTGCGGTTGTCGTTCGTCCAGGTATTGACGGAAGCCGGCATGACCGATGAGGCTGTTCTCGCATTTGATCCTTTGCAGCAGGCGCCTGAATCGGGCCTGACTTATGAAATCCGCCTTGCGGAGCTCAAGCTGTCCTTGCAGCAGCTTTTCCGGCATCCCCCGGAGGATGTCGAGGCGGCGCTGCGCAAGCGTATCGCCGAGCTCGTTCCGGCATTGCTGCGCATTGCCGATAATGACAACAGAGTGAGCCTGGTGGTCAAACTGGCGGAACAGTTCGGCGAGCCCACCGTATTGGCCGAAACCTTCGAGCAATTGCTTGTTATGCGAAATGAAACCAGCGAAAAAAAATCGCGCTGGCTGATTTTTGCCGCGAAACAGCGCATGGCTGCTGCTCAGCCCCGGCTCGCGGCACGGAATCTGTGTCAGGCATTTCTGCTCGAACGAACCCCGAAGAAGAAAACGGAAATCGCGAAATCGTGTTTGCGCGCCTATCTTCAAGCCGGTATCGATCAAGAGGCCTTGAAGGCCGCGATGAAGGTCCTGGGCGCATCCGCAAGCGCCAGCAGTCTCAGGGGCGATGCCGAGCTCCTGTTGCTGGCCGCAAATATTGCCGAGCCGCTTGACGATCGCGAGCACGCATTGGCCTGGCTGGAAGAATCAAGCAGGCTACTGCCTCGCGATCAGAAGCTTGCCGAGCGTATCGTTCGATTGCAGGTTTCGATGGGCTTGCTGGATGAGAGCCTTGCGCGTGCTGCATCTCTGCGAACATCGCTGGTCCCCGGGAGCGACCGCCACCGTTTGCTTGCACACATTTATGACTGGAACGGGCAGTCCGACGAGGCTCTGACCCTGTGGTTGTCTTTCGCTCGCCATCAGGCCGACGAGGAAGCGGAAGCTCGCGCCTTTGCGCTTGCGCAGGCGAAACCGGATTATGAAGCCGTGGTACAGTTGCTGGAGGCTGTCATGCCGCGCCGCAGGCTGACCGCTGCTGAAGCGGAGGCTTATGTCAAGGCCGGCCTTAACATAGCGCAGCCTTCCCACGTAGAACAGCAATTGCGCAAGCACGCCGAACGCTTCGATAACCCCGCCGAGACAATGAAAGCACTGACGGATGTCCTGGTCCTTCAGGGCAAACCTCGTGCGGCCCTCTCGTTATATGAGGAAATGCCCGATACGCACAACGGGCGGCAAAGACTGGCGCTGGCCAAGCTATATGAAGAGGCGGGGAATGCGCAAAAGAGCTTCAACCTGCTGCTTCGCGAATCGGGCTCCCCTGACCCGGCGTATGCCGAAGAGTATTGGCGGTTGTTGGCTAATGTTGCCACACAGCTGGGTCAGGATAATCATGCGAGTAAAGCATACGAAAAGGTACTGAGTCTTCGGCCAAAGGATGTGGAAGTACTTGAGCATCTGCAGCGATTGACGGCGCGTCATCGCGACGATAAAAAAAGCGAGAGCCTGGCGCAATACGGATGGGATCGGTTGCGGCGCATCGAAGACCTCCAGCGCCTCATGCGTTTTTCCTGGAAGCGGAAAAACTGGAAAGAGCTCGATCATTGGCTCTCGCTGGCCGAGTCGCAGCCATCGATGGCCCAGGCGCCCGATTACTGGTATTTTCGTTCGATACGAAAAATGGCAAGCGGAGAGCGGGACGCAGTTCGTCACGCCTTGCGCGAGCTGCTGCGGCTGCGAGGGCCTGATCCTGAAGTTACGGAAGCGCTGATCTGGCTGCTTTTGTCCGACAAAAAAATCGATCACGCATTGCTTCAGGCAGTCGTAAAGCCGTACCATAATCCATCGGGTACTCAACCCGCGGTAAGTCCACCTCTGGCCGAAGCCCTGGCTGCGGCGGAGCACACCTTGGGCAGGTCCATCCAGGCAGCGCCCCGGTACCTGCAAACTTTGACAAAACGGCCGCAGGATTTTTTGTGGACATTGACATTGGCCGATAATATGGAGTGGGCGGGCTGTCCCGCCAGCGCCAACCACGTTCGCTTCTACGCGCTACAATTGTTTGCGTCTCCGTCTTTTTCTCAAAAAGAAGTGGAATATCCTGCGCGGTTGTCACAGTACCTGTTCGGATCGAAAGATCAGTTGCTGCAGCATGCTGATCGGGATGACCTGAAAATATTGCAGCCAATACGCGAACGCTGGAACTTGACAAAACCCCTGGATAGCGCACAGTACTTTGCTCTGCGGCGTCAGACCGAGCGGCTCCGGTCGTCCGGCTGGGAAAAATTTGCCGATGCAGTGCAAAAAGATGATTATCCCGCACTGTCAGCGCAGCTAGCGCAAGTTTCAAGGCATTTGGAGCGCCAGCCAGCTGACCCCGCTCTTCCCGAAACGATGCCGTTGTCCATGGATGACGTCGACCGGTCGACCCGGTGGCTTGCAGGCGAAGCTCCGCCGAATGAAAGCGCTGTACATACGGAGTTGGAGATCTGTCGCCAGACGCTGGCAAAACTTCGCGAAACGCCTGTGCCACCACTGATGCGAGATATATCCAAACCAGACAAGGAGCCCGCAAAGCAATGAAAAAACCCTGGCTGGAGGGCATTGAAGTAGTTGACGTCAATACTCCCGTATCGGTATGGGGTGGATGGCTCGAAACATTCGCGTTAACCATAATTGTTATCGCGGCATCGTTCCTTACTCAACAGCAAGATCCTTTCCGGCTGAGCGGGGGATTTCCGTGGCCCGTCCTGGCTCCTTTACTGGCTGGACTACGCTATGGATTCGTTTACGGTTTTGCCAGCGCCTTGCTGATACTGGCAAACCTGGGCGTGGCTATCAATCTGGAGTGGCAAAGTTCGTCCGGATTTCCGCTGCCGTGGGCAGTCGGAATTGTGGTCGTGGCAATGGTGGCCGGAGGGTTTCGCGACATGTGGGGACGCCGTTTACACCGGCTGGAGGGCGCCTATCAATACCGCGCGGAACGGCTTGAGGAATTCACACGCAGTTACCAGCTATTACGCCTGTCCCATGATCGCCTGGAGCAAACGGTCGCCAACAGCGGATTCTCTTTGCGTGAAGGCATTATGCACCTGGAGCCGGTATTGAACGGCATTAGCGGGTTAACCGAATCCTCGTTACAAAAACTTATCGAATTCATTGCGGAATACGGTGCGTTGACCCAGGCATGCATTGTGGGAATAACGGCTGACAATATCGATACAGGTAGAGTCCTCGGCAGTATCGGGGACAGATTTCCGATTGACGACGGCGATCCTGTGGCGAGAAGTGCGCTTGAAAGCGGCGAACTGACAGCGGTAAACCTTATGGAAGAATATGCGCTTGATCAAAACCAGTTACTGGCCGCCATTCCTCTGGCTGACTCCACCGGTGAGATTCATGCGATGTTGCTGGTCAAATCCATGCCTTTCTTTGCATTTCACGAAAGCAATTTGAAGCTCATCGCGGTACTTGCCGGACATGGCGTGGACCATCTCCGTTTTGGCACGGGCGGCTCATCCATTGCGCGTTTTATCGCTGCATTTGGACGGGTGCATCAGGATTTTTTGAGATTCAGGCTAGATGCAACCTTGCTCAGGCTGTCGGGTGCGTACTCTGAGATCATGAGCGTTTACGAAAAACTGCGATCTTCAACCCGCGCTATCGACCTGATTTGTATTACCCGGTATCAGGACCAGCCGGTCATCTGGATCCTGCTGCCTTTGACGAATACTTCAAATGCACAGGCGTGGATGCAGCGGGTTGATGGTGTTCCGGCAACGTTGACGCTGGAGTTTGTAGCGGTTGGAGACATCGATCCCCAAAGGATCCGATCCATGGAAGCGCACTGATGTATCGCCGCCCGATGTTGCGGGGATTAGCAGCCGAGGCGATGGCCGGATCGCTGCTGTGGTTGAGCGGAAGCGGCTGGGCTGCAAGCTCGATTGCGAATCTGGCGTTGTTGGCCGCGGTGGCATTGCACTCTATCTCATGCTACTTTTTTGCCCGGGGTTTCTGGCTGCTACTGCCGCGCCGCTACAAGCTGCCCGTGCGGGAAAGCCTGGCTTTTCTGTTTGTCTTTTTATGGATTCTGCCGGTGGTGGGTGCGCTGGGCGTGTGGTGGAGCGTGGCCACGGCCTTGAGACGCCCGCGCAGCCGTTCTTCAAAAAATGTAAAGACGGTGGTGTTGCCTGAACTGCCTTTTTCGCCCCCGGCCATTTTCCCGGTGCCACCCTATAGCGAAGGCGCGTTGCGCCAGATCGTTCATTTCGCCGGGCGGCCGCTCAAGCGCCTGAAAGCGGTGATGGCGACGCGGCACATGGCGCCGCGCGAAGCCATGGTCGTGTGGTCCAAGGCGACCCGCGATCCGGTCGACGATGTGCGATTGCTGGCGTATGCCATGCGGGACGATAATGAGAAAAAACTGATCGATCGTATCCTGACCCTGACAGAGGCACTGCCGGAGGTTCCCCTCCGCATGCAGCACTCCTACCATAAAACGATTGCCGCATTGTGCTGGGAACTGGTATATCACCGCCTGGTACAAGGCGCGGTCAGGCAGCACTGGCTGCAGACGGCCAGGCATCACATGGAGCTGGTACTCCTCCCGTCATCCCATGCGCCGGCCAGCGTTCCTCCGGCATCCGCGAGGCCGGCTGTGCCTGCATCAACCGATGGACCCGATCGATCTTCCACATCCCCTGCATTCCACACAATAGATGCGAACAGCTGGCTATTATATGGACGGATTCTACTGGAATCCGGCGATCTCGCGTCTGCACGGCAGGCTTTTACCAGCGCGCGCGCTGGCGGCATGGAGGAACAAAAAATTCTGCCATGGCTTGCCGAAACAGCTTTCCGCGAACGAAAATTTTCGGATGTAAGGCGCTATCTCTCGGCGCTTACGCGGCCTGGCGAAAAGGGACGCGAACTTGCTCTGGTGAAAGCGTGGTGGAACAGGTGAACAGCACTGTCCGGGCAGGAGCGCGCAGACCGGTAGCGGCCCCGGCGCGAGAATCGGTGGCAGACATCGCCTTGTTGCTGGAAGGCACGTACCCTTACATCCGCGGCGGGGTTTCGTCGTGGGTGCACCAGATCATCGGGGGTTTGCCGGAGATTCGATTCGCCGTTATTTTTATCGGCGGTGAATCGGAAATGTACGGTCCCGCGCAGTATCAATTCCCGCCCAATGTAACGCATGTCGAAACACACTACCTGATACACCGGGAAAAAACGCTTAAGCCGAATGCGCGCAAGGGCAACCAGCGGGCTTTTTCGGAAATGGATGAGTTGCACGCGTACATGCGTCAATCCGGGCAGATCCCGGATGATAAAATGATAAGCGCATTCACCCGGCTGGGCTCGGCAGGCGGTATCAGCCAGGAAGACTTTCTGTATAGCGAAGCCTCATGGGATTACATTACGCGGCAGTATCGGGAGCGGTGCACGGAGCCATCGTTTGTCGACTATTTCTGGGCGATACGGGCCATGCACACGCCTCTCTTCGTATTGGCGGATATCGCGGCCGGACTCCCTCCCGTACGTGCCGTGCACGCCATTTCTACGGGATATGCCGGATTGCTGGGCGCCATGATACGCCTGCGGCGCAATATTCCATTTGTGCTCACTGAGCACGGCATTTATACCAAGGAGCGGAAAATCGATTTGGCGCAGGCGACCTGGATTCATGATCACAACGATGACGTATGTAATACGCTGCATGATGAAATGGGATACATCCGTGGTCTCTGGATCAGGTTTTACGAACAGATCGGGCGCATGGCCTACGGCCAGGCGTCGCCCATCGTCAGCTTGTACGAGGGCAACCGCTTGAGACAGATTGCGGATGGAGCGGCCGCGGAAAAAACGCTCGTCATTTCCAATGGAATCGATGTTCAACGCTATGAGGCCGCACTTGAAAAGCGCCCGGAAGAAATCCCGCCCGTGCTCGGACTGATCGGGCGTGTCGTACCCATCAAGGATATCAAGACATTCATCCGTACTCTGCGAATACTGGTCAAGGAGCGCCCCGATGCGCAAGGATGGATTGCCGGGCCTGAAGATGAAGACCCATTGTATGTGAGCGAGTGCAAGGAACTGGCCGCCAGCCTGGGTCTGGAAAACAATGTTAAATTCCTGGGTTTTCAAAACATGCTTGAAATTCTTCCACAACTGGGCCTGATGGTACTGACCTCGATCAGCGAGGCACTGCCGCTGGTGGTGCTGGAGGCGTTTGCCAGCGGCGTGCCATGCCTTGCCACGGACGTAGGTTCCTGTCGTGAGCTTATAGAAGGCCGTACCGAGGAAGATCGTGCACTCGGCGCCGCGGGAACCGTCGTTTTCATTGCCGATCCCGAGGGGACGGCAAAAGCGGCATTGGAGCTGCTCAATAACCCGGCGCGGTGGCGTACCGCGCAGCAGGCAGGGCTTGAGCGGGTGAAGCGTTATTATAACGATGAGCTGATGTTCTCCTCCTATCGGAATCTTTACGCAAAGGCGCTGGACTCGGCAGCGGATCCGGCTACTCAATCTGTTATAAGAGCTTGACATGGCGGGTATCGGTTCTGAAATTCGCACGATCCTGGAGCGCGACAGCTACTGGTCAGTGCTGCGCGCCTATGGCTATGCGGGTTTGGTCAGCGGCGGCCCATGGGTGATTTCCATCCTGAGCATCATGATGATAGGCGTTCTCGCTGTCATACTTGGTGTCGCCCAGCAGGAGGTCAACGCATTCCAGATTTGCGTAACCTATCTGATGGCCGGATCGTTGATCTGGACCGGGGGCATGCAATTGATGTTTACCCGTTTCGTCTCGGACCGAACGTATGCGAATGACAAGGCAGAGGTGCTGCCGAACCTGTTTGGCGTTCTCATTGTCACGATGGCGGCTGGTTTTGCCTGGGCTGCACCCTTCATATTCTGGTCTTTCACCGGTTCGTTTTTCCAGGAATTGCTGTTACTGAGCAATTTCGTGGTACTGAGCGGCATGTGGATCGCCCTGATCTTTCTGTCGGGAATGAAAGCCTATCGCCGCATAGTCTGGACATTAAGCAAGGGGTATCTGCTCGGTATCGTCGTGGCGCTTCTAGCGTCTCGATGGGAGTTGACCGGCTTGTTGCTGGGTGTATTGACGGCTCATGCCTACCTGTTGTTTTCCTTCCTGCATCATATTGTTCGCGAATATCCCGGCAGTTCCCTGCTCAAGTTTGATTTTCTCGACCGCAACCGGAGTTTGTACAGCTTGTTCGCGGTTGGCACGCTTTATTATCTGGCGGTCTGGATCGACAAGTTTATTTTCTGGTTCGTGCCGTACACTTCGGAAGCGGTCATTGGTCCGCTTCGGGCATCCGTCATTTACGATCTTCCCATTTTTTTGGCTTACCTGTTCATTTTGCCCGGCATGGCTGTATTCCTGGTAAGCATCGAAGCCGATTTCGCCGAGCAGCACGAGCGTTTTTACCGCGCGGTCCGGGAAGGAGACACGCTTATGCACATCGAATACAGGCGCGACCGGATGGTTTATGCCGCACGGCAGGGAATCTACGAGATTTTCAAAGTACAGGGCTTGACGGTGGTGCTGTGCCTGCTATGGGGCAGGGAGCTATTGCATGCGGTGGGCATTTCTCCTCTTTACATCCATTTGTTCTACATTGACGTGGTCGCGGTCAGCGTGCAGGTCTTGCTGATGGCGATTCTCAACGTGCTTTTTTATCTCGACGCCCGCCGCGAGGTGCTGATCGTTACGACATGCTTTTTTATCACGAACCTGCTGTTCACCTTTGCCACGCTGCAACTGGGCGCCGAAGCTTTTGGTTACGGATTTGCCGCCTCTGTAACGTTTTCGGCCTTTCTCGGTCTGTTTATCCTCTCGCATAAATTCAACCGGCTGGAATATGAGACTTTCATGTTGCAGAATTAACGCGTGGAAGCTTATCCCATCGCACGTAAAGCGGGGTGGCGTCAGGCTTATCTGAAGAGTTGATCGTTTCCCAGAAATAATGCGCAGCCCGGATACGCCTCTGACGTGTTAAATCCGATTTGCTTGTTTGATCATCATCTTTCCTGAAATGTGGGTATCCTGGCGTACACAGGCAAACGCAAGTCAACGAAACAGGAGATTTAAATGGGCTTACTGGTCAAGGGGAAATGGGTCGACGAATGGTACGACACCAAATCGACAGGTGGCAATTTTGTCCGCACAGATGCGCAGTTTCGCAACTGGATCACGGCCGACGGAAGCCCGGGGCCGACTGGAGAAGGGGGTTTTCCCGCGGCAGCGGGCCGTTATCATCTATATGTGTCGCTGGCCTGTCCGTGGGCGCACCGCTCGCTGATTTTTCGCGCCGTGAAAGGCCTGGAAAGCAGGATAGGGGTCTCGGTTGTCAATCCCTACATGGGCGATCATGGCTGGACGTTTGAAGAGGCCCCGGGTGTGGTGGCTGACCCGATCGGCGCGGCACGCTATCTTTATGAGGTTTACCTGCGCGCTGCACCTGATTATAGCGGCAGGGTAACCGTGCCGGTGTTATGGGACTTACAGCGGAATACGATTGTCAATAACGAGTCGTCCGAGATCATCCGCATGTTGAACTCGGCCTTCGACGGCATCGGCGCATCAGCGGGAGATTACGCACCCTTTGCGTTGTTGCCGCAGATCGAAGAGAGCAACGCGCGCATCTATGACGCGGTCAATAATGGGGTATATAAGGCAGGCTTTGCCACTGAACAGGGGGTCTACGAGAATGCCGTCACGGCTCTGTTCGACTGTCTGGACGAACTGGAACAGCGTCTCTCACATCAGCGTTATCTCGTGGGTGGCCGGATCACAGAGGCCGACTGGCGGTTATTCACTACGTTGATCCGCTTCGACCCGGTTTACCACGGCCACTTCAAGTGCAATCTCAGGCGCCTGGTGGATTACCCGGCCCTGTGGGCCTTTACCCGCGAGCTGTATCAGTGGCCGGGCGTCGCCGCAACGGTGAACATGCAACATATCAAGGAGCACTACTACCGCAGTCATCCCACCATCAATCCCAACCGTATCGTGCCAGCCGGACCGCTCCTTGACTTCCTTCAACCTCATGATCGAGCACGGCTCCCTTCTGAATGAGGATGAAGAGATCGGATCGGGATCAGCGGAAATGTTCCTGTTTGCGTGCCTCGATACGCCTCAGGAAAACGCTCATTACTTCCCGGTAGAGCCTATCCTTCAGCACGGCATCTTCATTGCCGGCGTCCACGTTGGGGTTGTCGTTCACTTCAATTACATAGCAGCGATTCTCGACCTGCTTGATATCCACTCCATAGAAGCCGTCACCGATGAGATTGGCCGATTCGAGCGCGATCCTTACGACTCCTTCCGGGGTCTGGTCTATCGGGATTGCCTCTGTGACACCTTCGCTCAGCTTGCGCCGCTGTTCGTCGCGCTTTATGATTTGCCAATGCCCCGCGGGGAAGTAATATCTGGCCACGAATAGTACCTGCCGGTCGAGTATGCCAACGCGCCAGTCAAACTCCGTTGGCAGCCATTCCTGGGCAATAATCAGTACCGATTTTGCCAGCAGTTCGTATACCCTGGGTATCAGATCGGCTTCTGTTTCAACCTTTAAGACCCCGCGTGAAAAGGAACTGTCGGGCTGTTTCAGTATGCAGGGAAGGCCGAGCTCAGGAAGGATTTCAGCAATGTTGTCCTTGTGCACCAACAGCGTTTTCGGGGTCTGTATATTGTGCTGAGCGAGGAGTTCGGCCAGATAGACCTTGTTGTTGCACTTCAGGATGGAGTCCGGGTCATCGATCACCGCCAGCCTTTCGGCATACGCGAGACGCGAGAAACGATAGGTGTAGTGATGGACAAAGGTTGTATCGCGGATAAACAGAGCGTCAAACTGAGGCAGGCGGCCGATGTCTGTACGGGTGATGAACTCCACCCGCATGTACAGTTCCTCGGCGGCCTTCCTGAATTTTTGCAAGGCCTTCGCATTGGACGGCGGTTCCGGGTTATCCGGATCGTGGAGAATGGCGAGATCGAAGCGCGGGGGATGCTTCCTGGACCATTGCCTCCGTCCCGAGAAATATTCGGTTGCCGCCAGCACTGCAAGCTTCTGGTCGCCCGAAGGTATATCACTTGCACCCATGGCCCGTACGCTGCGCAAGCTCCATTGGCCATGGCGTCGTTCCAAGTGGGCGGACAGGAGCGGTACCTGCAACAGGTTGAAAAGCTGACGGCTGAGCGAGTCATAACGTTTGGCTGTGGTGCGGCCGAAGTAGCTGGCGATTTCAAAATCATCCATTTCCAGCGGCCCCAGCAGTCTTTGCATGAGCGCGCTCAGATCCTCTACGAGGTAGCGCATCAGATGCCGGGATTGTAAATCCTCGATAGCGCCAACTTTGGGCAGCGGCTTATGCCCTCGCGCCTCCGCGAGCAAGGAAACGTAATAGCCCGAACCCTGGTAGTGACAGGACTTGCAAAGATTAAACAACCTGAGGGAGTGGACAATTGGGCTCCCCGCGCGGTCCGCATCCTCGCCGGCAGTATGGTCAGCAGAAAAAGCCGGGCCAGCCAGATAAGTTTGCGCCGTAACAATCCTTACATCGGGAATATCCAATGGCCAGTCTTCAGGCTCATCAACGACAATGAGTATACTCATGCAAGCTCGACTCTCGGATACGCAGGCATCGCCCACCCGCTGTACAAGATTTAAGCCTGGCGGCCCGACCGTCTCTTCACCTGCCTTCGATCATGCGCTATCGGCGCGCCGCAGGCTTGCCAGCGCTTTTGCTGGTCTCGCCAGGAGGAGTGCCGGCACTGCGCAGATTCACGACTTTACTCAACAGGTCGAACCAGAAGGGTGCGCCCAACGATACGGCGAGCACGGAAATCAGCAGGCCGAACAGCTTGTAAAACGCCCAGCCCGCGTATTCCAGCGATAGTTTGGGGCTTCGGAAATATCCGGGATCACCGGGATTCAACGACCACCCTATTGGCAACTCAAGATTTGCCGCGGTATCAAGGACCAGTTGCAGATCCGGAGTGCTTCGGCGATCTCCTGCGTACGGGGTCGCCGCCGGAGTTGCCGTTCCCTCGGTAACGGGCTCCGGGGCTTTTTCCTTCGAAGCAGGTGCAGGTTCGGTTCCTTCCCGAGAGGGAGCAGCATATTGCACGCCGGACTGAGCCTTCACTACATCCGCTGCCGCGGCCACGAGCGATGCGCGCAGGACGTTATCGTTTGAAATTCTCTTGACAAGCATCACCGTATCCGCATTGGAAGCGATAACAAGGAAAGCTGCCAGCCAAAGCAGGATTCGTTGTGTCCAGCGCTTATACCATCCGCCCACCCGTTCCATGGAACTGATGAACCAGCCTTCGAGATTTTCCCGGAAGGCTTCCGCCTGATGCTCGATGGCAGTGACTTCGCGACGCGTTTTATCAACGAGGACGAGAAGAGTTTCTTTGGTATGCCCTTCGGGAAGCCTCTTCAGCCCTTCTTGAATGTTGCCCAGTGGATTTTGATTTCCGGCCGCGAAGTCACGGGCAAAGGCGAGCGCCTCTTTTAAAGTTGTACTCGCTGCCAGGAGCAACTTGACCTCTTTGGGATTTTTCGCGGAGGCTATTGCAGCGCGGCGTGCATCCAGCATTTTTAGCGCAGCATTGATGCCATCCATGGTATTCCTGGCCTTCACGGCCAGTTCAGCAAGACTTGCATTGCCCGGCGCCGCATCAGCCGCTTGTGCGGCCTGATCGTGTGCTGCCTTTGCCTCGGCCGCGACAGTTTCCAGCGCTGTCCGGGCTTGTTCCCGGACAGCGCTCGCCTGATTGACGGCTTGCGCAAGCGCGGGATCATTTGGTGCCCCGGCGGCCGCTTCCAGGGCTTCTTCATGCGCGTCATCCGCCCTTTCGGCATTGGTCAAAAGATCGCCATATTTGCTGGCGAGCGCTCCCCTTGCGGCAAGAATATCCAGTAAAGCCAGTGAAAAGCTGGTAGGTGACATATAGGAAGGCAGGCGGGTTCGCTTCCCCGGATTGGAAGCATACTGTGAGATGCCGCCTATCAGTCCGTGATTGTAGACTTGCTGAGCCAACCCGGTAAACTTGGGATCGTTGAGAAGGTTCTTGATTCCTTCCAGAAGGTTTTTTCCGCGCTTGTCAAAAAGTGATGCTATCCCTTCGTTTAGTGCCGTACATATCAGGCTGAGCAGCAGGTAGATGAAAATAATTCCGATCGCCACTTCCAGTATATTTGACCCGAACATTTACGCCTCCATTTGCAGGAATCACCAGCGCCCAATACATAATGCAGTCTAGCAGAATAACGCTATTTCGCTGTAATGGCCGGCGTCACGTTTCTACAGCGCATGAGCTTGGCCGGGTTGCCGGAAACATGGCCCTTGCTGCAACTTCAGCAGCCTGCCACAGTCTCATCATTACAATCCGGTCCCAATGCAAGCGGCAACACATGAAGCGAGATATTCCAGTAACGTTTTTATTTGCAATTGCGCTTGCCCACGCCGCCGGGTTTGCTACCGCTGCTACACCGATTGAAGTGCCGAATACCATGGCGGAGCGGGTTAAACCCTGTGTTGTTTGTCACGGCCTGGAAGAAAAGACGGGGAGGGGCAATTACTATCCGCGAATCGCAGGGAAGCCCGAAGGTTATTTGTTCAACCAGTTGCGAAATTTTCGTGATGGCCGGCGGTACTATCGGCCCATGGCTTTGCTGCTTGAGAATTTGACCGACCAGTATCTTCTGGAGATGGCCGTCTATTTTTCCACGCTTGAACAGCCGTACCCTCCGCCGGAGCGCGTGGCCTTATTGCCTGCCAAGACCAAACTGGCCCAGAAGCTCGTCAATGAGGGAGATCCGGCGCGAAATATTCCAGCCTGCACCGAATGTCATGGCCAAGAATTGATGGGGACGGCACCCTTTGTTCCGGGTTTGCTGGGCCTTCCGCGCGTCTACATGATTGCCCAGTTTGGCGCGTGGAAGAGCGGGGGCCTGATGCGAGGGCAAACGGAGGATTGCATGTCGGAAATCGCAAAGCAGCTTACTGCGGAGGAGACCAGCGCGATCGCGGCATGGCTGGCGTCCCAGCCTGTTCCGCGGAATAGTGGTCCCGCCGCCGGACTTTCTGCGGGGATGGCAGAGCGTTGCGCCGGTATCGTTCACGGAGGCGCACGCCGGTGAGACGACGCTCCGCTGCCGCAGCAATTCTTTGTCTGGCGGGCTTTGCATGGCCGGGTATGTCATCCGCATTGACAGGCGCAGCGCCTTTGGAAGAGAAAGCAAGGGCCGGGAAGGCAGCGCCTGCCGAGCAACGCCGGATCCGCGGGGCCTATCTTGCCCGGGCGGCAAACTGCATGGGATGTCATACGGCTCGAGCGGGACGTCCTTATGCGGGAGGCCGAAGTCTCTCCACGCCCTTCGGCACATTCATCACTACTAATATTACGCCGGATATGGCAACCGGAATTGGGGGTTGGAATGAAGAGGATTTCTGGAAGGCGATGCATGAAGGAAAATCGCGCGATGGCCGTCCCTTATATCCTGCATTTCCTTACACCGAATATACAAAAATCACGCGTGAGGATTCGGATGCGATTTTTGCCCATCTTCAGTCGCTTTCACCGGTGAGCCAAAAAAATCCATCCAGCCGGATCGATTTTCCCTACGATTTCGAGCCACTGTTGATCCTGTGGCGCGCCGTGTATTTCAAACCCGGCGTTTACCAGCCGGACTCCTTGAAAAGCCGGGAGTGGAACCGCGGCGCGTACCTGGTGCAGGGCCTCGGGCATTGCAGTGCCTGTCATACCGAACGCAATCCCCTGGCTGTAGTGAGAGGCGCTTACGACGAGGATTCATCTGGTGCCCAGATCATGGGCTCTAACTGGTACGCGCCATCGTTAACGTCGAGCGCGGAAGCAGGCTCGGCGAAGTGGCCTATGGGGGAGATTATCCGGTTACTCACGACGGGTGTCTCTCGGCTGGCAACCACGTCAGGCCCCATGGCGGAGGTCGTTGGACAAAGCCTGCAGCATCTGACAAAGGAGGATGCGCGTGCAATGGCTGTCTATCTCAAATCATTACCTGAGAGCAATCCGCGCCCGAAAGCTGGCGCGCCTGCTCTCACAGAGGAGGTGCAGAAATTGTTCCGGCAAGGCGCGGGAATCTACAAACGGCATTGCCAGGATTGTCACGGCGATGCAGGGCAGGGCGCGCCCGGCATCTATCCGCCGCTGGCGGGTAATCGCGCGGTTACCATGAATCCCCCAGTCAACGTGATTCGCAGCGTGCTCAACGGGGGGTATCCACCCGTTACCGCAGGCAACCCGCGTCCTTATGGCATGCCGCCGTTTGCACAGACTTTAAATGACGGCGAGGTCGCGCTCGTCTTGTCATATATCCGAAACACATGGGGTAACCGCGCCAGCTTCGTCACGCGAGCTCAGGTCGACAAGAGCCGGGAAGGCATACATTAAAATGCCGGGCCGGAGAAGGCAAAGCACTCGGGAATGAGCTACTGCCTTGTGCTGAAGCCACGATTCCCGATAATCTTGTTCGAGTTGTTATAGTAGAGGTTCGTCCGCCGGATCTATTGGGGGATCTCCCGGAGTGGGATCAGGATCATACGGCCGGGGATCTACCGGCTTATCCGGGTCGAATGGCTGAGGGTCTTTCCTTGGCTTCTCAGGGTCGATAGGATGAGGAGGATCCTGGACGGGTTTGTCTGGAGATGGGTCAGGACGGGGTTTGGGGCCCGGGCCATCCGGCCTGGTGGACAAACCTGGTCTGGGCGGCCGGTCTTCGAAGTAATATTTCGTCATGGTCACTCTTTCTAAAAAAAATTGTTGGCCGACTCCCGGCTATCGGAGAGATGCATGGTGCACTTTTTTCAGGGCGACCGCCAGTCCTGACAGGGCGGGCGGTACGCAAACAGGTATCAACGTCGGTCAGCGCTTCAGTTGACCGCGTATCTCGCCGTTCTTGTGTTCATTGCTGTGAACATTGACGTAGAGGCCTCCCGCCTTGAAGGCGTCGTATTGGGCATCGGTCAATTTTGCGCCGCTTGGAACGGTCCACTCGTCGTCTGAAGTTTTCTGGAGCGTAATGATATCCGGACCATTTTTCCCGACTTGCGCCTCGTGTATATGCGCGCCCGTACCCTTTATATTGGAAGTGGTAATCTTCCCCTGGATGGATTTGTCATCTTCAACCGTTATGGTGCCGCTGCCGGTCGCGGTAGTCTGAACGGGAGGCACTTCCTGATCACCGCTCAGGCTGAAACTGATTTCGTTAGCATTTGCTATCCCTGCGCTTCCCGCCAGTGTACCCGCTATCAACGCAACAATGGCCAGGCTGAACCGCGATTTGCGAACAAATATATTCATTTAACTGCCTCCTTTAAAATGATACATATAAATCACGAAAATTTCTCGACGAACTCCGTTTGCGGGCTTGTTTGAACTGCCCGATCCAAATCCTGTTTTCCGATCTGCCAAATTGATCTGCGCAATTTTATGCCGGGATTAATGATGAGTCCGTACGGTAGCGTACGTAAGTTAACGATTCTCATTACGTTTCTTGCTGGCCGTTTCGATGGAACACGGATGCTCGCACAATATTATGCCTATTCAAGACCCTCTGGTGGCTGTTCGCTGTTTTTCTGTGATGGCTATCCACCTGCTTATTTGACGGGAATGGATTTTTTATGCGGGACAGGTACGGCGCTGATGCTGTTCTGAGGGCTCCCTTCTATCAATTTGTCGGAATAGGTAAGATAAATAAGTGAGTTGCGTTTGGAATCGACCACGCGCACCACATGGAGACGTTTGAACAGGATCGACATGCGTTCAGTAAACACGTCTTCCTGCCGGGGAAGTTTTTCCAGGAAATGGAGGGATTCCGCCACTTGGCGACAGGCGATGGATGCCTCTGCCCTGTCCTCCGCCAATCCTACCGTACCTTTTATACCACCGGTCCTGGCGCGGGAAACGTAGCACGTAACTCCCTGCACCTTGGGGTCATCATAGGCTTCTATTACCACGCGGTCATCCTTTCCCAGCCATCGGAAGGCGGTGTCCACTTCTCCCACGAGCTCGGCTTTTACCAGCGTGCAACCTAGTGCCATGGCAATTCCCGCTATAAATCCGCGTTTCAACATTTTCCTCCTCTCCTTGCAGGCAATCTCCACTTCCATGGACAATAAACGAGCTGAAACTGCAGTTGCAAATGTCCAGGACGACATATCGCCCGATTTCCTGTCCTTGGACATTTTTCCGTACGTGAACATTATGCGCCTTACGCGGGGCCGGTTTTAGATTATATAGCGGCTGGTAGAGGCATCTCCGTTGGGACGGCACGTTGGGTAGCCATTGCACTCATCAGGGCAGGATTGCGACATGGTGTAACTCGCGCTAAGCTTTCTTGAGGGTAATCGTACCAGTAATCAGGCTCGGCGGCGATAACGCCACTTTACGAATTCACGGGCAATGGAGCTTTTTTTGCAAAGACAAAGGGAGGACAAGAATGAACGTCAAAATCAAACGCGTGTATGAGCCGTCAGAAAAAAAAGATGGGACGCGTATCCTCGTCGACAGGCTCTGGCCGCGAGGTCTGACAAAGGCTAAAGCAGATGTCGGCCTCTGGCTGAAGGAAGTTGCTCCGAGCACGGAACTTCGCAAGTGGTTCGGTCACGACCCCGCAAAGTGGGCGGAGTTCAGGGCGCGTTACCGCGCCGAGTTGAAGGAGAACGATGAGCAGTTGGCGCGTCTTGAAGAAGAAATAAAGAAAGGAGCAGTTACGCTGGTATACGGCGCCAGGGACAAAGAGCACAACGAGGCTGTTGTTCTGCGAGACTTCCTGGCCACTGAGAATTCGAGGTAAAAACGCCGAGGGTTCCGCAAACGGGAAAATGAGATGGCGGCGATGCCCTGCTGAACATTTGCCGAGGATGCGGTCAGACGCGTGGAGAATGCCGATTGTCTGGCATGGCCCTATTGCTGGCTGCGATCAGGCGCTGTAAAACGCCGGTATGCGATCGATCGCGGTACCTATGCACGAATAACCGGCGAAACTTCTGCGGAGATCGGCAGGGCTGATCACTATTATTTTTTCATCGCATTTTTTTATTATTATAGACTGCGTGAATAATGTCGGAAACCTGCCTGCGGTAGTAGATGTGATATGCGAGACAAGACGGCTGGCGGCAGGCAACGAGACAATGGGCAGCGGAAACCGGTACCTGCAATCATGCAGGAAAGAGACGGGCTTCTTTTATTTCGAGGTAGGATGAATGCTACTGCAGAACGTGTAAAACGGAATTTTGATGAATAAAATCGGGATCACGTTTGCCACTATTTTATTGAATCTGTTTCTTTGCGATGCGATTATCGCGGGCGAGGAAAAGCAGCCAAAGAGCGAAAAAATCACTGCTTTGCACCCGGTCAAGCAGGTCCTCGAACCCCATGACAGAAATATTGCGATCAAGGTACAGAATGACGGTGAGCAAATTATCGTGGATGCAAACTTTCTGGTCCCGGTTGTGGCTCAGCAAGCATGGGCGGTACTCACGGATTTCGATAACATGCACAAGTTCAGTACCGGCGTCTTGTCCAGTAAGATCACCGGTGGAAGCGGGAATAACCTGCATGTCTCGCAAAAACGCATCAGCAGGTATGGCTTCTTTACCTTTTCGCTTGACTCGATACGGGAAATCAATTTAATTCCTTTCGCGAAAATTCATGAACGCATGATTAGCGGCAGCATGCGTAAAATGGAAGAAACAACACAGCTATTGCCGGAAGGAGATCAAACGCGCATCACTTACCGTGTAGTGTTTATACCTGGGAGCTGGATTCCCCCGGTGGCAGGGGAAGTATTCATAAAGCAGGAGGCGCGAGAGCAATTGCAGGAAGTCGTAAACGAGATAATCAGAAGAAAGCAGACGAAGCTTGCGAACCAGTAAAAGGTATGGGATGAAAAAGCTGTCATGACAGGAATGCGATTTTGATGCAGGAGACCGGGTAATGCATTTCCGGGAATGAAAGCGTGGCAAAGCAGGAAGGTATAAAGGGGAACCGGGCATATAAAGCGTGAACCGGCCGGCGGCAAAACTGCTGGCGAAATGCTTCAGGGTTTGCTCGAGGTGTCGTGCGGTGTCCGACGGGATGAGCTTTCACGACCCGGTTCGGCCTGCAAGCGGGGAATCTCGACCACCTTGTCCTTCATTCCGTTCTTTGGCATGTCCGATTTCACGTCGGATTCCCCATTTGATGTATCGTCTTGTCCACTTTTATGCAATTTATAGGCCTGGATCAGCAGCGAAGTGCCAATCCAGCCCGCGAGCAGCGAGAAAGGAATTACCATCAGCAGCGGTTGCAGCAATGCAAGCAGGGCCATACCCAACAGCGTGCTACCGCCGAACAGCATGATTTTCGCCTCAGCCGCGCCTAGAACAAGGCGACTGGTAATGGCAGCCCCAACAGTATTGCCGACACGAATTGCGCCCGCCGTCAACCGGCTCGCGCTGCCGTGTCTGGATCCGCCCACACGCTTGAGGGCTGACGGGCCGGATTGGCGTGAGCCGGGTTCTGCTATTGGTCCAACCCGGTTTTTCCTGCTGAGCACGATCTCGGTAGCGTTTTCCAGATCCTCTAAATACATTTGCTCCATTTCTTGCGCAAAATCCATATCTTCAATCGCTACGTCCAATTCCCAATTGCCGAGCCAACTGGCCATGTTGAGGTTGCTTGATCCGACGCGTGCCCAGCGGCCATCCGCGACCGCGGTCTTGGCATGCAGCATCGATCCATTCCATTCGAATACCCGGACTCCTGCTTCCAAAAGGGGACGATAACCGGCGCGCGAGATCGGGCGCAGAAATTTCAGATCGCCGCTCGACCCGGGAACCAGCAAGCGCACATCCACGCCGTCCATCGCCGCGCCCCTCAATGCTTGTACATAGCTTGTCGTACCAGCATAATAGGCATCGGTAAGCCAGAGCGTGCGTTGCGCCAACACTGTTATCAAGTGTTCGAGCCGATATAGACCTGCAGTGGCGGCTACATTGCCCAACACCCTCAGGTCTACTGTCCCCGCGATAGGGATTGAATCCCGGCTCGGCACTTCGTCCGCGGGCAATTCCGGTCCGGTCTCGGCCCACACTCGGGAAAAAGAATGGACCACGTCGGCTACAACCGGGCCGCGTATCTCTATACCCGTATCACGCCATGGCGGAATATTGCGGTCGGGATAACCCGACCACATCTGACCCACACATAATCCGCTGACAAACGCAACGCGATTATCCACGCACAGCGATTTGCGGTGAAGGCGGCTGACCCAGCCCAGCGGGCTATCAAAGCTCAAGGGGTTAAAACAGCGGACCTCGACGCCCCCCGCGGCAAGTCGTTGCCAGAAGCTGCCAGATGTTTCGGTCAGGCCACCCAGCCAGTCGTAGAGCAACCTTACCGGCAGGCCTTCTTTTGCTTTTGCAATAAGCGCGTCGGCAAACTGGTGGCCAATATCATCGTCGCGAATAATATAATTTTCGAAATAAATGTACTTTTGCGCGGACCGGATTGCTTCCAGCCATGCGGGATAATTCTCTCTTGCGTCCTTGAGAAGACGTATGCTGTTGCCATGCACGAGCGGTGCGCCCGCTGCGCGTGAAAACGCTTGCGCAGCGAGAGTACGTGTTGCGTGCGTCCTTACGCGCGCATGTTCTTTCAGATTCATCTTTGCCATAGGTTAGCGCTTCACGCACGTTGTCAGACAGCAGACCTGCTCTGTACGTTCGTTCCACTTTCCGAATGGCAGTGCAGGCATCCGTTTAGTCCGCAACTTCCTCGCCGAACTTGGAGTCGACATAGCAGCGCATCGCCGCGATCAGGGGAGTGAGCCCCTTTTGCCGGTTCCTGCCCGACCGCATATACGCAGTGCAGTGCTCTGAACCTGCTTCCAGGCTATGACTGAGGTTGATTCCCTCACTTTCTATAATCGGCCCCCCCTGACACCAGTCGGTCGATGGCTCCCAGCGGACGTGATTGACGACACAGTGCGAATCGATGACATGCACTTCTGCCGCATCGTTTGCTTTTGCCACCCAATAATCGAGCAGTTCATCTTTCAGCTCGGATACCCTCATGACATTCTCCTTGTGTTCCTTGTTGTTCGTGCGGATAAGTCAAAGCCGCCCTGCTTCCAGCGTATTGCACTGGTTAATGCTTCCCGTTCGAAGTCCGCGTGTGAACCAGTCAGTGCGCTGAGCACTTGTGCCATGCGTGAAGCTCTCGGGCAACACAGTCCCTTGAGTATTACGTTGCAACGCATCGTCGCCGATCTGTGCGGCGGCGTTCATGGCCTCTTCAATGTCACCCTGCTCAAGCCATCCTTTGGATTTTTGCGAATGATAAGCCCAGACGCCGGCTAAACAGTCGGCCTGCAACTCGATGCGTACCGACAGGGAATTTGCCTGGGCCCGCGACATACTGCTGCGCGCGCGGTTTACCTTCTCGGAAATACCGAAGAGGTTCTGAACATGGTGACCGACCTCGTGTGAAATGACATAAGCTTGCGCGAAGTCTCCCCCCGCTCCGAGGCGGTTGTCCATGATATCGAAGAAGTCAAGGTCAATGTAGATCCGTTGGTCGTCTGGACAGTAGAATGGGCCCATCGCCGCGCTTCCCCGGCCGCAGGCCGTCGGCACAGCGCCTCGGAACAGCACCAGCTTGGGCGCATGGTAAGCCTTGCCTTCCTGCTGCATCAAGCTTGTCCACACATCTTCCGTATCGGCAAGCACTGTTGAAACAAAGGTCGCGCGAATATCGCCGGGAGGGGGCGCAGGTGCCGGTCCTTGCTCCTCGACTGCACTGCCTCCGCCCGTAAACATGCCGAGCATGGTAAGCGGATCAACGCCAAACAATAGCCCGCCGAGCAAGGCTACAATAACCGCACCGGCGCTGAGCCTTCCTCCGCCCAGCCCTACTCTTCCACCGCCTGAGCCTCGGCGATCCTCGACGTTGTCACTCCGGCGGTACCCTTCCCATTTCATTCTCGCCTCCCTGGTCAAACCTGACTTAAACAATAACAGTTGGTGGGCCGTTCGACGGTTATGAGGAGCGAGAGGCCGGGCCTCGCTGGCTCCGCCAGGATCAGCGGCGGGAATCACGCCCGGAACCCACCATCGGTAGTTTTCCAGCCGCCTGGCGCGGGCCCCGTCATGGCAGGCGCTGTCGACTGTTAACTTCCAGCACGTGTTTTACAGTATAGCGCCGATACATGAAGACAAATGTTTGTCACCGTACAGACGTCTGCTCATATCCGCTTATTATTGCAAGGTATTCGCTTCCACATGACGTCGAAGCGCTGGTGCAGATCCGGCATTTTGCTAATTTCTCTGGGAGACGGTTATGAAAGCAAAGAGGTTATTCTATCTGGGAACGCTCCTGCTCGTGACTCCGGCACTGTCTGGTTGTTGGCTGCTCGCCGTTGGGGGTGCAGGCGCGTATGGGGGGTACAAGGCGAAAGAGGAGGGCTATACCCTGCAGAACCCGGTTAAAAAGGAGAGACCCGGAGAACAGCCAGACCGGGACTAAAAGGTCGAAACATCGCGAACGCCAGGAAGTTGTTCCTCGGTATTGAGGACGGGGATTACCGATTTCAAGCCGCGCGGCTTTGCCATGCTTTAACCCATGTCTCGAACTCGTCGGCGTCCATAGGCCAGGCATAAAGGTAACCTTGACCCTCCTTGCAAAAA
The DNA here is from genome assembly GCF_900115125.1 of Nitrosospira briensis. Classification (GTDB taxonomy): domain Bacteria; phylum Pseudomonadota; class Gammaproteobacteria; order Burkholderiales; family Nitrosomonadaceae; genus Nitrosospira; species Nitrosospira briensis_A. The sequence continues at coordinate 1,120,162 of NZ_FOVJ01000001.1, read as the reverse complement.
ACGCTCTGCAGAAATTCAGCCTGAGCCTGAGTCTCCACGCCCTCCGCAATAATGCGCAAGCCGAGATTGAGCCCCATGGCTACTATGGCGGACGCGATGGCTTCAGCATCGATATTGCCTGGCAGATCCCGGACGAAGGAGCGGTCGATCTTTAACCGGTCAACAGTAAACTGCCTCAGGTACGAAAGGCTTGAGTAACCGGTGCCAAAATCATCGATCGCGACCTTTACTCCGAGAGCGTCCAATTCCCTTAATTTTGCCAGGGTTGGTTCTACGCCCTGCATCACCACGCTTTCGGTAAGTTCCAGTTCCAGGCAGCCCGGCAATAGTCCCGATTCCTTGAGCGCGCGCTTGACCACATCAATGAAATCGGTTTGACGGAATTGCACTGCCGAAACGTTGACCGAGATGCATGCCTCAAGTAATCCGCGCTCGCGCCACGATTGAGCCTGACGGCAGGATTCGCGCAAAGCCCATTCTCCTAGCGTGAGAATTAAACCTGTATCCTCTGCGACAGGGATAAATCGGCATGGTGAAATCAACCCGTGCTCAGGGTGGCGCCAGCGCATCAGCACTTCCGCGCCGATAATGCCTTCAGTTGCAAGTTCGATCTGCGGCTGGTAGACGAGAAACATTTCCGCGCGTTCAACCGCCCCGCGCAAATCGTGTTCCAGGCCGAGCCGTTCAATCGCTCGTGCTGTCATGTCGGCCGAGTAGAACTGATAGCGGTTCCGGCCGGCTTCTTTGGCGGTATACATGGATGCATCCGCGTTGCGTAACAGGATGCCGGGTTCGGTGCCGTTATCAGGATAAATACAAATGCCGACGCTTGCAGTCAACAACAGCTCGTGCTCTTCGATGCAGAATGGGTGCGACACTCCCGAAATCAGTTTTTCAGCAACGCGTGCCGCATCCTCCGACGTTTCGATCTCGCTCAGAAGAACCACGAATTCATCGCCTCCAACCCGGCTTACCGTGTCAACGCTACGGACCGAGGCTTGCATGCGTTCGGCAACGGCTTTCAGCAAGCTGTCACCAATATCGTGACCGAGCGAATCGTTGATCGGCTTGAAGCGGTCCAGATCTACGAACAGTATGGCGAGGCGGGTTGATTGCCGCGCCGCGCGCTTGATGGCGACCTTCATGCGATCCGCCAGTAGCGCGCGGTTGGGAAGTTTTGTCAGCATATCGTAGTGGGCGAGGTTCAGGATACGCTGCTCAGCTGCCTTGCGTTCCGTAATGTCGCGTGCAAGGACTATGAAACGAGGCTCCAGTCCCGGATCGACATGCTTGCGGGAAACGGAAAGTTCGAACCATACGTTGCCTTCCGGAAGTTCCAGCTTCAATTGCTTGCCGGACGAGAGGCCTTTTTTCCTCGCCTCCAGCAATGCCGAGGCGATGGTGTCCGCGGCGGCGGGCGGAAGGACGTCTGAAACCTTTTTTCCCACCAGGTCTTCAAGATGCGCACCCCGCGAGTCGGGATGGCGAACGGTATGACAAACATGAACGCAGCCATCGTCGTCAAGCTCGAACAGCAGGTCGGGTATTGCGTCGAGCGTCGCCTGCAGTTGGCTTCGAGCCGCCAGAATTTCACTTTTTTGACGCTCCTGCTCTGTAATGTCGCGGACCATGGAAACAAAATAGTCGACCTTGCCGTCGTCCCTTCGCACGCATTTGACATCGATACTGGCAAGCATGATTGATCCATCCTTGCGGATGAAGCGCTTGTTCGCCGCATAGCCCTCGGAATGTCCATTTATAATGCGTTCGCGCTCGGCGATATCCTTATCGATGTCGTCCGGATGAGTCATCTCAACCCATGTTTTTTCCGCAAGCTCCTCGCCGGAATAGCCGAGCATTTCGCACAACTGGTTGTTGAACCGCAGCCAGCGCCAGGTGTCGGGCGAGGTAATCGCCATGCCGATGAATGGAAGGTCATAAAAATACTTTAGCAGGCGGTCCTGCTCCGCAGTACGGACAATGAGTGCCAATTGGTGAGCGCGCTGCTGCTGACGCCATAACAGAAGCACTACCACGCTCACCGCAGCCATTGCTATCAGAATTACTACGCTGACCCAGAACACCAGGGTCCACAACTGTGCGAGTACCTCGCTGTGGTCAATTTTGGCGAGCAGCCGCCATTCGCTACCCTCGATCGGCCGGTAAGCAGCCAGAACAGGCTCCCCGCGGTAATCCACGCCAGTTGCCGTTCCACGTTGTCCCTCTTGCGTTGCGACAGTGCTCGGTAGCTCTTTTCTGGCCTTCAGGGACCGGTGCTGCGATGCGCCAGCTTCGGAGTGGCGCCATTTATTAAGGTAGGTGATGTTTTCACCATCTTTACGTATGAGCAGGCTTTCCGCGCTCATACTCTTGCCAGGCCATTTTTCGACTAGCGGGAGCAGAAATTCCTCAAGATCCGCCCGCAAGACTACAATAGCGACGGGTTTCTTGCTCGGCGGGTCAGGCACCAGGGGCACCACGATATCCAGGCGCGGTTTTCCGTTTTCATCCAGAAACAGATCGCTGCTCTGCATATGGGATGTTTGTATGGCCTGGGGCAGCAATGCCCTGGTAGCAGCGGGTAGTGTTTGCGTTTCGCCCAGCGCCAGCAGAGGCCGGCCTGCGGTGTCCATCAGAAGCACCGACTCGTAACTATAAGCTCGCCGTACGGCTTCCAGCCTGTTGCGGATGAGTTGGCGCAGCCGAACGTCGCTATCATGTTCCAGATTGGCCACGCGTTCGATAAATGCCTGACTCACCGCTATTGCTTCCGCATCACCGTTACGCTCGGCGAGCCATAGCTCGATCTGTCCCGCTTTCAGGTCGACGATGGTTTGCAGATCCGCATAGGCGTCCCGTTCCATTTCCGGACCGTATACCTTGACAATGCCGATACTCACCAATGGCGCAACCATTACCAGTGAGAAAAACATCAGCATCAAACGACTTAGCGGGACCAGCCCCGAATCGGAGCCTGCTACGACTGCCGGAATGGATTTGTTCCGCCCCAGCTTGAGAAGAATATAGAAGAGGCCACAGCTAATTGCGACAAGAACAAGTTCTTTCGCCAGATAGGCGTTCCCGCGCAACACCGGATCATCCAGGGTGAGCGAAATCAAGTAGCCGGCGACTACGATCCACAGCGTTGAAAAGGCAGCGTAGAGCAAAACAATGAGCCATGGGGAGCGACTCGTCATATAACGGCCGTGCAGGAGAGAAACTTTATCATCATGGCGTAAAAGGCCTTCTCCTCGCGTGGCGCTGCTTGCCTCGCTCATGTGTGGTTATTGATTGTAACTCAGAGGCGATCAGGCTTCGCCTTACAGGAGATGCGGGCACAGTTGAGCATAAGAGCACCCGCTTGTCTGTGTGATTGCTAACAATGGGAAGACCAGGGTGACGGTCCGCTTCATCTTATTGCACGAGGTGCACCTTATCTTATATATAATACGCATACTGTCACGAGGAACATCATGAAAAACAGGTTCTCCCCTACCACCTTCATTCTGCCCGTTTCACTCATTTTGTTTCTGCCGGTAGGCGCGTCTGCCGGGGACAGCTGCCGTAACATCCTCGCGGATGGATTCTATAAGGAATACGCAAAGAGCAACGTCCAGCGTAGGGACCGGTCGATGTATGCGGACTTGTGTTCTTTAGACTTTCAGCAAGCCAGTAACGCAATAAAACGCGTGCAGCAGACGGGGGCCGATCAAGCGCCCGGTCTGACATATGGACTGTACAACCTTGACGAGGTTGATGTGGATGCCGGCGGCAACCCGAAAGTTGGGTCGCCGGTTCCCGATGTGAGCGAAGAAAAATTCGGCCAGTGGAAGAGCGGCTATTGCTCGAAGAGTTCCCCAGCGGATTCCTCCCAGGCGGCTGAGTTCCTGATGCAGAAGACTGTTGGCGGGAGCACGTCGTCCCCAGCGCCTGCGGTTGATTCCTGGGCCGCCTGCAAGAAGAAGCAGCAGGGGCTCACATGTTGGGCTGCGCCAGCCCCGGCATCAAGCGGGGGACAAAACGAAGAGTTTCTGCTGAATGTCAATTGGACAAAAACGGGATCTTCCCAATCCCGGACACCGCCGGAGATAAAGTATTCTTTTCTGACCAGGGGCGCGGTCTCTAAATTCGAAGGCGCTCCAGCTAAAAGGATTTTGCCGGCTGATTACAAGCTAAGGGCGGGAACTTTGCAGATCCCTGTCGTGCGGCCAGCGGATACGGGAGTATTCGCCAGTCTCAAGGTCAATCACGGCGGGACAGAACATAGCTGCAAGGTTTTTGTGCCGGGGGAAAGGGACTTTACACTTTCGGAGCCTTTCCTCAATCGATTGAAGTTCAGGTATCCAGGCTAATAATCACGATTCCTGACTCTGATCATTTAATACGTTCCCTCAGCGGGGCAACTCCGGAGATCGACTATGTGAGGGCCGCCACGCCCTTGAGCACATCCTCGAATTGCTGGACCCGGTAATCCGGCATCACGTTTTCAAAGGATTTTACGCCTTGGTTGGAGTCGATAAAAATACTTTTGATGCCAACCTGCTTTGCCCCGTGGATATCCCGGAACATGTCGTTGCCCACCCATATCACTTCGGCCGGTTTGAGCTTCAGCTTGTCAAGCGCTCTTTGAAAAAGACGTGGATCCGGTTTCCGGAACCCATAATGACTGGAAATGACGACCGGCCCAAAATAGCCTTCCAGCCCAACTGCTCGAATCTCCGGAAGTGCGTAACAGGACTGGGCGTCCGAGATGAGCGCAAGGCAATACTTTGCCTGCAACTCGTTCAATACTCTTTTGACGTCGGGATATAACTGAAGGCGATGGCGGGAGATTGCACGATAAATATGCGCAATAACCTTGGCCAGTTGCCCTCGGATAAGTTCCGATCTAATTCCTTCCTGCATGAGGAATTCGTTCCATATTGCTTCCACGTCAATTTCCGGATATTCCTCGCCGCGGACTTCTTTCTGCTGTTTCATGATCCGATAGTAGCGTTCCCGAACCTCCCAACGGTGCAAATACACACCATGGTATGTCAGATAGTGAGCAATCGCGCGGTAGATTTCCTCCTTTGATTCATCGGTCTCGATGTCGATCAAAGTGCCGTAGAGGTCGAACACTATGCTTTTTATTGTCATACTTTAAACCCTCCAAACAAGTTCGAGGTAGAGCGGTTGTGACAAATCGGGATGCTGCAAGCGCGCCAGGCAGGTCCCTAGCTTAGTCCACGATGCCAGAGAGTGCAACGCGGCGGGAGCTCGATTTCGCGCAATTCATCCCACAGGCAACCGCCACTTCTGTGGAGGGATTACTGCGAGGTTCTCTTACCTCAATGTTTTCCTGGCTTCATCCCGTAATTGCCAGCTGTAGCTTCCCTCAACCCAGGTATTGCGCGCGATACGCAGGAGCGTAAGTCCCGCATAAAAGGGCGTACGCCGGGTAATGGCGGCAAAAGCAGCGTCACGGTCGGGAAATTGGCAAGCGTATTCCCACAGGAAGTGCCCGATAAAAGGCTCGGCCAACCATTTGTCACCCGCCTGCTGCATGAAAAAATGCTGGAGTTCGCCGACGACCCTACCCAGATCAAAAACCCTGTCTGCCGACTTCATTCGTTCCAGATCGATAATGATTACCCAAAGGCCGTCACCAAAGAGAATATTAGCGGGAGTCACATCGCTGTGGACAAGGACCTGCTGGTCTTCCCACATACAGGCTCTCCCTCGCCATTGGTTCTTTAGCTGATGGAACTCGCGGACCTCCTCCCATCCGGCGCGTCCGGCATTTGTCAACTGCTCCATAATGCGGTTGAAGTATTCACATTCCTTGTTGAAGTCCACCTTGTTATCAATCACAGTGCGGTTGTGCAGGGTGGCGAGAAAATAAGCCAGGGCGGTCAGTTTTTGAAAAAGTGCGTCTCGGGCATTTCGCCGGATCGCGTTGACGATGAAATCCGTGAGAGGCACCCCGTAACAGAATTCCTCGACCAGTACTTTATTAAGGTTGGCGTTCCGCCCCAAAGGGCGCACCACATAATGCGGGTAGCCGGTAAAACCGATGTTACGCAAATGGTTTAAATTATTGAACTCCCGTTCCATATGGCGCAGCGCCGCTCCAGGATCAAGACCCGGAACGCCGCCAAAAAATTTTCCGATAATGCGAGCCTGGCTGTGCTGGTCTTCGTAGAGGTAGACATGGTGGGAGGCGGGAAGCTGGTAAACCCGAAAGTCAGGACAACTTGCATTCAAGCTCAGCAGTGGGAGGATGTCGCAACGAAGGTAGGCAAAAAAAGGGTCATCCGCCGGTAGATGGCCGAGGTATTTCATGCGAGTTGCTTTTTCTAAGTATTTCCCTTGCATCTGCAGCAGTTCATGCAGGCGCTTTTACGTGTTCTTTCATGCTAAATCACATTAGTACAGAATAGAAGCATTTACCAACGCGATTAATGCGTCAATGGCGAGATTCATTGCTTTGCAGCATAAACTGTTTCCCCATGAACTGGCATCCATATTTGAACGCGGTTTTCAACATAGCGAAAGCTGAGCGAACCCGGCCTTGGCAAGCTTGCGGGTGGCGGCCGGGATGACCATCCCTATTTCCGAGGAGCCCGACAGGGATGTCATGGTCGTGGGCGGGGGACCGGCCGGTGCGATGTGCGCGCTCATGCTTGCTCGCGGTGGTGCGCGAGTAAGCCTTGCCCATTGGAGCGGCTACGCTCCCGGCGGCATTGAACTTGTGTCCGGTCATGCACGCAGCATTATCGAACGGCATTGTTCCAGCTTTTTTCGGGAGGCCGTACCCGGAGTGGAAGTCCACGAAACAATATCCGTGTGGGATACGCCCGAGCCCGTTACATTCAACGCCATGTTCAACCCGTGGGGTCCCGGCGTGGCCGTGGAACGCCAACCCTTCGATCGAGCATTGTGCGATCTCGCCCGAGCGGCGGGCGTATCGATCGTTTCCGATGCCAAAGTTACAGGAATTGAGCGGCGGGGCGACCGGTGGCGCATTTTGATGCGCCTCGCGAAAACCTCCGCGGATGAGGCGGGAAGCAGTGGCGTGTGCAGCGCCAGTTTTCTGGTCATTGCTACCGGACGTGTGGCGGCGCCTTTTTTAGAGCGCTCGCCATTGGTCGAATCATCACAAATAGCGCTGATGACATTGTTGCAGGAGCGAAGCGATAAACCTTGCGCCGCGCCGGCCCATGCCCCGCAGCATGCCCTCTATATCGAGGCGACGGATAAAGGCTGGTGGTACGCCCTGCCGGCTATGGGCGGCAAATATTTCGCGGGTTTTTGTATTGACCGAGATGAGCTGAAACGGAGGCAGGTCCCATTGAAAGATTTTTTTTTCCAGGAACTGCAACGTACTCGGCTGCTCGCTCCCCGGCTGCCGAGTACTCAGGGCATGCAGCCGATATCCGGGCGTACGGCTGGCGCAGGTGCATTCATCAGCGCCGCGGGAGATGGCTGGCTGGCAGTTGGCGATGCGGCTTATGCGCCGGATCCTCTGAGCGGAATGGGAATCAAATGGGCGATCGAAACCGCCGAGCTGGGAGCACGCACGTTGCTGGAAGAGATGCAACGCGCGACGCAAAGCCCGACGCACCGCAATTCATCCACCGGTTTTGCGGGATATGAAGACGCCATTCGCGCCCGCGCCAGTCAACAAGATAAAACAGCCGCCTATCATTACGGCCGGTTTCAAAAGTGGAAGCATAAGTAAAATATGCTGAGATCCCGTACATCTTGTACCCGTCATCGTCCAAAACGCGATGAACCGAGTTCCACGTCGGCCCGCGCCCAGGATTTTTTGAAACGTGTCTCGATAAGCGCTGCCTCATCGTACTTCTTCTGAGCCCGCAACGCTTGCATCAGCCCATACAGCGCCCAGCCGCTATCACGGTTGCGCCGCAGATCTTCCCAATACACCGTCTCCGCTTCAGCCGGACGCCCCGCTTCCAGCAGAATCGCGCCCAGCGCCAGCCGCGGCGGGTAGTGCCATTCCGACGGCTCCGTGTATATTAGAGCATCCTCGAGGCGAACCGCGCGTTCAAGATGCGCGACTGCGGAATCAAATTGCCCCCGCGCAGCGGCGATTTCACCCGCAAGTACCTCAGGCCCGACCTGTAACACGGTGCGCGGCGTATTTTTCGAAAAGAGCGGACCATCGAGTGAGGGATCTTTCATGATCTCATGCAACGCGCCAAGTTCCTTCTCGGCCTGGCCGAGCTGCCGGGTCGCTACGTACGCCAGACCTCGCACATGATGCCAGCTGCCCTTCAAAAATGTGTTGGTGGAGGGTGGCGCCGGTTCCTCGAGGATCTCCTTCCAGTGCCCGAATCTTGCCAGCGCCCAATACGGCACCATACGGAACACGGCGGTAAACGGCATCTCCTTCAGCACCTCATCGTTTATCTTGGCGGCAATCTCCCGCGCAGACTTGATCGCAACCCTGCTTTGACCATCGGCAGTGGCCGCAAACCAGAGAAAATGAATGTTATGGGGATAGTACGCCATCGGGTATAAGCCTTGGGCGCGGCACTGGGCGATGTAATCCTCATCAGCGGCGATTGCGAGACGATTGCTCCTCATCGCGTCCGCGTACCGCCCGACCCGCTGATAAATGTGCGATGGCATGTGTATCATATGCCCGGCGGCTGGCATCAGCGTCAACAGGGTGTCGGCTGCCTTCTCCGCGCGCTCGGGCGTAGCCGTTGGCTCGATGAGGTGAATATACATATGCAGTGCGGCGGGATGGGCAGGGTGGCGGCGCATCACGTCCTCGGTGAGCGCCACGATCTCAGCCGTTCCCTCATGTGGGCGTCCATCGGGCATCCAGTAGCCCCAGGGACGGAGGTCCATCATCGACTCCACATAAAGCATCGCAATGTCAGGGTCATCCGGAAAGCGGCGGTGTACCTCCCGCATCGCGTCCGTATAGGCCTCGTCGTTTGCCGTGCGATGCTCTGTTTTGCCCGAATAACGCTTGTCGAGAGCGCTGATAAGCGCCTGCTCTCTCGGCGACGCATTACCCATAAGCGACTTGGCCTGCTGCACCATCTCGAGAGCCTGCGGCTCCTCGTTCGGTTCCATCATCGCGTTTATGTTGGGACCGAGTACGAGTGCCTGGCCCCAGTAAGCCATCGCAAGCGTGGGATCGAGCCGGGCGGCTTCGCGGAATGCGCGGCGCGCCTCGGCGTGGTTGAAACCATACGCAAGATTAAGCCCCTGGTTGATGAATAGCTGTGCCTGTTTGTTCCGCGTGCTGACAGGAAATATGTGAGAACCGAGTTCTTGCAGCCTGGGGGCAAGTTGGCCGTCCGGTCCCGGCTGCTCGGCCCCGTCTGATTTCTCATAATGTTTGTGGCCTGCTCCAGACACTGTAGAGCCTGCTGCAGAGCCGTCGCGCTGTTTCGCTGGCGCTTCCTTGGCAACCCGAGTGTCAGCCTGAGCGCCCGCCTGGGCGTCAGCATGAGCAAATGAACCTGGTACGCTTATAACAGATAGCACCAGTGCTGACATCAAAAGCTTCAATGTATGGAATGGCATAAATCTCCCAAAAAAACGTAAATTAAAACGACCGGTCGTATTCGATAAGAGCAAAAAAATTACGCTCTGAAAAACTCGCCTAACAACTGTTCACAACACTGCTTGACGGGCATGGACGACTTTTCTATTTTCATCCTCAATAAAGCTCCCTGCCAGGTATTTATCAATAAATCCGCCATGTCTTCCGCTGATTTATCCAGCCTTACCGTACCCTGCTGTTGCGCCTTGGCCAAACCGGCCTGCAATAAATCGCGGTAGCGCTGCACCGCCGATTGGAGAGATTTCTGGCAAACCTCGCTGGTATCTCCTATTTCTCCCATCAGATTTCCCAGCAGACAGCCGCCTCTAAACTGGTCCTTCTCCAGCTCCGCTATGAGTTCATCGAAGTAAAGCCGTATCGCGCCCAATGCATCCGTCCCGGATTGTTGTAAATGAGCGGCTAAACGCGTAATGAATGGATCGATATAGTGTTGAATGACTTCTGCGCCAAAATTTTCCTTGCTTCCGAAGTAGTTATAAAAAGAGCCTTTGGGAATGTTGACCGCATCCAGGACCTCCTGCAGTCCCGTACCATGATAACCCTGCCCCATGAGCATGGTTACACCCTGGTTTAACAGGTTTTCTCTATTGGTCTCTTTTTTTGTTGATCTGGTCATGTACAAATGATACGACCGGTTGTCTTACTATGTCAAGAGACGCTAATTCCAGTCATGGCGCCTCGTTTGATATCGGGGTTCAAGGACGCGGAGATTCAAGGAACCGGAGTTTTGGGGTGGATTAGCGTTAGGGAACGCCTGTGTTCGTCGTCGCCGGTTTGGGACGCCAGAAATGGATAAAGCCGCCGACGAGCCCCGCAAGACCTGCCACCAGTAACAGAAAACCCCATCCGGTTCCGCCATTGCCGGTATGAACATAGTCACCCGCCTTTCTTACTTCCAGAGGAATGCTGACGAGATTATCCGTTTTTCCCGAGGCATCGTTGCCAATCAGCAGCACCTTATACTTGGCGAGCGGCTCCAGGTTAACTGCAAGGGGAATGTTTCCGGAAGTATATTCTGTAGCCGGCACGGACAAAACCTCGCGCTCTTCCCCGCCTTCCACTTTCATCAGTCGCACGGCAAGTGGAGTGTCCCGAACCTCTCGCGCAAGTATATCTATCACAAGATTCAAGGCGCCGGCGGGTACTGGCGAGCAAAAGGGAGGATATGAAGGATGGTCCCCATCCGGCACGACGTACGCATTGAAGCCCACCGGAAAAGCGCCTGTCTCGACGACACATGCGCCGCCGGAGATAGACTCTTTTTGGGTCGCGTGATTGTCTGGGCGGTGAAGTTGCAAGATCCCGCTCGAGGCTTCGGCTTGTTGGGCAAGAACGCTCGGCGAAAATGCCAGGGCCATCAGTGGCAATGCTAAATTGAGTGCTATGCGGAAAATTCGTTGAGCCATGCTTGTTTTTCTCCTATTGCTTGAGCCCGAGGAGCAGACTTGATACATGAGTGCAACATTATGCCGTAGATGTCCTTGATGTGTAATAACTCCTGACTCTCGAATCGGAAGTAAAAAAACGGGCTTTAAATTTTAGCTACCCCCGGATTATCCATTCAATGTAGCGATTGCATAGTCCATTCTTCCTGTTGGAACATACAGCAGAGCCGCGTAGGATGCATATTCCGTTTTTCGCTTTTTACCCGCCTCGTTGGATCCGCTCAATAACAAAGGTTATAGGCGTCCTGCGGAATTGATTCTTCTGGTATACCGGCGGACAGGTTATCAACTATGAGCAGCAGCTAACTGGTAACGGCTAATCAGCAGTATTCCCTCTGAAAAGGGTAGACGTGTGCTGTCATTATGCATGACGGCTATCCGGCAAATACTATCGGACAACAGGTTGAAGAACGGGATGGGAAAGGATCAAAGGACAGGACAATATCGGGGAGGGGCGATGGGTTGATGATCATCCGAATGCAGCCATGAACTGAGCAGCCAGGATATCAGGTATCGATCGTCTGACATGAGAGCGGGGGAGGCAAGACAGCGCGTGTGACACGCATACCTATGCTAAGCCGGCATCATGCGCTTTCTTTAAAAAGTATCACTGCCTCGTCTTTTTTTCTTTCCCGTATTTTTTCAACGTTTGCCAGATGGTTGTAGCCGCTCGACTGGAAGTGTTTGAACCTTTTTTGCCGAAAGGCTGCTGATCTGTAGTCGAACAAGGTAAAAGCAGTGCCAAACACATCCTGATCATGACGTTTTTTCATTTTGCTGTCCCTGAGGGGAATAAATAAAAAGCTGAATAAACCACAGCCCGTTCGCCAAAGCGCATACCGATAAGATTGACGGGGTATCTTTAAAACTGGCGGTCATGATTTTTCAGTTACCTTGAAAATTTACTACGGCTCTCGCTAATGTCTTCAGCTTAGGGCTAAACTTTTACAGTAATATTAAAAGCTTCTTTTTTCGAGTTGTGCACATTGTCATGGCGCAGACCGCTTTCCGTTTGTGCGCAACCGTACGAAAGTTGTCTTTGCAGCATGGGATTTCAGTATTTGTTGTTTTTCGGGTTTTCGACACCCGTGCAGCACTTCTCCCGGCCATGACGTTCGCCAGCGGTTATCATTGTTTTTATCCAGTGATGCCGGGTAAATAGAGAAGAACACTTCACAAAACAACAAGGCAGGTTTTACTTTCAATCCTAGCTGAATTTCGCATACCTGAAATTTGTGCGTACTTGTCATCTCCGGATGTATCCCGCTAATATTTGCCCAGCTATCGTAATCGCGGGTTGCGTTCGCCTATATCGAATTTTGAGGCCGTTGAGGGTTTAGCCCGTTTATGAAAAACAGGATCAGTTCACGCTTGTCCGGAAGTGTCCCGCTTTCTGCGGATGTGGATGAGCAGCCATGGTACCGCTCGCGCAGATTCAGCATTTTCGTTTTGGTATTTTTAACCAGCGCTGCTATCAGCCTGGCTTACATCTACAGTCAGCCCGCCGTCTATCAAAGCAGGGCAACATTGCTGACCTCGGCGATGACGGCCATAGACCGCGAAAGCAGCGACGCCGATATCCAGCACGTGGCCATTCAGCGTCAGATTTTTTTAGGCCATGAGCTTGCTGCCGAAACCGTGTCCAGGCTGAAAGCATCCGCTGCCGGCAAATTTCTGGTTCAACTGAAACCATCCGATATCCAGAATTTGCTGAATGTCTCCCCTGTCGCTGAAACCAATCTCGTCGAGATTATGGCGGAGGGTACCGATCCCAAGTTTTTACCGCTGCTCATCAACACGTGGATAGACGTTTACCTTGATGCGCGGACTGAAGAAGTCAAAAAGTTGACGAGCAATACCGAACGCATTGTCGAGGACGAACTGGATGGCCTGGCCGACAAGGTCAACTCCGCCAGGCTGGCACTGGAGGACTTCAGGAGAAATAACGATATCTCTTCTACAGAGCGGGAAGAAAATGAAGCCGCAGCCCGCATGAGAGGCCTGAATGAAGCGCTGAATAAAGCCTCCGAAGCTGAGGTCAAGGCGAAATCAAACCTGGATGCTGTGAAAGCCGCGATATCCCGGGGAAAAGCAGTTGTCCCTGATGACGAGAAGGGTAGTCTGGTTGATCTGGAAACAAGGTTGCAGGATTTGCGCGAGAAACTGGCGGGACTTGACAAGAAATTTACCCGCGAGTATTTGAATCTGCAGCCCGATTTGAAATCAATTCCGGAGCAAATCAAGGAACTTGAGACAGCGGTCAACAACAAGCGCCGATATGGTCAAAACGTGGTATTGACGGATGCAGAAATGGCTTACACAGCCGCACAGCAGACCGTCAGGGATATTCGGGCGCAACTGAGCGAGCATAAAAAGGAGGCATCGGCGTTCTCATCGAAATTTGCGCAACATGATGCGCTGAAAACCGATCTGGAAGGGCTTGAAACCCTTTATCGTGAAGCGCAGGAGCGGCTGGTACAGGTCAAGACGGGGCGCAAGGACAAATACCCTCAGGTAACCGTCATTAGCAGGGCTTATGAATCAACGGATCCGGTGAGGCCGGCCTATACGCAAGAAGCTTTGATAGCGATAGTTGGGTCCCTGTTTTTAGGGCTCTTTGCCGTCTGGGTTTTCGAGTATTTAACCCAGAAGAAGGATCAACATCCGGCTATTGCCATTTTCGGCATGCAGAATTATTCAGCTGCCAATGCAGGTACCAAGTTGATTGATGATCCTCATCCCGCGCTGGGGACCACAGCCCGTTCACTGGATAATAAAGCGGCTCACGTGCTGACGAATTCTGCGCCTCCGTATCGAGAGCTCAGCAGTCATCAGTTAAGGACTTTAATCAATGCTTCAAACCTGAAAGGAAAGCAACTGATCGGTTTATTGCTCAGTGGCGTGAGCATTAATGAGGCTGCGATGTTACGGCCGAATCAGATTGATCTCGAAGCGGCAACGATCAACCTCGACGGGACCTCGTCTAGAACCATTCCTCTGAGCAAGCCGCTCAAATCCCTGCTCATTGAATCAGACGGCCACCCCGTCTGGAGTCCCGGCGATGCGGGGACGTGTATAGATCTGTCAGCGGCACTGGTGTGCGCAGCGGTTGACTCGGGCTTGCCCGATCCCGAGGAAATAACCGCCGACGCAATCCGGCATAGCTATATCACTTATCTCGTGCGCCAGGGGCTGCGGCTGTCGGACCTTGAACAGATCACGGGACACCTGGAGCCTTCAGTTATTTCCAGCTATAGTGCCTATTCACCGCCGCAACAAGGCCGTCACATTAGCGATATTGAGTTAACTCACCCTGCATTGATCAATACAGTTTGACCAGGGAGGTATGCACGGCTGTTCACAGGGCAGGGTGACAGTGCAAAACCGGGAAGCTAAGTCGAGCAGAATCTGGACTGGAGCACAGCCCTGTAAAGCGCCATTTTGCGAGTTGGCAAATGAGTGCTCTAACGAGGTTTTTATTCCCGGATCCTCGGATTATGCCAGCGTTACCGGTCCGTGATCGTCACAATGATCACCATGCGGGTGATGAAGATGGCCGTCAACCAGATAGTCGATATGTTCGCCATGCGGCACCATCTCGTGCCCGCATTCCGGGCCGTGAGTATGCTCTTGTTGATGGCTGTCGCATTGGTGCCCAGGCGTGCATTCGTCCGGATTGCTCTCCGTTATATCCAGTGAGTGTTCGTCCATATGGTCGCCGTGCGGGTGATGCAAGTGGCCATCGTGCAAGTAGTCAACATGGTTGCCGTGCACAATACGTATATGCCCGCATTCAGCGCTATGCGGATGAGTATGATTTTCGTGCTGTGGCAGGATACAATTAGCCATTTGCCGCTCTCCTTCAATAAAAACATGGATTAATCTCGGTATACACTGCATGCAAAGCAATTAAAAAGATGCGTGCGACCGGATCCTGACGTTAGCGATTGCCACGAGACCTTCGATCATTTCGCCCAGCCGGATCCCAGCATACCAAGAATTGATTTGACCGATACTACGGGGTTGCAGTTCCTTCAGCGCGGGTGAATAACACCTAGAACGAGCAGGTCGAGACAGAAATCCAGGCTGGATAAAGGCGAGTGCCGCCAATAGAGCGTTCGCTTGCGCACGGACGCAGTGTTTACAGTGTTTATATGGCAAGGGAGTGGCGATTGAGCCAGCTTGGGTCAAGCAAGGCCGGTTAAGCAAGGGAAAATCTCGTAATGGAAATGAAAGCACACAAGCAAGCACATACCAAACAGGGGCATTTACAGGGAAACCTGGTAATAGTAGGTTTTGGCAGCATAGGCCAAGCCTTGCTAAGGTTGCTGTTCCACAACATTGAAATAGCCCCCGAGCAGGTCAAAATAATTTCTGCCGACGAGAATGGACAGAACATTGCAAGAGAATTCGGCGTTGCATTTACGCCTCATTTGTTGACAGAGGAAAACTATCTTGCCGTGCTCGAACCGTGCCTGAACAAGGGGGATTTCCTGCTCAACCTGGCAGTGGATGTTTCCAGCCTTGCGCTTGTAGATCTGTGCTGGCGGCGAGGATCATTATATCTTGATACTTGCATTGAGCCCTGGTCAGGCGGCTATACCGACAGGTCGGTCTCGGTGTCGCTGCGCTCCAATTACGCTTTGCGAGAAAAAGCCCTCGCTTTCGCGCGTGAAAAAGGGGAAGGGCCGACGGCCCTCCTGGCGCACGGCGCCAATCCCGGCCTTGCTTCGACATTCGTTAAGCAGGCTCTGCTGAATATCGCCGCCGATACAGGCATGAAAGTAAAAAAACCGGTAAGCCGGGTAGAATGGGCCGAGCTGGCATCTCGCCTTGAAATAAAGGCCATTCATATCGCCGAGCGCGATACGCAAATAGGGGCGCAGCGTAAACAGGCCAATGAATTCGTCAATACCTGGTCTGTGGATGGATTCGTGGGCGAGAGCCTTCAGCCTTCCGAGCTCGGATGGGGCAGCCACGAGCGTCACTGGCCCCTTGACGGAGCACGTCATGGATTCGGCTGTGATGCAGCCATTTACCTTAATCGCCCGGGTGCCGCTACACGCGTACGTAGTTGGGTACCTCTTGGCGGTTCTTACCATGGTTTCCTGATCACACATGGTGAATCCATTTCAATAGCGGATCATCTCACCTTGAGAGAACATGGAAAGGTGGTCTATCGTCCGACAGTGAATTATGCCTACCATCCCTGTGACGACGCTGTGCTTTCCATCCACGAGCTGGCAGGCAGAAATTGGCGCTTGCAGTCCAGCAAGCGAATTCTTCGCGACGATATAGTGGATGGCGTGGATGAGCTCGGCGTCCTGCTCATGGGGCATCGCAAAGGAGCCTATTGGTACGGTTCGCGCTTGTCGATCCATGAAGCGCGGCGATTGGCACCGTATAACAACGCAACCAGCTCGCAAGTCGTGGCTGGGGTTCTGGCTGGCATGGTCTGGATGCTTCAAAATCCTTACGCGGGCGTGGTAGAGCCCGATGACATCGACCATGAAGTTATCCTGGAAATTGCACAGCCTTATCTTGGCGAGCTTGTAAGCGTATACACCGATTGGACGCCCCTGCAAGACAGAGGATGGCTGTTCCATGAGGATGTGGATGGCGCCGACCCGTGGCAGTTCAAGAATATCCGGGTGATTTAGCGCTTTCCTTAACCTGGATTACAGTAAATTGGACGTGGTAACGACCGGCCTGATCCAGCAAGATCTAAAGAGGAACAGCCAGACCTGTTTTTCTTTTATTACCAGTGTTTGGATTGTGGGATTTTTGACGTTGAAAGCTGCAGGTTCCCCCCTTTGCGTGGGGCTTACTACCAGTGGTCATGCCTGGGCGCGGTGATCAGTTCCGATTCAACCCTTCCTTTCTCGACCTGGATTTGATGGCGACCATTTTTTCTTGCCGGGTTTTTTTTATGTCGTCCCAGACTTCCTGAGTCTTTGATTGAGAATGTTTGAACATTTTTTGTGTGAAGACCTCCGCTCCGTGGTCCAGCGGACCAGAAAAGGAGGTGAATGCTTCATGATGATTGTGATTTCGCTTCTTCATTTTTTTCTCCTTCCAAAAAACAAACGGCAAAGAAAAAATCCGGTGATAGCACAGCCGGCCCTGCGTCATACCCTTTCCAGATAGTTCTATCAAAAAAATTTAGTCAACGACATGCGGGCTTGGTTCCCAAAACCCGGACCTGTGCAACGTATTTTTTATGTGGATGCCGAGGGAAATCTCGACCTCGGCAAGAAGCTCGTCATCCATAATTGCTATGGATAAGTATGTGGATAATCCATGGGCACGATGAGTAAGTCGCCCCTCCGCGCGAATTGGCTATCACGACCGATGTGCTGCTCGGTATCCAGTTAACACAGACGCAGAAGAAGGGCGTTATATCCGCCCGAGCCGTTCTACTTGAGCGGTTGAAGGTATTTTTTCACTGCAAGTTCGCCGATCTGTTTACCCATTGCGGTTCCCACTTCCGCCGAGCTACGATAGTGCACGCCATCATAGATCCGGGCATTCGCAACTTCCCGTGTAATATCTTCGATTCGCGTCCAGCTTCGCGACGTGCCACCCGCGGCCTGGCTTACCGTCGTCAGAAGCGGCATGGGTTCTGCTCCAACCTCCGCTTCCAGTACTGCGCCGACAGCGCCGGAAATAATGCAATGCGCGCAGGGATATTCAGGGTGCATGGGCGTATCGATGAAGGGCAGCCAGGACGGATCCCGCTCTGTGCGGTCGTTTCCGTCGATATCGCCGTTGCGGATCGCCGTGACGGGCCGCCAGAAGCCATAGTGGTACTTCGCATCAAATACCGCGATCAGCGCATCGTTCGTGGCTTGGGTCACTGCTGCGAACAAGCGCGCGTTCCGGGTAGTTTCTCTTCCCGGGACGTCGGCAACAGAGCGCACGATCCCGTGATAAATGGGGGGCATCACCTCCTCCCAAAAACGGGCGATATCGGTCTGTTCAGCAGTACGCTGCCTACTATTCTTGCCGCCCAGCGCTTTGACCTCGTTGTAGTCACGTGCCCATACGTCACTGTTGAGCCGGGGAGGCGGAGCGGGACGAAATTGCGAGGCGCTCGTCATCAGCCATGGCGTGATCTGTAACCAGTGGGGCGCTTCCGGTATTACGGTCGGCACGTATACGCCTGGAGAGGTATGAGGCCGATATGTTTCCCCTGTTGCGATTCCATCATTTGCGCGTCTGGACAGAATTCCCCTGGCAGCTTTTTCTCCCACTAAAATACCGTCGGTCTTTGCCGCGCCATCGCTCACCTTCGTCAACGCAGCCTCATAAGCGGCTTCGACAGCAGGTTTCCGGGATGGCACGAGCTCCGACAGCACGATGCGATTGACGGCCGCAACGGCTGCATCTACCGAAGCCCCCGGTGGCGCCTTCAAGCCGGACTTATCCGATGGATAGCGTTTGGTAATCGCATTTACGGCTTCGTATACTGCCGCATGCATAATAGCCAGTACCCGATCAGCCGGCAGCGGGCCCAACCGGGCATCGACAATGGCGTCGCCTGCAATGCGATTCCAATCGGTCACTGCATCGGCTTTCAATGCTGAACTTGAGAGCGCCGAGACAAGGGCAACCACCGAGGCAACGGCCAGTCCGGGTGTCAAGCGCTTCCTGATGTTTTGAATCATAGATTTTTCCACGCTGGAGTTAAACAACAATATACTTAGGACCAGGTGCGTCCCGGCCAGACTTTGGTTCAAGGAATGCAGGATTTGAATTGATCCTGCAGGTATCTGCAATATGCGCCGCACGATGGCTTGGCTTGAGGTAAATGTCCAGCTTGTGTATTGTAACGTATCAAGGAGACTGAATTATGGATATAGAATGGAAGGTGGTTGACGAAAATCATCACGAGGTATTTGTAGAGCAACATGTCAGAGGTCTACTCTGGATTACAACGGCCGGTTTTACATTTTGGCACAGTTATCCCAACCCCGCCGTGGACCTCACCCATGCGAAGACCGTCGAGGAGGCAAAAAAAGCCGTGGAAGCCGCTCTTCGTTTAGGGGAGTATGAGGATCCAGTCGGGATGATGAACCAACCGCATTAGCAGACTGTATCAGAGGCTTGCCCAGACGCGGGCCGGGCATTTCCCTGGTGCCCGGGTGCAGGAATCGGTCCGGCCCGGAGGAAGAGCTTCATTGTCCACAATTTCTGTGGATAAGTTTGTTGATAAGCTCTTAACACGGTGAGTAAGTCGCCTTCCCGTAACGCTATTTTCTTGTTTGGCTATTTTTTAAACATTTAAGAAGTACGTTTAATTTCAGCATGTTAAGAGAAAAGCCAGGCGTGGCGCGCGTTTGCTGCGGTCGATGGTGGCTGATTATACGATTATTGTTACGCGTGTGGATTACTGTAAAAATGTCAAGCGAAATTTCTCGTATATCTTTGTCGGCCCGCAGAAATTTCCCCGGGATTCATGGGGACTAGCCGTCATACCAGGGATTTCAGCCGCGCTTCTGTACCCAGAACTGATACATGCCGGTAAAAGTATCAGGATGTTCCAGTTCGAACATATGCCAATTGTCCAGATTGGCCTGAGGGATATCATCCGGAAAGCGTTGCCCATATTGTTTGATGACGGCGGAATCAAGGGAAAATCCGATAAACGTCAATTCAAGTTCCCGCAGATTTTCCTTCAGTTGAGGCAGGGTGTAACGATGCTCCTGAACATGAAAAAGTAAATCGCGGCATTCACTGACGGTATAAAAATCTCTGGCCGATAAAATTTGCCTGAACTGCGCAGCGTTTTCCGCAGACATCAGTTCCTGGCGGCAACGCCGGATATCTCCAGGATTCGATGCATATCCCCGTTCTGCAATGAAACGTCGCGCTGCGGTTTCGTTCCGCCGGGCGTACTCACTATAAAAACCGAGGCGCATGAACGCGCCAGGCCGCATTAAGGAAACCAGTTTTCGCCATCCCGCCAAAGGATCTGCAAGATGATGCAGCACACCCACTGATTCCACGATATCGAAGGTGTGATCTGCTGAACTCAGTGAATCGAGGCTCAGGATGTCGGCCTGCGCGTAATCAATATTCTTCAGGCCCAGCTCGCGAGTCTTTCTTTTCGCATAGCAGAGGCTTGTCAAGCTCAAATCGACAGCAAGAACTTTGGCGTTCCTGTACCGCTGCGCCGTTGAAATCGAGTGCTGACCCGTTCCGCATCCGGCTATCAGAATGTCGAGCCGCCTGTCCGCCTCGTTAACCCGGCTCCTCGGCGTGAACGAGGAAAGAGGAAACTTGTTGCGCAGATAATCCTCTATCGAGACCGCTTTGCTGCGCGGGAGCTTGACCCACCTCGGGTACGGATTCTCCTCATACTGCTTTTGAACCGTAATGGAAATGGCATCCGCAATGGGAGTCAAACGCGGCATAAGCGGGCGATAACGGCGTTCTTCCAGAGGTTCTTCTACCTGTTGCACCAGCAGTGCAGCCACGGCATCAGGCCATGGAGAGGCCAGGAGCGCTTCGACGGACGGTAATGAAGCCAGCGGGAAATATGCCGCCACGGCTGGCAGCCATAAAGGAAGAACCGGTTCTTTCGATGCGAGAGCAGCAGCAAGGCGGTTTTTCAACGATTGCGCCTGATTGAACTCTTCCTGAGGGCAGGAAAAAACGTATTCATTGATGAAGGACTGCCGCGCCAGTGCGCAATAGAAAGCCAGTTTATCTTTATCAGCATCAGACGCGTCACGCACCCTGCCGTGATTTTCGCTGCTAACTACCGCGTCCAGCATGGCAGATCGTATGGCGGTGAGAACCCGTTCGAGTTTCGCATCACAGACAGGTGTAGTCTCCAGCACACAATGAAGCAGCAGGTCGTCGTAAACAGGGGCGAGGTCAGGTGAGCCAGAGGAACGGGCCAGTTCTTGCTCCGGTGACCTGGTCCCAGCAGCACAGTTCCCGTTCAGAGCTCCATTCGACGCCCGAGCAATCCATTTTCTGATACCGGGATTCAACTTGACCAATGATATGGCCGGGTTTGCCAGTTCGGCGGGCCGTTCCCACGGCTCACGCATGGCTCTGATGATGAGTGGGCGAATACCGGGAATTTCATGAGTAAAGGAGACGTTTCGTATGCACTGCGCGAATCCTTGTTTTATGTCCGGGTCCTCACTGATTCGCAACCCGGACTGGTAACTGATAATCGCCTCATCCAGCTTGCCTTGTTCTCTCAGCGCGTTCCCTAGATTGCTGTACGCCTGGGCATAGTCTGGCCTGAGCGCGAGCGCGTTTTGGTAAGAGGCAACCGCCTCGTCCAGCCTGCCTAGTTCCCTCAGGGCATTTCCCAGGTTGCTGCAAGCCTCCGCAAAATTCGGCCGCAAATGGAGCGCCTTTTTAAAGCGGAGAATGGCTTCCTCGCGCTTGCCCTGCTCATTCAGCAGGTTTCCCAGGTTGTTGTGTGCTTCGGCGAAACCCGGATTCAAGGTCAGCGCCTTGCGATAGCTGGCAGCCGCGTCATCCAATTTGCCTTGTTCCCTTAGCGCATTCCCCAGGTTGCAATGCATTTCGGCTAAATCCGGCTTGACCGCAAGGCCCTTGCGATAATTCGCAATCGCGTCGTCCAGCTTGCCCTGTTCCATAAGGGCATTTCCCAGATTGGCGTATACCTCCGCCATATCGGGTTTAAGATTGAGGGCCTTGCGATAACTGTTAATCGCATCTTCCAGCCTGCCCTGCTGCTTGAACACATTTCCCAGATTCCCATGGGCCTCGGCATAGTCAGGTTTGAAGGCGAGCGCCCTGCTAATGAGCTCAATGGCGGCTTCAATTTTTCCCGTTTGCCTGGCTATTAGCCCCATGAAGTGCAGCGCGCCAGGATGCTCGGGCGTTACCTGAAGTATCCGATGATAGATTGCTTCCGCCTGAGGTAAGTGCCCGGCCTGATGATATTGAATTCCGGTCTGGAGGTATTCCGAAATTGATGGAGTAGGGGAAGCTGCCGAACTCGTGCGTGCGGTTGACATTTTTTCCAGCTCCTGGCAGCAATACTTGTATTTTTTGCCGCTCTTGCATGGGCATGGATCGTTACGTGAAATCTTTTTCATGCGGCTACTCGTAATTGATATTCATAATGCAGAGCAAAGAGCTTAATGGCTGGTCTGGTGTTGAGCCAACTGCCAACTGTTTAGCCAGTCGTTTTGCCCCTTAAAGCAGCCATAGACCAGGTTATCCCGGGTAGCACCATGAACTCAGGCAGTGGCATGGATGGACTCCTATGTATCCAACACATAAGGAATTTGATGGGGCTACATCAGTTGATTTTACCTTGAGATTTTCAATACGTGATCTAAGCTAAAACGTAAAGCTCGTCGGATTACACTTTTCGCCTATTCCGCTTCATCGGAGCACATAAACCATGAAAACAAGCCATAGCTCAAAAATCAGCAGTCTGGTCCTGGCCTCGATCCTGATCGGTCTCGGTTTGGTATCCCCGGCGTTTGCCGGTTTTCGTTCTTTCATTGTTGACCCAAATAGCAAAATGGTTGCCGATATTGGAAGTCTGGGCGGAATCGACGCTTACGGCCGGGGGATCAACGATGCAGGGCAAATAGTGGGTTGGTCAAGAACGCCTGAAGGAAATACCCATGCCTTTATCACCGGCCCCAAAGGCGAAGGAATGGTTGATCTGGGCACCTTGGGAGGCAGTGATAGCTGGGCCTATGGTGTCAACGCTACGGGACAGGTTGTAGGACGTTCCCTTATAGCCGGTGACGGCTCTTATCATGCTTTCATCACCGGCCCCAATGGTATCGGCATGACCGACCTTGGCACTTTGGGGGGTAGCAACAGCTGGGCTCATGCAATCAATGCCTCCGGACAAGCCGCCGGAATTTCCCTTACAACCGGCGACAATTCTTCCCATGCTTTTATTACTGGGCAGGGTGGTGTGAATATGACCGACCTTGGCACGCTGGGTGGAGACTACAGCGCAGCCCATGGTATCAACGAAGCGGGACGGGCAGTGGGAGATTCATTCATCAGTAACGGGAGTCAACACGCCTTTATTACGGGCCCAAACGGTGTTGACATGGCCGATATCAATACGCTGGGCGGTGAGACGTTTGCAAACGGAATCAATAGTACAGGGCGAACAGTAGGGCAGTCAGACTCTCATGCTTTCATTACCGGCCCCAATGGCTCAGGCATGACTGATCTCGGTACGCTGGGGGGAGATGAAAGCGTAGCGTTTGGCATTAACGATGCCGGACAGGTAGTAGGTTCGGCGCAGGTAGCCGGAACGCCGCAGTCACCTCAGGGTGATATGCATGCCTTCAGCACCGCCCCTGATGGCGTCGGCATGAGCGATCTTAACTTGCTGGCGGCCCTTCCGGGAGGGTTTCTGAGTGAAGCCAATGGGATAAATAATTCAGGACTGGTGGTTGCCAATGGCTTTGTCGCTCCCATTCCCGAGCCTGCATCCTCTGCCTTAATGATTGCAGGTCTGGTTCTTCTCGGAGTCATCATGCAAGGCAAGAAGCAACTGACGTAGCTTTTCCCCATAACGCCAGAGCCCGCCAATCACTTTCGAGGAACAGGACGGAATAGATAACGGCAGGCAGCGCCAAAAATTTCTCCGTCTACTATCGCACGCGGCAGAGAATACGGAATGTGTGTTAACGAACAGTTACAGCTACAGTTTCGGGTTAATCTGCGCCTGCAGGAGCGCTTATAATTAACTTAAAAAAGGAAAATCACATGAAAAGCCTGAAGCTGTTTATGTTGGTAGTGATGCTTGCAGGAATTACCGGTTGTCTATCAATAAGTACAGATAAATCCGGTCCTCCCGGTCCAAAGGGAGACCCGGGAACCAGCGAAAAGATTATTGTCGTGCCCGAGAAAGATTATTGAGCGGGTGGTTTTCGCAAATCGCGCGGACCCGTTCACGCTTTGTCTTTGTAACGGGTTCGGCCTAACCATACACACGTAAACTGCGTATTGCATTCCTCGGAAAGATCGATGTTCACTCTTTCAGGAAATACTACAGATGGAGGCGGCTAAAGACTGGTTATCTACTATAGCCTGATAAAGCGCAGCGATACTGTAGAATAGACCCCTATCAACTAATATTACCCTCACCCCATATCTGCTTACTCGCAGCAGACGATAGGGAATGAGCGAGCTTTTAAACGCACCCAGGCGGGCTCCCAATTTATCAATGCGGGAATTACTTCACCTCCGGCATTGACCAGCTTCACCTAAGTCATTAGTATATGCACCTCTCCAATTCCCCGATAGCTCAGTCGGTAGAGCGACGGACTGTTAATCCGCAGGTCCCAGGTTCGAGCCCTGGTCGGGGAGCCATGAAATCAAGCACTTATGGTTTGGTAGCAGTATCCGCAGTCCTAGATCTTCTTCGTTGTTATCCGTTTGTTATCCGTTAGCCCAATAACAGAGCTGTTTCTGATTTCACCGACCAGATAAGATGGAAGTAATATCCGTTCCTTGATCCCTGCAGAAGCTCCCGCAAGCTGTCCTATTGCCGTAGCTCATACAACCCTGATTGCAGCAATAGTTGAGGTTTTAGTCAAACTTGATAAAGAAAGAACGGGGGCACGCGCAACCTCCTGCTTTTCGACCGGTTCATCATTCCTCTGAGTGTCCGGTAACACTGGTCTCCCGTAACATCTAGCAAAAAAGCGGTATCCCATCCCCCATAGCAATGTTGGTCCGCTTGTGATTGCGCGCCAACATGAGCCCGAGCAGAAGTAACAGGAACTCTATACGTACGCGTACGTTACGCGTGTTAAAAACATATACGCGTCAGGTAACTAGACAAAATATAGTGCGGTAAGATTGGATTCAGACAAGTAAAGGCTGGGCAAGGTTGTGGTCATGAAATATACCTTGCTTTAGAAGTTTTCTTATTTGCTGTCCAGTGCAAACGCCACCAGTTCAATCGATGGCGGGGGCACAAGCGGGGTTACGAACAAAACCTAGAGCAACTGCCTCGCGGAGCTGATGATTGAGCATGGGTGGATTATCTAAACCAGGTAAAGTCCCTTCACCGGGGCAATTGTAAGAGAAGTAAAGGAGGACGCTTTTTTGAAAAGGTTTGCCAAAGTACAAGAATGGCTTCTAGTCGAGGACGCTGCCAAGTACCTTTCCCTCGTTTTTAAAGAAGAAGTATCCCAAGCTCATGTAATGAGGCTTGCGCTTGACGGAAGGCTACCGTTATCCGTGGATTTGGTAACGACAGCGAAGGCGAAACATGGAGTATTAGTTAAATGCACTCAAGATGAGATCGACATATCTCGCGTTGCTGGGGCACCACTTCCGGCTTTGGAATGGCAAGAGATCTCCCCGGATGAAGTCCCAACCCGTGTCGGAGGGACTGCGGAGGAAGCAACAGGAAAATTAAGACTTGAAGTCAGGAGTCTGAAAATTGGAGATGGCTTATACGTCACCTTCCATAACAGCAGCATTAGCACTGTTGAGGGCCTCTGGGATTTGCCCATGGTCGGTGGTGAGCGCATTGATATAGAAAGCAGATATCAGGTGCTCACGAATGGGACGGTGCTGGATTTCTCAGCAATCGAAGGCTGTATTGTGCAGAATACTGATGGGCAATTCTGTCAGCTTCAAGAGATTTTGGACGTGCCTTCATATTTACGTTCCTGGAATGCCGATCTCGAAGAGCTGAAACAGCATATAGCCGACTATGACCTGGGGAAAACGGAGGCGGAAGCGTTACTTAATAATCACCAGGAAGAGCGAAAGAAATTCCTGGAGATGCAGAGGCGCCACCCCACTTCGAAATTCTATTATCCGGCGCCACGCTTACCCAAAAGCAGTCGCTTAGTAGTACGTACACAGGCCCTACGGGAATTTGAAAATAGTCCAGCCCACAGGCAACGGGACGTTCAGTATGCCGATACACTGACAGGAACAGAGAGAATCACTGCGTTAAAGATGGTCGGTGGAATGGCAATGATGGGCTATGGAATGGACATTCACGCCGGCCGGCTAGAACGCATCGGTGAAATAATAAAAGATCTCGAGCGGGCTGGAGCGGCTGTCACTGAGAAGACAGTTAGGGAATGGCTTAAAGAAGCCGCAGGCGTTATTAATTCCCCAAAGCGATAGACTCCCGTTCTAGCAAACCCCCTCAATCCTGAATCACTGCGGTAATTACCGAAGTCCAAGCGGTAATTACCGCAGTTTTTTTTTGCTATTTAGTAAGGTGATCATGCAAATCCCGGATGGTCCGGGAAGCGCTTAACCGGTGCAATCCAGGCTAATCTGAGAGCAAGTAGTCAGTGCAGATACGGAAAAGCCGGGAAGCACCTAAATAGGAGCTTTCAAGCATGGTGCAGGAGCTCAAAGTGACGCTCGTCATTCTGCGTCTTAAACAAGTGTTGGCTCGAACGGGAATCTCACGTTCGTTCATGTATCAAAAAATGGCCGAGGGCCTGTTTCCACCGCCCGTTCGCTTAGGCGCACGAGCGGTCGGTTGGGTCGAGAGCGAAGTAGAAGCATGGCTTGCTGCCCAAGTCAAAAAAAGCCGCAGGGCTTGAGGGTGGCTACCATGACTACGGCACCAAAAAGCAGCAATCAGTGCAACGAGGCAGATTCTCAGGCATTGGGCAAGCAAAACCTTGCCACAACCTGTCCCGTATCAGAACTTCAATCACCTGTATCGTCTGTCGGAACACAATCTCCTTCGAGCTGCCAGATTGCACCGAGCGGCATCGATGGCCGCACAACATTTGGTCCCATTGAGCAATTCCGAAGCGCAATTCGAGCGGCGGGCCTCACCCCTCCAGATGTAGTCGAAGCAGACGGAAAGTTGCATCGCTTTGCGAGCAACGGCAAGCCTGGCGACGATGCGGGCTGGTATGTGCTTTACCTTGATGCCATTCCTGCTGGATGCTTCGGTGACTGGCGAGGGGGAGTTACTCAGACATGGCGCGCTGACACTGGTCGTACCCCGACTTCCGCTGAGGAAGACCAATATAGAGCCAGGATAGAGGCGATTAGGCGCGAGCGCGAAGCGGAAGAAGTGAGCCGTAAGACAGAGGCACGAAAAAAAGCGAATTGGATATGGGCGAAAGCCGAGCCATGCAAGGAACACCCCTACTTGGCAGCCAAGCGCATCAAAGGAAACGGGGCAAGGCTATATGAAGGTTTGCTTGTCATCCCGATGCGGGCGGGGAGTGGGCTTCAGTCCCTGCAATTCATCGATTCTGATTGCAACAAGAAGTTTTTAACTGATGGTCGTGTGGCTGGCTGCTACTTCAGCATCGGCACTACCGTTGGTGCGCCTGTGCTGTGTATTGCCGAAGGCTTTGCCACCGGCGCAACTATTCATGAGGCAACCGGCTACCCTGTTGCCGTAGCCTTCAATACTGGCAATCTTGAGGCTGTGGCAAAAGTCCTACGCGAGAAATTCCCCGACCTTCCCCTGATCCTGTGCGCTGATGATGACTGCGGCACATCAGGTAATCCCGGACTGACGAAGGCAACCGAAGTGGCACGCGCTGTAGGAGGGCTACTGGCAGTTCCTGACTTCGGTTCCAGCAGACCGCATGGGGCAACAGACTTCAACGATGTGGCAAAGCTGCGCGGCATGGAAGCAGTACGGCAGGCCATAGTGAGTATTGTGGCTTCAGAAACAGGCGAAGTTAGGGGAAATGAAAGCAGGGAGGATCGCCAAGGTCCTGACCAAGCCACTTTGGTATCACCGGAACCCGAGGTAACACAGGTAACAGAGGTGCAAGCGAGCAGCGATGGGCCTTTCCCTGTTACCTGTGTCAATACGATAGAGGTAACACAGGTAACAGAAGTCACTGCCATCCCTGTTCCTGACATGACCGCACGGCCCGCCTTCCGTGTCTTTGATGATTGGGTGGAGCATAACGGGGAGAGATTCCGCCCCGGTGTATGGCATTTTGGCATCGACAAGGAAGGTAATCCGACCCAAACCCGCGTTTGTTCTCCTCTGCATGTTGACGCTCTGACCTCCGACGGCCAAGACACCAACTTCGGACGCATGCTGCGCCTTCGCAACAGCCTGCATCGGTGGCGGGAATGGGCCATGCCAATGGGAATGCTCGGTGGTGCCGGCGATGAGCTTCGCAGCGTACTGCTAGCTTTCGGAGTGGAAATCGAGCCATCGGGGAAGGCGCGCAGCCTGCTCCTCAAGTACCTGCAAGGAAGCTCCCCGAAACGGCGCATGCGCTGCACCAGCCAAGTGGGCTGGTGTGAGGATTCTTTTGTGTTGCCTGATAGCGTTATCGGGCCCAAGGCATCAGGGGTGATCTTTCAAAGTGGCGAGACCGGACACGATGAACATACGCGGGGTGGCACCCTTGCTGATTGGCAGCGTGAAATCTCGCAGCTCGCTGTCGGCAATCCGCTTTTGATGCTGGCCCTGTCGGCATCGTTTGCCGGGCCAATACTCGCCCTGTGCAATGCCGAAGGTGGTGGATTGCATTTTGTAGGAGACTCATCCACCGGCAAAACAACCTTGCTTGAAGCGGCTTGCTCTGTCTGGGGTGGTCCCAATTATCGCCGCAGCTGGCGGGCGACTGCGAATGGCATGGAAGGCACTGCTGCACTGTTCAATCACTGTCTGTTGGCGCTCGATGAAATCAGCGAGTGCGATCCGCGCGAAGTCGATGCAATTGTCTACGCCTTGGGCAATGGGCGTGGCAAGCAGCGCGCCGGACGGAGTGGGAATGCGCGAGCATTGACCCGGTGGCGCTGTAGTGTGCTGTCGAGTGGCGAGCGGACCATCGAAACCACCATACAGGAAGGTGGACGCAGAGCAAAGGCCGGTCTGGCTGTACGCCTGCTGGACATTCCGGCAACCCGTGTCTTTGGCGCATGGGATGACCTGCAGGGTTTGCCGAGCGGCACCGCCTTTTCTGATGCGATCAAGCGGGCAGCGGCGACCCATTACGGGCACGCCGCGCGAGCCTTCCTGGAAAAGCTGACCCGCGATAATCAGGATTTTTGTGCCTTGCTTGAACGCATCAAGGGGCTGCCTGAGTTCTCCGCCAAAGATAGCGAGGGCCAGGCAAAACGAGCGGCTGCACGCTTCGCCCTGATGGCCCTGGCAGGTGAGGTCGCGACCGAATACGGCATAACAGGGTGGTGCCCAGGCGACGCAATCAAGGCGGCAGCGGTAGGTTTCACGGCATGGCAAGCATCTCGTGGGTGCGGCAATAGTGAACGAATGCAGGTACTCGAACAGCTTTCGGGCTTCATAGAGCGGCATGGCGATTCGCGTTTTTCCAATGCCGACGCAACAGGGGAGATTCCAACCCGTGAGCGGGCGGGATGGTGGCGCGATTCCTCTGAAGGGCGCATCTATCTTTTTAATGCAGAGGGGTTCCGGGAAGCGCTCAAGGGGTTTGATTTCGATCGCGCACGCGAACTTCTGGTGGAAGTCGGAGCATTGCCGCAGCGAGACGCCGAGGGTAAGCACTCCAGGAGCTTCCGGGTCAATGGGAAATCGAGAAGGGTGTATCCGATAGACGTGAATAAGCTGGAGGTCCATCATGCTCGATGACCTGCTCACAACCCTGGAAAGAAGCGGTTCTGATACCTCTGTTACCCCCTGCGACCCGGCAGAGGTAACGGCAAAACCCGCATCAATAAAGGCTTGCACCCTTGTTACCTCTGTTACCTCAGAAAACAACGATGCCGGAAATGATGGAGCGAACCCGAACGAATGTGGGTTGGCGAGTTTTTCTCATTGGTGGCGGATTCACTATCGTGACCGCAAACCCGAGGAAGTATCATGCACTCCCCCGGCAACTTATGAGGAAATCATGGCATGGCGTCCGGAGGCAATAGCAGCTGAACCTTTCAAGCCAATACCACGGAAACCAGACGGTCCCCTTAGCGCGGATGATGAAGCCAGAATTCGGGCGTGGGTTAGGTATATTGGCGAAACGGAGGAGGGCATCAGTGAGGTGATTGATCGATGCCATATCGATGCGGATGCGAGGTGTTTCCATATTGAAATGGCGAGGAAGGTTGTAATTACCGAAGGATTCTGACATGAGAAAAAAGGGAACAGCGCGTACTTATGGAAGTGACGGGTATAAGGGAGAGCATTTGGTAGAAACGTCACCAATACGCGCACCATGCAGGGCTCAAGAAAAGGTATCTACTAGCCTGGAAAAGAGATCAATCGCGGACCGCAAGCAAGACAAACCCACTGCTAAATCTGGGGAGGAGGAATATCCTCGCAAGACGGTGCAGTGCGAAGACGGAAAAACCGGGGAGGAAAGAGGGCGCAAGTATGCACGGCTTATGACCTCTCCAGAGCTTGCGGCTTATCGTGTAATCAATGGTGTTGAGCAAAACTCGGGTATCGACAAACATCTTGATGTGCCAACCTTGATGAAAACCCTGCGGGATCAGGCAAAGGCGGTGAATCGTGGAGACTTGTCGGAAGCCGAGGCGATGCTGATGAATCAGGCAACGGCGCTTCAAAGTCTGTTTGCGCGGCTGACAGAAAAAGCTTTTTTAGCCACACAGCTTCCGCACTTTGAAGGTTTCATGCGAATGGCGCTCCGAGCACAGAATCAGTGCCGGGCAACACTGGAAACGTTGTCAACGATCAAGAATCCTCCGATCGTTTATGCCAAGCAAGCGAACGTAACAACTGGGCCACAACAGATCAATAATGGGGTTGGTTCAACTTCGCACACGCGTGAAATCGAAAACGGGCAAATCCAACTATCAGTGGAAGACAATGAGCTACGAACGGACACAGGAATACCGGCGCTTACGGGCCGAGTTAATCAGAAAGTGGAAACCATGGGAAAAATCCACAGGACCGAAAACTCCTGAAGGTAAGGCCGAGTCTGCCAAGCGTGGATATAAAGGCGGATGGCGGAAGCAAATGCGGGAAATACGGAGCATTTTGAGGGGTCAGGAACGGGCGCGGCAGCACATGATGGAGTAGAACGGACAGGAACAGGGGCACTAATGCGCATAAGCAACCGGCACATCGCTCCATCTTGTCGTGTAGCAGGGCGAGGTGTTTTCCCGGCGCATGGCCCAGGGCTTGGGAGCGACTGAAGAAAATACCGATACGGTATTGCGCCCATAGCGCAGGTTCAAGGCATCGATTGCTTTCATCAATCCATCGGAACGATTGCCGGTTCCATGTTGGGCAAGCAACGAGCCCTGTATTGTCCGTGCTTCACCGATATCTATGAGCATCACCCCGGCTTTATTATAGGTATAGCCCGCCCGGTAGATTTGCTTGAGTCCGAACAGGGCGGCGCGCACCAGCAGGCGGGTATCGGAGCTCTCGTTTGGCAGAGGAACAACCATGCTGTTGCTGTACTGGGGATCTTGCTCCCGGAAGCGATTGGTCTGGATGAATACCTGGATGGCGCCGCACACCCCGTTTTGGCGGCGCAGTTTTTCCGCAGCGCTGCTCGCGTGGCCGGCGACGGACTCGCTCAAGTGTGGCAAGGCCCGGACCGGCTGGCCGAATGAGCGGGAGGAAATGATCTGTTTTCGGGGCGGGGCGACTTCTTCCAGCGTCAGGCATGACAGTCCGCGCAACTCGTTGCCGGTGCGCTCCATCACTACCCCAAACCTTGCGCGCAGCCAGGATAGGGGCGTGTCACGCAAGGCCTTGACCGTGCTGATCCCAGCCGCGTGCAACTGCGACCCTATGCGCGGGCCTACACCCCATACTTCCCCGACCTCTATGCCGGAGAGCAATGCATCGGTCTCTGCCAGCGGCATGGTCGCTAGATCACAGACGCCATTGAACCGGGGCTGCTTCTTGGCTATATGATTCGCAAGCTTCGCCAGCGTCTTGGACGCGCCTATGCCCACGCATACCGGTAGTTCCGTCCACTGGCGTATGCGATGGCGGATGGATTGCCCCATGTAGGCTGAGGTTGGCCACAGACTGCCCAGCCCATTCAAGGTCAGAAAGCTTTCATCGATGGAATACACTTCCATATGGGGGCTATAGTCCCGCAGCATCGCCGCGACGCGGTTGGACATGTCGCCGTAGAGCGCATAGTTGGAGGAGAGGGCGACGATATCGTATTTGTCCGCCAGTTCCTTCAACTGGAAGCAGGGCGCGCCCATCCTGATGCCGAGCGCCTTTACTTCATTGGATCGCGCAATAGCGCAGCCGTCGTTGTTGGAGAGGACAACCACCGGCCGGTTTTCAAGGGACGGGTTGAATGCCCGTTCGCAACTCACATAGAAGTTATTGACGTCCACCAGCGCAAAGAGCTGCCGGCTGGGGCTTGCATCTGTCGCCATGCTACACGGCGAAACGCGCTACCGCTCCGGTCCCCACACCCCACACCTGCAGTTCCTCGTGCTCGCTGAAACGAATCGGCGGGTAAGCCGGATTCTCTGCATGGAGCTCGATCACTCCATGATGGCGATAAAGGCGTTTGACCGTGTATTCGTTATTGATGACTGCAAGCACAATATGGCCATGCCTGGGCTCAATCGAGCGGTCCACCACCAGCAGGTCGCCATCGTGGATGTTGGCCCCGGTCATGGAGTCCCCAATCACGCGAAAAAAAAAGGTCGCGGTCTTGTTACGCACCAGGTAGTTATTTAGATCGAGCGCGGATTCCAAGTATTCGTCAGCAGGGGAGGGGAAGCCTGCTGGAATGCGGTGCTGCAGCAGGGGCAACAGACAGAGTTCGGGGTCGGTGGCGGCCGGCGGCAAGTCAGGTAACGATACAGGGGTGCGTGACGCGAGCCGAATTATCGGGTTCATAGAGAACAATCGTTCTGGAAGGATGCTAGTATAAAGCGTCGGCCTAGGGGATTACAATCGAGACATGTGTGGACGATTCGAGCAATCCGGAACGCGCAGGCATTACGCTCGAGTGTTGGGCGCGGATACGCACGGCCATGAATGGCAGGGGGGAGATACCGTTCCTCAATACAACGTCAGCCCTGGCAGCGCACCGCTGATGCTGCACACCCTAAACGGTAAGCTGCAGTCTGACTACGCAACCTGGGGCTATCGCACGCCAGCTGAGGGGGCCGCCAAGAGACGCCCATGGATCAATGCGCGTGTAGAAAAAGCCCTGACAGGGCGCTATTTCCGGCACATGTTCCGGGAGGGAAGGGTAATCATTCCTGGGGGGGGTTGGTTCGAGTGGACGGTAGAGGGCAGCAAGAAGCAGCCTTGGTATATCACCCGTAAGGTCGAGGCGCCGATTTTCATGGCTGGGCTAACTAACTTCCGCCCCTACACCGAGCAAGACGTTGAAGTCGGATTCGTCATCGTCACCGAGGACTGTGAAGGCGGCATGGTGGATATACATGACCGTCGGCCTGTTGTGCTGGAACCGGAGGACGCGTGGCGCTGGATGGACCCTGATACGCCGGTTGAGGAAGCGGTGCACATCGCGCACACGCGCTCTTTGCCTACCGAAGCCTTTACCTGGTGGAGAGTAGATAGAGCAGTGAACCGAGTCGATCCGAATAACAATAGGAGAGAGTTGATAACACCGATAAACGAATTAACGCGGTAATGAGAAGGTCTTTATGTGTCCTAACCTAAACTTAATCTGACAGACAGTGTTAGGCCGTAGGGGCCACGGACACGGGATCCTGCATTGCCCGATCCAATTGTTTTTCCAACGCCAGATGCCGACTATCAATGAAGGTCTGCATCGGCGTCTTGCCAAAGCAGTGCTTGCCAGAGTGCGTACGCTGTTCATTGTAGTCCTTCATCCAGATGTCTACATCGGCTTGCAACTCTTCCAGCGAATGATATAGCTTACGGCGGAAAGCGGTGGCGTAGAATTCGTTCTGGATCGTTTGATGGAAGCGCTCGCAGATGCCGTTGGTCTGCGGACTCTTCGTTTTTGTCCTGGTGTGGTCAATGCCTTCCAGGTCAAGATACAGCGCGTATTCGTGCTGCTCGCGGTTGCCGCAATACTCGCTGCCGCGGTCGGTCAGGATGCGCAGCAAAGGTACACCGTGTTCCTCGTACCACGGAAGTACCCGATCGTTGAGCATGTCGGCGGCCGTGATGGCATGCTTGTGATCGTACAGCTTGACCATTGCCACCTTGCAGTAGGTATCGATGAAGGTTTGCTGGTAGATTCTCCCAACGCCCTTGATATTGCCTACGTAGTAGGTATCCTGGCTGCCCAGGTATCCGGGGTGCTCGGTCTCGATCTCCCCGTGCGCTTCCTTCTCTTCCCGTGCTTTCTCCAGCGCACGCAGTTGGTCTTCGGTCAGGATCAACCCATCCTGCGCCACCTTGGCCGACAGCGCCGCCAGGCGCTTCTTGAACGTCTCCAGGTCATGGCGCTGCCAGATCGAGCGTACCCCGCCTGACGAGATGAACACACCGCGCTTCTTCAGTTCGTTCGATACTCGCAGTTGCCCGTAGGCTGGCTGCTCCAGCGCGAAGCTCACCACCGCCT
Source organism: Nitrosospira briensis (assembly GCF_900115125.1). Taxonomy (GTDB): domain Bacteria; phylum Pseudomonadota; class Gammaproteobacteria; order Burkholderiales; family Nitrosomonadaceae; genus Nitrosospira; species Nitrosospira briensis_A. The sequence continues at coordinate 1,085,690 of NZ_FOVJ01000001.1, read as the reverse complement.
CCTCGCGCTGGATCCACCCGGTTCTTCAGGATCGGCTTGCGCCGGCTGATCTCCTGCAGCGCAGCTTCTCCACCTTGCTCGTACAATTCCTTGAAGCGATAAAAACTATCGCGGCTAAATCCCATCACCTTGCAGGCCTTCGATACGCTCTCCAACTGCTCAGCCAGTTTGAGCAGGCCTACCTTGTTCCGAATGATCTTCCGTTCCGTCATCACGTTCATCTTGACTCTCCTGTTTTCATCAATTACAACAGAAATGTCAGATTAAGTCATGATTAGTACACTTTATGCGGGGCCATGCCTCCTACCGTTTGAACCCCAATATTTTCATTGCCGGTAATATGGATTGCCTTGCCGCTTCATAGTCGGACCACGGCTCATTTCCTCTATCCAACCGGTCATGAATGTTGGAGGCAGTCCAGCGGTCTGCACTCGTCAGCCCCGCCAGTTCTTCCCAGGCCAGCGGCACCGACACTCCCATGCCTGAGCGGGCACGAACTGACCAGGCGCATACGGTCGTGGCGCCAAAGCCATTGCGCAGGTAATCGATAAAGATTTTTCCCCTCCGGTTGCTCGGGCCGCTCTTCGCCACAAAACGCTGGGGTATCGTCTTCGCCAGATGCACGACGATAGCCTCGGAAAAATCCTTTACCGTATCCCAGTCACGCAGCCTTTTGAGCGGAACCACAACATGCAAGCCCTTTCCTCCGCTGGCCTTGAGGAAGGATTTCAACTCTAGCTCATTGAGAAACACGCGCACGAGCTCCGCCGCTTCCTGCATATGGCTCCACTCAAGCCCCTCTCCAGGGTCGAGGTCAAATGTCATTCGGTCGGGTTTGCCGATAGCGTTCTTTGTGGCGTTCCAGGTGTGAAATTCGATCCCATTCATTTGCGCCGCTGACAGGATGCCCTCAGCGATGGGGATTTCCAGAAAGGACGGATGATCAGGATCCAGCGCCGGGTCGAGCTGATTGACGCCGGGCATATTGGCTTTTTCCAGGTGCTTCTGAAAAAACAGTTGCCCCGTGATCCGGTCCGGTGCGAGCACCAGCGATACCAGCCTGCCCTTGAGGTGCTCGAGCATCAGGGGAGCGACCAGGCCATAGTAGCGTACTAGGTCTATTTTGGTGAAGCCGCTGGCGGGATCGATTACCCGTTCCGGGTTGGTTACGCGCAGGGATGCCGGCAGGGTCGCCGAGTCAGGTTTCATGGCGGTAGAATGAACCGGTGTTTCGCGCACGATTACCTCGGCCTTCTTATCCGATCTTAAGCCATGAAACACCGAGTGGCGGATATGGCCGTCCCAGGTCCATTCGGCAAAGGCGACCTCGGCAACCAGTGTCGGTTTCACCCAATGGACATTGCGGCCGATGCCGGTGGCTTCGGCAAAGGGATTGGTGGCAGCTTCGATCTTGCTCAGCTTCGCCTTCAGATCATGCAGGGTTTTAGCGCTAAATCCAGTACCGACATTGCCGGCGTAGCGCAGTTTTTTTTCTGCATCGTAGAAGCCCAGCAAAAGCGAGCCGATCCCTACCCGTGAACCCTGCGGGTCGGTGTAGCCGCCGATGACGAATTCCTGTCGCTGACTGCATTTCAGTTTTATCCAATCAGGGGAGCGGCGAGAGACATAGGTCGAGGACTTGCGTTTGCCAATGACACCTTCCAGGCCCATGCGGCAGGCAGAAGCAATGATGTCGTTTGCAGGCACGTCAAAAGTCTCGCCGAAATGTACCGTTTCTGAGGAGCGAGTCTCGAATAGCCCTTTGAGGAGTTCCCTGCGTTCGGTGAGCGGTGCCGCTCTTAAGTCAAAACCAGCATAAAAGGGGACATCAAAAACGAAATAGATGATGTGTTGCGTGCGTGAACTGTCAAAAGCGTTTTGCAATGCCTGGAAGTCCGGAATTCCCTGCTCGTCGGGTACGACGACTTCCCCATCGAACCATCCGCTTTTGAAGCCCATTTCGCCGATTGCTTTTACGATATGCGGCATTTTATGGGACCAGTCATTGCCGTTACGGGTGAAAAGCTGGACTTTCTCGCCGTCTATGCGAGCGAGTATCCGGTAGCCGTGGAATTTGATTTCGTAGGTCCACTCAACCGGGTCATTGGGGGGCCATCGACCAGCGTGGCGAGCTGCGGCTTGAGCGCATGAGGAAGGTCGGCCTTGAGTGCGTTTCCAGGCAAATCCGGCAAACCGGACGCTTTTTTCTTTTTTGGCGACGCTTTGGCACTGGCAGCCTTTACACCGCTTAGCGAACCCGGCATTTCCAGTCCGGCTACGCTATCAGGCATTTCATCCACTACGCTGTATTCACTGGCGGGGCGAACATATTCATCTTTTTCCTTGATGAGCAGCCAGGGCTCCTGCTTGGTTTCTTCCTTATTGTGGATCCGAACCAGCGCCCAGATGCCTTTCAGCTTATGGCCGTGCAGTGCGAATTTAAGCTTGCCCGCGCCATAGCCTTTTTTGGGATCTTCCAGCGGAGTCCAGGTCCCCTTGTCCCAGATGATGACTTTTCCGGCGCCATACTCCCCAGCCGCGATCTGGCCTTCAAAGCGGTTATAGGAGATGGGGTGGTCCTCGACATGAACTGCCATCCTTTTATCGCTGGGATCGAAGCTCGGCACTTTTGGGGACCGCCCAACTTTTCATGGCTCCGTCCAGTTCAAGCCGGAAATCATAATGCAGGCGGCTGGCCCAATGTTTCTGGACGACAAAGGATAACGCCGCCTGGGAGCTGGGGCGCTGATCTATCCCGCTCGGTTCTGATGTTACCGAGAAATTGCGTTTAGCCCGGTAGGGTTTGAGTAAATCCGGCTTTGCCATATTTCAAGGGTAATCCGGTAATGGAAAGATAAAGCCCTTTAATTGGGAATTCCGCAATTCCTGCGGAGAAGTCTGTCGGTAACTCCCCCAGGTCATGACTATCCTGAACTTTATCCGACTGATTAGTGATGAGGCAATCATCCAGGATACATATTTGCAGAATCGAGGATATTTGCCCAGCAGAGTCATGACGGTTCAACTTTGCAATACCCCTTCTCTGTGTCTGGTGTACCTAAGTCCAATACCCTTAACCAAGAAAGCCCCTAGAATACGGGGACCGGGGGCATCAAAATTTTGCCTCCTACAATTTCCATAAAAAGAGACAAGAGGGAATGAAGTGAAGAACAAGAGAATGTTGGTTGCCTTGCTGTCTGCCGCAGTTATTGTTACGACTGGTTGCGCTACATCTAAGATGTCATCCGCGCCAATGGCCTCGCAGGTGAAACACAGCGTTTCGGTTATTGCGCTTGCGCCTGGTGGTGGCCTGCTTACTGATGCGGTAGGGATCGAACTTGCAAATCGTGGTTTTACGATAATTGACCCGTCGTCTACCAGTAGCATGATGGTACGGCTCAATTTAGATGAAATTGAAATATCTAGACCGGAAGGATTGGCTAAGCTCAAAGATCAGGGTATCGATGCATTTCTCATTGTACGGGCTGCTGGAGGCTACGACCAGCAGCCGCAGAGCGCCAGTGTCCGGATGAATAGCACTCACAATGGTAAGTTACTTGCAGGTATAACTTGGCAAAACGGTTACGGTGGCATGGCAGGCTCTCCGGCTGACCGTATCATGCGCAAGGGCCTTTCCGAGTCCGCAATTGCCACCGCATTATCCGAACGTGTGAAATGAAAACGGCTGTCGACCTCAGGAACATGTATGTTGCTCGATTTGAACAAAATGGATCCTGTAAGTATTATGCTCGAGCTCTAGGGTAAATATCAGCGAATGGTCGCGTGTGGGCCGTGGGCGAGGCTAAATCAGCCATAGATTCCCATGACAGCAACCCTTTTCACATTAGATAGAAATACCGCGTGTCCAACAAAGAAGCTACAGCCCGAATTAAGATTAATAGATTGCTCGAAGCTGCAAGTTGGCATTTCTTCGCCGATGGCAACTCACCTGCAAACATCCAGCTTGAGCCTGGCGTTACCATCAAGACTGCAGATCTTGATGAGTTAGGTGAAAACTTCGAAAAATCATCAAAAGGGTTTATTGATTTTCTTCTTCTCAACGAGAAAGGCTTTCCCTTTATCGTCCTCGAAGCAAAGGCTGAAGACAAAAATCCGCTCGTTGGCAAAGAACAAGCGCGCAAGTATTCACGTTCCCAGAACTGCCGATTCATTATTCTTTCCAACGGCAACCTGCATTACTTCTGGGATCTGGAGCGCGGAAATCCTTATATCATTACGGCGTTCCCCACACCTACTTCGGTAATTGGTTACCAAAAAACCGTTCCCGATCCCGTGCGCCTCATCAGCGAGACAGTCTTAGACGACTACATTGTTCTCACTCAGCGTCCCAGCTATGTCACCGAGGCAGCATGGAAGAATGAGGCCGAGCGCCAAGGATTCATAGACGTCAACGGATTGCGCTTTCTTCGATCCTATCAGCGAAAAGCCATATACGCCTTACAAAGTGGAGTCAAGGACGGCAAGGACCGTTTTCTGTTTGAGATGGCCACCGGTACAGGCAAGACGCTCACTTCCGCGGCTGTCATCAAACTCTTTCTGGGTACAGGTAACGCTTGCCGCGTGCTCTTCCTCGTGGATCGTTTAGAGCTTGAAGACCAAGCCAAGAAAGCTTTCCGTAAGGTGCTCGCCAACGATTACCGAACTGTTATCTACAAAGAAAATCGCGATGATTGGAGGCGCGCGGAAATCGTTGTCACTACCGTCCAGTCGCTCCTCTTCAACAACAAGTACCGGCAGTTATTCTCGCCGACCGATTTTGATCTGGTTATCTCCGATGAAGCGCACCGTTCGATCGGTGGCAATGCCCGTGCAGTCTTCGATTACTTTATTGGCTACAAACTTGGACTCACTGCTACACCTCGCGACTATCTCAAGAAGTTTGACAAAGCAAAGCCCTCTACCAAAGATCAGCGCGACTTAGAGTGCCGCCTACTGCTTGATACGTATCGCACTTTCGGTTGCGATGATGGCCAGCCTACATTCCGCTATTCCTTGCTCGATGGAGTGAAAGATGGCTTTCTTATTAATCCAACAGTCGTGGATGCCCGCAGTGAGATTACGACACAGCTTCTGTCCGAAGATGGGTTTATCGTTGAATTCAAAGATGAGCAGGGCGACGATCAGAAAGGAACCTTTAAGCAGCGGGAATTTGAGAAACGCTTTTTCTCTGATGCTACCAACCAGCTTTTTTGTAAGACCTTTCTGGAGCATGCATACCGCGACCCGGTTAGTGGCGAGATTGGGAAATCCATCATTTTTGCTGTGAGTCAAAATCACGCTGCCCGATTGGCGCAGATTCTAAATCTGATGGCGGACGTCATGTTCCCCGGCAAATACCGGTCCGATTTTGCCGTACAGGTGACCTCACAAATTCCGGATGCTCAGCAATTCACGATCAACTTCACGAATAACAACCTGCTTGGTTGTGCCAATTTTCTTCCGACCTACAAAACCAGCAAAGCGCGCGTTTGCGTTACCGTCGGCATGATGACCACCGGCTACGATTGCCCAGACTTGCTCAATCTGGGCCTCTTTCGTCCGATCTTTTCGCCCACTGATTTCATTCAGATCAAAGGGAGAGGCACCCGCAAACACAACTTTATCGAACAGCTGTTCGATAAAGACATCGAGGAAGTCATCAAGGAATCGCAGAAAGTTTCATACAAACTTTTTGATTTTTTTGCTAACTGTGAATATTTCGAAGAAGAATTCAACTACGATGAGGTTCTGAAGCTGCCTAAACCAAAAGGACGAATCAGCGGTGATACCGAGGGCGGGGAGGGCGCAAGTCAGAGTGAAGCATACGAACATTTAGGCGCAGACATTATCTCCACCATTCGGGAAGAAACGATCGGTTGCGAGGGCATGAAAATTGATCGCATGTTTTACGAGAAATTTGAGGACACCCTGCGTGAGAACGCAACCATTGTTGAAGCCGTGGAGGCGGGGCAGTGGGACCGAGTAATTGATTACGTTAACCGTGAAGTTTTCGACAAGCCCAGCGAGTTCTTTACGCTTGATAAGCTCCGTAAAGTTGCCGCGGTGGACCGACGTCTTGGCCTTCGCGAAATTTTAGAAAAAATCTTCGGTCTGATACCACGCTTCAAATCTAAGGATGAGTTGCTTGAAGAAGAGTTCTCAAAATTCGTGGCAGACTACAAGCCCGAGGAAGTTGAGGCAATTCCCGCTCTGAAGAACTACTTCAAAGCCTACATCACCAGCAACCAGGTTCGCCACATCATTGAGACGAAGCACTATACCGATCTCGCCACCAATGCCGTCTTCTCGACGCGCGATTTCAGAGCGGTGCCAGACCAATACCGCACGCTCATACCCAATTATATCAAGGACTATGTACCCTTGAATCAGTTTGCCGCATAAAGGATTGCATGCTGGATAACGTTACTAAGCGCCGTATCGATACAGCTCGCGATATTCTCGTGGGCAAGGTTCCTGATCCCAAGTCTCAGGTAGAACAGATCACCATAGCACTCATCTACAAGTTCATGGACGACATGGACGCCCAAGCCGAAGAGTTGGGAGGCAAGCGAAAATTCTTTACCGGCGACTTCGCCCGCTATGGGTGGGCCAAGCTGATGAGTCCCGACGTTGGCGGTCACGAATTGATCGGCCTCTACGGTGAAGGGATTACCACTATGCCGCAGAACCCCGGCATTCCGCCGCTGTTTCGCGATATTTTCAAAAACGCATATCTGCCCTATCGTGATCCCGAGACGCTCAAGAGCTTTCTCAAGATCATTGATGAGTTCACCTACGACCATAGTGAACGGCTCGGGGATGCTTTCGAGTATCTGCTTTCAGTACTCGGTTCCCAGGGTGATGCTGGGCAGTTTCGCACGCCGCGCCATATCATTGACTTTATTGTCGGGGTCATTGATCCCAGGAAAAATGAGACCGTACTTGATCCCGCCTGTGGAACCGCTGGATTTTTGATCTCGTCATATAAGCACATTCTCAAGTCCAGTATTGACGGCGAAGGCTATAACACCTTAACGCCCGATGAGAAGGGACGCCTAGCCATTAACTTCAAGGGCTACGATATCTCGCCCGACATGGTGCGTCTGTCGCTGGTAAATCTTTACCTTCACGGTTTCACAGATCCACATGTTGTCGAATATGACACGCTTACGTCGGAGGAACGATGGAACGAATTTGCGGACGTCATTCTCGCCAATCCACCCTTCATGTCTCCAAAGGGCGGTATAAAGCCACATAAGCGGTTTTCCATACAAGCGAAGCGTAGTGAAGTGCTGTTCGTGGATTACATTGCAGAGCACCTTAAGCCCACTGGCCGCGCCGGCATCATTGTTCCTGAGGGCATCATCTTTCAGTCGCAGACTGCCTACAAAGACTTGCGAAAAATGCTGGTCGAAAACTCGCTTGTCGCGGTCGTTTCTCTTCCCGCAGGTGTTTTCAATCCTTATTCCGGGGTAAAGACATCAATTCTCATCCTCGATAAATCCCTTGCAAGGCAAAGTAAAACTATCGCTTTCTTTAAAGTTGAAAATGATGGGTTTGGGCTCGGGGCTCAACGTCGTCCAATTGAAGGAGAGCAGTTCACGCAAGTGAAACGCGAACTGAGGGATTACCTACAAGTTCTCTGCGATCGGCAATCCACCGCCGATCTTCAGCCCACGCTAGGGTTGATCGTGTCGAAGGCAAAGATCGCTTCGAATGGCGACTACAACCTCAGCGGGGAGCGGTATGGCGAGCAGACGCGCATGCTTCAAGCACTGTGGCCAATTGTCTCGCTTGCTGAAATTTGCACTTTCATGACTGGCGGAACACCAACCTCAACCATAGTGGAGTATTACGAGGGCGGAACGATACCTTGGCTCGTGTCAGGTGACATTCATGGATTTGAAATATGGAGCTGCAAGAAACGAATTACACCAAAGGCGGTTGAGAACTCAAATGCCAGAGTCCTGCCGAAAGATAGCGTCTTGATTGCCCTGAACGGACAAGGGAAGACTCGTGGGACAGTTGCGTTACTCAGAATGGAGGGGGCCACTTGCAATCAATCGCTGGTTGCCATCACGCCGACGAAGCCGCCAAAGGTCATTTCAGAATTTATCTTTTGGACGTTGCGCTCGATGTATTCCGATATCCGTGCCTTAACAGGAGACACTGAGCGAAGCGGGCTGAATATTTCTATCCTGAAGAGCATTCAAATCCCCCTGCCGCCTCTGGAGATGCAAAAAAAGATCGTGGCAGAAATCGAAGGCTACCAGAAAGTCATTGCCGTGAACCGGCAAGCCATTGAGGGCTTTGAGAAAAAAATTCAATCCACTCTCGCTCGTGTGTGGGGTGAAGACGGGGAGTCCCTGGCCCCAAAATGACTCCGATTCGGTCACTTTATCATCGGAAACTGGCGGTATCGTGGTCTTCCAGCCAGTCAGTAGTGTCTGCTTGCCTTCCATGTTTGCCTAGGCTGCCTTCCCCCAAAACATAATATGTTGTGGGGAAGACAGCCAGTTTCTCGGCTTCTTTTGATCCGCTAGGCGATAACCTTCATCCACAAAAGTAGCCAGCAGTTTTTAGTGAAAACTTACCTTTAAAAATTGTTCTGCATAAGAAGCAGTTCAATATGGAGATTATATAGATGTCGGATACAGCATTTTCATTTCCACCGATTAGAGATATGTCCAACGAAAGCGATGTTGAACAGAAGTTAATTTACCCTTTTGTAACCACCATCTTTCCGTTCGGACTCGGTTATCCTCTCTCTTCTGTATTGACAAAAAAAACGGTTCGTGGATGTGAGATAGGAAAAGGAAGTTCACGAAAATCATATTTTCCCGATTACGTTCTAACAGCAGGAACGCTGCCGCGCGTAGTTATTGAGGCGAAGGCCCCGTCTGAGAACCTCAATGAAGCCTATCGTGAAGCAAGGTTATATGCTGCAGAAATCAATGCTCAGTACCCTAGTGGTCAAAACCCTTTGACTTATGTCGTAGCATGCAATGGGCAGCAGCTACACTTTGGATCTTGGGATCAAGCTACCCCAACTATTTGTGCAGAACTTGAAAACAATGGCATTGCAAGTGGGCAGATCTCCGCAATTATTGAATCAATTCGATTTGATAAGCTGACAAAGGATTCGGATCGAATAAAAGCCTTAATAAAGCCAAAATATTTTAAACCTCGCAGAATGATTGGTGGTCAGGGTATTCAGAATGAGGAAGTCGGCCTCAACTCATTTGGCGCTCGCATTCAAGGAGAGCTCCTTCATATTTTTAACCCAACGACGACCGAAGATAGGGCAATGATCGTTAAAAATGCTTACATTGGATCAAGGCGGAGGGAACGATTCGTAGAGCCAATTGATAGGGTAATTCGCGCCGCTTCCCCTCCCTCCCACACAGATTCGCAGCTATTAGAGGATACCGCCAATCCAAAAGAGATAACAAGGCGACTTGTGCAACTTAAACCACTCGAGAATAAAATTCTTTTGTTAATAGGAATGGTCGGGGCTGGTAAAACGACATTCTTAGATTACTTGCAAATAGTAGCTTTGCCGCGAGAAGTCACTGAAAGAACGGTTTGGGTGCGAATTAATATGAATACTGCACCAGTTTCTCCAAACGAAATTTACTCATGGCTTAGACGCGAAATTAGAAATCAATGCCAAGCGTCGCAACCAAGTCTAGATTTCGAGGACCTTGACCAACTTCAGAAACTTTATTCTGTAGAGTTAAAGCGATTCAAAAAAGGGCCGGGTAAACTCTTTGAGGCGGATCCTATTACTTACTCAGTAAAGTTGGCAGAGGAGATTCAAAAACTCCAAGCAGATGAAAAGGTAACGGCACTAGCATTTACACGATTCTGCGTTGCAGAGCGCGGAAAACTTCTTATCATTGCGCTCGACAATAGTGACAAGAGAACGCTTGATGAGCAGTTACTCATGTTTGAGGCTGCCCAGTGGCTTCAAAAGGAATATCGCTGCCTTATTATGCTGCCATTACGAGAAGAAACATATGATAACTATCGTGACCGACCACCTCTTGATACTGCATTAAAAGACCTGGTTTTTCGCATAGAGCCACCACTTTTTCAAAACGTTCTTCATAAGAGGATTCAGCTTGCATTAAAACACCTAGCGTTAGAAGGAAACCGGCAACTTACTTATGAGCTACCCAATGGTTTTAGAGTCGAGTATGGCTCTAACGAAATCAGTTATTACTTAACGTCAATTGTTAAATCTATATTTGAACATGACAAATACATACGACGATTGATTACTGGACTGGCGGGACGGAATATTCGCCGCGCACTAGAAATATTTATTGAATTCTGCACAAGTGGTCACATCACCGAGGATCAGATTCTAAAAATAAAACGCGCTGAGGGTGCACATTCAATCCCCCTTGAAGTGGTAACTCGAGTACTGTTGCGAACAAATCGCCGCCTCTATGACAGCGATCATTCCTATGTTCTTAATGTGTTTGGCGCAAACTGGAATGATGAAGATCCAAATCACTTTGTCCGAAAGATAATACTCACCTGGCTTTTAAAGAACATAAGTGAAGCTGGTCCATCCGGCCAAAAAGGATATTTCCCAATTAGCGAGATTAAGCGAATGGCGGTTCCTTTCGGCATTGTGGAGGAGGTTCTGACTCGGGAAATAACTTACCTACTAATTGGACACTGCATTGTAAGCGAGACCTATAAAACTGAGAATTTGGATGATTGCGAGCTAATCCGTCTTGCATCTGCTGGCATGGTTCATCTGGATCTGCTTACAAATATTGATTATCTCGCTGCAATTGCGGAAGACACATATTTTGACAACGAAGCTACTGCCCGAAAAATCGCCGATACTTTGCGGAAGAGTGACCGTCAATTGAAGCGCAAGGACGTGCTCTATAACGCGTCAATACTTGTCGAGTTCCTCCTTCGCGAGAGAGAACGCAGAAATAATCTTGTTGGTATTATTTCTGCCAACATTGGTTTTGAAAGCTTAACTGACTTAACGGATTCAGAAAGAGCTTTAAAGGAGAGCCGAGAATTAGTATTGGGTCCTCAATGGGAAAAGGTAGGAAGTAAATATCAGGTAGGCTCTTCGCATAAGGGAATTATTGTGAATCCTCATGTGAGTCATGGCTTATTTGTTGAACTAGAAGCAGGTATCACTGGTTTAATACCCAAAAGGTCATTACAAAATACTATGTTTGCAACAGACTATCGCTTCCTGACGGAGTTGGCAGTGGAAGTCGTAATCCTAGTAAATGAACCACTTAAATGCACGCTTATATTGAAACTTATTCGCTTTATGGATTGATAATTTCTTGCTTTGCTGCTCGTGTTCTACCGATCGCAACGTTTCTTTATTGATCCATCCTCGGTAAGCCTATGTGCATCGTGAAGCCCTGTCCGCGATCGCGCGCTGTATGGGTTGGAGGATCGAAGGGGATTACCCAACGGCACCTGCTGACACGGTGTTCTGGAGGCATCATGCGGAAATCGACCGGATATGGGCCGGATGGCAAACCACTAATCCCGGTGAGAATCCAAACCCTGCAGGGGGAGATGCAGTGATGGACCGGTGGCCAGAGACTGAACCGGAAACGCGTGATATCGCTGCACTTGGTTATTCCTATGCATAAGATGAACATTTACAATCATCACAACTGGGATCGCAAGACTGGTCGGAGGTACTCGGATGTTTAGAGGCTTGCCATCCATGAGTACGAGTAAGAAAGCGTCGCAAGGGCTAGTTAAGAAGCAGGGACTTTACAATTTCGGAAGAAATCATCTTGGGCGGGTAACGAAAGTGATCGCTGTCGTTGTTGCATTTACGACCTGTGCCGCGGCTTACTCCGAACCACTACGCGTGGAGATCGTTACGCGAATTCTTCCCTCCGACCCACAGGAGGGGATGAAGTCCACGCAAGTGCTGCTCGTAGATTTCGAGAAGAAGCAAATTACTCAATCGTTCTCTACTGGCGTCACCGGGCTCGGTCCTATCCAACTCGGCAGTGTTCGCGACAAATTTGTCATCGAGAATCCGGACTTCTCCTCGCCTGGGCGTGCCGGCTTCACAGCACGCGGTCAGACCGCCTCGGGCGTACTGTTCATGCCGAACATTAACTACATGTTTCAGTTTGTTGTCACGCCAACCGGTAAGGGAGCGCTTTCCGGCTGCCACGACGGCTACCCGGCTTACCAAGTCATGGTTGGTACAAACAAGGTGTACGACTTCAAGCACCGTAGTATCGCGCTTCTCAAGCTATTCGGTCAGTGCGACATCGAGATCAAAAACAGGGTGGGATTTTGAACGCCCCCTTGATAGTCGAAAAGACGATGAACATAACCAGCGACGAAAGCCACGTTGATCCTTTGTGGGCTTCTGCCTACCGCTGAACATGTCGATTACTATGGCGAGCCCTAAGCGGAGCTTTAAGGGCTTTCGTCATAGTTTGCCCTGTTTCGAAGTTACAATTAGGAAGTCCTCTTCCAATTTCACCTCATTTGCCTAAGCAAAAGCACGCTATGGTGCCGTGTTATGTCTTAGAATATTCGCAGTTTGTTCTTTATGTGGTTCCTTTAAATACGCCAACACCTTTAGTCCGCGGGTATAGCTTAAGCAGATATCTAGGATGCAGAAGCAAAAATTAGGCTTGATTTTAGCTAAAAAAGGTTTGTAGATGGCTGAAAAGCTGCAATGCCGATGTAAACAAGATGGTGGTACGGAAAAAGTAACATACGTGCATGAAATACTGTTTGATTTCGTGATGCCGCGATACAGCCTGAAGCAAAAAGAATTTATCTAAAATGTCCCCTTGAACATGAACATCTGTACACCGTATGGCCAGCGGCCTTAACATTGTTCCAAAGATCGATGATCACTACTAGTTCGAGTTATTAGACAAATTAATTTCCAACGCGTTGCTTAAGGATTTCAGAATAATTTATTTCATATGGTTACAAGCACCATCTTTTCAACTGAAGATTTCAAGTTTGCTATATAAATTAGATTAGCTTAGTAAGGAGGAATTCGATACTATTTTCGGTTTGGTAGACCACGAGTTTCCCTTTTCAATCGCGATTTGCGTTCTTTTTAGAAATTCAGCATTATTTAAATAAATCATCATCGGAGAACAACATGATTTTAAGAGATTATTTATTAGAACTTGCTCAGAAGCCGGATAAAGTTGCAGCCCTGCGCGCCGACCCAAAAGCAGCTCTAGCTGCCTCCGGTCTTTCTGAGGCTGACCAGAACATAGTTACGAGCGCGGATCCTGGCAAAATAAGGGCGGCGCTAGGGGGTTTGGGAGCGGCCGATAACGTGACTGTTGTAATTGTGATTGCCGTGCTATGAGTAAAGGGTCCGTCACCATTGTTGGAACAGGCATAAAAGCAGTAAGCCAAATCACTTTAGAGGCTGCACGTTATATCGAGCAAGCTGATTTGGTCCTTTATTTGGTGGCGGATCCTCTCTCGGCTGAATGGATATGTCAGACCAATTCAAATGCAGCTTCCCTTCAGAAACACTATAAAGAGGGAAGGCCTCGCTTGGCGAGTTATCAAGCGATGGTTGATGAGGTAATGCAAGCAGCTACTTCGGGTGCAAAGGTGTGTGTAGCATTTTATGGTCACCCGGGCATATTTGTTTATCCATCGCATGAAATAATTCGGCGTGCTAAAGAAGATGGTATCGCCGCCCAAATGCTTGCTGGTATTTCAGCTGACGCATGCCTCTTCGCCGATTTAGGGTTAGATCCGGCCCGTTATGGCTGTGCAAGTTTTGAAGCGACAGATTTTTTGATTCACGAACGTATTTTTGATTCGAGGTCTGCACTGATTTTATGGCAAGTTGGTGTTATTGGAGATTTGACCTTTAAAGGCGGGGGCTATAATAACTCTACCAATATAGCGGCGCTAATAACTCGATTGAAACTACACTATCCTCTTGATCATCCAGTAATAATATATGAAGCTGCACAATATCCCATATGTGACCCACGAATCGAACATGCACAACTGGACGGGCTAATATCTCACAAGCTCACCGCAATTTCCACCCTCTATATCCGCCCTACAGGGCGAGCAGTTGCAAGTAGGACAGTTCTAAAACAGCTTGGTATGGAAAGTCGGGACGGATCTCCTAATATTTAATGGCCTTGAGAGAGCTCTGTTTTTCGACTCTCGCTACGCCTTCTAATTTAGCGATGCTAGAAATAGCAGAATTTTCTGTTTTTCCCGTGATGACGCCAATGGCATCTAGTCTTTGATCAATAGTCATTCCTGCCTCTATCATTCGATCAGCCAACTTTGCAATTGAGTTTCGATATGCTTCGTCAATAAGTACTGTAATCATCACCTGTTTCATCGAGCGACACTCACTAGTTTACTTAAAGCAGTGATTGTAGAATGATTTGAACCAATTTTCTTTTTTTTAAGGCTTGATAACCCTTATCCAGATCAACTAAAAACAGCTTGAACCAAGCCAATTCCACTATCCTCTGGTTTAATTGGCAGAGGCTGAATATTCTGTTTAATCAAGTTCCATAGGGCGAGCCCAACCGCTGTGGAGTTAGATTGCGCATATAAAGCTGCAATTCCTGCCACATGCGGTGTTGCCATACTAGTACCATTCATAATTTTATGGCGACTAGGCATAGGATGTGCGGAAAGAATATCTACTCCCGGACCTGAAATATCTACCGCCCCTGCTCGTTCGTCGCCACTAGTGGATGAGAAATAAGCGATTTTTAAAGATTGATCCAATGCACCAACCGCGATTATCGAAGGGCAATTGGCGGGATGAGCCACCAGCTCAACGGTAACCGGTCTGCGGCTTTGATTACCAGCAGCGGCAACAAGAAGGGTTCCTACCGAAAGTGCACGATGCGCGACGGACTCAAAAACGTAAGAATAACCCTCGCCCCGAGCAACTGTCCTTCCTAGTGACATTGATACAATCTTACATTTGTGCTGGATTGCCCAGTTAATTCCCGCAAGGAGCGCCCCGTCTTCCCCAGAGCCGTAATTTGACAACACCTTGCCAACATACATTTCCGCCTCGCAAGCAACCCCATAGCGCGGACTTGCGGTTGGTTTTTTTGGTCCAAAAACTGTTCCTGCACAGTGGGTACCGTGCCCGAATTCATCCTGAATCACATTGTTTTCAAGAAAGCACTCAGTGATTATTTTTCGATCTAAAAAATCAGGATGGGTGAGGTCAAAGCCTGAATCTAATACTGCAATCTTCACTCCCTGACCTAAAAATTGCGATTCGGTTACCTTTGTGACCTGTAACCCCCATGTATTGAGAGTTTCATCAAACGTCATGTCAGCAGCGCTGATTACGTTAGGAGATGAAGCCGCACCAAGGTCATAAGAAGAGAGAGGGCGCTCCTCAAGTGCGTAGACTGCACCCTCGGGCTCAACAGCTATTATACCTGTCTCCCTTAGCTTTATTTTCTTGGTGAGCGACTTGATTTGATCAGCATCAGCGTCCACCACTGCTACTCCTATTTGGTCTAATACTAAAGCAGCATTAGAGCCGCGAACAAGCGATTGAGAAGCTTCAGCTTTAAAGTCATAACTGTGACTTACCATCATGCCTGCGTATTGTTTAAGCGATGTGATACCCTTCTTCAGTCCCTCAGAATGCATTAGCACTAAGAGGCGCTTAAAATCTTTATTTTCATTTTGCATATTTACAAACCTCATAGAGGAAAATAATTAAAGTAAGTTAACGACATGTGATTATGGTCTTAACCCGTGTATAACGTATGACTCCTCCTAAAATGCCGCCCCCCCGCAATCAGAACGGTGTGAAGTAAAAACATGTGGCGTCCCCCTTCGTTTACTCGATCGCGATTATGGTCTCGCAGCTGCCGCATCGTAGTCATCTTCCACCATTGCCGCCAGTCGCCGCCGCCGTTCCCTTATAGAGTAGGCGTAAACATCTGCGAAGTCGGCATCGAAGACTATTACAAGTTCAGAAATTTCTTCTTTTGTTGGCGTTGATCTTGGGTCTATCGTTTTTCTTCAGTATCACAATAGTGTTGGTTTCCGCGAATCGAAAAAAAAGCAAGGATTTGAATGTGAAACAAGCACAAGAAAAAACGTAAGAGCAGGAAAAATGTTTGGATTTTCAAGCGCACCGGAGCATGACGAATGTTAGAGGCAGAAGGTCGTTGACAGGGGTAACTCTTGGGGTAACAAGAGCTGATAAAGATCCTTTTTCTAATATACAAACAATAGTTTAAATGGATTGTTCGGTAGAGACCCCGCTAGTGGTCAAGCGACTTGACTATGTAGCGGCACTACTTTTGCCTCATGCCTGCCATGAAGTAGAGCCGCCAAGAACTCTAATACGCGGCGTTTTTCATCGCGGTAGTCGTGCCTGTCATAGTGGCGGACCTGTACTCCTGATAGCCCGTGAGACTGAATCTGGGCGCGAATATCCCGCGAAATACCCTTACTGGCCAATACTGTTTCAACTGTACGGCGAATGTCCGAGGGTATAAACGAAAATCGGGTCTCCTGGCCTTTTACCATTTCCTCAGCTATTTTGCTCACGGTTGCCGCAAGCGTATCGGGAACGATTGGTACTGTTCCGTTAGAGGTGAAGATCCAGTTACAGCCTAGCGCTTCAGCCCGTTGGACCATCGGTCGGAGGATGGCCACAGCTTCCTCTGTCAATGGCAGTTCATGAACACGTGGTCTTTTACGCCGACCTTTGCCGTCATATAGTCGCATCGTCCCGCCCTGGAGATCCACATCGGCTCTTTGCAGTCTCAGTAATTGCGTCCCACGCTGTCCGCCGAGGAGCAGCGCGAGCTTTATAGCCGCCCGAATCGGTTCTGACTTGAGTTTATCAAGCCGCCGCCAGTAGGCGCGCAACTCTTCTTCTGTCAACGTCTGCTCGCGTGCATTGTTGTAGTGGGATAGGCTCCCTGTTGACGCCACGGGATTGGATTGAACTCTAAACGGTAGAAATTCACTGGACACACTTGCATCAAGTTCTGCATTCAACGCAAGCGCATAGGCGGCACGCAGGTAGCTTCTGAACTTCGCCGCTGTACGACCATGTCCCGCGTCAACGACACGACGCAACAATGCCGCCACCTCCTTCGCGCTTAGATCGGCAGCCATCCGTGTTGCCCCTTCGGTGCCGTGCAAATGATTCCGGAAAATACTTTCAACGTCGCGTGCCGATGGTTTGCCCAGCCTTCGCAGGTGCTGCAAATATGTATCGGCCAGCGCGGCGACGGTGTAACGCTCTTTTGCTTTAACCGTTTCCGCGAGTTCAATTTCGGTAGCAACCCGCGCTGCCTCAGCTTCTTGACGCACCAGCGCGTCACGCTTCTCCCCCGCCCGCAAGTCACGATCCGGTTCGTTTTTGAGTTTTGCTCGCAGAAGACTCACTTCCTCTCTTGCTTGGGTAAGTGTTAGTTTTCCCGGCTCAGGTGTGCGAGCAAACTGACCTAACGGGCGGGCGACTCGTTCCCCCGTGGAAGTTGTATAACGAAAATAAAAATCCCGTGCTCCAGTGGCTGAAATACGGGCATACAAACGTCCTGTTCCTCTACCTCCGTCCGTATCCGACAGCCATCTCATTCCTTTGGCCGGCAGCTTCGTCCGCGCTATTCCCTCAACCGTTAGGTGAACAGCCTTCGTCATCACATTTACTCCTTATCCGTTCGTTATCCGTTATCGCACTAGAATCAGCTGAACGTTATAAGACAATACTGGACGTAGGACTGAGGTTTGTCAATGAAAATAAAGGAGATTATATAGAATACTATACGTTATTGAACAATCATGGACTTTGAGTAAGGGGACTGTTAATCCGCAGGTCCCAGGTTCGAGCCCTGGTCGGGGAGCCAATAAAACAATGACTTACGTTTGTATTGGAAGTCTTTGTCCTTTCTTAGTAGCCCTATAGTAGACAAATAATGCAAGGCAAAACTACGACTATGGGCTATTGATACGCTTTATCTGCCGGTTGGTAAAACATTGAATAGAAACCACCATAAAATGGCTAGCATATAGTTGGTAATCAGAAGATCCCGAGTTCAACTCTTGGTATCCACAACAATTAAGAGTTCGGTGAACGACAAAAGCTTAGCTTTGACGATCCACTGGAACGGATTGTTGACCCGCATTTCTTCATTTTTTAGCTGGGCCTTTCTTCCTGTTGATTTTAGTGACAAGCTTTTTTACGCGAGCCCGATGACGGACAAACAGATCATCGAGATTTAGATCGATAATATCCAGGGCGTCAAAAATATCTTCCCTTGATAGTTCATCGGAATGACTGCCAGCGTTTCCGAAGGAGTGCGTCGCTAAGCTCCTTGTCACGAGACGCCAAACTGCCAATTCGCGTATGGAGAGAAAGTCGCTCACGCTTTCCTAATTTTCCAAGCTTTGTTTTTGGCTCTTTAAGAAAATCCAGGAGGCGCTCAACCGCAGATCGAATGTGATTCCCAGCTGATGGAAAATCATTCCATGAGGAGATGAATGCTTTTTTAAGTTCTGCGACCACTGTCTCAGGATATTCCTTTGAAAGTGTAATGAGTGGTGGGGAGGGACTGACGTGCTGCGGGTAAAAAAACTCTACATAGTCATAGTCACCGTCGAATGATGTTTGAATCATTTCAACTTGCCCAAGGCCAGCAACTGATACTGTTTCTTTGCACCGTTCGTTATTGCATATGAGCAACGCAGAAAATCGATATTTAATCCACTCCGCATCCCATGCCTCATGTTCCTGAGCCTCTCGTGAGGCCCTACTTTCTGAAAAATGGAGTGACTCTTGCTTGTGCTTTAAGTAACCGCCATCACAAGCAGGGCAATGCCAATTAGGCACATAACTCTTTGTTAGCGGCTCTTTCCAAAGCTCTCTCTTTACTGGCACAGAGGCATTCCCTAGATTTGGCTAACGTTCGACATGAGAGGCGTCTGCGGACTCACGAAATGCCTTTGCCCTTTGTCGGTATCCAGTACTCAATGTTGCATCGGTCAGAAGATACAAGACACATCAGCAACTGCCCACCACAGCTGGGACATTGCTCAATGTCGCAAAATCCGGTGTGATACTCGCCTTCGTTGACCGCACAATCTGGGCACCATGAGCCAAGCTCGCCAAGGTACCTCTCGCGATCTAGGTACCTGTATCCGCTACCGGATGGCTGCCTTAGCGCGGTGTAGCGTTGAGCGACGACGATGTCGAACGGGAGATCTCTGGGTAGTTTCCTGCCGCGATATGTAACCCACTCGGCATTGAATTGTGCAAGCAACGCTGCCTCGGTTCGCCATAGGAGGGGATCAATCCGATCGTGAAGCTCGGCGTCGAGGTGCTTGGCGTGGAAGTAATGAACGAATTCGAAGAGTTCAACGAACACTGATCGATAGTAGTCAGGGTTGATCTCATACTCCTGATGAACGATCTTGTTGCGTTGACCGGTCGCGCGCTTGATGACGCGTTCTTCTTTTTCATCGATCTGTACGTTCGCGATGCTTTTCAGGCGTTCTAAGCAAAGTGTGAGGCCGACGGTGTTCTTGGGATTGTCAATATTCTCAAAGATGAAGATCGGATGCTGCTGCTGGAGTACGTGCTTCATAAGAAGCTCTAGGCCTTGGATTAGATGCAGGATCGAAAACGACCAGTAACGCTCCGCTCGCTTTGCGCGTCGCGAGTTTCGAATTGCCTCGTTAATGAACACATACGCGTTCTCGAGCAAAGTGACTGTGGCTTGAGGCATTTGAGAAGGTGCCTAACGTTTTACATTAGCGGCACACAACCGCGCCGCGGAACTTGACGAAGCGTTCAAATACGTCCAGCTGTTGTGCGTCTGCTCGATGGAGGGCTTAGGCCGATCAGAGTAGCTCAATGATGTCTTTCTCTGTGAGGGCCGTCATTAAGATAAAGAGCGACAAGAGACTCTTTTCGAACCTCTCCTGCAATGAGTCATTCGGGTCTTCAATACCAGACGGAAACCCGTTGACGAAATCGGCGACGCGCTCATTAAGCCCTTGAGGATCAAGTTTGTGGGCTATGTCGTTTCTGAGCTTGTTGAGCTTCTTTGCCGACTTCCAAAGGATCGGCTCTACATCTGCCGGGCATAACGCCTCCGCCAAGCAAATCCACTGATGGCATTCAAGGCAAGCTTCGCTCAACGATGTGGGATTGACGAGCCGTTCGTCCACGATCGCACGGATCTGCTCCTCTAACAATAGGTGACATCTCAGAATGATTAGCGTGAAGTCTTTGCCGTGAAGAAGCTTTTCGAAGAACCTTCTGAAACTCTTGATTTGCTTCGGTGAGACGTGCTCGGTGGTCATATAAGACCTGACGAGGAATATTGAGGCAGACCACCAATATCTACGCCATTTGCTTGAATTAACGCGGGAGGGGGGTTCGGCCACGGCTACTGCAGTGTGGGAAAACGCTCTGAAGTATTAAAACGAAAAGCGTTTGCATAATTCTTTATCTTATCGCAAGCCCTAAATGTTGCGGCTCGCATTTGAAACTGGTTGTGCTCGCAATCAGCGCATTTTCCGGCTCAGAATATCTGCAAATAAAAAACGGCTCATGCTCAGATTAACTGCAAACGTGCTTGCATTCATCGATTCTAGCTTGCATTCCATTTTCGTGTGCTCAAATTAATTGAAAATGAAATGAGTGGCCGATAATGACGCGTTGCTGCCGGTGAAATTTCTCCAAAGCGGCCTTTCACGTTAGAGGTAAGGGCCCGTCTGGAGGCGGCACGCCGGAAGACGGTCCCGCTTGACCGAAAGGTTAGAGCGCGTTACTTAACATTCCCTCGAAAGCTGACCATGACGGAGCAACAGACAAAGCGACTGTGTGGGCAATAAAGCTAGACAGCGACCAGCTCGGCGATTTTTACCGCGACCACCGCCATTGAATCTTCTGCAGAGTCCAGGCCGCTTCGAGAGGCGAGCAAAGGGCTGACATTGCGGAGAGCTTCATACGTCGTGTTGTGCACGATGGGAACGAGCTGGTTGCCCGCCAGGAGTGCCGAAAGCTCTTTGTCGGCGACGCTCTCTTTTGGGAGGCGGGCCAGCAGCGCGGGGGTCACCAGCACAAGCCCGATTCGCGAATTCGCTAAGCCCTTGTCGAGGGCGCGCATCATCGGCACGCCGAGGGCAAGGTCCTTCTCGCTGAACCAAACTTTGACACCAGCCGCCACGAGCAAATCGTGCAGCTCTTTGGCTGGCCCCTGCCGGTCGTCCCACGCGTGGCACAGGAAGACGTCACGAAGGTCAGGTTGCTCCGCTGCTCGCGTCTCAACGGTTTTTCGGATTGGCGTGAGTGACTGCACTTGGGCAGACGTGTATACCACGGACGAACCAACTGGCGACCAGCGCGGCCTTGCGCGGCTGCCTGACGCCCCGCCCCAGCTGCTCCCGCTGCTCCCGCTGCTCCCGCCGCCCCCGCTTCTCTCCGACGGAGAGTAGGACGGGGGCGAGTAGGACCTGTAGCCGCTGTAGCCGCCACCGCATGCAGGGCAGGCCTCTCGACCGCCCGTTGTGCGATGGCCATATCTGGGTGCTGTGCATCTAGCCATGTTGTAATCGCTCTTAAAAGTAGAGGGCTAAGCAGCCGCGCAACCAGCATAGATGCATGATGGGCGCGACAATCTAGGATTAATATATCATATTTTATTTACCAAGCACAACATATTGCGATTTAAAACGTTAAATTGTCTATATACATGGATGAGCAAGTTTCTGGAAGTCTTCTTCATATCAGGGAAGCGTACAGTTATTGACAGAACTCCAAGGATGAAGGACCAGTCTGATGTAACGTAATTATAGCTGAGCTGCCGCTTGAGCTGACTTTAACCTCAACCGGCTTTTTTAACTTATTCGATTCGCATTTATGCCGAACGGTCCATTGATGAATCCGGGTAGGGAATACCGCTTTCTTCCAAGTTATCCCAATGACCTTTTCTCCTTTAGGTTCCTTGTAACGATTAGGCTCGTCACTCCACTGCTTAGCCAGTGATATAGGAGAGTCTTTTCGTTTCGCTTCGGGACCCCCCATTAGCATCACAAAGCGATCCCATTCGCCCTTATCTGCCGCTTCCCTGAGCTCTTTCAGCTCGCCGGTTACGCCCATTTCTCCCATGCGTCGTAGCTCGCGCCATAGCGTCACAGACGGCCCACCAATCTGTTGAAACTGATGTATGCCCCAAGTGCTGGCCCATGTCCTCACCCGTTCGGCCTTGCTCTTGGGGTCTTTCCCATCGATATCGCTATCCAGACCGAAGCCATCGATATTTTTGGAAATGTACTTGGCAATGTAGCTTGCGGCTGTGCCTTTCGATCGATCTATGCGTTCCTCCTTGTAACGATGCTCTGCCGCGCCGGGTTCATCGCCATCCTCGCGCATAGCGTAATCTCGAATGATGCTGCCAACTTGCTCGACGTGTTTTTTGGGCATGAAGAACAACAGATGCCAGTGCGGGGTGCCGTCGTGCTGGGGTTCCGCAACCCTAAAACCATAAAGGTGTATTCCCTTACGGGCGAGCTTAGCCCGTATTTGGGTCCATAGCTTTGCTAGGTAAGCTTGGGCATAGCGTGGGGTAATCGTTTCATCGTATTTGGGGTTTTTCCCTCCCGTTGCGGATAACCGGGCATGCATGCGCGAAGGGCAGGTAATGGTATAGAACACGCCAACATGCCCCAGCGATTGCGCAACGGCATCAAACCCGGCAATGCGGGTCATCAATTCAGCACGGCGAATCTTGGGATTGGATACGGAAAGATCAGCCAATTGCTGTAAGGTATATTCCTCCCCAAGCTCATTCGCTGCGATGCAGTGTTCGAGAATGGCCCGGTTACGGCGGTTTTGTTTCTGCCGCTTGCGCAAAGTCTCGTCACTGACATATATACCCTTTCGGTTATGTACCAGTCCCAGACGAATAGCGCCATGCTCGAACTGCCGCACATGATTCTTGCGTAATGCCCTGCGCCACCAATACTCATCGGAAAGGCGGGCTAGAATTCCAGTATGGGTCACGCCTGTATCGGTAACTGATACAGGAAGGCAAGGTTCGGATTTTCCCGTTACCGTTACAAGAGTCTGACTTCCTGTAACAGATACCCTTACAGGAATTGGAGAAGTTATCTTGTTCTCCCTGTCCGTTACCGTTACAGGGCTTTGCCCGGCGTTTTTATTTTCCGTTACCGTTACAGACGGTAGCGGCTTTTCTGTCAGTTCCGTTACAGGTAGAGATACTGATCTTGCAGATTGAAGCTTAGCCTGACCCTTACCACCTGGAGGAGTAACGCCGTATTTATTCTGTGCGAGATGACATAGAAAACGGGCTGCAATGGCGGGATTATTGAACCAGCGTTGCAGCCGGATAAATTGTTCGGCTTGCTTCCTGGCGAAGGTGATGATTTCTTCATCGCTGGCAGAAAGACTTAAGGGTGCGTCGCTGAGCTGGCTTGAAACTCGGCTCAGATAAGCCTCGGCTTGCTCTTCCCCCTGAGCGACATATAAGCGGGCATATTCTTTCGCCATCGGTTCTGCTAGGCAATCAGGATGACGGCTAAGCAGGTCGGAAGTAAATGGCTCTTCCTCTTCTTCACTGTAGAAGACAATGCCGTTTACGATGGATGCACCTTTCAAGATCGGCTGGGGCGATGTTGCGGAATTCACTTGCGCCCCGTATCGCTGGTTGACTTGCGGATACAGGACTCGATGTAGCGCTCCAGGTCTTGCAGGCGGTAGCGCACCGCGCGGGAGCCGATCTTGATGAAAGGCACCTTGGCCCCGGCCCAGCGGTCGCGTTCCAGAAACGCCTTGCTTAGGCCCAGATAACGAGCTGCCTGAGTGGTGTTGAGTAGTGTAGTGTTTTGCATAAGCCCTCATAATTGCTCAAAGAAGGGCCTATGGTTTCAAATTTTCAAGGTGGGGCGTTATACCTGTGCAATGCAAACGTAGTACGTTAGCAAAGCATGCGTATACGTATGCGGCGCAGGCGTGTAATAAAAGGGAATTGCTTACTTAATTCCCTTGTTTAGGGGTTGGGGATGAATATCGACGAATCAATTGAAGGGGTATTGGTGCTAGCAGGGCCTTTTGATCCTTGTCGGATATTGGAACAGAGAAACCGTTATGACCTTCTTCCAATTCCTCGGGAAAGGGATGCGTTCAAAGACGTAATTATTAATATGGTTAAGGTCGAAATGTCTCGTAGGGTTTGGGGCGAAACGCTTAATTTAGATCGGGAAAGGTTGGATTAATAACCCAGTCGAGGACGAAAAAGCGATCACAGATTTCGAAAAATCTACTTCTCAATCGACTTGAAAGTATCGTGCAAGCCATTGCGTGATTTGTGTTTTCACATACGGCGGCAGATTGTTTTCATAATTCAAAAAGGCGGGGTTCAACTCGCTCCCGTATGAATCTATTAGGTCTTCGGCTTTTGGTTTCTTCTTTCCTTCGGGTGGTTCATACCATGCACGCCAGAACATCAGCGGTGTTTCTCGGTTAATCCAAAGGTCATCGTATCGCCGCACGGTCGCGTCAAACCAACAACGGAACCACTTCTCTCTTGCTGGAAGCCCGTCCTCTTTTCTCCTGTAGCTTCTACCTGGGGGGAAATCCATTAGCGTGGCAAAAACATAGGGCAGGTGGAATTCTTCGAGTTGAGCGTATTCCCATATTCTTTCTTGGTTTGCTGTTCGAATTACGTCAGTGAACTCATTATTCGCCAATCCTTTAACGAGCCGATTTAGCATCGAGAAATGCGTCTCCCAATTCGCTAAGAAAACTGCCTTTATTCTCTTTGCGGCTTCTGGGTCAGGATTCTTTGGAGGAAGGTCAGCATATGGTGCAGCTGCTTTAGATTTTGTCGGGCAAAAACCTGAGTTCTTTTGGTGTGCAAAATGACCTATCGAGTCTACAGATGACGCAGCTACTATATTCAGGCGCTGATCACAAACGGGGCATCTTGCTCGTTCCCGGGAATGAACAGGATCATTCCCAAAGTCATCTATGTATTGAGGAACCGTTATTTTCTCATCCCTGTCAGGGTGAAAAGCTTTCCGCATATTTATCTATGTCTAGGTTACTTGTTAATCAAGTCGACATTACGTAATTCTGATGCTAATTGCTTTATGCAAAAGGGAGTCGAGGCGGGTCATCATATGTCCCCGGATATTGCCCTCGTTGAGCCAGTAAGCAAATTCGTCAACATAGCGTGGAGGCGCTTTTCGAAGATTAGGGAGTCAAGTATATAATTCCCTAATTAAATAAAAGGGACTATTTTTGTAGCGACAGGCGTCGTTCCTTGAGCAGGGCAGAAAGACCCTCACTTAAGGTTCGTATGCGGTTGTAATAGGTTAAATGGGCTACCTTTTCAGGGTAAGCTTCACAGAAGAGCTTGGCCGCGTTGCGCATCGATTTGTGCTTCTCAGGGATATAAAAATCTCTTAATGCAAGTAGGGCATCGTTGGTCGGCTTGTGCTTCTTCTGGCCCGAAAAACGATTGCGAACGCTGATCTTTTGTTTTTCATTGGCGATTTCCGACTGGAAGAGGTTTATTCCTTCGGCAGTAGCAACGGCGTCCATCGCTTCAATGAGCCAGTAGGAGGCACGGGAAACAGCCTGATACTCATTGAGCCAGTCGTTGCGCTCGGAGTTTTCTGACTGTGGTTTGTTATTAACCAGACGTTCATCCTCGCATGCTTGCGCTACAAGGCTCAACGCCAGCACAGAAAACATCTCGCCCCAGGTTGCGTTGGGAAATTTCTCGTCTGCCGAAATATCGAACTTCGGTTGGAGAGCCTTTAAAGCATAGGTAGAGCTGTGTTTATCGCGCTTGATAGGGGAGTCAGAATAAGGCTCTTCTCCTGAAGCGCTGGAGTCATTGTTCTCTTCAGCAGCCATCCTTTCCAGCTCCGCGGCTACCTCATCCTGTGCTGGCGACTGGTCGATTATCCAATCGATAATTTCTAGTGCCGCGAAAAGTTCCTCATCCGTTCGGCTTTGGAGAATTGCCCGTGCCCTGAACACGATATCTCCCCCAAACTCGGGAAAGGTATCGGGCAAGACGCCGCTTAAGGGGTGAAACGATTTAAAGCTGAGAGTCATGCGTGTTTCCCTACCCGTACTGTATCGGCATCAGTAACCGTATCTGTTACGGTATCGGTAACAGTAACGGTATCTGTAACGGTAAGGGGATTTGAACCGGAATGCATACTCTCAAGCAGGAAATTAGTGATCCTTTGCATGGGCTCCCTTAGCCGCTCCACATCGCTAATGATGTAGCCTGCTGTCACATCGTTTGTCATTTTGTGGTTTGCCAAGCGCTTGAGGGCATAAGCTGAGATATCGAGGCTTTCTGCTACCGTGATGAAGGTGCGGCGCAGATCGTGCAGCGTGAACGCTACATTCGATTCCTCGATAACCTTTTGCATCTGCTTTTTCGGCTCGTTGAGATAACCTTTCACACCACTACCCGGAAACACGAAAGGGCTATCCGTTCTTTCCTTGTGTCGCTGCATGAGCAAATCATGCAGAAAATCGCTCAAGGGCAATACATGCGGCAGCCGGTTCTTGGGGTCTGGAATTGTAAGTGTCTTTGCCTTCAAATCGACTTGTTCCCAAGTGAGGCTGAGCCCCTCTTCACGTCGTAAACCGGTAAAGAGTAGTAGTAGCAGATAATCCCTGACTCTGTTGCGGCCTAGAACGTCATCCCTGAGGTTGTTTACCGCTTTGAACCATTGGGGTAGGTCATGGGCTTTAATGACGGTATTACGCCTATCTACCCGATACCAGGAGCGTGTTTGCGAAAGTCGCTTGGTGGGGTTGTTGGCAATGATGGGATTGCCTGTTGAATCTTCGTACTTGCCTATGGCGAAGTTTAAAAGGGCTCGCACGAAGCGCATGGTGAGGTTTGCTTGCGCAGGGCTGCGCTCCCCAATTTCCCTATGCTTGCACTCGATCTGATCCTTGGTGATTTCCACAAGGTTTATTTTGCCAGTCGGCAAGATAGGTTTTCATCAAACGCTTATAGTCGTACACCGTGCGCGGCTTCAAACTGCCGCGTGCCTTAAGGTAGGCATCGAATGCCTCCCACATAGTTACGCTTAACGCACGTTTGGTTTTGGTGACATCATTGGGATTAATGCCGCGTGCAATCATGCCAAGGATGTTTTTGGCTTCCTGTCGGGCTTGCTCGGCGGTAAAGATACCGTGATGACCAATACTGACTCGCACGGTCTTACTGTTGACCTTGCCTTCGGCAATATAGACTTTGCTGCCGGTACCTACACGAAGGCCAAAGCCTTTAATGTCTGAATCGCGGTGAAAGGTCTGACCGGTTTCGGGATGGGGAATTGCATCGACAACGGATTTAGTGAGCTTGGGCATGCCGGGCTAATGATGAGATTTAGTAGCCGCATAGTAGACCGCATTTATAAAATGGCGTCAAGAAGCATCAAACGGTATCAAACAATAAGTTATTGTAAGGTATAAATATTAAAAGAACAGTGGCGTTTGGTAAAAGGCATTAAAACAAAAAGATCAGAACTGTTAATCCGCGGGTCCCCAGGTTCGAGCCCTGGTCGGGGAGCCACCAGGCCTTGCTACGAACCGTATCCATTCATACTGGTTTGTCAGTTTTTCCGTGCGGACTTGATCCTTACGACCCTGTCATTCACGGCAATCTGACCGATGAATGACGAGACGAACAATCTCTCGGTCTTTTCCGGGTCGTCTGGTTTCCACTATATCTCGCAGCACCTCCTGTCTGTCAGTAATGGGGAGCATGGGGAACTCTCCATCCGCGAGGGCGACAAGCTGAAGACCATGACTGTTCCGCTGCTGTTTCAGTTCACGCAGGCGTTCAGTGAGGTTACCCGTGTTCGGGCATCTTTTCCCTTTGAACCCGACAAGTTGTCAGGGCACTTCGCCCATCGAATTGATTTGGAATGGGTCAATTTCCACCCGGTATCCGGGTCATTTCTTACCCATGCCACTAGCTTCCTGATTTGCTTGGAAACGATAGCTATGGATACGCCACAAAGTCGTTCTGTTAGTCGCTGCTCACGTGCGTAAAACGACCCATGTGTGCCTAAGCTCATTTTTTACAAGCCACTAAATTTCTTGCGTTTTTTATATATTGAGAGATTGGCATAAAGCTTGCTTATTTTAAACATTAGGATTGGCATGTACAGGGTAATTCGCTTTACATGCAAGGTAGTAAATGAAGTTCTGTTCGATTCCACACAAACGAGGAATGGCTGATGCAGCAATATACAGTACTACTATGCCTAGGGGAGGTAAGGAAATGATAAACGCACTAACTGGCCGCATAGCAGAGCTTGAGTGTGAGATAGGTGGGATTGACAAAGGAATCGGGCTGGCACTGTATAGCCAGGAGATCAGCGATGGTAATTGGAAAGATAGCGCCGAGGGACACCCGGCTGATAAGCAGTTGGTGGCACCAAAAAGCGCTCATCCTGTTCACGGAAGCGCAATGGAAGAAGAAGTTACTAAGACAAGACTTGCACTGATTGATTCACGGCCCCTTACACGGCTATCCATCTCACATCTGTTAACAACACTTTCCGATGATTTCGTTATCATGCCCTATTCGAGCATTGATGAGTTCGTGGCCGGGTATCTGGAGCGTCCATGCAACGTGGAAATGGTCGTCTTTAACCTTGGTTCAGAGCACATCAGCGAGAATCATATTTCTAACGGAATTCTACGGCTAAAGCTTGAGCTTCCGGACCTGCCCTTTGTATTCCTTTCCGACCACGATGAGCTTGGCGAAATTCTGGATGCCATTCTGATCGGGGCTCGCGGCTACATCTCATCGGATTTCAATCCGTCCACGGTGATCCAGTCACTTCGGCTCGTCATGGAGGGCGGTGCATTTATTCCGCATAACGCTCTTCTCGAGATCACTGAAAAAACCTCACGGCTTAGAGAGGAGGGGCGCCCGAACGGCGCCAAGGTTGACCCACCTGTCTTGCAGACCCTTACGTCGAGAGAACTGGAGGTGTTCCAGCTTGTGCGCCGGGGTAAATCAAATAAAATTATTGCTTATGAGCTCGGAATGCAGGAGAGCACTGTAAAGGTTCATACCAGAAAAATAATGACAAAGCTTAAGGCCATCAATCGCACTCACGCTGCTTTCCTTGGATCTCAAATAGCGGACGGGAAAGCCGAATATTGATTACACTTGGTTTGCGTACGGGCTGGGATTAGAAAAGCAACGAGGAGGAGATATGGAAGCGCATATGTCGCTGCTGCCTGCCAGTGCCTTGCGCTTCCTTATCTGGAACATTAAATATCAACGCCGGCTTTAGCTTTAATTCGGTGCCGCGGGTGAGGGAATCGTCGAAGCAATTCTGATCCCGTCGGCACTTTGCTTTACCTCATTTTGCTCGGTGTTCGTTTGCTCTGTACTTTTTCTTAAGGCGGCAACCTTTCACCGGCAATTTGCACAGCTGCGCGAATGATGCGGCACGCATCGCGCATCGCGGCAGTATGGTTCTGGCCATCCGGAGAAGGCGGGTTCAGATTCGCCAATCCAGCTTTCATCCTTATACTGACTGGCGTGAAGTAAGCCCCATGCCTAGGCATGGGGCTTACTGAATCTTCGCCAACCCGCCTTGAGTCACTACTGCTTCAACAATAATCGTTCTACGGCAAAAGGCGCGTCGATTTTTTCACGACTTTCTAGTTGGTAGCGGAGAGGCTTTGGCTATAGGAAGTCGAGGGTCCGTAATATCCTGTGTTGGTAACGGTGAGAGTTTCGGTCAAGCAGTCGTACGCCGAGCAGGAAGCAGCAGCCTCTGCGTCCGCGAGCTTTCCATCGACGTATACGTCCGAATTAACATCCTTGTACACGTCAAGGTAGGCGTTTACGTTGGTATTAATATATTTGGTGAAAGAAACGTCGTACCAGCCGGCCGTGACACCATCCATGGCAGCCGTGGTTAGCCGTTCTTCAGCATTGGCAATGCCCATACTGGAGAGTAAAGCAATACCAGCAAAGAAAGAGGTCATTTTTGCGTTCATGATGTTTTCTCCTGAAGTAAGGTAGTACTAAAGGGCACACTTGCCTCGAGAGGCCGGCCAATGCTCGAGAGTACGTGCCCATGGATTTGGTTTGGCCGGTTGAGGCAAACTATGTCCGTATCGCGCAATACCGGCAATCCGCAAATCGTTCATTCAACTTCAGGTTATTATCAATACGCCAAAAAGAGTATTGGGGGATACCCTAACGCTTCCTTGCTACTCCTTTGGTGGATGATGGATTCCTTCAATCGCGCCGAGCGGGGCACAGTTGTCTTCGCCCCAGATAAACTCTGATGTCCACGTAAAGCTGGTTGATGAGATCCCTGCATTCCCCGCGCACGAGAGCGTGTCGCTGCATAGTAAAACTGTGACCTCGCTTTGCAATGTGCCTTCCACTTTTACGGGCAGGCAATCTCAAGGATAAGCAGACTTACACAACCGCGTTGTTGCTAGCCGCTTACAACGCGTGATCCAGTGTTGAGCGCGGGTGTGCACGGGCACTTGTCTATCTCGGAGAAAATTGTTTGATTTTTTATGTTTTAATTCCGGGACGTTTGAGCCTTCTCTAAATTCAGGCGATTTCGAGATATTTGCTCTTAAATGGCGATCCATCGTCAATTGGCCCCCTTCTCAATCTAAAAGCAGTAGCTCATATACAACTAAAAGAGAATCTACAAAATGAAGATGGCGCGCTAATATCGGTTTGCTGCTCTGTGCAAGCTTGCGCGAAACGGGGAAACAGCAAAATGAGAGAAATTCCTGGCGCATCGAGAAGCAAGAGGCAGTCAACTTTATTTTAACTCTACATTTTTAGGAGACAAACCGAGATGAAAATAATCTCTCTCGCATGTTCAGCCTTCGCCTTTGCTGCGATGGCTTCGGTCGCTCAGGCAGAACCGACAACCATGAAGCAGCCAGAGCCAATGAGATTGGCAGCACCAGAGATGGATAACATCACTGCGGGCAGCGTAACGGTTACTACTTACGCGTCCGGTACCGGTACTGAATCAATCTATTCCAGAGCCGCTGATTTTTCGATAACCCCCAGTGACGAGACTTCGATAACGGTAGACTGTTGTGGTGCCGACACCACTTATACCAATGTGGTAGTCATCCCCAGAGATCCCATCATATATCAAATTAATTAAGTTAATTGCGGGCGTAAGCCGACTCTGTACGCTAATCGAGAGAGTAGGAGCAAAATTATGAGAATCACTTTACTTTCACCTCTAGCGCTTGGGGCCGTGGTCTTCGTGGTTCTGATGGAGTCGGTAGTCGCATGGGCTGGGGAACCGGCGAGACTGACGGGCGCGCAGATGGATGCCGTGACAGCTGGCACCGTCGCCGTAGGAGTTAGCGCTTTGGCCACTGCCGACGGCTCCAGTGCATACACTTATAGCAGCACCTCAACAAGCGCTTTCAGCACGCCTACAGGCACTGTTGATATAGGGCTAGGTTTCGGGGAGGCGGTCGCCTGTTGCGGCTCTGGCACTTACACCGACGTTCAGACTGCATATTATGCTGAGGGGGACAAAGTCATTGCACATAGCACTGTTAATGATGCCAGCACTCCGCTGTTTTCTTTCTCCTATGGAGTTACAACAGTCATCGCGGTGGACGTTCCTTCCCAGTAGGTGGAGTAAATCAAACAAGATAACTGCTTATGAATGCTGAATGCAGGAGAGCATTATAAAGGTTCATATCAGAAAAACTATGATGAAGCGTAAGGTCATCGTACCTGGCAGCTTTCCTTGGATCTCACAGTTGCGTGAATGATGCGGCGCGCAATCGCGCATCGCGGCAGTATGGTTCTGGCCATCCGCAAAAGGCGGGTTCGGATTCGCCAATCCAGCTTTCATCCTTATACTGACTGGCGTGAAGTAAGCCCCATGGCGAGGCATGGGGCTTACTGAATCTTCGCCAACCCGCCTTGAGTCACTACTGCTTCAACAATTCTAGTTGGTAGCGGAGAGGCTTTGGCTATAGGAAGTCGTCGGTCCGTAAGAGCTTGTGTTGGTAACGGTGAGAGTTTCGGTCAAGCAGTCGTACGCCGAGCAGGAAGCAGCAGCCTCTGCGTCCGCGAGCTTTCCATCGACGTATACGTCCGAATTAACATCCTTGTACACGTCAAGGTAGGCGTTTACGTTGGTATTAATATATTTGGTGAAAGAAACGTCGTACCAGCCGGCCGTGACACCATCCATGGCAGCCGTGGTTAGCCGTTCTTCAGCATTGGCAATGCCCATACTGGAGAGTAAAGCAATACCAGCAAAGAAAGAGGTCATTTTTGCGTTCATGATGTTTTCTCCTGAAGTAAGGTAGTACTAAAGGGCACACTTGCCTCGAGAGGCCGGCCAATGCTCGAGAGTACGTGCCCATGGATTTGGTTTGGCCGGTTGAGGCAAACTATGTCCGTATCGCGCAATACCGGCAATCCGCAAATCGTTCATTCAACTTCAGGTTATTATCAATACGCCAAAAAGAGTATTGGGGGATACCCTAACGCTTCCTTGCTACTCCTTTAGTGAAGGATTGATCGCCCAAGCCCCACTTGGCGGGGCACTTGACGAGCCAACTTTCGTTGCCGGCAACCGGGCAGCACTGAACTTTCATGTCCGAGCCTCCTATCAGGGTCCTCCGACATCACTTGACTGTACCCGCGAACATTGCTTCCTGTCGTTGCTTGTTGCTTACAGAGGCGTGACCGGTGTTTGAGCACAAATACGCCCGGGTGCTCGTCTACCCCGGCGAAACTTGTTTGATTTTTTAGGCTTCAATTTCCTGGACGTTGAGCCTGCCCAAAATTCAGGCGATTCAATACACGGCTCTTTCATGCAGGTCTTTTGAAGTGTCGCGTCGTGAATCGACCTTTTCTCATCTGAAAGTAGTAGGTCATATACAACTAAAAGGGTATCTTCAAAGGGAAGACCATGCATTAGTATCGATTCGCTACTCTATTTTGCGTGAAACAATGGCAACAGCAAAATACGGGAAATTCCAGCGCATTGGGAAGAAAGAGCGGTGTTACCTACTTTAACTCTACGATTCCAGGAGAAAAACGTGATGAGAATGATCTCTCTCGTATATTCAGTTCTTGCCTTTGCTGCGATCACTTCCGTCGCTAAGGCAGAACCCACAGCCATGAAGCAGTCGGAGCCAACGAAATTGACAGCACCGCAAATGGATAATATTACCGCGGGCAATCTGACGCTTGTCGCCTACGCGTTTGGCACCGGATCCAGCTATTCGAGAAGCATCGATTTTTCGATAACCCCCAATCCGGAAACTGTGATGGCAGCCGCCTGTTGTAACCCGGGCAGTGTTTTTGCCGCTGTCGGGGTCTTTCCCTTTCTTAATAACACAAGATTTGACCCGACAGACTTATTGAGACATTTATTGGATTAATCAAGTTAATTACGGACAGTAATCAGACGTTGTTGTGCTTGGGGCTGCTAGGAAAGGCCGACAGCGGCGTGGTCTAGCGTAATTAAACGCGACGTGAAGAACTGCAGTAGCGCTAAAGGAATCGTCAAGCCCTTTTTGCGGAGGCACTCACTAATTACTTGCATTACGTGGCTACGCACTTACATAACATCAACTGACCAGGGGCAAGAGCGGGATTATGAAAACAATTTTACTTTCACCTCTGGCGCCTTGCGCCGTAGTCTTCGCCGTCCTGATGAAATCAGCAGTCTTATGGGCTGCGGAGCCGATGAGACTGACAGGAATGCAAATGGATACTGTCACGGCGGGCACCGTCGCCGTTGGGATGGGCGCTTTCGCTACTGCAGAGGGCTCCAACACACACACTCATACGAGCACCTCAACGAACGTCATCGGCACACCTAAAGACATTGTCGATATAGGATTAGGTTTTGCCGATGCGTACGCCTGTTGCGGCTCAGGCAGCGATACCAGTGTTGAGACTGCGTATTATGCCGAGGGGGACATAGTGATTGCAAATAGCATAATTAAGGATAATGATCGCCTGTGGTTTTCTTCGTCGCATGGAGTTACAACGATTATCGCGGTTGACATTCCCTTGAGGTAGCGAGTAGTAGAACTGCAAAGATCCATATAGTCTTTCCAGAAATACCAAAGGTTAACCAGAAGAAGGGGAGGGGCCGTATGCAACGGTGCCGGGCCATTTATCCTGGAGTCCTGAAATTAATCTGTATTGCTACTCTGGCCATAGGTGTTGCGAACCTGGCACATGCGAGAATAGTTAAATCTCTTCTTGAAATGCGACGGGAAAATGTGGTGATACAGCAGTGGGATCTCAGCTGCGGGGCCGCTGCGTTAACGACTTTGTTAAACTTCCAGCATCAGGATATGGTCACCGAGAAACAGGTAGCCACGTCCCTCATGGGAAGGGAAGAATACATAAAGAATCCTGTACTGGTTAATATTCGCCAGGGGTTTTCCTTACTTGATTTAAAACGCTATGCAGATGGACGCGGCTACGAAGGAATCGGCTATGGCAAGCTCACGCTTGATAGCTTGATAAAGAAAGCACCTATTATTATCCCTGTCAATCTGTTGGGATATAACCATTTTGTCATTTTTCGCGGAATAAAAGGTAACCGTGTATTACTCGCCGATCCAGCATGGGGTAACCGTACATTGCTGATCGAGCAATTCGAAAATGCGTGGATAGATTTTCCGCAAATCGGGAGAGTTGGATTTGTGGTCGCCCGGACGGATGGTGTTTCAACTCCTAATCAGCTTGAACCAAAAGCACATGAATTTGTTATGTTTCGGTAAATTGTGAGAATCCCGATTTCAAATTGGCTGGAGAAATTGAATTGACAGTGAGAGCTTACGTCATCGCAGTTCTGCCAATGGGTTTTCTCTGTGGCTTCATCTTGAGCTCCGCATGAGTACGGTTATTGTAATCCTCGAACCATTGGTCAAGCTGTCATACCTATTGCATAGGACGATCGTGTACATAAACATAATCCCGTCTGAAGGTTTCGACGAATGTTTACGTCATGCCACCGGAGCCACTGCCGCGTCGCTGCGCACCGCTTCGCTTCTTTTCCGGCCTCCGCAATGAGTTTCTCCAGTGAAATAATAAGCGTAGAGCACGATATTTCTACGTCACGGTCATATGACGCTGACGTGACACCTCGACAGCTTTTAATTTCTGGCCCAAGCTTCTGCGCCTGCGGTGCTCTGGAAGACGGGAAATGAGAAGAATAGATGGATCGAAAAGGAATCGGATTAAAGAAATTTTATTAATAAGTGCCAGTCTTTTTCTTGTCATTCCCTCCAGTATCCGGGCGCAGCAGGTAACGGAAGCCGCCCTGGTCGATCAACTGATGACAAAACTCCAGGAGCGCGATCAGGTAATTTCAGATCTTCAACGCCGGGTGCAGCAACTCGAACACCGTGTAGGCGGCATGCCGAAGGTTTCTGAGTCTACAAGGGCTGCTCAACCTCCCGCAGCGCCACCGGCCAGCGCCGGTACAGACCAATCCCCAGCTTTGCCACCAGCCAAAACCGTTGCCGACCAACCCCCGGCTGTGTCGCCGACCAAAACGGCTGCCGATCCACCTTTCCAGCAACCTGCCGGAAATGGCGCCACCACACAAACACCTCCCGCTGCGGTAGCGCAAAGCACAACCGGCCCCGGGACTTTTGAAGTAGATGAGGAGGCGGCAGAAAGAGCGCTCGAACGCACATTGGTCCAGACAGGCGCATTGCTGTTGCCATTTGGATTGGCAGAAATTCAACCCTATGTAAGTTATGCCCGTATTAATAATGAAGGGTCAGTCTTGCTCAGGGATGCAGAGGGCAACATAGGTGCTGTTGCCGAAACTCAAAATCGCCGTAACCATTTCGAGGTTGGTATTTTTTCCAGGTTCGGCCTGCCTTTCGGAACTCAGGCAGAACTCAGCATACCAGCCGGGGTGATCAATGCATCGAATGTTATAGGAATTATTAATCGGGAAACGGAAAATACCACTGTTATGTTTGGCGATATTCGTGTCGGCCTTGCAAAGACTTTGCTGCGAGAAAGCGCCTGGCTGCCGGATATCGTTGGCAGGATAACCTGGGATACAGATACCGGCAAACAACAAACGTTTAATACTACTTCAGCAGCTGGCTTGGCTGCGCCTACCAGTGGCCTGGCTACGCTACCCAGTTTCAACGAGTTGATTTTTTCAGCAACCGCACTCAAGCGTCAGGACCCATTAGCTTTTACGAGCACAGTGAGTTACAGGAAAACTTTTAAAAAAGACGGGATCGAGCCAGGGGATGTGTATGGATTAACATTGGGCGCCACGCTTGCTGCAAGCCCACAAACTTCATTAAGCCTGGGTATTCAGCAAAGTTATATAGGTAATACAAGAGTATTTAACAGCTCAATCCCTGGGACCGATACGATCAGCAGTATATTTACATTCGGTGCTTCGTCCATTATTGGCAAGTCGTTATTTTTCTCGGCGACAGCCGGTATTGGCTTAACAAAACATTCTCCTGATTATTTTATCAATGTGGCGATCCCACTCAGATTTGCCGTACCGTTTAGAAAGTGGGGGAGTTAAAGTCGCGAATCCCCTATAAACGGCGCACCATACCAGGACTGCCATTCTCCTCCACTCGTTCACCATCTCCAAGTTGACGGAGCGCTGCAAATTGCTTTCCGCCGGCAGTCTTTACCTGCTTTCGCACTGTAGGCCAGAGCCAGGACGGCAGGTTCCAGCATATCGGCCGGGGCGCGGCAACTGCCGGATGCTGGGGCTGATGGAGGAGTACAGGATCGCAACCAATGAAGTTCAGAACGCTGTCGCAGATAATGGGGCGCCCCGCGCAGCCGGGGGAGTTCGTAAACAGGTTTCATAAACGCTCCGATGGCCATAGTATTGCGAAAAGCGACACAGGCGCGGGGCAACGGACCGTCCCAGGCAGTTCCCCCACCGTTTGCTCCGGCTCGGTTTGAGCCGCAGACTTCCTGAGCCAGGCTGGTTGCGATACTATATAAGCCAAGCCAATGAGTAAGTCATGACCGATAGTAGCTTTCTAATCATCAGTTCCGCAGTCCTGTTAGGACTGATTTGGCTGATTGTATCGATATTCAAAAAAGTTGCGCGTGGAGAAATTGGAATCAGTGTTAATGCTGCCTTGTTGATGACGTTGGCGGCTATTCTGCTGATACCCTTTGCGATGAATTTTTCGGCTCACCTGATATCCGGCATGATGCACAGCCCAGGCGCAACTGTAACGTCAGACTCCGAGTCCGGCCATCACTAGCGATTTAATGGCAGGGGTGTTTTAGGCGGGGGTGTTTTAATAAGCTTGCTTGCGGATCCGCAAGTTTTGATTACAACAAAGGAACTTACCATGTCTCGCGGTCTGAAGATTTGGCCGCTGCTCACCGCGACGATTCGTTACGAAAAGACAATTTCGACGCGCAACCGTGGCCACGGCAAATTTATTGATGCGCCGATTCTCGCGTATCTGATTGAGACGACAAACGGCCGGATTCTGTATGACGTGGGTTGCGACTACCGCAAGCTGGCTGATCCGCGCTTGCGCAGGAAGTATTATGACCCCATGCGTCCTCAAGTCGAACCGCCGGATGCCAGGGAAGAGCAGCGCATCCCCCACTACCTAGCCCAACTCGGTTTAGGTCCATCCGACATAGACGTCGTGTTTATCGGTCATTTGCATTTCGATCACGCCGGTGGGCTTTGCGATTTGCCGGGATGCGAGGTACATATCCAGGCCGATGAACTGGCCGCTGCTTGTACCGGATCGGATAGTGGTGTTTTCGCCGATGAGCTGAGGAATGCGGATCAATGGACGATACAAACTGGAGAATACCTTGTGACCCCGGGAGTCCGCGCTATTGCCAGCCCCGGACATACGGCCGGGCACATGTCGCTGTTTCTCGAATTGAGCAAAGGGCAGCCCGTCATTCTGTGTGGAGATGCGGCCGACCTTAGCGAGAATCTAATGGAGGAAATCGCTCCAGGCTATTGCTGGCAGGAGAACGAAGCACTGGCACTGGCAAGTCTTCGCAAGCTGAAGACTCTGGCGCGGAAGGAAAGGGCTCAGCTTTGGCCCAACCACGATATGAATTTTTTCCTGAACCTGCCGCAATTTCCTGCGTGGGTGGGTTGAAAAGCCGGACGCAGGCCGAGGATGAGGTGCGTTGAATCAGCGTACTTGCTGTCAGTCGTGTTATAGCCCGCTGAAATCCTGTTTGGGGTTTGATCGTCGCTTTTCTGCGCCCACCATCTGGTCCTCCCGGGCAGCGAAATCACGCTCACGGTTTGCCTGCTCCAGCGCCATTTGCCGGTGAGCGGCAGCTTCTTTTATATTTTCCTCTGCGTTTGCTTTATACTTACGAAGCAAAGCCGCAGTATGTGACTTCAAATCCTGGGCCTGCCGCCCATAGAGGTAGCCCTTTTTCTCGTAGTGTTCAAGCAAGTGTTTTTGCTCTTTCGCTTTTGCCTGCATTTCCCTTGCTGCACCTTCAAAATATTTGGTCAAGGCATTATGGTCGATGCGTGTCCTGGCATTTTGGGCAGCCTTGCGAATATTCGTGTTCTGAACTGCTTCGTGCGGACTCATCTGAGCGCAGGCGCCCAACAATCCGAGGGATAAAACGGCAAAAAATTTCCTTGTTTTCATGCAGCGCTTTCCTTAAAATTCGGGATGAAGCAATAGCAAAAAGAACGGAAAAATATATTGAAATCAGTGAAGTAGGAGGGAGAACAAGCGGATTGAAGCGAAATCGGGCTTTTCAACGAAGGGAAAACCACATTGAAACATCAACCGATCGTAGAGGAATTCTATAAAAGTTGACATAATTTGTCAACTTTTTTATGTGAAAAGTGTCTTAACGCGAGGTGGTAAGCTATAAATGTTCTATAATTGATAATGCTTGCCATTTCTAATAGATCAGGGGAAACGGAGGTATAACCAAATGCTTAATACAATTGGTGAACGTCAGAAGCAGTTACTTAAATTGCTGCGCGGAACCAGGCCCGGTATGAGCGTGGATGAGCTTTCGAAAGGGCTCGAGATTACGCGAAACGCAGTTCGACAGCACCTCTCGTCGCTTGAAGGGGCGGGGTTGGTAACTGCCGGTATGACACGGCCTTCGGGGGGTGGGCGTCCGCAACAACTTTATGTCCTTACCGAGCTCGGTCAAGAAAGCTTTCCGAGAAAATACTCCTGGCTTGCCCAGTTGGTTCTTGCATCCGTACAGCGTGAAGAGGGAGCAGAAAACATGGGCAAGCGCTTGTCAGACATCGGGGCAGGCATGGCCCGCCAGATACGTAGCCAATATCCGGAGTTGCAAACCCAGCAGGAAAAGGTCGAGAAGCTAGCCGAAGTAATGGATCAGCTGGGTTATAGCGCGAAAAATGCAACGTTGCCTGGGGGTGAGGTGGTGATCGAGGCGGATAATTGCGTGTTTCATCAGATGGCGGTTAAAGATCTCGACATCTGCCATCTTGACAAGGGCCTCATGGAAACCTTTACCGACAGCAAGGTTGAGCAACATGAATGTATGGCCCGCGGCGGGCAATTATGTCGATTCAGGTTCCTGCCTAAAAAGGAGTAGCTTCTACTCCTTTTTTTTTGCCTTTTTTTCCCGTTTTGTCCCACTCCCGATTTTGACTGTACGTTTATTGCGCCATGCACATTCCCCTTGCTCATCGCAAAAAGCAAGACTCCGGTTCGGCGGTGATATGCTTTATCCAATTTATTGTTGTTCTGATAAATTTTCTTCTCTAGCCGCTAAACTCGCACGTTCCATTGCCGTTAGGTCTTTTAAAGAGCTTATCGGCCCATGCATCAGGACAGGCGGAAGTATCGGTATTCGGGCAGTCCCTGTGCATTCTCGAAAATACCGATGGTGGTCGGGCTCTATTTCAAACATTACGTCTTGGCTTTTCCAGCTCCCTTACAAGCTTTGTCGCATATCGGCAACATGGGTTTGATGAGTGAAATCAAATTAGTAGCAGCGAATATGCTTTTAATTGTCGCCCTGGAGAGACACATTTGAATGATTCTGATTATCAACTTGTTGATTCACGGTGATATAAAGCGTGGCATGGTTCTTGCTCTTACCCCTGAGAAAACTATTTTCAGAGGGGATAGACAGATGAACGCATTTCACGAAAACCACCTTAGCCTAATCACTCGGCCGATTTATATGCCACAAGACGATCTTGCGATAGTCTCCGTTAAAACTCCTCAACGATTGAAGAATTTATCTATAGCAGAGTCAAATGCGGACACAGTTTATGAGCACCCGATTGACAGCCAGGTTTTCCATATTCGGATGGTCAATTCGGAAGGTCGGCGTGAAGCAGCCAGTCTGTTAGTCAAAAAAAGGTATAGCTGGCGGGGGTATTCAGTTACTCCTCCCTCTGAGAAAGAGCCAAACAGAATAACCCTCGCCGCGGATACCGGGGGGCGGACCGTCGGAACGATAACGCTTTGTCTGGATGGACACATGGGTTTGCCGGCGGATGAGAACTTTAAAGACAAGCTGGATGAGTTGCGCGCACAGGGGCGCAGATTGTTGGAGCCCTCCCGCCTGGCTCTGGATGATAACGTGCCTCAGCGAGTATTTGCTTCATTGATTCATATTTCCTATATTTATGCGCAGCATATCTTTGGTCTCACAGATTTCTTGGTAGAAGTTAATCCAAGACATGTCATGTTTTACAAGAGAATGCTTGGTTTTAAGACCTTTGGAAAAGAAAGGACTTGTACCCGGGTCAACGCTCCTGCTGTTCTTCTCAGACTAGAGCTGGGCTATATGGCGACAAAAATAGAAAAATTCGGGGGATTGATGGAAAAACATGGCGGGGAGCGGTCGTTATATCCATTCTTTTTTCCCCAGAAGGACGAACTAGGTATTGCTGGCAGACTTAAAACCGGAAGGACCTGATAAGCATCGCACTTTTTTCTTCTGATCCGGATAGCTTCGCATTCTTACTGATCAGCGTTGTACGAAATACGAGAGATACCGTAATCTAAACTGGGAACGGGTCCTAATGCTTTCAACTGTTTATTTTGTTTCATCATGCCCCTCCGCTCAGGCATAAAGTGACCAGCCATTTTTCCTATCAGCAAGCCTTTTCCCGCAATATTGGCTGGGTAACTCATCAAGAGCAGAATATCCTTCGTCAAAAAAAGGTAGCCATTGCTGGCATGGGTGGTGTAGGGGGCGTTCATCTGTTGACGCTAGCTCGGCTAGGCATAGGAGCTTTCCATATTGCCGATTTTGATGTGTTTGAACTGGCGAATTTCAATCGCCAGATCGGGGCCACAATGTCAAGCCTGGGGCAGCCCAAAACCGATGTGCTGGCAGCCATG
This sequence comes from Nitrosospira briensis, assembly GCF_900115125.1. Taxonomy (GTDB): domain Bacteria; phylum Pseudomonadota; class Gammaproteobacteria; order Burkholderiales; family Nitrosomonadaceae; genus Nitrosospira; species Nitrosospira briensis_A. Next base: position 1,044,271 of record NZ_FOVJ01000001.1, on the reverse strand, counting down.
GCCAGAGATATCAATCCAGAATTGCACATTGATATTTTTCCCGCCGGTGTTACTGAAGATAACTTGTCCGAATTCTTTAAAGACGTCGATTTATATGTCGACGGACTCGATTTTTTCGCCCTTTCAATTCGTCAAGCAACCTTCCTTGCCTGCAGTAATCTCAAAATACCAGCGATTACAGTCGCGCCTCTTGGGATGGGTGCTGCGCTTCTAAATTTTCTACCGGGCAAAATGACTTTTGAAGAGTACTTTCAATTTGGCGAGTTGCCAGAAGAGGAAAAAGCGCAACGCTTTCTACATGGATTGACGCCCAGCGGCCTTCATAAAGATTCCCTGGTGGATTCCAGTACTTTAAGCCTCGAGGAAAAACGCGGACCGTCAACAATTATAGGAGGTCAGCTTTGTGCAGGCATCGCCGCTACCGAGGCCCTCAAAATACTGCTTAACCGGGGAAAAGTACTTTCTGCTCCTCATGGTGTTCACTTCGATGCTTACAGCAATAAACTCGCGCATACAGACGGTCACGGGATATCCAGCTCTCTTCAGGATGGGGGGTCACCATCAACATGAAACTGGAAAAGGACACGGGAAATTCAGCCGCCCTGCCGGAAAGATTATCAGGGGACAAGGCTTCTTCATTTTCTTCGGCAAAGCACTCAAAAACTTCCCCCTCGACTGTGATCGAACAAATTCTTGACCTTGCCCGTTGGGCGCCAAGCGGTGATAACACGCAGCCATGGTGGTTCGAGATTATTGACGAAAGACACCTCGTCATACACGGTTATGACACTCGCGAAGGCTGCGTTTATGACCTTGATGGACACGGGAGCCAAATCTCCTTGGGCGCATTGCTGGAAACAATAGCTATAGCATCCAGTTCTTACGGTTTTCAAATGAATGCCCAGCGTCGTGCTCATCCACCCCAAAACCCCGAAACCAGCCTGATTTTTGATGTTCATTTCATTCCCTGCCCGAAGATCCATGCTGATCCGCTTGTTCCTTATATCAAAACGCGAATGGTTCAGCGCCGTCCCATGAGTTCACGCAGGCTGTCACCAATCGAGAAGGCAGCACTGGCTTCCTCGATCGGCGAAAGGTTCCGGATCATATGGCTGGAAGGTTTTGCTAAGCGGTGGCAGACTGCATTGCTGATGTTCAGCAATGCAAAATTACGGCTCACCATGCCGGAGGCCTACAAGGTACATCGCGAGATTATAAAATGGGGTAACAACACGGGAGAAGAGGGGGTGCCGGCGAAAACGCTGGGCTTGGACCCGCTGACTTTGCGTCTTATGCAATGGGTGATGGAAAGTTGGCAGCGTGTCGAGTTTTTTAACACCTATTTGGCAGGTACGCTTGCGCCTCGCATCCAGATGGATCTGATTCCAGGAATCGCGTGCTCGGCACATTTTGTTATTCTCGCCGAACGCGAGCCGGAAAGCATCGATGACTACATTGATGCTGGACGTGCAGTGCAACGGTTTTGGCTGACACTGACCAAGCTCGGACTCTTCATGCAGCCGGAATTGACGCCCCTGATATTTGCAACTTACGCCCGGAATCGTGTTCCTTTCACAAAATCGAAACAGAAGAAAGCAGAAGCGGATAAAATTGAAACCTCGGTAAATCAACTTATTGGAGCCGATTCCAGCCATGCCGTGTTCATGGGCAGGATCGGTGCAGGGCCATCTCCAACAGTCAGATCAGAGCGGCTTCCCCTAAAAGCGTTGATGCTTGTCAGAGAATATCATTCCTCCAAATGCTGATGAGCTTGTCAAGCTCCTCGGTTCCGATAACGTGTGCGGAAAAAACATTAAGGTTCCGAATACATTACTGTTCTGATTAAGCACATTGAGTTGTTTTCGATAGTACGAGCCCCGAGGGTTCGTGCAGCTTCGGCTTCGATGGTTTTCCAGTAAGGCCTGCGAACACTCCTTATCCTAAAAAATGTCGAAATATTTTACATATTTGAACGGGACTTTTTGATTTGTTCTATTAAGTATTTGATAATGAAATGAATTAATTATGTGCACGAATCTTGCTTAACTACAAGTGGCAACTAAAACTCACGAAAGCACTCCCGGAAATTTTAAACGAGCAAATTACCGAAGGGGAACTCATCATGAAAAGTTTCAGGCAAAACGTAGGATCTTTACTCACGGCTGGTACTCTTGGCACCTTGTTGGCCACTAGTTCCGTGTTTGCAGCGCCTCTTTTCCAAGTGCAGGAAAGTGTTGCAGGAGGCGCAGCGAACGTTGTCACAGCGGACAGAATCAGCTTCGAGTATCACGCGCGAATTGATCAAACCATTACCGGCGGTTCTCTGGCCGGCAATGATGATAATTTTATCGAAGAAGGCTTTTTGACTAAAGCAGCCTTTGGCAGCCCCACGGGGGGGAGTATTCCGTCACAGCTCAACTCACTTGGTCCTGAGGGCTACGGGATGTATGGCATATTCACCATTACAGGGGAAGCCGATCCACTCGGTGCCGGGGGCATTCAAGCAAATTTTGACACCGCGGTTATGACGTTGTTCATCGACCCGGGCCAGGATACTGTACTTGCACTTCCCGCGGCAGGTCCGGTAGTGCCGGGAGGCGTGACCGCTGATGATTTCGCCATTATCAATTTTACGCTGAGCGCTGGTGAAGCCCATATCTTTGGCGGGCTGGCGAATGGCGACTTCGACACGCTCTTGAACGTATCGCTGACTGCTGCGGGCCAGGCTTATTTCATCGATCCCGTTCCTTTCTTTCCACTCGAAAATTTTGGGGGAAACACAGAAACGTTTACTGGCGGAAGCCTGACGGAAAGCTTTATTGCCACGGCTGACGGTGGCGGTATTGAACTGTTTCAAACCCAGGTGCCCGAACCAGGAACACTGGCTCTACTGGGTCTTGGGATAATGGGAATGGGTTTCATTAGCCGCCGGCGTATTAAAAGCGCATAAACCGCTGACATAATAAATTAACGGGAATGGTTCTCCATTCCCGTTAATTTATCCTGGGATACATTCCACAGCGCAAAAATCAGCGATCACCAAAAATGGGCATCAGGCCGATGATCTCCTGATTGTCTCGCCGCAATCACTGGCGCCAATATTTATTCGCTATGCTTGGGCAGCAGTAACGCGGATTCCGTTAGAACATCGACACCCGTTTCACACATTATGGCTCTCGCAGGAATATTCTCGCCAGCCCGCCATTTTGCAACCGCTTTATGTTTTGAAGCACCTGCCACGAGAAATATAATCTGGCGGGAACGGTTGAGCCGCGCGGCGCTGAGTGAGACTCGCTGCGGCGGGCGTTTGGGGGAATTAAATACGGCCAGCGTGTCGGGCGAATCAGGCGCGATTCCCCAGTCGTTACCGGGGAACAGGCTGGCCGTGTGGCCATCCTCTCCAATTCCAAGCAAAGTCAGATCGAACATGCCGACTCCACGCAGGGTCTGCGCATATACATCAGCGGCCTTATCGGCGCGGATTCCACCAGGTATCGCATATATCTGATTTGGTGGAATCGCGACATGGTCGAGCCATGCTTCGCCGGCCATTCGAAAATTCCATTCGAATTCGGTCGGGGGCATGCAACGTTCGTCGCCAAAATAGATGTGCCAGGCAGACCAATCCGTGGGTACCGATTTCAAGCGGTTATAAACTCCGCGAGGCGTTTCGCCGCCTGCGAGCACCAGGTTAAACCGTCCGCGTTCCTGTATTGCCAGGGCAGCGCTATCGAGGATGGCGCCTAGCGCGGCTTCCTGCAGAGCGGAAAGATCCGGGAATTCATGCCAACGGTATTGACCGGTATTGATGGAAATCATGGCTGTGGTTACCTGTTTTTGTTATGGAAATCAATCTGGAGCAAACGGCAAATCTACGGGAATCGGGTTCTTTCAACCCAGTCCGATGCTTCGTAAAACGCTAATCCGGTTTAATCGCTATCCGGCCGCTACCGAGGAATAATACAGCCAGGCCTGAAAACAGATAGAACCCCTGTAATTCAAGCGCCCAACCTCCGGTCCCTGTTAATGTAAATAACTCACTACGGTGCGCCAGCACAAGCGCAAACACCATGTTGCCGAAAATGAGCAAACCGCCCAAGCGCGAAAATATGCCGAAAATAATCATTAAAGGCGCGATAACTTCACCTACATAAACGCCGTAAGCCAGAGCATGGGGTAGGTTGATGCCGCTGAGTTGTTTGCTGATGAAATCGAGAGATCCCGGATTGAGTATTTTATGCACCCCATGGAACAGTATCAGTACTCCTACTGTGACGCGGAGTATCAATTTTCCGAGATTATCGTTACGGAACAGCTTACCCATCAAAACTCTCCTGGTCCTGTCCTCAGTTCACAATAGCACGGATGGGAATTCAATTTGCGCGAAAAGGCAGGAGAGATTACAGCTCTATTGGACCAGGATTAGAGCTTCAAACGGGGCCGTTGTTGGAATGGACCTGCGGATGAATAAGAAGTAGACAAGCGAAGGAAAAGCGCTTTCTGTCTGCTCACTTCCACGAATCATACTCGGATGCTATTACCGGGAGACGTTACCTCGATGAGATCCGTCAATTGCACTGAGCCTTTGCGATCTGGTTTCTGCATAACGTTTTTCTTTTTCTCTAAGCTTCGCGGCTATCTGGCGGTGAGATGCAGCTTCGGCTACATCTGTCCTGGCAGCGCTCTCATACTTTCGCACCAATGCCTCGGTATGTGCTTGCAGATCCTGGGCCTTCTTGCCGTAGAGATAGCTCTTATCCTCATAATGCTCAAGCAATAGTTTCAGTTCTTTTGCTTTTGCCTGCATCTTTCCTGCCTCATCCTCGTAGTATTTGGCTACGATCTCGTGCCTTTTCCTGGCTTCTTCTTCATAGTATTTTTCAATAGCTTCATGCTCGGTGGAGGCTGCAGCATTTTGCCGGTTTGGATAAACATTGGCCTCAACGGCAAAGGCAGAGGAAGCCGGCAAACCCAATAAACCAAATATCGATAAAGCAGCAACGATATCTCTCGTTCTCGGCTTGCAATACCGGGACACCCGGTTTTCAATACCGACAGGTTTGAAGCGTCGCAACTTCCGAAGTTTTCGCCAAGGTATATCCATGCTGTAAGAATAACTGATGGCCGCTCACTTCGTCAACTCTTTGAGCTATACCGTGCGAGAGTTATCATGGAGTAGGAAAAAACGCCAGGCCGAGCATATCGTGCGTATCAAGGGCAGCGCCTATTCGAAGAATTTAGCCGCCGCGCGGCCAGGTGAAGAAGCAGGAAGGAGAAGGGGAATCGTCGGAGCGTAGAATAAAGCGGAATGGAATGCGGTGAAAGCGAGCTGCTATCTTCGCTTACTCGCGAAGACAACTCATGATTTCAAAATCAGGAAGGTGGCTCAAGGACGCGGATGAAGTATCAACCCTCGTCCGTCACGTGTGTACTAACCGCTTATCGAGATGAAACTCTTAATGGCCGAGCCTGGCTGCGGAATAGCTGTTCCCCTTGAGTCTGGCCGCCATTTCACGGTGCAGCGCGGCTTCCTTGGTGCTTGCATCAGCCTCTTTCTCATATTTGTGCAACAACGCCTCGGTATGCGATTGCAGGTCTTGGGCACGCCTGCCGTAAAGATAGCTTTTATCCTGGTAGTGCTCAAGCAGCTGTTCCTGTTCCTGCATTTTTGCCTTGGTCGCGGCTGCCACATCTTCGTAGTATTTTGCTACGGCTTCATGGTCGCTTGGTGTCGCGGCGTGTCCAGTAGCGGCGTTGATATCGAAATCCTCATCTGCTGCCAATGCCGAGGGACTCAAGGCGGCAAAGAAGCCAAGCAGGGACAGAGCAGCAAGGAATTGTTTCATTTTCATCATCACACCTCTACTGTTAAAACCCGCAGGATTTCCTGCGTTAATATTTCGAGCGTCCTTAGTGTGAATAATACGTGACCAACGAGTCTTTGTCAACTTATGTATGTTTAAAGTGCTTATAGTTGATGAGGGCACAGCAGGTCCGGTTTTGCCGGACCCGCAATGAGTTTATACGGGCCTTATCTTACAGAATTGCAAGCAAGCTCAGTCAGATGCGAGCTTTATTGCTTCTTCATCTCATGCCCGCCAAACTGGTTACGCAACGCGGATAGCATTTTGTTCGAGAATGATTCGGAATCGCGCGACTGCAACCGCTGCAATAACGCCAGCGTAATGACCGGGGCGGCGACATTGAGATCGATCGCTTCCGCGACGGTCCAGCGTCCCTCCCCGGAGTCGGCAACGTAGGGTGCGATTCCTACCAGGTCCGGATTTTCCGACAGGGCGGCCGCGGTGAGGTCGAGCAGCCACGATTGCACCACGCTGCCGTCGCGCCAGATCTCGGCAACCTGATGCAAATCCAGATTGAATTCCTTTTTGTGGCGCATGATTGCGAACCCTTCGCCATACGCTTGCATCATTCCGTACTCGATACCGTTGTGAACCATTTTAGTGAAATGTCCGGCGCCGCTTGGGCCGACGTGACCCCATCCTTTATCTGGCGCGGGTGCAAGAGACTCAAAGATGGGACGCAATCGTTCCACCACCCCTTCTTCGCCGCCAACCATTATGCTGTAGCCATTTTCGAGGCCCCATACGCCGCCGCTCGTGCCCGAATCTACAAAGTGAATCCCCTTTGCTGCCAGCGATTGCGAACGGCGTTGCGTATCCTTGTAATTCGAGTTTCCGCCATCGACGATTACATCACCGGCGGTTAGCAGCGGCGACAACATATCCACCGTATCATCTACCGCGGCGCCGGCGGGAATCATCAGCCACACGATGCGCGGCGGTTTCAGCTTATTGACAAGATCTTCAAGCGATTCAACCGGTACAACACCTTTTTCTTCCAATTGCTTGAACGCATCCCTGCTGCGTGCCAGGGCAGTTACACGATGTCCGTCGCGCAACAGTCGTTGGGCCATAGGGCCGCCCATGCGGCCCATGCCGATCATTCCGAGATCCATTATTCCTCCTCAGGTATTTTTAGTTATCCCAAATCCGGTAGTCGGACGGGGTGGAGCGTGCTGTTCATTTCGCCCCGTAGCGAACTCACCAAAAAGAAGGCCAAGTGATGCAAAAGTCTTTATGCATCATAAAGCCAAACTGAAAAATAAGCGGTCAACTGCCGGATTCAGGATTATGGCAGAGAGGCTGCGGTCGCAATTCAGGCCGGGTGATTGCTTGTAGCCAGGATATCCTGCCGCTTGTCCTTCAGCGCAGCAATCAGCTTGTCATACGAGGCGCTGAACGCAGCCACGCCGTCATCCTGAAGCTTCTCGGTGGCAGCGTCGAGATCGATCCCAAGGTTCTTCAACTGGGCGATGTCCGCTTTCGCTTGTGCTATATCCTCCTGCAACGTTTCACGCACGCGGCCGTGATCGCGGAAGGCGGCGAGGGTTTTGGGCGGGAGGGTATTAACAGTATCCGGGCCGATCAATTCTTCCACATACAGCACGTCGGAATATGCCGCGTTCTTGGTGCCCGTGCTCCCCCACAGCGGACGCTGTACGGGAGCGCCTTTTTCGTGCAAAGCGGCGAAAGGTTCGCCATGAAATATTTCGCGGAAGCGCTGATAAGCGAGCTTTGCATTGGCGATGGCAATCTTGCCGCGCAGGCCGAGTGCCTCGGGCGTGCCGATTTTCTCCAGCAAGGGGTCGATCATGGTATCGACGCGGCTGACGAAGAAAGATGCCACCGAAACCGGCCAGGCACTCATTCCGCGCGGCGCCGAGGTTGCCTGACGGTTGAGGCCCGCAATGTAGGCCCGCGCCACGACCTCGTAATGCCGTAGCGAGAACATCAACGTAACGTTGACATTGACGCCATCGCTGGTCAATTGCTCGATAGCCGGAATGCCCTCCGGCGTAGCAGGGATCTTGATCATCAGGTTGGGGCGTTGCACAGCTTGCCACAGGCGTCTCGCTTCCGTGATGCTGCCAGCGGTGTCGTGGGCGAGATGTGGAGAGACTTCAAGGCTGACATAGCCGTCGGCGCCATCGGTTTCATCATACACAGGCCGAAGCACGTCGGCCGCCATACGAATATCTTCGACAGCGATCGCTTCAAACAGCGCCTTGTCTGTCTGTTTGTCATTCACCCGCAACAGTTGCCGCAGCGCATCGTCATAGCTGTGCCCCTGGTTGATGGCTTGTTCGAAAATGGTGGGATTACTGGTGACGCCTCGTAGTTTGTCATTTACCAGACGTTGTAATTCTCCGCTGTTGATGAGGTCCCGGCTGATCGAGTCGAGCCAGACGGATTGCCCGCGTTGCAATAACTGTTCCAAGGGGTTCATTAATTATTCTCCTCTACGATAGCGCTGTTGAAATGGCCATCACTGAATAATCTACCCAGTGGACAGCACCATCCCACTGTTTCAGTGTTTCACAACAGGCCACGCGATTGAACGGATGTCTTATTTTGCAGTTGACAGTTTGTTCATTGCATCCCTTCAGGTAAAACTAATAGTGGGACAATGCAAGCGCCAGATCATTCAATCCATCAAACGCTTCGTCCACCCAGACGAAAGGGCTTGGAGTGCAAGAACTGCGTATCGGGACCGAATGAACCTCAGCCGGCAACGGCGGTATCCGCAGAATACGAAAGCGGTAAAATAATCCGCTAAAAATGATTCTTCCAGTCGCGGAGTGCTGAAAATACACTGACACGATCGGTTAATGGTTTGCCGGCATAACTGCTGGCATTCTGGATGACCTCGGGCTCGTCGCACCGCAGGAACGGATTGGTCGCTTTCTCGATTGCAATATTGGAAGGAAGGGTAGGCGTATTCTGCTTGCGCAATTTTTCGACGGTCCGTTCGCGTTCGGCCAATGCCTTGTTGCCGGGTTCGACCGCTCTTGCGAAGCGAATATTGTTGAGGGTATATTCGTGGCCGCAGTAGACCAGCGTTTCAGGAGGCAAATCTGCGAGTTTCTCCAACGAGTTGACCATTTGCGGGGCAGTACCTTCAAATAATCGCCCGCAGCCGCAGGCGAAAAGGGTGTCGCCACAAAATAGCAAGTTTGATCCATAATATGCGATGTGCCCGGCGGTGTGGCCAGGGATATCAATCACCCTGAGGCTGAGCGAAAACTCCGGAAGATAGGCGCAGCCCTCTTCGCTCTCTTTGCCGCATTCACCAAGGGGATGTGTAACGGTGGGAATCGATTCGCGCTTGGGGCCGTAAACCGGCACCTTGAATTCCCGCAGCAACCCGCCATTCCCACCCACGTGGTCGTTGTGATGGTGAGTGTTGAGAATCGCGACGAGTTGAAGTTTTTCCTGCCTCAAGTAGTCCAATACAGGCGAGGCATCTCCAGGATCGACCACAGCCGCATGACAGTGATCGCGGATGACCCAGATGTAATTGTCGCTAAAGGCGCGAACCGGGACGATGTGCGGAGTAGTCATGATAGCAGGCGGCTCTTGCGAGTGAAATTTCAAATGGAAATCCGATATCCGTCAACTGTTGCGGTTGGCTATCGGGACCTTAATTGAAATCTGGCTGTCCTTGATATTATATATGCCAACGAAAAATAAACGGGAATGGTTTGAAACTTGCCTGGGCCAGTATCTGCTGGAACGGGAGCAGAACTATTTCGACAAGGCAGTGGCGGATGTCTTTGGTTACAATGCCATGCAGATCGGATTTCCGCAATATGACTTTCTGCGCGCCAATCGCATGCCGCTACAGTTTTGCGCGGGAACTGAAGATGGGGCTGCGGTGCTTGCGGCCCCGGATTTTCTGCCAATCGAAACGAATAGCATCGACCTTGTGCTATTACCGCACATACTGGAATTCAGCTCCAACCCGCACCAGATTCTGCGTGAGGTCCAACGGGTTTTGATGCCCGAAGGCCACGTCATTGTCTCTGGTTTCAATCCACGCAGCCTGTGGGGCGTGCGGGGACTTTTTGGCTTGCCGGAAGACACTTTCCCATGGCGCGGCAATTTCATCGCACTGCCACGGCTCAAGGACTGGCTGACCTTGCTGGATTTCGAGATCACCAGGGATAGACTATGCTGCTACGCGCCACCATTCAGTCAGGAAAAATGGTTGAAGCGATTTACCTTCATGGAGGCGGCGGGTGACCGCTGGTGGCGGTTTTCAGGCGGCGTATATTTCGTAACCGCCGTCAAACGCGTGCATGGGATGCGCGTCATCAAGCCGGAGTGGAAAGAAGTACGGGCCAGAAGAAGAAGCATGGCTCCGGTTGCGCAGAAGATCAAGGACGCGGCGCAACAGAACGAACCCCGCAGGGCGGCGCGCACCAAGGCAGAAGAAGGCAAGAATTGAAGACGAAGCAGGCAGGGATAGTGGAAATATTTACGGATGGCGCATGCAAGGGCAATCCGGGCGTTGGCGGTTGGGGTGCTCTCCTGCAATACAATGGGCAAAGGCGCGAATTATTCGGGGGAGAAAAACACACAACCAATAATCGCATGGAGTTGCTTGCTGTGATTCGCGCGCTGGAAGCGCTGACAAAGCCATGCGAAGTGCGCCTCCATACCGACTCCCTATATGTGCAAAAAGGTATCAGCGAGTGGATACACGCCTGGAAAAAGCGCAACTGGCGCACCGCGGACAAAAAACCGGTAAAAAATGACGATCTATGGAAAGAGCTTGACCTGCTGGCTCAACGCCACCGCATAGAATGGCTGTGGGTACGCGGTCATGCGGGACATGAGGGCAACGAGCAGGCGGATGTGCTGGCCAATCGGGGAGTGCAATCGGTACTGTCGAATTCGTCTGTGGAAATGGTTCGGGTGCAGTCGATAGATACGAATTCGACATCCGCCGGGGAATAAGCATTACATGGAAATGAAAGGCGAAAGCAAACCTGACTGACTGCAAGCGAGACAAGGAATCACGAAACATGCGCCAGATTTTTATCGACACGGAGACTACCGGCCTTGAGCCCAAGCTCGGCCACCGTATTATCGAAATCGCCGCCGTGGAAATGATGAGCCGGAGGCTGACCGGACGCCGCTTTCACTATTATCTGAATCCTGAACGCGAGATCGAGGAGGGCGCGTTGCAGGTGCATGGGTTGAATACCGAATTTCTACAGGATAAGCAAAAGTTTTGCGATGTTGTGCACGAGTTGCTTGAGTTCATCAACGGTGCCGAGCTCATCATGCATAATGCATCTTTTGACGTGGCCTTCCTGGATCATGAGCTGGGGCTGGCGAAATTACCGCCTTTGGGCGAGTGCTGCCATTCTGTTACCGATACGCTGAAAATAGCGAAGGACCTGCACCCCGGCAAAAGAAACAACCTGGACGCACTATGCGAACGCTACGTGGTCGATAACTCAAGGCGCGCGTTGCACGGCGCTTTGCTGGACGCCGAGTTGCTGGCGGAAGTCTATCTTGCCATGACACGCGGGCAGGAAAGCCTGCTGATGGAACTTGAAGCGCCATCCGCGCTGGAGCTTGCGATTAATATGCAAGATCTGCACCTGGTGGTGCTGGCTGCAAGCGAGGAAGAACTGAAAGCCCATGCGGAGCAGTTGGAAAGTATTGAACGGGAAAGCAAGGGCAAGTGTTTGTGGATGAGGCTGGAATCCATGGAGACTGTAGAAATACGGCAAGGCGAGAGCAGCGATATTTTGAGCATAAACGAAGCATAAACTACCCATCAATTCCCGCGATCCCGGTAAAATCGCTCGGCTTCAGGTGCTTGCTTGGCTCGTCAATTAAAAAAGCTCGAATTGTCCGCTTGATCTCTCCCTGTCTTTGTCTTTTACTTTCGCTGTACGTGCCGAAGGCGCAACTGCTGATGATGTTGGAGGGGTAATTGGGGGAGCGCGAAAACGCGAACAATCCAATCCCTTGAAGTGCCCGGAACGTACGCCAATGCCCAGGCGCGTTACAGTCTTTTCAAAACGCTGCCGGATCAGGTCGGCCCAGATGCCTTCTCCGTGCATGCGTGTACCGAAACCGGAATCGTAATCCTTCCCGCCGCGCATGTCGCGTACCCGGTTCATTACACGTTCCGCCCGCTCTGGAAAATGCGCTTCCAGCCATTGTCGAAATAGCGGGCTCACTTCCCACGGAAGACGCAGCATTACATACCCGGCATTAATGGCGCCGGCTTCTGCCGCGGCAGCCAGTATTCGCTCGAGATCAGGCTCGGTGACAAAGGGAATGACGGGGGCGACGCTAACTCCGACCGGAATTCCGGCATCAGTCAGCGTGCGAATGATACGCAGGCGACGCGCAGGGGCGGCTGCACGCGGTTCCAAAGTGCGGGACACGGCAGGGTCGAGCGTCGTTATTGTCACCGCCGCCATTGCTTGACCCTTGGCAGCCATCTCCGCGAGCAAATCGATGTCGCGTTCAATCAATGACGATTTCGTGATGAGGGCCACAGGGTGCTCACACTCTTGCAGCACCTCCAGAACACGTCGCGTCAACCGCAATTCCCGTTCACAGGGCTGGTAGGCATCGGTATTGACGCCGAGTGCGATAGGCTCGGGCACGTAGGACGCTTTAGCCAGTTCGCGCCTGAGCAGGTCAGGCGCATTTACTTTGGCAAAAATCTTGCTCTCGAAGTCAAGTCCTGGTGACAGGCCGAGATAGCTGTGCGTCGGGCGCGCGAAGCAGTAAATACAGCCGTGCTCGCAGCCGCGATAAGGGTTGAGCGAGACGCTGAACGGTACATCGGGCGACTTATTTCGGCTCAAGATGGTCCTGGCATGTTCCTCAGTAACCTGTGTCCTGAAAGCAGGGACGTGATTGACGGATGTAGCCGCGGCTACATCCGCATAAGTCGGAGAATCTGCTTCGGGATCTGCCTCGCTATCATATGACCAGCCGTCGTCTATCTCTTCCCGTGCCAGCACTTCGTAACGGCCCTGCAAGTTGGAAACCGCTCCACGCCCTTTTCTTGCTTTCAGGGGCGACTGTATGAATACCGGCTGCCCGGCCTGGGGATCATCGTCGGACATATTGTATTTGCGTATACTGTCTAAAACGTAAATAGTGTCTCGATGCAATTGTGTAACTTTAAAATCGCGAAGTAAATATTATCACTGCGTCATGTCGATAACGGGATGGAGGTCGGTAAGGCGCGCCTGGCGTAATTCCGTATACGTTTTTCTTGGAGCTCGTACATCGCGCTTCGTTCGCCGCAGATGAATTTTTCAGCATTGGTCACGACGGTAGCGGTCATAGGAGAAGCCATGAAACGCCTGATAATTGCTCTTTTTTTGCTGGCTTCAAACCTGGCAGGCTCAGCCTTGGCGCAATCTGCGCTAAACCCTCATTCAAAAGCTTCCAGTCCCGCACCCGATCCCGAGATCACCCGGCTCGAAACTGTATTGAATCACGTGAACCAGGAACAGCAAGCGGTATACCAGCAATTCGAGATGACACAGGAGCTGCGTCGCAATGAAATACAGGAGAGCTACCCGCAGACGATCCAGGCTCCCTCGACTATAGTACAGGGCTCTTACGTTGTAGGCGGCCTGAAAGACAATCCGCCGCCAAGCTATGACGACAACGTTCGATTGCTGCGCGAACGCCAGGAACGCATTCAACAATACACGGAGGATCTAAATCGCCTGTATGCGCGCTATGCGGAATTAGGCGAGCAGAAGAAGGTATTGCTCGACCAGTTGATGGAACTGGTAAGAACTCCGGCAAAGTGAGGCCGAAAGCCTGCACTGAACACGAGTGTTTCCTGCCAGGAACAATAGGGAATAGCGACAGCAGAGGTAAACTTCACAACGCAACGATCAGTCACAGGGTTGTAATTACAGGACGTCTATCCGATTATTCCTCGTGTTTACCAGTTTCGCTGCCTAACAGTATCGACTTCAAGCCCAAAAAGCGTTGAGGCTCTTCGGGTACCGGTTCAGGACTTACCCTTACCAGCTCTGCTTCGAGTTGAGCCACTCGCTGCTCCAGCACAGCTTTGTCAGCTTCCAGTTTATTAACCTGGCGGCGCAGTCGCGACCCAACCCAGCGGCTCTTGATCATGGCAGGCCAGGACAGCAATACGGCAATAACCGCACCTACGCCCATTGCCAGCAGCAGCATCATCGCAAGCGAACTTTCAAAGCTCCACATACCGAAGGTTACCGCCACAGGCATATTGTTCTGAAGCGCGAACGCCACCGCGGCGATGGCGACGATAATGCCTAGGATCAGCAAAAGCTGCATGATGATCTCCTGATTAAGCTTGGGAACGGCGAGCGGCTGCCGTGGATACCATAGTATGCACCGAGTGGCCGGTGGCCGAAAGAACACAAAATGATAAGTTCGGGGGCCAGCAGGCAACCATGCGCCCAATACGCCTGCTTTTCAGTTAACGCGATTGCGGCGTTTTCCGATTGATATTTTCAGGGTTACGCTTCGTAGTGCTCATCGCTTTGAGATAGCAATGAGTTCTTCCGTATTTTTTCCCTGTCGGTTATCCCGTCCGCAAGTCCCGGCGCTGTCGTGTTGTAGCAGATGCTCTGCGGCCTTTCGATCCAGCCCTTCAGGTATCCGGGGACTAATGTATTCGACCACGCTGGCCGGATAATTGAGTTCCGGCGATTTCCCGTCGCCTTCGCCATTAATCGTGTGGCATGCAGCGCAGTGCTTGCGAAATGCGCAAAGTCGCGTTGCACCCCTATCGATGATCCGGATGGGGGGCAAGAGGCAGAGGCATTTAGAACCTTTTGAAATTTTTCAAAGATTGCGGGCATTCGTGTGCAAAGAGCGGTGCAAGGGAATCCACGTTGAAGCCATGACTGTCATGTGATTTTTATCACAGATTATTCTACTCGACACAATTAGTATTTATTTGCGTGGTAACTACACGCTTGTCTTTAACTTCTATTGAGGAGATGTCATGGCAGCAATATATGGAACCCAATTTCATGATAACGACACGTCGCAGTGGGCATGGAACGGATGGTTTTCCGAATATAAATTCTTTCCGTCGTTAAAAGGCACAAGCAGCAGTGACTACATCAATGGTTACGGGGGAAATGACACCATCTATGCATACTCTGGTAACGATACTTTAAGCGGTGGAACAGGCGCGGATTCGATGTACGGCGGTACGGGCAACGACGTGTACTACGTGGATACGATGGCAGACAAAGTAATCGAATACTACAACCAGGGCATCGACCATGTCTACAGCTCGGTCAGCACCAATTATAAATGGCTGCCCGCCAATGTCGAGAACCTGTCTCTTTCTGGTACTGCCTATTTTGGGGACGGCAACGATCTCAGCAATGTCATCTACGGCAATGGTTACGCGAATTCTCTCCACGGATATGGCGGCAACGACCTAATGTACGGCTGGGGTGGGAACGATAGCCTCGACGGTGGAGCAGGCAACGATACACTCATCGGTGGAGCTGGAAAGGATTTTCTTACAGGCGGCACTGGAGCGGACACGTTCGTCTTCAACTCGGTAACCGAGAGTCCAGCTTGGGGAGCAATCGATACCATCTCCGACTTCAAATGGTGGGAAGGGGATGCGATTGATCTTTCCGTAATCGATGCAGACGTGAACTGGTGGGCGACTGGCAATCAAAGTTTCAGTTCGGGCCAGTTATCGTATAACCCCTCTTCAGGCATATTGACTGCGGATGTGTACGGAGGCGCGGACTTTCAGGTCGCTCTGATTGGCGCGTCAGCATTTGATCCGAGCCTGGATGTTATCGCTTAACTGTTGATAACTCATCTTCTACTGGGTCACGTAGCGTGACCTGGTAGATTTTGGAGCAGGAAGCGAGTTCCTCTAGAGGAACCGATCATTAACGGCAAAGCCCGGTACGGTGGCTTGGATGTCTTTCCGGTGGAAAAGAAACACCGGATTACTCGCTTGACCCATTTTCTTCTCCGGACCGTAATCATTCCAGCATTCACAGGTCTCGCAAAGGGTACGTTCCCACTCATACAGTTGCGCCTGGATTTGGCTCTGAGGTTAATTACAAATTGAAATTTCCCAAGACAGAAATTGCGCAAGTGCTTCTAAGTTTCAAAGGGGCATTCAGAACGGTAGGGGTCTTTAGCGCCATTATCAACTTGTTGATGCTGGTTCCAGCCCTGTACATGTTGCAAGTGTATGACAGAGTTCTAGCGAGCCGGAACGAAATGACCTTGCTGATGCTGACTTTGATGGCGCTTGGAGCCTTTATGTTCATGGGCGCTCTGGAGCTTGTACGAAGCTTGGTTCTGATCCGCATTGGAGCACAGCTTGACATGAAGATGAACAAACGCATTTATACGGCTGCGTTTGAACAAAATCTGAAGTGCGAAGGGGGTGCTGCCGGACAGGCGTTGCAGGATTTCACCACCATCCGTCAGTTTTTAACAGGTCAGGGCCTGTTCGCTTTTTTTGATGCCCCATGGTTCCCCATATATCTGGCTGTCATTTTCCTGTTTAGTCCGCTGCTAGGCTTATTTGCCTTGGCTGGAGCTACGGCGCTCATCGTTTTGGCCTTTGCCAACCAGGACTTGTCCAAAAAACCACTCGAGGAAGCAAATGTGGTAGCGATTACATCAAGCAACCTTGCAACCAACAACTTGCGAAATGCGGAAGTGATCGCCGCCATGGGTATGTTGGCTGACCTGATGGCGCGCTGGCTAAAGTTGAATGACCGCGTTCTGCAACTGCAAGCGGAAGCCAGCCAAAAAGCGGGAACGATCAGCTCAATTACAAAATTCGTCCGGGTTTCGATGCAGTCGCTCATATTGGGTCTGGGAGCCCTGCTTGTCCTGGAAGGGAAAGTTACGCCTGGAATGATGATTGTCGCCATGATTCTGCTGGGCAGGGCATTGAGCCCGGTGGAGCAGTTGATAAGTGTATGGAGAAGCTGGAGTAGCACGCGGAGTGCTTACCAGCGTCTGAACGAACTTTTGGTGGCGAACCCTGTTCGTGAAACAGGAATGCCGCTGCCAAAACCACTTGGGGAAGTGTCGGTGGAAGCTGTGACCGCGGCCCCCCCGCGTTCTCCAGTCAACGTTCTTAAAAACTTGAGTTTTACGATTGCGCCCGGTGATGTGTTGGGAGTCATTGGTCCCAGCGGTTCGGGAAAATCGACACTAGCGCGATTGCTCGTGGGCGTCTGGCCAGCCGCAATGGGTAAAGTAAGCCTGGATGGGGCAGATGTCTATTACTGGAACAAGGATGAACTGGGTCCGCACATTGGCTATCTGCCTCAGGATATCGAACTGTTTGCAGGAACGGTTGGGGACAATATCGCCCGGTTTGGGGCGGTCGATTCAGAAAAAGTGGTAATGACAGCTCGACGCGCAGGAATCCATGAAATGATCTTGCGCCTCCCCCAAGGTTACGACACGACTCTTGGAGACGGCGGAGCGGGATTATCGGGTGGTCAAAAGCAGCGCATCGGGCTGGCGCGCGCAATGTACGGTGATCCATCGTTCATCATGCTGGATGAACCCAACTCGAACCTGGACGAAGTGGGCGAGCAGGCATTGATTGAGGCAATCGATGAACTGCGCAAGCAGGGGAAAACCATTGTAATAATCAGTCACAAGAACAGTGTACTGGCTGCCACCACCAAGCTGTTGGTGTTAGTGGATGGAAAAGCACAATTGTTTGGCCCCACTGCTCAAGTCCTGGACAGGTTGAGGAGACCTCGCCCTCAGCCAGTGCAGCCGGTACAGTCAAGATAAGCCGGAAATAAAGAGGGAGTGTCTATCAGGGGACCCAAGTCCTGCTTTACGAGTTTGAGGCCATGGAGGGACAAAATGGAGATGAAGTTGCAGAGCAGCGGCAGTACCTATGGCTGCCCCCAGGAATCGCCGCTTTCAGGAGTAGACAGCGATGCTGTCCGGTACATCCGCCTCGGTTGGGGAGTCGTCATCGCGGGTATCGGAGGTTTTTTATTGTGGGCTTCATTGGCTCCGCTCGATAAAGGGGTGCCGCTTAGCGGAACTGTTACGGTGGCGACCAGCAGGAAAGCCATTCAGCATCAAACCGGTGGAACGATTGAAGACATTTTCGTGAAAGATGGAGATGTGGTTGACGCGGGTGCCGTACTGGTTCGCATGAATAGCGTGCAAGTCAAAGCCAACGCCGAGACAACGCGGGTCCAATATTTTGCCGCGCGTGCAGCAGAGGCCCGTTTGATTGCCGAGCGTGAGGGAAAAAAGACCATTGTTTTTCCCGCGGAGTTGGAAAAGATGAAAAACGACCCGATTGTTTTCAACTATATCGCGATGCAGCAGCATCTATTCAGCTCCAGACTATCGGGAATACAGAGCGAGTTGTCCGCAATGGATGAGAGTATTTCTGGCCTGAAGTTGCAAACCAGTGGTCTGGAGAAATCACGGGATAATAAAAAACAACAACTGGAATTTTTACAAGAGCAGTTGGGCGGGATGCGTGATTTGGCCTCTGAAGGTTACGTGGCGCGCAATCGATTGCTGGAACTGGAGCGAATGTACGCGCAGATCAGCGGCGCGATGTCTGAAGACATTGGCAACATCGGGCGCGGGCAGCGGCAAATTGCCGAATTGAAGCTGCGGCGTATCCAGCGCCAGCAGGAATACCAGAAGGAAGTGCGCTCGCAGTTGCCGGATGTACAAAAAGAAGCGGAGATGCTTGCCCACAAGCTAAGCGGTCATGATCACGACCTCGGAAACGTGCTGGTCAAAGCGCCGGTGGATGGCACAGTAGTCGGCTTGAACGTCTTCACTCGAGGCGGTGTAATTGCCCCCGGTTTTAAGATGATGGATATTGTTCCTCGAGATGATCCATTGATGGTTGAGGGTCGCCTGCCAGTGCATCTGATCGATAAAGTCCATCTCGATCTTCCGGTAGAACTTATATTTACCGCATTCAACCGCAATCTGACGCCTCATATGCCAGGAATAGTGACTCAGGTGTCGGCGGATCGCTTTGTTGATGAAAACACAGGAGAGCCTTACTACAAATTGCATGCCAAGGTGGCGCCTGAAGGGATAAAAATGATCGCTGGCTTGCAGATCAAACCGGGAATGCCAGTTGATCTGTTTGTGAAGACGGGTGAGCGTACGATGATGAACTACATCCTGAAGCCGATACTGGACCATTTAAAAATGGCTATGACGGAGGATTAGGATGGCTATTCGTGCGCGCCGTCTGATTATTCCAGCCCTGGGCCTACTGGCACTGTTTCCACCGAAGCAGGCAATGGCCGTAGGATTGGTGCAAGTCTACGAAACAGCGTTGGCGAACGACTCCGCTTATCGAGCAGCGATTCACGAAAACAGGGCGGGGCAGGAACTCGCGGCGATTGGACGATCTGCGTTGCTCCCCTCCCTCTCAGCAAGTTTTTCTATAAACCAGAACCAGCAGGATTTTACCCGTCAAGCCATCAACCTCCAGCGAAGCTATGAAAGTCAAACCGCTACCATTCAGCTAAGACAGCCGCTTATCAACCTGGGGGCATTCGCCGGCTATAGACAAGGCATTTCAAAAACGAACCAAAGCAACGCCGAATTCTCCAACCAGGCTCAAGAGCTTATCCTGCGCCTTGTAGGGGCCTATATTAATGTGAAGTACGCCGAGGATCAGTTGGTGCTAGTCACTGCACAACGGACAGCCTTGGAGGAGCAGCGCCGTGCAAACGAACGTTTGCTGGAAAAAGGTGAGGGTACAAAAACGGATGCCCTCGAAACACAGGCGAGATATGATCTCTCGGAAGCACAACTACTTGAAGCGCAGGACAATCTTGCAAACGCACGTTATGTGTTGGCCTCCATCATTGGCGAGGATGTCACGGAACTTGATCCATTATCGGATGATTTTCGGGTCAAGCCCCTGCAGCCGGGACGATTTGATGACTGGAAGGAAATCGCCCTGGAACATAATCCCGAGATTGCCACTCGGCGTCACGCGGTGGATGTGGCGCGGGAGGAAGTTAGCAAGCAGCAAGCAGGCCACTTCCCGCGGGTGGACGCTGTGGCAGCGATCGCGCGCAACAAATCCGATAACCCTCTTCTGGTTGGAATCGATGCGCTTACGCAAAGCATAGGCGTTCAAGTAAGCTTGCCTTTGTATTCCGGTGGTAACGTCAGTGCCATGACGAGCCAGGCAAAATCCGGCTACAAAAAAGCGAAAGCTGATCTTGAGACGAAAACGAATCAAATAACCGTGGAATTACGTAAACAGTTTAATCTTGCTTTGACAAGCACTTCTCGTATTGCCGCCCTTGTAAAGTCTGTCGATTCAGCGAGCTTTCTGGTGGAAGCCACCATGAAAAGCATCAAGGGTGGGGTGCGAACCAATCTGGATTTCCTTAATGCCCAGCAGCGGTTATTTGAAGCAAAGCGGGATCTGGCTGAGGCGCGTTATGGCTATCTGCTTGCCTATCTTCGGTTACGGAAGGCCGCAGGAATAGTCGGGATCAGCGATTTGCATGATATCGCCATCCATTTCACCTCCAGCGATACCTCACCGGTATCAATAGATGTGGCGTCAACCACGGGAAACAAAATGGAAACGGCTAATAGCGCAATTACGTATACTTCCAGGTAAAGGGAGGCAATCTAGTGAAAGAACCGCTTATCGCGTTAACCATTCACCATTTTTCCCAGACTGGTCATATCAAGAATGTGCAGATCACGCCCTGTCCGGGCTATCACCTTTTGTCTGGCTAATTCATTTAATTCGCGTGTTACCGCCTCACGATGGGTGCTGAGGCGACTAGCGAGCTCCGCGTGAGTTGGTATCGGGGAGATTACGCCTCGATTCGGTGCTGCTGGATGCGTTTTCGCAAGGCGTAGAAGCTCCGTACGAATACGGTCCGAAACTTTCAGTGTGCTAAGACTATAAACCCTGTCTATAAGATGCCTTACCTGACTTGTCAATCGCTTCAGAACAGCTAAATATACCTCTCTGTTTGAATGAGTGAGATCCAGGAAAGATTGTGTCGGCAGGGAGGCCAACACTGAATCTTTTTTAGCAATCACAGTTGCCGAACGAGTATGACCGTCAATTGCCGCCAGTTCTCCAAACATGTCTCCACTCGATAAGTCGTACAAAATAACCTCATGACCTTCCCGGGAATAATAGATAACCTGTATCATGCCTTGCACAATAAAAAAAGTACTATCATGCGGTTGCCTGATAATGACTTTCCCAGCCGCATATCTGTGCCAGTGGCAGTAGACAGCCACTGCTTCCAGCTCCGCAGGCGATAGATTTTGAAGTTCTTCGATACCTGCAAGTGGCCTGCCGCCTCGTTCAGCTGATGTATTTGCCGCGGCCATTCCCAACTCCTATTTTTTTAAATCGTTGAGTACACTACCGCCGCAGCCAACACAGCAACTTGTCAACTCCTCCATCGACGCGGTCCCTGATAGATTTTCAAACATTGTATGAGCGCAACGGTGAGGTCCAGATTCAGTCCTTCGGTAGAGGTCGGACGATGTTGCCCAGCAGCGCCCCCGCACTGGGATCTTCATTAGCCGCGCGCTTCTCTTTCGCCGCTGATTCATGTCGTTCTCCTTTAGAATTAAGAGTTATCCCTATACGGGCCTTGGTGAGTCCAGATCACGCATACAGTCGCGGCTCGGATTGAGGTATTGCACTCCTGAACCAAAGTGCGCAAAAGCGCAGGAATCAGTACGCCATCTACGCAGAACTATTAATGAGCCCGCCGGTATAACCGGAATTGCCGATGAGAGGGAAACCGCTTTTCTGGCGGAACGGATAATGAAAAAGAAAGGAAACCACACATGTATGCAGCCCATCTACTTAGCGCTATGGATGCGCCTGTGTCTGCTTCACGCATAATGCAAGCATGAAGCTCCGGCGAAAACTCATCCTGTTGGCTCTGGCGCCGCTCCTGCTGGTGCTTTGCACAGTTGCCTTGATGGTCAATCACCAGTCGGTCGACCTGGCTCGGGAGCAGCGTGAAGTAATCGAGCCGGCGTATCTCGCCAGCAAGCAGGACGAACTCAGGAACTACCTGATGCTGGCGCAGCATGCCATCGCCCCGCTGCATGGATCAGGCCGCACGGATGAAGCGGCACTGTCCGAAGCGAAGGACATCCTGCACCGGCTGGACTATGGAAATGACGGTTATTTTTTCGTGTACGACCTGCAAGGAAATCTGCTCGTGCATTCGCGCAAGCCGGAAATGATCGGAAAAAACAGGCTGGATTACCGCGACATCAATGGCTACCCGACCATCGCGATGTTGATCAGGAAGGCCCGCGAGGGGGGCGGCTTTGTTCAGTATGCAACGGAAAAGCCATCCACCGGCAAACCCGCCGTCAAGCTTACCCGCGCCGTCCTGCTCCCCAATTGGGGATGGGTACTCGGCACGGGCATCTACCTGGATGATGTGCATGGCGTGTTGGCGAAGGTGGATGAACAGGTGGCCGTCAACAACTACGACACTCTGCTGTGGATCGGCGTGGCCGCATCGCTGAGCATGGCAGTCATCATCGTCTGCGGCCTCATGCTCAACATCAGGGGTCGGCGCGAGGCGCAGGAAAAGGAGCGAGCCTGGCTGTCGCGCGAGCTGCACGACGGGATCTGTCAGCGGCTGGTGGCTGCCAGGCTACAGGCGAGTACCGGCCTCATCCAGCTTGCGGATGTCCCAGCGCCCTATACCCGGGCGAAAACAACGTTCCGGTATCTGGAGAGGGATTTGAGAGATGTCCTGCGGGAGACGCGGGAAATCTCCCATGGCCTGCATCCCATGATCCTGAAGGACCTCGGACTGTCGGCAGCGCTGCGCCAGCTTGTACATGACATGGATGACATCGTCACCCCTATGCACTTCCGCGCTCGCGGCCGGGTCGAAGGTCTTCCCATGGGCGCTATTCTCGCCTTCTATCGCCTCGCCCAGGAATGCCTGTCAAACGTCAAGCGGCATTCGGGTGCCAGCAGGGCAGTGCTGCGCCTGACAGGGAGCAGGCGCGCGGTGAGACTCATCACATGGGACAACGGCATCGGGTCCGATCCGGAACGCATAACTTCTGGTCACGGCTGCGGGGCAGGTTTGCACAACATGAAAGCCCGCGTGGAAGAAGCGGGCGGGTCGCTGACCATTACCTCCAGGCCAGGCAGCACGAAGGTCACCGCCACCATTCCCCGACCCCTTTTACAACGACTGATACCCAAAAATCATGCCCAACCTCCCCATTAAGATAATGATCGTCGACGATCACCCCATATTCCGGCACGGCATGCGAGGCCTGCTCGAAACCCAGACTTCCTTTAGGGTGATGGCGGAAGCCAGAAGCGCCAAGGAAGCGTGGAGTCTTCTGGAGAAAACGGATATCGACCTCGTACTGCTGGATATCAACATGCCAGGCACGGATGGCATCGAACTGGCCTCCCGGCTTCGAGCCCGTTATTCGCGGCTCCTCATACTCATGGTCACGATGCATAAGGAGGATGCGTACATCCGCCGGTCAATAGCGGCAGGAGCAAATGGTTACGTGATAAAAGATGCTGAATCGCGGGATATTTTTAAGGCGATTCGTACGGTGGCGGGGGGAAACAGGATTTTTCCAGA
This sequence comes from Nitrosospira briensis, assembly GCF_900115125.1. GTDB lineage: Bacteria > Pseudomonadota > Gammaproteobacteria > Burkholderiales > Nitrosomonadaceae > Nitrosospira > Nitrosospira briensis_A. Next base: position 1,020,762 of record NZ_FOVJ01000001.1, on the reverse strand, counting down.
TAAATACCAACCCGAACCGGATCTGACGCTGAGCGAGAAGCGGGTGCTGTGGCTCACCGGCCACCACAAATACGATACCGCCAGGATCGCAGCCAGAATGGAGATAGTCGAGGCCACCGTAAATACCCACCGGCACAATATCTGGCAGAAACTGAAGGCGGTCCTCCCGGAAGAGGAAACGAGCAATCCCAATCTGCTCGTCATCCTGGGGGTGGAATATCGCTTTCGCTGCCCAGAGTATCCATCGGAATGATCCTTGCTGCCGGAAGCAGCAGACAGCAACTTTCGGTCGCCCTGGGCAGGCACTGACGGGCGCATTATCCAAATAGTTGAGGTTTTTTTTAAGGAGAACGAATCCTGGAGGCCTGGTATCAGTGAATATTGATTGGAATATTCATATATTGATATCAACAATACCCCTGCTACATTTGTGCCCACTGCGGGTTTTAATAAATCCCTGTAGACTTGTCAGGACATGAAAAAAGAGCACAAACGTTATAGTTACTACGTTTGTGGCCTTCTTCTTTGGATACTTTTGGTGGGCGGTACTGGGATCGAACCAGTGGCTTCCACCGTGTGAAGGTGGCACTCTACCGCTGAGTTAACCGCCCATCGGTTAGTCGACAGATAACCGGTTGGGGAGGCGCAATTAGAGCATAAACACGCGCTTTCGGTCAACGCGACCCGGCCCCTGCAAGCGATGTAATCCGACGGCGAGCGACGTAAGTCACGGCTGACCCGGTATTTCACGTAAAATAGCGGGCTTTCACCTCGGCAAGTCCATCCCCTCATGATCCGCACCCGTTTCGCTCCCAGCCCCACCGGCTATCTCCACATTGGCGGCGCACGTACCGCGCTGTTTTCCTGGGCTTATGCCCGCAAGCACGGCGGCAAATTCGTTCTTCGGATAGAAGATACCGATCTGGAACGCTCCACGGCGCAATCGACTCAGGCGATACTTGATAGCATGGCCTGGCTGGGGCTCGATTATGACGAGGGGCCGTTTTACCAGATGCAACGGTTGGCTCGCTATCACGAAGTGGCGGAACAGTTGTTGCGTTCAGATAAGGCGTATTACTGTTACGCCAGCAAGGAAGAGCTGGATGCCATGCGCGAGCAGCAGCGCGCGGCGGGTCTGAAGCCGCGGTACGACGGGCGCTGGCGTGATTCAAGGCAAACGCCGCCCGCAGGGGTGAAGCCGGTGGTGCGGCTGAAGAGTCCGCAGGAAGGGGAGGTGACATTCAGCGATTTGGTGAAGGGTGACATTACCGTAGCTAACAGCGAACTTGACGACCTCGTGTTGTTGCGCGCCGATGGCGTGCCGACTTACAACTTCGGCGTGATGATCGATGATCTGGATATGAATATCACCCATGTGATTCGAGGCGACGATCACGTCAACAACACGCCGCGCCAGATCAATATCCTGAAAGCCCTCGGGGCCCCATTGCCGCAGTACGCCCATGTGCCGATGATACTGGGGCCCGATGGCGAGCGGCTGTCCAAACGCCATGGCGCGGTTTCGGTAATGCAGTACCGCGAAGACGGCTATCTGCCCGAGGCGCTGATAAATTATCTTGCCCGTCTCGGCTGGTCGCATGGTGACGAAGAAATATTCAGCCGCGAACAACTGGTCGAATGGTTCGATCTTTCGTCGATCAACCGTTCGCCGGGCAAATTCAATCCGGAAAAACTGCAATGGCTTAACCAGCAATATCTGAAGATGGCGGACAGTGCGCGACTGGCTGAATTGGTGGCGCCCTTTCTTGAGGAAAACGGTTGCAACACTTCAGCGCCCGGCTTGCCAGACCTGCCGAACGTGGTAAATCTGCTCAAGGAACGGGCCACTACCGTCGCAGAGCTGGCGGATGCCGCGGTATATTTCTTCCGCCCACTGGAGCCTGCTCAGGAACTTAAGGCGCAGCATTTCACCCCGGAAGCCAGGCCCGTCATTCTCGAACTGAGGGAGAAGTTTGCCGCAGTCGAATGGGAAAGCCACGCCATTCACGACGCAATCAAGGCTGCCGCCAGCGCTTCCGGCATGAAGATGCCCAAAATAGCTATGCCGTTGCGGGTAATGGTGACAGGGACAGCGCAAACCCCGTCCATCAATGCAGTGCTGGAGGTACTTGGCAGGGAGGAGACGCTGAAGCGCATGGACGACCAGTTGACAGGTTTTCCAGCCTGATTTTGCGGACTCAGCATATGGCCGCACGCAACCCGCGTTTTATGCGTTCATACTATACTGACGCTTTACGTTGACTGGGCTGGGACGGCTCAGTATAATTCGCGTTCATTTTGTCGGGGGTATAGCTCAGCTGGGAGAGCGCTTGCATGGCATGCAAGAGGTCAGCGGTTCGATCCCGCTTACCTCCACCAGTTTCAGGCACTCGCAACGGTAGCAAGCAGTTTTATTAGTCTTTTTGTCCCCATCGTCTAGTGGCCTAGGACATCACCCTTTCACGGTGAGTACAGGGGTTCGAATCCCCTTGGGGACGCCAGTTCATCCTCAACTGCTTGAGTAGAAATTATACCCGAGCAATCAACAGGTTCAGTTTTCATGTGTCGCATACTGTTACACGTGAAGGGTGGACACGGCTTCTCAAATTCACGTATTCAGCCGCAACGGGACATACTATTTCCGCAGGCGCGTTCCTAAAGACCTCCTAAGTCTTTACCCCTCCTCTCAAATGATTTTCAGCCTTAAAACCAAGGACCGGAGGGAGGCGGAGAGACTTGCACGCATTGAATCCATTAGGCTCGTTCAGGAATTTCAACGGCAGAGGAGTTATCTCGCTGCCCATGCACTGGGCAATCTGCCCACAAAGATATTGAGCGTATATGCAGGTCACGCGGGAAGCAATGTTGGGAGCACCTGTGGTTCGGGCCCTTGGTTGCGCGATTAGCTGAAGAGATGGAGCGGTTAAAGCACGAGGTATTGAAAGCTGTAAACCTTTGAAGCCGCCAGCCGTAAAGAAGTTGGAACAATTTCTATTGAGAAGAAAAATGATACCGGATTATCAGACATTGATGCGCCCTGTGCTTGAGTGCGTCGCAACCGGGGAAAATTCCAATGCTAGCGTTGTAGAGAAACTGGCAGATCGGTTTAAGTTAACCGGCGAAGAGCGCGCCGAACTTCTTCCTAGTGGCAAACAGACAAGATTCACTAATCGAGTCCATTGGGCGAAGAGCTACCTCAAACAGGCTGGGCTGGTTAGCAGTACGCGCAGGGGATATTTTGTGATTACTGACAAGGGACGTGCTGCCCTTGCAAATACTTCCAACGTAATCAATAACGCATTTCTTGAGCAATTCCCGGACTACCAAGATTTTAAAAACCGAGCTAGGGAAGCAGATATCGATTTAACTTCCCCTCTAGCAGAAATTTCGGAATCACTGGCTGAGCCTTCGACGCCGGATGAAACCCTGCGCGAGGCTCATCGGAAGATTACCGCCACCCTCGCAAGCGAATTACTAGATCGTCTACGGAACAGTCCCCCAGCTTTCTTTGAAAAACTGATTGTTTCGCTTCTCTTGGCAATGGGATATGGGGGGACTTCTAAAGAGGCGGGGCGAGCACTAGGAAAGAGTGGCGATGATGGGATCGATGGTGTGATCGATCAAGACCCGCTGGGAGTGGATCAGGTTTACTTGCAGGCTAAACGCTATGCAGAGGGGAATAATATTGGAGCAGGAACTATACGGGATTTTTACGGGGCTTTGAGCCTCAAGCGTGCCCACAAGGGAATTTTTGTTACTACCTCAGCTTTCAGTCAATCCGCAGTACAGACCGCTCGGGATCTCCACTCGCGCATCGTGCTCATTGATGGCATTCAGTTAGCTCAACTAATGATCAGGTACAACATAGGCTGTAGAAATGAAGAAGTGCTGTACCTAAAGAAGGTTGATGAGGATTTCTTTGAGTAGATTCCTGTCACTTACCATCCAAATTCTTTGATGTTCAGGCATATTCCATATACGCATTTCTGGCCGTTACGGGTTCGGCCGCCAGTGACGTAAGCGTTGCATGCAGTTGTTTTGTTGACGAGCTTCTTCGCGCCGAGGCGTCGTCTAAAACTTCTTGCGTCTTCACGGCTCAGGTAACCAACAACCATCCCCTCTATATCAACCCGGATCGCCTTGTCATCGTAAGGATTGTCATTCTCCGGAATGAGGAATGCACGATATTCCTTGCTGCGAACATGCTCGTCATTGGCTCCAGCCAATAACTTTATCGCCGACTGATAATGCAGTTCCCCAACGATGTCGAATTCATCGGAATGCTCCGGCCACTCATAAACATTCTGGGGAATCGGGTTTTTGCGCAGAGGCATATGGGATGAAACTCGGGATTGATACAAAAACCAGCAGACGGCAATAAGAATGACGGCTACGAAAAATTCAAACACTCTTGGCTCCTTATCGGGGGAGTGGCAATAGCGCCACTGCAAGACCGATTTTACGAGCCTGGATCGTCTGCCGCCTACTGTACCAAGGTACACCGGCGAGAGAATGTAATTACTAAAATCTTTTGCCTTGATAAGGGCGGAACAATTCGAAATTTTTCGTCCAATAAAAAACCCGCCGAGGCGGGTTTTAAAAGGCGGAGGATAAGCTGGTAAATCAGATCTACAACTTGTCAACTGCATCCTTGACCGCTTCCTTCGCGTCTCCCACTCCTTTCTGTGCTTTGCCTTCCCCTTGTTTGGCGAGGCCCTTTATTTGCTGTTCTTCACTTCCTGTTAACTTGCCGACTTCTTTTTGTACTTTACCGGCGGCATCCTTCGCTGTCCCTTTGACCTGATCTTTATTCATGATAAGTTCTCCTTTGAAGGAATTGAGTAACAAGGAACTCAGATTACCAGATGAGCTTTACTCAGACTGTTCGGTAGGACACACACTCATTATCTTTCGCAGCTTCTGAAGCCGGCAGGATTCGCGTGACGCGGGAATTCCTTCAGTTCGACAAATGAAAAACCCGCCTGATCGGCGGGTTTTTATTGTAGAGCGAGTATTCTCAGGCCGATTCTGCTACTTCTTCACCGGCTTAGTAAGATCTTTTTAATCATCTATGACATTCAAGGTGCCCGGCAGGTGGATATTCTTGGGATGGAGTTGGCACCAAATGACGAAGGCACCGACTTTGTCAGCCTTGAATGTGATGGTTTTGGTTTCCCCAGCCTTGATCACTTCCTTGATTCCATATTCATCGATCGAAAATCCCTCGCTGATAGGCGATTTGTTGTTTATGGTAATCTTTACGGAATCCCCTTTTTCTACAACCAGGGTCTCGGGCTCATTGAGAACATTAAAAGCGCGAATGTTCTTGACAGTTACCCCTTCAACGTTAAGCTCGGGAATCGTGGTGTCATAGGCATTGATAACAACCGTGAATTTCTGGTCCTTTGCCTGCGCAGTTCCTACTAACAACAACCCTAACGCAAGACCTGCAAACACTGTTTTGGTTATTTTCATCATTACTCTCCTTTCCTCAAGGTTACGTTTTAATTAATTGGCATCGAAGGAGCAATACTCTAAATGGGATAATCGCGGATGTCAATCGCAAGCTGTCCCAGGAAATATGGACTCGAGGTGCGATTTTCTGCCCGCTTGGTCAACCAGGGCACTCGAGCGTATCCGGCATCCAAGATTGTCGAATTGGCTGCCCGGATAAATGTTGAAGACGTCAGGCGTGCCGTAGAGGCGGTCTCTTTCGACGCCGCCTCAACACAAAAGTCCGTCATCAGCGGGTTTGGCAGGGGCAGGATAGTACGCCGGGCTGCCGGTATATTCCGTGTATGTTCAATCGTTCTTTGCGCTCGGCAATCTCCTTGGCGAGCGTACCGTCGGCCCTCGTGACCGGCATTGTGAAGAAGAGGGCCGACCTGTCCAGCTGTGGTCCAACTTTCCGAATTCCCGAAACCACTTCTATGGGCGGGGCACGCATATCCCTTTGCAGTCAAGGCCATCTTTGGTGGGATCGCAATTGTCAGAGGTATCATCCACGCATACCATGCCACCAATACATTCAATTCTGGTCGGTCCACCACACGGTTGCTTGATTTTGCTCTGCTCGCCACCACCCGCGACACACTTGCCTGGACAGTTGAGGCCGTCTTTGGTGGGGTCGCACTTGTCTGCGGGATCATCGACGCACGACATGCCGCGCGGACAAGTTATGGCGCTGGGTCCGCCACAGGGCAATTGTTTCATTTTCCCGTCAGCGGATTTTGCCGTGGATTTTGATGTATCCGGCTCAGACATTCCATCCTGAGCATAAACAGCGCCGCTAAAACCGATCGTTATGGCAAGCAAGGCTATAAATCTGGCAGTCATGCTGAAAATCGAATAAGGTTTCATAGATGGCTCCAATTAAGAAATGGGCGTCGGAAATTCCCTCTTCTTGTTCGCTATCGTTAACCAGTTTTATCCAGAGGGATATTAAAAACAGTAAAAACAGCATAAGTCCCAAATAATTTTAGGAATGGGGGTTGCATGGTTCTGTGCGGTGCCGCACCATTTGCAGAGTTTTCATTCGGGTGGAAGCAGCTTCGCAGTTATCTCTTGACGGCCTTTGATGGTCGTGAATTCAAGGAATCATCGGCATGAAGTTATTGACAGCACTGAGCGAGGGTTGGAGCAATGAAGAACTGAAAGCTTCGGTTGAAGCTTACGTCGAGATGCAGCGAAACGAGCGGGCAGGGCATCTCATCATAAAACAACACTACTACAGTAAACTGGCGAAGACGTTCGGCCGAAGTGAAAAGGCGTTCGAGCAGCGCATGCAAAACATTTCGTATGTGCTCTCGCTAATGGGGCGCAGTTGGCTGACGGGTCTGAAACCGGCAAAAAACGTGGATGCCGATATCGCGGATCAGATCGAAAAATTGCTTACCCAGCTTGAAGGGCAAAAAGTGGCGCGCATTGCTGCTTTCGAGATTACGGTGCGAGAGAAAGCCCGGCAAAAGAACGATCACAAGCCAAGCGGCAATCAGAACCCGAAGCCCAGGCGTGTACTGGTCACACAATTTCAACGGGACGCGGCAGTTAAAGCCTGGGTTTTACAACAGGCGGAAGGTATTTGCGAATGCTGTGAGAAACCCGCGTCGTTCAGGGGAACCGACGGCCTGCCTTACCTGGAATTGCACTACGTTCGGCAATTGGCGGAGGGAGGGGCGGACACGGTGTCAAATGCGGTTGCGCTTTGCCCCAATTGTCACCGGGAAATACATTACGGCGCCAACGCTCAGGCATTGGCAGCCTGGCTATACGATAACGTCCCCAGATTAAGCCTGGACTGAGCTGGATAGCGTGCTTTTACCGCTACATTTTCTTGCGAGAATGGGCTATATGATTTATTGTAGAGTAACTTATGCAAAGTAACTGTGGCGGCTGTTTTGTAGCAACATCGTGCAGGCGTAGTCAGATCAGGCTGGAGGATTAACTCGAATAACACATTCATCCAATTCAAGGATACCCCATGACAAAAAAAATCAAACCATTGACATTAATTACGGCAGTATTGGCTTCGATAGCATCGATTTCTACTTATGCAGCGCCGGTCGCAACGCCTGGAACAGAAGGTTTGCCGATCTTTGCCAGCACGGCGGATACTGTGGCGACAATCTACCAGGGACATTCCGCAACTTACGGTAATGACCTCTATCTCATGCTGGATTCCTCGGGGAACCCAGGTAACGATGGCGATCTCTCCAATGATCTGTTTGTCTTCAACAATTTTGGTTCGACTGTCGGCGAGACCAAAAACCTGGGGCCATTTGCAAGCGGAACAGAGTTGATGTTTCGCTTGCATGTAAACAATACAGGTCAGGATTTTTTTACCGGGCCGGCTTCAAGCAACGCAGATGGACAAGTTCATGCAAGGGTTGAGCAGAATTGGCTACCGAATACAACGCTGGTGAGTTTCGAAGATCTGTACGATACCACTGGCAATTCGAGCGAATATAACGATTTGAGTTTTTCCCTGACCAATACCTCTACATCTCTGGTACCGGAACCTCATGTTTATGCAATGATGTTAGCGGGTCTCGGTTTTGTAAGCATGGTGATCAGGCGCCGTAAAAACGATGACGTTATCGGCGGGTCGCATTGCAACTCATAGCAACCCTCCGGATTTAGAGGCGTTTCCAAGATGAGTGGGCCGCAGCCTGTGTCTGCGGCCGCTGCTTTTACGGTTCTACACCAGTTGAGCCGGAACTCACTCGCCGTATAAGCGCATCGCTGAGGGCTTGTTCAGAGACCTGAGTTCACATACAGCGTCTTGCAGCGCATTTCGAAAATCCATATCCAGCAAATGGCGGATTTTCAATGCTACGATGAGTTGATTGTCGTTCTTCGTCCTGCTCCAGTGCTCCATTTGCAAGCTTTTCTCTATTGCGTCCGCTCGTCTCTCATCGGAAAGGTAAAAGAAATCACAGCAGCATTTGCGTTCCGAAGCGAGAGCGGGGGGTGTTCTGCAGTAGGCGCAGGCGGCGAAAAGTGCAGCTGAGGGCGTCGAGAGAGGTTCGAAGCCAATCTCCACGGTATTTACAGCCGAGTGTTCATTGGCCGGTTTTACACCGATAATCAGCGCTGCATAGCTTCTGTTCGTGCTACTGTCACGAACCTGGCCGAGAGTCGCAGCGCAAATCCGAATTTGCAAAAGGAGTGTTTGCAGTCCAAAGCCGCGCCACTCCTTTTTTACATAACACATTCCCAGTTCTTTCTCGCTTGGATCGGCAAGATCAAAAACGCCTGCGCCAGCCATGAAATTCCCGACAGCATTCTCCACTACGAAAAAAAGCCCATTCTCAACGGCTGACTTGAACTTGTCATAGGGTCGCGATAGCAAATTTGCCGATTCTTCCAGCGGCAGATTTCTGATCGCCTCGCCATATTCCGCCAATATATGTTCAAGATCGCCGAGGCAGGCGGCCCTGATCGTTGCATGCATTGTCACCATGTCCGGGCTCCTGTTGCGCTGTTTGCGCTCTTAAGTTCCGCCAATCCACTTTTACATATCGAATCCCAATCCAGTTCAACGTTCCCGCCCCTTCCAAACGCCGGCACGCGGTATCTTCATTCGTACACCCGGACACACGCGCGGCTTTTGAACGGAAGAGCCCGGTCTTTGTTAATCGCCAGGTAGCGACAGCGCTATATAAGGGCGACAGGACGAAAAATCAATTCAAGGTACGGAGGCAATTCCGCTATTTTAATGAAGTGGCATTGCGTTTATTAAAGTAATGAATTGACATACAAGAGAAATTCATCTAAATATAACTCCATCATGCAAGCAATAGTATGATGTACGTTTGACGAATGGAGGCGTTTGGATAATGGTTACCATAGCGCAGTATCGGCAGATTTGCGGAGAGTGGAACGGTGATTTTGCGGAATTTTCGTGGATTGTCGAGCACGGCGATATTGCCGGGGTTTCGCAGCGCGCAATCGCGGATGAATTCGAGTTCGCCTCCTCGACGGTTTGCCGATGGGCGGCAGGCGAGGCGCTTCCCCACAAACGCATACAGAAACTGGTGGTAGCAAGCCTGGAGAAAAAAGCTCGGCGGCTTGAAAACGCTGCCGCCAACGCCGTGCCTTTACCGCGAAAAACCGCTGGTCATGAAGAGCCTCAAGGAGAGCCTCAGCCGCAGAGCTGAAACCAGGGCACTATGGGAAACGTAACCAGGCGAGCCGGTTTTATCATGCTTTCATGAGTGCATACGAAGTCAATTTTGATGGGCTGGTCGGGCCGACGCATAACTACAGCGGACTGGCAGAGGGAAACGTTGCGGCAAGGAAAAATGCGCTGACGGACTCGAACCCGCGGGAAGCGGCTCTGCAAGGCCTGGCAAAAATGAAACATCTTTCCGACCTGGGAATCAGGCAGGGCGTATTGCCGCCGCAAGATCGTCCCGCGGTCGATATGCTCAGGAAGCTGGGCTTTTCCGGTGATGATGCGAACGTCATTAACTTGGCGTCTGCGGCGGCGCCAGGGTTGTTGCGTGCATGCTGCTCGGCCTCCAGCATGTGGGTTGCAAACGCTGCAACCGTTTCGCCTGGCGCGGATACGGAGAATGCAAAAGTACACATAACGCCGGCGAATCTGCCATCCCAGTTCCATCGAAGCATCGAGCCATCGGCCACGGCCGGGGTTTTGCAACGCGTATTTAACGACGAGCGCTATTTCGAGCATCACGATCCCCTCCCGCCCAATCTTTATCTTGCCGACGAGGGTGCGGCCAACCACATGCGCCTGTGTCAAAGTCACGCCGAAGCGGGGCTGGAAATATTCGTGTTTGGCCGATCCGCGAATCGCGAAATGCCAAAACCGCGTAATTTCCCTGCGCGCCAATCCCTGGAAGCGAGCGAGTCCATTGCCAGGCTCCACCGCATCAGGCATTCAAAAGCACTGTTTGTACAGCAGAACCCTGTTGCGATCGATGCCGGCGCGTTTCACAATGACGTGCTTGCAGTGACGAACTGCAACGTCCTGCTCTATCACGAAGCGGCATTTTACGACCGGCTGGAGGTGGAGGAAAAAATAACAAGGGCTTGCGATTATCCGGTGCACTTCATAAGGGCGAACGAACCGGATATTACCCTTGCCGAGGCAATAAGCACTTATTTGTTCAACAGCCAGCTGATCAGTCTTGCAGACGGAAAAATGATGATCCTGGCGCCGTCCGAATGTCAGGAATCCGATTCGGCGCGGACTTTTCTCGAACGTGTCGTCCGGGATGCAGCCAATCCCATCACTCGCGTGGAATACGTGAATTTACGCCAGAGCATGAAGAACGGCGGTGGGCCGGCTTGCTTGCGGTTGCGTATCGTACTCGCCGAGCCGGAAATGGAGCGGGTAATGAAGAACAGCAGGGTTATTCTCGACGAGAATCTCTACAATGAACTTAAAGCATGGATCGAGAAACATTATCGTGACCACATCTCGCCGCCGGATTTGGCAGACCCCTTACTGCTTCGGGAGAGCCGAACCGCGCTGGACGAGCTTACTCGTATACTGGCGCTTGGGCAGATCTATGATTTTCAGAAACCATAGCTTGATCTCATGATAGGGTTGTAGACTGGTCTCACAAGGTTTTCCGGCAGGATTTCGCTGGTTGGCCGGATTTCAACAACGAAGCTCTGCAGGGGAGAAATTATGGCCATCACACTTAATCACACTATCGTGCCATCGCACGACAAGGTGGGGTCCGCAAGATTCTATTCGAGAATATTCGGTTTTGAATATGTCGGCGATTTTTCCCATTTTGTAGTTGTGAAGGTAAATGATACGCTTTCCCTCGATTTCGATAACAAGGAAAAGTTCGAATCGCTTCACTATGCATTCAAAGTATCGGAGCAGGAATTCGACGAGATATTCGATCGCCTGAAAGCGGAGAATATCAAATACGGCAGCGGTCCTTTCACTCCGGAAAACATGAGCATCAACCATAACGATGGCGGGCGCGGCGTCTATTTTCGCGACCCCAGCGGGCATCTTCTGGAAATGCTGACCGTGGATTATAAAATGCCCGAGAAGGCATGAACGGAAGGACGGGAAGAGCTTTCTATGGAGAACAAATACTGCCGCGTCTACAGCGACGGATTTGTCCGTTTTATGCTATCCCGCGGCCTCGCCTGCGCGTTCCATGCTGTTGCTTTCCTCGCGTTGTCCGATCACCTGAAATGGCTGCGTATCAGGATAATGCTTCCGACTCCAGGAAATGATGGCCGTCAGTACAGGCGACAGGCTCTCTCCCTTCTCCGTCAGGAAACACTCATAGCGTACAGGGCTCTGTTGGTAAGGCTGTCTGGTAATCAGTCCCGCGGCTTCCAGTTTCTTCAGCCGATGCGCGAGTATATTGGACGCGATTTTTTCCGGCGAGGACAAAAACTCCTGGTAGCGTCTCTTGCCTAGAACCAGATCCCGAATGATCAGCAGCGTCCATTTATCGCCAAAAATATCCAGCGCATTCGTAAGCGGGCAGCAGGACCGTTCAAAAGCTGAATTTACTTCCACCACCCCAGGGTCTTTCATAAGCTTGCTTACCAGGAAAAATTGTCGAGTAAATACTATAGTATAGTTACTTGCAATTTGCAATATATTAAGATAAGCTGCGTTCGCTTGCTTATTGAAAGTCATTTGATACTCAAAAAATCAGGATTGCGCCCGTATTTTTCTTAACGCGCTGGCATATTACCGGCGTTATTGGAGTAAAAAATGTCAGACAAATCATCTTGTGCCGGCCGTGAAGGACCCATAGACAAATCCCTTCAGCCGCTATTGATCCACGGCTTGAAAGGCATTGAAAAAGAAGGGCTTCGTATCACGCCGAGGGGATCGATCTCGCTGTCGCCTCATCCGGTTCAACTGGGCGCTGCATTGACTCATCCCCATATTACGACAGATTATTCCGAGGCACTGCTGGAGTTGATTACGCCGGCATTATCCGACGAAAGCAAAATGTTGGGTTTTCTGACGGACCTGCACAAATATGTGTGTGTAAATATCAATGACGAACTGCTGCTGGCAGCAAGCATGCCTATAGGTGACCTAGGGGAAATTTCCATCGCCCGCTACGGCACATCCAACGTGGGGAGGATGAAGCATCTATACCGGCAGGGCCTCAGCTACCGCTACGGCCGTTGCATGCAAATTATCGCCGGAATTCATTTCAACTACTCACTTCCGGAAGCCTTCTGGCCGCAATACCAGCAAGTCATGAAGCATAACGGCGACCTGCAATCGTTTACGGCTCATGCCTATATGGGAATGATCAGGAATTTGCAGCGTTTTGGCTGGCTTATTCCTTATTTGTTTGGTTCGTCCCCGGCGGTCAGCAAAAGCTTCATGGATAGCCGCAACTCCGCCTATTCCGCTGCATTGGAAAAATTTGACGAGACCTCGTATTACAAGCCTTTTGCCACCTCTTTGAGGATGAGTGAGCTGGGCTATGCAAGTCCCGTTCAGGCGATGTTTCATATCTCCTTCAATAATCTTGACGAGTACATAGGTGACCTGAGCAGAGCCACATCGATTCCTTATCTGGATTATGAAAGAGTGGGAACCAAGGTGGGCGACCAGTACCGTCAACTAAATACCAATTTCCTGCAAATCGAGAACGAATATTACACGTCAGTGCGGCCCAAACAGGTGACAAGGCCCAATGAGAGGCCGCTGCAGGCATTGAGAAGCAGGGGTATTCAATATATCGAAGTACGTTCGTTGGATATCGACGTCTTCGAGCCAGCGGGAATCTCCATTGAAACCGCCCGGTTTCTTGAAGCCTTCAGTCTGCTCTGCCTGTTCTCCCGAAGTCCCGCTCATGGCGTGAAGCAGTATGAGGAGATTAACCACAATACATTGTCTGTCGCCAACAAGGGACGAGATCCCGCATTGAAGTTATTGAATAACGGACGGAAAGTTCTACTGCGGGACTGGGCATCGATGCTCTGCGAGCAAATGCAGGAGATCTGCGAGGTGCTGGATAATGGCAATAGCGATAAACGTTACACGAGAGCGCTGCATAAACAAATGGAAGTCATTCGCTATCCCGATTTAACTTCTTCCGCAAGAATGCTGGCGGAAATGAGGGACCAGAGGCTGTCGATTACCGACCTGGTATTGCAGAAATCCCGCGAATACAAAAGTTACTTTCAGAATTCCGGACTGGATGCTTCGATAAAGAAAGATTTTGATTTGCAGGTTGAAGCATCGCTTGAGCAACAGGAACGATTGAACAACGCCACCGAAATTCCTTTTGATAAATACCTGAGCGATTATTTTTCTCAGGACGGCGCGGCCAGCAAAATTTACTCGCCGGAGCACGTTTCTCCTGGCTCGGGGTATGGTAATAATGGCCATGCTGCAAAGCGCTCTTGCTAACGGCTTGAGCAGGGATTACCTGAGAAATTACGTTGAGCGGGTCAAGCGGCAATATTATCCGGATTTGCAGCCGGCCTGATGTGGACTAAAGCCTCATCGAAAGCTCACAAGCGGAATTGTTATGATCGCGCACGAACGTTTGCATTACCACCTATACTGTTAATGGCGCGTGGCTGATGCTTTCAGATCTGGTAATAAATAAGAATAAAAAATAATAGCTCAGCCAATGGCTCGTTAAAATTTAAAGGCTATCGCGTAGCAGGAGACATTTTATGTTCGGCATGTTCAACGATACCCCTGTAGTCGGCAAGGCCAATGCATTAATCGAACGCCCGCCGCAGGACATATTCAATTTCGTTGGCGCAAATTTCCTGAAAAACTATCCCCGGTGGTCGCCGGAAGTCGTTGAATTGAAACCGATTACCGAAGGACCGGTGAAAGTGGGAACCGTTTGTAAGCAGGTTCGCGTTGATCAGGGTAGACGCTCGGAGTCGACATTCAAGGTCATGGCTTTTCAACCGAGCAAGCGCATTTGCTTCGAGGGGGTATCCAACCCCTATCGCTGTGATTATATTTTTGAAGCAACCAGCCCTGCATCTGCAAGCCGTATTACCTTTACTTTCGAACTGCTTAGTCTCGACATGTTCATGAGGCCTTTCGAGAAGCTTATCCGGGTTGCGGTCCAGGAGGGTACCGAAAAAACGGTAAAAAATATCAAGAAACTGGTTGAAGCAGAGGTTGCGGCTCCTGACCATAACTGATCCTGTCCATTTAATTTATTTTTCTATTGGCATCGGTTTACTAAACTTAAATGGAATATAGGAGAGAATAATGCTTTTCGTGGATCATAAGGACTCCGGATTAATCCCCAGAATTCTGTGCGCTATTCTGGATTCCTGCGTCAATGGCGTAACGCTGGCCGATCCCGACATGGAAGATATGCCGCTTGTTTATGCCAACAGCGCATTTACCATGATGACGGGCTATACGAATGAAGAAACCATCGGAAAAAATTGCCGTTTCCTGCAGGGCGCGGACCAGAATCAAGTGGAGAGAATCCAGCTGCACGAAGCGATAAAAAATACGCAAGCCGCCGAGGTTACGCTTAGAAATTATCGAAAAAATGGGGAGTTGTTTTATAACCGCCTGTCGATTACACCATTGTTCGATTCCAGTGGGCGCGTGCTCTATTATCTGGGCGTGCAATATGATGTAACCAAACAGATTCTTGCCGAGGCGGAAATCAAACGGCTGAATGATCGTCTGGAGGCCTTGGCGAAATAAGCCATGATTTTGACCGTACGGTAGTCCTCAAGCTCCTTTTTTATTCCATTGCATTCTTGCCCGGCTCCATCTTTTAGCCGCTACCGAGAAGTGGCTTTCAATGTGGGCGCTTCCTTATGCGTCTCCCCATGCTTTAGTGCCTGTCCCCTGGATATTACCGAGTCGATAGCGGCGTCGACATGGCATTCACTTTCGTATAAGGTTCATCCCGGCAGGTACCGGAAAACCAGGGTCAATGCCGGGAGATGTTAAAATAACCGTCATCTGCTTATTGCTGAGCTTCCGCATGATCCCTTAAAATTCGTGTAGCGCTCGGAAGACCGGGTAGGACCGCGATGACAGACGAGTGTCCGGACTCATCGCCAGCGCAAGGTCGTCAGTTCATTCTGATTCATGTCTCAAGAAGAACCTGAGTGCTTGTTATGTATCAGTAAAGCAATTTATTCCAAGGGAGGCGTTCGTGAAGAATAGCCTGGTTGCGGGCATCGTTATGATTACAGTGCTCGCAGGATGCAGTAGCGTACCCGAAAGAGGTGGCGCTAAGGTCGTGCATGTGCCAGGGGCTCAAGTAGACCTCGGCAATACGCCAATGGTAAAAAAAACTCTGTATGCCCAGTACAATCAATGGAAAAATACCAGGTATCAAATGGGTGGCTTGAGCAGAAGCGGTATTGATTGCTCCGGTTTCGTTCACGTGACGTTCAAAACGAAACTTGGCGTCGTGTTGCCGCGATCGACAGAGTTTCAGGCACAGTTGGGCGAGAGTGTACACAAAGATCAGTTGCGGGCAGGTGATCTGCTTTTTTTCAAGACCGGCATAAAGGACAGGCATGTAGGCATATATCTGGAGGACGGCAAGTTTCTCCATGCCTCAACGAGCCAGGGCGTCACCATCTCCGAACTGGATGAAAGCTACTGGAAGTCCGCATACTGGAAGGCGAAGCGGCTAGATATCTGATGCGTTATCTTTCCGCAGATCTCCCTGGTCGCGCTATGATGCGCTGAATCAGCCTCACTTATCGCCGGTGCCCTATTTTTCCCTGCCTTCCCGGTATTCTGCCGCGATTTACTGCATCTCATCGCATTTAGCCGTATTTGAACGCATCCGTTTGTGCGTGACCTTTTTGCCGGGTGGCGGATGAAGCGGGGTCGGCCGCTGCTTTCCAGAGTAAACAATATCAGGGCATCATGTCATTAGCCTGGCTCGTCATTCTGCCGTTCGCAGGCAGCCTCTGTGCCGCATTTGTCCCATCGCATGCCCGCAATGCGGCAGCCTGGCTCGCGGGTACCGTCGCGGTTGCCTGTATTGCCCTCGGGATACAGTTCTACCCCCAGATAGCCGAAGGGGAGGTGGTGCGGGCAACATTTCAATGGGCGCCGGCGGTGGGACTGGATTTCAAGCTGCGCATGGACGGCTTCGCATGGCTCTTTGCGATGCTGGTAACCGTGATGGGCGCGCTGGTAATACTGTACGCGCGATACTACATGGCGGCACAGGATCCGGTACCGCGTTTTTTCTCGTTCTTTCTCGCTTTCATGGGCGCGATGCTCGGCGTGGTGCTATCGGGCAATCTGATTCAACTGGTTGTGTTCTGGGAATTGACCAGCCTGACATCGTTCATGTTGATAGCATATTGGTATCACCGTTCCGACGCGCGTCGCGGCGCCCGCATGGCGCTGACCGTCACTGCGACGGGCGGACTGTGTCTTCTGGCGGGAATGCTGATACTGGGGCGCATTGTGGGCAGCTACGATCTGGACGTCGTGCTGGCTTCGGGTAATCTTGTCCGTGCCCATTCCTGGTATCTGCCGGCGCTGATCCTGATTGCGCTGGGCGCGCTGACCAAAAGCGCTCAATTTCCGTTTCATTTCTGGCTGCCGCATGCAATGGCGGCCCCAACACCCGTATCTGTCTACCTGCATTCCGCGACCATGGTCAAAGCGGGTGTATTTCTGCTGGTACGGTTATGGCCGGTGCTCGCCGGCACCGAAGCCTGGTTCTGGATTATCGGCAGCGCAGGTCTTTTCTCACTGGTGCTGGGCGCATATGCGGCGATTTTTCAACAGGACATGAAGGGCGTGCTGGCTTACTCGACCATAAGTCACCTTGGCCTGATTACGCTGCTGCTTGGTCTCAACAGTACGCTTGCGTTGATTGCAGCCATATTTCATATTATGAACCATGCGACATTCAAGGCTTCGTTGTTCATGGCTGCGGGCATGGTCGACCACGAAACCGGGACGCGTGACCTCTCCCGGCTGAGCGGACTGTATCGGGCGATGCCTATTACCGCCACGCTTGCCGTGGTTGGGGCGGCATCGATGGCGGGCGTGCCATTGTTCAATGGCTTCCTCTCCAAGGAGATGTTTTTCGCTGAAACCACATTTGTAAGCGGTAATGTGATTACGCGTATTGGCTTGCCTACGATGGCTGTGATTTGGGGTACGTTCAGCGTTGCGTATTCGCTACGGTTTATCCTGCAAGTATTTTTTGGACCGGCAGCCAAAGATCTGCCAAAAAAGCCGCATGAGCCGCCACGCTGGATGCTGCTTCCCAGTGGGCTGCTGGTGACAGCCTGTCTGGTGGTGGGGATGTTTCCCGCAACCATTGAGCCTTACCTGGATATAGCGTCGCGATCCGTACTGGGACCGGGCATACCATTTCATAGCCTGGCGGTATGGCATGGCTTGAATCTGCCACTCATCATGAGCCTGCTGGCAATGGCCGGCGGCGTCGCGCTATATCGGGCTCTGGGCAAATACCAGCAGGGCACGGCGGTGGTGCCGCTGATCAATCGTTTCGATGGGCAAAGCATTTTTCAATTCCTGCTAAAAAAACTTGAATCATTCGCCGGGACCTTGACGCGATGTTTGTCCACCGAGCGCCTGCAAGTGCAATTGCTGCTTCTGATTTGCGCGGTATTTGCGAGTGCGTTGATACCATTCTCAAATGGGGGATTGCCGGCGGGCAACCAGCCCGTGGCGCCGGTCCATCCCGCATTCGCGCTCATGTGGCTGGTCGGCGGGGCTTGTGCAATAGGCGCAGCAACGCAGGCCAAGTATCATCGCCTGGCAGCGCTGAGCCTGTCGGGTGGCGCCGGGCTGGCCACCTGCATGACTTTTGCCTGGTTTTCCTCACCTGACCTGGCGCTGACGCAACTTATTGTGGAGGTGGTAACGCTTGTCCTGCTCCTGCTTGGGTTGCGCTGGCTTCCGCCGCGTTATAAATCCGTTGACGATAAAGTCGTTCCGCTCCAGACGCGTCTCCGCGCCCGAACCCGGCGGCTCCGCGACATGGCGCTGGCCCTTGTTGCCGGGGCAAGCTTATCCGCGTTGAGCTATGCAGTGTTGACCAGGCAGGCGGGGGAGGGCATTTCGAACTTCTTCCTGGAAAATTCACTGCCGCTGGCCGGCGGCTCCAACGTGGTCAATGTGATCCTTGTCGATTTTCGCGGCTTTGATACGCTCGGCGAGATCACGGTACTGGGCATCGTGGCATTGACCGTCTTCGCGCTGCTGCGGCGATTCAGACCGGCTCCCGAGAGCATGGGGCTACCGGTCCAGCAGCAGGTGCAGGACGCGCAAATCCCCGGGTGGACGCCAGATCCGCGTGCCTTGCTGCCCGAGGGACCGATGATGCTGCCCGGTGTGCTCGTGCAGTTGCTGCTGCCGATTTCCGGCATGGTGGCGGTTTTTTTTCTACTGCGTGGGCATAATGAACCCGGTGGCGGGTTTGTGGGCGGACTGATCGTGGCAACGGCGGTTATTCTGCAGTACCTTGTGGGAGGCACTGCCTGGGCGGAATCCCGTACCCGCATTTTCCCGCAATACTGGATCTCCGCCGGGCTGTTATGCGCGGCGGGAGCAGGCTTGTCAGCCTGGCTGGTATCGCGCCCATTTCTGTCAGCCATGGCTTGGCATGCGCGCTTGCCTGTGATCGGGGAGGTGCATCTTTCCACCGTATTGCTGTTTGATCTGGGTGTCTTTCTGTTGGTGATTGGC
The DNA here is from genome assembly GCF_900115125.1 of Nitrosospira briensis. Lineage (GTDB taxonomy): Bacteria > Pseudomonadota > Gammaproteobacteria > Burkholderiales > Nitrosomonadaceae > Nitrosospira > Nitrosospira briensis_A. The sequence goes on along the minus strand of NZ_FOVJ01000001.1, from coordinate 1,001,591 downwards.
GCCACGGTGCTGATCCTGGTGGCGCTCGCCCACCAATCGCGGCGCGGACACCGCAAGCCAGCCACTGCTCATGAGGAACCTGAGGCCGCGGTGCCGGCAGCTACGCCCCGCGTGGCGGAGATTACAGCCGACCTTGCGCAGCCACACCCGATCTCGCATGCCTGGGCCCCGGCCCCAGCCCCTAAGGAGGGCTAATGGAAATTACCTATGCTTTGGCCATCGGTGTATTGACAGGGTCGGGCGTATGGCTGCTGCTGCGTCCGCGTACTTTCCAGGTCATCATGGGCCTCTCTTTGCTTTCGTACGCGGTAAATCTGTTCATTTTCGGTATGGGACGGATCATGGAAGGCGGCGCCCCCATCATCGATACGCTCAAGCAGATCGATCCATCCCTTTACGACGATCCAGTGCCCCAGGCGCTGGTGCTGACAGCGATCGTGATCGGCTTTGCTACGACAGCGCTGTTTCTGGTCGTGTTGCTCGCTTCTCGCGGCTTGACAGGCACCGATCACGTTGATGGCGATGAGTCGGAACCATGAACGATTGGACGCAGCTGCTGCAGCATCTTCCCGTATTTCCGATAGTCATCCCGCTGGTGGCGGGTGCGTCGATGTTGCTGTTCGTCGAAGCGCGGCGCACCACACGCACCATTATCGCGCTTATTGCCACACTCGCAAATCTGGGGGCGGCGGCTGGGCTGGCCTATGTGGCAAGCGGAGCGATGCCCGGGCTCTGGCCCGAGGGGATCGCCGTTTACCTGCTGGGTGGCTGGGACGCGCCGTTCGGCATCGTGCTGGTGCTGGATCGCTTATCGGGGGTAATGCTGCTGCTCAATGCAGTGTTGGCGCTGACGTCACTGGTGTACGCGCTGGCGCGCTGGAAGAAGATGGGGCCGCATTTTCAATCGTTGTTCCAGTTCCTTGTCATGGGGATAAACGGCGCATTCCTTACCGGCGATCTTTTCAATCTGTTCGTGTTTATCGAAGTGCTGCTGGCTGCTTCCTACGGCCTGGTCCTGCACGGGCTGGGAGAGGTCCGGGTCAGGGCAGGCCTGCATTACATCGCCATCAATCTGGCTGGGTCCTTTATCCTTCTGATCGGTATTTCCTTGATCTACGGCGCAAGTGGAACGCTGAACATGGCGGACCTCGCTGCCCGCCTGCCGGCACTGGCGGAGGGTGACCGCATTTTATTTGAAATTGGTGCGGCGATCCTGGGCGTGGCGTTTCTACTCAAGGCTGGCGCTTGGCCGTTGAACTTCTGGCTTCCGTCTGCTTACGGCGCTGCCGCCCCCCCGGTGGCGGCAATATTTTCGATCATGACCAAGGTCGGCGTCTACGCGCTGCTGCGGCTGGGATCCTTGCTGGCCGGCCCATCCGGTGCCGGCGCGCCGGCTCCCTTCAGCGATGGCTGGCTGTTTGGAATTGGATTGATAACGCTTGCGCTGGGCACCGCCGGCACGTTGACCGCTCGTCAACCGCAGCGGCTTGTAGCATATTGCGTCATTTCGTCCGCCGGCACCCTGCTGACAGCTCTCGGGCTCGGCGGGGCCGGGATGAAGAGTGCGGCACTGTTTTATCTTGTCAGTTCGGTGCTGGCGACCGGTGCTTTTTTCATGCTGACCGAGATGATCGAGCGCACGCAGCGGTCAGGCGAGGGTGCCCAGGCTGAACCGTTTGAATCGTTTGGCCCGGAAGACCAGATTGATCCCTCGCTTCCTGATGAAGACGTGGGAATCGTGATACCGGCTGCCATGGCGTTTCTGGGTATGAGTTTCATTGCGTGTACGCTCCTGGTAACCGGGCTTCCGCCGCTCTCGGGCTTCATTGCCAAGTTCCTGCTTCTGTCAGCGGCGCTGGATTCTCCACTACTCGCGACACTGCCCGTATCGGTATGGGTGTTGTGGGCTGCAGTGCTTGGGTCGAGCCTGATTGGCGTTATCGCACTATGCCACATGGGCGTGCGGCTATTCTGGAGTTCGGAGGAGATCGTTACACCCCAGTTGCGCCTGATCGAAGCCGCCCCGGTGGCTGTGCTGCTGCTATTGACCGCAGCGCTGACTGCAGGGGTGGGTCCGGCCATGGATTACCTGACTCTTGCCGGTAGTTCTTTGTCCTCGCCGCAGATGTACATCGACGCGGTATTGACCGGTGGTCCCCCAATTGTTTCACATGAAATAAAGGGAGGTGGGCAATGAAGGGCTGGCCATCGCTGACGCTGTTCACAGCGTCCCTGTACGGCTTCTGGCTCCTGCTCAACGATACTTTTGCGCCCGGCCAGATGGTCCTGGGGCTGGTACTGACGATCGCCGTTGCGCTTGGAACGGCGGCCATGCGGCCACTACGCGCAAGGCCTCACCATCTATTCGCCGCGATCCGGTTGCTCTTCGTGGTGGTGGGCGATATCATCCGCTCCAATTTCGCTGTAGCAGGCATTATCCTGGGGTCAGTAAAACGGCGCTCCAATTCAGGCTTCATGAAGATTCCGATGGATCTGCGCGATCCATACGGGCTTGCGGTGCTCGCCTGTATAATCACGGCAGTGCCCGGCACCGTCTGGGCCGGGCTTTCGGCCGACGGCCGCGCCTTGACGATTCATGTGCTGGATCTACAGGATGAGGAAGCCTGGGTCCGCACGATCAAGTACCGCTACGAGCGTCCACTGATGGAGATTTTCGAATGACTGCACTGCTGCCATGGGCGATATCCTTTGCCTTGATTGCTTTCGCATTTGCCATGATCTGCGCCGCAATCCGCCTGCTGCGAGGACCGGCGGCGGAAGATCGCGTGCTGGCCCTGGACACCTTGTACGTCAATAGCATGATGACGGTACTGACGCTGGGCATCCAGTACGGGGCCAGGTTATATTTCGACATTGCCCTTTTGATCGCCTTGTTTGGTTTTGTCGGCTCGGCCGCGATGGCGAAGTTTTTGCTGCGCGGAGAGGTAATCGAGCCATGAGTGTCGAGAACATTCCAGCGTGGGCAGACTTGCTGGCTTCATCGCTGCTGGTATTGGGTTCGGTGCTGGCTCTGATCGGATCAGCCGGCTTGCTGAGGCTACCTGATTTATTTTCGCGAATACATGGGCCTACCCTGGGCAATACGCTTGGCCTGGGCTGTGTGTTGCTGGCGTCGATATTGATTGCCTCAATATCGGCGGGCCGGCTCGTTTTTCAGGAGATACTGATTACACTGTTTGTCGTGGCTACGTCGCCCCTCACCGCGATGCTGATTATACGGGCGGGAATGTACCGCGAGCGAGTTGACAGAGGGAAGAAAGCGACGCCCCAGCAGGATACAATGCATTGATTTCACGAAAACCATAACGTCGTGTCGAAAACAGTGCGGTGGCATGCGGCGATCCGTGGTAATTCACATGCTATCTTTCCAAGATATCAGCATATGGCAGTGACTTGGGCGCCCCCTGATCCTTACTCGTCCTCATCCCTTTTCGGCGAATCGTTATTTTAAGAATACTATTACGATCTCTTATGCTGCCATCAATCGAACAACGCCTTTCCCTTGAGCTTGCCGCCAAATCCTCACAGGTTGCAGCCGCTATCACCTTGCTTGATGAAGGCGCGACCGTGCCGTTCATCTCCCGTTACCGGAAGGAGGCGACCGGCGGGTTGGACGACATTCAACTGCGCCTGCTGGAAGAACGACTGCGCTATCTGCGCGAATTGGAGGATCGGCGCGCCGTGATTATCGCGTCAATCGAAGAGCAGGGCAAAATGACACCGGCCCTGATGGCTTCGCTTTCGAATGCAGAAGATAAGGTGCGGCTGGAAGACCTGTATCTGCCTTTCAAGAAAAAGCGCCGCACCAAGGCGCAAATTGCGGTGGAGGCGGGGCTGCAGCCGCTGGCGGATTCGCTGCTGCAGAATCCCCTGCTAAACCCCGAGGACGAGGCCGGCAAATACCTGAAGCCCGCGTTTACCACCGATCAGGGTAATAACCCCGGTGTGGAAGATGTCCAGGCCGCGCTGGATGGTGCGCGTCAAATCCTGATGGAACGTTTTGCGGAAGATGCGACATTATTGCAGTGGCTGCGCGAATATGTGCTGGCGCACGGCGTGGTCGAGTCAAAAATCGCCAATGGTAAAGAGCCCGGCAAAGAAGAGGCCGGCGCGAAGTTTGCGGATTATTTCGACTATTCGGAAACGATCAGCACCATCCCTTCCCACCGTGCCCTGGCGATGTTCCGCGGCAGACGGGAGGAAATCCTGAGTGTCGGCCTGCGCCTGGATTCAGAAGCGGAAAAGGCGAAATGGGACGCGCCGCACAACCCCTGCGAAGCGCGTATAGCTGCACACTTCGGTATCCGGAATCAGGACCGTCCAGCTGACGCATGGCTGAGCGATACTGTGCGCTGGACCTGGCGCGTTAAAAGTTTCGTTCATCTGGAAACCGAGTTGATGAGCGCTCTGCGCAAGCGCGCCGAAACCGAGGCCATCGACGTATTTGCCCGCAACCTGAAAGCGCTGCTATTAGCCGCCCCCGCCGGGCCGCGAGTCACGATCGGCCTCGACCCCGGCTTGCGCACTGGCGTGAAGGTGGCGGTGGTGGACGCGACGGGCAAGGTCATGGAAACCGCCGTTATTTATCCGCATCAGCCAAAGAATGACTGGGATGGATCGCTTCATGTTCTGGAAAAGCTCGCTGAAAAATATAAGGTGTCGCTGATTTCCATCGGCAACGGCACCGCGTCGCGGGAAACCGACAAGCTGGCAAAAGACTTGATCAAGCTGCGCCCCGAGCTCAAGCTGACTTCGGTCGTGGTGTCGGAAGCGGGCGCATCGGTCTACTCCGCTTCCGAGTTCGCCTCGCGAGAACTGCCCGGCATGGATGTGTCCCTGCGCGGTGCGGTTTCCATTGCTCGCCGCTTGCAGGATCCACTGGCGGAACTGGTAAAGGTCGATCCAAAATCCATCGGTGTCGGCCAATATCAGCACGACGTTGGGCAAACCCATTTGGCGCGCTCGCTCGACGCGGTAGTCGAGGACTGCGTCAATGCTGTGGGAGTGGATGTGAACACGGCCTCGCAGCTTCTACTGGAGCGGGTTTCGGGACTCAACAGTACGGTTGCGCAAAGCATCGTCGCCTATCGCGACATGAAGGGCATGTTCACCTCACGCGCATCTTTGCGCGATGTTCCGCGTCTCGGGGAAAAGACCTTTGAGCAAGCGGCAGGCTTCCTGCGCATCATGCATGGCGATAATCCGCTTGATGCCTCGGCAGTGCATCCCGAATCGTATCCGCTCGTTCAGAAAATCCTTGCCGATTTGAAGCAGGACATCAAGACCGTCATCGGTAACAACAAATTATTGCATTCGCTGAATCCATCAAAGTATGCGGATGAAAAGTACGGCATACCGACAATCACTGACATCTTGAGCGAACTCGAAAAGCCGGGCCGCGACCCGCGCCCGGAATTCACCACCGCAGTATTCAAAGAGGGTGTGAACGAGATCAAGGATCTGCGTGCGGATATGATACTGGAAGGCGTGGTGACCAACGTCGCCGCGTTCGGCGCATTCGTCGATATCGGCGTGCATCAGGATGGGCTGGTGCACATTTCCTCCCTTGCAGACAGATTCGTGAAAGACCCCCATTCTGTCGTCAAGGTTGGGCAGGTCGTAAAGGTCAAGGTGATGGAGATTGATGAAAAGCGTAAACGGATCGCGCTGACCATGAGGCTGACGGATGCCGTGGGGCAACGGTCCCAACGCGAGAACAAACCTGAACAACGTGTTGGCCGGAAGGATGATTTACCCCGGCCTGAACAGCAACAGCAAAAACCGGAACCAAAGCCCGCTAATGCAATGGCTGCGGCTTTTGCGAGATTGAAGGGCTAGCTCACATGCCTGTTTCTTGAGGCTAAGCGGCGCGGTGGGAAAGTGAATTCACCATTAATTTGTAAAACATGGCAGTTCCGAGCGCTTTGTCAGGGGGGCAAGGACTGAGTCTACTCGGCTATGCTTGAGAAGCCCGCTACCCGTCGACCTGTACCGACAACGATATCGGACTGACCGGTGGCACGGTGCAACTTTGCTAGGTTATCCAGGCTTAGCTTTGCGTTGGGGTGGTCTGCGCTGCCAGATGTCTCGAAGATGGCCAGTGCGCGCTTGTAGAGCGGCTCGGCCTCTGCGTACTGCCCTTGGGTATGGTGGAAGAATGCGAGGTTGCTCAGGCTTGTTGCCATGCTGAGACGATGGGAACCCCCGGCTTTTCCGAAGACTGCAACTGAGCGCTGATAGAACGGCTGGGCCTCGGCGTGCTTGCCCTGCGCGCGATAGAGTTCTGCGAGACGGCTCAGGTCATGGCCTACATCGGGATGGTCGAGACCGAGCAGTTTCTCATGGATAGTCAGCGCGCGGTTGTAGAGGGGCACGGCCAGTGCATATTGACCTTGTGCGTAATAGAGTTCGGCCAGGTAGCTCAAGTCCTGGGCCACGCCAGGATGACTTGAGCCGAGCGATTTTTCCCGAATTGCCAGTACGCGCTTGTACAGCTGCTCCGCTTGCGCATATCGGCTTTCCATTTGATAGATCAATCCCAGGTTGTGAAGGCCCGTGGCCATGCCGGGATGCTCGACGCCAAGCACTTTTTCCCGTATCGCCACTGAGTGCTCGTAGAGGGGTTTTGCTGCCCTGTAGTCGCCCTGAACACAATAGAGTTCTGCGAGGTTGTTCATGGTTTGTGCCATATCCGGATGGTCAGGTCGGAGAGACTTCTCCCGTATGGCCAGTGCACGTTTGTAGAGTGGCTCTGCCTCTGCGAACCGATTCTGGGCCCGGTACAGTTCAGCATGGCCATTAAGGCTCATAGCCACGAGGGAATGGCGGGGGCCGAAGAATTTCTCCCTGATTGCCAGCGCGCGTTTGTAGAACGGTTCCGCCTCGGCATATTTGCTGTGGCCTCGGTAGAGCTCCGCGAGGTTATTCAAGCTCGTCGCAGTATCGGGATGGTTAGCGCCATATTCTTTTTCCGCTACTGCGATAGACTTCTTGACAGCAGCCACTGCCCTTTCATAGTCGCCTTTCTTGTAAAGTGATATTGCTTCTTCACTAATGGTCCGCCACTTCGTCTCATGCGAAAGAGCAGGTTGTGCAATGCCGAGCACGAGAGATAAAAAGAGGGCGCGCATAAATGTCTTCATGGATTTTTAGACCCGGCTCTGGCTGGCTAATAAAGAATGAATCCCAGCTGCCATGTTCTCCATCCCAACAGAGACATACTCTGAAACATCTGAATTCAACCACTCGATGCGGGCGGATTCCAGTTCTTTTTCGAATGCCTCCGGAAACGCTTTCCGTTCATATGGTGATGAAGCTTTAACCAGACAGGCAAGCAAAGCCAGTAATGCGAGATTCTCGCCCTTTAGTTCACATATTTTCACGGTGGCTTCTTGCAAATCTTTCATTTGAGATTCCTGTGTGATTGAAGGGAGTGCGCATATCACAGCTTATCACGTTGGTACCCTTGCTTTCTTTAGCTGAGTGGATTTGTAAAAATCATCGGGTCGAATCATGTATCTGAACAATGAATGAAGAAATGGTTCGTCACGGATATTGATGATATTCAGCGCAATGATCAGGGCAAGGCCAAAGTGAATTGGGATCTTTACGGTTTCGCGGAGCAGCGCGCGCCGGTGTAGGGGACCGCAAGGATTTGTGGAAATAGGCAATACGACCAATAATTACAACCCAATTCACCTATAAATCCGCTATCTCTTCCTGAGATAAGCATACGCACCGCCAAGAGCAATTTGAGTTCGAGTATATGACGATCCAAGGAGCAATTCGCGGCGTGAGGTCAGATAGTCCTTCTTCTCAGACCGTGCAGCATCGGGTAAAGCGTTCATTTAGTTTGATGCAAAATTACCTCCGCTTGAAACATCAATACTTCCATGCTATGAAGCTGAGTAAGCATCAATAAAAAGTGCAGTTGCAGTTAGCTTAACTTCCGATGGGCGGGTAGTTAATCAAGTAGTCAACGCCGCGAGAGCCGATACTTTTCAGGCTGTCCCAAACACAGCAGCCATATATTGCTGCGGGATTGGTAATAACGGAGGCTTCGCATGCATTCAATGAAGAGAATAATGGTTGCTACCGACATGTCCTTGCTTGCTCGCCGCGCGGAAGCTCGCGCCGCCATGATGGTACGCGAACTGAACTGTGAACCGCTGGATGTGCTACATATAGAGGATCCTTCAGCATTTGAATCTCTGCATAACATAACTCACTCTTATGAGGAATCAACGGGTAAGAAAATTGCGGAAACTGCACGTACTCTTCATGAGCATTACGGTATAGCGGTTACTACAACGACAGTGGATGTTGGACGCGTTCATACTGCGATCGTCCGCCATGCCAAATTTATAGAAGCGAGGTTGGTTGTGCTGGGCGCTCACGGAGGAAGCTTCATACGAAAAATGTTCGTCGGTTCGACTGTAGATAAGGTACTGCGCCTGCTGGATCGCCCTGTGCTGATTGTGAAGCAGGAACCTCAGTCATCTTATCAGCAGGTGTTGGTCGCAGTGGATTTCTCCGAGTCTTCCAGACGCGGGATAAAGATCGCGATGCAGATTGCTCCGCATGCAAAGTTAACGGTTTTGCACGCGTTCGAGGCTCCCCTTGAAGCAAAGATGCGCTTTGACAAGGTAAGCGAAGATACGATTCTCGCGTACCGTGCGCAGTTGAGAGCACAAAAGGATCAGAAACTAAGAGAATTTGTTTCTGAATGGCAAGGCTTGGATGGGTCTCTAATCATAGAGTTCGGCCCTCCCGCAACCATGATTGCGGCAAGAGCAGCATCACTAGGAGCGGATCTCGTTGTTACCGGCAAGCACGGGCAATCTGCGTGGGAAGATATGCTGCTGGGAAGTGTTACAAGGCAGGTGATCCAGGAAGCGGGTTGCGACATACTGGTGGTGGAGCAGGTGGAGCCCACCCCCGCAGACGGCTAATTCGCAGAGAATGGCGCGGAGAATTTGACACATGATCCTTGGAGCCATCCTTTGGCGCAGTGTGTTGCTTGCAATGCTATGGTGCATACTCGCGGAAGGTAATGTCGGCAGTTGGGGTGTAGGCGCGATCAGCACCGCCTTGGCCTTAGCAGCGAGTCTCGCCGTACTGCCGGTGGGAGCCATACGGTTTTCTCCGCTCGGCCTAGTCTTCTTCCTGATTTATTTCATCAGCAAATCCTTTCGCGCGGGGGTGCGCGTAGCGCTGCTGGCAGTGCAGCCGCGTCTTGATATTCATCCGGGTATAGAGACAGTGAGCCTGCGCCTGCCCAATGGTGTAGGGCGGGTGATCCTGATAAATACAATAAATCTGCTACCGGGTACTCTCGTTCTAGGCTTGAACGCAAGCACTTTGCAGCTGCACGTCCTGGATATGCGCAGTTCAATCGAAGGGGAAATCCGTATTGCTGAAAAGCGTATAGCCAAAATGCTGGGTCTAAGTCTGGATCAATCATGAGCGAGTTAGCGTTGATCTTGGCGATTTTTCTCCTTGCCAATCTTCTGGTTGCCCTGTTGAGAGTGACGCGTCGCCCCACCCCCGCCGACCGCATGCTGGCAGCCCTGCTTTTTGGCACCACCGGCGTGGCGTTGCTGTTGCTGCTCGCCTATGCGGAAGATGCGCCGGTTCTGGTGGATATCGCGCTGACATTGGCATTGCTTGGCGCGGTTATCGGCGTGGCCTTCGTTCAGCGAGGCTGGAACCAAGAACGGGAAGAAGAAAATGGACGTTCCTGAACTGTTGAGCAATATTCTTTTCCTGATCGGATCGGTCTTCTTTTTAGCTGGCACCATCGGCTTGCTACGCTTCCCTGATGTCTATACACGATTGCATGCCTTGGCCAAGGTCGACAATCTGGGCCTGGGTTTTACCGTGCTGGGCCTGTTGATTCAGGCGCCCGGTGTGCTCCCGGCTTTGAAACTCATACTAATTTGGCTGTTGGCACTGCTCGCTAGTGCGACGGCAAACTTTCTCATAGCTCAGCGCGCATTTAATCGAGGTATTGTCCCGTGGGATGCGTCGGAGTCCGAAAAATGAGCGTTCTGGCGCTCGATCTGCTTCTGGTGACGGCGCTGCTTTGGAGCGGGTTACAGTCACTCGTTTCTAGAAACCTGTTTCGAAGCATTGTACTTTTTATCGTTTTTGGCCTGTTCATGGCTCTCGCCTGGGTGCGGCTCGACGCTCCTGACCTCGCCCTGACGGAGACGATCATAGGTGCCGGCATCACAGGGGCGCTTCTGCTCAACGGAGTCGGTCAGTGGCACGCAAAGCAGCGGAACAAATTGAAATGAGGCAACTGGCCGTCACATTCATCATTATTCTCTGCATTGCCTTCGGACTGCTTTTATTCCTGGTGATGCTGGACCTGCCGGCGCCTCATGTTCATCTGGCGGTACAGGTGAACGAAAAACTTGCTGAAAGCGGAGTAATCCATCCAGTGACAGCAGTGCTGCTGAATTTCCGGGGATATGACACGTTGCTGGAAGTGGTCGTGCTGTTCGTGGCCCTGACCGCCATGCTGACTCAGGCGAAAGGGCGAAATTTGCAGCACATAACCACAAAGCCCTGTTCTGTTCCAATGCAGATTGAGGTTCTGCAATGGCTGACGCGTGTGGTCGTCCCGCTGGCAATCATGGTCGCGGGGTATCTGTTATGGGCGGGAGCATATCGGGCGGGTGGCGCTTTTCAGGCCGCCGCTGTGCTGGCAGCAGCAAGCGTGTTGCTCAGACTGGCCAGCATGCTTCACACGACCGGCCTACCGGGACCTGCATCGCGGATAGGGTTGCTGGCCGGTCTGCTATTCTTCTTCGCCGTGGCGGCAGCGGGGACGATAACAAGGCAACAAGGCAGTTTGCTGCAGTATCCGGACGACTGGGCAGGACTTCTAATTCTGTTTATTGAAGCTGGACTCACTTTTTCGCTCGGGCTTATCCTTGCGAGAACGTTCCTGACACTTGCCGATGACGATGATACCCGCGGGACCGAAAGATGAGCACGGCACTCCTGTTCCCTCTGACAGGTGCCGCACTGTTCGTGATGGGTGTGGCCGGGTTACTCCTTCAGCCCCATCTGCTGCGCAAAATAATTGCGTTCAATATCATGGGTAGTGGCATCTTTCTGATACTGGTGGGTCTGGGTCAGCGTGGAGGTTCCCCCGACCCCGTATCTCAGGCCATGGTTCTCACCGGCATCGTCGTGTCTGTCGCTGCTACCGGGCTGGCGCTGGCGCTGGCGCGGCGCCTGCTTGATCTCACGGGTAAAATGCAGTTACCTGTACCTGGGGAGGATGCTGCCCGGGACGGACCGGATGCCTGATGTCATACCCTGGCTAATCCTGGTCCCGCTTGTCTGGGCATCCCTGGCTTTTCTGAGGGGTCCTGGACGCGGCGGGCGGCTTGCCTTAGCAGGCCTTGCAGTTCAAACGGGCCTGGCGGTAAAGCTTGCCATGCAGATTAGCATCAGCGGGGTACAAAGCCATGCCGTAGGCGGCTGGGGCGCACCCCTTGGTATCGATCTGTATGCGGATGGGCTGAGCGCCATCCTGCTCCTGCTTACTCAGGTGGTCGTGCTGTTGCTCGTCGTTTATGCCCGAGCCTATTTCATTGCTCACCCCGAAGGTGTCAGCTATTTCTGGCCTCTGACAGGCTATCTGCTTGCGGCCATGAACGCCCTGTTCCTGTCCGCCGATATCTTCAACATCTACGTTACGCTGGAACTGCTGGGCCTGACGGCGGTGGGACTGGTAGCAGCAAGAGGTGGCACGGAGTCAGTCGGGGCAGCCATGCGTTACCTCTTGGCCGGCCTGATGGGCTCCGGATTGTTCCTGCTGGGTGTGGCGTTGGTGTACGGCACCTATGGCACCGTGTCCATAGCTGTGCTTGCGCCCCTCATCGAAGCCGAAGCGCCATCCGCCGTATTCGTTGCTGTGGGAGCGATGCTCGTGGGCCTGCTGCTCAAAACGGCCCTGTTCCCATTTCATTTCTGGCTGCCCCCAGCGCATGGCGAAGCGCCTGCACCGGTTTCGGCTTTGCTCTCCGCCCTGGTCGTCAAGGCCTCGTTTTATCTCATCCTGCGCCTGTGGCTGCAGCCGTTCGCACCGCTCGTGACGACGGCTGCAGCACAACTGCTGGGCTTATTGGGCATGGCGGCCATACTTTGGGGTTCCGCCATGGCGTTGAGTCAGACGCGGCTAAAGATGCTGATAGCTTATTCTACGGTGGCCCAGATCGGGTATCTCTTTCTGTTGTTTCCCCTTGTTACCGTCACCAGCCAGGAAGCGGCCGAAAGTGCCTTGCAGGGCGGTGTGATGCAGGTGGTGACACACGCTCTGGCGAAGGCGGCCATGTTTGCTGCAGCAGGCACGGTGATTCTGTCTCTGGGACGAGATGACATCGGCGGCCTGGGAGGCGTAGCCAGTCGTCTTCCGGTGAGCATATTCGCTTTCGCCCTCGGTGGCATCACGCTTGCGGGTCTCCCTCCCTCGGGTGGGTTTATTGCCAAGTGGCTGCTGATCGACGGTGCCCTAAACAGCGGGCAGTGGGGCTGGGTTGTCGTAATGATCTCAGGCGGACTCCTGAGCGCGGCTTACGTTTGCCGTGTGCTGCGCCGGGCTTTCTTACCCATGGAGGCAGGGGCGCGATTCAATTCGCCGGCACGAGCGCTGGAGTGGTCCGCTTTCACGCTCGCGCTGATGAGCCTGCTGCTGGGGGTGCGATCTGCCGAGGTGCTAATCCTGCTGGGGATCCGATGAACCTCAATGAAGCCCTGCCGCTGCTCGTGCTTGGAAGTTCGCTTGTACCGGGACTGATCATATTTTTTCTGGCGGAAACACGTTTCCGCCTGCGCACGGCATTGAACCTCGCAGGCGCGATAATCAAGCTGTTGCTCATCGGTTACATGATATGGGGGGTGATGGATAATCAGAGCTATCATTTCCGTCACACTGTTCTGCCCGGACTGGATCTGGCGCTTAAAGCAGACGCACTGGCGATACTGTTCGTGAGCCTGTCAGGAGCGCTTTGGCTACTGACTACACTTTATGCCATCGGCTATCTGGAGGACTCACCCCACCGCAGCCGGTTTTTTGGTTTTTTCAGTCTCTGTGTGACCGCTACCGTGGGTATAGCCATGGCAGCCAATCTATTCACGTTCTTTTTCTTCTACGAGTTGCTGACGCTGTCCACCTATCCGCTGATCGTTCACCGCGGCACTGATGTCGCCATCCGTGGCGGAAACACATATCTGGCCTACACACTCACGGGCAGCGCAGTCCTGCTTACAGGTGTGGTCTGGCTCTACGATCTGCTGGGACAGGTCGATTTCACCTATGGGGGCACTGTTGCCTCGCTGGGATCCGAATACGACGGTCAACTTAAAATAATTTTTGTCTTGCTTATCGCCGGATTAGGCGTAAAGGCCGCCATTGTTCCCTTGCATGGCTGGCTTCCGCAGGCAATGGTAGCCCCAGCGCCTGTCTCTGCCCTTTTGCATGCGGTAGCCGTGGTGAAGGCGGGAGCGTTCGGCATCGTGCGGGTAGTGTACGAGGTTTATGGCGCGGAGTTTTCCGAATCGCTCGGTGTACTTCCTCCTCTTGCCGTAGCAGCTGCGGTGACGATCGTCTGGGGCTCATTGCGTGCTATCTGGCAGGATAATCTCAAACGTCGGCTGGCCTATTCCACGATCAGCCAGATCTCCTATATCATCCTCGGCACTGCCATGTTAGGCCTGATTAGTACGGTTGGCGGCGTAGTTCATCTCGTTCATCAGGGCATCATGAAAATCACCCTCTTTTTCTGTGCCGGCAATTACGCTGAAACTCTGGGCGTTCACAAGATAAGCGGGATGAATGGCGCCGGGAGGCGCATGCCGTTGACCTCGGCAGCTTTCAGTATTGCGGCATTAGGAATGATGGGGGCACCACTTACCGCAGGCTATGTTAGTAAATCTTATCTCAGCGAGGGCGCGCAACAGGCGAACATAATCTGGGCCGAATGGGTTCTAACCGCTTCAGGCGTGCTTAACGCAATCTACTTTTTGCCGATCCTCTACCGGCTTTGGTTCAAAAGCCAGCCGCCCGCCTGGCCTCGGAAGCATATCCAGGCACGAGGCGGAAAGGAAACCGCCTGGCTCCTGCTGATCCCTCCCCTCGTCACTGCTGCCGCGACTTTAGCAGCAGGGATATTTTCCGAATCGAACTGGAGCCCGCTCTTCTGGGTAAAGATTATTGCTGTGAGGGAGTATTCCCCTTGAACTTTCGCTTGGGTATCTTTTTGGCTAATTTAAGTCCTTCCGTGGAGAGAGGCACGGCCATAACTTGTTACACCTGCCTCAAGGATGCACAATACTTTTGCCAATAAAACACGATATTCGAGGATACGCAACGTACAATCGCGTCGAAGGTACTCACAGATAGCGGAATGCCAGCGCCGCAATGATGGTTGGCGGTAGTGCGCCCCATAACAACCCCAATGGATGAACCGTTTCATCCTCAAAGTGCCCGCGCAAGATGGCGATTCCAGCTGGATTAGGAGCGTTGGCGATGATAGTCAGGCCGCCCCCCGTGACTGCTCCAGCGACCAAGGCATACTTGAAGTCATTGGACAGACCTTCGACCAAGGAGCCGAGGTAGGTCAGGGCTGCGTTGTCAGTGAATGCGGTCAGAATGGCCGCGCCAAAGAATACTGCGTCACTACTCATGCTCATCAGAACCGGCTGTAGCCACCACTGCTGCTGCCCGCCCAAGACGACCAGGCCTGCCAGAAAGAAGGCGACCAGTAATCCCTCGCGCAGGATCAGGCGATCCTGGTGACGCTGATAAGCATGGGCCACCCCGAGGAAAAAGAGGAATAAGCCCATGAATATCGCAGGGTGATGAGCGAACACCACGACGCCCGCAAGAAATGCCAAATGGATAAATACCAGGACGAAAGGCACCGATTCGCTGTGCCCGCCATTGTCCGTAGACTGCAGTTGACTCAATTCTTTGCGGAACAGCGCCGTTGCTCCGACGGCATTCAAGGTAACTGCAATTGCGGCTTTCCAGCCAAACGCCAACATCATAAATGCAATATCCCAGTTCCATTTTCCGGCTACCATCAGCACGGGCGGTGCAGCAAAGGGTGTCAGTGTGCCCCCAATGGAAATATTGACAAACAACACACCCAGCGTGGCGTACTTGAGGCGCGATGAAATGCCTCTCGCAAAAATACGATCGGCCAGGATCAAAGCACCCAGCGTCATAGCCGCAGGCTCGGTGATAAACGAACCTAGTAGGGGCACCAGCGCCAAGACCGTGAAATAGAATCCCATGCTTCCGGGCAAGGGGACGATGCGAGCCACTATGCGTACCCCAACCATTGCAGTTTGCAGGATCGGACGAGTGCCGGCGATTACCATGATGGCGAAGACGAACATCGGCTCGGTGAAGTTGCGGGAGTCGATGTAGCGCGTTGCTACCGTTGAACCATCGATGGCAAACATTGCCATCATCAGAATTAAGGCCCAGAAGCCAAACACTACTTCCACTTCACCCAGCAGGTGCCACAGTCCGGCATGGACAGGTCTGGTATGCGCCAGGCGCTCAAAAAACTTGGTGGAGAAGGTGTGCAAAATGGCAATAGCAAATAACGCTGAGCTGATCAGTTGAATGGCGGTTGGTGTCACAACTTCTCCTTCGGATCGTTATAGGAATCAAGCGCGCGCCGAAACGCCGCTAAAGAAATGGATCTGTTTTTTTTATTGAATTTCCAACTTCCCTATGTTTTTGTATAAAGGAACAGCAATGCTTTGCAAATATAAACTCAAGCCCAGATACACGCACGTTACGGATGCCCATCTTTTAGAGGATCACGCGATCCAGGGGATGTGCTTGCTCGATGCCGCTACGGAGACTTAAGCATGAATAAAAAGGAACATAAAAGCAGTCCGACACGCCCAATTGCGAAGACCGATCTTGCGGCCTATTTTGGCAAACCCGGGTCTGGTTTTCGCGATCGTCTCTTTGTAATTATCTTCGAGGCCGAAACCCGTGCTGGACGATGGTTCGACTTTTCGCTGATTGCTGCCATTTTGTTGAGTGTGGCTGTGGTTATGCTTGACAGCGTTTCCTCGATTAGCAGCCGACACGCTGCAGCCCTGAATGCTCTAGAGTGGTTTTTCACCGTTGCGTTTACAATCGAATATATCGCTCGGCTGGCATGTGTGAAACATCCAGTACGTTACGCCAGAAGTTTTTATGGAGTAGTGGATCTTCTCGCGATTCTTCCAACCTATGCGGCTTTTTTCATCCCGGGGCTGCATGCATTAGTCGATCTTCGCCTTCTGCGATTGCTACGGATGTTTCGCCTTTTGAAACTTGCCGCCTATGTAGAGGAGTACTCGTTGCTAGGTAGCGCACTGTTAGCGAGCAGGCGCAAGATTGTGATCTTTCTGTCCGTGGTAGCGATCGTGGTCGTTGTAAATGGTACGTTGCTATATGTAATCGAAGGAGGCCCAAATTCTCCATTTAGCAGTATTCCTACATCAGTTTATTTCGCGATTACAGCGGTCACAACCGTGGGATTTGGAGACATTACACCCCAAACTGATCTGGGGCGCGCGATCACTTCAATCACTATGCTGGTTGGGTGGAGCGTTCTGGCTGTTCCGACTGGAATTATCACTTCAGAAATGACGGCCCAGCGATTTGCACCCAAGCCAAACACCCGGACGTGCCCAGAGTGCTTGACAACGGGATTGGAAGAGAACGCAAAGTTTTGCAGGAATTGTGGTGTGAGGCTTCCATTCTTCTCACGCAATTAGAGGAGTTGCCATAAAAATTCCTTACTGCTATAGATGCTATAGATTAAATCAAGAACTGCTAAGTCTTTGTGAATAATTATTCTAAGATCTGTTAGAGACAATTTCTCTTTTTCTCCGAAACGTCTAGTATTGAAGGTCCCTGAATCCAGATACGGGGGCGGACATGAGTCGAACCATGATTCTCTCATCAAGCTGCCTTGCGCGCACTGGCATTCAAGTAGATTCGGGTCCTTTTCCTTGCTGGAAAAACCGCACACCTCATGATGAATCCAGGTATCTCGATGTGGTTAAAAAAAAGAGCTCGCTGTTACGCCATACTCGGCCCCGAGAATGCGGAACTAAAATCGGCAAAAGCGTGAAAGGGAGAGTTCGTGGACATTCACGGCCCTGACGGATCCACTGGAATCCCCCTTACGAAACCGTGGGCTTCATGGAGGGGATTTGGCGAGGAGAGCACTGATCTGTGCCGGCGCAAAGGGGATTTAAAGGAAATTCAAGTGCGTTGCACCCGCAAAGCTTCGCAGATCACAAGCCATGACGGGTAAAGCGCATCGCCTCAAGCGGGAATTTCCTTCCCCATTGCCGTTTTTACCGTGCTACATGAACTCCATTCCCCATCGCTGGGGAATGCAGAGCGCGAGATTTCAAAAAGTTCGGTGGTCGCTCTACGTGCCGCCCTGCGTTACTGTCTTTCCAGAAAGGCGTTCGCCTGGACTAGTTCGGCGCGCTCGGTATCATGACCGGCGGCTAAATTCTGGAGCCTGGCATAATACTCCCGCGCTTCCTTCAGCTTGCCTGACCTTTCCGCAGCGCAAGCGGCACCATAAATGCTTCGTAACAGGTTGGGGTCACGTTTCAGGGAACGCTCGAATTCGGCAAACGCCTCTGCCGGACGGTGGAGTTCAAGCAGCATCTCCCCGAGCAGTTCGCGAGAAGGGGCAACGTTCCCGGGAGTCACAGGGTGCTTGTCGCTGGCCTCTTCAGCTTTCGCGGCGGCACGCATCAACTGCTCCGCCTCGTCGCTGCGTTTCTCCGCAAGGGCAAGCCATGCATTGATTGTCTTCATTTGAAAGTCCGCCTGACCTGCCCAGTAGTCCTGTTTAACCGCATTCATCATGTCCTTGAGTGCTTGCAGCCGCGCTACATCTGCGCGTGCGGCCGCAATGTGCCCGCTGCGCGCGGCGCCCAGGCCTCGGGCAAAGACGAGAATCGCTTCGGCTTGCGGGAACTTGTTCCATGCCAGTTCGGCGGGCGATAGTTCGAGCGCGGCAGCCCCTTCGAAATCACCACGTTCCAGCGCGAAGCGGGCTGGTATTGCGGCAAAGGCATATGCGGCCGGCAAATTCTCCACCTTGACCCGGCGGATTGAAGCCGCTTCCTCCACCAGCCGTCGGGCTGCCTTGTCCTGTGCTTGCTGGAGATGTGCGAAAACCATGTAGTCCATGGCGTGCAGTGCGTCATACGTGCCAATGCCGAGGGTCGCTTCCTTGAGTTCACTCTTGGCGGCAGCATAAGAGGCTTGATTGCTTTGCACCATCTCATGCCAGAGTCCAAGGCGGCTGAAGATGTGCGACGGCATGTGGAGCGCATGGGGCACCGATGGCGCGATGTTGGCATAGGCTCTGGCGGCGGGAAGGCCCTTTTCAGCCAGCTCGGCATAATCATAAGTATGGATCAGATAGTGAGCGGCTCCGGGATGGTCTGGATACTTCTCGAATAACGGCTCCAGAATATTCGCCGCCCTGTGCTGGTTGGCGAAGGTTTTATCAATCGGCACCGCAGTAGCGTTGAGCACGAGTGCATAGAGGATCCTTGCTTCCATATCGGCCGGGTTGCTTGCTGCCAGGCCTTCCATCGCTTTTTCAAAAGCCAGTGCCCGGGTCCGGTAATCTGTCGTGTCCCAATCCTTGAAGAACGCGGCCAACGCGCGAATATAATCGCGTTCGCGCTCGCTCTTGACACCCAGTCGCTGCGCGTCGGCCACGCTTGACGCCCCCGCCTTCCATGCTTTCGGGCTGGGCGGCCAGGCGAATGGATTGCCCAGGGACATGAGGGCGATGCCCCAGTAAGCCATGCCGCATTGGGGATCATGGTGAACCACGGTTTGAAACGATTTGATTGCCGGGTCGAACCAGAAGGAATGGGATAGCGCCATGGCCCTGTTGAATTCCTTCTGGGCCGCCGGGTTGCAGCTAACCGGGAAGTTCACATCGCCCAGTTTTTCGTTGAGCGCATTTCCGGCGG
Source organism: Nitrosospira briensis (assembly GCF_900115125.1). Taxonomy (GTDB): domain Bacteria; phylum Pseudomonadota; class Gammaproteobacteria; order Burkholderiales; family Nitrosomonadaceae; genus Nitrosospira; species Nitrosospira briensis_A. The sequence continues at coordinate 982,520 of NZ_FOVJ01000001.1, read as the reverse complement.
GGTCATGCGTGTCGCGCGCCTGTGCTTCCAGTGTTCCGACGCAGAGCATTATCGTGAACATCGCGGCAGCGGTTTTTGCCGAAGTCATATTTTTTCCTGAAGCCATGAGTCAGAAATCGCCTAATCTTTAATAATATTGCAGGATCAGGATTGAGTATACACGGCGCGTTTTGAATACTGCGGAACTCGCCCGGTACGCGACGGCCTCTGAGCAGGGGACAGGCTGAGCTGTTTTCTTTCGAGAAAGCCTGCCGGCGCAGACATAATGATTGATCAGCTCTTCAACTGGCGCATCCGCCACCCGAGCAGGGCAAGCCCTGCCAGGAGCATTGCATAGGTTTCGGGTTCGGGTATTGGGGCATAGATGATTTCAAGTTTTGGCGCGAGAGCAGCGTCGCCCGCCGCCATCGCGCCATCCTTGGACCAGAAGCCCAGGAGCGATTGCCGGATGCCTTCTTCGTCGCTTTTCAACAGCCAGCCGTTATTCTGAGATGGGTTGTCAAGCCAATCCTGCACATCCGCAGCCATTGCCGCCGAGCTCCAGGTGTGAACTGATCCAGGGGTAAACGTGGTAAAAGCGGTGGATGCGCTTTCGATAGACGAGAAGTTTCCACCGTGAAGGTCGCTACCACCGCTCTGCCATTTGGTGGCCATTGCCGGATCGCTGTTGTAATTGGAGTAGTCCCAGGTCGAATCTCCATTTCCTCTGGGATAACCTTGGCCGGAACCGGAAATGCCGCTACTGGTCGGGCTACCGCTGCTGCCTTCGCTCCAGTTCTGGGCCACGTCAAACAGCCGAACAGTCTGCGGCACTCCGCTTCCGCCGCCGACCAGCCCCAAGGACAGGCTCATGGTTACACTATCGATTTTTGAACCGGCAGGAATGCTTGCCGCTGCCAGATCGAACTGCAGCAGGGTGCGCTTGTCGTTCAACTGGCCATCGGTTCCAGTAAATAGACCCGGTCCCATCCCGCTGGCATTTCCGGTATCAGCGCCATCCGAGGTCCCGAAAATAGTGGCATCTTTAAAGGCACTGATGCTGACTGTCTCCGCATGAACCGAAGCGGCGCCTATCATCAGGCCGAGCATGACCGTTCCGCAACGCATAAAGCGCAGTTTATCCCCAGCCGAGCGAATACCCGAGCTTGCCGGGACGGAAGGGGATCGAACCGAGGTTAAGGTAATTTCAGGGAACATGGAAACCTCCAAACAGTGTTTCAGGAAGGGATTGCAATCTCGCCAGACGGCGGGACCACTGGTATTAAATATAGCCCCGATTCCAAAAACTACAAGAAACACTGAAGTGGAGGTTCGCCTATGCCCGCCAGGCTTGTGCTATCAATTGTTACTCTCCCGAAGGCAGCCGTGCTGCGCAACTTTTACGACGAGTCATGCTAAGCCCAGATGCTGGAAATAGCCGGATAATCAGAGCTGAACTATGCCGTGAGCTAGTAGCTAGTATTGCAGTCTCTTCCCCTCAAACTTATTTAGCTCGCCGCTTCACCGCATAGCCGTACTGGGTCGGCCATATGGGCTCCACTCCCATTAAGTGCTGCGCTTTAAGGGCCCAGTAGGGCTCCCGCAGCAATTCCCGTCCGATAAAAACGAGATCGGCCTGGCCGCTGGTGATGATTTCATCCGCATATTGGGGATCGGTAATCAAGCCCACTCCGCCAGTGAGGATTTCCACTTCGTCACGAATGTGCCGGGCAAGTGGAACCTGGTAGCCCCTGGCGACAGGAATCTTCGCATCGGGGGTCGTGCCGCCGGAGGAAACGTCGATCAGGTCCACGCCGAGTGCCTTCAGCTCTCTGCAAAGAACGATCGATTGCTCTATGTCCCAGCCTCCATCTACCCAATCTGTTGCCGAGATTCGCACGAAAAAAGGCAGTTCCGGGGGAATAACGCCGCGCATCCGCTCGGCAACGCGCAGCAGAAGCCGGATGCGGTTTTCCAGGTTGCCTCCATAGTCATCGGTGCGATGATTGCTGATAGGCGAGAGAAACTCATGCAGCAGGTAGCCATGCGCGGCGTGAAGCTCGATCACCTTGAAGCCAGCCGCCAGCGCGCGTCGGGTTGCTGCTTCCCAGGCATCGATGCAATGCTCGATATCCGATTCCGACATAGCGGCCGGGATTGGATCTTTCGCGTCGAAAGGCAGGGCGCTGGGCCCGATAACCGGCCACCCGCCTTCTGCGGCTGTTTTCAGGCTGCGCCCACCCGCCCATGGCATATCGCAACTTGCCTTGCGTCCGGCGTGAGCGAGTTGGATGGCAGGGACCGCGCCCTGTGTTTCCACGAACTGTGCTATGCGCGCCAGCGGCTGGATATGCTCGTCTTTCCAGATTCCCATGTCTCCAGGCGAAATGCGTCCTTCGGCGGTTACTGCGGTGGCTTCGACAAACACGAGCCCCACGCCGCCGATTGCGCGGCTACCGAGGTGAACAAAGTGAAATTCATTGGCAAAGCCGTCCTGCGCCGAATACATGCACATGGGCGACATCACGACCCGGTTGCGGAAAGTGACGCCGCGTATGGTCAGGGGGGACATCAGATCCACTTCCGGGACTTCGCGGTCATGCTCGCTCTGGCACTGCGATTGGATGCCGCCCTGAATGGCGTTTGCGCCACTTGATGGTGAGGTATTTTTGTCCACGACGGACGATGTACCGGTAAGCGTGAGGGCTTCGCTCAAGGATGGGGCGCTTTCGCTCGGATTGTGTTTGTTCGGATCGTATTCGGACATGATCGTTCCTTCACAAAAGCGCCTGATGACTCGATCCAATCTTTCCGATAGCCAGGTGCGGTGTATGATTAGCGGATATCAAAGCATGCGTCTTTGAGCACCCGGTTTACCGAAAAATAGTGGAAAACACTTTTTTTGTATGCGCGTTACCGCACACCCGTGCGCCTACTGGCAGATTGACCCTGATAGCGACAATGCGTGTTCAACCAATATTCGGTTGAATTCGCCCGGTTCTTCAAAGGGAATTATGCGCCGAATGCTCGAACAATACGCCGTTTTGAAGGCGCTTCGGTGGAGCTGGCGCGAAATCAGGCAAACCAGCGTAAAAACGCAGCTGCGGCCAGCGCCGTCACGCCGAGCGAAGCAAGAAGCTTCCAGGCTGAGCGGCCCCGTTCGTCAGACCAGCGGGTTGCGCGCCGCACATATAGCATTGCAATCCAGAAGCCAGCTGCTGCGCATAGAATCTTGATCAGCAGCGCGGCAAAGGCTACACCGTGCAAGTCGGGCAACTTTTCATAATAATAATAGCTGACCGCGCTGAATCCTGTGCCGCTTGCCGCCTGAACTGCCCAACCCAAGCCCACCAGCCAGGCAAGCCTGCGCTGCACCGCGGCGGTCTGCACCGCCGGGTACAGCGCCAGGATCGGGAGGCCTGCCACGGCAGCGGCACCGAAATTGTGCACCAGCTGTACCATGGCGTAGTTCAGGTTTTCGAACACTATCGGCTGTCTACCCTACGGTGACACTGACGCATTTCTGCGGGCCGATCGGCGTGTGCGCCTTGTTCACCACCTTGATGCATATATCATGATTGCCGGCCGGGAGCGTTCCCAGGGCGTGGCTTCCTTTCAAATTACGCAATGTCAAAATTTCCTTGTCATCGATGTAGAGATGGGTATGGTCACCCTTGTCTCCCAGCGCAATGTCGTAGACAAGTTCGATATCCGTCTTTGGGCTGAATGTGGCACCCTCCTGCGGGGAGGAGATAGCAACCGAACCTTCAGCGGCAAGTGCAACCGGAATAGAGCAGCTAAAAGCAAGTAAAGCCGCCAGGGTGTAAAATTTGCGCATCATCATTCTCCTTGATGTTTGTCAGTTGATACTCGTGAATAAGCCATGTTACTGAACCAGAACTTGTAACCTGTAAAATCCGGCTCATCTCATCCTCTGGATTTTACCGATCGAATTATACCGCAGCCTTGCTTGGTCTCAGCTACTGGAGATTTTAGTAAAATAAGGCTGGCGGTTATTTAGCCCACTCCCTGATACGGAGCCGATGCCCGGTTCAACGACAATCGTGCCTGGCCCCCTCGCATCACCTCCCGCACCGTTTCTGCATTCCTCCCGCTGCGATCTTGGGAGGTTCAAAATTCCGCTTCCGAGAGCCCATACGTTTGCATATTACCCCCGTGAACTTTATAGAGCGTCATGGTAACCTTGCTGAATCGCTTGCCGCTGCCGGTCGCTATTTCTTCCAGGTTGAACGCCTGTGAGCGGGAGAGACCGCCGCTATCCAGATCGCGGTAGCGAATGTCGTAGCTTCCTGCGCGAATCTTGTCAAGTGTGAAGCTGCCGCCAGCAGGGATATAAAACTGGCGTACCGGATGAGCTCTGGCGCCAGCCACAGATACCAGCTTGACGAAGACATCGGAATCATTCTGCCTGTTGTCTACGGTCAGTTCCGAGAGGCCATCCGCATTGAGCAGAGAAAAGCCCTTGACATAACCGGGACCGGCGGGCCACGGTTGGCCGTTGGGTGCTGTTACCGGCCTGACATAGCGGGAATAGCGGGATTGGACCTGTGCGGGGCCAGGATCGACCGAAACAGGTGGATCAGGCGTGGCAGCCGCCCAACCATGAGGCTTGGGAGCCGACGGTTCTATGTCCGGTTTATCGGTCGCCCAACCAATTACAGCTACCACCAGGAGGCCGTAAAAAATCGGATGCGTGAAGATACGCGCCAGGATTGCAGTGCCGCTGCTGTACCACGGCGGCACTGCTTGAGCTGATTGTGCCATTGGACTGGCCCTGGATGCCTGCCCGCTTTCCGCCTGTTTGGCCATCATCTCTTGCTGTGTTATCCACTGATCGTGTTCCTGGCGTTTATACGGATCGGATAGCGTGTCGTAGGCGGCATTAATGATTGCCATGATACGGGTTGCTTCTGCGCTGCCGGGGTTTCGATCCGGATGATACTTCTGAGACAGTGTTTTATATGCTGCACGGATGATTTCAGGTGGTGCGTTTCGAGCGACCTTGAGATTATCGTAATGTGTGCGAATCTTCATGCGTGGAATCTGACATTGACACAAGCGCAGAACTGCGGCTTCTGGGTTAAACAGCTCCTTTTGCTGGAGCTGTTCCCAGCGGATTCCATTGACTCACCACGTGACAGGCATCCACGCACTGCATTATAGCACTGCCGGGCTTTGCAAAAATATGGTCTGCGGCAAGGAGAAATGTGGCAACCTGTTCCTCGCGATTACCATGACGTTACATACTTCAGGGGGGTGTAATGCTGAAAGTCTACAATTCGATTATTGTTCCCGCGCCGATAGAGCAAGTGTGGTCGAGGATATGCGATTTCCATGACTTCTCGTGGGCGCCGTCCCTGATTACCTCATGCGAGAAGGTGGGGGAGGGAGATGGATTTACGGCAGGTGCAAAGCGGCTATTGAATGGCGTGTTCCTGGATACCTTGATCGCCCACAGCTCCACGGAGAAGCGAATGATGTATTCCCTGAATGAAGGACCGTCTCCAGTCTCATCGAAGGAGATTCGCAATTACACGGGAGACTTGCATCTGCTGCCGGTGACAGTCAATGACACGACGTTCGCGGAATGGTCGGGATCGTGGGAGTCCGACACAGCCGATGCGGTCGAGTACATGAACTCCATATATCGTTCCCTCCTCGGGGATCTCGCGGCAGAGTTCGGCGGGAGACGTTGAGCGTCTTTGACATCACTGATGATCAGCGGGGATAACCGGATCACGAACCCTTATCTTGTAAATCGCGGGGCTGAGATATGGCTGCCTGTGCACCGGGGTGATCTTTTCAATATTGTCGCGCTATAGTTTGATATGATAACGCGTCATTTAATATGGAACGGATCACCTGAATGAAATTCAATCGGAAGAAAAGAAATGCCGCATGGCGATGCGTGGTACCAGCGGCACTGGCCCTGAGCATTGCTGCATGTGGCGACGGAAGCGCGCCCTCATCAACCGGTAATGGTGGCAGCAGCGGCGGTGGCGGCAAGTCGGAAACAGGCCCGACCACCGGGAGATTGCTGGATACCGCAGTAGGCGGCGTCGCCTACACGGCATCTTCCGGCGCCACAGGCAACACGGATGAGAAGGGGATCTATAAATACAGTCACGGGGATACGGTCGAATTCAAGCTCGGCAGCCTGGTTATCGGAAAAGTAAAGGGCGCAGCTATCATAACGCCCATCGAACTGGCTGGAGACAGCGCCAACAAGTTACAAAACCTGCTTATCCTCTTCCAGTCGCTGGATGTGGATGGCAATCCGGATAACGGGATTTCCATCCCGGCCGCTGCCGCGGCGGCGATAACCGCCTCAATCAATCTCGATGGCGATCCTGCCGCATTTGCAGCATCTGCCGAATTGCAGAAGGCAAGAGAAGCCGGCGGCGTTGCCGGTGCGGTGAAAACCGCGGAACAGGCCAGGGACCACTTCCTTTCCCAGGGAATAAGCCTGCTCAGTACCAATATCTGGGTTAGACACGATGATACATCCGCTTCCATTATCCGCTTTACCGCCGACGGTACCGGTGAGTATCTGGAAGGGGAAGCTACGCCGGATGACTCCTGCGATGCCAACCGGGTATGCGGCGGCAACCTTGTCAGCAAGGCCGGTGTGGAATACGGTGCGGCGCGGGTATCCGAATTTGATACTAGAGGGTTCAGGTTTGCCGGCAAGCCGGTAGTCGACACCAATCTTCACGCCGGGTTATCGCACCCCCGGCCCACATGGCGAATCCGTAGCGATGGCGTCGATCTGATTACCTCGGATATTGTGACGGTGCCAAGGGAAAGAAAACAAGCCAGCCTCTTTGGCGAACTCTTTCATATTGCCGGCACGCTGGAGATCAGTTCTTCGAAGGAGCCAATCAAGACGGAGGTCAAGGAAATCCGTTTTTCCAAGATGGAGAACGATCCCAAAGGCATTGTCGGAGCCTGGGCGACGGATACCGCAGCCATCAAGGTGCCGACCTATTTTTTCTTTTCCAATGGAAAATACATGCTGGTTGATCCCATCGGCGATCCCGAGCGCGAGGGCCATATCAGCTGCGGTGATCCGGGTGTCGAATTCGCGTCATACAGCCATGATGCCGGCAGCGGCGCTTTCAATATCAAATCATTTACATATGATACCAACGGTTGCGCGGGTTTTTCCGGAAACGAACCGAGTTCGTTCAAGCTGAGTGCCGACGGTAATACCGCAAAACTGGAAGCGAAGGATGGCGCCCCATTGACATTGCATCGGGTCTCGAAATAAGAAACGGTTTAACAAAGCGGTTCGTAGAAGGACGCGGCAGCATACCGGGATCACCGTGCTGACAGTCTCTGCTGTCCTTCTGCATAACCCTCAGGCTACGCGATGCCTGGCTGTATCACGCAGCTGGCGTACGCGGTCGTGGTTTCTTTTCACGCCCTCATATTGCAGGTCGAGAAGCGCGCGCAGATCGCCCGGCATTTCCTCCCTGAGCGCATTCTCATAAGCCGCTACTGCGGCGGCTTCCCCGCGTTCGCATTCTTCAAGCACGGCAAGATTGTCCCGGTCTGTTATCGCCGTCTTGAGGTCCACCCAGGCGCGATGCAACGTTCCCGTTACGGTGCCGCTGGTATCGGGATCACCTCCATACCGTCTTACCTCTGTGCTCAGCTTGTTTACCGCCTCTTCACAACTTTGTGCACGGTTGCGAAAATACAGCTTCAGCTCGGCATCATCCGCATCCTCCGCGCAAGTTCTGAAACCTTCCGCTCCGTCGCGAGAGATCTCGATCAGACCGTTCAGCATGCTTGCAATCCGTTCATTGTCCATATTATTTCTCCTGGAATAAGGTCTGTGATCAATTCAATTCTTGAAACAAACAGAATACGAAAGCTGATCCTTTTGGTCTGTACGTTGAACCACATTCCCTCGATGAGATGAAGAACGGGCGTGGGCTCGTAACGCTTGCTTCAACCGAAAATGAGAAGTTTTGAAACCCGGCCTTGCTTGAATCGTCACATTGGTTGTCGCGAAGGTACAAGCCTCCAGGTGATCCGTCCCACTTCCTCCCCTTCATAAACCTGGCGGGCAAAAAGCTCGAACTCATGCTGCCGCATTGCGTCCGGTATTTTTACAAGTAGCCGTAACGGGATTCGCGCTTTGGCGGGAAAGGCGATTTCCGGGAAGCTTCTGGGTCCGCAGGGGTGGATGGAAATGTAGACGACTCGTGGGCAGTCCGATTTGGCATAGGGTGCAAACGGCATGGAACGGGGACGCACCCGAAGCCGTTCAGCAAATTCCGCAGGTAATTCAAGTATGATCTCGGCGCCGGCGGGGAGCCGGGGCACGATCTCAAGCCGCATTCGCCTCGCCTTGTCGGGCGCGCCGGCTGCGATGAATGGCAGGGCCACATAACCAGGCGGCTCGGCGCGTGGAGGTGGCACATTGTTTATCACGTTGAAGTTGCGCCAGGTCACATTGTTATTGTTGCGGATGAACGTGGTGAAGTTGTCCCAATCCAGGAAATCCGCTGGTGTGGGACCAGGGTCCCGAGGCGTGTTTAGGATGCCGACAAAACAATAATGTCCAGGTGCGGGAATGGCTGCGGATGGCCAGGTAATGCCACTGGAGACGGTAAGCAGATCGCCCGTGGGCACGTTTGGCAAAGTCGTTGATCCAAGCAGAGTCCAGAGATCAGGCGTAACGAGTGTTGAGGGCGGCGCCCAGTAGACGGCGGCGCTCACGTCGCCGGCAACTGAACCGCCCCGGTTGCGCACGCGAACGTAGACGAAGTTGTCCTGCCCGGCCTCCGCCTCATAACCCAAACTCATATCGTTCTCCGTGCCGCTGCCTGCGCCGAAGGCGGCCTGAGGATCAGGCACCGTCATTTGCCGCAAAATGATGTCGGGGCTTGATGAGATGGCACCCAGGTGGGGATCACCGTTGTCACCGGCGAAATCCCGCAGATAAATATCAGGCGCCAGGTTGAGCACGGGTCCGTCGATAATCGCGCGCAGGTTGGGCATGACACCGATACGATCCACCGCCGGGTTTTGGGACGGCGTTCCATTTACGGGATCGGAAAGAATCATGCGTATTTGCCATGGCGCAAGCCTGTCCCCGGAAGCCGCCTCTACCAGGCCCTGTACCGCCAGCACCGTGCCGGTGACGATGGGTGAGGCGCTGGAGGTGCCATTGAAACCCGTCGTATAGAGATTGGTGGCGGTATTCGTGTCGTCGGAGGACAGCGTATCCACGTTTTCGCCCCATCCATAGCAGTCGATACGACTGCCGTGGCACGAGAAGCCGAGCCGCGCGTGGGGCGCCGTTGAGCTGGCCGCGCCGACGATAATTGCGCCGGAATCCATGAAATCCATGCTCGCTCGATTGAATATCTGTTGGCCGCCAGGATTGACGACGGTATCCAGGTCGACGCCGCCATTGCCGCCCGCCTCGACCACCACGATGCCGAGCGAAGTCGCAAGACGGATCACATCGAAAACGGCCGGTTCGATCTCGACGGGAACCAGGTTATAGCCGAACAGATTGGTTTGCGCTTCGAGCAGCAGCACATCTCCGAATTCCATGACCGCAATCGCATCGAGTATCGGTTGCGCGGTGCTGTATCCGCCTCCGGGCAGATGCTGACCTACGCATCGGATGGAAGCCAGCGCGGGCGTGATGCCGACGCAGCCAACAGCATTGTCCACGGCCGCGATTTCTCCCAGCACAGCGCTGCCGTGATAGTAGTAGGAGTGGTTCAGGCCGGAGATCAATGTAATGCCGTGCGCAGCAAGATCTTCATGATTGAATGTCCATCCCCACTCCATATCCACGAGTGCCTGTCCTGCACCGTCGCCCCCGGGAAAGTTCCAGGCATACTCGGCGTCGATGCCATCCGGCGCGGGGTCGAGATAGCCCTGGTTGGTGCTGCGAGGGTCATCGGCGGCATTGACGAACGGGGGCTCGACCGGTGGCGGCTCGACATAAGCCGTGGTAACCGATTCCCATTCAGACAACGCTTTTGCGAGTGCCTCCGCATCCATGCCGGGTGGCAGAGTGACGGCAAAATAAGCACCGAGGTTGGTGGCACGGAACGAGGAATCCAGCGTACGGGCCCGTTCCGTCAGCACCGCAAACTGCTCGGGCCTGGATGACAGCAGAGGTTCCAGCGTGATGCCTTGAAATTGCGCCGTCAACGCATTCCAGGGACCGACACCCATCGACTCCATCGCGCGGGCTGGGTCCTCCCGGGGCAACTGGACATGATCCTTGAATTTGACAATTACCCGGCGCCGATATCCCGGGACAATCTGTGCTTGTTCCATGCCCGGCGGAGTGGAATCCTCGCTTTCGTTAATGGCCATGGTTTTCCCTCGGAATTTAAAAACGGCTATTTAATGAATAGCATGTATCCGGGAAAATTCAAGCCGGGCCTGGTGTTTCAGGCGAACATGCGATTCTGGGTGGATGTGCTGAAGGTGAGTAATTTAGTATCGGCTGGGGGGACGCAAGGTTGAGTCAATTTCGGAATGGGCCACCGTGCAGCCACTGCGCCTGCCCTCTTGCCCCTTGCTGCCATGTCCACCGAACCGATCAGAACGGATAGAGAATTTGCCGCGGTCCGGCATTCCAAAGACAGTAGAAATTTATTTTCAGGTGTGTTGCAGAAGGCCGAGTAATCAGTCCCGGACTTCAGTGACGCAACCAGTAACTGACGCCGTTGAAATCGACGGGGCTGAACCGCGCATTTCCTCTGGATGGCTCTTCCATCGCCTTGTATTCTTCCATATAACTGTCGCGAACCAGTTCCGAGCCGGGTTCATATGTCGAAGCCGACGCAACTGCCTCGACGTTTTCCACAAATACTTTCAACGCCTTTAGCTCCTCTGAATATTCGTCGGAGCACCGGTAATTCAATTCCTGTTCCAGCCACTTGATGCGGGCGAATAAATCTTTCGAATTAATTGTATTGGCCATATTGGTAATTGGTCTGGAATCCATGAATTATTTCCTTACTCATTGAAAAAAATGGGGCGCATCATTTATTAATCGTATAGGTGGGAATCTCTTTAGTCCGCGAGGGGATCATACTTCCGATAGAGTGTTAATATTTATCGCGTCCTGATCAAGTATATACACTAAAAATTCTTCCGGCCCACCGGCGCGCGACGTACATTTTGAAAGAGAGGAAATCATGACCATAAAGGCAATCTATGTACAGCCCGGCGGCGGCTTTGAGCGCGTAACCCTGGGCACATGCGATTCATCCACGCCAAAAACGGGCGAGATTACGGTCAGGGTCCGCGCGAGTTCCCTTAATTACCATGATTATGCGGTAGTCAGCGGAATGTGGGCGCCGGCGGTTCCTCGTATCCCCATGTCGGACGGTGCGGGGGAGGTGATTGCCGTAGGTGAGGGAGTCAATGAATTTGCGATAGGTGATCATGTCGTCAGCACCTTCTTGCCAGGCTGGCTGGAAGGCGAGCCCGAGGTTGACGACATGGGCACCGTTCCAGGCGATGGCATCGATGGCTTCGCGCGTCAGCAGGTAACAATGCCCGCGACGGCGTTTACCCGAGCCCCGAAGGGTTACAGCCATGCGGAAGCGGCTACGCTTACCTGTGCGGGAGTGACAGCGTGGCGGGCGCTGATGGTGGACGGCGCATTGAAGCCAGGCGAGACGGTGCTGGTTCAGGGGACCGGTGGAGTATCGGTATTCGCTTTGCAATTTGCCAAGATAGCGGGTGCGACGGTCATCGCCACGTCCTCCAGCGACGAGAAGCTTGCCCGGCTCGAAACGCTGGGTGCGGATCATCTCATCAATTATCGCAAGCATGACAACTGGGGCGATCTGGTGCGCGGATTGACGGCGGGACGGGGTGTGGATCATGTCATTGAAGTGGGAGGACCGGCCACGCTGGCACAATCCATGGTGGCCGCTCGCATCGGCGGACATATCGCGGTAGTCGGCATCCTTTCCGGCACCACGGGAACGTTGCCATTGCTCTCTATGTTGACGCGGCAGTTGCGCCTTCAGGGCCTGGTCGTTGGCAGCCGCCGCCATCAAATCGAAATGATCCGGGCGATAGATGCTACCGGCCTGCGGCCGATAATCGACCGCCATTTTCCGCTGGAGGAGATCGTCGATGCTTTTCGCTATCAGGAAACCAATCGGCATTTCGGCAAGATATGTCTCGACATCGAGCCCTGACAATCGTTTTTTTAACCGATATGAAAAAAGAAATTGTCATAATCGGAGGGGGCTTTGCAGGGCTGAACCTGGTGCGGCATTTGGCCGATGAGGCGGATATGCATGTCACATTGGTCGACCTGAATAATTACAATTTCTTCCCCCCGCTGCTATACCAGCTGGCCACTGGTTTTCTGGATGTATCAAACATCTGCTATCCATTTCGCAAGCTATTCCACGGCAAAAAGAACATAAGCTTTCGTTTGGGTCGCTTGCAGAAAGTCGTTCCTGAAGAAAACAAGGTCATCTTATCCATTGGCGAGCTGTCTTACGATTACCTCGTCCTTGCCATCGGTACCGAAAGCAACTATTTCGGAATGGAAAACATCCGCAAGGGGGCGCTCCCCATGAAAACGGTGGATGACGCAATACGAATGCGGAATTACGTGCTTCAGGAATTGGAAGAGGCCACCATTGCTACGGACAAAGCCGAAAAGAAGAAACTTGCAACCGTTGTGATAGCCGGGGGTGGGCCCACCGGAGTCGAGATTGCAGGGATGCCTGCGGAAATGCGCGACAATATTCTGGAAAAGGATTACCCGGAACTGAGCAGGCGTAACGCCGAGATATACCTCGTCGACGGTGCGCCGGCATTATTAACGTCGATGAGCGAGGAATCGCAAAAATATGCCTATGAAGAGCTGGTGAAAATGGGTGTGGAAGTGCGCTTGAACAAGCAGGTAAAGGATTATATAAACGATACCGTGGTGTTTGCTGATGGGGAAACGATTCAAACCCGGTTCCTGCTCTGGACAGCAGGGGTGACCGGAAAACCACTGGATGGCTTTCCACCCGGGAGTTACGGACGGGGCAAGCGATTACTTGTGGATCAACATAACAGTGTGAAGGGAACAAACAATATTTATGCGGTTGGCGACGCGTGCCTGATGACGGCCGACAGGAATTTTCCCGAGGGACATCCGCAGCTTGCACAGGTAGCGCTTCAGCAGGGTGAGAACCTGGCTAAAAACATCAGGGCTTCATTTCATGATAAACCGATGAAGCCGTTTGCCTATCGCGATATGGGCTCCATGGCCATTATCGGAAGAAGTAAAGCGGTGGCCGACCTTCCCAAACCCAAAATGCACTTTAACGGTTATATCGCGTGGGCGACGTGGTTATTCGTGCATCTTTTTTCCTTGATCACCTATCGTAACAGAATAAAGACCATTTACAACTGGGCCGTGGCTTACTTCACGAAGGATCAGTCTTTAAGGATGATTATCAGGCCGGAAGTAAATGCAGTACAAAACAGGAAGCCGTAAGCCTGCCGGTTGCCCAAATCGCATAAAGTAAAAAATTATTCACTTCTTCCACGAGCAGCCACTTTGTCAGTCAGTGTGCCTTTTCACCCATACGACATAATGGTCCATCCAGTTCTGCAGGAATTTCCTGCTGTCTTCATTGCCGATGTTCCCGGCCTCATCGAACAGTTCCTCTTTAACGTGTATGAAAGCTTCCGGTTGGCCTAGCGTCGGCACATCCAGGTAGGCAAGCGAGTTGCGTAGGTGTTGCTGGGCAATGGCCGTGCCAATGGAGCCGATGGAAGCGCCGATCACGCCGCCGGGTTTGCCCGCCCAGGCGTTCTGGCCATAAGGACGAGAGGCGTGATCGAGTGCATTCTTGAGTACGCCAGGCATTGATCGATTGTATTCGGGTGTAACGAACAGAAGACCCTGCGCCTCCGCGATTTCACCCTTCAGCCGCTTGACAGGCTCGGCCGGGTTGTCATCGTCGTCCTGATTGTAGAGCGGGAGGTCGCCGATTTGCGATTGCTTGAAGGAAAACTCCGGCGGGGCCAACTTCATGATCGCATTCGCCAGTTTTTGGTTAAACGAGTCACGGCGAAGGCTGCCGACCACTACGGCAATTTGAAACTTGCTCATATCAGATTTCCTTATTAAAAAATTCTGGTTGAAGGTTAACATCTCGCGTGGGCGCACTGCCGACGACCATTTCCGCCAGAACGCAACCAAACTTGACTACCGGCGGGTGTTGGTCTAATAGTTAAATAGAGGCCGCCTTCTACTCATATAGTAGCAAAAAGATGAGGCTTTATCCGCGGCGAGTAGAGGTTTACCTGTAATCGCTCAAACTATGGGGGGAATGGGAAATGCTTGGCGACGGAAAATCAGTAGTCCTGTCGTTTGACGATGGACCGGCGCCCCTTGCCGCGCTCGAGAGCATCCTCCAAACGCTGGAGGAGAATGAGATCAAGGCAGAGTTTTATGTTGTTGGAGAGGAGGTAAGGCGATATCCAGGCGCGGCAAGCATGATTGTTGCCCAAGGGCATGATATCCAGAACCATTCATGGAGCCATGCGAATCTGGCAACGGAAACAAAGCCGAACGTGCGGTGGGAGCTGGAACAAACCCAGGACATTATCCGTGAATCGACTGGCGTAACGCCGACCAAAATCCGTCCTCCGTACGGTTCGGGAGGTTTCCGGGGCAACCTCGATCCCGAGTTGGTAGAGGTGGCGGAGCAATTGTCGCTGACCATCGTGACATGGGATATCGACACCGAGGATTGGAAGGCGCCCCAGGGTTTGGGCCCTAGGAAGATAAGCAACATCGAAAGCCAGTTTGCGCAACAACCGCGCAGGCAGTTATTCAACGTCCTCATGCATGTACAAGCCGGGACCGCCAGGGATTTGCCTTCCTTCATCTCCCAACTGAGGGAATGGGGATTCGCCATCGCAGAACCGTGATGAATCGCGGTAGCGAGCATGGCGGGTATTCCTTGGTCATGCCGCACACCCTCGGGTTGTTGGTGACGATGCTGTTATGCCCGGCAATTGCTTTCGCGCAGGAGGACCAGGAATACGATTGCAAGCCGGACATCAAGTATGAGTGCACGGCCGATCAGTGCGAAAAGATTACCAGTGATTTTCAGCACGCGGAGTCGTTCGCATACAGCACGAAAACCGGCGTGGTCTCGGCATGCCTGTGGACGAATTGCTATGCGGGCAAAGCGACGGTATTCGAGGACGCAGCCTCCGGCAGCCTTACGGTAATAGGTAGATTGGTTCCTTCGGCTCATCCTGGAAATAAACCGATACTCGTATCCTTGACAATGGAGGCGAGCGGTAACCATGATGCGCGCAACTTTACTGCCATATGGGGCTATCGAGGCGACAGCTTGACCTTCGACATGGGCAAGTGCGCAGTCAGAAACTCAGGGCACAGGTAGCCATGCTCTGTCGTACATGCCACACCGCGGCTGTGGACGCCCTCATTTGCCGCTAAGTCCAGCCCGCGCAGCCAGGCAGGTATTGCATTCCAATGCCGCAGGGTCAGCAAGGATAGCTGGTCGCTGGAATTCATTCGTCAATTCCGTCACTTCACCATACCGTTTAACGTGATTCTGCTTATTTGAGCGATAAAGCAGCGAAATCCGGCACCAGCAATACCTGCTGATGAGTTCTGCCTTGCTGACCGGTTTTTCTTGAAATCGACTGGAAGAAAAACTGCGGGATAGATAAATGTCATAAGTCTGAAAGGTTTATTTGTTACTTGCGTTCGTTTCTTCAATACGTTGCGAACTCCGATCACACATGCGAAACTTCGCGACTTCACACCTCTGCTGTTTATTAGCAAGACATGCCGGTTTTATGGGAGCGTTAATTTATGGAGAATATATGAATCGATTCATTTCGGCCGTAATTGTCTTGCTGGGTCTCACAGGCTATGCCTCTGCCAATGAAAAACCAATAAGCGAATATATGCGGGATGGTGGGGCAGCCCAGGAACGAGGAGACTGGGATGAAGCGCGACGCATTTATGCTCTCGCATTCAGCGAGGGAAATCTTGCCCAGGCCGATCCCCGCTTCAAAGCTGTTCTCCACTACGAATATGGCCGTTCTCTTGGCGTGACGTGCTCCTTCGAAGAAGCGGAACGCCAGCTCAATCTCGCCAATGACCTCGACAAGCATACTGGCGGGGTTTTCTATCTTTCCCTGACCGAATTGGCACGACTGAACCTGGAACAACGAAAGTTCGCTGACGCTGTGGCTTATCTCGAGCGCGTCATGGCGGAACTGGATCCCGTGATCACCGCAAGGAGAGTCCCCATATTTTATGCTAATGTTTTAGAGGATTATGCTTTGGCTCTTTCCGGGACCGGACGCGAAAAAGATGCCGAGGCAGCGGCGAAACGAGCTGTGGAAGTCAGGGGAGGCACACCGAAAGGGCATTTCGTCTTGGATCGAACACCCTACGGCAAGCACTGCGCTAAATCCTGATTCTTTACTACCGTTAGAGTGTCCGTCAAGTCAGATTTTGCCCCTGGTGGCAGCTCATTTCGGCTCTAGTCGTATACCGTCAGCTCAACGGCTTCATCACGAATGCGGATGGGTTAACAAGAGAAACAGAGGGAGGTGAATCAGGCCTTTTCGATTCGCTGAAGACGAAGCTATTGCTTTTTCACGCTTTGCGTGGGAAAGATTGCCTGAGTCATGGTGTAAATTACTGCCCCTAGCTGAACAGTTGTCGCGCCGAGTAAGGTCATGATGACCTTATTATCAATGATGCGATGATCCTGAGTGATAATCCTCGAGGCCAACTGAGAATAATCCGACCAGAAGCCGGTACCTAACGCAATCATGACAAAAATATTGGACCCGATGAACAACCAGACGATTTTGGAAGCAAACTGCTTTCGTATTTCGAGATCGCCCAGCGCAATCTGGTCTGATGTGGAAAACTTCTCAATTTCCTTGTTTAAACCGACCGCGACCGCGGATTTATTTGTTTGAGTTGAAGCTGACCCAACCAGCTCGATTTCGTCGTTTAAGCTGAACTGTTGAACTTCGTCTGCTGATCCGGGCGCTTCGCTTTCGGCTGCCAAATCAGACTTCTTCTCTTTTCTGGCTCCGCCATCCTTTATCTCCGGTTCAATCATTCCGCTACTCGATTAGAGAGATCTTTACCTGCTTGTCATCGGGTGATTGAAGCGTAATGGTATGATCGTCACGATTGCTGTTGCGTGCAGCAATACGAGAAAGGGCAATGGCTTTGCGGATGACGTCCGCATTGGTTTTCACGCCAAAGACTTCCTTGAGATCTTCGATTGCTTTGGCTGTGCCTGCATCGAGTTCGAAACTCTGGTTAGGCTGGGCCATGATATACCTCCTGAAGTATGGAGCACCAGATATGGAGTCCGACACAAGATACTATACTGTATAGATGCCAGTTTTTCCACAATTCGTCGTTTTAGATTCCGGGGGTTTCCTCTTCTACAAATTGATATTTATTATTGCATCTTTATATAACGAAAAGCGAATTCAGGAATGGGGCGTATTGTCATAGTACATGGTATCGGACAGCAATTTAAAGGCTCGCATACTCTTCACGAAGCGTTTTTGCCAGCGCTGCGTGACGGCCTCGATCGCGTCGGGGTGGATTTTTCCAAGCCCGAAGATTTGGTATGTGCTTTCTACGGCGATCTGTTTCGCAAAAAGAGCACAAAGAGCCTTATGCATCCTCCATATGAGGCTGTGGATGTTAGTGAAGGATTAGAGCAGGACTTATTAGCGTTATGGTGGCAGGAAGCCGCACAATCTGAGTCCCAGGTCCCCGGACCCTACTCGCAGACCAAATCACGCGCGCCCAATACCATTCAGCGCGCACTCAACGCGCTCAGTAAATCAAAGTTTTTCACTGAAGTAGCGGAGCGCGCGATGATCGGCGATCTCAAACAAGTGCGTAGCTACCTTGAAGATCAAAGTGTTCGCGAGCAAATTCAAGAACGCATTGTCAATGTAATGCAATCCGACTCTAAGGTCCTCATCGGCCACTCGCTAGGCAGCATTGTCGCCTATGAGGCATTGTGCGCACACCCGGAATGGTCCATTCAAACATTTATTACGTTGGGATCGCCACTCGGCATCCGTAATCTCATCTTTGATCGCTTGCGGCCATCGCCAGCGGAAGGTATGGGTATTTGGCCGGGCAATACTCAACAATGGATTAATATCGCCGACGGTGGCGATATAGTGGCGCTTGAAAAAGAATTACGTTCCAGGTTTGGCAATAGGGTCCATGATGAGCTAATCTATAATGGTGCAACCGCCCACGACATCAGGCCCTACCTCACTGCCCAAGAAACGGGACGTGCCATTGCGGCAGCAATCGGCGAACGATAGCTTAAAAAATGAAACGGCATATCTCATTGCGGCCGGCACATCGCACTATTCTTACATTGAAGATGCCGACCTGGCGTCAGTAAATGATGACATTAATTTAATCGTCGACTGTTTAACGAGTAACGCGCTCGGTTATACGAGGGTGTTGCCTGAACTGGGCACGGACCCTACCTCAACTGGGCTAAAGGAAGCGCTTGGCGCATGGTTTGGTGAGCCAAGGCGAACCCCGGCGGATAGGGTAGTGGTTTACTACTCTGGCCACGGCGAAACGCATCAGGATAGGCATTATTTACTAACCTCTGATTCCAGGTTAAATCGGCTAGCCTCCACCGCGTTCCCAGCGGAAGAACTCGTTCGAATTATTCTCGATTCCCCGGTCCAGCAGGTCATGATCATATTGGATACCTGTTATGCAGGTCAGGGGATTATTGACCTGACTTCACTAGCGGGTAAGGTAACATGTTCCCGCGCTTGGCAAGCTGAAATACCTTTCGGCTTCGTTTTTATCTCAGCTGCTCGTGCTAAAGATGAAGCTTCACAGGGCGCCTTCGCAAACGCCTTCACAGAAGCCATTCGTAACCCCAAGGGACAATTTGGCGGCAGAACTCAAGAGTATCTCGAAGCTCCATCGTTGATTAAATACGTGAACGAGATATTTGATCAGCGCCATCCTCATCAGAGCGCGGTCTGGAGTGTGGCCCCACCACTAAGAGAATTTCCGCGCTTCCTTCCCAACCCGCGCTACGATTCATCTACTCCCGAAGGTATTGATATTGAATCTCAACGGCAGCGCGACCTAATTGATCATTGGGTTCCGCGCGCACGTGGTGCAGAAGTCTATGGGGAGGTTTCATATTTCACCGGTCGTGAAGCAGCTTTGCGGGAGTTGGTGCAGTGGCTTAAAGCTACGCAATCTGGCGGTAAAGCCCATGTTGTGACCGGCGGACCTGGTACAGGTAAATCAGCGCTTCTCGCCCGCCTTGTAACGCTTTCTGATCCGCAATATCGCGAACCCATGGAAAACATGGGTGCTCTTAAAGCTGTTCCAGAAGATACCGTTCCTCCTCAAGGCGTTGTTGATATTGCAGTCCATGCGCGCCAGAAGTCGCTGGATGAAGTGGTCAGGATTATTGCGGCAGCCACGGGACTGAAGACAAACCGGGTAGATGAACTAGTTGAAGTCCTGGCAAAGCGTAATAAGCGCTGTACCATCGTCATTGACGCCCTGGATGAGGCAAAAGAGCGTGATGAGATAGCCGAACGATTATTAAGAAGACTTACTGGATTTCCGCATCTTTGGCTCCTGATCGGGACGCGGCCTGATACCCGGCCAGACCATCCTGGGCGCTGTGTTCAAAAACTAGGGGGCAGAACGATTGAGATCAACCTGAATGATGAAAAATATCTGGGCAGGGAGGACATCGCCCGTTATGTGATGCAACGGCTTTTAGCAGTGGATGAACCAGCCCGCGCTACGCCGTATCGTAATCGACCACAACTTGCACGCAGGGTTGCTGAGATCGTAGCCGCAAAAGCAGGAAAAGTGTTTCTGATAGCGCGGATCGTTGTGTCGACCCTGACTGAGAGCGATGAGCCGGTTGATACCGACCGTTACAAATTTCCTGATGAGGTAGGCGAGGCCTTTTGGGTGGACCTTGAACGCTTCAATTCACGGAAGGATATTGATCTCGACCGCAAGAAAGTGATGGCCTTACTGCGACCGCTCGCATATGCCGAAGGTGAAGGCATCCCGTGGGAAAATCTTTGGTTACCTCTCGCTAACGCGATTGCCGGACGGGGGCAGTCAGCGTCGGGAGCCTATGACAACGACGATATCGGTTTGCTACTCGATCATGTTGGCGCTTACGTCGTCGAGGCTCGGGAAGGCGGCATCTCAGTTTACCGTTTGTATCACGAAGCGCTGGCTGAATATCTACGGGATGAGAAACGTTCAAAGGAAATTCAGACTTGCATCGTTAACACACTTGTTGGTCTGGTACCAATGAATTCCTGCAACGAGAGCAGGGATTGGGTGAGCGCGCCAGCATATACCCGAAATTACCTATCCACACATGCAGCGGCAGCGAGCAAGCTAAGTGGATTGATAGATCTTCCTCTTTACCTCGTAGCGGCCGAGCCAAATCGGCTGCTACGAGCGATACAGCTAACCCATGAGCAATTGCCTGACGCGCCAACACGCGTATATCAAACAGGTTTTCATTACATGAGCACTAGTGCTGCTGCTGAACGTGCCTCCTATCTTGAGATGACAGCGCGGCAACTTACGGAAAATATTTTCGCAGATGGGTTTGCGCAATTGCGGCTCGGCCAGACATGGAGGGTCGTGTGGGCTCGGTGGCAGCACAGCGTGGCTCATCGTGTCCTAAAAGGGAATAGAGGTGAAGTACATGCGATTGTTACCGCTACTTACAATGGCCGACCGGTAATCATCTCCGGTGGTCAAGATAATACCATCCGAGTCTGGGATTTGGCTGCGGGCACGCTCGTGGGCGAGCCATTGAGGGGTCACTTAGGTGATGTGTTTGCCGTGACTGTGAGCGTACTCGATGGCCGACCAGTAATCATTTCTGGCGGTTGGGATAGGACCGTGAGAGTGTGGGATTTAGCCCTGGGCATTCCCCTGCGCGAATTGTGGGGCCATCGGGGCAGCGTGCTTGCTATAGCCGCAGGTACGCTCAATGGTCGATCTGTAATCGTTTCTGGCAGTGAGGATAAAACCATACAGCTATGGGATTTGGCTGCTGGCACACCTATCGGGGAGCCATTGGAGGGTCATGATGGCAGCGTATATGCCCTTGCCATAGGTATGCTCAATGGTCGGTCAATGATCGTTTCTGGCGGTGAGGATAAAACCGTACGCCTGTGGGATTTGGCTGATGGCACGTCCGTTGGTAAGCCATTAGAGGGTCATGAAGGCCGTGTGGATGCTGTAGCTGTGGCTATCCTCAATGGCAGTCCTGTAGCGATATCTGGCAGCGCGGATAAAACTGTGCGTCTATGGGATTTGGTTGAGGGCGCGCCGCTCGGAGAGCCATTAAAGGCTCAAAGCGGCGTGAATGCCATAACCGTGGGCACACTCGATGGCCGACCAGTGATCATCACCGGCGAGGGGGATAAAACCGTAAGGGTATGGGATTTAGCAGCGGGCGTACCCGTCGGCGAGCCACTAGAGGGTCATCAAGGCAGCGTAGAGGCCGTGGCCGTAAGTACACTGAATGACAGGCCGATGATCGTCTCTGGTAGTTGGGATAATACGGTGCGGATATGGGATTTGGCGGTGGAAACACCCATCGGTGAACGATCGAGGCATCATCAAAATATCGAGAATATCGTGAATACCGTAGCTGTGGGTACGCTCGATCGCCGATCAGTTGCTATCACAGGTGATTGGGATGGTATTGTGAGGGTGTGGGATTTGGGAGCGGGCACTCCCATCGGTGACCCATTTGAGAGTGATCAACGTTGCGTTACCCTAGCGGCGGGCACGCTCAATGGTCGGCTGGTAATTGTTTCTGGTGGTTGGGATAGCATGCAGGTATGGGATGTGGCGGGGGGCAAACCCTTGAGCCAGACATTTGGGGGTTATCACGGCGGCGTGAATGCTGTGACTGTGAGTCTGCTTGATGGTCGATCGGTAATCGTTTCTGGCGGAGAGGATAGCACCGTGCAGGTATGGGATTTGGGTGCGGGCACCCCCTTGGGTGATCCATTGCGGGGCCATGGAGGCAGCGTGTATGCGGTGACCGTGGGTGTACTTGATGGTCGATCGGTAATCGTTTCTGCCGGAGAGGATAGCGCCGTGCGGGTATGGGATTTAGCTGCGGGCGCACCCTTGGGCAAACCATTGTTGGGCCATAGGGGCAGCGTGTATGCCTTGACTGTTAGTACGCTTGATGGTCGGCCGGTGATTGTCTCAGGCGGCGGGGATAAAACCATTCGTATATGGGACTTGGCCTCCGGGGCACCCCTCGGCCAGCCATTGAAGGGTCATATAGGTGCCGTGACTGCCATTGTTGTGGTTAAGCTGGGTGATCGGCGGGTAATTGTTTCCGGTGGAAGGGATAACACTGTGCGGGTATGGGATGGTAGAGTTACAACTGTTATTGACTGCGGTTCAGTGGTAACAGATATTGAAGTTGGGCCTAATGCTAGCCTTGTTGTAGCCACTTGGAGTGGAATTATGATGTGCAGGTATTTGTTTAACATTTAACACCACTTTATTGGTAGGAGCATGAAATTGCACACAATAAAGCGTAGTCTAATCCATCAAAATTTCGGCCTCGTGCGCGACAAGATAAGAGGCTGATGAGATCCCGGACAAGCTTAATGGCGGGATGCTCTTAATTCAGTAACTCTAAAGCCAATAGAAATATAAAAAGACTACCGTTCTCCCGCCGCCTTCTTGCCCAGATACGCGGCCTGCCTAAGACCGAATATGGAAAGCAGCGTTGCATCGACATCCGGCATCGTAACGACCCGGCGGAACTCGATCTGCTCCATGAACTCGACAGCGGATATCGCGTAAATAATCACCGCGAGGATCGTGATTGCCACCATCTGGAAATCTCCCAAATCGGTTTTATCGGCATCGTCGGTTATTAGATTGATTGCTCTCGGTTGGGGAGCCGGAGCTTTCATATCGGGTTTACCTTCGGCCTTGCCTGTTGTGATCGCCTTTGCTGCGGTAAACGCGAGCACGCTGATGCCGGAAAGAATAAGCAGATTCTGCGGAATATCCACCTCGCCGATATAGTTCCAGCCAGCTGCGGCGATGCGATGAGATACGATGGCGACATACGCGCTGATAACGAGCGAGAACCAGAGAACCGTCTGGAATTTGGGACTGCTGTAGCGGTTGTCCTCCCCCAGAAATAGTTCTGTCGGATGGCCCCTGATGAAAACGAAAGCGATAATCAAAAGTAATATCAGTGCGCCCAAAAGCGAAGACCAGCGTGCAGCCCGGCTCACCGGCTTGCCCTGCCATTCCAGAGATTTCAAGTGGTTGATTCCATCCACTGCGTCGATGCCACCATCGCGAATGTAAGTTGCATTTATCCCGTCCCCAAGGCGCATTGCGGACACAAGCGGCTGGAATTGCGCAGATGCCTGGAGCGGTACGTTAACCTCGTTCTCCGGTTTGTCGGGCTGCCGAGTTCGAACTATAGCCATGACATAACGGCGGCTATTTTCTTGATTGTTCCGACAATGGTCTTACCGATGCCCCGGGTTTCGTGGACTATATTACCGTTGGGCCAGGCTCGTAAGATAGCCAAACCAGATCGCCGCGCCTTGGCTGAACCATTGAGAGCTTTTTTCCGGGAAGAAATTGCCGTACCTGCCCGCTCACTGATTTCACCTCCAGGGGTTCCACCTGGACAACAATACCCTCGAAGCTTGCTGATAAAGTATCGGAAGTTGAGCGGGATGCTATATTTTTACTTTGCGGCTGATGCGGGGGCTGCGGTTGCGAACTCGCATTCCCGTTAACGCTGCCTTGCGGAGGCGGTTCCTGTGCAAGGATGGGTGGCGCAAGCAGAAGAAACGCAAGTGTAAACAAGAGTTTTCTATTATTCATGTTAATCGATTCCGGAACAAACAGGAATATCCAGATTCTTGTGCAGCGCGTTACAGTCGTCAGAAACTCGTTGCCAGATACTCGAGCAAGAGCACAATGCCATATGCGCCGGATGGCAAAGCTATCGCGGCGCCGAATACCGGATGCTGAGTAAAGGGAAGAAAGGCGCCTCTACGGTTGTTTTTGATCGCGGCGATTACCCACTCGATCTGCCGCTTCTCTTTTCGCTCATCCGGTGTTTGGTCAGACAATCCGATAAGCCTGGCTTCAAGGCGTTCGATGGCTCGCCATTTGGCTGTTTCGGCCGACCGTCGTAATAACATGCTATTCAGGAAAATAAGTATCGCGCTGAGCGTAAAGATAATGACGAGCGCAGTCGAAAAATCCCAGTTATCGAGGTAGGTGTGGCGCGCAACGCCTAGCAACAGCATGATAATGAAAGGAAAGTAAATAAACTTACCGAGGAGGGCAGTGCGTTCCGCAATCAATTCGATGCCCAGCCATTCATCCAGGTTCTTCTCGCTAACGCCTCGCTCCTTGGCTATTTTTAGCCGGGTGCCGTCGGACCACAAAACTTTCCCCATGCCAATGCAGTCAACCCATTTCAGGCAAATTCTGGTGGCATCGATCACGTAGAATATCAGGACGAGCATCGCAACCGAACTGAACACCGTGCTCACATAATTGATTTTTGCGCAGGCCTCGCCCCGGCAAGGTATATAGGGAAAACCGAACAGTTCCAGCAACAGCCAAGCGACAGCGAAAGCAATGGCAACCTGTGGCACAATCCGCGCTGCGACCATTCTGATTTCGCTATGCATTGCGCTTCTCCACCATAGAAGCGCAGCGTCAATCTGGCCGCCAGCTTGCGGATGCCACCTGTGCAGTCCTACACAGCAGTCAAGGAACCTGGCGGAAAATATCAGAGGGATGGGATCGAGTCTATCCGCGAGCTTATCCTTGTCTTCGAATCCGAAGGCACGCGCCAGGGCTTTTTCGTTATCCTTCAACTTTTGCCAGGAATACCGGAGAAATACAAGGGTCATGGCAATAGCGAACAGGCGAATTACCACCGTTGGCCACGCACTGATTCCTTCATTCAACACAAAGGGCTCGTTTTCTGCGACATTCGGTATCGTCCATCTGATCCACAGCACCAGGCCGTAACAGATTGTTCCAATAACGATGGCCATTCCGAACAGTTTCCAGGCCAGTTTGGTAAAGACATTTGCCGCCACGCTACTGGTCAGCATAGCGGCCAGGATGAGAGAGATGACCGTGATGAACTCTAGGCCCGCCCGCTTCAGGCTCTGCCATGGGTCGGAATTTAGATCGGGCCGCGGTGGATGAATGCTTGAATAATCCCCGGACGCGGAGTTCGCACCGGGACTGATGTCAAAAGCGCCGTGCCTCCCGACTTCATACAATCGTGGGTCCGTGTTCCTGGAGAATTTTTTATCGGCATCTTCTCCCATCCTCAGCTGGAAATAATCCGCGCGGCCGGGCGATCTGAAGTGATCCAGAGCCCACAACGAGGCGTAAAACAACGAGGTCTGGTAACTATCCCGGAACGGCGGAATAGGAGTTTGAAGATCCTGTTGAAGTTCCAGTCCGAAGTGCGACGCAACGATGAGATTGCGCGTCCATTGCCATTGCGAGGGATGGGTCAGCCTGGCATTCAGATCGGTGGTAAAGAAGATCGCGCGTGGAAATATCGGACGCAATGCCTGCAATATTAACAACTTATCATACACATCGCTGCCCAGTACGCCGATTGCCCTGAATTCCTCGCCACGCTGCTCCTGCTCTTGCTTCAGGGACAACGCAAGCCTGCGAACGTAATCTAGCTGACTACGGCCTTCAGGCATCTCGGCCGGCATTTGCCGGGACTGCTGATTTTGGTGCTCCAGCAGGTTTGTTGCCTGAGTTGGCCCTGATTCCATGTCACTTGTCCTGGCTGGCAATTCTCCATCCAATCCCATCAGGTACGAGTATCGGGAAACCCAGTCGGGCCACTCGTCTTCGCGTAGTTTATTGACTTGGGCGGTGATTCCAGGGCTTTTGCCGAGACCGTTATTCTGGACCACAGCGGCAAATATGCGTGGCAAAGAGCGCCCATAAAGGGTGTCCCATTCTGAAATCAGTGCGACCCTATGTTTACAGGTATTGGCTGGACAGTCCTGCAAATCCACCGCACGGCGTTTCAATTCCTCGAAAAGCTGCTCTGCCAGCACGGTGTCAGTCTTGATCGTCCTGGTCAAATCGATTCCTGCGCACTCGAATATTTCCTTGACGGTCCTGCCTGTTTCTTTGACATTGCCAGCCTGATCCAAGTCAGGCGGATCGAGCGAATAATCCAGTAAAAAGGTACCGTCCGCCGTTGCCCAGGGGGAATAGAATTTCGCGTCGTTCAGTTGCCTGAATTGAGGAATACAAGCCCCGGCCTGGATGGCCTGCAGTTCTTTCATCATGGCGCTCAGCCCGGTCGAAAACCGGGGCCCCAGTATGCGATACATTGGTTTTATTTCAGGCGGAGTTTTGATGAACGCTCTATTCAACTCTTCCAGAAGCGCATTCAGGGACTGGAGCGGTTTCTCGCTGAAATCCTGGGCTTTGAGCCATAAAACGAGAACCTGCTTGCCATATGGTTCATCCCGGATTTTTGCCTTCGGGTGAAACAACTCCACGGGAACAAGTACGCTCGATTCATCCCTCTGTTGTCGCGCTGTCTTCTTTCTCTCTTCCTCCCGATCCCACCTGAAAACATGGATGTGGTCCCCTGATTCCGGCACATAGCCCGCCGCGCCCAACGCCGATATGAGGGCATATCGGTCGTTGAGCCTTGATTCGGCGCCGCTGGAATATGGGCTCCCGTCCACAAACACCGGCAGGATACGAACTTCCCGGAAGGTTCCTATGGATTCCTTGATGCGGGTAATGAAATCATTGATGCTTAAATCATTAATAGTTGCCGGTCCGGTTGTTTTACCGGACTCGCTGGACCGCTTTTGCTCATTGATACGATGTGTCGCGACAGCCTCGAAT
This sequence comes from Nitrosospira briensis, assembly GCF_900115125.1. Lineage (GTDB taxonomy): Bacteria > Pseudomonadota > Gammaproteobacteria > Burkholderiales > Nitrosomonadaceae > Nitrosospira > Nitrosospira briensis_A. Next base: position 955,495 of record NZ_FOVJ01000001.1, on the reverse strand, counting down.
GGGTCTTGCCAAAGGCGCGCCTGCACCTGGTCCTTGTCCAGGGATAGATAGTTCGTCTTTTCCTTGTCGACTGGCCGGGAGGTTTTAAGCGCGAAGTCCTGATAGACGAGCAAGCCTCCTATCATCGTCACCAGGATAGCGAGCCCGGCTAGCGGCAGTCTGGGTTTCTCGTCTTGCTGTTCCGCCATAGGGTTGGCCTTTCGTTCCGGCGGCGCCGTGCCGTGCTTGACCGGTTTCAGGCCGTATGGAGTGGTAGAGTGGCAATTATGTATAGCATAAAAACCCGTAAAAGCTAAGGCGGGTCACCAATGGAAAATCGGCTTCGTAATGACTTCAACTATATGGGGGCGGTAGTCAGGAGAACCTTTCGGTGGATCGCGAGAGTGTACTTCAGTCCAATAGGCAACAAACCCAGAAGGGGTAAGATGCGGCTTGGGTATGGCTAACGGGAGAAATAGCTGACCCGGTTGCAACAAACGCCACTGCCCGGCCAACGATCTTGCGCCGGGCTTTTTTTTCTCGATTTCCTGCCGTTATAGTCATAATGTCATTCAGGAGTAGCAGCGTGCGTGCAAAGATCATTATCGTGGCATTGGTAATCGGCATGGTATGGAGTAATGAGCAAGCGTCGAGTAAAGCGGATGGCGGTGCCTCGGTTCGTATCGCCCTCGCGTCGGGGCAGGGGGAAAAGAAGTAGATTGGCAGGAACGGTAAGCTACTCAATTTTTACTTACAGGCGATTACGTGGCCTTTGATGTCGGTAGCGCGACCAATTAAGCAGGATTGAATTGCCATGCTGAATTTTCAGGTACGATTGCGTTACGTGGCGCTGACTCCCACATTGGGGATTGATCTCGTTGTCATACCCTGCGGAGGGGCGCGGGGTGAACATGACGCGGAAAATATAGCATGAACGGAACGACCTAATCAGGATGGTGCAATGCTGAAACAGTCGGACTCAAATAACGCAGAATTCAATCTGGAGCCCCAGAAAATCCCGGAAACCAGTACGTCAATATATTTGGCGTACCGCTATCGATCTTTCAGAATGTGGACGATTTCCGTCGCCGCACCCCGACATTTTTGATACCCGGGCATAACCCGGTCTACTCAGTTGTACCCCTGCGAAGTGTCAGCTTCGCATCATTACGAAGCTTCCTCGAACCTTACACTATCCAACTACTCCAGAGTAGTACCTTAGTCCAATAGGCAAGCCGCCTCGAAAGGGTAAGATGCAATTGGGGATGGGCTGGCGGCAAGAGCCAACTTCCCCACTGCAGCAAACGCCACGGCCCGGCAGCAGTGACCCTGCGCCGGGCTTTTTTTACGTACACCGCTCAAATTGTAATAATGTTGTTCAACAATGGAAACATGCGCGTGAAAATCATTATCGTGGCACTGGTAATTGGCATGACGTGGAGTGGGGAACGAACATCCACCGCGCCTGAGGGCGATTCCCCCATTCGTTCCACTCTCGCATGGGTGCAAGCCGGAAAAAAGTAAAAGATTTTTTTCATCAGCTTACAACCACGCCAGACCGGCGGGAGTCCGGCATCATTATTTAATCTTGTATTATGAATGGCAAAAATCCGTACTCAACGGGGAATTTGACGTAAAACAGGTCCACGTCTTCTGCCTGCAGCAAATCGAGAAACTGCGCGGCTTCCTCCTCGCTCAGGACGAAGCTCACCTCGACCGGAAGGTCAGCCGAGAGCTCAAGAAAGGTTTCTTCGTGCAACACTCCATGACGCCCGAAACCGGCTATCGCGCGCATGGCCGTGCCACCGTTAAAGCCGAATCTTTTTGCGCGTTCCAGGAGCCACTCGAATAAAAGAATGCCCTTGTGTTCGCGGTATTCGCTTACGTAGAATTTGAGAAAGGTCCCCTGCATGGTCTCCTCCTTTCCGTTTTCGTCCCCCCACTTCAGCTTTCAGGCCAACCTGCCCATGGCCTCCCGTATTATTGCTGCGCCAGCCATTTGATCGTCATTATCCCCAGGACTGTCATTGTCAAGGAACCAGCCAGGTGCGAAAAAACAATAATGCAGGCCCAGCCATATTGCTCCCGTAACAGCAGCGTAACCGTTTCAGCCGAAAAAGTGGAAAAGGTGGTCAACCCGCCAAGAAATCCGGTGATAATGAATAGCCGCGCTTCGGGTGGAAGGACGGTGTTATGATGAAAATATTCAACGGCAATGCCGACGAGATAACCCCCAGCCAGATTGGCTGTCAGCGTGCCCAGCGGAAGGGTGGGAAAGACCGGATTCAAGGCTATGCCAAACCACCAGCGCAACCATGCACCAAGCGCCGCGCCAGCCCCTACTGCCGCTATCGCGTAGACACCCATCAGTTCATCGGTTCTTGCAAGTTATCTGTTTTCCATTGCCCGGCTATATATTCCTTCCCGAGCCAAACCGTTAAGCTGGCAGCGTTTGGAGAATGCGCGCTGCGCTTCGGCCACGTTGCTTTCCTGCCCTTTCCAGGCGGTGAGAACCGGCGCTTGCAGCGCCCGCCCATAAGAGAAACTTAGTTGCCATGGCGGATTGGCATCCATGGCGTTCATGGCGTTCAGATTGTCCGTTGCGTCTTCCGCACTCTGGCCACCGGAAAGAAATACGATACCCGGAACCGCCGCCGGTACATAACGCCGCAAACAACGGACAGAAGCTTGAGCCACTTCCTCTGCACTGGTCCGCTGGGGGCACTTCATCCCTGGAATCACCATATTCGGTTTGAGCAACATGCCTTCGTACAGCACGCCATGCGCGTTAAGCTCCGAGAATACGCTCTCAAGCATTTGCGAGGTAATGACGTTGCACCGCTGGATGTCATGGGCGCCATCCATGAGCACTTCCGGCTCTACGATAGGCACGATATCAGCTTCCTGGCAAAGGGCGGCATAGCGCGCAAGCGCGTGGGCATTTGCGCGGATGGCGTATGCGGATGGCACATTCTGCTCGTCGATCTCGATCACCGCCCGCCACTTTGCGAATTTCGCCCCCAGCTGTTTGTATTCCGCAAGCCGGTCGCGCAAACCGTCCAGGCCCTCGGTGACTTTGTTACCGGGATGCAGTGCCAGCGCCTTTGCGCCTTTATCGACCTTGATGCCGGGTATGATGCCCCGCCCCGACAGCAGGTGTGCGAAAGGAATGCCGTCACGGGAGCTCTGCCGCAATGTCTCATCGAAAAGGATGACGCCGCCAATATAGCGCTCAATACCCTCTGTGGTGAATAGTATTTCACGATATCGACGGCGATTTTCCTCAGTCGACTCAACCCCGATCGGATCAAAGCGTTTCTTGATGGTGGGATTGCTTTCATCCGCCGCCAGAATACCCTTCTGCCTTGCAACAATGGCCTGTGCAACCGACTTGAGTTCATCAATATTCATGGGCTCCTGTCCTCCTGTAAAGGTGAAAATTTAATTACGGGGAGCCGGAGAAGGTGTCCATAGACGATGCTGAATAAGTTGCTGTTCAGTCCGCTTATTCGATCGGGCGTACTCCGAAAAAGCCCATCTGCCACACAATGAGCAAAGCGACGATGACTCCCGCAATCAAAACAAGGTATGGCCATACCGGTTTTTTCTCCGCGTACGGGTCGGACAACGAGCGGCGCGAACCTTCCGGCAGATTCGCCATCTTGGTCAAAGACTTGCCAAACGGAATATTGATGCGCGCCCGCGCATTGATCGCCCAGCCATTGGCATCCAGCACGGGGCCAAGGTTGCGTTTCTTCAACTTGAACCATGCCACGATCATGGACGGGCCGGAAATCAATAATATCAGGCCGATTATCGCCAACGGTATCTGCCAGAATTGCAAGCCCAATATCCCGCTGACCAGTGACGCAAGAATTCCACCGATAGCACCGAGCGCCAGCCCTATCGCTGCAAAAATCCCGGCAAATTTTCCTACATCGAAAGGTGTTTTTGGCGGTGCAGGAGGAGGCGCACCCGGTGCAGCGGGCGGGGGCGGCATCACCGCGGCAGCTAACAGCTTTTGATCCGCTGCGGCTGCTTTCTGCGCAGCCAGTTTCTCCAGTTGCTCGTTGATAAACTTGATCAGCTTCTTGTATGGCGACCAGAATGCCTGGCGGATGCTGATCGGATGGTCCACAATCCGCACGATGGTGGCATCCCAATCCTGGCCTTTCCTGTCATAAAAAATTCCATTTCTGCCTACCATCAGAAAATCCGAATCGCCATCGGTAAAGGCAGCCGCAATGCTCATTTTTTCCGTACCGCCCTTGCGTATGCAATCGCAATAGGCGAGATACAGGCCGCTCATATTGGCAAACTCCGCGTGTTTGCCAATATCCTCTACTCTTAAGCACAGATCACAACTGCGCCCATCGAGATACAGCGTGCCCAACTGGAAAATCGCTTTATCTCTCCCCGTATAAAAGCTGCGGAACGAAACAAAATTGTTTATCAGTTTGAAGAGGTCGCGGCTGTAGCGCAGCAGTTGTTCCACTGAACGTATCGCCTTTACCTCGTTTTCCACCGCTTTATCCTGGATAATCAGATCATTGATTACTTCTTGATGGTTGCTGCCGGATATCTCCCTCAAACGTGCCTTGCCTAATTGTTCGATACTGGAAGCCGGCTTGGCGCTTTGCCATGCTTCAAACGCCGCAAACTTGGCGCAAAGCGCATCCCACTCCGAAGCCAGCAGAACCTGCTTTTCGCCAAATAGTGGCACAATAGCTTGCGTCCGTAACGCGTCTATCTGTTTTTGCCATGCCGGGTTCAGGCCTGAAATCAGTGGCAAAGGCTTGTCCGGCTCCACCGTCGCCAGCGGGAAACTTGCTATATCTGTGTTGTGTGACGATAACGTTTGTGCTGCAATACTCTTGTAATCATCGGCGGAGCGGCTCAGCGGCGTCGCGGCGCGCCCGTCATAAGCGGCCAGTTGGCAGCGGGTGAAATAGTCGCTGACTTTCTCTTTGACAGCACGGAAGGCATCCGCGGCCTCCAGGGTTTTTTCCTCAAGAAACCTGATATGTGCATCACCGTCGCCCTTCGCCTGCCACTCGGAATAGGCGGCAACTTCCGCAAAAAAAGCATCGGTGGTTTCCTGGTCAATCCCGGCTTTTCCACTCCTGTCCGCTACCGAGCCACGACATTTGATTATGTCCTCAATCGTTGCGCGCAACGCGGCATCCGCACTCTGTCCGGCAGGAATTACACCGTCCCCGTTAAATTCCAGGCCCGCAACAAACTTCTCGATGTCGGACATATCCGCGAGAGAGATCTCTGCGGCATCGGCTTTGCCCAGCGTTTTCAGGATGTATTGCGCTGAAGCAAGCAGCTGTCGCCCTTCTTTGCTATTATCGTTTATGTCGGCCAGCGCGACACGATCCGAACCCTCGATCAGCAAATCGGGATTCCTCAGCAAATTGCCAGCCCATGCGATAGCTGCCAGCACCTCGGTCGCATGCACACGGGCATCGTCATCATGGTCGATCAAGTCGAGGGTTTTGGTATCGAACTCTATGCCGCGCGTCGGGCAACTCAATGCTACCCACAACTTTTGATCCAGCTCTTTTAAAGCCAGCAAGTCCGCGCCGTTATCGATTTGCACCTGATCAAAACCGCCAGCCCGGAAAAATTTCCATGTGTGTGAGGTGGCCACGCTTTCTCCTTGGTATTATTAATTTGTAAGGGCTATTGAGTTATAGACTTAACATCCGGGCATTGCAATAATGAAGGTTGGCGCTGCAATGAATTGCAATGGAAAGCAGGGAAATTATCGTATGCCGGGTCCGGTAACGCCATCGAAGCCGAGCTTTACCAATGCCTTCCGCTCAGCTTCAGCTTGTGCGCCCAGTGCAATTACGACAACGCCCTGGTCGTGCGCCAGCCTGCACAAGTTTTTCAGAAAGCGCTGGTTATTCTTGTTCTGATGGATGCCGTGCACGAAGGCGGCGTCTACCTTGATATAACCCAGGCCGAGACCCGTGAGTTGCCGAAGCTCGCTAAACTGGTGACCAAAATGCTCGATGCCCGTGCGGCAGCCGAGCGATCCGAAGGTATGACAGAAATCACGAAACGCTTCAAATTTGCGAAAGGCGCCATACTCCGGTACTTCAATCCAGAGCCGCCGGCACAGATCCGGAAACTGGCCCAGCAACGCTGCCAGTTTATTCCGGAACTCCCAGTTAGCGACGGTTTCAATCGAGAGGTTGACCGCGAGGTCATCGGTACCCGACTGCAATGATTCAATTGCATGGCGAATGACCGCCATGTCCAGGGGGCCGGTGAGACTGAGGCGAACTGCGATATTGACGAAGTCGCCTGCCTCCAGCCAGCCTCCATTGCGCTGGGCCTGCATGCGAACAAACGCTTCCTGATGCAATGGCGCGCCACTGCGTCCCACGACAGGGTAAAGAGCCAGCGTGAAGCGATCTTCTGCAAATGCATCCTTGAAAATATGCCGCCAATCGCCGATATTGACGGCCGGAGCAGGTGGATGACCGGGTTGCGCGGCAATAGCATGCCAGGCATTGACGCCCGTTTGCTCGGCGGTGCTCAGTGCAAGGTCAGCCTTGGCGAAGAGCTCGCCAAGCTTATCGCCGCGCTGGTAGCGAACGGCGCCAATGTGATACAGATCCTTCACGGCCTCCCCCGTTTGTAGGGACAGAGCGGTGAGTTCCCTTGTCAACTGGTTGGCGATGCGGCCCGCATCATCCATGTCGGGGATGAGAAGTGCAAAATCCGATCCATTCAGGCGGGCGGCGAGAGAAGCGGAAGATTCATTATCCGAAGAGGCTTCGGCGGCGGTCTTGCCCATGAGGGCCGCTACCTGCCGGAGCAGGTTGTTTGTCTCTGTGCGTCCCAGTTTCTGGTTGATCTCTTGCAGATTATTGAGGCGTACGAGGAAAAGAATACCATTTTGCCGCTTGCTCGCCTCTGCCGCTATATGTTCTCGAACAGCTTCCTCTTGATCCGGTTCGGCGACAGCTTTGCCATTCTCATTTGGAGCGATAAGCTGACCGCGCTCGACCGGGATAATAACTTCAGGAGCCGCTTCAATACCCTCGGCTGGGATGGCCGCTTCATCTCCCTCGCTTGCTGCGGTTGCCCCGGTTGAGGCGCCTTCGGTAGCGCTTGCGGTAGCAGCGACTTCACTTCCAGTGCCCGGGGCGGCGGGTGCCTCGTCTCCGCTTCCGGCAACAACCCTTGCGCTCACTCCAGGGGTGACATCTTCCCCGCTTATGCTTGTGCCGGGTGCAGCTTCTTTTTCCCCTGCATGGTCAGGGGTATCTCCGCCGCCCACAATTTCGGCAAGCCGGTTCATGAAGTACTCGCGATTGGCGAGGCCAGTGACCGGATCGTAATTTATCTGCTTATGCAAGGTTTCCAGCCGGGCTGTTTCCTCAATGGCCCTGTTATGCAGACGTCTTATCATGTCGTTCGTGGCCCGTGCAATGCTGCGGAGTTCGGGTATGCGAGGCTCGGAAATGGTGAGAAAGCGGCGTTCGGTAATAGCTTCAGCCTGTTCGACCATCGTGGACAACGGTTTTTTGATGCGTTGGAGCATCAGCATGCCGATGAGCCCGCAGGAGAGGCCAGCAGCCAGAAACCAGAGTAGCAGGGTTTCCGCTTGATTCCACAGGGCCAGATGGGCGAGCCGGGTCTGGCTTACTACCTTGATGACACCAAAATGCATCCAGCTGTCAGAGATCTGAGCCTGGCCCGGTTCAGCGCGAATAGGGAAGAGATCAACAAACCATTCGGGAACAGTAATGTCTACCCGGTCTTGGACCCTTTCTGTAATCACTCTGCCATCGGGCGAGGTGATCGAGATCGTTTCGTATTGGCCGCTGTCGAAAAGTGCCGCGATCTGCAAACCGATCGTGACCGGGTCCTTGCTTAGCTGGGAGATGGAATGCGCGAGGGAATTGGCGCTATCGATATTTTTCCGATGGAGTTGCTGCTCGAGATAGCTTTGCGTGCTGAGCAGGCTTATGGCAAAGCCGCCAGTAAAACTGGTCAGCGTTACCAATATGACAGTCAGCCAGAGTTGCCGGGAAAGAGACATTGAATGCCTTATTATTTTAGGAAGCCTCTGAATAACTCTGGATCAGTCCCCGATTTGCCTTTTAGGGACGCAACAGCGGCGTTATTTGAATATTTCATCGGTGCCCCGAGATTATCACGGACTGGACGATCGTTTCAATTTTGCAGGAAATCAAGGCAATGAAGAAGCGGCAGATGCGGAAAGAGCAAGCAGGGACGCCTGGCGCCAAAAGCGGTTGTGAGGCAATACCCTGCGTATCAATCGTATTGGAGACAGGCTTGGCGATTCTTTCGTCGTCTCGGCCTGCCATATGCGGGCAGCTCGTGAGCAGATCGCTTATGCACCTCCGTTGTTAAAGAGTGTTCCATGAAGCACGAAGGATTACTGGAGATTCTCTATGCACACCGCTTTTATTTCGCACCCCGATTGCCTGCTTCACGATATGGGTCCCTATCATCCTGAAAGCCCTGCGCGGCTCAAGGCAATAGAGGATGCGCTGACTGCTTGCGGCCTCATGGACAAGCTGGAGCGCCATGCTGCGCCATTGGCCACACGGGAGCAGTTGGAACGCGTGCACACACCCGGTTATATTGCTTCGCTCGACGTCAGTTCGTCCAGGGCCCGTTCCTCCGGCCTGGCATATCTTGATCCGGACACGGCGATGAACCAGCACAGCTTGAAAGCGGCTTATCGCGCTGCCGGGGCGGTAATACTGGCGGCGGACCTGGTGATGGGAAAGAAGGCGGACAATGCCTTTTGTAGTGTTCGCCCGCCGGGCCATCATGCAGAACGGGACAGGGCGATGGGTTTCTGCCTGTTAAACAATATTGCGGCCGGAGTCGCCCACGCAATGGACGCGCATGCTTTGGAGCGTATTGCAGTGGTGGATTTCGATGTGCATCACGGCAACGGCACAGAGGATATTTTTCGGGATGACCCCCGGGTCATGATGGTTTCGATATTCCAGCATCCCTTTTATCCCTATGGCGGCCTCACGGGACGGTCGGAACGCATGGTCAATATTCCGCTGGCGGCGGGCAGCGGCGGGGAAATATTCCGCAGGGTGGTGAGCGAATTCTGGCTGCCCTCGCTTGAAAGATTCAAACCGCAGATGCTATTTATTTCGGCCGGTTTCGACGCTCACACCGACGATGATCTTGCTTCCTTGAATCTTGTGGAAAGTGATTACGCATGGGTCACGGAAAGAATCAGAGAGGTAGCGCAGGTTCATGCCGCCAACCGGATTGTTTCGTCTCTGGAAGGGGGATACGCGTTGCCCGCCCTGGGACGGAGCGCAGCTGCTCACCTGAGAGTGCTCAGCGATTCCTGATAATCGATGCGCACGGATTTTGCTCCGGAATTGTTTCGTAACGCGGCTATTGTGTCTATGATTAGCATAGTAACGGATTTGCCACACTGCATTTGTACCTCCATATCAGGGAGACCAGGCGTTGAAGGTTAGCCATATATTGCGCGTTCTTGTTCTGCTGATCATTCTGGTGATCGTCGCCTTCATGATATGGAAAAAATATGCGGGTCCCAAGGAGAACATCAGGATCGGTGTGCTGCATTCCTTGTCGGGCTCTATGGCGGAAAGCGAAAAACCCTTGGTCGACGCTATCCGGTTCGCCATCGAAGAGGCCAATGCGGCAGATGGTATCAATGACAGGAAGATCGAAGCGGTAGTGGCGGATTGCAGATCCGACGCGGCCTATTGCGCGAAGGAGGCTGAGCGCCTGATCAAGGAAGAGCAGGTGCAGGCCTTGTTCGGCTGCTGGAACTCGGATTGCCGAAAACAGGTGAAACGAGTAGTCGAGGAACATAATCACCTGCTTTTTTATGCACTTCGGTATGAAGGTATGGAACAGTCGCCGAATATCGTCTACGGTGGCACTGTACCCAACCAGTTGGTCATGCCCGCCGTACACTGGGCCCTGGAAAATCTCGGCAAGCCGGGCGCTACGCACTCGCGCCGCAAACGCGTGTATCTCGTCGGATCGGATTACGTATATTCCCGCGTTGTGAATATACTCATCAAGGATTTACTGCTTGCGCACGACGCGATAGTCGTAGGGGAACGGTACCTTCCTCTGGGATCTGCTGTCGTGGACGATCTGGTGGCGGATATTGCCGGGCAGCAGCCGGATATCGTATTGAATACCATCAGCCGCACGGATAATGCCGTATTTTTTAGAACCCTCAAGAAAAATGGAATCACGCCGGACGAGATGCCGGTTTTATCGTTCAGCGTGACCGAGATAGGCCTGACATCTCTTGATACCGTGCCAATGGCGGGCCACTACGCTGCGCGCAATTATTTTCAGACAATACCAACACATCAGAATCAATCTTTCGTAAACCGGTTTCGCCACCGCTTCGGTGAGAGCGCCATCATCGATAGCCCGATGGAGGCTTCCTACATCAATATGAGAATGTGGATCCAGGCGGCGCTCGAAGCCGGTTCGGGCGATCTGGGCAAGGTGCAACGCACTATTCTGCGCCAGAGCCTTCCCGCTCCTGAAGGCGTGGTTTCACTCGATCCAGTGACGGGCCATGTATGGAAAGTGGCACGCATAGGCAAAGCCCGCAAAGATGGGCAGTTCGATGTAGTCTGGGATTCCGAGCGGCCGCTTGAGCCGGCTCCCTTCCCGACATACCGCTCCCGCGAAGAATGGGACGAGCTGCTGAAACCCATCCCGGGGTTGACGCCATGATGAGATTTACCTCGCTTACGCAGCGTTTTGCGGTGTGGTTCGTGGCGGTCTCCGTGCTACCTATCCTGATCATTGGATTCAGCCTTCTTCGCACTTTTGAAACCGAAACGCAGCGTACCGCGATCCGCCAGGTCTCGGCCATAGCCGACATGAAGGCGGAACAGATAGATAGCTATCTGCGGGAGCGCCTTCTCGACGCCCGGGTTATCCAGACTGCCAGTACTACACGCCTGGCGATGCGCGATTTTGCGCGTGCATATGCCAGAAACGGTGTGGGATCAGCCAACTACCGTGAACTGGACGCCTTTTACCGCGAACACTTCAAACGCTTTGTCGAGGACGCGGGTTATTACGACCTGTTTCTTATTTCCCCTCAGGGTGAAATTGTCTATAGCCAGGCGAAAGAAGACGATTTTGCCACCAGCCTCATCAGCGGCCCATATAAAAACAGCGGTTTAGGCCGTATTACGCGGAACGCGCTGAATACATTGCAGAACGGTGTGTCGGATTTTGAATATTATCCGCCATCGAAGGGGGCGATCGCTGCTTTCATGGCCTTTCCCGTCGTGGTTGAGGGAAAGCTTGAAGGCGTGGTTGCGCTGCAGATCTATAGCGAGCAGGTGTTTCAGGTCGTGACCGATAACGTGGGGCTGGGAGCGAGCGGGGAAACAGTGGTTACGCGGCTTTTGAACGAGGACAAGGCCCTGGTAATGGCGCCTCTGAAACATGAGCCCGATGCTGCGCTTGAGTACGAGATTCCTCTCAATAACCCGCCTTTTTCGATTGCGATACAAAGCGGGCTGCACGGCGAACGCGGAGGCGGTTTGAAAATGGATTATCGCGACAAGGAAGTCGTCGCGGCATGGCGTTATCTGCCTCGCATGAATTGGGGCATCGAAGTCAAAATGGACGCGGACGAGGTGTTTGCTTCGGTGAAACGCGTGCGCGATCTCGGTTTGCTGATTCTCGGCCTCACGCTTCTTGCCGCTATGCTGGGTGCGCTTTTATTCAGCCGGCGCGTCGTTACCACACTGAAAAAGCTCAGCCATGGAGCCCATCATATTGCCGCGGGCAACTTGCAGCAGCGCGTACCGGTAAAGGGATGGGACGAGATAGGGGAGCTCGCAAGCACCTTCAACACCATGACGGAACGCCTGAATGTCAGCAACCGTGAACGGGACGTTGCGGAAGACGATCTGCGGCAGCTCAACCAGGACCTGGAGAACAGGGTCGTTGCGCGAACCGCCGACCTCGAGCGCGCGAATGCCGCGCTGATCAGCAAGGAAGAGGAAACGCGCTCCATTGTCGAACACATGGTCGATTGCATCATTACCATAGACGATAAGGGAATCATCCGGTCGGTAAACCCAGTGATAGAAAAACTTTTCGGCTACACTCGGGAGGAGGTGATCGGCCAGAACGTTTCGATGCTCATGCCCGAACCCCATCACGGTGCTCATCAGAATTACATAGACAGGTATTACCGGACCGGACGAGGCCGGTGCGAATTCGACCATATTCTCAGACTTGAAGTCGAGGGGGTGCATAACATCGGCATGGGCCGTGAAGTAGAGGGGCGGCACAAGAATGGAGAACTGGTCGATCTCTACGTTGCCGTGAGCGAATATTTCGTTGGGGGCAAGCGCTATTTCACCGGTGTCCTGCGTGATATTCACGAACGCAAGCAGGCGGAGCAGGCCTTGCGCGGCAGCGAAGAGCGCTTGCGGGCGATTGTGGATAATCTGGCGGCATTCGTCGGGGAACTGTCGACCGACGGGGTGTTGGTCGAGATTAACCGCACGGCCCTCGATCTGGGCGGCCTGCGGAGCGAAGATGTCATAGGCAAGCGTCTTGACGAGACAGGATGGTTTTCTTACAGCCCGCAAGTGAAGGCGCGGGTCCGCAAGGACGTGGAGGCGGCTCTGCTTGGCGAGATAGTACGGCATGATCTCGAGATACGCCGGGCTGACGGCACGCTCATGACAATCGATTTCATGCTTGTGCCGGTTCGCAACGCCAGAGGTCAAGTGGTCAAATTGATACCTTCCGGCATCGATATCAGCGAAAGGATGCGTATCCTGACGGATCTTGAGCAGGCCCGCCATGAGGCGGAGCAGGCCAATCAGGCGAAATCGGTCTTTCTTGCGGCAATGAGCCATGAGATACGCACCCCGATGAACGGCGTGATCGGTATGGCGGACGTCTTGCAACAAACCAGTCTCAGTGGCTATCAGATGGAGATGGTCGATCTCATCCGCGAATCCGCCTTCGCCCTGCTGGAAATCATCGAGGATATTCTCGATTTCTCCAAGATCGAGGCAGGCCGGCTGGAACTCGAGAAGGCGCCGATGTCGATCGTGAGTGTGGTGGAAAAAGCTTGCGCCATGCTCGAAAGCCTGGCTGCGAGAAAGGGAGTGGAACTCACCTTGTTTCTCGATCCGGCCATGCCGGAAGAGGTGCTGGGCGATGCGTTGCGCTTGCGTCAGGTGCTGGTCAACCTTACCAATAACGCCATCAAGTTTTCCAGTGGACAGAAAGAACCCGGCCGGGTATCAGTACGCGCTGTGCTGGCAGACCGCACGCCGGATCAGGTGACGGTCGAGTTTCAGATCATCGACAATGGCATCGGCATGAGCGAGGAGACCCAGGCGCGGCTGTTCACTCCCTTTACTCAAGGCGATACCTCCACCACCCGCCGATTTGGCGGCACCGGGTTGGGTTTGGCAATCTCGCATTATCTGGTTGAATCCATGGGCGGTGAAATCAGGGTGAAGAGCGCACTGGCTCAAGGCTCTGTTTTTACCGTTCGCATGTCGTTCGTTCAACTGCCCGCGGCACCCGCCCTGAGCAAGGTTGTCGACTTGACGGGGATATCCTGTCTGGTGATCGGTGACGAAAAGGGCCTTGGCGACGATCTGGCGGTATATTTGAGATATAGCGGCGCTACGGTCGAGCGGGAGACGGATTTCAGGGCCGCTCCGAAGCGGATAGAAGCGCTTCCGCCAGGTTTATGGCTACTGATCATCGATGCGGGGCATGACGTTCCACCGCTTGAGGAACTTCGCGCCGCCTGCCATGCCCGGCCCGACCTGGACTCGCATTTCGTCGTTCTGGAGCATGGGCATCACCAGCCTGACATTGAGCCTCGCTTCGTTGTCATCAAGCGCGGGCGACGCCGTCATGAGCGCACTGAAACGGTGGACACGGTTACGCTGGATGGCGACGTCATGCATCGCGAAGCGTTTCTGCGAGCGGTGGCCATCGCGGCGGGGCGGGCACATGAAGAAGTGGAAGCGGTCCAACCAGACCAGGTCGAGCCGGTGATCGCGCCCTCGCGCGAGGAAGCTCGAAGGGAGGGGAGACTCATCCTCGTCGCCGAAGACAGTGAAATCAACCAGAAAGTCATCCGTCAGCAGCTTACTTTGCTGGGTTATGCCGCCGACATCGCACGTGATGGCCGTGAAGCGCTAAAACGCTGGGAGGGCGGCGAGTATGCGCTGCTGCTCACCGATCTGCATATGCCTGAAATGGACGGCTACCAGTTGACCGCGGCGGTCAGGCTTGCCGAGCAAGGCAAGGTCAGGCATCCCATCATCGCTTTTACTGCAAACGCTCTCAAGGGCGAGGCCGAGCATTGCCGCGCAGTCGGCATGGATGACTACCTGAGCAAGCCCGTCCAGCTTGCGCACCTGAGAGCAGTCCTGCATAAATGGCTGCCGCCTCCTGCGAGTACCGAATTGCTCGCGCTCGCCACTCCGGCGGCATCCGCCACCGGTATCGCCCCCGCGACAGCTCCTGCCGGGGAAAAACCGGTGGACGTAAGCGTCCTTGAGGCGCTCGTAGGTAACGATCCGCCGGTAATCAGTGAATTTTTGCAGGATTTCCGTACCAGTTCGGGGAAAATAGCAGCGGAGTTACGCGCCGCCTGTGAGGCGGGACAGGCGGAAGCCGCTGGCGCATCAGCCCACAAGCTCAAGTCGTCGGCGCGCTCGGTCGGTGCTTTGGCCTTGGGGGAACGATGTGCGGAAATGGAGCGGGCAGGAAAGGCAGGAGACATGCGGGAATTAAATGCACTATTGCCAAGTTTCGAGTCTGAACTGGCCGCTGTGGATAAATATATCGAATCATTGGCATAATTATGCTATGTATGGGACATTATTTTTGCCTGCGCACTCGCAAGGCCCTGGTCAACTCGATAACCGTCAAGACACGTGATGTGATATGACAGAACGATCCGAAGTCAGAATTCTGGTGCTTGACGATGAGGACTTCATGCTCAAGCTGCTGAAGCGCATTCTCTCGAATCTGGGGTTTACGTCGGTCACGCTTTGCGATAGCGGGCGTGCGGCCCTGGAGCGCGCCGCTGCCGCGGATGGGGCGCCCAACGTGATCCTGCTGGACCTCAACATGCCGGAAATGGATGGAATCGAATTCGTGCGGCACCTGGTGGACCGCCGTTATGCCGGAAGCCTCATCCTTGTCAGCGGCGAGGATGAGCGCATATTGCAGACCACCGAAAAACTGGTTCGCGCGCACAAAATTCCGATACTTGGTTACCTGCATAAGCCCGTCAAGCCGGATGCGTTAGCTGCGCTGCTTGAGAAATGGACTCCTCCTCAAGCTGAAGCGAAGGGATCGACGAAGAAAGTATACGTTGCGGATGATTTGCGGGCCGCTATCGAAAAAGGCGAACTGGTCAATTACTATCAGCCCAAGGTAGCGGTTACCACCGGCGACGTGGTTGGCGTCGAAACATTGGTGCGGTGGCGGCACCCGGTGGATGGCATCATTTTTCCCGATCAATTCATCAGTGTGGCTGAAGCGGCTGGTTTGATCGACGCCCTGACTCAAGTCGTGCTCACTGCCGCAATAACGCAGGCAAAAGCCTGGCAAGACGCGCAGCTGGCGCTCCGGGTGGCGGTCAACGTGTCGATGGATAATCTGGCATCTCTGAATTTTCTCAATTTTGTTGCCGATGCCACAGCCACGCTGGGAATTGCACCTCATAACGTAGTGCTGGAGGTGACGGAGAGCCGGTTGATGCAGGATACGCGCGCTCCGCTGGAGATTCTCACTCGCTTGCGCTTGAAGCGTTTCCGCCTTTCCATTGATGATTTCGGCACGGGACACTCTTCGCTCGCTCAGTTGCGTGATATTCCTTTTGACGAACTCAAGATTGATCAAGGTTTCGTGCATCGCGCCTGGAAGGACGAAACATTACGGGCGATGTACGATGCCAGCCTGGCTCTGGCAAGACAATTAGGCATGGAAGTCGTTGCAGAAGGCGTTGAAGACCGGGACGACTGGGATCTTCTGCGTCGCACGGGATGCGATCTTGCTCAGGGCGCTTTTGTTTCCCCGCCCATGCTGCCTGAACATCTGCCCGGCTGGATTGAGAGTTGGCGGGAGCGGGTACAAAAAGAGTCACTGATTGCCGGCAAGCTGAAGTGAACGTTGCGGTTGTTGAAGACAAATCTTGAACCCTGCGTCCGTGGCGCCTGAAACACAAGGAATTTCCTCTGCGTCGGGCAAATGCCTTGCCCTGTCAGGATGCTTTGAGTCAAAAGCTGTTATCGCAAACGGGCATCATATGTCCAGCGCCGCAGCTTTTTCGCGCGAATCCCGGTAGCGGCCGGATGAGCCGGATTGATGAGGATATTGTTTTCTTCCGGCACAATTACGGATGGTGCGAGCAAAAGGGCAGATGTTCCAGCCGTGACCCACCGGTTTCCCGCCTGCAAACTGGTTATGCCGGCCGGAATTGCATCCCAGCCCACATGGTCCCTGGTTTCCAGGGCGGTTGCTGTTTTCCAGACATCATCCGGGATCTCGACAGAAACCAGGTAGCGGTTGAGAGGTAAATCACCCGCAACCAGATGCACAATCGTCTCCAGGCAGGCCAGCGCAACCGAACTGCTGGTGTAGATCATCGGTGTACCAGGGCGATTCCATCGTCCACCTGTGCGGCGGGGGCCTTCTCCGCTCAGGTCGTCCGCGCCGTAATCGGGGGTATCGATACCAATACGCCAGACCAGAACGGTCAAGCGTAAGCTCCGCTTTGAATCCTGGCGATCAGGCCGGACACAAGCTCCTGACCCTCCGCGGTATCCATATACTCGGCAGGACACTGGCCCCCAAGCGCTGGTGCTGGCGTGTCGAGCCAGTCGGCCACCCACCTGGCTGCATCGAAGCCGCTCGCATCTCCGGATTGCTCGACCATTACCTGGACTTGCCCAACGAGCTTCGAGAATCCCAACACCCGTTCACCCTGGTCTGGCGAAAGCTGCTGCTTCGACCGTGCCCGGCGGTCGACGGTGGCTCGAGGCAAGCCCAGCACTTTGAAAAGGCGTTCCTTGGGCCTCCCGATGGTCTTGGCGATCTTCGCCACTTCGCCAGCCGGTACGCCTCTTTTGATGATCTCGATGCGCTCCACAGGCCCCAGGCGGTACACATCGGAAAAGTTGGTCACGCTCAGGGGTTTCCTGGTTTCAATAACATGCGTGCCGGTAACCGCCGCACGGGAACGTTTCAGTACCTTTACCCCTGCCACGGGTTTCTCAATATCGGTAGTCATATCATTACTCCATCCGAGCATTCATCATAGCTCATTTGAGTAATATATACCAAGTGCGGCTTGACAGCAAAGAGCGGGATAGGGGGGTTCGCGGAGCGCGAAAATCTGTATGGGATGCTGCAAAAGGAAGTGACTGGATGGCCAAAATAAAGGCGTGGCATGCGAAAGCAGCCGGGAGAAGCGGGGTTGCCTATTGTCAACTTTAAGCTTGCCTTCGCTACAACCTGCCGGGCGATCGCAAGCGGAGTCTTGATCCCCTTGTCCGGAGTGATGGCTGTTCCTGCCCAAGCCCGGGTATTACGATGTTCAGCATCCTTATTTTGCCTGCTCTTTTTCCCGCAAATGAAAGCAGGCCTGTTCCAAGGCTTCGACAGCTTGCTGGACATACCCTTCCCGGGCTTCACCAATGGCAATCTCCATCGCCTCGAAAACTTCCTTGTCGTGCCCCGCCTTCTTGCGCTCCCCGTATATCGATTTCTGAAGGTTGGTATAAGGATGTTCTTTATTGTGCTCTATTAATTTCTTTCGGGCTTCTTCGGTATGCCTGACCACGGCTTGCGGACTGCCTTCCCTGGCGCTCTTGATCGCCTCTTCCAAATGCTCCCCGGTCTTCTTGATATGGTCCTCCGCGTGAACCGTATCAGGGGCCGCAACAAAAGTAGCCAAAACCATGATCAAGCCATAAGCAGACATCTTCATCTTGATTACTCTCGAAGGATTAACGCAGTCTGCCGGTCCTGCAATATTGCTGAGTTTGACCCTGAGTCTGCCAAATAATTCATCATGCGTTATCGCTTGCTTTCGGTCCCCGTGCCGGGATTGACAGCTGGATATATTCGATCGCCCCAATCGCATCCTCCGTGGCTTGGGAAAGGCCACCTTTATTTAAGGATTCATTCACTTAAATAACAGAGGAATTTACTCAGGTATCAAATTAACACACGCCTTGTGAAAAATTCGTGAAGACAAGCACCACCTGTAAATAGGGTTTAAACAGGAGTTGGCGCCGGTTGGAAAAAACATTCCTGGGGCCGGCGCGAAAGGACTGGCGGTTCAAGAACAGGGAAAGTAGGGGGGACAGATTGCTGCAGCTCGCCGAGCGGGGAAAAAGCCTGGCGAGGAAAAACGATAAGGTTTCAATGCACCGCAGTAGGGGGGTGACGGGAAAATTGTGGTTCAGGCGTTCAGGACAAGCCGTTCAGGACAAGTGATTTGCGGTAAATACGATATGAGAAGTCGCACCACAACCGGAGTACTTTAGACTTCAATGTCGTGGCTAGCAGTCAGAAAACGTATCGGGATAGCGCGATGAATCCAGCAAAAAAATTAACTCGGTAACCATTGCGATAAGCCGGTTGGTCCAGCGCGCTGCTGGTGAACTTGGCGCGCCGGGTGTAAAATGACACATCGCTAAAACCAGACTACGCGGGGGCATGGTTTCCTGACCGCCAAGCCTCCACCCGCCTGCCTCGGAAACACAATGACTGCTTCTCCGTAAACCACTTCTTCACGTCCGTTCCCCTCGGGAAAGCGAACTTTGCCGGATCCCCGCTGGCGGCTTGCCCCGAGCACCTCATCACGATCCCGTTTGATCGTCTGAAGTATTCACTAGTGAATACGGAGTGATACTTTTGTACTTGTTTTGAAAGGATGTTTGTAATGAATCACCCGGTAAATAATAAAGGTCAGGCGGTATCCGCCCTGATAAGCCTCCTATTGTTTGCCGGTCTTACTGCAGGTGCGGCGTACGCCAATAACTTAACAAATTACCTCAAGGAAAGCCGTCTTGAACTGGGAGGCTGGATCAATGGCGGAGCCACCCATAACGCAAATAATCCCGCGGATGGCTTCAATGGTCCTGTTACTTTTGCGGACCGGTCCAATCGGTTTCAACTGAATCAGTTTAATTTATTCGTTCAGCGTCCTGTACCGTCGGGAGGCGCGGAATGGGGTGTGGGCGGCCGTTTTGATTTTCTGTTTGGTACGGACGCGATTTATACGCAGGCTTACGGCATTTCCGCGTTCGACGAAAATACCGGGGCACCATCGGACAGAGGCGACTGGGATCTCGATTTATGCTGTAAATCGACCCGGACTTATGGCATTGCGCTTCCGCAGGCTTACCTGGAAGCCTACGTGCCCTTCGGTAACGGGCTCAATATCAAGGCCGGACATTTTTATACGCCGCTCGGTTATGAGACAGTTCCTGCTCCCGACAATTTCTTCTATACCCGCACCTTCACTGTTACCAGCGGCGAGCCGTTTACCCATACGGGGCTGTTGGGCAACTATACGGTGGACGCCAATTGGTCCGTTATCGGCGGCGCAACCACGGGAAGCGCCAAGGGTGGCTGGGATGGAGGCTTTGATAAACAATGGGGCAACTGGGGGGGGGTGGCCGCCATTCTTTGGACCAGCGACGACAGGAGGACCTCGGCCAATTTGGGCGGGACTTATGGCGAGACAGCCACAAACGATCCGTGGATGATGTATAGCGTCGTCCTGCAGCATCGAATCACGCCGCGAACCCATATGGTCCTCCATCACACCTATGGCTGGGCCGCCGACATCAATCTACCCGGAGGAATCCGTAATGCGGAGTGGTATAGCATCAACACGCACCTGACTTACGATCTTTTCAGCGATTTGTCCATCGGCATTCGTGCTGAACGGTTTACCGATCGGAACGGTTGGCGGGTGGCCTCCCCCAACCGGATTCTATTCGCGACCAATAACAAAGGCGTCAGTTACGCGGGAAACATACCTTTTATCAGCGCACCGGCCAATTATTATGCAGTCACGGTAGGCATGAACTGGAAACCGGCGAGGAGGCTGAAAATGAACTGGAGATTTTTGGAAAAGCTGAATATCAGGCCAAATGTCCGTTATGACAGAGCGGATGGCATAAACAGGGCGTTCCGGCCGTTTGATGGGAGGAAGGACCAATTCCTGTTCTCTCTGGATGCCACCATCCCGTTCTGATACGTCGATGGAAGCAGCAACAGGCTGGTAAGCCTCAGCTGGGGTGAGCGCCAGCTGAGGGAAGGAAAGGTAAAAGCCTTATAATCCACTCACAGCATCAGGCCGTTGAGCATCATTGGCGGCATGATTCGTGTTGAGCTTTGCAGCCATCTGCCTGTGCGTCGCCGCGACTTGCATGGTTTCCTTGACTGTTTTCTTGTAATTGCGGATTAATGCATGAGTGTGTGATTGCAGGTCTTGTGCTCGTCTGCCATAAAGATAGGGTTTATCCTCATAGTGCTCCAGCAGTTCTTCTTTTTCTGCCAGCTTTGCCTGCAATTCGGCTGCGGCTTCTTCATAATGCCTTGCAACAGCCTCATGGTCACTTTGCGTGGAGGCAGTCTCGACCGCTGCAGCAATCTCGGGGGTGTCGAGCGGGCCAGCAGCCGTCGCGATGGGGCTCAGGATACCCAGCAAGCTCGCCAGGGATATGGCCTTGAGCATACTCAGGAATTTGGTTTCCATGATTCCCTCCGATCGTCCAATAAGTTAACTTAATCCTAACTCTATGGGTGCGAAGAGTATATTGGGGAAACCTTGGTTTTACCCTAAGGAAAACTATTAGGAAAACCAGTTGAAGTGCCCCAGGCGGGAGACAGGCTATCAAGGAGCGCATTTACACGCGCCGTCTCCGCGCGTTGCGCCAGGCGCATGGCGCCGCGATGTAGAGGACATCTGTTCAGTCCTGAATGAGCAGCGCAGCTGCCACACGCCTTCCTTCATCGGTCAGAATATTGTAAGTCCGACAGGCCGCGCTCGTGTCCATTACCTCAACGCCGATGCCTGATCCGATCAATGCCCTGGTCAGCTTGGGATGAGGGAAGCGTAGCCTGGCGCCCGTGCCGAACAATACCATTTCGGGTTGCAGCGGGAGCAGAAAATCGAAATGCTCCGCCGTGAGTTGCTCGAAAGTAGTAGCTTCCCAATTTTCAATGATGCGATCGGGCAATACGATCAGATTCTGCTCATGGCGTTTGCGGTTGACCAGGACGTAGCCGGCTCCGTAACCGGTAAATATATTTTGCTCGGAAAATGTAGAAAGGTGCAGCTTCAATCAAGGCTCCATTTGCGGCAGATTGGAGGGTCGGGTAACATTACATCTTTTTTGCTTCGCAATAAAGTTTTTGGTTGAAAAAAGCAGAAAATTGACCGTAAGGACCAGGGGATTTTACCGGGCTCGAGTTTGAAGCAGGAAGTTCTTGAATGGCAAAAACCCCTGCGACAGGGGTTGTTTTTTACTGACGCTTCATCAACGCTTTTGCGGATCCGATCTCCCCATATATGCAGCCCATCCTGAAATCCAGCAAGCTGGCGAACGTGTGCTACGACATTCGCGGGCCGGTGCTCGACCACGCCCGGCAAATGGAAGAGGAAGGGCATTACATCATCAAGCTCAATATCGGCAACCCGGCTTCATTCGGCTTTGATGCGCCCGAGGAAATTCTGCAGGATGTAATTCATAACCTCTCTGCCGCTTCCGGTTATTGCGACTCAAAGGGCCTGTTCGCAGCGCGAAAGGCGATCATGCATTACACGCAGGAAAAGCAAATTTCCGATGTGCGGCTGGAAGATATTTATATCGGCAACGGCGTTTCCGAATTGATCGTGATGGCCATGCAGGCACTGCTGAACAGTGGCGATGAGGTACTGATTCCCTCTCCCGACTATCCACTGTGGACGGCAGCGGTTGTGTTGGCGGGCGGGACCGCCCGGCATTATGTATGTGACGAGCAATCCGGCTGGCTTCCCGACCTGGAAGATATCCGTTCGAAGGTTACGTCGAACACTCGCGCCATCATTGTCATTAATCCCAACAATCCCACCGGCGCGCTTTATCCGGATGATGTGCTGCTGGGGATCATCGAGATCGCCCGACAGCACCAGCTCATCATTTATGCGGATGAAATCTATGACAAGGTATTATACGATGACGCAACACACACCTCGATCGCCTCGCTGGCGGATGATGTGCTGTTTGTTACCCTGAACGGCTTGTCCAAGAACTATCGGGCTGCGGGGTTTCGCTCCGGTTGGGCGGTGGTGTCGGGAACAAAACAGTTTGCCCGTGATTATATTGCCGGGCTCACCATGCTGGCTTCCATGCGCTTGTGCGCGAACGTTCCCTCGCAATTCGGCATACAGACCGCTCTCGGCGGCTACCAGAGCATCAATGACCTGGTAATGCCGACAGGACGACTCATGCGGCAGCGTGATCTTGCCTGGAAGTTATTGACCGATATTCCGGGCGTGACATGCTATAAGCCGAAGGCGGCAATGTATCTGTTTCCGCGTCTTGATCCGCAACTGTATCCGATCAAGGACGATCAGCAGTTTGTCCTGGATCTGCTCATCGAAGAGAAAGTGTTGCTGGTGCAGGGCAGCGGCTTCAACTGGCCGCAACCGGACCATTTTCGCGCGGTATTTTTGCCGAACAGCGATGACCTTACAGAAGCGATCGGGCGCATTGCAGAGTTTCTGGAGCGGTACCGCAAGCGGCATCGAACTTGAGCCGGACCTGAAAATGGACAAGAACACGGAAGGGAAAAAAGACGATGAGCCTTCAGCTGAAATGCCGGATATCTCCGGAAACTTTGTTATTACGCAAGATATGAAACCTATCAACGTAGGGCTGTTAGGCATTGGCACTGTCGGCGGTGGCACTTTCGCGGTACTCAAACGCAATCAGGAGGAAATTACCCGGCGCGCGGGGCGCGGGATCGTCATCCGCATGATCGCCGATCGCGACGTGGAGAAAGCGCGTAACCTGGCTGCGGATGATGTCATCGTTACTGACGATGCAAATTCGGTGGTAACGAATCCCGATATCGATATTGTGGTCGAGCTGATCGGCGGCTCTACCATTGCCAGGGAGTTGACGCTGAAGGCCATCGAGAATGGCAAGCATGTCATTACGGCCAATAAGGCATTGCTTGCCTCGCATGGCACCGAAATTTTTGCCGCCGCGCAAAGGAAAGGGGTAATGGTCGCATTCGAGGCCGCTGTAGCAGGCGGCATTCCGATCATCAAAGCCTTGCGCGAAGGATTGGCCGCCAACCGGATCGAATGGATAGCCGGAATTATCAACGGTACGAGTAACTTCATCCTGTCGGAAATGCGTGACAAGGGGCTGACATTCGATACCGTGCTCAAGCAGGCGCAAAAGCTGGGTTATGCCGAAGCCGATCCCACTTTCGATATCGAGGGAATCGATGCTGCACACAAACTCACCATCATGGCGTCTATCGCGTTCGGGATTCCCATGCAGTTTGACAGGGCTTACACTGAGGGCATTACAAATCTGACTCGCGAAGATATTCGCTATGCCGAGGAGCTTGGCTACCGCATCAAGCTGCTTGGCATTACCCGGCGTACCAGCCGGGGAATCGAATTGCGCGTGCATCCCACGCTGATACCGGCGCGGCGGTTGATAGCCAACGTGGAAGGCGTCATGAACGCCATCGTGGTGAAAGGCGATGCGGTAGGCGCGACCTTGTACTATGGGGCCGGCGCTGGCGCCGAACCTACTGCAAGTTCGGTTGTGGCGGATCTGGTGGATGTAACTCGCATGCATACCGCCGATCCCAGGCACCGCGTTCCGCATCTTGCTTTCCAGCCTGACCTGCTATCCAATACCCCTATCCTCGCAATGCAGGAGGTGGAGACTTCATATTATCTCCGGTTGCGGGTGATCGACAAACCGGGTGCACTGGCTGATATCGCACGCGTACTTGCCGATCTGGGCATTTCTATCGAGGCGATGGTGCAGAAAGAGCCAAGCGAAGGGGAGGACCAGGTCGACATCATCATGCTTACTCATCTGGCGATGGAAAAAAACATTGATGCCGCTATTGCGAAAATCAAAAAACTGCCTTTGACGACCGGTAAAGTGACGCGCATCCGGCTGGAACACTTGAGTAGCAAATAGTCCGATAAACAATCCCCGATACATCTATTGATTCGGCCGGAGAACACTATGAATTCTCGTCATTCCGGGCTTGACCCGGAGCCCAGACCAAGCCAGCAATGGCGTACTCCGAACGTCCCTGGATACGGCTTTCGCCGGTATGACATTAGTACTGTTTGCTCGCCGAATCAATAATACACCTCAGTGGCAATTCAAAATTTCACGTGCAGGCTAGTTTGTTTGCCAACCGGCCGAAGTTGATGGCTCGGCTGGACGTCCACTGCCGCTTCGTTAGAACCTGGCTGGTGATAATGAGACATGTGGATTATTGGGGGTAGAAGTTTCATATAAAAGCGTTTTCTGGAATTCCTGGTAAGCATATGCGCTATATCTCTACTCGCGGCGGCATGCCGCCAAAAAAGTTTTCCAAAATTCTCCTCGGCGGGCTTGCGCCTGACGGCGGGTTGGCGATGCCTGAAGCTTATCCGAAGATCGATTTCAGGGAACTGGAAAAGCTGCGCGAGCTGAGTTACTCCGATCTGGCGTTCGAGATCATCTCGCATTTTGCGGACGACATTCCCGCACCCGATTTGCGCGACATCATCTCGCGGACCTATACCGCTGAATCATTTCAA
Organism: Nitrosospira briensis; assembly: GCF_900115125.1. Classification (GTDB taxonomy): domain Bacteria; phylum Pseudomonadota; class Gammaproteobacteria; order Burkholderiales; family Nitrosomonadaceae; genus Nitrosospira; species Nitrosospira briensis_A. The sequence goes on along the minus strand of NZ_FOVJ01000001.1, from coordinate 930,624 downwards.
AGCGACGAGATTACCCCCCTTAAAACCCTGGAGCCAGGGCTGCACGTTCTTGGATTGTCGAATGGGCCAACACTGGCGTTCAAGGATCTCGCCATGCAACTGCTGGGCAATTTGTTCGAGTACGTCCTCGAGAAAACGGGGGATAATCTTAATATACTCGGCGCTACTTCCGGCGATACGGGACCAAGCGCGGAATATGCCATGAGGGGTAAGCGCAGCATCAAGGTATTCATGCTTTCTCCGCAAGGGAAGATGAGCCGGTTTCAGACAGCGCAGATGTTTTCCTTGCAGGACCCCAACATTTTCAATATTGCCGTTCGCGGCGTGTTTGATGATTGCCAGGATATCGTCAAGGCGGTCAGCAACGATTATGCATTCAAGCAGAAATTTCGGATAGGCACCGTCAATTCGATAAACTGGGCACGCATCGCCGCGCAGATAGTCTATTACTTCAAAGGTTATTTTGCCGCTACCCGTTCAAGTTCGGAGCAGGTTTCCTTCGCCGTGCCGTCAGGGAATTTTGGCAATATTTGCGCGGGCCATATAGCGCGCATGATGGGGTTGCCGATCAGGAAGCTGATACTTGCTACCAATGAGAACGATGTGCTGGATGAGTTTTTCAGGACCGGAAGCTATCGGCCCCGGGCTACTGAAGAAACGTTGCACACCAGCAGCCCTTCCATGGATATCTCCAAAGCTTCCAATTTCGAGCGTTTCATTTTCGATCTGACGGGGCGGAACGCGGGCAGGGTAAAAGAATTGTGGCGAGCAGTGGAAAAGGGTGGAGACGGGACAGTGAATGGCGCCGGGAGCGGTGCTTTTGATCTGGCCGGCACGCCCTTGTGGGAGAAGGTGAAGGAATTTGGTCTTGTTTCAGGAACCAGCAATCACGCGGCGCGCATCGCCACCATACGCAGGATTCATGAGCAATATGGCGTTTTGGTGGACCCGCATACGGCCGATGGCCTGAAAGTGGGACTCGAATACCGCGAAGCGGGCATACCGTTAATCTGCCTGGAAACCGCACTCCCGGTTAAATTTTCCGATAGCATTATTGAAGCTGTCGGGGAAGAGCCCGCGCGTCCCGCAGGGTACGAGAATATTGAAAACCTGCCCCAGCGGTATGTCGTCATGAATGCCGACGCCGACGCAGTCAAAGCATTCATTACCGAGCAGGTTGAACAGAGGAATGCCTGAACAAGTCCCTCGAGTGGATTATTTACTGAGCTTCACCTTCTTTTGCCGTTATTTTCTTAAAACAGGCTATTGTTCTCACAAAACGTTTTTTCCCTTTTTCTCCCTGGAATGGGCACTGAATACTTAACATTCTGCTACGTCACATTCCACACGTGCCCACTCGACCAAATCATCGGCGGTAGAGCCAACGCCGCCGCATACGATAACCAAGACCGTTTTATATTCTGATAACGCTGCAACTTTTTCGTAAACTGCGGCGAGCGCAACGCCGCAAGCAGGCTCAACGACGACGTCATGATCCTGCAAAAACTGCAAAGAAGCAGAAACAGCCGATTTGTCAGACAACACGACGCTCTCGATATGGTGATTCCTGGAGTACGCCAGTGCTTGTTCACAAACAATGCGAGCTCCTAAAGTCGTCGCAATACTCGATATGTTCGCAAGCTCGACAAGGCATCCTGCATTTAACGATTTCCCGTAGGAGTCGGCCCCTTCCGTTTCAACAGCGATGACGGGCACGTCTGCCCATCCATTCTGCGTCAAACCTTCTATAACGCCGCAAAGGAGGCCGCCACCGCCGACTGAGAGCACGATTGCGTCAGGCTTCAGGCCAGCACGGAATATTTCATCAATCAGACTGGCATGACCTCTCCAGAGCAGGGGGTCATTGAAAGGATGTATATATGCATCGTCGGGTTGCATGAGTGATAGTGCAAACCGGTGCGCGTCATCCAGGGACTTCCCCTGGACTATTACTTCCGCATTCTCTGAACGCATCAAGTTTACAGCCCGTTTTGAAGCTGTCTCAGGTACCACGATAACTACAGGCAGCGAAAGGCGCCGTCCGGCAAAAGCAACTGCCAGCCCGGCATTACCACCCGATGATGCAATGAAACGTTTTGCTCCTTGCTTTACATATTCTTCGCAGGCGTAGCCGATTCCTCGAGTTTTGAAAGAGCCGGACGGTTGCGCAGACTCCATTTTCAGCCAAATGGATTGGCCTGTTTTACGGCTGATCGGAAGTGATTTGATTAGTGGTGTTTCAATATGTAGCGGCATTCAAAGAGATCTCCAACGAGATGCGAACAGTTAATCTGCGGCCAGTGCCGCAGATTCAGGTCTTACCGCTTCATCCAGTTCCGGTCTGGTTCACCGCTGCTCCTGGAGCAATCCGAATCAATGTGACACCGTCGAAGCAATATAATTGCGTTTCGCAAGTTGCGCCACCGTCCTGTGGTGAAAAGCAGTTTCGGCGGCTTTCTCTGCTGCACGCTTGTATCTTTGCACCAGGGCAATGGCATGCGCCTGCCGATCCAGTCCGTGTCTCTCGTAAAGGTAGCTTTTGTCCCCGTAATACTGGAGCTGTTTCTCGTGTTCCGCTGCTATTTCCAGCAGTTTCCTGGCCCGGTCTTCATACCGCCTGGCAAGGCCTTCGTGGTCGACAAAATGCGCGAGATTTTGTGAGGACACGCTCGTGTCGTCCTTCTTTGCGTCAATTACACCGGTCCCCGAGCAGGCCGCCAACAGGCCCAGCGTGGATATAGCCGCTACAAACTTCCTTATTTCACTTTTCATGACAGATGGCCTCCAATGAAATAGATGAAGTGAAAGCCGCTTCATCCTGATGCGGTCCATGTCAGAATTGTACTTGGTATTTCTATAAATAAAAGTCACGTGTTTTGATTGTAATCATAATGCTTTACTTATGTATCATGTACCTTAAGTCTGACTGCAGACCCCACGGCCGTTAGGTTCAGCATTACGCGCCGGAAATGGAAAGGCGCCTGAGGCGGTATTGGAAACCTTCCATGGGCTACAGTTGGCGGGTGGATGAAACCTACGTGAAAATAAGAGGGGTGTGGACGTATCTCTACCGGGACACTCGATAAAAAAGGCCATGCGATTGATTTCTATCTCTCCACTACTCGCAAGCTGATCATGGCAAGCTCAAACGCTTGTTAAACCCGGTACGGGGCTTTAAATCGATGAAAACAGCCTACGCCACCATCAAAGGTTTCGAGCTCATGCTGATGTTCAAGAAAGGACAGATGGACATTTGGAAATGGGGCCAAGGCCTCACAGGAGAAATCTGGCTCATTGAAAGGCAATTCCTTATCTACAGGACATAATCAATCAGATCACACGCATCGTTCTCTGGTTTGTCCTTTTTTTGCAACAAAGCCTTTTCCTTCAATCCTCTACCAGTTTTACGCTGAGCTCATCGATTTTCTTTGCCGCCTCCGTTTTGGATAGATTTTCATCCATTTTTTCGCCAGCCTCTTCACTTAACGCACTTAGATAAGATTTTTGCGCATCGGTCATCGGTTCATCCTGCCAACCGCCACCAAGTGATCTATAAAGATCCACCATTGCGTCAAATTTCTTTTGTTGCGTTTCAATTAGATCTTGTTTGGCATCCAGGGTATCCCTTTGTGTCAATAGCACATCCAGGTAGTCCGTACGAGCAGATTTGAATAGCTGGTTAGCGACATCGATTGATTGGACGAGCGCTTCCACCTGGCTTGTCTTGAGCTCATAGTTTTTTTTGAGCTTATCGATGTTTGAAATTTGATTCGCTACTTCCACATAAGCATTGATAATACTTTGCTCATACTCATAAGCTGCCTGAATTTGCCTGGCACTGGCGTTTTTATATTCGGCTCTGATAGCGTACCTATTGACCAGTGGAGCTACTAGCTCTCCGGCAACAGCGGCCGCCAATGATTGTGGGGAATTGAACAGGTACTTAACCGCGAAAGCTTCAAACCCTACCGCGGCGTTTATGCTAAAGGAGGGAAAGAAATTTGCCCTGGCCACCTTTATGTTTAATTCCGCTGCCGATAGCTCAAGCTCCGCTTGCTTGATATCAGGCCTGTTTTGTAGCAATTGCGACGGAATACCTGTCATGAGTACTTTGGGGTTTTGCTCCATAAAACCACTGGAAGCACGCTGGATAGGCTGCGGCGTTCTCCCTAACAGGAAGTTGATCCGGTTTTCAACAACCGTAATATCCTGTTTAATTTTGTATATGTTGCTCTTGTTTTTTGCCACTTCTGCTTCATAACGTCTGACCGCAAGTGCAGTTGTTCTTGCATACAGCAGAAGTTGTTTAACCATCTCCAACGCATTTTCCTGAATCCTGATATTTTGCTCTAAATTCTCAAGGTGGTTGTCCAGGGCAAGCAGTTCATAGTACGAATGAGCAACGTCAGCTACCAGGTTGGTCACTAAAAAATTTTGACCTTCTTTCGATGCCATGTACTCCAGCACAGCCACTTGTCTCGCATTCCTCAATCTTTTCCATATATCTACCTCCCAAGTTGAAAATAGCTCAAATCGAAAATCGCCAAGAAACGTAGGAAAGGCATGGCCGGCTAATGGCAGATGCTCTTCAAGAGCGCCCTTGCGCGTAAACTCGCCGACTTTGTCTCCGCCTGCGCCAGCACGAATACCTACAAATGGCAAATATTCGCCTCTACGCCTTTGGATTTCATTTTGTGCAATGGTGATGCGCTGCAGCATGATATTAATTTCTTTATTATTGGCCACAGCTATGTCTAGCAAATCTAATAAGGCAGGGTCATCGAAAAAATCCTTCCGCATGACAGTCGCCGTATTGGTCGTTTCCAAAACGCCCGGTTCAAAAGCAGCAGGAAGAGGGGCATCTGCTTTTTTGATTGCTACTTTAGGAATACAGCCCTGCAACATCAGCCCTGACACGACTAAAACCATAAGCCGAAATGTTTTATTTTTCATTGTCATCCGGGCCGTAGTGATAAATTTCGGCTAGAGGATCAAGGTCTTCACCTTGAATTAATTTTTTACCCTCTGCCATTTTCGCAAAAATATAATAAAGTCCTGGAATAACGATGACGCCAAACACGGTACCGGTAAGCATCCCACCCAGTGCTGAGGTACCAATCGTCCTGTTGCCGACCGCTCCAGCTCCCGTAGCCATCGCCAGGGGGATCAACCCGGCTATAAAGGCAAATGAAGTCATCAAAATCGGCCGAAAACGCTCTTTTGCGCCCGCAATAGCCGCTTCTCTGACCGTCATGCCTTCGACTTGCCTCTGGCTTGCAAACTCGACAATCAATACCGCGTTTTTGCCGAGCAAGCCAATTAACATCACCATTCCCAGTTGGGAATAGACATCATTGGCAAGCCCTAATCCTTTTAACAATAAAAAGGCACCGAAAATACCAGGGGGTAGCGAAAATAACACGACCAAGGGTAAGGCAAAGCTTTCGTATTGTGCGGCTAGCACCAGATAGACAAACAGGATAACGACGGCGAAGATCAGCAGTGCTTCATTGCCCCGGAGGGCTTCGTCGAATGTCAAGCCTTCCCAGGCAACTTCAAAACCTCGCGGCAAAGTGGCTTCCGCAACCTCTTCGATTGCCTTGATAGCTGCGCCAGTGGTATAACCGGGTGCGGGCTCGGCCCGGATCGCCGCAGTGTTATAGAGGTTATAACGCGTCAGCTCGTTGGGCCCCTGCTTTTTCACCATAGTCATGAAGGAAGAGTACGGCACCATTTCGCCTTTATCATTTTTCACAAAATATTTCAACACATCTTCAGGGGCTCGCCTGAATTCCGGCGCGGCCTGGGTGTAGACCTTAAAAAAGTTATTGAAGCGAATAAAGCCCTGTTCATAAGTACTGCCGATCATGATGTCCAGGTGATTCATTGCATCTTCGATGGTAACCCCCTTTTGCATGGCCAGCCTATTGTCGATGACCAGTTCGTATTGCGGATAATTGGCCGCATAAAAAGTGAACAAGCCGGTCAATTCCTTACGTTCACGCATCGCATCCATGAACTTTTTATTAAGTTCATCGAATTCGAAGTAATCCGTGTCTAACGTCTTATCCACCAAGCGAAACGCCAGACCCGATGCCGCACCGTATCCCGGCACTGCCGGCGGTTGAAAAAACTCGATGATTGCACCCAGGTCATGGGCTTTTTCCTCCAACTCGTGGATAACTTGATTTACCGAATGTTTACGTTCCGACCAATCTTTCAGGTTGATAACAACAGTCCCTGCATTTGATCCACGGCCTTCGGTGAGTACTTCGTAGCCGGCTAAGGAAGAAATCGATTGTACGCCTTCGATTTCTGCGGCCAGCATTTCCAGTTGACGTGCCACTTTGTTGGTCACTTCGATGGTTGACCCGGGCGGTGTCTGGATAATCGCATAAATCATGCCTTGATCTTCTCCGGGAATAAAGCCGGAAGGCAAGGTTTTATCGACCACGAAAATGCCGAAGCCAAACCCGGCCAATACCAAAAGCGTGACAATGCGCCGGGTGACCGTGACATTCAGCAATTTGATGTAGCGGCCGGTGACCTTTTCGAAAAAAGAGTTAAAGCCATCGATGAAAAAATTTATCGGGTTTTTCCGTTTCCGCTGGCCGTGAGTGTTTTTAAGAATCATGGCACACAGTACCGGGGTGAGCGATAAAGCCACAATTGCTGAAATAGTGATCGACGACGCCATAGTGATAGCGAACTGTCGATAAAATACCCCGACCGGTCCTGGCATAAACGCAAGAGGGACGAACACTGATACCATGACCAGCGTAATCGCTATAATGGCGCCACCGATTTCCTGCAACACTTTTCGCGAGGCTTCATAAGGGCTGCAATGCTCGGCTGCCATTTTTGCATGCACTGCCTCCACTACCACAATGGCATCATCGACAACAATACCAATAGCCAACACTAAGGCAAACAAGGTGATGAGGTTGATGGAAAGCCCGAACGCAGACATGACGGCAAATGCTCCGACCAGCGAAACCGGTACCGCGAGGACGGGAATCAGGGTAGAACGCCAGTCGCCAAGGAAAATGAAAACCACCAAGGAGACCAGAATGAAGGCTTCCACCAATGTGTGCAGCACTTGTTCGATGGACGCCTCAACGAAACGCGACACATCGTAATTGATTTCGTAGTCCATGCCCTCCGGGAAGGATTTTTTCAATTCTTCCAGTTTTTTCTTTACATTCTCTATGACTACTTGGGCATTAGTGCCGTAGTTTTGCTTCAGTATGATGGACGCGGAAGGGAATCCGTCCTTATCAGAGAAAATATTATAAAATTCGCTGTCCAGAGTGACCTTGGCAACGTCTTTAAGGCGCAGAATCTCGCCTGTTGGAGCAGCCCGGAGAATAATGTCCTCATATTCTTCCGGCTTGTTAAAGCGTCCTTTATAAACCAGCACATACTCTTTGGACTGGGCGAGCATGCCTGTGCTTTGACCCAGCCGACCAGGTCGTCCGATAATGCTTTGAGTCGCCAGTGCCTTCATCACCTCTTCTGACGAGACGCTATAGGCTCTCATCCGTTCCGGATTCATCCAAATCCGCATGGCATATTGGCGGGAACCCAATATGGTTGCTTGGGCAATTCCAGTAATGCGTTGAATCTCCGGAATAACATTGACATAGGCATAATTAAATAAAAGCTTCTGATCGGCGTCTTTGTCTTTGCTGAAGAGGTTGACATACATGAGCATGCTGGGCTGGACGAAGTTTACAATCACGCCTTCCAACTGCACCAGTACGGGTAGCCTGCTCATCATCTGATCCACGCGCGTCTTCACGTTAACCATCGCGATATTAGGATCGACGCCTAAATTGAAATATACTTGAATGGTCGCTTCGCCGGCGCTGGTTGCATCCGAGGTGATGTATCTCATACCAGGCACGCCATTGATAGCGCGTTCCAAGAGGATCAGGGACGATTTCACCAGTACCTCGGCGCTGGCACCGGGAAATGATACTGAAACCGTGACCCGGGGCGGTGCAATATCCGGAAACTGGGAAACGGGCAATGATTTCATTGCTAACAAGCCCATGAATATGAACAACAGCGACAACACGATCGCCAGCACAGGTCTTTTGAGAAAAATACCAAACATGGCTTAATCCTGACTAAAAGGTTACTCGGTATACAATTTCATCAACTCTGAGCGAACCTCTTGGGGTGGCTTTAAATCGATCATCACCTTCTCTCCAGGACTAACTTTGCGTATACCCTCGAGCAAAATCCTGTCGCCGTCATTCAGGCCAGTTTTAACAATAAACATGTGGGGCAGTTCGGCCTCTATATGGATAAGCCTTTGCTCCACTTTTTCTTCTTTGTTGACGACGTAGACATAGATTTTATCCATGATTTCGAACGTCGCTTTTTGAGGGATGAGCATGGCGTTTGGGTAAGGTACGGTCATTAGGATTGTTCCTGTCTGACCATGCCGGAGAACTCTGTCCGGGTTCTCGAACAAGGCACGAAACTGAATATTGCCGGAGGTATTATAGAAATCACCTACAATTGTCTCAATGACCCCCGTATGATTGTAAATTTCGCCATTTGCCATCCTTAACTGCACTGTTTCATTGGTCTTGCCTTTTTCGCGCCTTACAAAATCCAAATATTTAGCTTCCGGGACGTTGAAATAGACCCACAACTGGGCGATATCAGACAGCTCCGTCAACAGATCATCTTCATCAAGAAGGCTGCCGATCCTGACAGCCAAATGATCCGTAATCCCATCAAAAGGTGCTCTGATATCGGTGAACCCCAAGTGGGTTTTCGCCAAGTTCACCTGCGCGCTGGCCTTATCTAATTTTGCTTTAGCCAAAGCCAATTCATTGGCTGATACGATATTTTTCTCAGCCAAGGCCTTGGTATTGAGGTATTCGATGTTCATATTTTGCGCTTCGGCTTCCGCAGTTAGAAGTTCTGCCTCATAGACGTTGGGCATGATTTTGAACATGGGCTGTCCCTTTTTTACCCATTGCCCTTCGTCTACAAAAATATGGGTTAAGTAGCCCTTTTCCAAAGAGCGGACTTCAATATGTCTGATGGCACGAATCTGACAGACATAGGGTTCCAGGATGGAAGTGTCCTCACGGAATGGTGTGGTTGCCGCATATTTTGGCATTTCTTCATGTGTCTCGGTTTTTTGGCATCCACTCAATACCAGAGTGGCGATTAAGCCTAGAACGACGGATAATTTAGTGACCATTTTCATGCCGTTTAGGTTGGTTGAAACAGGTTAAACAGCGGCCTGGATTTGTCGTGGGTCGATCTGAATACCGCGCCTTGACTTTAGTCATTGTCTCTAGCCCGCCAGCTTTAGCTGGCGCTTGTTTAGTGATTTGTCATGATTGGTATAGCAGGATAAAAAGTGTATCCTGACGCCCAGAAAAGATTATCACATTGATTTTGTGACTTTTATGTGAACAGCTTGTAAGGGAATAGTGGCGTCATTTCCGTGGGGAGTTGATTTTGGGTTGTGTCAGGTGGTATTGCAAATACGGGATCAGCTATCGTGATCTGGAGGAAATGATGCTGGAACGTGGTCTTGATGTAGGTCATACGACGCTCTACCGTTGGGTTCAGCATTACGCGCCGGAAATGGAAAGGCGCCTGAGGTGGTATTGGAAACCTTCCATGGGCTACAGTTGGCGGGTGGATGAAACCTACGGTGCATCAGGAGAAAGTGCTTGACAGCTACGATGACTATCGTATTGGGCAGGTGGACAGCAACCTCTTGATTCAGGGCATGATGATGCATGAGTTTGCGCGCTGCGGCGCGAGCGAGCGCGTACCGAGGAACCTCCGGGCACATCCCGAGAGACTCCAGGCAGGAGTTCCCCCCTGTTCCTGCGGGTGCCTTGAGACTACTTTTGTGAGACTTATGGAGGTCCATTCCGCCAAAATTCGACGGATAAAGCGCAGTTGCTCAATTTGCACATTGTTCGTCAAAAGCAAAAACCGGAATATCCTGATAGAAGAGGCCGTAGGTCATTAAAACATCATAAATATTCCATTGACAACTTAAGGGACGTTAAGTACATTTACTTCGCTCTCGGAACGAAGTTATTTGTTTTTCCTGGGGCCTCTTTAATGTGTTTGACTTTGATGCTTAAAAAAAACAACTCTCAATATTCGAGCTTGTTCAATTAAATTTTAGCAACTTCTATGGAGGGCAACATGGGATATCGTCTGATTGCAGCAGCTTCTTTTTTACTGCTTCCAGCTTCTGTTTTTGCTGCTGGGTATGGTGCGGCGGGTTGTGGGCTAGGTTCAGAGGTCATGGGATCAAAACCCGGGGCCTCACAGATATTCGCTGCAACTACTAATGGAACTTCCGGCAATCAAACTTTCGGGATCACTTCCGGAACCTCAAATTGTGGTGATCATGGTCTGTTGAAGACGAGCAAGGAGCGTGAAGTATTTGCAAAAGAGAATTACACCAGCCTGGTTAAAGAAATGGCGCAAGGAAAAGGTGAAAATCTTTATACCTTGGCGAGCATGTATCAATGTCCCGCAGCCACCCATCAAGAATTCGGATCGATGGTGCAGTCGAAGTTTGACAATTTAGTGGCGAGCGATCAAACAACCTCTGCAGAGTTACTGAGCAAGCTCGAAAGTCAATTAACCAGTCATCCTACCCTTGCTAAATCGTGTGACATCAAAGTGTCTGCATTGAATTAAAAAAATAAGCGGATATAGGTTTTACCTATATCCGCTTTAATACCGTTAGCTCCCCCTATCGTTCACTCGTGCCGTATGCTTGCGCTCTCGCCGCGCTACTTCTCTCCCTTTATTTCTCACCTGCAACTGCTCATTCCCAAGGCCCCCGCACCGCCGATTATCTAGGCGAGCTACAGCTTCAAGCCCGACAAAAAAAGTTGGCCGATGCCCGGATATGGCATCTACTTCTCAAGTACAAAAAAGAATTATTCGGTTTTACGAGTGAAGCGGACGGAATGGATTTTTTCAATTCTCCGCAGGGAAAGACTGATCCAGAGTCAGAGCTGGAAGCGACCCTTGCCAGCTTTTTCATGCCCTTATCCGCTGTTGCCGAAGGCAAAGAGCACCCTCAATGCAACTTTGCGGCGCGATTCAAGTGGTTGAATCACGAACTGGCCTTCGATCGCAATCGCCTCGAAATACAAGAATGTGATCGGCTCAACCGCTGGATGCAAACTTTAGCGCCAGTCGGAGCAACGTTGGTGTTCGCCTCTTACTTCATGAACAACCCTGCCTCTATGTTTGGCCATACCCTGCTGCGAATTGATAGCCGGAGAACAGGCAAGGGAAATAATTTAATAAACTATGGCGCCAACTATGCGGCGGTTCCCGATACGGAGAATGGGTTCCTCTACGCAGTGAAGGGTTTAATAGGTTCATTTCCAGGACGCTTCGCGATTTTCCCCTATTACACGAAGGTGCAGGAATATAACAACTGGGAAAGCCGGGATCTTTGGGAATATGAGCTTGAGTTTACCGAAGATCAGTTGAACACGATGCTTCTGCATTTGTGGGAACTGGGCGGTACTTACTTTGATTATTATTATTTCCAGGAAAATTGCTCATATCACGTGCTTTCCTTGCTAGAGATTGCCAATCCCGATCTAAGATTAAAAGATTCTTTTTTCTTCAGCGTGATACCTACTGATACGGTAAAAATTGCAATGGCTCAGGAGGGGCTGGTAAAACAGACCGTGTATCGGCCTTCAGTGCTTAGCCAAATGAACGATAAGCGACTCAGGATGGACAATGATGAGAAGCAGATATTAAAAAGCATGGTTAAAGGGGAAGTGACAGCAGATAGCCCAATTTTTGAAAACCTCCTCCCTCAATCGCAAGCTCTATTGTTGAATGCTTATATGGACTATTTGCAGTATTGGAGCATGCAAGAAAAGAGCAGCAATGAAGTAAAAATTCCACGCGCCGTTTTATTGGCTAGAAGCCGCTTGCCAGTTGCTGGTGATGAGGATACTAAAATTACCGGTTTTTCCAGTCGGCCAGACCAAGGCCATGGGACGGACCGATTTCAATTCGGAATTGGCCATAACGAGCGCGAGCCTTTCCTCGAGTTTGCTTATCGCCCGGCATATCACGACCTGATGGCCAAGGACGTCGGATATGATAAAAATTCAGAAATTATTTTCATGGACTTCAAACTCCGCTATTACCTGGAATCCGAACGGGTACGACTGGATCAGGCAAAGCTTCTCTCAATCACTTCACTCAATCCCTACGATTCCCTGTTTGCCAAACCTTCCTGGCGAGCAGAATTGGCAATAGACACGCTTAGAGATCGAAACTGCAACTATTGCAATTCTTTCAAAGGTACGTATGGGAGAGGTATTTCCTATCGGCCGGATTTTTTCTCCCCCTTGCTGCTATATACCTTTGCTGATCTAAAAGCGGAGTTTTCCGATCACCTGAAACAAAATTTTCGATTAGGTGGCGATGCTGAAGTGGGAATGTACTTCGACGCGACAGAAAACTTAAGAATTAAATTGGCAGGGAGCTACCAGGTTTTTCTCCTCGGTGAAAGCAAGCGTTTCTTCACCAGTCATCTCATTACTCGCTATGCGTTTTCACAAGATCTGGATCTAAGGCTGGAGTTGAACCGCTACGACCAGAATAACGAGGGAATATTATCATTCAATTATTTCTTCTAGAATCATCCTGGCTGGATCCGGTCTCCCTCCATGGATTGTAACTATAACGTTTTGTATGTATCACGCCCTTAATCCTTTTTCGCTTCCGTCCGCCAGGCTTCTCCCTGCTCTTCCCGGCGTTTGGTATCGATTCCAAGTTGCGCCAGAAAATTGATATCGTTGCTTACTTTTGCTGCTCGAGCTTTATAGAAAAGGCAGGGTTTGAGGAGCAAGACCGGCCTCGTTAGAGTTGTTTTATCTCTGTTTTTTGGGCGGCTTCAAAATTGGCGCTTGTCCAGGTCGCGACGGCTGTGCGTATGACTTGGGCTGGTGCAATACCGCAAAAGCTGGGATACTAGACTTCGCTCTTTCGGCTCGGCTGGAAAGCGCTCTGTCAATTGAAACTTGAAAACAGGTGTTATCGCCCTGTTTTTCTTCCCTGGTGTTCGCTCCCGCCACCTTTGTATCATCCCGGCAAACATGCTTTCAAGGCCTGAAAGCCATCAATAAGAGGGCACAAAATGCAGCTACGCGGATATAGCAAAAAACCAATATTGAAAGAGCCTCTGGAAGAAAGAGAAGCTATAAAAAACTGGAATCAAGAAATGAACTGTTTCTGAGGACATTGATGGAGAGTAGCGATGAATAAGGACTTTGTAGATACGGCACTACTATTGTGGGCGCAGATCGGCGGTCTTGTAACGGCCACACTGCGAATTGTATTGATTGTCATATTGGCATGGGGCTTGATCTTTCTGCTGCACCGCGCCATTCGTACCTTCAGCAATCGCATTGCGGTCCGCTTTGACGATCCCGAGATGGTCAAGCGGGCCGAAACGCTGGGCCGCGTGTTCCGTTATCTGGCCCTGGTGGTAGTATCAGTGATCGCCGGCATGCTGATATTGGGCGAACTGGGGATTTCCGTGGCGCCTATCCTGGGTGCCGCGGGCGTAGTGGGCCTGGCTGTCGGTTTTGGCGCGCAAAGCCTGGTAAAAGACTATTTCACCGGTTTGTTCATCCTGCTGGAGAATCAGATTCGCGAGGGGGATGTCGTCAAACTGGGCGAGCATGCCGGCTTCGTCGAGGTGGTGACGCTGCGCTATGTGCAACTGCGTGACTACGATGGCAACGTGCATTTCGTGCCAAACAGTCAAATTAACACCGTGGTCAACCTTGCGCGGGGCTTCTCGCAGTCGGTCATCGATGTTGGAGTGGCGTACCGCGAGAACACCGATGAGGTAATGGAGATAATGCGCGAGGTGGGCCGTAAAATGCGGGAAGATCCGATATACTCATTGCTTATACTCGAGGACCTCGAAATGGCGGGAGTTGACAGCTGGGCGGACTCGGCCGTAATGATCCGCTGCCGCTTCAAGGTCAAGCCGCTCGAGCAGTGGTCGGTTCGCCGTGAATATCTACGCCGTCTGAAACACGTGTTCGATGCGAATGGCATTGAGATTCCGTTTCCCCACATTACCGTATATGCGGGGGAGGATAAACAGGGGAAATCACCCGCGCTGCCCCTGCGGCTGCTGCGCACGAAGGCAGCTCCCTGACCCAGACCCGCCTCACTGTGTTTCGGTGAATGGCTGCCAAGGCGAGAGCGGCGTCAATGACCTTGCTCATCGACCCAAGTCCGGGCCTTTGCACTGGCGGCTTCATGCGCTTTGTTTTCATCATCCACCGGCTCTGCAAAGCTTTCGTACGCAACTGCGCCCTTGTCGTCGAGAATGCGGAACCGGCCGTTCCAGAGTTTGGTTGCATCGTCACGCTCCGGCCAGGCGGTAATCCGGTACCCCTTGTATTCATCGTTCATGGCGTCCTCCATTTTTGCAGATGAGCGATAACGGGAGAGGCCGAAGGGATTCCATGATGCGGCTCATCCCCTTCAAATTCAGCCTAGAACCGGAAGCTGGCGGCTGCTCCTGTTTTGGCCGGCATCTCGGAGGATGGCACAACGACGACCTCTCCCCCCCTTCTCAGCACCTGTTCTGCCATGTCGTCCAGCAGGTCGTCAACTTCGGGGCGCTCCATCTCGCTATGCATGACGCTGCCCGTTGCCTGGTCTACCCGCCCGGGTATGTGCCGCCCCGCTTCCACCAATAGGAATTCGATTCGACCCTGGATGGCTGCCTCGGCTATCGTTTCAATTTGGTCGAACCCCAATCCCTTTGATTTCGCATCAAGGAATTCACTGGTCAGTTTTTTCAGCCGTACCCGGAATTCGGGTTCCATAATCTCCCATGCCTTCTCTCGCAATTGGTCTATTGTGAGCGCCCCGGGGTCCATCTCGATTCCGTTCGGCACAAGGAAATTATTGTGGCTGACTTCCCGGAACAGGTGGTGGTACTGCGGCAGCGCCGCAAGAATGAGCTTCAATCCTGATGGACGCGAATGCTTTTCCAGAATGCTGCGATCCACCGACCGAAAAAATCGCTCGTCATCAATATCCAGTTCATCTTTCCGGGAACCGTGGGCATGGCGCATCGATGATCCCAAGGCCGTGCCTCCGTAGGATGAAACAGTTTGATGTGGCTCCGTCAATTCCGGCCCCAACGCCGCGGTGATCGTTCCGGGAACATCATCGGTTAATTCGATTTCATCCAGAACGTGCCGGTTACCCTCGAAGAGCTTAATCTCCCGTCTGTTCAGGCTAAGCACCTGATACCGGTCTATGGACTGCATAATGCGAAGCATTGGCTTGACGTGGAAACTGTCTGCTACCACAGCCAATTCCGGCACTGGTCGCTGAAGTTTGAAGGCGCGAAACAGGTTTGAGTTGCCCATAACTGCAAGACCGTCCTCAGTATGATTCCAGAAGCTGGCATCATCAGCCAGTTTTTGGAATGGGCCCAGGATATCCTCGGTCCGTTTTGACGAGTATTTTAGCCGGAGGGATTCCTCCAACACCTTGAGCTGATTCCGATACCGTATGGGATCTTGCTGATTCTCCGGATGCCGCCGGTGGGTGGGTTGATACAGGGATACGCAAGGGGGATCCTGATCCGCCAGGAACAAGGTAAGGTCATCGCGAGTGAGAGAATTCGACATCAGGTTCTGCTCCTTGCGCGGCCAAACTGGTTCTCAAGTGCCGTCTTCAGTTTTTCGGCTGCCCCTTTGATCGCGTCTTCCACGTTGGCCGCTGAATTGGTGACTGCCATCGGATCGAGTCCGGCCGGACGCGCCTCCATTAGACATCGTTTGTCCCGAGCCCCGGAC
The DNA here is from genome assembly GCF_900115125.1 of Nitrosospira briensis. Classification (GTDB taxonomy): domain Bacteria; phylum Pseudomonadota; class Gammaproteobacteria; order Burkholderiales; family Nitrosomonadaceae; genus Nitrosospira; species Nitrosospira briensis_A. The sequence goes on along the minus strand of NZ_FOVJ01000001.1, from coordinate 914,743 downwards.
TTGTCGTTGTTCACATCGCTCAAGTGAACCTCGACACGGGTGATTTGAGCTTCGAACCGGTCCAATATCCTGGTTACGGTCGATTCAACACGCCGTGAAAGTTCACTATCCATCTCTACGCTGCTACCACTGTTTATCTGAACCTGCATTATGCCTCCACTTGCTTTTGAGCATCGTTTACCCACTAAAGCATAGCAAAGGATGATTTTTTTGCAATGTTGGGGCTATTGCCACCATTAGAGTAAAAACCCAATCTGGATTTCAAGCTTGGAAGCCACTATCCAGAAAAATTTCTGCCTGAAGAGAGAACTCCATTGACTCAAGGAGGTCTTCACATTAAGATAACAAAGACTTCACACTTTCTTCACATTTCGATGTACTGAAAGTGTGCCATTTCAATGAAGGAGAAAGGATGATGAAAAAAGGGAGATTTCTCGGCATTTCCTATGTGCTGGGGATGATGGGGACGCTGTTGACCGTCTGGTTTTCATCCATAGAGGCTGCCGAATATGCAGGTGCTGATGCAGGGATCCACAGTGCTGTTACCTTAAGTAATCATGAAGCCATGGCAAGGTTTCACGAGGATGCCGCCATGGAAATGGAAGTCAAGGTGCAGGAGCAGAAACGGCTGCTTGAGCAGTACCAGGCTAAAAGCTATCTCTACGGCAGGCAAGCCCAGGATTTGCAAGGACACACCCATGCGCTGACACGGACATACGACAAGGCAGCGAAGGCTCATACCAGAGAAGCTGCATTGCATCGGGAAAGGTCGATAAAACTTGCTGAAGAAACCTTTTGCAACTTTCCGGAAAAGACCGGGCGCTGTTGAGGCCGGTTAAGTCATGTTAAGGCATTTTAGGGTCACGACGCATTTTTGGTACTTCGGATACCCTTTGCCTTTTGCGTTAATTTTATCGATGAACCGTTATCTATCAGTTTTTCTCAGCCGCAGGGCCTTTATTCTGGACCGGCCTTTGAGGCGCTTGGTTGCCAAGGTTGGAAGAGAACCGATAGCAACCTCCAGCGGTTCATGCGTGGTCCGTGCCAGAACCGGATCCCAGAACTGGTCCGTCTCGCGCCTATAAAGCCGTATTGGCTGAAAAATGTAGTTATCCCGTTTGGCGTTGTGCATGCACATCGATAGCGGGCCCTCCGATGTCATTACTTTGAAAACGCATGCACTGACTCGGTCCTCATCTAATCGCTTCGAATCCATAAAGTTGTGCATCACGAACGAGAGGGTATGAACATGCCCATGTGCGCGCAACAGATCGCCTTTCATCTGCCATGCTTTTCGGGCCACCCGATGCAGCAATGGCCACCATTGAGTCGGGTTGAATGCGAGCCAGCGTGCGAACGCCTTCACCGAGGCGCTGGGGTTCGCGCGGTCCAGCTTGATATCAGCGGTTGCTGCCTGCACGCGCGCGATTAGATCAGAGTCATCAAATGCATCGTAGAGCGACCCATTAGCTTCCAGGCACATTCCGTAGCGGCTGCAGGAGGGATGCCCAACCAGGGACGCGTCGAAGCGGATCGAGGTACCCGCCCCCAACTCTATCTGACGTGCCAAAGTTTCCTGAGTGATGCGCGCTCCGCGTTCACGCTGAACACCGCGGCCAGTATCGGCTTGAAGTTGAAACGAGGCTGTGCGAACCGAGGCAGCGTTGGCTGCGAAGAAGCGGACTACATCTGGAATCTCGTCGAAATTGTTATCGTGTACGGTCGTGTTGAACATGATAGATAGACCTAGCCCGCTCGCGCGGTCAATGAACTTACGGCGCAACACGTTGAGTTCGATCTCCGTGCGAAAACCTTTGATCTGCTGCGTTGTATCGACGTGAAACGCGACGTCCATAAGTCCTGCGCTCGCTAGTTGTCGAAGGAGCGACCGGGTCGCTCGCAGCCCGTTTGTCATCAGTGTCGGACGCAGGCCGAGCGACCGCACCTTGCGGACTATTGCCAGGAGTTCGTCATGCTTGCGCAGCGTGGGTTCCCCTCCCGTGATTTGAACATCGGTGTTTGATCCGAAGTGGGCACGAATCAGGTCGATGCGCCGGAAAATCTCTTCGATCGGAATATCCTGAACCGCTTCGGAGTTTTCCGAGAGGTAGCACAAGGTGCAGTCCAGATTGCAGCGTTGGGTAATCTCCAGCGCCACACAACCGATTGTCCAGCGTTGCCCGGATTGTTGATTCGGCCCAGCTAAATTCAAGCGAGCCAATGTCCGGGTCACGCGGTCCATGGCCTTGGCATTCGATGACGGCAACCGGTCGGGCGAGTACCGGGCGATTGCTTCAGGTGTCATATAACCCATAGGTCCCTCCTTGACAAGAATTCAGGGCATTTCCTATTGGAGTACCTGCTCCAAGTTTAATTCATCGTTGGCGTACTGCTTAAACTTGAAGATGCCGGGGGTCAGCTTGAGATACTGATTGACGCTCAGGGGGAAAAATGCAAGGCGGCGATATGATCGGCTTGGCCGCCTGATTACCGCTTTCGCGGGAATGACGATTTGGAGCAATTAAAGTCAACACATGGGGACGGTTCACGCATAAATACAACCGCTGGTTTACGTCCATACAGACGCCGGATTCACATGCGCTGCTTCCCCGCAGCAGCAAGAAAATCGTCGAGTATGGGCCCAGAGTCCAGCAGGTCGCTGGCGACGCCGTGGAATTCAGGGTGCCACTGAAACGCAGTCACATAGGAGTTTCCGCGCATGCGTATTGCTTCGATAACGCCATCGACATCGGAGACGGCTTCAACGACAGAGTCACGCCCCAGCCGCTTGATCGCCTGATGATGAATGCTGTTGACCATGGGTCTGTCATTACCTGCGTATAACTCCGCCAGTCTCGAGTTTTCTGCTATATGAATGGTATGGCGGTGCTGATCGTACAGTACCGCGTCCACATGTAAAATGGCGTCGGGATGTTCGGAGACGATGTCCTGGTAGAGCGTCCCACCCAAGGCCACGTTGATCAGTTGCAGCCCGCGGCAAATGCCCAACACAGGTTTTGCCTGTACAACGCATTCCCAGAACAGTTCCATTTCGTAGAGATCGCGCACGCGGTCGCCCGACCATTCCGGCCGCAGCGGTGTTTCACCGTACGAAATTGGGCTCACATCAGCGCCCCCTTGCATCACCAACCCATCTATTTCTTTGACATAATCGCTGATGCGCACGCTGGAACGCTCGACGCCGCCGGTTTCGATTGCCGGCAGCATGAATACCAGTGCGTGACGCCGCATAATCCAGTGCGCGACGGTCTGCTCTAGATATTGAAGGGTTTTATTGCGAAAACCCAGCTCCGCTGGGGGGTTATGTAGGATACGTGGCGACAGTCCGATACGTAACGGGCGCGTCATTTCTAGTCTGGGTGTAATGCATCAGGAATACTACTGCCTTAAAATAATTCGGATTGCCGCAATCCCGCTTCGTTCCATTGCTGCCTCGAAATCAGCCGTTTTCCAGCATCCGGTCTTTTTTATATTTAGTCCATTTATTAACAATAGAACATTTCTGAAGCACTACAATAAACAACTTCATTTTCCCATTAAACAATCTCATTTTCCCATCCACAACTCTGCCTGTAGCTGCATCACATCGGCTAGATTGTGCTCACGCGCATAAGCGTGGCGCAACCAGCTTGCGCCGTTGCCCGCGATAAGAATATCGCGAATACGCTCCATCGCCTCTACCGCGTGCAATTCCTGGGCATGGTCGGAAATGCGCGCCAGCATATCCGTTATGTCTTCGCGAATACTGCGTTGTTCGTGGGTCCGGGGATCGATGAACACGCCTTCAAGGCCGAAACGGCAGGCCTGGAAACGGTTGAATGTATAAACCAGGTAGTCGTCCTCTTCGGGTTCGATGCGCTGCTCTACCATGATGTAACGGGACATTGCCTGAATGTAGCAGGCAATGGCAGCGGCAATTTCAACAGTAAGCGGTGTATCACATACTCTGACTTCGATCGTGCCGAATTCTGGTTTGGGACGAATATCCCAATAGAAATCTTTCATTGATTCAACCACGCGGGTGCCGGCCATCTTTCCAAAGAACCGCTCGAATTCATCCCAGCGCAAGACGAAGGGCGCGCGCCCGCTCAAGGGGAAGGAAAATACCGAATTCAGGCGCGCCGAGGCAAATCCTGTGTCATGTCCCTGCACGAAAGGAGAGCTTGCCGACAGGGCGATGAAGTGGGGGACATAGCGCGACAGCATATGCATCAGATGAAGCGCCTCATCCGGCCCGGTACAACCGATATGGACATGCTGCCCGAATATCGTGAACTGTTTGGCCAGGTAGCCGTAAAGCTCCGACAAGTGGTGAAAGCGCGGCGCATCGAAAATCTTCTGTTCGCTCCAGTGCTGGAACGGATGGGTGCCGCCGCCCGCAATAGCGACATTGAGAAAGCGACCTGTATCGGAAACAACATCACGCAAGGCACTCAGCTCTTTGATCAACCCTCCATATTCCTGTTGCACCGAAGTGTTGATTTCGATCATGCTACGGGTCATTTCGGGTTTTATCTCGCCGGGATGAGCGCGTTTTTCAACACGGCGCAATATATCCGGCGCAGAGGAAGACAGGTTGTAGTCATTACAGCTGAGTAACTGCAATTCTAGCTCCACTCCGATGCTCAGGGGCCGAGAGGAGGCGAAGGGCATCAGGCTCATATTTTTTTATCCGGCGTTTCCCCGGTTATCTTCAGGGCCATTTGAACCACGATGGGTCCGGCGAGTTCAAGTATTACGATACAGCTCATCAGCACGAGCCCCAGTCCCGAGCCAAAGGCGGGGAAGGCCGTGGCGGTATCCATCGTCAGCAGAAGGGGCACGCTCGACATGGGTATAAGCGCCAGTCCCAGGGCTGTGGCCTGCCGCAAGCCGATACCGCTCTGATTCGCCAGCGCCAGCACCGCCAGGAGCTTGGCGATGGCGCGCACCGTAATAAGCAGCAAGACCAGAAGTAGGCTATAGCCGAACCCGCCGAGGTCGCCCGCGAGCCCATTGGCAATAAACATCAACACCACGAGGACCGCGCCTGCCGAACCAAAATGGGGCGGGAAGGTGTGGGTGCGCTTCCTGCGATAACGTGTAATGAGGCCGGCCGCCAGAAGTACGAGGATGGGGCTAAGCTTGAGCGTTGCAGCCATGATGGTCGCGAAGGCTATCATGCCGAACAGGACGAAAGAGAATGTTTCTTCGTGATGTCCCAGGTGGTGATGGAGGCGCTCGAAGGTCACACCGAACAGCACTGCCAGTAAAGCCGAACCGCCAAGGACGTAGAGCGGCGGCATCACGGTATGGATTAAGCTGGCGCCGGTCTCGCCATACATTGCCGCGACTGCAAATTTGTGGAAAATAACCGCATAGCTGCAGTTGAGCGCCGTCATGAGCATGAGCCGGTCGGTAACCTGACCCTGGGCACGTGACTCGGTTACGGTGCGCACGACAATAGCGGGCGAGGTAGCGATCACAATTGTGGCCACAACGGCTGCGGTGATGGCCGGGACATCAAACCATTTCAATAGCCAGAACACGACCACAAAAGTTGCGCTCGCTTCCAGCAAGCTGGTGGCGGCAATCCATGGATTGGCTTTAAGCCAGCGCAGATTTACCTTGCTTCCCAGCTCGAATAAAAGAATACCGAGCGCCAGGTCAACCACCAGCCGCCATTCGGTTGCAGGCACTTGCGGAATCAAGGCCAGTCCGCCGGGACCCAGCAATAGGCCGATGCCGATATAGCCGACAATACGCGGCAATTTCAGGTGGCGGACGAGCACCTCTCCTACCAGCACCGCGACAACGAGCGTAAGCGCAAGCCAGAGGGCCGGGCTGACCTCGAGCGGCCAGCCGGGGAGGTAAGCAGACCAGGTCATGGAGTACGGTAAATAAACAGTGAAAATAAATCCGTTTCGGTAGTTGCCGATGTTATTTTCGAGTGCATCCGGTCTCCTTCAGGATGAAATGCGGATGTTTCAGGTCTGTATCGGAAATTTACGGGACCCAAGCAGACCAAAGAAAGTGCAGTGCCAGTTCGCCGGGGTGACTGGATAACTTCGGAAGATGTTCCGATTATAAACCATGAATGGAAAGCGGGAACGTATGGGCGCCGATTGCTGTGCTACAACGTATATACGCGCTTGCCATAGCGAAGACGCCTGGCTGCGGGTGGAGCGTGTGCAACCGGAGCTGAAACAGTTAGCTCGCCATTTTCTCATGACTTCTCTTGCTTATGATAGGGGCGGCAATTGATAGGGTTTTGGACTCCGGGCTGGAACCGTTCGATGATTTGAGATGGATATGGGCGATCCCTACAATCTCCAGCGCTTCGCGGATGCCCAGCGACCGATTTACGAAAACGTACGCCGGGAACTGGGCAGTGGCAGCAAACGAAGCCATTGGATGTGGTTTATTTTCCCACAGTTAAAGGGTTTGGGCCGGAGCAATATGGCGCAATTGTTTGCAATCTCTTCGCGAGAGGAAGCTGCCTCGTATCTTGAACACCCGGTTCTCGGATCCCGCTTGCGTGAATGCAGCCAACTCGTTGCTGCCATCAATGGCCGTTCAATCGACGATATTTTCGGCTACCCCGACCACTTGAAATTCCGCTCTTCGATGACTTTGTTTGCGCAGGTCGCCGCTGACAACAAGGTTTTCAACGCTTGCCTCCAGAAATACTTTAACGGAGAACCCGATCCTGCGACGCTTGCTCAACTGTCATCCGAGCCGATATAAACGGCAGTAAAGGGTAGGGCGCCAGCAAGCGAAGGACGTTGGGCCGGAGGGCGGCTGCATCCAGGATACATCAGGACGAAGAGCAGTAATCATGTAACTGGGTTAACCCGTGTTCCGCACGATTGGGCTGCGCTCCGGAAAATCGTCCTGGTTTTATATGCCGATGCTGAAATGATTGACGCAGGGCGTCTTCGGGCTAAAAGTCGCTATTACCGGTATAACGCTGTTTTCCACGAAACACACTTGCGTAGCCGCCCCTGAGATGGATACGTGAATACCCTGCATAGTGGGGCTTGAGATCCACCAGTTATTGGTCATGGCAAAATGTCCCTGGGCGACAATAAAATTGTCAACGACTATCACCTGGTTGGACTGGTTCGTGATCTTCATGGTGCCTTGCACGGCAAAGTTCAGTTCATTGGGATAAGTTCCAGCGCTATCACAGACTACGGTCTGGCCATTGCCGGTTGCCGATTTAAACCAGTCTGCGACGGCAGCCGATTTTTTTCTCCCGGCATTAACCAGAATGTAGGCTTGATCATGGCCATCCTCCATTTTTATGCCAGATGTAACGCCGTGGTACGGTTGCTCCGCAGTTATCGAATGGCTTGTTTCTGTAAAACTGAAAGCTTTCATGCCGTTTATATCAAAATATACAAAATTGTCATGAGCGGTAGTCACGTTATTCTCCTTTTTAGTTTAACTCCCAAGCGTGGAACTTGCACACTCTGGATGACCCTACTTAATAGGTGTCCAAGGGTCTGGTTCATGGAGGCTACCAACCCATACCCGAAATCAAATTAAGGAATAGAAAAGGAAAACCCCCTCACTTCCGGGACCGGATAATTTCAAGGTGAAGCCAAGCCCCGAGACTACAGCGTCTTTAAGCTGAAATAACTAAGGAAACGCTGATTAATGACACCCCTTGGGGATTCTGGCTCCTTCCGGATAATCACGTGAGGAAATCGCGTCTACGCGTGACCTTTTCCCGTTATATATCCATAAACGAAGTCTTTGAAAAGCTGAAGGCAAGTTGCGTCCAGGAAATAAATCAGGGCGAGCGCCGGCTAAGGGGAAGCCCTGAGTAATAAAAATTTATTTCGAACTCGCAAAAAATTTTCCATTTCCTGTTCCTGCTACTTCTGCGTTGAATTGTTTCTCCTTGCATTCCCTTGGATACCCGCTATTTTTAATCATGAGGCATCGGGTTATGGTCGAACTGACAGGAGACGGGGGCCATGCAAACGAGACACATATACATAAAAATCGAGGAAATACCCAATTACAGCCCGGTCGCGCCAGACGACGCGGAACATCACAAGCACCGTCTCGACTGCATGAGGAACATGGGGCACGAGGATGCCATCATTCCCGAGGCAGAGGTGGATCGGCGCACGCTCAACGCCCTTGTCTACCGGGAATACCTCGATGGAGCCTATACCATACTCAAGGACGATCCGCTCATTGCCGCCGATGCCAATGAGCCGCGGGTGGAGCGGCGTATTCCGGGAGCGGTGATTTATACACAGCCTGGCGAAAGGCTCTACGTGCATGTGCTCAACGGCGACATCGAGCCGCACAGCCTGCACGTCCATGGCCTGCACTATGGCATCGACTCGGACGGCTCGTGGCCCTTTGGCGTGCAGGAATATGAGGGTCCCAACCGCAGCGATGCCATTTGCCCCAGCGAGCAGTGGTGTTATATCTTCGATGCCAGGGAAGATACGATTGGCTGCTGGCCTTTTCATGACCACCATATGCATATCGAGGAGGTCGTCAAGCGCGGGCTCTTCGGCGGCATTATCGTCCGTGATCCCCATTGCGAGAAGGTGGACCTCGAAGTTCCCATTTTCTTTCACCGCCTTACCGCGAATGTCGATATTGCTGAAGCAGCCTTCGACAGCGATACCCTCAACCCCGGCGATACCTTCGCACACGTCTTTAATGAGGAAGGCACCTTTGAATACTACTGCCGTTTTCATCCAATGCAGGGACGAGTGCGGGTCACGGCGGCAGGCCCTCTCACAGCAACCATCAATATCCTCGATACACCCGCCCGTTTTGAACTGGATGACGTTACGGTTGGAGTAGGGGCGGAGGTCACCTGGAACCATGCTGGCAACCAACCGCATACCGTGACCGAGCGTGCGGGAGCGGGGCTGGAGTCCTATGCCATCAATGGCCGCACCTTCGTGGGGAATACACCTACAATCGTCGCAGAGTCCGGCAAGCGCATACGCTGGTATGTGTTCAACCTGGACATGAGCATGGTATGGCACAATTTCCATCTGCACGGGCAGCGCTGGCGTTGGGGGACGGAGTGGGTTGACACTCGCTCGCTCGGCCCTGCTGAATCCTTCGTCGCCGATACGATCGTGCCGCCCGTCATTCTCGAACCCCTTCCACTGGATTGCTGCTGCAAGCCGCGTGAGAATGGCCAGAACCGGCCCGGCCATGAACCTGTGCACGGCGCGGAAGAAGAGGAGAATCAGCATGGAGGCCGTGCTCAACCGGCTCGTATCGGCGCTGCGCATGCCGCAGGAGCCAGGGCACACACCCATTCCCACCCTTCCCGTTTAGAATCTGAGGCATCCGACCCATCTTCCCATTCCGGAGGCCAGCACGAACATTCGCATGAGCATTCCGGGGAATGCGACAGCGCCTATCCGGATCGGCGGAGAGAATGCAAAAGATACCAGTTGCAGGGCGATTTCCTGATTCACTGCCACGTCGAGATGCACATGATGGAAGGCATGGCGGCGATATTGCGCGCCACCCAGGAAGTGGAGTTAAGCGAGGAAGAGGTGAAGCGGATCTGCTATCAGCTGCCAAACGTACGCATGCACGAATGCCCCGAGGTGGGTCACCACCCTTGCGGGGGCGATGGCGAGGACTCCTGGGAACTGCTGGACTCCTCACCCATCTTCACGGTTCATGGCGCGCTGCTGCATACAGGCCACGTACTGCTCTTTTCGGGAGCGGCGGAAAGAAACTATCCCCTGGAAGGCCGCATCTGGGACCCGACAACGAGACAGATCATGCCGGGTGTCATTACCCTTCCGGAAGATTTTTTCTGTTCCGGCCACATATTCCTGCCAGACGGCCGTCTGCTCGTGGTAGGCGGCGATACCAACGGTGCGGGGCACACCAATAACCGCTGCTTCATCTTCACGCCGGACACGACCAATCCGGATGCCGGTGCATTCTCGGCAACGGCCAGCATGGCTCATGCCCGCTGGTACCCGACGGCGGTCAGCCTGAGTGATGGACGTGTGCTGGCCTTTTCCGGTGGCCATCCCATTGCGGCGGAAGCCGAGGTCTACGATGGCACAAGCTGGGCTCCGGTAACAGGAGCGGATCGGACCTTTGAGGAGCTTTATCCCGGCCTACACCTGTTGCCATCAGGAGAAATCTTCTACACCCGCGCAGGGTGGGCGGGCGCGACAGGAACGCAAACTGCTTACCTGACCTTGACCGGGCCAACCAGCGGCAACTGGACCGATTATGGGCAGGAGCAATTCTACGACCGGCAGGAGGGCATGAGTCTGCTCACAATCGACACGACTGCCTCACCGGAGCGAACCCGCCTGTACATCTTCGGCGGCGGCGTATCCGGCCCGGCCACGGCGCGCAACAATGCTACCGCCGAAGTGATCGAATTCAGCGGCGGCGTGGGAGGATCATCCTGGCAGCGCATTGCCGACATGAATGTCGGACGAACCAATGTCAACGCGGTGGCACTGCCCACCGGCCGGATACTCATCATTGGCGGCCACAGCAATGGTCAAAAATGGTCCCCCACGCCCGTGCTTCCGGTCGAAACCTACAACCCGGATACGGATGAATGGACACCCGGCGCTTCCCTGAACTTCCCGCGCCAGTATCATTCGGTATGTATTCTCCTGCCGGACGGCAGGATTCTTGCCGCCGGAGGAGTCGCGCCCGGCACGGCTGATCCCGATCAGCACACCCTGGAGTTGTATTCGCCCGGCTACCTGAGCCTGGGGGCACGTCCTGTCATTTCGACCGCACCGCCAAGCGTGACCTACGGCACTACTTTCTCGGTCGAAACGCCGCAGGCAGCAAATATTGGCAGCGTCGCGCTGATTGCGCCCATTTCCGTTACGCACCATACCGACGCGGGGCAGCGCTACATCAAGCTGCCCATCAACTCGCGCACGGCAACCACCCTTGAAACCGCCGCTCCAGCCAATGGCAATATTGCCCCGCCCGGGTTTTACATGCTCTTTGTCGTGAACAACCAGGGCGTGCCATCGGAGGCGAGATTTGTCGCTATTTCGTGAGGATATAGGACGTGAAAGGACCTCGTTCGATGTCGGCTTTCCCGCATGAACTCCAGTGCCGTTTCTAGCTGTGTACGAACGCCAAGCGATGAGTCTATTCCCGGAAGATTTTTTGACACTTGATACCTTCGAGTTCCTTGAGCTGTGCCTCGAAACCGGTCGTTTGATCGATAGTTGAAGTTCTTACGTAGCCAATGATCATTTTTTCTCACACGGATTAAAGATGATGTGATAGAGGTCCGATCAGAAGTCAAAAATGTGTCTAGTGATAGGCTTTTAGGGGGGTAAATGATCTATCACTAGGGCTAGCCCTAACGAGAGATGAGATCCGGCCATATAAAGGCTAATTACCGATACGGGAGAATCCATCGAGAGCTGTACCATCATTACAACCTAGACTTATCCCAAACTCTTTCGCAGTTTTGTCCGTTTTGCGGCGAGTGGTCTTGTGAAATCTCAACTACCGTGAAAGGGTTACAACTCAGCTCCCAGAAAAGCAGCCATAAAAACCAGAAAGACGGTTTTGTATATTCTTTATGCCCTTCTCCATGTTGCTCAAGATTGACATGAAGCCTTTCCCTGCTATGAATAACGGTAAGGTTAATCTTTTCTGCATATTCTGGAGCAGACTCCCCACGTCGTCGGGGGGATTAAATAGATGGAGGTAAAAAATGTGGCAAGGAAAAAGAACGAAAATGTATCGGCACACGAAAACCTTTATTTTTTTCTGCATAATCGGTTTGGGATTGATTTCTTCTTGCGTAATGAAAACAACTACGCAACCTGCTGGACCTGACAACGGAAGTACTATTAATCTAGAAAAGATTACCTACTTCGATATAGCACACGCTTATCACGGGCTTCTGCTCGATAGGCAGTTCCGGGAAATCAAGCTGAGCAAAGCGGTCATCGAGCAGCTGCAGGATTCGATGATCCAAAGCCTTACCGCCATGCCTGAAGTGAGTACTGAAGAATCGGATGCTAAGCCCTATAAACAACATAGAAAAACAAAGCCACCCCTGGAAAAAAGCTATGTCAAAAAGGTGTTATCCGGGTTCAAGTTCTCTGATGACCAACGCATTTTAACCAAAAGCTTACTCATTCAGAAGGGAATTGATGTGGCCCTGCCTGACGAGAAGCTTGCATATCAATGGCGTTTTGATCTCATCCATGAGAGATCACTTGACTTCCTTCAGTTGGACTTAAGAAACTTAGATATTGATTTTAGTAGGTATCTCAACAATTACATTGACCCCAGGATTCTGGCTGCACTACTAGGAAGTCTGCGCATAGATAACTTTGTAGAAACGGGCTACATGAGGACTTGCAGATCAAACTCGGTCCCAATTCCCCCCAACTGGCCGGATAGTGGATGGGTAAACCGGGGGACCTTGCCATCCGAATACGCTTTCGCCGGTTCTCCTTCTAACCCGAATAGTGAGGTTTGGACTTATGTGGCGCCTGGAAACGCAGGATTGTGCTATGCCTTGCCGCGTACAAATACAAGCGGTTCCGTTGGCCTTTTAGGGATCATCTGCCAAAGCCAGACGACCGGTAAAGCATGCTTCTGGGACAATCTCAACGCTACAACGGGGAGAAGAATCACGGGCCGAGGGATTCGGCTACAGATAAATCAACTAAAAGATGGCTCAAATTTAGCTGAAAATTGCACCGAGTGTCATCGTGGCTTTAATGCGTTTGTTGTTCATCCACACACTCCTCTCGGCAGTCCGACTAACCGAGATCCCAGCGTACGATATACACCTATTGGCCAATCGACCTGGGCAAATCCGCCTGCATTTAGCGAGCTGGGAGCAGGCGCCTGCTCTGGCTGCCATGAAATTGCTGAGCCCACCCCCCGTTACTGTGGAATCCTACGCCAGGCAGCTGACAAAACGATGCCCTCAGCGGCGACGCCAGCAGGCTGGAATAGACCTACTGCAGCGTATGCGGCACATATCAGCTACTTAAAAACAAGATGTCCATAGTTTTTGCGCGACTAGAAATCAATGACCAAACAGCAGAGGGGGGAGAGAGACCTGGGGACTTTAGGCGTTGCTTTTCGCTTGGACTGCTGAACCCCCTTTAGTCTGATAAATGATTATTGAAAAGGAGGAATGCAATGAAACTTCCAATATTCCCAGTAGCCAGCACTGTCGCTCCCGCGGAGCACATTCACGATCTCGGCAAGCTTCTCTTTCCCAGAGCAGATTATGAAATGCTTGAGCGGGGTACTCGAATTGAGCTGACCAGCAAGAGCGGAAGCATTGAGATTGATGTTGCTCGAGGCGGTGTTTGGGCGGCGGACTTAAGTCGATTATGGCGGTTTGCCGGTGTCAATTCGAAAAAACGAGAGCTTATAAGTGCTGCCGATGCCGAACGATCAAGTTATGGGCTACTTACCAAGTACGGAGTCTTACCGCAACTGACCGGTCCCTTCCGGTTGAAAACCCGGACGAGCGGGACAACGACCGTTATTGCCACAAAGAATATGATGGATCGGCAAGTGTTTCAGGAAGACATCACAATTTTAATGGATGTTGAGATCGATGTTAGCGAATTTGGGGTAGGTGGTAAAGTTCTCCCCTTAGTTGGCGGAGGGGGCCGGTTCGGCGTTGCATTTGGCGAAGGCGGGCGACTTCTGGGGCTTCGGGGCGTTTGGCGTCCGGTGACTGGCGAGCCGGAGTTGCAGGAAGTTGTGGAGCAAACAAAAGCCGACCAGACATTTCGAGCAATGACCGCTTCCATGAAGATTGCCGAGTTTTCATCCGAACTCGCTTATTTCGCGGCACCTGCATTTTCAGAGCAGAATCTCCTCTATCCGGTTTATGTGTACAGCGCGGTTGCTGACTTCGAAGGCAATCGTGTTCCATTACGGAAAATAATTATTCCTGCAACGGAAGTAACTGTTCCTGCATCGCAGCCATTGCAACCCACGAGAACTCAGAATGCAAGGCCTTTCATACGCCCGCTGCCCGCTGACTTCCAACCAGTGCCCGGCCGGCCGCTTCCCCCGGGCATTGCAATAAACCGTCGCTTGCTTCGACAAGCCGGCCTGAAGTTTACCGATGTATTTACCATTGAATCCCTCAACGGCCCCCTCATACTCAATCCCAATTTCCCCGTAATCAAACTGAAGGAACTTGGCAATCTTTTAGGTTTTTATTCTGCGGGTACTTCCTGGATAGGCCTATCGGGCGGTCTGGCGGGGAGTCAGAACAATGCGCAGGGTTTTGTTGATGAATTAGCCGCGGCGGGATGGAGTATCCGTTTCAATTGGGGCGACGCGAACGCATGGGAATCAGATTGGCGCGAATTTAATGACGAGTGGGTCGATGCAGTTGATTTTGTTTTCTACACAGGACATGCGAACAGTGACGGGTGGGTATTTGCTGCACCCGATGATACTTTTCTACATTTTACGGAAACCGCTGGTGCCCCTGATCTTTGGGGTACCAAGAATCTTGAATGGGCCGTGGTTGCCGCTTGTGGGCCGCTACAAGATGATGTGGTTGGGAGTGGCGGGAATGTACTTGAAAGGTGGCGGAATGCGTTTGATGGATTACATATATTGATGGGGTATGGCCAGGTAACTTTCGATAACGAAGAGGAAGGGCAACGTTTGGCCCAATATGCGAAGGCCGGCTCAACGATTATCCAGTCGTGGTTTCGCACTGCGCAGGAGATACAGCCAGGAGAAATCTGGGCGGGCGCTTACTACTTAGGTGACGCTACAGGCTCGACGGAAAGCGATCATCTTTGGGGAACAGGGTCTGTCGGACCAGACGTCACTAATCCTACTTGGCGGGCCTGTTCCTGGGTACCCTGCTGAAATCGATCCAAGCGGATCAAGGGCAGCCAATTACTAACCGCATCCTATCCGGTTTAATAGGGGCAACTCCAAAGGGGCTTAGTGCGGTTTTCTATAAATATGCTATAAAAAATACCTAAAGAAAATGTTTAGTTATATCAATTTCATTTAATAATCTTTGAATTAGATACCGTTTTTCCTGAGCGCCGTAATGATAATGAAGTGAATTTTTTAATTAGCTTCTTTTCTTCATCGGATTTTTTATTTATAAAACTTATCTTTTTTAAATATGAAAATCAAAGATAAATTTGTCGGAAGCTTACCTTATTCAAGCGAAATTTTTGGGGTTTACCAGCCCTTGCTCGGATGGAAGTCAGAAAGAAAAAAAGCTAAATTCAATGCGGGCATTCAAGATGAAAGGATAAAGAGTTTTAACAAATCCCTAGATCAGATCCAATCTTCCACGAATTATGATCTAGATCTTGCTACTTGCAGTATTAATCTGAGGGAATGGAAAGCGGGCAGTATTGACAGTAATTTGAGCAAGGAAAATTATGGATATGGAAGCCTATTATTAAATGCTTTAGCCGATAAAGTTAAATCTTTTAATGAAACCTCCGATTGGGAAAGTGTTATCAATAAAGAAAATATCGATATTTTATTGGAGCAGGAATTAAGTAATACATTAAGGTCAGCCTTTACACAAGACTGCAAGTTCTTGGGTAATCATAATTTACGTCAGCAAATGCTTCAGGAAAAATATGGAAAGATCCTGAATTATGAATCCAAAGTCGCAGGCCTACTTGTTTTCCTGGCCTCACAAAAAGCTTTTGATTCACTCTATAAAATATTTAAAACCCCCAAAAAACCAATCTTCACTCCTTCGGATCGTTTAAATGACCCTTTAGATTTTTTTGATCCCCAAAAAGATTTACATAAAATTTCTCTGTCACCAGTTGGAATAGTGCATCTCTTCAGGCAATACTTCTTTGAATTTGAAACCTTTCTCGGTCCTGCAGTGGAGCATATCTGGTTAAGCCCGGGGGCAGAAGCAGTGCTTATAGAAATCCATACAAGAAAAACCGTAATAGAGAAAACTTTAGAGCAGGCATCTGAGACGATAATTAAATCTGAAAGCAGTCTAACGGAAAAGGATGAAATATCTGAGGCAGTTCAGGAAAACAATAAACAAGATTTGAAATTGGGTTTTACAGCATCAGTAAATCAATCTTGGGCTACTGGCAGTGCCAATGCTACAGGAAGCTTAGATTTTAATACTACGCAGGAAATTTCCAAAGAAACCTCTCATAAGAGAATGCGGGAGCAGACTGAAAAATTATCTTCAGAAATTAAAAAGAACTTCAAATCTACTTTTAAGAGTGTTTCGGAAGAGACCGCTACCTCTTCAAAAAAATATACGCTCAAAAATTCAACTAATAACTTGATCAATTATGAGCTAAGAAGAAAGATGCGTCAGGTGGGGGTTCAGGTACAGGACATCGGGACTTACCTGTGTTGGCAAACTTATGTGGATAACCCAGGATTGGGGCTAGGGCTCGCAAATCTCATCCATTTAGCTGCACCCGCAGATTTAGATAGCATTGCTCCGGCAGAAATTGCTCCAATGCCTGCGGAATTGTTTTCTGATGTTACCCTTCAAATTAGATTTGAGCCTATTAATGCAGATCCTAACGAATTTGGATTAAGAAAAGATCGCACATACATTAATGGCGTTGAAGAGGATCAGTCGGGAGATACCTATGTGGGTAATGACAGGATTAAGCACATACAAAATTATTCTATAAACCCTCCACAAACAGATTATCTGTTAAACAAGATATATGTAGTCTCTACAAATAATAACCTTTGCGATCTCTCCGTTATTCAAATTTCTGAGGACAACAATATAACCATCCAGTTAGAGATGGTGAATTTTAACAATCAGAATGAAATTCCAGTAAGCTTTAAAGCTTCCTGGATGCCATCTAAGGCGTTGAAACAAAAGATAATATCTGCTAATGATGCTGCCATTACAGCCTACGACAATAAAGTTGATCAATTAACTAAACAGGCATTTGTTGACGGATTAAAAGAAAGGGTAAATTTTGCAAGCAGAATCGAGAGCAGGAAGTTTGAGGAATTAAGGGAAGAGGAAAGGATCATTGTTTATAGAAATTTAATTAAATCCTTGATAGAAAGCACAAACAGCCCTGATTATAGTACGAGCACTTCGACCCAGCACATCATCGCTGAATTAATCAACTCTATATTCGATATCGACAAAATGCTTTATTTTGTAGCACCCGACTGGTGGAAACCTAAATTGACTACTCAGAGTTTTTCTTCGGGATTTTTATCTACATTAAATAGATCATTCGCTTCCTGGGGAGGGGCAATAAGGGATTCAAATTACAATATTACTGAAGAATCGGAACCGGCAAAGTTGGGAAGCTCTTTAGGTTGGTTATTGCAGCTTGATGGCGATAATTTAAGGAATGCCTTTTTGAATGCTCCATGGGTTAAGGCAGTAATTCCAATTCGTCCTGGTAAAGAACAAGCTGCCTTAAACTGGCTTAAACATACAGAAAGTGGGGAGGGTTTAACTGAAAATGATTTTTACACGGGAGATGAGGAAGAATTACAAGGAAAAACAATTTGGGAAGCACTAACTATACTTGCAGAAAAAGTAAGGGAAAAACATGCGGCAGGTAACAAGGTGGAATTACATCCTAAAAATGAGGAAATAAATGATGACAATAAGGTTTCCTCAACTCCTATTGATAAGGTTTATGAACATGGTTTTTATCCTCTCCAGGGAGGTTTTAAATTACAAACCTCGGGTCATTTTGAAATTTTTGACCAATGGGTAGAAATTTTACCTACAGATCAGGTAGTAGCTGTTGAGGTAGAGTATGACCCAGTAACCGGAATGCAAAAAGGTTTAAACGGTTAAGGTATGGGAGTTTATATTGACCTGAGTGGTAGGCAGGAGATTATTCATGATATCAGGTATCCTCGGGGGGGGGGAGAACCACTACACTGCCCACCAATGTTAGCCGAACTTCAAAATAATATATTTATAGATTTCCCCTGGTGGGAATGGGCAGTAAACGTCGTACACGATGACAGCCCGGAAGGCATTCCTCTTCCGGCTACTCCACAGAATTATAGAATGGGTATTGTTGTTAATCTTCTAACGGAGTTCTCGCTGTATGCTTTTCAGGATGGATCCGTGCTAGAGACACCGAAATACAGAAATGTCGCTCTAGACTGCCATCGTTCATCCATGCCCTTTTATTCACCGAAACATACAGAAGATGGAAGGGAGCTTCATTTTTTTTACGATGTAATATTTTCTAGTGAAGGAATTGCATCGCAAGATTCACCTACCGATTTCCGGAGAAGCTGGGGCATTCACTATCGTGACTATCCTGGCGTTACGGTTCCTTTGCTTAACCCGACGACGCAAGCCACTTTTCACCTTTTCTATGGCACCAGATCATTTCAAATATTTTATGTTGCCATCCCGAGACCGAGAGGCACTCCTCTATTCATGGCTTACTCTGACCCTTTTACCATAGAATTACTTGCTATCTTTCACCCTCCCAATCCAGAAACTCGTTTCCAAGTGGTCGTTGGAAAATCAGACTGCGGAAGTTTTGGGGGTAAGCTGGAGACATGGACGGTTCCAGAGGATTCGGCCTTTCCAATAGCTCCAATAGATGTGGATTCGTTTCAACTGCTGCCCCGCCCTACCGCAGGATCTGAAAATTCTGCAATTCACCCTGTGAGAGGGACGTTACCAGAGGGCGTAAATTGTCACCTCCGAGGGCGGCAAATTGCAAACGAAAGGGCTGCAAACTGGCATTCCCGCAATAGGTCATTTTTTGGGGAGGTGCCAATAAGAAGATGAGCGGCCAGTGTGAGAGTAAGATGCTGCGATTCAGGGTCAATTGCAAACGAAAGAGCAGCTACGGCAGCTGAATCGCGTGCCAGCTTCGTAATTGAAGCTCAAGCAGCACGGGAAGGAATGTTAAGTACCGGCAAAGGCTTTGATGTCGATGAGGTTCACGCGTACCTTAAGGCGCGCATTGCCGGCAACAATCCTGTAAAGCCGAAAGCCAAATCTCGGCAAGGCTGAGCTATTCGGAACGTGACCTTACCGATCTCGAAAGAATAACCGACTTTCTGATTGATCACATCCAGCGGCGGCAGCAGAGACGCTTGAATTAATCGAAGAAGCGGTAAGTCTATTAATCCGGCTATCTTGCCAAGGACAAGTGATGTGCTCCCGTAAGCTCCCCCGTAAAGGGTTTTCCGTATCCGTCTTTTACAGTTGATAACATATTTTATCAACTGTGAAATTAACTCATGAATTCGCTCATCCTAAAACCTCAAAACTCGGCTCAATATCGCCCAATTGAGCGAGGTGCCCGCAATCGAATGGTTCGCCAATATTGATAATCCGCAAACCCTGGGCGCTTACGAAAACGCGTACGCGGCTTCATGCGGTTTGTCGGCATCCATCAACCGGAGGATTTTCGCACCGTCACCCGATCCCACGTTTTGGCCTGACGCAAAAACGCTGGAAGTGCGGCAGCTTTAAAGGCGCCACCATCTGATATGGATCTTTCGGGAGGGCAAGAATTACCGGTTACATGCAGGCGAAGATCAGGGTCATGAGGAGACAATCAAACTGGTTGATAGCAGGCTCATGCCTAGTACTCACAGTGATGTGCTAAAGCAGCATTTGAGAGCCACGCGCGATATCCGGCGAGGCATTTGGAGCAGGCGACCCTGTAGCGACTTTACGCATCGCGTCGCCTTTTGCCTGTTTTCAAGCTACGATTTTGTAGAAAACCGCATTGACAAATCTATTGCCTTCACATCCTTGGTGAGGCTGCCGATGGAAATGCGATCCACGCCGGTTTTTGCTACCGCGCGGACATTATCAAGGGTGATTCCACCCGAGGCTTCCAGCATCGCCCCTCTGTTGGTCAGTCGCGCGTTCAATACAACCGCCTCGCGTAATGCACCCAGGTCGAAGTTATCCAGCAGAATCAACTTGGCTCCGGCATCCAGCGCCTGGCGCAGATCATCCAGCGTTTCCACTTCAATCTGAACGGATACTCCGGGCGAGGCGATTTTTTGGGCGGCGCGCAGGGCAGGCCCAATGCCGCCGGCAGCCATGATGTGATTCTCCTTGATCAGTATGCCATCGTATAAGCCCAGACGCTGGTTTACGCCACCCCCGCATCTGACGGCATATTTTTGAGCCACCCTGAGGCCTGGCAGAGTTTTGCGGGTATCCGCGATCATGGCACCGGTTGTCGCCACAGCATGCACATAACGACTCGTTTGCGTAGCGACCGCTGACAGCAACTGCAGGAAGTTAAGCGCAGTACGTTCTCCTGTCAGCAGTGCACGTGCGGGTCCGCTTATTTCACAGAGCCGCTGACCGGCGGCTATTTTGTCGCCATCTCGCGCCAGCCAGCTCACTTCCGCTTGCGGTGACAG
The DNA here is from genome assembly GCF_900115125.1 of Nitrosospira briensis. Classification (GTDB taxonomy): domain Bacteria; phylum Pseudomonadota; class Gammaproteobacteria; order Burkholderiales; family Nitrosomonadaceae; genus Nitrosospira; species Nitrosospira briensis_A. The sequence continues at coordinate 894,364 of NZ_FOVJ01000001.1, read as the reverse complement.
TTGCCGAAAACAGATGTCGAACCAGAGAGTGCCGCATAACACCGCGTCTTCACGGCTGGTGACTGTGGCGGCCGCGCTTTCGCCAACCGGAATCAGGCTGGCCGTAAGGTCGCCCCCGCCCATATCTTCGGCTAGCGCCCGGCTGACGTTGTTCTTGATCTCGGTTTCCAGTTCGATGAAATTGTCGTAAAACATCTTTATTATGTTTACGGAATGAATGGAGTATTTTAGCTTGAATGCAATAGTGGAGGCGGAATGTCTGAGGTACTGAAAGTATTTTCCTACGGCTTTGGCACGATAGCGGGCTTGATCGTGGCAGGAACCATCTTGTTCTGGTTCATTAAGGACATTACCCAGAAGAAGCATTCAATCCTGCGCAACTATCCCGTTATCGGGCGCCTGCGATTTTTCCTGGAGAAACAGGGGGAGTATTTACGGCAATACTTCTTTTCCAGCGATCGGGACGAAATGCCCTTTAATCGGGCTACGCGATCCTGGGTATACAGGAACGCAAAGAACGAAGGCGGCATCGTTGGGTTTGGCTCCACGAATGACGTGCGTGAGCCTGGCTCGATCATTTTCGTCAATGTCGCCTTCCCGGTACTGGAAAGGGACCGGCTGCCGACCCCGTTGCAGGTTATCGGCGAGGGATATTGCGAGCATCCTTTTTATGCAAGGTCCATCGTCAACATCAGCGGCATGAGCTATGGCGCGATCTCCGCGCCCGCGGTGCGCGCATTGTCGCTTGGCGCGGCGGAAGCGGGATGCTGGCTGAATACCGGGGAGGGCGGGCTTTCGCCTTATCATCTGGAAGGCGGTTGCGACCTCGTTATGCAAATCGGGACGGCCAAGTATGGTATCCGCGATCATGACGGTAATTTTTCACCGGAACGGGCGAAGGAGCTCGCCAAAGTGGTCAAGGCGTTTGAAATAAAGCTTTCCCAGGGCGCAAAACCGGGCAAGGGCGGATTGCTGCTTGGAACCAAGGTGACAGAAGAGATCGCCGCTATCCGGGGTATCCCTGCTTATCATGATTCAATCAGCCCCAACCGGCACTACGACATCGGTAATGTGAACGAGTTGCTGGACAATATCGCCTATATCCGTGATCTTACCGGACGCCCGGTGGGGGTGAAGGCCGCTATTGGGGGCTGGTCTTTTATCAATGATCTGTGCGAGGCGGTGAGCCGCCGGGGCCTTGAATACGCACCGGATTTTCTCACCATTGACGGCGGTGAAGGCGGCAGCGGTGCGGCGCCGCAGACCCTGGTCGATCACATGAGCCTGCCGATTGCCGAAGCACTGCCGCGGGTGGTGGATGCACTACTGGAATCCAATCTGAAGGACCGCATACGTGTGGTCTCCGCCGGCAAGCTGGTGACATCGGCGCGAGCGGCGTGGGCATTGTGCGCGGGGGCGGATTTCGTTAATACCGCGCGCGGTTTCATGTTTTCACTCGGCTGTATCCAGGCCATGCGCTGCCACACCAATACCTGCCCTACCGGTATCACCACCCATAGCCGGCGCTTGCAGCGCGGCCTGGTGGTGATGGAAAAGTACCAGCGGGTCGCCAATTACGCCAAGAATATGAACAGGGACATCGACATGATTGCTTACTCCTGCGGCTTGCGCCACGCACGTCAATTGAAGCGCGAACATGTCCGTATTGTCGAAACCGCGGGTAAAAGCGTAGCGCTCAATATCTTGTATCCTTATCCGGAAACACGGTCGCTTTGAATGGCAGGGGCTGTGAACCGCGTCATCGGCGCAATGCGCTTCGCTTATTGACGCCCTACTTTTTTTACGTCTCTTCGTTCCAATGGAAGGGACAGGTGTGGCGCGCCATCTTGAAAATTCAGTTGCCTCCCTCATATAAGGGTCATACAGAACCCATAGAGGAATTGCCATGCGTTTCGACAAGTTAACCACGAAGTTTCAGCAGGCGCTGGCCGACGCGCAGAGTATTGCCGTGGGCCAGGACAACCCTTATGTTGAACCCCAGCATTTGCTGCTCGCGCTTTTACAGCAGGAGGATGGTGGCACGATTTCCCTGTTGCAGCGCGCCGGCGCGAATGTTCCGCCCCTGCGCGACGCGTTGAAGAAAGCGATTGAGCGTTTCCCGAAGGTGGAGGGAGCCGGGGGAGAAATCAATGCCTCGCGCGAGCTGGGAAATTTGCTCAACGTCGCGGATAAGGAGGCACAGAAACGGGGCGACCAGTTCATCGCGTCGGAAATGTTCCTGATGGCGGCGCTCCAGGATAAAGGTGAAACCGGCAACCTTCTCAGGCAGCACGGCGCGAACCGCACAGCACTCGAACAGGCCGTCAGCGAGGTGCGTGGGGGCGAGAATATCGGGGATGCTGAAGCCGAGGGTAGCCGCGAAGCCCTGAAAAAATATACGCTCGATCTTACCGAGCGGGCACGCATGGGCAAGCTCGATCCGGTGATAGGGCGCGATGATGAAATCCGCCGCACCATCCAGGTACTGCAGCGGCGCACCAAGAATAATCCTGTTCTGATCGGGGAACCGGGGGTGGGCAAGACGGCCATTGTTGAAGGCCTGGCACAGCGGATTATCAATGGTGAAGTACCTGAAACGCTCAAAGGCAAACGGGTCCTTTCGCTGGATATGGCAGCGCTGCTGGCCGGGGCCAAATATCGCGGGGAATTCGAGGAGCGTCTTAAATCAGTTTTGAAGGAAATTGCGCAGAACGAAGGCAGTGTCATCGTTTTTATCGACGAACTTCACACGATGGTGGGAGCGGGCAAGGCGGAAGGTGCCATTGACGCGGGGAATATGCTCAAACCGGCACTCGCACGCGGAGAGTTGCATTGCGTAGGTGCGACCACGTTGAACGAATATCGCAAATACGTCGAGAAGGACGCAGCGCTGGAGCGCCGTTTCCAGAAAGTATTGGTGGACGAGCCGACCGTGGAGGCCACCATCGCCATTCTGCGTGGGTTGCAGGAAAAATATGAGCTGCATCACGGTGTCGATATCACCGATCCGGCTATTGTAGCCGCCGCTGAATTGTCTCACCGTTATATCACCGACCGCTTCCTGCCGGATAAAGCAATTGATCTGATCGATGAGGCCGCGGCGCGGATTCGCATGGAAATCGATTCCAAGCCGGAGGTAATGGACAGGCTCGACCGGCGCGTTATTCAGCTCAAGATTGAACGCGAGGCGGTCAGGAAGGAAAAGGACGAGGCATCGCAGAGGCGTCTGAGCTTGCTGGAAGACGAAATCGCGAAACTGGAGCGCGAATACGCCGATCTGGAAGAAATCTGGAAGGCGGAAAAATCGCAGGTACAGGGGTCTCAGCATATCAAGGAGGAGATGGAGAAGGTCAAGCTGGAGATGGAGGCGGCGACGCGCAAGGGAGACTGGCAGAAAGTGTCGGAGTTGCAGTACGGCCGTATCCCGCAACTGGAAGCGCAATTGCAGGCGCAACTCAGCGCCCAGGCCCGGCAGGGCGATATGGCCGGTCAACCCGATGCGGCGAAAGGACCGAAATTGCTTCGCACCCAGGTGGGCGCCGAGGAAATCGCCGAGGTCGTTTCCCGCGCCACAGGCATCCCCGTCTCAAAAATGATGCAGGGCGAACGCGAAAAACTCCTGCAAATGGAACAGAAACTGCATGAGCGGGTTGTCGGACAGGATGAGGCGGTCCGGTTGGTATCGGATGCTATTCGCCGTTCCCGTGCCGGGCTATCCGATCCCAACCGTCCTTATGGTTCTTTTTTGTTCCTGGGGCCGACCGGCGTGGGCAAAACGGAATTATGCAAGGCGCTGGCTGGTTTTCTGTTCGATTCCGAAGATCATCTGGTTCGCATTGATATGTCGGAATTCATGGAGAAACACTCGGTTGCGCGGCTGATTGGGGCGCCGCCGGGATATGTAGGCTACGAGGAAGGCGGTTACCTGACTGAAGCGGTGCGCCGCAAGCCTTATTCAGTGATTCTGCTGGACGAGGTTGAGAAGGCCCATCCGGATGTGTTCAACGTCCTGCTACAGGTGTTGGATGACGGCCGCATGACCGATGGGCAGGGCCGCACGGTCGATTTCAAGAATACCGTTATCGTCATGACTTCCAATCTCGGCTCGCAGATGATCCAGCAAATGGCGGGTGATGATTACCAGGTGATCAAGCTGGCCGTGATGGGTGAAGTGAAAGCGTATTTCCGCCCCGAATTCATCAATCGCATTGATGAGGTGGTGGTATTTCACGCGCTGGCTGACAAGCACATACAATCCATCGCGCGCATACAGCTGCAATACCTGGAGGCGAGGCTGGCAAAACTGCAGATGAAGCTGGAAGTGACAGAGGCCGCGCTCTCAGAGCTTGCACAGGCTGGTTTTGATCCGGTTTTTGGTGCGCGGCCGCTGAAAAGGGCTATCCAGGCCCAAATCGAGAATCCACTGGCAAAGGAGATACTGGAAGGCCGTTTCGGCGCAAAAGACACCATTACGGTGGATTGCAGAAATGGCGCGATAGTGTTTTCGAAATCTTGATCGGCCGGGAGGCTTGGAACCCGAGGGCCTGATGGAGGTCTTAGAACGTAGAATTCGATGAATTTGTTTACGTGATGTGCCTTCACTTGGTGTGATGTGGCGAATATTCTTGTTGAAAGCGAGATTCGGGTAAAATAGGAGTTTTTACCCGGATTGCTGGCATGGATAATATTGCAACAAGAGGCAGCCTCGTCGCCATCGTCACGCCCATGCGTGAAAATGGCGAGCTGGACCTGGAGCGTTTTCATGCCCTGATCGATTTCCATGTGGCGGAAGGAACCGACGGAATCGTAGTGGTAGGAACCACTGGCGAATCCCCCACGGTGGATTTCGATGAACATAATCTATTGATCAGGACAGCGGTAGAGTGTGCCGCCGGGCGTGTGCCGGTAATCGCGGGTACGGGCGCGAACTCCACGCGGGAAGCCATCGATCTGTCTATTTACGCAAAAAATGCCGGGGCGGATGCAAGCCTGTCAGTGGTTCCCTATTACAACAAGCCGACGCAGGAAGGTCTATATCAGCACTTCAGGGCAATAGCAGAGGCGGTTGATATTCCACAAATTTTATACAATGTCCCGGGCAGGACGGTAGCCGATATCGCTAACGACACGGTGCTGCGCCTGGCACAGATCCCGAATATTGTAGGTATCAAGGATGCGACAGGGGACATGGGCCGCGGGTTCGACCTGCTATGCCGGGCTCCTCAAGGTTTTGCGGTTTATAGTGGAGATGATGCAAGCGCACTTGCAATGTTGCTGCTGGGCGGTCATGGCGTGATTTCCGTCACCGCGAATGTCGCACCGAGGCTGATGCATGACATGTGCGCAGCAGCGTTCGCGGGGGATCTTGCGGCTGCCCGCACGGCCAATGGCAAGCTCTCGAGGCTGCACGTGGATTTGTTTGTCGAGGCCAATCCGATCCCGGTAAAGTGGGCGGTGGCGCAGATGGGATTGATAGGAGCCGACCTGCGCCTGCCTCTGACGCCGCTTTCAGACCGATATCATCAGACTGTCAGGGAAGCAATGGGCAAGGCCGGGATAGCCGTATAAATGGCTTGCCGGAATTCAAGAGGGGTCAAGTGTTGCACATGAAATGGCGGATAGTGGTTGCGTTGTGTTTGGCAGTGACTGTGGCAGGATGCAACCTGCTGCCGGAAGCCAAGAAGATGAATTACAAATCAGCGGGCAAACTCCCACCGCTGGAAGTGCCACCCGATTTAACGGCGCCCGGTTCCGACGAGCGCTATGTTGTTCCGGATATCAATCCTACGGGAAGCGCAACGTTTTCAGCCTATGATAGAGAGCGCAACAAGCTGTCAGGCGCGAGCACCGGCGGCGCTTTTATTCTACCCTCTCTGGAAGAGGCCGGTGTGCGCATGGAGCGTTCGGGTACTCAGCGCTGGTTGGTGGTAAAGGGTGAACCGGAGGAAGTATGGCCGGTAGTAAAGGAATTCTGGCATGAATTGGGGTTTCTCATCAAGGTAGAGATGCCGGAAGCCGGCGTAATGGAAACCGACTGGGCGGAAAATCGCGCCAAGATTTCAGAGGACATTATCCGGAACACCTTGGGAAAGATTCTCGATTCGCTGTACTCCACTGCCGAACGTGATAAATTTCGCACCCGCCTGGAACGTGGGGAAGACGGTACGACGGAAATTTATATCAGCCATCGCGGCATGGATGAGGTAATGCAGGGGGACGTGCGTACCGTATGGCAGCCTCGTCCCGCTGATCCCGACCTGGAAGCCGAGATGCTTTCGCGGCTGATGATGCGGTTTGGCGTAACGGAAGAACGGGCAAGAACAGCGGTGGCAAATTCAGGCAGCGTGCAGGAGCGCGCGCGCCTCGACGGCGAAAAGGGCGGCGTGCTCAGCCTGAACGAGGCGTTTGACCGTTCCTGGCGCCGCGTAGGGCTGGCGCTCGATCGTATCGGCTTTACTGTCGAAGATCGTAACCGCTCACAGGGAATTTACTTTGTGCGTTATATCAATCCCGATTTGGACAGTGGTGCAGGGCCGAGCGTACTTTCGAAGCTTATGTTCTGGCGCGAGGAAGGGGAGGACGGACCCGAACAGTTTCGTATTCAGCTAAGTGAAGCGGGTACAACGGGTGAGAGTACCGATGTCACTGTGCTAAACAAGGATGGCACGCCGGATAAAACCAATAACGCAAGCAAGATATTGAAACTGCTACATGAACAGCTGAAGTAAGCTTTATTCAAACACTTCGGCAAAGCCAGGCAATATCAAGATGGGCAAGCGGAAGTCATGAGCGATACACTTGCAAACCTGCGCCAGAAAATCGAGAGAGCCAGGGACCTGCGTTCAGTGGTCAGCACCATGAAGGCGCTGGCGGCGGTGAGTATAGGCCAATACGAAAAATCCGTACGTTCGCTCGACGAGTATTATCATGCCGTTGAGCTTGGCCTGAGCGTCTGCTTGAGCACTAAGGCGCCCTCTGCAGATGTGGCAGACGTGGTAACGGTACCAGGTGAATGGAAAGTAAAAAAAGACACCGGCGTAACCGGTGCGGTCGTATTCGGTTCTGATCAGGGATTGGTGGGTCAGTTCAATGACGTGTTGGCTGACTACGCTGTTCATACCCTGGCCACAATACCGGGTAAAACGAAAGTCTGGGCTGTGGGCGAGCGGGTGCATGACCGCCTGGCTGATCGGAGTGTGCCGCTTGCCGGTTGTTTAACCGTTCCATTTTCGATCAAGGCTATTACTCCGCTGGTGGGGCAGATTCTCGCGCAAATTATTCTGCCGGGCCTCGAAGGGAGGGAGGAGAGGAAGGAAAGCGGGGGGAGGGAGAGCCGGGCAAGGCGCGGACAAGCCGAGCAAGGCGAAGGAAAGAACGGGCTTCAGACGCTTTATCTGTTCTATAACAGCTCCAGATCGGGGGAAATATACGAGCCCGTCGATCAGCAGCTCCTGCCGCTGGATGAAACCTGGCGAAGCACGCTAGCTAAACTGCCGTGGCCAACGAAGAATTTGCCGGAGGTTGTAGGCAGCGGGCCGGAAACCTTACGGACGCTGGTTCGCGAATATCTGTTCGTCTCGCTCTTCCGTGCATGTGCCGAATCACTGGCGAGTGAGAACGCAAGCCGCTTGGCCGCTATGGAGCGTGCCGAAAGGAATATCGATCAGCTAAGCGAAGATCTTCGCAAGACGTTCTACCGCTTGCGCCAAAGCAAAATTGACGAGGAATTGTTCGACGTCCTAGCTGGTGTGGAAGCGCTAAAGGGACCGGAACAGCAAAAGGGCCGGACGAGAGGGTAGTCTTTAACCTCCACGTTAGCCTAAAAACGAGCCCTGTTCAGGCGGACTGGGCACGAGTCGTCAGCCCGATTACATCCGTCAGGAACCGCATCAACCGAGAAACGCCAACTTGTTACACGCTGGTACGGTTTACCCGCCCCAGCATGAAATCCTACGCAGCTTGAATGTTTGATGCCTGCTTGCCCTTCGGACCCTGCGTGACCTCAAATGATACTTTTTGACCTTCTTTGAGCGTCTTGAATCCAGACATGCCGATTGCCGAGAAGTGTGCGAATAGATCGTCGCCACCGTCATCAGGGGTAATAAAGCCAAAGCCTTTCGCATCGTTGAACCATTTTACTGTACCAATTGCCATTTCCGCTTTCTCCTACGTATGAGTTAAAAAAACCCCCGTTTTCAGGGGTGATCGCATTTTGACAATGTTCAGGAGAGGAATATGTTCGCTACCGTACCTACGGTAGGGCCGCAAGGCGATATTTTCAGCGTGCCCGGGTCTGCTTCAATCAATGACTCTAAAACTTCTCTCGTGCGCATAGCTGTTTTCATGAATTTCATCTCTCTGTTTTACCCGCCCTTGTATAAATATTTCCCATAAAATCAATGTCCTGGATTATATTAAGGGGGGAAATATTATATTCCCCCGAGCCGGGGTTCCGCTCTTGAATTCGCCGGCAGAGCCAGAGCAGTGTTGTAAAAATATTTTCACTGATGCTAGACGAAAATGCATTCAACCCATAAGGGAGGCGAGAGCCGCTGCGGGATGAAGGCTGAATTTGAGGAAGATGCATATCATGCCCTGTCCGCGGAGGATGTTCTCGCTGGCATTGAGGCCAGTCCGACCGGCCTCAGCGCCACGGAGGCTGCTCAACGGCTACAACTCTACGGCGCAAACGAGCTTCCGTCCACCCCTGCACGACATCCCGTAGTTCGTTTCCTCTCCCATCTTAATAACGCGCTAATCTATTTCCTGCTTGCCGCGGCAGTCGTTACATGGAGTCTGGGGCATTTCGTTGATGCTTCAGTCATCCTTGCGGTTGTCCTTGTCAACGCAATCGTCGGTTTTATCCAGGAAGGAAAAGCAGAAAACGCGCTCAACGCCATCCGCAGCATGGTCTCACCTCAGGCCACTGTAATGCGTGATGGTCACCGCAGCAGGGTGTCCGTGGCAGATCTGGTTCCGGGGGACATGGTGCTTGTGGAGGCAGGGGACCGCGTCCCCGCCGATTTGCGCCTCATGCATGCTCGTGGCTTGCTGATAGAGGAAGCGATCCTGACCGGAGAGTCGGTCGCAGCGGAGAAAAGAGAGGACCCTGTGCCCGTTGAGGCGGCGCTCGGCGATCGGACGTCGATGGCCTATTTCGGCACAATGGTTGCCGCTGGACAGGGCAGCGGCGTGGTGGTCGCAACCGGCGTCAAAACCGAAATGGGCCGTATCAGCACCCTCTTGGGCAGTGTCCAGGAACTGACAACGCCGCTCTTGCGGCAGATCAATCGATTCGCCCGGCGCTTCACCTGGGTAACGATTTCGGGGTCGGCCCTGCTCTTCCTGTTCGCAGTCTTTGCCCGTGGTTTTGCCTGGCCAGATGCCCTGATTGCCATTGTTGCTCTCTCCGTTGGACTGATACCTGAGGGGCTCCCTGCCGTTATCACGATCACGCTGGCCATTGGCGTCCGGCGCATGGCGGCTCGCAATGCCATCATCCGCCGTTTGCCGGCTGTGGAAACGCTGGGTGCAACTTCTGTCATTTGTTCGGACAAAACCGGGACCCTTACCCGCAACGAAATGACAGCCCGACGGATCGTCGTTTCCAGTGATGAAATCCTGGTGAGCGGTTCCGGCTACTCGCCGGAGGGGGAAAAGCTCTTCGACGATGAAGGTGCGGCGATGCCCTCTAGTAGTCGAGGCCATGCCCTGACTTTGGTTCATACGGGGCTTCTTTGCAATGATGCACATCTGCGCAAATCTGCTGGTGCCTGGATCGTCAACGGTGATCCTATGGAAGGCGCGCTGGTAACGCTTGCCATGAAAGCGGGCTTCGAGCCGGAAAATATTCGCGCTGAATGGGCTCGCGTGGATGAGATTCCATTCGACGCCCAGCACCGCTTCATGGCCACGCTCAATCACGTTCCTTATGGACAAAAGGTTGTTCTGGTGAAGGGTGCGCCGGAGCGTTTACTTGAGATGTGTACGATGCAAGCAGGCGAAGATGGCGAAGTGCCCCTCGATCCGCAGCATTGGACAGGTCGAATCGCTGAGGCTGCGGCGGAAGGTGAGCGGATCCTGGCCTTCGCGATGAAGCCAGCGCCGGAATCGGCGGAACGACTGTCGTTCGCCGAAGTTGAGAAGAACCTCGTCTTTCTTGGCATCATAGGATTCATCGACCCGCCCAGGGACGAGGCGGTTGCGGCGATCGCCGAATGCCGCGCTGCCGGGATCGCAGTGAAGATGATTACAGGTGACCATGCTGCAACCGCAATCGCGATCGCGCGGCAACTTGGTATCGATGATCACCCGCGTGCGATCACGGGGCACGAGCTCGGTGATATGCGTGATGAGATGTTCGAGGCGACTGTGAGGGATACAGCCGTCTTTGCGCGAACGAGCCCTGAAAATAAGCTTCAAATCGTCAGGGCGCTTCAGAGGGGTGGGGCGGTGGTGGCCATGACAGGCGATGGCGTGAATGACGCTCCGTCTCTCAAGCAAGCAGATGTCGGCATTGCGATGGGGCAAAGGGGAACGGAGGCGGCAAAAGAAGCATCGCAAATGGTCCTGCTAGATGACAATTTCGCGTCCATTGTCTCTGCCGTTCATGAAGGGCGCACGGTCTACGACAATATTCGGAAGGTCGTCGCGTGGACGCTTCCGACGAATGGTGGCGAGGCGTTGATCGTCATTGCGGCAATTCTGTTCAACTTTACTCTGCCGATGAGCCCTGTCCAGATTTTGTGGATCAACATGATTACCTCCGTGACACTTGGGCTTGCACTGGCATTCGAGCCTCCCGAGCCAAACGTTATGCAGCGTCCCCCTCGCAGTCCGGATACGGGATTATTGACGCCATTCCTGGTGTGGCGCGTAGTATTCGTGTCACTGCTCTTCCTGAGTGGTGCGCTCTTGCTCTTCTTTAATGCGTTAAATCGCGGGCTGGACCTAGAAACGGCCCGCACGATAGTCGTGAACACGATTGTTGTCCTCGAAATTTTCTATCTCTTCAATGTTCGATACCTCCATATGACCTCACTCACCTGGCGCGGTGCTACGGGAACCCGGCCTGTGCTACTCGCAATCGGCGGTGTCTTCGTGGCTCAACTTGCTTTTACCTATTTGCCGATCATGCAGCATCTTTTTTCAACAAAACCCGTAAGCATAACCGATGGCATATTGATAATTTCCGTGGGTGTCATCGCCATGGTGATACTCGAAGGCGAGAAATACCTGATGCGCAGGTTTGGGTTACTAGATTAGAGATAAAAAACACATATACGTGGTAGTTATCAAATTATTCACCCGGATGAAGGATGATCTCTCATGAAAGCACTTGTATATCGTGGTCCAGGAAAACGTGAATTGGAAAACAAGCCAAAACCTTCCATTGAAAACGCTACTGACGCCATTGTCAAAATCTCGAAGACAACCATTTGCGGAACAGACTTGCATATCCTTAAGGGTGATGTTCCTACCGTCACACCAGGCCGGGTTCTGGGTCACGAGGGAGTCGGAATCATCGATCAAGTAGGCACAAATGTTTCAAACTTCCGTGTTGGTGACCACGTCCTGATTTCCTGCATCACATCGTGCGGTAAGTGCAGCAACTGCAAGAAAGGAATGTATTCGCACTGTGAAAGTGGAGGTGGCTGGATATTGGGTAATCTGATTGACGGGACTCAGGCTGAGTACGTCCGTATCCCATTTGCCGACAATAGCCTTTACCCCGTTCCCCCTGGAGCAGATGAAGAAGCGCTGGTTATGCTAAGTGACATTCTGCCGACGGGCTTTGAATGCGGTGTAGTCAACGGGCAGATCAAGCCCGGCGATACGGTAGCGATAATCGGAGGCGGCCCTATCGGACTTGCGACATTGTTGACGGCCCAATTCTACTCGCCAGCGGAAATCATTATGGTCGATATCGATGACAACCGCCTGGAGATCTCCAAAAAGCTCGGCGCCACCCAGACTGTCAACAACAGTGATGGCAAGGCCGCCGAGAAGGTGATGGCATTGACCAGCAACAAAGGTGTGGATGTTGCGATAGAGGCGATAGGAATACCCATGAGTTTTGATATCTGCCAGGCTATCGTCACTGCTGGAGGCCATATCGCAAGCATCGGGGTGCACGGAAAGCCGGTCCAGTTGGATCTGGATAAACTATGGTCTCAAAATATCACGCTGACAACCGGTCTTGTCGATACGGCGACAACACCCATGCTCATGAAAACGGTGATGTCAGGCAAAATCCAGCCCAAGGATCTGATCACGCACTATTTCCAACTGGAGGACATCATGGCGGCGTATGACGCATTCAGTAACGCGATGGAGGAGCGGGCACTTAAAGTAATTATCTCTAACCCCTCATGCCTTGCTTAGAGTAGGTAAAGGATGTTGATTCTTGCGCCGCCCCATAAACCCGATCAAGCCTAATCCGGCGAGCATCAAGGCATAGGTTTCGGGTTCGGGAACAATTGAAGCGCGGGCTATGACCTGGCCGTTGTTATTGATGTCTATCGCCTCGGTTAAAACTACCCCTTGAGGCAGGTCAACCAATGAACTAAGATCGGTCATTCCTTCACCATTGACACCAGTGATAAAGGCGTGGCGCTCACCAAAACGTTCAGCCGAGTACCATCCCACCACTTGCCCCGCATCATTGATGCCCAAGGCGGTACTGTAATCTCCACCCAGCGTCCCGAGGTCGGTCATCCCCACGCCATTGGGGCCGGTGATGAAAGCATGCGTAGCATCTGCGGCGGTTAGGGAATCCCCCACCACCTGCCCGCTATCGTTAATGTCGGTAGCATAGCTATTATGCCCCCCTAACGTGCCAAGGTCTGTAATACCCACGCCGTTGGGGCCTGTTATGAACGCATGAGACCCTCCTCCGACTGCGAGCGAAGCTCCTACCACCTGCCCGGTGTTATTAATGCTATTAGCATAAATCTCCTTATCACCCCAGGGAGACTCTCCGCCAAGATCGCCAATAAAATTCAGGCCCTCGCCATTAGGCCCGGCCAGGAACCCAAGGGCTCCATCCCTCAAAATCCGAGACCCTACCACCTGCCCGGCGTCATTGATGCCGTTGATGACGCCCCACCGACCCTGAACAACGCCTGGTTCTTCGGATACTAACTTTGGATCCGTACCATTGGGTCCAGTAACGAAGAAAGGCCCTGGAAAACCGAGATCCATCGAGCTGTAGCCTGCAACCTGTCCGGCATTGTTAATCGCGTCGCCCGAACGGATGACGTAATTAGAAGGCTCGGGAAAATTTGCGATCTCTCTTATGCCCATTCCATCGGGGCCCGTGATGAAGGCACGGGGTCCTGCCGAAGTGTAAAAACTGCCTGTCACCTGTCCGGCATCGTTGAGTGCGCTGGCGTATCCCCCACTTCCCAAATCAAGCCTGGTCCAAGTCTTGTTGTTCGTGTCAATAAGGTAGGGGACGCTTTGAGCAGTGGCATGAGTAACGAAGCTGAAGCCGGCAATTAATGTAAGAACGAGGTTACAGATTTTGAAGCAATGGCTGAGTATCATGGCGTGCTCCGATATGTAGGATCCATAATTTTAGATTAGGCAATAGGGTTTATTTGTCAAATCGAAATAAGAGCAAACTGAAATTTGTCTTCTTGGCGGGCGATTGTCGGCATCGACCGATCGGAGCTTCCCGCCCTGATCCAGAGCTATGGAAGGACATGCGTCCCTTGTAGCTTTTTTCCAGGCTTGAAAGCCTATTCGTGGCACTGCCGGCAGTTCGAATTCGGCATTGCTTGTCGGATCAAGTCCAGGCTAACGCAAAAATGTCGTAGTCGAGGTTTGATCTGCACCGGTTGTCAGATTTAAGTTACTGTCTTTGGCACAAAACCGTCCATTGCTACTGCTCAGTGCACGCGAAACCAGGAGCAGATGTCTTCCGCTAGATAGAGCGGTCGGCTCATTTACTTTTCCCTTAATTGATCTAAGCTGGATTGTGAGAAATGGAAGTTGGACAGTTATCTGTCGGATCCAGAGTTTGCAGAGTGTCGGCAGCTTCCATCCAATCCGGAAAGCCCCGGATCTCTGAAAACTTTCTCTTACTGGGGAGAAAATCATGAAAATTACCCGCAACTCTAAAATCCGGATCCTGATTCTGGCGGCAGCCCTGGGTATCGGACTGGGTTTTGTTTCCCCTGTCTCCGCGCAAGTAATACGCTCATACATTCTGAATGCCGACGGCAAAGGACTGACCGATCTCGGGACGCTCGGTGGAGATCGCGCTTTCGCCGAAGGCATCAATGACGCCGGGCGGGTGGTGGGGTGGTCTTGGACGGCCCCAGGGGTTGAGCGCGCTTTCATCACGGGCCCCAATGGGGTGGGGATGACCGATCTCGGGACGCTGGCTGGCGGAAGCACTTACGCGACTGGCATCAATGATGCCGGGCAGGTGGTGGGGGAGTCCTACACGGCCACAAGTCGTGGGCACGCTTTTATCACCGGCCCCGATGGCGTGGGCATGACCGATCTCGGGACGCTGGGTGGAGATCGCAGTGTCGCCCGTGGCATCAATGACGCCGGGCAGGTGGCGGGGTTCTCCCTAACGACCGGGGGTAATTTTTACCACGCTTTCATCACTGGCCCCAATGGCGTAGGCATGACCCGTCTAGGCCCACTGGGTGAAACTAGTTTCGCCCGTGGCATCAATGACGCCGGTCAGGTGGTGGGGTACTCCAACACGATCCCAGGCGGTGGTTGTTGTTACGCTTTCATCACTGGCCCCAATGGCATAGGTATGACCACTCTCGGGACTCTGCACGGAAACACTTTCGCCACTGGCATCAATAACGCGGGGCAGGTGGTGGGGTGGGCTTCCGCGGCCGAAGGTGCAGAGCACGCTTTCATCACCGGCCCGAATGGTGCGGGCATGATCGATCTGGGGACGCTAGGTGGACGTTACAGTTACGCCAGTGGGATCAACAATGAGGCCGGGCAGGTGGTAGGGTGGTCTAACACGGCAGAAGGCGCTGAGCACGCATTCATCACCGGCCCCAATGGCGTGGGCATGACCGACCTCAATTCGCTGCTTGAGTCGCCGGCCGGAATTGTTCTAACGAACGCCGTCGACATCAATAACCTGGGACAGGTCATCGCTACCGGAGTCCCTGAGCCTCACTCGTATGCTTTGATGCTCGCCGGCCTGATCCTGCTCGGATTCGTGGCGCCGAGAGATGCCTGCTGACATGAGAATACCGGGAAACCTGGTTCATATTGGTTGCCTCGCCCAGTCCTGCCACCGTGCTTCAACCGGAATCCGATTGACTTGCTTCTGGGCTGATGGCGCCCGGTACCCTGCCACAAGATTGCTAAGCAAAAGCTGATCAGAGCTGTGGAGCAGATGCCTTCCGCTGCATAGACCGCTCGGCTCATTTACTTTTCCCTTAATTGATCTAAGCTGGATTGTGAGAAATTGAAGTTGGGCAATTATCTGGCACAGGCGGGACGGTCCGCACGCTTCCATCAAACCTCGGAGACCCCGGATCTGTGAAACCTTCTCTTGCTGGAGGGGAAATCATGAAAATTAACCGCAGTTTTAAAATCCGGATCTTGATTCTGGTGGCAGCCCTGAGTATCGGACTGGGTTTTGTTTCCCCTGTCTCCGCACAGGTACGTTCATACATCCTGAACTCCGATGGCACAGGATTGGCTGATCTTGGAACGCTGACCGGCGGAACCACTTACGCCACTGGCATCAATGACGCCGGCCGGGTGGTGGGGTGGTCACGAACGGCCCCAGGGGGTGAGCGTGCTTTCATCACCGGCCCGAACGGCATGGGCATGACCGATCCCGGAATGCTGCGTGGGGAGCGCAGTGTCGCCTATGGCGTCAATGACGCCGGGCAGGTGGTGGGGTGGTATGATAGGACCGCAGGTGCTCGGAACGCTTTCATCACCGGTCCCAACGGCGTAGGCATGACCGATCTCGAGACGCTGGGTGGAGGTGGCAGTGTCGCCTATGGCATCAATGACGCCGGGCAGGTGGTGGGGAGTTCCCAAACGGCCGCAGGAGCTGGGCACGCTTTCATCACCGGCCCCAATGGCATGGGGATGACTGATCTCGGGACGCTGGGTGGATATGGCAGTATCGCCCGTGGCATCAATAACGCGGGGCAGGTCGTGGGAGACTCCGGCAGGGCCGCAGGTTTGCACCACGCTTTTATAACCGGCCCCAATGGCGCGGGCATGACGGATATCGGTACGCTAGGCGGGGATAGCAGTATCGCCTATGGCATCAATGATGTCGGGCAGGTGGTGGGGTGGTCTTTTACGACGGCAGGTTTGCATCACGCTTTTATCACTGGCCCCGATGGCGTAGGCATGACCGATCTCGGGACGTTGGGTGGGGAGCGGAGCGTCGCCTATGGCATCAATGACGCCGGGCAGGTGGTAGGAGGGGCGTTCACGGCCGCAGGTGACTGGCACGCTTTCATCACCGGCCCCAATGGGGTGGGCATGACCGACCTAAATTCACTGGTTGAATTGCCGGCCGGGGATGTTCTATTTGATGCTGTCGGCATCAATAATGCGGGACAGGTCATCGCCATTGTCCCGGAGCCTCATTCCTATGCTTTGATGCTCGCCGGCCTGATGCTGGTCGGATTCATGGCCATGCGAAAGCGCCGGATGGCATAAATACCCGCAAACCTGGTTCTTGCTGGTTGCTCCACCCCGTCCTTCCACGCGTGCGCTTCTCGGGATCCGATTGATTTGCTCCTTGAGTTGAGGGGCGCATGCCGCCCTGCCCAAGACGGGGCTCAGGCGAAAGCTGACCTACAACCATGGCTGAGCATACGTCTCCTTGTAGCTTTTTTCGGGCTTGAAAGTCTGCTCCTGGCCCTTGGCGCCGGTTCGAATCTAACACTGTTTGTCAGATCAAATCCAGGCTGATAAACATCAGATTGGTTATGAAGAATGTTTGGAGTTTCGCCCAATTCTGAACTCCCACCCCTTGGACTTCGAAGCATCCTGGTTCGGTGTCCGTAGCGCCGACCGTAAAGTTCGATACACCATTCCCATTTCCCCTAAAGAAAGAACTGAAAGTTGACACCAGTCAGCTTTTTTTTTGCTCCGTCCCATATGATCGGGATACAAATCCTCGATCTGAAATTGCGTCTGTTCTCCAGGCCAATGCGGTTTGCATGAATGGTGCTCGTCGGTTTGTGATTTTTCTCCCTGCGCCCGTCAGGGTGTAGCAACACTCGAAGACCGCCAATCTCAGAGCTGAATTTGCGGTCTTGCCTGCAGTTTCCCCGCTGATTCCCGCCCGGCTTCCCGCTGGAACAATAGCCAACAAAATTCGACAACATGGAGGAATGATAAGTGAAGCATTTTTTTAACAAGCCGCGACTATCGCCAATCAGCCCTGCCGTTTTACTTGCCATCGCAATGACAGCTCTTCCTCTGCCGCTTTTCGCGCAGGATGTAAGGACGCAAGCGTTGGAACAACAACTCCAGCAATTGGAAGCGACTCTGCGGGCCGTTCGGAATGAACTCGACCAGGTAAAAGCAGAATCTGCGAGAGAAGCGCAGAGGTTTATGAAAATCGAAAAAAAGTCGAGTTCAATTGAAGAGCGCCAGGTGCTGGAAGCACAGAGGGTGGCAAAAATCGAAGAAGCTGCGGGATCGGTGGAAAAACTTCCAAGCAATAAGAATCATATGCTGTTTTTCCGCGGTGGTTACGCTCGCAGCAACGAGCTCCGCAACGGCGTCTCCATACAAAGCGGCGGTGCTGGAGGCGCAGGAGGACAGTCAGATCGAAATGCGTGGTACATCGGAGCCGGCTTTGACTTTAATTTGACTAACGATGTCTGGGGGCTGCTTCCCAGGACGAGCATCGAGTCGGAACTGATGTTCGAATACAAGGAGTTTGCGTCCCGGGTAGCGGGTAACGCCCTTCCTCCCCCGGGGGCTGGCGTAAACGTCAGCCAGTTTACGTTGACAGCCGCGCCAAAGATCAAATTTTTTGAGGGCTCCAGGTTCCGGCCGTGGATTATCCCTGCGGGACTGAGTATCCATGTGATCAGCCCTCCTTCCGAGTCCATCATATTGATTCCGGGGGTCATGTTTGGCGCGGGGGCGGATTATAGAATCTGGAAAAATTTCTTTGTTGGTATTGATGGCCGGTATCACCTGACCAGCGGCAGAACCGACGGGGTCAAGGTGGATGGTATGACTGCCGGGGGGTACCTTGGAATCGGGTTCTAAAGAGATCGTTCACCATCGTGCATGCGTATAGATGCGCTTGGTTGACAATTTATATTAATGATCCAATCTGAATATAAGGAAGCCTTCAGCTTTTTTGTTCCGTTGGTTTACAGAATCCCTGAAAGGAGATCGGCATGGAAACAGGAAACGTCTATCCCCCTCGCTATAGCGGTTTTATTGTTATTCGAATGGCACAGGAAACCGCTCCTGCAAGTGAGTCGATGACAACATTGCGATCATTTGCCGCTGAGTGCAAATTGCATGGGATTGAGAAACTGCTTGATTTGTATGAAATCAAAGAAACACGGCCAGCGATACGTGCGTTGCTACCGGAAAAGATACGTGAACTTGAAAAACAGGCGGCTCAAACCGAACTGCCGCCATTACATAGCCTCACTTCTTACTGGAAACTCGATGTTCGCCATTGCCCTGAAAAATCAGAAGAGATCGTAAAACGTTTCAGTGCTCTCGATGAAGTGGAAGTTGCATATCGCGAATTGGAGGCTACGGATCCTGCGGTTAACCCGGCTGACGATCCTTATAATGCCAATCAAAACTACCAGGATGCGGCTCCCGTTGGAATAGACGCGCGCTGGGCCTGGACACAACCGAACGGCGAAGGTGCAGGTGTCGGATTTGTTGATCTGGAACAAGGCTGGTTTTTGAATCACGAGGATTTTGCAAGTAAATTGCCGGCTCTTCTATACGGTGATAACCGCGACGGCATTGATGGGTATGTTGGTAATCATGGAACTGCGGTTCTTGGCGAAGTTATTGCTGACGATAATACGGTTGGTGTTGTCGGAATCGCCCCATCGGTATCGTCCGTTAATGTGACAAGTCACTGGGATACTGCCAGCAGCTCATCAGGAAACGTGGCTGACGCGATCGCAGGAGCTTTGCCGACGCTGCAGGTCGGTGACGTATTATTGCTGGAGATTCAGAAAGGTCTTTTACCTACCGAAACCGATGTCGCAGATCTCGACGCAATACGGCTCGCCGTCGCTCTTGGAATCGTTGTGGTGGAAGCAGCGGGAAATGGTTCTTTTGATCTGGACAGCTACACAGATGGCGCCGGGAAATTCGTGCTCAGTCGAGGGAGTGCTGATTTTATGGAATCAGGGGCAATTATGGTGGGCGCCGCTCTTTCACCTTTGCCTCACAATCGCGCCGGTTTTTCGAATTTTGGCAGTCGCGTCGACTGTTATGGCTGGGGTGAAAATGTTGTAACCGCAGGTTATGGAGATCTCGATGGCGGCGGCGGTGATAACACCAGGACGTATACAAGTACCTTTAATGGCACCAGCTCGGCATCTCCTATTATTTCAGGAGCGGCACTTATTGTTCAGGGCATATATAGGGCAAACACAGGCGAACCTCTGTCGCCCCTCGAGATGCGTGCCCTGTTGTCGGACCGCGCTACGGGTACTGCTCAGGGCGGGGGAGTGCCTGGCAACATCGGTGTGATGCCGGACTTGCGTTTGATAATTGAAACTATTCTACCGAGACTGGTCACGATAATCGCAGATAGCGGTAACTTTGGCGAAGTATGCATCGGGTCCTTCAAGGATATGGTTCTGACCTTGAGCAATAGCGGCGGCAACATGCTCACTGTAACCAATATTACCTCTTCCGATGCTGCCGAGTTTCTCGTTCCGGGCGTTTTGTCATATCCCCTTACCATCGAAGCGGGGAACGCCATTGAAGTACCGATCCGATTCCAGCCGAATAGTCTTGGCCCAAAGGCAGAGACTATTACCGTGTTCAGTAACGATTCAAGCGGTTCGAAATCCGTGGAGGTATCAGGTAGAGCAAGGGCACCAAGGTTGGTTGCAATAATCGCTAATGCAGGCAATTTCGGTAACGCCTGCGTCGGGTCTTTTGTAGATCAGATGATAACTTTAAGCAATAGTGGCCGTTGCACCCTGACAATAACCAGCATCACTTCGTCCTCTGCCGAGTTTCTCGCCCCCAACGTGCTGGCATATCCAATTGCCATAGAAGCTGGCGGCTCCCTGCAGATACCCGTCCGGTTTGAACCGACTGGCTTCGGTGCAAAGGGGGGCATGATCACGATCATAAGTGACGATCCGGCAGGCGAAAAGAACATTTCAGTTTCCGGGAATGCGCCCTTCGGCAAACTCGTCGTCACAGGCTCTACATGCATCGGCGGCGTGACGGCATGCTGTCTTGGCGAGCGCACCATCTCCATCTGCAATGCAGGCGAATGCAAACTATACGTGACAAGCGTTGCATTCAAGCGCAAAAGCAGGCACTGGAAGCTAGTTAACAATCCTTTCCCGGCGACGCTTTTCCCCGGTTCGTGCCTGAGCGTCCTGATTCGATATAAGGCGACGGAAAAGTGCCCGAGGTCCTGCGAACTGGTTATCACGAGCGATGACCCGGAAACTCCCGTGAAAACTCTCGATGTCATGGCCTACACGATCTGGAGCGATTGCGGGTGTAAAAATTGTGACGATTGCCGCAGGGGTTGTGGCGGGAAACACCATGACGAATCCTGCAGTGCCCAGGGTATCGACGCCTGTTGCGAAGATGAGGGCCATGATCATGAAGAGGATGACGATGACGAAGGCTGACGCCGATTCCGGATGAAGTAACGACTACTACAGCTAATCTGCTCTGAGCAAATCAACCTTTACTTCATTCTGGCATGTTCCGTCCCGCTCGAAAACGGTGATATTTTCCAGCGTGGTTTGTGCGATGCTCGAAAGCGCTTCGACAGTAAAGAACCCCTGATGACCGGTGATCAGCACGTTTGGAAAAGTCAGCAAGCGTCCGAACACATCATCCTGTATCACCCGATCGGATAAATCCTGGAAGAACAGATCCCCTTCCTGTTCATACACGTCGAGTCCAAGGGAGCCAATTTTTGCCGACTTCAGTCCTTCAATCACCGCTTGAGTATCAATGACTGCGCCGCGACTGGTGTTGATCAGCATCACGCCGCGTTTCATCTGGCTGATCGCCGCCCTGTCGATCAGGCGATGTGTCTGAGGGTTCAATGGACAATGCAAGGTGATGATGTCGCTCTCGGCATAGAGTTCTTCGAGCGGTACATACTCCACGCCCAGGCTGATGCATTCCGGGTTTTCCCGGGGATCATGGGCGATCAGGCGACAACCGAATCCCCGCAGTATTTGCGCGACGGCCACGCCAATACGGCCGGTGCCGACGATACCGATGGTTTTGCCGCGCAGCTCAAACCCCAGCAGCCCCTGCAAAGCGAAATTCCCGTTACGCACACGGTTATATGCGTGGTGAAGGTGCCGATTCAGCACGAGTATCAACCCCACGCTATGCTCTGCTACCGAGTGGGGCGAATAAGCCGGAACTCTCACCACGCATAGCCCAAGGCTGCTGGCAGCCTGAACATCCACATTATTGAATCCCGCACATCGCAGCGCGATCAGGCGCGTCCCCTGCATGGCCAAAGTTTCCAGCACTGTGACGTCGAGCGTGTCGTTGACGAACACACAAACGGCGGGAAAGTCTCCGACCATTCGGCGCGTTTCATGGCACAGGTGCGAATCAAAAAAAATCAGCTCATGCCCGACATTCTGATTGGCAGCGGTAAAGAATTGGCGGTCATAGGACTGCGCGCTGCAAACAGCTACTCTCATGTAATTTCCTTGCTTGTCTTCCCGCCTTGTACCTCGCAGGGGAAGCTCGACGATAAAAATTTCCCTTGAATTCCTGCTGCTTGTTTATCCACAGGATAAACTGGTTTTTGCTGCGGGAGGACATTTTAAAAGGAAGGAGATTATCCGAAACTAACCGGTACTGACGAGCAATCCCGCATGCTTCGTCAGACACTACTTAAGAGTGAGCGGTTGGGCGTTGACAGCTTATTGATGAGGCCGGTGAGAACCCTGTCTCCTGTAACATATAATAAAAAATTACAGTAATCGAGCTTCCTGCGCTCGTATCACCAACTCATCCTGGCCAAACCGCTGTTCGAGCTTCTTTCGATAGTTGCGCCACCAATCCTCGTCCAGGTCCTTTACCATTACCTCATACACAATGATTTCGTCGCGAACTGTAAGCCCATCCTTCTTCTGCCACAAGCCGCTTGCGGGCGTACGGGTATAGGCAGTCAACCCTCCGAACTCGCGCACCAGTTCGTCACGAACCTGCTCGAAAAGAGCGTGCGGGAACTCCTCCCCGCCATTACTCCAGAGCGGCAGCAAAAGCTGTGTCATGTACACGGCGAACTCAGGCACCCCGAAAGAATTAATGCAGAATTTCTAAATGACCGCATTCATCATGGCCTTTGCAGCAGAAATTCGAGCAGGCCTTAAAAAGTATAGATAAAACGGGAGGCTAGCAACCAATCTGATTTCTTGTTGTTCAGCCGCGCTGGTCCTCCACCTATCTGCACCGCTTTATTAGAACTGAAGCTGTAATGAAGCTGAGGCGTTAATCGATAACGCCATTGCTTGTGCTCGTGGATCTCGTTGTTCATTTCTACTCCCAGCGTCAGGTTGCGGGAGAAATGATAGAAAAGATTATTGTTTATCAATGCAACGATATCCTCGCGCTTTCCGAAATCGGCCCATCTGATACCAAGCATGTTCAAAGTGCTCCACTTGTCAGAAATCCGCGCTCCGTTCAAATAGAGGATATCCGCGGAGTACACGTTTTCTTGTCTGCCATAGCGGCCCAGCGCCTGCCAACCATGGATCATCCGGCCCTTGAGTAGCTCGCCAAAAGTGCCCTGTAAACCGAATTTGTATTCTTCTAATGACGAGTTCTGGAATGGCAGTTCAAACTCAACCGCGTATCCGTCGGCAAATGCATATTCAATTTCCGGAGCCCATGCAAACTCGCCAGTTTGAGAAGACCGGGTTATTAATGTATTGACCTCAAGTTCTCCTTTGGGCGAGCCCAGCGGCCTCACCAGATCAAACACCAGCGGCTCGGGTATGCCCAACTCTTCGCTACTGAGAACGGCATCGTTTGGTTCCGCGTAAACTTTGCCTGCAAGGCCACAGGAAAGTACGGCCAATAGCATAATGAGGTAATGGAGATTTTTTGCCATCCCGGAATCTTTAAGTCTTACCTTTTTTATCTTGACTGGGGGTCCAGGTTCGCACACTCAGCTCATGGTTCATTGCAACAATCTGTTGACCATCACGTAGTCAACAGTATACGCATGCCGGCAAGGTGCAGCTTTGCCGAGGCCCCTGTCACATCGGGTCATCCGGTTTTTCCTCGAGAGTCGGGGCATCCTGATACGGTCTCGCGTCCGCTGGTATGTTTATCATAAAGGTTATTCCACGGTCAGTCCCGCTATCAACTACAACACTCCCACCGTGGCTTTCCGCAACACTGCGCACGTACGGCAAACCTATGCCCCAGCCTTCCTTAGTCCCTGAGTTTGCAGCTCCTGCTCTTCTGAATATCTGGAACAGGCCTTCGGTCTGTTCCAGAGGTATCGGCTCTCCTTCATTATGCACGCTTATCATGACACGCTCCTGTACCAGATTTATTTTGATCCTTACAGGAGTATCCGGAGCACCGTATTTAACCGCATTGCCAACAAGGTTCTCGATTGCCCTCTTGATTGCCTCACGATCCCACCAGACTCTGGAAGAAGATGCAATGAGTTGAAAACGCGGCCCACACGTAAATGCGAATTGTCCGCACACTTCCTCCGCCAGTTCTTGCACGTCGAATTCCTCCAGACGGAGCTGTAACCGTTCTCCCGCCTGAAAGCGGACGGAATCAAGCAAATCCTGAATCATTCCGTCCATGCGCATAAGGTTCTCGGTAATCAGTTCTGCCAACTCCTTTATTTTTGGTGAATCGGCAGAGCGTTCTATGAGCTGAGCAGCAGTGTGGGCATTTGATAATGGATTTCTGAGGTCGTGCGTAAGAGCGGCGGTAAATCTTTCGCGAAGCATGGATTGGGCAAGAGCGAAAGCATTCACGGCTCCGCGTATCGACTCATCAATAGAAGCATTGATCAGCAAGGTTTCCTCCTCGCTAAGCTGAACATTATTCTTCTTTAAAACGGCAAGAATCGTCCATCTCAGTATCTGATACTCTGATATAACCGAGTGAACGTTGTAGTTCGTCAGCCGTGCGCGTTCCCCGCCATGTTCCATGGCTATAGTGTTGCTTTCATCTCCTGTCGCCCTGGGGTAACCCGGCGTAATAGCTTCTGCAATGTTGTCGTACAGGGACGGGAAGGTATTGATCAGGATCGGGTGAGGCAGCCGTTCCGCTTCCTTGACCGATTGCCGAACCTTTTCTGCCCATTCCGCAAGAACTTCATCCCGAAGCTCCAGCATTCTTCTGGCAGTCGGAGAAAGTTTTTCAGGGTTGATATTCTGGTCTGTTGATAGGGTCATACATAACTCCCCTTGTCTCTAAATAAACCTTGCATAAACGCGAGGATACTCGAAGGCACGGCATCCAATGCAAACTTCCTCTACTGCATGAGAAAGATTATAAGAGATCGGCGCCGGAAAAGACTGGAGTTGGAGGCGCAAGAGGCAAATTGCAAGCTTCGAGGGTTCGCAAACGGGAGTCCCGCCGGACTGCTGCTGTAAGCGTGAAGGGCCTGGGCAAGAGGTTGAAACGAGCGTTGGCCCTGGTTGCACGTCCATTCCCCAGCATCGTTACCGCACGGGTTCAGGCTATTCCTCGGTAAGACGGGGATAACTCATTTATTGCCACGTCCCCGGAAAAACTATGCAGGGTGTAATGCCGGTTTTGAGGTCGACGCATCCCACCGTGCAGCATATTTTTACCATATGGGAGGCGCAGCACAAATAATCAAAATTGTTAGTTGTCAGGTTACGCTGCGCTGATCAGGCCTGCGCTTGCAGGTAACGGTGGAACCCGGAAGCCGGAATATGGCTGGATTACAGTGCGTGCGAAGACTCGCGCTGTCTCATACTATCCTCATGCGACAGGCGTATTTACGGTGCGAGCTTCGCGTCCATCGTGATGTTGGCCTTCATGAGCTTCGATACGGGGCAACCCTCTTTTGCCTTGTTCGCGGCCTCCAGAAACTTCTCCTCGTTTGCAACCCGTATTTTAGCCGTGACGGTCAGATGGCTTGACGTGATTTCGAATCCTTCACCTATCTTTTCAATAGTAACTGCGGCATGCGTTTCGATTCTCTCAGGTGTCATGCCCGACTCTCCAAGTATCAGAGATAGCGCCATCGAGAAACAGCCCGCATGTGCAGCAGCGATCAGTTCTTCCGGATTCGTGCCTTTGCCGTTTTCGAAGCGCGATTTAAAACCATAAGGCGCTTCCTTTAGCACACCGGTTTCTGTGGAAATGGCACCGTCCCCATCCTTGATACCGCCCTTCCAGACAGCCCATGCTTTTTTTGTCGTCATGATTGCTCCATTTCAGGAAAAAAAAACCTGCGGGTTCACGAAAATACGATGGGTGATTCCGTAACAGAAAATAGCGAGCATAATAAAAACCTTAGACTGCCCCGGTGGCCATGCCCAGTCTGTGCGCTGGCACACAAAACTGATCCGACGGAGGGCGATATGCCTCATTCTGATCAAAGAATAAGCGAGAAGCGGTTTTCGCCCGGCTTTCGCCCATGCATCATGTGGTGACATTCGCCATAGTCGCTTTTTTCCCCGAAAGCATCGGCAAGGGAGCGCTGCGAAGCGGGATAACTGCTTCTTTTCCATCTCCTGCTCGCTGAATTCATTCTTAAGCACTTCATATTCCTCATCAGATGCGTGAGTTTCAGAAACGCGTATGCTTCCCTCGGTTCAGGTCAGCGCGGCCGGCTCATGGTCAAAAAAGGTATCACGCGAGACCAACGGGCGTTGAACCGGCGTCGGTTTCACCTTCTTTGCGCAAATCCCCTGCATCGCAGGGCTTGCTGTAGTATCGGGAGTAGGTACAAACAATTTTAGCTGGGGCAGCGGTGGTTTCAGTTCCTTGGACTTTGCCGGGGGCCAGCTTCGATGCTACACCTGGCACACCCTTCACATTGGGCTGTTTGACTTTTCACAATGGTGAAATTCTATCGGGCACAGGTGCTGACAGCGTTAATTTCAGGCTCGCGATAAACTTCGATAATGTGCCGGAGAAAAATCTCGTTCTCGAGACACCTTTTCATCTGACCAATACCCCTAATGTGGATGATCCGGTGGCTGCTGCCGATTTCGTTTCAATCGGAAATTTCAACTTTACTTTTAATGTCTTCGAGGGAAACACTGCATCTGTCGACATCTTGGCCACGCTCTCGACCGGTCTTACCGCTACGATGGCTCAGGTTTGCCTGCTGAACGGGTGTTAACGTGAATTTGAATCAGATTGGGCGTTCCACAATATCGCAATGCCAATTATCGCTGACAGAGTCGAGCCCGCGAAAATTGCGATCTTCGCGGCTGCATAGTCGCTTTCCACGGAAAAAGCCTGGCTTGCGATAAAAAGCGACATCGTGAAGCCGATTCCTGCCAGGGCCCCGGCTCCGGCCAGCTGACGCCAGGAATAGGCGCTGGGCTTGGTCGCGATATTCAGCCATACAGCGATACCGGTAGCGGCGATAAATCCGATCGGTTTGCCAATGACCAGGGCTGCCGCGGTACCGACCATCAGTGCGACATGGCCGCTGAAAACATTGGAATCCATTACTACGCCGGCATTGGCGAGGGCGAACACCGGCAATACCAGGAAGCTCGATCGCGGCGCCACATGGCGGAGCATGCGGTCGGCGGGCGACTCCAGCCGGTCATGGATGGCATCCAGCGCCTCCAGCGCGGGCTCGGATGGGCCATACCGCATGACTTCCCTGCCGCGCTTGGTTTCCGCGGTGAGGATTGCGTCGGCTTGCAGCATCAGCGCGCGAAGATTGGGCGGCGGACGCGTCGGGATAAAAAGGGCGAGAATGATGCCGGCCAGGGTCGCATGCATTCCGCTTGCATGCACGCAGGTCCAGAGGCCGATACCGAGGAATACATAGGGCGAAGCGCGATATACGCCACCTTCGTTAAGCAGTGCCAGCAATCCAATAATGGCGACCGCACTCGCAATATACTCGATGTGGAGATTAGCGGAATAAACGACAGCGACAACAATGATTGCGCCGATATCGTCGACAATGGCCGCGGCAGTAAGAAAAACACGAAGCTCTACCGGGACCCGCCTGCCCATCATTGCGATCAACGCAACCGCGAATGCGGTGTCGGTCGCCATTGGTACGCCCCAGCCCAGGGACCAGGCCCCGGAGGAACCCGGCGGCCCTTCCGGCACCAGTATCAGATAGAGGATTGCGGGCACCGCCATTCCGCCAACGGCAGCGGCGACAGGCAGCATCGCAGACTGGCGGTTCGCGAGATGGCCTATTGTAAATTCTCGCTTTATTTCCAGGCCCACCACCAGGAAAAAAATCACGAGCAGCCCGTCATTTATCCAATCACGTAGTGAGAGATCGAAGCTGGCGGCGGCGAAAGTGAGTCCCAGCCGCAAATCCCACAATTCGTTAAAATCGGGGCCGATAACGGAATTGCTTAATATAACGGCGATTCCGGTGGCCAGCAACAGCATGATGCCGGTCGAGGGAGCCCATTTTGCGAAATCCAGCGCGGCGGAATGAACGACATGGCCCAGCGAACCCAGCATCGCCTCGGAGAGAGAGTTGACATCCCAAGGCCCGTCGTAACGGCGGTCATTGATGAAAAATGTCGGCGTTACAATCACGCCGCTGGCGGCCGCGCTGGCGATATCGGCATTTACGCGGGCTTTGGCCTGCGCAACATTGTCGTTGTTCACTGAGTCACCGTCTTCCGCATCGAGGCTCAGGTCGGCGGCTATCTTCTGCAGATCCTCCTTGCTCAGTTTGTCCGAGCGGTTCATCAGCGCGACATGCACGTTCCAGAAACGCGCAGGGTCGCTATAGGCTTCTACCAGCTCAGCTGCGCGGCGAGCAATAAAGCTGCCCTTCAGTGGACGGTGGCGAAAAACATAGCGCAGACGGCTACCGAACCGATTACGCAATTCCGCGACTCGCTCATGGGCTGCACGAGAGGAAGGATCGCCGTAGCTGCCGTATTCAACCAGTGTGATTTCGGCATCGGCCGGGCCAAGAACGTGGTCGTACCGCTCATCAACGGGACGGTCGAGCCGGTTTGGCGGGGTTTCGGGTGTCACGGCAGGGATCGCGCGTTATTGATAATGCCGCTGCAAGCCGAAAATTCAGGTGTCGGTTTAACGTAGCGCTCTATCTCCATGCCAAGCATGCGAGAACGCCCGTGCGATCAACAGATTAGCAACTCGCCCGAGGGGTCTGGGAACAGAGGCTGCGTAAACTCGTTGTTCTCGATGCGCTCTATTGCTCTCGATAACGCGTCTCGGAGCTCACGCGCCTGCTCCGCCTGCATTACGTACGGTCTTCCCGGGTCGGCTTCGGCCAGTTTTTGCTGCTCATGGGATAAGAACGGAAAGCGAACAGAGAGCAAGCCATCTACCGGCTCTGTCTTTATTTCCCACCCCGTAATTGGAAATTGAAAAAGATCATCGCTCATGAAAACTCCTGTCACGTCACTATAAAGATCGGAGTGTAGCAAAGCTCGTATGGCTTTTTTGTGGGATAGCGCACATACGGAAAGGGAAGGTGGTGCTATCACTACCTGGAGCCTCAAGGGGAAAGTCGCCGGTTACATCCGCCATCTCCAGGACAATGGAGGTCCCTTGCGGTTGACATTTCCGTCGCCAGCGGAGAGCTGGGCCACGCTTTCATCCCCAAGGCAGATCGAGGTATTTCAGTGTGGAGGCAAGCTCCGCTCTGAATATAAATATAAAAGGATATAAGGAGGTTCTCCAATGAAAGCTTTTCAATTCCGAGAGACCGCCGGCATGACCGGGCTGATCTTGCGCAACGATCTCGAAAAGCCGGCGCCTGGGCACGATGAAGTGCTTGTTCGCGTGCGCGCCACTTCGCTGAATTTCCGTGACTACATTGTCACACACGGGGAATATCCGGTTGGAATGAAGCCGGACGTCATCCCGCTTTCGGATGGTGCCGGCGATGTGGTCGAGGTGGGTAAAAACGTAAAAACTCTCGGGGTCGGGGATCGCGTTGCGGGGTGTTTTTTTCCGGATTGGATATCCGGGCCATTGACGCAAGAGGTTTTCATGCGCTCTTTAGGAGGGCCCATCGACGGGATGTTGGCGGAATATGTGGCGCTTCCGGAACGGGCCGCAATACCGTTTCCGCCACATTTGAGTTATGAGGAAGCTGCAACGCTCCCGAATGCCGGCGTGACTGCCTGGCACGCGCTGGTGGAGGCCGGGCGTATCCAGGCTGGCAACACCGTACTCCTGTTGGGTACGGGTGGGGTATGTCTGTTCGCCTTGCAGTTCGCCAAGCTGCACAGCGCGATCGTTATCCAGACTTCAAGCAGCGACGATAAGCTGGAGCGGGCCAAGGCAATGGGCGCGGATCATCTCATCAATTACCGGAACACGCCGGACTGGGACCAGGAAGTGCTGCGTCTGACCGGGGGCCGAGGTGCTGACATCGTGATTGAAGTGGGTGGCGCGCAGACGCTTGAGCGCTCTTTGAAGGCGGTGCGATTCGGAGGCATTGTAACGTTGATCGGCCTGGTTTCCGGTTTCGGGAAGATCGATCCCCTGCCGCTTATGCAGCGCTCAATATCGATGCATGGCATCAACGTCGGCTCTGCCGACATGTTCCGCGCAATGAACCGCGCCATTGATGCTTCTCGTCTGCGCCCTGTCATCTCCCGCACGTTTACTTTCGAGCATGCGACCTATGCGTATGCTCATCAGCAAGCCGGGCATTTCGGAAAGACCGTCATTACGGTTTGACCTGTTTCCATCCGGATAACCCAGCACGGGGTTTGCAGGCGGATTGATGCGAATTTTCGGCCCTGACAGCCTGTCCGGCTAAAGGAAATTGGCTGCAAACGCGTCTGACTGGTCCATATTTCGCCGCTTTTTCGGCCAATAGAATAACTATTGGCCTTCAAAATCAACAAAATCTGTCCGCACCCAATCGCTTTTTCGCTTCGATTCTTCAAGTCCGACAGGCTGCTAGATGTAAGGCGTCCACCAGCTCCCCCTGTGGCGCGACTTGAGCCCGGCGAACCACTGGCAGACGGGATAGAGCAGGATAACCACCGCTATCCATGTCAGGTAGACCACCGGGAGACCGAATCCCCACCAGGAAGAAAAGGTTTCGGAGGATGATGATTGAATATCTCCGCTCATTGCAAAAGCGACCGCAACGGCTAGCGCATGAATGACATACAGGTGAACCAGATAAAAAAACAGGGGCACACGGCCAAAAATCATCAAAAAACGCCCTATTGAACCCTGCGCCTGTTCGAATGCCGCGAGCAGCACGAACATTGGCCCGAGGGTCATCAGCAGGTACAACAGGGAAGGGGGATATTTCGTGGTGTTCAAGAAAGAAAGCAGCGTGAACAGACCGGTTTCCTGTCCGGACCACGGCACGGGGTCGCCATAGACGTTATAAGCCCGCAATATGACGAAGGCTGTGATGAGAACTATCCCGCAGGCAAGCGCTGCCTTTCTTCTTGTTTCTGATGCGGCCAGCATGACAGGCCCGAAGGCATAGCCTGCCGCCATTACCCCTATCCAGGGTATGAGTGGATAAATCACCGGGTAGTGCGGAATGTGAAGTACGCTCAGCGCCCATCCCTGCCATCCGTGGGTTCCATCTGCCGCCCGGAAATCATCGAGGCGTATCCCATCCAGGAGATTATGGGCGGAGATCATAAGGATGCCCACGCTGGCTATTGCCCATAAGGGCAGGTAAATGAGCGCGGAAAGCACGACCATGGACCAGCCAAGCGCCCAGATGACCTGCAAGCTCATCTGGTTATAGTCCAGGTTGAAATACCAGGAAAAGCGCACGACCGTGAGTTCGAGAATAACGAGCCAAAGTCCGCGGGTGAGCAAGCGGATGGCAAGTTGACGGCGGTCCTCTCCCTGGGCAGATAAAAAGGCGCTGGTGCCCGCAAGGAAGACAAACGCCGGGGCGCAAAGGTGCGTAACCCAGCGGGTCAAAAAAAGCATCAAATTGGTGCGGGAAAGATCGGTAGCGCTGAAATCGGCATCAGTGAAGAACCCGCGCACATGGTCCAGTGCCATGAGTACGATCACCAGTCCCCGCATAATGGCCACAGACATTATGTAGGAAGTAGTGGCTAGGGCCGCTGTCTGTGCGGCTTTGTACGGCATTGACCCGCTCATATTCCCTTTGAGTTAATTATCCCGCTGAGTTGTGCACGCTGGCGCGTTGTGGCTCAAATGTTGGGTTTGCCTTGCCCCCTTTTCGCGGGGAGAAGCATTTTTACATGGTTTTTTATCACTGGATTTCAAAGGACCGCTGCATATGCAATGTAGAGGTAGTACTTTGGTCCAATAGGCAGGGAGCGCAAAACGTGTAATATAGAGCTTGGAGGTGTTATTTTTCCTCCATGAAAGTGGGAGCTCGGCGCGGCCCGGTAGCAGTGATCCTGCTGCCGGGTTTTTAGTGATTCGGTTGTGCTCTATCCCGGTCGATTGTCGTCATCCGAATTTCGCGGGGGAGGGCAGAGTCCAGCCAGGCGTCTTCTGTGTCCTGGAACTCAGGCTGGTGTAACTTCCTCTGAAAAATAGCCGATAGAGGCGTTAAAGCGCTCTGATCTGGATTTTGCGGAAAGCTACCCGTCCAGTATGGGTTTGCAGGCCGATAAAACTTGGGTTGCTTCCCGTGCTCGGCTGGCCCCGCGCCGTGTCCGGGTTATCGTACTCGGTGATTTTTACACCATTGAGGAACACGATGTAATTTTGCCCCTGGACATGAATCTCGAATTCATTCCATTCGCCCACAGGTTTTACCGGGAGGTTGTTTGGGTCGTCCGGTGGGGCAAAGCCATAGATCGCGCCAGTCTTGCTCAGCGGTGAGCCATCGGGGCGGGCGAGCTGGTCGATCTGGATCTCGAAACCAAAATTAACCGCGACGTAGGCGGTGTTGTTGTAATTTTTACTGTCGGGGTGCGGAAAGCGGATGAATACCCCGGAATTGTCATCTTCGCGCCAGCGTAACCATTCCAGTTTAAGCACGAAATCATGAGGGGTCGGGTCGGTGTGCCAGAACATGCCGATGTCATTGCCGGGCACCGATTCCAGGGCGCCATTCACCACAAGGCGTCCGCCGGGAAAATTATTGGCCTGATTCGTGATGGTCGACATACGCCATTTACTCGCGTCTGCGCCATCGAAAAGCAGGTTGAATCCCGCGTCCGCTTTAAATGGCGCAACGGTAAGCCGATCAGCGAGACGGCGTGCCAGCGCAACTCCTGTGAGCATGGGATTGGGCGAGCCGACTGTCGGGAACAGGGCGGGTCCTGCGACATATGCGTTTTCGAGAAAGTGAAACCGTGCATCGGCATTGGTGACGGAAGTGTCCGGATCATCGCCCATGTTGAGCGGTCCTGCCTCGTGATGCGTGGTGCCCATGCCGTCGCGGCGTCCCCCTTCCCAGACCGGCTTATAGGGAACAATCAGGCTCAAGTCCGCCGTCGGTGCAACCGTCTGAGGACGATCGGGCGCCGTGAAGACAGTGAAGCTGTTTCCACCAGCGAACACCCTGGCAACATCGTCGGAAGCCTTATCCATTGCGTCCCACAGTTCGAAGTCGTTGCCACTGAGATTGTAGGTCACCAGGGCACGCTGCACGCCGACCTCGTCGGTTTCGTCATTTTTCAACGTGATGTTGCTGCCCGGATTCTGTTCCTGGGTTTCGCCGATGCCACGTATGGTGATGACTATCGTATGATCGTTCACCTGATGCAGGGGTAGCATGCTGTCCAGATCGGGAATTTTCTTGAAGAGTTCGGCCTCGGAGTCCGAGGTAAGTTTATCGAGACCCGCCGCAGTGATCTGCAAGTGAAAATAGCCCTCGCCCGACCCATCGGAAAAGGTATGCCTGCCCTTCACGAACAGTGCAGACGCCTGCAGTACTTTCACGGCTGGGCTGAGGCTGGACAAGGAGGTACGGGGAATGCTGATGGTGAGGTTGGAGCGCAGGTGCGCCATCAGGTTTTTGCCGATCCTGTCGTAATTCCTGATCCCCTGGAAGGAGAGCAGTGCAAGCCGGGCACTTTCTATCGTGCCCAGCGCGATAACGACATTGGCGGTGTCGGCCACGGGAATCGTCAAACGCTGCTTTTGAACGTTGGAGTCGTCGCCACAGATGGGCACATAGATTTCGCATTCCACGCCGGTCACGCGGCCAAGCCCATCCTGGATATTCGTGACAAGACGGATTACGCGGCAGTGCGGCACTACCATGAATCGCTTCTTGACGTTGTCGGGATAGCCAACGGCGTGCATGGACTCGGTGGAAGCGGCGCGCGACGCCTTGATGACCAGAGGCATGGCGCTGAATTTGTTGAAAGGAAACAATCCCGAGCCCTCACGGCTTTTAACGGCCAAGGGAGCTTCCAGTTTGAGCTGCTCTTTCATTGCGGCTGGTATGCCGGGGGGCAGATCCAGGTGCAAAGGAAGTTCGGCTGGCTTGATCGCTTCAGGGACCTCGTCAGCCTCGATGCCGTCGAATAAATGCTTGCGTAGGGCATCATGCATGGGACCACTTATAAAATCGTTCGTCTGGTCAGTACCGATTTGTTGCGCAGCCTCCGCAAAATACTTGTCATTCAACTCTGTCACAACGCTGTCGGGCCACCGGTCCCGTGGCATTTCCGTGTCGGTGCCGGTATCCAGTAATCGTGGGGACCAGCCGCCAAAATAGAGCGAGCGCCCTCCCAGGCAATAGGCCAATCCGGGAAAGCCCTGCGGCACTTTTGCAGGATCTGCGCGCCAGGGCAATCCCCAGACTTCGGCGCGAAGCCGGAACGGATCGTTTTCAGTAGGCGGCGGCACCCCGAGCCCGATAGGCGGGTAGTTTTGCACATGCTCGGTGAGCAGCAGCGAGCCGGAATCCAGCACCAGGATGCGGTGACTGTGGGTATGATCGGTCGAAAATAAATGCTGTGCGAACACGGGTCCGAAGCTGCCGCCACCAATCACGATTACATCAAAGGGCCGGGCGTCACTGGTCGGGGAGCCATCCGGCCGCTGTCCATTTTTATCGGTGCTGTTCAATGCTTCATCCATTCCATTGTTGATGTAGCGGCCCAGCACATCTTTGGTAAAGTCGGTGGTTTGGGGTTTACTGGCAGTCATATCGAAATCTCCTCGTTTCAGATCAGGGGGTATTTCACGGGCGGCCGATGAAACGGGAAAACAAGAGCGGAGCGCTCATTACCTGAATAACGGAAAATACTCCGGGGGACCGCGTTTCAGGGCGCACAGGAATCGCTGGCAAACCGCCCGCTTCCGGCGTGTTGAAGCGGTAAAATGATTTATTTATAGTTCAGAAAAAGGGAAATACAAGACTGTCGTGCCTTTCTAAGGATTTTGCCAGCCGCCATAGCGATTTCCAGCCCGGTACAACACTCTCCCGAAATTTCCTGAGCATTTCAATCTTGTCTTGGGTACAATGGGCAACTGCTCGGTATCAGCAAAAAGGAACCCGCTGTAAGTCACCCTGTCTACCAATTCAATTCGTGGCAGGATTATCCTGAACGTCCTTCCAGACGCTCAAGAAAGGTCAAGACCGTCCTGCAGTACCGCAGGGACAGCCTGTATCAGCAATTCTCGCTTTCGCAGCCGGAGCCCGGCTGTTTATAAACTGCAAAAATCGCTTCAATCAAGACACGCGCTCGGCTAAATTTTACGAAAGGAGTTTGACGGACAGATGGCCAGATGATTTTTAGCTCTCCGAAGTTCATCCTGCTATTTCTACCGATAGCGTTCTTCGGCTACTTCTTCCTGAATCGGATTAGATATGTCCTCGCGGGCAAGGCCTGGCTAGTGGGCGTGAGCCTGTTCTTTTATGCCTACTGGAATATTGCCTACCTGCCGCTTCTTCTCGGTTCCATATTTTTCAATTTCGCCGTCGGCACAAGTCTCTCCCGTAATCGGACGTCGAGCAATTCATGGTTTCCGCCCCGTTTTGTTCTTGCTTGCGGTATCGCCGCAAATCTTGCTTTGCTGGCATATTTCAAGTACGCCGACTTCCTGATCGACAACATCAATGCCGCTTTCGACGTTGGCCTCAACCTGCCCCAGATCCTGTTGCCGCTGGGCATCAGTTTCTTTACATTCACGCAGATCGCCTATCTGATCGACAGCCATCGCGGAGAAGCCAAAGAATACGATTTCCTCAACTACGCGCTGTTTGTGACTTTCTTTCCTCACTTGATAGCAGGCCCCATTTTGCATCATCGCGAGATGATGTCGCAGTTCGCATCACGCTGGACTCTGGCGGTGCGCTACCGGAATATCGCGCTTGGCCTGTTTATTTTCAGCATTGGTCTGTTCAAGAAGGTGGTCATCGCGGATACCTTTGCCATCTGGGCGGATGCCGGGTTCGATGGTGGAAAAAATCTCGATTTTTTCAGCGCCTGGGCGACGAGTCTTTCATACACCTTTCAGCTCTATTTCGATTTCAGCGGCTACTGCGATATGGCGATCGGTGCCGCACTCCTGTTCAATATATGGCTGCCCATCAATTTTAATTCTCCCTACCAGGCGCTGGATATACAGGATTTTTGGCGCAGATGGCACATCACGCTCAGCCGCTATCTGCGCGACTATCTCTACATTCCGCTGGGCGGCAGCCGTTGCTCGACGCCGCGGGTGTACTTCAACCTGATGGCAACCTTCATATTGGGCGGCCTCTGGCATGGCGCGAGCTGGATGTTTGTCATATGGGGTGCCCTTCATGGCATTGCGCTGGTGACGCATCGCGCATGGGGCGGGCTGGGCTTGAGTATGCCAAAAGCGGCGGCATGGCTGTTGACATTTAATTTCATCAACCTCAGCTGGGTTTTCTTTCGAGCCAATACCCTTGATGATGCGCTCAGGGTCATACGGGGAATGGTAGACATTCAGTCCGTTTTTGGCTTGCCGGTTTTGGACGTGTCGACCGACAGCCTGGTGTGGGGTGGCTGGTTTTCCGACCATCTCCTCAGATGGCTGCCTGCCGGCCTTGCCGCAAATATACTCTGCTTCACCGCAATCGCGCTTACGCTGGGAATTATCAGCCAGAAGAATTCGTTTCAATTAATGGCGGGTGGGCAGGGTGCCGTAAAGCTATCGGGCGCGCTCCTGTTGTTTTGCATTGCGATGCATTTCACGATGGTATCCACGAGCTCGGTATTTCTTTACTTCAATTTCTAGACGGCCAGCATGAAAAAAAGAGTATTTATGTTTGTCTGGGTGGCCCTGTTTGTGCTGGCGGTTGTTCCGGCAATCAACCTGAATATGGGAGATGGACAAAAAAAGAACACCGAACTGGAATGGTGGAGAGACTCCACGCTCTACAACCTTGATTTTGCGTCGGCCCTCCTGAACCGGTTTTTTTATCCCCACGGAATTTCCACCAATCCCGATCAGGTGTTGATAGGAAAGGACGATTGGCTCTACCTCGGAGAGCAGTACGACAATACGATTTCCAGAAATCGCCGTGGGGCGACTGTCGAGGACGCGGAGGTGGCCAGGATAATCGGGCAAGCAACGAATTCTTGGAGCGAATGGTTAAGTCAGAAGGGGGTGAGTAAGTTCAGGGTCATGCTGAGCCCGGACAAGACAACCATCTACCCCGAGTTTCTTCCCGGCTGGGCACAGCCTGCTACCGAGTCTGCAACTGATACCTTATTGAAGAATGTCAGCCAGGGGCTTTATATTGACACCCGAACTGCCTTGCGCGCGGCAAAATCCCGGTTTTCGGAATCGCTGTACTACAAAACGGACACACACTGGAATAGCCTCGGTGCCTGGGTCGCTTTTCAGGCCTTCCAGACGGAGATTGCCCGTACGGAAACGGACTTGCGCTGGCTGACCGAGCAGGATGTGCGCATATCGAATGTAAATGAACGCCAGGGCGGAGACCTGGCGAAATTCCTGAGGCTGAAAGAAATTTTGCGGGATGACGAGGTCGCCATTGATATCAAGAGTGAGTTGCCGGTTGAAACCGCGCAATATGATTTTGAAACCGGCCGCCTCAAGCGGTCTGGCGGGAATCCCGAGATTCATACTGCTCAGCGCCCTCTGCTTGTCAAGTCGAAAAATGCCTTGAATCAAAAGAGAGTTTTGTGGCTGCGGGACTCATTCGGGACCGCAATTGCCCCTTTTATGGCCGCCACCTTCAGCGAAACAGTGCAGCTTCACTACGACGCGGCGCATCCGGAGGTGTTCGCCCGGCTGGTGGAGGTTTACAAGCCGGATTACGTTTTCATAACAGTGGTCGAGCGGGGAGCCAGAAGGAAGAGGTTCGGAAGTTTTCCGCCATTGGCACTCTCATCGGAGAAGGCAGAAAATGCCACGCTGGCAAGCCAGGGAGTGTCCTTCTGAAGCCAACTGCTTATCGCTCGCACGTCGTTTCCGTGGACGGCTTGGGAGATGCTGATTTTGCAATCAGCCGGAGGTTTGATCAGGACATGGTTTACCAAGCACTGCGATCCAGTTTTTCCTTAGAGTTGGAAACCTGAATCCTTTGCCTCCTGTGTAGAGGCAAAGGATTGGCGATTTTCCATTGCTATCTTCATTGCTTCCTGCGTCCCTGCGGGAAAGACTTTGCGCGTTTCCCTGTCCCCTATAAGTTCGGGTATATCAACCTTCAGCTTGTTGCCCGAAATCTCGACACCGACGCTGAGATTTGTATTCTGCTTGATGGGCACACGCTCTCCATCCACAGCTTCAACAACAACATCGCCACTTTTGACGGTTTGTCCCCCCGGGGCGATTTCAATATTTTTCCCAATTAGCGTGACCTCCATTAAATATTCGGCGGTAAGCGAACTCAAGGTCTTCGCATGAATAGCTTTTCCACCGACCCTAACGACAGGGACGTGGCCGGCTGTCGGTAAGGCGATATTACCGCCTGCATCAATGAGCGTAGCGCTGACGACAAATTTATCGGGATCTGTCCAATGCAATTCCGCACGGCTCTGTTTTTCATCCGGCTTGATCCCGAGAGCGATTTCAGTGTGAAGGGATTCCGTAAATCTCTGAGGTCCGAGTTCGCAGCAACGGTGACTGTGTCGTCCCCCTTCTTTTCCCTTCTTCCTATCGTTCTCAGGTTTTTCCCCCTTCGAATAATAAATTCCCTCAACGTAGAGAGCGATGCGATATACACCCGGAAACGCATTACGCTTGATACGGGCAATCCAAGTACTGTCATCTTTTTGCTTGAATTCAATCTCTTCGTCCCTGATAGCAAATGCCCCCGGTTTGAGCCGTTCGTACTCCGCCAGATATTGCAGTAAATCGAAGGGATCTTCGGTATTTTCTCTATTGATGAATTGTCGTCTGGCTTTTACGGGCACAGTTTTGAGATCGGCCACCGCATTCCCTAAAGCGTGGTTAGGTGCCACCAAGCGGGCGACGAGCGTATGCACATCCTGTCTGCCGCCCGATGCATCGGACAACTGCAGCGTTAAGATAATGTCTTCCCCGGCAAATGGTGCTTTGGCTGTTGCTGTCAAGCTGGCTCGACGGCTCGTTCGCTTGAAAATGTTGATCGAGACTGCGCAGGGAGGTTCCGGAGAATTTGTGCTGATACCGTTTAATCCTGTCGCCAGCTGATGCGCTGGGCGGCCTGCGATAGCACGCACCGGTAGCCGTTCCGTGGGCTTTTGTGAAAACCTTGAGTAAAGCGCTCCGCGCACCGGAGGCGCACCGGCGGGCAGGACAAAATCCGAGAGACTGGGCATGACCATTAACGGCTCGGCGGGATCCGCTTTGTAATAAGCCATGAAATGCCAACGACCCACCCAGTCGTGAGTGTCTGCTCCGTTGCGATTAAGGAAAATGGTGCAGCGCCCCTGGTGTTGTTTCATGGTGACCAGGAAGGGCGCAAGTGTTTCGGTGGGGCTACCGTGACTGTGCCCGCTACCGGCAGGCACTCCCATATTTCCTTCCATGCGAGTATCGGCACAATGCATTCCACTTGGTGCCATCAGGCAGTAATCCCAGTTTCCATCCAGGAAATCGAACCCCTGAGCCGTAATCATGTACGCGTCTTCGGCGCTGGTCACGTCGAAACGAAAATGGACGTGTTCGCCTGGATAGAGATCGAAAACCGGATCAACCGATGGAGTATAGCCAAGAGAGGCGGCAATTGAATTCGTGTAAAACTTATCAATGGCTCCTGCATTTTCCCCATGATAGACTTGAGACACTCCTAGGGGGGCTGTTTTCCCTTTTGTCGCCATGTCAGCAATGGTCGCATAGTCCACTCCGTCCCATCCGCCCCCGATGCCAAAGCCCATCGCAAAGATGACCGTGTCCGGGAAAGCGGGAGTTCCCAGGCTGGACAGAGGCGGCGGGGCCGTTGCCATCCCATCCGTTAAAATGGACAGGTAGCGTTGCTCGCCAGCAGGCAGATTCACGAAGGGGGCACGTACTAGATTAATGTCGGTATCTGTTAAAGCGCCCGCTAACGGTGTGCCGCCTGCTGGCGATTGGGCGGCTATGTTGGTTTCGAAATTACTTTGGCTGATGGCTCCGCCATTTTTTATCACGCCAAAATT
Organism: Nitrosospira briensis; assembly: GCF_900115125.1. Lineage (GTDB taxonomy): Bacteria > Pseudomonadota > Gammaproteobacteria > Burkholderiales > Nitrosomonadaceae > Nitrosospira > Nitrosospira briensis_A. Next base: position 854,477 of record NZ_FOVJ01000001.1, on the reverse strand, counting down.
CGCACCGGGAAAGATCTGGGTAAAGGTATTACCGCCGCCGGCGGATCTAAAGGTCTCCACCCCCCCCACCACATAAGCCTCCGCCGCCGCATAAGCGGTTTCACAATCGTGCAGTAGGGCGGCGACACCGCGCTTGGCGGCTTCCCATTTGGTGATATTGGGGGCCATGCCCGTCATCGGATCAGGAGTCATTCCGTTCATGCTTCCCGTCTGATCGAGAGCAATACCCAGAATTACCTCTGTATCATGAGCCACCCCTAAAGCGCGATGGTCCAGAACATCCGCCGGATGACGAATGGATTCCGCCGTAAAGTCTGGTAAAACGATGTTCGTCTGTGCGTTGTTGGATGAATATCCGCCCAGACCGCCCACCCAAGGCCACATCGGATCATTAAGATTGTGGCCCTCAGGTCTGCCTGCCGCCGGATAGAACGCGTTCCCTTGGTGTCCGTCAATCTGCCACATGGCCCACAAACGGTCTATGTTGCAGTGATGCATAAAAAAGATCGGATCATTCGGAGATGAATTAGGATCACCCATATTTCCGCCCACCCAGCTGTGCATGCCGTTGTGCATTTGAAACACGCCGCCGCCCTCTAAAAAAGGTCTGAAACCGTTCGGGTTCTCATAATTCGGTCTCGACAGGCAAGTCTGCACATCAGCTTTGGTTTCCAAAGCGGTAAAAGCATCAAAACTACGTCTGAGTGTATTGCCATGCCCCTGTTGTAACTGAGTTTTCACACGCCAACCCGGAAGGCCAGCCGGACCACCCGGCCACCAAGCGGGCAGCGGGGTTGGATTTGTGCCTGATCCCGGCCTGTCGAAAGCAAAATAACCGGATCGAACCGTGCCGCCGCCCACACCGCCGGCTCCGCCATTTGGGCCCATGAAATTGTCTTGGAAAATTATGTTCTCTGTTGCGGCATGGTCTGTCCAATCCCAATATGGCAGGGTAACAGTCGGGTCTACCGCTTGGAGCGACTGCTCGAATCGCAGCAAGTAATACCGGTGCCAGGGGCCAAATCCAGAGTTCTGGTGCCCCATATTGATTGCTCCTCCTCCTGGAACATTGACAGACAGGGTATAGAGGTGAAGCGCCACAAATTGATCGTATACGCTAATCTGTTGAGCGGCAGGATCACCTGGATTGGCAATGGTATGTTTGAGTGTCAGAAGCGCTCTCAGGAAATTGTCTCTCTCTGTTGGCGTGAGACGGGCCGCATTTTTTCTAACACCCATTTGTAATTTCCTCTCAAAGGACAAAATATTCCAGAGTGATCCATCGGTTCTAGTTTAGATTTCCATTTTCCATTGCCATTCTGTTTAACACTCTTTGTAGTGCTATTCGACGATTCCGCTCCGACGCCAGGTTTACTATCGAGCTACCATTGCTCTTATTAGCTCACTTATTCCTGTTATTCATCATAGATGCCGGAAATCGGATGTCAAGGATAACTCCGAACGGGTTGCGCGAAAAAACAGGAGTAAAAAACCGATGCTTTTCAGGAAAAGCAGGTTGGTCGGGTTAGCACAGCGTAATCGGCAAGATCAGTTAGTGAAATACAGGATCAAGCAGTGAGATACAGGATCAGTCAGTGAGATACAGGATCAATTTGAAGGGGTGGGGCATGAATAACTGGGCGAATTGGACTCGAGGCTGTCGGCTTACGCTGCGCTAACCCGACCTGCCTCTACTACCTCTGGAGTCTGGCGCACTTGGGTGCCGGAGAGAGGAGCCCATTTCATTGAGTCACCTGGATAATTGATTTTTCCGGAAATCCGCCTATCCTGAACCAAGAGCAGCGGGATCGTGTCCTTTCAGCAACTCTGGTCAATGTCAATAATGTGCCGACATCGTAAACTTCTGTTCACCGTTATCTTGACGGTGCTGACTGGCGTGGCAAATGCAATTCCGGTTGATCCGGATGGCGTGGGCATTGATGCCGCTATAGACGTGCAACGCCTGGAGTGGCGTCCGGCCAATACGTTGATTACACCGGTCGGTAATGCCTCAATATTTACGCATCCCTTGGGAGATATTTTCCAGCTTTACAGCCATGCCTCGCTAAGCGAATTTCAGGACGGCAATGGCAGCCCCATCGGCAGCTCGGGATCGGACAGGTGGACATACATTGCCGGGTATCAGCAACAGGTGGTCTCGACAATTGGCGCCAACGTCGTGCTGGATGCTATCGGCGGAGGTGATAACTTCTTCAAGTTATATTTTGATGCCACGCCGAATGCGCACGCCGCCAATGGTACGGGCTACGGCCCTGATGCGACCAATACGGACCCGGTGCTCGTTCTGTCTGGCACGGTTAGCGCCTCTACCGGACAAACCGCTATTTCTGCCGTGAATGTTGCTCCGGGTAATCTCGACAATTACGGCCCTGATGATTACCCCGGCGTGGACAGTATCACGGCGTCAGGGAGTGGTTCCCTAACGGTAACAATTGAAAGTGTTGATCTGGCTTATTTTCCTGCAGGTCTGCCCCCAGGGCTCGGCCTGGATTTCCAGCTTGCCTTTGATTTGCCGTTTTTTCAAGCAGACCCTTCCTCATGCTTCAAAAATGGGGCTGGAGAATTGATTGACGGGGCGGGGCCCAATGCTCTGGATGGCCTGCAGTGCAACGTCAATACAGTAGGGGGCATTAATGGAATTGATGGGCAGAATCTGATCTTCATGACGGACTCGTCAGCACTGTTCAACGAGGTTTCGCCGGCACCGGAACCCGCGTCTTTGGCGCTATTGGGAGCGGGGCTGGTGGCAATGAGGATGGCAAGACGCAAGGGGAAGGGGGGAAGTCAAGTCGGCACAGACAATGCCATGCATGGGCTGCTGGCTCACTCTGCACCAGCCAGTCTCGGCAATTACCATATCAAAAAGTGCTATTGATTCAATTCATCCAGTTTCGCCGCCGCCAGGCAAACTGCTTCGCGCAGGGTTTGGCCGCTCGTCTTTATCTCGTCGCAGTATAAGGTGAAGCCGCCGCGATACTGTGGAGTAGGGCGGGTGTAGACCGCCTGGTCGCAGTATTCGCCCAGCCAGTCCAGTATTTCCCTGTCGGAGAGGTTGAGGGGGGCTGGCCGATGTTCGGTCCACAATTCTTTCCAACTCATCCAGCGCCCAGCCCCCTTTCCCATGTTAGCCCCAACTTTTCCCTTCAGTTAACGCACCCTTTCAAATCGGGCGGAATTCCGCGCCAGGCACGGCCTGGACATTTCTTTGTGCCTTTCCGTCTCCAGCCGCTTGTCTTTCCACGCCACCGGGGGCTTACTGGATCGAGGCTATGCCGGATCGGGCTACACATCTGTTTCGCGGTGCTACAAGCAACTCATCGAACCGGGAGTTGTTTTGCAGCATGGAGAGCATATTACAAGTAAATCTTGTAATTGTCAAGACAAAACTTGTAAGCTGCTACAATTCAAGGGGACGTATCAGGAAATTTATCTATTCGGCGGGAAGCAGAAAAACAGTACAAGGGTCACAAACCGGCGGAAGCCGGTATTCAGCGTTGCTCCAACGCACGGCACTGCTGATAGCTCGGAAATGACGATTCATCGCTATTTGCTGGCTGCGTCGAGTGTTGCCAACGGACGATGCGGGATCGCCGCGTTGTTACCGGCTTGGAATTCTCACGAAGGGCGATTGGGCGTCGCCGCGCTGATGGGCGCGCCCTGGGCCGTACTCCACAACGTGGTCATCCTTTAAAATCACCGAATAGTCCACTACGTCCCGATAGGAAGTGCCGAAAAGGGAGCGGGTGCCGCTGCTTCGGTCGACGTAAAGCAGTACTTCGTACTCGCCGCTGCGCTGGTAGCCATCCGGGTCGCCCGCAACTCTTATGACCTCCGCTTTTGTCATGCCCTCATACAGGCCCGTCATCTTTCCCCGAGTCGCACAGGAGGAAAGGATCAATATGCCGAGCAAGACCAAAATAGCAGATTTCATAGTGAGCTCCGGGGATATAAATAATCTGTTCAGGTTATTACTGCCGGTCAATGCAAAGATTCCGGCGATGCTAACTCTCCAATTCCTTTATAAGTAACGCAACTTCCGCCACTTCAGCTAAAACTTCCTTTACCGCATGTTCGAGGGTATAGCTGCGCTTTTCAGCTTCACGCAGGTGTTCCGGGAATCGCATGATGTATTGCTCCAGCCTTGCCCGCGCTTTTTCCGAAATATGAAAAGCAAACAGCATCTCCAGACTGTCGTAAGGCAAGTTGCTCTTTGAGCTGTTTGTAAAGGGTTTCATATCGCCAAGGGCCTTATCTAATCTGGCTTATCTGCCTGCCGGCCTTACCGGACGACTTTCTGTTCCGGCCCCCATTCGCGCCACGAGAGTTGCGAATTCCGCCTCGTCCCAAACCTTTCATAATCGCTGTCATGCTGTTCTTATCCCTGGTTCATCCATCCCGTACAGTTCTGCTAGCTGCGGCGCCTGTCGTTTTTTCGCCGGTCTATCTGATGCCTGTCATGCACCCTTCTATCGGACTGCCGTCTTTCCTCGACCCTTCGTTCCTGCCTCGGACATCCGACGCGGAGGAAATGCCGGAGACGGATGAGGAGCCATATCAGGCTTGGGCAGGGGTTTGAGATCCACCTCGGGCGCCACCTCGCCTACAAGAGCCTTGCTTATCGTCACAAGCCGGGCAGCATCTTCTTTCGACATGCGCCGCATTGCTTCGACAACCTGATTGATGAGCGGGTCGTTATTTGAAGCCGGCTTTTCAGCAGTGACTTTCGAGGATTCGCCGGAGGCTTTTTCTTCCTGCATGGCCGTTGCAGACTCTGAAGAGATTCCGAAATGCGTCAGTGCTGGCGGCAATTTGAGCACTTGCGCGATCTTGTTCAACCTTTTCCCCCGTGGCTGGGTTGCGCCCGCTTCCCATTGTTGGACGGCTTGCGGCGATACGCCAACCAGTTCGGCCAATTGAGATTGGTTCAAGTTGAGTTTTTCACGGCCCTCACGGATTATCTTCGCGATATTCATGCATTCATAATACAAGCAACGCTTGCAATGCGCTTACAAGAATTACTTGACAGGTACAAGTATTACTTGTAATAATGTCTCTATTGGAGGTCTGGTCAATAAAAAAAGTTCGTTTTTTTCGCCGACCAAGGCAATTGACCAGCTGATGTCCAATTACCGTCGAATAAATGGAGTTTCTGTGAACTATTATGAACGATATTGCGGCGACTACCAGCGCGATACCGCACACCTTTCTCTGGCTGAGCATGGCGCTTATACCATGCTGCTCGACACTTATTTCAGTGTTGAAAAGCCATTGCCTGAAGATCTGGCCAGCCTCTACAGGGTTTGCAGGGCAATGACGCGGCTTGAGCAGCAGGCGGTAAAGAACGTCGCCGAGCAGTTTTTTCCCGTTTCAGCAATTGACGGGTTGCGCCATAACCACCGCGCCGACCGCGAAATTGTAAAAGCGCGGCCAAAAATAGAGGCTGCGCGGATCAATGGAAGAAAAGGCGGCCGTCCTCCCAAAGAGAGTTCCCGGCAGGTCCCGCAGAGCGCCCCAAATGCATCTCATCGCATACCTGATGGGTTATCCACGGGTTCAGGCAATGCGATTACGGAAATACCCCCCGGGAAACCCGCTGGCAAAGCTCACCAGCGCCAGCACCAGCCCCAACACCAATTCCAACGCCAGTTCCATACAAACACAGGCTGCGGTTATGCAGACACTATCGATCTGCCGGAAGAGCAGGCGTACATGGATGGCCTTGTGCCTGATTCTGTTTCACCCGCGCCTCACCTCGTTATCAGCCCCGGGGTTCTTGAAACCGAGAGCCGGGGCGCGCTACCTCCGGGCCTGGCAGGCGCATGTTGTAAAGCCCTGGCCCGTCATGGCGTGCAAGGCTGCAATCCGCATCATCCGATATTGCTCGCACTACTGCAGGCCGGCGCAGTGGAGGATGAGTTTGTGCAGGCTGCGGCTAACGCGGCCGCCAAGGGAAAAGCAAATTTCGCTTATGTCATCGGCACGGTGAAGCGGCAACGCGAAGAGGCTGCGAAGCTGGTCTTGCACCAGGGGCGGATGCCCAACAAGCAGGAATTGCTCGAGTCATCCAATAAGGCGGCAACGGAAGGATGGGTGCCGCCGGAATTGAGGGACACCAGGCATGCAAACTGATGAATTCCAGAAATTCCACGAGGGTATTTCCGGCGTGATGGGATTCTACGGGAAAAGCGTATCCAGATTTGCGCTGGATGTGTGGTGGACAGCGCTCAAGCGATACGATCTTGCCGCAATCGTCGACGCTTTCAATCGTCATCTCGCAAACCCGGATGCCGGGCAGTTCGCACCCAAACCGGCCGACATCATCCGCATGCTGCAGGGTTCGACACAGGATGCCGCATTGAGGGCCTGGGCCAAGGTTGATCAGGCAGTGCGCCGGGTGGGTACCTATTGCGACGTGGTGTTCGACGATGCGCTGATTCATCGCGTAATCCAGGACATGGGCGGCTGGATCGCACTCGGCGCCAAAGCCGAGGATGAATGGCCGTTCGTGGCGAAGGAATTCGAGAACCGCTATCGCGGGTTTTGTTCCCGCAGCGAACGTCCACCTTATCCGCCGACTTTAGTTGGCATTGCAACGGCACACAACAATCTCAAGGGCTTCAAGAATGAAAAACCGGTTCTGATCGGAAACGAGCAGGCAGCAATGCAGGTGCTGCATGGCGGGACGGATCAGCCTGCGCTGGGATTGAAACGCATGGGCGAAGACTTCGACGAGGCCGTGGGCGAAGTGCTGTACAGCGAGAACAGGCGGATGGAAAAAGCAGGAAAGACCGCTTGAATCGATTACCTCTCCAACAAGGTGGAGCAGTTTTATCAAAAGGATGGAAGGCTATTCAAAACATGGAGAACGGGAATCAACAGAATGACAGAAGAATATCAGGACCGGGGCAGTAAATGAGAGCGAATACCAGTAAGGCGCGCGATAGCTGGTTGCATCTGGAGCGCTGGGAGTACGGAAACCCGGAAGAGGTGGCAGCACGCAGGCAAGCGCAATCGTGCCACGGCTGCAGATTTGAAGAAACAGTCCGTCTTGCCTCGCAATACTCGAAATATTGCGGGAAAGGACGAAAACATGGGAAACATTGTGCGTTATATCAACCAGAAGGAATATGACAAGTGAAATTCAGGAATCCGGAGCATGCCCTGAGATGGGCTTATGAAACCACCAGCAGGCCAATCGTGAAAATCTCTTCCGTCAACGTAATGCGCGGGCCTGAGGGGGCAGGGGAGACCGGCGCAGACGGGGAACTGACCGCCTACGACCGGCATGCCCAGGCGGCGTTGATACTAGCCTTGTGCGAGCGCGTATTATCTGACATGCATATAGCCTACATACGGGTTCAATACGGCAGGGAAGCAAGCGGGTTCGATTTGCTTGTGCGTCATCTCGCGGCAAATTTTGGCACGGGAATGCACAGCCGGAGAGGCGTCGAATTGATTATCCGGACCTATTGCGGGCAAAAGACGGGTTTGCGCGAACTCAGAAAAACCATGTCGTGCGGAATGCTCAAGGCCGCTTCACTTCGCAACCGGGGCTATGATGCCCTGGATATGATCCATGTGCAGGCCATGGATACATTGCAAAGAGAAATGGAGAACCGGGGTTTATTGGAGAATGCCGACGTGAGCCAAATGGCGTAGCTGGATCGCGACAAAGAGAAGAGGGCAGGAGGCGGGCTTCCGATAGAGGGCAACTGGCGCCCGGCCCAGGCTCCTGCCAACGCTGTTTCAATCATCCTGAATCTGATGGCTGGACGGAGTGTGTTCAATCCGCCCCGTAGCGAACTTATCAAAAAGGGAAAGGGCGGGAGATGTAAATGTTCTTGAGTATCAAAACGCTAAACTGAAAAATAGGCACGCAAGTGCCGGATTCAGGATCATGGTTCGCTAGCGCACAGAGTGATGCCGCGTGACGTGTAATGCTCAAAATCGGAGTGAAAACCGAATTGTTGACAGCTACCCTTTCAATTGAAGAGTTCAAGCCATGAAAACGAAAAAGAGCGTAATCGCCGCGCCAGTAGCGGCAAGCGTGATATTGATGTCGATACTGGCGGGATGTGAAACTCGCGACGAGCAGGATGAAGTCCGCACGGTCGATTGGTACGAGTCGCACGACGCCGAGCGAGCGGCAAAGCTAACAGACTGCATGACCAATCCGCGCATGCTTGACGCGACTCCGGATTGCATCAATGCCAGCCGGGCAGAGAACAACGTAAAAGCCAATACCAAGTGGGCGACGCCGGATGAAGGCGTCAGGACAGAGCCCGCCATCCCCTGACCGGGATTCGAAGCAGGCCAGCTTCGTGGAGGCTTTGCGGCTGCGTAGCCTCCGTTTCGATTTTGATTGTTGCACGGATGCCGGAGAATTGGCGCCGGACTTTGCCGGGCAGGGTGTCCCGCTGTTGCGGGGTACCCGGCCTCATCCTTTCTCCAGCGGGATTAGCCGGGCAGAAATCGCCGGGCGGATACGATCAGCAAACAGGCCGTGACAGGACGCCCTAGTGCTGAGGGACCGAACCCCGCCACTCGCCGGTTTCGTGCCCGCGGTTCTCGATGAAATCCTTGAAACGCTTCAGGTCTCCACTGGCACGCATCTTTACTATTCCCAGTGCATCGCCGACTTCTTCAACGAAGCCTTTGGGGCCGTAATCCATTTGCAACACGATACGGGTTACGGAATCGGAGATCTTGTAGAACTTGACGATTCCCTCGTTTTTAGCGCCGCTCGTGCTCCGCCAGGCAATACGCGTATCCGGGATCTGCTCCGTGATCTCTGCGTCCCATTGTTCTTCCTTGCCGCCAATTTCCGCCCGCCAGTGCACATGGGTGTCATCCAGCTGCCGCACTTCGATTACTCCTTTCATGAACTTGGGAAAATCTTCAAATTGAGTCCATTGATTGTATGCCGTGCTGATAGGCACATTAACTTCGATCGAATCTTCGATTGTTGAAGTCCCCGAATCACGATTTTTTTTCATCTTTTTGGATAACATGACTCCGCCTGCGGCAACCGCAGCGAGCGTTACAATTTTTCCTATCATTTGAATTTCCTCCAGTAAATATCTTCGGTATTCAGGAGAGCCTCGCATCCGCAGCTCCGCGGGATCTACCGCGGAAGCCTTGGAATTTTGAAAGACTACTCGACCAATGGAGACAAATTTGCCCGTATCTCACACTCGAGAGAGGGTTGAGCCAAACATATCGGACAAATTTACCTGTATGTAGATGATGTCCTCACACGCACGGATGATCTGTGCGGTTGTACACGTAGCGAAAAATTTCGGTAAGCGGGATCACTCCTGGTTCGTGCGCTATCGCACCGATGATTCGTTGCCGTGTCAAATACTCTTCCATTAACCTGAAATATTTTTACGGCACAGTAACAGCTGAAGAATAAGGAGGTTAATCGGCCGAATCCGGAAGCCGGCCGGCTGATCGTGACAGATAAACGCTGAATCATTACTGCCCAGCATATTCCTGTTTTATTTATGGAGATAATAAGATGAACGCTGATTACAAAGGATACTGCATCGTCACGGGATCGGAACGAGACGATCCCTCGGGCTCATGGAACGGCCGTTACCGGATTCTCGATGATAACGGCATGGTTGTTTATGAAAGCTTCGTCGAGCCGATGCAAGACGAGCATAAGGCGCACGAGGCAGCCGATGTAGAGGCCCGCGCCTGGATCGACAGGAATCCGCAGGAAAAATAACGCGGTCTCCGACGAGAGAGACAAATGAATATTGTTTAACACGGGGTCAGATTTCAATAATCGCCTTCAAAGGCAGGTGATCGGATGCGACGCGGGCGAGGCCGGTGGCATGCACTTCCAGCCTGGCGAGCCGGCGGCGCGGATGTACCCATAGGCGGTCCAGGGCCATGAAGGGCCGGCGGCCAGGGAATGTCGCGGGTTGCGGGGTCCGTTTGAAGTGCGCATGCAGCCAGCGCAGGGGGCGTCCCCAGAGAAACCATTCATTCAGGTCACCCATCAGCACATAAATATCGTCGAGGCCAATTTCGAACAGCTTGAGCAGCCGGCGAACCTGCTGGCGCCGCTCCCACGGCCTGAGCCCAAGGTGCGTTGCCACTACCTGCACCCGCCGCCCGTTGCCGGCGAAGGTGACATCGAGCGCTCCACGTGGTTCGCGCCCCGGCAAGGTCAGGTCAACGCGGTTGACCTTCAGGATGGGAAGTTTTGTCAGTATGGCGTTCCCATAGTGCCGGGTTTCGCGCTGAAGGGTGGGACCGGCAATGGGTGTCAGTCCTGTTTTGGCCGCCAGATAATCCAGCAAATCACAACCATCGACGTCATGATGCTCGACCTCTTGCAACGCTATTATATCCGCATCAATCTCCTGCAATACCCGCGCGACGCGGTCGGGCTCGAAGCGGCCGTCCGTGCCGACACATGCATGTATGTTATAGGTAGCGACCTTTAGCTGCATGGTTTACATGAAGAGCTCGAAATTTCCCGCAGCGAAACATAGGCCGTGACGGGCGCTTTACTCCCAACGTTTTTGCTGTTGCACACCGGGACATCATGCCCCGCATCTACTCAATCGGATTGCGCTCTCAGCCGATCGTTCCGATGCTTTTCTCCCCATTGCCAGAGCTTCCAGCCGCCGACGATAATGACCGCGATTACGGCCACTAATATCGCGAAGGCCGGCAGATCGGGTTTCTGGAGGGTCGCCGCCAGCCGGTCTGTAAACAGGGATATGCCAGTCATCCCGGGCAACATGCCAATGGCGCTGCCAAGGACAAAGTCGCGGAAGCGGATGTGGGACGCCCCGGCTATCATGTTGATGACTGAAAACGGCGCGAACGGGATGATGCGAACAATGATTATCGTCATTAAGCCGCGACGAGCCAGACGCTTGTTCAATTCCCTGAGCTTCTTGCCGGCGAACCGCCGCACTGTGTCACGGCCCAGCCAATGACCCAGCGCGAAGGTCAGTATCGCACTCAACAATGCCCCCAGCATTGAATATAGAAAACCCTGCCATGGACCGAATATCAGTACGCAGACAATGATGAGCACGGTAAGGGGGAATGCGACCAGACCGCTGACAATGAAAACGCCGAGTGCCAGTAAGGGGGCGCCGGGGGTTTGTTCCAGTTCGGCGGCGAAGCGAACAAGTTTGTCGACATCGACCCACTCGCGAAGAGGAGACAAATGCCAGGCGGCGGCCAACCCTATAATAGCCACCAGTATCGAGACGATCAGGAAGGTGTGGTTGCGTACCGGTTCCCGTTCCTCTTCAGGAACGAACTCTCTCATCAATTCGTCCGGATCGATCGGACGTCCCGGATCGACGATCTCTTCATCCGGCACCAGCGCATCCACATCGGCGGTAACGCGAAATGCCAGCGGACGCACAGTGCGTCCCGAACCGCGAAGAGATTCAATAGTGTTGATCAGAGAACGTTCCCGTTCCATGCATTCTTCTATCCTGCCTGCTTCCATGCCAAGATGCTCACTCAGCAAGCGGGTGCGAAAAGCATGTATCGCGCTGCGTATATGAGCCTTGCCGCTTGCCTCGAGAACAAGATCGCATTCGGTATCGAGACCCATGGAACGGTTATTCAAATTGGCGGAGCCAATCCGCAACAGTTCATCATCGATTATGATGATCTTGGAGTGTACGTTAACGCATTCATCGTCCAGACCAGGTATACAGGGCTCATAGAGCCTCAATCGTTTGTAGAGGTCCGCTTTCAGGAGTTGTTTGAATAAGCGCTCGCGCAGGACATCCATGGTATTACGCGACAACCAGCCGACAGTATGCTCGGGAAGGAGCAAAACGATTTCCGGCCCATCTTCCTCCTCCAGCCGCTTTGCCAGGGCAGCGCTTATCTTGCGCGCCGTGAAGTATTGGGCTTCGATGTAGATCGAATCACGTGCCGCCGCGATGGCATCCAGCAGGAGCCGCTCGACCTCGCGCACCTCCGCCTGGCTCTCGTACTCGGGAATGGTGCGGGCGATGGCGACCTCGGCATTTTCGAGATCAGGCTTCAGGTAGTCCGGCCAGTAGCGCCAACCAGGCCCTGGCTGGATATCTGGAGCAGGCAGCTTCTTGCCTGTCGCATGAAACCAGCGGTCGCGCGCAACCTCGCCCAGTGCGGCCGCCGCCGGGCCCGAGACCATCATCTGGATATCGTGATAGGGCTGTGGAACCGGTTCTGTTTCAAGGTCGCGCCGCCGGGGATCACAGGGCAGGTGCTCGGGCGTATCCCAGCGTCCCGTTGTCAAATCCAGTCCTCCCGCGAACGCCACCTGGTCATCAACCACGACAATTTTCTGATGATGGCACGCTCCGGTCGGATGGCGGTCATCCAGGCAAAAGTGCAGGCGCGGGTGGCTGCTCCATTTCTGCTTGTAAAGCGGCAGCCACTCCCTGTCCGGAGCAAAGATCATGACGAAGTCCCAATCGAGCACATGGATATGGAGTTGATCATTGCGCTCGACCATTGCGTTGAGGAAGTCGCCCAAGCCGACCGGGAGTCCGTCGGATTCTTCTTCCCGTATGAGGTTCACGCGGCTATCGATATCCCAGGCCATGATCAGCACTGAACGCCGCGCCTGTTTTACCGCTTCACGGAAAGCGCGAAAAAAATCCGCCCCATCGACGATAAAGGCGATCTGATCGGCGTGATCGATACGCCAGCAGTTATCTCCCGGCTTAAGAATGGTGGAACGGGTCATTGCTTTTTTACGTTCGCAGAAGGAAGCGTGATGAGCACTTTTGGAGGACTGACGACCTGCACCGTAGCGTCCGCGCTGGCGAGTGCTTGCGTAAGCGTGGCAAATTCCTCCAGGCCGGTGACAGTTGCGATTTCCGCCAGAAGTTCCGGTCCTCCTGAAGCGTCAATTTCTTCCAGTTGCGCCGCCGGTTTGCCAGGATGCAGCACCCGGAACAAAGCATGGTTATAGTTGGAGGGCAGCGTGACTTCTATACGCTCGCCCTTGTCCAGTAGTGACGGTATTGATGCTATCGTTTCATGCCCGTGCCACGGCAGCTTGATCAAAGGTTCTTTTTCCATTCCTCGTTCCTGATTGGTCCAATGGATGCAATGCCAGATTCGAGCCCGTGGGCGCAAGGCCCAATGGCGTCCCTGCTACGATGCCAGACCTAATCCTGCTCTTCCGTTCGTTGTCGTACATACATGGGCAGGATAGTCGCTCATCAGCGGCAGACGCTCCCCGCAATGACTGTCGGACCAAGATGCGCTAATCCAACGATCCCCCGGCTTGGCAGTATTGCTCTAGCTCAACCGTATTGATACTATGCGATCCCGTATTCAAGGATCGGCGAACACGTGCATTCACGTTGGTGATATTCGTGTTCCGCTTTTAATGGACAGGGATATCGGAGGCTGAAACATGTTCGCGGATATCTGAAGCCAATGTCGAATTATTCACAAAAGGGGAAACTATATATGTACGGTTCAAGCAAGGCCTTCAAAGTCGGTATTTTGTTTGTTGCAGGGGCAGGACTATTGCTTACAGGCTGCGCGACGACCTCGCCTGATGCGAGATTCAAGGAAGCGCTGCCGAAGGAACATTATCTGGCGGCGAACGACACCGCCGCTGTGAAAGTAGAGGGAGGGGAGGGCGTCACGATTGAGGAGCTTGAGAAACAACGACTGGCCTGAACCATATCGGGAAAGATCGATGCTCAAAAGATCCAGAATGGGGATACTCGTGGCAAGCGGGAATTCGAAATCGTGGTGCAGGTGACGAGATATGATAAAGGCAATGCTTTCGCGAGATTCATGCTTGCTGGTCTTGGACAAATACACATAGACGGCAAAGTCTCGGTTTTGCTGCTGCCGGACCGAAAGAAGGTTGCGGAATTCGACATCGACAAGACGTTCGCCTGGGGGGGAATCTACGGTGGCGTGACATCGATCGAGGACGTGGAGCAGGGGTTCGCGGAAGGAGTGGCAAAAGCGGTGACGAACGTAAAGGAGAATAAACAGGCTGCTGGCTACTAGCCTCGCGCAGCAAATGACATCGGATTACGCTGCGCTAATCCGACCTGCACCTCCATCTGCGTAATCCAACGAACTGTATCTAAGGTGAGGAAACGGAAGCAGTCTGGACTGGCGTAGCGTGATCCACCGAACCGTCTGAACCGCTGTCATTCACCGTTCATCATCACGTCGATGGTATTCAGCCGTTGCTGCAGGGTTTCGATTTCATCCAGCAACTGCAGGGCCAGCGCTACGCCAGCCAAATTGATGCCGAGGTCGTTTTGCAGCCGCAGCGCAACTCTGGCGCGTCGCATTTGATCGCTTGCGAAGCGCCAGAGATGAGGCTCGCGTTCTTCCTCCGATTCCGGGGTGAGCAGGCCCTCGTCGACCAGTTCGATAATGTAGCCTGTCTGCACGGCGCAGGCGTGGCTGAACTCGGCGAGCGTGAGAGCGTGTTGCTCGTCGATAATGATCGCGTTCCGCTCGGTTCGCGAGTCGGCTGGCTTCTCGCCTGACATCCCGGGCGGCTTTCTCTCCGTCATGTCTGCACTCCAAGTCTGGCCCTCGGGTTGAACGATTTAAACTGTTCGGCCATGCCGCGGTAGAACGCTTTCGCCGCTTCATCGTTGGCGGGTGGCGGAACAATGCGCAGCACGACATAGAAATCCCCCGGCGTTTTGCCGGGAATGCCCCGCCCTTTCAATCGCAGCTTGCGGCCGGTAGCGGACTCCGCAGGTATTTTGAGTTCGACAATTCCTTCCGGCGTAGGGACTTTCACGGTGGCGCCTAATGCAGCTTCCCAAGGCGCAACCGGCAGATCAAGATATACGTCGCTCCCATCGACGCGGTAATGGGAATGCTGGCGGAATTCGATTTCAAGATAAAGGTCGCCCCGTTTGCCCTGTCCACGGCCCGGTGCGCCCTGCCCGGCGAGGCGAATATACTGCTTGGGCCGGATCCCCCGCGGAATGGCGACATTAAGCCTGTGTTCGCGGGTCGATACATGTCCCTGTACATCGACCTCGGGCACCTGCAAGGTAATGGTGCGGGTAGCGCCGGTATAGGAATCTTCCAGATCGATCATTATCTTGGCGTAATGATCCTCGCCAGGGGCATGAAACGAGGCGCCGCCGCGTCCTCTACCGCCGCTCGCATTGCCTGCCGCACCGCCATATGCGTCATAGCCTGATCGAAAGCTTCGGCCGAACAAGGATTCGAAAAAATCGCTGTACTGGGACGCGTCGCCGCCCCCAAAACCCCGCTCGGAAAACTCGAAGCCTGCGTTCCAGTCTGGCGGCGGCCGAAATTCCTGGTTTGCTTTCCAGTTCGTGCCGAGCTGGTCGTAAGCCACCCGTTTCTCGGGATCCTTGAGCACTTCATAGGCCTCGCCCAGTTCCTTGAAGCGTGCTTCAGCCTGCGGTTCCTTGCTTACGTCCGGGTGATACTTCCGTGCAAGTTTTCTGTAAGCACGCTTGATATCGTCCTGAGAGGCGTCGCGCGCAACCCCCATGATCTTGTAATAATCCTTGTATTCCATTTATATTTATGTTTCCGGTGGGCAGGCAGTTAGCGGAACCTCCGCTTGAACCTCGTGAAAGCGAACTGGTATGACCTTCAGCGCCCTCGTCATTACAATCTTGCGACGAAGGCGCGCTACCAAAGGTTTATGCGAAGGTACCTTGGAAAAGCAAGCGCGATGTTTTGCTCAGACATTGAACTTGATTCTCCTTTTATACAACCAGAGTCGGCGTTCTGCAACCCGGCTGTCAGTGACTGCCGTGCGGAACTCCATGAGGCCATGCATCATCGCCGCTTTTCCAGCTGCGTGCGCGCCAGGCCAGCGCCAGCAGTAAAAGCCCTGAGACGATAGCGTACATACTGATCAACCATACCAGGGCTAAAGCTCCCGCACCGGGGAAGAAGAAAACAAATACCCCGAATGCGATCGAGATAATGCCATTGAGGATCAGGAAGCCTTCGCCGCGGATGGCCTTGCGCAAGCGGATCGCCATGACAATATCCACAATGCCGCTGCCCAGCGCGGTGGCGCCTATGAGTAGCACCAGCACCACAGCCGTCAGGTTTGGAAGCATGAAAACGACTATTCCTGCTCCGATTCCTACCAATCCTGCCAGGAGCATCAGCCACCAGTCACTATTATTTTTCCGGTTCTTCACAGCGGCAATGGCTGATGCCGCTCCTCCAATCAGCGCATAGGCGCCGAACATGACAAGCAGCCACATGAGGGTGATTCCAGGCCAGAATGCAGCGAGAACGCCAAATAGCAGCGAAACGATCCCGCGCAGGGCGAGCGAACGCCACGATTTGGTAAATAATTCGTTCATGATGTCACCTCTCTTTCAAGTACTGCGGTGAAAGCAAGTGTGAATGAATATGGAGCCGGATGTAGTGCGATAACCAACATAAGGACGAATGTTTTGACGCCTTGCTGACGCTACACGGGCGCTATGTGCGGTGGGGCACAGCCATTGAAGTGAATGAAAGGTACAGTAACCTGTTTCAGCTACCCGGATCCTCAAAACCTGAGGGGTTTTCCAAGTCCTGTAAGCGGTAGCCGATAACTTGATAATCGGGCGAGCCATGGTTACTGACAAGAAATCAGACGAGAAATCCCCTTCCGGGCAAACACCGCCGAAACGGGAAACGGGCATGCTGACAGAGAGGGTAAAACTGCCAAAAGCGAAATCGGAGCACCCGGAACAAGATCAGGCGGAGGGACAGCCCTTGCTGCCGCACGAGCGGGACGAGACAACCGGACCAGCCGGTACCGGTCTGGCTAACCAGGAGGGGCGTTCACGCGAAGTGATCGGGCAGGCGGCGGAAGACACCGAGCAAGGACTGAAAGATACGGATCGCAGGGGAATACCCTCTGATATCGTTGCTTCAGGCGTCCCGGGACCGGATACCGCTCCAAAGAACACGCCCGGAGGCAAGGACAAGAAAAGCGATAAGGGTTAAAAAGCGGGTAAGGCCGAAAAAGGCGACGGTTCGGCTTGATCTGCGAGGAAATGCCCGGACAGCCGAGCCGGGAGGCGGCTGTAAAGAAGCCGGGCATCGCCGCAGAACCGCCGGCATTGTGTAAAATTGACGCATTCAAAGGTTTAACTCTAATGAAAACGCATACTCAACTCATTTCAATATTGGCGGCTGCCGTTGTTTTTTCTTTTTCGAGCTTCTCAATCTCAAGCTTCGCTGAAACCGATTCATCAAGGCACAACCCATCGCTTCCAGCCGTGCAAACACAAGGTGATACAGAATTTCTGACGGGGGGAATCGGAAAAGATGAGTCGGACGCAATATTGCAGGAGGGAAAGGCATGGCCCTTGATGCTTGAACTGGCCCAGGCAGCCGACCCTCGTGCCCAATATATCAGTGATGTCCAGATAACCGTCAAGGATAAATCGGGGAACACCGTCCTGGATACCAGTGCCGAAGGCCCTTACATCCTGATAAAACTTCCACCGGGGAAATACTCGCTGGATGCCGTCTACGAATCAGTAAAACTTCATCGCCATCTGGACATCCGGGAAGGAAGTCATAAGAAGATCACCTTGCTCTGGCCCGCTGTAAAATAATTGACTCTCGTGTCTGGTTCGAAGTATTGCCGGCCCGTTCCCGTTGCAGGGGATGGCGATTCAGAAAGGGCGATCCCCGGGGTTTTCCGAACAATTCATCAGGATAACGGTCCCGCGGATGACCCTCGCCGAACTGAGGTTGCCTCGAGACGCGCAATGAAGAAGTAATCTCTCGCGACCTGCAAGTCTTGCGGTAACTGGTTCTCACTACAATTCCCGCAAGAGCCATTGAGTGTTGGCTCCAATTGCTTTTCACTCATGCCAAAGTATTTTCTTCGCTTGATTACGTTATCCGTATCCATGTTTTCCCAACCCAATAAATTTGCTGCCGCACTGCTCTCCCTGTTTTTTTTAGCAGGGAGCGCGGCGTTTCAGAGGGCTTGTGCGGATGAACCCGTGGGTGAAACCGTGCTTACGCCGGCTCAAGCCAAGCGCACGCTTTCCATTCTCCAGGATGACAAGCAGCGCGCGGAACTTGAACAGACGCTCAGCGCAATAGCACAAGCCACAGCTGCTGCGCCAGCCGAGCCCGCTGTGTCCGGCGAATTCGCCGGGCCGGCGGAAGGCGCCGACCGTGTCGTCCCCGTCGCCCCCGTTGCGCCCACGGCAGCAGAAGAAGCAGTGCCTATCGAACTGACTCAAGGCGGACTGGTTGATCAGGTATTCGATTTGATAGGACAGCGCCTGGATATGGTTGTGAATCAGTTGCAGTTCACCGCGCGCATGTTGCTTGAGGTCAAAACGGTGGGCCAGTGGTGGCAGTATAATCTGGGCGTGCCTGAACGACGGTCGGTCGTGCTGGAAGCGTTATGGGAGGCTGCAGTCATACTCGCAGGCGCGCTATTTGCCGAATGGTTGTTGCGACGCGCGCTTTCGCAGCTTCGCAAGCTGGTCGAGGACCGCGCGGCTGATCGCCAGATGGCAATAAACCGCAAAAAAGAAAAAGCGCAGGAAGCGGAAGAAACGGAGAGAGCGGGTCGCAATGCAACGCCTGTAGTCCATTCTCACGCTACGGTGGTACACGGGGCGCCGGCTGCGGATCGCCACTGGAGCCTCCTGCGCCGGTTTCCTTTTGCACTGGCGCACTGGATGCTTGAGCTGATCCCACTGGCCGCTTTTGTCGGAGTGGCCATCGCACTCCTGAATGCATTCGGCGGCCGGGATGCTATATTTTACAGCGCGACGCTGCCTGTCATTGGAGCTTACGCAACCACCCGCATTGTGCTGAGCGTGGTTCATCTGATGGCTTCTCCACTCGGGCAGGGCCTGCGCCTGATGCACATCAGCGATGGCGCGGCGGATTATCTGAATCGCTGGCTGCGGCGCATCGTCATCGTTGCCGTATTCGGTACTGCCATTGCCGATATCTCGCTTGAGACCGGCGGGACGCAGAACACGCATGACGCGCTTTCCAAACTGGTCGGGCTGGTTGTTCACGTCATGCTCCTGATCATGGTCTTTCGCAGCCGCGCCGCCACGGCGGCGGCAATACGCGGTATGGCTGCAGACAGTTCGGGTGCCTGGTCTGGCTTGCGCGGAATACTGGCCGACAGCTGGATTTTCGTCGCAACGTTCTTTATCGTCGCCACGTGGCTGCTGTGGTCCCTGGCGGCGAAAGATGGCTTCCAGAGCGTACTCAATTTTTTTGCGTTGTCTGCTGCCGTCATCGTCGGCGCCAGCCTGGTATCGATTTTTGTTTTGGGCGCCATTGACCGGGCGTTTATTGACGATCGTAAAACGAGGCTGGGGCAGGAGGAGCAGCCGGGGCAGCCGGAATCGGCAGGGCATATTGCTACCGAGGCCGCGGCTAAAAGCACCTATCACCTCCTGGTGCACCGGGCTGTCTCCATATTGATTGCCATCATAGCGCTTATCGTCCTGCTGCAGGTCTGGGGCGTGGATACGCTTTCATGGTTTGAAAGCGGGTCGGTGGGACGGCGGCTCGCCTCCGCGGTTGCCACGATTGCAGTTACCTGCGCATTGGCGGTGGCCGCATGGGAAGCTCTCAATACCACGATTTCCCGGCGAATCGACCAGTGGACGGAAGCTGGCGATGTTGCCCGTGCCGCGCGCCTGCGCACTCTCGTGCCGATGCTGCGTACCATGCTGTTCTTTGTTATCGCGATGGTCGTGCTGCTTGCAGCGCTGGATCAGTTGGGCATCACCATCGCGCCCTTGCTGGCAGGCGCCAGCATTATCGGCGTCGCTTTGGGTTTTGGGTCGCAAAAGCTGGTGCAGGATTTCATTACCGGCATTTTCCTGTTGATGGAGAACGCCATCCAGGTGGGAGATTTCATCACGGTGGCCAACGTGTCGGGAGCAGTGGAGCACCTTTCGATACGCACTGTCCGGCTACGCGCTCCCGATGGCTCGCTGCACGTGGTGCCTTTCAGTTCCGTCTCGACCGTCACCAATACCAACCGCGGCATCGGCAACGCTTCCATCAGGGTCAGCGTGACGGCCGATTCGGACGTTGATAAGGTATTTGCCGCTATCAGGAGCGTGGGTGCAGAGATGCAGGCTGATCCGCAATTCAAGGATCTGATACTGGCTGATATCGATATCTGGGGCGTGGATCAAATAGATGGCTCGATGATTACCATCCTCGGACAAATACGGACTCTTGACAGGGGTCGATGGCCGGTCCAACGCGGCTTCAACCGCCGTATTCTGCAGCGCTTCCGGGAACAGGGAATCCAGTTGGTCAATCCCCAGGAAAGGCAGGTGGTCACTCAAGCTTCCTCCGCTCCACCTGATGGGGAAAACTCGCGGAGCCTCGATACGCATACTGCGGAATAATGCAAGTGATCGCGAGATAAGCTCTTTCTTGACAGGGGTTGCGGGTGGTTGCTTGACTGGTTTGGATACTTTGGATAGCCTTTGGATAGAATTTGCGCCACCTTTAATCATACAAGAGAGAATCATATGAAACTAGAATCGCTGGCATTGCACCATGGATACAAATCCGAACCGACGACCAGGGCTGCGGCAGTCCCCATCTACCAGACAACCTCCTATACGTTCGATAATACCCAGCATGGCGCCGATTTATTCGACTTAAAGGTGGCGGGAAACATTTATACGCGAATAATGAATCCCACCAATGCGGTGCTGGAGCAGCGCTTGGCTGAGATGGAAGGCGGAGTGGGCGCCCTGGCGGTGGCGTCCGGCATGGCGGCAATCACCTATGCCATTCAGTGTATAACCAGCGCGGGCGACAATATCGTGAGTACCAGCCAGCTCTATGGCGGCACTTACAATTTGTTTGCCCACTCGTTCCCCCGGCAGGGCATAGATGCGCGCATGGTGTCCTACGATGATTACGAAGGTATCGAGAGGCATATAGATAACAATACCAAAGCGGTTTTTTGCGAGTCAATCGGAAATCCGGCGGGAAATATCGTTGATATCGGGAAACTGGCGGATATTGCCCACAAGCATGGTGTTCCGCTCATCGTCGACAGTACCGTCTCCACCCCCTATCTATGCCGGCCGTTTGACCTGGGCGCGGATATTGTTGTGCATTCGCTGACGAAATACATCGGGGGCCATGGTACGACAGTGGGCGGCATGATCGTCGATTCAGGTAAATTTGACTGGATAAGACAGAAGGAACGCTTCCCCTTGCTGAACGAGCCCGATCCCTCGTATCACAATGTTGTTTACACGGAGGCATTTGAAGCCGCTGCTTTTATCGGCCGCTGCCGGGTGGTGCCGCTGCGCAATACCGGCGCGGCGCTGTCGCCGCATAGCGCGTTTTTGATAATGCAGGGGCTGGAAACGTTGGGTTTGAGGATGGAGAGGCATTGCGAGAACGCGCTGAAGGTCGCGAAATACCTGGAGGAACATCCGAAAGTGGAATGGGTCAACTACGCGGCGTTGCCCGGCAGCAAATTTCACGACCTGTGCAACAGAATAAGCAAGGGGAAGGCTTCCGGGCTATTAAGCTTTGGCATCAAGGGCGGAGCAGCAGCCGGCCAGCAGTTCATCGATGCGCTGAAGATGATTTTACGGCTGGTCAATATCGGGGATGCAAAGTCGCTTGCCTGTCATCCCGCATCGACCACCCACAGACAATTGAATCAGGATGAGCTCAGGGCCGCGGGGGTTTCAGAAGGCCTTGTCAGGATATCGGTAGGGATCGAGCATATCGACGATATTATCGAGGATATATCACAGGCGCTCGATGCGGTTGCCTGAGTGCCGCGGCGTGCAATACAACGAAATGTCGCAAAAGCGGTTGTCAGTCCGTCACAGCAGCACGCGGGCTGGTTTGTTATCCTGCTTTTAGCCCTGTATCACCGGCGATTTTGCAAGATCTTCTACTCGAGCATGTTGGAAACGTTAGGCTTGCGGTATGAGCCAAGCTGCGGGGGGAAGTCAAGATCTGTCGAGGTAAACGAAAAAATGAGCAGAACCGTATGCCCGTTGTAATAGGTTTCGGCGAGGTATGCAGGGGTGGACTGGACAAAAGCGCCTGACGGCAATTCAAAGATATCCATGTAGAACTTTACGTACCCGGTCTGATACTCGGCTTTATAAAGCGCCAGCTCGGGAAGAGAAAAAGGAATGATCTGACTTCGCACGGGGGGCATCCCGAAAAAACTGTTGCCCAGCTCAGTGCCCAGGGCTTGCACGATTACATTGACGCGATGCGTCGCTTTTTCCTCGCTTTTCTGAACAGAATACCCCTGCCGTCCCAGCCATCCGGTCAAAATCTTTTGCAGAAGAGTCTGATCCGAGCTTATTCCGGCTGCTATGCTTATTCCTGACGTATCCAGTATCACGCTCGAGCCAGGAGGAATAGGCAGGCTGCCGTCAGCTGTGGCGGGAAGACTGCGCAGTACCGCTTCGCTGATGAGGAGTTGTTCGACAGGTGTTCTTTGAGACCGCGTTGCTTCATGCATGGTTGAACAACTCGTCATCAAGCCGATGGAAACCGCAACGAAAACCAGGGTTTTGA
The DNA here is from genome assembly GCF_900115125.1 of Nitrosospira briensis. Taxonomy (GTDB): domain Bacteria; phylum Pseudomonadota; class Gammaproteobacteria; order Burkholderiales; family Nitrosomonadaceae; genus Nitrosospira; species Nitrosospira briensis_A. The sequence goes on along the minus strand of NZ_FOVJ01000001.1, from coordinate 831,899 downwards.
AGGTTTTGATCATGTCGTTTTCATGGTTTGTACCCGAGGCGTGCTTCAGCTTGAGCGCTGCAGTTCTGATAAAAGCGGCACTTAAAAATGCCGGAAATTATTATTTTTGGTCCAGGACGGCTACGCAGCTCCTTCAAGTGACGTCCCGTGCCAGACGAATGGCGGAAAACTGCCAGCATGTGCTGGCCGGAAGGAAATTACGAAAGCTCGAACGGATACGCTCTTTTGGAATAATGCAGGACCCGCCCCTCAGCACATACTGGTTTACCATCGACCTGCTGTTGTATTCCCCCACTGCCTCATTCCACACACGTGACAGAGGCTCGCTATCGTTTGGTTTCGCCTGGTTATAACCCGGGTAAGGGGAGTAGCTCGACCGCGTCCATTCCCATGCATCGCCATAAAGCTGGGCAAGTTTGCCGTTTTTGCCTGTATCCCCGGCGCTGGCGGGGGAGGGATGAAAACGGTTGTTATCCGCAAAGCACCCTTTGATTTCCTGCCGCGAAGCCGCATTTTCCCACTCGAATTCCGTGGGGAGCCGGGCGCCGGACCAGCGCGCGAATGCGTCGGCCTCATAGAGCGACATGTGTATGGCAGGAAGGTCGGGATTCATCGGCATCGGGCCGCTGAGCGTAAATTCTTCCCACCCGCCGTCATTCCGGCGCCAGTAGAGCGGATGACTGCATCCGCTGGCCTTTATCCAGTCCCATCCTTCGACAAGCCATACGCTTGGTTCATCGTATCCGCCTGCCTCCATGAACTGGAGGTATTCTCCGTTCGTTATGAGGCGTGAGGCCAGCTGGTAGGGTTGCAGGTGCTGCTTATGCCGGGGTGACTCATTATCGTAGCTGAACCCCTCTCCCTGGTAACCGGCTTCAACGAGGCCTCCATCGAAGGTGTGCCATTCGAGAGGGGAGGTTCCAGCACGATCCGACTGTAGCGCCTGAGGTGAGTTGTAACACGGATTCAGCGGGCTCTGCGAGAACAGATGCTTGATGTCGGTAAGAATGAGCTCCTGATGCTGTTGCTCATGATGCATGCCGAGGACGAACAGCATGCGCAGCATTTCGTCTTCCGCGGATTGGTTCAACAGCCGGTCCATGCGTTCGTTGACGTTCCGCCAGTAATCCCGCGTAACCGGCAGGGAAGGCCGTGTAAACAGCCCGCGCTTCGGGTTCGGATGAGGTTGTCCTGACGGGTTGTAGGAACTGAATATCGTATCAAACGCATTGTGAAAGGTTTTGAACGGCTTTTCGTAATGCCGGAGCACGAAATTTTCGAAGAACCACGTTACGTGGCCCAGGTGCCATTTCACCGGGCTGGTCTCCGGCATCGATTGCACGCAGCAGTCCTCGTCGAGCAATGGCTCGACCAGATCCTTGGTGCGGTTACGAATAGCGGTATATTGAGGAAAAAGCGAAGAAAGAGTCACAAGGCCTCCTTTGGCAATGTCAGTCTTTACTGGAAATTTCCGGTTTTCGCGCCGCTCTGGCCATGCTGGGCTAAAGAGCCAGTGGATTCCAGGCGAACGGCAGTTCTACGCCCTTTTCGCGGGCAAGCAGCCATTCTGTGTGATTCGAGCGTTGCAATCAAGTATGGTTCGCCCATACTCGTTCAGGCAATGCGAAAAACACGGTATCTCTCAACCAAATTGACCCGGTCAAGTGGAACGTCAGGATGATTCGATGTTCTAAATCATCAGATATAAGGCGAAGCAAGCCTGATTCAAAGCGGATCGGTACTAACGCGATTCTCGCATCCATCATTGTTTTTGGCGGTCGCTGCCACGGCCGGAGTACAGGAGTGAGTTTACGTGAAAATTAAACAGATATGCCTTATCCTCTTAACCTTGGGGTCAATTTCCGCCGGCGGTGCATGGGCGCAAGAAGGTGATGGCGGCGGAGGTGATGGCGGCGGCGGAGGTGGCGACGGGGGTGGAGGAGGCGATCATGGCGGTGGCGGGCACCATGGCGGTGGCGGGCACCATGGCGGCGGCAACCATAGCCACGGCGGCCATCACCACCACGGCGGTCACCACCACGGGGGTCACCATCATCATGGAGGCCATCGTCATCTCGGTATTTCGGCTTTTTATGGGATAGGCGGCTTCTATCCTGGCTATGGTTATGGTTATGGGTATGGACCTGGATTCGGGCTGGGTTATGGCGGGTATTACGGTGGCTATGGTTACGGCGGATACGGTTTCGCGCGGCCTTATTATCCTCCCCCTTATTACGCCTACCCTCCGGTAGTTGCCGCGCCGATGACGCCGCCGGTCTATATCGAGAAACAGGACCTTGCGCCACCGCCGGCACAGAAGCCAGCCTCTTATTGGCACTATTGCAGAAACCCGGAAGGGTACTATCCATATATACAGAAATGCCCGGATGGCTGGCTGCAAGTCGCTCCTCAGCCCGCAACCCAATAACCAAGGAATGAACATGTCCACAATTCATAAATCGGCTCCTTTCCTGCTGGCGTCTTCTTTACTGGTTTCCTGTGCAAGCATACCCAGTGGCCCGAGCGTGATGGCCTTGCCGGGTACGGGCAAAAACTTTGACCAGTTTCGCGATGACGACGCCTACTGCAGATTGTATGCCCACGAGCAAATCAGGGGCGAAACCCCGAATAGAGCTTCGATAATGAGCGGCGTGGGAACCGCCGCGGTTGGTACCGGGGTGGGCGCGGCTGCGGGGGGCGCTTTCGGTGGAGGCACCGGTGCTGCGATTGGCGCGGGAAGCGGCCTCTTGCTGGGAGGGTTGATGGGATCCAATACTGCCAGCGCTTCAGGCGCGATTCGCCAGCAACGATATGATATGGGTTACACGCAGTGCATGTACGGCAAGGGCCACAGGGTTCCCATTTCAGGGCAGATCATGGATAACTCCGGTAACCGGCCCTCGGGAACATCAACGCAACCTTTACCCGGCGCAGCGACGCCGCCACCACCGCCGCCCGGCAATCCACCGCCTCCGCCTCCACAGTAATGGGGCCCCGCGCGGAGATGAGCGGTAAACTCAAGGCTTAGGCGGAAACTTTATTCGGCGGATCATCTTGTCCAGATGAAACGCCGCTTTTTTGTTGGCGCGTTCGTCTTCATTATTGAGTTCTTTTTGCACCATTTCCGCGAAAGCAACCAGGTCCTGTCGAGGATAAGCCTCCTGCACGCCGCTGTCCTGGAAGAATTCAGCCACCCAGCGCGCGTCGAGTTCGGTGCTTCCGTATTCACGCACATACTCGTCTGCCGCCATTTTGACGTAGTCCGTCAGCTTGGGCATTTTGTTCTCCACGAATTATTTGAACCCAATTTAGGTCTACCATGAACGGGTGTCAATAATCTCTATTCCATTCGAGGAAAAAATGAATCACAGCAATCTTGAGCATAGCTGCAGGGTTCCCGATCTGCCGAATCCTGTCGACCTCTGCGATATGCAATTCGACAACAGTTTCGTGCGCGAACTGCCGGGCGATCCGGTTACGCATAATGTGCCGCGTGCGGTGCACAACGCGTGCTATACGCTGGTTGATCCGACACCGGTGCGCGGGCCGCGGCTGCTGGCCTGGGCGGACCCGGTGGGAGAAATGCTGGGCATCTCTCGCCCGGTCTCGCCTGTTGATCCCGCAGTAGAGGTGCTTGGCGGCAATCGTGTTCTTCCAGGCATGCAACCCTACGCTGCGCGTTATGGGGGCCACCAGTTCGGCCATTGGGCCGGACAGCTGGGCGATGGCCGGGCCATTACGCTGGGCGAAGTACTCAGCCCGGACGGCGTACGCCGGGAGTTGCAGCTAAAAGGGGCCGGTAAAACGCCATACTCGCGCACAGCGGATGGCCGTGCCGTGCTGCGCTCCTCGGTGCGCGAGTTCCTGTGCAGCGAAGCCATGCATTATCTGGGCGTGCCGACTACTCGTGCATTGAGTTTGGTGGCAACTGGTGAAACAGTGGTGCGCGATATGTTCTACGACGGGAATCCGCAGGCTGAAACGGGGGCTATCGTGTCCCGTGTGGCGCCTTCATTCGTTCGCTTCGGCAACTTCGAAATACTTGCGGCGCAGAATGAGCCCGAAACGCTCAAGCGGCTGGCCGATTACGTAATAGGTGAACATTTCCCCGAGTTGGGTGGGCAGGCTCCTTTTACGCCGGGCATATATGCCATGTGGTTCGAGGAAATCTGCCGGCGTACGGGAGTGCTCATCGCCCATTGGATGCGCGTGGGCTTCGTCCACGGCGTGATGAATACCGACAATATGTCGATACTGGGCCTTACAATAGATTATGGCCCCTATGGCTGGCTCGAAGGGTTTGATCTGCAGTGGACGCCCAATACCACGGATGCGCAGGGGCGGCGTTACTGCTTCGGCAACCAGCCCCGGATCGCGCAATGGAATTTGACCCGGCTCGCCGGTGCCCTTACTCCGCTGATCGAGGACAACGCCGTGCTGGAGCATGGGTTGACGGTCTTTGGCGAGACCTTCAATAACACGTGGCGGAAGATGCTGGCTGACAAGCTCGGACTGGCCTCCCTCGAACACAAGGATGATGACACATTGGTCAGCGACCTGTTCGAACTACTGCAGCAGGTCGAGACGGATATGACGCTATTTTTTCGCTGCCTGATGGTCGTTCCCGTGGATGGCTCGCCGGAAAGTCCGGCTGGCAATGCGGATCATATCGAGGATAGCGCGCTGGCGGAATTTTTTCGCCCGGCATTTTATGACGAGCAGCAGGCTTTCGCGCACGCGCAATCCAGCAAGCTGACTGGCTGGCTGCGGCGCTATATCGCGCGAGTACGCCTTGAGGGGGAACGTGGAAGTATTCGTTATCAGCAGATGAGCCGCGCCAACCCCAAGTATGTGCTGCGCAATTACCTGGCGCAGCAGGCAATCGAAGCGCTGGAGCAGGGAAATGCGGAAGTCATCGAGCGGCTTATGGAGGTACTGAAATATCCTTATGACGAGCAACCCGAGCATGACGAGCTGGCGGGCAGGCGTCCTGAATGGGCGCGTAACAAGGCGGGATGTTCGGCATTGTCGTGCAGTTCCTGATTTTGACGTCTTGCTAGCTCGGACATAAAGATCGGAATGGGCAATTTCGGGAGGGTTTGGAATAGGTTCGATTAAATGCCGATTAGTTGTAATTTCTGTGAAAGTTTCCCTCCCCGTGCACCGGGGAGGGAAACTTTCATCTGCCGGGCATTAAAGCGTCTTGAGATACTCAAGCAGCGCTTTTTTCTCGTCTGCCGACAGCATGGTTCCAAACTCATGGCCGCAGCGGCTGTTTCCTGAATTGCGATCGCTGCAATCCGTTGTCTGCAATGTATAGTCGAACCGCCGTCTGGTCGACAGCAAGGCCAACATTAACAATGTCATACTCCGGGCCGACTTTGAACGAACTGACCCGGTCGGCTGCCGGCTTCAGCAATTCGGCGAGCGTTGGCATCGAGCCATTATGCAGGTACGGAGCCGCAGACCAGATGCCTTCAAGCACGCGGGATTCGTATGCATAGGAAGGCTGGGCGCCGGGCGGAGGCGCAATAAATGCTTCCTTCAGGGACTCCGTCTCCGGCGTAAATAGCGATTGCACACCTTTCACCTGTGCCTGACCCTCTGGTTTCATCAAAACAGGAACATAATGCTGGAGAATGGACCCGATCACCGACGTTCCCCGTACATTGAAGGCGGTATCGAGGGGTTTGAGCGGCGTGGCGACAAAGGGAATCTTTGCGCCCTCGAGCACGCCGGTTTTGACGGTCCACCCGAGTACGTCATATTCCCTGGGGTCCGTACCCACATCCATGATCGGTGTAGCCCAGGTTTTTTGATTCAGGAAACGGGTTTGTCCAGGTTTCTTTCCATGGCATTCGATGCAACCGCCCTGCTCGGTTTTGCGCGCAAAAATCACCTTGCCTTTATTCGCGAGTGCCTGATTTACCTTCCACGGCCACTGGGGCGGGCTAATCTTTCGAACCAGGTTCGAAGATGACTGTGCCTGACCAGTAAGGCGCAAGTGACATGTGTTGCTAAAGCGTTTTCGTTGTCGCCGGTCAGCGACACGCGTATTAGATAATAGAACCGCGCCGGTGAGTACCTGCAAGATCTTACAAGTATGAGCGGATCATCTCGGACTGCTGGTTTGATACCGCTAAAAAAAAATCGCGCGATCTCTTTGGCGTTAGAATGATCGCAGATTCAGACACGATAAACGAAGCGGAATATTCCAGTGACAACCTACATCCATATCCTCGGAGATAGCGAGACGGACATCTGGGGCTTGAGCGGGCGTGAGCGCCTGGAGCGGATGTTAAAAGGATTCAGCCAGACGAAAACTGTCGATAGTCCCGATCAGGTTCCGGAGCAAGCGCCGGCGGTATTTTTACGCGCAGATCATTTATTTGATGCCAGGGTCCTGTCGGCGTTGATTAATGCGCGAGAGAACCTCGTGCTAAACAGTGACGCAGGCCAACCGGTCGCAGTCCGGGTCATCGACGGAAACATGCGCGATGCGCTGGCGAATTTCATGGGCGAGGGAGAAGGAGAGACTTTCCCGGACCTGCCGCGCTATACACTGAAGGATTTGAATCTGCTGGGGCTTCAGCAAAATCTCAAGAAAAGGGATCTGCCCTACGTGTTGCCCATCAACAGGGTTAACAGCCGGCAACTGGAGTCGGAATTATTTGCCAGGTCATACAAAAGCGTCACCGACCTCGTGACGAAATGGCTCTGGCCCATGCCCGCGTTCTGGGCTGTTCGCGCTTGCGTACGCTTCGGTATAAAGCCAAACCAGGTTACGCTGCTGAGTCTTGTGTTTGCAGTGCTGGCGGGGGTCGCCTTTTGGCATGGGCACTACGGGGTGGGCCTGGTGATGGGATGGCTGATGACCTTCCTGGATACCGTCGATGGGAAGCTGGCCCGGGTAACCGTCACCTCAAGCCGTCTGGGAGATGTGCTCGATCACGGCCTGGATATTATTCATCCTCCGCTTTGGTATATAGCCTGGGGTGTAGGCTTGACAGCAGGACTGGTGCACGTTTCCGACTTGCAAATAATGTTCTCGTTGATACTCATCGGTTATATTGGCGGCCGGTTGTGTGAAGGAGCTTTTCAGTTCTGGATTGCGTCATTTGATATTTTTATCTGGCGCCCGGTGGATTCGTTTAACCGGCTGATTACTGCCCGGCGTAATCCCAACCTTATCCTGCTGACATTCGGCTGGTTTATGGACCGGCCGGACATCGGCCTCTGGTCGGTAATTATCTGGCATCTTCTTTCAACAGTCTTTCTTGCTTTCCGTGTAATGATGGGCTGGCAAGCGAAGCAATTTCAAAAGCCCTTGCGATCATGGTTCGAGGACATTGTTCCCGGTGAGGATGAAGGAAAGCTGGCGGTTCGTATTTTTGCACCGCTGGCTATCAGGAAAGATGATGGAAAGCTCAAGGATAAATAGGTCGAGGTCCGCCATATCGGCCCGCCTGGTTTTTGCGTAGCCATGCGCGTGGCGTTTGTTCGCCAACTACCAGGTCCGTGCGGCAGGCTTACCTGTATCACAAGCAGGCTATCGATCCTGAATGAGGTTCAACTGCCCGATTCAGGATCAGGGTCTTTACCCAGATACCCTTGTGCAATGCGGTGATATATTCGCCGCAGCGGCTTGCCGTCGCGCGTGGCTACTTGCTCCTGTATCGGACCCGGTTGTACGAGCATCCGGTCTATGTCATCGATTCTTCGGGTACGCGCGAGCTCGTGGCTCCTCATGCCCACCAGGATGATTGGCCGGGACGTGGCTGGTTCAGAAGGGTGCCAGAAATCATACATGGCGCCGCTGTCGCCAAACATATTGCGCGAACGTATCTCCATCGGCTTGCCATTGCGATTGTAAAAGGCCAGGGAGGACGCTACCGACCATTTACTCATGCCCACGACAAGAGGCTCTTGCCCGGTTTCCTGTCGAACTTCCGCTACCACCTGCTCGATTTCCTCCGTGGCCTCGCGCCAGAAATAGTGTTCCGACAAAAAGCCATAGGGGAAGCCGGGAATGCCGAGCACCACGTAGTGCAGTACCAATGCGTAGAAAAAGACGCAAACTGCAATAGTGGGTTTCCAGGCCGCTCTCACGCGGCGCGAAAGGGTACTGAAATCGCCCGCCTGGCCTATCAACCATGCCATCGTGGGCAGCAGCGCGAGCCATGTCGGCCCGGTCCAGTGGAACCGCTGCGACTCGGAAATGCTGAGAACGAAAAAAACTGCCAACGGCAAGCCGGTTAACACTCGTACGAATAGGCGACGCCGGCGCGCAACGGCGCTGTTGTCGCGCTCGGCGCCTGGCCAGAACGACATGGCTGCGGCAAGCAAGCCCACCGGGGTCAACAGGACCATAAGGTGGAGAAATAACAGATGTGCCGCAAATTGATTTTCACTTCCTCCCTTGACCCGGTTTGACTGGAACATAATCGAGGCCCAGTCGTTCTCCATGTTCCAGATGATGACAGGTGAGAACAGCAGCAGGGCAAGCCCGGCGGCGAGGTAAGGCTGCGGACGGCGCAGCCAGCGGCGCGAGGCCGGGTCCAGGATCACAAACAGCAACGCAGCCGGCCCCAGCAGGCCCAAGGTATACTTGGACAGGATGCCCAGGCCGAATGCAATACCCATGCCCAGCCAGGCGGAATTTTGATCGGCGATCAACGCCCGTTCCATGTAGTAGAGTGTGGCAGCCCAGGCCGCAACCAGTGGCGCATCCGTTGTCATCACCATGCCGGTGGAAAAGTAAAACGGTAGTATCGCCAGCAGCAGCACCGCGCGCATTGCGGTGGATTCGTCATACAGGTTGCGTGCGAGCGCGTACACATAGCCCATTGTTACAAGGCCGCAAATGAATGCACCAATGCGGACGCCGAACTCCGTATTGCCGAAGAGCGCGGTGCCCAGCCAGATCAGCCAGGCAATCATGGGCGGGTGATCGTAAAAACTCAGATCCATGTGCTGCGCGTAATTCCAGTAGTACGCCTCGTCGGGAATCAGCTGCGCTTGTCCCAGGTAGACCAGGCGCAACAGTATGGTAAAGGCGACAATACCAAGGGAAGCGACCCGCCAGCGCACGTTCGCGGAGGGAGGATTTTGCGTGACAGGGAATACGTAGAAGGCGGCACCGAGATAGCAGATGGCGGCCGTAACGGCAACGGCGGGAAAAATAGCCAGCATGGGAGGCATATGCCAGCTGAAGACCAGCAATGCGAGGATTCCACCACGCATCAGCAAGGCGAGTAAGCCGACAGTGAGCAAGCGGCCAAAGTGGCGCCATCGCTGATCCTCCGCGTGGCGGGGCCAGAACGGCCATTTCGAATCGAGAAAGTAGTTCAACGCAGCGGCGGCGAAAAAACTCCCCATATGCGCCAGCGCGAGACTCGCGCCAAGGCTCGTGAACAATTGAAATAACAGCACGTCGGTGACGACACCAGCCATCCCGGCCGCCGCAAATCGACTGGCGCTGCGGAAGGGGACCGTACCGCCCGCCAGCGTCATCACGCGTTGCAGATGAATCGGTAGATGACGGAATGACAGTTTGGAAGTATTCATGCGATCACGAAAAGAGATGGGGCGCTTTTAAAACACCGGTAGTTCGAGCAGAATCCTCTGCACGCGTGCGCGCACCACGGGCTTGGGGGCCATTGAAGCACGATGGAATTCATGATTGGTTTCAGCTACCGCCCGTTACCTGAAAGGCATGGAGCCCTGGAAGTGCCAAGCCTGGTACCCGATATGATGCTAGGCGGACAGACGATCTGCATAGTAGTGCTGAACGGGATCGAGTTTATGATCAAGGTTGTATACCAATGGACGTCCCGTGGCTACGGTAACCTTCATCAACTGGGAAACGGACAATCCGTCCAACTGCATGATCAATGAGCGCAAGACATGCCGGTGAGATACGACGAGAACCCGTTTGCCAAGCAGGAGCTCGGGTGCGATTGCTTCCTGCCAATAAGGCAGGACGCGCGAGAAAGTCTGCTGCATGCTTTCCGAAAGCGGCAACTCATTCTTGTCGACCTCTGAATAGCGGAGCTGATTTCCCGGACAACGCGCATCACCAGGGCGCAGTGGGGGGGGTATCGCGGTAAACCTCAATTGGGGGCCAAGGACGGGCCATATGCCGAATTTCCCGATAGCGTTAATACGATGAACCCCCTCCAGCGCGCCATAGTGGCGCTCATTCAAGCGCCAACTCTGCCGTGTAGTCACCTTGTCAAGCCCCATCGACGATAGCAGGATGCGTAATGTATCAGTGGCTCGTCTAAGTTCCGAAGTAAAGCATATGTCGAATTCACAACCCGTCTCCTTGAGCAGGCGACCCGCCTGCTCCGCCTGGTGTTCACCCCGCTGACTCAGTGCAACGTCATTCCAGCCGGTAAAATACCCATCCCGGTTCGAGATGCTTTCCCCATGTCGCAACAGGACGAGTTGTGTCATCGTTGGCTCATTTCGTGAATAATTTCTATAGTATATCCGGCTAAAATTTTACAATCTAACTGGTCAATGAGACCAATCGGTCCGGGAACGCTGCCAGTATCGAAGGCTTGCCGTACTTTGGTTTTCTCGAATAAGAGACCAGCAGGATTTTAGCAATTAATTGTAGAGCAAAGCAGCAATCTGAAGCTCTTTTCGACAATGGCAAAGCAGTACCAGGCCTCGCGAACATGCCATTACCCGAATTCATACGCAACTAAGGCGTTAATTTCGGAAAGTTCGAATTACGAAACAAACGGTTTATGTCCAGCAGGGCAAAATGTAATCAATGATACGTTGGTTGGTTTCAGCATCGGTTTCATTCGACTGGCGGAGGTCGGGCGCTCCAGGCCAACCAAAGTCTATAAACTCCAACCCGTTAAAATGCCTTGTCTTCGCGTAACGTGGAATAACATGGAAGTGCACGTCCGGGTCAACCATCATCAGCATCAGATAATTAAGCTTATCGTAATTAAAGGCTTTTGCTAAAGCGGGTTCCAGCTGTGCTGTTATTTTGTGAAGCTCGACAAAACTCGTTTGACTGAGTTTGGAGAATTCGTGAACTGGCTCATGGGCGGCGAGAACCAGGGAACCAAGCGTTAACTGGACGGGGCGGAGCATGACGGTCCAGTACTGATATTGACGAATTATTGTCTGGGGCGCCCCGAATTTTCGCATTGTTGGGTTAAAGATCGGTGCATCCGGCGGCGAACTAACCATTCAGTAATCCTTGTGCTTTTTCTCGTAACGAACGGGCAAAGTCGAAGTGACTGATTAACCCGTGCAAAGGAAGTTATGCAGCGTTTTGTCTTGATCTGTTTTGCTGAAAAGTGCTTCGGCCTTGGCCAGATCCCCGACAAAATCGATTTCACACCAGAGGTGCCCTGGCACTGAACACGTACTCACCAGTTGTCTGGAGGCCAGGGCATCCACGATGGAGAGATACCAGCAATTAAGCCTTGCCTGGTCCCGAAGCGCTTCCTCGACCGCGTTGCTGAACAATTGCGGCCCGCGCTCCCGAAAAAAGATAAGACCGATGGATTCGCAGTCTATTTGATCGGCGGACAAGCTCTTGCTTACGTGCCTGACCCATCCATTCTCATCCAGTTGCACCTTCATGTCGTCGGTATCATAGCTGGGTTTGTGGCTGACACTGAGAGTAATGGGAGTGGAGACGGAGTTCAACACCTGTACCAACAGCGCTTTATCAAAAATAGTATCTCCATTCAGGAGCAGAAAGTCGTGGTCCATGACAGAACGTGCGATCCAGCAGCTGGCCAGGTTATCCGCAACTTCAAAGAATGGATTGAAAATCGTACTGATCTGCGCTTGCTTCGCATAGCGTTGCAACTGAGCTTCAACCAGGCTGGATTTGAAACCGGTCACCACAGCGATGTCATGAATCCCGGCAGCGAGCAGCGCTTCAATCTGCCATTCAATAACTGGCTTGCCTCCGATCGGCAACAGGCACTTCGGGATGTTTTCGGTGAGCGGCAACAATCGCCGGCCCTGGCCAGCGCTGAGAATAATCGCTCTGATAGCGTTCTTTTCCTTGTTGCCAGTCATGTCCAATAGCCTTCTGACGGTTCAAAAATTCCAAAAACCATGCGTGCTGAACCTGCTTTCAGCATCACATCTACTTTGTCGTGCCTCACTACGGCATCGCGGCACTCTACTGGTAAACGCATATTCGCGAGTGTACAATTACGCCCTTTTCGCCCGTTTTCGCGCACCAGTTCCCGAATTCGGCGGAAACTTCCCGGTTCAGCACTTGTACAGGTATTTCGTTATCCATGCAAAATGGTACTCTATCTGAAAAATCGTACGACTTCATACTTGGGTTCCATGCCAGCTCTCCCTTCGTGCAGCATTATCGCCGCGTCCAACGCTGACCGGGCTGACCCGGCCGCCCAAACCTTGTGATGGATAATTAAATGATCGATATACTGTCGCCCCTTACCACGCCGAAGCCAGACGCCTGGGTATGAAAGCTCTTTTTTTTCTCCGCCATTATAACGATATTGATCACATTACCCCAGTAATCTACAAGTGGGTTCATTCGGGTCATACCTGCGATATTGTCCTGATAGGCAGGTCGCGGTTCAGCAATGACTATCGTATTGAATTTCTGCGCGAGCTCGATGGCGTGCGCATGGCCTACATCAGCGACCTGTTGCCGCGGCTCGAATTTGCCCGCTGGTTTCTGCAGACGCTGCTGCTGATCCGCAAGGTACGCCGTCCTTACCTGGCGTCGATAACGGCGGCGCTGGTCAGATTCTATGACGACAAGAAACGCGCGCCCGTATGGCACAGCACTGCCAGGCGCCTGCTGACCCGCAGTTTTGGGGATGCCCGTGAAGGGGCCGGTGAAGGCGTGGTGGTGTTCGACTGGATCGAACGGAACTCCTCCATATGCGTGGAATGGGTATCGGTCGTACTATCGATGGCGCGCGCCATGGGGCTTGGCACCGTATCGCTGCCACATGGAGACAGCCCGCATGCGAGCCAGCTGATCCGGCGCGGTGAATTACGCCTGGAGCCGGACACGACCTTTGCGAATGCAGGGATATTTGACAAAGTGGTGGTCCCGAATGAACTTTGCTCGGTTCGTTTTCGTCCCTTCATGGACAACCGCAAGCTAGCCGTCCTGGGGTCGCCGCGTTACTGCGACGAGTGGCTTGCCAAGCTGGCCACATTGATGCCGCCCTCGCCGCTGACCCGTTCCGGCAGCCGGCTTAAAGTCGTCATCTTTCTGAGAAAGAGCAACTTTTCTACCTTCTGGGAAGAAGTGGGTGAAGTGGTGCGCATAGTCGCCAGTTTTCCGGGCGTGGAACTGATCATCAAGCCGCATACGCGCGGTGGCTGGCAACAATCGCTGACCAGCGACGCCTCCCTGCGGCGCCTGCCCAACGTGAGCGTAGCCGGCGACATTCACTCCATACACCTCTTGAACTGGGCGGACGTAATCATTGACCTGGCCACCTCGGTGGTATTTGAGGCGGTCAAGGCGAAGAAGCCGGTACTAGCCGGAGACTACCTGCATGCGGGACGTTCTGCCCTGGCGGAATATCTGCCGGAGACGGAACTGCGCTGCCGGGATGATGTTTATCGGCAGATTGAAAAATTTCTTGCTCATGGCTGTAATGATTTTTATATCGAAGCGCACCACCAGCGTTTCGTGAAGGAAATGATCGATGTGGGAGACGCGGACGTGCTGTCCCGCTATGTGGCGCTGCTGGAGGAACAAGGGAGGTCCGGATCCAGCCAGGATCAGCCTTATCGGGAAGAGCGTCCCATGAATCTCGCTTTTGGATGATTTCATAACGGCGGGCCTTTTCCAAGGAAGATTACCAAGGGTCATGCCGATCCCCGATTTCCGGTTCCGAAACCAGGGAGCAAGGAGACGTCGTGAATGACTGGTGGCAGGAAATCTGCAACATGGTGGCGTCTGAGTTCTCAGACCTTCCTACCCTGACCGAATTTGCCAGGATCACTTTACGCCTGCTAATCGCCGCGATGCTCGGCGGGCTGCTGGGCCTCGAGCGGGAGCAAAGCGGCAAGGCAGCGGGAGTTCGGACACATATGCTGGTAGCCGTGGGCGCGGCGCTCTTCGTCCTCGTTCCTCAACAAATGCAAATGTCCGATGAAGCCCTGTCGCGCATCATCCAGGGTGTTATTACCGGGGTGGGATTTCTTGGGGCAGGAACCATCATAAAAAGCACGCGTGAAGAAACGGTGATAGGCCTCACTACCGCCGCAGGGCTATGGCTGACGGCAGCGATCGGCATTGCCGCTGGGCTTGGGCGAGAAGCCTCCGCCGTATTGTGCGCCGTCCTCGCACTGATCATATTGCATTTCCTGCCTAAAATCTGGCCGAAATCAGAGGGGCATTGACGATCCAGAAAACGGATTTAGCCCTGGTTCAGGTTCGACCCCCTGTGAGTCGCGAGTAATGCCCATTATCTGGGGTAGGCGTTTTCTTTCCAGGCGCACTCACCCCTTGGCAGGCTCGGACTTTTAGCGAGCCCGGCACCTCACGCACACCCGGTCTTAAATTGAAGTTGCTTCTTTACTTGCCATTCACTGCGGCTTTCAACGTGGCGCCTGCCTTGAACGCAGGGATTTTCGACGCTGCGATTTGCAGTTCTTCACCTGTTCTGGGATTGCGTCCGGCACGCGCCGGGCGCTCCCGCACTTCGAAGGTTCCGAAACCGGGGAAGGACAGCGAATCACCTTTTTTCAGGGTGTCGGAAATGACTTCGATTAGCGCGCCCAGAGTGCGTTCTGCATCAGCTTTGGTTGAGCCGGTCTTTGTCGCAATGGCGTCGATGAGTTCTTTTTTGGTCATTTTGGTATCTCCGTTTTCGTATGTGGAAAGGACTGCTCGCGTTTTTTTGTTTTCTTTTGCTGGGATCAATTGTAAGGTAATCAAGCTGGACCAATTGGACTTAAATCTACTTCGTACGGAACAATTTATTTCGCGAGGCGTGAAACAAAACCCTCGAAACCGTTTTACAGTTCCTTCGGTTGTCGTTACGGTAGTACTTGCCTGCTTTAGAAAACACCGTTCGCCATTTTAGCCTTAAGATTATCCGCCGTAGCAATTCATGCTCATATTTTTTTCCTCCGTATGCAGAAAAATTAACCGGCCAGGAGGTGAAAATTGCCGATGGCGACACGTTGCCTGGCCCGGATGCCCGACGGCCTGTATGGTGTGACATGGCGCAAGGAGTTGAATTAATGACAAGCTCCCCATTAAAAAGGGGAAAGTCATCTTACGATTCTTTGGAATAGGGAAAAAAGGGCTATCATGGTTCGGCTTGAGGGCTTGGGCAGATGAGGCGCGTGTGCTTCCTCCTGCCACTTCACGGAAAGAAGACTTCAGGAACGTAAATCAATGGATGTAACCTCCATGTCCCGCTGGACCCGGACGAAGATCGTATGCACCCTGGGTCCGGCCACAGATGCACCTGGCGTTATCGAACGCTTGATCGAAAGCGGCATGGATGTTGCCCGCATAAACGCATCGCACGGCGATCATGCCGATCATGCCAAACGCATTCAGCGAGTCCGCCATGCGGCGCAGCAATGCGATCAGCCGGTAGCTGTTCTTATTGATCTGCCAGGTCCGAAATTCCGGCTCGGTGACCTGCCGGACGGATGCTGCAAGCTGGTGGAAGGCTCGATAGTCATGCTTGCCGAGGAGGGCGATACGGCAGACGCGGCCGGCGATCGGAGAGAGGGTAGCAGTTTTTTGCCAGTGCGCAACCCTGAGTTGCTGGCGGCTCTGCGGGCACAGGAGCGAGTGTTTCTTGCAGACGGCTCGGTCGAGCTCAAGGTGAAAATTGCTGCCAGCATCAGTAATCGCGTCCAATGCGAAGTGCTCATTGGCGGCACAGTGCGCTCCGGCTCTGGCATCAATGTGCCCGAATCCGCCTTGAATGAGTTGGTGCCGACAGACGATGATCGCCGCCATCTCGCGTTCGCAGTATCGCAAGAAGTGGAGTGGGTGGGTGTTTCTTTCGTGCAGTCGGCGAGCGATCTTGCCCGCGTACGAGCGCTGCTTCCCTCAGGGGAGCAACCCCTGCTGATGGCCAAGATAGAGAAGCGCAGGGCGCTTGCCAATCTTGATGAAATTGTCGAAGCAGCGGACGGCGTGATGGTGGCCCGCGGAGACCTTGGCGTCGAGACTGACCTGGCCGAGATTCCCATTGTGCAGAAACGGATCATTACCGTAGCCAATGCCTGGGCACGACCGGTTATCACGGCCACGCAAATGCTTGAGTCGATGGTGGAGCACGAACATCCCACCCGAGCGGAAGTCACCGATGTGGCCAACGCGATGCTTGATGGCACGGATGCGGTAATGCTGTCTGCCGAGACGGCCATTGGCCGGTTTCCCATTGCTGCCGTAAAGATGCTTCATCGCGTGCTGGCAGCCACTGAAGCGGTACATCGCATTTCTGAGTCTTGCGAGCCGAAGGATGCCGGGCCACTGGCTGACAAGCTGCACCCGTATACCTCCGGTTTCGCGAAGGACGCTCTGAACGTTGCCGCCTGCCAGCTCGCCGTGCGCGCGGGCGCCCGCGCCGTGGTGGTCTCGATCCCCAGCATGGCGGGCGCGTTGACCATCGCCCGCTTCCGACCCGATGTTCCGCTGGTCATGATTACGGACTCCGGGCGGTTATATCGCACTCTGTCACTGGTGCGTGGAGTGGCGCCGCTTTTCTCTACCGCCCTGGATGGGGTTGAGCTTCAGCCGTGCATCGCCCAGGCCCGGGAATGGTTATTCTTGCAGGGACTCGCACAGCCCGGCGATCAGGCAGTGCTATTGTCTGTCTCCGGTCTTCCGGGCAACAGTGGAGGGGAGGCTGATACCTTGCAACTTGTGAGGATGAGTCGGTAAAAGGTTTACCATTGGAGATTTCATGCGTCGCCACAGCAGCTGACGGATGGCTGCCTCATTTGCTTTCAAAACTGCTTCTAGCCAAATATTTTCGGCCCAGGATGGGCAGGCGATTGAGGGGTTTAGGGAGTATGGAAGTAAAATCCGGTTTAGGTCCCCTGTTATCCTGCAGGAGACGTGACACGGTAGCTGGATGGCCGTTGAATAGTCTGGCGCATCCGCTGCGGTCTTCTGTCCGGAAATGACCAGCCGCATGATCTCTTGCTGCTGATGCGTATTGAGTTTTGGGCACCGGCTTCCAGCACGCCCTTCCTTGCGTGCGGCAGCCAGGCCATCGCAAATACGTTCGATCAGACTTCACGCCCGAATATCCCTCCAAGGATTTTTCTGTCGATATGCTTATTAAGATAAGCTGCCCCAAACCCCCCGAAGAGTTCCTTCTTCGTAACATCCAGTTCCGATTCTTTGGCCGCCAGTATTTCACGGGTAGAAGGACGCTCGCACATTGCATCATAAAACGTCTGTAATGCGGGATCGTCTCGAAACAGATGCATCTCGGGTATTTCGAACAGTTCGGAAAACATTTGGCTAAGCTCGAGCGTATAGAACAACTGGAAATCCGGCAAAAAAGGCTCTTTGCCAAGCAGGAACGGCGCCATTTTCGAGCCATTAACCAATCTGGGTAGCCACATTTTGCTTAACAGAACAGAGCAAAGATTATAGATATGCCCTTCTTTTTCGATTTTCAGTTTCCATGCTTTTGGAAAATATGCGCTGACAACAAACCAGTTAAAGAATGGACCCGCAATGGAGAAAGTGATGAAGTCATTCTTGGCATCGACCTCTGCACAGAGCATCGGATCATCAACAGGATAAAACTTTCGTGCTTCTGGATAGATTCTCGCGAGATAACGACAGATCGCGTGACTTTCTGAAACATCCACACCGTTGACATCTGTGAGAGTAGGGATTTTCCCAAGAGGATTTCGTTCCATATGCTCTGGCGTGAGCGTGCTCCCCTGAAAGGGAGACACTCGTTCATAACGATAAGGTAGACCGGTTTCCGAGAGCATGTGTGCGACCTGACTCATATAAGGTGAGAGCCAGAATCCGTACAGCGTACGCTCGACATTTGATTGATTGGACATGGAGAATTCCTTTTGCATAGCAGTTTAATGTTAAGTAGGTCCCTTACTAGGGGGGCGTACTGACGTGCCCCCGGTAGTAATGCCAGAGGCAATCCAATAAAAGTTGAGTTAAAAATTGACTTTCATCTATCTCACAGCCTTGATTTCCTTTTGCATCGTCTAATTTCGCTATTCTTTATTCGCTTCATTCTCTTTACGTAGAGATAATCGTATTTCCACCATGAATTGCACCGGATCCCGTTCGAATCCTTGAATCAGATTCTCGTGCTTGTCACTTTCAGGAACATACTTTGCACCCCAACGTACCAGCTCCATGATTGGAGGCGCCAGATCGACGCATTTTTCAGTAGGCATATAAATAATCTTGCGCGCATTAGCGGGATCGGGGCGTCGAAAAAGGAGGTGGCATTCCTCCAGCTTTTTCAGGCGATCAGAAAGGATATTAGTCGCGATTTTTTCCGGGGAATTTTGAAAATCCCCGAAGTATCGCTTACGGAAGAAAATGAGATCACGAACGACAAGCAGCGTCCATTTGTCGCCCAATATGTCCAGAGCGCAACTGACTGGACAGGAGGAACGGCTGATCTGGTTTGATTTCTTCATAACTTCGCGCTCGCCTGCGGATTAACCTGCTTTTTGCAACCAGGAATTATACTTGCATTCTGCAATTAATGTAGGTCCATGAGTGTAATAAAGTAAAGAAGCACTCTTCCTGCGTTTCGGGTGTTCTCGATACCGCATTATCCCCGGCGCCTGGAAGCCCGCCAAACTTGTACCCGCTCGGATTTCATAAGTTTGTAACCAAGCAGGCTAAGCAGCAGCAGTGCAATCAACGGACCGATTGCAGCGCGAAAAATATTCGCGTAGTAACAGCTGGATAGACGAGATAATCCACCATCTCGACCTTGCCGCCAAGGCCGATACCAACATGCGTTTGTTGTCCGGCGGCTGAAGCGGCGCGTACTGGTAGAGCAGGCATTGGTCCACAAACCCCCGGTAATCGTTTTGGATGAACCCACCACAGGTGTAGATGTGGAATTGCGGCAGGCCCTGTGGCGCTTCATCAAGCAGTTAAACCGCACCGGTCATACCATTGTGCTCACTACGCATTATCTGGAAGAAGCAGAGGCTTTATGCGACCGCGTGGCGATGCTCAAAAATGGCAGTATCGTTGTGCTCGATAGCGTCAGAAATCTCGTCGGCAACATTTCCGGACACCGGATACGACTGCGGTTATCTCCCGATACGCTGCCGGCGGCGTTACAGGTACTGGCAATCAGCCACGATCAGGGCTGCTAGGTTCTGGCAATCAAGGAATACTCCCAGCTGGAAAATGTGATTGCAACATTACGCACAACCCAGACTCAAGTCCTGGAACTGCAGATATTGCAACCTGATCTGGAAGAAGTGTTCGTAAAGATCATGCACGATGCAGAGAGTCTGGAATCTGCATCGGTATGAATGGATTTCTTACACTGCTCTACAAGGAACTGCTACGGTTCTGGAAAGTTGGGTGCCAGACCGTATTTGCGCCCATGCTGTCCACCTTGCTCTATCTGTTGATTTTTTCTCACGCTCTGGAAGAACGGGTCAGGCCATATCCCGGTGTAACCTACACCGTTTTTCTAATTCCGGGACTGGTGATAATGGCCATGTTGCAGAACGCTTTCGCCAACTCCTCATCAAGCCTGATTCAATCGACGGTCTCGGGCAATCACATCTTCATGCTGTTATCGCCGCTTTCTTACCAGGAAATATTCACTGCCTATGTACTGGCATCGGTCGTTCGCGGTCTCGTGGTAGGACTGGGTATTTACGTGGTGACCCTGGGGTTTTTTGAACTTCCCCTGTACTCGTTCGCATGGGTATTCGCATTTGCCTTGATGAGCACCGCGTTGCTGGTCGCCTTAGGCATCATTGCGGAATCTGGGCAAAAAAAATCGAGCAGCTTGCTGCGTTGCAAAACTTTATCGTCCTGCCACTGACGTTTTTATCGGGGGTTTTCTATACGATCCCGTCGTTGCCTCCACTTTGGCAGGGATTATCGTATCTGAATCCGTTTTTCTACATGGTAGACGGGTTTCGCTACGGCTTCTTTCGCGCCTCGGATGTTTCACCCTACCTCAGCCTTGGGACTCTGATGGCATGTTTCCTGGCAGTATCGTGGTGGACATTGCGAATGCTGAAAACAGGGTACAAAATCCGAAAATGATCCGATCTACGACTTCCGGTTTTACGTTCCATTACTCCCTGAACCCCTGAATCGGTAAAAGGTTTCCCATTGGAGATGTCGTGCGCCGCAACAGCCTCATTTGCTTTTAAAACTGCTTCTAGCGCCAAATATTTTTTTCCATGATCAGGGGATTTATGACAACAGCGAAGAACGGGCTGTGTTGTCCAGGTTTTCAATCAAGAAACCCGAAAATCCGCCAACTCGATTTTGTGTTTTTTTAGCTTGGCGTAAACCGCGCGTGACGTGATTCCCATGTTTTCAGAGACTCTCTTTATATTTCCGGAGTTTTCTTTCAAAGCGGTTTCAAGGAAGGATTTTTCAATTTTGGTAAGAGCCTGTTCTTTTTCGTCTTTCCATTCACCCCTGTTTTTTGCTTTAGCCGGGAGCTCTAAATCCAGTTCAGTCATTTCTTTTCCGGTGACAAACAGGATGCTGCGCTCAAGGATGTTTTCCAGTTCACGAACATTACCCGGCCAGTGATAAGCCCGGATTTTCTTCATGACTTCGCGGCTTACTGATTCGACCTGCTTGTTATACCGCTTATTCAAGCGCTGCATGATCAATTGCACGAGATAAGGCAAATCTTCCGGCCGTTCGGCCAGAGGAGGAATACTTAAACGGACTACATTGATGCGATAGTACAGGTCGTTGCGAAATCGATCCTGCTTGACAAGATCTTCCAGGTTTTGATTTGTTGCCGAGATGATTCTTACATCAACCGCCAATGTTTGTTTGCCGCCAACTCTCTCCAATTCTCCTTCCTGGATTACACGAAGCAACCTGGTTTGTGCTGCCGGCGACAATGAATCGACTTCATCCAGAAACAATGTACCGCCTTCCGCCCGCTCGAAATAGCCCTGGTGTACTTCTATGGCTCCTGTAAAAGCGCCTTTTTCATGTCCAAACAGCGTGCTTTCAATCAGGCTTTCCGGAATTGCGCCACAATTAATTGCGATGAATGGTTTATGGGAGCGATCGCTCATCGCATGTATGGCGCGTGCTATCAACTCTTTACCTGCACCTGTTTGGCCCTGAATCAGTACTGTTGCCGAAGTGGGTGCAATAACCTCGATTGATTGCAGTATTTTCTGCATCATTGGCGATTTTGCGATGATTGCAGGGGGCTGATGCTTCTCCGATATTTTTTTGTTCTGTTTCTGCCAAAGCCTTTGCATGCTTGTTTCAATTCGACACTGCAACTCCTTGGCATCGTTAATTTCCTTGACCGGCGTCGTATCGGTATATTCCATTCCCCGCTGCCCTTTTGCTGCCTGTGGGTTGGTGTAAATACATACATCACATTTGCCATCCTTGCGAGCTATGCTTTTTTTGATGTCAACTTTGGCATAGCCAAAGTTTCTGGCTGCGATGCCTCCGAATACGCTGGAAGTCATTCTGCATAATTCGGGAAAGTTGGTAACCTGTTCGCCAAAGGGACAGCGCGAATTGGTAACGGTAATGCAATCCTGATTACTGGAAACCAGTGAAAATTTTCCACCGATATTGTTCTTGATGCCGAGGATGAGCTCGGTATAGCTTTCATTATCGAGTTGTTCATTTCTTTGAGTATTTTCCCGATAAGTTTCTTCAAAAAAGCATCCTGCGGTTTGGGCTATATGCTCAATCAACTGTTCGCAATGTTTTTGTCCCTGTTGTTCGCTCGCATGCATCAACTCGAGAATAAAGGTTTGCAGAAAAAAATCCGGGGTTAACTCAGAAAGAGGATTGTCATTCATGAATTGTGGCCTACGTATGAAGTTGAACTTCACTGATTGAAGCACAGCTTCACTACGATGACAAGAATGAAAAGCTAGATGCTTGAAAATAAGGCATTTTTATTTCTGTTCTTCCTGGCATGGGATTTGCATGCAGTACTATTGCATCGCCGATGTGCGGGTTAAATATCCGTTTATGAATTCCCTTCAGTTCTACCGGAAAAAGTAGTTCACTTTAGGGATGTTGTTAAATTGAAAACAATTAACGAGGAGACTCAAAATTGAAAACTCTCCAAGAGGAGCTGAGCACACGCGTCGAAGCATACGATTTCTGGGCACAACGTCGCCGTCATGGACCGGACGGACATAATAACCGGAAGCTGTGGGTACTTGCCTGTATGGATGAACGTCTGCCGGTAGATGAAGCGCTTGGTATCCGTGTAGACAGTCCGGTAGGTGGTGGAGATGCGCATTGCTTCCGTAATGCCGGAGGAATTGTCACGGACGACGCAATCCGCTCGGCAATGCTGACTTGTAATTTTTTCGGGACGACGGAAATCGTCATCGTGCAGCATACGCAATGCGGCATGCTGTCTGCGAACGCTACTGATCTGGAGAAAATGTTGCGTGACAAAGGGATCGACACCGACATGATTCCAATGGATCCCACATTGCCCGAATTGAAGCTGGAGAAGGGCGCTTTTGCAAAGTGGATCGGAATGATGGATGACGTGGATGAAACCTGCATGAGGACAATAGAAGCATTTAAAAATCATCCGCTCATTCCGAAGGATGTAGTCATCAGCGGTTGGGTTTGGGAAGTCGAGACGCGTCGGTTGAGAGCGCCGACAAGAGATGGCGAGAAGCGGGCCAGGACCGACGTCACCTCGGCACAATTCGGGATCCAGGGGAAACAACCGGCGCGCTGGAGCTAAGCTCAAGAGAAACCGGGAACGTGGTCACTTGCCACACGAGGTGACCACGTCTTGACGTTCTAATGGATATGGGAATTCTAAATGCCGACTTACGACTACTTGTGTACGGAGTGCAAACTTCAATTTGAAGTACGCCATTCAATCCACACGCCTAATCCGGATTGCCTGGCATGCGGAAGCTCGACAGAAAAATTGATTCTTTCTGTTCCTGCCATGCATGGGGAAATGGCGCGAGGGCGGGATCAAGCAATGCGTTCGCTTCAGCCAAAAGCCGAACTGGCAAAACATCGGCACGGACCAGGGTGTGGGTGTGGGCAGGCTTAACTCCCCCTTGTCTAGAAGGTAGACCGCAGATGAAACCAAATATCGAGGCATTCTTCGACCCGTACACATGGACGGTGAGTTACGTCATTTACGACGAACCTGGTGGCAGCTGCGCGATTATCGACCCGGTGCTGGATTACGACTCGAAATCAGGCAGGACACGCATGGCATCAGCAGACAGAATAATCGCCTTCATCAGCGAAAAACGACTGAAGACGGAATGGATACTCGAGACGCATGCGCACGCCGATCACCTCACCTCCGCGGACTATCTCAAGAACAAGCTGGGCGGCAGAACGGCTATCGGAAAGGAGATTCCCGAGGTTCAGAAGACTTTCAAAAAGATTTTCAATCTGGGACCGGACTTTACGCCGGATGGCGGTCACTTCGATCATCTCTTTGCCGACGGTGAAACATTCAGTATCGGCAGGATGACCGCGATGGCGATCTTGACGCCGGGCCACACCGCGGCGGACCTGTCTTATCAGATAGACGATGCAATTTTTGTGGGCGATACGCTTTTCATGCCCGATCTCGGCACTGCGCGCGCTGATTTCCCCGGGGGGGATGCCCGCCGCCTGTTCCAGTCGATACGCAGGCTTCTGGCCTACCCAGTGGAAACGCGTCTATTCCTGTGTCATGACTATGCTCCCGCAACCCGCTCCACCCGATGGGAGACTACAGTCGGCGAACAGCGCGCTCATAATATCCATGTGCAAGATGGCATCGGCGAAGACCAGTACGTAGCCATGCGGCAAGCGCGGGACGCCTCGCTCGACATGCCCAATCTCCTGCTTCCGTCGATTCAGGTGAACGTGCGCGCCGGGCAAATGCCTCCTCCCGAAGATAACGGGATTTCATACCTGAAAATACCACTGAATGTGATCTGAAACGCTGGAGAGCGATGATCGCGGGTGCGGGCCGAGCAGGAACAATGAAAGAAGGAGAACGAAAAATGAACCAGCGTACCCGAAACAACGAAACACTCGCAGTTCCGATCGACGCCGCATGCAACTGGAGCGGACACTTTGATGTCGTCGTGATCGGAGGAGGCGCGGCAGGCATAGGGGTCACAGCGAGCCTGCTTCGGCGTCAGCCCTCCCTGCGCATAGCAATCGTCGAGCCCAATGACAGGCATTATTATCAGCCCGCCTGGACACTTGTGGGAGGAGGCGCTTATGACGTGGCAAAAACCGTGCAACCCATGGCCAGCGTCATTCCACCCAAGGCCACCTGGATCCAGGCCGTTGCGAACGGTTTTGATCCGGACTCGAATCTTGTTCATCTGACAGACGGCCGTTCTATCGGCTACAGGCAACTCGTGGTGTGCCCTGGCCTGCGCCTTGCGTGGGAACAGATCGAGGGGCTGGAGGATACGCTCGGGGAAAATGGCGTAACCTCCAATTATCTTTTTGATCTGGCCTCGTATACCTGGTCGCTGGTAAAGGGGCTCAAGGACGGGAAGGCCATTTTCACCCAGCCGCCCATGCCGATCAAGTGCGCGGGCGCCCCGCAGAAGGCAATGTACCTGTCATGCGACCATTGGTTGCGGAAAGGGATGCTCGACAACATCAGTGTCGAGTTCAACAGTGCGGCGCCCGTGCTGTTCGGCGTGGCAGCCTTCGTTCCGCCATTAATGGAGTACGTGAAGCGCTATAACGCAAATCTCGTATTCAACTCCAATCTCGTCAAGGTAGACGGACCAAACAGGGTCGCCTGGTTTGATATCCGCCAGCCCGACGGAAGCATCGAACGGGTGGAAAAGTCCTTCGACATGCTGCACGTTTCGCCACCCCAGGCGGCACCGAGTTTTGTGCGTAAAAGCCTATTGGCGGATGCCGCCGGATGGTGTGAGGTCGACCACAGGACGCTGCGGCACCTCCGCTATGCGAACATCTTTTCTCTCGGAGATGTGTGTTCCGCCCCTAATGCGAAGACCGCCGCTGCCGTCAGGAAGCAGATTGTCGTGGTCGCGGAAAATCTCCTGGCTGTCGGGGAAGGAAGGGACCCGGCAACGCTCTATGACGGGTATGGCTCATGTCCGCTCACGGTCGAAAAGGGCAAGGTCATTCTTGCGGAGTTCGGGTTTGGTGGCAAATTGCTACCGACTTTCCGGCTCGATCCGACCGTTCCGCGTTACCTGGCGTGGCTGCTCAAGGCAAAGTTCCTGCCGTGGTTTTACTGGCACGGCTTCCTGAAGGGCCGCGAATGGCTTGCACGCCCGGGCAGCATCACCTGAGTACGGTGACAGTGTTAATAGTCGCCGCACTTTTTGGCGCCCTGGTCGGCGTGATACTCGGGCTGACCGGAGCAGGCGGCGCCATCATCGCCGTTCCGCTGCTTGTTTTCGGATTGCAATTGCCGCTGACGGAGGCCGCGCCCGTCGCGCTGCTTGCCGTCAGTGTTTCCGCCGCCCTTGGCACACTGCTGGCGCTGAAAAAGGGGAAGGTAAGGTACAGGGCCGCTGGCTTCATAGCGTTAACCGGTGCCTTGACCTCGCCGCTGGGGATATACGTCGCCCGGCAGATGCCCGACGCGGCCTTGAGACTCCTGTTCGCCGTGGTGCTCGGCTATATCGCAATCAAAATGTTTAGACGGTCGGGAAATCATTATGCGAAAGCTCCAACCGCATCCTCGGCCGCCACGCCGTGCCAACTCGACGATTTCAGCGGGCGTCTGATCTGGGACGCTCGCTGCGCGAGATTGCTCGCGCTCTCCGGGATTGCGGCCGGCTTTCTCTCCGGCATGCTCGGAGTGGGAGGTGGCTTCATCATTGTGCCCGCACTTCAAAAAGCTACCCTTCTTCACATGCGGGCCATCGTGCCCACTTCCCTCGCGGTCATTGCGCTGGTGTCCGGGGCTGGTGCTTTTACAGCGGCATTGACCGGAAGCATGAATTGGTCGATTGCTCTGCCCTTTGCAGGGGGTGCGCTGACAGCAATGCTGGCAGCAGGCTGGTTTGGCGATCACTTCACGGGTCCGGGATTGCAAAAAGCGTTTGCCATTCTTGCGGCGGTCGTGGCGACTGGCATGGGGGTCAAGGCCATAGCGGCGGTGACAGGGATCAGCGGCTGAAACGAACGCCGGATAAGATCCAGGTTCATTTTCCACTCGCTTATGAAGCGACAGCCCCCTGATACCTTCATTTTCAAGTATTCAGTCTCTTCTTCTCTATTTGGCATCTTTCTCCTCGACTGGAATTTCCTATTCAAAGATTCATCTCCATTTCTCTTGTAATGTCTTTATTCCGGGCGTAGAATAAAAATAGACTGATCGGTCTATTATTGATGCCCTCTTTAATGCACCTGGCAGGATCGCAAAAAGGACCTGGAAACAATTGGCGGCACATAGCTCCCACGAGCGGGGCAAAGCCGCGCCTGTCAATGCAGATTGTGGAGGAATAGGTTGGCAAAGGAAAATCGCAAATCGACTCAAGAAAAGTTGCTGTTGGCCGCGCGCCGCTTGTTCTGCCGGGCCGGGATCCACGCGACGGGCATTACACGGATTCTGGAGGAAGCAGGCGTGGCGCGGGGCAGTCTCTACAAGCACTACGGCTCGAAAGAAAATCTGCTCAAGGCGGTGTTCGATACGGAAGCGAACATGTGGTTTCACTGGTTCGACCTGGATCTGCCGAATCTGGAGTGCTCCGTCAGGGAACGCATCCTGGCCCTGTTCGACCTGCTGGAGAAATGGTTCGAGAAGGAAGACTTCTTCGGCTGTGTATTCATCAATGCCGTGGCGGAGCATGAAAAGGATAGCCGCTGGGTAAAGGATGTGGCGGGGGCGTACCGGGACCAGATTATCGATCGCTTGAAGGCGTTGGTCGTGGAAAGCGGGGCCAGGGATTCGGAAGTGGTCACCCAGAAATTGGGCCTGATCATCGAGGGGGCGATCGTGACTGCCATGGTCACCCAAAACAGCAAAGCCGCGCATATCGCACGGCTTGCCGCCGAGGACGTCCTGCGGTGCACGGAGTGCTCCCCCTCTCTCTCGGAGAGCCCTGCACCGTTCGCCACGGATAGCGCAATGGAACCGGTTTAATCAGGATTTTTACAGGAGAGATCAGTGGACAGCGTCTGGGCAAATTTATCGACTGGCATGCGGCGTTTCCTGGTCCTGGCCGGATCACTTGCGGTTGTGGTCGCGGTTGGCTGGCAATTTCACGTGAGTTCCCAGGGAGATCAGTCAAACACCTATCCGAAGGGCTTTCGTGGCGGTACCTGCACCATAGAGTCCGAATCCCTGGTGATTGGGTATTCCGGTTATTTCATTCCTGGAAACTATGAAATCCCCGAGAACACAAGCAGCGCGATGTCCGTTCCTGTCCTGTGCGGAAAAATACCCGGTCCCGGACTACTGAATGTCACTGTTGATCTTCTTTACCCGGAATCTGCGCGAAAACAGCCCCTGGCCATGAGCCTCGTAAAAATGGAGGGCAGCACCCCGTCGAAAACACTTGTGACGATTCCTGCGGGCATCTATGAATCCGGCATCATCACACAGGTACTGAATATCCGCGAAACGGGGGAATACAGGCTTTATCTATCCGGGAAAGACAGGAATCAGACCGATTTCACGCTGGAAATCCCCATCACGGTGGGAACGTCCTTGTATGAAAGCATCGCTCAATTCTGGCCCTTGCTCCTTCTCATCGCGTCCGCAGTTCTTTTCAATATTTTCAGAAGACTTTAAGGAGAATTTTCATGAAATTCCAACAACTGAGGAATGCAACAATCATTATCGAGTATGCGGGGAAAAAGATTCTGGTTGATCCCATGCTGGCAGAAAAAGGGGGGTTTCCGGGATTCGACGGAACCATCAATAGCCACATACCCAATCCCCTGGTCGACCTGCCCATTCCCATGGACGAGATTCTTGATGTTGATGCGGTCATCGTTACCCATACTCATGCGGATCACTGGGACGATGCAGCCATAAAACTGGTGCCCAAGAACATGTTGATCTTTACGCAGAACGAGAAAGACGCAGCGGAAATCCGGGCGCAAGGATTCAGCAATATCCGGGTTCTGGGGGAGAATACTGTTTTTGACGGCATCACGCTAATCAAAACCCCTGGTCGCCATGGTGGAGAAAAAACCATGGAAGAGTTTGCGGAGCTATTGGGGCATGTGTCCGGAGTCGTATTCAAACATCCGAATGAAAAAACGCTCTACATTGCCGGGGATACGGTCTGGTACGAGGGGGTCGAGGAAAATCTGAAGAAATATGAGCCCGATGTCGTTGTCTTGAACAGCGGAGACGCTCAGGTACTGGGCTATGAGCCCATCATCATGGATAAAGAGGATGTTTACGAGGTTTATAAAGCCGCTCCCAAGGCAACCATTATTGCGAGCCACATGGAATCTGTGAACCACGCCATGCTATCGAGGAAAGAACTGCAGGAGTTCATCAGTGAAAAGGGTATGACGCAACGCGTATTGGTGCCTGCCGATGGTGAAACCTGCGTTTTCTAACGGGATTCGCAATGACGGCGTGATACCTGCGGCGATTCCGGGGAAGAAGGCGTCTGGCGCCTGCAACCCATCAACATCTCGCAACGCCAGGCTCACGCTCCGCTGAAAGGCACGGTTAAGCCCGTTGCATTTCTCATCCTTCATCGGTTGCATTTACTGGAGAATTTTCGAATGGCAGGTTATGTTGGCGATGTCGCCATCGCTTACGATCGTGATCTCGGACACGTGCTTTTCGAGCACTATGCAACTGACATTGCGCGTCGAGCAACGCAAAGACCGGTCCGCAACATGCTTGAAATTGCGGCGGGCACGGGAATAGCCAGCCGGCAATTGCGCGATGCGCTCCCCATGGATGCGCTGCTGACTGCGATCGACATCAGCGACTCGATGATGGACGTCGCGCGCGCAAAATTTCTTCCCCACGAGCAGGTCACGTTCCAGATCGCCGACGCTACTGCGCTGCCTTTCGACGATGAGGCGTTCGAGGCGGTGGTCTGCCAGTTCGGAGTGATGTTCTTCGATAAGGATGCGGCATTTCGTGAGGTGCATCGGACGTTGAAGCGCGGCGGCCGGTACCTGTTCAGCGTTTGGGACTCGCGGCACTACAATCCGTTCGCCAGCCTGACTTTCGAAGTGATGAAGCAGTTCTTTCCATCGGATCCACCCGGGTTCCTTGAGGCTCCTGTTTCCTGTTTTGAAATCGACCCTATCAAGGAAACGCTTATTCGTTCAGGTTTTGAGCAAATTGTCATCTCGGTTCAACCGCGGGAATACGATATTCTGGACGTGCCGGCCTTTGCTCGCGGGTTGGTCTTCAGTCCGCTCATCGAAGAAATAAGAGAGCGTGGCGGAGACCCCGAGAGGATCATCGAGGCACTGGTGGAAGCTCTGACAAGGGAGTTTGGTTCGAACCCGACGCGCTACCCGATGCAAGCCATACTATTCGAAGCGGAAAAGACTGATCGTGGAGTAAAAAATCGATAGCATGGATGAACGACCGGCCGTGCTACTGCATACACTGAGACGCTGAACACAAAGGAGTCACTATGACTGATCACAAAATTGCGAAGGCGCACAGGCAGCGCGTAACGGCCTCTTCATCCAAGGTCATTACTTAGAGGCCAGCCAGCAGCTGCAATCCCGGAGATGTGAGTATTACCTGTGTTACCGCTCTAAGGCTGATGCGCTGCAGCGGGTTTTCAGCGACCTTTATTCCCGGACTAGGAATCGCTTGCGACCACTACGCGGTTGCGGCCACTTCTTTTTGCTTCATACATGGCCGCGTCGGCGCGCTCAAGCAATGATTCCTTGTTTTCGCCTTGTCTCAGCATCGCCACTCCCAGGCTGAGGGTTACCGGAATATTGTATTGCTTTACATGAAAGGGAGCCTTCATGACGCCTTCGCGTATCCGCTCGGCTATCGCCTCTCCCAACGCCAAGTCGGTGTTCATCATCACGATGACAAATTCTTCTCCGCCAAACCGGCCGATCAGGTCGAAGTCACGCGTGGCTGACTTAATCCGGCCTGCCACATGCCGCAGGACAAGATCGCCCACCATATGCCCGTAGGTGTCATTGATCTTCTTGAAGAAATCGAGATCGGACATGATCAGGCACAAGGGATTGCTCTCGTGGCCCCTGCGCCGGGCACGGTTGATCTGTTGCTCGAGCGATTCCATCAGCTTGGCATAGTTCATCAAGCCCGTGAGTTCATCGATCGAAGTTCTCCTCCGCAAGCGGAATGTCTCCTGGCGCAGCTTGTCCAGGTCCCCCTCCAGTTCATCCAGTTCCGGCAGGCGATAACCTTCCGCGGTCAGGTACAAATCGAGAGAGGTAAGTTTCAAAACAGCGTTCAGAAAAGGCCACAGGGTCGTGGCCCTGTCATTGAATTTTTCGGATAGCGCTTCTATCAGGATTTCTTGCGTGAGGAAATAAGGGAGATGCAAAAGGCTGAGGTGGATTTTTGCGCGCGCGAAAGCAGCGGCTGTAGCCAGGCGCTCTTCGAAGTATTCCTTTGTATCGAAATCAAGGCCGAAGCGCCGAAGCCGATTGATCCAGGCCCGCTTGAAAGATTTGGCGCCGAAGCTCCTCTCGATCAATGAGAAGCCCCGGGTGCGCGCGAAGGCGGTGAAGCAGCGATCCACCAATTCATCGGCACGTCCGGCGATCACCTGCGTACGTATGCGGTCCGCAATCGCACGGTGCTCTTCACCGAGTCGGAGCATGGAAAGCACTTCCTGGATTCGCTTATCGTCAAACCCGAGCGCCGTGCAATGAGGTGTGGTTTCAGCGTTCATTCCTGCCCCGAACATTTATCCCGGAGGAGAAGCAACCCTGATCGACCGGCGCATGGAAAAATGACCGTACAGTCGAGCAGGTTGCAACGCAAAGAATAACGCATTATTCTCAGCAATTGCTATTCTTGGTATATCCCTGCCATTTCCCGGGAACGGAGTGCCTGATCCGGATGGAGCTTTCATGAATATCAGCCGTCACATAGTACTGGGATCCGTCATTGCCTCTTTTGTATTGGCGGGATGCGCATCACCGAAAAGATCTTTTTTAGGCGCTTCGCTCCCCAAGGTTGCGTACAAGGATATAGAGCAGAGAAATAAACCGCTTCAGCTAAAGCTCATTGTCGAGTTTCAGCGAAATGGAGAGCACTTTCCCAAGGGAGACATACCCCTGAAAGACTACGCAGCATCGATATTGCGGGATTCGGGCGTTATCATGCCCGTCGACGACGACAAGGCGGAGGGGCAAATCAGGGTAGTCTTGAATAATGTCGCGGACAGCGGCACCGTTGCGGCGGAAGCATCCCGCACGGGCTATCCGTTATGGATGATTGGGAAAACCATCACCGATGCCTACGAATTGTCGATGTTTATCTTGCTACAGGAGAAGACAATCAGCCGGACCGGTATCAAACAGGCTGTTCATACCGCTATCGGCAACATGAGCATACCTGACGATATCCAGACTTTTCCCCAGGACCAGGCGTTCCCCCGCGTACTCGAGCAAATGCTTCTTCGTTCCCTGCAAGTCATGCAGCAAAGCGGAGAACTTGTATGGCAAGGCATGCCAGCCGTTGTGTTATTCGAGAAACAATCCAGGTAGCGTTCAATTTGCGGGCTGTGATGCTCCACCTCAAATTTAGAGGTGGTAAATAGTATCCTCCGTTGCTGGGGATCGTTAAGGGTGTTGAGCTCCTGTTTGGCAGCAAAGACCCGGCAGGGGTAACTGCCAAACCTCAGGGCATCTCGCTGATAGTCCAATACCCATCGATTGACCGCATGACTTCGACGAATTGCGCATAGTCAACAGGTTTCGCCATATATCCGGACACGCCGAAGTCGAAGCTGTTTATCTTGTCCTGCTGTTCATCCGACGTGGTCAGTACCACCACTGGAATGCGCATCAGTTGCTCATCACCTTTAACCGTTTGCAGGAATTCGATGCCGTTCATGATAGGCATGTTCAAATCGAGGAAAATGATGCAAGGCTTCTCGTTGTCCTCATCCCGGAGATAATTTAGTGCATCCTCCCCGTTTTCCAGGTGCACGACATGATTTGTAACGTGGACCTGCTTGAGCGCCCGGATTACCATCATCATATCCACCCGGTCGTCTTCGACGAGGAGAATCGGTTTGTTCGTGACCCGCATGATCTTTTTCCTTTGAACCGCGCCCAGCCAGTTGAAGCCTATAAGCCAAAACGGAAATCAAATTACCGTCATCTTGCTTCGATAATTTTTACGAATCTTATCTTTCCACCTAGAGTTCTCCGTCGCCGTCTTACCAATGGAATTGGACTGCCGCGATAGCGCTTCGGGACAGCTCTACGCCTCGCGGGAAGCTTTGCTACGCCGGCCCATAAAACTCCAATCGCTCAACGGGCTCTGGTTCAATGACCGGGCAGGAAGTGACGATACAGCGGCTCGGTCGCGGGCCCCTCGATTACCGTTCCGTCGGGTGCGAAACGGCTGCCGTGGCAAGGACAATCCCAGCTGCTTTCCACGGCGTTCCAGTGCACTTTGCATTTCATGTGCGTGCAGACGGGAGAAACAGCGAACAATGCACCATCCGGATCCCGGTAAGCCGCAAGCGATACATCCTCGAACTTTACCATTGCTGCCTTGCCGGGCATGAGCTGGGATAGTGGAATTGACTCCCGATCGGTCACGTAATCCTTGACCAGGGATTTGAGCACGGTCACGTTTTCCTCGGCCAACCCCTTTGCGCCCTTCAGCGGTGAAAAGCGGCTTGCCTTGACGATGGGCGCGAAGACGTTATCGCGGCCGGCAATCTGATCGGCGATAAGCGATGCGGCAACCGTTCCATAAGTCAGGCCATCGGTTGCAAAACCGGTTGCAATGAAGCAACCCGTGGCATCCCGGCCAATGTAGGGCAAGCCATCGGCGGCGCTATAGTTCTGGGCGGACCACCGGAACTCCGCCTCGGGTACCTTGAAATTCGCATGCGCAGCGGATTCGAGCCGGTCCATGCTGATGCTCGTGTCTTGTTGCCCGGTCTTGTGCTCTTCCCCGACACAGACGAAAAACGACTCATTATCCACATCCAGGCTGCGTACCGAGAGCCGCTCGACGCCGCTGCCCCAGAAGATACCCTCCGGAAACGAGCCCCGGGGAATTCGGGTGGCGAGCCCATATTCGCGTTTTACCGTCATTTCCGCCTGCACAAGATGCATGCCGATAGGCGAGTGGGTAGCCAGCACGATTTCCCTGGCTTTTACCTTGCCGTTAGCCGTGCTTACGACGTGCTGATCTGTATCCACTCCAAGGACGATCGAATTTTCGAAGATTCGGCACCCCCGGTTTGCGGCCTCGCGTGCAAGCCCCTCGACATAAGCCTGAGGCTGAAATTGTGCCTGGTTATTCAGGACGAGCACGGGTCCGTGCGGCTGCTCAAAGGGGGTAGGCAAGGTCTTCTCGAAATGTGCTCTCAGCCCTGCCTTGAGCGAGCCTTGATACTCGTTTTCTATGGAGGTCTGCGCGCTTGCCGATGTTGCGTAGCGGTAGAGCGCGCAGCGCCGAAATTCACAGGGAATATTGAATTGCCGCACACGCTGCTCGATCTGCTCGACCGCTTTGCGGCGAGCGGTGCTGACAGCGTGGGCGACGTCCTCGCCCCACCGGTCGACGATGGTGCGAATGCCGCTGCTGATGGTTTCATAAAGGTTGCCCGTTGAATTGCCGGTGCTGCCGCAGCCGACATCCCGAGCCTCCAGCAATATGACGGAAGTGCCTTGCTCCACCAAATTCAACGCCAATGTAATTCCCGTGATACCGCCTCCCACAATCACCACGTCGGCAGTAGCCTCTTCCTGCAGAATGGGAAAAGCTGTTTTTGGTGCCGTGGCGCGCCAGACAGAGGTTGTGTTCATGATAATTCCTCTCGGTATTCAAAACATTATCAAAACTTCCCCGATTACGTGATTAGCTCGGCCTGATTCCAACCGCCGGTGAGGACCTTGCGCCCGGCGCGGGGGAGAAGAATGTGGCGAAACCATTATCGTCAAACACGGATCAAGGGCTCTGTACGCTATGGCACATAGCCTTTTCATCGCGGCCTTCGATAGCTGTCAAACGGACGCGGCCCCTGGCTGGTCCGCGCTATGGAACAGCCGGGCCCGCTTGCAGGGGCAGGGCCTCGAACACTGAAATGGAGTAATCCAGGAAAAGCTCGATTTTCTGCTTGAGATCCGCGGACATGGTAATTCGCCTGAAACGAAGGTCTTGCGGGTCGATATGCTCGATGAGCAAGCCATGATCGATCGCGATCTGGACGTATTTGACCGCCGTCCGCTGGCTGATGTTCGGCATGAGCTGGTACAACTCGGACTTTTGAACAGCATCGCAACTGGCGCCGTTCAGTCTTAGCCACATGTGCGTAAAG
Organism: Nitrosospira briensis; assembly: GCF_900115125.1. Lineage (GTDB taxonomy): Bacteria > Pseudomonadota > Gammaproteobacteria > Burkholderiales > Nitrosomonadaceae > Nitrosospira > Nitrosospira briensis_A. The sequence continues at coordinate 797,255 of NZ_FOVJ01000001.1, read as the reverse complement.
AGGTCGTAGTAATTCAAGTCATGAAAAAGCTGGTTTCCCAGGATATCCACCCAATATTGATCGGTGTTGTTGAGTAGCTGGATGAACTGGCGTCGCCTTGCATCCGCCTGCTTCTGTGGTTTATTCATTGTTTCCGATACCTTCGTCTTTGCATTTTCCGGCTATTCCGGGCAGGGAGAAATTATAGTTCTTTTTGCATGTAAATTTACATGTATAATTACAAGTTCACGAGGAAGCATGAAATATGATTTTTTCACCGCCTGGAATAGCCCGGATACGCCAGTAGAGGTGCGTCATCAGCCATAGAGGTTGCAAAGCCATGTTAGACAGAATCGAGAAAACCTGTTTTCGCCATAAAGGCGGCTTGCGTCCAAACGTCATGGCCCTGCTTTACTGCCAGCTGGCCTATTTTGGCGGAGCCGCGCTCATCCTGTCGATGAATCCGGTTCTCATGGCGGCGGGTACACTGGCAATGGCTCACGGTATGGTGATTGCTTCCTATATGATTCATGAGTGCGGCCACAATACGGTATTTAAATCCCCCCGTCACAATGCCATGCTGGGAGGCGCCTTGAACTGGCTTGCCGGCGGATGCTATGGCAGTTATGAAGATTTGCGGTCTGTGCATATGAAACATCACGTGGATAATGCCGACGTGGGCGGGCTCGACTACAGAGGGTATCTGACGCGTCACCCGGTTCAGCTCAAGATCGTGGAGGCGCTGGAGTGGCTGTATGTCCCGGTCGTCGAGTTCTTCATGCATGGCGCCCTCATTCTTGCTCCATTTCTCGTCAGGGAGAAAAAAGACCAGCGGTCTCGAATCGTTGGAACAATCGCGGTTCGATTCGGCCTGCTTCTGGCCTTATTGCTCTATTCGCCCCTTGCCTTTGCGTGCTATCTGGCGGCATATGCGATCCTTGTGACGGTTTTGCGTTTTATGGATGCGCTTCAGCACAACTACGACAACATCATTACGTCCGCTGGCCGCGCCGGCTTGGCGGAGCGCAGGGAAGACCAGGATTATGAGCAATCTCATACGTTCAGCAATCTGATTTCAACCCGCTATCCATGGTTGAATCTCCTTACTCTCAATTTCGGTTATCACAACGCACACCACAGCAGGCCGACAGCCCCTTGGCACGAGCTGCCAAAGTTGCATGAAGCGTTATATGGAAATGCGGCGAATGTTGTCATCCCGTTCGGCAAGCAACTGGCCAGCTTCCACAAGGGCAGGGTTGCCCGCGTGCTTGGCGATCCGAGCGAGACACAAGGCAACCGGTTCGGGCAGCGCCTGCGCGATGGCTCGGCAGTAGGCGCGACCGGCGTGTCTTTTCTTACTCCGTTGTAATAAAACTCCATCTTGCCGGCAGCGGCAGCATTTATTTGACAAGGGATGGCCATACCGAGTACGGCGATACCGGCACAGCTCTCCCTAGTTCCGCCTGCGCAAATACCGCTCAAGAAAACCGGATATGCGGTTCTCGTATTCCTTGCCAGCATAAGCGTGCATGTTGAAGTGGCCGCCGCCGGGAACGACCCATATTTCTTTCGGCTGCCGGGCCGCCTCGAACAACCGTTCGGTTTCCGCCACTTTCGTATGCTGGTCATCTGTGCCTGAAATCAGGAGCAATGGCGCATTGAGATCGCCTATCCGGTTGATGGGGCTCAATTCATCAGGAGATGTACCGAAGCGAAATGATAATTGCCACAGCAGGAGTGGTGAGAAGACCGGTCCAAACTCGCCAAGATGAAGCCTCAAGCGGTTTTCTACCGCTTCCTCAAAGGTCGCGTGGAGCGACTCGAGCACCACGGCATCAAGCCTTGGCGCATGTTTCGAGAGCACGATTGCAGCCGCACCCAGCGAAACCCCGATGGTTGCGATGCGTTCGCCGGGAAAAGCGTTCCGTAAATAAGCTATCGACGCTTCAACATCTTCCGCTTCGCCCAAGCCAAAGGTAATGCGATCCCCCGGCGTTTCCCCATGGGCCCTCAGATCGATGAGGAGTACGCCGTATCCCTGCTCGTTCAAGAATTTTGCCCGGCTCAGCATCTCGATGCGATTGCTTCGGAGCGAATGGACAAGCAATATGATTCCATCGCCACGCCTGCCGCGTACCAACCAGCCGTGCACGCTGGAATCGGTATTCCTGGAATTGGCACTGACGGGTATTTGCACCCCTTCAACCGGAAAATCGGCAGAGACAGCGCCGGATAGCGAGTCTACCGCGGTGGGCACCGCGCCCGATAACAGCTCGCCAACGCCAACTGCAATAATCAGCAGGGCGGCAATGCCGCAAAGCAATGAAAACACGCCGAACCTGATCCACTGACGCATATCCATGAGTAACTGGCGAGATTGAAACGGGTATTTTGCCATGCAGCTCGCCATATCGCGGCAATAAGTGGCTGTTCGCGAAAACTTGATCATTTCCGGATGAGCGGCTATCAGTATCAGGGGGAAAACCGGAGTGCCATTGCTGGGGGCGAGATATGTGGGCAAGATATGTGGGCAAGTACTTCCCACCTGCTGGTTCAGCAGTGTTCGCCGGGGCAGGACGTCAGGGCCGGCACCGGTGCGTCCCCCGTGCCAACAAGGGTACACCAGCCAGCCCGGCAGTGTTCATTATCTAACCTGTTTTCCTCTTCCATCCCGCCAGATTTCCGATGGAAGCAACCAGTTCATGCGATTCGACGGGCTTCGAAAGATATATCTGGTAGCCGGCAATCATCGCTTTCGTCCGGTCTTCCGAGTGCGCAAACGCGCTCAGCGCAATAGCGGGTGTTTTTCCGCCGTGGGTCGCGGGAAGGCTTCTCACTTCGCGGATAAGCTGGTACCCATCCATTTCCGGCATGCCGATATCGCTTATGATCAGATCCGGCCTGTGGCTCTTCAGGATGCCCAGTCCTTCCACGGCATTGGATGCGGTGATGACTTTAGCCTCGCATTGCGTGAGCACTTCATTGATAAGCTCGCGAGCATCCAGTTCGTCATCGACGACCAGTATCGTCAACCCGGCAAGGGCGATGTTCCCGTCACCGAATATGGGCGGCGCCGGGGCGGGGCTTTGCCGGCCTCGGGTATCGTCTACGGGCGCAAGCGGGAGACATACGATAAACGAAGCGCCTTTGCCTTCGCCGGCGCTTTCTGCTCGTACGGTTCCCCCATGGAGCCCTACAAGCTGCTTCACGATGGCGAGACCCAGGCCGAGACCGCCGTAGTTCCGGGTGAGCGAGGAGTCGGCCTGCCGGAAGCGGTCGAAAACGTAAACCAGGAACTCCGGTTTGATGCCCAATCCGGTGTCTCTTACCGTCACTTCGAGATGCGAAGCTATGCGCCCGACGCTGACTTCCACAGTGCCGCCCCTGGGCGTGAATTTGACCGCATTCGAAAGAAGGTTCCAGATGATCTGCTGAAGCCGGTTGCTGTCCCCGGAAACGAGCCCGGCTCCAGTATCAATGGTTTTTTGAAGGTGGATTCCCTTGGCTTCCGCCGCCGGTGTCACCGATTCAATCGCGACTTCAGCGATGGCCGCAACATCCAGCCGTTGCACGTCGAGCCTTACTTTCCCGGAAATGATACTGCTCATTTCGAGAAGATCCTCGATCAGCTTGTTCTGGGCGCGAGCATTTCTCTCGATGGTTTCCAGGCCTCGATGGATGTCCTCTCTGCTCATTGTTCCGTGCAGGATGAGCTGAGACCATCCAAGGATGGCATTGAGCGGCGTCCTGAGTTCGTGAGATAGCGTTGCAAGGAATTCATCCTTGATATGACTTGCCCGTTCGGCCTCGCTTCTTGCGATGCGTTCATTCTCCAGAAGTTGCTTTTTCTCCTCGTCCGCACGCTTTATGGTATCGATATCCGTGTTTGAACCGACCCACATTAATATAGCGCCTTTGGCGTCGCGTCTGGCCTGGGCTCGTATCAAGTGCCATCGGTAGCCGCCGTCTGCCTGCCGGAACCGGCATTCCACCTGGAAAGGCTCCCCGGTGGCAAGAGAATCGCGCCAATGTCCGACGCTCTCCTCCGCGTCGTCAGGATGGATGAGCTTTATCCATTCCCAACCTGCCATTTGTTCGAGGGCGAGCCCGGTGTAATCTTTCCATTGCTGATTGAAATAATCCAGCTCACCGTCGGCGCGTGCGATAAATATCTTCTGAGGCATGGCATCCGCCATGAAGAACAAGCGCTCGTTGCTTTCCCGTAAAGCCTCTTCAGCATGTTTGCGTGCCGTGATGTCTCTGAAGCTCCAGACACGGCCTACACTTCGCCCGTCGACGTACTGGATTTTGGAAAACCGCTCGAATACCCTTCCATCTGCAAGTTCCAGCGAGTCGAAGCTCTCGCGCGGCCATGTCTCATATATCTCCTTGATCCTGCACATGAATGCCTGTGGATCAGCCAAATATTTGCAGTAGAATTTCAGCAATTGCCGGTGTTGCCGCATATCGATAATCTCGGGGAGATGAATCTGCCACATTTGCAGATAGCGTTCATTGAAGCGAAACACATGGCCTTCCTCGTCGGTAACCAGAATACCGTCGGCAGTGGATTCTATGGTTGCCCGCAGGATCGATAGCGAGTGATCAAGCTGCCTCGTCTTTTCCTCTAATGCTTTCTTGATTTGCTTGAGCTCTCGCTCGACAAGTTCGCCCGCCCGGAGAACAGCGTTGGAGGTTTGCAGGGAAATAGAGTGAGACGGCTTTTCCTCGTTATCTTCCATTTATTACTATCCTTTTATAAGTTGACGGGACAGGCGTGAAGCAGCAGTAAAAACGTAAAAAAAGTACTCCTCGGCGGCCGCGGATATATCCATACCTTGGACAATCGTTTGGGGAGGAGGTTTTTATCGGTAGATCTCCATCGATATCTGTGATTCTCGCTTATTCGCGGGAAATTTGAACATAATGCCGAGCTTCAGATACGGGAGCAAGGAAAGGCGAGATTATGCTAGTCTAGAAATGAGAAACGCTTCAAACGCTGTAGCGAGTACTTCTTTCAGGTAAATTTTGAAGGCTTGCGTGAAAACGAGCGGCGGCGCAATGGAATTGATTAGAAAACGTGGGAGAAAATATCCATGAATCTGGTTGAAATGCCGGGTTGGTTGCGCGGCAGCGAAATGGGCGAACTAATTTTTGACCACGACTGGACGGAGTCAGGTCTTGGCCCCATCTCAACCTGGCCGCCAAACCTGAAATTTGCCGTCAACACGATATTGTTGATGCCCTCGGCTGCCTTGTTGCTTTGGGGGCCCAGGCACATACAGATCTATAACGACAACTACCGCGATCTGATTGGCCTCAAGCACCCCGGCGGCCTGGGACAGCCGGTTTCAGCTTGCTGGCCAGAGGTGTGGAATTTTCTTGCGCCTATTTGCGAAGGAGTGATGCAGCGGCGTGAATCCTTTATTTTCAATGACGAGCCGCTGCTTGTCAACCGGACAGGAACGCCCGAAGAGGCGTTCTTCAGGCTTACCTATAGCCCTATCCCCGACGAGATTGACAGCTTTTCCTGCGGCGCTTCGAATACAGCGGGAGCCGAGGCCAGTGCGCCAGGCATATTCGTGACAGTAAGCGAGACGACGGAAATAGTCAACGAACGGGCCGGGGAGGCGGACCGGGCCCGGCTCAGGGAGGCACTGCAAGCAAAACGAATACAGTTGCTGGAAGAAGTCTTCCGCAATTCGCCATCGTTCCTGTACGTGCTTCGCGGTCCTGGACTCGTCTTTGAGCTTGCAAACGAAGCGTACTACCAGTTGGTCGGCCACCGGAAACTGCTGGGCCGGCCACTATTTGAAGCGCTTCCCGAAGCGGTGGAGGATTATTGCCGGCGTCAGTTGGCGAAGGTGATGGCCACAGGCAAGCCATTTATAGGATGGGAATTGCCGATAACAGTTATTTCCGATCCTGGTCAGCCACCGGAAAAGCGTTTTATCGACGCTGTTTATCTCCCTCTGCTGGAGGAGGATGGAAGTTACGAGTATGTACTGGGGCATGGCGTCGATGTTACCGATCATGTAAGAAAGCGTGAAAAGACCGAGCAAGCGCTGTTTGAAACAGAGAGGCGTTTCCGCGATGCCCTCGAAATCGACACCGTCGGCGTCATTTTCCTCGATAAGGACGGGCAAATTACTGAAGCCAATGACGCCTTTCTCGAGATGAGCGGCTTCAGTCGGGAGGATGAGCGGGCGGGCTTGTTGCGATGCGATGAACTTACACCTCCGGAGTGGATGGCGACAACCTTGCGGGCAGGCGAGGAGCTCAAGGCAACAGGACGCGCTACCCCCTATGAGAAGGAATTATTTCGCAAGGATGGCTCGCGCTGGTGGGCGTTGATCGCCGCAATGCAGCTCAACAAGAAGGAAGGCGTTGTATATATTATCGACATAACCGAACGTAAGCGCGTCGAGCAGAATCTGCGGGAAAGCGAGGCCAGGTTCCGTGCCATGGCCGAAGCTTCTCCCGCCCTGACCTGGCAGGTAAATGCGCGGGGCGACCTGGTTTATGTTAACCAGAGAGTCATGGATATGGTCGGGATGACTCTGGAAGAACTGTTGCCTTCAAGATGGCGGTCCGTTCTTCATCCGGATGACGAACCAGGATGCCTTGCGGCGATCGAGCAGGCGCTACTGAATCGCACCCGCTTCCAATATCGGGTTCGTGCCCGGGGCAGGGGAGGAGAATGGCACTGGCTGGAGTCGTACGCGTTGCCGTGGTTCACCGGCCCTGACGAGTATGCGGGGCATGTCGGCGTTTCAATAGATATTACCGAAGCGGTCAAAGCGGAAACAGCCCTGCGGGACGCCGACCTCCGCAAGGATGAGTTTCTGGCTACGCTGGCGCACGAATTGCGCAACCCGCTTGCGCCGATTGCGAACGCACTGGCGGTTATCGCACGTCCGGAGGGTGCCGCAGCTGTTCCGCACCTGCTGCCGGTCATCAACCGGCAAGTCAACTATATGATTCGTCTGGTTGATGATCTGCTGGAGATATCGCGTATCACCAGCGGCAAGGTTGAGTTGCGGCAGGCTCCTGTCGATCTGGCCGTTGTGCTGCACAACGCGGTCGAGGCGGGCAGGCCGCAGATCGATGGGAAGGAACACAAATTGAGCGTCTCCATTTACGATGCGCCTTTGATTGTTTACGCCGATGCCGTACGCCTGGAGCAGGTGTTTACGAATCTGCTCAACAATGCCGCACGATACACCGGACAACGGGGCCAGATCGGGCTTACGGCGCATCGGGAAGCTGATAATGCCGTAGTGTCGATACGGGACAATGGAATAGGAATCCTGGCGGGGATGCTGCCCCGTCTGTTCGATATGTTCGCGCAGGAACGGCGCAATGGCGTCGGGACACAGGAGGGGCTGGGCATTGGACTCAGCCTGGTCTACCGTCTCGTCAAGATGCACGGCGGTACAGTCGAAGCCAGAAGCGAAGGTAAAGATCGAGGCAGCGAATTTATTGTGCGCCTGCCCTTGGCGGCAAGCGTTATACAGGGAGAAATGATGGAACCAGAAAAAACAGCGGCGGCGCCAACCGGGCTACGCATATTGGTAGTTGATGATAACCATGATGCTGCTGAAGTTCTTTCCATGTTGCTCGAGTCCATGGGACTTGACGTCCACTCTGTCGACAGTGGTCCCGCGGCACTCGCGGCGATTCCCGAATACCGGCCCAATATAATTCTCATGGATATCGGCATGCCGGGGATGGATGGGAACGAAGTGGCGCGGCGCATTCGCGAGCAACCGCAATTCAACGATGTCAAGCTGATCGCGCTGACGGGTTGGGGTCAGGAGAAAGACCGCCGGCTCTCGCACGAGAGCGGGTTCGATTATCACCTTACAAAGCCGGTGAATTTCAAGGTCCTGAAGGGTTTGATTGACGCTTTTTAATCTGCTTCCGCGCTATTGGAAGCAACAGAAAAGTCTCGATAACCTGTCTTGATGTGATATCGGCTTTCGGAGTCGACCAGGGACTGGTCAGGCCGCGTCCCGGTCCTCTCCCGTAATCTTGCACACTCCTGGTATGTGCGTTTCTGCACAGTCGCAACGGACAATTGCTCCTAGTCTTTGATGAGGGCCTTCCGGCCGTCGTTTTCCGTCGTTTTCTCATCAAGGAGAGATTATGCCCGTTTCTCTTAAACCCCTGAATCAACAGGTCATTGTCATTACAGGCGCTTCAAGCGGCATTGGTCTTGCTACGGCAAAGCTGGCTGCCGAACGTGGCGCCAAACTGGTCCTTATCGCCCGTAGCGCGGAAACGCTCAGGAAGCTGGTGGCGCAAATAGCCGATGGGGGCGGCGAGGCTATTTTTGTTGTCGCGGATGTCGCTGATCGTAAAAAAATGCTCGGTGCGGCGCAAGAGGCCATCAACCGGTTTGGCCGTATCGATACATGGATCAATAACGCAGGCGTGTCCATCTACGGCCGGCTGGATGAAGTCAGCGACGCAGACAGCCGGCGCCTTTTCGAAACCAACTTCTGGGGCGTGGTCAATGGTTCGCTTGCGGCCCTGCCGCATTTGAGCGCGCGCGGGGGCGCACTCATCAATGTGGGCAGCGAAGTATCCGAAGCCATCTCGCCCTTGCTGGGCATATATTCTGCGTCCAAACACGCAGTCAAGGGATTTACCGATGCGCTGCGCGTGGAAATCGAAGAGTTCGACAAGGCTCCCGTATCAATTACGCTGATTCAGCCCACCGCGGTCAATACTCCATTTCCGCAACACGCAAGGAACTATATGAACAGGGAGCCGAAGTTGCCGCCGCCAGTGATCGAGCCTGAACAGGTTGCCGAAGCGATACTGAAAGCAGCTACGGAGGGTGGCCGCGATGTGAAAGTCGGCGCGATGGCGGTGATCAACACTACGATATCCAAGCTGATGCCCAGCCTCGGCGACAAGATGTCGGCAAAACGCGGGAGCAGCCAGCAGGAAGACATACCGCCGCTTCACCCCCAAGGTACGTTGTATGAACCGGGAGAGTCCGGGTCAAGCCATGGTCTGGTATCGCCATGAAACCACTTCTGAAATTAATATTCCCGGCACCGTTTTCATTCAAACGTAATAATACAAATGAGTGAGATTTTTTTAAGTCTATGTGGGGCGCCGTACATAAAAAAGTCAATATGCTTATTAATATGCAATCACATCTCGGCTTTGATAGCGGAGATAAGGTTCCGGAGATGACGCTCCCAGCCCAAGCGGAATGTCAGCGGAATTTCTTAATATTTTTATATCAGGAGATCAACATGCCTTCATCAAAAAATAGTGGCGGCGAGAGCAAACGGGGCTTTGCCTCGATGGACCAGGATAAACAGCGGGAGATCGCGAGCAAAGGCGGAAAAGCGGCACATGAAAAAGGAACGGCACACGAATTCGATTCCGAAGAGGCTCGTGAAGCCGGTCGAAAAGGCGGTGAAGCATCCCACGGCGGGGGAAAGGGACGCTCATCTTCAAGTCGCGGCGGTTCATCGCCCGGGCAGCATGGCAAGGCCAGCGGCCAAAGCCATAAAAACGATTAAGTAGAGCAGGAGGAAAAAAGGTGGGTCCATCTCACCTTTTTTTGAATTTTCAGGCCCCTGTTCTCATGCGCGGGCAAGATCATCCGCTCGAAAGCGAGAAGATGGAATCAAGGGATCTTTGTCGGGGTCGAGCTGGCCATATCGCCGCGGGGGAGACGCTTCCATTCCTTGCCGTGTAATTGCTGCGCCCGCTATCGGGCGACTTTGTATTGCACAAGACCAACGTCCTCTTTCTTTTGATTTACTCATCGTATATCAGCCCGACGGCTCGCATCGCTGCTCATGGGCGAATTTAAGCAGAGGAGAACAGAAATGGCACTCAATCTATACGAAGATAAAGGTTGTCCGCTGGACAGGCAGCGGTTTACCTGGAAGGAACTGGTTCAACCCCCGATCAGCAAGCTTGACGATGACGCTTTCACGCGCGTGCGGGTTATCCTCATGAATGGGATAGAGATGGAGGCGAACCGCTTCTCGCACGCATGCGCGCGCATGAATCGTGATTTGCAACTGCCACTTGCACAGGTGCGCATCGTGGAACAGCACCAGGCAACAATGGTGAACGGGTTGCTGGGCGCGGACCATTCGACGCTCGAAACAACCGTCGCCTATGAGCAGGTTGCCATCGAAATTACTGCTGTCGTCGCTCAGAATGAACCTGATCCGTATCTGGCTCAAGTGTACCGGTTCGGAATGCTGGAGGATTTTCACCATCTCTACCGTTACAGCGCGATGCTGGACCGGCTGGAAGGCAAGGATGCCAATAATATTCTGCAATGCTATACCGATATTGTTCCAGGCCGTCCTACAGTAGTGGAGCACCGGGCACCCCAGGACAACCTGCGGGAACACTATCACCGCGCAGGCGCGGCGCCACTTACCAAGCTCAACGCTCTGACTATCATGTCGAGCGAACAGCAAACGCAGAATTTCTATCTGAATGTGGGGCCTCTCTATGCCGACCCGGTAGCACGCCAGTTATATGCCGAGATCGCCTCCATCGAAGAGCAGCACGTGACGCAATACGAGTCCATTATCGACCCCAACGAAAGCTGGCTCGAGAAATGGATGCTGCATGAAGCAAACGAGGTTTATAACTATTATGGCTGCATGCAGCAGGAGCCCAATCCTCGGATCAAAGCGATCTGGGAGCGCTGCCTCGACTATGAACTGGGGCATTTGCAGGTTGCGATGGATTTGTTCAAGCAATACGAGCGCCGCGATCCAGCCGAGATTTTGCCGGCGGAATTGCCTGAACCGATCAAATATGAAAGTCAGCGCGAGTTCGTGCGCCGCATCCTCAACCAGGAAGTAGATCTGCGCGCGCTCGGCACCCAGTTCGTGGATAAATCCCGGGAAGGGGACGCTTCCAGGCGATATCGGGCCGACGTCAACTCATCAGGTTCGCCAACCGATACCGTTGCGGCGGGCTATCAATGGTTGCCTGGCACTGAACTCGTCCGAGGCAAGGAGCTTCCCTTTAATGAGGAGCTTGCGCGCGATACAGAGCTCATTCGCTAGTGTTCCAGGATACAGACATCAGGAGGTCACTCATGGGAAAAAGCACAATTTCAGGAAAAAATCGTACCGGCATCGATATGTCGCCGATCGATGCCAAGGAAATGATGGCGCTTGTCAGAGTATCGCCTCCTTCCTCTGCAGGGAATGAGCAGGCTATCGCGGAACGGCGGAGCCAGTATTTTGCAGAGGCCGGCGTGATAGGATCGGTTCCGCCGCCCGGGACCTTGAAAGGCATTGCAAGTACCGCGATGGAAAAATTGACAGGCAAGAATCCGGAGGCGTTTATAGACAAGCTGGGGTGCCGGCTTGCCTTCGAGCGCGCCGGCGTGCGGCTGTACGATGCCCTGATCGCGAAGTGTTCGGCAGCTCCTGCAAACTCCATTGTCCCGCTCGACAGGTTGCAGGACTTTCGAAACGAAGAGCTGGAGCACTTCAAGCTCGTGGAGAACGCGATGCGCTCCATCGGCGCGGACCCCACGGCGCAGACCCCCTCGGCTGATGTGGATGGCATGGCTTCGATAGGTCTGGTCCAAGTACTGACCGACCCGCGGACGTCGGTGGCCCACTGCCTTGAAGCCATTCTTATTGCCGAACTCGCCGACAACGATGCGTGGCAACTCCTTATTGCGCTCACGGAAAAGATGGGCATGAGCGATATGGCACGGGATTTCCAGAATGCGCTGCGGGAGGAAGACGAGCACCTTGCTTACATCCGCCAGTGGTTCAGGCAAATGGTGATGGAAGACGCTGCTGTCGCATCCTGACCTGGCGGCACACGAGCGGCTTGAACGGCACGTAGCGTTCAAGCCGCTGATTATATATCGCGTACTAGTCTGTATTGCCTTCGCCTTCCGACTTCCTCATTTGAGCGAAGAAAGGTAGCGGTTCAATAATCGGCAGCCTCCATTTCGCGCCTGCTTTCCCGTTATCGTTATTTATCCAATGTCTCCGTGCCCACGGCCTTGAATGTCGCATGATCTGGTTCGCTCCCGCATATCCGTTCACCCTGTCATTGTAATTGAAGCCATCTATGTTAAGAACCGAACAGAACTGAACCTCAGGCAAGAGGATTCTTGCAACGCGGAGTTGCATTGGAAATAGGCGAACGCTAATTAGATCTCATGATCCGTCAGATTTATAGGTAAAAAGGGATATTGCGGGGACAACATATGAGCGGGGAAGAGGACCAGGGAGCCACGGAGGCGCTGGAGCTATGGGGTGGCCTCGAATGCACGGTGAACCGCGTGCTCGATACGTATTTCAGTCAGATGGACCGCAACGGCCATATCCACCGCTTATGCGACCTCGAGAGGTTCGCCTCTCTGGGGATCCGCTCGATACGTTATCCGGTTCTGTGGGAACACATGGCGCCGGATGGGCTTGACCGGATAGACTGGTCCTGGCCGGACGATCGCCTACCCGCGCTGCGCGAGCGCGGTATTACTCCGATTGTTGGGCTGGTGCACCACGGCAGCGGGCCACAATACACCAGCCTGGTGGATCCCGGGTTCGCCGAAAAGCTGGCCGTTTTTGCCGGGGCCGTAGCCCAGCGCTACCCTTGGGTGGAACACTACACCCCGGTCAACGAACCGCTGACTACAGCCCGCTTTAGCGGACTGTACGGTCTATGGTACCCGCACGGAAGTGATGAGCGGACATTCGTTCAGGCATTGCTGAACCAGTGCCGCGCTGTTGTTTTATCCATGCGCGCTATCCGCCAGGTCAATCCTGATGCGAAGCTGGTCCAGACGGATGACCTGGGCAAGGCCTATAGCACTCCCCAACTATCCGGGCTGGCGGAGTTTTATAACGCCCGCCGGTGGCTGGCCTGGGATTTACTATGTGGAAAGGTCGGGCAGGAGCATCCCCTCTGGAACTACCTGGTCGGCACGGGGATCGAACCTTCCCAAGTTCTATGGTTCAAGGATAACGTTTGCCACCCTGAAATCATCGGTATCAATTATTACATTACAAGCGAGCGATGGCTGGATGAGCGCGTGGAAAGATATCCAGGACAGCATATTACCGATTATCACGGCTATCGCTTTGTCGATATGGAGCCTGTCCGGGTGCTGGCTACGCCGAGCACCGGGGTTGAGCACCTGCTTACCGAAGCATGGGAACGGTATCGGTTGCCGTTGGCGATTACAGAAGTGCATATAGGTGCAAGCCGGGAAGACCAGATGCGTTGGCTGCTTGAGATGTGGCAAGCCGCACGGAACGCGCGGCAGAGAGGCATTGACATTCGCGCTGTCACGGTCTGGGCGCTGCTGGGCTCGTACGACTGGAACTGCCTGGTTACCGCATGCAAAGGGTATTATGAGCCGGGACCTTTCGATGTGCGCTCGGCCCTGCCGCGCCCAACGGCCGTGGCAGGTCTCATGCGGGAACTGGCGGCAGGCCGGCAGCCCTCCCACCCCGTCTTGAAAGGGCAGGGCTGGTGGCGCCGGGCTGACCGCCTCACCTGCAAGCCGGTTGCGACACCAACCGCTATCACCTCTCTTCATTCAAAGTACAAATCCTCGGTAAATGGAACCATGCGGCCGATTCTCGTTACGGGAGCAACCGGGACGCTGGGCAGGGCGTTCGCGATTATTTGCGGGAAACGGAATGTGGCGGGCATATTGCTGAGCCGGCAGGAGATGGATATAGCGGTACGCGCTTCCGTCGAGTGTGCCGTCGCCCGGTACCAGCCTTGGGCCATTATCAATGCAAGCGGCTATGTCAACGTGGACAACGCAGAAAGTGATATCGACCGCTGTTTCCGGGAAAACGCCGTCGGACCATCTGTTCTCGCGGCCCTATGCCGGGAGCGGGATATTCAGCTGCTTACGTTTTCCAGTGATCTCGTGTTCGATGGCCGGCAGGCGTCTCCCTATCGGGAGAGCGATACGGTGTGCCCGCTGAATCACTATGGCAGGAGCAAGGTGGAGGCGGAGCGCAGGGTGCTCGACCATCATCCGGACGCACTGGTAGTGCGCACCAGTGCTTTCTTCGGCCCTTGGGACATCTACAATTTTGTTACGCTCGCGTTGAAAACACTGGCGCAGGAAGAAAGGTTTTCCGCCTCCACAGACATCACGGTATCGCCTACCTACGTCCCGGACCTTGTGAACACTTGCCTTGATCTGCTTATCGACAAGGAGGCGGGGATCTGGCACCTGACGAACGGCGAGCCTGTAACCTGGGTGGAGCTTGCCCTCAAGGCGGCGAAGAAGGCCGGTATCGATACCAGCAGACTCGATGGCCGTTGCGGGAACGAGCTCGGCTACGTTGCTGTCCGTCCGCTATACAGCGCGCTCTCCAGCGAGCGAGGCATACTCCTGCCTTCCCTGGATGATGCGCTCGATCGTTATATCGAATCAAGGCGGCAAGAAGCGTCAGCGGAGGCTGAGCAGAATAAATCCGGCAGACGGGGAAGCGGGATGGTCGCTTGAGCCAGGATCCGGTGCCTGACGACGGTTCTTCTTCGGACAATCTCCATAACGGGATACATATCTCATAAAAAAAGAAGGCTGCGTTCCAGTAACGATTTGCGCATCACCTTAAATACCTGTTTTATTAAAGCAAGGCCAATGCCAATTTTCAGGTCCGATAGTTCACCGGCCGCGAAGCGGCCTCTTCCAACTTAAAGGCTAAAAGCCGAGGAGATTCAGGATGGACAAGGAACGAAGCGTTCTGAGCCGGGCTGTAAAGTCCGGAACAATAAGCGGCCTGGCAACAGCGGCTGTTGCTTCGCTGGCGGGCAAGCGCGAGAGCGGCTCCTATGCAGCGCCGTTGAATGCGACGAGTCACATTATCTGGGGCGATGAAGCGGCAAAACAGGACCTGGCTTCAGTGAAATACACACTTACCGGTTTTTTGCTAAACCACGGGTCCGCGATCTTCTGGGCGTCGTTCTATGAAAAACTGGCTGCCGGACGTGGCGATGGGCGACGCGAAGGGAGAGTTTCGAGCCTGGGCGCGGCCAATCCGCCCCAAGTGATGAGCCCCTTATGCCGAGGCGCCGCTGTAGCGGCAGCCGCTTATGTCATCGACTACCACGCTATTCCCAAACGCTTCACGCCCGGGTTCGAAAAGCGCCTTTCAGGAAAATCCATGGCGGTGATTTTTTTTACGCTCGCAGCGGGGCTTGCCGCAAGAGACCTGGCTGATATCGCAAAAGCTCGTCGCAGTCGCACATAATTTCGCTCTCTTCCGCCGCTTGTGCTGCTTGCGAGTGAAAAGTTAAAGGCATGTGCGGGGATCGATTCCGGTAGGGGGCGTAATGGCATCCTGAGGCGCCATGGCAACGTTCACACGACGGGGATATCGCCGGTTTCCGCCTGTAGCGGTGGTTGGACGGGGCACCACCTGGTGGACGATATGCTGCGGCTCCAGTGCGTCGTCAACAGGAGGCCGGGCTAGCTTTCTCCCACAGCCATACCCCTCCTGATCTCATGGATTGTCGTGCGGGTCTTGTTGCCCGAACCTCATATAGAACTTATTCCCAAGACTCCCAAGCCCGCGACAAGTATCACTATGTAGGCAACCCAGGAGAGAATGCTATTCATGGCGTCCTCCTCACACAAAAGTAAGATAACGTTCCCCTCATTCTTCCTCTTTGTGCTTGTTCCATCTGTGCGATAGGCCGCATACGGGCGGTGGCGCGCGACAATGCGCAACCCTTGGCGAGGCGGGGGGCCGGTTATGGGATCAGCCGGACAAGAGTTGGATCCGGGAAAAAAATTGCAATGCAGGAACAGGAATGGAAACGTGCTTGAATTCCATTAATTGCCTGATCATGCCTTGCGTTATCTTGTTCGCCGTTCACAACCCATGAAAAACGAAATCCCCTGCGCTCTTGTATCGATGCAGACACACTCCATCCGCTTTTTCCACTCGAGGTTTTACCATGTTTGCTTTCTTTGAGCAGTGCGTTCGGCCCACTGTCGTTCCCAAAAAATCGCCTCCCCCAGGTTTAACCGCGTTTTACTGGCACTTCATCAGCCAGACCAAGGGCCTGTACGGGGCGTTATTTGCCACCGGCCTGGCGGTAGCGCTTATTGATACCCTGATTCCCGTTTTCATCGGCCGTCTTGTCGAGGTTATGGAGGCGACGGCGCGTGTTGCCGCATTGCAGGATGCAGCGCCGATGCTGACCGGCATGGCCCTGCTGGTGCTTGTTGCCAGGCCTCTGGCTGTCCTGATTGACAGCCTTGTACGCCATAACGCTGTCGTGCCGGGGGTGACAAGCATGATTCGCTGGCAAAGCCATTGGCATGTCGTGCGTCAGAGCTGGTCACTCTTCCAGAACGATTTTGCCGGACGCATCGCAAATCGCGTGATGCATATGGGCGACGCCGTGCGCGAGTGCGTCGTTTCAAGCATTCATGCCATCTGGTACATTGCCGTATTCGGCGTTTCATCACTATGGCTGATGAGCGAGGCGGACTGGCGGCTGGCGGTACCAACAGGCTTATGGTTTATCGGATATATATTTTTCCTGCGGTACTTCGTTCCGCGCATGCGTGATCTTGCCAAAAGCAGCAGCGAGCAGCGCTCGGCGGTAATGGGCCGGGTGGTAGACAGCTACACCAACATCCTCACCGTCAAACTGTTCTCGCGCGCCAGCGATGAGGACGCATACGTGCGCGAAGCGATTGATACCCATACGACCGCTATCGCCGCCCATATGCGCATGATTACGAAATTCACGACCACGTTGTCGCTGCTGAATGCGCTTCTGCTGGCGGGCACAACCGCTATAGGCATCATGCTGTGGTCGCAGGGAACACTTGACGCAGGGGCCGTGGCGATGGCGGTGCCGCTTGCCTGGACAATCGCAAATGCAGCCGGATGGGTAAGCTGGGAACTGATCAGGGCTTTTGAAAACATGGGCGTGGTGCAGGAAGGCATGCAAACGGTGGCCGTGACAAATACGTCCGCCGATAAACCCGCCGCGCAAACTCTGGACCCCGGTGAAGTACGAGGCGAAATACGTTTTGAGAGATTGACTTTTACGTTTGGCCGGAATGATGGCCGCAAGATACTGGATAACCTCAATTGCGTCATCCGGCCAGGCGAACGCGTCGGGTTGATCGGGAGTTCGGGGGCCGGCAAGTCCACGTTGATCAACTTGTTGCTGCGCTTTCACGAGATCGAGGCAGGCAGTATCCGGATCGATGGGCAGGATATTCGTGAAGTGACTCAGGAAAGCCTGCGCCGTTCCATCGGCGTCGTTGCGCAGGATACATCCCTGCTGCATCGTTCCATTGCCGAGAATATTGCTTATGGCAGCCCAGGGGCGACCCGGGCACAGATTGAAGCGGCTGCACGCCGGGCACAGGCGCATGAGTTCATTCTGGGCCAGACGGACTGGCAAGGACGCACCGGATATGACGCGCAGGTGGGAGAACGGGGCGTGAAGCTCAGCGGCGGCCAGAGGCAGCGTATTGCAATCGCCCGCGTAGTGCTCAAGAATGCGCCGATCCTCATATTGGATGAGGCAACCTCCGCACTTGATAGCGAAGTGGAGCTTGCGATTCAGGACCAGTTGATCGGGTTGATGGAAGGCAAGACGGTGATCGCAATCGCGCACCGGCTATCCACCATCGCTTGCCTGGACCGGTTGCTCGTGCTGAAGGACGGACAGATCGTCGAGCAAGGCACACATGACGAGTTGCTGGAACTTGGCGGGCAGTATGCGTCGCTTTGGCGGCACCAGTCGGGCGGTTTTCTCTATAGCGCCGGAGAACGAGACAACCAGGTCGAATTGCCGCAGCAGGCGGACCCGTATCCATCAAGGCAAGCTGTCACTGCGAGGGCTATTCATACTCCTTTCGGCAAGAGCGGCCTTTCGATCTGGCCGCAACCAGAAGCTGAACTCTGAGAATACGATGATGGGGCCCAGGAGTGATCGAATCCCCGGCGTCCAGGCTGGATGCCGGTTCCTGGTCTCCAATCTCAGGACAAGCGGCGAATAACAGATAAAAAAGCAGTTAGCAGGAAGGCTCCTGCTAACTGCTTTTCATAACGAAACGCTGGCTCTTTGCCGTTTCTGTTTCGCTTATTCCTCTGTCAACGCCTCTTTGCGCTCGGCTATTTCGGAGCCGATTTCCTCCAGGTCCATTTTGGCTTTCTGCACTTTTGGAAATATTTCTTTCTCCTCTTCTTCTACATGATGATTAACATATTCGCCCAGGACATTTACGGTCGCATCGTACATCGGGTCTGACACATCCATCGACTGAATTTGCGAAATCAGATCCTTTGCGGCAGTATGCTCGACAAGGGCTTCATTCATCAGGTCGTCATCATCTATTTCCTCGCGCGCAGCGGGGTAGAATATTTCTTCTTCCAGCTGCGCGTGAATGGTCAATTCCTTGCAAATCTGTCCTGCCAGCTCTTCCTTTCCTGCCTCATCATTCTTTTTACTTAGTTTCTGGAATTCCTTGAACATTTTTTTTACCTTGGCATGGTCCGCCATCAATAATTTGATAGCGTCGTTTTTTGACCTGCGTACCGTGGTACCCGTGGTTTTTCGTGTTGTGCCGCTTTGCGTGGTTGGCATGATTATCTCCAATAGTGAGTTTATATATTTACGTCAGCAGTAAATCGCTTTCTTGAAACATATGACGGTCTGCATTGAATCTTGACCGGAGCGTGTATCGTACCTTGAAGGCAACCGACTTCCGTTCGTTAACGCACATTCATCTCCTTCATGATCCGGCCCTTCCTTAATACCCTATCCTTCCGCCATGCCTTTGCCGAGCTGCAATTCATGGTTTCAAGTCAGATGCAAGGCTCCTAACAGAGCTTCTCTTGCTCGTATCCACTACGCGTGACTCAGAGGTAAAGAACGGATGCCGCCGTCAAAAAGGGGTCCTGTTCAGCCAATTGTGAATATCGGTTGCGGCGATGGCGGCTTGCCCGGTTGCAACGCTTATCTGGCTAAGTTCATTAACCACATCTCCTGCGGCATATAGGCCCGGGACCGTGGTGCGCTGATGGCGGTTCACAAGCAGATTCCCGGTTTTATTGCATCTGGCTCCCATTCGAGTCGCCAGTTCCGACCTTGGGCTTTCCCCCAGCATCGGATAAATCACGTCAAAATAAAGTTCTTCTCCGCTTGAAAGGCGAACTGCCGGTTGCGATTGCTCAGCAATCCTGACCTCGGCATGCACATCCTCGATCAAGGTGATTTTCGCCCGGCGCAATGTCTTTTGCTCCGTTTTCGCGAGCGTTGCGTCGGCCATATGGATAAGCGTTACCGTATCCGTATAGGTCTTTAAAAATAGCGCGTGATTCACTCCTCGCTTTGCTGAAGAGGACATTACGGCAATGGCTTGTTCCCTGGCCTCATAGGCATCACAGATGGGGCATAAGCGGATGATGCCGCGCCTGACACCTGTCATCCAATCGGGGATATTACGAATCGTATCCGCGGTGCCCGTCGCCAGCAATATCGAGGCAGCACGGAAGGAGGGGAGGGTGTTGCCATCGGCTGCGCCAGCATCGTTTTGCGTGGTAGCCTCGAATAAATTTCCCGCTCGGGTCAGACCCGTAACCTCTCCGAATTCAAGCCTTACTTCATAATGGGCGGCCTGGTCGCGAAGGCGTTGAAGCAGTTCCGTGCCCACAATCCCTTCGGGGAAACCCGGGTAATTGTGACTGGCGTTAATGAGCGATGCGCGGCTACATCCGCTATCCACCACGACCACTCCTCGTCGAAAGCGGGCCAGGTAAATGGCGGCAGTCAGCCCGGCGGGACCGCCGCCGATAATCAGGCACTCGGCAGGCCGGGATGGGTCGTGTTGGGGTGATTTCATAGCTTGTTGTAGTTTGACGACTTGTATCAACAGGTGCAGTGACCAGAATTCGTCGCTCGATTGCAGCGCAAATGCACCGCGGTGATACCGGTGGCAAAAGCATATGAGCTATTTCCCTGAAACTCGGTACGGCAAGGCACATAGTTTGCAGAGTAATGTATGACGGCAACCGGTCCGCCAAAGAGTGTCAACAAAGGCGCCTGATCATCAGCAAAACCTATGTGCGATTCCGCACCGTCCAAGGTAAATAAAGGCGCTACGCTGATGTTGCGACCCGGCTGGTTAAATCAAATCTTAGCCGGATAAATCATGGCTCATTTTCGAAAAAGGAACCAAATGAAAGCAGCAGATGACGTTGATAACCGTTCGACAGTCGGAGGCCCTTCTCGTCAGGAGGGCACACCAGCAAACGAGTTTACTGCAAAGCTCGCCGGGACACAGGAGCTTGCCGCAGCCATGCCTTACAACCTTAACAAGGCGCTTGAGCACGGGGAGATTGCTAGCTGCCCCGAGAAAGGGCAGACGATAGAGCCATCTGATCCCGCCATAGCAGGTAGCACGTTAACTGAAACCATCGCTTCCGAAAAGGCTGGAGCGGGTGACCCTCGGCCGGGATTTAATCCCGGCAATGAATCGCTGGATCGTGTCCGCGTTGATTCAAGCGAACGGATATTGACGACGAACCAGGGCGTGCCCGTCAGCGACAATCAGAATTCCCTGAAAGCCGGATATCGCGGTCCGGCTCTGCTGGAAGATTTCATCCTGCGCGAAAAGCTAACTCATTTCGATCATGAACGCATCCCGGAGCGTGTCGTGCATGCGCGCGGATCGGCTGCGCACGGATACTTCGAGTGTTATGAGCCGTTATCGAAATATACCCGTGCTTCGTTGTTCGCAGAGGGAGGGAAACGTACTCCGGTTTTCGTACGCTTCTCCACTGTTTTTGGAGAACGTGGCTCTGCGGATACGGTACGCGACGCGCGCGGCTTCGCAGTCAAATTTTATACGGACGAGGGAAATTGGGATTTGGTAGGAAATAATATCCCCGTATTTTTTATTCAGGATGCGATGAAATTTCCCGATCTGGTGCATGCCGCCAAACCGGAGCCCCACTTCGCGATGCCGCAGGCTTCGACTGCGCACGACACGTTCTGGGATTTTATCTCGCTTATGCCGGAATCGATGCACATGCTGATGTGGGCGATGTCGGATCGCGGAATCCCCCGCAGCTATCGCATGATGCAAGGTTTTGGCGTTCATACTTTCCGGCTGGTTGCGGAAGATGGCAAATCGCAATTCGTCAAATTCCACTGGCGACCACTTGCCGGAACTCACTCACTGGACTGGGACGAGGCGGTCAAGCTTGCCGGCGCGGATCCCGACTTCCATCGCCGGGACCTGTGGGAAGCCATTGAGTGCGGCGTATACCCGGAATACGAGCTAGGCATGCAGATATTCAGTGAGGCACAGGCGGAAGCGTTCAGCTTCGATGTGCTGGACGCGACGAAGATCGTTCCGGAAGAACTCGTGGCTGTTCAGCCCGTGGGAAAAATGGTGCTGAACCGGAATCCGGACAATTTCTTCGCTGAAACGGAGCAGGTCGCCTTTTGCGCGGCCCATATCGTTCCCGGACTTGACTTCAGCAGCGATCCGCTGTTGGCTGGCCGCATCCATTCGTATGTGGATACGCAACTGTCACGATTGGGTGGACCTAATTTCCACGAGATTCCCATCAATTCGCCTGTTGCGCAGACTCACAATAACCAGCGTGACGGAATGCATCGCCAAGCGATAAATAGAGGCCGTGTCGCGTATGAGCCCAACTCGCTGGGAGGAGGCTGCCCATTCCAGGCCGGAGCCGCGGGTTTCACTTCGTTTCGGGAGCCGGTGGGAGGGGATAAGGTGCGCGGGAAAGCCGAGCGGTTCGCCGATCATTACACCCAGGCCACCTTGTTCTGGAACAGCCAGACCCCGGTGGAAAAGGCCCACATCGTTCGTGCTTTCCGGTTTGAGCTGACACGGGTGCAAACGCCCGCGATAAGAGAGCGCATGCTTGCCTTGCTTGTAAACGTCGCAAATGATCTTGCTGAAGGTGTTGCAGCGGGACTCGGCATGCCACTGCCGCCTGCTCAACCGCGAGCAACGCAAAATCCGGCCGTGCCGGAGATAGACGTTTCTCCTGCCCTCTCACTTTTTGCCCGGCCGGGCAATGGCGGCATTCGGGCCCGGCGCATTGCAATTCTTGTAGCCGACGGGGTAGAGGGGGTGGCCGCGAGGGCCGTGTCTGCCGGACTTGCGAGAGAGGAGGCTGTCTCGCGTTTCGTAGGGGTCCGTTTGGGACGCGTACAGGGTGCGGACGGCGGTAATATCGAAGTTGACGTAACGTTTGAAGCGATGCCGAGCGTTCTTTTTGACGCTGTCGTAATACCAGGAGGCGAGCAGGCCATGACGACCCTGGGCAACGTGGGGCCGGTAGTGGAGTTTATCAGGGAGCAATACCGCCATTGCAAGCCTATTCTGGTTCTGGGTGCCGGAAAGAGTCTGGCGGAAAGCGCGGGAGTAAAGCTAACGCTTTCGTCAGGCGAGCCTGATCCGGGGGTGCTTCATTTTCAGGGTGAAAATGTGGACGTTGTCCTGCCGCAGTTTGTCGAAGCAATTGCCGCCCATCGGCATTTCGAACGGGAATTGGATCCACCCCGAGTGTAGCAGTGTGAATGCAGCAGGCAGGTCTTCAGACAAAATCATTTATCTCGAGCATGGGGATACAAGTTTCGCTGGATATTGTTGAAGGCCGCCTGGTAAATCTCATCGATATTTTTGACGTCCCCCGAGATTCCGCTTCCTGATGGCTTTAAGCTTTTGTTCACTGTAATGACTGTTTCCATTTCGCTGTTTTGTGCGTCAACGTACGGAACGATTCAGTAGCCAGAGTAGCATTTCAGTTCAGCAATTTTGCTGGATAGATATGGGGAATTATCATGGAAAATATGTTCATACTGAAGAAAGCAGCTCGAACGATAGCACTCGCCAGCGTCATCGTTTTCAGTGCCGCTGGTGTGGCTCAAGCTGCCGGCGCTGGAGATCAGACTGGCCAATACGGCGATATGTCCGGGCATGGTGGCCCAATTGATAAAAAAGCAGGTTCCGGAGGGGGGCAATCTACAAGCGGACAGGGTGCGCCTGCGCCCGAACCACGTGGCTATGAGCAATCCGGCGGCTCTACTTCCGGCCAGGGCACATCCGGGCAAGGGCAAGGCGGCTCTTCGTACGGAGGAACTTCAAGTGGGCAGGGAACCGGCTCGTCGGGCCAGGGATCGGGGTCCCAAAGCGGGGGGTCATCCGGGCAATCTGGCGGCGGCGGCTACTAATCTTGTAAACGGGCCACGAGCCGCGACTGGTCATAAAATACTGGAGGTTCGCTTAAACCACCGGTCCCGGTGTTTTCCACGCAATGCTGGGAAGCACCGGTCTGCAACCATCGGTCATGGATCCAGCATAGACTGCATGCGGGAGACCGGTTTCCCATACAGATTCGTGGCTCTTCACCAGCTTGGGAAAAGCTGTGTAAATCCGAGCACCCTGTGCAACCCGGACTCTACATCCATTCCTTCCATATTCCATGACGCGGTTCTCCCGCCGAGGTAGGGGCTGGCTTTCTGCAACACTACCTCGAACCCTCGCCGGGCAAGCTCCAGTCCGGCCACCAAGCCGGCCAAGCTGCTCCCGATTATGATTGTTTTGGGTTGCGCATAATGAAAGCATGTACTGCGGCGGGGAATGTTGCGTGACGACTGGCGCAACATTCCGGCATGGCCAGGTTTAGCCGGGCGGAATAGCCCGGGGTGGAACGGAAAACTGTAGTTGTCTTTCCTACTATGCTCAACTACTTATATTGACCCACTGTTTCCTTGAGTTTCTGGGCATGCTCGAGATGTGAGACAAGCGATGGGCGAACTTTGACCAGCAGGGCTTTCAGTTCCTCATTCTTGACGTTGGGCACAAGCTTGGTGTCGGCCACGTTGATTACTTTTTCGTGGAGGGCTATTTCACCTTCAATATAGGCTTTGTCGAATTCCTTGCCGCTCAGATCCTTCAATTTGTCGAGGTTCTTCTTGCCATCCGCTTTCAGGCTCTGGCTGATCGGGTTATCCTTGGGTGTCACGTTCAGTTTTGTTACCAGATCCTTCGCCTGCTGATTGACATCCGTGTGATCCGCTATCATCCGGTGAGCGTAGCCATGCACATCCTCCTGTTTTGCTTTTTTCTTCGCGAGGTTGCCGGCCTCGATATCAACGTCGTTCGCGGTAACGACAATGTGGGCAATTTCAGCATCGCCGAGATCACCTTTCATATCCCCTGTCTGGGCGTTAACGGCAAACGCGGGGAGCATCAGAGCAATTGTCAACGTGATCAAATTTTTCATAGTTCTTCTCCTTGGTTGTCTTGATTGTGTGATTTGTACCGAACGGCATCTCGCCAATATTTTCGGCTCTGCAATAATGAAGTCCGTACGGGAAACGTTCCGTTCGCTACCCGACATAAGGATTCGTTTTTCGAAAATTGTCGCATTTGGGGAATAGGGAGATTCAACCAGTAAGCGTGCGCAAATCGGTAACCGTTGAAACCTTGGGTGCGAAGAATGTAGTTGTCTTCCTGCCTGTCTTTATAATGCGGCGAGTGCCGGGCAAGTGCGCTATCGCACGGAATCTGTCAGGAGATTTTATGAGAATGAATGTGCACTGTTGCCGAAACAAATCGAAGGAGCCAAAATGGAAAATCCCCCGAAGCCCGAAGATGAGGAAATAGGAAAAGATGAACTATCTGATCAGTTGCCGGACGAATCGGACGAAAGCATCCTTGTCAGCGAGGAAACCCATGGGAACCGCGTTGAGGAGAAAATAGAAAACCGCTCCAGCAAGAAACAGGAAACGCGTGAAGAAGCGAAGTCTGTTACCGGAACTGAACCGCACCACGATACCAGGAATGAGAACCCGGATTCCGGGCCCGCTCCACTTAAACGGTATTAGCCTGCAATCCGTTTAAGTTTAAGTTAAACACGGCTGACCACCTGAAACCAGCCAGCGGTTGAAATCAAAGAAGATATGGCCGCCAAACTTCTCCCGTCGGGAGTTGGCGGCCGTTTTCCCAGACGCATGAATATCCCTTTCATCTGCATTCGATTTAATCAGAATCCCGGTAGAGTTGTAAATAATATTGACAATCATTCTCATTATCATTAATGTTTGTTCTTTAGAATCCCGGAAGAGATTTGGTTTCAAGCCATGGGTGAAGCCGACATTCTCTTAATGAATTATTTATGCAAAATCTTAAATCACAATACGAGAAACCGTCGGTCAAGTTGCTGTTGGCGGTTTTATCATGGCTCACTACCAGGCGCCACCGGCTTCCCGATGCGGCTACCCAGTCAGCAATCGCGCATCACTTTCATCTGCTTGTTCTGCATCCGGCATCCGATAGCATTGACATCCAGGCGGGTATATATATGGCGCGCAGGACAGGTATGGATGCCGCCGGACTCCTTGCACGTTATGCCGGAGCCAAAGCAAGCCTTCACTGATGCAAGCCAAGAGGTATTCCGCCTCGATTTCGGCAGGCTATTAATAGCGAATCAAGAACGATGGGTTCCGGAAGGTGATGACGGAAGTTGTTGTTAGGTCATCACAACAGGTGATCGACGCACTGACCAGTTCCTCGAAATCCGCGTGATCCAAGGCATGCGGTATTGATAGTATTGCATCGCCGCCGAGTTCCAGCGTATCTCCCCGTCCCCCCAAATTTATCTATCGCTGCAGTTCTCACAGGCCACGTGGTGAGTGTGCCGACATTGAACTGGTAAACGGTGCGCTTAGTCTTTTCCCCGGTGTCAAGGGTATCAAGCGGCATCAAAGGTGTACTTCAGTACAATTGGCACGAATCTTCAAATCGGTATTATGCGCCTCTCGCAAGCTGTTTTTTTATGGAAAGACCCGCGCGCTGGTGGCGGCGCGAGGTTTTGGATGTGAAACAGGAGCGAAAAGGATAAATGCAAACGCTGACTATTCGAACGACATATCAGGATTTTGAAGAGGGATACGATGAAGGTCATTTCAGTATTTAAAAAGCTTTTTGCAGCACTCGTACCGGCTGTTATTTTGGCGGGATCCTATCCTGCTTGCGCAAGCATGTATTTTGAAACAGGGGACGCGGGGACTACAGCCGAAACGGCCAACTACATTCCGTGGGATACGGCTACGATATTCGGTGCGATTCACGAAAACGATGGTGCCGATGTTTACGGCTTTGAATGGGCAGGTGGCTTCTTCCTAGCGAATACCGACGGTTCCGATTTCGATACTATGTTATCCCTTTTTAATGAATCAGGCGGCTTACTTTCATTTAACGACGACATTGGCGGCGGTCCTCGTTACTCCCAGCTGGCGCTGGAGCTCGATCCCGGCAATTACTTTCTCGGGATATCGTATTACGCCAATAATTATGAAGGCGATATGAGATCTTACTGGGAAGAAGGCATCGAAGGAACTTATCAAATTCAAAAAACAGTAGCAGCGCCCATACCCCCGCAACCCGCGATTACCGCTGAAGTTCCTGAGCCCGCATCAATTGCGCTGGTGATGATCGGTTGTGCCGGAATCATGCTTGGTCGCCGCCGGAAAGCGGTCTCATAGTAGTCCCGCTTCCTGACCACAAGCATGCAGTTATGTCGGTGTGCCGAAGCGAATTGGCGCCAGGCAGAAGAAGCCCGAATCCTGCTTCCGTAATCACGGACCTGTAATATTTAACAGGTATCCGCGGCGCTTTCTTACAGTTAAAGTCCTTCTTCCAAGCCACTCTGTCTCTTGTGGAAGTTGTTCTTCTACCGCTTCAAGCACTAGAACGTCCCAGGCCTTGCGTACTTCAGCTTTAAGACGGGAATGGGTGGTTGGTATGATTCAACCGTCACGCAAACACGAACCTGACGGTAAGCCATAAGGAATTGTCTGTTTCGGCGGGTGCGCCTTGCTCCACTCATTTTCCTAAAAACGAATCTCCCGGGGAAACCGGACTTCCTATTGGTCCTGGATAAATGACGAAAAGAAAAAATTGCGTTTCTCTTCAAATGAGATTCGTCATTACATCATTATTGGCGGCTCCGGCCTTAATGCCGCCGCTTTACGCCCAGCAGAATCTCACGTGGGATGCCAATAACGCCGGATCGGGCACCGGCGGCAGCGGAACCTGGGACACAAGTTCTCCAAACTGGCTCAACGGCGCGAGCTTTCAGGCCTGGCAAAACCCTACGTTCGATAATGCGATCCTTGGCGGAACGGCCGGCAACATAACGCTGAGCATGCCAATCGCCGCCCACAATATTACCTTTAGAACAGATGGATATACTATAAGTGGCAGCACGCTGACGCTTGGCGGCGGAACCCGTCCCACCATTTTTGTTCATGCGCCAGTGGCGATAATCAACTCAACTCTTGCCGGCACCGGCGGATTTATCAAAAACGCCTCGGGTACGCTGATTTTGACCGCCGACAACACGGGCTTTAGCGGCGTAGCAACGGTTATTCTGGGCACACTTCGTGTGGATAATGCGAACGCTCTGGGTGTTTCGACGGCAGCTTCCGACCTGGTGCTAAGCAAAGGTACAACTTTTCATTTCAATTCCGATTTTGTGCATGATTACACGCTGATAGGTGACACAGTGAACGTGCAAGGGGGAGAGGGAAAAACGTGGGATGGCTCCCCAATCTTGACTGCCTCGGCCACTCTTAACTTGAATGGAATCGGAGGAACGCTGGCGGGAGACTTGGCCGATACAGGGGGTAATCTGCTTTCCCTGACAAGGAACGGTGCTGGCCGCATGGCATTATCGGGAAACAATACTTACACCGGTGTGACTACAGTAACCCAGGGCGTTCTTCAGCTTGGCAGCGCGGGTGCGCTTTCGGCTGGCAGCAATCTGGTATTCAATGGAGCGGTTGGAGCGGGCGGGTCGATTGAGTTGACTGGCGCTTCCGGCGATTTTACGCGCAGCCTGGGTATGGGAGCCGGGCAAGTACGCTGGACGGGTGATGGCGGCTTCCAATCCTCGGGTAGCGATCGTGTTGTGGATATCGGCGGTGGGGGCGGAACGCTGACCTGGGGGAGCGGACGTTTTGTTCCTACCGGCAATCGCCTGATCCTGGGTACATCCAATAACGGTATGCTCGATTTCCAGAACGGGATTGATCTTGGTGGCATGCATCGCACCATTCAGGTCGAAGGCGGGACCAGCAACGGCCATGCCAGGATGAATGGTGTCCTGTCCGGAACGGGCGGGCTCAATGTCGTCGGTATGGGTCCCGCGTTGCTGGAGTTGACAGCTGTCAATACCTACTCCGGAGGCACGGTTCTGACCTCAGGAACGCTGTCGGTAAGTTCAGACGCCAACCTCGGCGCTGCCTCGGGGGCGGTCACGTTCAACGGCGGCACGCTGGCAAACACGGCCGCATTTTCGACGGGACGCAGCGTCACGCTCAATACAGCGGGCGACACATTCCAGACAGATTCGGATCTGATTGTGAACGAAACGATTAGCGGGGGCGGCACCTTGAATAAGACCGGGGCAGCCGCGCTCATTCTGACGGGCACCAACACCTATACGGGGGGCACGACGATCAATGCCGGGACGCTACAGATTGGCGACGGCCGAATGCTCGGCAGTATTTCCGGTAACGTGACCAACAATGGAGTGCTGACCTTCAATCGTTCCGGCAACATCAGCTATGGTGGCGTTATTTCCGGTACAGGCGATTTGAATAAGCAGGGCGCCGGTCTGCTGACACTGACGGGCGACTCTGGTGGCTTCGGGGGGCACACCTTCGTTAATGACGGCACGCTCGCGATAAAAGGGGCGCTGGGTGGAACACTCGATGTGCTGGCAGGCGGCCGCCTTCAGGGCGATGGGGACATTGGCGCCGCGGGTGGAATGGAAACGACAGTTGTAGCCGGTACGATAGCGCCGGGAAATTCAATCGGTACGCTGACGGTCAACGGCAACTACGTTCAACTCGCCGGTTCCACTTATGAGGTGGAAATCGCGCCTGCTGGCGTAAGCGACAGGATTGTCGTCTCTGGCCTCGCCGATATCCAGGGCGGGAGGGTTTCTGTTATTGCTGCAGGGGGCGCTTATGCTCCAGGTAGCCGTTACACCATTCTGACCGCCAATGATGGCTTGACCGGCAGGTTCGATACGCTTGCGCAAGGCTTGCCTCGCATTAATCTCGGGCTTGCCTATGATCTGAACAATGTTTATCTCGATATCCTGCGCTTTTGCGATATCGCCGGTACTCGTAACCAGTGTGCCGGGGGTAGCGGGGCGGAGAGCCTGGGGCCCGGCAATCCCATCTATAGCGCTATCGTTGACCTACCCGACCAAGAGAGCGCGCGGCGCGCTTTCAATACGCTTTCGGGAGAAGGTCATGCGAGTGTGAAGGGAGTAATGATCGAGGACAGCCGCTTTATGCGCGAAGCGGTATCTGACCGGATGAGGCAGGCTTTCAGTGCAACTGGCGCGCAGGCCTCGGGACTGGCTGGACAGGCGACTCAGCATAGCCCTGCCACGGGACGCACTTTCTGGAGCCGTTCCTTCGGTTCTTTCGGGCATCGCGACGGCGACGGCAACGCCACCCGGATCGGCCGCAATATCGGCGGAGTCTTTCTCGGCGGCGACGTGCTCATTGCCGATAAATTCCTGCTTGGCGTCGCGACCGGTTACAGCCACAGCTTCTACAATGTGAATCAGCTCTCGACGAGTTCAAGCGATAACTACCATATTTCGCTTTATGGAGCTACACAGTGGGGACCGCTCGGTCTGCGCCTCGGCTCGGCATACGTCTGGCACGACCTCGAAACCAACCGGAATATTGCCTTTGCCGGTTTCTCGGACCATGCCAAGGGAAACTATACTGCCCACACCGCTCAGGTATTTGGCGAGGTGGGGTATGGGCTTCCATTTGATATGGTATTGCTCGAGCCGTTTGCCCGGATTGCTTACGTCAACCTGGATGCAAACAGTTTTCAGGAACGTGGAGGACCGGCCGCCCTGCGCAGTCCAAAGGACAATCAGGGCACGGCTTACACGACGGTTGGCCTCAACGCGGCAAAGACGTTTTCAAGCGCAGACAGGATGACTACGACATTGCGCGGCACACTCGGCTGGCGCCATGCCTTCGGCGACAGGACCCCGCTTTCGACTTTCGCCTTTGCAGGCGGCTCGTCTTTTGCCACTGCCGGGGTGCCGATAGCGGGCGATGCAATCGTGATATCCGGAGGCCTCGATGTCAACATCATTAAAGCCGCCACCCTTGGCATTTATTACAATGGGCAGGTTCTGCATAACATTGTGGATAATGGAGTCCGCGCCAATTTGAGCTGGAAATTCTAACAGCACCTGAATTACCCATCGCGTAACCTTAACCGACCCGGCGAAAGGGATTTACATATCGAAAGAGTCGGTAACAAGTAGAGTAGAACTCAATGGCATTGCTGTCCACCATGTTTCGCCTTTGCTGCTTTACCTCTACCGTCACCCACTCACCCCTTACCGGCTTTCCCCCTATTTCTTCCACCGCTGAGTAGTGGCCTTTTTGGGCGCTTGTCCGGCAACACCAGTTTCAGGTATAACTCACATTAAAAGCCTGCCTGACTTCCGAACCGAAGAAAGCGGATCGTATGGAAAGAAGGTAAATCCCTTCAATTCCATAGGGGGCTAAAAAATCAGCGTGGGCGTACTCCCTCTCTTTTAAACAGAATTCGTTTGCCTGTGCCATTATCCACTTGAATCAGCAAGGAGAAGAGGATGACTGAACAAAACAGTTCTTTAACACAATCGCTGGAACTGGGACTTTCCATCAATCGCATCTTCGATGCGCCGCCCATCCTTGTATTCAAGATGTGGACCCAACCTGAGCACTTGAAGCAATGGGGATGTCCGGCAGGCTTCAAGATTATTTTTTCCGCGGGAGAGGTGTGCCCTGGTGGCCTTTGGCGCATGTGCATGCGCTCCCCGGAAGGCAAGGATCATTGTGTTCAGGGCGTCTACAGGGCGGTCGTAGCACCGGAGCGCATTATCTTTACCCATGCCTGGGAGGATTCCGAAGGCAAACCCGGCCACGAAACGCTGGTGACAGTGAGCTTCGCTGCATTGGGCGTTAAAACGGAACAATCGTTCCATCAGGCGGTATTTCAGTCGATCGAGGATCGCGACTCGCATGAGGAGGGTTGGAATGAATGTTTTGACAAGCTCGCCACCTATTTGCCGGGGTTGGCTATGCATGAATGAAACGGGACCTGCGGATATCTTCGATATGTGAGCGAGCGAACAGACGAGGAAGAGCTGACACGCGACTATGGAGATCCCAACCATTAGGAGAAATCATGAAAACAACCAAACATTTGGCAGCTATTCTTGCAATTGGCCTGTTTTTTACGCCACTCGCAGGCTATTCCGCGGATAAAGAGCCGTTCAGTGTCGGGGAATTCGTCAGCGATTCAGTCATTACCACCAAAATAAAGGCCTTGTACGCCAAGGACAAACAGGTCAGCGCGATGGATATCAAGGTCGATACAGACAAGGATGGCGTGGTCGTGCTGAGCGGTACCGCTGATACCCGCGCCGAGGAGGACAAGGCGATTTCAATCGCTAAATCCGTTGACGGCGTTACCAAAGTTCATAGCCGTATCAAGATCAAAAAAGACGATTAGAGACGGCCTCGAATTCGCGGTCACTACCGTCGTCACCATCTGATAGCTTGGGAATGGCCGCCGTAGAGGCTCTCCCAGCTATTAGAGGGTGCTGAAAATATTGCCCTCTATTCTGTCGAATCGATCCGGCTGTACCCCGCTACCTATATTGCACTTCTGTTGCTTCCCGCTGCCATCCGCTGCGATCCTGAAGCCGGACGGCACCATTTTCTTCGCGTTGCGCGACAGGCCGATCATTCAGGCCGCATCCTGAGTTTCGTTTGGGAGCGGTAATCTTCATTCAGCTTGAATTCCAGGTTTCCCTCCCGTACCATCATGTAATCACAGCTTTGTACCGAGCCAGACGGTTTGTTGCCCTGGGTAACAGGGCATTCTAACGTGGCGTGTCAAACAAGGAAAAATATGGCTCTAAAACTTCACATCATCATCTGCAGTACTCGACCGGGTCGTGTCGGTCCCCCTATCGCCAAATGGTTCCATGAGCTTGCGGTGCAACATGAGAAGTTTGACGCCGTACTGCTCGACCTCGCGGATTTCCATCTTCCGGTTTATGATGAACCGGAGCATCCTGTGCGCCAGAACTACCAGCATGCCCATACGAAGAAATGGGCTGCGAGCGTGAATGCGGCGGATGCTTATGTATTCGTGACCCCGGAATATAACTTCGGGCCCCCGCCGTCTCTCTTGAATGCGCTTAACTATGTTTACAAGGAATGGAACTACAAGCCTGCGGGGATAGTGAGCTATGGCGGCGTTTCAGGCGGCATGCGCTCAGCCCTGGTTGAAAAACTTACCTTGACCACGCTGAAAATGATGCCGATGATGGAGGCTGTCGCGATACAGAATGTTTCCAGCCTGTTTGATGATAGTCAGAATTTCATGCCGAGCGAACAACATCGCAACTCGGGCATATCGCTGCTGAACGAGCTATACAAGTGGGCTGAGGCATTAAAGACGATGAGACCATGACCCGTTTTCCATTTATGGTTGCCGTGATCAAACCCTTCTCAAGCTGAATGTCCAGAATCGGTCTGTTGCTCGAATTGTCGCGCGAGCACCATACGTCGCTGGTAATGGCGCGCGATGCGCGGCGTACATCCAAAAGTGATGACCCCGCCATCCTGGCTGCCGCATTGAGGAGTATCGAAGCTCACTGGCATGAACTGCTGGCCGAGCATTTCGAACGGGAGGAAAGACTGATACAAACCGTCGTGGATGAGCTTGATCCGGAGGCAGTGGCGCGAATTATCTCGGAACATGCAGAACTGCGGCTTCTTGCCCGGGGTCCGTGCATCCTTGAACCATCGGCGAGACTGCAAAGGTTCGGCGACCTTCTCGGCACGCATGTACGTTATGAAGAACGTACGTTTTTTCCACAGCTGCAATCGCACTCGCGCTTTGCCGGTGTCAACGCCGCCGCCGACAGCGATGCCCGTTAATCGCGCCGTACCGTCCATTCCCTTCCAGAATCAAAAGGAGCGCCAATGAATTTTCCCGATTTTTATGGACAGGCTCCGGTGATACGGACTCATGATCCGTTCGCTGCGATGCTCGGAGCCGCTAGCGGCGGCGTCCTTGAGTACCATTACCTTGATGCCGTGCGTCTGGCTGGCCATTCTTGCCCCACGGTTGCGGGCGCGTTTCTTATCGGCCGTGCCGGACTGGCGGCGCTTTACCCGGATGAGCCAGCGGAGCGCGGCGCCATTGCCGTACACATGCCAGCGCCTGAAAAGGAAGGCGTGACCGGTGTGATGGCGCAAGTGCTGACCCTGCTGACCGGTGCCGCTTCCGATAATGGTTTTCATGGCATTGCCGGCCGCTTCAAACGCCAGGGATTGCTCAGCTTTTCCGAGCGTCGCGAAGGAGAAGCGATTTTGTTCAAACGGCTCGATACCCGCGCGACCGTGGCAGTAAGGCTTGATATTTCCCAAGTGCCGGGTGATCCCGCTCAGGGGGAGCGTTTGGCGGCTATCCTGCAAGACCGCGCTGATGATGCGCTGCGTACGGCTTTTGCAAATGCCTGGCAGGACCGCGTGCGGCGGTTGCTGCTGGAGTTTGCCGATGACCCCGGTGTAATTCAGGTCACTCCGGTTCAATAGCCGAGTATCTCCCCTCGTCCAACTACCGAATTCAGGTTAGAGCGCCTTCGGACCGCTATGGATGTTGCGGTGAAAAACAGCGCCTGACCAATCTGGATCATGCAAGAGATCGCAGACTGCCGGGTTGAAGTTGAGGCCTTGCGATGTAGTTTGCGTACCCTACCGCACAGTCGTCGAAGTTGATGCTTGCGATACTTCCTGTATCTTGCGAGGTGCTCGCCCCATAAACCGGGAGCTTGATCATGAAAGAAAACGTCAGCGATTTTCTGGTTCGCCGCTTATCCGAATGGGGAGTCAAACGAGTCTTCGGTTTTCCGGGTGACGGCATCAACGGCATTATGGGAGCGATAAGCCGGGCTTCGGACAAGCTCGACTTTGTCCAGGTAAGACACGAAGAGATGTCGGCGTTCATGGCATGTGCGCATGCCAAATTCACCGGGGAAGTCGGCGTTTGTCTTGCGACTTCGGGGCCGGGCGCGATTCATCTGCTCAATGGCTTGTATGACGCCAAGCTTGATCACCAGCCGGTGGTCGCTATTGTCGGCCAGCAAAAACGTACTGCGCTGGGAGGCAGCTACCAGCAGGAAGTCGACCTCGTTTCACTATTCAAGGATGTAGCGCACGAATACGTGCATGCCGTAACCACGCCAGCGCAAATGCGTCATGTCCTTGATCGCGCAATGCGTATTGCGCAGGTTGAGCGAACCGTGTGCTGCGTTATCGTGCCCAACGATATTCAGGATATGGATTTCGAGAAGCCGCCTCACGAACACGGTACCATTCATTCAGGGGTTGGATACAAGGCGCCCCGGGTCATTCCCCAAGCGGAAGATTTGCAACATGCTGCGGACGTGCTTAACGCCGGCTCGAAAGTGGCTATTCTGGTTGGCGCCGGAACGCTCAATGCCACGAATGAGGTTATTGAAATAGCTGATCTGCTTGGCGCCGGTATTGCGAAAGCGCTGCTGGGCAAAGCTGCTGTGCCTGATGATCTGCCGTACGTCACCGGCGCCATCGGCATGCTGGGCACCAAGCCGAGCTACGATATGATGAAGACATGTGACACGCTTCTGATGATTGGGTCCGGGTTCCCTTATTCAGAATTTTTGCCGGAAGAGGGCGAGGCACGCGGCGTCCAGATTGACATTAACGGTCGCATGATCAGCATCCGCTATCCCATGGAGGTGAATCTTGTCGGAGACAGCGCCGAAACGTTGAAGCTATTGATTCCGCTGTTGAAAAAGAAGGAAGACCGCACCTGGCGCAATCGGGTGGAAAGCAACGTGGCCGAGTGGTGGAAAACGATGGAAGCACGGGCGATGGAGCCCGCGAATCCAATCAACCCTCAGAGAGTATTCTGGGAATTATCGTCGCGGCTTCCGCATAACTGCATCCTGACCGGAGACTCGGGTTCTTCGGCTTTCTGGTATGCCCGCGATTTGAAGATCCGCCGGGGTATGATGGCGTCGCTTTCAGGTGGACTCGCCACCATGGGATCAGCAGTTCCCTACGCGATCGCAGCCAAGTTTGCCTACCAGGACCGGATGATAATAGCCATGGCAGGGGATGGCGCGATGCAAATGAACGGCATCAATGAGTTGATTACTATCGGCAAATACTGGCGCCGCTGGAGCGACCCGCGGCTTGTCGTGATGGTTCTGAACAATCGCGACCTGAATATGGTGACATGGGAACAGCGGGCAACCGAAGGCGATCCGAAATTCGACGAAGCGCAGGACGTGCCCGACTTTCCTTACGCAAGTTACGCCAAGCTGATTGGGCTGCACGGTATTCGGGTAGATCGCCCGGAAGATATTGGCAGTGCGTGGGATTACGCATTGAGCGCGGACCGGCCTGTTGTGCTGGAGGCATGTACCGATCCTGATGTTCCCCCTCTGCCCCCGCACGTTACGTGGGAACAGGCTCGAGCCTATGCTTCCGCCATTATGGGCGGCGACTCCGATTCAGCCGGTATTATAAGAGCGACGGTCAAGCAGATTTTTGCGTGACAGGTGAGCGATTGAAGCCAGCTTGCCATCCGTTTTTTCTTTCCGCTGTCCAGCAGCCGAGGCTTCAATTCCTCAATTTGCCAATCCCACGCGGGCAGTAAATTCGTTGTTGAATATTTGCCGTACCGCCACGTTTTCAAGCAGTCTCTCACGACTGGCCAGCCATTGATCGACAGTGGAATCGCCGTAGCGATCGCGCACCCGGTCCGGTGTGAGAAAAGCGCTGTATTTGCCCCAATGCAGGGTAAAAGGAATGCCGGCCGCATCAAGTGCCTCCCAAACCTTGTTGAAGAACGCGCGGGTTTCCGGCGTATTCACCGCATCCATCTCCAGGACAGCGGTCGTCTCGAAGCGGGTGAACCCCAGCAGTGCCTTTGTGCCCTTGACGAATCGGTGCGAAAGTATAAGCGGCAGGACAACACTGGCATCCTCATATATTTTGAAGGCAATTTCCATCGCTTCGATGGCTCGCGCGAGGGGCATGCCTACACCGCACGCCAGCGTCCTGCCCAAGGTCTTCTCGCCGCGGAAGAGGTCGCGGATGATTGCCTTCTTGAAGTAGGGCGAGAATTCCTGATTCACCTGAGTATTCAGCAATGGCACGGCGAGCTTGTTCAGGGGACTGGGAATGCGGCCCACGAGGGCACCCATGATATCGAGCCCGGATGCGCCCAGGCCAGGCTCTCCCGCATTCCATGCCGGGGCGACATAGGTGGCGGGATCATAGTCCGCCTCGTACATGACCAGAACAATGGCATCGCTCGGCGGTGTGCCCTCATTAGGATTGAAGAAAATTTCGAAGTGGTAGGGATTGTTTCTGGGTATGGCTTCCGCTTCCGCCGGCAGGGGGATCATGGTGGGATCGCATGCCGCGATCGCCGCCTTGAGTCTGTCATTATAAGGGTGCCTGAACCGGACGGCGTTAAGCGCGAACAGATTCCGCGTTTCGATCATGATGCCATGAATAATCCCGAAGGACCCCAGGCTTACCAGCGCCGCGTTGAACAAGGTATCGTCCTGGATGAACTCCGCCCCTATGCTTTGCGCGAAGGCAGGCAGCATGACTGGAGCGGATTTCCGCTCCAGGTAAACATGCCTGTCCGGCCCGGTAACGAGATGGAGCCCCACCACCATCTCCTGCATCGCGCCGAACCGGTAAGCGCCGCCATGTGTCCCTGTCGAGAGGGCGCCCGCAATAGTCTGGCCGTTGTTTGAGCCGCAACCCTTGATGGACAAGCCGTTGGCAAAGAGATAGTCGTTGAGTGCGGCAACCGAATTGCCGCATTCAACGAAGCGCAATTTCGCGGTATCGCCGGCGTAGGCGGGATCGGCGATTGCCGAAGGCACTTCAAATGCCAGCCGCAGCGCTGTATTGTCAATGAGACGGCCGTTGGTCACGGCGACCGTGCTCAGCGACCACAAGCTGCCGTGTGCACGGGAGGATTTGTTATCTTCAAGGCAAGCGCGAATGATGCCCTGCAGTTCCTTCGTTGCTTCGTTGTAGGTGTCAAAGGGCGACTGCCCGCCCCGATCGATGCGGAAGACATATTCTCCTTCGACAGCCTGCTCATAAGACTCATGCCGTCCCGTTTCCATGGTTTTAGGCCTGAAAAAGCTTCGTTCGCTTGGGCTGGTTCCGTTGGGCATGATAGTGGTTTCCTTATATGGTATCGAGGCAAGGCAGTTTTTTTCAGGAAACGCTGCGACGCGAGCGTTTGCGCGGCACGGGAAGCACGCCCGGCCTCGTCGGAGGCGCCTTGCAGCGGAAGCGCACGTCGGTGGGCATCCACAGACCCAGGGTAAAGACACCTGCAAGATCATGCGCCAGAGTCCGGTAGATGACCACATCGTTGATCCCCTGGCCGTGGCATTCAGCGGCAAACACCTGGGGATCCAGCACTAATCCCCAAAAGAATGCGTGCATGGTCCTCTTTTCATATTTCTCCGCCTGCCCCTCGGGCTGGATAGGATCCGAATCCGGCACGCTTACCTGAAGACTGGCACAGCCTGACAGAACAAGAAGACCAGCCATACAAGCAGCAACATACCGGGAGCGGAAGTTTTTCGTTATACCATCACCAATCATACCTGCGGTTATCATGCTGCTCTCCTTACGGTGTTATTTGAGGGGCGGGGGCTTTCGCGAAGGCATGGTCGCCGTAGTGTTGTAACTTTTCTGTTTCGGGATCTCGCCGTTTATCGTGTATACAGGGCATGGTTGCGATTGGACTGGCGCGGCAAGGGATCGTGTTGATGTAATCTTTACCAGGCGTTGCGCCGCAACTCCAGCAGTTGTTCCTGCGGCAGCCTCCTTGTACAAATCTGGGGGATCGCACCTTACGTAGCCGTTGAATCTGTGGAGAGGCGTGTCCCGCGGCATATAGCTCCCGGGATATTGGAATCCGTACATGCTGTTAAACCCCGAGATGCCATCCATCGGTAGCGGTATGGGCAGCACAACGGCAGGCCGGTAGTGCGAGCGATTGCCGTGGTCGCGGCCTCTGGCGGGAGGCATAAACTGATCATGCATTGCCCGGGGATAAACGAATGGACTGTCCTGCGCCATCTCTACTGCACCCCCGGATAAGGCGCCCATGTTCGCGCCATCAAATTCCTGCGCTGCCGCGCAGGCTGAATATGCGAGACTAAATATAAAGAGCATTGACGAGCGTTTGAATACAACATATCTTTCGAGGAAGGTAGGCATATTTCCAAAACTGTCGGTTGAAAGGAAGATTATAACCGAACCCTCTTTTCTCTTATTTATAGTATCAAGGGGCCAAAAATCAATTTGTTGTAGCTGAAAGTCTTGACCGCACTTGCTTTCATGGATAAGGACGGAAGGTCAGCCCAAGGCCTGACAGAAGCCGGATAAGCAGTTCCTGCCAGCGGCCCTAATTTATCCCAAAAGATAGCAACAAAGAACTTGACAATGGCCAGTAACGCGGTATAATTCGTTTCCATATTGTGGATTTTCGTGCTCGATCACAAAAACTAAAACCCCGCTGTAGCGGGTTACATCCACCCGACCTGAGCGGGTTTTTTCTTACCCGCTTTCAGCGGGTTTTTTATTGCCTGCATTAGTTATCGTATGATTAAACGAGCGCACTTGTACACGTATTTTTCTTCCTAAAACCCGTTCGGAGGGTTTTTTTGTTTCTGCCCGCCCTGTGCGGGTTTTTTTTCGCCCGCGTCCAGCGATTTTCAACAGGCAAACATACATGATCAGCAGTCCAGCAATCACAGCAATAGTCATTGTCATTTTTGCGGCCCTTGGCTTTAGTGGGGGATTCGTGGTTAGCAACTGGCGTGCCGCATCGGAAATACAACGCTTGAGCTCCAGTAATGCAGTGCTGTCTGCAGCGAACGACAAATGCGCTGTGGATATTCGATCCGTACGCGATGCCGTGAATGCAGTGAGAGAAACGTCGATCCAGAGAGAAAAAGATGCGGCAACAGCAATGCGGAGCGCTGCGAAGGTTGCAGCGAAGCATACACGCCGGGCAAGGAAAACGAGTGTTCTTCCGCCGGTAGCGCCTCAATATCAATGTGAGGTGGTGGCCCAGGAGCAGATAGAGTACGTAAAAACGCGCCATCAAAATGACTAGATTGACGTCAGGCGGCGTTGCTCGTCGTTGCCATAGTACTTCTATGCGTCTTGCCTGACGCCAATCAGGATTGTCGTTATGCGGCGCGTCGTTGCATGGAACTGGACTATGAATGCCCCCGCGCCTTGCCTGATCTCCATGGAAATTGTGTATGTGGCGTTACTTATGGTTGCCATGAAAACCACTTTTATCAAATTTTTATTCATCAAATCCATGACGCGCTTTATCAATCCGGCATCAGCCGTGGTGTTGGCAATTTTTCTGCCTGGTTGCGCCGGGAAGCCGGTTATCCAGACGCAGGTAATCGAAAAAGCAATAGCTGTTCCCTGTGTGGTGAAAACACCGCCCGAGTGCAAGTCAGCCTACGCGGTCGATCGCGTATCGACTAAGGACGACGCCGTGACCATCAACAGGGCGCTACGCGCCGAGATAGAGGAGCGATGGGCGTGTGAAATCAAATTACGTGCGGCATTGAAAGGATGTAACAAGACAATGGAAGATGCAACAGATACTGAAACAGCTGGATCATGAGCGGAAATGAGCATGAAGTACTCCCATGCATGACTGAGAATCAAGGCAGTTCAGCGGCATCGGGCAATAAACCAGGCAGGAAAAAGGGGGCTCCGACAATAAGAACGCCCGAGTTGCTGGACGCGATCTTTGCGGGCATATCGTTGGGCAAATCCGCTCGGGCAATGTGTGTCGAAGTTGGCATCAGCCAGAGGGTGTTATGGAACTGGCTGGCGAGGGACGAGGAACTCATGCGGCAATATCTGCGCGCCAAAGAGCTTTGCGTGGATGCCTATGCCGAGGAAATTATCGAAATTTCCGATGATGGCTCGAAAGATACCTATATCGATGAAAAGGGACGGCAGGTAGTGGATCGAGAGGTTATCGCACGGGCGCAATTGCGGATCGATGCGCGCAAATGGTACGCCGCAAGGCTGGCGCCTAGAAAATATGGCGACAAACCACCGGTCACGCATGAGGGCGCCGAGGCCAGGAAGCCATCGGTTTACAGTGTCGAGGTGGCCTTCGTCTCCACACCGGAGGCGACCGACTCAACCGGAAGCACATCATGAATCTCCGATACCCGGTGGCGCTTCATGACGGCACATAGAGCCGAATTTCCTGCAAAACTCCGATTCCTGTTCGAACCGGCGCGCTACAAAGTGTTATATGGCGGCCGGGGAGGGGCAAAATCCTGGGGCGTCGCCAGGGCATTACTGATACAGGCGGCCGGTAGGCCGCTACGCATCCTGTGTGCGAGAGAGTTTCAGAATTCTATCGTTGAATCCGTACATCACCTGCTGCAGGCGCAGATTGATTCCATCGGCCTGAGTTCCTTTTACGAAATACAGAACAGCATGGTCCGCGGAGCCAACGGCTCGGAATTCATATTCGCAGGCCTGCGCAATAACGTCACAAAGATCAAGTCCTTCGAGGGAGTGGACCGGGTCTGGGTGGAAGAAGCCCAGACAGTCAGCAAATCCAGCTGGGATACGCTTATTCCGACTATCCGTAAAGATGGATCGGAAATATGGGTTACCTACAATCCGGAGCTGGAAACCGATGAGACGCATCAGCGATTCGTTATCAATCCTCCCGCTGGCGCCGTAGTGGTAAAGATCAACTGGAACGACAACCCGTGGTTTCCCGATACCTTGCTGCGGGAAAAGGATGGGCTGAAAGCGCGTGATCCGGATGCTTACCAGAACGTCTGGGAAGGAAATTGCAGAATAACGCTCGACGGCGCCATCTACGCCAAGGAACTCAGGCTCGCCCAGGAAGAAGGACGGATCGGCAGCGTGCCTTACGATGGAACAAAGCAGGTGCATACCTTTTTTGATCTGGGATGGGCCGATAACACCAGTATATGGTTTGCCCAGACCGTGGGAAACGAACTCAGATTGATCGATTATTACAGCAATAACCAAATGCCGATACAGCACTATATCAGCATGCTGCAAAACAAGGGGTATATATATGGTACAGACTGGTTGCCACACGACGCGAAAGCCAAAACGCTGGCGACAGGACGGAGCGTCGAGGAAATCATGCTCGCAGCCGGACGCAAGGTGAGGGTCGTGCCAAATCTTTCCATTGCTGACGGAATCAATGCCGCGAGAACGATATTCAATCGTTGCTATTTCGATGAACAGAAGTGCGCAGAGGGCTTGCAGAGCTTGAGGCATTATCGATTTGATGTTGATCCCGAATCGAGGCAGTTCAGCGGCCGGCCACTACACGATTACCATAGTCACGCCGCGGATGCGTTCAGGTATTTTGCCGTGTCGGTGGAGGATGACAAGCCGGCTGTCAGTGCTCGCGGCGTAAGCATGAAGGGGTGGCGGGGATGATTGGGACGGCTATCACGATGGATATATCGGTTGAGGCTTACGACAGAATTTGCCGGGATATCCGGGAGCAACCGAAGTGGCGTCTTGACTCGGATACCGATTGCGATTACTACGACGGTGCGCAGACAAGCGCAGAGGTGGTTCAGCGGCTGAAGGACGCGGGCATTCCCCCTCAGGAATCGAATCTGATCAAGCCTACGATCAATGCTGTGCTGGGGCTTGAAGCGCGCACCCGCACGGATTACAGGGTTACCTCGGACGATGAGAGCCAGGCCGAGATAGCGGAAGGCCTTTCGGCACGTATTAAAGAGGCGGAAACCGAATCCAGGGCGGATCGGGCCATGTCTGACGCGTACTCCAGCATGATTCGAGGAGGAATCGGATGGGTTGAAGTCTCGCGCGAATTCGATCCGCTGAAATATCCTTACCGTGTGCGGGAAGTACACCGTAACGAGATTTACTGGGACTGGACAGCCAGGGAACCGGATTTATCCGATGCGCGCTATTTAAGGCGCGACAAATGGGTTGATCGTGTACAGGCATCACTCATGCTGCCCGATCAGGCCGAGCTCATCCAGAACAGCTGGAGCGGCTGGAACAACCTGGACGTGTACGATGGAGCCGACACCGGCATGGCCAGAGCGTTCGAAACCGAGCAAACGTGGGGCCGTAGTCACGAGGATTATCTGAACCGCAATTCGGGAATGGTTCGGCTTTCGGAGTTATGGTACCGGCATTTCGAGGAGGGGCATGTGCTGGTACTGCCGGATGGCAAAGCGATCGAATACCGCGAAGATAATTTTTATCACCAGGCAGCGGTAGCGCAAGGATTGGTGGAGGTGCAAAAATCGCTGCTCACGCGCATGCGCGTTTCAATCTGGCTGGGACCCCATAAACTGATGGATGTGCCAAGCCCGCTGCCACATACGGATTTTCCATATATTCCTTTCTGGTGCTTCCGCAAAGACCGGAGCAGGGCGCCTTATGGACTGATTCGGGATATGCGCGGACCCCAGGATCAGATCATCGATCTGGATATCCTGCTGTATGAGGTTCTAAACTCGGTAAAAGTCGAGGTGGATAATGATGCGCTCGACCTCAGCCAGAACTCGTACCAGGAAGTCGCGCAAAATATCAGCAGCTTGCGATCCATGACGGTTCTGAACGCACAGCGCAGGAATGCGGGCGGGTTCAAGATAACGCGCGAGTACCAGCTTGCCGCGCAAGTATTCCAACTCGTGCAGGAGCGAAAGAAAAGAATCGAGGAAGTGGGTGGAATATATCGTGCGATGCTTGGGGCCGATACGACGGCAAGCAGCGGCGTTGCCATCAATAGCCTGGTAGAGCAGGGCTCGACAGTCCTGGCAGAGCCCAACGATAATTTCCGCTACGCCCGCCGCATGGTGGGACAACAGCTTCTATCATTGATCAGGCAGGACATGCTGGGCAATGCGGCATCCGTGGCCGTCAAACACGGCGCCGGGCAAAAGATCGTTTACTTCAACCGTCAGGTTATGACTGATTCCGGGCCGGCGATAGAGAACGACATAGCGACGGCGCAGGTCAAGGTCGTGCTGGAAGATATCCCTGCCACGGCGAGCTTCCGCGCCCAGCAGTTGCACGCATTCACCCAGATCGTGCAAGCCGCTCCACCCGCTTACCAGGCGGTTTTGTATCCAGCCATGCTGGAGCTCTCCGACGTGCCGAACCGGCATGCGCTGGCAGATCAGCTGCGTAACGTGGGAAATGTGAATCCTGGCAGTGGTCAGCAAGCCCAAGCGTTGCAACAGCGATTTGACGCCGCGATGCAGCAACAAGCGCAGATTGTCTCCGGGTTGCAGGCGCAGTTGATTGAAACGCAACAGGCATTAGTGGACAAGTCCCGCGAACTGGATTCGAAAGAACGCGGGCTGGATATCGGGCAAGACAAAAACCGGACCGATGCAGGCATCAAAGCTGATAACTGATTTTGCGGCAAATCGATAGGGCGAAATACTCGGAAGACTTGAAGGGCATTTAAAGGGACATTTAAAGGACATTGATATGATTCGACTAAAAAACGATAAAACGGTAGGTGGGATGCGGTACGGAAAGGGCACAATGATAGATTTCACTCCCCCGATTGAATCGGAATTAATAAGCACGGGAGATGCCGAAGTATATCCCCTGGTGTCCAGGCCAGTCGAAACACTGACCGGTACGGCTGTCGCCACCTCATGCGCATTAACCGGGGTTGATGAAGTGCTGGCGTCATTCAATATTCCCGCCGGACTACTCGGAGTCAACAGTGTTTTGCAAATCGAGCCGGTATGGACATTTACCAGTAGCGCGAACAACAAGACCCTCAGGATCAAGATTGGTACCACAACGGTTTATAGCGCTGTGCGCACCACCTCAGTCAAGGAAGCTCCGTTGTTTGTACTGGCTAACCGCAACTCGCTGGCAAGGCAGATCAAGCCGTACGATGGCGTATA
Organism: Nitrosospira briensis; assembly: GCF_900115125.1. Taxonomy (GTDB): domain Bacteria; phylum Pseudomonadota; class Gammaproteobacteria; order Burkholderiales; family Nitrosomonadaceae; genus Nitrosospira; species Nitrosospira briensis_A. The sequence goes on along the minus strand of NZ_FOVJ01000001.1, from coordinate 753,099 downwards.
TGTCACTGCGGGATCTGTTGCACCGGAAACATACGCGATTAACTTCTCGGTTCCAGTCACTGTAGAAATTACCGGACAGCGCGCGAACAGCGGGGATAGCCTGACACTCGAGTATTATCGGGTGGTGCACTTCGTTGGAGATTAACGCAGATGACTACCTGGTATGTAAGGCCCGATACGAGCCACAGTGAAATACGCGATGGAACTTCTCACGCCACCGCCTGGGGCGGGTGGCCGTCCATCGTTTGGGGAGGCGCTGGCGTAGCCGCTGGAGATACCTTATATGTATGCGGTGCGCACAACATTGCGTCCACCATATCGATCGGCAATCATGGCGCAAGCGCGTCCAGCAGGGTAACGATCAGCGGTGACTATGCACCTGACCCGGGGTCGATGAAAGTATCGGCTGCAGGGGCGGTGTTTTTGCTGGTTACCCGCAGCCATACGACTCTGGACGGCTTGACGATCACCGCAAACACAAGCAACGGCTTGTATCTGTACCCAACGACATCACTGGTTGGGATAACTATCCGGCGGTGCAAGTTCCACGGCGGGATTGGCGGAGCAATCGTTGGCCTCAGCGCTGTGAACGGACAGAATTATGCCGACCTGTCAATAACCAATAACGACTTCATCGGCGGATCAGGAGGACCATTGGGCGGGGCAATAAGTTGGACCGTGGCGGCATCAGGTTCACCGGTAAGCACTTTGAGCCGCGTAACAATCCACGGCAATAGTTTCACCGGGTGTGCGGCCGGGAGGGCGGTGGTTCAGTTGCGGCTTGAGGATGGGGCAAACCTGTCATCGAAAATGGCCGATATTGTTATTACAGATAATATCTTCAGGAATTGTGCAACGCTGGGGATGGAAATAGTAGGACCGTCGCTGACAGGCAATCCGTCTTATTACGGAATAAACACTGGAATTCGGATTACGGGCAACAAGTTTTACGATATGACCAACACCAACGCCGCCTTCAATCTTGGCGGCGCCATGGGGATTGGCGGGTTCGGGCCTTCCCTCTCGGAAGATTTCGGCAGCAATGTGATTGCGAGGAACGAAGCCTACCGGCTGATCGGTCCGTCCGGATTTCTTAACCTGTTCTACGGTACCTACCGGATATTCGATAACTATGCCGAGGATATAGTCGCTTCGCAAGCCGATGGGAACGGCCTCCTGTTCGACCATGGTTGCGATAACACTGTTGCGTACGGGAATTACTTCCGAAGGGTTATCGGTAACGAGGCGACGGAAAACAGCGGTTGCGGAATCATGATACTGGATGCCGCCAATATCACTGCGTACGGCAATATCTTTGATGGTTGCAAGGTAGGCGTGTTCATTGGCAACAAGAAGGATACTCCCCAGTCCTCGAACCTTTATAACAACACGTTCCTGAATTGCTCATTTGCCGGGGTCTATGCGCTGTCAACGGCAAACAAGCTCGGCCACCTGGTCCGTAACAACATATTCACTGCGGCACGCCCCGTACCTTCTGCGCAGGTCGCTGGAGGGGGTTGGACAGGTGAATCGAACAATGCCTTTCACCGCTTTGGCAGTGGGGTAGGACATACCGTCCAGGCGCCTCACCTGGGTGTCGATCCAGAACTGGATTCGGACTACCGGCCCCATTCGGCGGTTCATAAGCGAACCGGCACGTACCTGGGCGGCAAGGATCATTATGGGAAGCATTTTTATGATCCGCCAAATATAGGAGGTGTGGATGACGTGTCGGCAACGCCACGATATTTATTGATGAAGCCGTAATTCATTATGGAGAACAAGGAAAAGCGCTCTACGGAGCGTTTTTTGTTGGTAAAGCCGCTTTAAATCGGTTTTTTTCATTGGCTTTCGCTCATGCCACGCGCTAACGGCGATACCGCAGTTTTTTATCAACCCCTGCTCCGGCAGGCCCGCTCACTGGGTTAAGCAGTCTGGAGGAAACGGTAATGGAAGTAGATCAGCTGACGGATGAACAAATTGCAAACCTTACGCCGGAACAAATCGAGTTGCTGGAAAACGACCCGGATCGTCTCGATGAAGTTCTCGGCAAGCAAGCGGTAGCAGATGAACCCGAGCAAGAGGAGGCAGCTGAAAGCAGTGATACCAGCAGCACGGGTGAAGATGAGCCGGTCGTTCTGAACAAGAGCGGCAAGGGGATTATTCCTTACGAGAAACACAAGGAACTTCGTGTGGAAAACTCGGCGTTGCGCGAGCAATTAAAAGCCGCACAACTTGAAAACAGCAAGGCCGCCGGAAAGCTGGACGCGCTTCTGAAGAAGGATAGCGCGACAGGCGCAGACATTGCCGTGGCCGATGATGCGATCGCAAAGCACCTGGAGCTTATCCGGGAGAATATGCCCGAGCTGCATCAGGCGATCAGTGCGGTTCTTGAAGGAAGCCGGAAGCAAGGCGAAAAGCTTGAAAAGACGCTTGAAGAACTGAAACGCGAAAAGGAAGAATCCGAGCACGCAAATCAGTTGAACGTCCAGGAGCAGGTCGCCGAAGCCAAGGAAAATAACCCCGACCTGGTCCATTGGGAAAGCAGCGATCCGCAAGCATGGGATGAAGCCCTGAAGCAGGATGAAATTCTGAGAACCAGTGCCAGATGGGCTGGAAAGCCATATTCGGAGCGGTTTGATGAAGTTGTCCGCCGTGTCAGGGCGATTATGCCGGACGCTTCCTTGCCAAAAATAAATGCCGACCCAGAGCAAACGAAAGCCGATGCGAAAGCAAAGCTGTCGAGCGCTCCGGTAAGGAAACCCATAACCCTATCGGATATTCAAGGTGGCGCAAATCCAGCCTCCGAGCTAGAGCAGATCGACAATCTGAGTCCTCATGAACTGGCTCGCAAGTTGATGCAAATGCCGTCGCACAAAGCCGCCGCCCTGAGAGCCGAACTTGACTAAGGATTTACGAAATGGCTGAAACAAACGTAGCAAGCGGTAGCTCGATCGCCGTTAAACACTATAGCGCGGCGCTCCTGGCCAACACGCTGAAGGGCGCGTCCGCAATCGAAAACCTGTCCGGATCGGTGGAACCTTCTGCAGCGATGGAAAAGATCGCCGGCCAGACAACGGCGGGAATGCCGATTGTTCGTATCGACAACCTGATGAAGTCCGCGGGTGACATCGTTTCCCTGGACCTGGTCGACACCGTAAGCGGCGAACCGCTGATGGGAGATGTCAACCGCGAAGGCAAGGGCGATGCGCTCTCGTTCTCTTCAATGGAGATCAAGATCAATCTGTCGAGCAAGGTGATCGACGCCGGCGGCAGCATGTCGCAGCAACGCACCAAGCATCAGTTGCGCGAAATCGCGCTGGCGCAACTATCCGGCTACTTCCCTCGGCTCGACACGCAGGAATCGCTGGTTCACCTGGCCGGTGCACGTGGATCTCAAACCGGAACGGACTGGACGATACCGGTGCAATCCAGCAGCAAATTCGCCGAGATCATGGTCAACCCGGTGAAGGCGCCTACCTTCAACCGGCATTTTGTTGTTAACGGTGCGAACCTGGCTGCCGGAGGTCAACAACTGGGTTCGATCGTATCCACTGACGCGCTGAAACTCTCGCACCTGGATATTTTGCGCAAGCGCCTGGACGATATGGATCAGCCTCTGCAATCGGTAAAGCTGCCGGGCGACCGCGCAGCGCAGACCTCCAAAATGTGGATTTTCCTCGCCACGCCAAACCAGTATTCCGTGCTGTTGACCGAAGGTTCGTTGCGCGCCTTCCAGCAGAACGCAATAAACCGCTCAGCCTATCTTGATACCCGCCACCCGCTTTTTGCCGGTGAAGTCGGCATGTGGAACGGCATTCTGGTGATCAAGAACGAGCGGGCTATTCGTTTCACGCCCGGTGAAAGCACCAGGATCGTCACGGCGGGCAACGCTGCCACCGCCACTGAAACCGACCAGGCGGTGAACGCTGCGTTAACCGCAGGCTACGCCGTGGAACGCGGCTTGTTGCTGGGCGCTCAGGCACTTGGCGTCGCTTATGGCAAGACCAGAGTCAGCGGCTTGCAATTCGGCTGGAAAGAGCACTGGTACAACTTCGAGAGCAACCTCGAAGTCATGGGCGAGAAGGTATGCGGAAAGAGCAAGGTGCGCTTCTCGGTCGATGATGGCACAGGTACCAAGGTGCCCACAGACTTCGGCGTTATCGCGGTAGATTCCGCGGTACCGCTCTGATTCAGGCAGGAATAGCTGTGAAACGGGGCGCTTGATGATAAGCCCCGTTTCAACAGTATCGGTAGCTGGATGTTATTTTTCAGGAGCTATGAATGGCTACTTTTAGCGCAGCAGATTTAAGCAGCAAGCCCCGCCACATGGGTGGTCATGGCAATGCCGTAGTGGTTTACGGTTCGGTGACGCCGGCAGCGGGCACCTCGGGCGATGTTTACCGGCCCGTCATCATTCCGGCGGGTGTAGATGTGACTGACGTCGACATCGTGAGTGATGACCTGGATTCGAGCGGCACGCCGGCCATCGCATGCAAAGTGGGTTATTCGCCCTTGAACCCGGAAGATGGGCCTATGGCGGATGATGATTATTTTGCCCCTGCAGGCACAACATTACTCAGGAATGCCGGGCGCACTTCGCTGGTGTTTCAACCTGTCCGGTTCGAAAAACCGGTGTACCTGATCATTACGCTTACCGCGTCGTCGGCAACATTTGCCTCGGGCAAGGTGACGGCAATAGTGAAGGGCGATGGGGTAGGGATCAGGTAAAAACCGTGGTGAATGGAAGCGGCCAGTTGAAAAGCTGGCCGCTTTTTTTATGGAGCTTTAGTAATGCCCCAAGTTAAATACATAGGCGGTTGTATCAAGACTGACAGCATCAGCGGTGTGGGACTTCGATGGGAGCCGGGCGATGTCAGGAATGTGACCGTTGAGGTCGCCGAACGCCTGCTTGTCTTTACGGATACCTGGCAAGCCGCAGGTGAATCTGACGGAAGCGATGAGGCTGTCGGCCTCGCCGAGCAAGCTGAAGCAGTGGAGGAACCCCTTCCGGTAGTCGATTTTCACGCCATGGATAAAAAAACATTGGTTGAGTACGCCGAGCGTCACTATAACGAACGGCTTGACAAGCGCCAGAACAAAGAAGCGCTCCGGCATAAAGTGATCGCCCTGTTTTCCAAACGCGAGATGGCCGAGTAGGGGGGCAATCGATGGCTTTCAGTTATCAATCGGTAGTCGACCTGGCGCGTGTCCCGCTGAACGATTCGGAAAAAGCAAGGTATTCAGACGCCACATTGCTGTCATTCGCCAACCAGGGAATGTTGCAGGTGCTCAAGCGGCGGCCGGATCTATTCACCGGACAGTTCGACAATTTGCCGGATGGCGAAAAGGGACATGCCGATACTTTTCCACTCCCCGCCGAGTACGTACAGACCGTTGCGGATTATGTCACGGCCAGGGCGGAAATGACCGACGATGAGCATGTCAACTCCGGACGCGCCTCGTTGTTCGCTCAGTTGTTCGCTGCAGAGGCCCCCTTATGAAGCTGTGGAAAGATTTCTATGATTTCGTAATACCAGACGTTCCCGGCTGCACTTTTGCGGCGATCGATAGCGCGCTGCGCCAATCCGCCGTTGTATTTTGTGAACAGTCGCTAGCGTGGCTGATCGAGCATCCCCCTATCTCAGTAGTGGCAGGCACCTCGGAATATGCCTTAACGCCCCCGGAGGACGCAGTGGTGCATGCCATAACCTTTGCGGCACTGAATGGAGAAGAAATCGAAGCTTATAAGGGTAAAACGCCCATCAGCGCCAGAAACTGGCGCAACCGGACTGGTGCCCCGCAATATATTCCGAGTGGGGCAGGTTCGGTCATATTGGCGCCAAAGCCCGGCGCTTCGGCAGCGCTAACCATGATCGTGGCACTAAAGCCGTCGCCCGCGAGCGTGGGAATAGACGATGTGCAGTTCAATGAGTATCGCGAGGCCGTTGTTCACGGCGCACTGCTGCGGCTAATGCTGTCACCGAAGAAGCCCTACACCAATGCCCAGCTTGCTGCATATCACCAGCAGCAATTCGCAATCAAGACAGCGGCGGCAGGTATCCGTGTAGCGAAAAACCATACCAGGACTCCACTAAGAACATCCATCATGGCCCGAAGATAAACAAGAGGTAAAGCATGGGACTCAAGTTCTCTAATTTCGGCAAAGCCATAGTCAGTTCCGCGCCGGGCGGAACCACCGGGTTAAGCTTCACGGTTGAAGCAGGGAAAGGGATTCTCTTCCCGGTGCTCGGCGCTGGCGATTATTTTTACGGCATCTTCAAGGATGTTTCGGGTAACAGGGAAATCGTGAAGGTCGAGGCGCGCAGCGTGGATAGCCTCACCATCGCGGCAGGCGGACGCGGACTGGACGGAACTGCTCCGCGCACCTGGGCCGCCGGGGATTATTTTGTGGCCGGGGTGACCAACGCTGCCTTGCAGGAATCGCTTTCAAACGTAAATCTCATCACACTCGGTGCATTAGCCACATCCGCTGACAAGGTGCCGTATTTTACGGGGACGGGGACTGCATCATTGTCTGGGTTGAGTTCTTTTGCCCGCACACTGCTGGACGATAGCGACGCGGCGGCGGCGAGAACAACACTGGGTATTCCCGCTGCGATCGCCGCTCTAATTCCACAGGGTACCGTCATGTCATTTTTTCAGGCAGCGGCGCCAACAGGCTGGACCCAGGTAACCGCGCACAACAACAAGGCAGTGCGGATTGTCAACGGCGCGGGTGGAGGTTCCGGGGGATCGGTCGAGTTCACGACCGCCTTCGGGCCGCAAGCCGTTACTGGGTGGAACAGTGCAACCACGTTAACGATAGCCCAGATACCGTCGCATAACCATCAAATCTATATTGGGAATGGGACACCTGGTACGCCCGCACGACCAGACTACACTAATTTGGACGGTAATAATCCGGTAGCGTTGGCATATACAGAATACCAAGGCGGTGGCGGTTCGCATAACCACATCTTCACCGGCACGGCTATTAACCTGACGGTGCAGTACATAGACATGATCATAGCGAGCAAAGACTGATGAAAGTACACATTGCAGACTGTCCGCTTGGAGCAAAATGCGAAGAGCTTAAGGTTGTAGAAGGGAAACCTGCTCTCTACCGCTGCCCGTGGTATATACAAGTTCACGGCATTGACCCAAATACCGGCCAGGAAAACCGCACCTGGGGCTGCGCCATTGCCTGGATGCCCACCCTGATGATCAACACGGCCAACGAATCGCGCAAAGGTGCGGCAGCTACCGAGTCGTTCCGTAATGAAATGGTGAAGCAGGGGGCGGAGACGCAGCAAGCACTGCTTGTAACGGCGGAGCGGGCCCTATTGCAAGGTGGAGGCAAGGTATGGAAGTGACGGTTATCAGAGACGATGGCGTTGTCGGGATTGACGGAATATTCAGGCGCGTCGACCTGACAGCGCTGCCCGGGGGCATACGGGCAATACAATGGAACGGGTCTAACGGCCATATCGAGTATGACGAAGCCCCAAACACGGCGTTGGATAACGTAACAGCCTTTCAGCCATTCATCGATCTGTGGATTGCCGCTGCATGGCAATCACCAGCCCCGTCCACCCCAGCCATTCAACCCACAGCCGGCCAGAGGAAAGCAGCCGCATTGGCGCGCATTAATGCCGCTTACAAGGCAGCTGTCGAGGCACGGACGGGAGGTTACCCGGAGGACGAAGTGAGGAGTTGGCCGAAACAGGAAGCGGAAGCGCGGGCCTGGTTACAGGATTCGATTACGCCTACTCCCTGGATCGACGGGGCGGCAGCCGGGCGAGGCATCAGCAAGGTTGAACTGATTGACAGGATTATCGCCAATGCAGCCCAGTTCGCACCTGTGCATGGCCAGCTTACCGGCAAGCGTCAAAAGCTGTGCGACCAGATTGCCGCACTTGGTGATCAGCCCACTCAACAGCAACTGGATGCGATTCAATGGTGAACGCATAAGAGTATGAAACAGAATTTGTCAAGCTTCAGTCAGGACGCGGCTTTTGCCGCTTTTTTTTGCTCCGTATCCGTCCGACAGCTGCCTGGCCAGGTATTAAATTGGCCCGGGAATTAGCACGGCCGTACTTCAGCACAGCACATCAGCTCCTGCTAAACGTACTACCCAACGTACTACTAAACCGTACAAACTTTTTTGGAGGATTGACCATGACCATGTTCCAGCGCAAACGCATCAAGGAAGAGATCGAAAGACGACATGAATTAGCCGAGGCAGGTGCCGACGGATTAGTCGACAAGCTGAAAGCATCGAAATGGACTGCGGCGATTTTGTCAGGCGCGGTCGCATTGGCCGTCGTGTTTTTGTGGGTCGTTGCCTGATCATGACCGATGATGATAGCAATCAAAGGGTCGAGAGGCGCCGGGGACCGTCCACCTACACATTATCCTTTGGCGGCATTATCGCGGTAGCCGGCCTCCTCGCATCCGGCGTTGCCACGTACAACGCCGTGCAAAACGATATTGCAAGCCTGAAACGAGGCGAGCTGTATCAGGAAAGAACCAATGAGCGCCTGAGCGAGGAACTTAAATCGGTAAGAGTCGAGCAGCGGGAAACGATGAGAGAGTTCAACGAAAAGCTCGACCGGATCATCGACCAATGGGCTCACGGGAGGAAGCGATGAGATACCTTTTCGGAGCCCTGTTTCTGGCGTCTTGCACCATGCTTGCACCCTCCCCGACGCAAGATCAGTCGGTCGGGCAACCACCCCTCGTCATCCATTCCCTGCCCCAGGAAAGCGAAGCGGAGGTGCGCAAGCCGAAACCCAAGCCAGCGCCCGGGACGGTATCCGAAATCTCCTCCTGCGCCGCTCTTGATGCAGGAGATCTGAAAGAGACGATAAAGGCGAAGCTTGATTGCATTACGGAAAATGCCAAATGACGTTCATTCACAACGGGCGGGAGTGCGGCGGCAAAACTGAAGGAATCGAAATATGATCAAACCATCCACTACGCAAGTACGGTCTGCGGTCGCGGTACTGGTGCTGGCGGCTTCCACCCTCGTCGGGCTCGCGGTGCACGAAGGCTACAGGGATGAGGCTTATATCCCTGTGCCCGGCGATGTGCCGACCATTGGATTCGGTGCGACCGGCGGTGTCAGGATGGGCGATCGGACCACTCCGGTACGTTCACTGGTGCGCCTGCTTGACGAGGTTGAGGGCGTTTATGCAGCGGGAGTTAAGCGCTGCGTCACCGTACCGCTGTATCAGCATGAGTATGAAGCTTTTGTCAGGCTGGCTTACAGCGTTGGCGTCCCGACATTCTGCCGAAAGGCCCGGCCGGGAAAATCGCCCAATCTGATCGACCTGATCAATGCTGAAAGATATGCGGAAGCATGCGCGCGCATAGAAGCGTTCAAATACGGACCGGGCAGAAAGGTATTACCGGGCCTGGTGAAGAGGCGCGCGGAAGAGCGTGCGATATGTGAAGGCAAAAAGTCGGGCCAACAGCATGCAACACAGCCCGGAAATTGAGGTTTTGACAGAGTGAGCGCTTTTAGAATCGCCGGGTTTTCCGGCCTTGTGCCAAGATTGGCAAAGCAGTTGCTCGGCCCCGGCCAGGCTCAGGTTGCGACTAATTGCAATCTTACCTCGGGCGACTTGCGCCCGAGGAATGGGCCGCTGCCGGTCTTCTCCCCCGTTATCGATAAGGATATCGTGTCGATGTTTCGCATGGAGACGGACGGTAATGAGAAGTGGCTGGCCTGGAACGTAGATGTGGATGTGGCGCAGTCGCCTGTTGCTGGCAATACATCGCGGCGCTTCTATTACACGGGAGATGGCGAACCGCGCACATCGGATTTCGATCTCGCGACTGCTGGCCCCGGGCCCTATCCTTCGGGATGTTTTGTGCTGGGCGTGGCTACACCCGTCAGTAAACCGACAGTCACACCTGGCGGCGGAACCGGATCATCCACGGCACGAGCCTATGTTTATACATTTGTAACGCAATGGGGGGAAGAATCCAGGCCATCACCAGCCTCCGCGGTAACGACCGGGAAGATGGATGATGCCTGGGCGCTTTCAAATCTGGACACTGCACCGCCCAATTCCGGAATAGTGATGGGCGCCGTAAAGGACACCCCACTTTCGGGACAGGTGGAAGTCACCCTCGATACGGTATTCGGCCTAAGGGCATCGGAAGAAATCGCGTTTGCCTCAGTTACAGGCCTGGCCGATCTCAACGGCACATTCACACTGGCGAGTGTGGATTCAGAAACGAAAAAAATTGTCATATTGCTCAGGACAACCCAGACCTATACAGGTGGCGGAACATGGAAGCGGGTTGCTCCACACAATACCAGCGGAATGACGAAGCGGATTTACCGCACGCTGACCACATCGTCCGGAACCGAGTATCACTACCTGGTTACCATCCCGGGGGGAATGACAAGCTACAACGATACGGCGGCTGATTCCGCGGTGGCGCTTGGCGAAGTGTTGCCTTCGGCCACCTGGGATATGCCGCCAGCGGATATGAAAGGCATTGCCATCCTGGCGAACGGAATTGCAGCGGGTTTTGTTGGCAATGAAATACTGTTCTCCGAGCCTTTCAAGCCCTATGCCTGGCCGTCCGCTTACCGGCAGACGTACGATCAGGATATCGTGGCGCTCGGCGTCAGCGGCACGACATTGGTAGGGATGACGAAAGGTAACCCATTCACCATTACCGGAGTTGAGCCGGTTACGATGGGTGGGGGCATGGAGAAGCTGAGTGTGGCCTGGCCCTGCATGACAAAACGCGGCGTGGCGAGTTTCGCGTTCGGGATCGGGTATCCTGCGCCGCAAGGCATGGTTATCGTCGGGGCAAACAGCGACATCGTTACAAAGGATCTGTTTACCCAAAAGGAATGGGCAGAGCTGAACCCCGGCACGTTCATTGCGGCCTCCGCCGATAACCGCTATTACTGCGGCTATACAGTTGAGGGCAGCTCCCTGATGTTCGTAATCGACAAAGCCGAGAGCGCATCCTTTATCAAGGTAAACCAGCGCATTACCTGCATATGGGCAGACCCGGCAACAGGCAGGCTCTACGTGGCGCTGGATAGAAAAATCTACGAATGGGAAGGAGATTCGGGAACCAAACTCACGTACGAGTGGAAGAGCAAAAAATTCGTTAGCGCGCCACCGGTCAATTACAGCGCGGCAAAGATCGATGCCGATTTTGAAATGTCCGAAGCAGAGTCGGCTGCGGCAAAGAGTTCTTACGATGCGGCTCTTGAGGCGAACAAGGCACTTATTGATTCCGGCGAAGTGGATGACGGCCTGGCCGACCCATCGCTGGGGGAAGACGAGATCGGGGGCGATGCCATGCAAGCCATTCCACCGCTTGTTATCGACTCGCTGCAATTTCAGTTATGGGCTGATGGTGATCTGAAATTTACCCGGCAGGTCAGGAATACCCGTGCTTTCCGGCTTCCTGGCGGTTACAAAGCCGATAACGTGGAGGTTGTGCTATCGGGTAATGTGAAAGTGTCTGGTGTAGTGCTTGCAGAGACAATGGATGGATTGAAGCAGGCATAACAAATATTTGATCCGCACCCAAGCCGCTTTGGATAAGCGGCTTTTTTTACGACTATAGAAAAGGAGTACTGAATTGGCGAAATATGTGTCAGCCGATGTTTTAGACGGCGGTCTTAATGCGATCAGGAACGGCGCGATCCGCATGCTGCTGCTCAAAGCCTACACGGCGGGAGACAGCTACGCGACAGTTAACGGAAATGCAATCTGCGAGGTTACGATGGTTCCCGGGGACTATGCACTATCCGGTGCGGATGGCGCCGCCCGTGTTTTAACTGTCTCTGCCAAAAACGGAACTGCCTTCGCCAGTTCAGGCGCCGCTCCGGATCTGCATATCGCCTTTACCGATAGCACAAGCAAGGTTCTGCTCGTAACGGATGAGACCACCGACCAGGTGGTTACCGGCGGGAATACGGTCAACTTTCCGATTTTAACTTATACCAGCGCACAGCCTGTTTAAACGGGACCGTACTAAACAAAGCAAAAAAACTCTTTAGGATAAGCTATGGCGAATTTTACACAAACACAAAGCGCTCGCAGCGCATCCGTACTCAATCTGGGGACGCTGGCAAGCGCTAGCTATATAAGCTCGTCAGCAATGGATCTGGGGTCGGCCATCCCTTTGGACGTTACTTTCGAAGTGGAATGCGACCCGAACGGAATCCCGAGCGGCAATCGGCAGCTTATCCTTTTCGCAAAGCTGTCACTGGACAATATCAATTTCGGCACCGGACCGGAAAGCGGCACAACTGCAACCGAAGAAGCGGACCTGCACTGGATCGGTACATTGTCTTGCAATGATACCGGCACGCATCGGAAATTCTTCAGCCTGCAAGGTCTGCCTATCACTCGCTACCTGAAGCTGGTCGTAAAAAATGATATGGGCGTGCCGCTGAGTTCAGGGAATATTTACATGGCGGATATTATCGGCGTTTCCAACTAAAAAACACGTAAAACATGGCCGTGATAACCCTGCCAAACCGGCTCAAAAACCAGCCTCAGTATGCGGCGCCAATCGATTATGCCGGACTTGCCAAAGGCGTACGGATACTGTGGAACCCCGCTGCAGGGCCGGTTGATCTCGTAACAGGCCGCGTCTGGATACCCGGAGGCAATGCCGCAATTGCAACCACCCAGAGGGGGCGCGCATTCTCATTCGACGGGGCTGACGACTATTACGGTTATACGGGCTACCCGGAGATTACCGGCAATACAGGCTCCTTCTTTATGTGGTGCCCCACTGTAGGTGCTGCTGACACCCATGGGCATGCTTTATTCGGCGCATCATCTCCTGTCGGATTCGCGCACCAGATCAATCCCGGTCTGCAAGTGCATATCAGTTCCACTCCAGCCAGTATCGGCACGCTACCGTCCTGGTTCAAAACTAAAAACCGGAGCATTGTATTGGCGTCCGGGGGCACCGCGGCAACATGCAAAGCCTTTCTCGACGGGACAGATAGCGGGTTAAAATGGGCCGGACCCCCCGTCGCATGGGGAGCGGGGAACAAGAATTTTAATCTTGGGCGGTACTCCGGTGGAACATTATGGGACTTTAGCGGGACGATACTGATAGCCGGATACACCGATACCGTTTGGGGTGAAGCTGAATCCAGGGCATTCCATGAAAATCCATGGCAGTTATTAAAGACCCGGGCAAGAAAGTTGTGGAGCAGCAGCGGATCGGCGCATATTTTAACTGGCGCAAGCTCAATTCAGCCAAATGAAAGCAACGCGATAACAATCGCCCAGCATCACGTTCTGGCTGGGTCTGTACCGGCCCAGGTTGGCGAGAGCAGTGTCGAGGCCATTACTCAAGATCAGATTCTCGCCGTTGTGCCGGGTTCTCAGGTCAACGCGTCGAGCGCTGGCGCTATTACAGCTGACCTTTCCTTTGCCGCCGAGCCGAGCCATCAGATCAATGCGTTTGAAACGGGCGCGATAAGGCAGGCTCATGGGTTGCTGGTTATAGGGCCAACGCAAGAGAGCATGTCCTCTGCATCCGGGGTAATTCAGGGACACGGTCTTGTTGCCCTGGCAACCGTCCAGGCGAACACAAGCGGTACAGGCCCCCTGTATATCGGCAAAGGAGGCCTGGCAGGGGCGCCATCCATACAAGCCAACACTGCCGGAAATGGATCTGTCGCTCAGACATATATTCTTGTTGCCGCCGCGTCGCGCCAGCTTAATAAAGCCGGCATCAGTACGATCAGCAATGCCATCGTAGTTGAGGCATCGCTGATTTCAGGCATTGTCGAAGCGTTTCGCATCAAGAAACCGGGCATACCGCCCGGAACACCGGAATGGCTCAAAACGATGATCGAGATACTGATTGGAAGGCGGGGAAACAAGGTAGCAGTACCCAAGTTCCAGGCGTTGACGTTTTCCGCTACACCCACCAGGGCAGAGTGCGAGGCGCTTTATCGCTACACAAACGCCGTGCGCGATTCGCTCGAGCAACTCATCACCAGAATGGACAGCTAATTGAATACCGAACTGATTGCCTTGCTCAAGGCAAATATTGGCTTGCCCTTATCGCCGGAGCTGGCTGCCGACCTCTGCATCGCGGCAGGGCGGCTCGAAACGCTGGTACAGGCAAGCGACATTGGGAAGATCGAGCCGGAACACCATGAAGGTTTTACATTCGCGATCGAGCGCATTGGAGACATCACGGACGAAATAAAACCCTTGCACCGAGCGCATTGGAATGAGACAGAAGTGCACCGGCATAACCTGCCTTTCAACCCTGATTACGAAACATTTTGCCGTTATGAGCGGGCCGGGCGCTACGTTCTCCTGACCCTGAGGCAGGACGGCAAGTTGCTGGGGAACTGCGCGATGTATCTCGATAAAAGCACGCATACGCGAACCATCATTGCCACGGAAGACACGCTCTACCTATTGCCCGAAGCCCGCAAGGGGAGGGCGGCAAGCCGTTTCGTTGCCTACGTCGAGAATGCGATGCGCGTACTGGGCGCAACAGAAATCAACATTACCGTGAAGACGGTAAACAAGGCCTGCCGGTTCTTCCGGTTGCTTGGCTATCGTCATGTTGAAAACGGATTGACCAAAATATTGGAGACAGAAGATGTGCAGCTCGAAACCGCCTAAACCCGATCCGTTGATCGGCCAGGCAGCAAAGCAGAATGCCGACATCGGGCAGCAGCAGCTTGACGTAGCGAAACAACAACTGGAATGGGAGAAGGACCGCGCCAGAGTACAGGACCCGCTGATTCAAAAGGTCATCGACCGGCAAATCGCATCCGGCGAGGCGAATGCCGCGCGGGCGGAGTCACAATGGCAGATTTATCGTGACCTGTTTGCGCCGGTTGAAGAGCGTATGGTCAAGGACGCCAACGAGTTTGACTCGCCGGAGCGAAAAGACCGGATGGCGGCGGAAGCGGGAGGCACCATTGCACGAGGGTATCAAGGCGCACTGGAATCGAACCAGCGGGCGATGGCCCGCATGGGAGTCAACCCGAATTCAGGCAGATTTCAGGCTTTGGCGCATGAGCTTAACCTGGGGCTTGCCAAGGATACGGCAGGCGCCATGAACAAGGCACGGTGGGATACGGAGCTGCAAGGCATGGCGATGCGGCAAGGCGCGGCGCAATTCGGACGCAGCATGCCCACCACCGGGATAGCAACCGATGCGGCGGCGTTAAATGCCGGTAACTCAGCCACAGGGAATTTCACCACCAAAGCGGGATTGCATAATGCCGGGATGAATGCGGCACAAAACTGGTTCGGTGGAGCTCTCACGTCAAATAACTCTGCCGGCAACATGATGCTGAATCAGTACCAGGGGCAGCTAGGGGCCTGGCAGCAACAACAGCAAAACCAGGCAGCGGCGCTTAGCGGATTGGGAAGTCTGGCTGGGACGCTGGGCGGGGCTTACCTGATGGGCCCGGGGCTCCGCGAAGGCGGCGTCATCAAGGACAGCAGTATTTATAGATTCCAACCCGGCCGTTGTGACTGCGGCTTGTCTTTCCTCAAACGAAAGGGCTACACGGAAGGGGGCATGATAGAAGGCCCTGGCACCGGCGACAGCGATTCTATCCAAGGAACCATCGAAGGTACCCGGCCAATCCGCTTATCCAATGGAGAAGCAGTGCTGAACAAGAAAGCGGTGGTGTTGGTGGGAGAGGATTTTATCCATCGAATCAATAGCGGGAGTCTGGCTACGTTAAAGCGTACCGACAAGAAAAATGAGGAGATTGAGCATGGCTAAGGGATTCAGCGGGCTCGGTGCGTTTGCGGGAGGGCTCGCAGAAGGACTGCGTACCGGCCAGGAAATGGGTTTGCGACGGCAATATGTCGGCAGGAAGGCAAAAGCCGATGAACGGGATGCAGAATTCCATCAGGCGAAAATGGACGAGATTGACTACAACAAAGAGAAGCGCGCCCGGCTGCGGGCCGCCAATGACGAGATAGTCGCCGGCTGGCTGAATGCCGGGCAGCGCCCTGGTCAATACAGCACGCAAGCCAAGCCTGTTCGGTTAGCTCCTGGGCTGAGCGCTATATCAGCGCAAACGCCCACAGTCGTGGACACAAGGGCGGCGGGGCTTGCCGGCGTGGACAAGCCAGTAGCGCAAGCGCAGCGGTCAACATCGTCTGACGAGATGATCGGCAAGCGCATGTTGATCGGCAATCTCCTGGAAGACCCGGATGAGCTTTCCCGCATGGCAAGCGTCTACCGGAAGCATGGCCTTCTGGAGGAGATGGCCCCATGGATGAGTCAGGCCTATACGGCAAAGAAAAAACGAATACCCGATGCGATGCATTTATTGCTAAATGGGGACGTAAAAGGAGCGAGAGCGATTTTGAGAAAAGGAGGGGTGAGCCTGGAGGATGACCCAGTGCAAGTGAAGCGTAATGATCGGCAACAAAATGTATGGAAATTCAGATTTGAGGATGGACGGGAAGAAGATATCAATTTGAGGGAATTTGCGACAAAATTTTTTCCCTCGTCAACACTCCGCTGAATAGACCAGTAACTTCCTTAACATGCCTTTCTTGCGCACAGGACTCGCTGCCCCAATACGGGCAGCCTCGTTTAACCTTCGATCAAACTCGGGTTTTTTATTCTGAGGCTACCAGTGTCATAATAAACAACATAATCCGAATTGATATCGATTGTTGGCTAGTGAGTGGAAGTATTCCGTTCCTACCCCAACTTTGCTGCTCGATCCAGCGCTTTTAATCGGGTTATGACTGTTAAACTCCAAATGAAGATTAAGGAAGCGGAAAAAACGAAAAACCGGAAATGACTTGTAGGGAATAGAAGCATATGCGCGGCAGTAAATACAAACGGCAGGCTAAAAAAACAGTAGAAATCCGCGTTGCACCACCTAAGCTGGTCTTGATCTTGATTTAGCCAAAATAAATAAGTAGCTAGCGCATAGACCACGATATGAGGATGGGAAATTAGACTACGCAACAGTAATACGTATGGCATCAAATAGTCTCTGGGCTGATCAGAAAAAACGATAGTTGCCGGGTATGGGTTAAGGGAACCGATAAAAGTAAAGTTAAAAAGCGTAAGGTAACCGTAGTTTCCGCTCACACTGTTAATTGCGATATAAATAGCAACAGCACTCAAAACTGAAAATAATGAAATAAACCTGTCCCCTTGACGATACGTGAATATCATTAAAAGCCCTGAAAGCAATATGAAATCGGTCCTAATCAACGGAAGGATAGCCGCTAAAACAAATACCCATTTTCGTTTTCTAATTAAACTATATATTGCTAGAAGCGAAAAAAAACAAGCCATTGCGTCGGGCGTGGAAAGCCTCGCTATTTCGTCGTATCCCGTTAACCCAACAACAAACGGGAGTATTCCAATGGGAACAGTAGTTTCTGAAATAATTAAGCTTAGTATTAGGACGGACAACGAAGCGAAGATAGCGCTGATCACATACGTTGCTTTCGTGTAACTCAAGCCGAAATGTTTAAACAACCGGATTAATTCGATATATCCAAATCTGATTGAATAGAATGGGATTTGTTGCTCCAAAGAGGACGGGGCGCTAAATACGGTTTCTCGATAGCCCCCTGTTACTAGTTTTGTAAATACTTTATTACTTACCTGCTTTTTTATTTCCCCATACGTTACCCGAGTTAGGTCTGAACCTCTATAACCGTCCCTGTGATATGCAGTGGCCACATACGCAACCATATCCCAGTTGTGCGCAGGCGCCATGATTCCATATATAAGGATCGCTATAGTAGTTGCAATAACGATTAAAAATTTAAATGCCATGAAAGGTTCCGAGAGGTTTTATCCACGTATCTTGAGTTAACATAACCGATACAGTCAAAAGTAATGCGTCTAGCTAAACCCGTTTCATCGCTTGAATGGCTCTTAGGTTTTCCGGTTGGTCGGCACGGAGCGAGAGGGATGTTTGTCTGCAGAAGGCACGCCCTTAACGTACTTTGCCTAGCGCTTAATTGCGTAGCGCGTTAGTAACGTTAACTACGCCAGATCTAAATACAGAATAAAGATATATAACAAGATAACGGGAAGCAGCGAAGGGATTAAGCAATCCTAACTGCATCTGATAATACAGAACGATCTGCTAAGCCTTTGGTAGCGAGACCGAGAAGAGGGAAGAGCAGGTTAATAGCACATCTGTTCGTGAAGACCGCACTGACCCAAAAGCTGGCAAGAAGTATATTCAATACTTGAGCCTGCTTAAAGACGTGAAAATTCATATTTTTTTTTCGTTAGCCAACACTTCTCTAAAAAGGCTAAGCACTTCCTTAGCATAGCGCTCTTGAGTAAAGCGGTCGGCTGCCCAGATACGCGCAGCGGTACCTAGCCTTGATCTTTCCTCTATGTTTTCATATAGATATTGTATTTTATCGGCAAGCTCAATATGACTACCAGCTTCGTACAGTAGACCCGTTCTTCCATCCTGGATCAATTCGGTCGTACCCCCGCTATTTGATGTGCCAATAACTGGCTTTCCCGCAAGCATCGCTTCTACTGTTGATCGCCCGAAAGCTTCCCAACGGGAACACACTAGCATGACATCGGCTATTCGAATAAATTGCGCTGGATTCTCTGCGTATCCGATAAATCTTACGCTCTGTTCCAACCGAAGGCTTTTTACTAGCTGGTGCAGTGTTTCGCGGAACCGCCTACTACCATCTCCTACGAGAAGGAGCTCAATATCAATTCCCCGACCCACTAATTCAGCCAGCGCACGAATGGCGTCATCCTGACCTTTTCCAACATGGAGAGAACCGACTATTACACAGCTGAAAACCGGGTTGATGCCGGGATATCGTTCTACATTCTCAAGCATACCGCGTAGTGTCACCGCTTGATAAATTTTACGCATCCTATGCTGGTTAATATACTGTGCGTAATCCTTAAATACGGCGTCGGAGTTGGCTATAAAAACGGTGGAAAGGCGATTTATCAAGTAGGTTGTTCGATGTTTCCCTAGATCGAAAAGTAGATTAGGATCGCGAAATCCGAATTCGTGCAAATGCCAGACATGCGGGAGATGTGCTACACGTGCCGCCAAGGCACCAGCACCGATGGCTATGGTATTGGAAATTACGATATCGCACTTCCATCTTGTAATAGTGCGCGCCATCGAAATTGCCATTAACACTGCTTTAGCTGTTCGTGTAATACGGCCTAGCATCCACCGATGACGGGAACCAACCATCCAGCGGGGGTAGTGGATTATTTTCCACTCGACGTTCAAGCGGTCGAGTGCTGCTAATATTGGTCCCTTCTTTGGAACGAGGACTCGGCACTCGATGCCTTCGGCAATCAATCCCTGTAACAACTCGAGCATGGCTAATTCCGCCCCGCCTCTACCCCCCGTATGAGATACGAAACAAACTCGCATTAGGCAGCTGTACGACATGTTTCTGTTTGCCGAATAACTGTTTTATGTGCCTTATGCCAACTTATACCGATGGCGGTAATGACAAGGAGCAGATAAAACGTTTGCCGGAAAAAAACGAGATTATCGGTCAGGCCCGAGAGAAAAATAAAACAGATCAATGCAGCTCCCAAGATTGCTAACCGATGTGCTTTGAAAGTTTGAAACCAACCCCATAACAAGAAAGCATAAGCCAAAAAGCCAAGCAAGCCGATGTGCATTCCGATTTCAATCCAATCGTTATGGTAATGGTAAGTTGGCGAAAAGCCTTGCAACTCCTTGTAGAGGCCACCCTTGTAGGTCTCGATGTTTTTATCGAAATAGGCTGCCGCCATACCCGTACCATGGCCTAAAAACGGGCGTTCCGCAATCCCGTGTATGCCTATGTCCCATAGGGCAAGACGATAACCCAGACTGGTGTCGTACCGCCCTAGTTTAGACATTTCCAAGTCGCGCTCAGCTTGCGCCAGCCTTTCATGGAAGCTAGTGCTATTGTATCCAAATACCCCAATTACGATGGCTAGGGACACCATAACGGCGAGAAGTGTTCGGATTTCTTTTTTATGAAGCAGCAAAAGTAAAAGCGTAGATGATAAAAGGGTGGCAATGAGAATTCCACGAGCATTCTGATTCAACTGGATGAACAGTAAAGAAACTACTAGTAGCCATAAGAATGACTGTGTTTTACGGTTTTCGCTTTTGCTAGAAAGATAAAGGGCCAGTAAAACTCCAATCCCAAGCATTGAGGAGAAATGCAGATAAGGCATTCCGAGAGGCGGAATACCTTGTACTCCCAAGATTTTCCACTGATAAACGCCCATTATCAGAGCGCCAAAATAACCAGTGAGCAAACCGCCAATTGCCCACAGTAATCGCTCTTTATTCAAAAGGGATAAATAAGGGATAAAAACCAGGAATGCGAAGTATCGCCGCCAAACCTTGAATCCAAGCTTAGGGGATTCGCTCCAGAGAATTCCCAAGGCAAGGACAAAACACAGAACAAGCAGGGCGACAACCAGCGGCTCATTCATTATCTGCCTGAACCGGCCCAAACCTCCGTCCAGAATCCAGGCTAATGGCAGGAGGTAGTAGCCGTAAAAGCTCAATCCCTTGTGCCACAGGGCAATGCCGAAAAAGAGCAGTGCGGATTTCGCCAGCAGGTCGCGCCATGTAAAGCCGCTTTGCGAAAGACCAGCCGAGGTGCGGAACGTAGACACGCTTTGGGAATGTGGTTTTGTAAACCGGCTATGTTAGCGTATATGTATTGATGGCGGATATTCCTTCTTGCTTGATCCGGACGCCAATAACTTGCTAAATTTCTGCTGCGGCATCTTCTGATCCTGTATTCAACAATATTCCCATAAACGGAGGCAATACCTTATGAAAGGAATCATTCTTCTCGCCGCTTCTGCCGCGCTCGCTACCACATTCACGGCAAGTGCCGGCATTCTGAAAGACGGCAGTTGGTCGGCCAGTGGATGCGGAACCATGCCTGAAGCGCCGGTTATCGACTCAAGTAGCGCAGAGGCCTTCAACCAGAGCATTGGCAAGTTAAACGATTGGCAGCAACAAATACAAACTTACCATGATTGTATGGTGAAAGAAGCCAATGCAGACAGCTCAGCCATTAACCAGGCAGCAACGCAAGAGCAGGCGAAAATAAACGAGGCGGTAGAAAAGATGAATAAGGAGGTTACCGCTGCAAAGAAAAAGGCAGAGCAACGCTCACCTTCTTCCCCTTCCATGGCTCCTCCGATTGGGTCCATGCCGGGTGGCGCAGGTTACTAATGAGGGCATTACCGTGTAGCGGGTCGATATAGCGAGTGGTATAGACCAGCAGCCCCAGGTCAGTTTTAATATTCGTACCCTGCGCCTTCTTATTCACCCCCCTCGCAAGGTGAATAAGAGGGCGAATAAGCGCCGGCAAAAAAATCAGACCGTTCGTGGCCTATGCGCTGTATCGGCGCCTTAGGCTCATTTGCGCAAGAGGCTGATATCAGCCAAAGGGCACTACTGTGCGCTCGATGGTTGCCTTCGTTGTAAGCAGCCTGACCTCGACAGTATGCGCAAGCTCGTCTATAAGCCCTGCCGATGCGCCGTGGCCGCTTCTTCTGGTGACGTTGGCAATAGCCTGAAGATCCGCATGGAGACGTACGGGGTCGATTTGCCAGCCCAGAGCAGTGACAAGGGCTTTCAATGCGTCTGTATGAGCTTCAGCGGTTTGGGTATCGTTAAGCGCCGGGGTTGTCATGGTTTTGTCTCCATTGCAAATGAGACTCGATCGTATCTTAACTGTGATTCGCTGTAAAGACTTTGGAGACAAGGTTATATAAGGTTTACATTCAGCTGTACGGGCGGTATCTCGATCCCTGCCCGTACCTGGCAGCGCAGGTTGATAGATGTGTGACAGTAGAGCTATTATGCCGTGATGTATCGGCGTGAAAAGCAAAAGACATTGAAAGCGCCGCCCCCGCTACCGGTTGCCGTTGTCGTTCTCCTGCCTGTCCTGGTTTCGGCATCGGGCTACGCCTTTGCACAGCCGGGCGCCGAGTTGACCGCTCCATCTGCCGCTCAGCAGGACCCATCCCCGGCAAGTGTTCTGCCGATCCTTGACCCTGTTGTCATTAGCGGCACCCGCATTGAACGATCGAGTTTTTCATTGCCCATGTCTGTTGATGTGGTGGAAGCGTTGGTTATCCAGGAAGCGCAGCCGCGAGTCAATTTATCTGAGGCACTATCTCGCGTTCCCGGCCTGGTCATCCAAAACCGGCAAAATTACGCACAGGATTTACAGGTTTCGAGCCGTGGCTTTGGCGCACGCTCCACGTTTGGCATTCGCGGCATACGCATCATCGTCGACGAAATTCCTGCCAGCATGCCGGACGGGCAGGGCCAGGCAGCCAACATCAATCTTGGTTCGGCTAAACGCATCGAAGTATTACGCGGCCCCTTCTCCGCTATCTATGGCAATGCCTCAGGCGGGGTGATACAGGCATTCACGGAGGATGGTCCCGCGGCAACGACGCTATCCGGTTCGGTGCTCGGGGGCAGCTATGGCACAATTCGCGGCGAGGTCAAGCTGGGCGGCTCGCTCGGCGGAACAGGCGGTGCGGATGGAGCACGCGGAACGGCAGGGCCGTTCAACTACGTAGTCGACGTTTCCCGTTTTCAGACAGATGGCTACCGAAGGCATAGTGCGGCCACCCGCTATCAGGCGAACGCAAAACTGACTTACCAATTTAATGATGACTCCAGACTTACCTTGATAGTCAACGAGCTGCATCAAGGCAATACACAGGATCCACTGGGCCTTACCCGCGCCCAGGTGCTCGCGAACCCTCGCCAGGTGGATTCAAGCGCTACCACCTTCAACACCCGTAAAAGCATCGACAATACGCAGGGCGGTCTTGTTTATGAATATAGATTTTCTGCCGCCAACACTATCAAGCTGATCGGGTATGGGGGAACGCGGCGAATCGAGCAGTTTCTTGCCGTACCGCTCGGGGCGCAAATCCCGGTTACCAGTTCCGGGGGCGTGATAGATCTGGATAGAGAATTTGGCGGGCTGGGCCTGCGATGGATGCATCGGAGTGGCGGTTCGCGGCCGCTGACGCTGAGTGCGGGTGTCGATTATGAGATATCCAGGGAGCGGCGCAAGGGATTCGAGAATTTCTCCGGCACAACATTGGGTGTGCGCGGTAATCTTCGCCGCAACGAGAATGATACGGTCACCAGTTTCAGTCAGTATGCGCAGGCCGAGTGGAAATTCACGCCATCCTGGTCACTCTCTGCGGGGGTGCGTCATACGGAAGTAAAATTCAAATCAGAAGATTTCTTTATTCGTACAGGCAACGGAGGCAACGGCGATGATAGCGGCAGCATGACCTTCCGCAATGTACTTCCGGTAATGGGGCTGCTGTACAGGGCGACGGACAGACTCAATCTGTACGTCAGCGGGGGAACGGGTTTCGAGACCCCTACATTTACCGAATTTGCCTACAGGCCCGACGGTGCATCCGGCCTGAATTTCGGACTTCGGCCGAGCAAGAGCCGCAATGTCGAAGCAGGTGTCAAGTGGCTGGCCACAGATAATACGCGTGTAAACCTTGCGCTTTTCGAGACCCATGTTACCGGTGAAATCCTGCCTGCAACCAATTCGGGAGGCCGCGCTACATTTCAAAACGCAGCCGACACCAGACGTCGCGGAGTAGAACTTTCAGCGGACCATCGTTTTAATGCTGACCTTTCCGCTTATTTATCCTACACCTATCTCGATGCCAAATTTCAGGATTCCTTCACCTATAGCCCAAGGGCGACGCTACCGCCGGTAACTGTCGCAGCAGGCAATTTTCTTCCAGGCGTTCCACGCAACACTGCCTATGGAGAAATTGCGTGGCGGCGCGGGTTGCCAGGTTTTTCGGCGGTAGTGGAAGCAATCTATCGAGACAAGATTTTCGTTAATGATGTCAACGCCGAGGCCGCCAAACAGTATGCCATGGCCAATGTCCGGCTCGTTTATTCTCATCAGATCGGGCGCTGGAAGTTCAGCGAATTCGTGCGCGTAGACAACGTAACCGGTACGCGGTATGTGGGGTCCGTGATCGTAAATGAAGGCAACGGCCGTTTTTATGAACCGGCGCCAGGGCGAAACTTCATCGTGGGTCTGAACGCGAGTTATGCTTTTTAGCGCGTGCTATGCGTGCAAATACCGTTGGGAAGATGCCTCACCGCTTAAAGTACCCTTGTGGCTTCTAGTCGCTTGCCGCAGTCAACAGTTCAATATCCGAAGCAGAGAGGGTGAGGTCCACAGCCCGGATAAGGCTTTCAAGCTGCTGAATATTCGTTGCACTGGCAATCGGTGCGGTAACGCCTTCGCGAGCTATCAACCAAGCCAGTGCCACTTCGGCCGGTGCTGCGTTATGAGCTTTCGCCACGTTATCGAGCGCGTCCAGGATGCGAAAGCCGCGATCATTCAGATATTTGCTTGCGCCTTGACCGCGAACACTTTTCCCGAGATCGTCATGGGAACGATATTTACCGGACAGGAAGCCGGATGCCAGACTGTAATAAGTGATAACTCCCAAGCCTTCTCCGATACACAAATCACGCAACTCCCTTTCGTAGCCACTGCGGTCATACAGGTTGTATTCTGGCTCCAGAACTTCATAGCGTGCGAATCCCTGATCCGCTGCAACCGTTAATGCTTCGTGCAACTGATTTGCGCTGTAGTTGGACGCGCCAATTGCTTTTACCTTGCCTTGCTGGATGAGTTTGTCGTAAGCACGCAATGTTTCCTCGATCGGCGTTTCGGTATCCGGTTTGTGGCTCAGGTAAAGATCGATGTAATCCGTTTGCAGCCGGCGCAAGGAATCTTCAACCGCTGTCATGATGTACTTGGCCGACAGGCCCTGCTTATCTTCCGCAAGCCTTGAGCCTACCTTGGTGATGATGATGATTTTCTCGCGGCGGGCTGGCAAGATTTTCAACCAGTTGCCTATTATCGTTTCCGATTCGCCGCCCTGATTGCCATGCACCCACGTGGAGTAGGCATCAGCGGTGTCGATGGCATTGAAACCTGCGTCGACGAAACGGTCAAGAAGTGCGAAAGATGTTTGTTGATCAACAGTCCAGCCAAACACATTGCCGCCAAAAACCAGCGGTGCGATTTCAAGGCCCGTTCGGCCGAGCATGCGTCTGTTCATCATGACCTCCTGCCGTGCCGTTCAAGAGCCGGCAATTCCAAGCAACCGGGAGAAAAACGCCGCAGTCCTGTTGCGCACGAGATAGGTATTGAGATCGAGCGTCATTTCAGCATTTCATCGGCAGGGGAGTGAGACCCGGCCGCAAGAGCTTTGTCTCGTGAGATACCTGGGGTTAATAATCATCCTCCCCTTCATGTCGACCGTTATCGTCATCGTCATCACAACAGTCCTCATAGCACTCTGGAGAGCAACATTCGGCATGGCGCTTTTCGCAGCATCCGTTGCGACACGCCTCACAGTGTTGCTTGCAGCTGCAATCGCTCCAAATTGTGTAAGCCATCACCTCCAGAATCTTGATGGGAGTAATGGGATCATCACTGGTAACGACCAGTTCGGAACACTTCGAACATTTTTCGGTGGCCTTGTAGCGAATGACGATGCCTAAGCAAGCGCCGGGGTGCAGGGTCGCTGGGAAGGGATTATTGACCAACTTCAAGTGGCGGCTCTTCCGCTTGAATGCAACGCTCGTCACGTGCAATTTGCAATCGCCGGTATTACAGATCGAGATGGTGCGCTCCGCAGTACAACAGGCCCTTACCGCGCCGAAACACAGCGATCCAGTAATTGCGAGCTTGCCAGCAGGTGCCTCGCCTGAGACGTCGATTGTGTGTGGACTGACTGGATCATCGCTGATCACTGTGAGCGTGGCAGACTTGGGACCGAAGCTGCCTGGCTCAAAGCGGATGGGTACAGGCAGAAAGTTTCCGGCTCCGATGGTTACCGGGTAGGACAACACTTGTGGGACGACGAACTCACCAGAGGAGGAAGTAATGCTGTTAACCGAGAGAGTGCATTTGCCGCTATTGCTCAAGATCAGCGGTTCATCCACGAAAGAGCCCACACAAACTCTCCCAAAGTTACCGGCGTTCGCGGCCACCAGAACCAGGCGAGGCGCCGGCGCATCCCCGGTGACGTCAATGGTGTGCGGACTGGCAGGGTCATCACTGATCACCGAAAGTGTGGCGGCTTTGGGTCCAAAGTTCGTCGGTTGAAAGCGGATGATTACATTAATGGAATCTTGGGGCCCGACAACGAGCGGATAAGAGATGACACTTGGCGTCAGGAAATCAGGCGAGGACGAGTTGATGCCGGATATTTCCAATGACGCAGACGAACTCCTGTTATTGATGGTCAGCATTTGGTCAGCAAACGACCCCAGACAGACATCGCCAAAATTACCATCGTCCGCAATGGCGGTTGCAAGTGGGTCGAGGATATCCGCGGTAACCACGACAGCGTAACCTTGCCCAGGGTTACCGACATTGACCTCCGTACCGATCACGCGGATCGCCCAGTCGCCGGTCGTCGGTGCGGTGATGAGCGCCATCTCCACATTGTTGAGAGTATCCGGCGCTCCGCCAGTGACTGACACCCCTCCTGCAAAGACATTGCCACGGAAGGTTTGAGTGCGGTCTGGTGACAGCACTTCCAGATCCAGGTTGTTGACGACCGGGCTGGCACTGGCTGCGGCGCCGGGTGGCTCGCTCCAAACCAGGGTTACCTTCAGGGGCTGGGTGCTGGTTGCGACGTCGACATGATATTCGTGCGTATCCCCGGTGAAGAGTCCACTGGCATGACGGATGTCCCATACACGGAGATCGCTCGCACTACCGGGAAAGGAAAGGGCGTTGTCAAGTTGCACCAGGCCCCAGCCTTCCAGATTACTGGGATATCCCGCGACGCCGGTCATGTCGATGGTTGAGTTGAGCAGCAGCGCTTTAAGCAGCGCCCCAGAAGGGACGAAGGCATGTTGTGGTTGAGGTGTCCCGGTGGGATACCAACCTTCGGCAAAGTACTGACGCGCCAAAATAGCGGCAGCTGCGGTGTGCGGCGTCGCGTAGCTCGTAGCGCATGCGGAGCGGGGACCAGTTCCACAAGCCGTACTTACAGTTGCCGACTGGATGCCACATCCCGGAGCCATCAAGTCCGGCTTGCTCCGCCCATCGGCTGTGGGTCCGGGGTTTCCGTCGCCAAAATTCATCTCGCTAGGGTCGGCCTGGCTTGCGCCAACGCAAATCGCATTCTTGGCTGTGCCTGGCGGTCCCTGTTCCTCACCGTTGTTACCCGCCGAACCAAGCACGAGGTGATCCTCGTTGTTCCAGGTAAAGGTATCAACGTCCGCTGCCGTTTGGTTGTATGTTGCCGGGTTGCCGCTACCAGCCGTGTTGTCGTGCCAACTGTTGGTATGAACAACAGCGCCCATGGTCGCAGCTGCGTTCAGCTCGGCCAGCATTGAATTGATGCCCGGGATATCGTTATTGTTCCCACAGACCAGTCGCGCTGCCCACGCGCCTCCGCGGCGGCCTGCAGCACCAGGATTGTTAAAATCATCCCCTGCTGCGCAGCCGGAAGTGAAGGTGGCGTGACCACCCGCGGCAGACCCGGAGGCGTTGCGAATCTGTAATATCTTGCGGTGAGCCAAACCCGGAGTGTTATTTACCGGGTCCTGGAAGAAGCAGTGGTTGATGTCAGGAGGAGCGCTGTCGATCAGACCAATAACCTGTCCTTCGCCGTGCAACCCTTGATTCCAGATTACGGGGTTATTCGCGGTTCCGGACTGGATCGTGCCGGCGGCATTGACGTTGTCCTCGATATGCTCTGCCACCTCCTCTATCCACCGGACCGAATCAAGCTGCGCGATCTTCGGCAGCAGATCCAGCGACTGCACGATGAAGAGCGCTTGCGCGGTTCCCCCGATCTTGCGATCGTCGATAATCCGTATTTGGGATGCCCCCAGCTTCTCCAGTGTCTCGGCTATGTTTTGGAGGTCCGCCTCGGGAAAGAGCAAGACATGCAGCCAATAGCCGGCGATTTCTTTACGCTCCGGGGTTCGAAAACCCCGTTCCCCTATGCCAGGTGCTATTTTGAACGCTGGATGAAAGGGAACGGATGCACGAAACAACGGGTCAGCTGACAGCTTTCCAAGGGTTTCGGCAGTCATCTCTTCCAGATACGCATACTTAGGAATATAGACAGTAAGTTTCAGCCCGTATCGATTCTGGATGTGAGTCCGCTCCTCGCGCGTCAGGGACTTCTTGAACTGCACGATGGTAGGGGCACAGCCTTTCGGTATCTTCTTGATTCGTAATTCTTCAGGGACATCAGGTTTCTCCGTGAGCGGGTCGAACGAGAAGCTTGTCAGCCGGACGGGTCGTCTCTCATGATCTTGCATGGTTTACCTCCTTAAGCATTCAACACTTACATACCGCTATCGGTGGCCACCTCGTAATACAGTGAAGGGCAACCTGACTCTATATCTGGAGACAGTCTTACGCCCTAACTCCCACACCTGCTCCCTGACCGGACGTTGGTGGATCGCGCCCAGAGTAATTTGCTGATTGGTTTTTCGACAACCACCAGTACGTTAACCAGAGCTGCGCTTCGAACTTGAATTCGAGCATTCTTTATAGACCGCCATGCGGGAAAAGCAAGTTTCTATGTTTTACGGCTTGCTTCCTTGAATTAATCCCGATTCCGTATAGATGGGCAAGCTTCATCAGTCGCACTTATTCCAGGTTCGATGCAGACCGCCAGAATAAATGCAGATGATTTGCGGTTAATCCAGGTTCATGGGGTTCGGGGGATGGATAGTTGCGGTTATTCTTGGATCAAAACCGTGTTGAAGACGGTCGTGATGGCTTGAAATGCAGGCTGTTACCCTAGGCTATGCCCGACATTCAATAACACGGCCTCAAGCCCTGCACCGCAATGCCAGCATAACTGAAAATTGCGTGGATTCTCCTCGCCGCATGAGCGGCAGAATACGACGCGGTTTTCAACCGGCGCCTTTTCAAAATTTCTTACTATCGCTTGGCCGCGTTCAAAATCGCCGTCTCGGATTACCCACACCTCTGGATAAGCATGGGTAAAAGGGATATCTCCAAGGCCTCCCTGTGCGTGCTCGTTAAACAGGCGGGCAGGTATATTCGCGTGCCCAAGAAGATCAAGCATGATTTGAGCTTCCATGAGATTAGTGGCCGAGCAGAGTTTTTTCATAGGCTCAAGTATCCCCAAACTCTTCCCTGTGTGCAATAGAGCCTTTTGATCGCCCCGTGAGCATCGCCCTACATACTTAAGCTTGCTCGCGATGCCGAAAAAAAAACGTTGACGCTTTTGTGCGTTGACGTACTTACCAAGGCGGTGGCGTCTTCCACAATGCAGCTTAAGGCTTAAATCCAGGAGGCAATAATGAGTAAACGGCGCAAAAACCTACAGGATGTTTTTTATACGGTCATGGTAGCGGCGTTTGCATCCGGGTGGGCATTGCCCGGCTCTGCACAGGAAGGCATGCAACCGGCCACTGCTCCCGCGGGCGATGCAAAAACGCCCAAAACAAAAATGCTTGAAGCCGGTGCAAAACTCCTGCAGAGCAGTTCGCCATTGAAGCCATTCGACATTTATCTGGTGGGTTTTCACCCCATGAAGGATTCGCCGGAAGACCAGATGGAGGCTCATCATTATTGCCATCAGGTTAACGAAGATTTTGCGCAGTGTGTGTTGTTCGACAGCAATACAAAGGATGCGAATCTGAATGGCATCGAATACATTATTTCCGAAAAACTCTTTACTGCCTTGCCTGAAGAGGAGAAAAAACATTGGCATCCCCATAACGGTGAAATTCTCTCCGGACAACTTGTTGCACCGGGGATCCCGGACGTGGCGGAAAAAGAATTGATGAAACAAAAAATGAACAGCTATGGCAAGACGTGGCACGTGTGGAATACGGGGTCTGAGGAAAAACCAGGCGATAATCTCCCCTTGGGCGAGCCTATGCTCGGCTGGTCATTCAGCCGAGACGGTGAAGCAGTTCCCGGACTGGTGGAAAAGCGGGATAGGAATATGAGAATAAACAGCGCGGAAAAGCGCAAGCAGCGGGCAGACCTGAAACAGTTCGCCAGGCCGCAATCAGGCGTTGATGACCTCAAAGGTCGCTTTGGCCGGTCTAC
Organism: Nitrosospira briensis; assembly: GCF_900115125.1. Taxonomy (GTDB): domain Bacteria; phylum Pseudomonadota; class Gammaproteobacteria; order Burkholderiales; family Nitrosomonadaceae; genus Nitrosospira; species Nitrosospira briensis_A. The sequence goes on along the minus strand of NZ_FOVJ01000001.1, from coordinate 722,938 downwards.
CCAGGATATTCCGGGCGTTGTCGACCGAAAAAGCAAAGGTAGAGATTGAACAAATTTCTCTAACTGTAGATTACTGCTGCTCTTTCCCTTCACATAGCCGTTGCAGGCGTCAATCCGGCTGATGGTTTAGCTGGCGTATGGGAGCCATCGATCAGCGGTCAGCCAATCAGCCGCCATAATCCCGTAAGAATCCTTGCGATTGCATACAGTAGCTTGATATGCTCGCCTTTCCAGTTTCCATGCCAGGACGAAACCCGCCAATTGGAATGACAGGATGGTTTGGGGACCACGGCCTGTCCACTACTGATTGGCCATATTCGGCAGTATCCGCGTGAGCCTGGCTGCTCTTGTGTGTCATTCCAACGCTGGACAGGCTTGCGAGCCGGGCAATACCATTTTTTCCGAGCCTTTTGAGAGACGGCGTGTCAGCTATTAAGACCATTTTGGTGGCAACGGATCTTTCCGAATTTTCCCATCGCGCGGCGATACGCGCTGCCATGTTATGCGCCAGCCTGAATTGCAATAAGGTCGAGTTGCTGACGGTGAAGGAAGCGGGTTTACCCGATGCGATGGGACTTGTTCTCAAGAGTACGCCGACAGCAGCGGAAACCGTCCTGACCGATCGCGCCATGCGCGAATTGCGGCTGATTTCAGGACAGTTGCAGGACAATTATGGTATCCGCTGTACCACCAACGTCAGATTTGGGCAGACCGTGCAAGAAATTGTTGCCAGAGCGGATGAACTGGCGGCCGAATTAACGGTTATAGGCGCGCACGGGGGTAACTTCTTCACAGACCTTTTTCTCGGTAACACTGCCGACAAATTTGCGCGCATGAGCAAAAGTCCGGTGTTATTGGTAAAGAACCAGACTGCAAAAGCCTATCGACAGGTACTGGTTCCGGTCGATTTTTCGGAAAATTCCCTGCGCGCTGCGCACATGGCCATCAACGTGGCGCCTGATGCGCACATCACTTTTCTACACGTATTCGATGTCGTGGTGGAAGAGCAAATGCGGTACGTCAATGTCGCTCATGACATCATTCATGAATATCATGTTAAAGCGGGTGAGGACGCCCGGGCTGAATTAAATCAGTTTGTAGATAATCTTCAGGCAGGGAGCCATTCGTTTTCCCGCATAGTCAAATTCGGGCATCCCGGACATGCCATTTGCGATTACGCCAAGTCAATGAAACCTGATCTGATCGTAGTAGGAAAGCATGGAAAATCGCGTTTCGAAGAGTTGCTGCTGGGAAGTGCTTCGCGGCATGTAATGGAGCAATGCTTTTGCGATATCCTGATTGTGACGGCGCCGACCTGGGCGGAACGGGACGAAATAGGGTTATAAGTAAATGCTGGCCGAGCCATACCGGGCAAAGCACATCTGCGGCGTAATTATAAATATCAAATCAATCCTGGTTGATTTCCAATGCGATGAATTGGGTCAACTGTTTCTTGCTGAAATTGTTGTCGGCGACCAGGACAACGGTGTGTTTGCCGTTAAACCTTGGCCCCAGGGTGATGCCTTCGATATTACCGACCGCCAGCCTGGACCCATCCGTATTTTTCACTTCCGATAAATCAAGCAAGAGTGTCTTTGTTACCGGCTGAATGCTTTGACCTACGATAGATTTGATTTCTGAAATATCGGTTGCGTCACGGGCGTCCGCGTAATACAACTGGACGTTAAACCCGGTTGAACCGCCGGGTGCGACTGCACCCAGAGAAAAGGCGCGCTCTATGGTGATGAACTGACGGTCTCCAATGGCGACAAAACCTGTCAGCCCGTTGGTGGCGAAGCCTCCGAGTGATGTGGCAATGAAAGCAACAGGTTCAACCTCGTATATATATTCTGCGGCCGGTTTTCCGCTGGCAATATCGAAGGAGAGAATGCGCGCGCGGGAACCGGTGAGGATAGTGGCGGGAAGCGACTCCTGAGCCAAGCCATTTTCCGTGGCTGTGTATAAGGTGTCGCCGTCAATCGAGATCGCGAGGCTCTCGAATCCCAGGTTGTTGTATATGCCTTTATCGCCGGGGAATATCCCCATGTTGGAGCCGCGCGGATAGTAGCGCGGCGGTACGCTGAATTCACGGCTGTGAGTGCCGTCGGGATTCATCTCGCGCACCACAGGATTCCGGAAGGCAGAAATACTGCGCTGACCTTCGTCACACCAGTAGATTTTATTGCGAAACCGATCGAAGCGCATCCCTTCCGGGTCAACCGAATTTCTCTTGAAAGCGTCGCCATCTGGCCGTTGAATCGTTATAACGGCATGGAAAGTGACACCCTTCATACCCGGTGCGTCAGAGGGCTCGAATTGAGACAAGTCCAGGGATAGCTCGTAGAAGCGCGCCGGACTGGTTTTGCTACGGTCATCGCTGATTGCCAGATAGCGGCCTGTGGCAGGGTTGTAGTCCAGCGAAGACAAGCCCCCGATAGTGGTGCCGTTGAACCTGGTCTTGCCTGGCACAATCTGCTGTCCTATATAGCTCAGGCCGAAGCCAACGGAGCCGTCAGCGGCATGGACGGAAACGGTAATGCCGAAGCTTATCGCCAGAGCAATGCGCACCCACCTGATTATTCTCATGTGTGCGAGATTTTCACTATCATTAAAAACTGGAGTAACACATCGTGATTACGCGGAGAGTCGCCACAGGTATAACAAATGACCGGATCCCTCCTTATATGCCGGAGCTTCGCGTGGACATTAGCCTTGGTTTTTTTTGCGACGGCTGTATCCGGGTGTGTAAGTTTCAAGGAGATAAAAGCATTTGCCTCGGTTTCCGCGAATGCTGCCAGTCATGATGCGCTTACAAGGAACTATATAGAAGCGCCCGACAGACGCAAGCAGTACCAGCCGGAGAAATTTCATGGCGAGCTGGAAGCGCAGAAGGCGCGACGCGAGGCGCAGCGAGCAAGCCTGGATTTACTCCAGCAAACCGTGACAGACTACATGCAGGCGCTCGAGGGGCTTGCTACCGGTGACATCAGGCCATACGACAAGTCACTTACGAATCTCAGCTCCGACCTTAACGACGCAACGCTGCTGGACCGTAATGAAAAAGAGGCTGTTGAAGCGTTATCGACCATTCTTGCACGTACTGTCACGGCCACGTACCGGCTGCATGAACTCAAGAAGATAGTCGAGGAGAGCAATCAGCCGCTTCTGGATATTATCAGCGCTACCCGGAAGATTGTGAAAAAGGGGATCGCCCCGGATTTGCAGGTCGAATCCACGCTTGTGGAAAGATACTATGATAACTTCATGCTCGCGCCGGATAATCCTCCAGAGCCTGTCGCGATGGCGCTCGCAAAAGAGGTCAGGGCAGAAGCCTTGGGTCGTCTCGAAAACCGGCTCCGAAGTATTCAAGCCTATGGTGTCGTTCTGGAAAAAATCGCTGGGGGCCACCAGTACCTGTATGACCATCGGGACATGATCGGCGATGACGAGTTTGGCCGGCAGCTCAAGCAATATACCGGCGAGCTTCGGGCTGCTTACAAGAGCTTGCTTGATATTTCGCGGGAGTAGCACATGGACAAGCTGTCCCCGGATGATGCTTTTGAATTGGGTAATCAGTTCCGCGAGGCGGCGATAGCATTAGGAGACTGGCGACTCAGGAACCGGGCCGGTCTGAGCAAAGCACAGTGGGAAGAGCTCGATGATCAGGAAATTGCACTTCTGAATACTGCGTCCGGTATATTCACCAGTGCCATAGGGGCGATTCTGACCGACAGCCAGCCGGCACTCGCGGGCTTGAAATCCAGCGTAAAGAGCGCAAAGTCGGCAATAAAACATATCACTGGCTTCAAGGAGGCGCTTGACCTTGCATCTGCGCTACTCCTTCTAGCCGGTGCGGTGTATTCCGGCAATGCCGCTATAATCCCCGCCGGCATAGTCGCGCTGCAAGACGCCGCCGAAGCTATTCTTGCCTCAGATGAGCCGGATGCGTAATCGTGAAGTAATGGTATGCGGTCTGCACGATAGGTCTGCACCATGCCTGGCGCTAAGCGGTTATGCTCCTCTCTGCCGCATGTAATATTCGTAAAAAAAACCATTATCCAATTTCCCATCGGTTCGCCTGCGTAATTTTTACTTGACGCCATTCTTGCCTTTTCTGTTTTTCAATCTATAAAGATAAAGAAAGCCGGCAAACGGCGCAGAGACGGCAATGGATGCTGTTCAGCCATTGTAAATAACCAGGGGAAATTAATCATGGAAAAAATTCTTGAAGTTAAGGAAGTGGAACTGGCGGTTCTGGAAAGCTTTCCGCCCAAATTGCGAATCACTGCATACGGCACAGTGCCGACCGGTGGTTGGACCCATCCACGACTGGAGCCTTTTATTTTTATCCAACCGCCCCCGGACGGGATTTATGATTTCGATTTTGTTGCGGATCCCCCTGAAGGACCCGCCACCCAGGTGATTACCCCCATCGGGGTTGTTCACCTCTGGGACCCTTTACCCGAGGGTGTAAGGGGAGTGCGGATACATGCCGGACAAAATTCTGAAACAGCGTTACTGGATCACCCGGAGCATCCGGATCGAACACCTACCCGTTACACATTCGTTGATCAAGAAGGTGTCAAACGCGTCGTTTTTTTCCCCAGAGCGTTGGGGCCGTTGGGAACAAGCGAGAGGCCCGGTGAAGCCTCGCTCGAATATACCGGCCTGGAAGGCAACGTGATATTTCGTGGAGAAGAAATTAGGCAACAGAAAACTGTGCTGGGAAAGCTTATTTCCGTGGCGCTTAAGTCCAATATGGCTGACGAGGGCTTTCTGGATTTTGCGCTGGTTTTACCCCCAGTCAGGATGGAAAATGAGGTACAGGTCGAATTCAAAACCGTTGGAATACTGTCTCAGGGACCCTCGGGCTTTGGCGGGCTCCCTCCGGGCGCGCAACGTACATACGAGGTATTGGAACTCGAGGGCATCGCTGAATATATTCCTATTCTTTGAATACGGGGTATGGAAAAGGGCAGGGCTAATCAGTGCCACACACAATGACCCCGTTTAGCCTCTCGCGATCTTTGTGAAGGAGTAATCATGGAAGAGAAAAATGCCCCTGCCAAGGGAAGCATTGAGAAGGGCGATAAGTCGAAGACTACACGAAAGGAGCCGAAAGACTCGATCATCAATCCGGATCTCTCTGTTTTAGAGAACTACTCACCAACGGAAGGCGCAAAGTCCCACCCCGACTGGGTGAAGAAAAAGTTTCCCTCCTATATCGAGCCTCATGGAGAACACGGCGGGCCCGAGGCTACCAGTGTGCGGGAAATCACGCATAACGGGCACCACATCAAGATCATCACTACCTACTGCGTGGAGGTGGACGGAAAACCCGCGAATCTTCACCTTTCCGTCGATGAGGACGGGCAGGTTTATACTCATGCAACGCCGTTCGTAACTTATGGTTCCGCTGTGGACCTGATGAAACAAGTGATGGATGCTTACCCGGATGCATTCACTGAATCCGGTCCGAACGCCGATCACGGCCGTGATCACAATCAGGGCGGAGGTCATCAATGATCCGCCATAATTTCCTCAGTAACCCCGAAGCTGCCCAGAAGTATATCGAGGGGGTTAGAAGACTCAAGGACCCGGCGCAGTTTGCATGGGCAGGTCAGGACGGGCTATCGATCTATGACTCGTTCGTTTTCTGGCATCACCAGTCGATGATGTTGATGACCCCACCCAATCAAAATGACCGCAACGCGGCGCACTCCGGCCCTGGCTTCCTGCCCTGGCATCGATATTTTCTTATCACCCTGGAAGGATTATTACGCCAGGCGTTGAATGACAACGAATTCAGGATTCCCTACTGGGATTGGACTACGGATGCCGAGTTGCCCGAACCGGCCACATCCCCGATATGGAGCACTGCAAATCTCGGACAATTCGCCCTCTCCGACTGGCGGGTTCGCCTGGAGATGAGCCTGAGAACCGGGGATTTGAGGCCAGCGAACCGGTCGCTGCAACGCGAACTCGGCAATACAGGAAGACTCCCCACAAGAACCGGGGTGCGAATGATCATCCGCGACCAGGCGGCGTACGACACCTCGCCGTTCAGTTCGTCTTCGCCCGGCGGCATACGCAACCTCGTGGAGGGTTGGGTCGGGAACGAACGCATTCACAACAGCGTCCATGTCTGGATTGGCGGGGACATGGGGCGGTCCTCGTCGCCAAATGATCCCGTATTCTTTCTGCACCATTGCAACGTAGACCGAATCTGGGCTGCATGGCAGGAGAGACACCCGGATTCAACGTATCTGCCTGATATGACAGCGCCCGACACGCTCCAGTTTCACCGGATCGACGATGCGCTATACAGCATTTATGAGGACACCGTCACGCCAGGGGATATGGTCGATTACAAAACGTACTATGAGTACGATACGATTTCCGATCTTGCGGAACTACAGGTTTAGTTGGATTGCAGACAGTTTTGATCACCATCCCGGACGCTATGGTTCCTGCTATGTGCCCCATACCCGTGTCGGCAAGCTCACGCGAAGCATGATGAGCGTGGCTGATGCTGGTATCAATAGCTGCTGACCCCATGGGATCGCAAAATACAGACATCATTTCATCCGCGGAGGCGAAGACGCTCGCAGGGCTGTTTGCCTTGCGCATCGAGCGAACTCCGGATTCCCCAGCCTATTGGGAGTTTGACGCCGAGCTCAAAAAATGGCGAAGCTACACCTGGCAGGAAACGGGGGTGCTGGCGGAGCGCTGGAGGCGAGCCCTGGCGCTGGAAAATTTTGCTCCTGGTGACCGGGTGGCGATCCTGCTGCGCAATTCGCTGGAATGGGTATGTTTCGATCAGGCAGCGCTGGCGCTTGGGCTTGTCGTCGTGCCGCTATATCCGTCCGATGCACAGGATAATATCGCTTATATCCTGGCTGATTCAGGGACCCGGCTGCTCCTGGTCGGGACTCAAAGACGATGGGAAACGCTTGCCCAGCTGTGTTCCAATCTCGCTGATTTGCGGAAAGTAATATGTGTTGAGCATCCTTCGGAGGTTGCCGGTAACAAGATAGTGCTGGAAGGCGTGGACGACTGGCTCCAAAGACCGGATCAGGGTGCCAAAGATCAGCCTGCAGAAAAGCAGGCCGATGACCAGAGCGATGTTCACGCCGGGATCCGGCCCACTGAACCTGGTGAGTCGCGCCTTGCTGATCCTCGGACGATCGCAACACTCGCCTATACTTCCGGTACCACTGGCAAACCCAAAGGGGTCATGCTCTCCCACCATAATATCCTGTGGAATGCCGAGGCAGTGCTCAAGGCCATACCGGGCTATCGCGAAGACTTGTATCTTTCGTTACTGCCGCTCTCCCACATGTTCGAGCGCACTGTCGGCTACTATGTGCCTATCATGGCTGGCAGCAGCGTAGCGCACGCCCGTTCTCTCAAGGATCTGGCTGAGGATATGAAGGCGGTACGTCCCAGCATACTTGTCGGGGTGCCGCAAGTTTTTGCAGGTATCCGTATCAAGATACGCCAGCAAGTGGAGGAGAAAGGACAACTCGCCGGACTGTTATTCGGCTGGACAACGGCGGTTGGCTGGGAACGCTTCAGCAGCACGCAATACCGGCAGTCGTGGCACAGAGGGAAGCAGCAGGCGGAGGGGGATGGGCAGGAGAAGAGGACGGGCCAGACACAGCGCCACTGGTGGTATCAATTCACCTAGCCGATTTTGCGGCCATTGGTCGCGGACCGGATTCTGGCTCACTTCGGCGGCCGGTTACGGCTAGCAGTAAGCGGGGGAGGACCACTCAATGGCGACATTTCCAGATATTTCATCGGGTTGGGGCTGCCGGTAGTGCAGGGCTACGGCCTGACCGAGGCCTCACCTGTACTGACAGCCAATCGCCTCGACGATAATATCCCTGAGTCGGCGGGTATGGCATTGCCGGGGGTTGAAATTCTCATTGGTGATAAAGATGAACTCTTGGCTCGCAGTCCCGGCATCATGCTCGGTTACTGGAACAAGCCGGAGGAAACGCGGACCGCGATTGATTCCGAAGGCTGGCTTCATACCGGCGATCAGGCTCGCATCTCGGAAGATCACGTATTCATCTGCGGGCGGCTCAAGGAAATACTTGTCACTTCAACCGGCGAGAAAGTCCCACGCGGCGATCTGGAGATGGCTATTGTTCAGGATCCCTTATTCGAACAGGCGATGATAGTAGGCGAGGGCAAGCCATATCTAGCGGCACTGCTGGTACTGAACCAGCACGAGTGGGAAAATATTGCGGCCGGCCTCGGCGTGAAGGCCGGCGATCCGAGGTCGCTAACGCAATCAGCTGTGCGAGTCGCGGTTCTGAACAAGATCAAAACCGCACTTCGAAGTTTTCCGAAATACGCTCGGGTTCGTGCCGTGCATCTCGCACTCGAGCCGTGGACCGTGGAAAACGGTCTCCTGACGCCCACATTGAAGCTGAAGCGCCCGGAAGTGGAAAAACGTTTCGCGGAAAAGATCGCCGAACTGTACAAAAAGCAGGACGGCGCCGACCCCGAGTCTGAATAATTTTTCGGTTTCCCCTGAACGGATTGAGCGGAGTTACTAGCCGCGCACGTATCTTCCTCGCCAGCTTATGCCTGAGCCACTTGCCCTTGCTGCTGGATGATCGCCAGCCTGTTCAACCGTTACTTTTTTTCACGCTCAAGATCCGCCTTATCTTCGAGCTGATCGGCACGCTTCTCAGCCGTTTCACGTGCGGCGTCCGCAGTGCGGTCGGTTGTGTGGCTATCTATGCCGGGGTCCTGTTTTTCAATCCGGTCAGCTGTTGCTTCGCCTTGCTCGCGTACCGCATCGGCTCTATCTTCCATCTTGTCGGCTTTCTGTTCCAATGCTTCTTCCCGTTTGTCTTCTTGCTTTGATTCACACGCGGCAAGCGCAAATGTCAGCATTGCTGCGGTGAGAACAGGTTTCAAATAGTTCATGATAGTCATCTCCAAGTCGGTTTTTGAATAAACAGTGTAGATGCTGTGGAGGAGTCCTTCTGTACGGTGACACACGCAAAGCCTAAATGCATTAACTGTTTTTGCTGCCGAACCCGCTGGTATTTCCTGGCTGATCCCGTCTGATGTTTCGGTTACTCATTACCGAGGCTTTAATGAAAGGGAACAGGATATTTTTCCTCGGAACGAGATAACATATAGAGGATGTAATGAGGGAGCAGGCCATCAGCACAGCTCATTTCCCTCTGCGCTGAAACACCATCAACCGAAGCCACGCCAATTAAAGCCTCGGAGATTTATCGGCGTGGCTCATCACTGCGTGTTTACGATAGTTGCTCTTCATGCAACCGCCGCCGGGCCATGAAGGCGACGAGGCCAAGTCCTGCGAGTAGCAGGGCATAAGACTCGGGTTCTGGAATAGGAGCGGTGTGCGAAATATACGAAGCGCCAATCGAGGCAGTGTTGACATTCAAAATATCCAGAGCCCAATGTGGATCGCGGGAACCAAAGCTTGTGTTACCGCTGCCCATGAAGCCATCTGCCAATGAAGGGCCATTGGCAAAGCTGCTATATTGCGTGACAGTAGCCGTGTAAGCTCCAGCCGCGAGATTGGTCATCAGGAAAGAGTCGTATCTTAGGCCAGTAACTGAATCAGCGACCGGACTGCCGTCATCGCTCTCATCAATCCCGTCTCCTGTGGATGCATTGAAGAGCGTTACAACCGGATCAAACCCACCTCTGGCAATATCCATTCCCGCGGCATTGGTGCCTCCTGCATAAGACCAGGTACGCAGCATCACATCAGATGCTGCTCCCAATACCGTGAAGTTGAACTCCTGTACCTCATCGACGTCTTTAAATTCTCCGGTAAAAGAAAAATCAGCAGCGTTTGCGGTTCCAGTAACAAATCCGATAGCAAGAATACAGGCTTTAATTATTTTCATTTTTATATCTCCTGAAAAACTACGGGAATAATCCAAGCGTGCGTGAGTACGGCATAGCACTTGTTAGTGCTTATCACCTTATTCCTCACGTACTGCTCAGCCTATAGGAAAGATGCAAATATTCAAGCCCTGATGAGCCATTCGAGCTATTATTTTCGTTCCCGCCGCGGCTCTGGGGTCCAAGGCTGATGCTGGTCCCCAAGGGCGTAAGAAGTTGCGGGTCGCAGCTTCGAAGCTGGCGTATCAACCAGAAGCTATAAGCGAGTAGAAGCGCCGGTAGAAAGTCGCAGCCGGTCATGCCCTGTAACAGGAAGAAAATATGGCCTCTCTGTGCGATAGCGTACCGAACGTCCTGGGGATAAGAAGTATTTGTATGTAGTTATGCGTCCCATGGATCCGGTCAAATTCCACACGCGAATGGAGAGCTCCAGCGGTTAATGTATTTGGAGCAGGCTCGTTCTCGACAACTGACGGAGGAGAAATTCATGCCAAAATGTGATGGATGCGGGAACGACTACGACAAGTCATTCCAGGTGATCGCTTCAAACCAAACCTATACTTTCGATAGCTTCGAATGCGCGATCAACAAACTTGCGCCGAGCTGTGCACACTGCCGTGTGCGAATCATAGGCCATGGTCTGGAGAAAAACGGAGTAATGTTCTGCTGTAATCATTGTGCGGGACAGAAGGGCGTGACAGAACTACGCGACCGCTCTTGAACAAGCTGAGCTGCCGGCTTTGCACCGCATCCCATCCGCTCATCATCAAGGCGGTGCTTTCCGGTTTCCAGGGGTGAACGCACTCGCGCTTACCGTCAAAACTGCCCCGAGCACCGCAAGCCCCATGTCTTTCTGCGCGTCCCAAACATCCCCTTGGAGTCCGAGGTAAGCCGCCCCGAGTTCGGGATTGACAAGCATTGCGATGACCGCTTCGATGATTTCGAAAAAACCGCTGAACGATACGGTTATCGCAACCGGAAGGAGCCACACCCAAAACCCGCGTGCCCGCATCGCGCGCATCAGCACTTCCTGAATCGGATACGCCATGATGCCGAACGAGAAATGCACGATCCTGTCGAAATGATTTCGCTGCAGTTGAAACATGTCTTTGAGCCAGTAGCCCAGCGGCACTTCCGCGTATGTATAGTGGGCGCCTGCGGCATGCATGACGAGAAAGATAAAAATGAGGATGTACGAAACATCCGAAAGCGGTAGCCGGCGATAGGCGAAAATGAGCCCAGGCACAAAGACAAAAACCAGGAGATTTTCGAGTAGCCAGTCGCTGCGTTTTACGGGATCGAGTGCAGCAGTAATCCACACGATCGCATAACAAACGGAAAGGACGTGGAGCAGCCTGCGCTCCCGGAATGGCTTTTCGCTCATGGAGGCATGGCTCTGTTAGCCGCGGCACTCTCTTGCCAATACGTAAAAATCATTGCCGCCGTCGCTCCAAGGGTTGCTGAGGCCAGGTCTAGTTGCATATCCCATTCATCGCCCTGCGCGCCAAGCCATGCCGGACCGGCGCCAGGACTGACGATCTCCGCCACGAACGACTCCAGAACTTCAAAACCGACACTCGCCGCCAGGATCAGACTGACCGGCAACCAGTGTATTGCCGGGCCGCGAAGATTTGCCGTGCGGACCAGAAGTTCATGAAACGGATAGGCCAATAGCAAACCGAATCCGCAATGTATGACCCTATCATACGGATTCCTGCTGAGTCCGAACACCTCCTTGAGCCAAAAGCCGATAGGAGTCTGGGCATAACCTGTGTTCGTGCCGACCGCATGCAGGCTGAGGAAAAGCGCGATCAGCAGATAAGAGCTATTTGAGAAAGCAAACCGCCGGTAAGTCGCCATGAGGATAATGGCGAGGACGACGACGAGAATATTCTCAAGAACCCAGGTCAGCCAGTCCGTCGGATCGATCGCCGTACCGATCCAAACCAGCACATAAGCTGCCAGCACGGTTTGCAGGAAGCGATTTTGAGTAAATGATCGTGAAGCGGTCATAGGTATGCCAGGTGATCGGTTCCGTTCAGAAAAGGGCGGCTCCTGCGCGTCATTTCTGTTTGAGCCCGAACGGACAACAGCGGTTCGACAACAGAAAGCGCAAGAGTAAAAAACTGAATGAGCTAATGGAGATAACGGTCGCCTCCGAGTTTCTAATTTTTCCTTAGCTGAATCTGTACGATGGGTTACATTGGAAAGCTGACCAAATTCTCCGGGAATTGCCTGGCACGTGCGGAACGGAAATGGTCCTTCACTGCCCCGTGTATGAATTTCGAGATCAGTGAAGGACTCGTCTGCCGCTCGCAAGAATTTGACTCTGGAGGCGCAGTGGAAGGAAGATAGCCCGAAAATCACCTGCAACGCTGGCCGCGAGAGCTATATATGGAACTTTAAATGTGGCACGTCCGGTCTAATCTTTTCTGATCATCGCGTCAATATTGACTTTTCTTCGGGCTGGTGGGGTAGGCAAAAACCAGGGATTTGATAATCCTTTTTGTTTTGTTTGCGGTAAGGAGTTTATTAATGAAGCGGAAACTGGGCATAAAACGCGTACTGCTGGCTTCGGCTGCACTGTTCGTCGCTTTAGTTGCCGTGGCGCCGACCGCGTCAGCTGATAATGCCGTCAAACTGAGAATATTGCTCATCACGACAGGCGAGATAGCGGAAGATTTGGGATTCGCTTATATCAAGCCCGTCCTTGACGAAATGGGCGTGCCATATGATGTGTTGAATGCCCAGAAACAGGATTTGACGCTGGCAACACTCGCCTCTTCTCCGGCCGGAGCCATCTGCAAAGCCGAAGATCCAGGTTGTGTGGGCAACTACAACGGCATCATCCTCACCGATGCCGACCTGGTCCCCAACTTCACGCCGTCGGAATGGGACCTGCTGCACGACTACGAGAAAAACTTCGGGGTCCGCGAAGCCGTACTGTCAGGGTGGCCAGCCACATATTCGGATCCGAAGCCGCCTCATGGGGTTTACCTGGATTATGGCCTCGTCTATTCGACGAGCGGAAGCGACTATGATGCGAGGTGGACTGTACCTGCCGCGTACAGCAAGGAAATCTTCGAGTATGTGAATAAGGATAACCCATTTCCAATTACCTATTTTGCCTTTGCGTCCAATCCCCGAAATGACGGTAATGGCTTGCGGGACGGTTCTGTACCGTATGCTGAACCGGTTCTCGAAACCGGGAACGGGGAAGCACTGGTATCCATCGTGCGATACATGATGCCTGGGCGAATCACGCCGGTGCGCGAGGTCTTGATCTCCACGATCACAAATGCGCGATTCCTGGTCCATTCAGAGGTCCTGGCCTACGAATTCGTCAACTGGGCCACGCAGGGGCTATTCGTTGGTTCGCGCTTTATTCATATGGCCGCCCATGTGGACGACTTGTTTCGGCGTAACACTCTGTGGGATCCCGTTCTCAAGAAGGATAGCCCGACCCGCACCTATCGCTTGAACAGCCTTGATATCAACAATGCAGTGAGCAAACAGATCGCCCTTCGTGCCGCGCACCCCGCAGCCGATAATTTCAAGCTGGATTTTGCATTCAATGGTTCCGGGGCGGTTGTCGATCCCGAAGCGGAGCCGCTGACCGCAAATTTGACTGAGGACCTGGTGGCGGCAGTCGTGGCCAACAAAACCCATTTCCGCTTTATCAACCACACCTTCGCTCACGCGGATCTGGACAAGGCACCGGTCCCCGCTGGTGCCCCTTGCGATTACGCGACTTTTACCAACATTCAGGCAATCCGTGCGGAAATTATCAAGAACCGGACGGTCTGGGAGCTTCTGGATCTTCCTGAAAGAAATCAAAATGACCGGGTGCTCATAAGCGGAGGCCACTCTGGCCTGAGAGATCGCAAATGCACGAATGACCCTGCCTTGCACGCGCATATGTTCGATGTTCAGGCTGACGACATAGCACTCGATAAAGGTGGCGCCAATCCGCTATTCCTGAAAGCCGCCGCCAGCGTCAACGTGGACTATCTTGCCGCCGACTCATCGCAGCGTGCAGAGAACGCCGAGCAGTATATTGCTCAGTATGAGGATGGCAGCCGAACGGATCGACTTATACTGCCACGCTGGCCAACGAATATCTTCTATAACGTGACGAATCCGCCCCAGTTGGAAGACGAGTACAACTATATTTACCATGACAGATTCGTTAATGCCGGGCAAAATCCATGTGAAATACCCGGCGCCACCTGCTCTCCCCGGAGCTATGCCGAAATTCTCATGGTTGAAGCCGATATCGCATTGCGGCATATGCTCACCTTTAATAAGTGGCCTCATTTTTTCCATCAGGCGAACCTGGCCAGATACAATGAGAGCGGTAATACACTCGAATTCGACTGGCTCAATGCAGTCTTCACAGAATACGAGCGGCTGTCCACGCTACCAGTCAAGAATTTTCCCTATTATCTGATCGGCGACCTCACCGCAGAAAGCCTTAAGGCCAGATCCGCCGCCATTCAGGCGACATGGAATCGCACGACTAACGAGGTCACCCTGTCCGCAAGCAAAGCCATCCCTTATCTTCGTGCCACGGGTCTCTCTGGAGGAGAGCTGTACGGCGGGCAGCTTATCCGTGAAATTACCGTGGATACGAATTCCACCGGATACACAGTCGACCGGGGTTTGACGCAACCGGTACACGAAGCACGGGGAAAGGCTGCCGAGGCCGGCCAACCGCCCAATGATGAGTACAGAAAAAAGATACGAAAGGCGAATGACCTGAAGCTAAAGGCGCAGGAACCATTGTTCCCCGCCCAGGCAAAATGGCTGGCAAAGGGCTATAAAGAGACCGCGCAAATAGCGGCCCGGCAAGGTGCCGGGCCCCGGCCCATTCTTGATGCCGCGGCTTATTTCGAGAGCGAGTCTGAACCCAGTGCAAGACTTGGCCCGAATAACAGGCGCAGGGATGCACAGTGACGATGGATTCGAACTGAACATCTGGCGCCCTTCCATTAGGCGGTTCTTTCAATAAAGCGCGGTTTCCTGCTCGTTGTGCTCGGTGTCCGCCGCCAGATCGCTAATATTGCCGCGTATGCTGCAGCCGATGACTTCAACGCAGCTTTTCCAGAAGCCAGCCGAGAGTAGTTGCAGGCCGCGGAAATACCTGTTCGAGATCTGCGTCGGCGCGGTATAACGGCAGGTGATTCCCAGACCTTCCTCGTGGAGGTTGATTGTCTTGTGCCACATCCAAGCCGGGAAAAATAAAACGTCTCCCGGGTGCAGGTCGAACTCATAGCGTGGCGCATATTCCATAAGTGCATAAGCATCACGGTCACTCGGTTCGCCATGCTCATCGGCGCTGAATTCGGCAAATCGTCGCATCCCATTCCCCCGTGCTGCCGGGTACAACAACCATGAATATTCCGATTCAATCAATGTCCAGCGTTTGGATCCTGACACGGCCAGATACCAGTTTGGTCCTTCCTCACAGTGGTAGTTGGCGTTCAATCCCGCTCCCAAGCCGAGAATCAAAAAACTCAGAACAGGTTTCGACGGCCGGCCCATGACTGGAAAATATTGATGCGACCGTGGGATATTAAAATACTCGTAAAAACCCGGGTTTTGGTCGAGCAGCAATTGTTGCGGGATTAAATTGCTTCGGCGATCTTCCGCGATCTGGCGCAAAGTCGTATTGACCATTTTCTTGGTGCCCTTGTCCAGAGCCTGAACCACTGTCTCTGGAAATCTTCCCGCGAGTCTTGCGAGTGTCCAGTCCGCAGGTGCATTTTCTACAAATCCGCGCAGCACGCATGGAACGGACCGCTTGACATGCTCATGATAAAACCGGTGCGGCTCGATCTCGCCGCTCTTATACTCTGAAATTGCCAGAACCTGGCGGCGCGATACGCCTCGGCTTTGCAATCGCCGTAGTACCCGTTGCTCAGTCCGGCGGCGGACATCCCGCAAAAGGTCAGGGTTATTCGACAGGTGTTGACACAACATGATGGTCTTCAGTGCCAACACATTCCAATAGCCCAAGGGCAGTACCGGCACACCGCGTTTGCCCATTCGCTCTACAAGAAATGTGCGCAGGAAAAGTTGCTGCTCCACTACCAATTGCCAAATGACGTATAGAATCGTGACCGCGCCAGCCATCGGTGTAGCCACCAGGTTTCGTACCGACGCGAGCGCCGTTCTTTTTTGTGTCTCGCCTGCATTTTCCATTGGATGCCTCCTTTGGTTTCCACCTCAACGTTTAATTTCACCTTGAGAATCGAATTCATGCAAAAGCTTGTCACTTGCTCAGCCCCGGCTTTATTCCAGCGGAACGCTGGATAGATACAATTATAGTTACCGCCGGCGAATTTATTTGACTGTATAAATGCGGAAAATATGAATGTCCTTTCTTGTCGGGCTCCAATGGTTAAAAAGATTATCAAAATAGGCGGATTAAAAAAATACCTGCAATAAAAAGAAAACGGAATAAACGGGGGACAAAAACAAGGGGCCGACTACGGACGCGCTCTTGCTGTTGCGATCGCGGCCTTCTAATGCATCCGGCTACTGGCGCTTGACACTGCTACGGATCAAATACCGGTTACTACAAATCAAAAGGCTGAGAATCCAGCCCGTCTTTGTCCGTCAGACGAATTCGTCGATCCTGGCAAAAAATTCCTCCACTTCCACTAGCTCACGTGTGCGTTTCATGGGCGGCAGGCTTTGCCAGATCTTTCTCCCGTATGGTTTGGTGACAAGGCGCGAGTCGCAGATCATCAACACGCCGCGATCCGTCTCGTCCCGGATCAGTCTCCCGGCTCCCTGTTTCAGGTTGATCACCGCGCGCGGCAGTTGGTACTCCATGAAAGCATTGCGTCCTTCCTTGTTGATTTTGTCGATCCGCGCCGCAAGTACCGGGTCGTCGGGCGGAGCAAAGGGCAGCTTGTCAATGATAACTACCGACAGCGCTGCACCGCGCACGTCCACCCCCTCCCAGAAGGACTGGCTGCCGATGAGCACGGCGTTGCCCATTTTTCGAAAACGCTCCAGCATGTGGGAGCGCGAGCCCTGGCCTTGCAGCAAAACAGGATAGTCGAGTTGTTCCCGTTTGAATGCCTCCAGCAGCAATTCATGCACCCGCTGCATGGCCCGAAGGCTGGTGCACAGGAAAAAAGCCCGTCCGCCGCTAGCCTTCAGTACCGGCAGCGCTGCTTTTACCACTTCTTCCGTATATTTGAGATTGTTGGGTTCCGGCAAGCATGCCGGGACGTACAGCAGTGCCTGGTTGGGGAAGTCAAAAGGACTGTCCCAGCAGGCCGATCGGGCTGCATTCGGATCGATGCTCAAGCCCATTTCACTGTTGTAATGGGAAAAATCGCCTTTTACCGACAGGGTTGCGGAGGTGAATATCCATGCGCGTGGAGAGGCGCTCAACTGCTTGTTGAATATTTCCGCAATGGAAAGCGGAGTAGCATTAAGTTGCAACGCCTGGCTGAACACTTCTACCCATCGCACGAATCCTTCGGTTTCCGCCTGGTCACGCCAGCGTTTCATGCTGGCGGCGATTTCACGCGCTCGTTGCCAGCAGTTTTCCAATCCCTCCGAACGTTCCGCCTGGCTCTCCAGCAACTCAACCAGAGCGCCCAGCTTTTTTAGCAATTCATCCAGTCCAACGCCGAATTTCGCGTTTTTCATTATCGCAGCCAGCGGCATGCGGCTATTCTCGCCTTCGACGGTAAGACGGAAATCGCGCGCCGCCTTTTCCATCTCCATAATAGCCTGGGGCAGGGGGGTAAAATCCTTCGCTCCCCGCAGCGCTTCGACTTCGGCATCCCGCGCAAGCTCCAGCAACTGGCTGGTGCTGACGGACTCCCCAAAAAACAGGCTGGCGGTTTCAGGCAATTGGTGAGCCTCGTCGAATACAACCGTGTTGCAGGCGGGGAGCAGTTCGGCCAGTCCTTCATCCCGCAGCATGACGTCCGCAAAGAATAAATGATGATTGACCACCACCACATCCGCTGAAAGCGCCTGTTTACGGGCCTCCATCACAAAACAATTCTTGTAATGGGGACACTCGGAGCCAAGACAGTTGTCGCGAGTGGAAGTCACGTGCTGCCAGACCCCGGCATTTTCCGGGACTTCGCTCAAGCCGCTTTTATCGCCGCTTTTGCTGACATTCGCATAGCGCTCGATCAGCTTCAGATACTTCACCTCTTCACGGCTGGCAAGGTTGGGGCGACCATCCTGCACCGTTCGCTCGAGATGATAGTGGCAGACGTAATTGGCTCTTCCCTTTAATAACGCCACAGTGGCTGGCGCCTTCAGTGCTGTTCGCACCGTAGGAATGTCGCGGTTGAAAAGCTGATCCTGCAGGGTTTTGGTGCCCGTGGAAATGATCACCTTTCCGCCAGCCAGCAACGCGGGAACGAGATAGGCAAAGGTCTTGCCTGTACCGGTGCCCGCTTCCGCAACAAGAACGGAGTTCGCAATAATGGTTTCCGCGATGGCCTGCGCCATTTCCAACTGCTGCGAGCGAACACTGTAACCGGGCACGGCGCCGGCAAGAGGACCGGCAGCGGAAAAAAAGAAATCGATATCAGGCATGGAGGAAGCCGGGATGACTTCCTCCATGATAACGCAGTGCCTCGAATAAGGCACCGGTAAAAAGCTCAAACTGTGACGTTGATTCGTGGACTCTACCTGGCTGCTCATGCTGCCGGGAGGCAAGACAATATCCCCGTTCCTTAGGGAATAGCCGGGCTCGGGGCACAGCGTCTCGCCGAAACGAATAGCCGATTCCTGAAATTCTCGCTGAAAGGAGGGGGGCGGCACGCGCTACCTCTAACCGTTCTGGATTTTCTTGTTACCGGCCTTGCGAGGGGGCGCATGATGCCCGATCTGATGCGTTTTTTGCCAAACACGATTACACAGCGGATCGCTGAAAACATCCCTTTTTTGAATGATGTTTCGTGCCAGTCCGTTCAACGCAGCGATGCTGATTATCGTACAGATAACAAGAACGGTCAGCGGAAGCCGCTTTTTCGACACGAACAGCAGCGATACCTTCCTGAATATTAATCGAACGGATTTCATATCATCAATGAAGGGCATCCGCCGGTGGGCTGTCACTCGATCTCTGCCACCGGGCCCTCGCTTGTCGCGGGTCTAGGAATATAATAAAAATAAGTTACTTCGCTATAGTTACCTCGGCATTCCGGTTGTTATTCCGGTTTTTCAGTTATTTTTGGAACGCGCGCCGGCATGGGCTTCAGCTGTCTTATGGCCGGAATCGGTATTACCTTCCTGTTCAAGTTTGGCCGCAATCTCACGATGTAAAGCCGCCTTGCTCAGGCTTGTCTTTGCGGCCTGCTCGTACCTGACCATCAAAGCCCATGTATGGGATTGCTGATCCTGTGCTCGGCGGCCATACAGATAGCTTTTTTCCTGATAATGCTGAAGCAGTTTTTTCTGCTCCTCTGCCCTTTCTCCCATCTCTTTAGCCAGGTTTTCAAAATAGCTGGCCAAGACGTCGTGATCACTACGTGTTCTGGCATTCTGAACCGTTTTACGCAGTGCGGGACTATCGATTGTTTGATACGGGCTCATTGGTGCGCATGAAGTCATCAAACCCAGCATTGACCCCATCGATGCGATTGCCAGAAGCCTCTGTGTTTTCATGCGACACCTGCTGTAACTGCGGCTCACATGGGCTAATTCATTGGCCAAATACACCGCTGGATTATCGCCCATCAGGTGTAGATTACCAATTTTAACTCAACTTTGTCAACTTTCTTATGTGTAAAGTGTCTCAATGAATAAGAGCGAAAGAGCAGGAGGTAAGCCGGCGGTAGACAAGCGGCAGCTTTTTATTGCATTCACAGTTCATCCGGCTTATGGCGCATATGGTATGCGACAGGAAAGAATACCTGCCCGAGGCTGAACCGCCAGGAAGGCGAATGCTGCAGCCGGGCAGCAAATCGCAGGGTTAACGTTTCCGTAGCTGGTTCCGGTTTAATGTGCGTGGATTATACGAGGTCGACAGCGAAGAAGGACGATCACGGAAATCGCGCGAACGAATGCGGCGGCATCTTGACGTACGGGAAGGCAAAGTGTTATGGCGGAGGCAACGCATCCTCGGGGAGGTGGACGCGTCCCTTTACTGTATCGCTGGCCTCCCGGCTGAAAGATGTTGCCGCTCCACATTCGGGGATGCATGCGTCGCCCGCAGGGTAGGAACTGCGTGCCCATGGGTTGAGGCGGGGTGAAACCGACGCCCCGTTATGAAGCCAGCAGACCTTCCTCTATGAAGGAGGCTTCGAACGTCGTGGCTATTCGCGGGTCGGGCAGAATCAGCCGCTCGTCCCTGTCGTCATATTCCAGGCGGCTGAGCATGTTCTTGATGAGATTGATCCGCGCCAGCTGTTTGTCATCGGCATGCACAATTATCCAAGGTGTAATGAGGTTGTGGGTGTGAACCAGCATCTTGTCTCGCGCCAAAGTATATTCATCCCATTTCTTCAACGCATGCTCATCAAGCGCGCTGACTTTCCATTGCGCAAGCGGGTCTTTCTTGCGCTCATTCAGGCGTTTTTCCTGTTCCGGTTTACTGATGTCGAGGTAATACTTCAGGAGTTTGATGCCGGAACGTATCAGCATATGCTCGAATTCCACCACCGAGCTCATGAACTCATCATACTCGTCAGCAGTGCAGAAGCGCATGACATGCTCCACTCCCGCACGGTTGTACCAACTGCGGTTGAACAGCACAAGTTCCTGTGCGGCGGGTAGATATTGAACGTAACGCTGGAAATACCAGGAGCTGCGGTCCCGGTCCGATGGCTTGCCCAGCGCTATTACACGCGTTTCCCGCGGACTCAGGTGCTGGGTGATGCGTTTGATCGTTCCATCCTTTCCCGCCGCATCCCGACCCTCGAAGATTATCAGAATCCTGTCATCGAATTTGATGAGGTGCCGCTGCAGTTTGACAAGTTCGATCTGCAGTTTATAAAGCGTTCCCTCATAGACTTCTTTTGACAGTTGAGGCACCCGCCTGCCGGTTTCCCGTATCTCTTTCTTATGGTCTTTTTTTCTCATGGCTGATATTTATTAATGGATTTGAGCAGTGTACTTCACGCCATCTCTACCGGCATACGCTTTTATCTTATACCGATTGGAGACGTACTACACATAAGACTTGCCCGGCACAGGAGAAATGCGCATACTGGAAACATCATGTTGCGTATACGCACATTCGGATTGGTTCTAATCATGCTGGGGCTGCCACTGCAAGGCGTGCTTGCGGCTATCATGCCGCTATGCGCCCAGGCCAAAAACGTGGCAGCAGCAGGTCCAGGCACTCAGATTCCTTCAGTCATAATACCTTCGGCTGCCTGCACCCAGCATGACGGTGCCGGGCACGAACCGCCGGTTGATAACGATGGCACCCTCAATGAGGCGAACTTCAGCCTGTCCTGTGATGGGGTTGTCTGCCACATAAGCGGCAATGCGCTCCCTCCCTCGGCTTCATTGCTGAATCTCGCCGGTGGACACTCTTACGCTATCTCGTCCGACTGCCGCTTTACTTCATCCTTTCCTCATCAACCGCAGCGTCCTCCCCTCGCCTGAGTTCGCAGCAGGCGAAATCCGCCGGTTGCATTCGTAATCTTCCCTTTTTTTGTCAGGTTGCTCAGCAGTTGCCAGGGCGCTAACCGCAATGCCAACTGTTATGTTGCTAAATCAGCGACAGGCCGCCAGTAATTTCAAGGAGATCAGGATGCTTATCTCACTCTCTCCGCCATCGGATTGGCTATCGATAACACTTTGGGTGAACGTCAAAGGAAACCTTGCGCGCTGCCATCCGGATTTTCGTCGCCTATACTCAGACTCAGGGGAGTTTTTCCCCGGAAAACCTCTGCGAAGCCGCATATCCGGAAACTCCGGATTTGAAAACACCCAACCAACGGAAGCGAGAATGGCTGGAATGATCCGAAGCACGATTATCCTTACATTTTTTTTGATGGGTATATTTTCAGCAGATGCAAAACCTCAGGTTCCCGCCGGCGCGGCCCCGCAGGTGCGTACGTCAAATCCTCCTGAACTATTTTCCGCCGCCCCCGCGACCGCAGACATGGAAAGCGCCGCTCAGGTTCCCGTTCCATTGACTGTACTGGTAGCGGAAGCGTTGGAGAACAATCCGGAAATTCAAGCTGCGCTGCAGGAACGCGAGGCCGCGCGCCAGAGGATTTCACCTGCGGAAGCGCTTGACGATCCGGTTCTGGAGGCAGGCGTAATCAATGCTCCACTCGCCTCGCAGCCTTTCAACCGCGATGACATGACCATGAAAATGATTGGTCTGTCCCAGCGCCTGCCCTTTCCCGGTAAACGCGCGCTCCGCAAGGATGTCGCGGCAAAAGATGCGGAGGCCATCGATTACGGTTACGAGGAGACCGTGAACCGCGTCGTGCGCGACATTAAAAGCGCTTATTTCGATCTGGGCCTCACGCTCGAAATGGCCCGGCTGGTGGAGAAAAACAAGCTGGTTCTGGAAGAATTCCTCCACATCGCCGAGGATCACTATGAGGTAGGGCGTGGAAATCAGGCCGACGTACTGAAAGCGCAAACGCAAGTATCCAGGATGATGGACGAACTACTCCAGCTCGCGCGGGAACGGCCGGCAATCGAAGCCGAACTCATTCGCGCCCTTGGACGCAATGAAGAAGCGATTGCTGCGCCGATTCCAACACCCCCGCAATTGCAGGAAGAAAGCCTGAATCTGGAATCGTTGCGCGAGAACGCGCTGACGCAGCGCCCGCAGTTGCTTGCGCTGCAAAGTCTCGCTGCGCGAAACGAGAAAGCGCTGGAGCTGGCCCGCAAAAATTACTATCCCGACTTCGATGTGCGCATGTCCTATGGCCAGCGCGACAACATGCTGGACAACAGCCGGCGTCCGGACATGGTGAGCCTGACGGTAGCAATCAATCTGCCGGTATGGCACGGCAGCAAACTCGGACCGCGCGAAGCAGAGTCCCTGGCGATGCGCAATCAGGCTTTGAACCTTTATCAGGCACAACGCAATGAGGTCATTGCCAGACTGCGCCAGCAGGTCGCCATGGCCGAGCAGAGCCTGAAATCGATCCGGCTATACCAAACCGCGATCCTCCCCCAAGCCCGCCTCACTGTTGAGTCCGCCCAGGCAGCCTACCGTGTCAATCGGCTCGACTTCATGACGCTGCTCGATAACCGGATGACAGTATTCAATTACGAAATCAGCCTTGTGACGGCCATAGCCGCCTACAACAAGGCTCTCGCGGAAATCGATCTGCTTATCGGTAAATCACCGGCGAGAAAGGCTGGTTCCCTGCCGACCTCCGCGGAGTCCATGTGAAACACGTCTCCAGATTGACGGCTTTAATCGTCCTTGCCGCAATCGTCCTTGCTTTGGGTTATTGGTGGGGCGCCCGATCTTCCACCTCTGCTGTTGAATCGTCTGACGCCGTTTCGGCTAAAGGGGATACCAAGGGGAAGATTCTCTATTACCGCAATCCGATGGGCATGCCGGACACCTCCCCGGTGCCGAAGAAAGACTCCATGGGGATGGACTATCTCCCGGTTTATGAAGGCGAAGAACCTGGAGCCGGCAGTTCCATAGTAAAAATCAGCGCAGAGAAAATACAAAAGCTGGGGGTGAGAACCGAGGTGGTCGGGCATCGTGAACTCGTCCGCACGGTTCGCGCAGTATCCACGGTGCAGGTGGATGAGCGCCGCTTGCATGCAGTGGCGCCAAAATTCGAGGGCTGGATCCAGCGTCTCTACGTCAACACTACGGGTCAGCCGGTAAAAAAAGGCGATGCGTTGATGGATGTGTATAGCCCCGAACTGATCGCGGCGCAACATGAATATCTTATCGCAAGGAAAGGAATGCAGAGCGTCGAGAGCGGTGGCCTTGAGGCTCGGGAACGCATGGAACGCCTGGCGGCGAGTGCCTTGCAGAAGCTCCGCAATTGGGACATATCGGAGATTGACCTGCAGGCACTCCAGCAAGAAGGCCGGCCCAAACAGTACGTCACATTCCGTTCCCCGGCAAGCGGAGTTGTGATGGCCAAGGTTGCCATTCAAGGACAGCGCTTCATGCCTGGAGAGATGCTGTATCAGATCGCCGACCTTTCCAATATCTGGATGGTGGCAGACGTGTTTGAGCAGGACCTTGCCTTGGTGCGCCGCGGGCAGGCGGCCACCATCAAAATTGATTCGTATCCGGACACGGTATTCAACGGCAACGTGACCTTCATCTACCCCACGTTGAACCCCGAGACGCGGACCGCCAGGGTGCGCATCGAACTGCCCAACATGCAGGCACTACTCAAGCCCGCCATGTATGGAAGAGTAGAGTTCGCTTCGTCTTCGAGCAAGGACAAGGTGCTCGCGGTGCCCGATTCGGCGGTGCTCGACACCGGCACCCGGCAGTTGGTACTGGTGGATCTAGGCGAGGGCCGGTTTGAGCCGAGATTGGTAAAAATCGGCGTCCGTGCTGATGAATACGCGGAAGTGACAGACGGACTGAAGGCCGGGGAGAGGGTTGTGGTTAAAGCCAATTTCCTGATCGACGCGGAAAGCAACCTCAAGGCGGCATTGAGCGGAAGTCCTGCCGCCAACGCTATGGGACAGGACTAGGATGGTCGGCAACATTATCGAATGGTCGGTGCGGCACGTCTTCCTGGTGCTGCTCGGGACATTTTTTGTGGCGGCCTGGGGGATGTATTCGGTCTGGAAGACGCCGATCGACGCCATTCCGGATCTTTCGGACGTGCAGGTCATTATTTATACCGAATATCCTGGGCAGGCGCCGCAGGTGGTGGAGGATCAGATCACCTATCCGCTCACCACCGCCATGCTAAGCGTGCCCCGGTCGAAAGTTGTGCGGGGTCTCTCCAACTTCGGTGTGTCATTCGTATATGTCATTTTTGAGGATGGCACGGATATCTACTGGGCCCGCTCACGGGTATTGGAATACCTCAGTTTTGCAGCCAGCCGTCTACCAGGCAACGTCAAGCCTTCGCTCGGTCCGGACGCAACCGGAGTAGGGTGGGTTTATCAATATGTTGTCACCGCCGGGAACCGGACTCTCGATGAGTTGCGGGCTATTCAAGACTGGTTTCTGCGGTACCAGTTGACCGCGGCGGAGGGAGTGTCGGAAGTGGCCAGCGTAGGCGGATTCGTGAAAACCTACCAGGTCACTGTAGACCCTCGCCGCCTGCAGGCGTATGACATATCCCTCAAAAAAGTGAGCGAGGTTATCGCGGCCAGCAATCGTGACGTTGGCGGGCGGGTCATCGAGATGGCGGAGACCGAATACATGGTGCGCGGCAAGGGCTACTTGCGCGGTGTCGGCGATCTCGAAAATCTCGTTGTCAAGGCGGAAGGCGGCATACCGGTGCTGCTGCGCGATATCGCCCGCGTGGAGCTGGTTCCGGACGAGCGTCGCGGCATCGCCGAACTCGACGGTGAAGGAGAAGTTGTCTCGGGCATCGCGGTGGCCAGGCACGGCGAACATGCCCTCGACGTCACCCGCAACCTCGAAAAGAAAATCGGCGAGATCGCATCCGCCCTGCCGGAAGGCGTTTCGATTCAATCCCTCTACAACCGTTCCGAGTTGATTCAACGCGCCATTGCGACGCTGCAGGAGGTGTTCTTCGAGCAGATCATTATCGTGGCGCTGGTGTGCGCAGCCTTCCTCATGCATGTGCGAAGCGCGCTGGTAGCGATCATCATGCTTCCGATCGGGGTGATGGTCGCCTTTATTGCAATGCGATTCCTCGGCATCAATTCCAATATCATGAGCCTTGCGGGCATCGCCCTCGCGATTGCCGAGATGACAGACGCTGCCATCGTCATGGTCGAGAACGCTCACAAGCATCTTGCGCGCCTTAATCCCGATGCGCCCTGCACCCAGCGCACAGCGGCTGTCATTGCTGCATGCAGGGAAGTCGGTCCGTCCCTGTTCTTCAGCCTGCTGATCATCACGGTTTCGTTCCTGCCGGTGTTCACCCTGGAAGCGCAGGAAGGGCGCCTGTTTCAGCCTCTGGCCTATACCAAGACTTTTGCCATGGCCGGGGCTGCGATGCTCTCGATCACGCTGGTTCCAGCCCTGATCCTGCTTCTGATTCGCGGCCGCATCCCGCGTGAGCAGGATAACCCGCTGGGCCGTATCATGATCAGGACCTACCGCCCGATAATAGCCTGGGTGATGCGTTGGAAAAAAACGCTCATCGTGGCGGCACTCGCAGTGCTGGGGGTTACTGTCTATCCCGCGCTCAAATTGGGAACGGAATTCATGCCGACGTTGAACGAGGGGACCCTCTTGTACATGCCTGTGACACTGCCTGGCATTTCGGTTACCAAGGCAGCGGAAATCCTGCAGACGCAGGACAAGATCATTAAAAGCTTCCCGGAAGTGGCGTCGGTCCTTGGGAAAGCCGGGCGGGCGAATACCGCTACCGATCCCGCACCTCTTGAGATGGCCGAAACGATCGTCAACCTGAAACCACCTGACGAATGGCGCCCCGGCATGACGGTCGATAAACTGATTGCCGAAATGGACCAGGCACTACAGATGCCCGGCGTCAGCAATGCATGGACCATGCCGATCAAAAACCGTACCGACATGCTTGCGACGGGCATTCGCACACCGGTCGGCATCAAGGTGTTCGGCAGGGATCTGGAGGAAATCGAAACCCTTGCCAGGCAGATCGAAGCCGTTGTAAAAACGGTGCCCGGAACCACGAGTGCCTATGCGGAACGCATTACCGGAGGCTACTACCTTGATATCGAGCCCGACCGCATGGCGCTTGCGCGTCATGGATTGGCCATAGGCGATTTGCTGGAGGTGATTTCGGCGGCGCTTGGCGGCGAGACAGTGACAACCACGGTGGAAGGCCGCGAGCGCTTCGGCGTCACCGTGCGCTATCCACGCGAGCTGCGCAGCGATCCCCAGGCAATCGCCAGCCAGGTGCTGGTACCGGCGATGGGGGAAATAATGATTCCACTTGGCCAGCTCGCGCGCGTGAAACTTGTCAAAGGCCCGGCAAGTATCCGAACAGAAAACGCGCTTTTGTCGGCATATATCTTCGTCGATATTCGCGACCGCGACATCGGCAGCTATGTTGCGGATACACAGCAGGCAGTACGCGAGCAGGTTGGGTTTCCGCCCGGCTATTATGCCGCATGGAGCGGGCAGTTCGAGTATATGGAACGCGCGGCCGAAAAACTGAAAGTAGTTGTGCCGCTAACGATCCTGATTGTGTTCCTTCTTGTATATCTGAACTTCAATCGCCTCACCGAAACGCTGATAGTGATGCTGTCCGTTCCGTTCTCCCTGGTTGGTGGCATCTGGTTGATGTATATTCTCGACTACAACATGAGCGTCGCCGCGGCAGTCGGTTTTATCGGCCTCGCCGGCATTGCGACCGAAACGGGGATGGTGATGCTTACCTTCCTGGATCGGTCCCTGGCGGATATTGTGTCAGCACGAAAGGCCGCGGGGGAAAAAGTTAGTGTTGAGGATCTTTACCAGGCAGTTGTTCAGGGAGCGGTATATCGGATACGTCCCGTGATGATGACTATTGCAGGAAGCGTAATCGGCCTGCTTCCCGTGATGTTAAGCAGCGGCACCGGCTCCGAGGTGACGCGCCATATTGCCGCCCCGATGGTGGGTGGTATGATATCGGCAACCGTGCTCACGCTGATCGTTTTTCCTGCCGTCTTTGCGCTGGTCAAGGAAATTCCGATTCTGCACTCGCTTAAAACAGGAAGGCCGTAAGCGTACGGTCAGAAATCCTGCAGGATCAGTTTTCATAAAAACGGGCTTCTCGCCGGAGCAGATCGTCGATTGTAATGCCTACCGGCAAAAAGCCATCGAATACCGTTCCCAACCTCTTCATCTTGAAGAATTCCATGTCGGCCCTGTAAGCTCTGGGCGGCAGTGGAAAATATCGGGCTCCTCTCACGAGGGCGGAAGCGTTTTTGATATAGAACGTAACAAAGTCCCTGCCTACGGGTTTCTCTGCTTTCTTCATGTTCACGTAGATAAAAATGGGGCGGGACAAAGGTCGATAGCTCCCGTCTTCCACAGTTTCAACGGACGGATTGATTCCTTCGCCGCTACCGTCATCTATAGCGACAGCTCTGACTTTATCCTGATTTTCCACATAATATCCAAAACCGAAGAACCCCAACGCGTTCTTGTCGCTTGCCACACCCCGGACCAGCACGTTGTCGTCCTCGGATGCCGTAAAGTCACCACGGATGGATTTGGCTTTGCCGATGACGGCTTGCGTAAAATAATCATACGTACCGGAATTCGCGCCCGCGCCGTAGAGCTTGAACGCCTCATCTGGCCATGCCGGGTTTATCTGGCTCCATTTGGTGATTTTGCCCTGAGCGGCGGGCTCCCACATTTTCTTCAACTCGGCGAGGGTCATGGTTTTGATCCAGTCATTCTTCGGATTAACCGCCACTGTTATTGCATCAAATGCTATAGGCAATTCGACATATTCCACGCTGGCCTTATTGCAGGCCTTCATTTCCTTTCCCTGAATGGGACGGGAAGCATTGACGATGTCTATTTCGCCGCGGCAGAATTTCATGAAGCCGCCGCTGGTGCCGGAAACGCCTACGGCTACTTTGATTGGATCTTTTTGTGTTGTCTGAAAATTTTTAACCACCGCTTCCGTGATGGGATACATGGTGCTCGAACCGTCAATTTTTATAGCCGCGTCGGCGCTCGCAACGCCGGCAGCGCTGATTAATACACCTGATACAACAGTCATACCCAGCACTCTAACCATACGTGATACAAGCATTTTCTTCTCTCCTCGGTTAACCCGGATTAGTCGCCACACACCGCCTAAGGCCCTTGTTACTGTACCCAGCGTTCATACAGTTTCATGTAAAGGGATTACAGCTTCATGTAAAGGGTGAAACGTGTGAAATCGCTGGCAGGCGCTCCCAACCGATAAATATCAGCATGGCAGCGCATCATGGCAGCGTTCCAGCGAAACGTCGAGAAGTTCCCTCCTGCCCCGCCGCAGGCTCATCAGCATTGATAACTGCGGTCTCAACTGCCCGGCGCACGTAACCGGCAACACAATAATGCCCGCAAAATCGTCCAATATTAAAAAGTTGGCCTAAAATGAATCAGGGGCCGAGGAAAACCGGCTGGAGAATCAGTAATGAACACGGACCTGAAACATTCGCACCCGCCACACGCCCATGACCAGCATCATCAGGATCACAAGCATGTGCATTCTGCGCCTCCAGGCGCTGAAGCAGCAGTAGCGGGAGTCCAATGGACATGTCCGATGCACCCGGAGATCCTGCGGGATTCAGCGGGCGATTGCCCTATCTGCGGAATGGCGCTCGTCCCCATTGCGGGTACAGGTATGGGCGCGGGCTTGGGCGCCAGTCCGGACGAGGGTGCATCTGACGACTCAGAACTACGGGACCTGGCGCGCAGGCTGCGGGTGGGGATTGCACTGGCGATCCCGCTGGTAGTGGTGTCGATGTCGCCCATGGCCGGCATTCATGAGCCGCTCGGGCTAACGCCGCGCTTGCGCGGATGGGTCGAATTTTTGCTGGGCACGCCCCTTGTAATATATATCGGCTGGCCTATCCTGCGCAAATTCTGGTTCTCGCTTGTGCATCGCGCACTCAATATGTACACCCTGATCGGATTGGGAGTCGGATTTGCCTATCTGTACAGTCTCGCTGCCTTGCTTATCCCCGGCTGGTTCCCGCAAGAGTTCCGCGAGCACGACGATGCGGTGGGTACTTATTTCGAAGCCGCGGCTGTTATCGTTACTCTGGTGATACTTGGGGAATACCTTCAGATGCGGGCAATGGGGCAGACCAGCCGGGCCATTCAGCAATTGCTGAAGCTTGCACCCAATCAGGCATGGCGCTTGCGCGACGATGGAACAGAAGAACAAATACCCCTTCAGGCGGTGACAGCAGGCGACCGTCTGCGCGTGAAACCAGGGGAAAAAATTCCCGTGGATGGCGAAGTACTCGAAGGCGCAAGCCGAGTGGATGAGTCAATGATTACCGGCGAGCCGGTGCCGGTAGCCAAGGCCCCGGGCGATAAGGTCACCGGCGCCACCATGAACAGCAATGGCTCGCTGATTATCCGTGCGCAACGGGTGGGGGCGGATACCTTGCTGGCGCGTATCGTTCACATGGTCGGAGAAGCGCAACGCACACGTGCACCCGTGCAACGGCTCGTCGACATCATCGCCGCATACTTTGTCCAAAGCGTTATTGCCATCGCGATCATTACAGCGCTTGCCTGGTGGTTTATTGGCCCGGAGCCAAAATTCACTTACGCGTTTGTTAACGCTATTGCTGTTCTGATAATCGCCTGCCCATGCGCCCTCGGTCTGGCTACGCCCATCTCGATGACTGTCGCGATGGGGCAGGGTGCTCGAGCCGGCATCCTGTTTCGCAATGCCGAGGCTATAGAGCGAATGCGCGGCATCGACACAGTAGTTGTCGACAAAACCGGCACGCTGACACTGGGACGTCCTGCGTTGACAGACTTTTCCGCTGAAGGCATAGCCGATGATGAGGCTTTAGCGCTCGTCGCAGGGGTAGAGCAACTTTCCGAGCATCCGATAGCTCATGCAATCGTCGAGGGCGCTAAAGCCCGCAAAATAAAAATACCGGCCGCAGAAACTTTTGAGGTCATCAACGGCCTCGGAGTGCAAGCCGATGTGGACGGCAAGCACGTGCTGGTCGGCAGCCGTAATTTTCTGGCGCAGCATGGAATTGATACCAAACGCTGGGAAGAGCAGGGAGAAGCCTGGCGAACGGAAGCGAAAACGGTGGTGTATATCGGAGTGGACGGCAGCGTTGCTGGAATCGCAGCAGTCGCCGATCCCATCAAGGACAGCACACCCGAAGCGATTGCAACGCTTCAAGGCCTGGGGGTACGTATCGTGATGCTCACGGGAGACTCCCAACGCACAGCCGATGCAATCGCAGGGCAACTCGGCATCGATGAAGCTTTGGCCGAAGTACTTCCCGAGCACAAGGCAAATCACGTGAAACGGCTGCAGGCCGAGGGCCACAAGGTGGCGATGGCGGGCGATGGCATCAATGACGCGCCCGCGCTTGCGCAAGCCAATGTAGGGATGGCAATGGGTACCGGAACCGATGTGGCGATGGAAAGCGCGGATGTCACTCTCGTAAAGGGCGATCTGCGTGGAATTGAGAAGGCAATGGTGCTTTCGCGCGCCACAATGCGTAACATCCGGCAAAACCTGACCTTTGCATTTGGCTATAACGCACTTGGCATTCCGCTGGCTGCCGGTGTCTTTTATCCCACTTTTGGATTATTGCTTTCGCCGATGTTTGCCGGGGCCGCGATGGCGATGAGCTCGGTGTCCGTAGTCACCAATGCGCTGCGCCTGAACCGGGTGAAGTTATGAAATAACGGTTGCAACCTCCGATATTTTTTCATGTTAACCCATCACGGAGATACACCATGAAAGCTCGCATTTTTTTTGCCATTCTTGCTGTCCTCGGATTGCTGGCTTCCTGCGCACATATCGACCCGCATCCAATGGACATGACGAGCGCTATCCAGAGTGCCAAAACCGAAGCTGACCATAACGCGCTGGCGAGACACTACCAGACCGCCGCCAGAGCAATGCAGGCAAAAGCACGAGAACAGAAAAGAGCTGTCGCAGAATACCAAAAGCATGGATACTACTACGGCAGGCAAACGGAGGATTTGAAAGAGCACGCCCAGGCCCTGGTGCGTGTCTACGAAGAGGCCGCGGAGGCGAACATGAGTATTGCGGAATCCCATCGGCAGATGGCGGAGCAGGCCAGATGATAACTATCCGCTTCGCAATATTGTGGCCTGCCAGGAATGAATGAAGCACGGTTCACCCACCACCGATCGATACCTCAAGTTTTTGACTCATGATATGCCGACTCTGGAATCGATACTGACGTGTCCCCGCTGCGGGTATGCGAAAAGAGAGGCAATGCCTACCAATGCGTGCCTGTTTTATTACGAGTGCGAGGAATGCGGAACGCTGCTGCGTCCGCTTCCCGGCGATTGCTGTGTCTTTTGCTCCTTTGGATCGGTCAAATGCCCACCGGTTCAAATGGAATCAGGCTGTTGCGAACAGGGGGCCCCTGATACAGCCTGACGTATCACGCTGATCGTCAGGCCGCCGGTCCACTCGCCTATGGACTATGGACGCCGCGAAGACCTCCATTGCCGCACCCGCTTCGAGTTCATGATCTTATATGCCATGAAACTTAGCAGAAGCGCTGCGAGCAGCGGTCCGAGCGCGGCACGGAAGGTCTTCGCATAATTAATCATTTGTACCCGCAACGGATACTCATAGCGCACGGGAGGAACCGAATCTCCGGTTATGAACACAGTGTATTCCCCTTCATCCAGACTGGTCTCTCCGTTGATTACCCCGTCAGGATGATAACTCGGACGCAGATACGTCACCGTCTCATCATCTGCCTCACTGGTTCCTCTTACCACCCGCACCCCTATCGGTATATTACGCAGTGCAGGATCCACAAGGTCCACCACCAGAAACGTATTTCCCTCCTTGGGTATTTCAGTGCAATATTGGTCGCCCGGCTCATATTGAGGCTGGTAGGCGCTTAAGTGGACCATGCTGTTGTCGCCGAGCCGGCGCATGCATGTGTCTTCTTCCATTGCCACTTTTCCATGCGCCGCTGCTGCGCCACTGTAAAGCGCGGCGGCAAGGGCAAGAGCCACCGTTGCGGCCTGAATCACTTGCTTGATCATTTTCAGTTACTCCTCTTGATTTGGTTGCTTGCCTTCACTTGCCGCTGCAGGCTGCACTCATATCTTTGAGTTGCATCCAGCAGAACAAGGGTCACCCGTGATGGAAAACGCAACTTCCCGAACACCGGGCACACCAGCGTCTCTCCATGAAACAGTGAAAAAACAATATTCCTTTGACGCTTTTAGAGGCGTCTAGACCCCCTTGTCCTGTTTATGACGCCGTGTTTTCAAAATTCTGAACTACGAAAAATTCGACTGTCGACAATGTGATAGAGTTCATTCTATCCTCTTATTGGTTGCATAATAAAAGTATAATAAATTAATTGCATCCTACAATCAAAAATAATATCGTGGGGCCAAATGACTAGAGATCAATTTAAGCGCTCTTCCTGCCCGGTGAGCTGTGCGCTTGATGTCCTGGGAGACAAGTGGAGCCTGCTCGTTATCCGCGACATCATGTTCATGCGCAAGCAGTACTTCCGCGATTTCCTGACATCGCCCGAGAAAATCGCTTCAAATATACTTTCCGACAGGCTGAAAAAACTGGAGGAATCCAATATCGTTTTACGCCGGCGCGATCCCGGTAATGCCCGCAGGGTGATTTACACCCTCACAGAAAAGGGCCTTGACCTGTCGCCTGCCATCCACGAGTTGTTACGCTGGGGCGCGAAGCATGAGCCCGCAAGCGAAGTGCAGGAATTGCTGGCTCAACGCTTGAACAAGATTTCACAGGATTAATGGCAGGTTACGAGATATTGGGGTAGCGGCCATTCAAGCAATTTCTGCCAGGAAAACAACGTCCTTTTTTTGTCCGCCCATTTCTTCTGATTGCGTGAACCATGGGAATAGCGATGGTACATCAGACCGAAAAGCACAAAATGCTCACCGGGCAAATATACCGGTCCGGCGATGATCTGCTGCGCGAGGAAAGAAGGCAGGCAAAAAAGCTGTTGAAAGTGTTCAACGATACCGACCCCGGCGAGCTTGAAAAACGAGTCGCTATCCTGAACGAGTTGTTCGGCGCGGCAGGCTCCAACCTCGAAATCGAACCGCCTTTTTATTGCGATTATGGTTATAACATCAGCGTCGGCAACAACTTCTACGCCAACCATAACTGCATCGTCCTGGATTGCGCGCCCGTGGTTATAGGCGACGATGTGTTTCTGGGACCCAATGTTCAGCTCTATACGGCAACGCATCCACTGGAAGCGAAGGAGCGTGACAAGGGCTTGGAAGCTGCTATTCCAATCAGCATAGAAGACAGTGTCTGGATTGGCGGCAGCGCTGTTATCAACCCGGGCGTGACGATAGGGCGGGGAACAACCATTGGATCGGGAAGTGTGGTAACCAGGAACATGCCGGCCAATGTTTTCGCAGCGGGAAATCCATGCAAAGTGATACGAAATCTCGCTGATGTTTGATAGGACGTAAAGGCGCACTGCCAGAGAGTTAATAGCGGAGTTTTTGCTTGACCAAATCCTCGGTTGCCGAGAGCCTTATCATGGCTTACCGCTCGGCCTACTATCGGGCAGGGGCCGGCCGGGATGCCATCACGTTGCGTGTAGATGAATATTCCGAGCCGCTATCTCGGCTTTTTGCCGCTTCGGGCCATCGATGTGCCGCCTTCATCACTGCCTGTAATCCATACGGGGCAAAAGAGAGTCCTGAGGCGAACATGAGGGCTTGCGCGGCTCTTCGCGACAGGCTGGATCGCTACGTGGCGCAGCCGGATCAGATTATCGAGGGTATGGGTATCGACCCGTCCGGAGAGTGGCCGGCGGAGAGGAGTTTTCTTGCGCTCGGACTGGATCTTGAGACGTCGCGAGCATTAGGCCGGGAGTTCGGACAAAATGCTATAGTGTGGGCTGGAGCAGACGCTATTCCGAAGCTGATTTTGCTTTGCTGATACTCAAATGCCGCGCGGCTTGCATCTGCCATTGAATAGGGGCAATAAGATCATTTCATGCAACAAGTTAACGTTTTATCCTAATGTAACCTCTGAAGTCCAGGCTACGGAGCCTACACCGACTAAACCGGACAAAATAAAAAAGCCATGAACATCGAACAACTGAATAACGATTACGGGATCGCCGACCAGGTCAAATTTATCGAGGGCGCGGGTGGATTTCCGTTTATCAAGATCGATAATGCCAAAGCCGGCGCCGTAATTTCCGTCTATGGTGGGCAGGTGCTGTCTTTTCAGCCCGCCAATGAACCGCACAACCTGATGTTCCTCAGTGAATCGGCGTATTATCAGCCCGGCAAAAGCATCAAAGGCGGAACGCCGATCTGCTGGCCATGGTTCGGGCCGGACCCCGAGCAGCTAGGCCGTCCGTCGCATGGTTTTGTACGCACCCTTTTCTGGAACGTGGCAGGAACTGAGACAACCGCCGATGGCGACAGCAAAGTAACGTTGGGCCTGACAGACACCGCCGAGACAAGAGCTATCTGGCCGCATGGATTCAGCCTTTCCCTTGCAATTACGGTTGGAGACTCACTGAACCTGGAGTTGATCACCCGTAACACGACCTCCCAAACGTTTCATATAACCCAGGCGCTGCACACATACTTCAGGGTCGGGCATATCGATCAGGTAGCGATATCGGGGCTGGATGGAACTGAATACATAGATAAAGCCGACAATGCCCTTTTAAAACTTCAGACCGGTACTATAACGATCGGCACCGAGGTCGACCGTATCTACCGGGATGTAGATCGAGAACTGTTGATCGATGATGCCATGTTTGGCCGCCGGATCAGAATCAAATCCACAGGTAGCAAAACCGCGGTGGTGTGGAACCCGTGGGCAAAAATATCAACCGGAATGGGCGACTTGAAAGACGACGATTACGAACGCTTTGTTTGCGTCGAAACGGCAAATGCCGGTTCCGACATAGTAAAAGTGGGCCCTAACGCCGAATGCCGATTGGGGGCGAATTATCACATAGAGCGAACTTTGCCGGAACTGTCGAACGACTTTCCAACTGCCGCTTAGTCGGGTGAGTGAGTGAAAATCACGCGCTGACATCCTCCCATAATTTCTGCAGGCGTTTGGCGGAAACGGGGTAGGGCGTTTTCAATTCCTGGGCGAACAGCGAGATGCGCAGTTCTTCGATCTGCCAACGAAACTCGGCGAGAACAGTATCGCTGATTCCAGCCTTGCGGTGCTTTTCCAATCGTTGCTCATACTGGTTCCATAACCCGGCAATAACGGCGCCGTGTCGCGCATCACGCTCCGGGTTCGCCGGATATTTATCCAGGCGCAAAACCATCCCTTTCAAGTACCGTGGCAAATGTTGCAGGCGTTCCCATGAAGTAGCATTCAGGAACCCTGGATAGATCAGGTTGGCAAGCTGCTTGCGCAATTGCGCGCCCAGGCTGCCTTTCAGTTTGTCCGGTCCTGCGCCAGTTCGTTTTGGCGCGCCAGCGCCACTCGTTCCCTCGATCTCCGATATCCTGCTTATCAATGGCTGACATTCATTTGCGACGTTTTGTACGATCCGCATGACGCCTTCAGTTACGGCAGGCAGCCGCGCTCTTGCTCGCTGACGCTGGGTGATGAATTCCTTCTCGCTGCGAGGCAGCACATCGTCGCCGATAAAAGCACGATCGGCGATAGTGTTCAACATGTCTTCGCGAAGCGCCTCCAGGCCGATAAGCGTGTGTAATTGCAATAAAGCCGGACTCAGGTAACGGCCTTGCCCAGACAGATTTTTTTCCAGTTGCTTCATCTGTTCCTTGAGCTCGAAACGCAGCAGCTGGCGCACGCCGCTCCGCATATTCGCTTGCGCCGCCTCGTGGGTATCGAACAGGTGGATCGCTACTTTCTCCCCTCGACTGACAAGCGCCGGATAACCGATAAGCCTTTTCCCTGCACGGGTAAAAACGATTTCTTCGGGCAGGTCGCCAAAATCCCAGCGTTTCACATCGTCGCGCTCGATCGGCAGGCGCTCATCCGAATCCGGTTGGGCAAACGTCAACTGGGCGGCCTGGCCAAGCTGTCCCTGAAGTTGCGGGAGATCACGGCTCATCGCCAACTCCTGTCCCGCGTCATCCACAATCTTGTAATTCATCAGCAGATGCAGCGGCGGTTTTTCGTCTCGCCACACTTCCGGTGAAACCGCAACGCCCGTTTTCTCCCGAACAAACTTGGCCAATGCATCGGTTAATGGCACGAGTGGGGGCGGGTGCTGGGGTAGGTGTTGGCGCGCTGCACCTCCTGGCTCCAGATTTTCCAGAAACCGCGTTACAAACTCCGGTATAGGCACAACATGGCGACGGATCTGTTTGGGAAGCGCTTTCAGATACCAGGTCACCTTTTCACGAACCAGGCCCGGGACGAGGCCGTCGAATCGCGCGGTGTTCAGTTTGTTGAGCAGCGGCAGCGGCACGGTAACGGTGACACCATCCAGGACGTGTCCCGGATCGAATCGATAGGTGAGTGGCAGTCGAACGCTGTCCACGGCCACGCTATCCGGAAAGCGTTCTGCCGTTACGTTGTCGGCTTCGTGGCGCATCAGGTATTCCCTGGTGAGATAGAGCAGACGCGGGGTTTCCCTCTCCGCCTGCCTGCGCCACTTCTCGAACCCCGCGCCATTGCATATCCCGTCAGGAATAATGGAATCATAAAACGCAAAAATTTCCATTTCATCCACAAGCACATCCGGACGCCGTGTCTTGTGTTCCAGTGCCGCGATATCCGTGATGAGCTTGCGGTTATGCTCGAAGAACGGCGCCTGGGTCACATATTCACCCGCTACCAGCGCCGACCGGATAAAAATTTCGCGCGCCTCCGCCGGATTGATGCTTCCGTAATAAACACGCCGCTTCGGCACGACGGTAAGGCCATACAAGATCACCCGCTCAAATGCGGAGACCTGTGCCGTTTTTTTCTCCCAGTGTGGATCGAAATATTGCTTTTTGCATAGGCCGCCTGCGATTTTTTCCACCCAGAGGGGATCGATTTTTGCCATGCAACGCCCGTAGAGCTTGGCGGTTTCGGCCAATTCCGCAGCAACCACCCATTTAGCTTTGGCCTTTTTCAGGACTGAGCCGGGGAAAATGGAAAACTTGATTCCGCGCGCGCCCAGGTATTCGCCATCCTCGTCGGCCTTGAACCCGATGTTGCTGAGCAAGCCCGCGAGGAGCGCACGGTGAATCTCCTCATAGCTGGCAGGAACCTGATTGGGTCTCAGACCTGTTTCGACCACCAGTGTATGCAACTGCCCATGAATTTCCCGCCATTCGCGCATCCTGCGGTGAGACAAAAAATTTTCCTGGCATTGTTCCATCAGCTTGCGATTGGATTTTTTATGTTTTAATGATTCATCAAAGAAATCCCAAAGCTTCAGATAAGCAAGGAAATCAGATCGTTCATCCTGAAAGCGTTGATGCGCCCTGTCCGCGGCTTCCCGCCGCTCGAACGGTCGGTCTCGGGGGTCTTGCACACTAAGGGCAGAGGCAATGATGAGCATTTCACTCAGGCAGTTCTCCTCTTTGGCAGCCAGTATCATGCGCGCGATCTTCGGATCGATAGGATACTTCGCCAACTTCCAGCCTATGCTTGTCAAGGCATTGCTATCATCCACAGCGCCAAGTTCCGCCAGCAGCTGGTAGCCGTCTGCAATCATACGCGGCGCAGGGGGCTCCAGAAACGGAAAATTCTCCACCTCGCCAATCTTGAGGGACTTCATCCGCAAAATCACGGAAGCCAGCGACGAACGCAGAATTTCAGGGTCAGTAAACTCGGGCCGCGCAAGAAAATCTTCCTCGGAATAAAGCCGGATACAAACGCCGCTCATCACCCGGCCGCAACGTCCCGCCCGCTGGTTGGCGGAAGCGCGCGATATCTTTTCCACCTGCAGTTGCTCCACTTTGTTGCGGTAGCTGTATCGATTAAGCCGCGCCAACCCAGTATCGATCACATAGCGGATGCCGGGAACGGTAAGCGAGGTCTCCGCCACGTTGGTAGCCAGCACGATGCGCCGCACATTGCTGTCGGGCTTGAACACACGCTCCTGCTCTGCGTAGGACAGGCGCGCGAACAAGGGCAGAATCTGGGCGCCGGGAGCCCCAGGGCTGAGCCGGTCGAATGCATGCTTGCGCAGCGCCTCGGCGGTCTCCCGAATTTCCCGCTCGCCCGGGAGAAACACCAGCACATCGCCCACTCCGGAGCGGCTTGTTTCATCCACCGCATCGAGAATTGCCTGTTCGAGATCGCCTTCGTCCTTATCTTCATCCTCGGCTTTATTTCTGGTCTGTCCGGCAGGGTGATAGCGCACCTCTACCGGATACATCCGGCCCGATACTTCAATTATCGGCGCGTTGTGAAAATGCTCCGAAAAACGTTGCGCGTTAATGGTGGCGGAAGTGACCAGAAGTTTCAGGTCTGGCCGCCTGGGCAGCAACTGCTTGAGGTAGCCGAGTAGAAAGTCGATATTGAGACTACGCTCGTGGGCCTCGTCGATGATGATCGTATCGTAGGCAAGGAGAGAAGGGTCACCCTGCGTTTCGGCCAGCAGAATGCCGTCGGTCATGAGCTTGACATAAGTCCCCGAACCGACCTTGTCCGAGAAACGCACCTTGTAGCCCACCGCCTGCCCCAGCGGGCTTTTCAATTCCGAAGCGATTCGCGCCGCTACGGTGCGCGCTGCGATGCGCCGCGGCTGCGTATGTCCTATCATTCCCGCCACCCCGCGCCCGAGTTCAAGGCAGATTTTTGGCAACTGCGTCGTCTTGCCCGAGCCGGTCTCGCCGCACACAATCACCACCTGATTTTCGCGAATCGCCACAGCGATGTCGTCACGACGCCCAACCACGGGTAGATCCTCGGGATAGACTGGTTTGGGCAGATTTGCGAGGCGCCGTGCAATGTCAGCAGTGGAAAGATTGCTCATCAGCCAGTTGTACAAGAAAGGACGTGTATTTTACCGTAGTGGTGCGGTTGGGCGGGATACTCTCAAATTCAAAGTGGAAAGGAAATAACCTTGACTTCTCATTTTCATTACCTATAAACAAAAAACCGAGGCCGATGGGACCGGTTGCATCACCATCGTT
Organism: Nitrosospira briensis; assembly: GCF_900115125.1. Classification (GTDB taxonomy): domain Bacteria; phylum Pseudomonadota; class Gammaproteobacteria; order Burkholderiales; family Nitrosomonadaceae; genus Nitrosospira; species Nitrosospira briensis_A. The sequence continues at coordinate 683,166 of NZ_FOVJ01000001.1, read as the reverse complement.
CGTAGCCGGGAGTTCGTAGGATGGGTGGAGCATGGCGCAACCCATCGAAACAACGATGGGTTGCACTTCGCTTTACTACCCCACAACCAATAGTAGAGGCATCGTATGGCTCCGGAAGCCAAGCCTACCAATCAGGATAAAGACCAGCAGAAGCTCGCTGCCCCCTCCATCTCCCTGCCCAAAGGTGGCGGCGCGATCAGAGGCATAGGCGAAAAGTTCGCCGCTAATCCGGTAACCGGCACAGGTTCGATGTCGGTGCCTATAGCAACCAGTCCAGGTCGTAGTGGGTTTGGACCGCAACTCTCCCTTTCCTACGACTCCGGCTCAGGTAACGGCCCGTTCGGGTTCGGCTGGAGCCTGTCGTTGCCCTCCATCACTCGCAAAACAGACAAAGGCTTGCCGCAATATTTCGATGCCGAGGAATCCGACATTTTCATCCTTTCCGGCGCCGAGGATCTCGTGCCCGAACTCCTGCTCGACGGCAGCCGGTTCGAGGATACGACAACTGATCCTGCCTACACCATCCACCGCTACCGCCCACGGGTAGAGGGTCTGTTCGCCCGTATAGAGCGATGGACCTCAAATGAAAACGGAGACATTCACTGGCGCTCCATCTCCAGGGACAACATCCTCACCCTGTACGGTAAGGACACCAACTCGCGTATTGCGGATCCCTCCGACCCGCTGCGTATTTTCAGTTGGCTGATTTGCGAAACGCGCGACGACAAGGGCAATGCAGTTCTCTACAAATACAAGGCAGAAGACGACATTGGCGTCAACCTCTCCCAGGCACACGAGCGTAATCGCGGGGAACATGTCAGCCCTCAGCGCACTGCAAACCAGTACCTGAAGCACATCTTTTACGGCAACCGTACTTCGCTGCTGGATGAGACCGGGCGCCGTCCTCGTGTCCTGACCCAGGAACAGCTCGATAACGCCGTCTGGATGTTCGAGGTTGTCTTCGACTATGGCGAGCACGACGCCGAGAACCCGAAACCTGGAGATGCGGGGGACTGGGCACATCGCGCCGACCCGTTCTCCACTTACCGTGCGGGTTTCGAGGTGCGTACCACACGCCTGTGCCAGCGGGTCCTGATGTTTCATCATTTTCCGGGCGAAGAAGGAGTGGGCAGCGATTGCCTGGTGCGCTCCACGGACTTCACTTACTCGCACGAAGAAGATCCGACGAACGCTCGCAACCCGGTCTACACCTTCCTGCTGGCCGTTACCCAAAGCGGCTACAAGCGCAATAATAGTGGCTATCTCAAGCACAGCCTGCCTCCGCTTGAGTATGAATATACCCAACCCATCGTGCAGGATACGGTGCATGAGGTGGATCCCACCAGCCTGGAGAACCTGCCTATTGGGGTGGACGAAGCAGCGTATCAGTGGACCGACCTGCACGGCGAGGGCATCCCGGGCATCCTCACCGAGCAGGCGGATGCCTGGTTTTACAAACGCAACATCAGCCCTATCAGCGAGAAGCAGGTTGAGTTCGCGCCAGTGGAACGCATTGCCATCAAGCCAAACGTAGGCGTGAATGGCGGAGGTGCGGGCGGGCAGGCTCAGCCAGCGGCACAGTTCATGGACCTTGCCGGTGACGGCCAGCCAGACCTGGTGGTGATGAATGACCCGGTGCCAGGCCTTTATGAACACGACGAAGGGGAAGGCTGGACATCTTTCCGCCCCTTCCCCTCGCGGCTCTATCGCGATATGCGCGATCCCAATCTCAAATTCGTTGATCTGGATGGGGACGGCCACGCCGACGTGCTGATCAGCGAGAATGACGCTTTCATTTGGCATGCGTCCCTCGCGGAAGAGGGTTTCAGCCCGGCACGGCGGGTACAACAGGCGCTGGATGAAGAAAAAGGCGCCCGCCTCGTGTTTGCCGATGGCACAGAATCGATCTATCTCGCCGACATGAGTGGCGACGGACTGACCGATCTCGTGCGTATCCGTAACGGCGAGGCCTGCTATTGGCCCAACCTGGGCTATTGCCGGTTTGGCGCGAAGGTTGACATGGATAATGCCCCCCACTTCGACAGGCAGGAGCAATTCGAGCACAAGCGCATCCGCCTGGCCGATATTGACGGAACCGGAACCACCGACATCATCTACCTGCACCAGGATGGCGTACGCCTCTATTTCAACCAGTCCGGCAATAGCTGGGGCCAGCCCCAACCGCTACCCGTCTTCCCAAGAGTGGACGAACTGGTCAGCATCCACCCTACCGACCTGCTCGGCAACGGCACCGCCTGCCTGGTCTGGTCGTCGCCGTTACCCGGCGATGCGCAGCGGCACATGCGCTATGTCGATTTGATGGGCGGGCAGAAACCGCATTTACTGGTCAAGAGCATCAATAACTTAGGTGCCGAAACCCGCGTTCACTACGCTTCCTCCACCAAATTCTATTTACAGGACAAGCGCGACCGCAAACCCTGGATCACCCGCCTGCCGTTTCCCGTGCATGTGGTCGAGCGGGTTGAAACACACGACCATATCAGCCGCAACCGCTTCGTCACCCGCTACGCGTACCACCACGGCTACTTCGACGGCGTGGAACGCGAGTTCCACGGTTTCGGCATGGTCGAGCAGTGGGATACGGAAGAATTTGCCACGCTCGCGGAGGGAGGGGCACTGTCGGAGTCCACCAACATCGACCTCGCTTCGCATGTGCCGCCAGTCCATACCAAGACCTGGTTCCACACCGGTATCTATGTGGGGCGCAACCATGTGTCCGATTTCTTCGCCGGGCTGCTCAATGGTAACAACAAGGATGAGTATTACCACGAACCGGGGCTGAGCCCGGACCAGGCACGGGAACGCCTGCTACCTGACACCGTCATGCCGTCCGGATTGACGCTCGAAGAAGAGCGCGAAGCCTGTCGCGCCCTCAAGGGCTCCATGCTGCGGCAGGAGGTCTACGCTCTCGACGGCTCGACCAAGGAGAAAGACCCCTATACCGTAACCGAGCAGAACTTCGCTATTCAGGTATTACAACGGCGCGGTCAGAATCCTTACGGCGTCTTTTTAACCCACGCGCACGAAACCATCAATCACCATTACGAGCGGAATCCTACCGATTCTCGGGACGCTCACGTCCTGACACTGGAGGTGGACAACTTCGGCAACGTGCTGAAACAAGCTGCGGTAGGTTACGGCCGCCGCCAGCCGGACTCCGATCTGGATGCGGAGGATCAGGCGAAGCAGGCTCAGATGCTGATTATCTACACGGAGAATGGCGTCACAAATACCATCGACGCCGCGGATGATCATCGCACGCCCCTCCCTTGTGAAACCCGCACCTATCAGTTGACCGGTGTGGATGCACCCGCCCCTGCGGGGCGATTGACGTTTGCAGAGGTGCTGGCGGCTGGCATCGCCGCTACCGCTATAGATTATGAACAGAGTCCCGCCGACCAGGCGTTGCAGAAGCGATTGATCGAGCATGAACGTATATACTACCGCCCGGATGACCTTGGCGTAGCCGCTGGCGATGTACTCGCCCTTCTGCCGCTCGGCATAATCGAGCCGCTCGCCCTGCCAGGGGAGAGCTACAAGCTTGCTTTCACGCCCGGACTGATCACCACGGTATATGGCGATAGAGTCTCCGATGCCATGCTGGAAACCGACGGCCGTTACGTCCACACCGAAGCTGAAGACGAGTGGTGGATTCCTTCCGGGCGCGTCTTTCTCTCGCCGGACAGTGGCGACACGCCCGTGCAAGAGTTTGCCTACGCGCGCCAGCATTTTTTCCTCCCGCACCGCTACCGCAATCCATTCCATACCGATGCGGTCAGCACAGAGACCATTCTCACTTACGACGCGTACGATCTGCTGCTGTTGGAGACCCGCGACGCACTGGATAACCGCGTTACCGTCGGAGAACGGGATACTTCTGGCACCATAACGCGAGAGGGTAACGACTACCGGGTGCTCCAGCCCTGGCTGATTAGCGACCCCAACCGCAACCGTACAGCGATGGCCTTTGATGCGCTGGGCATGGTTGTGGGTACGGCAGTCATGGGCAAACCGACTCCCGCACTGGTGGAGGGCGATTCGCTGGAAGGTTTCCTGCCTGACCTCGATCAAAGCCAGATCGATGCCTTCTTTACCGACCAGAGGGGGCCCATCACCAACACCCTTCTCGCAGGAGCAACGACGCGCATCATCTACGACGTCGATCGTTACTACCGCCTCGGCGATGTCGCGAAACCAGTATATGCCGCCACGCTCGCCCGTGAGACCCACGTGAGTGACCCGCTACCAGCGGGAGAGCTGAAAATCCAGGTGAGCTTCAGCTATTCCGACGGCTTCGGGCGCGAAATCCAGAAAAAGATACAGGCGGAAGCGGGTCCGGTGATCGAAGATGGCCCGGTTGTAAGCACTCGCTGGGTTGGTAGCGGCTGGACCATTTTCAACAACAAGGGCAAACCGGTACGCCAGTACGAGCCTTTTTTCGACGACAGCCACGACTTCCGCTTCGGCAAGCAGGTGGGCGTGAGTACGGTACTGTTCTATGATCCCGTCGAGCGTGTGGTCGGCACCTTGCACCCCAACCACACTTGGGAAAAGGTGGTTTCAAATCCCTGGCGTACCGAAACCTGGGATGTCAACGATACGGTACTCATCGCTGATCCCAAGACCGACCCGGATGTAGGCGACTTCTTCCGACGCTTGCCGGAGGAGGATTATTTGCGGACCTGGTACGCCCAGCGCGAAGGTGGCGCGCTCGGCCCGCAGGAACAGGCCGCCGCCTTGAAAACTGCAGTCCATGCTGCAACCCCAACCGCTACCCATGCCGACTCGCTCGGGCGCAGCTTTCTTACTGTCGCCCACAACAAGTTTAAGCGCACTGATACGGCCGAAGCCGACCCACCCATCGAGGAGTTCTACGCGACGCGTGTCATTTTTGATATCGAAGGCAACCAGCGCGAAGTCATCGACGCCAACGGCCACATCGTCATGCGCTACGACTACGACATAGCTGGGCCAGCGGAGGACGAAGAAGCAGCCCAAGCCCGCATCCATCAGGCCAGCATGGAGGCAGGCGAGCATTGGGTATTGAACGATGTGGCGGGCAATGCGATTTATGCCTGGGATAGCCGCGATCATCGGTTCCACACGGTCTACGATCCGTTGCGGCGTCCGATGGATTCCTTCCTGCAAGAAGGCGAGGGTACGGAGCTGCTGGTCGGGCATACCACCTATGGCGAAACGCAGCCCGACCCCGAAAGCGGCAACCTGCGGGGCAAGGTGGTCCAGTTCTTCGACCAGGCGGGCATTGTGACTACGGACGAATACGACTTCAAGGGCAACGCCCTGCGCAGCCAGCGTCAGCTTGCCATCGAATACAAGACCACGCTCGACTGGTCTGGCGATATTCAGTTAGAAGCTGATATCTACACCAGCCGCACCCGCTACGACGCGCTCAACCGGCCAATTCAATTGATTGCGCCCCACAGCAACCAGCCAAACGCAAAGATCAACGTTATCCAGCCTATCTATAACGAAGCGAACCTGCTGGAAGAAATGCATGCGTGGCTCGATCACGGCAGTGAGCCTGAGGATTGGCTCAACCCCGACACCGCCAATTTTCATGCGGTGACGAACATCGACTACGACGCCAAAGGTCAGCGGATGCGTATTGACTATGGCAACGGCGCGAGCACACTCTACGATTATGACCCCCTGACTTTCCGTCTCGTTCACCTGCTTACCCGGCGGGACGCTACTGCCTTTCCCGACGACTGTCCCCAACCGGCTCCGGCCGGCTGGCCCGGCTGCCAGGTGCAGAACCTGCACTATACTTACGACCCGGCCGGCAACATCACCCATATCCGCGATGACGCCCAGCAGGCTATCTACTTCCGCAACAGGCGAGTGGAGCCAAGTGCCGACTACATTTATGACGCTATTTACCGCTTGATCGAGGCCACGGGGCGTGAGCACCTGGGACAAATGGGAGGAGCGCCCATTCCTCATTCCTATAACGACGCGGGCCGCGTGGGTCTGCTGCACCAAGGCGATCGTAACGTGATGGGGCAGTATGTCGAGCGCTACCTTTATGACGCGGTCGGCAATTTCGAGGAGATACAGCACCGCGGCACCGATCCCGCCCATCCCGGCTGGACGCGCACCTACGACTACCTTGAACCCAGCCTGCTCGAACCCACCCAAAAAAGCAACCGCCTCACCAGCACCACCATTGGCGCGATTACCGAAACCTATAGCACCAATGGCGATGGGTACGACCCTCACGGCAACATGCTGCGCATGCCGCAGTTGCAAGTCATGCAGTGGGATTTCAAGGACCAGTTGCAAATGACCCAGCGCCAGGCGGTAAATGCCGAGGATGAAGATGGTACGCAGCACCAGGGGGAGCGCACCTGGTACGTCTACGATGCCAGGGGGCAGCGCGTACGCAAGGTTACCGAAAGGCGAAACGGTACCCGTAAGAGCGAGCGGATCTATCTCGGCGGTTTCGAAATCTACCACGAATTCAATGGCAATGGCAGCGACATCAAGCTGGAGCGCGAGACGCTGCACATCATGGATGACAAGCAGCGCATTGCCTTGGTCGAGACGCGAACAACTCGGGGTGAGGACGATACACCTGCGCAGCTCATCCGCTTCCAATTCGGAAATCATCTTGGGTCAGCCTCCCTGGAGTTGGATGACCAAGGGCGGATCATTTCATATGAGGAGTACAGCCCTTACGGCAGCACTTCTTATCAAGCGGTGAGTGGCCAGACGGAAACGCCAAAGCGGTATCGGTATACGGGGATGGAGCGGGATGAGGAGAGCGGATTTAACTACCATGGGGCGAGGTATTACATGCCGTGGCTGGCGCGCTGGGCGAGCACAGATCCTTCTGGATTGATAGCCGGTCCGAATCTCTATCTCTATGTAAATGGCAATCCCATCATCGCGTCGGATCCCAGTGGCAGAGAAGAAAAGCAACTCTGGCTGATGGAACAGAAGAGGTTGCAGATTCACCCGATCGCAACCCGAGTGTCGCGAGGCATAACGAGTCTCCAACGAGCGGCACTGCGCGTTCTCGACACATGGTTTGGCTCTCAAGCAGGCGCCAATTGGGCACATCCGAAAGGCCAATCATTCAATACGCAACCCGCAGGAACCCAGGTTCCACTGCAGCCCGAACCCGGCTCCAAGAACATGAGCGCACAGCACGAAAGTAAAGTTGCTGGAAAAATTGCTGGCGCTGCCGGAGGCTTCAGACGGAAATGGGACGGAAACCATTCCGTGGATACCACCGTTCCGGCGGGGACAAAAATAAAGCAACCGCCACCCGAGCCGCATGTTAAGGCGCTTGCGCCGCTAGCGAAGAATTTGCCGAAGAGGACGGAGGCAGTGGTGGCGCCACCTCCTGCACCTCCCGCGAAAAGCACTTCAGCGCAACTCAAATTGCCATTCGCGCACAGTGGAGCCCCCGTAAAAGCGTGGTCAAACCCCACCGCGACGCAGCAGCAGACTGCGTTCGCCGTAAAACCGCAAAGCGTGCAGAAACCGCAATTCATCCCCACAAGTGGGCAGGGTGTCAGAACACTAGATCCAGCGCCAAGCCCGAGGGGTGCGATAAGGGGTACGATCGCCGGGATAATCGCTGCTGAAGCTCCAGGTCTGGTAGAAAAAGGTATTAGAAAATTAGGTGGGAGTGAGACGGCGGCAAAAACAGGAGGATTTCTAACTGCCGTAGGAACTGCCGCTGCTCTCGGTGCGGCGGCAGGCGCGCCTGCGGGAGGAATAGGCGCGGGGCCCGGCGCAATAATCGGTGCAGGGATTGGTGCGGTGAGCTATGGATGGGACGAACTGGGGGACGCACTGTTTGGGGGACCCAGCATCTGGGAAATGATGGAGGAATACGAGAAAGAAATGCGTTGATCAACGGAGTTCATCGATCAAAAATCGATGGGGTCGGGCAGAATCAATGGGGTCAGAGTCATATGATCAAGAACTTGCCAACCCTTCCCTTTGAGTAGATCAGATAAGGCTCCGCACCATAAGCCTTAGTAGGATGAGTGGAGGCTGAAAGCCGTAACCCATCATTGACCCAGCATTGAATTGAATTGATGGGTTGCGTTTCGCTCCACCCATCCTACAGCAATTTTTATCATAGACGTAATCAATGGGGTCGGAGTCGATAGAAATCAATGGGGTCAGAGTCAATTGATAGGGAAGGAAAGTGATAAGACGAGCTCGGGTCTGACGCTATGGTTTGGCCTTATATCGTTCCAGACCTCGGAGACCAGCAGTCTAGGTTAAGAATCAAAGGAGAGCTACCTTGAAAAAAATAATCTCGTTCCTGAAATCTCAGATGGAAGGCGCCGATGTCGAGGATTTGCAGGCCGCGCTCCGACGTTTTCTCAATAAGGGTTTAATTCTCAAGGAGGACCCTGAAGCTCGCCGGGAGCTATCCACCAAGCTAATCCTAGCTCAGGCCGAGCAAAAGTTTGACGAAGCGACGTCAAAGCTGGTGCGCAGATTTCAGGAAGAGCATGGCCTTGAAGTGAGCGGTGTAGTGGATGAACCCACTGCCAATGCCATGAACCGCTTGCTGGATGAACTGGGCGATTCACAGGACGGCCAGGGAGGTGAAGCGACACGCAGCGTGGGGGGCACGGTGCGCTTTTTCGATGGCTTTCCGGCCGCAGATATCATTGTTGTCGCCGTCGACCGCGATTTGCGCAATGAAGAGTTTCTGGGGCAAAGCAAGACTGACCGGCAGGGCAACTATCAGATTCAGTATTCCGAAAGTCAGTTTCGCACCGCCGAAAAAAGGAATGCCGACCTCGTCGTCAAAGCCCTTGCGCCTAGCGGCGCCGAGCTGGTGGCTTCGCCCATACTGTTTAACGCACCGCCTGCTGCCACGGTCGACCTGACCATTCCCGCCGAGGCGACGGAACTGCCGACGCTGATTGAAAGAATAGAGTGCACGCTCAAGCCTTTGCTTGGAGGCGTGACGGTGGCGGAACTGGAGGAAGACGAAAAGCATCAGGATATTAGCTTTCTTTCCGGCGAAACCGGCTTCGAAAAAAAAGACCTCGCCCGCTTCGTGTTGGCGCACAGATTGGAGCAGCAGCAACGGTTTCTTCCAGCGGAGTTCTGGTTTGCATTGCTGGGCAGCTCCATCTACGAATTCACCGAAGGTAAAAGCTTGGCGGAGCAGTTGTCCACGCTGCTGGATGCGTTGCCGTCGCTCGATGGCGCCGCTGTCAGGAGGGCGCTAGCCAGCAGTTTCAAGCAGAAGGAAATAGCCGAAGTCCCTCAGGAGAATGTGGATGCCTGGATAGACGCCTTTTTGCAATTCATCGCCGGGCGTATTTTGTCTGACGAGAAGCCGACATTTGTGAAATCGGCCCTGGCCCATGCCGGGATCACGGGCGGACCGAAGCAGCAAAAATTTGCCCGCCTGTTCAATCAATACAAGGCCTCCACACCTGAGCTACTGGATGCGCTTGAAGAAGATCCATCTTTCGAGAAATCTGAAATTGCCGATCTGCGTACCTCCTTTCAGCTCACCCAACTGACGCGGAGCGATTTTTCCGTAGTCAAGGTATTGAAAGAGGAATTCGATGTCCGGCGGCCTGAGCAGATCCGCACCCTGGCGAAAAAGAGCGAGGCTGAATGGGTGGACCTGATCAAGACGCGACACGCGGACGGAGTCATCAAGCTGCCCTTCGAGATGGGGGCGATTCCCGGAGATGAGAAATTCCCGGATGCGGAAGTCTATGGAAAAACGCTCGCACGGGAGTTCAGGCTCGCTTTTCCCACCACCGCGTTTTCAGGCGGGCTGGACCGCGCCCTGAATAATGGCGGTGCTCGTGGAATGCCTCACGCCGAGTCGCTGAGGACATTTCTTGACCGTAACCCGGAATTTGAATTGCTGAACACGCCAGTCGATGATTTTTTGAAGAACAGCGATCGACCCGGCTTACAGGCATTGGCGGACGATGAGAGTTTCCGACTGGAACTGAAAGCCGTGCAGCGCGTGTTCAAGCTCGTTCCCACTTTTGAGGGAACGGACGCGCTCCTGGCGGATGGCCTTCATTCCGCGCAGAAGGTTTATCGCATGGGCAAGAGCGAGTTCGTGCGCCGCTATGCCAGTCAGCCTGGCTTCACTCCCAATACCGCCCGCCTTGCCTGGAATCGCGCTGCCGATACCCATGCCGCCGTGCTGACAATCGTTGCCGATCTCAAGGGGCTGGAAGCCGAGAGGCTACCCCTGGCACTGAAAAACAATGACGAGGCGTTGAAAACCTTCCCCAACTGGGAGAACTTGTTCAGAACGGGCGATCTGTGCGAATGCGAGCACTGCCGCTCCGTGCTCGGCCCTGCCGCTTACTTTGCCGACTTGCTGATGTTCCTCAAGGACCGCGAAGCATCGAATCCCGCGCAGCCCGGCCAAACGGTAAAGGACGTGCTGTTCGCTCGCCGCCCCGATCTGGGCTTCATTGAACTCAATTGCGCCAACGCGTTGACAACCTTTCCTTACATAGACGTGGTGTGCGAAGTGCTGGAAGACGCGATAGATGCAGAAGGCGAAAACGACCTGGAGATGGTCGGTTTCACCGCCATTCCTGCCGATCCTGCCGCCGCGAAAGCGGCCGTTGCCCAAGCCTTTGAAGACGCGTTTCTCGATCCAATTAATGAGGATAAAGAAAAGATAGCCCTGGGCGCTGATTTTTCACTCTCGCAGGTTAACCCCACAATTCCAGACCGGTGGGTGGTGCATGGCGACGACGTGACTTATCTGTTGAAGAAAAAAGGGACGGCAAATTTTTTCGCGGAAATCCTCCGCAACACGAAAGCCACCGCTGCCGAGCTGCGGGCTTATCCGCAGTACGTGAATCCCAAAGCTTATGGGAAATTAAGTACAGCCAAGTATCCATCAAGCCTGCCGTTTGACCTGTTCGCCGAGGAGGTGAGGGCGGGATTTCAAAAATCCGGGCTCCAGCGCTGGGATTTGATGCGCACCCTGAGAAGTTCGGCCTCGCCCAACGATCCTTCCGAAGGCGATATCGCTGCCGAGTATTTTGGTATCAGCACGGACCCGGACGCTGATTTCGATGAAAGACGGCTCATATTGGTAGCTGACCCTACAGTAGACGGGCAGCAGGCGGTTTGGGGAGAGAAAGAAGCGAACTGGCTTGAGATAGTCGGAAACGTCAAGAATTTTCTCGACAAAACGGGACTGGAGTACAACGATCTGCTTGCCTTGCTGGATTTGAAATTCATCAATCCCGCGGGCGATATCGTTGTTCATCACCGTGACCCCTCATGCGACGCTGAACAGAAAGCGGTTCAAGCGCTCGATGCGCCAATGCTCGATCGCATCCACCGCTTCCTGCGGCTTTGGAGAAAGCTCAAGGGCTGGAAGATGTGGGAGCTCGATCTTCTCATCCGGCAGCCCGGTGTCGGCAATCAGCCTGCCGACGGGGAGTGGCTGCTGAACGATGCTTTTTTGATCAATCTGTTCTACTTCAACCGATTAAAAAACCGCTTCGGCGCCAAAGCCACTGTGGAGCAGGTGTGCGCCTTGTTTGGCAACCTGAATACCCGGACTCAATTCACGAAAGCGTACGAGAAGAGAAGCGATGGGCTTTACCAGAGCCTGTTCCTGAACAAACGGCTCATCAACCCCCTCGACCCGGCGTTTGAACTTGAGCCCAACGGCGATCTGCCCGGTGGGGAGAATATCACTGCACACCATCCGGTTGTGTTGGCCGCGCTGGGGATTCGCGAAGCCGATCTGGTTCTGCTCAAGAAACTGACCAAGGCAGACGGTACGAACTATATCACCGATGATCTGAAACTGAGCAATCTTTCATTTCTCTGGCGTCATGCCTGGCTGTCGAGGTTACTCGGGTATAACGCGGAAGATTGGAAGGTTTTGTTGAAAATTATTCAACAGGACGTTTTGTATTTCGCGGACCCGAAAATGGCGTTGGAGTTCGTGGAAAAGATCGACCACGTAAAAAATACCGGGTTTTCTCCGGACGAGCTCAACTGGTTGCTTGCTGCGGACCGCGACGCAAGAGCGGCGATCAAAGAAGCGGATGCGAGAAAGTTCCTCGCCAGCCTCCGCAAGCAGTTGCAGGCTATCCGGACAGAATATGACGCCGCCCAATACGATTTCCTGTCCAATCCCACTGATGAGGAACGACTGACCGCCTTGCTGGTCAGCCTGCTTCAACAACTCGGCCGGAATGAAGCAGAGGCGGAAGCCTTCCTGAATGTCGTAAGAAAAGGTACGCCTGTCGCGGGAACTCCGGCGGAAATGCGGGTCAAGTTCTACGAGGCAAAATTTTCAGAATCACTGGCCAGGCTGCCCGAAGTGATAGATTTTGCCGCGCAACTGCCTGCCGAGCTTGCCGCTAAAATCGCCTATGATTCGGAACAACGCTTGCTGCGCTTCACCGGCATCATGAGCAGTGATGAGCAGGCCGCGCTCCTTGCGTTATCGAACGAGACAGCTTATACGACGGCGGTGAATAAGCTGGCAGCTCAGCCCCAGGGTGCCAATCCACCGGACCCGCGCGTGTGGCTGACGGACGTTGACATCGACGCTACCCGACCCGGAAATGACACTTTTGCAAGGCGTCTGGCAAATGCGGCGATCAAGGCCCTGGATTATCTGTCCACAACAGCGGTGGAAAAGGCGGCGGTACAGTTGACCAGCGCACAGCTGGGCCTGACCGAGGCGCTGACTTACCGCCTGCTGACACACTACCCCCGCCTGCCTGAAACCCTGCTGGCGCGCGTGACGGCCGAATTTACCATCGATGAATCCACCCTCAATGGCTGGTATTGGGCGAACCGGGTTGCGACTATCTGGAAGAAATGGAAAATCACCCTGGCTGAATGGGAGATGATCATCGCTCTGACAGACGGCGCGAAACTGCTTGAGTTCATGACTCTGCCGCTGGATAAACCTGGACCTCCTCCCGATCCTGACCCCCTTCCCGATCTTGACCGCATCCTGCGAACGAGCCGCCTGATGCGCCTCCGCGACAGTCTTCCGGAAAAGCAAATCAGTCTGCTGGAAGTGCTGGAAAAATTGAATGCGGGCGAATACGCCGATAAGGCGGCCTTTGCCGCAGACGTGGAGCGGTTGTACGAGAACTGGCCAGCCGCTGATGTGGAAGCACTGACCACCTCGCTCGATCTGGTCTACCCTGCGGAGTTCCTGCTTGCGGAAAACTGGGAGCGTTTGCGGCGAGTGTTTTATTTCCTCGGCAACCTGAACGCCAGCGCTGGCACAGCCCAAAGCTTTGCGGCGGCCACCATGGCTTCGGATCATGCAAAAACGCTGAATAAACTGTTGCACTCCAAGCTGGGCGCCGAGACGTGGCTGATATTGAGTGCCGAAATACAGGATGTATTGCGCGAGCGCAAGCGCGACGCCCTTGCCGCCTGGCTGCTGACCCAAACCCCGCCGGCGGACGCGCCGAGCGAAAAGCGGGAAAACATGAACGACCTGTATGCCTACTATCTGCTCGATATCGAAATGTCTTCCTGCCTGTTGACGAGCCGGCTGGCCCAGGCATCGGGCTCGGTGCAGTTGTTCGTGCAGCGCTGCTTCATGGGCCTGGAATCCAACGTTAACGTGAAGGCAGAGGGCGACGACGGCGACAGCCCGTGGCGCTGGTGGACATGGATGCGCAAATATCGCGTATGGGAGGCGAACCGCAAGGTGTTCCTATGGCCGGAAAACTGGATCGAGCCGGAATTGAAAAAAGACCGGTCGTCCTTTTTCAAGGATATGGAAAACGAATTGCTGCAGAATGAAATCAGTCAGCATACCGTTGAGACCGCGTTCCTGAACTACCTGGAAAAATTGAACGGCGTGGCGCAACTTGAAATCGCCGGTTTCTACCAGGAGGACGATGGCGCCGATACTGTCATTCATGTGTTCGGGCGCAATTCGGGAGCGGAGCCTCACCTTTATTACTACCGCCGCTACGATTATCGGCAGTGGACGCCTTGGGAGAAGGTGGATCTGGACATTCAGGGAGATTTTCTTATTCCGGCAGTGATAAACAAGCGTTTGTTTCTGTTTTGGCCGGTATTCACGGAAGTGCCGGATGAAGGAAGAAACGCGACCGTAGACGTACCTTCCGGGGGTGAAAAAAACGTCCCACTGCCATTGGTATACAAGCGCCTCCGAGGGCAAATGGTGTCTAGTGAATGCTGGCAGGGGAAATGGATGTCAAAACGCACATCAAAAGATTATTTTCAAAGAGAGGCCTATTACCTAAGTCGTCAGGACTTGGAGAAGGAAGGCCTTTTCTTGTTTATAGACAGGAGTGATAGGGATGGCCGCGTTGGAATAGAGTACCAAGCGCTTTCTCACGCTACCTATACGCACCGAGCGGCTTTCGAAATTTTCGGGTGTGAAGGAGTACCTGAATCCGCGCGCTCTTTAGGAGATTTCAGGACGGCGCTTCAGCCCGAAGTGCCAGCTGCTGGCTGGGCGACCATCTACGCGAAATGGAAAGAATTGGAGCTTCGGTGGGATGACGAGAACGATTTCACGCTACATAACAATTTTGCTACCCAATCTAACACCGGTTCAGATACCCAAATTCTATTGGAGACGCCAGGAATTTTCAAAATGTCTCCGGGTTGGCATTTATCGTATTTCGATCGAATGCTGCTGGTGAGTGAACCACTAAATGGTCCTTTTCCACTTCCTGCTCCCCTTCCTACGCCTGTAGGAGTATGGTTGCCCTATTTTTATAACGACGAGAAACGGACCTTCTTCGTGCTGCCCTTGCTCGACATCATACTAGACCTTCCCGGCACGCCCGGCGATGTGAGGCTGTATTACCCGGAACTCAAGAGTGGATACCGGGCCTTAGAGGCTCACTACGAGAGCCAGGTGGAAACGTGGCTGGATAACCTTGACCCTTCGAGTTGGTCTCCCAGCGAACGGCAATATTGGGAGCAGTATTTGCATCAGTACTTTCCGGAGGAGTCGCCGCCTTACGAAGCCGATCAGATCAAGAATCTATTCGAGCGCTTGTACATGCGAGGCGTACGCTATGAAATAGGCATGCAAGCATCAGCGCTGTTTCAATCCCGCTCACGCCTGTTCCACTTCAAAAATTTTTATCACCCCTTCGTTTGCGAGTTCGCAAACCTGGTTTCTAACCCGAGCAAAGGTATTCCTGCCCTGATGAGCCGTGAGACCCAATTGAAAAACACGGGTTTTAAGTTCTTCAATAGCTATCGGCCACAAATTTCGGTATTGGAGTACATCAACGATCCGAACAACCCCCAATCTAATCCACACTCGAAATACTATCCACAAGAAATGGTCGATTTTTCTTCGGATGGCGCCTATTCGTCCTACAACTGGGAATTGTTCTTCCACGCACCCTTGCTCGTTGCCAATTCATTGAGCAAAAACCAGCGTTTCGAAGAGGCACGCGATTGGTACCACCTCATATTTAATCCGCTAGGAGTGGAAAGCTCCATGCCGGGCGGCTCCGAGATGAGCAAGTACTGGATTACGAAACCATTCTTTGAGACGACGGACCCGGAATATATCCAGCAGCGCATCGACCATATCTTGCGCATGCTTGCCGGCGATACGAGCCTGCCGGACTATTCCGCCGAAGCAAAGAAGGAATTGGAAGACCAGGTGCTGGATTGGCGTCGGAACCCGTTCGAGCCGCATCGCATTGCCAACTACCGGACGGTGGTCTATCAGAAGACGGTGGTTATGAAGTACCTGGATAACCTCATTACCTGGGGTGACAACCTTTTCCGCCAGGACAGTATGGAGAGCATCAACGAGGCAACTCAACTATATATTCTCGCGGCTGAAATTCTGGGCCCCCGCCCCAGGAAAATTCCACCCCAGGCAAAGCCTCCACTGGAAAGTTTCAACGAATTGGAAACCGAGTTCGACAAGTTCTCGAACGCGATGGTGGAAGTGGAGAACCTCGTCCCCGTGCTGCCCGGTGACGAATCGGACGGCGGAGACCCGGCTCCGCTGCCGATGCTTTACTTCTGCATACCGCAGAACGACAAGATGCTGGGCTATTGGGACACCGTTGCCGATCGGCTATACAAGATTCGCCACTGCATGAATATCGAGGGTGTGGTGCGCCAACTGGCGCTCTTCGAGCCGCCGATCGATCCGCGTGCACTGGTGAAAGCGGTGGCGGGTGGCGTGGATATCGGCAGCGCTTTGGCTGACCTGAATGCTCCTCTATCCCTTTACCGTTTCAATCTCCTGCTGCAAAAAGCCAATGAAGTATGTAATGACGTGAAAGCCCTCGGTGGCGCCTTGCTCGCCGCGCTGGAAAAGAAAGATGCCGAGGCGCTGGGGTTATTGCGCCAGGAACTGGAAATCAGGGTGCTGGAAGCGGTTAAAGCCGTGCGGGAAAGGCAGATTGAGGAGGCGAAAGAAAATCTGGCAGGAGTGATGCGTTCCAAAGCAATCGTAGAGGAGAGAAGAAACTATTACCGAGATATTGAGAAGGTCAATGCTTGGGAAGAATTATCCATGATCACGCACGGGCTTGGAATTCTCTCTGAATTGATCGCTACTACATTGAATGCGACAGCAGGTACCGCACATTTGGTACCTGAGATTACTATCGGTGTTTCTGGCGCTGGAGGATCACCCGTTACAACAGTAAAGTACGGCGGAGGAAACGTAGGTGAATCTGCATTTAATTGGGCCGCTTTTTTTAGCGGACTCGGTGGAACGTTGCACTCGGGAGCAAATCTTATGGCAACCCAGGCGGGCAACGAGCGCCGTTGGGAGGAATGGAAATTTCAGGAACGTTTAGCAGAAAAGGAGCTTGCTCAAGTTGATAAGCAAATCACCGCTGCCGAACTCCGAGTTTCCATGGCGGAAAAAGAACTCGAAAATCACATCCTCCAGATAGAGAACGCCAAGGCTACGGATGCCTTCATGCGTTCGAAGTACACGAACCAGGAGCTGTATCAATGGCAGGTGGGGGAGATTTCCGGCGTATATTTCCAGAGCTACCGGCTGGCGTACGACCTGGCGAAACAGGCGGAGCGGTGCTTCCGCTTCGAACTGGGCTTGCAGGACAGCAGCTACATCAGTTTCGGCTACTGGGACAGCCTTAAGAAAGGATTGCTGGCGGGCGAAAAGCTTCAATATGACCTGCGCCGACTCGAAACTACTTACCTGGAGCAGAACCGGCGCGAATTTGAACTGACGAAGCATGTTTCCCTGGTGCTGCACGAGCCGCGGGCAATGGTTCAGTTGCGGGAAACGGGGCGCTGCCTCTTTGATCTGCCTGAAGAAATCTTAGACCTCGACTACCCCGGCCACTACTTCCGCCGCATCAAGTCCGTGAGCATCACCCTGCCTTGCGTAGTCGGTCCTTATACGGCGATTTCCTGCACCTTGCGTTTGCTGAGAAACAGCATTCGAATTAATACAAATATCGGTGATGGTGGTTACCCTCGAAACAGGGATGAGCAGGGCGGGCTGGCGGATGATGAGCGCTTTATCGAGAACAATATTCCCTTTAAAGCCATTGCTGCCAGTAATGCCCAAAACGATAGCGGCGTGTTCGAGTTGAGTTTCCGCGACGAGCGTTACTTGCCGTTCGAGGGTGGGGGCGTTATCAGTAGATGGTCGCTGGAACTGTTCAACGACTCGAACCCAGATTCAGCGGACTTCGGCAGACCGCTGCGCCAATTTGATTACGGCACGATTTCGGATGCCATCCTGCACATCAAATATACCGCCCGGGAAGATGCCGGACCTTTCAAGAATGCTGCGGTCAGGCATCTTCGGGACTATTTCCAGGTTGATCAAACAACGCCGTCTTTGCGAATGTTTGACCTGCGCCAGGAGTTTCCCACTCAATGGCACCGCTTCCTCCATCCTGTTGATGCGGCCAATGGGAATATCTTCGAACTGGAAATGTCGCCGGAACGCTTCCGTATCCTTGATCAGGGAAAAACGCTTGCGGTCAACACGATATTGGTGCTGGCACGCTGCACCAAGGATGGAAACTATACGGTTTTCCTGACACCTCCTTTGCCGGAGACCGAGACCCTGACACTAACTCCAGTGGCAGATTATGGCGGGTTGCATTTCAGCCAAAAGGATGTCGCAATCGAGATGGCGCCGGCGGCTCCGCCTGTTACCTGGCTATTGAAAATGACCAATCCCGCCGGTGAAAATCTGGAGGTAGACCCGGCGGAGGTGGAAGACTTATTGTTGATCGTCGGCTACACGTGGAACGGGCCATAGCGACGGGTTTTTTATATGCCCATTTTACGGAACGCTAATTAACACACGATCTGTCTCAGGCGCTTTCACTAGCGGGAAGTTATGCGTAGATTAAGCTGTCTTCCCCCTTGTTTCTCTGTTTGTGCCACGCGTCCTGTTACGGCCGCAATGAAGTGGCTACAAGATCAAACCGATTTATATCAGGTCCCTGGGCAAAAAAAATCAGCTGGCTGCTGCGCTATAATTGCTGATGGGCTACACTTGAATAGGGCAATTACCTGATGGGAAAGAACTTGCGATTTATCTGGACAATAAAAAGGAAAACGTAGATGCGAGCTACCATTCAGTTTAGTCATCCGGACAAAAAATTCGCTATTCTCCAAAAACTGCTGACTGTCGTCAAAGGTATCAAACACCTGCGCCAGCACATTCTTGCCCGCGGCATATTGCTGGAAAGGTTGAGCGCAAGCGAAATCGAAAAATTGAAAGAAACCCTGGCAGGGTCGAATAATTTCAAATGTGTAATCGCGGGCAACTCCGCGCGTGTCATCATTATTGGTGGAGAACTGCGCGCCCTGTCCGGGCTTGTCCTACCTATTCCTCGCCAGAGCGATTTCGCCCGTATCTTCTGGGAACGGGGCTTTACCCTTGAAGAAGTTTCATCAGATCAGGCCGAAAGCCTCAGGGATCAGCTCGATACCATCGCTGCCGTGACGGTAAGCCCCGATATCGCTCAAATTCGCATTTACACGGTTAGCGGGCAAGTCTGTCAGGATGATGGCGCCCCTCTCACCGCTCGCGGCTTTACGGTTCGTGCCTTCGATTCTCTTCCCGCCCGGGGTCTTTTGCCCTGTGGTAGCGCGGCTGCGCTCCAGCCTGACGGGTCTTATCGAGTTGACTACGCCTGGCGATCAAACGGACGGACAGGACCTGATCTGGTTGTTCGCGTGTTTGATGCAGAACGTAGCGTTGTGGCTGAATCCAGGAAGCCGTCAGCCGCCATTCAGGAATTCCTCGACATTACGGTCGAAGCGTTATGCATTGTCCGGGGCAGAACTCGTTACCCCGATGGCGCACCACTTCCGAACGTTATCGTACGCGCCTTCGACCGGGATTTGCGATCGGAAATATTGCTCGGGCAAACCGTTACGGATGCGGATGGATTTTATGAAATTCCGTATAACACCGGACAGTTCTCGACGAAAAAAGCAAGAGCCGATCTCATTATCCGCGTTTTCGAACCTGATAGTGGAATGGAAGGGCAGGGCGCAGAGGGCGGGGCAGACGGAGGAGAGGAAATTGCCGTTTCGGATATTGTATTCAATGCCCCGTTGCAGCAGGCGATCGATCTGGAAATAACTTCAAGCAAATTTCTTGGCCCATCCGAATATGAGCGCCATATGGACGAGCTGAAGCCGCTCATTGGAAATGAACCCGCTCAAGAATTGACTGATGACGATTTGAATTTCCTTAACGGCAAAACAAGCATTTCTTTTGAACAACTCCACTACGTGCGACTGGACACGCAGTGGTCATTTCAGTACGAACTGGAACCCGCGGTGGCCTATGGTTTCTTTCGTCAAGGACTTCCAACCGAGCTTGACCATTTGCTCACCGAGAAGCCCTCGCGTCTGCGAAATGCACTGGAGGCGTCACTGGCGCAAAATATTATCCCGGCTGTAATTGCTGGGCAAATTGATCAGAGCATCGATCAACTCCTATCCCTGGCCGATTCGCGGGTCGTTGAACTGGACAGGAAGGCCAGATAGAATTCCGGGATGAAGGGAAATGGTGAAATCAGGGAACCCGGCGTTCAGGCAAGCAGCAGGAAACTGGCTTGCTCACAGGGACGCCCCTGCTGATCGACAATCCACAACATATAGGGTCCTGGCGGCGCGATGTCGCCGCCCGGTGGCGCCACTGCCTGAAGCACGCCAGGTGCAACCAATTCGAACTCCATCCCGATATAACGCTGGTCTCCATCCCACGCGTGCGTTACGGAACCACAGCGCATCAACGCAGTCCGCGCGATCTTGCTCGCCTGTGGCGAGATTACCTGAAAACTCTCGCCGTAACCCAACGCTGAGGGTGAACCGGTGATTCTCGGTCGATCCGGATCGCCATCGTACCAGGGTGAGTACATTTCCAGGCGATACTCTTTGACATCATCGCCGCCGCTGCTGCCGTTGATGTTGGAACCTGCCGTCAGGACAAGGCCGTTTGGCAGCAATAGTGCTACCGAATGATAGTTGCGGGCGACGGAGGCGGGTGGTGTGGTTGTCCAGGTCTCATCGGCAAAATTGTAGGTATTGGTTTTCCAATCGATACCCGGACTATAGATCTCTCCCTCAAGCACAGCGGAATTATCAGGACTGCCGCCCTCTGTCTGATCATGATCGAGTCCACCCGTGAAGAATACCTCTCCCGTCGGCAGCAGAACGCTGCAACCATGTCGCCGGAGAGGTGGATCGGCGGGCCAGTCGCGAACACTCGCGGGCTCCCAGTTTGGCGGATTCTCCGGATCGATCATTCTATCTATGCCGCCGAGCGAAATTCTCTGTGCGCTCTCGTAACCGAGAAACAACACGTGCGCGGTATAACCATCACCCGGGAGGAGGGGCAGCAAGACAGCAGTATGGTTGGTCTCTGCGTAGCCCCGGCCGTCGTGCGGCGGAGAATCAAGCAGTAGCGGAGCGATCAAGCCGGTTGCCGGATTGTACCACCCGCAATTTCCATCGTTGGGTGAGGCAAGAAATACCTCGCCTCCGGGCACCACAAACAGCCGGGGATAGTATAGATAGTTGGATACGCCCTCGGGCCGGACCTGCCCTTCGGGCAACTCGACCTGGGGCGGAACATCGACCCAATCTACGTATAACCAATGGCCGGCAGTGTATGTCCAGGCGTTGGTGGCGGCATCGTATATCTCCGGTAGCCAGGACCCATGCCGGCCGTCATTGACCGCCGGGTCCCCAGGATCTACACGGGGATGACCACCAACTGCCAGTATACGGCCATCCGCCAGTGTAATTAATGTCGGGTACCAGCGGCCGCCGCCGCGGGTGGCCTGGCCTGGCTCGGGTAACATAGGGGCCACGCTGCTCCATTGCTCATCAGCGGGCTCGTAGGCGGCGCATTCACGCGTTCCGCTCCAATGATTGCGGGGATTCCCATGAATATCGATATGTTCATCTTCTAAGCCAGGGTCGTTCCATTCCTCCGTGCCACCTCCCACCAGCCAGCGGCCGTCCGGCAAAAAGGCATGGCCGCAACAAAATGTATCTGCTTCAGGCGAACCGACATCGCGTACTTCGTTAATAATGAAGTCATAAAACCGCGTGTTATGGATATCGCCGCCATCCGCGTTGGATTTATCGTGCTCATCCCCACCCATCAGCAGGACTCGGCCCGGTCCAACCGGGACCAGCGCGGCGTGTACCGCAAGAACTTCGGCATCTTCAAGTGCAAGTTCCCAAGGGTTGCGTTCGATAACTGGCAAGGAATCCAGGTTGTTGCCGGGAAGGGAATCAGGGCTGGTCCGCAGGTAATTTCCCTGCGGGTCGTTAACCACAATGATTCGACGCAAACCGTTGTTCTGGCCGAAAACAAAATACTCATGCCGGTGCAAAAGAATGTCGGAAATGGCCCACTCTTTTCTGCGTTGAGTCCACGCCTCCTCAGGATTGCAAAGGGCGAGGGTGTCTCCGTTCTGATTACGGATGACGTGAGTTACAATTCTTTGCGCCATGAAATCCTTTGGTGCCTTCAAGGAAGCCGAGCTTCCCAATCAAAAATGACTAGGTTCCCTGGCATTTTGCCGGCTCGGGTCTATATTAATATTATCTTGTTCGCGAAGAATTTCCACATACATGATTAGAAATCCTCGGACCAGGCGGTTTTTATCTGTCGTGCTGCTCATACTGGGGGGCATACTGATGTTTTTTGCGCCAGAAAATATCTGGATCGGCGCAGTTCTTTTCGCCCTCGGTCTGGGTCTGGAAATAGCGGGGTTGGTACTCGGACATCGTAAATGAAGAAATTCGGTGCAGGCCGCGGTGCTCCGCCGAGTTATTCCGGTTAGTAGACTGAAGCCGGTAATGCATCGGCACTCCTGAGTTGAGCCTCGATCAGCAGGGCCTAAAAAAACCCGAAGACGGGCAAACCGGCTTCGGGTTTCAAGTTTCCACTTACAAAGGAGGGTATCACTTATACAACGTGTATTATGATATAACCATTATTGATAAAGTCAAGCACAAGTTTCGTCCCGCTCGGAAATCAACCTTTAACCTTGGTCATCCGCAACCCCTGCCATAAGTTATGCTGCCCGGCATTTCCGGCACTTATTATCCCTGCCACGCATCGCAGCTTTTGAAAGGAGAGCAACATGTCTGATCTGGTGGTAATTGGTTTTGAAAATACCTTGAAAGCCGACGAGGTCTTGTGGAGGCTTAAAGCCCTGAAGAGGCAGCAGTTGATAGATCTTGAGGACGCGGTTGTTGTAGTCCGTGACGAGTCAGGCGAGGTGCACCTCAAGCAAAGCATCGATCTTACCGCTCTTGACGCGTCTACCGGCTTGCTTTCCGGGGGTCTCCTGGGTGCCTTCGTTGGGCTGCTGTTCTTGAATCCAACTGCGGGATTCTTGATAGGAAGTATTTTTGGCGCCAGTGCGGGAGCGCTTTCGGGCTCCCTTGGCGACTATGGTATCCCCGACGACTTCATCAAGTCACTAAGCGAAACGGTTCCGCCAAACTCATCGGCCCTTTTCGTACTCGCGCGGAAGGCGGAACCGGAAAAGGTTTTGGCCGAACTTTCCGATGTTAAAGGCAAGGTACTGCGAACAAACCTGTCGCCGGATCAGGAGAAAAGATTACGGGAAGCGCTCGCGGGGTATGTATCGCGGCCGCAGCAATAAGGCCGTAACCGGTCGTGTCACTGACAGTGCCACCTGCCGAAAAAGGGGCACAAAACACCGCGGAGAAACCATAACGGCCGCGTATGGTCAAAGTTTCTGGAAACGCAAGGAGATCCCCTATGAAACGACGCGCCATACTGCAAGGTCTCGCCACGCTGCCAGTGCTGCCCTTGATTTCGGCGTGCTCCGGCAACAAAACAGCCGCAAACACGCCGGCCGCGGTAACGGTACAACCTTTGAACAAGCCGCATGAAGAATGGCGAGGCCTGGTTTCACCCTCCGCGTATAAGGTGTTGTTCGAAGAAGATACGGAACCTCCGCGCAGCAGTGCCTTGAATTACGAAGATCGGGATGGGATCTTCATTTGCGCGGCATGCTATTTGCCACTGTTCGATAGCGCGCACAAATATGAAAGCGGTACCGGATGGCCAAGTTTCACGCAACCTATAGCAGGGCATATGCAAACAAAGCGTGACTTCAGGATGATCATGCCGCGCACCGAGTACCACTGCGCACGCTGTGAAGGTCATCAGGGCCACGTATTCAATGACGGTCCCCCTCCGAGAGGAGAGCGCTGGTGCAACAACGGCCTGGCACTCCGGTTCGTGGCGAAGGGTGAAAAACTACCGGCGCTAAGAGGTTGATCAGCTTCGAGATACCATTGTCGAGGTCATCCATATTTCGTGACATGGCTTCCACTTATCATATTCACCGGGTAATTGATGGCTTGCTGCTGGGCATTGCGCTGGTTACCCTGGCGGCGTGCGAACAGCCTGCCGCGCGCAGTAAATCGATAGGCGACTCATCCGCTGCTTCATCCGCGAACTCGCCCGCAGGCCCAACCGGCGAGTCTTCCATGGTGGGCATCGCCACCTTTGCCGGTGGCTGCTTTTGGTGCACGGAAGCCGATTTCGACAAGGTCCCGGGGGTAATTTCCACTACATCCGGATATATTGGCGGCACCAAGGCCAATCCGACCTACCGGGAGGTCTCTTCCGGCAAAACTGGTCATATTGAAGCGGTGCAAGTGCGTTTCGATCCTAAAAAGACCAGCTTCGCCAAGCTGCTGGTTGCGTTTTGGCCGACGATAGATCCGCTTGCCTCCAACGGTCAATTCTGCGATAACGGCTCGCAATACCGCAGTGCAATTTTTTATGAAGATAGTGATCAGCGCATGCAGGCGGAAGCATCCAAGGCAGAGCTTGCCGCCTCGGGCCGTTTTACGGAGTCGATCGCGACCGAGATTTTACCCGCTACCGAGTTTTATCCCGCTGAGGAATACCATCAGGACTACTACATCAAGAATCCGATCCGCTATTCATATTATCGTAGCAACTGCGGCCGCGATGCACGCCTGGCCGAGATCTGGGGGATTTCACGATAATCTGGCGGTCTGTATTCATTCCGTAATTGCTCTGCCCGTCATCGTTTTGGCGTTGGGCGGGGCTCGACTTGCTCCTGGTATCCCGCAGCCCAAGGTGCTATCGGACGATATTCAAACTTGGACCCGCATCTGATCCCGACGTTGTGGCGGGAGGCCGGGTTCCGTCCCGCCTGGCCCTCAGTTCTTCAGTATCCATATCCATAACCCGTGGATCTTTAATTGCTGAATCGTCGTTCACCTTCGGTTCCTGGTTTTTGGGTTCTCCGGCCTTTGCATTCCTTCTCTTCGATTCCTTTCCCTTCGAGTCTTTTAAGCTGGAGTCTTTGGTTTTTGCCTGTTTCACTTTCTCGCCTTTGATCTCTTTGCCCGTGTCTTCCCGCTTCCTTGAATCTTTGATAGCGTCGTGCTTAACCTTCAGGTTATTGTTCAGTGCGGCGTAATTGCGATATTCGTTCTGCATCTGAGCATACAGTTGGGAATATTGAGTACTGTAGGAAGCGCGCATATTTTCCAGCTGACGTAATCTGGTTTCCAGCAAGCGCCGATTATGGGAACTATCCTTGGCTTCAACGGTTTTGGCGGCCAGCGAAACATCTTGAACGTTTTGATTCAATTGCTTGAACAACTGGGCCATATTGTTGGCAGCCGTACTATAGCGTCGATGATGCACCTCCATTTTCTCGAAGTCCGTCAACGGTTCACCCATAGGATGCGAAGCTGGCTCGGACATATCTGCTGTGGCCTCTTCCATTTGTTCTGCAAAAACAGGGGGTAAGCACAGTCCGAATACCAGGGCAATCAAGGCAGTGTACCGGGCCACTAAGCTTCCAATATCCCAAATCATGGATAAACTCCTGATGTAATTATGTTTAAGCGCCTTTTCCGACGGTTTATCAGTCTTTTCATGACGCTACGGTTCCTCGACCAGTATACCCGATTGCGGGATTCCACTTTGGGGCGAGCCGGTTTGTTTTTTTCGGCTCAAATTCAAAAACATCAATATCAGACGATACTATTGTCGCTTTAGGCTAAACTTCATATTGTCCTGATGAGTAGCGTCCTTCTGATCAGCAGCAGCCCCATCAGCCTCAAGGGGCGAACCTAAAAAACTTCACGATTGACAACTTTGAAAACGAGCAAGGGCAGGTTCATCACGCTGGAAGGCATAGACGGCGCGGGCAAAAGTACTCACCTCAGCTGGGTCCAGAGCATCTTGGAGGATAGAGGCAAAAACGTTATCGTGACGCGCGAACCGGGGGGCACGCGACTGGGCGAGGCGCTGCGCGAACTCCTGCTTGATAATAGCCTGGCAATACACGCGGAAACAGAGGCGTTACTCATGTTTGCCGCACGGCGGGAACATCTGGATAAAGTTATTTTGCCGGCGCTCGATCGCGGCGATTGGGTAATTTCAGACCGTTTCACCGATGCCAGCTTTGCCTATCAGGGCGGTGGACGGGGACTGGCAACGCAGAAACTCGAAGAGCTCGAATATTGGGTGCATGGAAACTTCCAGCCCGATCTAACGCTTTATTTCGATGTAACGGTCGAATTGGGCAGGCAGCGAATAAGCGCCATCAAACCAGCAGACCGGTTCGAAAAAGAACAGGACGAGTTTTTCGAAAGAGTGCGAGACGCATATCTGGAAAGGGCTTATAAGTTTCCGGATCGGGTAAAGGTAATAGACGCCAGCCAACCCCTGGCATCAGTCAAGAATTTAGTTGAAGTAGTTGTCGCAAGATATTGCATATGATAACTATTTATCCCTGGCAAAAAGAAGTTTGGCGAAAACTGGCCCTTGACACCCGAAGGAATGCTCGAGGAGAAAGCACATCGTCTGCTCACGCCTTGCTGCTGCGGGGCAGGAAGGGCCTTGGCAAGCTGGCGTTTGGAGTTTTTTTCGCTAAATCCAGGCTGTGCGAAAACATTTCTGATGAAAGCGACGCGTGTGGAATCTGCTCAAGCTGCCGGTGGTTCGAACAAGGCAGCCACCCGGATTTTCGTTTGATCGAGCCTCTGGCGTTATCGAACCCTTCAACAATATCTGGATCCGAGCGCAATGGAAGCGATAGTGATGCCGACACCGAGCCAGCTGCGATGGCAGAGGTCACAGATGCCGTGGCGGAGTCTGGCAGTGCAAAATCGAGGAAAAAGCCGAGCAAACAGATCAGTGTCGCCCAGATACGCGAGCTTGCTGATTTCATCAATGTATCCAGCCATCAGAATGGTTATAAAATCATCCTGATTCATCCGGCGGAAGCCATGAATCCCGCCGCCGCCAATGCCCTGCTTAAGAATCTGGAAGAGCCACCTCTTAAGGTTCTGTTCATACTTGTTACCCACCAGGCCCAGCATTTGCTGCCAACGATACGCAGCCGCTGCCGGCAGATAGCCATGCCTGCGCCTGACCCCGCTATTGCCACCGCCTGGCTCAAGCAGCAGGGCGTCAAAGAGCCTGAAGTTTGCCTGGCTTCGGCCGGATACGCTCCATTGGCCGCAATGGAATTCAACGACGACAATTATCTTGAACGGCACGGCGCCTTCATCCGGCAAATCAGCTCACCGGGAAATTTCAATCCCATTGCATTGGCGGAGGAAATGCAGAAATCAGACTTGCCCACTGTCGTCAACTGGTTGCAAAAGTGGTGCTATGATTTAATGAGTTTCCGGATGACCGGAAAAATCCGCTATCATCCGGCTATGCTTGCCGCCATCGAACCACTGGCATATAAAATTGCACCTAGACCACTGGCGGCCTATCTGCGTACACTGGGCGAAACACAACAGCTGGCAAGCCATCCGTTCAACCCCCGGTTGTTCCTGGAAGAATTACTGTTTTCTTACCTCAGGGCACTATCTCTGCCACCTCGCCATCGCGAGTAGATGAATTGATTGAGGAATATTAATTGCGATGTGCTCAACCAATCCCATGTCCTGCACTTGCCTGTCGCGCCATGTTTATTGACTCTCACTGTCATCTGGATTTTCCCGACCTTGCCAGCAACCTTAACAAACTGCTGGCGGGAATGCAGGACAATGATGTCAGCCACGCGCTCTGCGTGAGCGTTAATCTCGAAGACTTTCCCCGAGTGCTTGCATTGGCGGAAACTCATCCTAACCTGTTTGCTTCCGTGGGCGTTCACCCCGATTACGAAAATCTGACGGAGCCGCAAGCGCAGCAACTGGCGTCTCTGGCTAATCATCCAAAAGTCATCGCCATCGGGGAAACAGGCCTTGATTATTTTCGGCTGAAAGGCGATCTGGAATGGCAGCGGGAGCGTTTCCGCCAGCATATCCGCGCAGCGCGAATATGCGGCAAGCCACTCATTGTCCACACCCGCGAAGCTGCGGCGGACACGCTGCGCATCATGGCGGAGGAGGGCGCGGATGCCGTCGGCGGGGTGATGCATTGCTTCACGGAAAGCTGGGAAGTGGCGCAGCAAGCAATGGAAATGAATTTCTATATTTCTTTTTCCGGCATTGTCACTTTCAAGAATGCCGTTGCACTGAAGGACGTAGCCAGAAGAATCAAACTGGAGAAAATGCTGATAGAAACCGATTCACCTTATCTTGCCCCGGTACCTCATCGCGGCAAGATAAACCAGCCAGCGTTTGTGCGGCACGTCGCGGAAGAGATAGCGGCATTGCGCGGTATCAGCATCGACGAGGTGGGTACAGCCACCACCGATAATTTTTTCAACTTGTTCAAGGCAGGGGCGGCCTGATCATGATTTCATCAAAATTCTTTTTCGCGGCCGCTGTGCTATTCGTTGCCAGCCTTTGCCAGCATTCGATCGCGGTAGCTGGCGTCTATGAAGATTTACGCTGGGCGGTTGAAGACAATAACACCGGAGACGTAACGAAGCTGCTCGCCAAGGGCGCAGACCCAAATACTCCGGATGAGAACGGGAATACGCTTCTGATGGTTGCGATCAGGAATAAGAATCCCGCGCTCGCCGATGTGCTGACAAATGCCGGGGCCAAGCTCAACCTGCGCAATAGATATGGAGAAACCGCCATCATGCTTGCCAGTTATAACGGACTGGAGAGCGTCGTCGAGAAACTTTATATCAAGGGAGCGGAAATCAATCATGAAGGATGGAATCCGTTGATTTACGCGGCATCGGGCGGCCACCCAAAGATCATCCAGCTATTATTGGAAGGTGGGGTGCCTGTCAATTCAGCTTCCCGCAATGGCACGACTGCGTTGATGATGGCAGCAAAGGGAAACCATCTTGATGCCGCCCGGGTCCTCTTGAAAAATGGTGCGGACCCCAACATCAGAAACGAATGGGGCAAATCTGCGTTGGACTGGGCTTCGAGCAAGAAAAACACTGATTTCGTCGAATTGCTGAAGTCCCATGGAGCAAAGGAATAAGCAGAAGACTTGGGCGAATTTTCACTGTTAGAGTAATCCCATGAATACGATTGGCTTTAATCACTATAATTTATGCGCCCCGCGTGCGTTGATGGACGAACTTAAAACATTCTATTGCGAAGTAGTAGGGCTCGCGCAAGGTCAGCGGCCGCCTTTTGACAGCTTCGGGTATTGGCTTTATGCCGGTGATCAATGCCTCCTCCACTTGAGCCAGGCAAATCCCGATGAGGTAAGACATACGCATGTAGCTACCACTTTCGATCATGTAGCATTTAACTGCACGGGGCGCACGGAAATGGAAGAGCGCCTGAAGCGGCATAATGTCGAATTCAGGACCGGCCGGGTACCGGAATTGGGCATAGTCCAGCTGTTCTTGAAGGATCCGGCAGGCAACGGCATAGAGTTGAGCTTCGCAGAACGCGATGGCAGGCAGGAGAACAGAGTCGCCTGCTAAATGTGCAGGCATTTTTCCAGCAGAATTGCAAAGATTGGAAGCGTGTGAATAAAATCTGTCGCTCCCGGTAAAGCTAGCGTCAGCGCCCATTCATTCATCGGAAAACATTCAAAATGACGAAGCCGCTTCAGGATAAAGTCGCAGTCATCACTGGTTCGTCACGGGGCATCGGCGCCGAGATTGCGCGATCGCTGGCAGGCGCTGGCGCAAAAGTCATTGTCAACTACGCAGGGAACCGGGAAGCCGCGGACGCGGTATGCGCTGCAATAACGAATGCGGGGGGTGAATCGTGGGCGGTCAAGGCGGATGTCAGCGACCCGATTCAGGTGCGGATGCTGTTTGACGCAGCAATCGAGCGCTTCAAGCGCCTGGACATCCTTGTTAACAATGCTGGCGTGCTTCTTTCCAAAAAAATCGCCGAGATCGGCGACGAGGAATTTGACGGGGTGTTGAGCATTAACGTGAAAGGTATTTTCTATGCCTTGCGGGAAGCAGCGACACGAATGGCGGACGGCGGCCGCGTTATCAGCCTCTCAAGCACCGTTACCCGGCTGATGTTGCCGGGCTACGGCGCATACGCAGCCAGTAAAGGCGCCGTGGAGCAACTGACGCGCGTCTTCGCGAGAGAAGTCGGGGAACGCGGAATTACTGCCAACATCGTTTCGCCAGGACCGGTCAATACCGAAATGTTTAATACCGGAAAAAGCGAGGAAACAATCAAGCGGATGGCAGCGATGTCTTTTCTGGGCCGTGTCGGCGAGCCGGAGGATATCGCGCGCGTAGTGCTTTTTTTGGCCAGCGATGGCGCGGGCTGGGTTACCGGACAAAATATCAGCGCCAGCGGCGGCGCTGCTTGATTTAGGCCCCGGCAGCTGTCTCAATTCACTAAGCGATCCATTCCGGTTCCCCGGTTTTTTGCCACGCCACTTAAGCCCTGGCACTTCACCTTATCCATCATCACGCAGAAATCCCTCATCTGCATGCAATCGAGAACCCATTCTCCGGGCTCCGATTCCTGTATTGCATCTTCCATCGTTGATGCAGCGGCCTCCCAGTGGCCGTGAGCTATCTCCACCATGGCAATTTTGCATCGCGTGACTTGCGCCGGCGGCGCCGCCATCAAAATTTCGTAGATGGTCTTCATGGGCGACCTCGACCTCCTGACTCAGAAACGCACGATCAGTTAGCTATAAAGATTTGACCATCATCCTCTGATCGATGTTCCGCTAATGAAGGCCCACCCCATATTTTTTAGTGGCGGAATCTGTAAGGTGGTTAGGTAGAATAATATTCAGTATAATCATTTATATACTGAATATTTCTAATAATTTTAATTATCGTGGAACGCATATATTTAATAATTTACATTACCGTGAAACGCGCGCAATTATAAGAATAATCGAAAAATTGAAGATTAATGTCTACTCTATAGTTGTTCAGAAAGAGAAGTTCTTGGAGACAGTATGAACATTGACGATTCCTTGACTGTCGTCATTCATCTTTTCGGAGCGTTGGTGGCAGGTGGCGTCATCGGCCTCGAGCGAAGTTGGCATGGGCATCCGGCGGGTTTCAGGACACACGCGCTGGTGTGCCTGGCATCCAGCTTACTGATGCTGGTAACGCTCTTTCAATCGAAGTGGCTGCCGGGCATTCCCTTGGATGCCATACGCATGGACCCGACCCGAATGGCCCAGGGAATCATGACGGGGATTGGTTTTCTCGGTGCAGGCGTAATTTTCAAGGAAGGCCTGAGCGTACGTGGATTGACCACCGCTGCTTCCATCTGGACGACGGCCGGGATCGGCATTTTGATGGGAATCGGATTTTTCTTTCCCGCCATTCTTGGGACCATCCTTACGCTCGGTATTCTCTCGCTGTTCCGTCTGATTGAAAACAAACTTCCGCGTTTGTCCTACGCGCAATATTATGTCGGCTTTGATAGAAACAACGTAATGCCGGAAAACGAAGTCCGGAAATTGGTGGCCGACCATGGGTTTGAAATTGCCACCATGAGTTATCGCATTACGCAGGCAGGGCTATTTGAATATCGTATGGATATTCGAACCACAGACGCCGGCAGAGCCTCAAGCCTGGCGGAAGTATTGCTTAAAATGGAATCGGTCCGCTCATTCCGGCTCTCTACGACAGGCAACTGATGACATGACATCCTTAATCCTGTAACGTGCTTATAACCATCATGGTGAATCCGGCACGATCCTATCCGTTTCATGAAGTAGGATGATCATGATCAATACAGCAAAAGCGGAGGATGATATCCATGAATTGATGGATAGCTGGCAGAAAGCGGTCCAGGCGAAGGATATTGATGGGATAGTGTCCCATTATGCGCGGGATATCCTCGCGTTCGATGCAATATCCCAGCTTCAGTTCAAAGGAGTGGATGCATACCGAAACCACTGGGAGGCATGTGTTTCCATGTGTCCGGCCGGCGAGATGGTCTTCGAAATAGATGATCTGAAGATTGCGGCGGCAGATGACACGGCCTTCTCCCATTGCCTCAATTGGTGTGGCGTAAAAGACGAAAACGGCAAGGACAACGCCTGCTGGATGCGTGACTACCTGCTACCACAAGCTAAATGGAAAATGGAAGGTTGTGCAAGAACACTTTTCCGTGCTGTTCGCGGTGGAAAGCGGCAAGGCTCTGTTCGATCTCGAACCATAGCCTTTGCCGGAGCAAACGAGAATATTACCAACGGTGAACTATCGTATTTTTTCACGCAAGGGAGCGCGTTATGCAACTGAATCCTTATCTTAGTTTCAATGGGCAATGCGAGGAAGCATTCAGATTCTACGAGCAATGCCTTGGCGGCAAGATCGGAGTAATACTCAACTACGGGAGCTCCCCGATGGCGGAGCAAACGCCGTCGGAGTGGCACAACAAAATCATGCATGTCCGTTTAGCAGTAGGAGACCAGGTATTGATGGGCTCTGATAGTCCGCCCGAGTATTATGAAGAAACAAAAGGGATGTCCATATCGCTCAACACGAGCGATACGGCAGAAGCGGAACGCATATTCCAGGCATTGTCAGAAAATGGAACGGTGCGGATGGCGCTTCAGGAAACCTTTTGGGCAGCGAGGTTCGGCATGCTTGTCGATCGGTTCGGCATACCCTGGATGGTAAACTGCGAATAATCGGACTCAGATATAAACGAAGGCTTGGGCGAACGGCTCAACTGTATTGCTTTATTTTGACTACCCGCGGCAATCCGTTTCAAGAGCAGCCGTCGTCAAAACAATTTTTCCAATATGCGAGCCTGACTCCATCAGTGCATGGGCACGTGCTGCTTCTTCGAGCCTGAATACCTTGAATATCACGGGCTTGAATTTCCCCTCTTGCAACAGGGGCCAGACTTGCTGTTCCAGTTCCTGCGCAATCTGTGCTTTCTCCGCAACGCTGCGAGACCGTAATGTAGAACCCGTATGCGTAAGGCGCTTGGTCAGCATCGCCATCAGGTTCAGTTCCCTGGCTGGACCATTCTGGACACCGATCTGGACAATACGGCCGTTCAGTGCGGCAGCCTTGTAATTCCTTGCAACATAATCTCCAGCAATTATATCCACAACGACATCGACCCCTTTTCCACCAGTGAATTTCCTGGTTTCCTCGACGAAATCCTGCAGGTGGTAATTGATGGCCATGTCGGCGCCCAACGCAAGGCATGCCTGGCGCTTCTCCTCCGTGCCTGCTGTTACCAGCACGATGGCGCCGAATGCCTTCGAGAGCATGGTAGCGGTTGTGCCGATACCGGAGGAGCCTCCGTGAATCAGAACCGTTTCCCCGGCTCTAATCTTGCCTCGCTGAAACAGGTTCGCCCAAACGGTGAAGAAAGTTTCCGGCAGTGCCGCCGCTTCAACGATGCTGAGACCGTGCGGCACCGGCAATGCGTTACTTTCATGCACCGCACAATATTCCGCATAACCGCCTCCTGCGACGAGCGCGCATACCTTGTCGCCCAGCTTGAAGCGCGCCGCTCCCTCACCGTTCGCGATGACCTCTCCGGCGACTTCAAGCCCGGGGATTTCGGATGCTCCCGCTGGCGGCAGGTAAAGTCCCCGCCTTTGCAGCATATCCGGGCGATTGATGCCGGCCGCCTGGACTTTAATCAGAACATTGCCGCTTTCCGGCTGGGGAATGGGACGCGCAGTGCACACCAATACTTCTGGCCCTCCGTAGCTCGGAATATGAATTGCCAGCATGGTCTGTTTACCGCCGGGTTTGAAAGCCATGCTTATTCCTGCTATTGGTAAACTGGCTGGGGCAGGGTAGGCGCAATCTTTGACGGCGCGGTTCTGTGCTCTTCACGCGACCGCAGCCCGTATATTGATGTCACGGTTTTCTCATGAACCAGGAAAAACTATACTCTCGAATGCTGCAAGCCGCCAGACACTGGATCCGTTGGGGACTGTGCTGACCCTCGAGACAGAGCAAGAGGCCGGTAAGCCTGGTGGAGAAGGAGGATTACCCGCACTCTGCTGCAGTACACTGGGGTTTCATGACGGTTGTCAACCGAAAGGAGGTATTCCATGAAGGTTCTCATTGTTCTCACGTCTCACGACCAGCTCGGCAATACAGGAAAGAAAACCGGCCTATGGCTGGAAGAATTCGTTGCTCCTTACTATGTGTTGAAGGAAGCCGGTGCAGAGATAGTGCTGGCCTCGCCAAAGGGAGGCCAGCCACCTATCGATCCAAAAAGCGATCTACCGGAAAACCAGACTCACTTGACAAGGCAATTCCGTACCGATGGCACTGCACAGTCTCAGTTTGCCAACACGGAAGAACTGACCTACATTTCAGCAAGCGATTTTGACGGAGTCTTTTATCCTGGAGGACATGGCCCGATGTGGGACCTGCCAGACAATGCGATATCCATTGCCCTGATCGAGGATTTCGTGAAGTCAGACAAACCAGTCGCCGCAGTATGTCACGCGCCGGCGGCGTTGATAAATGTAAGAGGAAAAGACGGCGAATATCTGGTAAAAGGAAAACGCGTGACCGGGTTTGCAAATACAGAAGAAGAGGCGGTGGGCTTGACCTCCGTGGTCCCTTTTCTGCTGGAAGACCAGTTGAGGGAGCGGGGCGGCATTTACAGCAAGATGGACAACTGGATGCCCTATGTTCAGGTGGACGGCATGCTGATAACCGGCCAGAATCCCGCGTCCTCACGCCCCGCAGCAGAAGAACTGCTGAAGCTATTGCATACATCGGGGCACTAGGCCAGAGGGTAGGGCGCTTCAATAATTGTCTCGAATAAGGAAAACGCGGCACATGGTAGGGGTGTTGGTAACCCATACTGAAAACCGTAAAACAGTGTGAACAAGAGCGAGTGGTATTTTGAAATAGGGTATGTGGAGATATTGTATGCGGCGATGGTGGTCGGCATTTTTATCGCCCTGCATTTCTTCCGTCGGCTTAACCGCGCGTCTGGCTTGGCCCCTGACATGATTGGGGAGCGCAATAAATTGTTGGGCTTGCTTGCGCTTGCCGTGGTGCTTTTTGTGCTCAACAGGGTGCTGGGGGACTTATGGTGACATGAGCCTCTGAAGAGGCGCATGAGCGCGATGAGTGAAAGCCGCAGGGAAGGCGCCCCTGAGAGAGATTCGCAAGTGTGTCAATATCAATGGACATACCCACGTCTTTCTGGTGACTTTCGCGAGGCAATCAACGCCGTCCGTCATACCATACCGACAAGTGCTTCTTGTCTTGCAACGTCCGCCGGGGGCTCAGAATAACGCGGAGGATTTGCCCGGCGATTTCCCGGCCCGAGTAGAGCCGCACCTTGCGAGACGACGACTCCAGGGGATGCTTTGTCAGGATCACGAATTGAAGGCCGCGTTGTCGTCCCCACTTCTTTAGCTTCTGGCTTAGCGTGACTTCATCAGCCGCATAGAGTTCCTGGTCGAAACCGCCCACATCGCGAAACGCATCGCTTCGGCAAACAACCAACGCGCCAGCGGCCCAACTAAACAGGATCGACACACTCGTCCATAGTTTCAATGTCCAGTCGGCCCACCACGGTAATCCCTGCATTTGTATGGTGCTGCCACAACCTACACTCTTGCCGTCTTCTATAAGCCGCAGGATGTCAGCAAGCAACCCGGAGTTCAGAATACTGTCGGCATCGACAAACAGCAACCAGTCGCCTGTCGCCGCAACGGCGCCGGTATTGCGCGCCCGGCCGATCTGATTGATCGGCTCAAAAACCACTTGAGCGCCGGCCTGCCTCGCCAGAGCAGCCGTGTTGTCGGTTGAGTTGTTGTCCACCACGATGACCTCGGATGTAAAACCGGGCTTGTAATTCGCAGCCAATGATGTAGAAATGGATTGCAGGCAGCTTTCAATCAGAAGCTCTTCGTTGAAAGCCGGAATGATAATTGATAGATGCATTGAGAAAATGGAGCCTGGTTTGCCTGAATCGGAAAATATTATTATCCTCCAAAAAGTGCGTATGCATGAAAAAGACAGCGACTATTCGCCCACAAGGCGAAATGGCAGAAATGACGGGGAGAGATAAAACTTGAAACATGAAAGCGTTTTTAGCTACCCTGAGAAAAATAGTTTTCCATATATGGAGGTGATATGAATGAATTCGCGATCCTGCAATGGTTAATAGTATCGGCACTCTTTTTCGTCTTTCCGCTGTGGAAGATTTGCGGGCGCGCAGGCTTTAAACCCGCGTTGTCGTTCATTGCATTGGTCCCCGGAGGCATTCTGGTTCTTCTGTGGGTTATTGCGTTTGCCAGATGGCCTGCGCTTGCGGAAGAGAAAAAAGAACAATAGGAAACGTGCTTTTATTATTTCACAGAGGTACCGGTTAAGACACTATTTAACATAATATACATTATGCGCAAATCACATTATTTTGAATCTCGGCCGATGATTTTAGATTTGTTAAAAATATTTAGATTTGTTAAAAATAATTACCCTTATGTGCGGTCGGGTACAGAGCGTTGGAAGCAGATCAGAGATACTACACTTTGGCGTCCGCTTTTTTCTCCCTCTTGTAGTGGATGCCACTGGCCCGGCACAGGCCAACTACTCCTTGCCGGGCCTCTTTTATTTGCCTTATCCCTCTCACACCCCGGTAACCAAACCGGCTAATGCAAAGAATTCAGGAACCCCGGCCAGGTGTACGACCGTTGTTTCAAGCAACTGAATAAGCAGCGTCGGATAAATACCCAGCGCTATTAGCAGCAATGTTAGCGTAGCCAGCGTTACACTTTCCGCCAAGGAGATCGTACCTGCAAATTTTGCCTCTGGTACAAAGCCCACCTTCGCGTCATGCGCAAACAACGCGGCAATAATTCGCAGGTAATAATACAGCCCGATCGTACTGCCAACAACCACCGCGATTACGGGTATCCATAACGATGCTTTCACCCCGGCCGTTAAAATGTAAAACTTGCCGATAAAGCCCATAGTCAACGGGATTCCAGCAAGCGACAGCAGCATGGCGGTAAATATTCCTGCCAGCCATGGCCTGTGCCAGAAAAGACCGGCATAATCGGCAAGCCGGTCGCTATCCCGTTCTGCTAAGCCATCGGATCCATCATTTAACCCGGCGGACAGTACCGTTATCACGCCGAAGGCGCCCAGCATGGTGACAAAATAGGCAGTGAGATAATAGGCAACTGCCTCGATTGCCAATCCACCGTAAGCCAGAAATCCAACGAGCAGATAGCCAAGCTGCGCAATGGAAGAATAGGCAAGAATCCGTTTGACGTTATCTTGCAACAGCGCGAGCACGTTGCCAATCAGGATCGTCATGACGGCAACCAAGCTCAATGCCAGCGTGATTGGCTGCGACTGATACGCTCCGGCCACCAGGAAATAGCGCAGCATCAGTACAAGCATGGCGCCCTTTGAAACAGTGGCGATAAATGCGGCAATCGGTGCAGGCGCACCTTCATATACATCCGGAGTCCACATATGAAAAGGCACCAGCGCCAGCTTGAATCCAACACCCGTCACGATCAGTGCGAGCCCAGCCATCCCGTAGAGTTCCAACGCCTCGTCAGGCGCAGCAAGCATTGTTCCGATTTTCGCAAACTGCATCGTTCCAAGTTGTGCGTAGACCAGCGCCATGCCAAACAAAAGCAATCCGGACGAAAACCCTGCCAGGATCAGGTATTTAATTCCCGCTTCGAGAGGAAGCTCCCTGAATCGCGGATAAGCGATCAATGCAAACAGTGAAATGCTGAGCAGTTCCACGCCCAGCAAAAACGAGGCAAAATGGCTGCTCGCGACGAGAACCCCGCCGCCGAGGGCAGCAAGCAGCAGCAGGATGTAAAGGGCCTCGTGCCGGCTTTCGCCACCGCCGAAGTAGCGGTAACACAACACCGCGACGACAAACGTCGCGGCAAGGATGAGTCCGATAAAAAACAGCGCATAGTGATCCAGTACCAGCAGAGCCGTAACCTGACGAGACCCTAGGCCTTGGGACAGAAACAATGATGCAAATGACAGAACCAGCCCGGTGAGCGTCAACATCACGACGGGTCTAGGATGACGATAAAAGGCTGCCGCCAGCATCACCACTACCGCGGACGCGGCAAGGAGGATGAGCGGGAATAAGGCCATCAGGTTGGAGGGTAGCGCGGACGGTGGCGTGTTCATTCCGCGTTCCCCTCCTGGTGGGCGACGGCAATCGCGGGCGGACCATTTGCGATGCCCGGCGCGGCATCGAGCACCGGTTGCGGGTACAGCCCCAGCCAAAGGGCAATGGCCGCCATTGAATACAGAGTCGCCATTTCCCGGCCCGATAGATCATTTAGTTGCCAACCATGCGTATTCTCGCCATAAAAAACTTTCTGCACCAGCGCAAGCGCATACACGACACTGGCAACAAATGCCGCGGCCGCGACGGAAGCAAGCACGCTGCTGACGCGGGATAGTCCCAACAGCACCAGGAATTCGCCGACGAAATTACCCATTCCCGGCAGCCCAAGCGCGGCAATGGCAAAAAACAGTCCCATTGCCGCCAAGCGCGGCATGACACCCCACAGGCCTCCAAAGCGATGCATATCACGGGTGTGCGTCCGTTCCTGCAAAATGCCTGCAATTACAAACAGTGCTCCCGTACTGATGCCATGCGCGATCATTTGCATCGCGGCTCCCCCAAGCGACCAGGGATTCCAGGCGAATATCCCGAGCACCACAAAACCCAGGTGACTCACGCTGGTGTAGGCCACGAGGCGCTTGAAATCCGTCTGGGCGAACGCCAGGAGAGCGCCATAGACAACTCCGGCTGCTCCCAACGACATCGCCACAGGGGCAAAATACCCGGCCGCCTCGGGAAATAGCGGAACAACGAAGCGCAATAGCCCGTAGGCTCCGGTTTTCAGCAGCACCCCTGCAAGAATCACGCTTCCTGCTGTCGGGGCCTCGGTATGGGCGTCCGGCAGCCAGGTGTGAAATGGCACGATGGGCGCCTTGACTGCGAACGCAATGAAAAAGCCGAGCATGATCCATAATTCCGTGGAGGGAGACATGGGGGTATTCAGAAGTTCGAAATAATCGAATGTCAGGACTCCGGTGCTTCTGTAGTGGACGAATACCAGTGCAAGAATTGCCACCAGCATGAGCAGGCCGCTCCCCTCGGCAAAAATGAAGAACTTGATCGATGCGTACTGCCGCTTCTCATGGCCCCAGATCGCAATCATGAAATACATCGGCACCAGCATCAGCTCCCAGAAAAAGAAAAACAGAAACAGGTCCACCGCAAGGAATACGCCGACCGCCCCTGCCAAAGTCCATAGCAGG
Source organism: Nitrosospira briensis (assembly GCF_900115125.1). Lineage (GTDB taxonomy): Bacteria > Pseudomonadota > Gammaproteobacteria > Burkholderiales > Nitrosomonadaceae > Nitrosospira > Nitrosospira briensis_A. Next base: position 643,999 of record NZ_FOVJ01000001.1, on the reverse strand, counting down.
TTGAAGTAAAAGAACCCGGCACGCTCCTGGATTTCCGTCCAGGAACATGCCACCGATACCACCCCCAAAAAAGCGGTCAGCACGACCAGGAGGAGGCTTATTCCATCCATGGCCAGATGAAAGCTCACCCCAAAACGCGGAATCCACTCCGACCTGGTCTCCGCAAGCCACCCCCCATGAGCGGGAAAAGCCATAGCGCCGGCCGACTGCAGCCAAAGCCATATCGTCAATACGAGCTCGATGCCAACCGTAGCCAGCGCAACCCACTTCGCCGAGCCCCGATGCCAGCGATCCGCCATCCATGACAGCAGGCCGCCGGCCACCAGGATGAAAATTAATGCGGAGAGAATCATGCGAATAACCCGATGAATATAATACCGACCGACCCCGCGGCAATCGCGGTTGCATAGCGGCGCACCTGCCCGTTTTGCGTTGCACTCAAGGCGCGATAGAGAAACAGACAAAGCCTGGCCAGGGCGCTGTAGATATAGTCGACCACGTCGTGCCGATCGACCTTCCGGAGCCACTTGAGTGTGAACGACATCACTATTTTGTAGATATTGTCGATCACGTCGTGCCGATTGGCGTGCGCAAGCCAGACATAGGGCCGGACGAACACGAATTCATAAAACCGGTCGAATCCCCAGCCAAAGTGCCAGAACTTCCGGATTCTTGCGAATGCCGGGATCAGCATCAGCCCATGGAGAAAGGCGGGATATCTCAAAAACAACAGGTGCGCCAACGCGATGCTGCCAAGAGAGGCGGCAATTCCAAGCAACTCCAGAATGGTTTCGTCATTTTTACCGTCAAGAACAACCTGAGCCGGCGGCAAGGCATGGTGAATAAAGCTGGAAAACAGCGTCAAGTTGCCGAGAAAAGATGGAGTTTCAATCCACCCGCCGACCAGAGAGAGAGCGGCAAGAACTATAAGCGGTATCGTTATCCGCAGCCCCGGCCGCCTGGTTTCGGGAGGCGTCGCAGTCCTCGCTTCGCCAAAAAAGACGAGAAACACCACGCGAAAGATGTAGAGGCCAGTCAATATTGCACCTCCCCATCCCGCGGCCCATAACCATGGACTCCCTCCTGCTGACGACCAGACCTGCCAGAGAATCAGGTCTTTGCTGTAGAAGCCCGCCGTGATGATCGGCAGCGCCGCGAGCGATGCGCTGCCGATCAGAAAAGTCCAGAATGCAACGGGAAGTTTTTTCCTCAGCCCCCCCATCCGGAAAATATCATGTTCCTCGTGCAGGCTGGTGATGACCACACCTGCGCTCAGGAACAGCAGAGCCTTGAAGAAGGCGTGGGTCATCAGGTGAAAAATGGCTGCCGACCAGGCCCCCACTCCCAGTGCAAGGAACATATAGCCGAGCTGGCTTATGGTCGAATACGCGAGCACGCGCTTGATGTCTTTTTGGGCAAGTGCACTGAACCCTGCCAGCAGCAGGGTAAGAGCGCCTATTACTGCTACCGCCAGTTGTACGGATGGCGCAAGCGAAAAGAGCACATGCAAGCGGGCGATCAGATAGACACCCGCCGTTACCATCGTCGCAGCATGGATCAGCGCGCTAACCGGCGTGGGGCCGGCCATTGCGTCAGGCAGCCAGGTCTGCAGCGGGAGTTGGGCCGATTTGCCCACCGCACCGACAAGCAGAAGTGCGGCTGCGAGAATAGCGAGCTCCGACCCCTCCGGCCACTGCTGCGTCACGCGCTGCATCAAGGGCTGGATGTCAAGGGTTCCCAGATGAGTGAACAGCAGAAAAAGGCCGATCGCCATAGCGGTATCGCCGATCCGGGTCACGATAAATGCTTTGCGCGCAGCGCGCCCGTTGACGGGGTCCCGATACCAGAATCCGATTAGCAGGTAACTGCAAAGTCCCACCCCTTCCCAGCCAAGGTAAAGAAACAGCAGATTGTCGGCAAGAACCAGGATACACATCGAACCGACGAAGAGATTCATATAGGCGAAAAAGCGCGCGTAGCTCTCATCGCCAATCATGAATTCCGTGGAATAGAGATGGATCAGGAAACTGATGATGGTCACGACCAGGACCATTACCAGTGATAACGCGTCGAGATAAAAGCCGATCCTCGGCGAGAAACCGGCGATGGCAATCCAGACCCACGCTTCCTGCTGAAAGGCGAGACCCTCCGGTCTTGCAACGATGAAGTCAATCGCGATCAGAATGGCGATGAGTGCCGAGAGGGCTACGGAGCCAGTTCCAATTACTGCCACACCGCGCCGGCTCAAATGGCGTCGGCCCATCGCCAGCGTCAGGAAACCAGCTAGAGGCAGCGTGGGAATAAGCCAGAGCAGGGGCAACACGTTATCCCCGCATTTTGCTCACCGCGTCTGCGTCCAGCGTCTGGAAGCGGCGGTGCAACAGCAGCAGCAATGCCAGGCCGACAGAAACTTCAGCCGCGGCCACAGACAGGATAAAGATGAACATTACCTGACCGTCGGCCTGCGCCCAATGCGAACCGGCAACCACGAAAGCAAGCCCGGCGGCGTTCAGCATGATCTCGATCGACATCAGGATGAAAATCAGGTTGCGCCTGACCAGAATTCCGGCCATCCCCAGCGCGAACAGGATGGCGGCAAGCATCAGCCCATGATGCGTGGGGATCGCCGCAATGGCTTCAGCCGTTCTCACGGCTGGGCCCGTCCGCTACCACCCCTCCCTGCCCTGATCTTCTTGCCAGTCCCGCGCCATCCCCTTCACGCTCCTCGTGCCACCCCAGATGACAAGCCCCTACCAATCCTGCCAATAGCAGCAGCGACGCCAGCTCAACACCCAGAAGGTACGGCCCGAAGAGGCTAATGCCGACTGCTTTCGCATCAACCACCACGGTAGGAGACGTACCGCCGTCCTGCGCAAAGATATAAAGCAGTTCGGCCAGCAGCAACGCCGCGAGAATGGCGGGACCCACCCACATGCCGGGGTTCAGCCAGTCCCGTTCCTTTGCCGCTGCGGCTTTGCCGAGGTTAAGCATCATCATGACGAAGACGAACAGCACCATGATCGCGCCCGCGTAGATGATGACTTCGAGCGCTGCGGCAAAGGGTGCGCCCAGCACAAAGAACACTATCGCCACGGCGAGCAGGGAGACGATCAGGTATAGCAGCGCGTGCACCGCACTCAAGCCCGTGATGACCATCAGCGTGGCCGCGATGGCGATGGCCCCGGACAGATAAAATGTGATTTCCATGACGCCTCCCGTATTTCGGGTTTTTTTGGAACTCAGGGCAACAGGTGGTGCAGATCCACGGGTGGTGCTTCATTCTCGGCCTCACCCTTGTTCTTGCCTCCTTCGCCAGTTATGGCAAGCCCCGCTACACGATAGAAGTTATAGTCCGGGTACTTGCCGGGGCCGTCGATCAGCAGATCCTCTTTTTCGTACACCAGGTTCTTCCGGTCGTATTCGCCCATTTCGAAGTCCGACGTGAGCTGGATCGCGTCGGTAGGGCACGCTTCTTCACAGTATCCGCAGAAAATACAGCGCGAAAAATTGATCCGGAAGAATTCCGGGTAGCGTCGCCCATGCTCATCCTCCGTGGCCTGCAGTGCGATGCAATCCACGGGGCAGGCCGCCGCACAGAGGTAGCATGCAACGCAGCGTTCCTCCCCATCAGGATCGCGGCTCAGGATGATGCGCCCGCGCCAGCGGGGCGGAATATAGGGTTTTTCATCCGGATACTGAACCGTCACCGGACGGTGGAACATGTGCAGAAAGATGGTCCACATTGTCTTCAGAGCATTCCACATGTCATCTTCCCCTACCCCAAGCGCGACGTCGTCATAATCCCCAGGCCAGCACGATTGCTCCCGTAATCAGCAAATTGAAGAGCGTCAGCGGCAACATCACTTTCCAGCCATAAGCCATTAACTGGTCGTAGCGGGGACGTGGCAATGAAGCCCGCAAAAGAATGAAAAAACCGATGATGATGGAGGTTTTGAGCAGGAACCACATCAGCGGAGGCAATAGCGGCCCCAGCCAGCCACCAAAGAACAGCGTGACCATCATCGCCGAGATGACGATGATACCGACATACTCGCCGATAAAAAACAGGCCGAACTTCATGCTGGAATACTCGGTGTGGAACCCCGCCACGAGCTCGTTCTCCGCCTCCGGGAGATCGAAAGGCAACCGGCGGGCCTCGGCTATGCCAGCCACGGTAAAGGTGATGAGCCCGAGGATTTGCGGGATGCAAAACCACAAACCTTCCTGCGCCGTGACGATATCGCGCAAATTGAACGAACCGGCCAGCATGACGACGCCCATCAGCGACAATCCCATGAAGACCTCATAGCTCAACATCTGGGCGGCCGCCCGGAAACCTCCCAGCAGGGAGTATTTGTTGTTCGAAGCCCATCCCCCCAGAACGATGCTGTAAACCCCCAGGGAGGACATGGCGAGGAAGAACAACAACCCGATATTCAGATCCACCACCCCGATACCCGGCGCGACGGGAACAACAGCAAACGCGAGCAGCGTCGTGATGGCGATGACAGCTGGTGCCAGCACAAACAGCGCCTTATCGGCGAACGGCGGTATCCAGTCCTCCTTGGCAAGGAGCTTGATCGCATCTGCGACGCTCTGTAGTACGCCGAACGGCCCTACGCGGTTGGGTCCGTAGCGGTCCTGCCAGACGCCGAGCAGACGGCGCTCTATCCATGACAGCAGCGCCGCGAAACTGAACACGAAGATCAGAATCACGACAACGTTTGTCCAGGTGTGCGCCAGTTCGCTCATGGTGGCGCACCCTGCTTCATTCCGATCTCCAATCGTGTCACCTTGCCCCATGCGGGGAGGATGATTCCGGCGAGGCCAGGCAGACCGGCAGGCAAACCGGCAACGCCCCGCTGCAGCTCGGGCTTCAACTGCACCGGCAAGCTGTAGCCCGTGCCGTCCGTGGCCCGCAACAACTGCAGCCGGGATTCATTCCCGGCAGCCAGGCCGAGCTCTGCCGCATCGGCGGGATTGAGCGCAAGATAAGGTCGTGCTGCAAGTTCAGCGATGGCGGGCGCGAGCACGCTGAGCTCGTCCGAGCCGAAGACGTGATGCAGCGGAACGACCAGCCATTCGTCGGCGTGCCGAGTGAATGCCGTGGGCACATTGCTGAAGTACTCGGCTTTTCGGGCTGGCACGGGCTCGATCAAACGTACTCCCGGATCACCCCCGGCCAGTGGTAAGCCCACCTCGTCCTGAAACTTGTTGACCGCCTGCCCTGAGTTCCAACCCGGCGCCCAGAAACGGGGTATGAGTGCCGAGGGAGGATGGCCCAGGTATCCTTCCATTGAAAACGAGAGTGGCGCGTCTGGATCTTCGGGCGGTTTGGGCTCATGCACGCTGATATCGGCCCGCATCGCGGTGCGCCCGCTATAACGGTGCGGCTGGCGGGGAATCTTTTGACCGCCGACGCGAAAATCCGCCGGCGGCGCGGCGTGCAGGATGGGTTGTAACAAAGGGATCGCCGCGGCGCAGGAGGCGGTGATCTGGTCCAGGTTCATCCAGGGTTGACCTTTGCAGCTTCCGGTTATGGTCATGATATCTTGCGCCCAACGCCAACTTTCCTGAATATCGCCTTCAGGGACAAACACCTGAAAGAAGCGCTGCGCCCGGCCTTCATTATTCACAAGGGTGCCGTCCGCTTCCGCGAAAGTGCCTGCCGGCAGCACAACATCAGCCCTTGCGCAGGTCGCATTATCCATGTGATCGATTACCACGACGTGTTTGGCGGCTGCCAGAAACCGGTCGACTACCGCAGCGTCGGCGCGCTGGTAAAGATCATTTTCCAGTATGATAATGGTGTCGACGGAAAAGTCAGCGGTCACGTCAGTGGAAGCTTCGGCAGCGGCATCAGCGGTATTGTCGTTACAGGCAGCGCCGCTAACAACCGTTTCGAATGCGGATTCGAAGCTGACGCCGCCGGTCATCGCCGCGCCAAGGCTGTTGCATTCGGGAACCGTGAAGCAAAGCTCCACCGGGTGACCGGTATTGCTCAGTGACCACGCCACATTGGCCGCTGCCTCGATGACGGCCCTGTCGCCGCAGCCCATGCCCGAGATGATCATAGGGCGTTCCGCGGTCTTCAGCGCTTCCGCAATAGTAACGGCCAGTTCTTGCAACGCATCCGGCATATCCTGCACGGGGGGTGCACTGGAATCGAGCGCATGCGCCACTGCGAACCCGAGACGAGCCAAGTCACCGGGTGCCGCGCGGAAGGTTCGCGTGGCAACATCATCGAGCTTGGTGCCGGCGACGGTAGCAATAAATAGCGGCCCTCTTTCCTGCTGCACTGCCTCGCGTACGGCGTTGTCGTTCCAATGCGGAATATGCATCTTCTCGGCGATCTTCTGCGGCTGGGTCCGTACTGATTGGCGCAGCGCGAGTGCGAGCAGCGGTGCGGTATTGCATACGTCCTCGCCCAGTACCAGGACGGCGTCGGCAAGTTCTACTTCGTGCAGGGAAGGCGAACGCGCGGGCCCTTGTCTCAAAATATCCAGTATGGAAGCAAGTAGGCGATTATCCTGCTCGGAGACCCCGGCATAAAACCGTTCGGGCCCAACCAGGGTGCGCAGCGCAAAGTTGGACTCGACCGAGGCGCGCGGGGATCCAATGCCGATCACCCTGTTTCCATTGGATAACAGTGCAGCAATGTGCTGAAGTGCATCGTGTTTAATAGCGGATTGCAGCGCCGCGCCTCTGGCCTTCCGCAGCAAGGGTTGCCTGATCCGATGTTTGTTGTTTACGAACTCATATCCGTAGCGTCCGCGGTCGCATAAAAAATAGCCATTGACGGCGCCGTTGAAACGATTACGGATGCGACGTAATGTGCCATAACGCTCGCCAGGTATCGTGTTGCAGCCCAATCCACAGTGCACGCATACCGAGGGCGCCGTTTGTAAATCCCACTTTCGCGTGTAATGCTGCTTCAGGGTCTTGTCCGTGAAAACCCCGGTGGGACAGACCTCCACCAGATTGCCGCTGAACTCGCTCTCGAGGATGCCGTCCTCATGGCGGCCAAAGTAGACCTGATTGCGCAATGCCAGCGCGTCCAAATCACGGCCTCCAGCATAGTCGCGATAAAACCGGGTACAGCGGTAGCATTGGATGCAGCGGTTCATCTCGTGATTGACGAGAGGGCCCAGGTTCTGGTTGTGAAACGTGCGCTTTCGGCCTCGGTAACGGCGATAGGCATGCCCCGTCATTACCGTCATATCTTGGAGGTGGCATTCGCCGCCCTCGTCGCACACTGGACAATCATGGGGGTGGTTGACCATCAGCCATTCGACCACGCTGGCGCGGAACTCCCGCGCCTCGGGGTCGTCGATGGAGATGCGAGCGCCATCCGTGACTGGCGTCATGCAAGCCATCACAATCTTGCCGCGCTGGTCATCCTCGTTCTTGAACTGCTTGATTGCACATTGACGACAGGCGCCCACAGAACCCAGCGCGGGGTGCCAGCAAAAATATGGCAGGTTGAATCCCAGCGAGAGACATTGCTGCAACAGGTTGTCACCATCTTGAGCGATATAGGGCCGGCTATCGATATGGATCGTCGTCACGTCATCTCCAGGGGCAACGTTTCTCACGGATGTGCCGGTGGAAATCATCCCCGAAATGCTTGAGGCCGCTTTGCAGCGGCTCCGCAGCGCCCGGAGCCAACGCGCAAAACGTGTGCCCCGGTCCCAGCAGGCGAGCATGAGATTGCAACCGTTCCAAATCGGACGACTGTCCACTCCCCTCTTCCAGCCCTTGCAGGATTTGTTCAATCCATGAAAGCCCGGACCAGCAAGGCGTGCACCAGCCGCATGACTCCTGCGCGAAGAAGTGTTCGAGATTGAGCAGCATGCCAACGGGACAGGTTTTATCGTCGAGAATTATCATGGCCCCCGTGCCCAGGCGGCTGCCTGCCACTTGCATCGAATCAAAATCCATTGCTACGTCGAGCTGATCGGCGACCACGAAATTGGTTGAAGCCCCGCCTGGCAGGAGGCCGCGAAAGCGATATCCACCCTGCATGCCTCCCGCATGCTCTTCCAGAATCTCGCGGATGGGAGTGCCCATTGGCAATTCCCACAGCCCCGGCTTCTTTACTCTTCCGCTCACTCCGTACAGTTTGGTGCCGCCATCGGCGCTGCGGCTCAGGTTTTTAAACCATGCAGCACCCCGATTCACAATATGGGGTACGTTACAGAGCGTCTCGACGCTATTGACAACGGTAGGCTTGCCCCATAAACCGCTTACCTGGGGGTAAGGGGGCTTGGCGCGGGGATTAGCGCGCTTGCCCTCAAGGGCGTTGAGCAGCGCGGTTTCCTCCCCGCATATGTAGCGCCCGGCGCTGACATGCAGGTGCAGCTCCAGGCTGTACTCCGAGCCAAGAATATTCTTGCCCAGGTAGCCCTGGCGGTACGCCTCGGCGAGGGCGGACTCCAGCCGCTCCGCCGCCAGCTTGTAAGCCCAGCGCAGAAAAATATACGCCACGTCAGCCTGGACCGTATATGCGCTAATGATCATCCCTTCTATCAATTGATGGGGATCACCTTCGAGCAGCAAACGGTCCTTGAATGTCCCGGGCTCCATCTCGTCCGCATTGCAGATGAGGTATTTTGGACGCGGCGCATCGTCGCCCATCGGTACGAAACTCCACTTCTTCGCAGTAGGAAAGCCCGCCCCGCCACGTCCGCGCAGGTTCGACTCTTCCACTATCGCCATGACTTCCGCAGGCGCCAGGCGCAGGGCCTTGCGCACGGCCGCATAGCCGCCCGCATTCTCATACTGTCTGAGATCAGCCGGTTCTTTTCCCGGTGAGATGTTATTGGTCAGTGGTGTTTCCATCAGCGCGCTCTATATCTTGCTGCCGGTACATCGCAAGGATTTCGTCTATCTTTCCGGCATCGAGATCCTGGTAATGTGCGTTGTCTATCATCATCACAGGTGCATGGTCGCAGGCGCCGAGGCATACGTTTGGCAGTAGCGTAAACTGCTGGTCGACGCTGGTTTCGCCCAGTCCGACGCCCAGCCGGGTGGTCAGGTGCTCGCGCAGACGCTCGTAACCCATGATCCAGCAACTCACGCTGTCACACAGCAGAATTACGTGCTTGCCCACCGGCTTGCGGAAAATCATGTTGTAGAAAGTCGCCACGCCCTCCAATTCCGCTGGCCTGAGCTGCAGGGCCTCAGCCACGTCCGCGATGCCTTCGTCCGTCACCCACCCGCGATGCTCCTGAACTATCTTGAGCGCCTCGAGAGAAAGCGCCCGCTTGTTCGGGTAGTGGTGTACCTTTGCCTCTATCTGCTGTTTTTCCTGTTTGCTCAACATGGTTTCAACGGTCCACATCCGCCATTACAAAATCAATGCTGCCCAGAGTCGCGATCAAATCCGAAATCATCCCCCCCCGGCTGATCAGGGGGATCATCTGCAGATGCGGGAACGATGGCGTGCGGATGCGCACGCGATAGGGCATGGTGCTGCCGTCACTGATCAGATAATAGCCATTGTTCCCCTTGGTCGCCTCAATTCCCATGAATGCTTCTCCGGGCGGGATGACAGGCCCCCAGCTCACGCCAAGGAAATGATCGATGAGAGTTTCGATATCTTGCAAAGTGCGTTTTTTGAGTGGCGGTGTGGTAAGCGGATGATCCGCCTTATAGGAACCGGCCGGCATGTGGTTCAGGCACTGCTCGATTATCCGCAGACTCTGGCGGATTTCCTCGACGCGAACTGCACATCGATCGTAGCAATCACCCCTCTTGCCCGTCGGTATATCGAACTCGAACTGGTCATAGCCTGAATAAGGCCGTGCCTTGCGGAAATCCCATTCGAAACCGCATGCTCGCAAGCCGGGGCCGGTCACTCCCCACTCTATTGCCTCGTCTACCGAATAGCTGCCTACATCCCGGCTGCGGGCCTTCAGTATGCGATTACCCAGCGCGATCTTGTCATACTCATCAAGCCTGACCGGCATATACTCGAGGAAGTCCCGCACCAGCCCATCCCACCCGTTGGGCAAATCCTGCGCTACACCGCCGATTCGATACCAGCTTGGGTGCATGCGTCCGCCACAGATGGCCTCCACAATATCGAACACGCGTTCGCGGTCGGTAAACATGAAAAATACCGGCGACAGCGCTCCCACATCCTGTGCATAGGTACCGTAGAACACCAGGTGACTGGCGATGCGAAAAAACTCGGCCATCATCACGCGAATTACCTTCACCCGATCGGGCACTTCGATGCCAGCCAGTTTTTCTACCGCTAGCACATAGGGAAGGTTGTTCATTACCCCTCCCAAATAATCGACGCGGTCGGTATAGGGGATGTAAGTATGCCAGGACTGGCGCTCGCCCATTTTTTCAGCGCCGCGATGGTGAAAGCCGATATCGGGCACGGCGTCGACGATTTCCTCGCCATCGAGCTGCAATACGATGCGAAAGACGCCATGCACGCTGGGGTGGTTAGGTCCCAGATTGAGAAACATGAAGTCGGCACCATCGTGCGCGCGCCGCATTCCCCACTCTTCCGGATGAAAGCGCAACGCCTCCTGCTCGGCGTTCTGCTTGTCTTGGGGCAAGCGGAACGGCTCCATCTCGGTAGCGCGTGCCGGATGATCCTTCTGCAATGGATGGCCTGTCCAGGTGGGCGGGAGCAGGATTCTGCGCAGGTGCGGGTGACCGGCGAAGACGATGCCGAACATGTCCCATATTTCGCGCTCGTACCAATTCGCTGCGGGCCAGATGTCGGTAATCGTGGGCAGTTGCGGGTCAGCGACGGTGAGCGCGATTTTGAGACGGATGTCTGCGTTTCGCTCGAACGACAGAAGGTGGTACACCACGGTAAAATCGCTTGCAGGCTGGCCCTCGCGGTGGGCGCGGCTTCGCTCGTCAATGGCGGTGAGGTCATATAGCATGCGGTAGGGCTGCTCCGCTTCCAGTTTCAGGTAACGCAACACATCGCGCACGCTATTCCTGAAGATCCACTGAGTGGGAATGCAATCGCGGGTTTCCTGGACCGGACCGATCATTGTGCGGGGGATCGTCCGAAAGCGATTTCGCAATTCTGTGAAAACGTTCGAACCCAGGGCAGCATCGGATGAAAGTTGACTCAAGGTTTCAGACCTCGTCAGGCGGACGTAACACCCCTTCATGCATTCTCCCGGCCCGTTTGCGGTCCCGCTGCGATGACCGGTCCGAACGCTCTATACCTTGCGGGCCAATGACCCAGCTCAACGGACGTCTTTCCTTGCCAATCGCGTCCTGCAGCAGGTTCAGGCCCTGCATGAATGCATCAGGACGAGGCGGGCAACCTGGAACATAAATATCCACCGGAATGAACTCGTCCACGCCCTGGACTACGCTGTAAATATCATACATCCCGCCGGAATTGGCACAGGAACCCATCGAGATAACCCAGCGCGGTTCCAGCATCTGCTCGTAGAGTCGCTGGAGCACCGGCGCCATTTTTATGAATACGGTGCCGGAAATTACGATCAAGTCGGCTTGACGAGGTGAGGCACGGATTACCTCGGAGCCGAACCGGGCCACGTCATACTTGCTGGTGAAGCTGGTTGCCATTTCAACGTAGCAACAAGAGAGGCCGAAGTTGTAGGGCCAGACGGAATTCTTGCGGCCCCAAGCGATGAGATCCTGTAGCCGCGCAAGTAACACGCTTCTCCGGACATCTTCTTCAAATCCATTAGCGTCGCGGATAGCTGACGTTTCAGGCCGTGGCCCTGTCGGCTTGCTTGGCTCGGTTGCTTTACTCAGCGACCATCGCATTATTCACCTCTTTTTTGGAAGAGTACGCACGTTTGAGGTCCAATCCAGCGCGCCCAGCCGCCACAGATAAGCCAGGGCCGCCCCCAATACACCGATAAAGATAATCGCCTCGATATAACCGGCCCAGCCCAGCTCACGAAAAGCGATAGCCCAGGCAAAAAGGAACACGGCTTCCACATCGAAAATCACGAAGAACATTGCGATCAAATAAAATTTGGCGGATAGACGCACCCGCGCGCGGCCGACAGTGACGATACCGGACTCGAAAGGCTCATCGGCGGCACTGGCGGTATGGCGTTCGCCGATGACGTATGACAGTGCCAATATCCCTGCCACCAGAACGATGACGAGAAGGAAGTAAGCCGCCAGAGGCCAAACATTAATCGATTGTATTGCTGAAGTATCCACGGATCAGGTCCCACCGATTGTTCGTTGAGAGTTTCCGCGTTGCCCAAAGAGATCGGGGCCACAAGTACCACCTTCGCTGGATGCGAGGCTTTCCAGTATCACAACGCGTTATACTCGTCGCAACAATGCAGATTTAAGGTCGGCAAGAATCGCGGCTTCTTGCTACCACCGAACGATAAATCGAAATTCGTCAGCGGGTTTAGTAGAGGGTATTGATATGCCTAAAGTGCGCACCGTTCAGTTCGATAGCGCACAGAGGGCTGGCCAGTCTTGTCCGAGCATACTGGTTTTTTCGAGCATCTGGACGGTGCTCAGGGCTTTCTGGGCGAAAGCATCAGACTGGAATACACTGGATTTTCGGAATCTGACAAGCCTGCAAACTAACAACCAGCACTGATACCTGGCTTCTGCATTTCTATCTACTGCTCTGCACCGAAGCATGAAACCAGATTTTTAACGGAATGAAAATTCAGCTATAGCCTCAGGCAGTCCATGGTTTTTTTTCTGAAAATGCCCATCTATAATTGTGTGCCTCCATTAACAAAAGGAGAAATCATGAAATTCATAGTAGTGGCTGTCGTCGCGATGATTACTAATGCCGCATGGGCGGCGGAAACCTCTCCCATATTTCAAAAACCAGACGCTCAAAGCAAATTCAGGGATGCGCAGCGCCACGTCAATGAACTGATGAAAACCGGGCAGTACAAAGAAGCATCTGAATATATGACTGTTTACCAAAAATTGGCATGCGAAGCCTCCGAGCAGAAAGCAGGCAGAAGCGTAGAAGAAGCAACCGAAATTTGCGCCCGCAAACATAGTCCAGCAGGTTTCAACACCAGTAGCGCACTGCCACAACACGGGCAATCTATTTCGGACCCGCTCGCTTCCAATGTTGTGGCGCCGGGTATTACTGTGATGCCACGCAATGTGCCAGGCACGCCGACGCTGGTGGATGGCTCGACTCCCTCGCTTTTCATGTTTGATCCGCGAGATGCACCACAGGAGACTGACTCCGCCCGGACTCATCGGCCGGTCGACCCCTGGACGGGTACCCCCTAGTTCACCTCCTCTTTCCGATTCCTGCCGCGTTCACTGACGGTGACTTTCACCCCGCGGCATTACTTCTCCTTGTTGTTCGCGCTTGGACAATTCGATGTAATTGCCGGAAACTTTTACAGCTGGCAATTCGATGAGCTACCCAGCCCGATACTTTCCCAACGTTTTCATAGGTATATATAAACCTGCACGCGTGGCGCGATTATTGCTTAACTCATTATGTGAGGTACAACCCTTCACGGCATGATGATAACCTGGCAACTATAAGAAGGAATAATAGCCATGCGTACAATTGTAATCACGATACTCGTAGGAATTCTTACCATGGGCGGAGTGCAGGCATCGGATACATCAGATAAAAAAAAGGATACTTTACCTAATCAAGCGCGGGTTAATGCATCGGGTAAAAAATGGACTCCCCCGCCTGGGCGCCTCTCGGACACCACAATTGCCGGCCTCACCTGGGATAGTGATCGAAAAAAACCTCAGCAGCAAATGCCGGGGAGTTTTGTTAATGTGAATTCAGTACCCGAACCCAGCAGTCTTTTGCTTATCGGTATTGGCTTGATTGGAGTCATCGCATCACGCAAGCGCAGGAAATAAAGGTTGTATAGTCAACCCGGCGTTCCCCCTGTTGCGTTACACGCTTTACCGAGCAATGAATCTATCCGGCCGCCCAATTGAGATAACTTCAATTAGGCAAACAACCTCTAACACAGTAGCGATAGGGACAGAAGCAATATACTAGGTACATGGCGAGTTTCGATTGGAACTCAAGGGATAGGAGTGTATTATTCGCGTCTGTCGATATACTTATCCTGGAGGCTGTTTTGAAGATATCTTACCTGGCAATAGCTTTCTCTATTGGACTTGCGCTGTTAAACCCCTCGCAAGCGCTCGCGGAAAAGACAGGCGGCAATAGCGCCAACGCGGCAACCGGGATGCCGGCCAACGAAGGAAAAGTTCTTTCCACGCTTGATGCGCCCGGCTATACCTATATGGAACTGGCGAATACCGAAAAACGTTTCTGGATCGCCGCCCCAACCACCCGAGTGAAAGCGGGCGACCGTGTTCGCTTTGAACAAAGCCTGGTCATGAAAAATTTCAATAGCAAAACGCTCAATCGTACGTTCGATGAGATTATTTTTGTCAATTCGGCAACTGTAATCAACTAGACGAGATATCACCTTAACTTCCCATGGTAATAATTTGAGCTGAAAGGCTATTTGATCGCCCTTCTCGTCTTCTGGGGTTTGAGCGCCTTTTCCGGGCCCGTCCCGGATTCCGGTTCAACAAACCCCACGAACAGCTTGTTTTTCAACTTTTTTAATTCGTCCCGATATTCTGCCGCTTTCTCGAATTCCAGGTTTTTCGCTGCATCAAGCATCTGTTTTTCGAGAACCTTGATTTCCTTCGCCAGTTGTAATTCGCTCATTGAATCATACCGAGCCTGCACTTGCGCTGCCTTGAGCTGCTGCTGGGCGGTTTCGATGCTGTAAACACCGTCGATCAAGTCCTTGACACGTTTGTACACGCTCCGCGGTGTAATCCCGTGCTCCTGATTGAACAGGATCTGTTTGTTGCGCCGTCGCTCGGTTTCGTCCATCGCGAGACGCATCGAGTTCGTAATTCTGTCGGCATAAAGAAGCGCGGTGCCGTTAATATGACGCGCGGCGCGGCCTATTGTCTGTATCAATGAGCGTTCCGACCGGAGGAAGCCTTCCTTGTCGGCGTCCAGTATGGCTACCAGCGATACTTCCGGTATATCCAGGCCCTCGCGCAGCAAATTGATGCCTACCAGTACGTCGAATTTGCCCAACCGGAGGTCGCGGATGATCTCCACCCGTTCGACGGTGTCTATGTCGGAATGAAGATATCGTACCTTGATGCCGTGATCGGAAAAATAGTCGGTCAGGTCCTCGGCCATGCGCTTGGTGAGTGTGGTAACCAGTACCCTCTCGCCTTTGACCGTGCGCAGGCTGACTTCCGACATAAGATCGTCTACCTGGGTCGTGGCTGGGCGAACCTCTATTTGCGGATCTACCAGGCCGGTGGGCCGCACCACCTGCTCTACCACCTGTCCGCTGTGCAAGCGTTCAAACTCCGCCGGCGTTGCTGAAACAAACACGGTCTGCGGCATGATTTTTCTGAATTCGTCGAACCGCAGCGGACGGTTGTCCAGCGCCGAGGGAAGCCGGAAGCCGTAGTCCACCAGATTCTCTTTGCGGGAACGGTCGCCCTTGTACATGCCGCCTATCTGCGGAATGGTCACGTGACTTTCATCAATAACCATCAGCGTTCCTGGCGGGAGGTAATCCATCAAGGTCGGCGGCGGCTCTCCCGGTCGTTTTCCGGACAGGTGCCGGGAATAGTTCTCGATGCCTTTGCAGAAACCCAGCTCATTCAGCATTTCCAGATCAAAACGGGTGCGCTGTTCGACGCGCTGCAGCTCTACCAGCTTGTTGTGCTGGTGAAAGAAATCCACGCGTTCGCGCAATTCGGCCTTGATCGTTTCGATCGCGCGCAAGGTCGTACTCCTGGGAGTTACGTAATGGCTGGACGGATATACCGTATAGCGCGATACTTTTCTCAAAGTACGCCCGGTAAGCGGATCAAACAGCGTCATGCTTTCGACCTCATCGTCAAACAGCGATACGCGCACAGCGGTTTCCGAGCTTTCGGCCGGGAATATGTCGAGCACATCCCCTCTCACCCTGAAGGTTCCCCGGGCAAACTCGAACTCGTTGCGCTCATACTGCATTTCGATCAAACGCTGTATGGCTTCCCGCTGGGTTATCTTCTCGTGCTCGCGCAAATGCAGAATCATGCCGTGATAATCAACGGGATCACCTATCCCGTATATGCACGACACGCTGGCAATAATAATTGCGTCGTCCCGTTCGAGCAGCGATTTGGTGGCGGATAGCCGCATCTGTTCGATGTGCTCGTTGATGGCCGAATCCTTTTCGATAAACAGGTCGCGCGAGGGCACATACGCCTCGGGCTGATAGTAATCGTAATACGACACGAAATACTCGACGGCATTTTCCGGGAAAAACTCCCGCATTTCAGCATATAGCTGTGCAGCCAGCGTTTTGTTTGGCGCCATGATAATTGCGGGGCGTCCGAGAAGTGCGATGACGTGCGCCATCGTGAAGGTCTTGCCGGACCCCGTGACGCCCAGCAGCGTCTGGAACGCAAGGCCATCTTCTATCCCTTCCACCAACTTGTCGATGGCTTGAGGCTGATCGCCAGCGGGCTTGAACAACTGATGCAGCTTGTAAGGGCTATTGGGGAAGGTAATGATCACGGGTATACTTCGGGGTTCAGTTTATTTCCAGAATATCTCTTCCGGCTAATTTTATCATGCAGGCGCTGCCCGCATTTGCATAAGGACAATAAGGACATTATCGTGGAACTCTCGAAGCGCGTTCAGGCTATCAAGCCCTCCCCCACCCTGGCTGTGACGGCCCGTGCTGCGCGGCTTAAGGCGGAAGGCAGGGATATCATCGGGCTTGGCGCCGGCGAGCCCGATTTTGATACCCCTCAACATATCAAGGACGCGGCCATCATCGCGATCAACAAGGGTTTCACAAAATATACGGCGGTAGGCGGGACGCCGGGGCTGAAGAACGCCGTTATTGCCAAGTTCAAGCGCGACAATGGATTCGATTACACTGCCGCGCAAATCCTCGTATCGTGCGGCGGCAAGCAAAGCTTTTTCAATTTGACGCTGTCGGTCATCGATCCCGGCGATGAAGTCATCATACCTGCGCCCTACTGGGTTTCCTATCCCGATATCGTTCTGATCGCCGAGGGCAAGCCGGTGATCGTCGAAGCGGGTATCGAGCAGGATTTCAAGATTACCGCGGCGCAACTGGAACAAGCCATCACTCCCAGAACCAGAATGTTCGTTATCAACAGCCCAAGCAACCCTTCCGGGGCGGTGTATACGCTGGACGAGCTCAAAACCCTCGGTGAAGTTCTGCTCAGGCACCCGGAAATCCTGGTTGCCACGGATGACATGTATGAGCACATCCTGCTTTCGGAAGGCAGGTTCGTGAATATCCTGAACGCGTGTCCCGAGTTATATTCCCGCACCATCGTGCTCAACGGCGTCTCCAAAGCCTATGCCATGACGGGGTGGCGCATCGGCTATTGCGGAGGGCCCGAACACATCATTACCGCCATGGAGAATATCCAGTCTCAAAGCACTTCCAGTCCTACGTCCATTTCGCAGGTGGCCGCCCAGGCAGCGCTTAGTGGCGATCAATCCTGTATCGCGCCCATGGTTTCGGCATTCAGGGAACGCAACCGGTTTGTTACCGATGCGCTCAACGCCATTCCCGGCGTTAAATGCCTGTTGTCGGGGGGTGCGTTCTATGCCTTCGCGGACGTGCGGGAGACGATCGGAAGATTGCACGCAAAAGGTGTAATCAAGGATGGCAGCGATATCGCCTTGAGCGAATATCTGCTGGAAAATGGAGGGGTCGCAGTAGTGCCGGGGTCCGCTTTCGGAAGCGAAGGATACATACGGCTATCTTTCGCCACTACCATGGCCAACCTGGAAAACGCACTTGGCCGTGTCGCAAAAGCGCTGGGTTGAAGAGATGAAGGGGCACTGATTATATTGCTTGTCACCTTCGCCGGGCTGGAGGCGTTTCCTCCGGGAGGTGCACAAGTTCCGGATATTTCTCCAGCGCTCGCTTCCGGTCATACTGCAAAAGGTCTTTGGCAGCCTTGGTAAAAGCCTGTTGATTATCGGTCTGCGGCTCAACACCCGGCGTCAGCTTCACCGTGCTCGCAATCGTAATCGACGGCGGTGCCGGAATATCATTTCTCGGCTCGGCAAACGCCTGCGCCAGCACTTGCGACACGCTTTGTATGCCTGATTTTCTTCGCTGCGCAACCCCTTCATTATAATCCGGCGTGCCCGCGAACTTCTCCGACAGCAGTTGCAATATCGATGTGTGGTCCATGGGGCCACTGAAAACAGTACCGGGGGAAATCCACGGCGATGCGACAAGAGCCGGGACTCTTGGGCCCGTGCTCTCGAAGGCGTCGGTGTAGTCAGCGCCGGGCGGAACAACGGCAGGAATAGCAAGGGGCGGAACATGATCAAAGAATCCGCCGTGCTCATCATGTGTAGTGATCAGCAACGTGCGATTCCATTTAGCGCTATCGCGCGTCAGCAGGGTGTAGATATCGCGCAGAAAGTATTCCCCGGGGCCAATGGGAGTGGGCGGATGGCTGTCGTTGGGTGTCCAGCCAAAATGGGTAGGCGAATCGCTGTATTCGGGTTCAATGAATATCACGCTCGGCATCTCTGACACTGATTCCGATTCAAAATCTGCGGGAAAATGCCTGAAGCTGCGGAAATTCGGCCCCAGTACTTCTTCATGGAAGCCATCAAAAAGGGTAAAAAACGAAAGACCGCAGTGATAAACGCGCCAGCTGACATTCCGCGCATTCATCCACCTGAAGATGAAGCTGTCTTTTACTGTCGGAATTCGCCGCGGCTTCGTATCATCGATCAAGGAGTAGCCGCTGCAAGCCATCGACCGGTTTGGCTGGGTATCCGTCGGAAGAGGGGCAAACCAGTTGTCGCACACTGCGTATTGCATCGCAAGAAAATGCGACATCGAGGCATCCGCAGGTGAAAGAAAGCCCATAGCCGGCGGATCGCTCACTTTGCTCCCCGATTGCCGGTAGTAGGCATCGACAAAGCCACTCATCGTAAAGCGCGAACCGGATTTGGCGAGTTGCGCCGCTACCAGAGCCCGGCTGTGGGGAAGATCGTGCAACAGAGGTCCATCCTTCAATTCGAAGGGCTGATAACCTTGACCATCAAGGAAATTCGTATAATCGAGATTTGACTCGGGGTCGACCAATCCCTCGACATCTTTTCGATTGCCAAACCGCGCCATGCTCAGATGCCCGAGCACATGATCGAATGACCGGTTCTCCATCATCACGATCACGATGGTCTGAAACTGGTCAAGGACCCCCATTGAACGCCTCCCCACAGCTCATCCGGGTTTTGATAGTTAATCGCCCCCTTACCGCATCGAGGG
Organism: Nitrosospira briensis; assembly: GCF_900115125.1. Classification (GTDB taxonomy): domain Bacteria; phylum Pseudomonadota; class Gammaproteobacteria; order Burkholderiales; family Nitrosomonadaceae; genus Nitrosospira; species Nitrosospira briensis_A. The sequence goes on along the minus strand of NZ_FOVJ01000001.1, from coordinate 624,680 downwards.
CGTTATCGCAGTTTTCATCTGGAGCAACGGGGGTGCGCACTGTCCAGGTACCGGTAATGGGCATGGTTTTGAAGCGATCTGTTGTGCCATTTGGAGGAATCTCCACCTCAATTTCCTCCTTGATGACTGACAACTGCCGATTATAATTATTTGCCACTGAAACGGCCCGAACCCGTGAAGATGTGTCTTTTTGCTGGATTGTGAATGAAGTTGATACCGATGGGGGATTTCCGCCACACTGGGCAATCCCTCCCAGCAGTCTGGAGCTCTCGCCGGGTATGACTTGTACATCCCACTCGCGTTGATCGCTCTTGAGCAGGCCCGGCGCCTTGAGTACAAATCGGGTACTTTGCGCGGGAGCGAAAGATCGAGACCCTTCGAGCGGCCCTTCTCCTATACCCTCCAGTGGCGGCACTGCATCCAACGTCACTTTGCCTGTACCTTCCCAGTCGATCTTGACCGTTTCGCCCGGGCAGGCCGTACTGGGCGAAACGTAAAAGTATTTGATCTGGGCGCAACCAGCGATCAGGGGCGCGATAAGCAGTATGACCGATATCCCAGGCCGGTCATGCATCTGTCCCGCTTTGCAAGCGCGGGCCCGCTGCGCGCCACGTTCGTCCATATTTTCTACTTATCCTTTCCAACGAGCCAGGATCATCGCTTTCAGGAGGGCAACAATGGCTGAGCTGTATTCCTCGGGGCAGCTGGATTCGCGGTTCACCCCGCCTCATCGATTTTTACCAGTATCCCGGCGGCACCATGTAGAGTCCTGTGTCCCACTTCCATTCCCGGACCGGGTTTTCCGTCATCGCATTTTTGTCATCCGGCTGCGCAGTCCAATGGAAATCGCACACGCTCCCCTTATGTCCCACGAAAGTATGGATGCCGCCGTTCGCGACGCCAACGAAGAACGGCACGTTTTCCAGTTTTTCCAGGAGCGCCTCGGTAGTACTGTCCGGCATGATGCCGCGGTAGCCTGTTAGGACTGCATCGCAGCGTATGCCGGTCGAACCCGGAACAGGCGATTTCCACACGCGCGCACCCGCCCTCGCCATGTTGAGCGCGCCCAATTTTTCGCGTTCGCCAGCAGCTTCAAGATCCTGTGCAGTTCGCGGACAATAAAAGACCGCAGTCCATCCGTCCTTCTGCAGCTCCTCACAAAGCACCGTTCCGCGCAAATCAGCCTCCTTCACTCTACTCTTTATCTCGGCAAACCTTGCTTCAATGCCGGCTCCTTCATAGGCCGCCCTAACATTATCCATCACCCAGCCAATACATGAGCTTTCCTGAATACGCGCAGCCTTTCCGGATGGGTTTTCAATGATAACGCGGCCGGGTTCGATTGATCCCATTCGCCAGTTACCCGCGCTCATGGCGTCGATTTGGGTCTGGAGGCCCCGGCTGTCGCCCCTCAGTATTGCGTCATGGAACGGCGAATGATCGCCATAGTAAAGGCCCACGCCAGTATCGTCGATAGCAGTCCTGTGCGCGTTGCTGTTGTTGGTGATGCTCTTGTCGCCCAGTTCCGCAACCTTCCGCCAATTCGCTGTCTCGCCGCTCGTGGGCGAAGAACTTCCGGTGTTCGCGAACAGCCACGCGGCGATGGACAAGGCCGGTTCATCCGAAATCGTATTGACGTTGCCATCGCGATCGTAGTTGTCAATGACCTCCCACAACTTTTCAAGGTTTTGATTCGTGCCTTTGATAACTCCATTATCGGAGAAACCCCTCACGTTAAATTCAGGGTAGGCGCTACGCAACTCCGCCGTGTTAATCGACTTTCCCCTGAGGCGATTGATGAAAGCAGCATGGTCGAGCACGGGCATTTGTCACTCCCTCAATTGGCGATACAGCAAGGATTCGAGGTAGAGAAAGAAATAATATGCGAGGCAATTTTTCCTTCCGCGTTGTTTACTCTAGCAGCAATTTTGAAAAATTCAATTCTGATGATTCATCCGAACAGCCTCATGAAAGGCAACCGGAGGCGCCCTTCGAGGATACGCTGCTTGAAATCGTAGTAACGGATTGCCTTTAATGCTTCACTCGGGTGACGGAATATATGTTGTCAAAGGCGGGAGTTGCACCGGGTTGCCTCAATAAAAGGCTCACCAGGGCGAGCCGTTGGAGGATGCGTAGCTACTATATTGGTTGACGCCGAAGGTCAGGCATTATAAATTCGCAGCCGGAGTTCGATTGTATCCACAACGCTCAAACTGATGTTTGAATGATTGACCGTCACGAAAACTAAAAAAAGGAGCCAACTTGAGAACAATTAATTCAAATCTGATGAAGCGCATTGTGGCCTCAGCACTGACAATCACATCGGTTATGGTACCGCTGACCGCTGTGGAAGGCGCTGCCTTGACCATAAGCGGAATCATTCAGGAGCAGGTGGGTTATAGACCGGATTGCGCCTCGCAATTTGGAGGCACCATAACCGGTACCGGAACAAGCTCTCTCCTGGGGAGGATTTCCGTTGAAGCTAACGACTGTATTACGCCCGTAGAAAATTACCTTTCCTTCGAAGGGACAATGATATTTACGCTATCGAGCGGAGATGAAATCTTTGCAGATTATTTTGGCTCCTTCATTCCCACAAATCACCCATCGCTATTTACGTTTAAGGATTCCTTTTTCAATATAACAGGCGGCACGGGAAATTTTCTGAGTGCAACAGGTGGAGGAAAATTGGAGGGGGGTGAAAATATCTCGACTGGCTGGGGGGTGATACAGGCAACGGGAACGATATCAAATTTCACAAAAGGTAAACAAGACAAGAACGGATCCCAGCCCGGTTCGTCACGTCAGCGTAGCACCGAAAGCATGGTTAATTCGGCGTTTTTCGATACAGATGGCTCCAGTGGCGTAACCATGATCGATCTTCCCGATAACTCGTTCCACAACGCGCATACGCTAGGCGATTTTTTTTACCAAAATCAGAATGGGCAATTGCTCGCGATAAACGAGCTGCCCGAATCCGGTTCCTTGAGCTTGCTGGGGATCGGCCTTGTCACTCTCGCGGCTGTACGCCGGCGAAAGCTGCAACGATCGCGGCGATCAGGCTAAGAGCAGGAAACGTTGACCAGCCAGCCTCCTCGTTATCAGCCTATTCTTAAACCAAGTTTCGAACCGGATTGTTTTGAAGCCGAAAATCGGGGATAACGATCAGCGCAACGGCACGGAGCCCAATGAGGAAGGGCGGGCGGCGCGAGCAATTTCCAGCATGGTTTCCACGCCTTGCGCGATCAGTTTTTCGATCATCGGAATGAAATAAGGGAGCGACAGCATCAGCACTACCATGCCGACCATCAGCGTGATGGGAAAACCCACGGCGAAAACATTGAGCTGAGGTGACGCGCGGGTCAGAATGCCCAGCGCAAGGTTTACTATCAGTAACGCGGCGACAACCGGGAGCGCGAGCTGCAGGCCGGAAAGGAAAATCGTACCACCCCAATCGGCGAGCGTCTTCCACCCGAGGGCTGAAAGGGGCTCGGTGGAGATGGGAAATGCGTTGAAACTCTCTGCCAGCACTGACAGGATCATCAGATGGCCATTCAGGGAAAGAAAGGTGAGTGTTGCCAGCAGGCCGAGGAATTTTCCCACTACCAGGGTGCTGCCATCGCTACTGGGGCTGAAAAGCGTTGCAAAACCCAACCCCATCTGGAGGCCCGCTATTTCCCCGGCAAGCTCCACGGCGCTGAAGATAATACGCATCGCAAAGCCCATTGCCAGCCCGATCACGATCTGCTGGCTCAGCACCAGCAGCCCTTCAGGCGATGCCGGTTCCACGTTTGGCAGCGGCCCGATGGCGGGGGCCACAACCAAGGTGATGAGCACTCCCAACCCAATCTTTACCCGCATGGGAGTAGCCGTATTTCCAAGGACGGGAGTCGCCGCCATTAATGCCAGGGTACGCGCTAGCGGCCACAGGAAGGCAGTCAACCATGCGTTAAGGTCGACCGAGCTGAAAGTGATCATTTGGCATTCGTACCTTTATAAACCCGATTTTCATTCCGCTACCGTGGATACTGGGCAAGGCCTTTATTACAGCCGCTAGCTCACCAATGCGGGAATTCCTTCCAGCACCTGGCGCATATAATCGATCATCACCGAGAGCATCCATGGACCCGCCAGTACCAGAGCCGCGAAAAGCGCCAACAGCTTGGGTATGAAGGACAAGGTCATCTCGTTGATCTGCGTGGCCGCCTGGAAAATACTTACCAGCAGGCCGGTCAACAGCGCCACCAGCAACAGCGGAGCGGAAATCATCAGAGTTACCTCCATGGCCTTCTGGCCCATCGTCATTACACTTTCAGGAGTCATCGTTTTATCCGTAAAATCAAGGAGCTGTTAACTGCCGTTTAAAAATCTACCACTCAGGTTCAGTAAAAACTTTCCGCCAGGGAGCCAAGCAGCATATGCCAGCCGTCGACGAGCACGAAGAGCATGATTTTGAAGGGCAATGCTACAAGAGCGGGCGAAACCATCATCATGCCCATCGACATGAGCACGGAAGCTACAACCATATCGATAATGAGAAAGGGAATGAACACCGCGAAACCGATCTGAAACGCGGTTTTCAATTCACTCGTGACAAAGGCCGGGGCGAGTACACGTAGAGGCACGTCTTCCGGTCCATTCAATTGGGGAATACCGGAGAGCTTGACGAACAGCGCCAGGTCAGCTTCACGGGTCTGCTTCATCATGAAAGCCTTGAGCGGCGCGGCGCCTCTAGCCAATGCCTCGGTCATCGTTATCTTGTTGTCGTTAAACGGTTGATAGGCATCCTCGTAAATCTTGTCAAATACAGGGCCCATGACAAAAAAAGTGAGGAACAGCGCAAGCCCCACGAGCACCTGATTGGGTGGTGAAGACTGCGTGCCGAGCGCTTGGCGCAGCAGTGAGAGCACAATGATGATGCGCGTAAAACCAGTCATCATCAGTAGTGCCGCAGGTAAAAAGGTAAGCGATGTCAGCAGCAGGAGGGTTTGCAGGCTCAGCGAATAGTTTTGCCCACCACCCGGCGCAGGCGTGCTGGTAAAAGCCGGCAGACCAGGAGTCTGAGCCAGCGCGGTCCACGGCGTGGCAAGCAACGCTGCTCCAAGCGCAATTCCAAGCGCTGTATGCCCGGGGGAAAATCCCTTAACCATTCTGCTCTCCATCGCGCTTCGCCATCACCTGTCTGAACCAGGCGGAAAAACGCGTATCCGCTCCGGTACCGCCCATGGCCGTAGAAGTACTGGCAGTACCAACAGGAATCTCGCCTTTAGGCATGCTGTGCAATGCGGTCACATGACCCGGCGCCACGCCGATCACCAGCCAGGTATCGGCAACTTCCACCAGCACCACGCGCTCACGTTGACCCACGGCGGAGGCGCCGATGATCTTGATTCCACCACCGGCCCCCCGCTGTAAACCGCCGAAGCGCCTAAGCAGCCATGTGCAACCGGCCATGACTGCGAGCACCAGCCCCAGGCCAAGCAGGACCTGAAGCATGCTCGCGCCGGAAGCGGCTGCGACGCTCGATGTCGCAGTTTGGGCCATGGCATTGATGGGCCATGTGCAATAACAGATTGAGGAGAAAGCAAAAAGAATTCCTGGTTTATTAAGCAAATTCAGGGATCGGCGCAAGGTATTAATGCAAGCTGATAAATTCATCGCTGATGGATTTTCTTCACGTGAAAGCCGTCGTGGCGTGCCGGTATTCGTCTATTCACTGATTTCCGGGCTTTTCAGCGCCTAGCGGTTTAATTTACGTATCCTTTCACTGGGTGTAATGATGTCGGTCAGGCGGATGCCGAATTTCTCATTCACCACCACAACCTCGCCCTGGGCAATCAAGTAGCCGTTGACGAGCACGTCCATCGGCTCCCCTGCCAGGCCGTCGAGTTCCACCACAGAACCTTGCGCCAACTGGAGCAGATTCTTGATGGCAATTTTTGTGCGTCCCAATTGCACGGTGAGCTGGACGGGAATGTCCATGATCATGTCGATGTCGTTGTGAACCTGCACCTTTTGCGTGCCCGTGAATTGCTCGAAAACCGGGGCTGGAGCGCCTTCCGCCGAAGTGCTTGCGGAATCCTCGTGTCCGGTCGTTACAGTTGCGGGATTGGCTTGTGTTGCGGGCACGGTCATCTCCTCAGATTTATTCGTAAAAGGTCGTTTAGACAGGTTGCGTCGTTCGGCAGAACTCATTCGTTACTCGCGGAGCCAAGCATTTTTTCCATACGGAGGGCATACTGGCCATTGGATATGCCATACCGGCACTCCATCACCGGTACACCGTCCACGCTCGCGGTGACAAACTCTGGAAGGTCCAGAGGGATCACGTCACCTGTTTGCATATTGAGTATTTGATCGAGGGTGACCTGGACGTGCGCGAGATTCACCAGCATTGTTACCTCGGCCGACTGCACCTGTTTCGAAAGCCGGCCTACCCAACGCTTGTCCACCTCCAACGCCTCGCCCTGCATGCTGCTGGAAAGCAGATCGCGGATCGGCTCGAGAATGGAATAGGGGATACAAATATGCATCTCTCCCACGACCGCCCCGAAATTGACTTCAAAGGTAGTGGCGACGACCACTTCATTGGGTGTCGCCACGTTCGCGAACTGGGTATTTGTCTCAGCCCTTACGTATTCGAACTCGATGGGATATACCGGCTGCCACGATTTGCCATAACTGTCGAACACCAGATTGAGCAGGCGCTGGATGATACGCTGCTCGGTCTGCGTAAAATCCCGACCTTCTTTTTTGGGGAGAAAACGGCCATCGCCGCCAAAAAGGTTGTCAACCACCAGGAAAACCAGGGTGGGATCAAATACGAACAGGGAAGTACCGCGCAATGGCTTGACGTGCACAAGGTTAAGATTGCTTGGCATCACCAGGGTACGTACGAATTCGCTGAATTTGGTGACCCTTACCGGCCCCGCCGTGACATTCGCGCTTCGCCGCATGAAATTGAATAAACCAAGCCTTAAAAGGCGTGCAAATCGCTCATTTATGATTTCGAGCGTAGGCATGCGCCCGCGCACAATGCGTTCCTGGGTCGCCAGGTTATAGGGACGGAAACCCGAAGAGGCTCCGTTCTGCTGGGCCGCTTCCGGTACGCCTGCAACGCCCTTTAGCAGTGCGTCCACCTCTTCCCTGGAGAGAAAGTCATTGCTCACAGAGCACTCACTGGATCACAAAAGAAGTAAAAAGCACGCTTTCAACGATTTGCCCGGTGCTTCCTTCACTGAATGGCTGATTTATCTCGGTCAGCAATTCGGCGGCAAGCTTTTTCTTCCCGGCAATATCAGTAATCTGGGACGACTCTTTATTGGAAAGAAGCAGCAAAATACGATTGCGCACCTCGGGCATATGGAGTTTTATCAAATCGAGCGTCCTTGCATCTCCAATTTTCAAGGTCAGATTGGTCTGGAGATGCTGATCGCTGTGCTCGGATTGCAGGTTTACCGTAAATGTTTCCAGGCTCACGAAAACAGGAGGTTTAGAAGCTGTTCCGTCCTGGACCTGGCCGAGATACCACCATGCGCCTCCGGCTCCTGCCGCAAGCAGCAGCACCGCCAAAACAATCATCAGAGTCAGCCTGCTTTTCTCAGGTTTTTGCTCAGGCATGACTGCCTTTGATTCCCGGTAATCCCTGTCCAGCCTGTTCAGTTTGGTTGCCATGCCTTGATCCTGTTACGTTACAAAGTATTCACCATTATCAGGCCCCAACCGGCCCGGCAGCGCCATGAACAGAGGGAGAAAAAAGGGCTATCTCGGGAATTTGGTGCAGGAATAAAATGCGTCCGGGGACTGAAAAAAAGAAATGCAGCGAGAAACTTCTTGCCGGTCACAGCCAAGCTAAGCTCCCTTGTTCACTTGGGAATCAAACGTGGTTTCATCCTGGCGCACGCTCAAGCCCCAGGCAAACTATGCAAACGTATCCACCAGGCCATTTCCACCGGAACGGATATAAGCCGTGCCAATATCAATCCCCTGCCCGCCCACCCCGTCTCCACCGTTGCCATAACGCGCACCCGGACCCGCCTGTCTCTCGAATTCCCTCTGCTGCTGCGGAGAATCCGAGCTGACAGTTGTGTTGCCTAAATTGATTCCGCTATCCGCCATCATTTCCTTAAGCCGAGGCAGAGCGGCTTCCAGCGCCTGGCGCACATCGGCTTGCTGCGAAACAAACAGGGCGCTGGCCTGATCCCCATTGATCGATAGAACTACCTGCAAGGGACCAAGATCGGGCGGATTAAGGCTAAGCTCTGCGACCTGTTGCTGCTGAGAAACCATCCAGAGGACTCTCTGACCCAAAGCATTATCCCAACCAGGTGCGCCGAGGCGAGGCTCCAGTCCGGGAGCAGGATAAACAGGTGTGCCTGCAGGGGCGGTTGAAATGACAGATGAAGCGCCACGCTCGGGCGAAATTGGAATCATCGCCGTTTCCACCTGTGCATCCGGCAAGCTTTGATGCATGCCCTCCGCCAGGAACTTTGAGGTTCTCTCGGCGTCGATTGCTAGCTTAACCTCGGGCAAGCCGCTTTGTGGCAAGCCCGATTCCAGGCGTGAAAAAACTTGCGCTCTTGAGGTCAACCCCGGTTTAATCGCTGTATCGTCTTTAATAACCGGGTGGGTGTCGGTCCGTCCGGTTATAGTTGGCATCCTGCCCGCTATGCCAGCCAATATATTTGCCGATAATGGACCGGCGTAAGGGATGGGCTGGATCTCAACCGGGTCGGTGGCGGCTATAACAGGTTCAGTGCCAGTCGTTTGGCCAGGGGGCGCCGCAAGCAGGCCCGCCTGCAAAGCTTCACCCCTTACCTGCCGAGCTGAAGTAATTGCGGGCCCCGCCTGTGTTGATTCGGCCGCCAAATCAGATGCTGCTTCGGCAGGGTTCGAGACCGCAGAGCCAGCTCGATTACCGGCCGCGGTTTCCCGCGAGTAGCCGGTAAACCGGGTTCCCGGAATATTTGCAAGGGCAGTGGACGGAGATGCCATGATGGCCACAACCGTACCGGGCGCCGCCTCTCCGTTGTCCTTTTGTATTTCAGCGCCCCCATCCGCCGTCTCGCCTGCCCTTTCCTCCGCCTCCCTGGCGGCTCCCATGCCTGGATCGCCGGAAGTTCTACTAAGCGCTGGATTTACATCCGCTGGTTTAGCGTTGGACGTGTCCCCTTTTTCCTTCATTTCGTGCTCCAGTACGTCGCTGAACCCCGGAGCTTTTTTACCGGCCCCAGGCCCTGCGGCATCAGTGGCATTGGCAGTGGAAGCCGGATTTTTGATCGAGGATACCGGGGAAGAGGCACCATTTTGCAGCAGGGGCAAGGTCAGCATGTTTTATCCTCAATAATTCGGTGAAATTCAGGTGCGCTTATGCGATGAGTTCTGGCGTGCTGCGGCGTTCCCCGCGTGCTCGTCGGTTTCCTGCTGTTCACGCTTTACCGTACGCAGCAGTTCCGAGCGTAGATGACGCTGCGCAAGCGTGTCATAAGAGTTGAAGGTGCGCTTTGCCAACTGCCAGGCAACCCTTCCCGCCGCAACGCGCTGCTGCGTCGAAACCAGGACCTCCTGTTGCTGCGCAATGGCGGCGTCGAGCTTGTCGAGAAATTCCTGGTAATTGCGCCAGCCCGAGGCCGTGAGCCCTTGCTGCATCAACGTCTGGAAGCGAGCACAGTAGTCATCCCGATATTGCAGCAGCAACTGGAGTTTGGCTTCCATATGCACGCCCTGGGTGTGCAGTGCCCCCAGGCGTTTTGCAGCATCGTCTGTGCGTGTCTGAGCCAATTCGAGCAGCGTTTCCAAAGCAGAAGGTTTAGACATTTTTTTTCGATCGGGGAACTGGTCAGGATTGATTTTAAGATTAAGCCGGGCCGCTCTGGGATTGTTGGCCAAGCAATGTTCCCAGGCCGTCGGCGCTATCCGCATAGCGCGCACATTCGAACATACCTTGCTGAAGGAACGTCTCCAATTGGGGGTACAGCTGAATGGCGCGATCCAGAAGCCGGTCGCTGCCAGCCGAGTAAGCGCCAACGCTGATCAGATCGCGCGAGCGTTGATAGCGAGAGTAGAGCTGCTTGAAGCCCCGCACCTGCTCGAAATATGCCGGCGAGATCAGGCTCGTCATGGCGCGGCTGATCGACGCCTCGATGTCAATGGCGGGATAATGCCCGGCTTCCGCAAGCTGGCGCGATAGTACGATATGTCCATCGAGAATGGCACGAGCTGCATCCGCGATCGGGTCCTGCTGATCATCGCCCTCGGTCAACACTGTATAAAAGGCGGTGATCGAACCGCCCCCCTTGAGGCCGTTGCCAGCACGTTCAACCAATTGCGGCAATCTGGCGAATACCGAAGGGGGATAACCCTTGGTTGCTGGCGGCTCGCCGATCGCCAGCGCGATCTCACGCTGCGCCATGGCGTAGCGAGTAAGTGAATCCATAATCAACAGAACGTTCTTGCCCTGATCGCGAAAATACTCGGCAATGGATGTGGCATAGGAGGCGCCCTGCAATCGCATCAATGGCCAGGTATCGGCTGGCGCGGCGACCACCACCGACCGCGCCAATCCTTCCGGGCCGAGGATCTGTTCGATGAATTCCTTTACCTCGCGGCCTCGTTCGCCGATCAGCCCGACCACGATCACATCGGCGCTGGTATAGCGCGCCATCATGCCGAGCAGCACACTCTTCCCCACCCCGGAGCCGGCAAACAGGCCCATGCGCTGCCCGCGTCCCACGGTGAGGAGCGCGTTGATGGCGCGCACACCGACATCCAGTATCTTATTGATGGGCTCCCGATCGAGCGGATTGAGCGGCCTGTTTGTGAGCGGCGCGCCATGCTCAACCTCAAGCGGCCCCAGGCCATCGAGGGGACGCCCCGCCCCGTCCAACACCCGCCCCAGCAAGCCCTTGCCCACCGGAAAACGCCTGAACCGGTCAGACGCTCTCCGTCGTGGCTGGGCACCTTCGCCAAGCACGGGCAATGCACCGGTGTTGCTCCAGGGAATAACCTTTGCGCCAGGCGTCAATCCAAATATATCATTGGTTGGCATCAGATAAAGCCGGTCGCCATGGAATCCCACTACCTCCGCCTCCACCTTGTTACCATTGGGCATCAATACGGTACAACCGCTGCCCACCGCAAGCTGCAGTCCCACCGCTTCCATGACCAGTCCCGTTACACGAGTAAGGCTGCCCGAAACCTCAAATGGGGGGGGAGCGATAGCCAACTTACCGCAGCTCTCGAGGAAGCTCCGCCACTGATCCGTGTGAGAGGAAGTATTCATGTAACTTGATCCAGCCAATTGCTGTTCTGTCCCAGTGCTTGCGCGATACGCTGCCATCGCGTCGCAAGCTTGGCGTCAGTATGGCTGTTACCCACCTTGATACGGCAACCGCCACGCTCAAGGGTGGTATCAATGCTCACCTTGCAATCACCGAGTTCATGATTCAAATGTTGACGCACCAGGGCGGCGTCGTCCGGATGCAAAAATAATTGCGCTGGCTGGTTGAACGCCGTCTCCTGCTGGATGCATTCGCGCACCACCGCGAGCATGAGCTCCGGCTTTACTCTCAGGGCCTCGCGCACCATTTGTTTGGCAAGGCAGAGGGCCAAAGTGAGCAGATCGTTGGAAACAGCCCGGTTGGCATGGGCCAGTTCGCGCTGGAAACCACAGAACAATTCCTGCAATTTGATGACCTCCGCCGTGGCCTGTTCATCACCTGCCCGGCGGCCGAGCTCATGACCTGCCTGGAAGCCTGCCTCATTTCCCGCGGTATACCCTTCCTGTCGTGCTTGTTGATGAATGCGTTCGATCTGCTCGACGGTAGGCAGGATAAGTGCTTCACCGGACTCACCCGGATCATCCGGTTTCCCGGCACAAGAATCGGATACGGACTCTGGAGCGGGTTCGAAAGCATCCATTTCCCATCGCTGACAAGTGGAGAGACGTGCTTTGGGAATGATCTGGCTGGTCATCGTAGTTTCCGCTCGGTGTTTTTCAAACTCTCCCGTCAATCAGGAAAGGGGTTAAATCTAGATGTAACTCTCTTCGCTCTTGCTTCCGAACGCAATCCGGTCCTCATCGGCAAGCCGTCGCACAATCTGTAATATTTGCTTCTGATGTGCCTCCACCTCGCTTACCCTCACCGGGCCCATGACTTCCAGGTCTTCGCGCAGCATTTCCGAGGCCCTGTTGGACATATTTCTGAAGATCTTTTCGCGTAATTCCTCTGCGGCGCCTTTTAGTGCGATGACGAGCGAACCGGACTCGACTTCTCGAAGTACCAGTTGAATACCACGGTCGTCAATGTCCATCAGGTTCTCGAAGACAATCATCTGGTCCATGATTTTTTGCGCGAGGTCTTCGTCGAACTCGCGCAAATTGCCGAGCACGGAACTCTCGGCTGCGCTACCCATGAAGTTGATGATTTCCGCTGCCGTGCGAATTCCACCCACTGGGCTCTTGTTGATATTTTCACTGCCCGAAAGCAGGTCCGTCAGCACTTCGTTAAGTTCACGCAGTGCGTAGGGTTGAATTCCCTCCAGCGTGGCGATGCGAAGCAGCACGTCGTTGCGCAGCTCCTCGGGGAGTTGCCCCAGAATGTCGCTTGCCTGGTTGCGGTCCAGATGCACGAGGATGGTGGCGATGATCTGCGGGTGCTCACCCTTGATCAGTTCCGCCACCGATTGCGAGTCGATCCACTTAAGGCCTTCTATACCGCTGGTATCGCTGCCTTCCAGGATGCGGCTGATAATATCGGTGGACTTATCCTCGCCCAAAGCTCTTTGCAGTACTGTGCGGGCATAACTCTCGGAATCGAAATCAAGCAAGAGTGTTTCTCCGGTAGCACGGCTACAGAAATCCTGGAGGACGATATCGACCTGCTCCTGGCTCACATTCTTGAGTTTTGCCATCGCCATACCCAGTTTCTGCACCTCGAGAGGATTGAGATGCTTGAGTACCTTTACTGCTTCGTCCTCGCCCAGCGACAAAAGCAGAATCGCACCCTTGTTGATGCCTTCCTCATTCATTGCCGGTTACCCAATGCTTGACCACGTTTGCCACCACCTTTGGATCATCTCTGGCCAATTGCTTGGCAAAAGCCAGGTTCTGTTCATACTGAGAGAATTGCGGCACTTGCTTCAAAGCGGGCGCCGGTTGCTCGGATTGATCCTCTTTTTCCTCGGCAGGTTCGGTCAGCAATGGAACCGGTGGTTGATTCGTACGTTTCAGCATCGGACGCAATACACCCAGCACCAGATACAGAACCAATCCCCCGATCAGCAAATTCTTTGCTGCCTGCTGGGCAAGCTCGATCATTTCCGGTTGTTTCCAGAGCGGGAGCTCGGGCGTGATTTCCTGAGGCATCTCGCTAAATGGGCTATTCACCACATTCAAAGTATCGCCGCGCTCCTTGCTGAAACCCATTGCCTCTTTTACCAGATCGGTAATCTGTGCCGTTTGGGATTCGGTCAGGGGGGCGCTGCTGACGGCTCCATTTTGATCCGTTATCTTGCGATGATTAACCACCACCGCGACGGATAGCCGCCTGATTCCCCCCACAGGTTTTCGGACATGCTGGATTCTCTTGTCCACCTCATAGTTGATGGTGGCGTCCTTGCGCGTGTTGGATGGCGGCCGGGGGCTGTTTGTCTGCGCATCAGGCGATACAGGCGGGGCGGCGCTGGTAGTTGGGGTCTGGCTGAGGGGCGAGCCCGGCGGCGTAGTAATGGGCGCTGTTGCCGGCATGGGCGGCTGATTGGAAAGCGCGCCTGGCACCCCGCCCTCCACCTGGCTGCTGCTGGCTGATTCCGAGGTCTGCTGGCTGCGTATCGTGGAACTGCCCGGGTCCTGGTTGGGCTTGTAGATTTCATCCATCTGCTCGGAGTGAGCAAAATCAACATCCGCGGCAACTTGAGCGTGGACATTTTCCTTGCCGACGATGGGCGCTATGATGGCCTCGATGCGTCTTATATAACTCTGCTCCAGCGCCAATAAATACTTCAACTGATTGGGATTCAAACCGGTGCCGGTATCCGATTCATCGGTTTTGCTCAACAGGTTGCCTTGCTGATCCACTACCGTGACATTGCTGAGAGGCAAGTTCGGAACGCTGCTCGAAACCAGGTGCATAACCGCGTTCACCTGCTGCGGGTCGAGTACACGCCCCGGGTAGAGGTTTACCAGAACCGATGCGCTGGGCTTCTGCTGTTCGCGCATGAATACCGATTGCTTGCCCATGGCGAGATGGACCCGTGCGGTATCCACTGCCGCAAGCGCCTGGATTGAGCGGGCAAGTTCGCCTTCCAATGCACGCTGAAAGTTGACCTGTTCAAGAAACTGGCTGGTGCCGAACTTCTGATTTTCCATCAGCTCGAAACCTACCAGCCCGCCTTTCGGCAAGCCCTGCGCGGCCAGTTTGAGTCTGATATCGTGGACCTGATTGGCGGGCACGAGAATCGCGCCTCCGCCTTCCGCAAACTTGTGCGGCACATTCATTTGCTGGAGGGACGCAATGATGGCGCCTCCATCACGGTCTGACACGTTGCTGAAAAGCACTTTGTAGTCAGGTGTCTGAATCCACATCCACCCGCCCGCCAGCAGTGCAATAATGGCCGAGACACCCAGCATCAGCCCCATTTTCTGCTGGCTGGACAACCGGGCCAGAAAACCCTGAGCAAAATTCTGAACCTCGCCCGCCGGGACGGCCGCGATAGCTTCCGCCCCTACCGCCATGACGTTGTTTCCGGAGATTCAAGGAGAATCGAAAAGGATTTTTTATTGATCGTCATATTCGGGGCCGAGTCTGGGTCACCGCAGGTTTAAAGGAATTTGAGCATTATCAACATACGCGGCGGTTTTAAAACAAGGAATAAAAGCGGGTTTTCCGGTTATTTCAGTGCATGGTTTCGAGCTTGTGGCTGGTATCGTGCAACCTTTCCAAAAAAGTGTTGATGGCGGAGCCCAAGATGGATGTATCGAAAATAGACGCATTGCTCGCCCAGCTGCAGACCGGGGCCGCGCGCGCAGCCGGAAAAACGGCTTCAGCTTCGACGATATCGGATACCGGCGGGAATGGGAGCGTTGATTTCACTACAGTGCTCAAGAAGTCGCTGGACCAGGTCAACAACACCCAGCAGCACGCGGCGAAGCTTGCACGGGATTTCGAACTGGGCACACCCGAGGCAAATCTTACCGAGGCCATGATCTCGATGCAGAAAGCCTCGATCTCGTTCCAATATACCGTGCAAGTGCGCAACAAGCTGGTAACGGCATACCAGGACATCATGAATATGCCGGTATAAAAAGCGCTTTCAGCGTAGCTCTGGCAGGATGAATGAAGCGGAGCGCAACGCATCAACCGCTGATGGTGAATCAGCAGCTTGCCATCCTTTGTTGATTAATGAATCCAGCTTGTAGAACGGTCTTGCGGGTCGATGAGCGAATGGAGCTAAAACATGCGGCGCATCGAATAACGGAATACCTAATCTGCACGGGGAAGCGCCGAAATTTCCATTTTGGTTTCCATTCTGGTCTCCATCTTGTAAAGCCAGGCGAGCAGTTCCGCCACCGCGCGATACAGCTGCGGGGGAATATATTGATCCAGATCCACCTGCATCAGCAGGGATACGAGTTCTGGCGACTCGTGCACGTAGATACCATGCGCCCGTGCCTCGCTGATGATGGTCTCGGCAATCAGGCCGCGGCCCTTGGCGACAACCTGCGGCGCAGTTCGGCCTGACCGGTAAGCCAGCGCCACTGCGACTTCTCGCGCCTTATTTCGCTCCGTCTTCTTCATCCAGATCCACTCCTATCCCCAGCAGCTTTATGCCTGCGGATTCCAATCCGCTCACCAGCGGCGCTGCACCGGCGCGCAACATGAACGCCGTGACAGGCTCCTCCGCGATTAACCGCACTTCCACTCCATGAGCGTCGAGCCGCAGGCTGGCGGAGATTTGCCCCAGATTAGGCAGGGCCAGGTTCAAGCGGGTTTGCCAGGCTGCCTGGGCCTGGCCTGATTCATCGGGCTCGTCGGATTCAGCGGGCGCCGAGCGCTTTTCCTCGGCCACCTCCCATTCAATGGGCTGTCCGGGCCACGCCAAACCTTGCCAGCTTATCTGCCGTGTCTCGAAAACATCCAATTGCTGCCGCACCAAATCGAGGGCGTCGGGATGAACCGGTGCATGGCCATCGGTGGCAATATCACGCCTCATCCCTGGCGTATTGGACCCACTCGCCTGGGCATTCGTATCAGCCAGGCGTGGACGCAGCCCGGACAGGGGCGCTTGTGGCTCAAGCAGCAAATCTCCCAGCAGCCTGGAACCGGCTACCCACTGTGCCTGATGAGATTCATAAAACAAACCGCTAAAACCTAACGCGCCGGCCAGATTTCGAGCCAGTTGAACACCGTCTGCCGGTGGCGCTGAAAGCAAAGGAATTGTCCCGGACAACGTGGCCCGGCTGTTCGGGAAGGCCGAATGTCCTAGCAAGCCACTGATGAAGCGACCTGTTTCGCTCAGCGGAACGGAAATTGCCGTGGGGGACGAAGTACTGGTCATGAGCATGAATGCAGGCCGTGGATGCCGGGAGACGAAAATCAGGTTCAGCGCATCGCCGGGTCGCGTTCCGGTGGGCAGCTTCATGTGCATTAGCGGGTTCTCCGCCATATCCGGTGTATCCAGCGCCACGGAAAACTCCCCGTTGGAAAAACCAGCTTGCACTCTTGCCCGTAATTGCTGACCTGGCTGGAGTGCCGTCAGAAAGGCGTAACTCGCCTGCCGGTGGGCGGATGAACCGCTCGGGCGGGCGGAAACTATCGCATTGAGCGCGTTGAGTGCAGCCATTTTCGATATTTTTACGAGTTATATACTATGCTGTTGCACTATCCGTTGCATTATTCCCCGTACTGTCCGCCCTGTGCCCGGATGATTACCTGCCCGTGTTATCATAGGCCCGGTGCACTCGACGGGCCATTCCGGCGTTGCCAAGCAAAGTCTGCACGTGCTTCAACCAGGGTTCCGTGTAAACGCGTATTTCTGCATCATCGGCCAGAATTTTGCGAATCAGCTCGACTTTCTGACGCTGCATGCGAGCCGTGAGCCTCACAGGGGGCACAGCCTTGAGTTGCGCTACCACGCCGGCGCAACACCGCTCAAGCACCGCCAATCTATCCCATTCGCCGGCTCGGGCTGCTTCCTTCATCTCACCGGTAAAACTGGAAATGGACTGAAACGCCGCAAGGACTTCCGCACTGCTCATCGTATTCACGCTTTTCCCAAACCGTTGACAGCGAGAACGGGAGCCGGGGAGGATGAGGAACCGGAATCCCCATTAGCTGGCGAGGATTTGCCAATCGCTTCCCACGCTTCCCCCAATTCACCTAGCAGGCGAGCAACTTCTTCGATATATTCCGGTTTGTTGTGCAAATTGGCCAATAACAGGCGGTGGCCCATGTAATCGTAGAGGGCATTCAACTGCTGTGCCAGTTCGCCGCCAGCCTTGATGTCCAGGCTGGCTTGCAGGCCGGAGTTGATGATAGCAATGGCCCTGGAAACGGCTTCTCCCTTGGCCTTGATCTCGCCGCTCCTCATATGGGCAAGGGCGGAAGACAGCGCCACCTGGGCACCCTCGAACAGCATCAGGATGAGTTTGTGCGGGCTGGCTGCGATAACGCCGGTTTCAAGGCCAACGCGGGCGTAGGCGTTTACGCCGTTGCGTGATGTTGTATACATTGTGACTGCTCCTTCAGGGACTACCCTTCGTTCAGGAATCTGAATTATTCTTCGGTAAGGCTGCCAGTTGCTGCTGGAGAAACTGACTGGTCTGGTTCAGGCTGCTAAGCATCACGTCCAGCGCAGTGAACTGCGCGCGGTAGCGCGCTTCGGTCATGTCAAGGCGCTTGATAAAATCTTCCTGGCGGCGATCGATATCCTTGATGCTGGCGTTGATTCCATCAAGGCGGGTGGCAATGATTCCGTCATTCGCCAGCAGATCTTCCGCCAGCTTGTTCAGCCTGTCGGCGTAACCGCGAGAGAAATCAACCACACCTCGCGCGCCCAGCGGGCCACCGTTTATGATGAGGCGCAAGCCCTCTGCGGCCTCCCCTTCCACAGCCGTTAGTAACTGGCCTGTCCCCATCGCGGCTACGCCATTAATGGTGCCAGCAACATCTGTTCCCGGCGTTGCCGTTGGACTCGCACCCAGCAGATCCGCAGCCCCATTGCCGCCGGGTACGGTCACGCTGGAGGCAGAGCCGTAACGCGAGGATGTAATACTTATCACGCCGGCCGACTGCGAAACGACAGCAGAGATGCCTGCCGTTGTCAGGTTGGCAGCCCCGTTCAACTTGCTGTGCACTTCGGCAGCCAGCGCATCGGCCGATGCATAAATCCCGGCAGCCAGCGTAATGCTGGCTGCAACGCCATCAATCGTGACATTCAATTGATCATTGACACCCGCGGTAATGGTCAGCCCTGCCGGTTGGCTACCCGTGAGGCTGCCCATGGCAGCCAGCCGGGTGATCTCTATTGCATAATTTCCGGCGGCAGTCCGGGTGCTCGCGCCCTCATAAGCAATCAGGCTGTCCGCGGGCTTGCCGCGCGCAGCGAAGAGGCTTGCGATACGGTCAAGACCGGCATCAGTTGCGGTTTGCAGTTTGGCTGCGTCCAGTGCCAGACTGCCATCTTTCTGAAAGGCGACACCAATTTGAGATAACGAAGTAAGGGTGCCACTCGGGTTTCCCACTGAGGCTGATACCGTGGCGCGTAGCCATCGCTGGATTGAAAGCGCTGCCGAATCGCCCTGCAGTACCCCACCGCTGTTGGCCGCCGTGTTGTAGGAACTGAGATCTGCGAGCGTCTGGTTGACGGTATTGTACGATTTGACGAATGCTTCCACTGACGCCTTGATACCCGCGCTATCGCGCGCCACCTCAAGTGAGGCCGGACTGCCGATGTTGCTTTTAAGCAGATTGAGTGTCACGCCCTCGATCGCGTCGGTAATCGTATTCGAGCTCTTGCTGATGGCGATTCCATCGATCTGGAGCTTGGCGTCCTGAGCCGCCTGGGCCTGGGTCAGATTCTTTCCCGCACCAGCCGCAGCGGCCGGGTCGAAAGCAAGGCGGGATAAGCCACTGGTATCCAGGTTGGCGCCATCGTCATCACTCGCCGTGATCTTGATGCTGTTTGAGGCACCCGCATCCTTTGAGCTCAATACCAGCCGATTACTGCTGCCGTCGTTGATGATAGTCGCGCTAATGCCGATATTGGCCGCGTTGATCGCGTCACGCACGCCAGAAAGCGTATTGTTGGATGGGTCGATTGTTACTGTTTCCACGGATTTTTCGCTATTCAGGGTAAAAGCGTTCACACCGCTATCATAATTACCGTACTGGAAGGTCAAGGTGCCGCTACCGACCATGCTGTTGATTTCCGCAAAACCCTCTGAATGGACTTTTTGCTGTTGCGCCAACTGTTGCACTTCCACCGAGTAGCTGCCCGGTACCGCCTTGCCATTTGTGCCGGCAGTGGCGGTAAATATCGAATTGTCTCCTGAACTGGCCTTTACAGCCTGGAACTTGGCCGGGTCCGCAAGCCCCTGCATTGTGGATTGAAATGCGGACAACGCGCCTTTTAGTGTCCCATACGCGGATAGCTTTGCCTTGTAATCTGATTCACGACGATCCAGCAGCGCGAGCGGTTGCCGCTCAACTGCCATTAACTGGCTGACGATGCCATTGACGTCAAGGCTCGAGCCCAGACCTGATGCTGTAATACCCACGCTTATCTCCTGGCTGCCATTACGTTTTACTATCCATTACGACCTGAAATGCAATGGATACGTATTGATTGGCGCGATTGTGGGGGTCCATGCGGTTGCCGGATACCGTGCGGTTCAGGCTGCGTCTGACTCGCACTTGTTAAAACCCCTCATGAGTTTCAGTAAAAGGAATCCGGGGCCAAGACACTGCCCCGGATTTCCTGACGCCCAACCAAATAACCCGATTAACCTCTCAGCAATGACAACACGCTTTGGGGCAGTGCATTAGCCTGAGCCAGCATTGCCGTTCCAGCTTGTTGCAGCACCTGGTTCCTGGAGAGGACGACCGTTTCAGCGGCGAAATCGGTGTCCACGATACGGCTGCGGGAGGCGGACAGATTCTCTGCAGTGGTTTGCAGGTTCGAAACCGCGGAGGAAAAGCGGTTCTGATATGCGCCCAGGTCGGCCCGTGCCGCATTAAGCGCACTCAACGCGGAATCCATCGAAGCAATTGCAGAGTCGGCGCCAGCCGTAGTGTCGATGGCCAACGATGCGAAACCGACGGTACTGCCTACTGTTGCCGCGGTCGTGGCGGCGGTCAGGCCGGTTCGCGCCGTGTTGGCCGCCCCACTGAAGGCCACGGTAATGCCGGCGCTGGAAGTGCTGGTCAACGTCACCAGGCCAGCCGCATCGGCTGCAGCGGTAACGCCCGATGTACTTGTCACCAGGTTGATTGCCGCTGCGACTGCTGCCCCCTGAAGGGGAGCCGTGCCAGCGGCGGCTATGGCGCCCACGTCCACGCCATTGATTGTAAGGTCACCCGCCGCGATGTCGTCCGTTGTCGCTGTGAAGGCTGAGGGGGCAACGCCGGTCACGCTGCTTGTGTAGGTGGTGGTGGTGCCCAGGGACGCGCTCTGCGCATTGGCCAGGCTGGTGATGTTGATGGTTTCGCCGACGTTGGCGCCGACCTGGAATGCCTGATTGGTAAAACTGCCATCGATCAGCTTGATGCCGTTGAAAGCGGTCGTCGAAGCCACGCGGTCGATTTCTGCCTTGATCTGCTGAACTTCATTGTTGAGTGCGGTACGGTCGCTTACGCTATTGCTCGCATTACGCGATTGCACGGCCAACTCCCGGATACGTTGCAGATTGTTGCCGATTTCTCCCAGCGCGCCTTCGGCTGTCTGCGACATGGAAATACCGTCGTTGGCATTGCGGACCGCCTGGTTCAGGCCACGAATCTGCGAAGTCATGCGTTCCGAAATAGCCAACCCTGCGGCATCGTCCTTGGCGCTGTTGATGCGCAGGCCGGAGGACAGGCGTTGCAGTGTGGTAGCAAGCGCGTTCTGTGAGCTGTTAAGATTGCGTTGCGCATTCAACGCAATCACGTTGGTGTTGATAATTGCAGCCATGTAAATCTCCTTGACTAAGTTTTATGGGATACGCCTCACAGCGTTAACTTCGGCTCGTCCCGATATCCGAGACTGATCAACCGCTGTTATGCTTATTAACGGAGGCTCAGGAGAAACATTTAACAGGCTAGTCAGGTTTTTTTGCGCAATGCCTTCGGGCCTCCTTCATGTCGCAGGAGGCGCAAGATTCAAGGTTGGGCTACCAGGCGGAAGGCAGCCTCCTTGAGCAATGAGGAAAGCGTGTTTCCTCATGCCGCTACGCCGTCCGTAGTCGCTACTAAATGAGCAATAATCATGGGGAGAATGATAAGGGAGCAGCAGGCTATGCAATTTGACGATTAAATAGCAATTCGCGCCGTATTTCCCGATTTGCTCCAGAAGCTATTGAAACGAGACGAGGGGTTGTCGACGCGATAACAAGAATGTGCCGACACCTGTTGATCATGAGCAGGCAGTATATATATCGGCGCACACGCGCCCCAGGGCAGGATAAATACGCTACCGTCAGAGTGGATTGGAGCTCGGGGGCTACTACAGGGGCTACTACAGGGGCTACTGCAGGGACTAAAGGGAATGATCGAAATCCTGGTATTTCCCCTGACAAGCAGAATCAGACCAGACCGTTCCTGATGGCGTAGTGGGTCAATTCAGCGTTGTTCTTGAGTTTCATTTTTTCCAGCAATCGGCTTCGGTAGACGCTGACAGTCTTGACCGACAGACACATTTCCTCAGCCGCATCTGTCAGGCTTTTGCCCGAGGCAATCAGGCGCAGGGTCTGGTATTCGCGATCGGATAACGTTTCGTGAAGCGGACAGTCATGACCAGCACCAAGATTGTCGGCCATCGCTTCAGCCAACGTCGTCGTAAGATACTTGCGCCCCCTCGAAATTTGCTGGATCGCCGCCATCAGTTCGCTCGGCGCGCTTTGCTTGGTGAGATAACCGGATGCGCCAGCCTTCAACGCCCGAATTGCGTACAGGCCCTCTTCATGCATGCTGAGCATGAGAACGAAAATTTTCGGGCATTCTTTCTTGATCTGCTTCAGGATCTCGATGCCGTTGCGGTCCGGCAGGGAGATATCCAGCACGACGACGTTCCACTCAGCCTCGCGTATCTGCCGCATCGCCTCGCCACCGCACCCAGCTTCCCCGATCTGCATGACCTTACCGCTTTCCAGCAAAATTTGACGCAAACCCTGGCGGACGATGGCGTGGTCGTCCACGATCAGAACATTCATGACCGCGGCGCCTTCAATTCCATGACCGATCGCACAATGTCTGGCTCGGGTACCGGCACAAGCGGAATGGCCAGATGCACGGTTGTTCCCAGCGTGCCCTCCTGCCCTCGGCTGACAGTCAGTTTTCCATCGAGAAAGCTTGCGCGCTCGACCATGCCGCGAATCCCGAATGAATCAAGTTTCCTGAGATCTGTCAGGCTGATCCCACAGCCGTTGTCCCGTACCTCCATCTCCAGTTGCTTCTGATTCACTCCCTGCTTCTGATTCAGTCTTGATGTCATCTCCAGCCGAACCCAAACACGGGAGGCCCGCGCATGCTTCGTAATATTGGTGAGAGCCTCCTGAAAAATGCGAAATACGGCAACTGCCATATCGGGCTCCAGGTCAATATCCTGCTGAGAGCATTCCACCTCGCACGGGACGCCTAGCCGCTTGCCGAATTCCTTTGCCTCCCATTCGATAGCGGCGACGATGCCGAAATCCATTATTCCAGGACGCAGGTCACGTGAAATGCGCTGGATTGAATGCATGGTACGGTCCACCATCTGGGAGACAGTACGGACTTTTGCCAACAGGGGGAGATTATCGCCACCGCTGCCAATATGGCGGGCAAGCCAGTCGAGATCGATCTTGATGGCTGTGAGATTGCCCCCCAGGTCATCGTGGATCTCCTGTGCGATGCGGATACGCTCGTGTTCTCTTGCCGCCATGGCGTGCGCTGACATTTCCTTGAGCCGTTTGTGGGATTCCTTGAGTTCTTTTTCTCTAAGCCTGCTTTGCGTGACATTGATTATAATTCCTTCCCAGATCACGCCTACACCCTTCTCCCGGCGGGGGCTGGCGCGCAGACTCACCCACTTTACGTCACCGTAGGACTCTATCCACAAGCGGCCTTCCCAATTCCAAATTGCCAGACTTGCCGCTGACTGCGCCTTTGAGCTGCGCAAGCTCTCCCGGTCTTCCGGCAGCACAAGATCCACTAGCAGTGCGGGGTCCGCCTTCAGTCTCTCGACTTCGATGCCGAGCACATTGATACACTGATCGCTGATGAACGGGATGAAATGCCCGCCGTCCTCGCCCTGTATATATTGAAATACCATGCCGGGTGAGTTGGCCACGATCGCCAACGGCTGGGCTTCACCAATCCCTGTCGATGTCGCAGCCGTTCGCCCTTCCAGTTGCTCCTCATCCCGTTTCCGCAGAGTCCTGATGTCCCCGGTGATCTCTCTGGCGATGATGATAAACAACGATTTGTCCGGACCTCGCCATAAAAGCAAGCGCACCGACACCGGAAAAGTAGCGCCGTTCTTGCGCCTGAAGCTTGTTTCACCCTCTATTTCCTGTTCTTCATCCGCAAGTAATGGAGCAAGCAATGGCAGCAGGCTCCCGGTAACAAACGCAGGCTCTCCATCGCGTGGCATCAGTTCCCGCAATTCAGCCATCGAGTATTGCAGATCGAACTGGGCAGTTCTATTGGCGTATTCGCATCTGAGTGTATCGGCATCGATCAGGTAGACGCCGGCATTCGAATTGGAGGATGTGCTATTGCTCATAGAATTCCAGGATTTACGGAGCAGATACTGTTTTGCGGGGCGAGCCCGGGATGCGAACAATCATGGCAATCTGCTTAATTTATCCAAAGCCTCGCTGATCGCCGCAGAATCGGCAGGCCGGACCAGCCGGGCGATTTCCTTGCCCTGATTCAGGAAGATCAGGGTCGGCCAGAGCGTAACCCTGAAGGAACGTCCAAGAGGACGTCCTTTGCCATCTTCGACCTTGATATGGAGTATGGGTGGATGTTCGGACAAGGCCGAGGCAATCAGCGGTTGCGCGGCTCGGCAATAGCCACACCAGGGAGCACCGAACTCCAGGAGAGCGGGTCCATTCAGTGAATCGATCTCGGCACGTGTTGGCTCAACAGCAGAGTATACATTGTTCATAACTGCCATTATATTCCACTTGAGCACTCAGATCGCACCTCGCGCGATAATGCTGTAGCTGTCAAAACGCACGCAAAGAAACGTCCGGGAACCATTCAAGCCACGAGAAAAAATGAACCCGGCGGCAGGAAATGATGCAGTAACATTCCTCAATAACATGGCCGACTCTGCTGCGGTGTTTAAGAGCAGCTCATCATTATCCATTATTCCGTCAGGGTAGTAGTTTATCCTCGTCCGTGCTATAACGGCCCGTTATCAGGGCACAATTTTGCCGTGTCCGACGTTGATGAGGGAAGGATATATCCAAAAGGCAAGCCCGGTAACCCACTGGCTAAAGCCAGTGGGTTACCGGGTTTCTTTCCTTTTCCTCCACCCACTGTACGGAAAGCGCTGCAAGGAAAGGATGCAAATTCATGCCGGGAAATAATCCGGGTGAAAAACGGATTCAGGCATTTCATTATCTAATGTCATCTACACCTTTGTTTTAGAGTCGCCGAAGTCAAACGAAGGATATTTGGCTTTTTATGGAGCAACAATGCGCGTGATAATTAACGTACCCGGTCTATGGGAGAACTGGGATCCGAATCAAAGGGACCACAATATTTACCGTCCGGCGGTAGAACGCTACATCCAAATTATGCGAACAATGACCTATGCCCGCAGTCCTGCCGTCCGTCTAATGATGCAAAATCAGGTCGAACCAATTATTTTCGCTATGCCCAATGAGGAAATGAAGATCAGGACATCGGACGGGCGCCATAGGATCACTGCCGCGCATGAGCTTGGATTAGCCACAATCACTGCGCTCGATACCCCAATGGCGCAGATGATCAAAGATATATACGGTATCTGAATAAGAACGCGAGAGTACTCAATTATGAATCTCAGGCAACAGCTTCGGCGATCGAGTTCGGAATCCAATCTGTGAAATTAACGAGATTGTTTCTCTTGAATTCCCGCTCTCCCATGCACGATGTGGACTACGACGCTTGCGCAGTAAAGGAGCATAGTTCATGATCTTGAGACCACCTAAAATTCCCGCGATCTATAACCAGGTCCACGGATGGTGGAACAACGGTGGCAACATTCAGTACGAGCGCACACGCGATCATCGCTGGACCGGCGGCAATATCTCTCCGTAACACCCTCGCGATAGCGGCAGGTGAGGGGCCGTTCAGCATCCAGATCAACAATATTGCTTAAACGCAGTGGCGGCACCGCACGGTACTATAAGAATAGAAATAGACTGTACGCTTATGCCATGTGGTACAGAATTCAATGGCTGCTTATTCCAAGTGCCTCGTTTAATCTGGCCAATCCTGATGAATTCACTTTCCAGCGGCACCAAGCCTAGCCTCAAGGGAGGCTCATGAGGGGCCGTAGCCGAGGCACCTTGCGGCGGCGATTCAGCGGGCGCGGCATTACCGTATGTAATCGAACAACGACAGCCCCTGAATTTTCAAAAACGCCTTCTGTGTTGCCTCCAGATAGGCCTGCTGCTGGGTCAGATCACTGATGCTCTTGGCGTAATCGACATCCCGAAGCTCTGATAGCTGTTGTGCGTACTGGATGGTCAAATCGTCACCACTCTCATTGAGCGTGTCCACTTCCTTCATGCGCGTGCCCACCGATGCATGAACGCGCAATACATTGTCCAGTGCGTTGGACAAATTGCCCTGGGCAGCGCTCAGGCCAGTCGAGAACGCGGCTTTGCCGGCGGCATCAGTTTGAGGCGTCTCGAGTATGCCGATCAGATCGGAGAGCGTCTTGAACATGCTTTGGTACCCGCCTCCCGAGGCGGGAATTCGCTCGAAGACTTCTCGTCCGGACTCGTTCACGCCGAGTTGGCGCGAAGCGCTGACCTGGACCATGCGCACGCCCTCATCGCCAAAATACTGTACCCCACTGCCCGTATCGGCAAACGGCTTGGTCGCTGCCTGGAAGCCGGAAAACAGATATTGTCCGTTCCCATCGGTGCGGTTGGCAAGCCCCATCAATTCATCCAGATTGCCGCGCAGTTCGGTTGCGATCGCGCTGCGTCCGCTGCCGGTAAGCGTGCCGTTCCCCGCGTACACTGCAAGTTCCTGCGCATTCTGCAGCAAGTTCGTTACGTCGCCGAGGATGGATTCCAGCATGCCGAAGCCTGCCATTGCCTGCTGGCGGTTTGAAGCATATTGTGTATTGCCCGCATCCGCCTGGGAGACCTCCAGCGCGCGGACATGAGCGGCGGGATTATCAGACGGCGTAAGGATGCGCCGCCCACTGCTTATCTGCTCGAGGTTCTTCACTTGTGTAGCCTGCTGGCGGTTTAGGGCCGCAATCCCTAATTCATAGCTGGTATTACTGCTGACGCGCATTCGTGACCTCTCCTATGCTGATTCCATCTCTATCCGATCCTTCTTGCCTTACCTGTAAAGCGTCTGCGCAGCCGGTTCGTTACCTTGTTATATCAAGCAGAGCGTCGAACATCTGGTTCGCGGTCTGTATCACCTTGCTGGCGGCCTGATACGCCTGCTGGTAGCGCAGCAGATTGGCGGCCTCCTCGTCCAGATTCACGCCCGACTCCGATTGCTGCAAAGCCCGGGCCTGGCTCAGCAGGGACGCCTGGGCAGCACTGGTTACTTCCAGTTCACGGGTCTTGTAACCCACCAGGCTGACAACTTGCCCATAAGCGTTCTGGTAGCTCGCCGTGCCGCCAGCGAGGGTTTTGGTACTTTGCAGCGCACCCAGCAGTAAGGCGTTGCGGTTATCGAGCGCACCGCTGGAATTGGGACCGATGGTAAATGTATCGCCCGGCTTGGGCGAACCTGTAATCTGCACCGTCCATCCGTTATAGCTGACTGAACTGCCGGGACTGAATGTGACGCCGGTTGGATCGCCGGTCCCGGCGCCGCTCACATCGAAAGTCGTGGCGCTCGTGAAAGTAAAGGTAACCCGTTCTCTTAGGTTTGCATCTGTTGGCGGCGGTACATTGACAGTGCCGGCGGTAATGCGTCCGGTGCCGGTGTTGGTGGTTGGCGCATCGGTCCGGATCGGTGCGGCGGCGGCGATCAGATTGGTATCCTGTATCGCCACCTCAATCTGACCCGCTCCGTTTGCAGTCGGCCGGATGATAAATTCATCCCCTGCGGCAACAGTCCCCGAGGTAAGGCTCAAGCGCACACCGTCCACAGTCTGCGGAAACGCGGCAAACGTTTGCACGGCGCCATCGCTGAGCCGCGTCAAGGTGTAATCGGCCCCGTCGTAACGCAGGCGATAATCGCTGGTGGAAAGATTGCGGGGATCCGAAATTTCGGCGGCCATGATTGCGTTGCCGGTGTTGCGGGTTGACGCGCTTACCGATGGCTCCGGCAAAGTAAAAA
Source organism: Nitrosospira briensis (assembly GCF_900115125.1). Lineage (GTDB taxonomy): Bacteria > Pseudomonadota > Gammaproteobacteria > Burkholderiales > Nitrosomonadaceae > Nitrosospira > Nitrosospira briensis_A. Next base: position 596,973 of record NZ_FOVJ01000001.1, on the reverse strand, counting down.
AATCGGCGCCCACATTACCCTGTATATCCTGCCCCAACCGGTGCTGGTCATTGAAGGTGGCCGCCAAGCCAATCGCAACGCGCCCCAGTCCATTTCGGGCAGCATCGAGTTCACCTCTGCGAAATTGCAAGAGGCCGCCCAACTTGCCGCCATCCAGGCTGGATTCCTTGACCGGGATGCTGTTGCCTCCGGAAACATAAGCCACTTCAAGGCGGCGGGGGTCAATCGGAGAAGCCGTGGTTGCGAGTTGGAAAGCCGTTGAACCCACAACCAGGGACTGACCTGTGCCGATAAATATGCTGTAGCCGCCATCGCCTTGTTCAACGACCTTGGCGCGGACCTGATCGTTCAGTTGCGTGACCAGTTCATCGCGCTGATCCCGCAGATCGTTTGCGGGTTGCCCTCCTGCGCTGCTCTCCGCCAGGCTGATGGTGCCGTTCAGCTCACTTATCCTTGCCGCCAGCGTGTTGATCAGTGAAACGCTATTCTCGATCTGTGCGTTCACCCCATCGCGAATCTCATCGAGGCTGTCGTTCAGCGACTGAAACCGTCGCACCAGCACCTCTGCATTGGACAACATGGACTGCCGCGCCGCCACATCCGACGGACTGGTGGCAACATCCTGCACGCTCCCGAAAAACTCCTGTAGTGCAGGCGACAGGCCGAGGCGCCCGCTCGTGTCCGCCAGCAGGGTGTCGATCTGCTTCATTTGAGCAAGGTGGGTATCGAGCTGGGTGGATTCGGTTTTCGCCTGTGTGACCTGATTGACCAGGAATTCGTTGTACACGCGTCTTACTGTATCGACCTGCACGCCCCGGCCGATATATCCGCTACCGGTAGCTTGCGCCCCGCCGGTGGACTGAATAATCTGCTGCCGGGTATAACCCGGCGTGGCTGCATTACTGACATTGTGCCCGGCAACGAGTAACCCCTGCTGAGCAGCTTGGAGCGCACTGAGGCCGATGCCGAAAATACCGTTACCCATGTTATATCCTAGCTTTCCCGTTCCGCCCCATATTCAGGCGCATATCCATGTTCATGTTCATACATGATGTTAACGGCCTTGGACTAAAAATATTTAGCCGGCCCCCTATGAGTTATACAAACCAGGCACTCCCAATTGAGCAAAGAGCCGGACAAAAAAAATCGCAATGGCCCCGTTTCAGGACCAGGGCGTGGTCCTTATAATGCGGTTCAGCTTGCTGGCATAATCCGGATCGGTTGCGTAGCCCGCCTGCTGCAAGCCTTGCGCAAAACCTTCCGCGTCCAGACCCTTCGCCACCCGGGCCATCAGTTCCGCATAGCGCGGGTTGCTGCTCAACAGATTGGCATAGTCGCGGAAAGCATCCGCGTAGGAGGGATAAGTGCGGAACTTCTCAACGCTTTTATGGGCTATTCCGTCGATGTACTCCGTCGTTACCGTTTCCACTACCGGTCCTTTCCAGTTGCCGCCTGCCTTCACGCCGAAGAGGTTATGGCTGGGCGTGCCGTCTGCGCCGCGAATCTCCCTTTTACCCCATCCGCTTTCCAGTGCGGCCTGTCCCAGCATGAATCGTGCGGGTATGCCGGTGGCCTGGCTGGCCTGCTGTGCATATGGCATGAGTCTGGCCTGAAACTCGATCACCTGCGATTGTTGTGGTTGCGTTTGCGCTCCCGGCTGAAGTGGCGCGGTTCCCGCCCGTGCAGATGGGCCTGGCGATGCCGGCAGCTGTTGTAATGCCGGTATCTCCGATCTCGATGCCTCCGGCTCGGATGCCCCCGACCCTGATACCGGTGCCCGCTGCTGCCTGTATGCATCCACCTGCAAAGGCGCCACAGATGGAGTTTTTATGACAGGTGACTGTCCAGGGAAGGCAGTGTCAGGTGCCTGTGCTTCTTCTTCCAGCCCTGGCACCCCATGACGCAGTTGCCGTATCATCATGTCGGCCAGGCCAATACCGTTGGAGGACATGCTCTGCGACAGCTGCTGATCCAGCATCGAAATATACAGACGGCTCTGTTCGCTATCCACCAGGCTGTCTTTCGGCGTTGCGTCGCGCATGCTCTTCAGCATCATGTTCATGAACAGCGCCTCGAACTGTTTCGCGGCGGCTTCAAGCGCAGCCTGGTCTGTTTTGTTCCCTGCGCCGCGCACGATACGCAGCTCATTTACAGCCTGTACATCAAGAGCGAATTTGGTGGAGAGATCAGCTGAAGCAGCCATCAGATGATCTCCAGCTCAGCCCGAAGTGCCCCGGCGGATTTCATCGCCTGCAGAATCGACAGCAAATCCTGCGGTGTCGCCCCGATCGCGTTCAGTGCTTTGACCACCTCGGCCAGTGACGCGCCTTCCACCATGGTAAGCATGCCGGATTCCTGCTTGATTTCGATAGTCGAGCGCTGCGCCTCCACCGTCCGTCCGCTGGAAAACGGTCCGGGCTGGCTGATTACCGGCTCTGTACTGATTACCACCGACAGATTGCCGTGAGCAATGGCGCAGGCCTCAACTGTCGCCGCCTGGTTCATGACTACCGAACCGGTACGGCTATTGACGATAACCTTGGCGTGCATCTGTGCAGGACTGATGTTCATGCTTTCAACTTCCGCTATGAATGCCACGCGCTCATCGCTGCCACGCGGTGTGCGCACCTGCACCGCCCTCCCGTCCAGGGCGGATGCCGTGCCTGGACCAAAGCGGCCATTGATGCCGTCCACGACGCGCCTGGTAGTGGAAAAATCGGTATTGTGAAGCTCGAGCCGGATATGATCGCCTTGACCCAGCAGGACGGGGACAGCACGCTCCACAGTGGCGCCGCCGCTGATACGCCCGGCGCTGAGATGGTTGACCTGAACCTTGCTGCCGCTAGCCGAGGCGCCGATTCCTCCGACCAGCAGATTACCCTGCGCCATTCCGTAGACCTCGCCGTCTACCCCTTTAAGCGGGGTCATCAGCAAGGTGCCTCCACGCAAACTGCGGGCATTGCCCATGCTGGACACGGTCACGTCGATTACCTGCCCCGGCTGGGCAAGCGGCGGCAACACGGCCGTAACCATCACCGCAGCCACATTCCTCAACCGCATATTGGTCCCGGGTGGTACGTTGATGCCCATCTGCATCAGCATGCTCGTCAAGGTCTGGATGGTGAAGGGTGTCTGAATGGTCTGATCGCCTGTGCCATCGAGTCCCACCACCAGGCCGTATCCTACCAACTGATTCGGCCGCACACCCTGAATCGAAGCCAGATCTTTTATACGCTCGGCTTGCGCCGGAGTCAAAACGGCACAGCACCCGAGCCATAGCATCAGCAGCGCCGGCAGGATTTGTCTAAGGATCATGTGGGTTCCCGTAAAGCCTTCTGCAGGGTTCAGAATGGCGAAAAGGTCAGGAAAAAGCGCGAGAGCCAGCCCATGGTTTGCGCCTCATCGATATAGCCGTTGGCCTTGTACTCGATTTTCGCATCGGCTACCTGAACCGATGACACCATATTGTTGACAATAGTCTCGGGGCGCACCACACCCGAGACACGGATGTACTCCGAGCCCTGAGTCATGGCCAACTGCTTTTCGCCGCTCACCACCAGGTTGCGATTGGGAAGCACTTCGATGACGGTAACAGTGATCGTGCCGCTAAAATTATTTGCGGAAGCGGCTTCACCTTTACCTTCGAAATCGTTGGAAGAAGAAGCGCCCAACTCCACTTTCTTGGTAATGGGCACGCCAAACACAATGGGAGGAATACCGAAATTCAGTTCGCCATTCTTGTTGGCGCTGCTATTGGATCTCTTGCTCGCATTTGTCTTTTCGTTGAGCACGATCACCAGCGTGTCGCCCACATGACGAGCCCGGCGATCCTCGAATAACGGCCGGTAACCAATGCCTGCCTGAAAAATGGCGCCGTTGGCGAGCGGCGGCGCTGGCTGAGCCGGCCGGGAGGATATCGGCTGCTGCACGATCGGGGCCGGAGCGGGCAGGCTGATGCACCCCGGTAACCCGATCAGGATGACAGCCATAAGCGCCCAAAGGATTATGGGTTTCGTAAGCTGTCCGCCTCGCCTGACTGTACGGCTAGCTGAAAAATTCGCACTCATTATGATCCGGTGTACAAGCAGGAGAAAAGTCATGCCGGTGGAAGCCGGTATCCATGCGGCGGCAGGTGGTGTGTAGAGCACCGCATTACTGCTGAGCTGCACTGGATTCCGGGTCAAGCCAGGGATGACTAAATTCATGGTAGTTTCTGGCCGTATAAGATGACTTGCCCGCAGAATTCTTCATGGTAGTTTCTGGCCGCATAGATGACTTGGCCGCAGGATTCGGATGTTTTGCCACTTTCTGCCTCACTTCAACATGTGCCATTGCCACATTTGCCTGATTTCTACATTTGCGACAGGCGCTGCAGCATCTGATCGGAGGTTTGCACCGCCTTGCTATTGATCTCGTATGCGCGCTGGGTCTGGATCATGTTGACAAGTTCCTCAACGACGTTGACGTTGGATGTCTCGACATAGCCCTGCGTAAGCAATCCGGTGCCATCCGTACCCGGCGTGTTGATGTTAGGAGTACCGCTGGCGCCGGTTTCCACAAAGAGGTTTTCACCTACGCTTTGCAAGCCCACGGGATTGATGAACGTGGTAAGTTGCAGGGTGCCTACCTGAACCGGGATAGGCGAGTTTTGCTGGGTTACCGTGATAACCCCGTCGCGGCCTATGGTCACGCTCAGCGCATTGGGCGGAATGGTGACGGCTGGTTGTATGTGATAGCCACTGGATGTGACGAGTTGCCCCTCCGCATCGATCTGGAGTGAGCCGTCCCGTGTGTAGGCCAGCGAGCCGTCGGGCCGCAACACCTCGAAGAATCCCTGACCTTGAATGGCCACGTCCTTCCAGTTCCCAGTCTGCTGCAAATTACCTTGAGTCAGCACCCGTTCGGTTGCAACCGGCCGCACGCCGGTGCCGATCTGCAACCCGGATGGCAGCTGTGTCTGCTGCGACGACTGTGCCCCCGGCTGGCGCAGGGTCTGATATATCAGGTCCTCGAACACCGCCCGGGAACGTTTGAATCCATTGGTACTGACATTTGCCAGATTATTCGCAATGACGTCCATCTGGGTTTGCTGCGCATCAAGACCGGTCTTTGAAATCCAGAGTGAGCGGATCAACTGAGTCTCCTGAAGGTTAAGTGGAAAGTCTGCCGCGAGTAGCCACTCATGGGTGGCGCATCGTAGAGCGGCAATATCAAGACATCGTATAACGGCGTGGATGTGACCAGTGCCGGGAACAGAGGGTGCAATTCCATGTTTTTCCGGATTTCAACCCGATGTGGCATGGGGCCGTCAATGCTTCCCTTACCCCTTATATCAGGCGCTTACGGATAGGAGGACACTTGCGCGCTGGGCATTTCCCTCGGCGTTCTGCAGCATCTTCATGTGCATTTCAAACTGGCGGGAAAGTGAGATCATATCGACCAGCGCCTCGACTACATTGACATTGCTGCCCTCCAGCGCGCCGCTTCTGAGCGTGACGTTCGCATCCGCCTCTGCCTCGCCACCACCAGTCTGCCGGAACAGTCCGTCCAGGCCGCGCGTAAGTTGGGCTTCGGGCGGGCTCACCAGCTTGATGCGTCCGATTATGACAGAGATATTCGGCTCGCTCGTCCCGGCTCCGGCAGGCACGGTGGATACTGTCCCATCCTTGGCTATCGTGATCAGGGTGTTCGGGGGGATGGATATCAGCCCGCCGTCGCCCTGCACGTTCAGGCCGTTACGAGTCTGCAACACACCGTTGGGGCTCACATGCAGGCTTCCGTTGCGTGTATACGCCTCGCTCCCATCTTCCATCTTCAGGGCGATCCAGCCCGGTCCCTGTATTGCGGTATCGAGTTCACGCCCCGTCTGCTGCTCGATACCTGGGCGAAAATCCGCTCCGGCACTCGAATCCACCACAAATGCGCGAGTCGCCAGGGTATCGCTGAATACCGGAACCGCGCGTAACACACTGGTTTCGGCACGATAGCCTGTCGTGTTCGTATTCGCCAGATTGTGCGCCATTGCGGCTTGCTGCCCCATCGTATGCTTGGCGCCGGTCATCGCAACGTAGATCATCCGATCCATGTTTACTCCTGTGAAATCAGGTTTTAATCCGGGTTAAAGACTGCTGTTGATTGGCCTCTATGGCAGCCGCTAAAAGGGATTTCTATTCCACCGGATCGGATTCTGCCCGGTGGAATAGGGGTTTCGGCGGTAGTACGCCCTAACATGCTGATGTTTTGTGTTATTTCAGATTCACTATCGTCTGCAGTAACTGATCCTGGGTTTTGATGGTCTGGGCGTTTGCCTGATAGACGCGCTGGGCAGTAATCATATTGACCAGTTCCGAGGTAAGCTCCACGTTCGAATCCTCAACCGCGCCAGACTGCAGCACGCCGAGGCTACCCGTGTTCGGCACGCCCACCAGTGCGGCACCCGAGGAGGCGCTTTCCGCCCAGGTATTATTACCCCGCGACTCCAGCCCCTGCGGATTGGCGAAATTGGCGAGCGCAACCTGCCCGAGGGTCAAAAACTTGCCGCTTGAGTAACTGCCGCGGATCACGCCGTCAGCGCCGACATCGAAACCGACAAGACGCCCTGAGGCATAACCGTCATCGTCCAGGGCATTGACGCTGAAGTTGGATCCGAACTGCGACGTGCCGGCGAAATCCAGATTGAAAGCAAGGGGATCGGCGCCGGTACTGACCGGAGCTGTCAGGCTGAACATGCTGGAACTTAGCGGGTCGAGCGCGCCACCGGACAAAAAGTTCAGTGTGCCTACCGCCGCTCCACCGTTGAGCAAGGAACCTTCATTGGCGGCAAACACGTCCCAGCTGTTGGTTCCGGTTTTAAGGAAATAGGTCGATAGCGTGCTGGGGTTGCCCAGACTGTCGTGAATCGATAGCGAGGTCGAGCTATGGTAGCTCGTGGGATCGGCCAGGTCGAAGTCAGCCGAACTCAGCGGAGCCTCGCGTGAGTCCAGGTTAAACAAGCCGCTCACCAGCGTAGTCGCCACGGGCGGCAGGTCGGCCTTGGAAATCTGCAGATCGCCTGGTGCGGAGGTATTGATCACGCCGGTTGTATTCGCCGAAAATCCGGTAAGACGCAGACCGCTGCTATTGACAATATAGCCATCCTTATCGGGATGAAATTGACCATTGCGTGAATAGCTGATGGCGCCCTGATCACTCAGACGATAGAAGCCGCTACCATTGATTGCAATGTCGAACGGATTATTGGACGCGGTGATACTGCCCTGACTGAACTGCTGCGCAATGTCCGCAACCTTGACGCCAATACCAGCCTGAATACTGCTGCCGCCCGAAAGCGAGTTGGCGTACACGTCCGCAAACTGGGTCTGCGATTGCTTGAACCCCACGGTATTGGCGTTTGCTACGTTATTGCCGATCACGTCCAGATTCTTCGCTGCTGCATTCAAACCGCTCAAGCCTTGCTGAAAACTCATCATAACTCCTTGGGTAGCGTCTCATTTTCCTGAGACGGATATTGGATTAATGCCCGGTTTAAAAAATCTGCTTGATATCCGCAAGTCCCACCATTCCGAGTGTCCCGACGTTCAACTGTACACCCTGATTACCCTGGGAAACGCCCTGGACAGAGCCGAAAGCGAGTGTCTGCGTGTCGATTTTCTGATCACCGCGCAACGCGCTGACGCTAACGCTATAGGCACCATCGGCGGCCTGGGCGCCATCGGCGGTTTTGCCATCCCAGGCCAGTGCCAGAGGACCGGCGGGTTTTGGACCCAAGTCCATGACTTGTATTTCCCGGCCCGACGCATCATGTATCGTGACTTTCACCTCGTCCGCTGCTTGCGCAAGTTCAACGCCGAACACGCCGCCCGCGCCCGCCAGTCGCAGTCCGGAACCGGGCACGAGGACATCTTTGCCGATCAACGTGGCCGCCTGCAGGGATTGTCCAGCGTTAAAGCTGCTCGCCATAGCCTGGATATTGGCGTTAAGCTTCTCGATACCGTTCACTGTACTGATTTGTGCCAGCTGTGTCGTCACCTGAGCATTGTCGAGCGGGTTAAGAGGGTCCTGATTTTTCATCTGTGTAACCAGCAGCTTGAGAAACCGGTCCTGTATATCATCCGCTGCGGACTTTGCCGTATTGGTCGCGCCATATGTTGCAAAAGGGTTTGCGGCGGGCTGGGTATCCTGAATAATGCTCATGGTTCTTCCTTATTTGTCTGGTGCTTATTGTCCGATACTTAAAGTCTTCAGCAGCAGGGTCTTCGCGGTATTCATCATGTCTACATTGTTCTGATATGAACGCGAGGCGGAAATCATGTCGACCATCTCTTCCACTACGTTGACATTTGGCATGGTCACAAAGCCTTCCTCGTTTGCCATCGGATGGGTGGGTTCGTATATAAGCTTCATCGGCGATTGATCTTCAAGGACGCGCGATACCTTTACGCCGGTCGCGGAATTATTGGGATCAGTGCCGGGTACTGATGGAATACTCATGAACAGCACCTGTTTGGCCTTATAGGGCTGGCCATTGGAAGTCACCGCGCTATCGGCGTTGGCGAGATTGCTCGCCACCACGTTCAGCCGCTGGTTCTGAGCTGTCATTGCCGATCCGGCAACAGTGAAAATGTTGAACAGGGACATTACAATTTCTCCTTAACCTTGAATGGCAGTGCGCATGATCTTGATCTGGTCGCTGATGAATGTGAGGTTCGCTTCGTAGTGGATAGAGTTATCGGCAAACTGGCTGCGCTCCACATCCATATCGACAGTATTGCCGTCCACACTGCCTTGGACAGCGGAACGGTACATCAATGGCGCACTGCCAGCCATGCCATTGACGCTGTGGGGCGAACCAATGTGGTTCGTGGCACTGGTCAGCAGCTTGACAAACCGGTTACCATTGGCGTTTTCCAGTGCGTCCTTGAAATTGATATCGCGCGCCTTGAAATTAGGGGTATCGGCATTGGCGATATTGGAAGCAATCAATTGCTGGCGGTGAGCCCGCAAATTGGCGGCATCCTCGTAGAAGCGAAATGCGCCGTCAAGCTTGTCAATCATTCGTTCTCCTCGGTATTACACTCATTCTGTTGTTAATGCGGCCCATAAACATGAGCCATGGTATTTCATGCCGCATTGGTCCAAAAAGCAGAATAGCGGGGTAAAAGCCCCCTACTTCGATCTTCCCTCCCCCCAACTCCTATCTGCGCGAGCACTGCTCATCAATTCCGGGAATATCTTCCAATCCATATCCATCTCATCAGGAAGGAATCAACCAGAACAAGCAAAGTCACTCAGCCCGGTCGGGGCTGGGGCGACGACATAATAAATCGAGCAAGCGTCCGGACAATTCGTCGAATATCGGGCAAAACGTGCCTCAGTTCCGTCCGTTGCCGGCATCCGTCCCTATTTAGAATGGCGCTACCCCTGGCTCGGCCTGATCCAGAGGCATTCTTTCGAGGAATTCTCATGCCTGTCATGCCCGTCACTTACTTTCGGCTCCTGTCATGCAGCCTGAGCCTGGTCCTGCTTCTCTCGCATCCTGTTGCAGCATCGGCATCAGCGAACCTAAAGCAGGACCCCCGGCTTATCCAGGCTGTGGTTTTGAATTTCCTGCACGTGCAATCGGCCGGTTTGCCCGGCCAGGTAGATATCACGCTCGGCGCGCTGGATGCGCGGGTGAATCTACCCTTTTGCGCCTCACTTGAGCCGGCGTTGCCGCCCGGCAGCCGTCCCTGGGGAAATACGACGGTGATCGTGCGCTGCTCCGCTCCCAATCCATGGACCATTTATGTACGCGCAACAGTGAAAGTGATAGCGGATTATGTAGTCAGCACCAGATCGCTTACGCAGGGCCATGTCATCGCTCCCGCAGACCTGATTATTCGCAGCGGAGATCTGGCCCAGCTCCCGCCCGGTATCGTTACCGACCCAAGCCAGGCCATTGGCAGAGCGCTGACCGGTGGCCTTCCCTTCGGTAACCCTGTTCGCCAGGACATGCTGCGCGCGCAAGCAGCCGTGATACAGAACCAGAGCGTGAAACTGATCTCCAGCGGGCGCGGATTCAGCGTGACCGGGGAAGGCAAGGCGCTTAACAATGCAGCTGAAGGACAACCGGTACAGGTTAGAAGTGCATCGGGTTCACTGGTGAGCGGAATTGCACGGGCCGGAGCAATAGTGGTCGTAAGCTACTGATGATCCGCAGAGCTGGAATCAAAATTATCATGTAGCAATTCTCATTATTGTGGCCTCAAGTTCCAAACGAAGCCGCCGTTAACTACCTACGGTTAACTGTAGGAGATAAACCCATGAAAATAGAAAACTCCATAAAGACTATCCCTGCAAGCGAGGCATTGCCATCGTCTGCCAAATCGGGACAGAAAGCAGCGGGGGTTGCGAAACCAGGTGATCCGACTACGCAGGGCGATAGTGTTCAGCTCAGTACCCAACTTCAAAGCATCGAAAAGAATCTGGCAAATGGCGAAGTTTTCGATGCGGCGCGGGTCGAAAAAATCAAGCAGGCAATCAGCGAGGGGCGTTTCGTCGTGAACCCCGACAAGGTGGCCGATGGTTTGCTGGAGACGGTGCGTGACCTGATCCGCGCCAGGCAGGGGTGACTTGAGTAACGCCACTTTCGATCCGGTTGCCTGCGTCACGCGCGAGCATGATGCAGCACTGGAGTTCATCGATATATTGCGCCGTGAGCAGCATGCTCTGCATCATGCGGATGGATCTCTGCTAGTGTCGCTGGCGATGGAAAAATCGCAGCAGGCCCAGCAATTGGTTCAGCTTGCTGATGCGCGCAACCGCTGGCTCGGGATGCTTGGCTACCCCCCAAACCGTATCGGGATGGAGCGCGGTCTACAAGACTGCCCGGATGCCACCGATGCCTGGCAGAAATTGCTTCAATTGGCCGAAACAGCCGGTCAGCTCAATAAAATCAACGGTATTCTTGTCGCTCAGCGCCTTCGCTACAATCAGCAGAAACTCGTTGCACTCCATGCCGCCACGCACAGCGCTCGAAGCCCTGGGCTGTACGGATCGGATGGGCAGCCCGAGCCGTTCTCCGGCGGGCGCAGGCTTGGCGAAGTCTGAACTGCAAGAGCAAGACAACGTTCGTATTCCAAGTCGTAATTAACCCTTCCCCGCCAGAAAGGTTCAGGCGGGGTACCGTCATCGGTGATTTAACCGATGAATTCGAGTAACCAATTCATTTGAAACCATGCCATCAGAACCATTTGATCTGGCCCATGCATTCAAGCAGTACTTTGAGGTTGTGCCAGCATTCTCCGGGACACTGAAGGATGAGGTCTATCGTTTGCGGCACAAGGTTTATTGTGAAGATTTGAAGTTTGAGTCACCCCGTTCAGACCAGCGCGAAACCGATGAATATGACTCCTGTTCGCAGGCTTTTTTACTGCGCAATGTACAAACCAAAGAATACATAGGTTGCGCTCGCATTATCATTCCTCCATCGGAGAATCCCGGCTATCCCCTGCCCTTTGAAACCGTTTGCGCTGATACACTGGATCGATCGATTATTGATCCCCGAAAACTATGCCGGCACCGTATTGCAGAGGTATCGCGTCTTGCTGTAATCTCCAGCTACAGAAGGCGTAAAGGTGAGGCTGGCAAACCGTTCGGCATTTCCGACGACGACTTTAAAAACTCGCAATCACGGCGCTTCCCTTACATCCCAATCAGTCTTTACCTCGCCGCCTTAGCGATGGCGAGATTAAACGAGATTGATATCATATTCATTCTTACCGAGGAACGACTTGCGCACCACTTCACCAAACTCGGTTTTGACCAGCAATTCATCGGCGGCCCAGTGGACCATCACGGCCTTCGAGTTCCCTCAATGATATATGTCGGGGAAACGATCGGAAATCTACGTGCCAACTTGCTCCCGCTCTACCTGGAGATTGCAATGAATATAGAGAGGCATCTAGCGAGCAAACAGCCGATAGACAATACGATTTAATCATGGCAGCCCCCTAGGGATATCCTGGTTTAACCACCATCCGTTACTCGAATCCATCGGTTATATTCCGCGTCCTCCATGAGAATCTGCGCGCCTTAACCGGTTTCAATCCGATATGTTACACATGCGTCTTTACACCCACCTTTAACGTCTCCTGTCGCGATTATTCAGAGTCGAAACACCGCGGCGGGTTTGACGCCTGTCTGGTGCAGATTATCCGGCAAGGTCCCCGGTAAATCTTCCGGCACGATCTCGGGTAAGGTTTCGGGCAAGGGTTCGGGTGGGCTGGAAAGGATCATAACGGTAACCCGGCGATTGCGCATCCGGCCTTCCTCGCTATCATTCGAATCTACTGGGAGATTTTCTCCGTGACCCACTGCTGTCAGGCGGGCCGCTTCCACTCCGTTGTCGATCAGCAGTCGCACCACACTGCTGGCTCGCACAGCCGACAGTTCCCAATTGGATGGAAATTTCCCGGTAATCGGAATATTATCGGTGTGACCTTCCACCTGGATGGCGTAGTCATCGTTCTTCAACACCTGGGCTATTGCCTCAAGCAACCTGCTCGAATTCTCCTGCACAACAGCCTGGCCCGGCGCAAACAGCACGCTGGCGTTGATCTCCACGCCCAGCCCACGGTTACTCTGGATAACACGCACCTGACCATTTTCTACAAGGGGAGCGAATGTTGACATGATGTCATGGGCAATGCTCTCCATTCTCTCCTGCTGCCGGCGCTGCGTTTCCGCAAAATGGCGCGCCTTCCTTATCGCCTGGCGGTCTTCGATCAAAGGTACCGAGGGCCCCGGAGCCGGCGCCGGCACTGGAGGCGGCGTCGCGTCGGTGCGGCGATCCGGTTGCGAGGCGAGAGCGCTGCTAAGCGATTCGGCCAACACCCGGTTTTTATCGCCATTTACTTGGGAGAACGCATACATGACGACAAACAACGCAAGCAGCAGGGTGATAAAGTCCGCGTAGGACACCAGCCAGCGCTCGTTATTTTCATGCTCTTCCCGTCTATGTCTGCGCGGCATTTCGTGTATGTCTTGTAGGTATGGATCAGTAGAGAAAACACTCATCCGGGCACATTTTCGCTTTATTTCTTATCGCTCCGGCGTTCCGCCCGCCGGCGATCGGGCTTGCTCCTGTCAGCCTTGTTTGCACCACTGCTCTGCGGATCGCGGCGTTCTATACCGGATCGTCTTTCGCCTTGCCGTCTCTCTATACATTCCGCACCGTTCGATAATGCTTCCTTATCACCATCCGGATTCGCGGCATTTTCACTTTTCCCTACTATTGTTGCGCGGTCGCTGTCCTTCATCATCCCTCCTGAATAAACTGTCTTCATTATCGTCATGTCATCAATACATCTTCGACGTTACGCGTCACACCACATACCCCCTCAGCCGTCCTGCTATCAGTCGCGGATTCTCGCCTTTGGCAATTCCCACCAGCCCATCCACCAGCATTTCACGCATCAGCACCTGACGGGCAATAAGAGTTTTCAGTTTGTTGGCAATCGGCAGAAACGCCAGGTTGGCCAATCCCACGCCATAAATAGTCGCTACGAACGCGACCGCAATGCCAGCACCCAGATGGGCCGGATCCGACAGATTCTCCATCACCTGGATAAGGCCCATTACCGCACCCAGGATACCGATCGTCGGCGCATAGCCACCGGCTGCTTCCCATACCTTGGCACCCTGGCGATGAAGTTCGTCGAATGTATCGATCTCCACTTCCAGCACACGCTTCAATACCAGCGGCTCTGTGCCGTCGACTACCAGTTGCAATCCCTTTTTCACGAAAGGATCGTCGATGCCCTCGATATGCAAATCCAGGGAGAGGAATCCTTCCTTGCGCGCAGCGGTACTCCAAACGGCGATATGCTCTACCAGGGCCGCCGCGTCGAGTAAGGGAGGAACAAATACCCACCGGCTCATTTTCATGCCGAGCACAAACTGGCGCACCGGGCTCTGCAGCAGCACCGCTCCAAGCGTGCCTCCCAGAACCATCGCAAACGCGGTAAACTGGATTAGTGAACCGGGATTGCCGCCTTCCAGCGCCTGCGCGCCAAAAACGGCAACCAAGGCAATAACGATACCGATTATGCTATTGAAGTCCATGCGCACTCCTTGAGTCTGGCGCGTAGCCGCGCAACCGCCTGGCTATGAATCTGACATACCCTGGATTCAGATACACCCAGAACTGCGCCAATCTCCTTGAAATTCAACTCCTGCTCGTAGTACAACCCCATCAGCGTTTTCTCCCGCTCCGGCAAGTTGCCTATCGCGCCGATCAACGCTTGCCGCAGATCTCCGTCCAGCAGGCTCGCCAGCGGGTCAGCGCTATCATCCGCACAGTTGCGTTCCAGGAAGTTGCCGTCTTCACCATCCGTGAAATCCTCGTAATGGACCAGCTGTGCGCCTCGTGCGTCGAGCAACATGTGATGATAATCATCGATCGACACCCCGAGCTCTGCGGCGATCTCCGTCTCGGCAGGTGAACGGCCAAGGCGCTGCTGCAATGCGCTAATTGCCGCTTCAATCTGACGCATATTTCTGCGCGCCCCCCGCGGCAGCCAGTCCATCTGGCGCAATTCGTCCAGCATCGCGCCGCGGATGCGCTGTTGCGCATAAGTCTCGAACTGGGCTCCCGGCATCTCCTCATAGCGATTCAGCGCATCCATCAAACCGATCATGCCGACCTGTATCAGGTCATCCGCCTCTACGCTGCCCGGTAGCCTGGCAATCATGTGATGCGCAATCCGTTTGACAAGGGGAGCGAACTTGGCAAGATGCTGCTGTTTATCTATCACGCCGGCTGAGGTGTATATAGTCTGGTTCATCGTGAAGTCGCCATAACAGTGTTGGCCTTGCTGCCTTGGTTGCCTTGGTTGCCTTGGTTGCTTTGGTTGCTTTGCAGCAACCCCTGCATGAAGCGTTCGAGCCCCCTTCCCTCGCCCTTTGCCTCTCCATCCTGATACGTGAGGTGAGTCAAGGACTCCGCCGCGCGCCGGAACGCAGCCGCCGAAGTGGAGCCTGGTAATTCTCCCGCCACAAAACGTCCGAGACAGAGCTGGTTATCCTGCGCAACAAAGCCCATGAAGTTGAGGGCCACTCCCAGATAGCGGCGGGCTGTACCAGCCATATTGTCAAAAATTATCCGTGCCTCCGTCTCGTTATGGGCTCTGTTGACGAGCACATGTAGATCCCGCTTATCCTGCTGATGACTACTGATATGCTTGATCAACGTGTAGGCCCCGGTAATCGAGGCCGGCTCGGGAGAAACAACCACCAGGATTTCATGAGTGGAAAAGGTGAGCGGGAGAAGCCGGCTGGAATGGCCCGGCGCGGCGTCGATCAACACTACGTCCAACGGTTGGGCGAGATGTGCAAAACTGCCGATCAGATGAGCCCTGTCGCCCGCGCTGAGCTTTCCCAGCACGCGCATACCGCGCCCCGCCGGCAGGATAAAAAGCCCCCCGGGCCTGGAAATGATCACCTCATCGAGCGCCTTGTCGCGCCGGATCACGTCCAGCAAATCACGATGAGCGCTAATGCCAAAGGTCGCGCTGATGTTACCAGCATCCACATTCTCGTCTATCACCAGTACGTTTTTGCCGTCGCCCACCATTGCAGCCGCAAGATTGATTACGGTTGTCGTCCTGCCCGCGCCCGTGCTGCCGGAAGTGACAGTGACAACGCGCAGGCAATCCTGCACCAGCAAGCGGCGCAGTCCCTCTGCCTGGTCATGGATAGTCTCAACCACGGCGGGCCCCGCTCATGTCCAGATTGCCCGTACCGCTATTGCGGCCTGGCATGACTAAAGGGAACGACTCCTCCGCATCGGCGAAAGGAGAATCGGAAGCCACGTGATCCAACGCGCAGCTAACCAGATGCGTGGGGTCGGCAAGTTCCAGATCTTCCGGAACACGTTGACCCCGGGCGATATAGTAAAGAGGCAAGCGATGACGAATTGCAGTGTCCAGTGCACTCCCCATAAGGACAGCTTCATCCAGCTTCGTGATGATTGCGCCTGCCAGACCGTCGCCTCGGTAGGCGTGAGCCACTTCATTCAGCGTCTGGCAATTGGAGGCGGCGTTGAGCAGCAACAGGCGTTTGACCTGAGTTCCGCAGCCGGCCAGCATCGCAACCTGTTCGGCAACCATCTGGTCGCGCTGTCCCATGCCGACGGTATCGATCAGCACCGTGTGTTTGCCGCGCAGTTCAGCCAGGGCAAGAGTAAGGTCATGCGTGTCCCTCACCGCGTGCACGGAGACGCCCAGAATTTTTCCGTAAATGCGCAGTTGCTCGTGTCCACCTATCCGGTAGCCATCGGTTGTGAGCAATGCGAGCTTATCCGCCCCGTGGCGCACGACACAACGCGCTGCGAGCTTGGCGGTAGTAGTGGTCTTGCCTACGCCGGTTGGACCCACCAGCGCATATACGCCACCTTTTTCGAGAATTTCACCTTCGTTTGCAATGGTCTGAAGATTGCAGGTCAATATGCTTTTTACCCGGTCAGCCAGGTCTTTTTCATTATTCCCGTCATTGCGCTCGTCCTCTACAGGCAGTTGATCCAGCAGATCGTGTGCGAGGGAATGGCTGAAGCCCGACATGAGCAGCCGCTGTAATAACCGGGCGCGAGCCGGGTCGCGCCGCTCCTGATCGTTCCAGTTCAGTGCCGCCAGTTGTTGCTCCAGGCTGCCTCGCAGTGATCTGATCTCCCGGAGAACACTTGCAGCCACTTCGCCGGCCACCTGAAGGGGATCGACCAGGGATGGCTCAGTTTTGCGGGGAGTTGCAAGGTCCGGAATCACAGTACCGGGTGCCTTGCGGCCATTTCGCGGCCGTTTACCAAGGGCAGGAATAGCTGGCATTGCGGCATGAATGGCCTTATCCGCATTTGGGGGCACTACTATTTCTGCGGACCGTTTTTTTTCCGGACTTGCCGTGTACGGCGCAGCTTGTAGTACTGGCGCTACTGAACTGCTTGCTCGAATGGTTTTGCTTGCTTCATCTGAAATTGGCCTATCGTCTTCGCCTGCCGGATCGTCCGCGCATTGATCCTGCTTCTCGTCTGAACCAGCAAAATCGGGTCGACACGGATTTCTGACGTCTGTATGAGCTTCCTCGGCGTACGCCTGGGCTTGCCTCCCATATCCCTTGTCCACATGCTGCTTCCCGTGCGTTCCTGGCGCAGCGCCTGCCTCATCGGGGCCGGGTGACGGTATGAGCGCTGTCATGTCGTTGTTGCTCAAGGCCAGTATCTCGATACCGCCTTCCATCGCGCGGTTGGATAAAATCACCCCTTCGGGACCGAACGCATCGCGAACCATGCGCAATGCCTCGCTTGTTGTTTTGGCGAAAAATCGTTTAATGCTCATGCTCTGGCTCCCAGAATGGATGTAACTTTAATGTTGCTCGAATCGGGCACTTCAGCGTGCGACAGTATCTTGAGCTGGGGCACGGCGCGGCGCAGGAAGCGTGCCAACAATGTTCTCAGCGGCGCGGGCACCAGCAGTACCGGTACCAGGCCCACCTGTTCCTGGCGTTGGCTCGCGCCCGAGGCTTCCCGCAACAGCGTGTCCGCCAATCCTGGTTCGATGCCGGTCCCGTTCGGGCTGGCTTGCAAAGCCTGCGTCAGCAATCTTTCCAGCCCCGAGTCCAGCGCCATGACCTGCAATTCGCCAGCCTGCGGCCATATCTGCTGAACGATGGCCCGGCCCAGGGCGATGCGGACCAGCGCCGTCAGTTCGTGGGGGTCTTGTACCCGCCCGGCATGCTCTGTGAGTGCATCAACGATGGTCCGCATATCGCGAATATGCACGTTCTCTTCAAGCAGGTTCTGCAAGACCTTCTGCAGGGACGAGAGTGAAAGCAGCTTTGGAATCAAATCCTCTATCAACTTGGGAGACTCCTTCGCCAAACGGTCGAGCAGTTGCTGTACTTCAGTGCGGCCCAGCAGCTCGGCGGCGTGCCCATGCACCAGATGATTCAAATGTGTTGCCACCACCGTACCGGCATCTACAACGGTATAACCCAGCATTTGGGCCTGTTCGCGCTGATGGGCTTCGATCCATACTGCCGGCAGCCCGAATGCGGGGTCCGTGGTGGCGAGGCCAGGGAGAGTGCCGCCGACACTACCGGGATTGATGGCCAGGTACTGGCCCACGTTGACGTCGCCGGCGCCAATCACGACGCCTTTGAGAGCAATTCGATAACCATTGGGGCGCAATTCCAGGTTGTCGCGGATGTGCACCGGCGGCGGAAGGTAGCCTATTTCCTGAGCGAATTTCTTTCGCACGCCCTTGATCCGCCGCAGCAGTTCTCCGTCCTGCGCCCCATCCACCAGCGGGATCAGCCGGTAACCCACCTCCAGTCCCAGAATATCGACGGGCATAACGTCGTCCCAACTTGCGTCCTGAATTTCTGGCTGCGCGGCGGGCATCGCCGGCGCCTGCGCGGTAATTCGTCTGCTGCGCTGGGTCAGCAGGTAGGCGCCACCACCCAGGACAGCAGCCAGCAAAAGAAAAGCGATGTGCGGCATACCTGGTATCAGACCCATGAGGCCGATAATCGCTGCGGTAAGAATCAGTACCTGTGGCTGTGAAAAGAGCTGGCCCGCCAGTTGGGTGCTGATATTCTGGTCTGTGCCAACACGGCTTACCACCAGGCCCGCCGCGGTTGAGATGATAAGGGCTGGAATTTGCGCGACCAGTCCGTCTCCAATGGCAAGCAGGGTGTAGCTTTTGGCGGCGGTGGCCATGTCCAGGTCGTGCTGCAGCATGCCTATGATCAATCCGCCGATTACATTGATGAACAGGATCAGGATGCCCGCGATCGCGTCGCCCCGCACGAACTTGCTGGCCCCGTCCATCGAACCGTAGAATTCCGCTTCCTGGGCAATGGTTGTACGCCGCTTTCCAGCTTCTTCTTCGCCGATGAGACCAGCGTTCAGGTCTGCATCGATCGCCATCTGCTTACCCGGCATCGCGTCCAGGGTAAATCTTGCGGATACCTCCGCAATGCGGCCGGCGCCCTTGGTGATGACCATGAAATTGATCACTACCAGAATGATGAACACCACGATGCCAACCGTGTAGTTGCCGCCGACCAGATAGTGGCCGAACGCTTCGATTACCTTGCCGGCCGCGTCCGGCCCCTTGTGTCCTTCCATCAGAACGATGCGGGTCGAGGCAACGTTGAGGGATAACCGCAGCAGTGTGGACAGCAGCAGCACTGTTGGGAACACGGCAAAATCCAGTGGCTTGAGCGTGTGGATGCTGACCAGCAGCACCATGATGGAAAGCGCGATATTGAAAGTGAACATCATGTCCAGCAAAAACGCGGGCAGCGGCAACACCATCATGCCGAGAATCATGAGTATCAGTAGCGGACCAGCGATGCTATGCGCCTTCACGCCACTAAACAGGTAAGTCAGTTTTGCCGTAAACGTCGTGGTGGTCGTGGAGGTCATGGTATTTCAGCTTTATGCAATGCGCCTGATGCGGCGTTTTCGGGGTCCAGCTCGGGAGGCACCGGCAGAGTCTCCGGTGCGGGAGGAATCCTGCCGCCCGGCTCGCCGTATTCACGATAGCGGCGCAGTTGATAGACATAGGCCAGCACCTCCGCCACGGCGTTATACAAGGGTTGAGGAATTTCGTCCCCCAGCTCGGCGTGGTGATACAGGGCGCGAGCAAGCGGTGGTGCTTCGAGCAATGGCACTTGATGTTGCTGCCCTACTTCCCGAATTTTGAGGGCCAGAAGATGCGCTCCCTTGGCGACCACGCGCGGCGCGCGCATCTTGCCGTCTTCATACCTGAGCGCAATGGAATAGTGGGTCGGATTGGTCACGATCACATCGGCCTTGGGAATTTCGGCCATCATGCGCTTTCTTGCCATGGCGCGCTGCTGGCTGCGGATGCGGGCCTTGACGTGCGGATCGCCCTCGGTTTCCTTGTTTTCCTGGCGCACTTCCTCCTTGGTCATCTTGAGCTTGCGAAAGTGGTCCCAGAGCCTGAACGGTACGTCGACCCCCGCGATCAGCACCATGGTTCCCGCTATGGCCAGAAAGCTCATGACGATCAACTCGCCTATATGGCCCGCACTTGCCGTGAGCGGCGCCGCAATTAATGACAGCACAGCGTCCTTGTGATGCCAGATCGTCCAGACACTCATCGAACCGATCAGTGTGGCCTTGAGGAGGGCTTTGGCCAATTCGACCAGGCTGTTCCAGGAGAACATGCGGCCTATGCCCTTCAGGGGGTTTAGCCGCTTGAGGTCGGGCGTGAGTGACTTCCAGGTGAAGAGCCACCCGGAAAGCAGCATTGGAGCCGCTAGCGCCACCAGGAACATCAAAATCAGGAAAGGTGCAAAAGTAAGCAGGGCTTGCAGGGATTGATCGAACAAACGTTCGGTGAGCAGACCGGAATCGAAGCCGGTCTCGCGGGATACCTTCATCCCGTCTTTCATCAGATTCAAGAGCTGCCGGGAAAGATGGCCACCCATCAGCCACAGGCCCGCTCCGGCCGCAATCAAGACCACGAACGTGGAAAGTTCCGGGGAGCGCGGCACCTGTCCCTCGTCGCGCGATTTTTCCAACCGTCTCGGCGACGCAGGTTCCGTTTTTTCCAGATCGCTATCTTCGCTCACTGCCAACCCCTGAAAACACATCCATAATCAATTATCGAGTGCTTCAGGGGTAGATCATCGCGGGAAAAGAGCGAAGTTCCTCCCGTAATTCTGCTTTAAGGATGAGGCGCCAGGAGCGTCTTTGCCGGCCCAGCAAGATACCCGGCCTGAGCTTCAGGAACCCCTGGGCCGCGAGGCTTGCGAATCCGCTATGATTCCGTTTTTGGTATTTGTCGTTTCGCCACCTTCGTTACTCAGTGCCGTCGCGGCTTTTTTGCTCATGACAATAATGCTGATACGACGATTGACGGGATTTGCCGGATCATCCTTGTCAAAAAGCGCGGCTGAACTCAAACCAACGACACGCATGATTTTTTGCTCGTTCATTCCCCCCATGACCAGTTGGCGCCGCGAGGCATTGGCCCGGTCAGCCGACAGCTCCCAATTGCTGTAATGTTTCTCCCCGTTTGCGTAAGGGGTCGCGTCGGTGTGATCGGCGAGGCTCACTTTGTTGGGCATCTCATTCAGCACTTCACCAAGCTTTTGCAGGATAGCTTTGGTATGCGGTTCCAATTCCGCTCTGGCGAGCGCGAACATCGGCCGGTTCTGGTCATCGACAATCTGAATCCGCAATCCTTCAGTAGTAATGTCCAGCAGCAACTGCTTTCTGAACTTGTGCATGGTCGGATTGGACTGGATGAGCCGTTCCAGCCGGCTCTTCAAATCTTCCAGCCTGCGCGCGTCAAGACGCTCCAGTTCCGCATGCGCAGCCTTGAGGTTGAAAGATCTTTCGGAGGTCTCTTCCTCGTATTTTCTCGTATATCCATTCTGCTCTATCAGATCCCTCCCCCCTCCCTGGATTACGCTTGAGCCATTGTGGCTGCTCGAACCACTTTTCTGCACGATTTGCGATGTGGGCTGGAAATATCCGGAGATGCCTTGCAATTCGGCTCTGCTGGAAGTACTGAGCAACCACATGAGCAGGAAAAATGCCATCATTGCAGTGACAAAATCCGCATAAGCAATTTTCCACTGGCCGCCGTGGGGCCGGCCGGATTTTCTGATTTTCCTGACTACAATGGGACGAGGCTGGTCAGCCATGATAGCTCCGTTATCTATTTCTGGCCTGTCTGACACAATCTTCCAGCTCGGTGAAGCTGGGCCGTTCGGTCGAGTACAGCACCTTGCGGCCAAACTCAACCGCCAACCCGGGAGCATAGCCATTAATGCTCGAAAGCAGCGTAACCCTGATGCATTGCAACATCTTCGTGGATTCCCCTAGCTTCTGCTCGAGCACCGCGGCGAGCGGCCCCACCAAACCGTAGCCAAGCAGGATCCCGAGAAAAGTACCCACCAGTGCTTGAGCAATGAGTTCACCCAACTGGGATGGCGGCAGGCCCACTGAAGCCATGGTATGCACCACACCCATCACTGCCGCGACGATGCCGAACGCCGGCATGCTATCTGCCATTTTGCTTATGCAATGCACCGGTATTTCGCCTTCCTGGTGATGGGTCTCGATCTCGTTATCCATCAGGTTCTCGAGCTCGAAAGCGTTGAGATTTCCCCCTACCATCAGGCGCAGGTAATCTGTCATGAACTCCACCACCTGGTGATCTGCAAGGATATTGGGATAGTTCGCAAAAATTGCGCTCTCATAGGGGTTCTCGACGTCGATTTCTATTGACATCAGCCCTTCCTTGCGTGCTCTGGCGAGAAGGTCGTAGAGCAAGGCCATGAGATCCATATACACGGCCTTGGTATATTTGGGGCGCGCCATGATTTTGGGTAGCGCCATCAACGTGGCTTTCTGCGCCTTGGCCGTGTTGCCCATGACAAAGGCGCCCAGTGCGGCGCCGCCGATTATCAGCAGTTCGAGCGGCTGAAAGAGCGCGCCCAGATGCCCGCCCGCTAGAGCGAAGCCCCCGAATACCGATCCCATAACGACGAGCGATCCAATTATGATTAGCATATTTTCCGATACATCCTCATCCGAACTGCTGCGGCAACGCATAGACCGCGCACCCATTTTGTCCCCGTGGTTCCCGCGTCTTGACGGCACTCGAGCGATAAATGAATGGGGCAAGGAGCACGGTCGCACGGCGAGATACTCACTCTTGTAACGGCTGTGCTTCGATAAACTTTAGGGGGAGGAAAGCGCGGCGGACGAGAAGAATTGCAAAATTCCAGCCACAGGGAAAAGAAATCTTCCCGCGCCAGAAGCGGGAAGATCGAGTGCTAGGCTATTGCCGCAGCGAGCGTATCTACGCGCGGTTTGTTGGTCTTGCCTGCTCTTGAGGGAGTACGGCATAATCCGCACACGTAGCGGCTATGAAGATCATTGGCGTGGACCACGAAATGCCCGCTGCATTGGGTGCAAGGCGTGGTTTGCAAAATCCTGCCTTCGAAGAAGCGCACCAGAGTCCAGGCACGGGTCAAACTCAACACCGGTTCCATCTGATTTATCTGGCAGTGCTCCAGGTAGAGCTTATAGCTCTTGACTATGGCTTTTATGCCGCGGCAATCGGCATTTTTGATCAGATAGCGATGAATATCGGCAAATACAGAGGAATGAACGTTTGGCTGCCATGTCAGGAACCAGTCAGCGGAAAATGGCAACATCCCCTTGGGAGGTGAAACGCCTTGCAATTCCTTGTAGAGCTTGATGAGCCGCTCGCGGCTCAGGCTGGTTTCGCTCTCCAGCAACTGCATGCGGGCGCCCAGGCCGATCATTTCGATTGCGGCCTGAATCTCTCTGGCTTCCGACACTACACTTTTTTTACGCATGATGATGTCCTCGGGGAGAATTCAGGGGATTCGTGACCGTCAGGCGATTTCTTCTGCCGGCTGGCCCGCCAGCAGGATGGTCGCGTGCGATTGCGCCATCGTCTTTTCCTTGCTGTAGTTGGCAAGCATGCCAAATATCAGGCTGTCGTCGAAACGGATGCGGCATAACATCATATTGGAGTTGGACAGCTTGAGGATCTGCCCCGGGGTCAGGACCTCCAGTATGCTGGCGATATCCTTGCTGATCCCCAACCGGAAAATTGCCATATCCTTGTCGATAAGGACCATCTGCTTCGCGAGCATCAGGTAGGTGAGATTGAGTTCCTTGATTTCAGTTGTAAGTTCGTTGGCTTTCATTGTCGACCCCCATCTGTGTAAGTGTCGCCATTGTGCGCAGTCGTCCGCTGCAAGAAAATTGGAATCTATCGGATTTGCATGTAGGAAACGACCAGTAATCCGTGTAGGAAATTTTCCTACACGGATTACTCAGGGAGGGAGGCGGTGGCTGCGTCAGGCACGGACTTTTTGCTCAACGTCCATCTTCCATAAAACTTTAACGCAGAATGAAATATGATTCGATGGAAACAGTATGCCAAAGAGATTCCATGGAAGAAGCGCAATAGCTTGATTCTCGCTTGCGCCAGGTAAACGATTTGCTCAATAAACGCCAAAACCTGTCGTAGAAAATATCTATCACCGTTAATCTTATCGTCATTATCATATTGCTTTTTCTTAAAGCGCTGCTCACGGCAGCAAGCCTCCCGGTTCATTTTTTTCGAATGATTCACCAGGCAGAAGCGATAACCTCAGCTTTTAACCTTCCTGGTCAAGGAAGGCTATTCATAAAAATCAGCACATTGTTGCAGCTCTCGATCTGGTTCAGAATGATTAAATCATCATTCACTGCAGGAGAACCCTGGTTTTTTGAGATGGGAGATAAAAATCTACAACCATAACCTCCCTTTCGAGCGCACTCTCGCACGCCCCACGGTAGCCGCGTTGACATTTGCGGTGTTTATGTCCCTTACTCTGGCAGGCTGGCTCGTCGTTAAAGACCTTCAAGAACAAAACGCAAATAACCGGTTCGACGCTGTCTTGGCAGAGACTACTGCCAAGATCGAGCACCACTTTATGGGATATGAACAGGTGCTGAAAGGTGGTTTGGGGCTGTTGCTTGCTTCCAGTTCAGTCTCGCGGGATGAATGGCGCACCTATGTAGATGCTCTGCGGATCGATGACAACTATCCAGGAATCCATGGAGTCGGTTTTTCGAAATACATTCGTCCTTCGGAGCTTCCAGCGCATATCAGTGCAACACATGCCCAAGGATTTCCTGAATATAAGGTTTGGCCGGACGGCCGCCGGGAAGAATACACCGCCATCATATATCTTGAACCGTTTTCGGGCAGAAATTTGCGCGCTTTCGGATACGACATGTATTCGGAACCTGTTCGGCGTGCGGCGATGGCCCGCGCGCGGGACATTGGCGAGGCCGCCCTCTCGGGCAAGGTAAGACTCGCTCAGGAAACAAGCAAGAATGTTCAGGCCGGTGTTCTTATGTATATCCCCTATTATGGCGTTACGAGGCTCCCGGAAACGCTGGAAGAAAAACGCTCGTCTCTTGTTGGCTATGTATATGCTCCATTTAGAATGGATGATTTCATACATGCCATTCTTCGCGCCGAGCTTGACATCGTCAATTTAAGAATTTTTGATGGCGAAGCAATGGCCGAGAATTCCCTTCTCTTTGACAGCGCAAAAAACCAGCCCGAAAAAATATTCGCACATCAATTCAGGCGAGTACGGCCCTTATCTGTTTATGGACGAACCTGGACCATTGAAGCCACTTCACGTCCCGCTTTTGAGAAAGCCATAAGCAGTTATGAAGCGCTCCTCGTTTTGCTGGTTGGAATTCTGGCAAGCATTCTGACTGCGATGGTTTCTTTTGTCCTTTCCGTAAACAAGGAAAAGGCTGTAGCTCTCGGCCGAGCAAACGAAAAGCTGCTACTCGCCATCCAGAAACAAGAGGCTGCAACATTTGAAGTTTCGAATTCAAAGCTTCGAACTGAAAGGATACTGGAAAGCATTACCGATGCTTTTTATACACTCGACCGGGAATGGCGTTTTACCTACGTAAACAAGGAAGCGGAAAATCTGTTACGGCGGAGCCGCGACGGCCTGCTGGGTAAAGTGATCTGGAGAGAATTCGAGGAGGCGAGAGGCGGCATCCTTGATCGTGAATTTCATAGAGCGCTGGCTAACAACGTTACGGTGGCTTTTGAGGTTTTCTACGCTCCGCTGAGTACATGGTTTGAAGTGCACGCCTATCCGTCCCAGGAAGGTCTCGCGATTTACTTCCGCGATATCACCTCGCGAAAACAGGCTGAGGAGGCTCGCCAGGAAGCCGATGCACGCATCCGGCAGCAAGCGTCCTTGCTTGACAAGGCGACAGACGCAATTATCGTTCACGGAATGGATCATCGTATCCAGTTCTGGAATCAGGGTGCTCAGCGGCTCTATGGATGGGGGGCAGAAGAGGTAATCGGCAAATCGATCGCGTTACTGTATGAAGACACCGCCGCCTTCAGCCAGGCGATCGAGCTAGCCGTGAATAGCGGGGAGTGGAGAGGTGAAATCGCGCAGCGGCGCAAGGACCGAAGCATGTTGTTGGCTGAAGCCCATTGGACGCTGGTCAGAAATGATGAAGGACAACCCTCGTCAATCTTCGCCATCAACACCGATATCACGCAACGCAAAATGGCGGAGAACGAAATCCAGTATCTCGCTTTTTACGATTCCCTGACCGGCCTGCCCAACCGGCAACTCCTGATGGATCGGCTGCGGCAGGCGCTGGCGGCGAATGCCCGGAACCGGCGTATGGGCGCGTTACTGCTCATCGACCTGGACAATTTCAAAT
Organism: Nitrosospira briensis; assembly: GCF_900115125.1. GTDB lineage: Bacteria > Pseudomonadota > Gammaproteobacteria > Burkholderiales > Nitrosomonadaceae > Nitrosospira > Nitrosospira briensis_A. Next base: position 570,656 of record NZ_FOVJ01000001.1, on the reverse strand, counting down.
TACTCAATGACACCCTCGGACATGATCGGGGAGACTTGCTGCTGCAGCAGGTCTCCCCTCGCCTGATCTCTTGTGTGCGCGAGAGCGATACTGTAGCTCGCCTTGGAGGCGACGAGTTTGTGGTCGTGTTGACAGCCGACTTCAGTGAAGATCACGGAGAAGCCGTTACGCAGATAAAAAGCATTTGCGAAAGAATACTTACGGCCTTCAATCAACCTTTCAGCTTGGGGGCTTACAAGCATCACACCACGCCGAGCATCGGCATCGCGCTATTCAGTGATCAGTCGCACACAAGTGACGAACTGCTGAAACATGCGGATCTGGCAATGTACCAGGCAAAAGCAGCGGGCCGCAACGCCATGTGTTTCTTCGATCCTGACATGCAGGAGGTGATGAACGCCCGGGTTATTCTGGAATCGGATTTACACAAGAGCTGGGAGAGAAACGAATTTGTTCTCCACTATCAGCCCCAGGTGGATGGCAACGGCGTGGTGGGCGCCGAAGCGCTGATCCGATGGCAGCACCCCCGCCGCGGCTTGCTGCCCCCTGCTGAATTCATTACTCAAACCGAGGAAACCGGTCTGATTCTTCCATTGGGCAATTGGGTACTGGAAGCCGCGTGCATTCAGTTGGCAACCTGGTCCGAACGGCCGGAGACAGCCGGACTCAATCTCGCCGTCAACGTCAGCCCCCGCCAATTCTGTCAACCGGACTTCGTCGAGCTGGTGATCTCCACGCTCGAGCGTTCTGGCGCCGATCCGCATAGACTAAAGCTTGAGCTTACCGAAAGCGTACTGGTACATAACATGGATGAGACTATCGCAAAAATGACCGCACTAAAAGCCAAGGGCGTCGGATTTGCACTGGATGACTTCGGCGTCGGCTATTCCTCGCTCTACTATCTGAAGCGGCTCCCGCTGGACTGGGTGAAGATCGATCAATCTTTCGTGAGAGACGTGCCGACCGATGCCAATGCCGCAACCATTGTCCGCGCCATCCTGCTTCTCGCCAAAAGCCTGGAGTTGGCGGTGATTGCCGAGGGAGTGGAAACAGCCGCACAACGGGACTTTCTCGTCAAACATGGCTGCACTGCTTATCAGGGATACCTGTTCAGCCCACCGCTGCCGCTCGATCAATTTGAGGAATTCATGGCTGGCAGAGATGGACAGCGGTGATAGTGCGAGTGCTGGAGATTGCCTTTAACGATACTCGACCCCGGAATGGAACCGGCTCGGCGATCGGATAGCCGGGGGGTCTTAATTCCCTTTCTAATCTTCAATAGGTTTTTCTCACTGCCGGTGAAGTAGTCTGCAAGATCGGTTTATCCTCTCCTGATGCAATCAAAAAATTTCGCAAAAAAACTTGCGAAACAGCCGTTCTTATCTATACATAAGTTGGTGGTTTATTTTCTCAACAATGGAGTCGAGACGACTGTGAATCGCAACCGCAGTCACCCTTCCTTTTAGCAAAAACCTGAATATGATTAACCCGAGCTTATGCGTTCTGGGTCACTTAATTTGCGCCTTGGAATGCTTGGAATAGCGCAAGTTTAAATCTATGCCTTCCGCTAATGCTTATCGCCAACCCAGGAGGATGCCATGCCAGTCGCTGTAAGTTATCCAGGTGTTTATATCGAGGAAATACCAAGTGGCGTACGCACTATTACAGGTGTGGCCACATCAATCGCCGCGTTTGTTGGCTGGGCGCCGAAGGGGCCTACTGACCGGGCGGAGCTGGTTCTGAGTTGGTCCGATTTCGAGCGCAAGTTTGGGGGGCTGGATGCTCGCAGCCTGCTGAGCTATGCGGTATATCACTTCTTCGCTAATGGCGGTCAGCGTGCCTATATAGTTCGTTTGGTTGCGGGCGCGGCGTATGGCAAGGTTACGCTCGGCGAACTGGTCATTACCGCAAAGGATCCCGGAAAATGGGCAGACCACTATGCCGTAGTAACCAAAAAACGTACAGACTTACGTCCAGACGAACCCCCGCGCTTTCAGTTAAAGATCGTCAACATCAAGCTCGATAAAAAAGGTATCCCGGTCGAGGTTTTTGACAACCTCTCCATGGACCGGAACGACCCAAGATTCGTGGAAAATGTTTTGAAGAACGAGTCTACCCGCGTGACCGCAGCAGTCGCAACCGCTACGCCAGGGACCCCGGCGAGTCCTCCGGCCGATACTGTTACTGACGAAGGCGTGGTCCCAGAAATTGCCAAGTTGAAGGATGCAACCGATGGCTCAGTGCTTACGCCAAACGAGGGCGCATTCGAGACTGCGTTGAGACCGACGGATGGGAAAAGCGGAATCTACCATCTCGACCGGATCGATCTCTTCAATCTGCTCTGCGTTCCCGGCCAAACAAATGAAGCGGTACTTTCAGATCTTCAAGCATTTTGCCGTGACCGGCGCGCTTTCCTTATCGTAGATTGCAAAGAAGATACCGACTTCGATAAATTAAGCCCACCGTTCGACTCTAACGAACCTTCGATTGGATTGAATTCAAGTCTTACGGGTGATAACGCCATCAACGCAGCATTTTATTTTCCCTGGGTAAAGGCGCCTGATCCGTTGCAACAGAACCGCCCCCGGGAATTTCCGCCGTGCGGTTTTGTAGCGGGATTGTACGCTCGTACTGACTCCACCCGGGGTGTATGGAAGGCGCCCGCGGGTATAGACGCAAGCCTGACAGGCGTTCTGGGGGTCAAGGCCACGCTTACCGATAACGAGAATGGGGTACTTAATCCCCAAGCCGTAAATTGCATTCGTACTCTGCCAATATATGGCACAGTGCTATGGGGTGCACGGACATTGCAGGGCAATGACGAGCGCGGCTCCGAATGGAAATATATTCCCGTGCGCAGAACCGCGCTGTTTCTTGAGGAAAGCCTTTTTCGTGCGCTTAAATGGGTTGTATTCGAACCAAACGATGAGCCGCTGTGGTCGCAGATCAGGCTTAATGTCGGCGCCTTCATGCATAACCTGTTCCGCCAAGGCGCGTTCCAGGGTACGACGCCGCGCGATGCCTACTTCGTGAAATGCGACAAGGAAACCACCATACAAAACGACATTAACCTGGGCATCGTCAACATCATTGTCGGCTTTGCGCCGCTCAAGCCCGCCGAGTTCGTCATAATCAAACTCCAGCAAATAGCTGGCCAGATCGAAGTCTGAGGAGGAAAACATGGCACAGTTTAGCGTCAATGCACAACGTTTTGATCCCTACAAAAACTTCAAGTTCCGTATCAAGTGGGATGGCAAATACGTCGCGGGTGTAAGCAAGGTTGGCCTCCTCAAACGCACTACAGAAGTCGTCAAGCATCGTGAGGGTGGCGATCCCTCGTCCAGCCGCAAATCGCCCGGCCGCACCGAATACGAAGCCATCTCCATCGAGCGCGGAGTGACGCACGATACCGAGTTTGAAAAATGGGCAAACAAGGTCTGGAATTACGGATCGGGTCTTGGTTCCGAAGTCTCCCTCAAGGATTTCCGCAAGGACGTGATTATCGACGTGTACAACGAGGCCGGCCAACAGGTTCTCGGTTATAAGGTATATCGCTGCTGGGTTTCTGATTTTCAGGCTCAGGCCGATCTCGATGCCAACGCGAATGCAGTGCTTATCCAGTCGATCAAATTGGAAAACGAGGGCTGGGAGCGGGATTACGAGATCGCTGAGCCTGCAGAGCCGACCTTCACCGAACCACCGGTTTAATGAATCATGCAGATGCCATCCGCAGCCGATTTACTGCTGGCATGGGAGCGTGGGCTTGATCAATCGCCAACACGACGGGCGCTTGCGCTACTGGCTGCGTGCTTGCCGGGAGGTACGCAGGATAAGCTCGCCAATCTTTCTGTTGGCGCGCGTGACGCACATCTCCTGCGCTTGCGAGAATTGTTATTTGGTGATGCCGTCGCAGCGGTTTCGGAGTGCCCCAACTGCGGCGAGCGGCTAGATGTCGCGTTCAGCACTAATGACGTACGTCATATGGGCGTCGAGAAAATAGACGCGGACAGTATGAAACCCCAAACACAGGCTCATCAACTGCATGCGGGCGGCTATGACATCAAGTATCGCATTCCGACTAGTTCTGATCTCCTCGCCATATCCACCGCTGATGGTATTGAACCGCAACTTGCGTTACTCCAACGCTGCGTAACAGAAGTTCAGCAAAATGGAATTCCAGTGCAGACAAATGCGCTGCCTGATTCTGTCATTGCTGCGATTTCTAAAGACATGGCAAATGCCGATCCGCAAGCTCAGATCGAACTTGGTCTGGTTTGCCCGGAATGCAGCCACGCCTGGAACGCGCTTTTCGATATTGCCGCGTTTCTCTGGAACGAAATTCATGCATGGGCGAAACGTATGCTTCATGAGGTGCACACCTTAGCCCGGGTTTATGGTTGGCGAGAGGCAGATATTCTCGCTATGAGCGCCAGGCGACGACAGATATACCTGGAGTTGGCGAGAACATGACAAATTCTGTTTGCACACCTAACCGATTCGTGGGATGGGTGGAGCGAAGCGGAACCCATCATGTTCCCGATGGGTTACGGCCTACAGCCTCCATCCCTCCTACACTCGCTCGACGTTTCGAACGTGTTTTTTGCGAGTTACGCGGCGCTTCACTCCTACGAATATTTTTCATAATTTCCGCTTCCCTCCTCCCATCCTGTGAGCTTGTGTGGAATGGATTGCGGCACGCTCCATCCATCCCGCAAAAGCTGGCGCGATCATGACCAATTTTCTGAACATGCTCGTACAACGCGAACGGGGACAAGCGGATAACGTAATTGCGCCTCGTTTGCCATCGCGCTATGAGCCGGTTGAACGGAAAGGTGCGCTCGCCGCGTTTGATGGATTAGAGTCTGGAGCAGTAAATCTGGAAATGAACCTCGCTGGTGAACGTCACACCGATACACGACAGCAAACTTGGCGAGATAGTAATTCAAACCCATCGGATACGCCATCGAACGAAACATCAAGCGAAAGCGAGCGGACAAACGAGCAGCGAGCGGTTGATGATCGTAAGCCACAACCGCAGGAATCACCTGCATTACGCGAACATGCCAACGCAGAACCGGAGCACCAGTCGGCGACTATCCCCCCTATCCCAGGTTTGACTCCAGCCAAACGCGATCGAACAATAGCCGCAATGGAACAAACACAAGTGGAACCGGCCAGATTTGCAGGATGGGTGGAGCAGAGCGCAACCCCTCACGGCTCCGATGGGTTACGACCTGCGGCCTCCACCCATCCTACACTTGCCGAGGATCTCAGCCATATCAGAAATGATCAAAGCCATCGCGAGCATAAAAAGGCCAGCAACCAGACTACCGCATCCGTAACGCAGTCAACAGCCGAGCCAGCGGAAGAATCCGGCCAGGATAAGAGCAATTTAATAACAGTCTCAAAAGGAACTACAACCTCTACCGGTGCGGAAACAGGAGATGCAATCTCTCTTCCTGAATCAACTGCAGAGCATCTGCAATCGGCTCAACGCGACCCAATGTTATTAACCGGCACAGCCAGTACCGAGCAGCCACCGAAAGCAACAAAGAGACGAAGCGCAGCCAAACGTCCGATTGATAATCGTCAAGACATCCCCGGCCACCAAGAGAATCAGCAGACGAGCAAGACAAGCGACGAGGCGCTTAAGCCAATAGCAGAGTCCCTAATCGCAACCGTACCAGAGCCTATAGCAAAAGAAATCGAGCACGGTGTGAAGCGGCCCGCCGCCTCACGCGCTACTGCCACCGGCATCACCCGCACCACTACAGCCATCAGAAACACCGTACCCCAACATTCGCAACCCACCTCACAAAACCGTTCATCCGCCCAACTGGTTCCAAAAAATGCTGCACCGGAAACGGTACCCTTGAAACCCGAGCTTACAGCTATTTGGCAAACTGGGCATTCTGACGTGTGCCACGGCGAAGACAACGCAACCCACAACGAACGCGATAACCGTGCATCTCCCGTATCGCGTGAAGCCATACCAGCAAAAGTGACGGTAAATAAGCCCAGCGATAGAGTGGCAATGTCATCACCCGGCTTATTGCCGAGATTATCGCCACATCAGAAAACTGAGGCGCCGCCATCCGAGCCGATACCGACGATAAACGTAACCATAGGCCGAATCGAAGTGCGTGCCGTTACGCCACCGCCAACATCTAAACGCAGCAACACGGGCCCCAAGCCCATGAGCCTCAGTGAATACCTCAACCAGCATTCCGGCCAGCATAATCAGAGAGGATCGCGATGAGCAATGCATTCGCCATCGCCGCGGTGACATCCACCATGCGTTTTCTGCTCGAAAACGCTATTCAGGCGGACTCCGCGCTGAGTGGCACTCTCGTCACCACCAAGCCGCCCGATAAAGCGCGGGGCACGAATACGGGGGGCCAGCTCAACCTCTTCCTCTATCAGCCTCAACCAAACGCCGCGTTTCGCAATAGCGAGATTCCCCACCGGGCAACGCCTGGCGAAACGGGAGTTCCGCCCCTGGCGTTGAATCTCTTCTACCTTGCCACGGCTTATGGAGAGGAGCAGCGCACGGACGAGGAAGTCATGAGCCATCACCTGCTCGGGATGGCCATGAGAGTATTACACGATCACCCACTGCTCGGATCGGATGAGATCAGGAATGCGCTTCCAGATAATGACCTGTACCAGCAGATCGAGCGCGTGCGCATCACCTTGCAGCCCATGACCGTGGACGAGTTATCGAAATTATGGAGCGCGTTTCAAACTCCCTACCGCCTGTCGGCTTTCTATCAGGTGGCGGTCGTTCTGATCGCAAGCACACGGCAATTGCGCGCGCCCCTGCCCGTGCTGACACGCGGCAGGGATGATCGAGGGGTGATATCGCAGCCGAGCCTGATTCCGCCATATCCCGCAATCGACCAACTCACCCTGCCCACCAAGCAGAATGCGATAAGGCTGGGTGAAACGGTGATAATCAATGGCCATAACCTCGATGGCGTCGCTGTGCAGGTGCGTCTAAACCGCTCGCCACGGAACGAGCAGCTTACCGAACCCAAATTTCTCGCCCCCGAGCCAGGTGCGACAAGCACAGAGATAAAAGTTGTTTTTCCGGACCAGGCGGCGGAATGGCTCGCCGGTGTCTACCTGCTTGCCGTGGCAGTGCGCAAGCCGGATGAAACTGAAGATCGCATCACCAATGAGCTGCCCCTGCTGCTCGCTCCAAGGATAACTGCGATAGTACCCAATCCCGCGGCGAGGGATGGTGCAAGCGATGTCGCATTAACCATTACTTGCAGCCCCCAGATTGGTCCCGAGCAGCGCATAAGCCTGCTCCTGGGAGGCAGGGAAATACGTGCCGGGGCGCGGGCTGCGCCCACCGGTGACCTGAGCTTTAGCATTCCCAGCCCTACGCCCGGAGATTATTTTCTTCGGCTACGCGTGGACGGCGTGGACAGCCTGCTCATCGATAAATCGACCACCGTCCCGGTATTCGATCCTTCGCAAAAGGTGACGATCACATGAACACGCTGGCGGATTGGCAGGCTGCAAACGACAAATACCTCAGCGCCGCAGCCCGTTGGGTACGACTCCTGCTGGAGCAACATGCATATCCCGCGCTAGCTATTGCTGTTCCCTCCACTTCTTCTGAAACTGCTTCCCCCGCCGCCGCAGCAGTTGACACCGGGCCTCCGCCTGAAACCCGGCCCCGGCGCAGGTCTAAAAAGGCCGAAAGCACGACCTCAAACGGCTCAGAGGCTCCCACTGCTACCCCTACCCTGCCCGCTGCCGCGGCAACCGCACCGGTTGGCTCCACTGGTAACGCGGTGGAGCAGGCAGCAGCGGAGATGGCCGCCGCAGAAAAGAAAATGTCTCCTCCACCTGCGCTCGTACTATTGAGCCAGAGGCTGGGCCTATCCAGTTTCGAGCGCGACATTCTCCTGCTTTGCACCGCGCTGGAGCTGGATACGCGCATCGCCAGTTTGTGCGCTCAGGTGCAGGAAAACCCTGCCCGGCCATATCCGACTTTTGCCCTGGCGCTCGCCATATTCAGTGAACCCGCGTGGGAGGCACTCTCTCCCGAACGCCCCCTGCGCTATTGGCGCCTGATCGAAATTAATCAACCGGGCAGCCAACCGCTCACCACCAGCGCGCTGCGCGCGGACGAACGCATCGTCAATTACGTCAAGGGGCTGAACTATCTCGATGACCGGCTCACGCCCTTGCTTGCTCCCGTGCCGCAGATGATTGGAGGCGAACCACTGCCACCTTCGCAGCAGCATGTGGTGGATGCCATCCTGCAACGCTGGGAACAAAGCGACCGGAGAGACCAAGGGGATAAAGGCAACCGTCAGGGCGAGAACATCGCAGCGCCCGCCATGCTGCCCGTCGTGCAACTTCTCGGCGCCGATGAACCCAGCAAGCGGCTCATAGCAGCGCACACAGCCGCAAGCCTGGGGCTGCATCTCTACCGGCTGCCGGCCGCTTTCCTGCCGCCGCAAACCGGCGATCAGGAAACCCTCATTCGCCTATGGCAGCGCGAGACCGCTTTGCTGCCCCTTGCACTCTACCTGGACGCGCAAGAACAAAGCGCCCAGGAAGGGCAGCAGGCAATCAACCGCTTTCTTTCAAGATGCGAGGGCGCCATATTCCTCGCTACCCGCGAGCCTTGGGCACACCTCGACCGACCGGATGTAGCACTGGATGTAGCAAAGCCTACACCGGAAGAGCAGCGGGATGCCTGGATCGCAGCCTTGCACGACAGGACAAAGGAATTGGGGGAACTGGGGGATTTGCCCGACCAGCTATCCGCTCAATTCAACCTCGATCTCGCTACCATCCGGCAAATTGCGCAGACGGAGCTTGCGGAAAAATCTTCCGGCCAGCCCCTCCCCAATCGCCTCTGGAAGGCAAGCCGAGCGAGCGTCCGCCCCCGGCTGGAAGCGCTGGCCCAGCGACTGGAAGTCAAGTCCACCTGGGATGATATCGTGCTCCCCGACGAGGAAATGCAAGCACTGCGCCAGGTCGCGGGCCAAGTATCGCAGCGAACCAAGGTTTACCAGACCTGGGGCTTCGCCAACAAGATGAACCGGGGCTTTGGCATCAGTGCGCTATTTGCGGGCGAGAGCGGCACGGGCAAGACCATGGCCGCGGAAGTGATCACCAATGATCTGCGCCTCGATCTCTACCGGATCGATCTTTCCCAGGTGGTCAACAAATACATCGGAGAAACGGAAAAGAACCTGCGCCGCCTGTTCGACGCCGCGGAGGATGGCGGCGCCATTCTGCTCTTCGATGAGGCGGACGCCCTCTTCGGCAAACGCAGCGAGGTCAAGGACAGTCACGACCGCTACGCCAACATCGAGATCAATTACCTCCTTCAGCGCATCGAATCCTATCGTGGACTCGCCATTCTCGCCACCAACATGAAAGGAGCACTGGATACCGCCTTCATGCGGCGGCTGCGCTTCATCGTCAATTTTCCCGTGCCTGCCGCGCCTCAGCGCAAGGCAATATGGCAGAAAGTATTTCCGCCGGAAACCCGTACCGAAGGGCTGGATTATGACCGGCTCGCGCGCCTCAATCTCACCGGCGGCCTCATCCACAACGTTGCCCTCAACGCAGCATTTCTCGCCGCGCAGAATGGCACAGCTGTAACCCTGCCGCTGGTCCTGACTGCGGCGCGTGCCGAATTCCGCAAACTCGATCGACCGATCAACGAGGGTGATTTCCGGTGGCTGGAAACAGCAGGAGCAGGACCAGGGGGATGAACAAGGCCATGAACATCAACCTGCACATTGATCGGCTGATTCTGGACGGCATCAATATTCCCCACAGCCAGCGCCATCTTCTGCAGGCGAGTGTGGAAGGCGAATTGACCCGGCTGTTGACCGAAGGAGGAGTTGCACAGCGATCGGTCAGCGGCACCGCTTTGCCTCATGTACAGGCTAGCGGTATGAATCTGTCGAGTGCCACCGACCCGACCTATCTTGGGCGGCAAATCGCACAGTCGGTTTATGGAGGGTTTGGAAAATGAACCAGATCACTTCGCAAACACAAAATCGGGGGAAGACTGATCCGTTGGCCGCATCAGGAATCCTGCAAAGAAAATGTGCTTGTGGCAGCCACATAGTTGCAGGTGGTAAATGCACTGACTGTACTGAGAGAGAACATAGCCTTCAACGCAAAGCAGCAAATACGGGCAAGTTAGGTCTCCCCATACAGCGTAAGCTGACAATCGGAGCGTGTAATGATCCGTTGGAACAGGAAGCGGATCGAATTGCGGATCAGGTGATGTTGATGCCCGCAAATGCCGCTGTCAACAGGGCGCCTCTCCGGATTCAACGCTTCACCGGATCACCAACAAGAGCTATTCCGGAGGTGCCACCCAGCGTGGAGCGGGTACTGTCGAGTTCAGGCACGTTTCTGGAGCCTAAACTTCGGCAGGATATGGAAAGGCGATTTGGATACGATTTTTCACACGTGCGTGTATATTCAGGGGGAAATGCTGAACAATCCGCAAGAGAAGTCAGCGCAAATGCATATACAGTCGGGTCCAATATTGTGTTTGGCGCAGGGCAATTTTCACCCAAAACAAATACGGGAAGGCGACTATTGGGCCATGAGTTGGTACATGTAATTCAGCAAAACGGCTTCTCTAAAGTCCAGAGACAAACTGCTGAGGATATTCCAGATCTAGAAGATTTTGGTTCTTCACCATTTGGCCGCCCGCTTAACACGAGATCTGCCGAGGAAATTTATAGCAGGAATAGGCAATTAGTTCCTCCTTTGACCGATGTAAATTTTGATGCAACCCTGGGAGCCGCATGTGCTCAGGGTAGGGTTCTTGTGGTGGATTTCTGGGACCGTTACTGTCGACCTTGTGATCGGGTAGCCCTTCATATGACCTCTCTGGCGCGACGTTACCAATCAGGGCCTTTTCGTAATCGTGTGGGATTTTTCCAGGTGGAATGGGATCGGAGAGTTAATCCCAGTCTATATCAACGGTTCCCGTTAAGAAGCCTTCCAACTGTATATTTTTATTGGTGTGCTGGGAGCAATCCTACTTTAGAGGATCAAGCTAGCGAAGCCCTTCCTGAAGCTGGATATTCAAGTCGGGTTGAGGTCATTCTTAGAAGACATGGTATTGGAGGAGAAGCAGCTACAGGATCCAGGCAAGAACAAGGTTCATCATCTGCCGTCTCCTCTTCTGAGGGCACCCAATATACGCCGTCTCTTCTCATCCATCATCGTATTGTCCGCACCTGGATGAGAGAAGCGTATCGTCGCTCGGACATGGGAGCAACAGAAGAGCGAAGGACGGAATGGGGAGGAAAAATTAAGCGAAGTTCCACTGGAATCTTAGAGTGTGCTTTTCATACAGATGGACATCCAAGTGAAATTGCGACCTGTCCGCGCGAGTTGGGAATTACTCCCGATGGTCATATCGGCAATTCTCTTATAGTAGGATCCTTTCATACTCATCCAAACTCGAGGAGAGAGCTTGAACCGCCGTCTCCAGCCGACAGAAATGCAATGGTGCGTCGTCGCGAATGCATGGGTATGGAAGAGTATGTGATCGGCGTGCATAATATTTATGTTGTGTTTCCTGATGGGACTGGTCAATCACTAGGACGTACCAACGATTGGTTATTTGAAGGGGCCCCTTTGATTGACGCACCGTAAGGGCGACGCTAAACATGGGTGCCACATTCGGGATGTTTGAGATAGTGGTTTGCTAGTCAGTTTATGGATGAATTGGAAAATGACTCAGCTCAGCTCACAAACACAAAAAAGCCACGCAAAAATTGATCCATTGCCGGCATCTGGATTTCTGCAAAGGAAGTATGCCTGCGGCAACTACAGGGTTGGAAGAGACCATTGTACGGATTGCGGTGAGAAAGAGCAAAGCACGCAGCGTGAAGTTGCTAATACGGCTAAGCCCGATGGTTATGTCATACAGCGCAAGCTGACAATTGGCGCGAGTGACGATCCCTCGGAAAAGGAAGCGGATCGAGTTGCCGACCAAGTGATGTCGATGCCTGCAAATGCCGCCATCAACAGAGCGCCTCTCCGGATTCAGCGCCTTACCGGATCACCGACAGAAGCGGTTACGGAAGCACCACCCAGCGTAGATCGGGTTTTATCTAGCCCAGGGAAGCCTCTTGAGCCAGAGTTGCGACGTGATATGGAGCAGCGCTTCGGTTATGATTTTTCGCTTGTGCGCGTGCATACTGATCTCACGGCTGAGCAATCCACCAAAGATATGAATGCAAATGCGTACACGATGGGGCATAACATAGTTTTTGGCGCAAGGCAGTTTCTTCCAAATACACATGAGGGGCGGCGTTTGATTGCCCATGAGTTAACGCACGCGTTACAACAAGAAGGAAGTGTAGATACTCAGAAAATAAGGTCACAAGACAATCCCGCCTCTGCCTTAATACAGTATCTCTCACCTTCGCCTATTACTCCATCTCCTGTTCGTCGCCAAATAGCATCGCAGGGTCAGGCGACTTCCTCGTCTACCCCATGTAACTCCACGGATGATGGAGTAATACAATCCGCGATTAGCACAGCTGAGCCGTGGGTGCCACCGTCCCTAAGGTGGCTCGGGGAATACCAGGATATGCTGAATAGTCTAGCCCGTTCGTTAACGCCAGGAACCTCCCGCCCAATTGGGCCTGAAATTTTTCGAAGGCTGCAATTACTCGAAGACCATTTTAGAATCAGTGTTAAGGTGAGGTCTCTAAGAGGAATATTTCCAGCATCAGAGGCAGACCGAGTTACTGTACAAGATTGTCAAACCCTGGGGCAGGTCGTGGATAACATTCGTCGACATTTTCGAGATTTGGACCTGGATGAGTTGTCCTACGATTGTTCTACGGTGCCTCGAAGAAGCACCCATGCAGGTGACGTCTGGGGGTCTGCGGTACCTGGAAGCCGTCACTTCACGATCTACACGGGTGCCTTTAATCCCTTAGACGGTTCTGTATCGGCGCAAACCCAGGCTGGAGTTGTCTTACATGAAGCGTTTCATGCCATGTTCTCTGAATTTCACGGTGATTCTTACTACTTTGACACCGATTATCCTGGCCGTAGGCCGGAGGCAAATGCCGATTCATATGCAAATTTTGCTTCTATCCTTGCCACTGGGGCTCCCATAGGTCGGATTGGACCTGCGATAAGAATTCAAGGCAGCACCGGTACGACCCCATAGGGTGGAAATGTGCAGCGTGACCAGCACCGTGATAAGGCGGCCATCACAGGTAAATGCTTTAATTGAAATGCATGGGGAAATTATGCTAACAACTAAAGGTGTTATCCGATCTGGGGTATCTCGGCACAACGCAGCAACATGCGCAAACCATACATGGATACGAAATGGTTAAAAGCGCTTTGCAACTGAGAAGGCAAACAAAAATAAACCCTTTTCAGGTATCTGGAACTGCAACGAAAATATGCGCGAGGCAGTCGCGGTTGGCGTGGCAAATTCACCCGCTGCATGCGAAAGAGCGACACCCTGCAACGCGGCGTCCAGTACAACTACGTGACCGCCCCACCTCTTACGTCTATTACAAGTATTCAGAGTGAATTAACTTAACGTTTACCCAAAAGACATGCTCCTTCTACTTGCAAAGTTGCCCGCACTTTGCCTCATATATGTCAATTAGCTGGGCTCGGATAAAAAATTACTCAGTCAGTGTATGGGGAATCGGAAATGAATCGCATCACTGCACAAACGCAAAGTCAGACAAAGACTGATCCTTTGCCAGCATCGGGAATCCTGCAAAGGAAATGTGCTTGCGGCGGCTCCCATGTTTGGGGGAGCCAATGTAGTAATTGTGCCGAGAAAGAGCAAAGTCTGCAAAGGGAAGCTGGCAGTACAACGAAGTCGCTCAATCGCACGATAGAGCGCAAGCTAACAATCGGCGCGAGCGACGAGCCATTGGAAAAGGAAGCGGATCGTATTGCCGATCAGGTGACGTCTATGCCGCCAAATGCCCTTCCCGTAGGGCTACCCCTCCGAATTCAACGTTTCACTGATCATGGCGCCGCTCTGCTCTATGGAGCACCTCGTAGCGTCGATCGCATTCTTGCTAACTCTGGGAAACCACTTGAAGCCCAGATAAGACAAGATATGGAATTACGCTTTGGCTACGATTTCTCACAAGTACGAGTACATACCGGCTCAGCTGCCGAGCAATCGGCACGGGATGTGAATGCAGTGGCCTATACAGTGGGGAATAACATTGTGTTTGGCTCAGGACAATTTTTGCCAAGTAAGCGTGAAGGACAGCGATTAATAGCTCATGAGTTGACACATGTAGTGCAGCAAAATAACTTTCCAGTTAACACTAAGCAAAAGAATTGTAGTGCTCCATTTTCTCCAACTTCGGCGCGATTCAGCTTGCAACGTCAGGTCTCCGTAGGGGAAGCTGTTAGACCTCCTGCCGCACGGATACAGGACGAGCGTCCGCGCGTTTTGCCTGAACAGCAGTCAATGTTCGAGAATTTGCGAGCTTTTATTCGGAGTCTCCCAGTTCGGCTTCGGCAATTGGTGGCCACGGGTCAAGCTGGGGAACCATGGTTAAATTCAGGCAATACGTACGTACAAAGCGCCTTGCGGGTACTTGATCGGTTAGTCGCGGATTTAGGACAACCAAACTTTGTCATTCGTTTTGACCCTAGCCTTGCCTTCAACGTTGGTGCTGCCTACGATTGGGTGCGCGATCAAGTGCGTGTACGACCTTTCTCAACCGCGGAAGGACTTACTGGGGTTACTATTGCTCTGCTTCATGAATATACCCACATTCTTCAAGATACGGAAGCAGAGTCAATATTCGCCCAGCACCGTTCTCCTCGCGTTCATACTCGTTCCGAAGGGCTACAGCGGGAAATGGGAGCCCGAAGGGAAGAAGTATATTTCAGCGAGATGCTCCGTGTACTCGGTTACCCGGCCAGCGGGAATACCCCCTTCCGGGAACGCTTCGAAACCGAGCGGGTTAGCTCATCCGAGGAGGCTAGGGAGGAAGCAAGCAGAGGTATTCAGGACATGATAGGGGTTGAGTACGAAGAGCAGCTCGCGAGCCTTGAATCCACCAAAACGTATGCTATAGAAATCGATGAAAACAACCGAGCCCTCTTACACTGGAATGATTCGACCCCTCGAGATCTAGGTGAGATACCGCTGGGCATAAGCCGAAGAGATCAACTGACAGGCTTCCTCCATGCGAGGATTGATCAACCTCCCGAGTTCAACAGCCTTTTTGACCGCCCGGGCGGGCGCCGTTTTTCACGGCTTACATTTGCCGTTCTCTTCGAGCGAGAGCATCTTACCGAGTTTGCCGTGCAGAGATCGGGGAGCCCACCCTGATTGAAAAAAAAATTGAAACTTGGCCGTGTATAGATTGGTAGAAAAAATGAGCTCGGTAATGAGATATGACAGGAACAAAATATTTACAAACTAGACCGATGATTAGGTTGTTCCAATCAAGGAAAATTAATTTGATAACAAATAATGAACAGGGGATATCTTCCGCTTTCTGAAAAGAAGCGTTCTAGCTTTTGAAGAGTTTGATTCAAATCACTGTTCGACTCCATAATGAACAAACTATTAAAATGACCCCCTTCCCCCGCTCCCCCCGCCTCATCAAAGGCGCCCTTTTCAGTGTCGATCAGAAGAATCCTGTCGCCACCAGGATCGTCTTCCAGTACAACCCGGATACGATGACGCGACGACTGGAGGCGCGCTCAACCGGCGGTGGCGATGCGAGCGACCGGTCGGAAGCCTTTCGGCTTACCGGGCCGCCCAAGGAGACGATCACTCTCAATATCGAGGTGGATGCGACCGACCAACTGGAGCAGGTGGATCGCCTTGCGCTGGACGAAGGCGTATCGCCCGTGCTTGCGGCGCTGGAAGTGCTGCTTTACCCGAAGAGCGAGTTTGTCATCAAAAACGAGGCGCTCGCTAGAAACGGTGATATAGAGATCGTGCCGCCGGAAGCGCCGATTACGTTATTCGTCTGGGGAAAGTCGCGGGTGCTGCCCGTGCGGGTTACAGGATTCAGCATCACGGAGGAAGCCTATGATGTCAACCTCAACCCGATCCTTGCGAAGGTGGACCTGACGCTCACCGTGCTGAGCTACTTCGACCTCAAAGTCGACAACCCCGGCTACAACCTCTTCATGGCGCACCAGATTGCGAAGGAAGCGCTGGCCGCCACAAACCTGAAAAGCGCGGTCAACAATGCGTCGGGCGCACCAGCCTGAATACATTCATTGGCACGTAAAAAAGGAGTTCACTCGTGGTGATATTTCCTGTTACCAGTCGTTATCACGGCATCGAGATTGCAAAGTATGAAATGCCTCCCGAAGAGGGGGAAACCGAACCGCGTGAAATCGCTTATCTGCGCCGCCGTTTTCTTCCTCCGCTTTCAAAGCCGCGAGATGAACCTGTCTCGACCGAGCATGTGGTCACCCAGGGCGAGCGGCTGGACAACATTACGGCGAGTCATCTGGGCGACCCGGAACAGTTCTGGCGCATGTGCGATGCAAATAATGCAATGCTTCCCCAGGCGCTGACAGAGGAAATCGGCCGCCGGTTACGGATACCGCTGGATTTAGGGGGCACGATCTGATATGCCAGGCAGCGGCGCGCGCTTGCAATTGCTTATCGGCCCCACGGTGCCGAATCCTGCGCCTTATGAGGTCGTGGATGCGTTGATCGACCTGGAAGTGACCAGCGGGGAGCAGGAACTTGACGGTTTCAGGATGAATTTCAGCCTGGGCAGGGAAAAAGGTGCTGACTATGAATTGCTCAAGAGCGGCCTGCTCGAGCCGCCCAACCGCGCTATCGTAGTGATCTCGATCGGTACCCGGCGGGAGGTATTGATCGACGGGTTGATCACTCAGCACCAGGTTATTCCCAGCAATCAGGCGGGAGGATCGAAGTTGCATGTCGACGGGCTGGACATCGGCATCAAGCTGAATCTCAACGAAGCGAATAAGTCATATCCGGACCAGTCGGATTCGGTCATAGTGAGGCACCTGCTGGAAGCCTACCGTGACCTGGAGTTGGAAGCCGATGTCGAAGAAAGTGAAGTGACGCCCAGCGACAACGACCGCCGCCCGGCCCAGCAGGGAAGTGATCTTGCTTATATTCGGGCATTGGCAGAGCGAAACAGCTTCGTTTTCTACGTTGAGCCGACGACTGAGCCGGGCAAATGCATTGCTTACTGGGGCCCGCAGAAACGGCAGGGAGAGGCGCAACCTGCTCTGAAAATGAACATGGGTCCGTACACCAACGTCGATACGCCCATCACCTTCAGGTATGACGCATTGGGGCCGGCCGATCCCGGAATATTCTACCTCGATCCGGATAGCAGGCAGATGCTTCCAGTCGAACCCTCCTCGAGTTCGTACCCGCAGCTCGCGCGACGCATCTCAAGACCCCTGCGTAGCACCTTGGCTCGCGACACAGCGAGGCTGAATGCAGCACTGGCGGGAAAGCGGGGCCTCGCCTCCACGCAGGAGTCCTCCGATGCAGTCACAGGCACGGGGGAAGTGGATGCCGTGCGCTACGGCCGAATTCTGCGTGCGCATCACCTTGTAGGTGTGAGCGGGGTCGGCAACAGCTTTGACGGGGAATACTACGTCGAATCGGTTACCCACCGGATCAAGCGCGGGGAGTACAAGCAGAGCTTCACGTTGAAGCGTGAAGGACGCGGATCAACGAAACATCAATTGAGATGAACGGACCGCCTTTTCACGGCAAGTTCCGGGGGGTGGTGAGTAACAACAGCGACCCCAATAACATGGGGCGCATCCGCGCCAGGGTTCCGGATGTGTTCGGGGAAAATGAGAGCGGGTGGGCTTTGCCCGCTTTGCCTTACGCAGGGAAAAGCGTGGGATTGTTTTTGATCCCGCCAGCGAATGCTTCGGTCTGGATCGAGTTCGAGCATGGAGACCCGGAATACCCGGTCTGGACGGGGTGCTTCTGGGCCCAGGGGGAAGTCCCGGCCTCCCCTGCCAATGCAGATATGAAGGTGCTGAAGACGAATGTGGCAACAATTACGATCAACGATTCGGCGGGTTCAGGCGGAATAACGATCGAGACCACGGCAGGGATGAAGATCGTGATGGATTCGTCCAGTATCGAGGTCACTAACGGCCAGGGTGCCAGCGTCAAGCTCAGCGGCAATCAGGTTTCCATTAATAGCGGCGCACTCGAGGTGACATAGGTTCACAGGTTTTGGCGGAAGCGAGGGAGAAGAATTCATGGGCTATTTATTGCATGTGGGCGCCACGGTGATTTGCGCCCATTCGGGCCAGGCGCAGGCGACGGTTCCCAATATGCGCGTCAAGGTGAATAACCAGCAGATCGTGACGCAAACGGAGCCTTTTACAGTGGCAGGTTGCAAGCTGACACCGCAGGCAGGAGGCCCCTGCGCAACGGCCCAGTGGACTACCGCCGCGACCCGCGTAAAGGCGGGGAATATGCCGGTTTTGTTGCAGGATAGCCAGGCGACCTGTACGCCGACCGGCACACCGCTCACGGTTGTAACGACCCAGACTCGGGTGAAGGGGATTTGATGAACTCGATGGGGATCGGGGAATTACGCTGGTGAATTACGTTCAATGAGTTGCAATGATGGATTCGAGCGATGGGTTACGCTTCGCTCCACCCATCCTACAGCGCCAAACCAGCGCAACGGTAGGATGGGTGAAGGCTGAAAGCCGAAACCCATCAAATAGCCATCAGGAGCCCTGGGAGACATCGGGATAAACGGAAAACCCAACCCGGAGACGGTCGTGATACCCAACCGTCAGGTTGCAAAGAAGTAAAACGGAACTTCAAGCTCGCAAGTTGTAGAAGAGGAGCAAGAGAAACAATGCAAATTGATTTTCCCTTCCATTTCGACAGCCGTGGCCGTACCGCTGCTACACATGACGCGGATCACATTCGCGATATGATCGAGCAGTTTATCTTCACAAGTCCTGGAGAGCGCGTCAACCGCCCGGATTTTGGGAGCGGGTTGCTGGGGATGGTGTTTGAACCTAATAGTCCGGAATTGGCAACTGCCTTGCAGTTCACGATACAGGCCGGCCTGCAGCGTTGGCTGGGGGATCTCATCGAGGTGCGCAAACTCGAAGTCACCAGCCGTGACTCTTCGCTCACGGTGGAGATCATCTATATCCTGCGGCGCACGGGCGAAATCCGTAACGAGACCTTCACGCGGGGGGTGCCAGGTGAACGGTAACGATCTGATCTGCCGGGTCGAAGAGCGCCGCAACAAGCTGTTCGGCAATTCCGACTGGAACGGCATGGATTTTCTTGAGGTGTCGGCGGACCAGCGTTCTCTATGCGTGCATTTTTTTGGCACGGTGCCTGAAAATATAACAGCGAAGAACGTGCGGATCGAAGGCGGCAATCGCATCCGCGGCATAAAGTGCCTTGCTGTGAGGATTGATCGCGCGCATGATGAGGAGCTCGACGATTGCCTTTACATTACCCTTGACAGGCCTGGCGACTTTTCCACCTACCGCTTGTGCCTCGTGGAGGACGAATCGGCGGAAACGGAGGAAGGCCGATACCAGCAAGAAGAGGAAAAAGGGGCGAGCAACAGCCCCCGCTCCTTGCAGGGTTTTGATCCGCGCTATGCTTGCCTCGAGTTCAGCTTTAAAGTCGATTGTCCGAGTGATCTCGACTGCAAGACAGATCCCGCCTGCCCACCTGAAACATTTCTCGCTCCCGAGATCAATTATCTTGCAAAGGACTACGCAAGCTTTCGCCAGCTGATCCTGGATCGTCTTGCCCTCACCATGCCGGATTGGCGGGAGCGCCACATCCCCGACATCGGCATTACGCTGGTCGAGTTGCTCGCATACGTGGCGGATTACCTCAGCTATTACCAGGATGCGGTAGCGACCGAGGCATATCTTGATACCGCAAGGCAGCGCATTTCAGTGCGCCGCCACGCCCGGCTGGTGGACTACCGCATGCACGAGGGGAATAATGCCCGTTCCTGGGTTACTGTGTGGACAGCTGCCAATCTTCCACCCCTGCGCGCGAAAGATTTTTACTTTATTACCGGCTTTCGGGATATCAGAACGACTAGTGGCAACGTAGTCAATCAGGAGTACTTGAATCGTGTGCCGGGTAATTTGTACGAAGTATTTGAGCCGCTGACTTCAGTACCTGATGAGGAACTCAACTTCCGCGCCGCACACAGCGAGATGTATTTCTATACCTGGGGTGACAACGAATGTTGTTTGCCCAAGGGCACGATCCGCGCCACATTGCTGGATGAAGCGCAAGCAACCAGCGAGCCGCAGCCAGGAGAGGAATCATTCCTCGAGAGGGAGCCAGAGACCACTGGCGACAGGATACCCGAAACAGGGGAAACCGGGGCTGAAACGCGGGTTGGAGGCTATGCCAAGGCTGAGCCACCCGAGCCTGCGGAATCCTACGAGCAATCAAAATCTCACTCCGACCAGCGACCCGGAGCCTATAAAGAGAAGGAGGCCGAATCTGACAAGGAGACAGCCGCCTACAAACCCATCGAACCCTCGGGAGATGCCGGCGCCGGCAACCCCCCACGCGCTCAGGACGCAAGCCCAGCTAAAAAACCGGCACCTCAGCGAATACTCAATCTCCAGCCGGGCGACGTGCTGATTTTCGAAGAGGTGCTCGGACCCACTACGAATAACCCCGCCGATGCGGATCCTTCCCGTCGTCATGCCGTTCGGCTGACAAAGGTCACACCGTCAATAGACGGCTTGCTCGACAAGCTCGTACTGGAGATCGAGTGGGCATTTGAGGATGCCCTGCCCTTCTCTCTCTGCCTCTCCGCGCGGATGCCCGCACCTGATTGCCGGCGCATCGGTAACATGAGTGTGGCGCGAGGCAATGTCGTCCTCGTCGATCATGGCCGCCATGTCGACGAGCCGGTGGGGCCGGTGGAAACAAAGACGATTATTCATGAGTGTGCGTGCGAGGGCAGCGTAACAGAGAGCACCATGATGGCTGCCCGATTTAATCCGGCACTGAAACATGCGCCGCTCACCTTTGGCGAGCCGTTGCCGCCGGTCGCTCCCGCTTCTGCATTGTTGGCGCAGGATCCGCGACGCGCCCTGCCCCGCCTTCGTCTGCCGGAGTTTGTGGAAGATGAGGCTTCCGCTGCTGGTTCTGTCTGGCTACCCGAATATGACCTTCTCGATAGCGCTGCTGAAGATCGGCACTTTGTTGCCGAGACAGATGATGATGGGCGCGCGCGCCTGCGCTTCGGCGATGGCGATCTGGGCCGGGTCCCGGCTGCAGGGGTACGTTTCATGGCGGAGTATCGGGTAGGCAACGGCCCCGCCGGAAACGTGGGGCGGGATACCATCAACTATCTGGTGCTGCGCGAAAGCACGTTGAGCGCAGACTTGATTCTCCCCCGCAATCCGTTGCCTGCCTTCGGCGGGACTGCACCTGAACCGGCGGCGGAGGTGAAGCTGTTTGCGCCACATGCGTTTCGCACAGGACTCGAACGCGCCATCACCGCCGAAGATTACGCAACATTGGCCGCGCGAAATTCAAATGTTCAGAACGCGATGGCGGAGTTGCGCTGGGCAGGCAGTTGGTATGAGGCGCGCGTGGCGGTTGATCCCCTATACAAGGAGGAGGCGATGGACGAAGCCGGCAGTCCATTACTCGCGGAGATAACAGAATATCTCTACCGTTACCGCCGTATGGGCCATGATCTTGCCGTTACGCCCGCCCACCTGGTTCCGCTCCGTCTCGCGATGGAAGTCTGCGTGCTGCCGCAATATGCGCGGAGTCAGGTAAAGCGCGAGCTCCTCAGGGTTTTCAGCAGTACGGGCGGAGTAAAGATTGGCGAGGGGAGGCAGGGATTTTTTCACCCCGATAACCTGAGTTTCGGCGGAGGCGTCCACCTCTCGCAACTGATCGCTATCGCCAAGTCAGTGGAAGGCGTGGAAACTGTCAGGGTAATGGAATTGCAGCGGCTTGGCATTACCGGCAGGAATGCGCTTGAAACCGGCGTGCTGGCGCTTGGCCCGATGGAGATTGCGCAGCTGGATAACGACCTGAGCTTTCCGGAGAACGGCAGACTGGAATTGACATTGAGAGGTGGGAAATGAAACAGCCCTGCGATTGCTGTGAAGGCCCCGACGTTCTCACCCCGCTCCCCGCGGACAACCGGCCGGGGTTGAGCAAGTTGCGATATCGCGCAGGGACTCACGGCACTTTTTTCGAAACCATGCGTGCGCGATTGTCGAGCCTGGATTTCCCTGAGCTCGCGGCCCTGAAAACGCGGGAAAGGAGCGATCCCGCCATGGCGCTGCTCGACGCGTGGGCCACTGTGGCCGATGTGCTGACTTTTTACCAGGAGCGTATCGCCAACGAGGGCTACCTGCGCACTGCCACAGAGCGGCGTTCGATACTCGAACAGGCTCGATTGGTCGGTTACCGCTCCCGGCCCGGCGTTGCAGCAAGCGTATACCTGGCCTATACGATTGAAAAGGACATGCTGCCGGTCGAGATACCCAGAGGTGCAAAGGTCAATAGTATTCCCGCGCCCGGCGAACAAATGCAGGCTTTCGAGACTTCGGAGCCCCTTATGGCGCGTCATGAATGGAATGCGTTGAAACCACGGATGACACAGCCGCAGACACCTCGATCTATCCTGCAACCTCGATCTATCCAGCAGCCCGGCGGTTCAGTGTACTTGAAAGGCATATCGACCAATCTGAAGCCCAACGATGTATTGCTGATGGATTTTGGGATTGATGGAGCCGATCCCCTCCCGTTTCGCGTTTACGAAATCAAGCCTGACAGTAAGGCGGACCGCACCCAGGTGTTTTTCCGCTCATGGAACGGTGGTGACCCTGCCCGTCAGATAATCGAAGAGTTAGCGAAAACTTGTGACTCAAGAGGCCACGATCTACCCGAAGCATACAATGCACTGAAAATAAGGAACAGGATCGGGCAAGAATTGACTGATCGGTTGAATGCCCGCGCCACGACTCAAGAATTGACAGAATATTTGCGATATCTGTACCCCAAGCTATCGCTATGGGAGCAAGGGGTGAAGAACGTACGAGAAAAAATGAAAAACGGTGAGACCGAGGAACAAATTATTTCCTGGGTCAACCATGTAACTGCCCTGCTCGCCGGTGCACTGAACGTGCTTGGCAATGATGCGATTAAACGCCCAAGCCGAGTAGAGGCAACAACCGCCGTCAAGCCAGCACCTGGCCAGGAAAACATAGAATTATTTCTGGGTCAACTAAAAGCGCCGCCTTCGATTCCGCCTGCAAATGCAAAGGAACTGGCGCGCCCAGTGAAAAGCACGTTTTCCGCACAAGCGGAAATCTTTCCAAAGCTGATATCGACACTTTCGCCGCGTTTGAACTCTACGTTATATCCAGCCTTGGGCAATGCCGAGGTAACAGAAAAGCCGGGAATTAAAGTCTACGCGCTGCGCAAGGCGGCGTCATTGTTTGGGCACAATGCGCCAAAAGAACCTCGATATGAGCCGTATTACACCGAAGAGGAACAGGAAAAGGGACCAGGGACGTTTAATCCCCACGCCGGCAATTTGAGACCGCAAAACGAGTGGTGCGAATGGGCGCTCGCAAACGACGAAAAAGCAAATATAGCTTATTTGGATACAGTCTATGAGCAAGTTCTGTCAGGGAGTTATGCCGTGATCCAACGTCAAAAGCAAAACTGCGAGGCGGAGGGTGAATATGTTCCAATTGTGAAAAACATTACGCACGCAGTAGCTATCTCTCGTGGAGAGTACGGGTTAACGGCCAAAACAACCAGACTAACATTCGCCGAGAAGTGGTGGGACGCAAAAAGAGAAAGAGCTGCGCCTCTCGAACAGTCTTCCCTAGAAGCACTTCCGTGCCCGGAAAAGGATGATTTCAAGCTCGTGCGCACCACTACGGTGTATTGCCAGAGCGAAGAGTTGGCTCTAGCGGAGGAACCCGCTCAATACGAAATTTGTGGCGATGAGGTCGAATTGGATGGGGTTTACGATGGTCTCGAGCCCGGCCGATGGATGATCGTTTCAGGTGAGCGAACGGACCTTGCTGGGACGAGTGGCATAACGGCAAGCGAGCTAGTGATGCTGGCAGAAGTAGTACAAAAAACTCAAACAACAACCCAAATTGTGGGCATGGACCACGGTGATAACAAAAATAAAGAGAAGCCATTACCCGGCGACAAGCTCCACACCTTCATCAAGTTCGACAAAAAACTCGCGTATTGTTACAAGCGGGAAACGGTCACGATATATGCTAATGTAGTGAAAGCGACGCATGGTGAGACGCGGAGGGAGGTACTGGGAAGCGGGGATGCGTCGAAGGCATTTCAGTCATTCGAGCTGAAGCAATTCCCGCTTACTTATGTTTCGGCTCCTACTGTCTCCGGTATCGCGAGCACGCTGGAAGCACGCGTGAACGATATCGAATGGCACGAGGCCGGGAATCTATCCGCGCTGGGGGAGCGTGACCGGAAGTTCATTACCTTTCAAAATGACGACGAGAAAACGACAATTACATTCGGCAACGGCGAGCGTGGCGCGCGGTTGCCTACGGGCCAGGAGAACATCAGGGCGGTTTATCGCAGTGGCATTGGCAAACCCGGAAACGTACGGGCTAGCCAGATCAGTTTGCTCGCAACTCGTCCGCTGGGCGTGAAAGCGGTCATCAACCCTATCCGCGCCTCTGGTGGAGCGGATAAGGAAAGCCGGGATCAAGCGCGCAAAAATGTGCCGCTTGCTTTGCTTGCGCTGGACCGTCTCGTTTCGACATCGGATTACGCCGATTTCACCCGTACCTTTGCCGGGATCGGCAAGGCTGCCGCTATCCGCTCGACTGGCGGGCGCCAGCACTTTGTACAGGTAACCATTGCCGGAGCGGAAGACATACCCATCGACGAGAGTTCTGACCTCTACCGCAATCTGAACGCAGCCCTGCACCGCCATGGGGACCCGCATATGCCGATTCAGCTCAAGGTGCGCGAGCGGCTGGCTTTGGTAATAAGCGCGAACGTAAGGATTCATCCGGACCATTTATGGGAGATTCTCGAACCGAAAATAAGAACCGCAATGCTCGAAGCGTTCGGCTTCGAGAAGCTGGAGCTAGGCGAAGATTTGTTGCTGGCCGAAGCCGTCAGGGTGATCCAGAATGTTCGGGGCGTGATTTACGTCGACGTTGATGTATTTGACAAGATTTCTGAAACAGAGCTTCTGGCAGGATTCTCTGTTTCGGCGCCCGCGGGGCAGCGGGAGGAAGCTGCCAAGCCTGTCATGCCCAAGCTTCTGCACCGCATACCGATCGAAGCGAACCAGCTCGCCTACCTGGCGCCGGAAGTGCCGGATACCTTGATTTTGCAGGAAATCAAGACATGAACGAATCGCCAGACAGGTTGTACGAATTGCTGCCCGCCGTGCATCGGGTACGCGACGCCGAAAGGGGCTATCCACTACGTGCGCTGCTTCGGGTTATCGGCGAACAGGCCGATGTGATCGAGAAGGATATTGCGCGGCTTTATGATAACTGGTTTATCGAAACGTGCGATGACTGGGTCGTTCCCTACATCGGCGATTTGATCGGCTATCGAGCTGTGCAGGACGTTTCAAACGCGGGCACGAAATCATCTGCGGAAGCAACGCGGAGCCTGAACAAGGTTTTAGTTCCGCGGCGGGACGTTGCCGCCACCCTGGGCTCGCGCCGGCGTAAAGGCACGCTTGCCTTGCTCGAACTGCTTGCAAATAACGTGACGGGGTGGCCGGCCCGGGCGGTAGAGTTCTACACTTTGCTGGGCTGGACTCAGCACCTGGACCACCAGCGGCGCGACCGTGGGCGAACGGCTGACTTGCGCGATGGCCATGCCCTTGACCTCGTTAATACGCCGTTCGAACAGCTGGCGCACACGGTGGATGTACGGCGCATTCAATCCCGGCACTCGTCCGGACGCCACAATATCCCCACCGTTGGAGTATTTGTGTGGCGCCTCAGGTCATATTCGGTGACGCACGCGCCAGCCTATTGCGTGGAGAACCAGGGAGCACAGTATTTCACGTTCAGTGTGCTGGGGAATGACAGCCCCCTCTATACCAGGCCTGAGCCTCAAGGGGATCCGACTCACATTGCTGACGAGGTCAATCTTCCCACGGCGATTCGCCGAAGGGCGTTGGAAGAGCGGCTAGGTTTGCGGCCATTAAGGGCAAAGGCTTCGGCAACCTATTACGGCGCTCAAAAAAGCATAGCCATCTACGCGCCGGGCTGGCCCGCCAAGGGAGCGCCCCAACCGATTCCAGCAAATCTTGTTATTCCTGCCGATCTTACAGACTGGCATTATCGGGCTCCACGGCAGCGAGTGGCAGTGGACCCGGTGTTGGGGCGTATTGTCTTTCCAGATAAGCAGTTACCGAAGCACGGCGTGTGGGTTACCTATCACTATGCCTTCAGCGCCGATATGGGTGGCGGAGAGTATCCGCGAGTTTTGTCTCAGCCTGCCAGCTTCGCGCTTTACCGGGTGACGAAAGACAAGCCCGGGCCAGACACATCGGAGACTATTAATGCGGCACTTGTAAGATGGCGAACGGATCAGACGGCGCTGGGTCCTGAACCGGATTTGACGGAAGAGAAAGAGTTGTGGCGGCAGGCAAAGGAAGAGTTGCGCGCTGCGGTAATCCAGATCGAGGATAGCTCGGTATATAGCGAGTCGCTAACGATTGAATTGGAAGCAGGGGAAAGCTTGCAGTTAAGGGCAGCCAATCGGACCCGCCCGATAATCCGGTTGATCGACAACGCAACCGACCGGCCCGACGCCTTTGCGATCTCAGGCAAAAAGGCCAGCCGTTTCAAGCTCGATGGATTGATGGTGGCCGGGCGAGGCCTGCAGGTCAACGGCCCTGATTGTTCGGATCGCGAACGCGCCGCGGAAGGTGACCTCTGCGATGTGATCATTCGCCACTCAACCCTTATTCCGGGGTGGGAGCTTGAATCCGGCTGCGAGCCAAAGCGGCCAAACGAGCCCAGCCTGGAGCTATTCCAGACGCGGGCAAAAATTATCGTCGAGGCAAGCATTATCGGCTCGATTTATGTATCCGCCAATGAAGTGCAGACCGACCCGGTCGACATCTCGATTAGCGACAGCATTGTTGATGCAACAAGTGAAGCGCTTGTGGCAATCGGGGCGCCATGCCTGCCGCTGGCTTTTGCACGATTGTCGATCGTCCGTAGCACCGTGATTGGCGCGGTCAATACGCATGCGATCATGCTGGGAGAGAACTCGATCTTCATGAGCCTGGTTCGGGTTGGCCGCCGCCAGACCGGATGCATGCGCTTTTGCTACGTTACCCCCGATTCGCGCACGCCACAAAGGTATCACTGTCAACCAGACCACGTCGTCGCCGCGCTGAATGATCTCGAACCAACCCTCGCAGCCGACGAGAAGGAGAAAGCCAGGCAACGCGAATCTGAGCGTGTGCGCCCCCGTTTTGGAAGCATCCACTACGGCATGTCCGCCTACTGCCAGCTTGCGCCAGATTGCGCGGAAGAGATTTCAGCCGGAGCGGAGGATGAATCAGAGATGGGTGTATTCCACGATCTGTTTAGTCCGCAAAGAACTGCAAACCTGCGCGCCCGGCTTGATGAATATACGCCTGCTGGCATGGAAGCCGGCATTTTGCTTGAAAACTAGGAGAAAAAAATGAAGGGCGATTTTTCACGCGACACATTCGATCCCAGCAAGCACTTTAGCCGGGTGCTGATGCAGCAAGGCCGCGTTCAACTAGACGCTGACTGGAATGAACAGAATGCCATTCTCCTGCATTACCTGCGCACGCTGGCAAAGGATATTTTGGGGGCGCATGCAGGGCCTGCGGATCCTGGTGAACGTGGTTTCGAGATTATCACAAACAAAGCAGCTAAATGTAGCGATACAATCAATAACTTTCCAACAGAACAAAATCGGAAGGAAGAGTTGAATACCGCGGTTCGCGATCGCGGCGATATCGTAATCGGCCCCGGCCGTTATTATGTCGAAGGCATTCTCGTGGAGAATGACCAGGCCATCCTTTACAGCGAGCAGTTGGCGCTACCTGCCGAAAACCAGCCGGAGCTCGATGTTATACGGAATTGCAACGAAGGACTGTTGTTTTATCTTGACGTATGGGAGCGGCATATCACGCACGTCGAGGACGCGGATATTCGTGAGGTGGCGCTGGGCGGACCTGACACCTGCAGCCGCAGTCAAGTAGTATGGCAAGTGAAAGTGTTGTTCAGCGGTAGCTCCTTCTGGCCAAGTAGCGATTCGCCGTCAGAAGAGCCACTTAAAAACTTTAATCTTCCCCCACTGGGTACAGGCAGGTTGCGCGCTCGTACCGGGGACCGTGACACTACAGCTGATCAGCTATGCGCCGTCTCGCCCCGGTCGCGCTACCGCGGAGCGGAGAATCAGTTGTATCGCGTCGAGATACACTGTGGCGGTAGCGCCCACGACCCCGGCGGTGATTCTCTCGCTACATTCGCGACATTCAAATGGTCGAGGGAGAACGGTTCCGTTACCTTTCCAGTAGTCGAAATCCACGAAACGACCGGAAGGCTGGAGCAGACCGTAACGCTGGAGCACTTGGGCCTCGACCGATCCCTGGGCCTCAAGCCTGGAGATTGGGTCGAGTATATGGACGAGCGAATTGCCATGAGTGCGCAAGCCGGTCCGCTCATCAAGGTTAAAGCAATTAATGGCGTGGATCTGACCGTGACGCTATCGGTGGCCGCCGATACGGCTCTTCCCTGTAATTCCGAACCGGAGCGGGGAAAAAACCTGCATCCTTTCCTCCGACGGTGGGATCACAGCGGTGAGGGCTGCATAAACGGGGCTCTCATGTTGAAAGGTGAAGCAGAGGCAAAAAACGGTTGGATTGATCTCGAAGATGGAATACAGATCTGGTTTTCACGGAAGGGAGATTATCGAGTGGGGGATTATTGGCTCATCCCTACTAGAGTTGTGACGGGTGATGTGGAATGGCCCGATGAAGTGAACGCGAAAGGCGAACTGATACGAGACGAGAATCAAAAACCTATCCCTGCCGCTGTTGGTCCTGTGGGGCCACGGCACTACTACGCGCCATTATGTCTGATAAAGCCGGACATCGAGCCGCAGGATTGCCGGCGACCTATCGGTCAAACAGGCATGGGTTAGCAGCGGCTATAACGGGCAGCGCTATATTTAAACCTTGTGATTTTTGGTGCCCGGAGCCGGAATCGAACCGGCATGGGCGATTAAGCCCGAGGGATTTTAAGTCCCTTGTGTCTACCAATTTCACCATCCGGGCAATTGATCTGAACGGTTAATTGTAACCCGAAGTAAGGAAAACCGGATATATGTTCAGCTACCCGATGTTCACGGTAACTCTTCCTCATCCTGGTCCAGGCTGGCCGAATCGACGGACACAAGAGCTAGGTAAAGGAAGGAGGGACGACACAAGAAGCAGGTGCGCTTGCCATACGTCCGGCGGAGCCAATCAAAATTCATTCAGGTATATGGAATTACGCTTCCCAACGCAAAAAAAGGGGGCCGATCGGCCCCCATCTGGTAACACAACTCCTGGATCACACACGGCGGCGACGGACCATCACGCTTAACAGGCCAAGACCGCCAAGCAACATCGCGTAGCTTTCAGGTTCCGGTATGGGAGCAAGGAAGCCCCGAATCTCGCCCCCAGGGAACTCGCTGGTATGGATATTTGCGTACGCGGTTCCGCTGTCCAGTCCCGCCACCAGTGTATTGAATGCATTCACAGCCGATCCTCCATTGGCTGCAAGAAATGGCGGGTTGTAGCTTGAATCAACGTTCATGTCGAGGGTTTGATCGTGGCTGCCGGCCGTCACACCCAACGGGAATCCGGGAAACGCTGGCATTGGGGTTGCGACACCCGCGAGCCCGGTATTTGGGACAGACGTACAGCAATGAATGTGCGAAGCTGTGGTCTCTGCCAAGAGGCCGCTAAAGCTCTCCTCAACGCGCATGGTACGCAGTTCCGTATCGATGGTAACTGTCGCCGTACCGAGAGCGGGAGACATATTCGAAGGCTCCTCGCTCAAACCGTTGAGCTCGGCTGTATAAATTATCGTTTCAGCGGCGGCTGGCATGGCTACTGCAGCCGTAAATAGACATCCTGCAACTAATATGTTGAGTTTCATGGCTATTATCCTCCTTTAAGGTAATTGGACCGCCACGCGTTACGGAGACGCGAATAATTAGTGGACATGAACGAGTAGTTGGGTCAGGAATACGATGATTCCCGATTAATCATAGTACACATCGAAACCGGTTTTTCAATAGACCATATGGCTGCTTATGAAGGTTACAGAAGAGTTACACTTCTGTACGGTTCAGCTTTCGATAAACGACGTACTGGAGCTGCGGTTAATTCAGCATCCCAAAATAATAGATGTGTCCGCGCCCCGCTCCGGAACCAGTCCGAACAGAAGACCACAACAGATTAATGAAAAGATGTTTTTCACTTTCGGCTCATGCAGGTATATTTACAACCTCTGATGAGCACAACAAATAAAAGGTTTTTCCATCTGAATGATGCAGGTCCATATATTTAAAAACTTGACCATCAAATCGCGCTTGATCTTTACCCTGTCCTTCCTGGTAGCATTCCTGCTCGGAATGGGAATAATCGGGCTGTTCGGGATGAGCAATGCGATTGAGGGCTTGCGGAGCGTATATCACGATCGAGCCATTCCGCTCAGCCAGGTGGGGTATATCGAGTCTCTCCTATTGAAAAACCGCCTCGCGGTCACGTCGGCGCTGGTTCTGCCCACGGCGGATACCATCGATAAAAAAACAACGCAGGTCGAAAAGAATACGGCGGAAATAAGGGAGACCTGGCAAGCGTATAAAGAGACGCACCTGACCCCGGTGGAACAAAAACTTGCAGCAAAATTCGCCGAAGACCATCGGACATATGTCACCGAAGGTCTCGTCCCGGCAGTTGCCGCTTTACGCGCAAATAAAATCGGGGAGGCGAACCGTATTCTCGTCGAAAAAATTCGTCCCCTGTATATACCGGTCGGCGAGACCATTGACGCACTTGTTTTGCTGCAAGTAGACGAAGCCAGAAGAAAATATGATCAGGAACAACAACGCTACAAGAACATTCGCAACATTCTCGTCGCCTCGATAATAATTGCACTTGTTCTGGCTGCATTGTTCAGCCGTATGTTCATTCGCGCCGTTTTCCGGCCGCTGGAGGACTTGGTGAGCATTTCGCGCAGCGTTGCCGCTGGTAATTTAAGGCAGGAAATCGAAGTTTTCTCGAACGATGAAATCGGTCAACTCATGCAAGGCTTGAAGGAAATGCGGGATAGCCTGGTGGACACGATCGCTCAGGTTCGCGCCAGCGAAGCACATACCCAGGCTCTGCTGAGTAATTTGATTGACGGTGTCGTCTCAGTGAATGAACAAGGTGCGATCAAAACGGTTAATCCCGCGGCCAAGCGAATTTTTGGTTACCCTGAGAGTGAAATTATCGGGCAAAATATCGGCCAGCTGTTCCCGGAACTGGAGCAAGAGCAAGGCCGCCGCGTCGACTATTTCGGAAAATATCTGGAAATAGAAGGATCCAAAGGGCTCGGAGTGGTTACTGAAGCCGTGGGGCTGCGCAAGAGCGGCGCATTATTCCCTCTGGATCTTGCGGTGGTCGAGATGCACGGCGAGGAACAACGCATGTTTGTCGTCATTCTGCGCGACATCAGTGAACGTAAGCATGCAGAGGAACTGAAAGCAAGCCTGATGTCGGACCTGGAAAGCGCCAACGAGGAGTTGAGGAGTTTCGCCTATGTCGTATCTCACGATCTAAAGGCACCGCTGCGCGCGATTGGTGCGCTGGCGGATTGGCTTTCGACGGACTACGCCGACAAGTTCGATGAAGAAGGCAAAGAACATATGCGCCTTCTTGTCAGCAGGGTGCACCGTATGGGGAACTTGATCGATGGCATTCTGCAATATTCGCGCGTAGGGCGGGTCAGGGAAACACCAGTGGCAGTAGATGTGGGAGAGATGGTGCAAGACGTGATTGACCTCCTCGATCCTCCGCCTAATGTTACCATTACGGTTGAAAATGCCCTGCCGACCGTCGTCATAGAACCAACTCGCATCCAACAGATATTTCAAAACCTGCTTTCCAACGCCATCAAATACATGGATAAACCCCTGAGCGAGATTCGTATTGCGTGCAGCGCTCAGGGCGAGCAGTGGAAGTTTAGCGTTACCGATAATGGGCCGGGTATTGAATCCCGCCATTTCGAAAAGATCTTTCAGCTATTTCAGACGCTCGCCCCCCGGGATCGAATAGAAAGCACCGGTGTGGGTCTGGCTCTGGTAAAAAAAATTGTGGAAATGTATGGGGGCCACATCTGGATCGAATCCGCGGTGGGTGAAGGCAGCACATTCTTCTTCACCCTCCCTCAAGCTATAGCAAATCGCAACTCGAATTAAAGGAAAACAGAAAACGTGAAAATTACCAACAAACCCATTCTCCTTGTGGAAGACGATAAAGTGGATACCATGACGGTCATACGTGCCCTCAAGGAGATCCATGTAACGAATCCCCTCGTGCATCTGGAAAACGGCGAGGAAGCGGTAAATTATCTTCGGGAACCAGCAAGTGAAAAGCCCTGCATTATCTTGCTTGATCTGAACATGCCCATCATGAATGGTATCGAATTCCTGCACGTAGTGAAGAATGATGGCCAGCTGAAGCGTATCCCGGTAGTGGTGTTGACCACGTCTGAGGAACAGCAGGACAAGGTAAACAGTTTTAATATGGGCGTTGCTGGGTATATGGCCAAACCGGTTGATTACCGGCAATTCGTTGAAGTCATGCGCTCCATCGACGCATACTGGACCATCAGTGAAATGCCGTAACAAGATTCTAGCGGGACGCTCTCCGGGACTCCTGTCACCTCTGGTTCTCCTATGTCCAAACCACTGATTCGCGTACTCCTTGTCGAAGACGATGCTGTGGATCGCATGGCGTGCCGTCGCGCCCTGGCGCGGAACCTGGACTACGAATTCCTGCTTTCCGAAGCGGAATCCGGACAGGAGGGGTTACAACTCGCTCATGAGCAGCAACCGGATTGTGTTCTGCTCGACTATCACTTGCCGGACCTCAATGGGCTGGAGTTCCTGGCTGCGTTGACAGATGATACCGGTGCGGTTTCCATACCCGTGATGATGCTCACAGGCACAGACAACGCCACAATCGCGGTAGAGGCGATGAAGCGTGGCGCCAGGGATTACCTGATCAAGGATGTAGAGCATCAGTACCTTGAACTGCTGCCCGCCGTTATCCAGCGCGTGCTGAGCGAACGCCGCATGTTGACGGAAAAGAAACTCGCGGAAGATAAGCTGGCCCAGGCAGAGGCTAAATATCGCTCGTTGGTCGAGACAATTCCGGCCATCGTTTATATCGCTGCACTGGATGGCACCAACCGCTTCCTTTACGTCAGCTCCCGAATCGAAATGCTCGGGTTTCCTCCGGAGCAATGGCTGAACGATCCCGACGTCCTCCTTGCCCGGACTCACCCAGACGACCGGCAGCGCACACTTGAGGAACGCGCAAAGAGTCGCGCAACCGGAGCCCCCTTGCGTTGTGAATACCGGCTGCTTTCCCATGGTGGAACAGTTTTATGGTTTCGCGATGAAGCGAGCGTGGTACACGACGAGTCGGGGCGTTCACTGTTCCTTCAGGGTATCCTGGTCGACATTACCGAAAGCAAGCAGGCGGAAGCGGAATTGCGGGAACACCGCTATCGCCTGGAGGAACTGGTGGCAAAGCGCACAGATGAGCTAGCGAGGGTAAACGCGGAATTGCGCCGCGATATTGCTGAACGCAAGCTGATTGAAACAGAACTCACCAAAGCCAAGACGGACGCGGAAAAGGCCAATTTTGCGAAATCGGAATTCCTTTCCAGCATGAGCCACGAATTGCGCTCCCCTCTCAATGTCATGCTTGGTTTTTCCCAGTTGATGGAGTCGAGCACGCCGCCGCCCACATTCACGCAAATGACCATGCTCAAGGAGATTAATGCTGCAGGGTGGTATCTACTGGAATTGATCAATAAAATCCTTGATCTCGCCACCATCGAATCGGGCAAGCTCATCGTGTCGCAGGAACCTATGTGCCTGGGTGAGGTCATGGTCGAATCCCGGACGATGGTCGAACCGCAAGCTCAGGAGCATGGCATTCAACTGATCTTTCCCCCGGCGGACATGCATTTCTTTGTTAAAGCCGATCGAACGCGGGTGAAACAGGTCCTGATCAATCTTCTGTCAAACGCAATCAAATACAACCGCGAGGGCGGTACTGTTGAAGTCACCTGTGACATGATTGCACCTGAGCGTATCCGGGTCAGTGTCAGGGATACAGGAACAGGATTGCCCCCGGAAAAACTGACGCAGCTTTTTCAGCAATTCAATCGGCTTGGCCAGGAAGCCGGCTCGGTAGAAGGCACAGGTATTGGCCTGGTGGTGACAAAGCAACTGATCGAACTGATGGGAGGCGAAATCGGCGTGGAAAGCACGGTTGGCGTAGGCAGCGTGTTCTGGTTCGAACTGATGTCGGATGCTGCCCCCGAACTTCGAACGGCAGGAAGTAAAAACGAAGAATTCGGCACTGAAGGTTAGGCCTGCAACGTAACTCAATCAACCCGGGAAGCTCGATATGGGCCCACAAAGGCAAGAGAGAAACTCGCTTATGGCACGCAACTTGATCTGATGGTTATCGTTAAATGGACATAATGTCCCTTCAGGGGCAATTATCAGCCATGCCGAATTAAAAAAGCGCTGCAATAAGTCCCGACTGTGCCCTGGCTATTCAGCAAATACCGCACGAAATTAGCGCTTGCGCCAAGCCTTGAGGTGTGATAGCTTCGCCGAAAACACGCTGCCTTTTCGTAAATCCATCGGTATAAGGATAATCTCGCGCCATGGCTACCCCGAAGACTCCTCGTGGCAAAGCTGAACCCAAGCGCAGTACAAAAGACCAGGAACCCACCGAAGAAGAGTCCGCAGAGGCATCCCCCCCGTCCCGTCGAAGAACCAAAACCGCTTCCCCCCCTAAAAAAGAGGCTGAGCCATCTCAAACGGCTAAGCCTCATCTAAAAACCGGTACAAAACCGCGTCGGGCAAACGCCCGCGACTCCGCTCGCGCGGCTCCGCCTCATTCACGCCGAGCAGTTCTCCAGTCCCCCGGCTGGAATCGGCTCCTGCGCGCACTGGATCACGTATCCTTATCCAATAAGTCTGCGCTTAACGCGGCAATCAGCAAGATACCGCATACCTCGGTGGAGCTTGCCCCCGCTTTCCAGGCGATATGCAAACGTGATCGCAGCATGGGTGCCTGGCTGGCTGAAGCGTATGCGGAATCGATCAGCGATCCCCTGCAGCACCGGGAGTTGTTTCAGCAAGCCGCGGCAATGACAGGCGTAGAACGAAAAACCTTGATCGAAGGTTACAAGCGCGCAGGTCAGGCGCGCGGTGTCGTGCACGCCATCGGTCAGTTGCCTCGTGCACAAGGAAGGGTCCTGATGCACGACTTCGTACTCAAACCTGATAAATCGGTCGATAAGGGTTCACTGCGCGAAGTACTGTACTGGCTTCGTGACGCCGGCGCCGATATCACGCGCATGCAGCACGGCCGCCCGCCCTCCCCTCCTGACACCGATGCTGCCGTGGTCGATTTTTTCGAGGATATCGCCGACGAGATTGTCAGCGCAATTAACTCGGTCGTCGATGCGGTCGTGTCGGCGGTTAAAACGCTGGGCCAGGCACTGGCAGATGTGGCGAACTGGGTTGCCAACGACATTGCCAACCTGCTCAAGGCACTGATCACGGCTGGCCAGACCGTACTTGATCTCCTTCAGGCGGCACTCGAGACTGGCTACGAACTTGTCAAAAAGATAATCGCAGGATTGGAGGCAATCGGACAGGGATTGTTCAACGTGCTCGACGCCGCGTTTAACCTTGCCAAGGATGCACTCATCACCGTGCTCAAGGCAATTGACAACCTCGGCCGTCAACTTGGCGAATTACTGTCCTGGATGGCCAGCAAGACGTTCGACATTATCAAGAGAGGTGCTGAAGCGCTCCTGGCAATAGGCAAAACGATTGGCAATATCCTTCAGCAAGCGGTGGAGTTCGGCGTCACACTGGTGGAGGGTTTCGTAAAGGCTTTTATCGAACTGGGCAAGGCAGTGGGCGAAATTTTGGCCACGCTCGTCACCCGCCCCTGGGCGATATTCGATTCGGTTATTTCGGCACTCCTGTCTCTGGGTCGGAGTCTGGCCAGCATTATCAGCGATGCTGTCAATGCCGGGCTCGATCTGATCACCGAGATTGTGCGCGCAGCAGTCAAGGCGGGCCAAGCGCTGATAGAATTCACCAAGTTCATCGCCACCGCGGCCGCAGACGCTGTAACCAAGGTACTGCAAGGCCTGCTCGAGGTAGGCAAACTGCTGGTCGATATTGTCGAGACACTTGCCACCCACGCGCTGACGGCCATCCGGAAAGTGGTGCAAGCATTCTTCGCGCTGGGCAAATCCCTTCTGAACCTGCTCAAGGAAACCTTGAGCCTGGCAATGAACCTGCTGAAAGAAGTGGTCAAGGCCGCGTTCGCCCTGGGCAAGACTATCGTTGAATTTACCGGGCAAATGGTCGCGTTTACTTATAAAGTGGCAGCCCGGCTGGTTGAAGCCGCGCTGGAAGTGGGCGCCAAGGTCGTCGACATTCTTGAAGCCGTTGTTACAGCCAGTTATTTTGTGTTCCGTAAAATCATCAACGCAGTGTTGCAGGCGCTTGGTCCCGTAGGCGACATCTTGGGGTGGTTGCTCGAGCGGGGGGAGGCGCTGGCCTCGGCCCTGTGGCGTGAAGCGGTCCTCGCAATACGCTTCGTGAAAAAGAGCATTACTGAACTGCTTGATTGGGCGTCCACCCAGGCGCAGGCAGTAATGGAACGGATTGTGCAACTGTGCGAAGACGTGGGCGCTGCGGTTACAGAGATTATCGACTGGGCCATCGCCCGTGGCGAGGACGCGCTCGACATACTGGGAGGGATGTGGGAACGGATAGGTAATTCCATTGACTATGCTCTCAACTATCTGGCAACCGACTTCATTCCCGGCATTGCCAAATTCATCACTGGCGCATTACGTGCAGGTTTCGAGTTAGCCCGACTGGTAGTATGGACGGCGGGCAAGGCGTTCGAGATCACGCTGGAAGTGGTAAGAGGCGCACTGGAGGCTGGCGCCACTCTTGTTGAACTGGTTGTGGAAACTGTGAAGCATCCTGACCAGGCGATGGAAAATCTCATGCGTGCCGCGCGCCAGTTAGGACAGACGCTGAATCAGGTATTCGACGCTTTCAGGCAAGCCGGCGAGGAATTCATCGATGAATTTGTACGCACCATGATCGCCATCGGCGAGCAAGCCAAGGCCATGCTGCTGGCCGTGCTTGAGGTGGCGGTGGGATTGCTCGATACTGTCGTATTCCTGCTGATGAACCTTCTGAACGGCTTCCGTCACCTTACCGAACCAGAGCGCGCTGATGCGCAACTGGTATTCGCGGATTCGGTGGATCTCGACAATGTCTTTATTGCCACGGACACGCCGACGAATGACATCATTTTCGGCATCCAGGATTTTTTCACCGGCAATCCGGAGTCACGTGCTTTCGTAACCGGCAACCTGATAAATTTCGATGCCGACGAAGGACCGATAAAGCGATATCAGTTCATCCACGAAATGACGCATGTATGGCAAAACCAGAATGTGGGCCCGATCTACATGGGACATGCAGTCTTCAGCCAGGTCACGCTTGGCCAGGAGGCCGCCTATAATTATGGCTACAACACTGGCGATCCCGCCATCAGCGTTCCAAATGCCGATTATGCCGGCAACGCCGAGAACAGCAATGGCGCCGGCTTCATGACCGGTGAAGGTGCCGCTGACGTGCTCGAAGACCCGGCGGCCGACTTCATGGACTTTACCCCAGAACAGCAGGGACAAATCATGATGCATTACTTCACCCGCCGCGTGCTGCTGAGCCAGACCGAAACACAGTATGCCCCGTGGCAGAAATTTGCCACGTTCGTCCAGTCGAATCCGCAAGTTGCCTGAACAGCACCTGATTTTTTCCATACCCTCCCAGCAACTACCCTACTTCAATGAGTTGGTTCAGGCGTGGCGCGCGCGCCATGTACGTGTCACGATTGCTTGCCATGTCGGGCCTCCCCCTGATGCGCGTTGCCTTTTGAACAAGTTGGGATCGGCTGAGGCTGTGTTAATTGCGGGGTCCAGCCGGCGCGCCCCTTCAACCGTACTTCCGGGTCCGTTTGTGGAGGACAGGAACGGCCGGCGTGTGCCGGTTGCCTGGTTACCACTGCGCACCCCGGATGAAAACCGGCGCTTTGCGGCTACGGCTGCGAGGGTGCATCGGCGTCCTGCCCAGCAGGTTGCAGTGGCCCTGCTGGGCCAATGGCACCCACGCTACCTGCGTGTAACTGACAGAATTGAAACCCTGCTCTGCGACCAGATGCCCACCTTGCGCTGGACGGCTGACGTGATTGGGCGGGAAGATATGGTGCAGGCTCTCGGCAGCGGCCTCGGGCTAGGACTATATGTGGGCCACGGCCGGCCAGTCGGCTGGGTTGGTTACCATGGAACCCGTAGGCATCATTTTGACGCTTGGGCCGGTGAGCCTCTCGGTGCATTGATTTCGTTGTGCTGCCGCACCGCCAGCCGTCAACGCACCAGCCTGTCCTTTGCGGAGGCCGTGCCCTTGCGGGGGGTGGCGGCAGCCAGTTTTGGCGCGTTCAGCGATACTCTACATACGGATAACACACGGTGGGCTCTCGGCCTGTGCGATGCCCTTCGTACCGGCGCCCAGACGATCGGAGAGCTGATTGTGCGTGGCGCGCCGCCCGTAGCACGCGCATGGGAATCGTACCGGCTTATAGGCGATCCACTCGCTCCGCTGGCGAGCGAATGCCTTGCGGTCGCCCGTGCGGCTGCGGTGCCTGTCTACCCATGAGCGAACCCACCACCGCGCGAATGAATGACGACCAAGTACTCTCGTTCCTGCGCTCCGAATTACGGGCGATCCGGCCAACGCTACCCCCGACTCTACCGGTTCAGGCCAACTTTCGAACCGATCTGCTGCTGGATTCACTGGATCTCGTCGAACTGGTGGCACGTATCGAGCGGCGCTACGCTCTGATCATCCCCGATCAGGATCTACCAGAGTTTGTCTCGCTTGAAGCCACCGTACGTTATATCTTCGCCAGAGTATCGATATGAGCGAGCCCGCCGTTCGGGTGGTGATAACCGGCATGGGCGTTATGACGCCATTGGGCGATTCGCCGTCGGAATTGTGGCAGCGCCTGCTGGCTGGAGAGTCTGCGTTACGCGAATGGCCAGACCTTGCCGCAGACGGCTATCGTTGCACGCGTGCCTGCCGAATAGAATCTTTTACGGCCGAACCCCTGCGGCGGGGACGCTCGCTTGCGCTTGCCGCTGCCAGACAATCCTTGGGCCATGCAGGCTTGCCGCTACCCCCGGCGCGGACTGGGGTGTACATCGGTAGCACCCTCGGCGAGAGCGAAGCGTTCGAGCGGACGCCGTCGGACGATGCGATAAACCTTGCCGATTATATGGCGCCTTCGTTCACCGATGGCGTGCGTGCCCATTTTGGTCTTACCGGGCCACAGCAGTCATTGGCCACTGCCTGCGCGGCAGGTAATTACGCGGTAGGTACGGCTTTTGCTGCCTTGCGCAGCGGCCAGGTTCCAGTGGCCCTTGCAGGCGGGGTTGAACCTTTCTCGCGGTTATCCATGGTGGGCTTCAGCCGGGCGCGGGCAATGGCATCGGATGCCTGTCGCCCTTTTGATGTGCGCCGCAACGGAATGATACTAGGCGAAGGCGCTGCGATGTTCGTTCTGGAGCGCGCGGACGATGCCTTGCAGCGCGGCATCGAACCCCTGGCAGAAGTGGTTTCCCTTGGCCTGTCCTGCGACGCGTTCCATCCTACCGCACCGCAACCGCAGGGGACCGGTATGCGGGCCGCGATGCAGGCGGCGCTCACAATAGCTGGCATCACGCCGGCACAGATTGACTGGGTAAACGCCCACGGGACTGGCACGCGGGCCTCGGACGCAGCTGAGGCCAAGGCTCTGCATGAGTTGTTCAGCGCCGGCCTGCCGCCCGTAAGCGGTAGCAAGGGTGCACTTGGGCATGCGTTGGGCGCAGCCTCCGCGATTGAGCTTGCGCTGTG
Source organism: Nitrosospira briensis (assembly GCF_900115125.1). GTDB lineage: Bacteria > Pseudomonadota > Gammaproteobacteria > Burkholderiales > Nitrosomonadaceae > Nitrosospira > Nitrosospira briensis_A. The sequence goes on along the minus strand of NZ_FOVJ01000001.1, from coordinate 530,308 downwards.
CGTTCAAGGACTGTTGACACAGACAGTGCCTCCGACTCCGGGGCATGAACAACCGGAAATAGAGGGCGGTATCGCCTGTACCCCTGAACCCCGGCCAAGCCGCCTGCGCTGGGTGATGAACAATGCTTTCGCCTTCGGCGGGCTCAATTCTGCGCTACTGCTTCGCGCATGGGAGGGATGATATATCTCGACATGCACCATCTATCCATGCTGGACTGGGGTCTGGAGCGCGAACTCATTGCTTCGATTACCCCTCGCCTGGTGCCATTATTCGACTCCGGCGTACCGCGACATCGCACCTGCCTTATAGTGGCGTCATCAAATGCCGGTGCGGCCACCTCGGTCAAGTTCTGGGCTGATGCAGCCCAGGTTGGTCCCGCGCTAGCCAGCCCCGAACTGTTTCCGTGGTGCCTGGCCAACGCGCCCTGCGGCGCCATTGCGCGCCATTTTGGCGTGACGGGACCCAACTTCACATTGCTGGGCGCGGGAGATGCAATGATGGGGGCGATCGAAGCAGCAGCTGGCCAGTTTGCGCTCGACTGTGCTGATATGGCCGTGGTAGTGGTGCCGCAGTTTGCCGAACTACAAGGTGAAACTGGCCACTTGTTCGCATTCCGCCTGCAGCGGCACGACGTGAGCGATCCTCCGAGTCCGGTATTGATTACGGTCATGCCAGCCTCTGTCTCCCCTGCACCGGCCCCTCCGCCGCTGCCCGAGTCCGTCGAGACATTTGTTCGTCTACTGCGTCAACTCGATGATGGAGGCGCCACCGCAGGACTCATCAGCGATGGACAGCGGAGCTTTCGACTAGAACGCCCGAAAGGGCGCGGCATTGGCTGAGGATCAGCTACGGCGATTGCATGGGTGATGACGAGCCTTCCATCACGTCCTGCTCCATTACTGGCGATCTCCCGCCCAGCAACTAAACTGTTTAGACCAGACATGTTTTTCCTTTTTGGAAAGCTTATGAGATTTTAGCCATACCGGCGAAACCATGAAAACTTATACCGATGACGCTTCACATCCTGCGGAGCAGGCAGGAAACTCGATAGAAGCCCTGCGTAAAGCGGCTGCCGCTTGCCGGGCCTGCCCCTTGTGGCAGAACGCAACACAAACAGTATTTGGTGAAGGTCCATCCCACGCGCCTATCATGCTGGTCGGCGAACAGCCTGGGGACCGGGAAGACATAACTGGCCGCCCATTCGTAGGACCCGCCGGGCAACTTCTCGAGCGGGCACTGGCGGCGGTCGATATCCCGCGAGAAGACGTTTACGTCACCAACGCCGTCAAGCACTTCAAGTTTGAAGCCCGGGGCAAGCGTCGTATGCACAAGAAACCTGTCGATTCCGAAATCATTGCGTGTTACGACTGGCTAAAGCGTGAAATCGAATTGCTTACTCCCCGTCTGGTGGTCGCGCTGGGCGCAACCGCCGCGCGCTCCCTGCTGGGCCGGGCAACGCCGATTACCATTAACAGGGGCAAACTGCGTGACTATGCGACCGGTATATCGCTACTGATAACAATCCATCCCTCATTCTTGCTGCGCATGCCCGGGCGAGACAAGGATGATGAATATGAGCGCTTTGTAGATGATCTCAAGCTCGCGAAACCTTTTCTGCGCTGATCGTATCGCGAGGCTCTCAACTCGGCAGATTCAGCCTCCACAGCTGAGCCTACCGATCCTGCTGTTGCCATCAACCCGCTCCTTCATCTCGAAACCGCGCTGTTTTTCCGTTGTCCAATTTTTTCTAAAGGCAGGGGACGTAAAATGAAACGGAAGAACCTGCGGTTTGAAAATGGATTTCACGTGGTCCTCGGAAATCAGGCCTCCCAAGCAGCGGAAATGGTCTTACCGCCAGGCGACGCGGAAGGAGGCGCGGAAAATCGCCATCGCGGCGCTGACCAGTGGTTGTACGTGTTATCGGGAACCGGTATTGCGACGGTGAACGGCGAGCGCTACCGGCTTGGCGAGGGGTCGCTCATGCTCATCGAGCGTGGTGACCAGCATGAAATACGCAACACCGGCGATTGCCCTCTCCGCACGCTCAATTTTTATGTGCCCCCGGCGTATACCGGGGATGGAGAAGAACTGCCTCCCGGGCGGAGCGGATAGGGTGAGCGCGGCCTTTGTCGGCATCTCCGGCTGGCGGTATCCCCCCTGGCGTGGAGTCTTCTACCCTGCGGGCCTTCCGCAGAACCGTGAGCTTGAGTATGCTTCCAGGGCATTATCGACAATAGAGATAAATGGAACGTTTTACTCTCTCCAGAAACCGGAGAGTTTTCAGCACTGGTATGACGATACGCCACCGGGGTTCATTTTCAGCATAAAAGGAGCACGCTACATAACCCATGTACGGCGCTTGCGTGAGATTGACGGCCCACTTGCTAATTTCTTTGCCTCGGGCTTGTTCAACCTGCGGGAAAAACTCGGCCCTATCCTCTGGCAATTTCCTCCAAGTTTTCGCTATGACCGTGAATTGATGGCGGGTTTCTTCGAGCTTTTGCCGCATGACACCCAACAGGCGCTGAGTCTTGCTCGTCGCCGGGAGGGCCGCATGACGGGCCGTGCGCGGCTGGCTATCGATGCGATACGTACACTGCGCCACGCGATCGAGATACGGCATGAAAGTTTCATTGATGAATCTTTCGTGCAACTGCTGCGCGACCATAACATTGCCTTGGTCGTCGCGGACACGGCAGGTAAATGGCCTTACCGGGAAGACGTCACAGCGGATTTTCTCTATCTCCGTCTTCATGGCGACAAGGAAATTTATGCGAGCGGCTATACCGACGAAGCATTGACGCGCTGGGCATCAAGAATTCAGGCTTGGCGCGCGGGTTTCCAACCGGCCGACGCACATCTCATCTCGGCGCAGTCCAAGCTGTCGCACCGGCCGCGCGACGTCTATTGCTACTTTGATAACGATGTGAAAGTGAAGGCGCCGTTCGATGCCCAGGCCCTGGTGGCAAAGCTATGAATGATAACGAGCCGGGCAGCCGGCTCGCCGTCATGCTGAACCGCTATTTATGTTTATGGCTTTGGCTGCCCGCCTTGGCATGCTGGCCTGATGTTCCACCTTTGCTTGAATGCGAGGATTTGTCATCAGACGAGCCACTTCCACGAGATTCTCCTCCCTTTCGACCAGCTTCCCGAGCCTCTTCGGAATCAAACTGGTGAGCAGTGCCTTTCTCATGAGCGGCCTTTCCACCTTTGCTGCCGGCACGGCGCGCTTCGTCCGAATCAAACTCGTGTGCAGTGCCTTTTTCATGAGCGGCCTTGCCACCCTTGCTGCCAGCTTCACGAGCTTCTTCTGAATCAAATTCGTGCGCCGTGCCCTTCTCGTGGGCTGCTTTGCCCCCTTTACTGGCTATTTCACGCTGCTTGTCCTGATCCATTGAAGCAAAGCCACGCTTGCCCCCACTGCTCCGGTCATCACCTTTTTTTTCTCTATCTGAAGCCATCATGAATCTCCTTATCGAACACTTTGAAAATCTCCCTCTGACAGGCGATTGATCGGTCAGCCATTCATGTCTTTGGGTTCTTGTCTCCGCTATTAAAGATAAAATCAGAGATGGACGATGATCATAGAGAGGAAAAGTACGTTGCTCCGTTCGGAAGCATACATAGGAGAAAAAGCTGGAGTACGTTCTGCTCATGCTTGACCCACGTTTTATTGCACGCCCTTCCGGCTCCTATCAACTTGAACCGCCGTCACGAGGCTGCCACGGTTGCCCCATGCGTTACGGATATAGGATAAAACCAGCGCGATCTCTTCATCGCGCAAGACTTGCGCAAATGGCGGCATGCCATATGGACGTGGATTGGCTGCAGTAACCGGCGCATAGCCTCCATGAAGAATGCTGCGTATCGCGTTAATCGGAGAAGCCAGGGTTATGCCGCGGTTGCCCGCCAGCGGCGGATAAACACCAGGTGCGCCCTGCCCCAACTCCCCGTGGCAATCTTGACAATAAATCTCATAAATTTCGCTTCCTTTCTGGAGCAGCCCGTCGACTTCCTGAGTAAGCTCCGGCGCAATCCCCCGTGAATACGGCGCGCTCTCGGGTAATGACTTCAGGTAAACGGCCATTGCATGCGCGTCACCCGCAGTCAGGTGCTGAAGGCTTTGGCTGACCACATCCGCCATCGGACCTGTCGCGACTGCGCGAGATGAAAGGCCTGTCGTTAGTATTTGGACAATATCGTTGAGTGCCCAGTCAACGGTACTAGCCTCCTGAAGAGAGGTCAGGGAGGGCGCGTACCAGTTCGAGCCCATGATTTGCCCCCCTCCCAGACTATCCCCCTGGCTTGCGCCGAGCGGATTGCGGGTAGTGTGGCAGGCATTGCAGTGTCCGAGTCCCTGCACGAGGTATGCGCCGCGATTCCATTCATCGCTCTTTACAGCGTCAGGCTGATAAACACCGTCTGTAAAATAAAGGGCGCGCCAGAGGTACAGGAGCGGGCGGAAGTTAAAAGGAAAATTGATCTGGTGTGGGGGATTACGTTGCTCGACAGGGGGCAAGGACTTCAGGTAAGCGAAAATAGCATCAGTATCCTCACGGGTCACCTTAGTGTAATCGGTATACGGAAATGCGGGGTATAAAGGACTGCCGTCACGGGATTTGCCGTGATGCATTGCCCGCCAGAAGTCCTCTTCATCCCAGAGCCCAATACCGGTCTCCTGATCGAGCGTGATATTTGGCGTAACAAATATGCCGATAGACGTAGCAAGGATATGCCCGCCGGAATAAGGCAAGCCCCCTTGTGCCGTATGGCATCCCCTGCAATTGCCTGCCTGCGCGAGATAGGCTCCCCGCATTTGCCGCGTCTGCTGGGTTTGCTGTGCCTGCGATGTCTCCGCATCCCCCGTCTTTGCCGGCATCTGTTCTGCGCTGATCACCTGTGGGCCCAGTGGTGCAAGGAGCACGCCGAGACCGGCGAATATGGCAAAGACAGTTGCGATGGCTATGTGTTTCACGCGCTTCATTGCGGAACTTCCGGTTGCAGGAACACACTGGCGCAGCGCCTCGCCAGTTCAGGAGAAAGTGTTGCTACCTGGCCGGATCGCCTTGACAGGGACTCGGAAACAGGCTGCGCAGCCAACCAGGCCCCGATGGCGCTTACCTCGCTGGTAGTAAGCCGTTTGGCAATCTCGGACATGCAATCGGGGGTCTGTCCACGCATCAGCGCTCCGTGCTGCCAGTTGCCGAACTGAGCGATTATGTAAACGCGGGGCAGGCCCAGCAGCCCTGGAATAAAAGGCGCCGTTCCCATCAGGTCTTTACCATGGCACTCAATGCAGGCAGGGATCTTCCGTGCGGGATCACCGCGGTCGATAAGTTTACGGGCCAACTCGACTTCGCCCGGTGAGGAGGCCAGGCGCTCGGGCGGGGGAAAGGCTTGATTCAGCGAAGCAAAATGGCGAGCCATCTCCCGAAGGTATTCATCCGGCAAGTCTTTCAACAGAAAGGCCATGGGCCGGTAGTGACGCCGCCCATCTCGAAAGTTGCGTAACTGGTTGAAAAGATAGCCTTCCGGTTTACCCGCGATACGCGGGTAGTACGCATCTCGCCCCGCTTTATCCTCGGGGCCGTGGCAGGTAGTACAGGCTTTTACCCGCTCGGCTATCGTGTCGGGAGCGTCAACCGGGGAAATATCGGCGGCAAGGGCAGGCGCCGCAAAAAACAGGCATGCAATCAGAATAAAACGTCTCATAGCGGACCTTTATAATAGGAAGTCGGCAAAGTGTCGAAATGCCGGCCCTGCTATCGCGCAAATTTTCGCACTACCGTCATCAGCTCATCAATAGCCTCATCACCTTGGCCGGACTGGATGGCACTCTGCATGCAACCGTGGGTATGATTCTCCAATAACAGCATGGCGACGGCGTCCAGCGCGGACTGCAGCGCGGAGACCTGGTTCAGGATATCAACGCAATAACGGTCCTCCGATATCATCTTGTTGACTCCGCGAACCTGGCCCTCGATGCGGTTGAGGCGCCGGATCAGGGCTTCCTTATCCGGTTGCACCACGGTCTGAGGCTCATGGCATGGTTTCTTGCTACTCGGCGACTTCAAAATCAGAATCCTTAATGTTATTCTTCAACTAAACACTCTTATCATTTGAATTAATAGAAATTAACAAAAAGCGGAAATCGATCAGCCTGTGGGTTGAAAACCTGCATTCCTGATGGCTTGCCTAAGCTGTTCCGGGGCGGCATCGCTTTCATCGTACTGAATTGTCACCTGCTTCTGTTCCAGCGAAACATCGGCACGCGTCATTCCTGTAATGTTTTCCAGCGCGGTTTTCACCTTATTTACGCAACCCATGCAATTCATTCCCTCAATTTTCATAACTTCTGTTCGCATTTCAAAACTCCTTTTCGTCAAGTTACCGGCAAATCAGCCGCCTGCCCGCCAGCGCTTCAGCAACAATGAATTACTGACTACCGATACCGAACTCATTGCCATTGCCCCTCCTGCAATAACCGGATTAAGCAAGCCTATTGCCGCCAGCGGTATGCCAAGCACGTTATAGATGAAGGCAAAGAAAAGATTCTGGCGGATTTTCCCCAGCGTTGCGCGCGAGAGTGAGATGGCGTCGGCCACGCTCATCAAGTCGTCACGCATGAGGGTAATGTCGGCAGCTTCTATCGCCACGTCGGAGCCTGCGCCGATTGCGAAGCTCACATCCGCCGCAGCCAGCGCCGGAGCATCGTTAATGCCATCGCCCACCATGCCCGTAAATTTACCCTCGGCCTTCATTTTTCCCACTTCAGCAGCCTTATCCTGTGGCGCCACCTCAGCTCGATAAGCGGTAATGCCCGCTTGCAGGGCAATGGCTGAAGCAGTGGCGGCGTTATCACCCGTCAGCATCACCACTTCGATCCCCATCGATTGCAGTCGCTTCACTGCCTGCGCCGAAGTACCGCGCAATCGATCGGCAATGGCAAGATAGCCAAGCACCTTTGGAGTTTCCATGGATAAGATTGCCACGCCTACGACGGTTTTACCTTCGTCCTGGAGATCAGCGAGGCTTTCATTAACCTCAGCGCCGCGCTCCCGCAGAAATCTTGGGGAACCCAAAATGTATTCAACGTCATCCACCCGGGCAGCAATTCCGCTGCCGGTAATGGCGGAAAAGTCGCTTATGGCCTGCGGCCTGATATTCATGGCCGCGGCACGCTCCATTACCGCTTTTGCAAGGGGATGCTCCGAGCCTTGCTCAAGTGTTGCGGCCACTTGCATCAAGGCCCGCTCCGTCATCGCTCCCAGGGGGACAATATCCGTTACCGCCGGCTTGCCCTCCGTGAGCGTGCCGGTTTTATCCACGATCAGAACCTGAATTTTTTCCGCCTGCTCCAGCGCAGCGGCATTTTTCACCAGCACACCCGCCTGCGCCCCACGCCCTGTTCCAACCATGATTGCAGTCGGCGTAGCCAGCCCCAACGCGCAGGGGCAGGCAATGACCAAAACCGCCACGGCGTTGATGAGAGCCGGAACAAAGTCGCTTGCGAGCCACCACGTAACGACCAGTGTCAGCACGCTGATGACCACCACGACCGGCACGAATATTCCCGAAATGACGTCCGCCTGCCGTTGGATGGGGGCCTTGGAGCCCTGGGCTTCTTCCACCAGGTGAATGATGGCAGCAAGTTGGGTATGAGCGCCCACGCTGGTGGCACGGCATCGGAGCCGGCCCTGCTGATTCGAAGTTGCCGCATAGACTTTGGCCCCCACCCGTTTTGCAACGGGCAGGCTCTCGCCAGTCAACATCGCTTCATCCACATCGGATGCGCCTTCAATGACAATCCCATCCACAGGCAGATTCTCGCCCGGCCGCACGATAAAAATATCGCCCACCTTGAGAGTATTTGCGTCTACCTCGACGATTTCGCCGTCGCGCTCTACCCTCGCGGTTTTAGGTTGCAGCTTGATGAGTTCCTCAATGGCCGCCGACGTCTTGCCCTTTGCACGCGCTTCCATCAGCTTGCCCAGCAGCACTAGCGTAATAATAGCCGCGCTTGCTTCGAAATAGACATGCTGGTCAAGAGCCAGCAAGGTCACGACGGCGCTGAAAAAGTAGGCCATGCTGGTGCCCAGCGCTATCAGCACATCCATATTGGCGCCACCGCCACGCAATGCGTTCCACCCCGCGATATAAAAGCGCTTGCCCACCCAGAACTGCACGGGAGTGGCCAGCAACATTTGCAGCCAGCGCGGCAGAAAACCACCATGATCGCCCCAGAGCATGGGAACCATCTCCAGCACCATCGGCAAGGTAAGCGCAGCTGATATCCAGAACATGCGAAGCTCCGCATGGTACGCGGCAAGTTTCCGGGCCTTTTCCTCGGCGCGGCTGGCTTCACTGATCTCGGTCGCGCCGTAACCCGCCTTGGCGACAGCGGCTATCAGGTCATCCATGACAGGCGCTCCGGGTCTTAAGCTGACATGGGCTATCTCAGTGGCTAAATTGACGGACGCGGATACGCCGGGAAGCTTGTCCAACGCCTTTTCAATACGCCCGCTGCATGCCGCGCAGGTCATCCCGCTGATTTGTAGTTGTACCGATTGCGGAACAACGTGAAACCCTGCTTTCTCGATCGAGTGAACCAGCTCTTCAGGTCGGATGGCGGCGTCATCAAACTCCACGCGCGCCTTTTCGTTGGCAAAATTGACCACCGCATGAACGCCGGGCAGCTTATTCAGGTTTTTTTCGATGCGTGCCGCGCAGGCCGAGCAGGTCATGCCTTCGATGGGCAACTCGATTTGTTTAAGCGCAAGCGAGTTCATGAATATCCGCTCTCCCTATCAAAATTATCAATATTCAACTTGATTCGACCTGCTATCGGCCTGGCCCCCGCCTGTTCAAACGTTGCGCGCATTCATACCCTTGATTTTCAGATTAATGGGTTTGACAGCCATATATCACTCAACGTTTACAGTTTCGATATCAAACCAGCCGGAGCATTTCGCCAAAACATCTGCGATTGCCGATAAGCAATCATATACCCGTATAGGGTATATGTCAACAATACCCCGGGAAGGTATAAAAACCTTCTGATAGGCCGCTGAAAAATGCATGCTGAGCAGATAGTGAAGCTTGATCTCCGGAAAGCATAAAAAGCCTTTTTCGAGGCCCTTCTCCATGACGATCATCGTGTTATCGCCACGCCAGGCATCACCGCAGTGTTTTGGGATCCTTCTATTTCCTGCACAGAAAAGCGCCGCTTGATTTAGCAGAAACAAGTCATATCTGATATTTTGCTCGGCGTTTGTTATTACGACGGAAGAAGATATTGAAGCGGTTTGTTCTTGCTCTAGCTGCACACTGGTCCTGGCCTCGTGCGCCACAGGAAAGACCACCGCGCTGCGCGAAGGTCTGTCAAGGGCAGAGGTCATAAATACCATTGGGAATCCAGATGGCTTTCAACGGAGCGGTGACTATGAAGCGCTGCATTACGTGGATCGTCAAATCGATGGTTGGCTTAATGTTGAACGCGTCCACTACGCCGTAATTCTCAAAAACGATCGCGTGGTTCAGTATGGCCAAGGGAAGTTAATTGAACGGGGTACAGGCGAACCGCCCTTCGTCCTGCTTCGCCAGAGATGACATGTTTTCTGTGCGATACGATCTCAGCCGCATTTTTCCGTTATGAGCGGATTAATTTCAGCAGGACTGCTACTTTTTGCTTACGGGAATTGGGAACAGAAAACGCCGCCTGATAGCAGCCTGGCTCTTGATTAGGGATTCTGTGAGGAGATGAATGCCGGATAGCGCGGCAGATTCGCATACGTTGAGGGCGCGCCTACAGTGGCGCCGAGATTGTCTACAATTCCGGGGGCTCCAGGCTCAGGCCAGACATCACGACGATCTCCATGGGCGCCAGATGGCTGAGGTTGGACGCTCTGGCTATCACATCCTGCTCCTGCAACAGCTGATACTCAAACACCTCCTCGTACATATCCTCGACGAGAAGTTTCACGACCCTCTTCGGCCATCCCATCATCCACCGGTTTGCGATCTCGATCCCGATCTCGCCCGATTGCAATATCATTTCCCGGACTTGATCGGAGTATATGTCTGGGTTGTACAATGATTTCATTTTTGTCCCCTAAGTCCTTCACGCGTTTTAACATACTGCGCTGGTTTTTTGCTAAATTAGACCCTCGCCATGCTCCACCCTCGCATCTTTTACTGGGTCTGACTTCAACAAATCCGTCCGTCCCGCTACGGGAATGCGGCCTGTCAACTCCCGCGCACCATCCTTTAGATATTGGGATGTGCGGCAATCCACGTGTATTATAAAGACTGCACTAGCGAAGAAGGTAATAACTGCATTCCCAATTCTCCGTAAATTAGCGACATTGGAGAGCTGTAAATTCTCTCTTGAGGTGGTTGCAACGGTTTTTTTTCGCGAGGCTGCGGGCTTGTCTTTGAAGAAAGAACAGAGATTGAGCCGCTCTAACGCAACGAGCTTTAGATGGAAAGCAAAAATTGCTCGCTCTCGGGAGTGAAGATACTACTTGAAGCAAGCGGGTATCCCCAGGACCAACGGCTCGATGGATATAACTTACAACGATAGTGATAAAGTAGGCTGCTTGCAGCGAGCAATGGGAGATCTAGTAGCTTTCTCGAGCCTGCCTGCGGCGTGGGTCGGCTTGGGATCTGACGGTATTGCCAAGAGCCTCGCCCAGGTTCTCTTGAGTACTCTTGATCTCGACTTGGTCTACATTCAGCTTGCCCAGCCTGGAGGCTCTGGTTTTACAGAGACTGTAAGTAGCAAGCATCGGCCTGATGCCAACCATTGCATTTACGAAGCAAAAGTGCGGCTCGCGCCGTTCTTGAAGGGTGTTGCCTTGGCGCCGGTAACTATGGTGCGCGATCCGTTTGGACCCGGAACTCTGCGAACGACCGTCACTCGGTTCGATTTGGTCGGGGAGCATGGCGTTTTAGTTGCCGGTTCCCAGCGCGTAAACTTTCCAACCGAGAAAGAACGCCTGCTGCTGCGGCTCGCTGCTAACCAGGTAATCATGGCGTCGCAGCACCAGTGGGCCGAGCAGGCCCTCCAGCAAAGCGAAGAACGGTTCCGTGACTTTGCCAACGCTGCCCCCGCCATGCTATGGGTGACCGAGCCAGACGGCTCGTGCTCTTTCCTCTCACAAGGGTGGTACGAGTTTACCGGCCAGGGCGAGGATGAAGGCCTGGGTTTGGGGTGGCTCAATGCCATACATCCAAGCGATCGAGCGGCAGCAGGCAAACATTTCCTGTCTGCAAACGAGCGGAATGAGGCATTCTCAATCGAATATCGTTTGCGGCGGGCCGATGGCGTGTACCGTTGGATCATCGACCGAGGTCGCCCTCGCCTTTCCTCGAATGGGCAATTCCTCGGATATGCGGGAAATCTGCTCGATATCACCGAACGCAAGCAATCCGAGGAGCAGATGGCCGCTCTCCTTGCGAAGGAGAAACAGCGCGCCACGCTTCTGGCGCAGGTAGCCAATGCAAGCAAGTCGATAAACGGAATGTTGTCCATGGAGAGTATTGCCCGGACTTTGACCGAAGAGGCTCGCTCTATGCTCGGAGCTCACCAGGCAGCCACCTCCCTGACTGTTTCAGAAAACTGGGCTCAACGTATTACCGCGGTGTCGCTATCAGACAAGTACGCCGATTACCGGGCCTATTCCGAGAAGCCGGACGGATCTGGCATTTACATCGAGGTGTGTCGTACCAATTGTCCACTGAGGATGACCCAAAAAGAGCTGGAAGCCCATCCAGCATGGAAAGGGTTTGGAAAACATGCCAAAGATCACCCGCCCATGCGGGGCTGGCTTGCTGTGCCGCTAATCGGTCACGGGGGAAAGAACCTCGGGCTGGTCCAGCTAACGGACAAGGCTCACGGCGAATTTACCGAGGAGGACGAAGCGATTCTCGTACAGCTTGCCGCGATCGCCTCTGCCGGGATCGAAAACGCCTATCTTTATGAGCAGGTGCGGGAGCAAGATCAACGAAAGGACGAATTTCTCGCCACGCTGGCTCATGAACTAAGAAATCCTCTTGCTCCCATTCGCACCGGGCTTGCTGTACTCGAGCTGGCATCCTCAATCGATGCAACAGTGAAGACACGGGAGATCATGGAGCGACAGGTCGAACATATGGTTCGCCTCATCGACGATCTGCTTGACGTTTCGCGCATTACCAGAGGAAAGGTTCAGCTCAAGAAAGAGCCGGTAGATGTCGGCACAGTATTGGAGACAGCTCTTGAACTGAGCCGGCCTCTTATTGAGGAAGGCCGGCACGAGCTGTTGGTTTCGACTCCTGAAGAGGCGCTCCTGCTTGATGTCGATCCAGTCCGTATGGCACAGGTGGTAAGTAATCTTCTGAATAACGCAGCAAAGTATACTCCTGAAGGAGGGCGAGTCGAATTATCCGCCCAGAGAGACGGCAGCGAAGTCGTCATCCAGGTGCGGGACAACGGGGTTGGCCTTACCCCGGAGGCACTCACAAAGGTATTCGACTTATTTAACCAGGTCGGGAAAACGCTGGATCGCTCACGAGGAGGATTGGGGATCGGGTTGGCCATCGTCAAGCGACTCGTCGAAATGCATAACGGACATGTCACGGCCGAAAGTCAAGGCCCAGGGAAAGGTAGCGCGTTCGTTGTCCGTCTTCCCCTCGCGGCGATGCAAAAAACCGGAGGGCAGCGGGTCGCTGGAGAGCAGCGCTCCTGTAGTCTATCTATTCCCCGTCGCATTTTAGTAGTGGACGACAATGTGGATGGTGCTGAGACGCTCGCCATGTTGCTTGCGTTGTCCGGGCATACGGTAGAGACGGCTCATACTGGGCCGGACGCGCTGAAGGCCGTCCAGGCCTTTCAACCTACCGTGATGTTTCTCGACATTGACCTTCCCGGCATGAGTGGGTACGAAGTTGCGCGACAACTACATTCCGATTCGGCTATAAAGGGCTTGACCCTTGTAGCTTTGACCGGATGGGGGTCCGAAGACGACCGGCGGCAGGCGAAAAATATTGGATTCGACCATCACCTTACCAAACCCGTCGAAATAGACAAGTTGCATTCATTGCTCATAGAGATTGATGCAAGCAACAAAGAGTAACTATTAACGATTGATACCATTTGCGTGGAAAGCTTGTTGGCATGGCAATGCCTTCACCATCACTTCACAGGCAGACCTCTGTTCTATCTCCGACCGCAGAGCCCGATTGATTACCAGCGCATCGTCCTTTACCGGCACTCGAGCTAGGGCCTACGAGTCCTTGCACTCATCCGGCATGTTAATCTCGCGGTAGATCGGATACGGCTTTTCGATTACCTGAGTCTAGACCACGGGTTCCCCTCACATGCTGATAGAGCAAGGATAGCTCAGCGCGAGGATTTGGGCATCTCACTACTACTAAAGAATATTCCTCTTTCCTTCCTGGCAACCGGAACAATATTTTTGTAAAGTGCAAATCACGCAGCAACCGATTAACCAAGCCAAACCAAGAGGAAAAATAAAATGGCAGCTACCAGAAGCTACAAAATCATCTTCGCCAATCAGGGGCGGTTTGCCGTAAACGTGCTTGCCCTTGCATGCGACGGCTCGTGGCGAGATGCGATCCAGCGCTACAACGGTAAGCATGATCTGGCGGTTATCGACGTGGGAGAAGAGAACGCGGCACACCTGGAGGAAATGCTGGATCAGGACGACAATGTTCTCTCCTACGTATGTACGGATCATTAAAAAGAGATGATCTCTGCCGAGATCCGGGAAGCCCGGAACGCACTGTGCGCCTGCGGGAGAGTGGGCAACGGAACATGGCTCCAGCATGGCAAGACCTGCTCCGGCGCATCATGACCGAGCGCGGTTTGAACATACTCTTTCTGCTCCCTCTCAATCGCCTGACGTTGAGTCTCATCAGGGCGAACCGGAAGGCTATTGACCTCTTCCGCGAGCGTCGTATGTTTGCTTGCCCAATACCGACCATTTTTCATCGCTGCATCGGCAGCTTGTTTCTTTGCGTCCAGCGCGTCAGTGACTTCTTTCACCCCGATAATTGCTGCCGCGAGCATTGCGTATAGGCGATTGCGAAGGCTAGAGCTAATGGGTTCATTTTGTTTACGCTAAAAAAATACCGCTCGCGGCGGGCATAAAAAAACGCACCAGAAGTGGGCTACATCACTAAAAATTAAATAATCAGTTTCGGTAGCGAATTGCTGAGGATGATCTATAGTTAAAAAGTTTCGCCCAAGGTTTGGCGGAACAACTTATGCCTCAATACCAAGAACAACCACCACATAGGGAAATTTTCATGAACCGGCAATCACTTCTTATAGCTGCTGCTCTTTTCACCTTTACATCAACTTCCCATGCGACAAAACTCATTACGTTCGACGAGATAAGCAATCTTAGCGCCAGCAGTGTGCCCGATAACTACGAAGGATTTAAATGGACTAATTTTGATTATGTAAATCCGTTTAGTAGTACGTCCGGCTTTGAGAGCTCTGGGGCAAGAAACGGCTTAGTGTCATTGAGATACCTTGCCGTGAATCACGGCGGGTTGCCTGCTCAATTCGAATCCACCACCCCGTTTACCTTAAATAGCGCCTATTTCGGTTCGGCTTTTAAGGATGGTCTTCAAGTCACAGTTGAGGGACAATCGGGCGGCCTCATCGTAGATACAAAGTTATTCACGGTTAATGCCACTGGGCGAAACTTGGAAACTTTCAACTGGCAGAACGTTGACACTGTGTTGATTTCGGCAACTGGCGGGACACGTAATCCATTGTACGGGTCTTCCACCTCTAACTTCACTATGGACAATCTCATCGTTAGTAACGTACCCGAACCTGAGAGCTATGCCATGCTTTTGGCCGGTTTAGGATTGGTGAGTCTTATGGCTCGGCGTCGAAAAAGCTCTTCCATGTAGACCAATGGGGACTTTGTCCCCATTTTTTATTTCAGCTGCCACACGGATTAAAAAACCCACCGGGTTAGGGGTGGGTTAGGTTTCGGAGTGAGTATTTCGCACTCTATATCTGCTAGCATCTTCTCCTGCTTCACACTCGGGCAGTTTCCTTCGTAACTATGATGACAAGGCGAACGTTATTTTTGCCGCGAACGCTTTACTACGGTTCTCACGGAAATCCTTTACGTGAGCTGGATCGCATACTCCTCAATCAGAGAACCAATTATCATGCTAAAACTGAAAAAAATGAGCAGTTCCTCTCATATTGACGATGGAATAGAGTTTTTCCGGTCATGGTCCTAGCAGCTTCGGACCACCAATTGTTGTGGGATTTGTAACAGTAATTCCGGGGACCGTGATACCTATTGGAGTATTAGCCTGGGGCACAGTGACTACAGGTAGAGCCAACGTAACGGTCACGACTTTAAAGTCTGGAATTGCTTCCAATGTTACTGTAATCAACTGGCCAAGCTCAGTGTCCGCAACACGAATCTCTTCTCCGCTAAAGGAACGGCTTAACCGATCATCGCGATAACTGAAGGTCGGTTGTCCAGAAATACCTGTGCTTGTGTAGGTGACATGAATCGATTTTCCACTAAGTTCAAAGGTGTTGGCTCGATTTAAATTGGCTTGCATAATGAAGCGCTCCTTGTAATTAAGTTTGCCAGCCCAAGTAATTGGGCTGAAATTGACCCCGTAGGCTGACCAGAAAAATGGTTTCAGAGTCCGTACCACTTTGACCCATGAGCAAATGTCCGTACATTATGTCCCCGCGAAACCGCGGGCTTGCTAATAAAGGCAACCGATTCACTAGCATTGGAAATACGACGCCAAACCATGACGGCACTCGAACATCTCAACCAGGCACATGCACTTCAAACTCGCCGTATGCCACCTCGACCGGCAGATGTCCGTGAGAAAGGGATCGTAACAGTGCAATAGGTTCACAATTAAAAGCCACGAACCGCTCCTTTCCGGTCTGCTGTGCTTGAGCGCGGGCAAGTTCGTAGTTAAGTACGTTCTCAAGAAAAGCAACTGTTAGTGTCCCCTGTACCATGCGTTGATGCAGGAAGGCAGCAAAGCCGAGCATTTCATCGAAGGCAAAGGGCTCCGGCCAATTGCTGCTCCAAAACTGCCGCATCAAGCTAAGGGTAGCAGTCTTGCCTAACGTTAACACCAATAGACGATAGCTTAGCGTCAGTCCTTCCGCCAAGGTACCAGCTCGAAAACTTTCAACCAACGATTTGTATACTGGCACACCCGGATCGTCTTCAAGATTAGCGAAATCGTCGGAAACCATCGGCCGTTCCCGTCCGTTGACTAGCGCTCCCAGAGACTGTTCCCACCCCATGACCTTCACGCTTGCCACGGATTTAACGCCATCTGCAGGCATTGATGCAGTTGTTATCGAATTGATATGCCTGCAAGAATGCAAGGATGAGGCTGTGGGCCCAAAGCGCCAGAGCGACTTCATTGCCTGAATCTGCTGGATAAGCTGGTCTGGTGAGAGCTGCTTGGCTTGTACGTAGTCAGGCATAATCTCGAACACCAGCGCTGCTAAATTTTCTAGCTTGGGCAGCCATTGCTCGTATAGATTCATGACAGGCTGTGGCACGAGATCACTATGCGCATCCAGCCAGTACCCTTCATAGCTTTCGCCACCGGCAAGGTGAATTTCCCAGACGCGATCTAATGGCAAGCTCTCCATCACTTCCTGCACGCACTGGCGGCCATTGCGCTCATTGCACCACAAGTTATGCAAATCTAGTACGATGCCACAGTCTGCCTCTATTGCCAGTCGCGCGAAGAACTCACCATCTGCCATTTCCCCCGGCTGCGGTTGCAGATAATTAGGTGAAATTTCAAACGCCACGGCCCTGCCGCTCAGGCGCCGTAAATCAGCGATCCGAGCTACAGCGATGTCTACCGTCTCTTGACATTGCAGAGGTGGCAATAAAAAGCCGCTGTGTCGACTCTTGACCCCGGGCTCGTTGCTTGCCACACGCATGAAGGCGAGATGCTCGCTAACCCAAGGAGGATTTAATCTATCGATACTCTGCTGCCAAGGCGCGATCTGTTGAGAGTCGAACTCTACGGTAGTGGCCAATGGTAGCCCTACGCCGTGTATCAGTTTAGGTTGAGATAACTTGGCCAATCTTTCAAAGACGCGCTGATCCAAGTGATGGTCACCGCCGTTGTGATTGGGAAACCAAAACGCCTGAGGCTCAACCTCAAGCATATCTAATGCGTCTAGCAAAGCCCCCCCTCGCCCGAAAATCGGTTCGAGCGCGGGAAAATAGACCATACCGACTCCAAGCGGAGGAGGCTTAAAATTTATCACTATATTAATTTACTCGGCAACGATTTCCTTAACGGTCAAAGCGTTGTCTACTACAAACTGTTTCTGGACAGTGAAGCGGATATCCCAACCCGAGCAACAGGCCATACAGCCCAATTTCCCCAAAATATCTTGCTGTATTTGCTGAAATTTCTTAAGATCATTGTGAACGTCCGCCGGAAGCGAAACCCGCACCACATTCGCGGAAGGATTAGGTGAAGGTGAAATTCCTGTTTTAGTCTCCATTTAATTACCTCCAAAGTTCGCAATAGTTAAGTTACAGAGATCCATCTGGCTCCAGCCATTTAGTGCCTGCATTCGACCTACCTCACGATTTCCCTAACCGTATGTGCAGCAATTGTGGTTATCAAGAAACCATGTCCTACATCATACTTCTAGCAAGCCCTATGCCAGGACGGGACCTAAATTAAGATATTGATTAAGCGAAAAGAATTGCTAATAACGAGAGCAAAGACTGGGTCACTTTGTACCCACTAAAGAACGAACTGGAAGCAGCTTATCGGCTGGAAAATGGCGACAGCAAACAAATGCAGGAGATTGACCCACTTCCGGTCATATCTAACCCGGCCAACCGCGTCAATCAGGTACAATCCGAAAAAAAATAGCTGGTACCATATGGCCATCCCCTATTAGATGAACTAATCAATAAAAAACCCGCTGTTACGCGGGTTTAAGGATGTTCTTGGATTTACTTGGATTGTTATATGGAGGCGGGGGTCACATCCGCAGTATCTGGATAAGTATCTGTAATACATCGCTTATTTATTATATATGTTGATCAGATACCGTCATAGATACCGCCACAAGCTCAGCATTGAATATTGCATTGTAGGACTAAAGTACAATAGATATTCGCATTCGGTAGGCTTATAAATAGAACTGCTTGGCCTCTCTTTCTTTTCGCGCCGCTGGGTAATACCGTTTACGCGCGCGGGCAAACCCCGCGGAAAGGAGGTAAATGCTTATGACAAAAAGTCAGAAAAAAGCCCCTGAAGGTTATCAGTGGGTTTGCAGGGCCTGGATAACATTGCGGAATGGGACCAGGCTTTATGCTAGACAATGTGGAAAGAAAGCATTTTGTTTTCTTGTTAAAGTAGTCTAGTGTAATTAGAGGCCAAGCACCAGCTATTTCAATAGCTATTGAATCGGCTCATTCGCTTCATAGCTGATCTATTTCCACCCTTGGCAATGCCGTGGTAGCCGCCCCTCCATTTAAATCGATTGTAGGGCTTCTGGTAGAGCCTAGAATCATTTGTCGTCTCCCCATGGCCTGGGCCCTGACGCCTTGCTCGACATTACAGCGGCAGTAGCAGCCGTATAGCGCGATTGCTGTGTAAGCCTCAGTTTTGTTGCGAAAGTCTGAATAAGGCGCGCCTGCCGCTCAATCATTGCGTGGATCCTATTCAGGGTTTTCAAATCGCCGCCATCGTCCAGCGTTGCCTCGATCGCGTCAGAGCGCAATGCCAAGGCTTCATGAGAGGCAATGGCTTTGACGTATCCGGAAAGCAGCGGCGCAGTCGACGGGTCAAACCAGCTGGCCGGCTTTGATAGCACAATCTCCTTCCAAAGCTCTTTCTGTCGAGTGGTCAGTGATTTCGGCGGCGATAGGAGGGTGGCAACGCCTGGGGGAACAACGGTAAGACTTGCGGATGATTTCTTAGCCATAAAAATAGCCCAAATTGTAACGATTTATGAACGGGACCCTGAGAGCGCGGTCTGGAAGCGATCGTCCCAAAGAAAACGATACCCCCTGGCCGTCAGAAACATAGCTATCGGTTCCAATCACGACGCGGCTTTGCGGGATGCGTAACTGAATGACCACTCTGTCTTACCGTTCACGCTTCTTATCGAAAACTCTCCGGTAGAAATTATATCCATGCCAATTAGCACATCCCACCATACATTGCCTGGATTCTTTGAGACGACAGTGAAGTTATGGAAGGTAACCTTGTCGGGAAGAGAGAGATTTATTACATAGGCTGCGCTCCTTTCGAACCCATCTACCCCTTGTAAAAGGATTGGCTTTATAGCTCTGATAGATTTTAGGCCGCATGCCTCGACGACTCGCTGAGTTATTACTGATTTGGTCGCGCCTGTATCCCAGCAAGCGTTAAATTGAATCGTTGCGCAGTCAGGAACTCCATTAGCTGGGTTGAATGCTTGAGAGACATGGCAAGGGGTTGCTAAGGCTGTCAATAAACCGCCTTCAGATTTAACGGTAAAGCTTCTATTCATTAACATAGTCCTTGAATTTGTTCATCACAGACGTTCGCCGCGGTAATGTAGTGTGATATCGGGAGGTCGTCCGGATCCACGCCGCACATTTCCGATGTGAGGTAGTCGTAAATCACCAGCGCCGGGTTTGCGCTCCACGCCGTCAGGCCGGTACGGGGATCAAAGAGCTTTCTTCCCTTCATCAGCACGCTGATATCGGGTATCCCGTTTTGAAACTCTGCCTGGCGCAGATCGAGCCGGATGACGGTATAAGTGAATCCGGTTAGGGTCGCTGTAGACTTCCACTTGTCGCCGCACTCTGCAAGCAATGACGCATCGGCAGGATCACCAGCGACCCCCAGGTGCTTTTTAACCCTGACTTGCGACGTGTTGACTTTGTGCTGGTAGGTCACTCGATAGCCATCGAGCGCAAATGTGGTTCCTGGGATCGGTCCGGAAAGGCTGCCTGTTACCGTTATTGTGTTGCCGACTCGCGTATAAGCTACGGCGCCGCTGTGGTTCCGAAAAAACATGCCCATTAAATAAGACTTGCCGAAAGCAACAACTGTGATCGCGCTTGATGGCGTATGCGCCAGGGTAAAAGGCGATGTGCCGTATTGCTCAGTTGCGTTCTCCGTTGCCGTCGAGTAGTACTCCCCGCTGGTGACATAGCCATCAGCATCGAGCGTACCGAGCGGCTTGTTATTGATGTAAACCTCATCAATCGACTCCGACTCGCCGGCCGCATGGACGCAAACTAGGTGCTTATATTCATCATTCGCCCCGCTCTTGAATATGGCGACAATGTCTGATCCTACCTTGGATTTACCGTATACATACCGATGCGGCGCCTCACTCGCAATGCGGGTGATCGTTCGCTCTTGTAATGTGTTCAGGAAATCTTCTCGGGCCTGCGCTGCCTTACGCTTAGCTTTCTTGGCGGCTGATTTTTGCTGGACCGCGCCGAATACGGTTGTGCCGATGGAAAGGGCTATGGGGGCGGCCATTACGATCCCTCCAATGATTGCAGGCATTGCCACTATCATCATTGGCATTTAAAGATCCTCCTGTTCAGTTTTCTGTTTTGTGGAAATGAAAAAAAGTGTAGGCGCCCGGAACCGGTCCCGGCACCAGGTCTGGCGCCGCCTGCGTTCTTGCGCGGCCCGCCACTCTTACCTTTCACTCCTGCCATTTGCTGAATTCTTTTTGAAATATGGGATTTTTTGTCTGCGTGAGGAGGGGCGCGGTGTCCAGGCACTGCTTCTCCAAACAAAACAATACCCCCTGCTTGGTAAAAACCCCCGGCTGTTAGGCCGAGGGTCTCTTTTGCCTGCCGCGCAACCAATGGAATGAAATTGCCGCAGGCTGTTGTGGTTTTCGCACTGGCCAACTGATCGGGCGCACTTACTGAAACACGCCAATTGAATTTCATTAGCTGGCGGCAAACTTCATCAGCTTGATTGCGCGGAAATCCCGCATACCGCCACCCACACGCTTTGTCGTGTAAAACAGTACGTGAGGTTTTGCAGTGAACGGGTCGCGAAGCATCGAGGAGTTGCGATCAAGAATCACATAGCCACGCTGAAAGTCTCCGAACGCGATTGAGAGGCTGTTCGCGGCAATGTCCGGCATATTTTCATCCTCGAATACCGGGTAGCCCAACAGCGTACCGGGCTGGCCAGCTTCTATGCCCTGCTTCCAGATGTAATCGCCGGCGGTGTTTTTAAAGGTCCGGATTTGCTCGATTGTGTTTGTGTTCATGGACCATTTGGCATTGACGCGATACCGCGGCTTTACCGAATGAACCAGGCTGATGAGCTTGTCTGAAGGGTTGCTTGCTGCGAACGCTCCGGATGCTCCGGAAGCCACATACTGCAGCGCGTTTTCCGCACGGGCGCCGTCCGCAGTGCTGGCAATGTCGTAGGTCAAAATGCCGCGCGGCTTGTTAACTCCATTGCCGTTGACGAACGAATCCCCTTCGCCTTCACCGAACGCCTCTACAACCTCCTCAACCAGCCACTCCTCGAGACCGAAATTGTTGTCATCGAGCAGATTCTGGGTAATTGCAGGGCTGGCGTATATTTCCCCCATCGGAGGAATCAATTTTACGAACGTCGGATTCCCGGTCTCTGGCCTGGCGGACTTCTCGCCCACCCATGAGTAAGCTGTGCCGCCCACGCTATGTAGCATCGAGAATTCCCCGGTAGTTACCGGGATAACGCGGGCTAGTTGCCGCATCGGCGAGAGTTCGCGTAACGCTTTTGAAATCGTGCCGTCGATCTCTTCAGGCACCAGATAACCGCCGCTCGGATCGTTGTTAACCGACATGGATTTAGCCTCAAGGTCGCGATCCTTTCCTGAGCGCATATAACCCAAAAATGCTTTTTTGTGCTCCAGGTCCTCAGCAGAGCCACCGCCGCCAATGTTCGGACGTCCGGCCTTCTTTGCAAATTCGTTTAGTGCGCTCTCCAGGTTCTCGATACGTCCTCCCTGGACTCTCTTGAATTCTTCGAATGCGTCGCCCTGTTTTTCCAGTAGTTCTTTTATCTCGTAATCCAACTTGTTAACTCCTTATATATGTCATAGAATTACTCTAAAAATTAGAGTATGTCTAAGTATATAAAGGATAATTCCCTGATTGGGCGTATCAGAGAATTACTGGTTTAGATTTAATTTACACCAAGTGAGTTTGTTGCGAAGGGTCTTGAATGTGAGCTGCTGCCGGCCGGCTCGCGGGTGATGGTATGTGATTATTTCCCAGACTCGATCCACTTTCTCAACCGGGCTTGCCGCTGTACCGTGCATCCCACGGCGCACAGCTTCAAGCTCCAGTTCCTCTAAAAGCCGATCGAACGTGAGGGGGGCGTCGATCCTGCCTGTAACCTTCAGAAGATATGCTTTTAACGGACCCGGCCTCTTTCCGACCCTGTGATGTTTCTGGAATGAGAGCCCCAGGCGTACCAGGGTGATAAGCTGGTCACGCTCTGGGCTCGGTGGTAATGCGGTCTCCAGGTAGCTGGTTATGTTCACTTTCCGTTGTCCAGCTCCGAGACCATTCTCTTTGCTTTGGACCTCGAATACCCGAGTTCCTTAATAAGCTGCTGTTCGATCTTTCTTTTCCGCAGCGCTTCAGCCCGGTTGCCACCCTTTCGCATGGCTTGCACGTAAATGTTTCCTCGTCCGCTTAATGGCATGTCTTATCCTGCGGCCGATAGGTTAATAACGGCTGCCCTCCAACGGCGTTGTTTTGCTGATCAATGGCGAAGAGCTTTAACTCGACAGAGTCAGACTGGACGACCAGCCGGATCTGGTCAAGCTCCAGCAGATCGTCTACCTCATCAGCTACATCAGGATGAAACCGGCGCAAGGCAATCATCATTAGTTCGGATACCTGGGCGGATGTGCGTCTTGCGTTCTCCAGGGTGGCCAGAATGCTTTTATCTAATTTCGAGTCCATTTTTTCTCCTTAAATTGATGCGGCTAAAAAACCTGTTTTTCTGAACTGCACGTGCGAATAAATGACTACCTGCGCGGTCTCCAGAGCTGCAGGCTAAGGAATGCATCTCCCCCTGCTTACTCATCAAGTATCTCTGCCTTGATCGCACGGAAGCACGTTAGCGCGCTATCGCAATCAGCCAACGCTCGCGTTAATGCCTCGGTATGTTCCTCCTCAGTAAAGCCATACGCTTCACCACAGAAACGAACCAATCTAACCAGCTCAGATCGCGCAACATCCACCCCTTGTTTTTGGTGAGCTTGTTGCGCGTCTTTTGGTGAGCTTGTTGCGTGGTTGTTGCATAGCTTGTTGCGTGCTAGATCAAGCAATGAGGCTGGTATAGGGGTAGGCTGTTGCGTGGTTGTTGCATAGCTTGTTGCGTCATTTATAGGTGGTTGTTGCATTGTTGCTTTGCTAGGAAATGAAATATGCAACAAGCTCTCTGTTAACTGTGCATTCATTCCCCTTTACTCCTTTTCTGGTACTGATTGCGGCCTCTGGTTGTGGTCTTCGTTTCCAGTAATCCCGCATCATCTGCCTTGCGCCAAGCCCTTAATACAGTAGAGCGGTTGAGCTCTAGCTCGATGGCTATTTCACTCTGGGATAGCCCGTCATTTGCAAGAGTGACTACACGATCAAAGGTTGAATCAGCGACGGGGCGCCATGCCCATGTACTCATGCCATGAGAATCTACGGTCAATTGCGCTTCGATGGGATCGACATCATTGCCGGATAGATGTCTAGCTTTCTCGTAATGAATTTCAAAGCAGGCGCCGGCCGCAGGGTCATAATCGGCTGGCCTCCGGAGGGAGATAACCACATCCAACAAATCCTCCCGCTTTGAAGTGCCCCGTTGCTGCCCGTTCTTTCCGCTGTGATGGATAAAGAGAATGCTTCGCCCTGCTTGCCGCTGTAGGAGCGCCCATTCAGAGACGCTCAGCCAGCTTTCCGCGTCGTTCTCACGGCCTCCACCTCGCACTAGGCAGGATAGGTTGTCTATCACTATCAACTCGGCATTTACACGCTCTGCGACCTCGCTGATCGCTTCCTGGCCGTCGTGGGTAGAAAGGTCAGGCATAGCCCCGTTCTGTAGGTCAGGGGTAACGATAGAAAGGAAGCCGGGGCCGGGCTCAACGCCGTTCGATGCAATGATTGCAGCTAGTCGCTCCTGCAGTGCTGGAGCAGGCATTTCCCCATCTACAAGCAAAACCCTTCTCGGTTTTTCTGCCTTCCAATTAAGGAAGGTGCTACCACAAGCAAGTGCGTAGCTGATTCCCAAATTGACGTGAGTTTTGCCGACGCCTCGCCATCCGTAAATCATGTTCAGGCTCTGGGTCATCAGCCAGGGCGCCATCATCGTATCTCTTGGTGGCAACTCCATTCCTATGAAGTCATGGAGGCCCACTACCCGCAATTGTGGCTTCATCACCTTGGCTAAAGCGGTAAACGCTGCTTTCGCTTCAGGTGTTGCCTCTACGGTTTCCATAGCTTTAAGCATCACGCGGCCTCCGCTATTTCAAGGCTTTGGTACGGCTTAAGGATCGCCCAAGCGTTCCCAGTACCGGCAAAGTCATACGCAAACGTCGCAAGGAAGCAGGGATTAACCTTAGCTATCTCCTGCGCGACCGCATCCACTCGATGCGCGTCTTTGTTGCGGTAGGTTATTTGAACAGGCAGGCCGGCAAGGAATCTGAATTCAATCTCTGCCGGGGTTACATCAGCGGGAATGATGATTCTTGGATAGGCTTTGGCCAGATCCCAATCGAAAGAAACCATGACGGTTTTGGCGGGAATTTTGCCTGCTTCCCTAATAGCCATAAACTGCTTGCCGTATGGTGGCAGTCGTTTATAATTCCGGTTCAGTTTGGTATCAAATCTCGCCTCGGTTGCCGCCGGGGCGTTTTCTTTTGGAGGGTTCATTACGCCCCCTTTCTCGAGTCCAGCCATTCCCGAACGGCATTAACTTCCCATGCCGTGATTCGTTCAGATAACTTTACTGGTGCTGGAAACTCCCCTGTTTTTACCTTTCTCCATAACGTAGCTGAAGAGAACGGTACGATGTCCGGTATAAGTTGCGACTGGCGAATGTAACCGCCGATCGGTAACTTGCCGAAGTTTGAAAAATTGTTTGCCATTCGGAACGCTCCTTTTAAGTGGTGTGAAACGTCATGTCGTTTCATAGTCGAATAATGCAGTTTTAACGCGAAAAGAAAGAGCGAAACCGCTACGCTATTCTTCCCTGTATTTTTGCATGCGTTTGTTGAAGCTTGACATTGAGTCTGAGTGATCTCGTGCTTGCCTGAGCCAGTAATCGACCCTGTCAATATGAAGCCCCCCAAGCTGGAAGACGGCTCGCAAGCACTCAGCAGCAAAACCGTTATTTGATACGGTGAAGCTAAGGTTGTTTTCCCAAAACAACCGTTCAACAGCCATTGCCGTGGATAATTCTTTCGGCAGTGAGTACCAGGGATAATCTTTGCCTGAGGTATTAAGGGGATGCTGTGGAAGCTCGGAAGCGGATTTTCTTAGCCCTAATGAAAAGGCTGTGATAGCGGAAATATTTGCTTCGCGCCAAGAGACGGCCTCCGCAGCGGCTTTAAGTCCAGAAGGAAAATCATTTGGCGTTCCTAAGGTTTTTGACATCTCATCTTTCGCTCGCCATGCAATGAAGCCAAGAGCCGCTGAGTCGAGATTTTTCAATTGCTCAAGAGCTCCTTCTAGGTGCGCCGCTAATGACTCAATACGCTCTCGCCTTCGCTGCTGACTTTCGGGCTGAAATTGCTCATAAAGAGGAATTGCCGAGGCGTATTGTTCGAGGGTGCGCAGAATAACAGTGACCTCAAACTCAACTTCAGCAGGAGATAAGTTCCGGCCCTTATGCGCGTCCCTGAAGAGCTTCGTAAGCCTATCGCGGGTCGTTTTATCAAAGCACAAGCGAGGCGCGTAACCGCTTGAATCTTCCATCCATCACTCCTTCGAAGTGCCTTCATTAAGACGCCACCCCAGGCGGTGAAGGTTTCCGCTTTTTGCCCCGTCGGGCTAGGGGTGGCTTGAACAATTTAATTGAATCGCCCTTTCAATTCCTCGTTGGTTTGAAGAGGATCGCCAATTGCGCTCATAATTACGCTATTGAGTTGTGCGACTCGCTTCAGTACTTCTTTGGTTGCCCAAACGGTTTCCGTAGTTTCGTCATTATCGAGCGCGCTGCTTATCAGTGTCACTAAAGCCGAGATTCCCCAAGTTGCCTCTAGTGCGATAAGTCCCCGATCGGCATCCTTCATCGCTGTTGTGTTTTCAGTTTTAGTCGCCATGATTAGCGGCCCTCTCGCATTCATCCAGAAGAGACAGGGATCCCTCGATACGCTCAACCAAATTATTCAATACAACTAGCAAGCCCTCTGCCTCGCGATTATCGAACGTTACAGATTCGCCAGCATCTAACTGCTTTGAAATCGTGGAAGCTAAAAAATGAGCGATAAAACTGGTCTGACAGATCGCCCAATTGGCTTCAACAAATTTATCTTTGAGCAATGACGTTGCGGGTGCCAGTCTGACAACTGGTGAAGAATTGCCCTTAGCCATTACGCCACCTCTTTTTCTGCTGTGCCGATGTCGGCCTTGCATTCTTGTAGCAGCCGCTCGGCTTTTTTAATACGACTGATTAAATCGTGCATCACGAAGAAAAACCCCGATAACTCGCCGGCTTCGAGCTTTACATCAACATTAAGGGACATGTCCTTAATGAACTCGGCGACGTGACCTGCTTCCATGAGCAAGTCCTGCGCTTCAGTGAATTTTTGGGAAACGGGTGTAGAATTGGCGTTAGCCATGATGCTTACCTCCTATCAAGGTTGCGTTGTGGTCAGGGGTGTCTGGTGCTGATACACCTTTCACCCCGCTTTATTGCCTGAAGTCCGTCAGGCCACGGTGTAACTCCTTCCAGCCCTGAGCTCGTCCAAATAATCCGCCCAGGCTTGCATCATTTCTCTGCGCTTCGGTAAATGCTCAGCGTAGTTGTATGCCGCGCTTACCTTGTTGCGTTCGGCATGGGCTAATTGCCGCTCGATCGCTTCGTGGGGCCATCCCTGCTCATGCAAAATGGTTGATGCCATGCTTCTAAAGCCGTGCCCCGTCATCTCGTTTTTTTCGTACCCCAGGCGTCGTAGAGCCGCGTTAACGGTGTTCTCACTCATTGGCCTGGAATAGCTTCTGACGCTGGGGAAAACAAACCTCCCCTCCCCTGTGTGAGGATGCAGCTCACGTAATATGGTTAGAGCTTGGCTTGATAGAGGTACAAGGTGTACTGCCTTCATCTTCATCTTGCCCGCTGCTATGCGCCACTCGGCGGCATCAGAATCTATTTCAGACCACTCTGCGTGGCGCAATTCGACTGGTCTTACAAAGACTAGTGGAGCGATCCTCAGAGCAGATTTCGTAATGAAGGATCCATCATAGCCATCCAACGAAAGCAATAAACCCCTTATCTTTTTTGGATCTGTAATACTCGCGTGATGCTTTTCCTTGAACGGGGTCAATGCCCCTTTCAGAACTAAGCTAAGGTCTGCTTGGGCTCTTCCGGTAGCAATGGCATAACGGAATATCTGCCCGCAATACTGCATTGCCCGGTGAGCAGTCGAGACAGTGCCACGCTTTTCTATCTTTTGAATTGTGCTTAGAAGGTTAGCGGCTGTTACTTGTGCTATTGGAGTATTACCTATCGCCGGAAAGATATTACGGCGGAGTATGCTTAAGATTCTAGCGGCGGTCTTTGGCTCCAAGTTAGTGGACTGCTTTTCATGCCACTCTCGAGCAACGGATTCAAATGTACTGGCGGCGAGTTCTTTCTCCTCACGCTTTCTAGCCTGTTTTATTGTGCCCGGGTCTATCCTTTGGGCCAGAAGTTGGCGCGCCTCCTCCCGAAGCTCGCGCGCCCCCGTGACCTTTCGTGTCCTGCCAGTTTCTTCATCTTTTTCGACGCGAGTGGCCAGTGGAACATCAGGATAAACTCCAAATGCCAATGTCTTCCTCTTGCCAAGGTAGCGGTAATCATATCGCCAGTATTTGCCCGCACTGTTAACCAGCAGATAAAGCCCGTCACCGTCAGTAAGCTTATATGGCTTATCCGCGGGTTTCGCGTTGCGAACGGCAAGATCAGAAAGAGGCATGACGGTATCTAAATTAAACGGTATTAGCTCTACCGTTAAAGATACCGTCAAGTATAACGGTATGTCAAGATATTAATTGATACGGTATGAGAAGTCTCTTTCGCGATTTTCCCTGTATTTACGCCATTCCTGGCATGTCTTGATACGCTAAGAGACGCTTTATTGGAGGCGGGGGTCGGAATCGAACCGGCGTCCACGGCTTTGCAGGCCGCTGCATAACCACTCTGCCACCCCGCCTTTGCTCTGCAACCTGAAATGGTTGCATTGCATCGTTGCAATGCAATAGCAAAAACTAAAAAGGGAAAACGGATTTCAGCACAGGCGCCTGACTGCAAACAATGGCCTCATGCTAACGGATCCATTTTCCCAATAACTGGAGCGGGAAACGAGGCTCGAACTCGCGACCCCAACCTTGGCAAGGTTGTGCTCTACCACTGAGCTATTCCCGCAAAAAAGCAATCTGGCATTATAAGGATGCTGCTATCTTTGTCAAGAAAGCGCAATATTTAAAACCGGCTTCAGCCATGTTTAATTGCCTGTGGGATCGCCACTTTAAGATAGTAGGCCATCGACCATAACGTCAGTATGGCGGCCAGATAAATCAGCCAGGTTCCCACTTCCTGCGGGTTGAAGTTTTCCCCTATTTTCTCGTGATACAACAGCAGCGGGATGGCCGCCATTTGTGACGTCGTTTTCAGTTTTCCCAGAAACGAAACCGCGAGATTTTTTCCTTTGCCGATTTGCGCCATCCATTCGCGCAATGCTGATATGGTAATTTCCCGGCCGATAATGATAAAGGCAATGAGCGCATCGAGCCTGCTCAAGTAGACCAGGACGATCAGCGCTGCGGCGACCATCAGCTTGTCGGCCACCGGATCAAGAAATGCGCCGAAAGCCGAGGTCTGGTGGAGCACTCTCGCTAGATATCCATCCAGCCAGTCGGTGATGGCTGCAACGGTAAAGATAATGGTAGCAATCAGGTTCTGCTCTGATTGGGACAACCAAGTGGGAGGAAAATAGAAGATGCCTACAAAGAGCGGGATCGCAAGTATGCGCATCCAGGTAAGCACGTTGGGCAGGTTAAAAGGCATAAGGATCACGGTATGCCATAAAGGTGCTGGGTCAAATAGGTGCAAACCTCCGCTTTGGATCGACTGCTTACCCTGCCTCGCCCGCCTCTTTTGGACACTTCTTCGTACTTAGACAATATTCCCCTGCATATCCGTGGATCTTGGTCCACGCGTTATGTTGCACCGGGAATGGCATTGCGCCCCTTGCAATCAATGCAATTCCCGGTAGATTTTCTCCGCCAGCGCACGGCTTATGCCATCAGCCTGCTGCAATTCTTCAATGCTGGCTGTCTGTACGCCTTTTAATCCGCCAAACCTGGCCAGGAGACTTTGGCGGCGCTTCGCGCCGACACCCCCGATTTGCTCCAGACTTGAACTGGTGCGAGCCTTTCCAAGCTTTGCGCGATGCCCGTAAATGGCGAATCGATGAGCTTCATCGCGAATCTGCTGGATCAGATGCAACCCCGGATGGTCTCTTGACAATTGTAACGGCTTTTCCTCCCCCGGGAAAATCAATTGTTCCAGCCCGGGCTTGCGCTCCTCGCCTTTGGCTACGCCCAACAGATTCGCGTCGTTCAACCCGAGCTCGACCAGAACCTCCTCGGCGGCGTTAACCTGCCCTCTCCCGCCGTCGATCAGAATCAGATCGGGAAGGCTTCCCTCCCCCTCGGCGACTTTATGGTAACGCCGGGAAAGGACATCGCGCATGGCGGCATAATCATCGCCGGGTGTAATGCCGGTAATATTGTAGCGGCGGTATTCGCTGTTACGCATGGCAAAGTTGTCATAAACAACGCAGGACGCGATGGTGGCTTCGCCAAGCGTGTGGCTGATGTCAAAACACTCTATCCGGCCAAGTCCCGTCATATCCAGGGCTTGCTGCAAAGCCTGCAGCCGTTCCTCCTGGCTGGCTTGGCGGCTCAGCATCTGTTCCAGTGCAAGACGCGCATTCTGGGTCGCCATGTCCAGCCATATGCGGCGGTCGCCGATCGGATTGGCGTTGATAGTGACCTTATGGCCGGATTGTTCCGCGAGCAATTGCTGAAGCGTGTCCCGCTGAATTTTTTCGCCGACGATGACAAGATTCGGCACGCTTCGATTAAGGTAATGCTGGGTCAGAAAGGCCTCTACCACTTCCGGCGTATCATAACCTTCAGCGTTTTGCGGAAAAAAACTCTTGTCCCCTAGATGCCTCCCTCCCCTGACCATGGCAAGATTGACGCAGACTCTTCCATTACCTTTATTCTCGCTGACGCATGCAACCACATCCGCATCCAGGGCCTTGCCGCTATCCACGAACTGTTTTTCGCGGATTCTGCGCAGCGCCTGAATCTGGTCGCGAAATAACGCCGCTTGCTCATATTCCTGAGAATCCGCGGCTTCACGCATTTTTCTGCCGATGCTTTCCAGAACCTCCGTCTGCTTGCCCTGCAAGAAAAGCTCCGCATCTCTCACATCGTCCCGGTAGGCCTCGGCGGTGATCAAATCGACACACGGACCGCTGCAGCGCTTGATCTGATAAAGCAGGCAAGGCCGGGTACGGTTGCTGAACACGCTGTCTTCGCATGTGCGGATTCGAAACACCTTTTGCAGCAGCTGTATGCTTTCTCTTACCATCCCCGCATTCGGGAAAGGACCGAAGTAATGGTGCTTCTTGTCCAGGGTGCCACGGTAAAACCCAAGCCGAGGGAAGCGATGGCCGCTCAATAAAACATACGGATACGACTTGTCGTCACGGAACAGTATGTTATAGCGAGGAGTTAAGGCTTTTATTAAGTTATTTTCGAGTAGCAGCGCTTCCGCTTCAGAACGGGTTACAGTGGTTTCAACCCCGGCGATTTGCGATACCATTAATTTCGTGCGTGGACCCAGTCCATTTTTCTGAAAGTAGGAGGAAACGCGCTTCCTCAGGTCAATCGCTTTGCCGACGTAAATTGCCTGCCCCGCTGCATTCATCATGCGATAAACCCCTGGCTGCGAAGGTAGGCTGGAGCAAAATGACTTGGCGTCGAAACCAGATTCTGCCAGCAAGGCGATCAGTCCTCCTTGCCCAGCAGCTTGCCTCCTATCGCCCAGCTTTCGTGAGGCAACTCATCGAAAGCGATGTAGGTGTAGGATTTCGGCTTGTGTGCGACACGCTCCAGCGTATCGGTAATTTCCTGGGCAATCTGCTTCTTCTGTTCGCGGGTGAGCGAACCGGCAATGCGGATGTTGACGTAGGGCATGGTTAGTCTCCGGTTTTCTGATGAGTAGCCAAATCGGAACGAATTTTGGCAAATACCTGCTCGAACATGGCCGTGGTCAAGCGTCGAGTCTGTGTATTGTAGCGGCTGCAATGATAGCTGTCATATAGCGTCAAACCATTTGCTTTCAAGCCGCTAGGCGTCGAACCTGCTGACAGGGCATGAACGGCGCCATGACCAAAAGGATAATCCCTGTGCTTGAGTCCGAGTGCCAAAAGCCCTGCCTGATGAGCAATCGTGCCAAGGGCTAGTAGTGCAGTGCCGCCGCCACTCATGAAATCAGCAATCTCGGCTGCAAGATACCCGTTGCATTGGCGGATCTCGCGTGGCTCCGGCTTGTTTTCTGGCGGCAGGCATTTGACCGCGTTGGTAATGCGGCACTGGATGAGCTGTAGCTTGTCTTCCGGCGAAGCGGAGCCTTCATGGTTGGCAAAACCGAATTTATAGAGTGTCCGATATAACAAAATACCGGCAAAATCCCCGGTAAAAGGTCTGCCTGTCCGGTTCGCACCATGCATGCCAGGGGCCAGGCCAATAATGAGTAGCTTTGGCGAAATATCCCCGAAAGCGGGTACTGGACGGGCGTGATAATCAGGATAACGGGCCTTCACCTCATCCAGAAATCCAGCCAGTCGGCCACACTGGCGGCACTCCATGGAAAACCCTGGTTGCATGGGCTTATCCCCAGCTTTTTGTAGTAAGATGCGCGCTTCTTGATTCATTGGAAAAATGATGGCTAAAGTTCTTGCAACAGAAATCCGCGTCGGAAACCTGATCGAGTGGGACAAGCGCATCTGGCGCGTGTTGAAATGTTACCACGTCCATGTCGGAGGCCGGGGTGGCGCGTTCATGCAGGTAGAGATGAAGGATATTGAAGCAGGCACCAAAACCAATCAACGCATCCGTACAGAAGACAAGGTGGAACGCGCTTTCGTCGAGCCGCGGGATATGACCTTTCTCTATCAGGAAGGCGACAATTATATCTTCATGGACAAGGAAAATTATGAGCAATTGAGCCTGTCGCAGGAGTTCCTTGAAGGTCAGTATGAATACCTCTTGCCAAACACGGACGTCCAAGTCAATTTTCACAATGACCGTGCAATTGGCGTGCAGCTTCCGGCAAGCGTGGTGCTGACCATCGCCGACACCGAACCCAACCTCAAGGGAGCCACCGCCACCAGTTCCTATAAACCGGCCAAGATGGAGACCGGACTTGTTGTCATGGTTCCGCCATTCGTCCTGCAAGGCGAAAAGATCAAGATCAATACCGACAGCGGGGAATATATCGAGCGGATGTAGCACGGCAAGGACAGACCCCGCGTTTAAAAACTCATTTGAGTGCGGAAAGAAATTACCGAAGGACTGTCTGTGCGATTTGGTGTGGCAGACCCCGCGTTGCCGATCTCGGCTTCAGTAAGGTAGTAATTAAGCATGAAGCGTAAACCTTCCCGAACGTACCAGTTGGCGCCCAATGTTATTACCTGCACCTCGCATTTTGACGTACGGGTGCGGCAAGGATCCGCACCCGGACCTTGGGCCATGTTCTCCGCCAGATCGTACCGTGCGGCAAGTTCGAGCGCGCCCCATCTGCTGATTGGCTTGGGCTTGCCGAACGCGCCACGTTCCTTCTTGTAAATTGTTCTTTCGCCGGTTACAAACCAGCTGGCTTGCACATAGAATGCCTGCACGTGGGAATTCTTTTGTGCTCCCCCTACCGAATGCGTGTTATCAAGTTTTGCGTTCGCATACTCTCCCTGCAAGGTTACAGGGCCGATTGCGTAAGCAGCTTCAGCTGCAAACGTAGATTGACTATTTGCGCCGGATAAACGTGCGCTCGCGCCTGCGATACCCAGTGATTTACTGATACCCCTGCGTCCACCATATATATCCACTATTCTTGCTGGTAGAGATTTTGGGCTGGGGTCATCCACACTATAAGAAACTCCAAAATGGAGAGTGTCGCCCTCCTTGGCAAACGGTACCCAAAACACCCGCCCACCGTAGCTGATGCCTTCATAAGGCGTACCTGCGTTTGCCAGGCTCATCACATCGGCGGCATAACCAAGCTTATCCGCGATTATGCCTTTGTACCCCAGTCCTATCAAAAACTGCCGCCCCGCATAAATACCGGTGGATGAAGTCGAGGGACGCTCCATCATTGTAATCTCGTTTGAACTGGCCAGCTCTTCCATCCCACGGTAAGGCTTGAACTGGCCTAATGTAATCTGACCTGGCCCCAGTTTGGTCGAAATCCATGTTTCCCGGAGACTGCTGGGAAAACTGCCTGCCGCAAAATCATTCTCGAATTTAAAATTCAATCCGTAGATTTTTCCCGTGAGCGTAGTATAGGTTCGCCGCCAGTTGAAACCGCTGCGCTCCTCATCGGAGGGCAGTTGACTCCCGAAAAGAGGAAATTCCGTGTTTTCCCGGTCCCGATTGAAAGAATGCACATCCAGATGCGCACGCGCGTTGAATCCAATCTCAAAATTGCCATCTTCGCTTTTGATCTTGGGACCGCCCCTGGTTTCTATGTCAACAGCATGTACGGGGGCGAAGCTCATGCTCATGAGCAATGCCAACGTACAGCATTTCCAGATATTGTTTATGTCAATCGACGTAGAGCGGATTTGATGATGTGGCTTATTGTCACGCTAGAGTCCTATACCTGCAACGACATGGATGAATTTTCCGTGCATCTGCGCTGTTGCCTGTTGGCCCTGTACGTCCAGTTTGACGCAGTATTCGTGCGATAGCGCACTGAACAATAACGAAACGAGGACTACCATCGCCGCCACAGCAATGTTGCTGGATCGATAAAAGGAACGATCATGAAATCTTCTTCGATTTTAACCGCAAAATCGTTGGTGTTGGCTAGCGTGCTGATATTTAGCACCGCCGGCATCGTGCACGCGCAGGGTTATTCAGATAAGGACGACTCAATGCAAAGCCCCGGTGGTTCCATGCAACAGCCGGGTACTTCAGGCGGCTCTGATTATGGCACCAGCGGAACGGACCAACGAAACCGGTATGACCGCCCTCGCGATTCGGGCAACGGTCAGTACGACCAATCCTATCAGGGTTACACCAGGGATGTGGGTGATGACATGTACGACTGGTCGAGCACCGACGGTACCGGCCCCAAGATCAGGGGCAGATATTAATATCAAGATTCGAGGGGGAGCTTCCGGAGAGCAATACTGGAACCCCTCATCTCAGCCGTGCACAGTCGCACGCTCCTAACGAGGGGGTGTCGGGTGGTTTCGCTATCCGCTACATCCCGACCTTTTTCTGATCTGAAACCTCGGGGTTATCAGAAAAAATGAGCTTCGTGTGCTACCGCACTGAAGAGTGGGAGAGCGGTACGTAATCTTTCTAACACAGCAATATCGCTGGATCAATAAGAAGGAACAGCCATGAAATTACTTTCTATGTCAGTCAAACAGTCGCTGGCAACCACATTGGCCCTTGCCAGCACTGCGGTCTTTAGCGTGGCGGGTGTGGCCTATGCCCAGTACGGCGATAACACTTCAGATCAGGGCAGCTCTGCGGGACAAAGCGGCCAAAGTGCCGGCCAGGGTAGTTCCCAAAAACCTCAAGATGGAGGTCCATTCCCGTACGACATCCTTGAAGAACCAGTGGATACGGGATATGTGGATCAAGAAAAAAGGAACAAACGCAATATAGATCCGGCATCGCCAAGCAAAGAGGACCATGTGCCGGACTTCCCTGTGGATAAAGAAGGCAAACCGCTTAAGGATCCAAAATATGAGCAAGGGGGACCGATCGGACCCAATTAGTCCGGTACGAATAAATGTAGCCGCGGCATTGAATGTTGACGCACAAATTGCCGCGGCTTCCCTCAGCAAGCAGGCACGCTCGCCACCTGCTTCTATTCCTTTTTTGCGCCCTCGCCATATAGATCGAGAAAAATGAATAAGCTGATTTATTTTTTTCTGATCACGTCAGGCCTCTTAGTGAACACCTCCTCTGTTGGGCAAGATGGTATTGCCAACCGTGGCGTTAATATCAGAATTGGCAGCACCAGCGGCAGCGTGGATAACACAGCCGTGCGGATGGTCCGCGAAGTGGTTGGAAATGCTATCGCCTCCGATACCGTCGACATATTCGACGTTTATAACCCGAGAGTGGATGGACCTGCCTCAACCGATTTTGGCTTATCCGCATGTGCGGAAGCGGGCGTTAACGCAACACCCCGAAAATTCGATGACTTCGTTAAACAGCTGCGTTCTATTCGTCCGAGAGAAGGCACTTTTCTTAATGTTGAGCTTGCGGAGCGTTGCACTGAAATGGCGCCGCTTGAACCATTGGATTGTGGCGGAGTTCTCGGAACGCCATGTCCTCAAGCCCAATACTGTGAAGTCGGCGCGGGTCAATGCAAGGTGAAAGATGCGCAAGGAACATGCAAGGCTATACCCAGCAACTGCACCAGTGAGCACAGACCCGTTTGTGGTTGCAACGGCGGGACCTACGATAATGCATGCGAGGCTGCGCGGGCGGGGGTTTCCATTGATTACCACGAGAAATGCAAAATACTCGAAGAGTTGGCATACCGGGGAGTCAGAGCCGAAACAGATAACAAATCCCGCGGTGTGTCCTGCCTATTCTCACTCATGGTCCTGGCGCCGTATTGATGCTATTGGCAGGGGTAATGGATTGGCGCAACCTTGCAGCGGCAATACCTGCCACCGCGATCAGGCCCATGCCAAGCAGTCCCAGTCCTGTGACAAGATCGTTGAACAGCAGCACACCATAGAAGTAGGACCACAGGATACTCAAGTACTGCAGGCTTCCGTTCACAAGCATGCGGCCAATGGCATAAGCGCGGGTCATCAGTAACTGCGCGAGTGTCGCGAGCAAGCCCACCGCAAGTAACATACTTAGACCCTTCAAAGTATGAACATGCCATCCGCTGACAAGTGAGGTAACCAGAGCGCCTGCGCCAATGCTGCACAGGGAGAAATAAAATACCACACGCCCCTCCGGTTCACCCGCCTTGCCAAGTGCGGACACCTGCAGATAAGCCATTGCTGTAAGTAGTCCCGATAACAGGCCCATCAGCCCGGCCCATAGCTGATTGTGCTCCATCGTGGGCTGGAGGATGCAAACCACGCCCGCAAAACCCAGGAGTACCGTGCACGCCAGGCGAACGTCCACTCCACGGCCACCAAGAAAAGCCGAACCGCCCAAAAGCATCAAAGCCATCCAGATCGGGGACATGTAATTCAGTGTTACCGCCGTGGAGAGCGGCAACTCCCCTATCGCATAAAACCAGAGGCCGAGCGCGGAGACTCCCGTTATGCTCCTCGAGAAATGGAGGGATGGCAGACTGGTGCGAAGCGTCAGTCCGTGCGTTCGCGTCAGCACCAGCATTATTGCTGCCCCCACAAGCCCACGATAAAACACGATTTCACTCGTACTGTACTCCGCGGAAGCAAATTTGACACACATACCCATGGTGGCGAAAAGAAAAGTCGCCGCCACCATCAGCACAGGCGCCGGTAATTTTTCCTTCCTCTCCCTGTTCAAAATTCTATCTGCCCGCATTTGTATGACCTTCGGTCCCCGAGAAGAACTCATGCATTGATTTACGTAATAATGTATCGACCTCTCCCTGTAAGATATTACAGCTATTCATGCTTTCCATTCCCTAGTTAAATATCCCGTTGAGCAAACAGTTCACCGGTCGGTTGCTATTGTGCGGAGGTAATGTGAAGCCGGATACGCCAGAGAACCACGTGCGCTCCACCATGGAAGCAGAGAACGCTCTGCAGGCCTCGGAGCAGGCCTTGGGTCCGGATCATCTTGAAGTGGCTATCGCACGCAACAATTTAGCCGTGCTGTATTATGCCGAGGGGAAATATACTGAAGCCGAAACGCTCCTGGAACAAGCGCTGTTGTTCTGGAAGCAGAAACACGGCGCATATGACCTTGATCTGGCTGCAAGCCTGAACAATTTGGCGGAGATACATCGCGCCCGCGGTCATCTCGAACTGGCTGCGCCGCTTTTCATGCGTGCATTGGGAATTTGCGAAAAAGTACAAGGTCCCGATCATCCTGATGTTGCCACTTGCCTCCATAACCTGGCGACACTCTATCGCGATCAGGCGCGGTATGCGCAAGCGGAGCATCTACTCCAGCGAGCCCTCGAAATTTCAGAGAAGGCCTGCGGTTCCCATCATCCCACTGTGGCAACATGTTTGAATAATCTGGCCGAAATACAGCGCGCGCAGGGCCGGCTTGAAGAAGCCGCCGCTCTTCTCGTACAGGCTTTGGCCATTGGCGAGGAAACCCTGGGCCTGAACCATCCGGACATAGCAACGAATCTGAATAATCTTGCATTGCTCCATCTCGCTCGCCAGCAGTATGCCGACGCAGAGCCACTTCTTCAACGTGCGCTCAAGATTTCCCAAAAGGGATTGGGGCCCGATCATCCCGATGTTGCAACCACGCTGCACAACCTGGGCGCACTTTACGCAGGCCTGGCGAAATATACTCAAGCCGAGCGGTTTTATAAACGCGCCCTGAGAATAAATGAAAAAAACCTCGGGCCAAATCACCCCAGCATAGCCATAACTCTCAAAAGTCTCGCAACCCTGCATCGAGATATGCATCATCCGGAAAAAGCAGAGCCGCTCGAGAAACGCGCATCGGCAATTTCGGCAAAAAATCCGTAGATCTCACATTCGGTCTCCGGCCAATTCCCCTTGCTGTGCTACTAACGAGCGTCACATGCGGTAGCGAAGGCTGCAGCGGTAGGTCGGATCAGCGCAGCGTAATCAGACGCTGTCTTTGGCGCCCATTTCTCTATTACCTGCCATTTGGTCTATATTTAGCTTGCAGCTTCTTAAAGCGTTGCACACCAAAAGATAATGCGGAAAGTCAAATATAATCGCACCCAACGGAGGTTTACATGAACCTGCTTAAAGGAGGTCTTTTCGTAATGGCGTGTTCAGTCGCGGCTGGATTCAACCAATCCGCGATTGCATCGGAGGGGACAGCTTTTCTCGATTGGAGCCAGCTTCAAGTATCTGTTACCGGCGCTGGCGGGTCGACCCCAACAGTGATATTAACTGATCAAATCACAAACCTGACCTCGTCTGCCTCAATACCCGGCCGAACGTCGGTAAACGATAGTACATCGCTACTTGGCTGGACATCGCCCGAGGAAACTCATGCCCGGACAGGAAATACATTTTCCAACACGCTGTCGTCCCAGCAGTTTCTCTCGGGAAATGTGGAAGCGACTCGGGAGCCCACGGAACCCGAGCATGCGCATCATCCGGCAGAGGCGTTATCCCAGGGAAGCCGAAGTGCGGATTTTTCGCTGGATGGCCCAGGTGTCCTTACAGTGTCCGTTCCTTATACGCTCAGCATTGCTGGCGGGCGGCCTTTCAGTTTCTTCGACGCCATTTCCGCCAGTGTGAGTGGAAAATCATCATTTAATGATTCCATAAATAACGATGTCGTTTTTTCGCTGACTTCTTTTGAGGAAGGCTCCTCTCCCGGGACACAATCCGGAAACTTGCTAATCGATATTGTTGCCGGGACAGCGGGTACAGGAACGTTCGAGCTAGGGTTTACCCTCTCCTCTCAAGCTCCGGTTATCCCGATTCCCGAGCCGGAATCATACGCCATGCTGCTGGCTGGCTTAGGTTTAATCAGTGCAATCATCCGGCGGAAAAGCATGACAAACGTTGGACGGCTTGGCTGACATTCAGAGCGGGCGCTCAATTGGAGATATTGATGCGGCCTCTTGCAGAGGCCGCTTTCTTACTGTGCTTTACCTTAAGGTACTAAAGGAAAAAGAACGAGTAGCGCGCCTAAAACTACTAAAATCAACTGATCTGATCCACTAGCCAGGCAGTTTCAGCAACCCTGTCTTCCGTATTAGAATTACTGACATGAGTGCAACTTCGCCCCCTATAGATTTTTCAGCCTCCTCCGTTGAGGTGGCTCGTTCCCTCATTGGCGCAACTTTGTTGATGGACGGGGTTGGAGGCCGTATTGTAGAGACAGAAGCTTACGACCATGCTGACCCTGCTTCCCATAGTTTCCCGGGCCCCAACCGGCGTAACAGGGTAATGTTCGGTCCGCCCTGCCGCGCCTATATCTACCGTTCTTATGGAATCCATTGGTGCCTCAACTTCGTCTGCCGCCCGGACGGGCATGGCGCGGGTGTATTGATTCGCGCGATCGAGCCGCTTGCCGGATTGGATGCCATGCGTGCCCGACGCGGACTAGACGATGCGCGCCTCCTTTGTTCTGGACCCGGACGAGTCTGTCAGGCTCTCGGCATCACGGATAAGCATAGCGGTAAACCGATCGATGCGCCGCCATTTCAACTCATACCGCCCACGGAACGGGCTGATGTCGTGGCGGGACCCCGCATCGGGATTTCCAAGGCAAAAGATATCCCTTGGCGTTTCGGGCTTGCCGGGTCCCGCTTCCTGAGCCGTCCATTTCGTTAAAAAGTCACCCGGGGGCGGCTGGTGAAGGCTTAAAACGCGTTTCCCCCACCCTTGCTCCAACATGAATTTGCGAGCAGTGCCGAGCCACAGCACTTACCGCCCTCCACGATCGTCCGGATTACCGTAACGCCCTATAGCCTCCCTTTCCAATTCATGCGAGCCGCTAAGGTAGAGCTTCGACATGATATTTCGCTTGTGTGTTTTTACAGTAGATTCGGCCAACTCAAGCTCGAAAGCAAGTTGTTTGGTAGTCTTCCATTCAGAGATAAGCCGTAACACCTTTTCTTCCGTCGGCGTCAAGGGGTCCAGTTCCTGTTGGGTCGGCCTGGGCAATTTCACGTCCAGGTAAATGCTGCCTTCCATGACTATGCCGATCGCTGATCTGATTTTTCCGATATCCGAACCTTTGAGCAAATAGCCGCGCGCACCTGCCCGTAAAGCCCGGCGCACGAACTCAACATGTTTCTCGTCACTGAAAATCAAGATGGCTGGATTCTCGATACCGGCACTGAACTCCTTGGTAAGTTCAATGCCATTGGTCGAAGATTGCAGACGGATATCCATTATTACCAGGTCAATTTTACGGTTTTTCACATGGAATCGCGCCTCCTCCGCATTTCCGGCCTCAGCAACCACACTAAATGTGGGCGTGGCTTCGAGCACCTGGCGTAGTCCATGGATGACTATTGGAAGATCATCCACGATCATGATTCTGACAATCGATTCTTCTGTCATAAAATTAGGTTAATTGGATCAGGTAAGGGGAATAATGGCAAGCACAGTTGTACCGCTGGATGATGATTTGATTTCCAATCTTCCACCGACAGACTCCGCGCGCAGTTCCATATTACGTAGACCGAAACCGCGGTCTGGATCACCCTGGACACGATCTACATCAAAGCCTCTCCCGTCGTCCTCGATAGTGAGCCTGGCCTCGCGCGAATCGCATTTCAATTGCACCGCCACATTCGCAGCAGCCGCGTGCCGTACGATATTATGCAATGCTGTTTGCGCAACCCGGAACAGGGATGTTTTGAAGGTGATTGGCAGGTGCTCTATTTCACCTACCGCAGAGAACTCGATCGCTGTCGAGCCGCGCCTCATATTTACGGCAAGCCGATTCATTGCTTCCACCAAGCCGAGACGCTCAAGATCGATAGGAATAATATCGCGTATGACACGGTCAAGCTCTTCCAGTGTATCCATTACGAGATCCGTTGCTTCCTTGAAAACGTTTTGTGGCGGGAACGCTTGCCGAATTTTTCCATGCAATCTTTCAATACCAACCTCAACTTTCATCTTGATGACCACAAGCATGGGTTTAATACCGTCATGCAGATCGCTTCCGATTCTCGAACGCTCTTCCTCCTGGGCATGGATAAACCGCTGCGCGAGCCCGCGTAGTTTTTTTTCCGCCACCCCGAGCCTGGCATCCGCTTCGTCACGCTTTCTGATATTCAGCATCAATCCCCATACTATCGCCGCCACACTCAGGAACGCGATAACCATAATCCAGAGCATTGTGTCAAAGATATTGGCCGAAACCTGGAAGTCGACCTTGGCCAGGGCGGCATCGACATCGTCCAGATAGACGCCTGTCCCCAATACCCAGTTCCAGTCTTTCAAAACAACCACGTAGGCGCGTTTGCGCTCGGAAACGCTGCGCTGGCTGGAAGGCTTTCTCCACATATAATCTTCAAAGCCGCCCCCTTTGATGGCACGGCTGACCAGTTTCTGAATAGCGGGATCGCCATTGTCATCCCTCAGATCCCAGAGATTTTTACCGACCAGTTCCGGTTGGCGTGCGTGCATCAGCACCTCGCCGTCGAGGTTGAACAGGAAGAAGTAACCATCTGGGCCGTAATTCAGCCCGGCCAGAATGGCTTTTGCCTCCTTTATCGCAGCGGCATCTTTTCGACCTGAATCGTAAAGGTGAGCAATGGACTGCTCGGCCAGGGCAACGTAACTTTTCAGCTCGGTGTCTCTAGTAGCTCTGTACGCCTTCTCGATGGTCGCATGCTGCAATTGTCCCAATAACGTCGCCTGATACTGCACTGTGAATGCAATCGCAAAGAGCGCCAGCAAGAGCGGCGCAATTGCGTACAGGATGATTTTATTTTGTAAGTTCATGAGAGTGACTATACGGAGCAGTTCGTGGACTGGCCTCATCCAAAAGTTTAGTCCGGTTCGTCTTTACGCCGTTGTGCAAATAACCGCCCTGTTGATAATTTATCCACCGGCAAAAGCAATTCATATGTGGCAGAGAAAAATCTTGCACCGCATAAATGAATGTCTATCGGGATGCTTTTTTTTAACGCGACTTCGGGAGAATGAAATGGACATGCGTGATGATACAACGATGAAAGAGGCGATTTTCCTGGGCCCGACTTCAGTCAAACCAGGAGTACCTTCTTTTGGTAAAAAAATGATGCACTGGTTGACGATATGCGGGATTACAGGCGTCATTATATTTTATATAACTCAATCCTTGACGCAGGAA
The DNA here is from genome assembly GCF_900115125.1 of Nitrosospira briensis. GTDB lineage: Bacteria > Pseudomonadota > Gammaproteobacteria > Burkholderiales > Nitrosomonadaceae > Nitrosospira > Nitrosospira briensis_A. The sequence continues at coordinate 487,804 of NZ_FOVJ01000001.1, read as the reverse complement.
CCGGGCTTGTCTTTTTTCGTCTCCGCCCTGGCGTCGGTTTCTATAGTGGGAAGCATTTGGAGTCACTGGATAGCAACGACTCGGCACGAACAGCGCGTCGCCTTCATCGATGCGTACCAGTTCCCCGCCCGGGTCAAAGAGCGAGTCGGATGGCATTATCCCCACTTGTCAGATGACCAGTTGTCGTTGATTATGCAGGGGCTCCGGCAATACCTTCAGTTTTGCAATACATCAATTCGCGAAACCGTCTCGATGCCATCGCGGGCAGTCGATATAGCCTGGCATGAATTCATTCTATTCACCCGGGATTACAACCAATTTTGCGAACGTGGAATAGGCCGCTTTCTGCATCATCTGCCGGCGGGGGGAACAGTCTCGCCGGGCATGATCGAGGATGGGTTGAGAAAAGCATGGCTTCTCGCTTGCGAATGGGAAGGAATCGATCAAAAGTCGCCTTGCAGGCTGCCTTTTCTGTTTGCGATCGATGCGGCACTGAATATTCCAGATGGCTTTCCGCACTCACTCGATAATGACTACGCTACCAAAGGCGGCACAGCTTGCGGTGGCGGGGGCTGCGGCGGATGTGGAGGCGGCTGTTAAGAGCCGCGTCGCGGCAAGAGCTGATGGGGCTCAGGCTGGTCAATCTTCTGAAACCCTCGTCATCACGAAGCGGTGAAGCGGTGAACCGGTGGGCGGTCCACCTGAGCAATTGCCCGGATTCAGGTTAAAAGTACCGTGGATGAAGATCATGATTCGCCAGTAAAATACGTATAAACGAAAATGTATCCATGACTGACAGCCATGTTTCCGCAAGTCCGGGTAGGCGGTAAGCGGGCAAACGGATAGCAGCAAGCCATCAGTGCAGGGTAAAAAACTATTTGGGAGAAAGAATGAGTAGCCTAACCAGTAAACTCGGCTGGACCGTGTTTGCCACCGTCGGCGCCGTTGCATTCGCCGTAATCGCCTTGCAGCGGGGCGAGCCCATCGGCGCCATCTGGATCGTCATCGCCACTGTCTGTGTCTATACCATTGCCTATCGCTTCTATAGCCAGTTCATTGCCAGCCGCGTGTTGCGCCTGGATCCGACCCGCATGACGCCGGCCTACAAGTTCAACGACGGCCTGGACTACGTGCCCACCAATAAATATGTATTGTTCGGGCATCACTTCGCCGCGATTGCTGGCGCCGGTCCTCTTGTCGGCCCAATACTTGCCGCACAGATGGGTTACATGCCGGGCATGCTCTGGCTCCTCGCTGGTGTGGTCTTTGCCGGCGCAGTGCAGGATTTCATTGTGCTATTCATTTCCACCCGGCGGGACGGACGCTCTTTGGGTGATCTGATCAAATCCGAACTGGGGCAGATACCCGGCATGATCGCGCTGTTTGGCACCTTCTTCATCATGCTGATCCTATTGGCGGTGCTGGCGTTGATCGTGGTCAAAGCACTCGCCGAGTCTCCCTGGGGAACCTTCACCGTCGCCGCCACCATTCCTATCGCCTTGTTCATGGGGGTCTACGCGCGCTATCTCCGCCCGGGCTCTATTGGCGAAGTTTCCCTGATCGGCTTTGTATTATTGATGCTGGCTATCGTCGGCGGACAATACGTGCAGGAAATCCCGGCGCTCGCGGCCCTGTTTACCCTGACCGGCGAGCAGTTGACCTGGCTGCTGGTCGGCTACGGCTTCATCGCTTCCGTCTTGCCGGTCTGGCTATTGCTGGCGCCCCGCGACTATTTGTCCACCTTCCTGAAAATCGGCACCATTGTCGGTCTGGCGGTCGGCGTCATATTCGTGTCGCCGGAACTCAAAATGCCGGCCTTTACGCAGTTTGTAGATGGCTCCGGCCCAGTCTGGTCGGGCAGCCTGTTCCCTTTCCTGTTCATTACGATCGCGTGTGGGGCGGTATCCGGTTTCCATTCGCTCATATCATCCGGCACGACGCCCAAAATGATCAGGAACGAGCGTGACGCGCGTTTCATCGGCTACGGTGCCATGCTGATGGAATCATTTGTTGCCGTCATGGCGCTGGTTGCGGCGTCCATCATCGAGCCGGGCGTCTACTTCGCCATGAACAGCCCGGCTGCGATCATAGGCAGCACAGCGGAGTCCGCAACTCAAGCCATATCGCAATGGGGCTTTTATGTCACCCCGGAAATGATCACTCAAACAGCGAGCGACGTGGGAGAGCACACCATCATTTCACGTACCGGGGGCGCGCCAACCCTCGCCGTAGGCATGGCCCAAATTCTATCGAATGTGGTTGGCGGCCGAAGCATGATGGCTTTCTGGTATCACTTCGCAATTCTGTTCGAGGCGCTCTTCATCCTCACGGCGGTCGACGCGGGCACCCGCGCCGGACGCTTCATGCTGCAGGATTTGCTGGGCACATTTATCCCATCCATGAAGCGCACCGATTCCCTGGTTGCCAGCCTGATCGCTACCGCTATTTGCGTAGCCGGCTGGGGCTATTTTCTGTACCAGGGGGTGGTTGATCCACTGGGAGGTATTAACACTTTATGGCCATTGTTCGGCATTTCCAATCAGATGCTGGCGGGTATTGCGCTGATCCTCTGCACGGGCGTATTGTTCAAGATGAAGCACGACCGTTTTGCCTGGGTCACGATCATGCCAGCCATATGGGTGCTCGTTTGCACGCTGACCGCCGCGTGGCAGAAGATATTTGACGCCAATCCGCGCATCGGCTTTCTGACGCATGCCAACAAATATAAGGAAGCAGTCGCGGACGGCATGGTCCTCGCTCCGGCCAAATCCCTTGGCCAGATGCAACAGGTGATTCTTAATGATTATGTGAATGCGTCGCTGTCCGCCCTGTTCATGCTGGTACTGATCAGTGTACTGGTGTTTGGCGTCAGGGCAGTGCTGCGCGCCCGCGCTCTGGGCGCGCCGAGCGCAAAAGAGGCGCCGTTTGAATTACTGCCTGTTGAAGCAGCGTCAAGGACGGGATAAATGGAAGGTGGATCGTGTTGACTAAAATTGCCAGAATGAGGCGCTATTTGGGGCAGAGCATGCGGTTGATGGTCGGCGTGCCCGAATACAGCACTTACGTGGACCACATGAGACGCACCCATCCTGGTCAACCTGTCATGTCTTATGAGGAATTCTTCAGAGAGCGACAGGAAGCACGGTATGGCGGCAAGGGAAAGATCACCCGCTGCTGCTGACCAAACATGAGGGGATCGGTGATTTCGGTTCACTTCCAATACTTCTTTCCATCCTGAACTCCTGCCGCAGCGTGTCTTTGCCTGAAAAATGGCGCCCGCCATTACAACTATTACCCATGACCCTTGCAAAGGCCATGGGTGAAATGCTGAATTTACTCTTTCCCGGAGAAAACTCAAAAATTGGCAATCGCAGTCACGCGGAAGATGCGCGGCGCGCCGGGCAAAATGTTGTTGTTGTTGTGCGCGGACGCAATATAGTCCACGTTGGCGATGTTTTCGATATTTGCCTGGACACGCAACGTTCTGTTTAGCCGGACGAACATTGCTGCATCCAGTCGCGTAAAGCCCGGTAAAAGCACGGTGTTGTCGAGTGCGGCGTACATGCTGCTGCGATGAATCACCCCAAGCCCGAGTCCCAGAAACGGCGTGAAATCGTAGCGGTTCCACATGGAAACGGTATGCTTCGGAACCTGCGCCACGACCGCGCCAGCCTGTGCATTGCTGATCGTGCGAGTAATCTCGGCATCGGTATAGGCATAGCCCCCCATGACACTCCATTGCGGGGTTATGCGACCCATCAAGCCTACCTCTGCTCCTCTGGCTCGCTGGCCATCGACCAGCGTTGTTCGGGTAGGATCGTTGGGAACCGGGGCAATTACGTTGCTGCGATCAAGTTGATATAACGCGGCGGTAAGCGAGAGATCGGGGCGGATATCCCATTTCGCCCCCAGCTCCAGGTTCATGAAACTCTCCGGTTTAAGGGCCGCGTTGGTTAGTGACAGTGAGGTAAGCTGGTCACCAGCCCGGGGCACGTAAGACAGGCTATAGTTGCCATAAACAGACATCGTTTCGATTGGCTTATAAATCAGCCCCACCCTTGGCGAAATCAATCCATCGTTGGTATGGAGTAGTTGGCCAGTGTTGTGGTTGCGAAATTTTAAATCGAAATTATCGTAGCGTATACCCAGCACAGCCTTAAGCTTGGGATGGAGCGTGACCTGATCCTGCAAATATATCCCTACCACTTCAACTACGCCGTGATTATTGGCGGTGGCAGAACCCCCACTAGCGTCGCCGGTTGGATCGGGCCGGAATGTCAGAGGAATGAGGCTAAGCGGATTGAGAAACGCTACGCTTGAAGTTCTGCCGGAACTCGTAAAATTGTTATTAAAATAGCCGTTATTGCGGAAATTATCCGTAACCTGGCGGCCATACTCCACACCACCCATGAGTTCATGCTTTATCGATCCTGTATCCAGGGCATACAGGAAATCGGTCTGATTGAAAATATTTTCGCGCTGCGTCGCATCGTTATAGGCCTGGACATTTACCCGTCCGGAGGCATCCTGAGCCGTGGCGGGTCCGCTGGCAAATACGTTCTGATAAAACTTGTCGTAATTGGCGTAACGCGTACGGTTACGCACCTTGAGATTGTTTTCGAAAGCGTGCTCGATCAGCGAGTTCAACGCCCCGACATCCGTATGGGTCGGGCTGTTGGCTGCATTTCCAAAAAAAGTCGATCGATGCGTATCCGCGGGGCGGCCGGAATCCACAACACCGGACATGGTTCCGAAGGAGGGTATGCCGCGATCCGCAATACGGTTGTCGGTAAAGTATTCTCCGCTCAGAACAATCTTTGTTTGTCCGGTGGGCTTGATGGTGAGAGTGGGATTGACGCCGCCCCGCTCCAGTTCAACGCCGTTACGGTAGCTGTTCGAGTGTTCGTACATCGCGTTGAGACGGAAAGCCACCACGTCGTTGATCGGCTGGCCGATATCCACCGCGATACGCTTATGGCTAAAGGACCCATACTGTGCCGAGATTTCACGAATCGGGGTCCAGCCTGCTTCCTTGGTGACACGGTTGATCACGCCACCCGCGCCCCCCCGCCCAAAAATCATTCCGTTGGACCCTTTTAGGACCTCAACCCGATCAATATTGTAGAGATCGCGGAAGTACTGGACGTCATCGCGCAATCCGTCGACATAAAAATCTCCCGTGGAATTGTTACCGCGAAAAATCACCGCATCACGATTACCTTCTCCTTGAGAGATGCCCACACCCGGAACATAGCGCACCACGTCGGCCATATTCTGCATGGTCTGGTCCCTGATCATCTCCTGCGTAACAACGGTGATGGACTGAGGCACATCCCGCAACGGAGTATCGGTTCTGGTTGCACTGAAACTTTTCATGGCCATATAACCGTCCGTCGAACCGGTTATCGTGCTCGCCGATACTTTAATGGGAGGTAACGTTGCCGGCGGGTCAGCGACTGCGGCAGAAGACTTCCTTACCACATACCCATCGGCCTGCTGCACCGCGTGTAGCTCGCTGCCAGCCAATAAACGCTCCAGCCCGTCCCGCACAGAAAATTTGCCTTTCAGACCTTGAGTCTTGGCGTCTTTCACCTCAGCTGGAGCAAAAGAAATCGTAATCCCTGTCTGCTGTGCAAAACGGTTAAGCGCCTCCTCCAGCGAACCCTCGGGAATGTTATAGGTAAGCTCGGATACCTGAGCGACGAGGACGGATTCCGCAAAAACGGCTTGAGACAGGGCCATCGAGCTTAATCCAAAGCCGATCAGCGCATAACGTACAGCCACTGTGATGGAGGACAGGGGCAAGTTGCGTGTTATTCCCTCGAAACCCGCTGCACTGTCTGAAATGGTGCGTTCTACATTTTTATTTTTCATAGCCAGCATTCTCCGGAAAAAACGGATAAAGAAATTGGCTGGCTTGCCCAGGATGGGCTGGCTGGCTATGAAACCGCTGGTTCAGGCGCTGTGTTCTGCCATACCAGCGGCAATGGATACGTTGTATTCTGCCTTTTCAATCAACGCCAGAATACGGCATGTTGCTTTGAATTTTTTTATAATTTTACTGAATGATAACCTTTGTATCCTATTTCAAATATAAGAAAAAAGCAATAATCTCAGCAGGGATATACTTGCTGCTCCAATGGCGTCACGGGGAGGAGGGTTCGCTACGGGCAGACTTAGAGGCAGATTCAACTAACGCTAGCCACTGAAATGATAAGACCTTGTCTCTATTTAGAGACATCCAAATCGGTTTTATTTTCAGTGAGTTATAGCTCAGCAGGAAAAATCCTTTGTCGCCCGGAAGCGACAGTAGATATATGTGCCGTCCGGCTTATCCACAATAAGTTTCTGTTTATTAACACTAAATTGTTATCCCTGATTCGGCACGATAAATGCTTGCCTACTTATGCCGTGTATTCTCCAGCCTCATCTCGGACATCACACTCCTGATCCGTGGGATATATGGCATACAGAAGGCGATTTAAAAACGGAAGCATAGCTAATCATTAGGAGAAAAGAAATGAATAAAATGTCTAAGGTAGTTATAGCCGCATTAGCCTTTGGAGGCTCTATCTCCACCGCATCCGCCGCAGGCGTTATTACCGATGTAACCGCTAGCGGGGGAGGAACGTTCAACCTCATTAGTAACACCACCGATCCCAACGTACTTGATCTTTCCAAAACCTTTAACAGCCTTGACCCTATGGTCCTGACTTTCACGGTCGGACACATTGACGGCGATCCGGGCAACCCCTATACCGTGACCGAGGCAATCACCAACAACACCGGTCAGTCATGGGTCGATTTTCACTTCAGTATTCAGGAACCGGACCAGGGGCAGGGGGTGGTGTTCACCGAACACAACAATTCTACACTTTCCAGCTTCACCCTTGATCCAGAGCCATCAACGGGCTCGCGTAACCTCAACTTTACCGGAAATCTGGCGAATGACGGGATAGCCAATGCATCCTTTATGCTGAGCCCATTCGACCCGGGTGCCGGAAATACCACAACGTTCACCTTGACACAGGTTCCGACTATCCCTGAACCGGAAACCTACGCCATGCTGCTCGCGGGACTGGGTTTGATGGGTGTTATCGCAAGACGCAGGAACAATAAGCAAAGTTAGTTAATCTGTATCAGCGGATGCACCCGCCCCCGCCCGATCCTGGGCGGGGTTTTTTTTCCCTTTGCCCTGTTTAACAACCCTCCGGGACTGTCATTCAGAATTCTACCCGGGCCACGGTCTTCACCATGACAGGAGCGCCGACGCCAAGCAGCCCATTGCCTGCGGTACTCCAGTAATTACTGTTGGTCGCATTATCCACTACCGCCTGGAACATGGTACGTTTACCTGCAATGCGAGTTGCATAGCGCGCACTCAAGGACAATATCACGTAATCATCCACAAAAGCCTGGTTTGCTGTGTTGACAGGCCGTCTGCCCACATAATAGACGCCGCTGCCAAGCGCGAGTCCAGGTATGAACGGCAACCGGTATTCCGCGAACACGCTCGCGGTACGCTCCGGCGTGTTGTCCGGTATCTTGCCGAAAGTCTCCGCATTGCCTCTATTCAACTGTTTCGCCTCCATGAACAAGGCCGACGCGATAAGCGACAGATTCTTCGTTATTTCCCCGGAGGCTGCCAGCTCAAAGCCGCTATATTGCGCCATGCCGTTCAGGACAAAGCGATTGGACGCGTCGACCGTAGTCGAGGCGCGCTTTATGTCAAAGTATGCGACCTGCAGCAATATCCCTTGGGCAACTATTGCCTTTACCCCGACTTCCTTTTGCTTTGACACGGCAGGCGCCAGAATCTCCCCGTTATTGGCGCGATTGGCCGGCGCCTGCCCGCTTTCCTCAACCCCTTCGATGTAACTTGCGTATATCGACACATTGTCGACGGGCTTATACATCAGCGACAGCGAAGGATTGATATTCTCCGCCTTGTAATGTGTGGTGGCCCCGACGCTCTCATAGAAGCTGCTGCGTACTCCCAGCATTGCCTGCAACCGGCCGCCAATAAGGATTCGATCCGATACATACAAGCCCCAGTCCGTTATTTTCGACCGATTTGGACCGAATGGCACGGTGGGTGAGCGCCTCGCGATATCAACCGGATTGAACAGATTCTGAGTGGTATCGAATGTTGATGAGGTGCGGGGGTCCTGGCTGCGTTCGTTACCGGTAAAGCCCAGCGATACCTCATGCGTGATGAACTGGCCCGGCAGCCGCCCGAATACTTCGGCCCGGATATTCTCGTTATCCCAACGCTGGCCACGGTTGAAAAAAGTGCGTAGCGTTCCCTCCCCCGTGCTGAGATCATAATTTTGAAATTGCGAGAAATTGCGGTCCCGTCTGGTCTGCGCCTTGCCTAACTCGAACAGCAGTCCCCAGTTGTCGCTTATGGCGTAATCGGCACGGAGCAGGAGGTTGGTGGCTTCCGCATCATATTTCTGCCATTCTCCAGCGAGATTACGACGGGCATTGGGAACAGGAGGCAGCGTTATCACGCCGTTGACCGCGGCAGGGGCCTGAATTGCTGCTTGCTCGGAAACCTCCTTGCGATAATGTTCCACATCGAACTTGAGGGAAAGCTTATCGTTGACCCGCCAGTCGAAGGCCCCCGACATCAGCGCACGGTGACCGGAAAAATTGTGGATACCGATATCTTCGCGCCCTGCTAGAAGATTGATGCGTGCCCCGAATTGCTGCTCACTGCCGAAACGCCGCCCCGCATCGATATGGGTATTCGCCCCACCATAGATATTCGCCATCACCGAGACATTCAGGATAGGATCCTTGCTGGCGCGCTTGGTCACCATATTAACGATGCCGGATGGAGGCACGAAACCATAATATAGCGATGAAGCGCCTTTGAGCACTTCAACGCGTTCCTTGTTTTCCATCGGAATATCGATCAGGTTGATGACCGGCAAGGAGCCATTGAGCCGGTAATTGCTGCGATTCTCTACCAGAATGCCCCGGATCGCGATATTGTCGTAGGTCGAACCATTCAACTGCGAACGTGTGACGCCGGCGGTATTGCGCAAGGCGCCGAACAGGCTGGTCGTCGCTTGCGCATCAAGCACCTCTCGAGTAATCACATTACTGGTTTGGGGTACATCGATCGGCGCCATATCACGGAATGTCCCGACCTGAACCGTGTCCGACTTGTAACTTCCCACCCGTTCGCCCGTCACGGTCACAGCTGGAAGCTTCTTGCTCGGCTCCGCCTGGTTTGGAGTCTGGGCATCTGCATGCCGAGTCCAGAATGCCAGTAATATACATACCGTTGCAACCGGTATGACGGAAAGATTTTCCCGCAGCGAGGGTTGCATCCGGCGCCATTCTGGCACCGAAATCTTATTTTTTTTATTTTTCACAGCATATACCCGGAAATGGGTAGTAAATCAACTGCCTTGCTCAAGATGGGCTGGCGAGTTCTCGAATAAAAATATGGCTGGCTTGCCCTGGATGGGCTGGCGGGCTAAAAAGCCGCTGGGAAAGGAGAACCCAGCAGCAACGGATAACTTATACCTGGTTTTTAAGCTGATTCAATATCTCTACTTGTATGCCATCAAGAGAGTACGCGTTCCAAATATTTTTTCGAAAGCATTACGTTACTCGTCTTTGGCAGGCCATCAATAATGATTCTCATTATACTTAATAAAGATGGAGACGCAAGGACTTTTAATGCCGATTTGGGGCAGTTTGCCATTCTCTAACCTGTTCCACCTAGACGGCTCTGCGAAAGGTCAGGTTTATACGATATCCGCCTGTCAAAGGATGGTAGCCTTGATTGAGCGGAAGCACGCCGTGATAACGCAATCTTGCGGGTCCGCCCCATACCATGACATCTCCATGAACCAGTCCCACTCGCTCGGGCTTGTCCTTCCGCCGCAGACCGCCCCACAGGAAAACGGCCGGAATGCCTAGCGAGACCGAGACGATGGGCGCATCGAACCCGCGTTCGTTCTTGTCCTGGTGCAATGTGAGGCGTGCCCCCGGTTCATATCGATTGACGAGGCAGGCATCGGGTTCGAAATTTTCGAAGCCAGCGCTGGCCGCAGCGTCCTGTGCAAGCTTCATGAACACGGGAGGCATACGGGGCCAGGGCTTGCCGCTTTCCGGATCGATCGCATCATAACGATATCCGGTATTATCCGATACCCAGCCACGGGTGCCGCAATTTGTCATCGCGACCGACATAAGGAAGCCACCCGGTGTGATCAAATGGCGGAACGGCGCATTCATTGTGATATGGGGCAATGCCTCGAAAATCGCTACCTCATGCGGAACCGCAAAACCGCGTAATATAGCTGCGCCTGGGCAGAGATCCTCTCGCCATTGCCCGGGTAGCGCTACATTCTGAAATAAATCTGATGTCGTGTAACTCATCGTTTTCAGTTTGCGTCGTGGAAAATAATGCCCAACGTGTGGCGATGTCCAGAGCGGAGACGGCTCACGCCGTGCCGTAGATTCACCCGGTACACTCCGCGTGTGCCCTGCACGGGCCGATGGTGCACGGCAAACAACACGCCATCTCCCTGTCTGAGGGGTACGACTTCGACGCGCGATTGCATGCGAGGCCGCTGTTCGGTCAACACGAATTCTCCCCCCGTGAAGTTCCGGGCCGGTTCGGACAGCAATATGGTGAGCTGGATCGGGAACACATGCTCCCCATACAAATCCTGATGCAGGCAGTTGTAATCACCGGGCCCGTATTGCAACAGCAGCGGAGTCGGGCGAAGCTGGCCTGCATCATGACAGCGTTTGATGAAATCCACATGTATTTCAGGATAGCGCACGGGAACGCCCATTGCCTCATTCCAACGGTTGGCAATCGGCGCCAGCCGGGGGTATATCGACGTTCGCAATTCCGAGATGACGACGGGAAGCGGATAGCTGAAATACTTGTATTCTCCCCGGCCGAAACCGTGGCGCTCCATCACGACGCGGCTGCGAAAAATCTCGTCTTTCGGGTAAAGCCCGGCCAAGGTATCGCATTCCTCAGGAGTAACAAGTTTTTTGATCACCGCGCACCCTTGCGTATCAAGGTCATCCGATACCTGCCCCCAATCAAACCCTTTCACTCGGTCGGTAATATACGAAAGCGATTGTGTTTCTCGTGCTTCCTTGGCCATCCTGTTCATGCCGACGGTTCCCCACCCGTTTCCGCACCCTCCTCTTTCTCAAGAAGGGCGCGCTTGCGCTCAACACCCCAGCGGTAGCCTGCCAGAGCGCCGTCATTGCGCACCACTCTATGACAAGGAATAGCAACCGCCAGCTTGTTTGCTGCGCATGCCTGCGCAACCGCCCGCACCGAGTTCGGCGAACCAATACGCCCGGCAATCTCGGTGTAGCTTGTGGTTTCACCTGCCGGGATCTCCCGAAGCGTCTTCCACACGCGCTGTTGGAACGCAGTCCCGCGCACATCCAGCGGCAGATCAAGACCGATACCCGGCGCCTCGACAAAGCCAACCACTCTGGCGACGAGTTGCTCGAAATCAGCATCGCCTCCGATCACATTGGCGCGGGGAAAGCTGTCCTGCAGGTCGCGCGCAAGCTTGTCCGGGTCATCACCGAGGAGGATGGCGCAAATACCGCGATCGCTTTGAGCTACAAGGATAGATCCCAAGGAGCATTCCCCAATGGCAAACCGGATTTCGATATCGGCCCCACCGGCTCGATAGTTGCTCGGCGTCATGCCCAGGATACTATTTGAATTCTCATAGAAACGGCTATTGGAGTTGTAGCCAGCGTCGAAAATAGCTGCCGTCACAGTGTTGCCACCGCCAAGCCCTTCGCGAACCTTTTTCTCGCGCTGCGCCGCCGCGTATTGCCTCGGCGTCAATCCGGTAAGCTGCTTGAACACGCGGTGGAAGTGATACGGGCTCATATCTGAACGGCTCGCCAGGTCTTCAAGCACAGGTGTGGTCTCGGATTCTTCTATGAGGCGGCAGGCCTGGGTGACTTTTGCCGCATACCGCTCGACCAACGGAGGCTGGTCCGGCCGGCAGCGTTTGCAGGGCCTGAAGCCTGCCTCCTCCGCTTCCTCGCGGGTCGTGTAAAAATAGACATTTTCCGGCCGCGCACGACGAGCCGCGCATGAAGGATGGCAGTACACGCCTGTCGTCTTGACTCCGCAATAAAACCTGCCGTCGAATTCATGGTCACGTGCCACGACGGCAGCCCAACGGGGATCATCGGTCGTTTCGGCAGCACGTCTTTCCTTTTTTGCCAACGTAATCATATTGTGCTCCCCTTAACAGTTTGCAGAGTTGGTAACGTTACCAATTTATCAACGTTAGCAATCTGCCGCACTCGGGGTCTTGCTTTTGAATTTTAATTTCGCTGATAGCTCGATAGACACCGTGATCGGCTCGGTAATCCATGCGTTCGTCCTCCACACTCAAACAACGCGCTCCTATAAAAATTATTGACTACTCTATCCGTCTTTAATTCTGTATCGCACTGCTCCACTGGTCAGCAATCATCGCCAAGCGCACAGGCGCTCATGGGCCAAAAACGGGTTCCTTTTGCTGCGACAAAAAAACAGTACGGCAAATTGCTTTTCACGCCTTATCATTTAGCTACTTCGACACTTGCTGTGTGGTGGTTCGCTGTGGAGCATTGAGAGCAAAACCTGCCGTACTGTAGCGCCTCTCAATCTACGGACGCTGAAAATGTGTATGTGCGGTATCGAACATATTCCTTGCTTGAAGATTGGCAAAATGCGCCCAATCCTGAAGCCCTGTGCTTTTTTTGACTGATTGTTTCTCACGGCCGGAAGAATTGTTATGAAGAAACTAAGATACCTTGACCTGTACGGTTACACGCAGGATGAGTTTGACCGCTGGTTGGAAAGCGGTATTAACAAAAAGCTTCGCTATGCGGGAAAGGCCAGGCGGGAACTGGACAGAGGCACTGTCTTTACGGTCTATAAAGATGAAACTCGCAAACTCCCTCGTCGCAGACTCCGGGAAATACGTATTGCCGCCTGATCTCCAGCATCTGGACCTTATAAGAGCAGTCTGTCGCACTGTCCGTAACGTTGCATCGGAGCAAAACTGCGTCGCCTAACTTGTTTTAACGGACTTCTGCCGCTTCGAAGCTTGAGGCAAGGGAGTAAACCCTTTCAAACCAGGCTTTTCAGGCAACGTCCAGCACAACCCGATAACGCGCCTTCCCCGCTGCAAGATGCTCGATCGCACCGTTCACCTTGCTCAGGGGGAAGTGCTCCACTTGCGGTGCGATATTGTGTCGAGCAGCAAAATCCAGCATGGTTGATATTGTCGCAGGTCCCCCTGTCGGCGATCCGGAAACACTTTTCTGCCCCATGATGAGGTCGAAAGCGGGAATTGACATGGGCTCGAGCACCGCGCCTACGACATGCATGCGGCCGTTCGGCTTCAATGTCTTGAGCAGCGAAGCCCAATCAAGCGATATATTTACCGTGATGAGCAGAAAATCAAGCGAATTGGCGGCCTGGAGAATTTCGGCGCTATCACGGCTTGACACTATGCGATGCGCCCCAAACTTCCGTGCTTCGTCAGCCTTCGATGGGTTCGACGTAAAAGCGGTTACTTCGCAGCCCCATGCATTGGCGAACTGAAGAGCGAGATGGCCGAGGCCGCCGATACCGACCACACCAACCCGGTCTGTTGGCTTGACCCCAAATGTAATCAGCGGCGCAAACGCAGTAACACCCCCGCACAGCAATGGGCCGGCGGAAGAAATATCGAGCGCATCAGGTAGCGGAATCGCCCACAACCAATGCGCGCGAATCCGGTCAGCAAAACCGCCGTGGTGCCCCACAATTGTCGGCGCTGCTTCCAGGCAGAGATTGTTATTGCCGGTCATGCACTCGTGGCAGTGCATGCAGCTATCGGCGTTCCAACCGACGCCTACTCGCTGACCAACCTGCAATCCCTTGACGTGATCCCCTGCTGCCACTACCTGGCCCACTGCCTCATGTCCTGGTATGACAGGATATCTGGATAACCCCCAGTCGTTGTTGAGAATGGAAATGTCGGAATGGCAGAGTCCGCAAAACTCGACAGCAATCTCCACCTCCTCAGGTCCAAGGAGACCGGCATCGTAGCTGAATGGTTCGAGTTTCCGTTTGGCGCCATGTGCTGCCCATCCCTGAATCTTCATTATTTATCCTCTTTAGTTGATGTGCGTCAACAATCTTACACAATTCGGTCTTTGTCAAAAACCTTTTATCCGGCTTGCACTCTGTGAAATATGGTCTAACTTGTTAAAGAAGGCCCAACTGCAGGCACTGCGTACACAATCGGAGCTGTCTATGCAAGATCGCACTTCCCGTTATTTCACTACCTTCAAGGCCGTCGGCACGATCGTGCTCATAGCCATCGCGCTGGCAATCATTTACGCAGCGGTGATTTCAATCAAAAACTGGACCGGCATCAGCGTCTAGAATTGCTGTCCTGAAACTCGTCTAAATAAAGAGGTGCCGACGATGACTAAACGACAGGGGCGGCTTTTTTTTATCATCTGCACATTCCTGACGGCAGCAGCGTTTATCGGCATGACGATCCACAGCCACAGCCGCTTTGCCGAACTCACCAATGAAGACAAGCTCACGCCAGCTGTCATTAGCGGCAAAGACATCTGGCACAAGAACAATTGCATCAACTGCCACACCCTTCTTGGCGAGGGTGGCTATTACGCGCCGGATCTTACCAAGATAACACAGCAGCGCGGCACACCTTACCTCACGGCGTTTCTGAAAGACCCGTCGCAGTTTTATTCTGAAGAAAAGCATCGGCGCCTGATGCCGAATCCCAATCTCGGCGATACGGAAATCAGCGATGTGATCGCGTTCCTGGACTGGGTCAGCCATATCGACAATCAGGGCTGGCCACCCCGGCCCATCATTGTTTCCGGCACAACGATTCCTGGCACGGATGTCGGTCAACCCGCAACACAGGCTTCGGTATCGTCAGATCCCGTCGCCCAGGGTGAAGCGTTATTCCGCTCCTCGCCGCCCGCGTGCAACGCCTGCCATTCGGTTGTGCCCGGCACGAACCTGGCGGGGCCGACGCTGGCAGGGCTTGTAACCCGTGCTACGGCAATTATTGCATCCCCCGAATACAAGGGCGAGGCGAAGACCCCCGCCGAGTATATTCGTGAATCGATTACCCATCCGAGCGCTTATCTGGTTCCGGGTGCAATGTACTCCGCCAATAACCAGTCCTTCATGCCCGACAATTTCATAACCGATCTCGAACCAGGGCAGATCGATAGCCTCGTTGCCTACCTCGAAACCCTGAAATAGGAGTTGCCATGCGCTACCGCTCACAGTCCGTCGCATACTGGTATTTTGCTGTCGCCATGTGCCTGTTCGGCTTGCAACTGGTATTCGGCCTGCTTTCCGCGAGCAAATACCTTGGGCCAGATCCGTTGCTGGACTTTCTTCCGTTCGACAAGACCAAGGCAATTCATACCAATCTACTGATCGTATGGGTGCTGACCGGTTTCATGGGAGCAACCTACTACGTGGTCCCGGAGGAATCACGAGGCGAAATTTACAGCATCAAATTAGCATATGCACAACTGGTCGCGTGGACACTGATGGGGGTGACCGCGATTGTGGGCTACATGTTCGGCTGGACGGCAGGCAACAAAATGCTGGAACAACCATTTCCATTGAAGATCGTGATTGTCGTTGTCATGCTGATGTTCCTGTTCAATATTCTGATGACGATCAAGCGCGCCGGGCGATGGACCGTCACCGAAGGCGTGCTGGTAGCGGGTCTTGTATTGGCGGCAGTGCTGTATCTGCCTGCGCTCATCGAATACGACAATTACACCGTCAGCATATTCTATCGATGGTGGACGATTCATCTCTGGGTTGAGGGGGTTTGGGAAATGATACAGGGCGGGCTGTTGGCATATTTGTTGATCCGCTTGTCCGGGGCCGACCGTGAAGTCATGGAAAAGTGGTTATACGTCATTGTCGGCCTTGTTTTCCTGGCGGGTATTCTGGGAACAGCCCATCATTACTACTGGGTAGGGGTGCCATACTACTGGCTTCCAATCGGAGGGTTGTTCAGTGCGCTGGAACCGCTGGCGTTACTTGGCATGGCGATGTACGCATATTTTGCGATGCGCCGCTCCGGGCTTTCTCATCCCAATTCGCTGGCGGTGCATTGGACCATCGGCAGTGCTGTATTTACGGTTTTTGGCGCGGGGCTGCTCGGCTTTGCTCACACGTGGCCCAGCGTCAACAAATGGACACATGGCACGCTGGTTACGGCGATGCACGGGCATGGCGCGTTCTACGGCGCCTACGCCATGATCGTCATGGCGATAATCAGCTACACTTTGCCGAGCCTCACTGAGAATCGCAAGGTGGAGGGCAACAACATTGGGTACTGGGCGTTCTGGATGCAGGTAATGGGCATGTTCGGGATGACTCTCTCCTTTGGCACCGCAGGGATAGGCCAGGTGTATCTGGAACGGATTCTGGGTTTGGGCTATCTTGATACGCAGCTCAAACTGCAGGTGCATTTTCTGATGCTGATCGCGACCGCGTCGGTTTTCGCTATCGGCGCCGCTTTTTTTATCTGGGATTTTTTCCGTAATGCGCCCAAATCCATCAGCGATTCGAGGATATCGGAGTTCGGCCCGGTGATTGACAGTAATAATGGAGGACTTCTTTATCAAAAGCGGTGATTGCGGAGAACAACTCGAGGGCGTCCGGTACCCGGATAGCGTTGAACCTTATTACCTTTCCGTAGGGGAGGAAGTCAGCGTTTTCGAGCAATGCCACCAGCGAAGCCTGGCCGTTATGCTGAAAGGCCCCACCGGATGCGGCAAAACGCGATTCGTTGAGCATATGGCTTGGCGTCTCAAACGCCCCCTGGTAGTCATATCCTGCCACGACGATTTATCGGCCGCTGATCTGGTCGGGCGTTTTTTAATCCACCATAACGGTACAGTGTGGCAGGATGGGCCCCTTACACGCGCGGTTCGCCTGGGGGCAATCTGCTATCTCGACGAAGTCGTCGAAGCGCGTGCGGACGCAGTTGTTGTCATTCATCCATTAACAGACTACCGCCGTGTTTTGCCGATCGACAAGACGGGGGAGTTGATAGAGGCCGCGCCCGGTTTTCAACTCGTGGTTTCTTACAATCCCGGTTACCAGCACGTATCGAAAGATCTCAAGCCGAGCACGCGCCAGCGATTTGTTGCTCTGGATTTCGATTTTCCCCCGCCGGAACGCGAGGCCGAAATCATAATTCATGAAAGCGGAGCGGAACGCGCGGTAGTGCACGACCTGGTTGGACTTGCGGGCCGCATTCGTGGTTTGGCAAACCGGGGACTGGCCGAAGTGCCAAGCCCTCGCCTGCTGGTGGCAACCGCGCGCCTCATTGCCAACGGCATCACACCGCAATTGGCCTGCTATGTAGGGCTTGTGTCTCCGCTAACTGATGATCCCGGCTTGACGGCGGCGATGCGCGATCTGGTGGATGCAATAATGGTGGAATAAGAGAACCGCCGCTTCGGCGAATAAATGGATTTTTGGGCCCTCGACCCCACCTCCCGCCTTTATGAATTCATTCTTGAAGTGCTCTTGAATTTCAATTGAACCGGCGCTGTATGTCAAATCATTAATCATGGCAGAGCCTGAAGAAATCATCATTGACGCAGCGCGTCATGCAACAGCGTTCATATCGCGCTTGTGGCATAGTGGCGATCCGCACAAGGACGATAACCCTGCGTTGACCGCCTATAAAAACCGCCTTGAATTGCTGCTTGCGGCGGTGCACGGATATGATATTCCGGTCCACGCAGCCCAACCACCTGCGTCTCCGTCGGCACTCTCGCGCCTCTTCGAGCGCACCCCTTTCCACCTCATGGAACCGTACGCACTGCCCGCTAACGATGCTACCCGAATTTTCCTGCCGATGCGGCTCCCATCCGACGGTCCGCCTCCACTGCAACTGTTCCGGATACTTGCCGTGCAGCAGGCGGCGCGAGCCCGGCGAAGAGTCTTGCATACGTATCCCGCAGAGAACGCATTTCCGGGGGATGGACTGGTGCAGGACCTTTTTTACATAAGTGAAGCCATAGCGGTTGATCATGCGCTCGCTCTCGAGCTTCCCGGGCTCACGCCAGACCTTATCGCCTTGCGCCGCGCTACCTTGCCCGACCGGCCGCAACCGCGGCTGCTGAATATGCCTGAACGTGCAATTGAAGAGCTTTATTGCCAGGTACTCCGCGCTCATCCGGCCAACATTCCATCTCCTCTGATTCTCGCACGGATACCGGGCGATTCAATTACGTGGGCAATCGCAACGGCGGAACAGATGTTGGCGGAAATCCCGGCCAGGATAGCAAGGAAAAAAATACGTCATCGCGGGATCCGCAAAGGCCTCTGGCTCGGCAGGACGCTTCCTGCGGTGGCGCAGCGGGGGTCGTGCAGCATCGAGCCCACTGCCGATGGACCAGATACGCTCCCTCGCCCGCAGCGCAATTCGCAGCTTGCGCGCAGCCCCGAAGTGCGGGAGAAAAAGATGGATGAAGACGATCGCTCCCAAGGCATGTGGATGCTGCAAATGGATGACCCGCAGCAACATGTGGAAGACCCGGCGGGGATGCAACGTCCTACCGATCGCGACGATAATGCCGACGCGGGAGACCTTGCCGATTCGTTATCCGAACTGCCCGAAGCCAGCCTTATCGCTTCTCCAAAACCTGCACAAGAGGTGTTGCTTTCCGAAAATCCGGTGAGCGGGCGCACTTTGCTACCCGCCGGCTCCAGGCGCACAATGGCCGGCATTCCCTATCCGGAATGGGATTTTCGCATCTCCGGCTACCGTGAACATGGCGCAGTTGTTCGACTTCGGTCGCCGCTTTTGGGCGAAGCAGCATGGGCCGAGTCCTTGCTTGCCAGGCACCGTGCCTTATTACGCGAGATTCAGCGTCGCTTCGAGGGCATGCAGCCGCGCCGCATCCGACGACGCCGACAGCCGGACGGAGATGACATCGACATTAGCGCCTACGTTAGCGCATATGCGGAGCAGCACGCTGGCCTGCCGCTACAGGATCGCTTGTACCAAACGGCAAGGCGTGCCCGCGGCGATATTGCCATAGCATTGCTGATCGATATCAGTGCCTCGACGGATGGCTGGGTTTCCAATGACTTACGCATCATCGATGTGGAAAAGGAAGCGCTGTTGCTGGTGCACCAGGCACTGATGGCTCTGGGCGACCCATTTTGCATTCAGGCGTTCTCGGGCGAGAGCGCACAAAATGTAGACTTGTGGACGCTAAAAGATTTCGATGAAACGGGCGGGAGCCTCGCACAACGCCGCATCGCCGCGCTGGAACCTCAGCGATACACGCGAGCCGGCGCGGCTATCCGTCATACGGCGTCCTTGCTCGCCACTTGCGCTGCCGAACATCGTTTGCTAATTTTGCTATCAGATGGCAAACCGAACGATGTCGATCAGTATGAAGGCCGATATGGCGTGGAAGATATGCGTCAAGCCGTTGCTGAAGCCGCACTTCAGTCTATCCACCCTTTTTGCATAACTGTCGATCGGCACGCGCCACAATACCTTGCAGGTATATTTGGACCTGGACGCTACGCTGTGCTACAACACGCTCAACTCCTGCCGGTCGTGCTGGTAGACATCCTCCGGAAATTAATAAGGGCATGAATCGGGTTTTACCCTCATGACAGATACTGCGATAACGTATATGGATCAGACCGATACATATAAACACGCCATTGACCATCTCACTTCGATCGATGAGGATTGGGCGAGGCTGGTAGCAATTGTGGGGCCATGTACGCACCGGCCGGCGCCTGAGCGGGAACCCTACGAGGCTTTGATAAGGGCTGTCGCATATCAGCAACTGCATGCGCGAGCCGCTGATGCGATTGTCGCCAGGTTCCTGAATATGTATCCCGGAAACGTATTTCCGCGCCCGGCGCAAATTTTGGCAACACAGTCTGACGGTTTTCGTGCCTGCGGATTCTCGGCACGCAAGATCAGCACCATAAGACACATTGCAGAAGGTGCGCTCAGCGGCGTGGTGCCATCTCGCCATATCGCGGAGCAAATGCCCGACGATGAGCTCATTGCCCGGCTAGTGGAGCTACCCGGTATCGGCCGCTGGACAGTCGAAATGCTGCTCATCTACACGCTGATGCGAACAGATGTCATGCCAGCTGATGATTTCGGCATACGAGCGGGATACCGTTTTATCAAATCTCTCGACAGCATCCCAGATTCCAGGGAAATGCAAAAAGCGGGTTTACCTTGCAGCCCTTATCGAACCATCGCATCCTGGTATCTATGGCGCGTTCCATCGTTGCCGGGCTACGTGAAGAAGACAAGGGGAAGCTAGCATTTTCTCTGCGCCGTCAACGGCCACCTGAGCGAGCGGGCGTTGGCGCCGCCGCGCTTTTTTATCGTACTTTGGATAGTTTCCCGCGCTCCCACGCAAGCATTCTTATCGCACCGCCTCCCGCTGGTTTAGAATGCCGTCTTTGCCTAAAAATGCCGATGCACTTGAGCATAAGCACGAGCAGCTCCGTTTGGCGCTTTTTACCGG
Organism: Nitrosospira briensis; assembly: GCF_900115125.1. GTDB lineage: Bacteria > Pseudomonadota > Gammaproteobacteria > Burkholderiales > Nitrosomonadaceae > Nitrosospira > Nitrosospira briensis_A. The sequence continues at coordinate 467,203 of NZ_FOVJ01000001.1, read as the reverse complement.
AGAAAACAGATGTTGTTTGAGCGGGTTAAATCGCTGGATCATATCCTTGAGTCGGCACGAACAAGGGGGCTCAAGCGGCAGCTGGGGGCATTTGACCTGACCATGCTTGGTATCGGGGCCGTCATCGGCACCGGCATTTTCGTGCTGACGTCGGTTGCCGCGGACAAGGCCGGACCAGGCATGATGTTTTCGTTCGTCATCGCTGGTTTCGTGTGTGGGCTGGCGGCCCTGGTATATTCCGAGCTCGCCGCCATTGTGCCGGTTGCGGGCTCAGCCTATACCTACTCTTATGCGGTATTTGGCGAACTGACTGCATGGATGGTGGGATGGGCGCTTATACTGGAATATGCGATAGCTGCGGCGGCGGTAGCTGTTGGATGGTCCGGCTACATCAATGGCTTCCTGCATGAGATAGGTTATGGATTGCCCCTGACTTTAACTGCGGGTCCACTCGACACCATCGTGCTGACGGATGGCACCATCGCTGCGGGAGGCTTCAACCTGCTGGCGTTTCTGGTCTCGCTCTTCGTCACTTTTCTGCTGGTCATAGGCACCGCAAAAAGTGCCAGATTCACCGCCATTCTCGTCGTCGTAAAGGTTATCGCACTCACGGCGTTTATCATTCTCGCCCTCCCCGCCGTCAATTCCGTCAACTTTGAACCCATGCTGCCCAATGGCTGGGGTACGCCGTTTTCCGGCGTCGGAATACTTGGAGCCGCCGCTTCCATCTTTTTTGCCTATGTCGGGTTTGACGCCGTCTCGACTGCGGCGGAAGAAACTGCCAACCCCAACCGTAATGTGCCCATCGGACTAATAGGTTCGTTGACGATTTGCACGGTTTTTTACCTGATTGTTGCCTTCGCGGCGGTAGGGGCTGTCGGCGCACAACCCGGGGGCGCGCTATCCTTATCCAAAGAACCTCTGGCCTTTGTGCTGCGGGAAGTGGGATACCCCAACATCGGCAACTGGGTGGCTTCGGCCGCCATCATCGCCCTGCCCTCTGTGGTGCTCATGATGCTGTACGGGCAAACCCGCGTCTTGTTCACCATGTCGCATGACGGGCTCATGCCCAAGTTTTTCTCCCGCGTGCATGATCGATATCACACCCCGCATGTGGTTACGTTGGTGACAGGTGTCGCCGTGGCCTTCTTCTCCGCGGTTTTCCCTGTCGGAATGCTTGCAGATATCTCGAATTCCGGTACGCTTTTCGCATTCTTCATGGTGGCGTTGGGCGTCATGGTGCTGCGCCGCCGCGAACCTGACAGGCATCGGCCTTTCAAAACGCCGATGATCTGGATCGTCGGCCCGTCCGCTATGGCCGGGTGCGCCTTGCTATTCGTAAGCCTAGGCTGGAGCACAATAAGATTGTTCCTGTACTGGGCCGTAATCGGTTTGATTGTTTATTTCGGCTACGCCCGGAAGCATAGCCATATAGGAAAACAGCAGGCAGGCGAGGTAGTAAACTGATCGGGGTTTATCAAAATTTCTATATTACAAAAGGACCATTCATGAAAATTTCCGGCTTTTCAAAGCACATCGTCATTTCCGCTATCCTTCTTACAGCAATGGTTTCACCATCTGCCGCCTTGTCAGGAGAGAAAACCGACATGCCGCTCAAGGCAAGCCTGGTGACTCAGGAACAGGCCAGCTTTACCCCCGATTGCCCCTCCAAGTTTGGCGGCACTGTCACCGGCACAGGCAAAAGTACGCACTTGGGCAAGGTTTCACTCACAGCTGCCGATTGCATTACGCCGATGGAAAATCATTTCACTTTTAAAGGTACATTCACGCTTACGGCGGCGAATGGCGACAAGCTGACCGGCGATTACATCGGCTCGTTCGTTCCAAAGGATGCTGCACCCATGTATAGCTATTCCGATGCCAAATTCAAGATAACGGGGGGAACAGGACGCTTTGCCCAGGCAACTGGTAGTGCAGAGCTACAGGGAGATCAGAACATACAGACGGGTAAAGGAAAACTTGAAGTGAACGGGTCGATTTCATATTAAAGCCGAGCAGCATCTATCGTTGCCCGGTTACTGCGCAACATCCACAACCTTTGGCGCCGCCTTTAAAGGACCCGGCCCTTCAGGCGTGACGCCGAGAAACAGATACAAGCCAGGGGGCCTCTTGCGCCAGCTAGGAGAAATCTTCGGATGCCCCTGTCAATGGCGCAACATCCTGGAGCTGATCAATCAATCCTGCTATAACAACGGCGAGCATGGTTTGAACGCCATTTTTCTGTTCAAAGCCATTTCACACCCTTCAAGGCGGAAAATTGCCGCGAGATGCTGATGAAATTTGCTGGCTAGCGTGGCTCATGGTGTTGGGCATCATGCTTGTGCTCATGCACGTGGTCATGCAAGTGAGAGTGAACGAGATTCCCGTGACGATGGAGATGGGTATGCATGGTGAGCTTCTTGCGTACAAGGCTGGCAAATAACGCCAGGCAGAATAATGAAGCGCCAAATAACACAATTGTTGCGCCCGAAGCGGCGTTGAAAATATAACTCAGGTAAATACCTGTGATTCCGGTTATTCCGCCTATGATAAGAGAATAGATCAACATCCTGCTGAAACTATCGGTCAGAATTCGGGCCGTTGCCGCGGGGGTAATAAGTGTGGCGGCAATCATGGTGACGCCCACCACATTCATCGAGGCGATGATTGAAAGTGTCAGGAGGCAGGAAAATATCAACTGTACCGCTTCCGTCCTGATGCCGAATACCTGCGCCGCCTCATTGTCAAAGGTGGAAAAAAGCAAAGGTCTATACATGAAGAAGATCATGATCATGGTCGAAATAGTGACGAGCCCGATCACCAGCAAGTCCTCGCCGGTAATACCGAGAATATTGCCGAACAGAGCCGCTTCAAAGCTTTGGCTAAAGGTGCGCACCTGACTGATAATGGCTACGCCCAACGCGAACATGGCAGTCGTAACAATACCTATCGCCGCATCCGGTTTGATCCTGCCGTTCCTGGTAATCCGATTGATCAATAGTGCGGCAAGCAGGCCCATCGCGCCCGCACCGGCATAAAAATTGAGGTTAAGCGTAAAGCCAACCACAGCGCCGCCAAACGCGGCATGTGATAAGCCGTGGCCGACATAGCTCATGCTGCGGAGTATTATGTACACGCCGATCACGCCGCATAGCGAACCCACCAGCAGCGCGGCAAGCAGACCGTGCCGGAAGAACTCATATGCCAGCGGTTCGAGGAGAAATTCCACTTACGGCTGGTCGACCATGACGTGTAAAGGCCTGCTGTTGGCGATCAGAAAATGGCCTTCGTGTCTGACTATGACGATGTCCCCACCGTATGTTCTGGTCAGGATCTCGTTGGTAAAAATATCGCAAGGCTCGCCTTGTGCGACGACGCCGTTGTTGAAGCAGATAACCCAGGGCAGGTGCGATGCGACTGCGTTGAGATCGTGAGTCGTCAGCAAAATGGTAACGCCCTCATCGTTGATATCGCCCAGCAGATGCAATACCTCATGCTGCGTCTTGATATCGACGCCCGATGTCGGCTCGTCCAGCACCAGAAGTTCCGGACTGTTGATTAGCGCTCGCGCGAGAAAAGCGCGCTGGCGCTGTCCACCGGAGGTATTGACGATATGATGACGGAGGATCTCATAAATGCCGAGCCTGTGAGCCAGATCTTGAACGCGCTCGCGTTCTCCCTTGCTGGGCCACGGCAAGACGCGCTTGCCGGTGTACAAGCCCATCATGATCACCTCCTCCACCGTGACGGGAAAAGCCCAGTCTATACTGCCCAGCTGGGGCACATAACCAATCGACTTCCGCCGCACCTTATCCAGTGGATGTCCATGCAGAAGTACATCGCCCGAAAAAATGGGCTGCATGCCCAAAATGGTTTTGAGCAGCGTGGTCTTTCCGCAACCGGTGGGGCCGACAATCCCTGCAAACCGCCCGACCGGAATTTCCAGCGATAATCGGGTGAACACGATGTTGTGTTCATAACCAGCGGTAACGTCGTTCAGGCTAATTGCGGAATTCATCCTCTCCGTCCTGCCTTCAAATTCCAGGTACGGCATTGCTTGTGTCGATGCCTGCCATGCAACGCGGCTTCCCACCGAGCGCCTCGGTCATCAGCGCAACATTGTTCGCCATCATGCCGATAAAAGAGTTGTTGGGCGGAGCGGGCAATTCGTCATCCGAAAGCTGATCTATGAATTTGACGCTGGTTTCACGCGCGATTTGTTCCATGACCTTGCTGGGAAAAACTTCCGAACCAAAAACGGCAGGCACCTTTTCCCGCTTTATCTGCTTGATGACGCGGATTACCTCTTGCGGACCAGGCTCGGAAAAATCAGATGGCTGAATAGCTGCGATGACCTTCATGCCATAGCGCGGAGCGAAATAGGCGAAGGAGTCGTGGTAGGTGACCAGTTTGCGGTTCGTCGGTGGGATGGTTTTGACGCAATCAAAGATGGCGTCATCCAACTTTCTTAGCTTGGCTATATAAGTTTCCGCATTTGCGATATAGCCTTTGCGCCGCGTGGGATCGAAAGCAACGAGGTCGTCCCGAACGATTTCCGCGTATCGGATGGCCAATGCAATATTGGGCCATAAGTGCGGATTGGGATGCCCCTGCTCCCGTGGAAAGCTGAAATCATAGCGCCAGTCTTCCTTGCGCAGTGTGCGATCGCCAAGCCGCAAAATAACTGTTGTGGCTTTTTTGACCTTTTCCGCCAGCTTCACCGTAGGCAGTTCAAGATCAAGGCCATTTACGATAATCATGTCCGCGGCTCCCAGTATCTTCGCATCCGCAGGGACGGGCTCAAAGGTGTGGGAATCGGTCCCGTCCGGAACGATTCCGATCACCTTAGCCAGCCCTGCGCCGACATTCTGGACAATATTGGTAATAGGGGCGACCGTGGTGACAATGATTATCTTTCTAGGGGAGTCTGCGGAATGGGCAACGCCGGGCAATGGCAAAGCCAGCAGAAGCAATAAGAACAGGATGGGAGGCCGGACAGCTTTCATGGTTTTCTATAGGTGGGGGTCCATATGAGGTTCGACTTGCAAGCTGGGAACCCTTTACCTCGCGATTAGTTGACGATAGCTTTGCATCAGTTCACCTTGAGGCAGCAAAGATATTATAAAATGTATGAAGAATTTACTTATCTTCATACATCACCTTGAGAGTATCAAGCTATTCCCATCCTGCTTGTTTCGGCAATGAGTATGACGAATTGGAAATATCTCATACTATACAGAAATTGAGTAGCGTGGCCTTGGTTCCCTAAGGATATTTTATAACCAGGGCCAAAGGATGGAACGACTCGCCGCATTGCTACCGGACCACAGGCCCGCATTAAAACGCGGGGGTTTTGCTGCTTCAGCCGCCCGAGCATCACGAATGCCGCGCCCGTCACTCGTCATCAGTATCGCATTGGTATTGACGGGAATCGGACCATCGCTTAATGCAGCAGGAGTACCGACGCTTCAGGAGGTGGTGGTAAAAGCCAAGGGCAATAATCATAATTTGATCGGAGCCGCCGAATCGGCGAATCAGGGGACTGTTCTCAAACAACAGATAGACCAGCGCACGGTTTACCGCCCGGGAGAATTGCTCGAAAGTGTACCGGGCTTGATCGTCACGCAGCACAGCGGAGAGGGCAAGGCCAATCAGTATTTCGCGCGCGGCTTCAATCTTGATCACGGCACGGACCTCAGAATATCCGTGGAGGGCATGCTTGTTAACCAGCGCAGCCACGGACATGGGCAGGGTTATTCCGACCTCAATTTTCTGATACCCGAGCTCGCTTCCTCTCTCCAATATCGGAAGGGCCCTTATTATGCGGATCAAGGTGACTTCTCATCAGCCGGCGCGGTCGATATTGGCTACGTCAATAAATTGCCCGCGGGGATCGCGAATTTCAGTGTAGGCAACCAGGGATTCATGCGGGGACTGGCCGCAAACTCTCACGGGGCAGGCGGAGGCACTATCCTCTATGCCTTTGAGTTAAATACAAAGGATGGACCGTGGCTCAGGAAGGAAAATTACAGGAAATTCAACGCGGTGTTACGGTATAGCCAGAGTTACGGAGACACCCGCTTCAATATCACCGCGATGGGTTACGGAGCCAACTGGAACGCCACGGACCAGATTCCCCAACGCGCTGTCCAAGCCGGTTCGATTTCACCTCTTGGCAGCATCGACCCCAGCGATGGGGGTGAATCACATCGTTTCAGCCTGTCTAGCGCATTGCAGCACAAGAGTAAGCTCGGGATTACCAGAATCAATCTCTATACCATCCATAGCAACCTTGCCCTGTTTTCAAACTTCACATACTTTCTGGACGACCCTGTCAACGGCGATCAATTTTCACAGGTCGACAAGCGGTTCCAATCGGCATTGAATCTAAGCCACGCCTGGGTGAATAACCTTGGCGGTTTCGCGTTTGAAAATACGGTGGGTGCGCAATTCCAGAATGACGTGATCGATAATGGCCTGTTGCATACCAGGCAACGGCAGAGCCTATTCACCACTCGCAAAGACCATGTGCTCGAAAACAGCATGGGGCTTTATTATCAGAATAGCGTCCAGTGGATGGACAAATTCCGGAGCGTGGCTGGAGTGCGCAGCGATTTTTACTGGTTCGATGTCCACAGTGACAATAGCCTCAACTCCGGCGAACAATATGACAGCATAACCAATCCCAAGCTGAGCCTGATCTTCGGGCCGTGGGCCAAGACGGAATACTACTTCAACTACGGCAGCGGCTTTCACAGCAATGACGCTCGCGGCGCCACGGCCACCGTAGACCCTAAGTCCGGCGAAGCGATAAGCAGAGTCAATCCTCTCGTCCGCTCTACCGGATATGAAGCAGGGCTGCGAACAGCGATCCTTCCCGGGCTGCAGGCATCGCTTACATTTTTCCGGCTGGATCTTGCCTCTGAACTGTTATTCGTCGGGGATGCGGGCACTACCGAAGCAAGCCGGCCGAGCAAACGCGAAGGGTTCGAAGTATCAGCTTTTTATATGCCGAATCACTGGCTGACCGTAGACCTGGATTACGCGCTGGCCAAAGCGCGCTTCACCGGCTGGGACCCGGCAGGTAATCACATCCCCGGCGCAATTCAGGGTGTGGGAAAAGCAAGTATCGCAGTGGATAATCTCGGCCCTTTCTTCGGCAGCATGCAATTCCGCTATTTCGGAAAACGGGCGCTGGTGGAAGATAATAGCCAGCAGTCGGATAACACGATGACCCTTAATGGTCAGATTGGCTTCAAGCTAAGCAAGAAGTTTCGCGTAGCACTGCAGGGCTTCAACCTGCTAGGTACAAAGGCCCATGCAATCGACTATTTCTATACGTCGAGACTACCGGGAGAACCGGCCTCCGGCGTGCCGGACAGACACTTCCATCCTATCGAATCTCGTTCGTTCCGCGTCAGCCTCACAGGGAATTTTTGATCTTCGGCAACTTTCGTAAAGTCAATCTTCAACTGCCTTGAATGGTGATTTTGAGTGGCAATTGCAATAAAGCGCTCACAATTGCCATCCCCATCCTTGTGATAGCTCGTGTCAGCTTGTGGTAAGCTATTAATCCAACGTCTTCTTCCTGAGAGGGAAATCTTGGAACGCCTTACCATTTCACTTGATAATCAGCTTTCCGATCAGTTCGATGCGTTTATACACGCACGTGGCTATACCAATCGTTCCGAAGCAATGCGCGACTTGATACGAGAGCAACTGGAAGCCTCCCGTTTGGAAAAAGAGGAGTCCGGCCATTGCGTCGCGACGCTCAGCTATATTTACAATCATCATGAAAGCGACCTGGCAACTCGCGTTACTTCGGTGCAGCATGACCATCACGAGCTTACTTTATCCAGTATGCATGTGCATATGGATCATGACAACTGCCTTGAGGTAGTTATCCTGCGCGGCACGATCAAGAGTGTTAAAGACTTTGCCAATCTCGTCATGGCGACTCGCGGTGTCCGCCATGGCAGCTTGCACATGGTACCGGTAGAGATCAGGCAAGAGCAACATTCAACCACCTCTTTTCCGCATTCTCATAGCAATCCGCTTACCTGATTATCCGATTCAGGCAAGGCAGCTTTCAATATGTGCGGCACAAACAAGAAAAACAGGGATTCCGAAGAAAACCCGGGCAAGCGCCTTTTCCTGAAACTGGCTGCCGCTTCCGCTCTCGGTCTCGGGTTTGCCGCAACAACAGGAAGAGCGGCATCCGCCATCGAAGCAAAAGCGCCGCCCCTGCCGGAAAATGTAGTGACGGCTGATGCCGCCTTGGAACGGTTGATGGCAGGCAATGCGCGCTACGTGGCCGGTCAGTCGACACTTCTGGATTTTAGCGACGAGCGGGGCGCCCTGGTTACCGGTTAGAATCCTTATGCGAGCATCCTAAGTTGTCCGATTCAAGGGTAAGTCCCGAATTCTGCTTCGACGAGCAGCGTGGCGATCTATTTGTAGCTCGCGTGGCCGTCAATTATTTAACCACCGACTGTGTGGCCACCCTTGAGTATGCCGCTGCGGTGTTGCATACGCCATTGATCATGGCGCTCGGCCATGAAAGTTGTGGAGCGGTCGGGGCCGCTATCGATGCAGTGGATAAAAACAGGCAATTTCCGGGTCACATTCAATCAATGGCAAGTGCACTGGCCCCGGCGGTCAGGGCTGCGAAAACACTGCCGGGCGAACGTTTCGAGAATGTGGTTAGAATGAACGTCATTCGCAATGTAGACAAGCTGCGAAAACAACCGCCGATTTTGAGCAAGCTAGTCGAAGAGAGGAAAATTCTCGTGGTGGGTGGCGTTTACAGCCTGAAAACGGGAGAGGTTACACTGGTGGCCTGACCACCGCACATCAAATTCCTTAATATTGCGCCGTGCCGGATCTCCACTGTCTATTAAAATCACGCCACTGGTCGCATGGGGAACTTATCCATGCCGTCGGCTTGCTTTCATTTGGCGGCAGGACCTGACCAATATTTTGATTTCCCCGCCGCGAACAGGAACATCCACATTACCAGAACAAACGGGAATGTAAGGGTTGGCAAGCCTATAGGTGTGAGAAAACTTGCCAGACCAGCCTGACACACCACGGTTAAAATGCCAGCCAAGATAGCCAATACAGCGCTTTTGCCGGAAGGTTTGAGAAAGACCCAGCCCAACGCCATCATTGTCAAAACTGGATTGAATGCATAAAGTCCCATTTCGATCAAGTTCTGGTTTGCCCCGAAAAGCATGGGTACGATAACGCCAACAAACGCGCCGGAGAGCGCCATCAGCGCACCCCGCCATGAAACAATCGCGATACCGGTTAAAAACAGAATGCCGACCACGACGCTATCGGCAAACATTACCTCGCCAATGCCTTTGGTCAGCGCCGTGAACCATACCTCGGCTGGAATCGCTCCAACACCCGTCACCACCGTGGGAATACCGGGCGGCGGCAAAATCGGACCCCGCGTAAAGCTGTCGAACGCATACACTGCAACCAGAAACATCCAGCAGGTCAGGACAAACGGAGATGTCGAAGCAGGAACATTATAAGGGTGAAGAATTCGCATCAGGGCGGCCAGCACAATGCTCGACAATATCGAAGCAAGCACGACATAAAGCCAGAGTTGAGGAGAATGCTCCAGGAACAGAAACAGGCAGGGGCCTACCAAGGTGCCATTAAAGCCGTACAACCCCGCATCGATATCATCTTCCGAAAACCCCAGAAGGTAAGCTGCAACGGTACTGCTTATCACTCCCACCGTTGCGGCAGCCCCCGCAGTCACGCTCCCGATGAAAAGCGCTACGAGGAAAATCAATCCGGTCACCGCGTTACAGCAAAAAAATACCTGTCCGACACCTCGCAGAATTATGCGTAGAGGCCGAGGAAGCGCTTTATCGATCGTTAATGACCAATTCATGATACTCAGCTCCTGGGTTTTTTATATACGATCTTTCTTATGCCGGGCAGCACAAGCGGGCCTCTTGAATTTTCCTGCTGCAAGTAGCCGGGAGCCAGTTTTCTCCTATCCTGATTAAACCTGGGAACGTGCGTCGACGGCTTGCGCCTTGATTTCGTCCAGTAGACCTTGTTTCGCAATGAAATCGACGATGCGGTCAACGCCCTCGCCGGTGTGCAAATTGGTAAACACGAATGGTCTTTCACCACGCATTCTTTTTGCGTCGCGTGCCATTACATCCAGATTCGCTCCCACATGAGGCGCAAGGTCGATCTTGTTGATGACAAGCAACGCCGAGCGTGTAATGCCAGGACCGCCCTTCCGCGGTATTTTCTCCCCGGCAGCTACGTCGATGACATAGATGGTGAGGTCGGAAAGTTCCGGGCTGAAAGTCGATGCAAGGTTATCCCCGCCGGATTCGATCAGGATGAGATCCAGATCAGGGAAGTCCGCTGTCATGCGCGCAATTGCCTCCAGGTTGATCGACGCGTCCTCCCGGATCGCTGTGTGAGGGCAACCGCCGGTTTCCACGCCCATCAGGCGCTCAGCCGGGAGCGCATCGGCACGCAACAGAATTTCCATATCTTCTTTGGTATAGATATCGTTCGTAATAACCGCCATATCGTATCGATCGCGCATTTTCTTGCTGAGCGCTTCACACAAAGCGGTCTTTCCCGAGCCTACTGGCCCGCCTATTCCGACGCGTAGAGGATTTGATAATTTTTTCATGGATATCCCGTATGAATAAATTCAGGATCGGTAGATCCTGCTGTATTGAACTTCATGTTGCATTGATAATAACGATAACCCCGGTGCCCAGCTTGATAGCTCATCATCTGCCAGCAGCTGCGCGCGTTGCGATGCCGCTTCAATTTCGGGATGCAGGGAAAAAAGAAGCCGCTGGCCAGATACCTGCCCAAGGGGCACCGATTTCACGCAAGCCAGCGTCTGATTTTCGATAGTGGAAAACAGCGAGCCAAGCAGAGCTTCGTGATGGGGCACAGCCAATGCCGTCGCAGCACAGGCAAACGCTGTCGGCAACGGTATTTCATGCTGGTCCGCGAGTATCTCCAGCAGCGTATCGTCCGCAATCTTCAGGTCAGCCACCAGCTTGCCGAGCGAATATCCCATTTGAATGGTCTCCGCACGGAATTCGGCGGTATCGCGCGCTGCAACGAAACGTTCCGTCCAATACGTGACGGCTGCCAAGTCTCGCGCCGAAAAAGCCTTCAACAGACGCCAAAGTACCGGCGCTTCAAAATCGGCGACTATACCCAGCGATTCGATAATCCAGGCTCGGGCCGAGCTTTCATCGTTGACAATGCCTGTCTCGATAGCCGACTCCAGACCCTGCGAATAGGTATATGCGCCAATGGGAAGCGACGGGCTCGCCAATTGCAGCAGGCGTAGCAAGGAAGTGGCGTGCATGGCTGTCACCTCATGTTCTACCGTTGCTGATCCGAGGGCCGGTGAATCTTTTGATGGGCCGGAATGGGAGCCAATGGCCCATGATCATGAGAATGAGCGTGACCGTCGCTCCCATGATGATGATGGCCGCTCCCCCTGCTGTAGGCGCCGGCTTCCGGCTCGAATTGCGCATTTTCTTCGACCACCGTCGCGCCCAGGCCCTCGAGCATTTCCTTCAATACGGTGTCCTGGTAGATGCGCAGAAAACCTTCTTCCACCTGGGTCTGCGTATGACGATTACCGACATGAAACGCGCAGCGCAACAAATCTCGCGAGGTAGCGCAGGTAATCCGGTACGTGAGTTCTTTCGCCGCGACGATTTGAATCACCCGGCCGTCATTGCCCTTGAGCAAATCGTTGTTGCGCAGCACCGTACCCCGCTCAGTAAAAATTGCAACCTCCTCTCCCGAGGCAAGCGTAGTGCGCAAGCGGCTGTTTTCACGCAATTCATAAGGCAGGACAAGCTGCGCGAAAATGGATTCCGCGTGTTCTATCTTGGTATTCAAGGTAAGCATTTATGGCCTCAAAACAAAAAGTATCGCTGCGCCATCGGTAAAACATCTTCTGCTCCGCACGTCAACAGTTGTCCGTCGGCGCGCACTTCATAGGTTTCGGGATCAATTTCCATTTTAGGAGTCGCACCATTATGAATCATGTCCTTCTTGCGCAAATTGCGCGTGTTCTTGACCGCAATCAGGTTCTTGTCCAGCTTCAGATTATCAACCAGTCCTGCATTCAGCGCTGCCTGCGAGGTAAAAGTGAAACAGGATATTTTGATTGCTCCGCCGTATCCGCCGAACATGTACCGGTAATGCACAGGCTGCGGGGTCGGGATAGACGCATTCGGATCGCCCATCAGCGCGGCGGCGATCATTCCGCCTTTCAGGATCATGGATGGCTTGACGCCGAAGAATGCGGGCCTCCACAAGACGAGATCAGCGTATTTGCCGACCTCTACGGACCCAACGGCGTGGGAAACCCCGTGCGTGATCGCAGGATTGATGGTGTACTTGGCTATATAGCGCTTCACCCGGAAGTTATCGTTCCTCGAACTGTCTTCCTGCAGGGAACCGCGCTGTATTTTCATTTTGTGGGCAGTCTGCCAGGTGCGCAACACGACCTCGCCAATACGGCCCATTGCCTGCGAATCCGACGACATCATCGAAATGGCGCCCATGTCATGCAGAATATCTTCGGCCGCGATGGTCTCCTTTCGGATGCGCGATTCCGCGAAAGCAAGATCTTCCGCAATGCTGGCATCGAGATGATGGCACACCATCAGCATGTCCAGATGTTCGTCCAGCGTGTTGACGGTGTAGGGCCGCGTCGGGTTGGTGGATGAAGGCAAGACATTTTCCTGACCCACAACCTTCATGATGTCGGGTGCATGGCCGCCACCTGCCCCCTCCGTATGGAAAGTATGAATCGTCCGATCCTTTATCGCAGCGATCGTGTTTTCTACATATCCCCCTTCATTGATGGTATCGGTGTGGATGGCTACCTGAATATCATTTTTATCCGCGACATCCAGGCAATTATCGATAGCCGCGTAGGTAGTGCCCCAGTCTTCGTGCAGTTTCAGCCCGCAAGCACCGGCCACAATCTGTTCTTCCAGCGGGGCCGGCATGCTGGCATTACCCTTGCCGAAAAACCCTGTATTCATCACCATCCCGTCCGATGCTTTCAGCATTGACTTGATGTGCCATGGGCCCGGGGTACAGGTTGTTGCCGAGGTGCCGGCCGCCGGGCCCGTCCCGCCTCCCAGCATGGTGGTAATCCCATTCATCATTGCGTCCTCCTCCTGCTGCGGACTGATGAAGTGGATATGGACGTCGAGCCCGCCCGCCGTGATAATTGAACCTTCGCCGGCAATAATTTCGGTTGCCGCGCCGATGGCCATCGTGATGTCAGGCTGGATATCCGGGTTTCCCGCTTTGCCTATTGCCGCGATCTTGCCATCCTTTAGACCAATATCCGCCTTGACTATGCCCCAGTGGTCTACAATGACCGCGTTGGTAATTACGGTATCCATTACATCAGCATGACTGCGCTGTGATTGACCCATCCCGTCGCGGATCACCTTGCCGCCGCCAAATTTGACTTCTTCGCCATATGTAGTGAAATCTTTCTCGATTTCAATAAGAAGTTCCGTATCGGCCAGACGGATGCGGTCGCCGGTAGTAGGGCCGACCATTTCCGCATAGGCCTGGCGGGAAATTTTAAAAGTCATTTTCTGCTCCTCTGTAGATTATTCGCGGCACTGTTATTTCAGCTTGCCCATCACTTTCTGGTTGAACCCATACACCGTCCGGTCTCCGGCGAGTTCAACCAGTTCAATAGTGCGTTCCTGACCAGGTTCAAAACGTACCGCTGTGCCCGCCATGATATTCAGGCGCATGCCGTAAGCCGCCTCACGGTCGAAATTCATTGCCGAATTGACTTCATAAAAGTGAAAGTGCGAACCAATCTGTATTGGTCTGTCGCCACCGTTCGAAACTTTCAGCGTCTTGGTTTTTCTGCCGACGTTCAGTTCAATCTCGCCAGGCTGCACAAATATTTCACCTGGAACTAATGGTATTCTTGCCATGGCTAATCTCCGGGGTTTTCAAGGAATGGGGTTGTGGACAGTCACCAGCTTGGTGCCATCCGGAAACGTCGCCTCGACCTGGATATCAGGAATCATTTCGGGAACGCCCTCCATCACGTCGGCGCGCGTAAGTATCTTTCTGCCCTCCGACATAAGCTCAGCAACTGTATTGCCATCGCGCGCCCCTTCCATTATTGCGCAGGTGATCAATGCGACCGCCTCCGGATAATTGAGCCGCAAGCCGCGCGCTTTCCGTCGTTCCGCCAATAACCCTGCGGTAAATATTTGTAACTTGTCTTTCTCTCTCGGCGTAAGATCCATTTGACATCTCCTCGGTAAATTAACGGCTGCTTCTATTCTCCACAGCGCTAATACGTAGCACATTTTTAAAATGGCGAAAAAATAGCCTGTTCACCAGCGGCCTTATGTGTTCCACAACCTGGGCACCATGGCCTGCCGGTTCAACATGACTGGACGAAGCAAGCCCCAGGCGTGCAACATTATGCGGCGAGCAATTTCGCTCGAATGCCCCAGGTAGCGCATGACGATAATGGATTTAAATTGCGTAACGCCGAAATTGCCTGGGCTATCCCCTATGGCATCCGCGCCCTCACTCATTTCACGTAGCAGCGCGGCAGGAACTGCTTTGCCTACTGCAATCAGGGTTGCGCACACGGTGCTGCCGGAGAGTACCAAAGGGCTTTTCATGGCTGTGCTGCCGCCTTCCAACCGGGACTGCTCGAACCAGATTAATTTACCATCGCGACGGATGCTGCTGCGCTGCCTGATCTGCCCTCCCGTGAACGACTCGCCGGACGCGGTGCGACCAAAGCACAGAATTTCGCAGCCGATATAGCTCGCATCCTTTTCCAGCGCAACGCTGTGGTCCAGCATGACTTGTGCATTGTCGAAAAAAATGGTTTCCTGCGGCACCCACTCAAGTGTTCCTCCGGGGCCCACGTCAAGTTTTATATTCTGGTACGAAACACGGCCGTTGGCTTTGTACCACTTGGCTGCGCCGGGGGTAGTGATTTGCGCGCTTGCTGCCGGGCCAACCTTGGCGGTGACCTCCAGCTTATCCCCGCCGACAACTCCGCCAGGCGGGTGCACGATCACGACCTGGCACACTTCACGGCCTTCCGGATAGAGAGGTTTTTGCACCAGCAACGGGCCAAGGTGGTTTCTCTCGGTCAGCCGGGTAGCACCGGCGTCTTTCGTAAAACCCAGCGTCAAGCGGGCTTGCAAGGGCGCATGCGGCACAGCGGGTACCGGATTCGATAAAGATTTCGCGGGGTACAAACGATGGACCGGAGCAGCAGGCTCCTTTCCCGTTAAAAGGTTTTCCGCATTAGTAGTCGGATACATTTTTGTTGTTGTATTTATGATTTAGCTGAATCAGGTTTCCTGAAATCGGTCTCCATCACATCCCTTTCTGAGCACGTTACACACAATCTTGCATGATGTAAACCGAAACATAATGATGTTCATGCTCTTTAACCCCCTGAACGATATAAGGATTTATAACTTTGTCCTACACTGAACCTCAGATGGCAACGGAGCAGAATGATTTCCCGCCTTGCAGTCCATTCGCCTTTTCTCGCCCCTATGCCGGACTGAGCAGTTCTCGCCCGATTCTTGTTTCCGAGACTACCGTTCGCAGCTCAGGTATTACATTTGCAACTGGAAGGACAATTTAAAAATATCCACCTTGTCTCCTGTCACATCAGGTGCATAGTTCAAGCCCTTGGTAAAGAGATCGCCATGCTGGTAATACGCCGAAATACGCGCATTGAAGCCATCGATGATGTAATTCACGCCACCCTCGATCTCCTCGCGATTACTGCTGTGATCAGGCTGAATACTGGTAAACCTGCCGTAAGGCTGGAACTGCCCAATCCCTATCTTGACGGGTATCAGGTAAAGCCCGGTGACCGTCCATGATTTTCCATCGAATATGCAAAAGCAGCTTGGATCGGCAAAAGCGAGAGGGGAATAGTTGGCATAGAATTGCTTGTACTCGCCGTTGAGGGTGAACACGCCCGTATTTTTCGGCAGCACTTTTTCAAACAGGATATCGCCCACAAGACCAAGAAAATCACTGCGATTGGCAAATGAACCCGCGCCATCTTTCTGATACGATGCGCCGAACGCCAGCGCAAGAATGTCTCCCGCTTTACCGAAATAGGTGCTGCTGGTGTAATAGCCCGGGTTTTTTTCGGGGTTCAAAAAATTGTAGGTGAATCGTCCGGCCCAGAGCACGCTATCACCCTGGTTTGGCCCAACGGTGCTGGATGACTGGAGCCCTCTGTATACCCCGACAGCATAGCCGAGCGTACCTTTGATGAATCCGGGTTCGACGCTGCCCCAAAACGTTCCACCGTCATCACGGCCATAGCGGCCCGCGCCTCCGCTGCCAAACTTGGTGCTGAAATCCTGCGAGAAAAAAGGTGTTTTGAAGGCATCATGAGTAGCCTGGAAAAAGGGTCCGCTCAGTTCGCCCCGCTCCGTAGGCACCAGCATGCGCCCGCCCCATATATTGAAATACCGGTTAACCTCCAGTTTTCCTATCGCATCAAGAATATTGTAGGACATCCTGGGATTGTCACTGGACTGGGTGTTATTACAGAAAAAGCATTCCGTGTTGATCTCGAACTTCACATATTCATGGACCTGCCCATTGAAATAAACACGGGCGTTGTCAATGCTGAAATCATTCCTGAAGCTGCCGGTCGCACGGTTTTCCACCCATAAGCCAGTGCCGCGGAACCCCATGCCAAGTGTCATCCATCGGGTATCGTCAATCGCCCATTTTGGTTTACTCAAAGGCGTATGGTCCACGGCGCGGGCTTGGGGTGATAAGGATATAAAGCCTGCCGTTAGCGCTAGCAGCGTCGCTAACCGGGCAAAAAAGCTTCCTCTTCGCTTACCCCGGTCATTTTCCTGGAAAGCGTTCCCAGCCGTCATTAATTCGTAGCCAACCATTTATATCCCCTTCATGACAGTACTGAACAAGATATCCCCGAGTATGTCTAATTTTTCTCCAAGCCATCGCGGGCGTCCGTCACGTGTCAACACCCACTTGATTCTCGTGAACAGACAGCTAATTCTTTCCAATCCTCAAAATGCTATCATTAACGGAATAGCAAAGATGCAGGGGATTCCTGACAGGATATTCCTTTGTTCCTACATTTTGTTTCAGCGTTACCTCTAGTAACCTTCCCTATCATCCGTTGCAAGAGTCCATTCCAGAAAGAAGGGGCGGCCAAAAAAAAGTGATTCGCAAGAACAGGTCATCGGTTTATTTAAAAGGAGCGCAGGCGGTAATATCTCAGAAAGCTCTGCTGCGGTATGATTTTTCCGGTGTTTGCTATGGGTGGCAAGACATGATTTTACAAGGCGAAACGGAAGAACATGAGAATCAACGTTTTCACGAATTTTTTTCTTGTCATTATTTTACTGGGACTCGGCTTGCTGATAGCACTCTCTTCCCAGGCACTGGGCACTCTTGACGATGTCATAAACGCCGAGCGCCAAAAACACCACTCCCTGCAGCTTGCAAATGAGCTGTTCCGGAGTTCCGAAAACCTCACCAAAATGGCCCGAGGCTACGTGATAACTGGCAACTCGAACTACGAGCAATTTTTTTTTGAGATCCTCGGCATTCGTAACGGAACACTGCCGCGCCCCGCAAAGTACTTGAATAACTATTGGGAGGTAAACTGGTTTCCCGTCCAGGCAGAGTCCGATAATCCTATCTCCCTGATGGAACTGATGCGTCGCGAGGGTTTTAGCGAGAGGGAGCTCGATCTCCTGCGACAATCGCAAAACATTTCCGACAATTTGGTCAATCTGGAAAAACAGGCTTTCGCTGCTGTAAGGGGGTTATACGACGACGGGTATGGCAACTTCACCGTAGCCGGCGCGCCTGATCGCGATTTCGCTATTGATCTGTTGTTCGGTCAGCGTTATATAGCTGAGAAAACCAGAATCATGCTCCCGATCAGCGAATTCACGCAGATGCTGGATATTCGCACGCAAACCACGCTCAGCACCTTGCAGGGTAAATTTCAGCAGCAAATGCTGTTGATACTGGCATTGCTTTGCATCGGGCTACTCATCGTGGTATGCGCCGCTTTCCTTGTGCGGCGCAATGTCCTGCGTCCACTCGATCATCTCAGGCGCCAGGCGAGCAGCATCGCGCGCGGCAGCTATTCCACCCGCTGCGACATCTCTACGCATAATGAAATCGCCAAGGTCGGCGCTGACTTCAATACCATGGCAGAAGCCATTGAACATGAAATTACCAAACTCAAGCAGGTCGAGGGATCGTTGCGGGAGCGATTAAAGGAAATTCGCTGTTTTTACGGGATTCGCCGCGGCATGGAGTCAGGTTCGCTTGAGGAAGTTTGCAAAACCATTTTTGTGCAACTCATCGCGGCAATGCAGTTTCCGAACATTACCACAATCAAGATTGAACTCGACGGCAAGCAGTTTGTTTCCGGCCAATATGATAAAGATCATATACGCGTATTACGAAAGCAAATTCTGGTATACGGCGAGGCTTGCGGCTCTATTGCCATATTTTACAGTGAGGATCGGCCCTTCTTACTGCCAGAGGAGCAGAACTTGATCGACGTTGTCGGGGACGATCTGGGGAAGTGGCTTGAGCGCAAGCACGCAGAGGCAATGATTCTTACCGAGCAGGAGCTTAGGGTGCGCGATGCAGCAACACGGGAATTTGCAGCCCATGTAGAGCGCATGCGGGAAGAAGATCGCAAATATATCGCCCGCGAGATTCACGATGAACTGGGCCAGCTTCTGGCGGCATTGCACCTGGAAATTTCGTTGCTGAAGAGCGGACAGGTTAATAGAAGCGAAAAACTGGAAATCATCAGGCATAACATGCTGGAATTGGTGGATCAGGCAGGCCAGAGCGTGCGTAATGTGGCAGAACATCTGCGTCCGGCTTCACTGGAGTTCGGAATCATATCGGCAATCAGAAAACTGACCAACGAATTCAGCAAACATAGCGGCCTGAACTGCACATTGCAGCTGATGGAAGCGCCAATCGACCTGGATGAAAATCAAACGGTGACCATATTTAGAATCGTCCAGGAATCTCTGACCAATGTGACACGGCATGCCGAAGCAAGTTGTGTCAAAATCACCCTTTGGCAGAATGCGGATGACTTTATGGTTGAGGTACGTGACAACGGCAAGGGGTTCGATCCCGCGAGCGCCCCTAAGAAAAAGTCATTTGGCCTGCTTGGAATGCGAGAGCGCGCCGCTGTACTGGGCGGCAGTATCGATATCAGCAGTGTGCCGCAGCAAGGAACCGTGGTTAGCATGTGTATACCGATGAAGCAAAATAAGGAGAACGGACTTTCCGCTCACAAATGAACAAGTGCTGGTGGCACGAACTGATCAAATCAGCAGGCCTGTTTTTTATAACCTGGCATATTCCGGGGACGAATGGGGTTTGAGCTACCCCGGCTTTTCTCCGGGTATATTGGAAAAATGGCATACGACCAAACAATAAGAGTTTTTTTAGCGGATGACCATAGGTTATTCCGGGACGGGCTCAAACGGATTCTTGGCGAAACAACTGACATTGTAGTGGTTGGCGAAGCGTCAGACGGGTTTGACGCATTGGAAAAAATTCACCTGGGTGGGTGGGATGTGGCATTGCTGGATGTCAGCATGCCAGGCATGAGCGGGCTGGAGGTACTGAAACGGATAATGATCGACGATAAGAAGCATCAGGTGCTGATGCTGAGCACGTATCATGAGGATGAGTACGCTATCAGAGCAATACGCGCAGGCGCGTCCGCCTACCTTACCAAGAACAGTCCAACGGATCTGCTGATTTCCGTAATCCGGCGCTTGGCCAATGGGAAAAAATACATAGATGCAGCACTGGCGGAAAAATTGCTGTTCGACCTTGGTCCAACATCTAAAATGCCGCATTCCATACTTTCCGATCGGGAATTCACTGTCCTCAAACTTATCACCGCCGGATTATCTTTAACCCAAATTGCGCAAAAATTGGCTTTAAGTGCAAAAACCGTTAGCACTTACCGCGCTCGCCTTCTTGAAAAAATGAAAATGCAGAACAATGCTCAGTTAATCCGCTACGTAACCGAGCACAAATTGTTGGAATAGCACCACAAGTTTGTCAGTGACCTCTCAACTTCGGCAGGGAGTGAACCATATCACGCTGGTTGAGAATTCGTCATTTTCTTACTTCACGGACCCTTCGCCCTCAGTCGGTTCCTTTGAGAAGTTTTTTTCGCTATCTTCCGCGCTATCTTCCGTTATGTGAAAGAAGATCTCGTCCTCCCTGATCATGCCGAGTTCGCTACGGGCCCGCTCTTCAATCGCTTCGTAGCCCTGTTTGAGGTCGCGTACTTCCGCGTCCAGGGCAGCATTGCGGGTTTTCAGTTTCTGGTTGGTTTCGTATTGTGCCACGACCTGCTGGTCGACTTCCCAGACTTTAAGCCAACTGCCCTTGCCCAGCCATAGTGGATATTGCAGCAGGATAATCAGGGCAGCGAGTATAAGGCTCAATACTTTCACGTGAACATCTCAAGACTAATTTGCGAGTACGCGATCGTTGCCCTCTTTCCTTTCCTGATAAAAATGAAACCGCCGATATATTGAAATGCCAGCGCGGCTCAAGATGTTGAACCAGACAGGTCTATCTCAGCTGATAGAAAGCTCCACGTCCTGGATAACTGGCGGCGTCGCCCATATCTTCCTCGATGCGCAGCAATTGATTATATTTCGCCAGGCGGTCGGAACGTGAAAGCGAGCCGGCTTTGATTTGCAAGCTATTCGTCGCGACGGCGAAGTCAGCGATGGTGGTATCCTCGGTTTCCCCGGAACGGTGTGAAACCACCGCGGTATAGCCCGCGCGTTTGGCACTTTCAATAGCGGAAAAAGCTTCCGTAAGCGTGCCGATCTGGTTGAGCTTGATAAGTATGGAATTGGCTATGCCTTGCGCGATCCCCTCTTTCAGAATGCCGGCATTGGTCACAAAAATGTCATCGCCGACGAGTTGCACGGATTTTCCAAGCATGCTGGTAAGCAGTTTCCAGCCGTCCCAGTCATGCTCGCTCATGCCATCTTCAATGCTGAGAATAGGATACTTGTCTGTCCAGGTGGCAAGATAATCGGCATATTGTGCGGAATCGAGGCGCAAACCGTCGGAAGCCAGATGATATTTGCCATCCCGGTAAAATTCCGAACTGGCGCAATCCAGCCCGATGACCACGTCCGGACCCGGTAAGTAACCGGCCTTTTCGATGGCTTCAACGATCAGTTGCAACGCCGCTTCATTACTGGGCAGATTGGGCGCAAAACCTCCTTCGTCACCCACTGCAGTATGCATCCCCTTGCTGTCAAGCAAACCTCTCAAGGTATGAAATACTTCTGCGCCGCAGCGCAAGGCCTCGCGAAAGCTCTGCGCACCCAGGGGGATGATCACAAACTCCTGCATGTCAATATTATTATTGGCATGCGCACCGCCATTGATGACATTCATCATGGGTACAGGCAGGGACAATGGCCCTGCCCCGCCGAGATATCGATATAGCGGTAGCCCTGACTCCTCCGCCGCCGCTTTCGCTACCGCTAAGGATACCGCAAGAATTGCGTTGGCACCGAGCCTGGATTTGTTGCTGCTGCCGTCAAGATCAATAAGCGTCCTGTCGATGAAATTCTGGTCCATCGCATCCAGGCCCATGACGGCTTCGGAAATCTCGGTATTCACATTTTCCACCGCTTTCAATACGCCTTTACCGAAATAGCGCTGTGCGTCGCCATCCCGTAATTCGACTGCCTCGCGGGTGCCAAGGGATGCGCCTGAAGGCACAGCCGCTCGCCCCAGTACGCCGGATTCCAGCAATACATCCGCTTCCACAGTGGGGTTCCCGCGCGAATCAATAATTTCGCGGGCAATGACATCTACAATTGCACTCATGCTATTTTTCCCTGGGTCATTTATTTATAAGTTATTAAAAACTGCTTTGCTGAGATTCGGGCTTTACGGAAAGACGATCTGAAGATAAAAGAAAGCCATCGCCGGCGAGTTTGCTTGAATTTCGCCCCGTACTCAGGGTTAATGCTTTCTTCTGGTTTTGATCATGAAGGAATCTTCAACTGGGAGTAGGAGTTGAGCGGACCAGTTTCAACAAGGCTTTCTATTGGCTGGCGCTTATGGCAATGTTTTTCAGTTTGCTGTGTGGCAATGCTTCAGCTGCAATGCCGCCGGCTGTAATGCGTTTATCCGCAAAACTGGTGGCAGCCTCGATGAATGCAGTGAACAGCGGATGTCCAGCTTTCGGTGTGGATGTAAATTCTGGATGAAATTGGCAGGCGACAAACCACGGGTGCTCGGTCTCGGGCAATTCAACCATCTCGCACAGGCCCTCTCCCGCCGATATTGCGCTCACGCGCAGCCCGGCCTTTTCCAGGCGGGGAATATATTCGTTGTTGACTTCGTAGCGGTGGCGATGCCGCTCGATAATTTTGTCCTTCGCGTAAATCTTGCGGGCGAGCGATCCGTCTTTAAGCAAGCACTCCTGACCGCCGAGACGCATGGTGCCGCCAAGGTTTGACTCGGCATTCCGGATTTCCACCTGACCTTCACGGGTGCGCCATTCGATGGTGAGGGCAATTACAGGATAAGGTGTATCAGGATTGAACTCGGTACTGTGCGCGCCCTCCATTTCAGCCTTGTCACGCGCGTATTCGATCACTGCGAGTTGCATGCCCAGACAGATGCCGAGATAAGGAACGCCATTTGTACGAGCGTAGCGGATGGCCATGATCTTGCCTTCCACTCCTCGTTTGCCGAACCCGCCCGGAACCAGTATCGCATCCATTTCTTTGAGACAATCCGTGCCTTCCTTCGCGATATTTTCCGAATCCATGTAATGAATATTGATCTTGCTGCGGGTATGAATACCGGCATGTATCAACGCTTCCGAGAGGGATTTATACGATTCCGTCAAATCCACGTACTTTCCGACCAGCGCGATTTCAACCGTGCGCTGAGGATGCTTCAGCGCGTGCACCAAGTTTTTCCAGATGCTCAAATCCGCCGCCTTGGCTAGGATATGCAGCTTGTGGCAGACAATTTCATCCAGCATCTGTTCGTGCAGCAGGCCCGGGATTTTGTAAATGCTATCCACATCCAACGCCAGAATCACGGCTTCTTCCCGAACATTGGTAAACAAGGCAATCTTGCGACGCTCATCCTCCGGCAACTCGCGCTCGGCGCGGCACAGCAACACATCCGGCTGGATGCCGATTTCCCTCAACTCCTTTACAGAATGCTGGGTTGGCTTTGTTTTCAATTCCCCCGCCGATGTGATGTAAGGCAGTAAGGTGAGGTGAATAAAACAGGTATCATCGCGAGGAAGTTGTACCGCCATCTGCCTGATCGCCTCGAGAAATGGCAGGGATTCGATATCTCCTACCGTTCCGCCAATCTCAACGATAGCTACCTGGGCGTCTCCTGCGCCGGCCTTGATATGTAGTTTGATTTCATCAGTGATATGCGGAATAACCTGTACCGTGCCACCCAGATAGTCCCCGCGCCGCTCCTTCTTGATTACGCTCTCGTAGATCTGGCCAGTCGTGAAATTATTACGCCGGCTCATCCTGGCGCTGATGAAACGCTCGTAATGCCCGAGGTCGAGGTCGGTTTCCGCTCCGTCCTCGGTCACGAATACTTCACCGTGCTGAAATGGGCTCATCGTGCCGGGATCCACGTTGATATAGGGATCCAGCTTGAGCATGGTAACCTTTATGCCACGAGTTTCGAGGATAGCTGCGAGAGAAGCCGCGGCGATGCCTTTTCCGAGGGAAGATACAACGCCACCTGTCACAAATACATACTTTGTCATGGCTGCTTATGATACCGGAAAAGGCCTGCCTGAACAAATTGACCGGATGAATGAGGCGGATGTTTAACCGGGAAACCTGACTCAATCGTGGCTAATTCGTCCTTTTATACTCGCTCAATATTACAGGGAGCATATCAAGACGAGGGTATTGATTAACGGAAGCTTAGGGGGGAAATGATGGTTGAAAATAATAAAATGGCGGATTTCGGTTACTTATTTCCTCACCCTGCCGATATCGCACGAAAAGCATGCACTACTAAGTATTGTTGATTTCGACCCCTGCGCCCGCATCCACCAAGTCGAACAATTCCAGTAAATCACTGTTGTGCATCCGGATACAACCTATGGAACCGGGTTTACCCATCTCCACGCTATCAGGGCTGCCGTGTATGTAGATGTAGCGGCGCATGGTATCCACCTGTCCCAAGCGATTGAAGCCGGGCTCGCAACCGGAGAGCCACAAGATGCGCGTTAAAATCCAGTCGCGCCCCGGATAGCTTGCGCCCAGTTCGGGGGTATAGATTTCGCCGGTTGGCCGGCGTCTTACGAAAACCGTATTGACTGGCTGGCCGGCACCGATTTTAGCGCGAATGACGTGCTTTCCCAGCGGGGTGCAAAAACTGCCGTACTGCTGCCCCACTCCCTTTCCAGCTGAAGAAATGTTGTACCGTCTAGTAATATTTCCATTATCACTATAAACTTCAAGCTGTTGAGATGGAATACTAATCACAATTCCCATCAGCGCCCTACGCTCCTGTTGCCCTTGCCTTACGGCGTTTTTCAAAAAACTGCTTCAACTTTCCGCTCCCCTCTTCCGCCAGGATTCCGCGGGTTATTTGCATGTGATGATTTAGCCTTAGCTCGGCTGTCAAATCAATTACGCTCCCGCAGGCACCCGTCTTCGGGTCTGCGGCGCCATAGACCAACCGCGCGATACGTGCGTGAAAAATTGCTCCCACACACATGATGCAGGGTTCCAGCGTGACATAAAGCGTGCAACCCACGAGCCGGTAATTACCCAGGTTCCGCGACGCATCCCGCAACGCCATCACCTCCGCGTGGGCGGTGGGATCCGCTGCTGAAATCGGACAATTGTATCCCCTCCCGATGATCGCGCCATTCTTAACCACCACGGCGCCGACCGGCACCTCGCCCGCCTCTTCCGCCTGTTCCGCAAGCGCGAGCGCAGCGCGCATAAAGTCAATGTCTACACTATTCACGCTTGTTACATTTTAAGTCACAATAAAAATTCTTATGTGAGGGTTATACCGTAAAGAGCGTTAAAAGCGAACTAAACGCACGGAAATACTCTGAAAGGCAGCAATTCGAAATGCGCAAAGCCCGGAATCCGCGGTCCTCCGGTTCTCGAATTCTCGGTCTTGGTCCAACTGCACGGAACCTGTCGAAAAGGGAACGCAATGGTCATTTCTTGCTATTCAGACCGACATGGTCTAGAAATAATATGGTCGTGATCTCGATTGACCAGCAAAGCTTCGGTTGATTTTTCCAGGGAGGATTTGAAATATGCCTAAATCTGTGCGAAAAAAGTTGAAGTCTCTCAAGCCCCTCAAGGGTGATGATCGTGATCGCATGGCCCGCTTATTTGAAGAGATTACCGGCAAAGTGCAGGAGATGAGTACGATAATGAATCGTCTCCATGGCACGCCGGTTCAGTGGTCAAATTTCAGAATCTCGTCTTCGGGCGCCACCGATACGGATGGTCCGTTCGTACTTATAGTGGTGTGCAATGAGGAAACCGGAGAGTGCGGATGCTACGATCACGAAGCCGGTACATGCGGCCCTTGCCCTGATCTGAATTAGCTTTGTCCTGTTAACGCGTTATAACGAAGATCTGATGGTGAGGGTCGCCTGCCCTTCCGGCCATACAGCTGGATGATATTAATACCTGACCCGGAGTCCGTCCATGCAAAGATCAAGACAGTATCAGTACAATGCAAGTGGAGTAGGAAGCAATGCTTAGCCAGAAAGGAAAAACCACGACAACGCAGCCGATTGCTGTCGAAAACGATTGGCCGGAACTGCCTCCGCTTGAAAATTGGCAGGACACCTGTACTACGCTACACATGTGGACACAGGTCGTCGGAAAAATCCGGCTGATGCTCTCACCAGACGTCAACCACGGTTGGGGATCCACACTTTACGTCACGACCCGCGGCCTGACCACCTCGCCTATCCCTTACGGACCGTTCAGCTTCGCTATCGACTTCGATTTCCTAACCCACGCCCTGCACATCACTACGTCGGCAGGCACTAGCCGCTCATTGGCTCTGGAGCCCATGCGGGTAGCCGATTTCTACCGCAAGACCATGCTGGCGCTTGCCGAGTTGGGTATCACAGTCAAAATTTTTGCCCGCCCGGTCGAGGTGGAAGTGGCAATCCCGTTTGAGAAAGATAACCAGCATGCGAGCTATGACGCAGATGCCGCTTCTCGTTTCTGGCATGCACTGGTGCTTGTTGATGGTGTCTTAAAGGATTTCCGCGCCCGCTTCATAGGCAAGGTGAGTCCGGTGCATTTCTTCTGGGGCGCGTTTGATCTGGCTGTGACCCGGTTTTCCGGACGAACCGCGCCGAAGCATCCCGGCGGCTTTCCTAACATTGCCGACAGGATAACGCAAGAAGCTTATTCACACGAGGTATCGAGTGCAGGTTTCTGGCCTGGGACCGGTTTGGGCGAAGCCGCTTTTTACGCTTATGCTTATCCCAGCCCCCCCGGTTTCAGCAACTACCCCGTTCAGCCGGAGGCCGCGTACTTTCACGACAAGCTGGGTGAATTCATCCTGCCCTACGAATCAGTGCGCGCCGCTGCAAACCCGCCACAAACGCTGCTCTCATTCCTTCAGACCACTTACGAAGCAGCTGCTACTTTGTCGGATTGGGACCGGCTCGCGCTGGAACGTCAAATGATACGCGCATGACGCGGCAAGCAGCCGGGGTATGACCGCGCCTCAAGCCGACCTGATCGATTAATGGCGGCCTGTGCCGCCGGGGACAACGTCCCGTAAGATTACATTCAGATCATCATTCGAAATAGTGCGAAAAAGGAGTCAGGCCAATGACAACCAAACCCATACCCAATGGCTACCATACCATCACCCCATACCTGATGATCGATGGCGCCACCGAAGCCATCGATTTTTACAAACGGGCGTTCAATGCAGCTGAATTATATAAAATGGACGCGCCCGGCGGCAAAGTCGGACATGCCGAAATTCAAATCGGTGATTCCCGCATCATGATGGCTGACTCTTGCGGCGGAGAAAGCACCTTCCGTAGCCCGCAAGCTTTGGGCGGTTCGCCGATTGGCCTTCATTTATATGTGAAGGACGTGGATGCATTGTTCGATCAGGCCGTGGCCGCCGGTGCAAAAATCGTCAAACCGGTCCAGGATCAGTTTTATGGCGACCGGACAGGCGCATTGGAAGATCCGTTCGGACACATGTGGTTCCTTGCGACTCATAACGAAGACCTCTCTCTGGACGAAATAAAGCAGCGCGCGAAAACGATGTTCCAGCAGGACAAGGGGGATAAAGGAGATAAGGGAGGGCAGGTGAAAACCTGAAAATTGGAACAGCTGAACTGATAGCGATCTATAGGGTCACTCTCCGAACCCTTGTACCTTCGATCATCGTTGCACCCGGATGATGGTTCACCTCGGGTCATGAATGTGAAGGCGGTCCAGAGGCCTGCACTCCTTGGTTACCCCAGTTCTTCTCAAACCAGCGACACAACACTCCCAAGCCTGGGTGAGCACGAACCTACCACTTACGTGCAGTCGTAGGCAAAGCCCTTGCACAGGTAACATGGAGACGAGTTTTTGGAGAAGAAAAGGCAAAAATGAAAATCGGCTATGCGCGGGTCAGTACTCAGGATCAAGATTTGGCTTTACAGATCGACGCCCTGACTAAAGAGGGTTGCGAGAAAATCTTTCAGGAGAAATCTTCAGGTGCGCAGCGGGACAGACCAGAGCTGAAGGCCGCGCTGTTGTACATGCGCAAAGGGGATATTCTAATAGTCTGGAAGCTTGACCGCCTTGCCCGATCCATGAAGCAACTGATCGAGACAGTCGAGGATTTTGAGGTCCGAGGGATTGGGTTGAAATCCTTGCAGGACCCGATTGACACGAGTTCACCAAGCGGAAAACTGGTCTTTCATATTTTTTCGGCACTAGCCGAGTTTGAACGTGGGGTTATCCGGGACTGGACCAATGCAGGCCTGAAGTCGGCGCGGAACGGGGCCGCAGACAGCGGCTGTTATCTGATAGAGATTTGCAGACCGCGAAAGCCTTATTGCGGAACCCAGCGATTGGTAGCAGAGGTTGCGAAGCGTGTTGGTGTTTCCATATCAACTCTCTACAATCACCTGCCTGCTGCTCGTGCAGAAAGTTTGGAGGAAGTCGTATCATGAAAATGCTCACAAAAGAAGATGTAAAGGCCCTTACAGCGGATCAGAAGCTTGAGCTGATGGATCTGCTTTCGGAAAGCCTTGAAGAAAATAATATCCCGGTGTCTCCAGAGGTAAGGGATGAAGTGGAATCCCGTCTGACGACATTCGATGAAGACAAGAAAACCGCCCTGCCGTGGAGGGACGCGTTGCGTCAGCTTGCGCCTTGATCGTTACCCTTCAGGCATTCAATGATGTGGCACAAGCAAGAGACTGGTACGAAAAGCAGCGACCGGGATTAGGGGCTGATTTCGCCTCCAAGGTCGAGGAAGCTTTGGAAATGATTGAAAGCAATCCCATGCTCTACCCGGCATTAGTTAAAGATGCGCGGCGAGCAAATATGAAGAGATTCCCCTATGGTTCAGGGTAGAGGGCGACCCTGTCGGCATTGCCTGTCTGCACTATCGCAGAAACCTGGCTTTGATAAAAGGTCGCGCTCCTTAATCCCTTCAATTCCTTCAACCGCGCGTGGCGCGATCGTTACTTCGCAACGTCCATAACCTGGCCTGTCAAAAACGCGGCGGTCATCAACGCCATGGTTCGCGTACCAACCACGAGAGCCCGCTCATCGACGAAAAAATGGGGACTGTGGTTTGGCGCCACCTTTAAAGGATCCTGGTCTTCAGGCGTGACACCCAGAAACAGATACAAGCCAGGAGCCTCTTGCGCCAGATAGGAGAAATCTTCGGATGCACCGATCAACCGGGCAACCGCGACCTTGCCGTCGGCAGCTTTGCGAATGATCGGCTCCATCTTTGCAGCCAACGCAGCGTCGTTGATTGTGGTTGCGTAGATGGGTATAACCGAAACCTCAGCCTTCGCCCCGGCGCTCTCGGCAATATTCTCGGCGCTCAATTTCACATCTTGCCCGACCTGTTCGCGAACACTTTCGTCGTAGGCCCGGATGGTGCCTGACATATCGACGCGGTCCGGGATGACGTTCGGCCCAGTCCCGCCTTTGATCGCGCCAATCGTTACGACTGCAGGGGACAATGCAAGATTTGCCCGCCGACTGACGACGGTTTGCAAACCTGTAAGAACCTGTGCGGATGTGACGATCGGATCGATCGTGTTCCACGGCATTCCACCGTGGCCTTGCCGGCCGTGGACGCTGATCTGAAGCATGTCACCACTTGCTGTGGTCGCGCCGGTGCGCCAGCTAATCTCACCTGATGGCCCGGGCATGACATGAACCGCAAAGACGGCATCCGGCTTGACGTTCTTGAAGAGTCCCTCCTCCAGCATCAGCTTTGCCCCCCAGCTTTTGCCTTCGCCGGGCATGACGACGCTGGAACCTTCCTCGGCCGGTTGAAAAATGAACATCACGGTTCCCGGCAGCTGCTCCTTCATGCCGGCAAGGATCTCGGCTGTCGCCATCAGCATGGCCGTGTGTGCATCGTGACCGCACGCATGCATGACACTCACCTCCTTGCCGTGATAAACCGCCGTCGCCTTGGAAGCGAACGGCAGTCCCTCAGGCTCCGTGACAGGGAGT
The DNA here is from genome assembly GCF_900115125.1 of Nitrosospira briensis. Lineage (GTDB taxonomy): Bacteria > Pseudomonadota > Gammaproteobacteria > Burkholderiales > Nitrosomonadaceae > Nitrosospira > Nitrosospira briensis_A. The sequence goes on along the minus strand of NZ_FOVJ01000001.1, from coordinate 437,333 downwards.
GCATCCATGTCGGCGCGCAGTCCTACAACCGGTCCCGGTTTTGCGCCCTTCAAAATGCCGACAACGCCTGTTCTGCCCACTCCGGTCTGGACATCCACACCCAGACGCTTCAGGTGCTCTGCGACAAGTCGCGACGTGCGCCGCTCTTGGTCTCCAAGTTCCGGATGCTGGTGAATGTCGCGACGCCAAGCGATTAGTTGCTTTTCGACGGCCGCCGAGCGTTCGCGAATCTGCGCTTCCAATGAAGCCTCCTGGGCTCCAGCCGTTGAAGTCACAAGTATCAAGAGCGCAACTACGAGCGCCTGCATCTTGAAGCAAACATCTTCCGCAAAACTGGTTTTCTTCATCGCCAGCCTCCATGATCCAGGAGAGATTCGAGCAAGTGCCGAAAGCATTTATGATTATATCATAGCGATTGCTACTGGAAGGTCGCGGCAAAGTAAGGGATAGTGCACGATGTTCCGTGGTAGAGCAGATCATTTACCCTCGCACGGATTAAAGATGCTGTGATAGATAGATGATCATGAATCAAATCAGTATCTATTGATAGGCTTTTCAGGGGATTAAACTACCTCTCACTAGGGCTAGCCCTAACGAGAGATTGCTCACAAGGAGTATGTGCGATAAATCCCTATTGGTGGAGACGTATGAGGCCGCAGTAGGATTGATACGATGTGATCTTTTCGGGGATGAGAATGAGGCTACATTCATTTTTCATCACCATCGGCGATAACGACAGACACAAGATCGAGACGCACGAACCGTGACTGATATGAGGAACTGAATCCGCTAGCCTTCACGGCGAACGAGCAAGTTCCAGGTATCCAAGTTTGACGATGATGATCTCGAAGCAACCTGCATTTTCATCCAGCAGAAGCCGATACCTGGACAACTAAGACTATTGATCCCGAAAACTTCCTGCTATACCTGTGGCTCCCGGATTCAATCCGGATTCCTTGTCCAGCTACGGAGGTTAGACGGATTGCGTTGGTATGTCGATGGGTAGCGATACGACCATGTGATGTCTCCGCTTGGTCCGTAGCTCAATACCAATCCCTCGAACGTGTCAAGCTGACCGTAGGGCAACACACGACCCGAAAATTCCACTTGAAGCTCAGTTGATACCACCACATAACACTGAGCAGCCTTGGCGATTTCAGAGCAAAATAGATTGCCGTCTCCAGTAATTGGAGCTCCAGGGTTTCTAATAAATCCGACCAAGCAGGCACGAAACCAGATCTTCTCAACTTTACCGGCCCATCTACTGAAAAGATTCGTATGAGAACGGTCAATTCCTTGACCCATTTGAAGATAACTTGCGTTACCGTGGCAGCTAAAGACAACGTGCTTAAGCTTCTCGCTGGGTGCGCCACGAGCGACTTCAGCAACCCACCTAGTAATATGATCGGGGGTCTCAGTAAGGCTAACGTTCCAGGTGTTCCACATCTGAATGGTTGCTGGCGCACGAGGATCGTTCAGTCCCATGTGAGGAGACTCCAGGGAAATCATATTTTTCTCCTTATATTTCGATGCCAAAAAACATAGCATCAATTACTCGCCACAATTCAGCATCGCAGATGATAGGCGCTAGGGTAGCTACGACCCTTAACTTAAATATAGGCGGTTATAAAATAGTTTTTTTCTTTTCTCTGCCTCCCTTTTTACGGTTCTGTTGCAAAAAATAAGAAGCGAGGTGCACCATTGTGTTTTTCCGGTCAGATCATCAATGTCAGATTTTAAGTGGCGTCATTTCCGTGGGGTGATGATTCTGGGTTGTGTCAGGTGGTATTGTAAATACGGCATCAGTTATCGTGATCTGGAGGAAATGATGCTGGAACGTTGTCTTGATGTGGATCACACAACACTCTACCGTTGGGTTCAGCATTACGCGCCCGAAATGGAAAAGCGTCTGCGGTGGTTCTGGAAGCCGACGATGGGCTACAGCTGGCGGGTAGATGAAACTTATGTGAAGGTCAAAGGTAAGTGGGCGTATTTATACCGGGCCATTGATAAGTGTGGCCATACGATTGATTTCTATCTCTCCCCAACGCGCAATACCCAGGCCGCCAAACGGTTCTTGGGCAAAGCCCTGAAATCCATGGAACCCTGGGCGTACCCCAGTGCTATCAATACCGACAAGGCGCCCGCTTACAGATCCGCCATGGCCGAATTAAAAGCGGAAGGAAAGTGTCCGCCGGATACCGTGCACCGGCAGGTCAAATACTTGAACAATATTATCGAAGCTGATCATGGCAAGCTCAAACGCTTGTTAAACCCGGTACGGGGCTTTAAATCGATGAAAACAGCCTACGACACCATCAAAGGTTTCGAGCTCATGCGGATGTTCAAGAAAGGACAGATGGACATTTGGAAATGGGGCCAAGGCCTCACAGGAGAAATCTGGCTCATTGAAAGGCAATTCCTTATCTACAGGACATAATCAATCAGATCACACGCATAGTTTCTGGTTTGTCCTTTTTTTGCAACAACAGAGCCCAATTTTGTTATCAAAGGGTAAAATCACCGCTCCCAGGCTTCTTTGGCTTGGGTGAGGATTTATGAAGTTCCTCATCATTGGGTGTCCTTAGGTCATCAAATTTTATGCTGGGAGGGCATTGTGACGGGTCTTTTTTTATCTGTGACTCGAAATACATTATCGATAATCAAACGATCGAAAAATCCCGGAAAATTACTACTAGCTTTTACCCTTGATAACCTATTTTGTCATGGGTAAAATGCTCCCATGAGGGGCGACCGGCGCCGAACTCAACGCAGAAGATGGGTGGGCAGTCATGAGCAATCGCTTCCTGATGTGGGCAAAAACATGGATCGAGGAAAACATCCCTCCCGGCGCCAATTCCGACATAGAGAGTCATGAAGTAAAGGCAAAGCGGCTGTCAGAGAAACTGTTCGCCGAGGCAGCTGCGGCCAACTTCACAAACGTCGAGACCGAGGAAGAGCGGGCGCGCATTACGCCCCTGGTACTGGCCGCGGTCTCGGACAGCAGAGACTTTGACATCGATGCCTATCATCTCAAGTCGCAACTTGCGCGGGAGAATGAAGATGGCGACTGAGCCCCGCATGGTTGGTCTTCAGGGCGGCATCGCGTTGGTTGCTTGTCAGCTGCTCGTGACATATCCATAATCAAAAGAGGGCTGTCATTTGTTCTCAAGGATCTTCCTGGAGACAAGCCTGTAGTTTTTCGCATCGGTAAAGCATAGGCGTTTGTCAGCTGTATTCATGAATATAGATGAGTTCGAAAGATGGCCTAAGAAAACCCACTGAGCATTTCCTTCCTTCTCGCACAGCTCGCGATTGTCTGATTGTCTAGGAAGTGAACTTCTTCGGCGCCATTGAAAACGGTTTTACCATGGCTGTACCCAATCTGCCGATTATGGCAGCGGGAACTGCAGACGAAGTAGCGACTACTACAGATTAGATAACCTTTTACATCATAATGCTTGATGAGTCTCTAGCTCTTTTTTATGAATGATAACGTCCTTTATCATTCATAAAAGAAACTGAAAAAAGATGATCTGCAACCCTTGACGATACCTACCAGCAGTACCATAGCAAAGAGCGATACCGCCACGCCGAATACCGTTTTGTAGTAATTAATCGCTATCTCGGAAGTCCAGAGCGACCCGCCAAAACCCAGGAAAAAGGTGCCCGCATAAGCCAGTATCCAGTCGGATACCAGCAATAGCACCATGTTGATACCAATCAGGGCCAGGATAATGAGAATGACCGCGGCCATGATAATGCCGGTCATGCTGCGATAGGTGCGCGAAAAGTGGATTCGTCCAATGCTCCTCACTTTACTTGTTAGCTATAGGCATCGTATAAAAAAATGGGCCAGGCTCAGGGTATTATGATGAATTCAATTTCTTGAATTGTTCTCGCATCCGTTAGCGTAATGATATGAAAGGCATCGACCTCATCGATACGCTATAATCCCCGTTTTTTCGTTTCGACAAATGTCAACGCTGCAAGGAAACAAGCTAACGTGCGTCCGCGGCGACCGCAAGCTGTTCAGCGACGTCAATTTCTCCCTTGAAACAGGCGGCTTGATGCAGGTTCAGGGTCGCAATGGCAGCGGTAAAACGAGCCTTCTACGCATGCTGTGCGGACTAGCCACGCCTGCCCACGGGGACATCCGCTGGGATGGCGTTGAAATCCGCTCCCTTGGTGGAAGTTATCACGGCGCAATGACGTACCTCGGCCATTTGAGCGGCGTAAAAGATGATTTGACCGCTATCGAGAATCTTCGTATTTCCAGTGCCCTGGCAGGTGTTGAAATCGATGAGCGTAAAGCCCATGAAGCCTTGCAGCACATGGGATTGGGGGGGCGCGAGCTATTGCCGGCAAAGGTACTGTCTCAGGGGCAACGGCGCAGGGTGACATTGGCGCGTCTGCTGGTGTGCCAAACCGTCCTGTGGATACTGGATGAGCCTTTGACGGCGCTGGATACTACTGCGGTAAAGCTCATTCAGGATTTAATGGAGCGGCATCTGGAACATGGCGGCATGATAGTAATGACGACCCATCAGGAGATCGAGATAACCGCTGTCGCAACGCAGCGGTTACAGCTCGCCTGACATGTTTCTGTGGATAATTCAACGCGATCTTCTGCTCGCGATGCGGCGACGGGCAGATGTCTTGACGACCCTGTTTTTTTTCATCATCGTGGTGAGCCTGTTTCCCCTCGGCGTGGGTCCCGAAATGAACATGCTTCGGACCATGGCGCCGGGCGTCGTATGGGTAGCGGCGCTGCTGGCCTCCATGTTGTCGCTGGGACGGATGTTTTCAAGCGATCACGCCGATGGCACACTGGAACAGATGCTGCTCTCGCCCCAGTCGCTATCCCTGCTGGTGTTGGGCAAGGCGCTGGCGCACTGGCTGGTAACGGGCGTGCCACTGGTGCTGATGGCTCCCGTGCTGGGCATCCAATATGATCTGTCCACCGATGCGCTACTGGTGCTGACAGCCTCCTTATTGCTGGGAACACCCGTGTTGAGCCTCATTGGCGCCATCGGTGCAGCACTGACTCTGGGATTGCGAGGTGGTGGAGTTCTGGTGTCGCTACTGGTGTTGCCCCTGTATATACCCGTATTGATATTCGGCGCAGGTGCGGTGGAAGCAAGCGCGGCAGGCCTGGGCGCTGGAGCGCACATGTCGCTGCTCGGGGCGTTTTTGCTGGCATCCCTGGTCCTTGCGCCATGGACGGCGGCCGTCTCATTGCGGATTTCCATGGAGTAAGGAAAAACCAATTCTGAATTCAAGGTTTTTAGGTTAAAATTTCAAAGTTAAGCACGTGAGGCCAAAACTTCAATTATCGACCTCATAGGGAGTTCAGTATTTTTTAACATGGCAATTAACTGGTTCAAATATTCCTCTCCGGCAAGCTTCTATTCTCTTGCCGGCAAAATGATCCCCTTTTTTTCCGTAGCCGCGGCTGTATTGTTCGTGGTGGGGCTTTATATCGGGTTCTTCGTGGCGCCCACCGATTTTCAGCAGGGTGAAGCGTATCGCATCATATTCATTCACGTCCCGGCCGCCTGGCTATCCATGTTTCTCTACGTGATAATGGCCATGTGGTCTGGCATTGGCCTTGCGTTCAATACCCGCCTTTCTTCCATGGTCGCAACGGCGATTGCGCCGACCGGGGCAATGTTCACCTTTCTTGCCTTGTGGACCGGCGCACTGTGGGGCAAACCCATGTGGGGAACCTGGTGGGTATGGGATGCGCGGCTAACGTCGGAACTGATTCTGTTATTTCTCTACATTGGCTTCATGTCGCTTCAGGCGGCAATAGATGATCCGCGCAGGGCAGACAAAGCCGGTGCAATGATCGCCCTGGTGGGGGTTGTCAACGTTCCGATCATCTATTTCTCGGTGAAATGGTGGAATACCCTGCACCAGGGTGCTTCCGTCAGTCTTACCCAATCCCCGAAAATGGCAAGCACCATGCTGACCGGAATGCTGATCATGTCGCTCGCATGCTGGATGTATGCAATTGCCGTGATACTGATACGCACCCGCGCCATTATTCTGGAACGTGAGCGCCATACAGTATGGGTGGGCCAGTTGCAAGAGGCCACACAGTGAACTGGAGCGGTCTGTCCGAATTTCTGAACATGGGGGGATACGGATTCTATGTATGGGGATCTTATCTGGTTGCGCTCCTCTGCATCGCCGGAGAAATTTTTCTGGTTTTCAACCGCAGGCGAACTTTGCTCAGACATCTCAGTCTGATTCATCAGTCAACCAAACAAGAGAAGGGAAATGAAACCACGTCATAAAAAACTGGCAATCATCGCTTCGAGCGTGACAGCGCTGGGTGTCGCTTCAGTACTGGTGTTGAATGCATTCCAGAGCAATCTGGTATTCTTCTTCAGCCCTACCCAGGTAGCCAACAAGGAAGCGCCTGTGGGCAAGAGCTTTCGCATCGGCGGCCTCGTGGAAGAAGGCAGCGTCAAGCGTCAGAACGACGGCGTAACAGTGAATTTCGTGGTGACGGATACCGCAAAAGTTATTCCGGTGGTATACACGGGTATTCTTCCCGATCTGTTCAAGGAAGGCAAGGGCGTGGTAGCTCAGGGAAAGATGGCGCAGGACGGTATTTTCCGCGCAGATGAGGTACTCGCGAAACACGATGAAAATTACATGCCGCCTGAAGCCGCCGATGCGCTTGATCAGGCGGACAAGGCGCGCAAAACCGTGCTGGTGCAATAGCGCAAATAGCGCAAATAGCGAAGGTTTGACAGGATCAGGACGCCTTCTCCTGTCAGACCCGGCCCAAACCTGGCCATATCCATATTTTCAATCCACAACTCATAGCCCCCGACCATGATCCCAGAACTTGGTAATTTCGCTCTGATCCTCGCCCTCCTGCTGGCGCTTATACAAGGCACCCTGCCCATTATCGGTGCAGCCCGCGGCATTCCTTCATGGATTGCGCTGGCCCGGCCGGTGGTTCAGGGACAATTTGTGTTTGTCGCCATCGCGTTCTTCTGCCTTGCCTATTCATTCGTCACCAGCGACTTTTCGGTGATAAACGTCGCGCAGAACTCCAACTCGAAATTGCCTGCCGAGTACCGGTTTGCGGCAACCTGGGGTTCGCATGAAGGGTCCTTGTTGCTATGGACATTGATGCTGGCGAGCTGGTCGATTGCAGTCAGCGTATTCAGCCGTCATCTGCCGAACGAGATGGTGGCGCGGGTACTGGGCGTTATGGGCCTGGTAAGCGTGGGCTTTCTTCTGTTCATGCTTTTCACTTCCAATCCATTCGAACGTATGCTGCCGGCGGCGATGGAAGGAAGCGATCTCAACCCCTTGCTGCAAGACCCGGGCATGGTGGTTCACCCCCCCATGCTGTACATGGGCTACGTAGGCTTTTCCGTGGCATTTGCTTTTGCCATTTCCGCACTGCTCAGCGGACAAATGGATGCGACTTGGGCACGGTGGTCGCGTCCGTGGACGACTGTTGCATGGATGTTCCTCACCATCGGCATCATGCTTGGAAGCTGGTGGGCTTATTACGAGCTTGGGTGGGGCGGCTGGTGGTTCTGGGACCCCGTCGAGAATGCTTCTTTCATGCCGTGGCTGGTAGGAACGGCACTGGTTCATTCCCTTGCGGTGACGGAAAAGCGCGGGAGCTTCAAGAGCTGGACCGTGCTGCTGGCAATATGCGCGTTCTCCTTGAGCCTGCTCGGCACGTTCCTGGTTCGCTCGGGTGTGTTGACTTCCGTACATGCTTTTGCAACCGATCCCAAGCGTGGCATTTTCATCCTGGCCTTTCTGGTTATCGTCATCGGAAGTTCCCTGCTGCTTTTTGCCTGGCGAGCGCCGAAAATCGGATTGGGCGGCAAATTCGAACTGGTGTCGAGAGAATCCATGCTGCTCGGCAACAATCTCTTGATGATGGTCGCGGCCGGCAGCATCCTGCTGGGTACACTTTACCCCCTGGTCATGGATGCGCTTGAGCTCGGCAAGATATCTGTGGGCCCGCCCTACTTCGAATCCGTATTCGTGCCATTGATGGCGCCTGCTGTTTTTCTGATGGGCCTGGGTCCCCTCGCACGCTGGAAACAGGCGCACCTGCCCGAGCTTATGGTGCGTTTGCGTTGGGCTTTTGCCGTTAGTCTGGTTAGCGCCCTGCTGATGCCGTTCGTCATGGGCGAATGGAAACCATTCGTAAGCTTCGGTTTGCTGATGGCATTCTGGGTCGTGGCCACCATAGCCGTAAGCGTGACACATCGCTTGCGAAGCAGCGGCAGGAAGGGATTATTGGCGAAACTCGCCGCACAATCACGCAGCTATTACGGCATGCATTTTGCGCATCTGGGCATAGCCGTGTTCATCATCGGCGTGGCGCTGGTGGGCGGTTATGAGACCGAAAAAGACGTACGCATGGAAATTGGCGAGACCGTCGAGGTGGGAGGTTACACCTTCCGTTTCAATGGCGTTCACAAGGCGCCTGGACCCAATTACATGGCCGATATCGGTAATATGGACGTGCTGCGCAATGGTGAAAAGGTTGGCGCCATGGAACCGGAAAAGCGGGTTTACAACGCATCGGGAATGGCGATGACCGAAGCAGCAATCGACACGGGCATACTTCGGGATCTCTATGTTGCGTTAGGGGAGCCGCTGGAGAATGGAGCATGGGTGGTACGTGTCTATCACAAACCGTTCGTGGACTGGATCTGGTTTGGGTGCCTGCTGATGGCATTTGGTGGAGCACTGGCTGTAACCGACCGGCGTTACCGTCTGTCGCCACGCAAGGAACGTGAGCCTGTGGACGACAGAAAAGCTGCAGGCAAGAAAGTTCCGGCCGGCAAGAAGGCGCCGGCTGCACCCATGATTGCGAGGAGCAAGAAGGCATGATGCGTTTTCTGCTGCCGCTGGCGGCATTTATCGTACTTGTTGGTTTTCTGCTGGTAGGCCTGAACCTGAACCCCAGGCAGGTTCCTTCCCCGCTGATCGGAAAACCCGCCCCTGATTTCCAGTTGGAACAGCTGCACGAGTCGGAAAAGACGCTCACATCCAAGGAAAATCTGGGCAAGGTATGGCTCCTGAATGTGTGGGCTTCATGGTGTGTCTCCTGCCGGCAAGAGCATCCGGTACTGGTTGAGCTCGCCAAATCCGGCATCGTGCCGGTCTACGGCCTCAACTATAAGGACGAGCGCGACCTGGCTTTGCAATGGCTGAGGCAATTCGGGGACCCTTACACAGTCAGCGTCCGTGACCCGGAAGGCAGGACAGGCATCGATTTTGGCGTCTACGGCGTACCGGAGACCTATGTCATCGACAAGAACGGAGTAATCCGATACAAGCAGATCGGGCCTGTAACAGTAGAAGCGCTTGAGACGAAAATTTTGCCGCTGGTGAAGGAACTGCAGGGATGAATCTGGTGCTTTTATTTCCATCATCAAGTTTTGCCTTGATGCACAAGCGCGACGCTGGGCGGAAAGGCGCCTTGGGCCTGAAAAAATTCGCGCTGCTGCTCACCTTGATGCTTCTGGCATCGTCCGGATGGGCGAAGGAGGCTGCGCCCGTTGCCGAGGATCCCGAGATCGAGAGACGCATGATTGCATTATCCGAAGATTTACGCTGTCTGGTATGCCAGAACGAATCGCTCGCGGGCTCACGGGCCGATTTTGCCAACGATCTCCGGCGTGAAATCCGCGAACAGATGCAAGCAAACAAAAGCGATAAGGAAATTGTCGATTTTCTGGTGGCGCGTTATGGTGATTTTGTACTCTATAATCCGCCGGTCAAGCCTACGACCGTATTCCTGTGGTTCGGTCCATTCATTTTTCTGATAATCGGTGCGGTAATACTGTTTGTTTATCTCAAACGCCGCCGCAACCAGATTGAAGAACCAGTGCTATCCGAACAGCAACGCAAACAGGCTGAAGCGCTGCTGAAGGAAAGCAAGGGTAATAACGCATGACGTCATTTTGGGTTGTGGCCGGCATATTCATTGCCTGTGCATTGCTGTTCGTACTTCCGACATTGTGGAGCAAAAAGAATCGTCCGGGCGGTGTGGCTCGGGACGCGACCAATGTCAGCATCTATCGCGATCAGTTGGCCGAACTCGATAGCGATTTTCTCAATGATATTCTGACTCGCGAGCAATATGAACAAAGCAAGCGGGAGCTGCAGCAACGAATGTTGCAGGATGTATCCGAGGGAGAAACCATGACAACAGCAGTTATGGGCGGTAACCGCAATGTTGCAACCATTACATTGACAACTTTGGCGGTACCGCTTCTGGCGGTTTCGCTCTATCTCTGGCTGGGCAATACGAAAGCTTTGCTGCCACAACCGGCAATGGAGCAGATGCCGATAGGTGCGGCGGCCGATGATGGAGGTCACGCAAATATTTCATCGGTGCTGGAAAACCTGACGGCACGCCTGAGGGAACAGCCTGATGATGTGGAAGGCTGGCTCATGCTGGGACGAACCTACGCCATGATGCAACGCTTTAATGAAGCAAAGGATGCCTACGAAAAAGTACTGGCCTTGTCCCCGGATAATTCCGAGTTTATTACGGATTATGCGGACATTGTCGCGATGACGAACAATGGCAGCCTGCTGGGGCAGCCGCTAGAACTGATCAACAAGGCGCTGCGCCTCGATCCCGGCAACCCCAAGGCCTTGGCGCTGGCAGGCACGGCCGAATTCGAGCAGAAAAAATACAAGGAAGCTGCCGCATACTGGGAAAAACTGCTCGCGCTCATCCCTCCGTCAGAGGCCGACCTGGTGAATTCGATAAGCGCCAGTATCGCCGAAGCGAAATCCCTGGCATCAGGAAAAGGGAGCCTGGTGGCAAGAGCACAGCAACAGTTTTCGGGTGGACAAACTCCGCCTCCTGCGGAAAACAAACCCGAGTCGGTGGCTGCTGCCGGGGCTGCAACCTCAGGCACGCTTTCCGGCACAGTAACGTTGAGCCCTTCCCTGGCCGGCAAAGCATCGCCCAACGATAGCCTGTATATCTTTGCTCGCGCCAAAACCGGCCCCAAGGCTCCGTTGGCGACCCTGCGCTTGCAGGTAAAGGACTTACCCGCGTCCTTTTCCCTGAACGACTCCATGGCCAGGTCTGGTGTACAGCTATCCACTTTTCAAGCAGAAATGGTGGTAGGTGCAAGAATCTCGAAGTCGGGCTCTCCTATGCCGCAGAGCGGGGATCTACAGGGTTTCAGTCAACCAATCAGGATCGGCGGCAAGGATATCAAGGTCGTAATCGATCAGCAGCTACCCTAACGGATTCTACACACAAGTTGTCCGCGGATATCGGCTTACCACCGTGCCAAAGTGCAGGGTGCAAAAAGGGAAGCGCGTTGCACCGCATGAAGAAATTAACCATGCGCGCCCGGCCGGCTTAAGGCGTTGTAAACCGTTCGCCCCCCAATCCGGGCCTTTTAATCATTAATCATCTCTTCCGGCTGGCCCCATGGCACGAACCCAAGGTGCCGGTGGACTTCTGGAATTCCCGGCTAGCGTAATTGGTGATTGACCCACAAGGCAGCCGTAACCAAAAGTACGGCGCCCGCCTGGTGAGCTGCTGCGAGCGATAGAGGGACGACAAGCAGCAATGTGGAAATACCCAGGCTTATCTGCACCGCCAGCATGACCAATAATAGAGTGCAGGCCAGGCGAGCTGAACCAGACAGCGGCACACTCCTGGATTTAAACCAGAAGATTGAAATCAGAATCGCCAGCGTCCATGCAATCAGGCGGTGATCGAACTGGACTGTCGTCATGTTATCAAAGAAATTCAGATACCATGGCTCCAGCATGAATAGTTCAGGCGGGATGATGTGGCCATCCATCAAAGGAAAAGTATTGTAAGCCAGACCTGCCTGGATACCCGCTACAAAACCGCCCGAAAGTACCATTATGAATATCAGGGTGGTCAGGGCAATCGAGAAACGGCGCAAACTTCGCATTTTACTGTTTACAAGTGATGCCCCAACTGGGTAAAGCAGATCCAGCGCCACCCAGAACATTGCGGCATAAATCGCAAAGGCAAGCCCTAGATGGGCTGTCAACCGGTACTGGCTTACATGCGGATTATCCACCAGCCCGCTCTTTACCATGTACCAGCCCATTCCGCCCTGCAACCCTCCTAAAATAAAAATTCCCGTCAGCTTGAGGCCCAACGGTCGATCGATTGCCTTTTTCGCAATGAAATACAGGAACGGGAAAAAGAAAGCCAGTCCGATGACACGACCCAATAGCCGGTGAAAATATTCCCACCAGAAAATATACTTGAATTCATCCAGGCTCATGCCCAGATTGATTTTTTTATACTGGGGCGTCTGGTGGTATTTTTCAAAAAGTTCGTCCCAATCGCTTTGACTCAGCGGGGGCATGGTGCCAACGATGGGCTGCCATTCGACAATGGACAGTCCGGAATGGGTGAGCCGCGTAACGCCGCCGACAACCACCATGGCAAACACCAGAGCGCAGCAAACAAGCAACCAGATGGCAATGGGTTTCTGCATGATCAAATTGAAAGTTAACTATAAGGGGAAATTAACGATAGCGAATGAATCGCTCGTCCAGGATTTTCTAAACCGGGGAATTTGCAAATTTATTTCGCACGCATCAGGCGTTGCTTGTCGCGCACCCACTCTTTCTGTTTCTCGGATTCGCGCTTGTCATGCTGCTTCTTGCCCTTGCCAAGACCGATTTCAATTTTGATCTTGCCTGCTTTATAATGCATATCCAATGGCAGCAGCGTGTAGCCCGCGCGCTCCACCTTACCGATGAGCCGTTTGATTTCTTCAGCATGCAACAGCAGCTTTCGAGTACGGACCGGATCCGGCAGGATATGGGTTGAAGCCGTCGGCAAAGCGCTGATATGACAACCGATAAGAAACAGTTCACCTTTACGGATGACAACATAAGCTTCTTTTATCTGTACTCGCCCCGCGCGAATCGCCTTGACCTCCCATCCCTCCAGAACCGCGCCGGTTTCAAATTTTTCCTCGATAAAATAATCGTGAAAAGCTTTCTTATTCTGAACAATACTCATGTAAGGGAAGAAAAAGGGTGAGTTCCACGCCGGTTTCGTGTATTTTAACAGCTTTCAATACTATCTCGTTGGATCAGCGCAGTTTATCTTATGGCAGAAATCGAAAAATCGGTACTGATCGGTTATTCTGCGAGCCGTATGTTTGCATTAGTGGATGCAGTGGAAGACTATCCCAAGTTCTTGCCCTGGTGCGGAGGTTCATCCGTCGTTCGACAGGATGAAACCGTTACGCATGCAACCATCATGATCGATTATCATCACATCAAGCACAGCTTTACCACCGAGAATATCCGAAAGCCGCCGGAATTGATCACCATGACACTTCTGGACGGCCCATTCCAGAATCTTGACGGCCACTGGCGTTTCGTTCCCCTGGCTGAAAACGCCTGCAAGATCGAATTTCGCCTGCATTATACGTTCTCGCACATTTTTCTTGAAAAACTGGTGGGCCCGGTATTCTTCATGATAGCCAACAGCTTTGTGGAAGCGTTCATCGAGCGTGCGGAAGAAGTTTATGGAAGTTCATGAAGGAAAAATCGAAATCGAAGTAGCGTACGCTTTGCCCGAAAATCAGCTTGTCCGGCGTTTGGACCTTCCAGCCGGAACAACTGCGAAGCAGGCTGTGGAATATTCCGGAATTACCAGCCTTTTTCCGGAAATCGATCTTTTCCGGAACAAGCTGGGCATATTCGGCAAGCTCGTCAGCCCTGACACGGTTCTGCATGATCGAGATCGCGTGGAGATCTATCGGCCTCTAGCCGTTGATCCAAAGGAAAGTCGTAGAAAACGCGCGAAGGAGCTCGGTTCGAAGAGGAAGATAGAAGCGTAAGTGCGAATCTCACTTGCCCCGCCTCGAATAATAAAGATCATACCCGTCAACGAAGATCAGATACTGGAGCATTGTAAGCTGCGCCGCAGGCACTCGTCCTGAGGTTCACTCCCCATAACTCCCCGCGTTTCGCTATAATGCCGCTTTGTGAAGGATCAATATCATGCGACTGGTTGAGAAAGCTCTAACCTTTGACGATGTTTTGTTGCTTCCCGCACACTCCGTGGTTTTGCCACGCAATGTCAATCTGACTACCCGGCTCACCCGCGGCATCTCTCTGAATATTCCCCTGGTTTCAGCCGCCATGGATACGGTTACCGAGGCACCGCTTGCGATTACGCTCGCACAGGAAGGCGGTATAGGCATCATCCACAAGAATATGCCGGCAGAATCCCAGGCGGCCCATGTGGCCAATGTCAAGCGCTTCGAAAGCGGCGTGGTGAAAGATCCCATTACCATCCCGCCGGATATGACGGTGCGGGAGGTACTCAACCTCATTCGCAAATACAAGATATCCGGCTTACCGGTGGTAGAAGGCTCAAAAGTGGTGGGTATCGTCACCAATCGCGACCTTCGCTTCGAAACCAATCTGGATCAACCCATCAAGAATATCATGACGCTGAAAGAGCGTTTGGTGACGGTAGGCGAAGGGACCAGCCGCGAGGACGCGATGGCGCTTCTGCACAAATACCGGTTGGAGCGGGTGCTGGTCGTGAATAGCGATTTCGAGCTTCGTGGATTGATAACCGTGAAGGACATCATCAAAACCTCAGAACATCCCAATGCATGCAAGGATGACCTCGGACGCTTGCGGGTGGGCGCCGCCATTGGGGTTGGCGAAGGCAGTGAAGAACGCGCGGAAGCGCTAGCCGAAGCAGGCGTGGACGTAATCGTGGTGGATACCGCCCACGGCCATTCGCAGAGCGTGCTGGACCGCGTCCACTGGGTAAAAAAACGATTTCCGGGAATACAGGTCATTGGTGGCAATATCGCTACCGCTGCTGCTGCCCGTGCGCTGGTAGATCAAGGGGTTGATGCGGTAAAGGTCGGAATAGGCCCTGGCTCGATCTGTACCACGCGTATCGTTGCGGGGGTGGGTGTACCACAGATCACCGCGATCAAGAACGTATCCGATGCTTTGGCAAATACGGGAATACCGTTGATTTCCGATGGAGGCATCCGCTATTCCGGCGATATCGCCAAGGCGATTGCAGCCGGAGCAAGCTCTGTGATGCTGGGAGGATTGTTCGCCGGGACGGAGGAAGCACCAGGCGAAATCGAACTATTCCAGGGGCGCTCTTACAAAACATACCGCGGCATGGGGTCGCTTTCCGCCATGCAGCAAGGCTCAAGCGACCGCTATTTCCAGCAAGCCGAGCAGGATACGAGGAAGCTGGTGCCGGAAGGCGTGGAAGGCCGCGTCCCGTTCAAAGGCAGCGTCGTTGCCGTAATCCATCAACTCGTAGGTGGTGTACGCTCGGGTATGGGCTACCTTGGTTGTGAAACCATCGCCGACATGCATGCAAAAGCCGAGTTCATCGAAATCACCTCCGCCGGCATTCGTGAATCGCACGTCCATAACGTGCAGATTACCAAGGAAGCGCCGAACTATCGCGTGGAATAGCAACCGGTGTAGCGGTCACCCTCCTGGTAGAGCTTCCGGTTGCCTTCCACGTGAATACCGATGCTCTCTACCTCCGCCCGGGATTTATCCACCCATTTAAAATTTCCGCTCTGGTTTCTTATCGGGACTGTTACGCAAGATATTTCTGGCGCAATACATCATGCATCAAAAAATACTCATCCTCGATTTTGGTTCCCAATATACACAGCTGATTGCCCGCCGGGTACGGGAGAATAACGTCTACTGCGAGATTTATCCCTCCGACATCAGCTCTCAATTTGTCAGAGATTTTGCGCCGGCAGGCATTATTCTTTCCGGTGGCCCGGCTTCCGTAGCCGAAGATAAAACGCCGCGGGCCCCCCAAAGCGTCTTCGAACTGGGCGTGCCGGTAATGGGTATTTGCTACGGCATGCAGACGATGGCTGCGCAACTGGGGGGCGCGGTTGAAAACGCCAGGGTGCGCGAATTCGGCTATGCCGAAGTGCAGGCGCAAGACCAGACGACTCTACTGCGGGACATTCACGACCGTACCGATTCGGCGGGTAAACAGGTGCTCGATGTATGGATGAGCCATGGCGATAACGTGACAGCGCTTCCTCCCGGCTTTGAAGTCATGGCGTGCAATGCCGCAACTCCGCTAGCCGCCATAGCGGATGAGAAGCGAAAATTTTATGGCATGCAATTCCACCCCGAGGTGACACACACGCTGCAGGGCAAGGCCATTATCGAACGGTTCGTGCACGAAATCTGCGGAGCCGGCCATGACTGGAACATGCCCGATTATATGGATGAAGCGATTGGCAGGATACGTTCCGAGGTAGGAGCGGACGAAGTCATTCTGGGCCTGTCAGGTGGCGTCGATTCGTCGGTCGCCGCAGCACTGATTCATCGCGCCATCGGTAAGCAGCTCACCTGCGTTTTCGTGGATAACGGCCTGCTGCGGCAAAACGAAGCCGAGCAGGTAATGGATATCTTTGGCAGAAACCTGGGCGTAAAAGTCATCCACGTGGACGCCAGTGCAGAGTTCCTGAAACATTTGCAAGGTGTTGCCGATCCGGAAACAAAGCGCCGTGTTATCGGCAGGGAATTCGTCGAAGTGTTTCAGCGTGAAGCAGCCGGAATTGCCAATGCCAAGTGGCTGGCCCAAGGCACGATTTACCCTGATGTGATCGAATCCGCCGGAGGTAAAACAAAAAAAGCTCACACGATCAAATCGCACCACAATGTAGGGGGCTTGCCTGATACGCTTCATCTGAAACTTCTGGAACCCTTGCGTGAATTATTCAAGGATGAGGTGCGCGAACTCGGCCTGGCGCTCGGCCTGTCGCACGAAATGGTCTTTCGCCATCCGTTTCCGGGACCTGGCCTGGGCGTTCGTATTCTTGGGGAAGTAAAGCGCGAGTATGCTGAACTGCTGCGTCGGGCCGACGCGATCTTCATTGAAGAATTACGCATATCGGGCTGGTACGAAAAAACCTCCCAGGCCTTCGCGGTATTCCTGCCGGTAAAATCAGTGGGCGTCATGGGCGACGGGCGCACCTACGATTATGTGGTAGCGTTAAGGGCGGTGCAAACCGAAGACTTCATGACAGCCCACTGGGCCGAACTCCCCTATACCCTGCTGGCCAAAATATCAAACCGCATCGTAAACGAAGTACGCGGCATCAACCGCGTGGTTTACGATATCTCCGGCAAGCCCCCTGCGACCATCGAGTGGGAGTGATCCCGCGTCTTGCGTGTCCAGGCACCTGATGGCATAAAAGCCGCAAAGCCCGCACGGTCCAGACTTGAGCAGCGCAAGGCGAAGTTCGTGAGTAGATCGAAGTGAAGATGAGGCAACGCGAGGGCGGGAAGGAGCGTGGCGTTTGATACTTCCGCAAATGCCATAGAAATCGAACAAGCCATCATAGACCTTGTGGAGCAACCCTTTGCCCCGTAGAGTTCACACGCTGAAAAGGGGAAACATCGCGAAGATCCAACCTGTGAAGCCGTTCTTCCTTGATAGCGAGGGCAAAGGATTAGATAGGAGAAAACATGGCCCAGTTCATCAACACCAGGGAAAACATCGTCACCGAAGCCGTCGATGGTCTGGTCGCGGCGTCTGGCGGCATGCTGGCGCGGCTCGACGGCTATCCACACATACGGGTGGTCGTGCGCAACGACTGGGACAAGTCCAAGGTCGCGCTGATCTCGGGCGGTGGATCGGGGCACGAACCGGCGCATGCGGGTTTCGTCGGGGAAGGGATGCTGACGGCTGCGGTGTGCGGCGACATTTTCGCCTCGCCCACAGCCGACGCGGTACTGGCAGGCATCCTTGCCGTGACTGGACCGTCCGGCTGCCTGCTCATCGTCAAGAACTATACCGGTGACCGGCTGAATTTCGGGCTGGCGGCCGAACGCGCTCGCCAGTTCGGCTTGAATGTAGAGATAGTCATCGTCGACGATGATGTGGCGCTGCCCGACTTGCCCCAGGCCCGCGGCCTCGCAGGTACACTTTTCGTGCACAAGATCGCTGGCGCGCTGGCCGAGAATGGCACCGACCTTGCGCGCGTCACCGCAGCCGCGCGCAAGGTCGTGTCGAAGACAAAAAGCATCGGCATGTCGCTAGGCACCGGCACCATCCCAGGTTCTCCAAAGGAGGATCGCATTCCGCCGGGCATGGCCGAGCTTGGGCTCGGCATCCACGGTGAAGCCGGAGTTGAGCAAGTCGAGTTCAGGGACGCGAGCGAAGCTGTCGCGGCCATGGTCGAGCGCCTGTCCGCTGCAATGGAAGGAAAGAGGCATGTCGCTATGGTCAACAATCTCGGCGGCACATCGGTCATCGAGATGTCGATCATTCTCAACGAAATCCGGCGATCAGCGATTGGCGAGCAGATAAACCACGTCGTCGGCCCGGCGGCCATGATGACGTCGCTCGACATGCATGGCTTCTCGATTTCGGTCTATCCTGCCGACGATGCCGAGATCGCCCTGCTCAAGCAGCACACGCCGCTGGCGGCATGGCCGCGGGTCTCCCGGCTGGGCCAGGTCGCGGTTCAGGCACTGCCGGACGGCCTGACGCCTGTCGTTCCGGTGCCCTCGATGCACAAGCCGACCAGGGAGTTCCTGACCAGATGCTGCGAGGTTCTGATCGCCGCCGAGAACGACCTCAATGCGCTCGACGCGAAGTCAGGCGATGGCGACACCGGCAGCACGCTGGCCGGCGCGGCACGCGCCCTGATCAGCGCCGTGGACCGATTGCCGCTTGCCGATCATACCCAACTCTATCGCGCCATTGGCTTGGAGCTTTCCAAGACCATGGGAGGCTCGTTCGGTGTGCTCCTCGCGATCTTCTTCGCTGCAACGGGCGACGCCGCCTCAAGCGGCATGCCAATGTGCGAAGCGTTACAAGCCGGATTGCGGAGAATGCAGGAGATCGGCGGGGCGCGGTTGGGTGATCGCACCATGGTCGACGCCCTTGCGCCGGCTCTTGATGCCCTGGAAAAGAGCCTATCCGAGGCGGCGAAAGCCGCGCGTGCGGGTGCCGATCGCACTGTCCGCATGAGCAAGGCGAATGCGGGCCGCGCTTCCTATGTCAATGCCACGCAATTGGTCGGTCACGCCGATCCAGGTGCTGAGGCAATCGCGCGGCTGTTCGAGCACTTGGCCGAATTTTAGATTTTAAGTATCTGTTCATAATAAATAATGAATTCATTATTTATCGACGGCTATCGATGCCCTGCATCGATTATTGCCGGATTTTCTAACGGACGTGTAGCAGGGGCTTGATGAGTAAGTAGACTTCACGGCGGGCTTGAAATATCTGTGAGCGCTTCGGCTACAGGACCGATATCGGCACTATCGACGGCAAAGTCTCCCAACGATACGATTCCCACCAAGCGTTTATCCGCATCCACCACCGGCAACCGCCGAATCTGATGGTCGCTCATGATTTGGGCCGCGTCTTCTATGGAATCGTCCTCCTCAACCCAGATCACCCCTTCGGACATGACCTCCCCCACCGACGTATCCGGATCCTTCCCTTCGGCAACTGCCCTTACGGCAATATCGCGGTCGGTTATAACCCCCAGCAACTGCTCGTCTTCATCTTCTGCCACAGGCAACAGTCCGAAGTCGCCATCCCGCATTTCCTGGGCCGCTTCCTCAATGGTGGCGTCAGGGCTGATAACATGCACGTCGGTGCTCATCACCTCACTAACCTTCTGCATCTCATTCTCCTCGTCAAAAACTCCGCACCATCAGGCGTAAAATAATCAAAGCGGTTTGCGGCCGCTAATGACCCTGAGCAGGACAACCACTATGGCTATCACCAGAAGTATGTGAATAAAACCACCCATGGTGTACGAACTCACCAAACCCAATAGCCACAAGATGATCAAAACAACAGCGATCGTATAGAGCATGATAATTTCCTCTTTATATGTGAAATTTATCTACAAGCGCTTAGCCAGCTAATTGTATTATTCGATTCCGATTCTGCCAGCTGGCCCGGGCCGCCCCTGCTGCTTAATACTCTCTCTTGGCGTCAGCTTTCGCAGCTGCTTCTGCAGCTTTTGCTTCTTCAAGGCAAACGTCTTTCACGTTACCGGCCTGATCGTCACACCTTTCCTTTGCCACCCTGTAGTCAGCCTCAGCCTTAACCACTTTAACCTCGTAGCTGGCTTTTCTAGATGGCTTATACCGCGCTTCAAGATCTGCCTCCGCAACTTCTTTCTTCCCCTTGGCTTCAGCCTCGCATATATCCTCGGCATTACCCGCCAGCGAATCGCAACGCTCCTTGTCCACGTCATATTCACGCTGAATACGATCCTTGTCGGTTACATAGACATCATGTGGCATGGTCTGCTCTGCCACTACGCCCATACTGAATGAAAACCCCACGAGTGCCAGGATGACGTTCAATTTACGCATGATTTCCCTCGATGTGTGGTTACGCTGATGATTATCTGCACGCTGCGATTCGCCCATCTTGCTCGCTCTAGTATTTCGGGGGATACACATCCTTCTGGTTTCTTTCCCATTCGGCAATTTGTTCCTCCGCTTCTTCCTTCGAAATACCGTACGATTCCTGGATTTTTCCGGAAAGTTGTTCCCGTTTTCCCGCAATAGTGTCAAGATGGTCGTCGGTAAGCTTGCCCCATTGTTCCTTGACTTTACCCTTGAATTGCTTCCAGTTACCTTCTACTTGGTCCCAGTTCATATTAATGCTCCTTTGTAGTGTCGTTGATAACAGGTAAAGTTTTATTTCCTGACGCTCAGTTCATTGATGACGTTCTTGACGCCCTCGACTCCCTTGACAACCTGCGTAGCTCGGTCGATCTGAGCCTGGTCGTCCACGAAACCGCTGAGCTGGACTTCCCCATCGCGCGTCACAACGGCAATATCGGTGCTGTTGACGCCAGACTCGGCAAGCAACGCAGCCTTGACTTTGGTGGTGACAATCCCGTCATCGATCTTTTCGCCTACCGTGGTTTCGGCAGTCTTCAAGGTCATTTTATTGTCCACGTTTTTTACGCCCTCAACCCCCCTCGTAATCGAGATGGCCCGATCGATCTGGGTCTGGTTATCCACGAAGCCGCTTAGTTGAACTTCTCCTTTATGCGTTTCAACCTGGATATCCAGGCCCTTGACAATCTCATCCGCGAGCAGCGCGGATTTTACCTTGGTGGTAATGGCGCTATCATCTACATCCGTTCCAATGGTCGTTTTTGCCTCAGGCGCAGGTTCGGATTTGGTCTCCGGTGTTCCGGGCTCGGGCCCCTTGTCCTCGGTTTTTCCGCATGCAGCAATAGACAAGGCGCCGATAAGCGTTATAGTCAGAACTACTAATTTATTTTGAATATTCATGCTGTTTTTCTCCACAGTAGATTTGAATTAGAAGTGGCCAATGCCTTTACAGCTAAAGACGAGAATTCGTGTTCGGCTCTCCACTGGCCGACTGCAGCATCATGATCACGCTTTTCAGCCAACGGCTCAGTGCGCTGGCGCACATATTGAAAAAAACCGTTCTCCAAAGCCATTAACGGGATCGTAGCGTTTTATAAGCACATTCGGCTATTCAGCGGCATTGCATGATAATGAAGAAATCGAGTAATTGAAGACGCCCCTGATAAGGAAAACGGGAGTGCCCCGAGCAGGTAAAAAAATAACGTAAACACGCGGTTTTCTCCCACTGCTGTTTTCGACCAGCAATTAAATGGCACGCCGGGAGGCGTGCCGTATAAAATTTAGCCGTAACACATTGACGAGGATGTAAACCGAGAACAGTCCCGTGAATATCAGAAAATTTACCAGCCTTTCCAATGTCGTCCTTGCCCTGCTGCTGACCAGTATCGGCGCACTTGTATTTCATTCGCTGAGCATTCGGGATGACCTCAACAATAGTGAGCGTCACCGGTTTCAGGCGCTTCTGCTTGCCGATGAATTGCTCCAGAGCTCGGATGATCTCACGGACCTGGCGCGGCAGTACGTTGTTACGGGCGCCCCGGTTTATAAGCGCTATTTCATCGAAGTACTGGATATCCGCAATGGCATGCGACCAGGTCCGCTGCACTACTCTCCCACGTACTGGCACCTTGTGGCAGCAGGAAAAAATCCCTCCGTAGAAAAAAGGGAAGCTGTTTCCTTGCTGGAGAGGTTCCGCCGGGCAAACTTCAGCGATGAGGAATTTTCCTTGCTACAAGCCGCGCTGGAGCACTCCGATAAGCTCGTCAACCTGGAACGGCAGGCATTCGCGGCCGTGGAAGGCTTGCATGATGATGGCAAGGGAAATTTTACGGTACGCCGCAAGCCCGACCGGGAATTCGCAATACGCCTGCTGTTCAGTGAGCGCTATCTTGCCGGGAAAGCCGCTGTCTCGGAGCCGATCCAGAAGTTCATGGATCTCTTCAGTGAACGCATGTATACCCAATCTAACCGGGGCCTTGCCCGACTGGAACGCCAAATTATCTTTGAAATGGTGCTCATCTTTATCGCCCTGCTTGCTACGACCGGTATCATTTTTTATACCCGCCTCGGCATATTGCAACCTCTGGCGGAACTTGGCCGCCAGGTAGCCGGCGTAACCCGCGGTATTCATCCCAGCCGATATGGTAAAGCGACGAGTAACGAAGTATCCAAACTCGGCGAAGCATTGACTTTGGCGGATGCGGAGAAACGGCAACTTCTCGAGAACGAGCGAATTGCGCGGAATGAGGCTGAGCGCGCCAGCCAACTCAAGGATGAGTTTCTGGCAACCCTCTCCCATGAACTGAGAACCCCGCTGAATGCAATTCTGGGATGGTCGCAGCTCATCTTGAGCGGAAACATGAAAAAGGAAGACATCCATCGAGGCCTGGAAACGATCGAAAGAAATGCTCGCGCCCAGAATAAGCTTATAGAAGATCTCCTTGAAATGAGCAGCATCATATCAGGCAAGGTCAGGCTCGACATGCAGCAATTGGATGTCGCCAGCCTAGTCGACGCGGCAGTGGAGTCGGTCAAGCCAACGGCGCAGGCCAAGGGCGTGGCGCTACAAAAAATGATCGCTCCACATATCGACCCCATCACCGCGGATTCCAACCGGCTCCAGCAAGTCTTGTGGAATCTACTTTCCAACTCGATAAAATTTACGCCAAAAGGGGGCAATATAGAGATTCGAGTTGAGCAGTTCAGCTCGTTCGTTGAAATCAGGATCAGCGACTCGGGCTTGGGTATCGCTCCGGAATTCATGCCTTACGTTTTCGATCGCTTCAGGCAGGGTGATGCTTCACTTACACGGCAGTACGGCGGTCTTGGCCTGGGCCTTGCGATTGTCAAGCAATTGGTGGAGCTTCATGGGGGAACAGTACGCGCAGAAAGTGCAGGCGCCGGTCAAGGGTCATCATTTGTCGTGAATTTGCCGCTCTCTCCCGTTGCTGTCCTGAAAAATGAGCCAGTATCATCCCTGAGAGGGCATTTTGATGGAAAAGGCGCTTCGTTTGCAGGGTTGAAAGTACTGGTAATTGACGATGAACTGGACGCACGCGAACTCATCAGGCGAATATTGACCCAAAGCGAAGCCAGCGTGGTCACTGCCACGGGTGCTAACGAAGGATTGGAATTTTTTAAGATGGAAAGACCGGATGTGATCATCAGCGACATCAGCATGCCGGAGCGGAACGGGTATGAATTCATTGAGGATGTGAGAAACCTTTCCCCGGAAGATGGCGGCAACACTCCCGCCATTGCGCTCACGGCGTTTGCCGCTGGGGAAGACAAAACCAGGGCCATAAGCTCAGGCTACCAGATACATCTGCCCAAACCTGTCGATTCATATGAGTTGATCACCGCTATTAATGCCCTCCTCGGCCGGAACGGGGCCGACGAATAATCCTTCCTCCGGTCAGGAAAAATCGCCCCTGGCGGCGCTTGGCCCATTCTCGGCGCCTTCCTGCTCCTTCAAAGGTTCGCACCTTTTTATCCTGAATACCTGTCGGCAACCGCAAGTGATGCGGGTATAGCTGCCTGTACTCGAAATGCGTCCTCCTTATTGAACTTCGGCCTGCCGATGCATCCCGTTTGCTGAGCCGCGGCAATTTGCCACATGCGACAATATGCCACATTGATTTATCGATAAGAGTAATAAATACTCACCACGTCGGCCAGTTACGAGAATTATGCCGGTATCTTGAAATTACTTTATGTCGTTAATCAGTTTACGAGAGATCAAAATATGAAAAAAACACTTCAGTGCGCATTTTTTCTGGCTGGCATGGCCTCATTACCTGCGATGGCGCATGTGGGTTATGGCGGCCGTGATTTTGGAACTTTTGATAATACCTACACTACTTCCACTCGAATCGATCAAGCGGTGACCGGGAACTATGGCTGGATGGATGGCACGGATGCCGACTATGGCGACAGTCACAAATTACGTGCCTACCGCTTCACGCTGCTCGAGTCTGCCAATATTAACCTTACGTTCGAGCAGGCAACCTCGCAGGTTACAGATCACCTCGGCAACATCTCCACTTCTCATCTCGGATTGCTACCCGGGTTCTCGCTCTACCAGGGGCTTGCACATATTGCGCCCATGAAGGCGGATCATGATTCTGCCAATATATCCCTCTCTAACCGTCCGGTTAACGCGGAGGGCTCATTCCGAGCCTTGACCGATTGGTCAATCGGCAATGATCCAGGCGATCTGAACGGCACGTCTGTTCCGGCGAGCCTGAGTTTTTTCAAATATATTGGTCATGCCTATGATGGCTCGGGCTTTGGCTCGGATGGCGCACCTGATGGGAAAGTCTCCCATACCTTCATGAATCTGGCGGCTGGCGACTATTCTGTATTCGTGGGAGGGGCGGATTATTTTGCTCAGGATATCGCCAACCCGAATTTGCAGAGCAAGTATGGCGTTACCGGCACCCTGATCGCGGGAGCCGTACCCGAACCGGAAACCTACGCCATGCTGCTCGCCGGCCTCGCCTTGATGGGCACCGTCTTGCGGCGGCGCCTGCCTCGCAATACGGCCTGAACTGTCGTCGAAGGGTGCTCCGGCGGTGGAGACCGCCGCGCCGAATGTGAAAAAGTCCGGAACGATATAATCGCGCCGGACCAGGAGTGTCGTTCAAGGGGAGGGTCGAACGACGCCCACCTATAGTCTTGCTCTGTTTGGAAAAGCCGTCCGTTCGCTGCCTCACATAAAACAAGGCGTCCGGACTGTAGTCAGGTTAATTCTGCACTCATCCTGCACCCTGCTGGCAGGTAACACAATTTGACAAGGTAATCTACATCTTCTCCCACATCACGTCACAACGTTTTTTTTCCGCGGCGGTGAGCAATTCGATTATTGGCAGTGCGCGATGGGCAAGGCTCACCGCTTGATCGGCGGGCTCATTGCCTTCAGCAACGACGTCCGGCTCCTGCGCCCTCGGCGTTTCTTGCTCAACGCCGCGTTTCAAGCGCTCCAGCGCAGCCGGGACATCCTCGGCCAGTATGGCGCCGGGCACAGTCCCGCTATGCCCCATCATCTTTAATAGCCGCTGCGCGACATCGCCGAACATGGTTATGTCGGCATAAGCATCGCTCTTGAATGTTATCAGCATAAAAATCCCATAAGGGTATCCTACGACGCAACCCTGTGCTGGTTGCGTGGCATTTTACGCGTTGTATTGATCAGCACAAAGCCGGTCGTGTATTCACATCAGGGTACGCCGTCTGCATACAACCATACCAAGGACAAACAGCCCCCCGATGAACATAACTGCAATTCCAGGCTCTGGCACGGCGCTTGCGAAAGCTCCTCCCAAAATGGCATGAGCCCGAGTTGTTGGATGAACGTCATCCCAGTAAAGATGACCATCCGGATTGCCGCACGAAACATCAAAGGGAAGCGAAATACAGGGACCCGTTACATTGGGTAACATATAGTCCCCAGGATTCTGAATAACATTATTTACGAAAGAATAGGTATCGAATCGAAAAATATCTGTTGTGGGAAAACTTGAACTGGTATTCCCCAACTGTGTGGCCAGCTCGTTATTAAAAACAATCGTATAATCTCGAGCTTGAGCTTCCTCACCCTCCGCTCTGGCGAGCGGGGTGTGGCCCAGGTTCGCGAGATTCGGAACCAGGATGTGCCTTGCACCTGCCGCCGCCAACATATTTACATAGCTCCCAATATTTTGGGCCGCCGAGATGGGAGAATCATGCGTTAAATAGTCATTTGCCCCCCCCCATACAAGGTACAAACCGTTGGGATCGGCGTTTCCCCCGGAATCACTGATGTAGCGATCCACCTCTTGTTTCATACCCGGCAGCCCCAAATCCCCTTTATCAGTTGCGCTGCCTCCTATATCACCGCTATTTCCTATCCCGGATGTGGCACCGCCCACGGCATAACTGCGGAAATTCGTGGTAGTTACACCTCCGGGGAACAGAGATTCCGCGAGATATTCAGAGGCAACAGGTCCGTTGGAGAGGCGGCCATCATCATAGGGCGGGCAGAAATGAAGAGGATCACAGTTGTTATTCAGAATCTTGTAAATGCTCATCACTGAGGAAGGGCTGTCTCCCGCATCCGAAAGACTGTCTCCGAACGTATACAAACTGCTGAAAGCCGGAGCCGCCCAGACATTTCCCCCGGTCAACACCAAAACAGAAAGCGCGGCAAATGTAATTCGTATTCTCATGATCAACCTCCTCCCAGCGAGTTGTGGCTTGATGGAACCGGGCCCGACAATAGAATCCGCTTCGCTCCGCTGCCCGCTCATCCTCATGACGTTTTGCTCACGAGCGGGAATCAATCGCGGTCCCGTATCAGAAACCCGATCAGAATACCAACCCCAATGGCTAGCCCTACGGTACGCCACGCGTTTTCATGCACATATTCATCTGTTACCCTGGCCGCCACTCTGGATTTATCTACGACGGAGCCTTCCACATCATGCAAATAATCCTTGGCGAGCTTCAAATTGCGGTCGAGCTTGTCGCGCAGGGCCTGAGCCTTTCCGCCGCTTTCATTGCTTACAAATTTCATCAATTCTTCGGTATCGGCGATAACCGACTGAAAGTCGTTGACGAGCTTCTCTTTGGTTTCCCGGGCATTCCTGGCCATTACAATCCTCCATATAAAATTAACATCGTTTTCTATTTATATTCCGCAACTCGCTGCTTAATCTGTATACGAACCGGACGCTTTCATAACAGGAAAACACTCTGTATACTCGTTATGCTCTCGCGGTGACGCTCGTGCAGCAATCCCCTCCACTCGCGCGGCTTCGTTACCTCTTCCAGAACCTTTGTACCTCCTTTTCGTCCCCTCCGTCTGTCGGTCACCGCACATACGGCTTTCTGATTTTGATGTAAAGTCAAACCGTGTCGTGCGTCTCCAATTGTAAACATTATGCCCCGCCGTACTGGAATACGAACCATTACTATTTTTGCACCTGGCAGCAGCCCATGATTATCGAGACCAGCAAATAACGAGGAATGTAAATGTCATATATTCTTACCCCCGGGCTTCATACCCCCAAGCAAAACCTGTTTTTGGCTGCTCTTCCCGAAAAAGATTACGAGCGGCTGCAATCCTGCCTTGAACTTGTATCCCTGGCCAAAGGATGGGCCGTTTACGAAAATGGTGGTGAATTGGATCTTGTTTATTTTCCCACTACCAGTATCATTTCCCTGATCACCCTTACCGATAAGGGAGAGCCTATCAAGATTGCCGCTATCGGCAATGAAGGTGTATTCGGCATTTCCATGCTTATGGGGCGAAAAATCACTCCAACCCGGGCAGTGGTTCAGAATGCCGGTTTCGGTTATCGCCTCAAGGCTGCCAATCTGCGGAGAGAGTTCGAACTCGGCAGCCCGTTGCGCTACTTGCTTCAGCGGTATACCCAGAGCCTTTCGGCCCGGATCGCCCAAACCCTGATGCCGGGCATTCGCCCGGCTCATTCCGCTCATCCCGCCATCAGGTCCAGCATGCCGTTAAGCAGTTCACCTGCTCCTTTGGCTTGAATGGCATAGAGGCATTCTCATTCATGGAGGCTGCTGGTCTTGCAGCCTTGACTCAAGCTGCGCTCGACGCCTGCAGAATTCTGGCGTCACGCCAGCCCGGTCTCATTAATACAACCCGATAAGCAATCCTCGCGGCCTTCTTCGAGTAGCAACAACTGCTGCCCTTACAACCGCAAATGCACTCAGGCGGGAGAACGGCCCAGCTGGACTTTGACTGTATGCGGCGACCGGTCGTCGACAAGAACAATAGCCAGGTCGGGCTGGCCAACGCCATCGATTGTGAGGCTCTCGTTACCCATAGCGCTAACCGTCTGTGTCACCGTAATGTCATAGATCGTTTCCACATAACGGTATTTCACCGTGAATGTATCCCATTTCGCAGGCAGGCAAGGGTTAAAGCACAGCCGGTTCCCCTCCAGTGTAAGACCGAGCAGCGTCTCCAGCATCAAACGGTACAGCCAACTCGCGGAACCCGTATACCACGACCATCCGCCGCGGCCCGTATGCGGGGGAACCGCATAAACATCGGCGGCAACCACATAGGGTTCCGCCTTGTAGACAGATACCATCTCCGGTGATTTCCCGTGGTTTACCGGGTTGATCATCTCCAGCAGTTCCCAGGCACGCTCATGATCTTTCAGCACCGCGAAAGCCATGGTCGCCCAGATCGCGGCATGTGTGTATTGCCCCCCGTTCTCGCGTACGCCCGGCACATAACCTTTTATATAACCCGGGTTCAAGTGAGACTGATCAAAAGGGGGATCAAGAAGTTGAATGAGACGCGCGTCCCGACGGACCAGATGCTTATTTACGGCTTCCATCGCCTGCCGTTGACGCCCCCCCGAGCCTCCGCCGGACAAGACCGACCAGCTCTGCGCAATTGAGTCGGTCCGGCATTCAGGATTACTGTGGGAACCAAGAGGAGTACCGTCATCAAAGTAGGCGCGGAGATACCATTTTCCATCCCAGCCATGCTGTTCGATATTCTGGCGTAGAAGATCGGCTTCCTTTTTGCAACGACCGGCAAACGCCATATCCCCATACCGTTCGGAAAGTTCCGAAAACTGGATAAGGATGTCATACAGGAAGAAGGCCAGCCAGACGCTCTCGCCACGTCCGTGAAAACCCACGAGGTTCATTCCGTCGTTCCAGTCGCCGGTGCCCATCAACGGAAGACCGTGTTCGCCGAATCGCAGGCCATGCTCGATGGCACGTACGCAATGCTGATAAAAGGTCGCGGCCTGTTCAGAACGGACTGGCAGATCGTAGTATGACTCCTCATCGGGGGACACCTGCCGTCCTTCCAGAAATGAAACGTGTTCATCCAGCACGCCGATGTCGCCGGTGGTAACAACGTACCGGCAGGCTACCAGAGGCAACCACAGATAATCATCGGAGCAGCGCGTACGGACGCCGCGGCCGCCCGGTGGATGCCACCAATGCTGGACATCTCCTTCGATGAACTGGCGCGCCGCCGCCCGGAGCAGATGCTCGCGGACAAGAGCGGGTTCGGCGTGAACCAGCGACATCACATCCTGCAGCTGATCGCGGAATCCGAAAGCTCCCCCTGATTGATAATAGCCGCTCCGCCCCCACAAACGGCATGCCATCACCTGATATAACAGCCAGCCGTTGACCATTACGTTTACGGATGGATCCGGCGTTTCGACCTGTACAGTGCCGAGCGTCCGGAGCCAGTAGTTGCGCACTTTTTGCAGTGCCTCATGCGCGACCCCGGCTCCGCGGAAGCGCCGAGCGATCTGGAGGGCGTCATCAGCATGAAGCCCGGCGCCCAGGCGAAACGTGACCTGCCGCATTTCCCCCTCCAGCAACTCGAACGGAACACGGATAGCCCCACAGGGATCAAGCCCCGCACCCACTTGGCCCGAGAGATCCTTCGCAGCCATCGCGGCAGGATTCTTCAATCTGCCATTGCGGCCGATAAATTCGGTTCGGTCTCCTGTGATACTGCGCGTTTCATCGTCTACATCAAAAAAAGCAACACGGCTGGAAAACTCGTTGTTATAAGGATTGTGCGCAAACAGAATTCCGCTTTCGGGTTCTATCTCCGTTACGACATGCATTCTGCTCTTCGCCGGCAGGTCACCCAGTACCCATTCCATACAACCTGTTGCCGAAAGCTTCCGGGGTCGTCCGGATTCGTTACGCACTTTCAGTACCGCAAACTTCACGGGAGCGTCCAGGGCGACATAGACCTCGAGTTCTGAATGAATGCCGCTCTCGGTGTGTTCAAAAATACTGTAACCAAATCCATGCCGGGTAACATATGGCGCCGCTCCCGGCTTTGGCAGAGGCGTCGGGGACCAGAAATCACCGGTTTCTTCATCCCGCAAGTAATAAGCCTCGCCACTCGAGTCGCAAACAGGATCGTTATCCCACGGCGTCAACCGATACTCGTGGGCGTTTTCATACCAGGTGTAAGCTTGGCCGCTCTCCGAGATAATAGTCCCGAATTCAGGGTTTGCCAGGATGTTCGACCAAGGCACGGGCGTTGCCTGATTCTGCCCCGTCGTTATGACATACTCGCGCGCATCAGGGGTGAATCCGCCAAGCCCGTTGTCGAAGAGCAGTTCGCGGCGGGGCAACGTGACAGGCTCATAAGGTTCCAGAGCCCGGATCGGCGTCAGCATGGCTTGGGGACGCGGCAACTCTACGGGAAGGCGCCGCGCCAGCTGTTCCACCAGATTCCCGTTGCTGTCGAGTATGATCACGCGCGCAACGGTTTGCATCAGAATCCGGTCTTCCGGAGCAATCTGCTCTGCGCGCCGGATAAAAATGCCACCGGGACGATCAAGCACATGTGCCTCCGCACTGCCCGCGATCAAACCCATGATGTGCTCGTGCAGCAGTTGCCGATAACTGGAGTGGTCCTCATTCCAGATTACCAGATCGACCGCCAATCCCTTCACGCGCCAGTAGGAATGGGCCTGCACCAACTGCCGCACCAGATTGATATTGGCGACGTTGCTGATCTGCAACAGCACAATTGGCAGGTCACCGGAGATGGCGTACCCCCACAGGCCGGACTGCCCACGCTGGTTCTTGACGAGTATGGAATCGTCCGCACGCAAATAGGAATTCGCGTACAGCACCGAGCCAGCCAGCCGGCCGAACAATTGCGCATCAGTTTCAGTCGCGTTGAGCTGATGCAGCACAACGAGACTATGAGTCCATGCGAGATCAAAGACACGATTCGTCAAGTGCTGATCCTGGTACTTATCAACCAGATGCATGGCTGCGTGACGCGAATCTCCTGCCCCGGTAACGATATCTATCGTCGCGGACTCTCCCGGTTCGATGGTTACGCATTTCCGGATCGCTACTATCGGGTCGAGAACCGATCCCGCGCCGCCGGAAAGCGGTGCCGCATCCATCATTGCCTGTGGCGCGGACACATCATTTCCCCGCCCGATGAAAGCCATGCGGTCGGTCTCGTAGGAGACCGTGTCCGTGGCAACGCCGTGCGCCATCATCAGGTGAAACATCCAAGGCACCGCATCGCTCTGCGAGCGCGGCCGCCTGCTGCACAGGATCGCATGACGGTCGGGCAGGATTTCCGTCTGCACAAAAAGGTTTCCGAAAGCGGGCGCCTGTGCATCTGCCGCCGGGGGTGCGAGCACAATCTCGGCATACGAAGTGATTTCGATTGTCCGGGTTGTCCATGCACGGTTGGTGATACGGATCCGGCGTAACTCGATGTCATCTTCGGGCGATACCGTAATCTCGGTATGGGTATCAAAATCAAGATCCCGCCTGCGAAATTCGACTCGTCCTTCTGAAAAGACAACGCCATAACGCTTGGGCTCTTTTAGTGTGGGCTGGTACGTGTTCGACCAGAATTCTCCACTTGCCACGTCGCGCAGATAACAGAAACTGCCCCAGTAATCGCACGTACTGTCTTCCCGCCAACGGGTCACGGCGAGGTCCTTCCAGCGACTGCTTCCCCCTCCGCTATTGGTTACCATTACGTGATACCGGCCGTTTGACAGAAGCTGTACCTCGGGAATCGGTGTATTCGCACTCGAGAGCACCCGCATCGGCATGTCCGGAAGCTCCTTGATCACCCGCACATCCGGGAGTTCGGCGGCTTGCGAGCGGAAAACGGTAGCCTTCGGAACGCGTTCCTGAAGCAGCAGCATGGTTGCCTGAAACAGGGGCTCGGACTCGAATCGGCGTTGCATTGGACGATCGAGCAACAGGTACGCCAGCGAAAGCAGGCTCATGCCTTGATGATGGGCCATGTACGATCGCACAATAGCGCGTGATTCACCTCGCCGGAGCCGCGAGGGCGTATAATCCGCAGCTTCGTAAAAACCGTACTTGCCGGCCATATCTTCGGCTGCCATTTGCTGAAGGTTGCGGCACGCGGCCTCGGGCTCAACCATGAGCGCCAGCACGGAGGCATAGGGTGCGATGACCAGGTCTTCCCCCAGTCCTCGCTTGAGTCCCAGACCGGGAACGCCGAACGCGCGATACTGGTAGTTGAATTGAGCGTCGACAGCGTTGTAGCCGGACTCTGAAACCCCCCAGGGGACACCGCGTTCCTCGCCATAGGCGATTTGCCGTCTTACCGCCCCCTTGCACGTCTGGTCGAGGAGCGTGTTATCGAAGGTCGGCATTACCAGCAGCGGCATGAGATACTCGAACATCGAACCGCTCCAGGACAGCAGCGTAGCTTCCCCGCCGTAGGTGGTAAGGATGCGTCCGAGAGCAAACCAACTTTCCTGGGGCAATTGTCCTTGCGCAATCGCGACAAAATTGCAGAGTCTCGCCTCGGATGCGAGCAGGTCGTAGTAGCTGCCGTCCAGCCGATGCTCACCCGCGTTGTATCCGATTGCCAATTGCCGCTGCGCATGGCTGAACAGGAAGCCGTATTCCATCTGCGCCATTTCCGCAGCCTGAAGCGCCAGTCGTTCGAGGGTAGCCAGCCACTCTCCGGCTACCCCGCTACCCTCATCGGCAAGTTGGCGGAGGGAAGGGATTGCAATAATGCCGGTTTTCCCCGTTTCGTCTGCCAAAGCTGTCGACCGGGATTGGGGGGCGAGGCTGTTCAGTTCGGCGAGCGCCTCTTCACATTGCTTGTTCAATGTTTTTGCCCATTCCTGCGCGTCCTTTGAGGCGGAGGACTGGGAAGCCGGCTCTTCGACAATCTCGCGCACAATTTCTTTGGAACAGCCAGCCAGCCATTCGAGATCGGTTCTCGCGCTCGCGACTGTTATTGGGGTGGTATCTGCCGCAACGGCAAGCGCCATTCCAAGTTGCGCCAGAGAAGAATTGGGAGTGGTAGTTCCAGCGCTTTTTTCCAGAATCCGCAAAGTATCGGCCAGCGCCAGAAATAATTGTTCGCTGATAACAGGCGCGTCCGATATCTCCAACAGAGCTGCGCGCAGCGTCAGGAGGTGACCGCCAAGATTACCGCTATCCACGGTGGAAACATAGCGCGTCAATGGCGTTTTTGTTTGAGTATCATACCAATTGTAAAAATGCCCGGCATGCCGTTCCAGCGTTTCCATCGACTGCAGCATTTTTTCCGTGCGCTCGATGAGCTGGCCCACACCGATATAGCCGAAGTCGTAGGCGGCAACATTGGCAAGCAGTCCCAGTCCCATATTGGTCGGCGAGGTTCGGTGTGCAACAGTTGGGACCGGATGCTCCTGAAAGTTATCGGGCGGCAGCCAATGATCTTCCGGGCCGACATATGTCTCGAAGAAAAACCAAGTCCTGCGCGCAACCTGACGCAGGAAGTGTATCTGCCCAATGGTCAGCTCCGAACTGCGCGGAGGAAACGGCACGCTTGCCCACCATGCGATGACTGGAGACCCCGCCCACAACAGTAGTACGGGCAAGGCGGCTATCAGCGAATAGGGTGCGGTGCTTACCATCCCGGCCGTTGCGAGCGCGACGCTTACGGGTGCTATCCACATTGACCGGAAGGAGGAACCAAGGCCCCTATATCCTTCCACAACTGCAGGTCCGGACTCGCCCTCTGCATAGTGAGAAGGGCTCCATTCGAGAAGCCCGCGATGTGTTACGAAAAGCCGTACATGAGTGCGCACTATCGCATCAAGGCTGAAATAAGCCTCATATGGGAGGCAGGCCAGCGTGAACAATATCTGCGCGAAATACCGGCCAGCGCCGCGCGTGGTGGTGGTAATGTGCGGTCGCCACGCAACTTCGCGTGGCTTCTTCAACAGATCGGAGATGACATTTACCCCGACGGGAATAACGAGTGCGGCTATCACGACCAGTGTCCAGAACCATGCATGGGCCAAAGCCAGCCATCCCAGTAACAGGAGCAGCATCATCGCAACCGGCACAAGGCTGCGCCGGAGATTGTCCAGCAGTTTCCATCTCGACAATGCCGATAGCGGGTTCGGATGATAGCTTTCCAGAGCTCCCGGTACGCGCCATAACAACCAGCTCGCGAGTTGCCAATCTCCCCGGATCCATCGGTGGCGGCGAGCGACGTCTGCGCTGTAGCGGGACGGGAATCCCTCATACAGTTGCACGTCGCTTAATAGACCTGCCCGGGCATAGCAACCTTCCAGAAGGTCGTGGCTCAGAATCCGATTTTCCGGGAAGCGGCGGCAAACGGCTTGTTCGAACGCATCGACGTCGTAAATGCCCTTTCCGACAAACGAGCCCTCATAAAACAGATCCTGATAAACGTCCGAGACAATCCGGGTGTACGGATCAATCCCGGCCTCGCCGCCAAAAAGCCATGCAAATCTTGACCGGTTCGTGCTCGACAGGCTCACCGCGACCCTGGGCTGCAAAATTCCATAGCCTTTGGTCACCACCTCGGCGTCTCCATCTGCGCGAACCCTGCCGAGCCTCGGGCGATTCAAGGGATGAGCCATCGCACCTACGAATTGATGTGCAGTCTCGCGCGGCAATTGGGTGTCGGTGTCGAGCGTGATGACATACTTCACACTGGACAGCAAAGCTGTATTACCCACGATCAGGGAAAATGCGTCACCCCCGCCCCCCCGTAGAAGTGAGTTTAAATCGGCAAGCTTTCCCCGTTTGCGCTCATGACCCATCCAGAGGCGCTCCTGTCCATTCCATCGGCGCGGGCGGTGAAAAAGAAAAAATGGCCCGTTCTTGGGGATTACCGCATGTTCCGGCCCGCCAGCTCCGTCATTGCGGGTTGCAGCGGCATATTTCCTATTCAGCTCTTCAATGCCGGCTTGAGCGAGCTTCAGCAAGGGTTCGTCCTCGGGCAGCGTTTCCTGATCCGCGTCCCTGAAATCAGTCAATAAACCGAAATCAAGACTGTCGTCGCGATTGGCTAAAAACCGGACTTCAAGTGCTTCAATGAGGTTCAAGGCCTCCGCCTCGTTCGTCAGCATCGTCGGAACCACTACCAACGTCTGGAACGTCGAAGGTATGCCAGCGGAAAAATCCATTCGCGGCAGCGAGTGAGGCCGCACCAGAAAAGGGGTCACCCAATTGACCAGCGTAATGGCAAGTTGACTCATTGCAAACAGTGACAATATGCCCACTGCCCCTAACAACCAACCACTTGCACCGTCCGAATAGGCCTCTAACACCAGGAGGCCGGTCAGACTCAGCGTAATCAATGCGATCGCGCCGAGATAGCAAAAAAGCGGATACTGGCGTCCCGCCCGCCAAAACTTCTCCCGCAATGAGACGCCCACCTGCGCGGCCTCCTCGAGCTCCGTCACGCCTTGGTCAATCAGGTAAAAACCGACATGCTTGCTGACGGTGTCATTCCCATTCGGCTCTGCTTGACGCGCCAGCCGTAGCGCCAGCCGCGCCACCTCCACTTCCGACATCGGACTTGCCTTGGCCAGCCGTTCCACCGCATGCCGGTAACGGTCCCGGCTGGCAAAATCCATCCTGCCATAGACCCCGTCCGGGTCCTCTCGCAATGTTTGCTCGACAAGACTTGTCGTTTCGACAAATTCGCGCCAGTCAATGCCGCCGAGCTTGCGCAGGCTATTGATACTGTTGGATACGGAAACCTGATCTGCCGCCTGTTGCTGGTTTCCCAGCTGTACCATCTGATCGATGGTCTGGTTCGACTCTGCCAGCCTCTGCTCGATCCAGGTCAATGGCAGTGCTAGCCAGGGGCCCTGTCCCTGCAGTCGGCGTGCGAGTTCGGAAATGAAAGGTGTTGTCATCGGCGGGTCCGACCGCGCCATGTCAGCAATGACTAGAACCAGACTCTTGGGATCTTTTTCGGCAACACTCGTAATCTCGTCCGCCCAGGCAGCGGCAAGATTCCGGTCTATTCTGCCGGCTGCGACATGTACCCCGACACGACGGAGATTTTCGATCAATGCCAGGCGCAGCATAATCGGAATCGCCCATAACTCGCCCAGCTGCAGGTTGGCTACCGCCTGATACGCGGCAACAAAACGCATGAGACTCTCCGTATCGACCCTTCCGTCGCCATGCGAAATCGCCTGCAGCGCAATGTCATAGACGCGCGGAAGATTTGCGGAGGTTCCGTTTGCAAGGAGAGGCAGTTCTCTGCTATAGCTTTTGGGAAGATGACGCCGGGCGGTGCGGATTTGCTCTTCTATCAAATAGAAATTGTCATAAAGCCATTCACCCGCCGGGGTCAGGAGTTGGTCCGCCGTGACTGCTTCGGTCAGCACATTGGCGATATCGAATAATGTTTTTTCGTTATCGTCCAGCCGTGCCAGGAGCTGATCCGTACCCCGGGTTGAGGACACCTCGTGAGACGCCGCAAGAATTCCCCCGTACAACTCCATCTGATCGGCGCTGAATAGTTCAGAGCGCAACGGCAGTTCTTCACTAATCGGAGTTGGCGGCTTTCTGATTTTCCTGAGCCGGGCCGTAAAGGGAAGCAAAAGCTCGGAAACGGTTGTGCCTCTAGCTTTCAATCTGGATATTCTCCCGGACACACCCATCAGGCAGTGCAATCAAAATACTGGTCTTCTTTGATGGGCATGAGGCTTCACATGTAGTAGTCTCATCTCGATTTCGCGATAATCGTAAACCCCTCCTCCTGCACAGCTTTCAGCATAATGCAGAAAGATAAATGGTTTAACAGAAAAAGGAAGAAGGTCTGCGGATATCGAAGCTCCTTCTCAAGCACACGCTTCCGCGCTACGAGCGACTTACCGTAATAGCGCCTTCTGGCACCTGTTATCTGATGTGCATGAAACGTCCCCAGATTTCATGCCAATGTATCTTCGCATGGCCTACTTTATGAGATGTCGGCGTGGGCGATTCTTGAGTTATGCTGGCGCGCGAGCACTTAGCGTGCGATTGTGATTTTGTCCGGCAAATATACCATTATTGCATGTTAAAACCCGGCTCATCAGTGGTATGTACGCTAGCGCACCAAATGCCCGCACGTAAAATGGAATACTCGGCAAAAAGCTCCACTTGACAGAATTGCCTCTCAAGATAAATGCTATCATAAGTTTGGATGGAAACGCGGGGGTGGAAGGAAACAAGAGTCACTTGGATCTTCAGGTTTCATTTCATTGCGCCTGGCTGCGCTTACTTTTTACAGACCTCTGTAACGGATGCTAAGTTCTCCCCCACATCAGCCCGATCAGAACCATCTCCTCGCCGCGCTGCCGGCGATTGAACTTGAACGTTTAAAACCGCACCTGGAACTGATGCATATGCCTCTCGGTGACGTTCTTTGCGAGTCTGGCGGACGCCTTCCCTATGTCTATTTTCCAACTTCCACCATTATTTCCCTCCATTACATCCTCGAAAACGGCGCCTCATCCGAAATTGCGGGCGTAGGCAATGAAGGCATGCTCGGAATTTCATTGTTCATGGGAGGCGAAAGCACGCCGAGTTGGGCGACAGTGCAAACCGCAGGCTACGGTTATCGAATGAAGGCCGCGCTTCTGCTGCAAGAGTTTAATCAGGGCGGGCCAGTATAGCGCCTGTTGTTGCGTTACACCCAGGCGCTTATTACGCAGATTTCCCAGACCGCGGTATGCAACAGACATCATACGATCGAACAGCAACTGTGCCGGTGGCTGTTGCTTACACTCGACCGGTTGAATTCGGAGGAACTGGTGATGACACAGGAGTTGATTGCCAGCATGCTTGGCGTGCGCCGCGAAGGCATAACGGAGGCTGCCGGAAAATTGCAACAAGCTGGAATCATTCGCTACCGCCGCGGCCACATTACAGTACTAGACCAGATCGGACTGAAAGCGCACGTTTGCGAGTGTTATGATGTTGTCAAGAAGGAATTTGACCGTTTGTTTCGCGACGTGCGGAAGTACTAGGATACGAGCCGCGCCTTCATGCGACGTTTATCCGGTTTAACTCGACGCGGCCGCCGGACTGGATTTGACCATTCATTTCAAGTTTCACCTCGGCAATCGACCTTCATCCCCTGAAGCACTCCCCTTCCCTGCTGTTCCAGTCGCACCTTATTCACGTTCCAATGTGCGATGACGTACTGAACAGCTCCATCAGCGAAAGTATTATTCAACGTAAATCCGGCAGTTGACCGCTTGTTTTTCAACTTAGCGTGTGATCCACCAAGACTTTTTGTATCCCTTGGCCTTCCTTTTTGGTGAGTTCGCTACGGGGCGGATTGAACACTTCACCCGTCCAACTACCAAATTTAGCTCCAAAACTCATTCGAAGTAATTTTTCATTTCAAGTTTCGAACTGGAAATCCTTTCACCCATGAGACGTCGCACAAAAAGAATCTTGTCTATCTCAAGCATCGTATTTGTGCTGCTTGTCACGATATTCATTGTCTGGTTCGACTGGAATATGATAAAGCCATACGTGGAACGCCAGGTCACCGAAAAGACCGGGCGCGAATTCGTGATTCGAGACCTGGATGTCAGGTTATCGCTCAACCCATTGATCAGCGCGGAAGGAATCTCGCTCGCCAACGCCGAATGGGGAACCGAACAGCCCATGCTCGATGTCGATAAGGTCGCGTTCAGGATCAGCCTTTGGGATCTGCTCCTGGGAGACGTGGTATTGCCTGAAGTATCCGTAGCCCGGTCGAAGATCATCCTCGAAAAAAGTGCCGACGGGAAGCGTAACTGGGATTTGAAAAAAGAGGAGGAAAAGGAAGCGGAATTGCCAGAAATCGGCAAGCTCACCCTGGAGGAGGGGCAGCTCACCTATCGCGACCCCAAGACCGAAACTGATGTTATAGCGCGCATATTTACGGATCCCGCGGCCGATGCACGGGAAATGCCGCTTGATGTAAAGGCAGAAGGCAAGTTTACGGGCCTGAAGTTCAAAGCCCAAGCCCAGGGTGGCAAAATAATGTCTCTCGCGGACAAGACACTTCCCTATCCCATCAAGGCGAGCGCCGACGTAGGAACAACCCATGCCGAGGTTGATGGCACCATTACCGGCCTGGAAAAATTAGCCAAAATGGACTTGAAGCTGAACGTGCAGGGTGAAGATTTGTCTGCGCTCTACCCGATAACGGGAATCGTATTTTTCCCCTCACCGCCATATCAGATATCAGGAAGGGTTGAGCACCAGAAGACCGAATGGTCGATGAAAGGATTTTCGGGGCAGGTGGGCAAAAGCGATCTCGGCGGCGATCTGCTTTTTGATACGGGAGGCGAACGCCCGATCTTGCGTGGGGACGTGGTCTCCAAGGTTCTCGACCTGAATGACTTGCAGGGTTTTATCGGCGCCAGAAAGGCGCCGCAACCGCAGGATACGCCTGCGGAGAAGGAGAAAAAGAAGGCGTCGATCGAGGCGCAGAAAGATCGCATCCTACCCGATCAGGAGTTCAAAGTGGACCGGTTGCAGGCGATGGACGCGGATATCAAGTTTACGGGCGAGTCGATACGCAACAAGGATCTGCCCGTCGAACACCTGGTCACTCACTTAAAAATAGACAATGGCTTGCTGGC
Organism: Nitrosospira briensis; assembly: GCF_900115125.1. Lineage (GTDB taxonomy): Bacteria > Pseudomonadota > Gammaproteobacteria > Burkholderiales > Nitrosomonadaceae > Nitrosospira > Nitrosospira briensis_A. Next base: position 397,464 of record NZ_FOVJ01000001.1, on the reverse strand, counting down.
CATTGATCCAGCTAATTTCTCGGTGGCAGGCGGTAATATCATTGCCAACGTCACGATAAATGCGCGCGAGGAAACCCCTTCCGGGGAAGCCAAGGTCGATTTCAAGAGGATGCAATTGCCGAAGCTTTTCCCCAAGGTCGAGCTCACCCACGGCAGTACCGGTGTAATCGGTGGCACAGCAAAGATAAAGAGTCATGGAAAATCGGTGGGATCGCTTCTGGGTTCCGCTGACGGCCGCTTGGGATTGATCATGTCTGGCGGTCAAATCAGTAATCTGATGCTAGAGGTCGTAGGACTTGACGGAGGCGAAATCATGAAGTTCCTGGTGACCGGGGACAAAAACGTCAAGGTCCGTTGTGGGGTCGTCGATTTCGGCATCAAGAAAGGCATAATGACCACCGAAACCTTCATCATCGATACAGCAGATACAAACATTATCGGCGAAGGTCAGATAAGTCTGGTTGATGAAACCATCGAGATGAAAGTTTCCCCGCAGCCCAAAGACTTCAGTATCGTGAGCCTTCGTACACCCGTCCATATTGGCGGCACTTTCAAGGAGCCAACGGTATATCCGGACAAAATGCTGGCTATACGCGTCGGCGCTGCGGTCGTGCTGGGCATTTTCGCCACGCCGGTCGCTGCGCTGATACCCCTGATTGAGACTGGCCCCGGGGAGGATAACGATTGCAAGGCGCTCATTGCCTCAACGAAGCAGCCTCTGCCGCAGCATTCGCAGGGATCAAAAAAGAAAGATGGACCCAAGAAACATTAAGTATTTTGATCGGCCGGGCTGATCTGCCCGACCCCTTGAGGGCGGCTTGCCCCGCCCAGTTTCTCTCTTATGTGTGTAAACGCACGGATCGAGCCGCTACAATCATTATATGTTAGCAACATATTCTGATTTCAAACAGGCGGTCCCGATCAGGCGGCAGGAGCGCTTCAGCACCCGTCAGCATTGATCTTCGCAAGCCAGAGTACGTTCCTTACAGTGCGTCTTCCTGATAATTCCACAATCAAAGGCGCATTAGCGGCATGTTTAACATCAACCAGAGGCATTCGTGATGGAAACCACAGAAATTCCTGAACAGCATCAAACGCGGCAACCCGGGTTGGAAACGGAGATGGAGCCCAAGCCTGACTCGACTGCAGAAGAATATAAAGGCAGTGGGAAACTAAAATCCAGGGTAGCGATTATCACGGGCGGCGATAGCGGTATCGGCCGGGCCGTGGCGGTTGCTTTCGCCAAAGAGGGAGCGGACATCGTCATCGCTTATCTCAACGAGCATGGTGATGCAGATGCTACTAAAAGTGAAGTCGAACAATGTGGAAGAAAGTGCCTTCTGATTGCTGGAGACGTAGGAGATGAAAAATTCTGTGCAGAAGTCGCAGCAAAGGCGGTTTCTGCTTTTGGCCGAATCGATATCGTGGTGAACAACGCTGCGGAACAGCACGTTCGGGAAAACATTCTTGATATCGATAATGCGCAGCTTGAAAGAACCTTCCGCACAAATATATTTTCGATGTTCCATATGGTGAAGGCTGCGCTTCCCCATCTGAAAAAAGGAGCGTGCATAATCAACACGACCTCTGTAACCGCCTATAAGGGAAGCCCGCATCTGCTCGATTATTCCGCCACCAAAGGTGCGATCGTGTCCTTTACGCGATCCTTGTCGCTACAGTTGATCGAGCAGGGAATACGCGTTAACGCTGTTGCGCCGGGGCCGATATGGACGCCTTTGATACCCTCCACTTTTTCGCCGGAGAAGGTGGGGAGTTTCGGAAAAGACGTCCCGATGAAACGGCCGGGGCAACCTGACGAGGTTGCGCCCTGCTATGTTTTTCTTGCGTCTCGGGACTCCTCGTATATCGCGGGGCAAGTGCTTCATCCGAATGGTGGCACCATTGTAAATGGCTGATATATGGTTAAGGCCCGCATCGTTCAGCCGGGCTTCCCATTCGTGACATTCGTCGGAGAAGCACCTCAATAGCCGATGAGTTTCAGCACGTCTGTGAAATAAAAAGACGTCCTTTCCTCCCCATAGCATCCGGACAATAACGCGTAGCAGACGAACTGGTCCAATGGCCGCTGTTTGGCCATTTATTCGTTATTTAATCGCCGATAATTCCAACGTCAGTCACAAGGAGGAGAACAAATGAAAGCCGATTTTGCAGCTTCGATTGCCGGAATGTCCTTGTTTGCTCAAATGTCTTTTACTGATATATCCTTTACGAACGGAATGTCCGTAGTGCCGGTGGCCAGCGCGGAATCAACCCAAGGTCAAGCCTATACTGCGAGCAATCCGGAATCGATATTTACGCCCGTAAAATTCTCGCTTGATCTGATCAAGCCAGCGGCTTTTGATACCGACTCTCGCCCGAGGACAGACGGCATTAATCTTTCCGGCGATCATCAGTGGTATCTGCTCATGAAACAGGGGCAATCGGATTTCACGTTCACATGCAGGACAGGCATAGAGTATCCAGTTAAGACCAATACCAAACTGACTTTCGTCGATGCTGCTACCGGCGTGGCGGTCGCGGAAGCTGTTCTCCCTCCGGACAAGGTAGCCAGAAGCTATAAGGTGAGCCTGACGCCAGGGAAGCTGTACCGCGTTGACGTAAAGGACAAGGCAGGATTCACCATTGATTGGGAGCCTCAATTTTCCATGACGCACGTTAGCCAGGAACTGACGAAACCCTCGCCGTTTGCGGATAGTTATGCTGCCTACTTCTATGTTCCCAAAAACACCGGAGTAATAGGAGGATACTGGAAAAATACGGGCGCGCGCCTCATTGATCCGCAAGGAGCCATTGCACTGACGAACACGACAGAGAACACGTACTTCTCATATCCCGTACCGGAGGGAATGGATGGAAAGATATGGAAACTTGAGCAATGCGCCAATAACTGCTATTTGATGACCGTACCTCCCCAGATCGCGCGACACCCGGGAGAACTGCTTTTGCCAAAGGAAGTTGTTAAAGCCGACAAACTGAACTAACACCAGGTGTCCAGCGCGCTCGCTTTTCATGGATGAGATTGCCTATCGCGTATTTTACACCGCGTATATTTTACTCATATCTACCCATCGTAGTTCGGGTTGGGGAACAGGAATAGCGCCAGGTTCAATTTAGGGTCAATGTTCAACTTAGGCTCGTCCGAGCGTCATTATCGGCGTGAAACCGTAGTCCAGACCAAGTCGACAAGGCCGGCTCCATTCATCTTCCCTGCGCATTGTCAGGCTTGAATCCTAACGTTTTCATCGCTGGAACTATCGATTGCTTCGTCGCTTCATAATCCGACCAGGGATCGTTGCCCTTATCCAGACGCTCATGGATATTCAAGGCTGACCAGCGCGCGGCGCTGCCAATCGAATCCAGTTCTTCCCATGCCAGGGGCACTGAAACGCCCAGGCCGGGCCGGGCCCGCACCGACCAGGCCGATACAGTAGTGGCACCAAAGCCATTGCGGAGATAATCAATGAAAATTTTTCCGACGCGATTACGCGGTCCGCTTTTCGCAACGAAACGTTCAGGAATGGTTTCAGCCAGGTGTTGAACAATGGCCTGAGAGAAGCCTTTTACAGTATCCCAGTCACGCAGCCTCCTGATCGGCACAACAACGTGCAAGCCCTTGCCTCCACTGGTTTTCAGAAAAGACTTCAACCCCAGTTCCTTGAGAAATACGCAAACAAGCTGGGCGGACTGCTGGATGAGAGGCCAGTTCACTCCTTCGCCAGGGTCCAGATCGAACGTCATTCTGTCGGGCTTGCCGATGGCGTTTTTTGTGGCATTCCATGTGTGAAACTCGATCACATTCATTTGAGCGGCGGACACCAGGCCCTCAGCAGTGGCAATTTCAAGCAGTGGCTCATGCTCGGGGTCGAGCACCGGGTCAAGCTGGTTCACCGCCGGCATATTCTCTTTTTCCCAATGCTTCTGGAAAAACAGTTGACCTGAGATACCATCCGGTGCGCGCACAAGTGATACTGGCCTTCCTTCAAGATGCTCCAGCATTAGCGGTGCAATCAGCGAGTAGTAGCGTATGAGGTCGATTTTCTTGAATCCAGTGGACGCATCAATCACGCGGTCAGGATTTGTTACTTTCACTGACGATGAAATGGATACCGTTCTCGCCGCTTTTTCCGCAGAAATATGCACCGGTTTCTCCCGAATAATAGATTCCGCTTTCTTATCCGATCGCAAGCCGTGAAAAACCGAATGGCGGATGTGATCGTCCCGCGTCCATTCACCAAAAGAAACTTCAGCCACCAGTACCGGCTCCACCCAATGAGCCTTCTTGTCGATACCACTCTCTTTAACGAAGGGACAGCGGGCAGCAGCAACCTTGTCAAGCTTCGCTTTAAGCTCGCGAAGGGTCTTATCGCTGAATCCGGCGCCTACATTTCCAGCATATTGAAGGTTTTTATCCTCATCATAAACGCCCAGCAGAAGTGAACCTATTCCTGTCCGGGAGCCCTTGGGGTCCGTATAGCCGCCAATTACGAATTCCTGGCGTTGCTTGCATTTCAGCTTTATCCACTCCGAAGAGCGGCGCGCAACATAAACCGAGGTTTTGCGCTTGCCGATAACGCCTTCCAGTCCCAGGCGGCATGCCGATTCAATAATGTCACCCGGCGGCACGTCAAAGATATCGCTGATGCGTATCTGCTCCGGCTGCGGTGTCTCGAAAATTGCTTGCAGCAAACGCCTGCGCTCGATAAGGGGGGTGCTTCTGAAGTCATACCCATCATAGAACAGTACGTCAAACAGGTAATAGATTATGTCTTGAGTCCGGTCGCTATCGAAGGCGTTTTGCAAAGCCTGAAAATCTGGTATGCCTTTTTCATTCAACACCACGATTTCGCCATCGAGCCATCCCGGCTTCAACTTCATCTGTTTGACTGCCTCTACGAGATGAGGCAGTTTGTGCGACCAGTCGTGCCCATTGCGCGTAAAAAGGCGGATTGCTCCACTGTCTACCCTTGTCAACATTCGATAGCCGTCGAATTTGATTTCGTAAATCCAGCCCGCCGAATCATTGGGAGGTCCATCTACGAGGGTAGCAAGCTGAGGCCGCAGCGCATGAGGAAGATCGGCTTCAACTGCGTTTTCCGGCAAAGCCGTTTTCTTTTTCCTGGGTGCCGGCCTCGCCGTGGCCGGCCCGGTGCTGCCCAATTCAGGGGATTTCTGTCTCTCCGGCGGCTCAAGCGTTGCAACGCTCTCCGGCATTTCATCCACTACGCTGTATTCGCTTGAAGAACGAACATGCTCATCTTTTTCTTTGATAAGTAACCACGCCTCCTGCTTTTCTTCTTCCCTGGTTCTCATGCGGACCAATGCCCAGTCGCCTTTCAGCTTATGGCCGCGCAGTTCAAACTTCAGCTTGCCGTCGCGATAACCCTTGCGAGGGTCCTCGAGAGGAATCCAGGTTCCCCTGTCCCAGATGATTACCTTGCCCGCGCCATACTGTCCGGCCGGGATCTCGCCTTCAAAACTGTTGTAGGAAATGGGATGGTCTTCAACATGAACCGCCATGCGCTTGTCATTTGGATCGAAGCTCGGTCCTTTCGGCACGGCCCAGCTCTTCATGGTTCCGTCGAGTTCTAGCCTGAAGTCGTAATGCAAACGGGTGGCCCAGTGCTTCTGGACAACAAATGACAAAGCCTTTTCGTTTGTCTTCTTGCTGCTACCGGCGCCCGAGGGTTCGGATGTTATGGAAAAATTGCGCTTGGCCCGGTAGGCCTTGAGTAAATCGGCTTTTGCCACATCACACCGCCCGACGCTTATGGGCCCCTCTCGTAGGAGGCGACTCCGTGTCTGCGCCAGCCTTTACTGACTTTCTGCCGCTGGACTTCTCGTTATCCTCCTTATCCCCGCTCTTCTTCAGGCTGCGCTGGAGCAATTCGGTAAGGTCGAGAATCTGCGCGCTGCTACGACCGGTTTCGGCTTCTTCCGGTTGAGCCACGGTTTGTATATCGCCAGTTTCGACCTTTTCAAGTACCAGTTTCATGATTTCTTCCTTGAACGAATCGCGGAATTCTTCCGGATTCCATTTTCCGCTCATGTCCATCACCAGTTGCTCGGCCATTTTCAACTCTTTTTCAGTAATGCCGGCCTCCTCGGTTCCCTCGGGCGGAAAGCTCAATTTCTCCCAACTGCGTATCTCATCGCCCCATCGCAACAGATTCAGCACAAGGGCCGGTCCTGACGGCACGAGAACCGCCAAGTGCTGCTTGGTCTGAATCACTACTCGGGCAATACCAACGCGCCGGGTTTTGAGGAGAGCCTCGCGCAGAAGCGCATAGACTTTGCCTCCCTTGTTGATAGGGACAACATAGTATGGCCGCTCAAGGTAAACGAATGGAATATCTGTGGCGGGCACAAACATTTCAATTTCGATCGTTTGCGTGGTTTTGGGATAAGCAGCGGAGATTTCCTCCTGGCTCAGAACAACATATTGGCCATCTTCATATTCGATTCCCTTGACGATGTTTTCCTTGTCGATTTCTTTCCCGGTCTTCTTGTTGATGCGCTTGTACCCGACCGGATCCATGCTGCGCTTATCGAGCCAGTCGAAATTCAATCCCTGCTCGGAAGTCGCGGAATGAAGCGCCACGGGTATGTGCACCAAACCAAAGCTTATAGCGCCTTTCCATAATGATCTGCTGCTTGAAGTTGAAGTGGTCATGATTTACTTTCAGTAAGGATAACGTTGCAAGAACTGTTGCAGACGAGGTTACCGGCACGAACCGAACCGTGCAGCTAATCCTTCCTCAGGAACTTGAACCGTAAGCCCCTTGCGGCATCCCGCAAAATCATCATGCCCTGCGAATCCCCCGCTTATCTGTGCGATGGCGTACCAAAGTGAAATTCCCTCCCGTGTGTGTTCTGTCGTACGGAACGATCAGCTAGTGGATGAGACATTGCTCATTTCCGTACGCGGATCAGGGTATTACACGTTTTGGTTTCATGTAATTTTTCGTCGATGATGGCGCGGGAATTCCTGGTCATTTCGCAAATACTTTCCTAGAGATGAATAATATGGACTATTTTTCCCTGCTACAATGGCCGGCTATGGTAGTCAACATACTTGCGGTATGGCTGCTGACTTCCCGGTCCAAGAACAAGCGTCATGCCGGGTTTCTGCTTTCTCTCCTCAGCAACGGCTTATGGATAGTCTGGGGATGGTTTGCCCAGGCCTTCGCGGTTATCGGTTTGCAGATTGCTTTGGCGGCGCTCAACATGCATGGCGTAAAAAAAACCGATTAAGCGAAGGGCAATGCCACCCCATCGTGATGCAAGCAGATTCTCCCCTTTTTCTTCATGCAGTCATGGTTTCGGGCGAAGGGAAGCAAGAGAAGCTCAAAAATGGAAAAACCGCTGGCAATTCGGGCAAGCAAGATTTTCATGGTCTTCGGCATCGGTTGCCTGGTCTTGGTAGTAGCTTTTAACAATGTCGTAGATTATCAGTCTAATTTCCTGTTTGTTCAGCACGTACTGACAATGGACACTGTTTATCCCGGGAATGCTCTAAAGCACCGTGCCATCACCGAACCTCTTCTCCACCACGCAGCATATGCATTTATAATATTCAGCCAGTTCGTCACTGCCATACTGTGCCTCTCAGGCGCACTGCGCTTGCTTCGCCATATAAAAAGCGATGAGGCGGCATTCAGCAAGGCAAAATCGTTGTCTATCGCCGGATTGTCCTGCGGATTTGGATTATGGTTTTTCGGCTTTATGGTCATCGGCGCGGAATGGTTCTGCATGTGGCAGTCGCCAGACTGGAATGGTCAGCAATCCGCTTTCCGGTTTGTCGTTTCTATCGTCCTGGTGCTAATTTACGTCGCGCAAAGTGATAAAATCGCCTGAATCAGGAAAACGATGGGAACGAGGCTGTCTGACAGAACATCGGCGGTTTAAAGTTCGCTGCATTCTGTTATCCTGCCCCCTCTGATTACATCGACAAATACCTTGCAGAAACCCTGCCCATATTTCATCGAAACATCCACAAACTGAAGAGTATCGGTCATATTTCCAGGCTAGCCGGCATCAATTTAATTTACAGACAATATTGCGGCAGAGGCAGATGTAGCGCTTCAGCGTCTCGCGCTCCCGCCGCCCTCCCCGCCGTTATTTATTTCAGCAAAGACGTTGAACAACCAACCCCTCAGTGCCGAGCATTCCTTGACCTTGCGGCAGGAGAGACCAGCTCTTGTTACGGATCACGGCGCTGTCCACGGCGTAATGCTGATCAAGAACCGGGATCTTTGGGGCTTTGCGGATTCCGGGTTCCCGTGGATGTGAGTATGCTAATCAGTAGACTGCAAATCTAAGTTATGCGAACTCTTTTTACCTATTGCATGCTCTTCCCCCGGCGTACGGCATATGTCCTGATCGCGCTGCTTGCGGCTGGCGTTGCCGAAGGGCTTAGCCTGACAGCCCTTCTCCCGCTGCTTTCGACCGCAGTGGGCGACACCGCCAATTCCGAAGTTGGACGGCGTATCGTGGGAGGGCTCCGCAGTGTGGGCATTGAACCGAGTATCGGCGTGATGTTGCTGATCATCGTTGGCGGCATGATCGTCAAGAGCCTTATATTGCTGCTGGCCAACAGACAGGTAGGCTATACCGTTGCGCGTGTGGCAACCGCGCTTCGCCTCGAATTGATCGACGCACTGCTCGCCAGCCGGTGGCAGTATTATCTCCGTCAACCCATGGGCTCTCTGGCAAACTCGGTCGCTACCGAGGCATTACGTGCAGCCAATGGGTTTGAGCATAGCGTTACCGTGCTCGCGCTGGCGATACAGGTCATGGTTTATGGGATCGTTGCCATGTTCGTTTCATGGCAGGCTACGCTTGCCTCCTTTCTCGTCGGCTTCGTGATGCTGCGGTTGCTGCACAAGCTGATCCGGGCCACGCGCCGGGCGGGAACGAAGCAGACGCAACTGCTGCGGCTCCTGCTGACGTACCTCTCCGATGTGCTGGGCTCCGTAAAATCGCTGAAAGCAATGGCGCGGGACAATGTCGCGGATGCCATTCTGCGAGATCAAACCCGGCAACTGGAAAAAGCTACGCGGCGTGAAATCATGGCGCGCGAAGCTTTAATGGCCTTGCAGGAGCCCTTGCTTGCCACCATTATCGCAATCGGCCTGTATCTGGCTCTGGTGCTATTGGACCTTTCGCTGGCTGAGGTGATGGTCATGGTCTTCCTGCTCACCCGTCTCCTGAGCTTGCTCAATAAGACTCAGCGGAAATATCAGAATCTCGCGGCGCAGGAGAGCGCTTACTGGGCCTTGCGCACGGCGATTGAAGAGGCCCGCGGTGCTGCGGAAAGAACCACCGGCACGCGGGAGCCTACGTTTCAAACGGGTATCAGCTTGCGCAACATCGATTTCGATTATGGCGCCAAGCCAATATTAGCTGGCCTCAATCTCGATATTTCCGTCAAATCGTTTACCACGATTGCGGGGCCATCAGGGGTCGGCAAAAGTACTATGCTGGACCTGCTATGCGGACTGGCTGAGCCCAAATCAGGGGAAATTCTCATAGATGGCATACCGCTGCGTGAAATCAACCCGCGGGGTTGGCGGCGCATGATCGGTTACGTGTCCCAGGAGAATATCCTGCTTCACGATACCATCCTCAGCAATATAATCGTAGGCGCGCCCGATCTCGTCGAAGCAGATGCAGAAAGAGCGCTGCGCCAGGCAGGCGCGTGGGATTTTGTCAGCGCGCTTCCGGAAGGTCTGAATACGATAGTCGGCGAACGCGGCGGGCTTCTCTCTGGCGGGCAGCGTCAGCGTATCGCAATTGCCAGGGCGCTCGCCCATCAACCGGTTTTCCTGCTGCTTGATGAACCGACCAGCGCACTAGATCCCGAAAGTGAGCGGCTGGTTTGCCAAACCCTGCAGAAGCTCGCGCAGGATCTTACTGTGGTGGCCGTATCTCATCAGCCTGCGCTGATCAACGCCGCCGATAACACCTATACCCTTTTGAACGGCAAGGTAGAGCGGCTGCAACGCTCATCCGAGGTGGAAAATGCTTCAGACATTCGATCCGTGTCACGCAAGGAAGCAAGCTCGGCTTCCCGATAGGATAAGCACCTTCCAGCCTTCCGCCGGCTTAGGCCGCGCAATCCCGCCGTGCACGCGATTACTACCCGTTAACTTATTTTCGTTAACTTATTTTTTCAAATACGAAACAGGTTTCACCCCAGTTTTTGGTTGTTTTGAATTTAACTCTCAAACCCGCCTGTTCCATCAGGCTGACAGCTTCCTGCTGCTCCTCGGGCGTTCCCAACTCGACGATAACGGATTTCAGCGCCGGGTTTCTCAAGACATTTTCCGCGCCCTTGATAATGGGGATCTCTATGCCGTCAACATCTATCTTTATGTAGTTGGGATAAGGGAAGCCCCATTTCGCGCATAAATCATCCAAGGTCACCCCGAACATGCCCTGAATATGGCTCGCGGGTCTTTTCATGTTCTTCAGATCTTCTGTACCGAACTGTGAACGGTTTCCCCCGCCTATAAACCTGGGAATATACAATTTTGAAAAGCCGCCCTGTCCGGATACGGCCACGCCATAGGCTGTAATATTTTTTTCCAGCCCGTTCAAGTGGATATTTTTATTGAGCAGATAATAATTAATGCACTGAGGCTCAAACGAAAATACCTGAATGTCATCTCCGTATTTCTTCGCCGGATATAAGGAGTATTGACCGATGTTCGCGCCGAGGTCAAAGAAGCATGCTCCGGGTTCGAAGCTGTCGAGCCAATCAAGCGTATCCGGTTCTTTTATTGAATAGGTCTTGGCCCTTTGTAGAGTCCTGAAGTTATCCACGGCGATGCGTATGGACTGGCCCTTGACGTTTACCTCTGTGAAGCCGCCTTTTATTCCGTAAAGTGCTACGGCAACGCTCGACAGAATGTTTGTGAAAAAAGAAGACATGTATGTGCCAATCGGAAATGTACTAATGGGAGTGGAAGATGAAGCGAATGCGAAGGATAGCCGGTTTGTCTGTTTTAATGCCAGATATTTTGCGGTTGTCGTGATTGGCGAACTTATTCAGTCCGCATTGAATGGCTTTGTATCGCCCGAATCCCTGCGTCGCGCTGGGATTCAAAGCTGCGGTGTCCCCTTCCTTCTATCAGGCGTAATCCAATCATCGAGGATATCCAGATTGTAGGGAGAACCGCTTTCCGCAAGCACTGCTGAAACTTCTTCCAGGCTCACGCCCTTCCTCGTCAGAAGGCTTTTTTTGAGAAACGGGAATTTGAATTCTGCAATAAGGGGTTTCCAGAGATGGAAAGTCGGCTCAACCCATGCGAGCGGCCTTTGATGATATTCAACTCTGGCCAGAACCGGCTCCAATCCATAAAGTGCCGACAGCCGGAATCGGTGCCGCAGAAGGCGGGAAAAACCCATCTCGTATCGCCGGATAACAGCAACCTTGAGCTCCAGGACATCCACCTCCTTAAAGAAACCGCTAAATTCCTCCGATAACACTACATTTTTTTTGCAGTAAAGAAAATAAGATTGCAGATGCGGGCAAACATGAAATGAATCCGTCATCCCGACGATATCGGCGTCACAGTTTTCCAGCCTGGGGATGATATCCCGGATACTGAAAAGCGGCCCGAGAACGCTATCGTTAACCAATAGAAGGCCCGCGTGGGCTTTATATTGGGCATACTTCTCCAGTCCTGTTTTCCATCCATAAAAATCGTATCCCTTATTCTCGCGATTTATGATCCTTACACAACATTTCGAAAGCTTCTTCAGGTCTGTGTCCGATACCGCCTCGCTCGAACTGATGAATATAATATTGAATCCCGCCAGCTTTAATTGATCGAGATAATGGTACACATTCTTCCGGACAATGCTCCCTTCGTCGTAGCTACAGAAAAAGCACAAAGGTCTATCGTAATCGGGAGATACCTCCCCTTCTTCATATAGCCTGACCGACGGCTTTTGGCTTATTCCCTTTCTTGCCAGTAAATAGAAGGACAAATCGCGAACGTATTTAAAATCCTTCAAGAGCGCCTTGATTTGCCACTTCATCGGCCAGTCGGGTGGCTGCTCAGTTTGGGGCGGGGATGTTTTCATGGACCGGGTCTATAACATGGATGCAGCATTCAAAAAGACCATGCAGCTTCATGCGACCCGTTGACAGAAACGGCCCTTGAATGCATGTTCCTCGGTTTCCAACATGAAGATCTGGCGTAAACGGGGACTCCATAAGGCAGGCGGATTTGGAAAGAGCCTTGGATAACCAGCTCATGAACAAACGATGAATCCGATCCGTCCTTACTTTCAGTAGGCGCCCCCAGCTACAGCTCCGGCGGCATGCAGAAAATCGGGAAGGGCTTCACGAACCGCTCCCATTATCGTTTCACGGCTACCGGCGTCCAGATTATCAGCGGCTCCGATTCGCGTCCACACCTCGGCCGGAATATCCGTTATTGCCTTGCGAACGGCCTGCTCGGCATCCTCCATTCGATCCAGGGGAACATTGTCGAAGAGTTTACCGGTCAGCGCCAGCAGTAAGACAATTTGCTCACGCACGGAAACAGGGGCGGATTCAGGTTGCTTGAGGCAGGCGCGGATGCGCCGGCCATGCTCGATGATCCTGCGTGTGGCTTCGTCCAGCCTCGCACCAAACCTGGCAAAGGTTTCAAGCTCTTCAAATTGAGCATAATCCAGTTTCAAATCACCGGCAACTGCGCGATAAACGGTCCGCTGGGCCTTGCCGCCAACACGCGACACTGATTTGCCGACGTCGACAGCAGGCAATACCCCCAATTCAAACAGCGACGGGGAGAGGTAGATCTGCCCGTCAGTGATGGAAATCAGATTGGTCGGGATGTAGGCGGAGATATCCTGCGCTTCCGTCTCGATGATCGGTAGTGCGGTTAGCGAGCCCCCGCCAAGCGAATCCCGCAAATGCGTCGCGCGCTCCAGCAGTCGCGAGTGAATATAAAAAATATCGCCGGGATAGGCTTCCCGGCCAGGCGGGCGCCGCAGCAGCAGGGAGAGTTCGCGGTAGGCGCGCGCATGGTGCGTGAGATCATCGTACACGATCAGAACATCCCGTCCCTGCTCCATGAAATATTCCGCGATGCTGGTTGCGGCATAGGGCGCGATGTAAGCGAGGCCCGGAGAATCGTTCCCTTCCGTTACGACAACGAGCGTATAGCTCATTGCGCCTTTTTCTCGCAGGGTTGCGATAACCTTGGCTACCCCTGACGCATGCTGGCCAATGGCGCAATAAACGCATAGCACGTTTTCGTTTCGTTGATTGAGTATCGTATCGATGGCAATGGCAGTCTTGCCTGTCTGCCGATCCCCCAGAATCAACTCGCGCTGACCGCGGCCAACCGGAATAAGCGCGTCGATGACCTTGATGCCTGTTTGCAGCGGCATTGTGACAGGTGCGCGGTCCATGATGGGCGGGGCCGCGCGCTCGATGGGTACCCGGGTTGTGGAAATGATCGGCGCCTTTCCGTCCCGCGGCCGCCCAAGTGGATCGATAACCCTTCCGATCAAACTGCCGCTCACCGGCACAGCCATTACATGTTCCATTCGTTCAACTTCATCACCCGCATGCAGTTGCGAGTAATCATCCAGCAAAATCACGCCGATTTCATCTTCTTCAACATTGAATGCTATCCCATACGCGTCGCCCGGAAATTTCAGCACCTCCTCGAAGCTAACGCCGGGAAGACCGGAAACTTTCGCAATACCAGCGGCAATGCTCGTAATTCTCCCCGCTTCCCGCAAGGTTAATTGCGGCGCACCGGCTTGGCAGACGCGCTCTATTTTTGCGAAGGCACTGTCGAAAATACCTTGCAGATTGTCAGGTGCCATGTTTGTGGGGGAGTTCAGGTTCGGTTTCAGATTCAGCTTCGAATTCGTGGCCGGACTGATTTTCCAGTAGCTCCCATACCTCCTTTTCCAGCGATGCGAGGTGGGCCGCAATGCTCCACGCCACCTTGTATCCACCGGCGACGAGTTCAACCCCGCTCACCAGGTCGGACCTCGTCGCGAACCGGACCGGAAGGCGAATGCCGAGGCTTTCCTCAAGCGCAGCCTCTATTGCATCTTGCTGCGCTGCGGGTAAATCAAATGCGCTGTTAACCATAAGCTCTCCGCCTGTCGCGGCTGCCGTCGACGCCGCCCTGGACGCTGCCGATGCTGCCGATGCTGCTGCCGCTGCAGGTGCCAATACGGACTTAGATCTGAAAGCCGAAGCCAACCCTGCCTTCTCCTCATCGCTTGACTCGTGCAAGCGCTTGATAAACGCTTCCACAATATGTGCCTCCAGGGTTGTGCCGGCGAGGTCAGCAAGCACTTTTCGCGCAATGGCAAATACTTCTGCGCACGTCTGCCGCACAAGCGCTTCGCTCAGGCTGCGATACTCGCGTTCCAATGCGCGCTCCCGCTTCGCCCGCAGGTTGTCCAGATCGGTCCGGGCAGCGGCCATCAACCGCTGGCGTTCGGCTTGCGCCTCGTTTGAAGCCTTGCTCAAAAGCAGCAGCCGCTGCTGGTCAAATTCATTATTCTTGTGTTGAAATTCGTCGCGCTCTTTTTCAGCTTCCAGTTTTTTCGCCTCGGCATCTGCCAGTTCCGTGGCGATTCGCCTCTCTCTCGCATCAAGAGCATTGAGAATGGGCTGGTAAAAGAAACGTTTCAACAACCATACCAGGATGAGAAAGTTGACGACTTGCGCAATGACAGTAAACCAGTCAATGAGCACGAATTACTTCCCCGCGGTCTCTGAGATAACGTAGTTCCAGAAGGGATTGGCAAAAATCAGAACCATGGAAACCACAAAGCAATAAATTGCCATGGACTCGATTATCGCCAGACCGACAAATAAGGTCCGGGTAATGGTCGCGGAAGCATCAGGTTGTTGAGCCAGTGAATTCACAGCCGTGGCGATCGCCCTTCCTTCTCCCAGGGCAGGAGCGATTACGCCAATGCTGATCGTCAAACCAGCAGTGAGAATCGATATGATCGCGATAAGTGTCATGTTGTCCATAATCTCTCCTTCGGTTTTGTTCTATTTGCTGTCTTTGAATATCGAGCCCTGAGATGATCCTCTTTTCAGATTTTCCGGACCGTTGGATTCAGCACCTTCCCGGCTTGATGCAGCAGCCGCGATATAAACCGTGGCCAGAATGCTGAAGATATAGGCTTGCACCATGCCGGTCAGCAAGCCGAGCGCACTCATGACGATCGGGAAGATAAATGGCGCGAGGCTTAGCATGATTGCAAGAATCATCGTTCCACTCATCATATTGCCGAACAGCCGGACGGCCAGAGCCAGGGTGCGCGAAAACTCTCCGATAATATTGAACGGGAGCATGAGGGGCGTCGGCTCGAGATAGGATCTCAGGTAGCCGGTCAGCCCCTGCTCCTTTATGCCATATAGCGGCACTGCGATAAACACGCAGATCGCCAGTGCCGCAGTGGTCGAGAGTGAACCTGTGGGCGGCTCATATCCGGGAATGACGGTCGCGAGACTTGCGGTCGCGACAAATACAAATAATGTGCCAAGGAATCCAAGATATATCCGGGGCTGGCGCAAACCCACTTCCTCGATCTGCTTCTTTATCGCCATGACGACGGTTTCAAGCAGATTCTGCCAGCGGGCGCGTTCCAGCCCGACGGAGAGTCTGCGGGTAATTGCTTTTGAACCGGCTGCGAGTATAAGCATCAATCCCCAGGTATATACTATTGTGGCGTTCAGTTTTAGAAAGCCATATTCCCAGAAGACGATGTCGTCGGGACTAAGGTGCATGGCCCACCCTCTCTGCTATCTCCGCCCTCTGCCCCCCGCGCATCCCCTGTGCCCCCTGTGCCCCCTGCGCCCCCTGTGTTTCCTGTGTCCCCTGTTCCTTTTCCCCCCGCTGATACAGGTTGCTTATGCCAACCGATGGCTCCGCCGTAGGGGAGACTTTCGATAGTGGTGCAGGCAAAACCCGTGTTGCCAACAGCCGGGCGAGGATAAATCCGAACAGGCCCCCAAGCAGGATTTTCCAGCTATTGCCAGACAGGCTAAGTAGAAAATAGAGCCCCATCGTGACGATACCTGTTCGCAGTATCATGCTGCCAATAAACCATAGCGCTGGTTGGCGCGCCGTCATTCCGCTACGGACGGTCCACCACAGGCCGCCAAAGAAGATTACCCCCAACAGCATGCCTGCCGCCAACGCCAACAGCAGCGCGAGCGCCTGGATCGACATTTCATTCATCGCGATCCTCCTGTTGCCCTTGTTGCTTATGGGTTTCTCTATCTTCTTTCACAACCCAATGCCAGGCATTCAAACAACCGATGAGCAGTCCGGCAAACAGCAGCGTCAGTGTCCAGGAATGACTCATGGCATGACGCCGATCAAGCCAGACGCCGAGCGCTGCGCCAAGCAGTGTTGGCACGACCACCGACCACCCGACCAGCCCGATCATGCTCAACCCGGACCAGACCGTCCGCCTGATATGCCCTTGTTCCCGTTGCGCCTTTAGTTTGCGCTTTGCCCTGGCTCCCACGAGACGGCTTAACTCCGGCTCATCCGCTACAGGTTTACCTCCCCGGCGCTTTTCATCCAAGGGATTACTCACGATAAATTTCCGAGAAACGGCGGATGAAACCGCTTTCCATTTTCGCCATCATCCGGCGCATGTGCTGTTCGTGCGCATCAAGATTTAAAAACTCATCCCTGACCGCCTCGCGCAATGCCTCAAGATCTGTTCCTTCCATGGCATTGTGAACCGAGACCAGCACATCCTTGCCCGTCTTTATCAGGATACCCTCGTCTACCGCCAGGTAAGCCTCACACTCGCCTTCTGGTTGAAAAACGAGAATTCCCGGTACCAGCGCCGCTACACAATCAAGACGGTTCGGCAGCAGCCCGAACGATCCCTCGTCAGTCTCGGCAACAATACGGGCGATCCCGGTCTTTTCCGCATAAACCTGGAAAGGCAGAAAAATTTTAAGATTCATGAACCGCGGTTTCCTGGACTTCAGCTTTAACGGCGGCTTCCCCGTTTGCGGTTTTTTTTGCCTCGGCTATCGTCCCTATCATGTATAGCGCTCTTTCAGGGATATCCTGGAATTCGTCCCCCAATATACGTTCGCAGCCATCCAGCGCATCCTTTAGACTGACCAATTTTCCCTTAATGCCCGTAAATTGCTCAGTCGTGAAAAATGGCTGGGTAAGAAAACGCTCCAGCCGCCGGGCGCGTGCGACTACATTACGGTCTTCGGGCGATAGCTGTTCCAATCCGAGCATTGCAATGATGTCCTTGAGTTCCGCATATTGCGCCAGCGTGCGCCGAATCTGCTGCGCAATCTGATAATGCCGGTGGCCGACCACCCCGGGCACGGCCATTTTGGAGTTGGACTGGAGCGGATCGATGGCAGGGTACAAGCCCTCGCTGGCGCGCTTGCGCGAGAGCACGATGGAAGCGGAAAGATGCGAAAAGGTATGTACGGCTGCGGGATCGGTGAAATCATCTGCCGGAACATATACAGCCTGAATGGATGTGATAGCGCCGGTATCCGTATTGGCGATCCGTTCTTCCAACTGTGCCAGTTCCGTGCTCATCGTTGGCTGATAACCCAGACGCGACGGCATTTGTCCCATCAACCCGGACACTTCCATTCCAGCCTGGATAAAACGGAAAACGTTATCCACCAGCAACAGCACATCACGACGCTCGTCATCGCGGAAATACTCGGCCATTGTCAGCGCCGCATGGCCAACGCGAAAGCGGGCGCCAGGTGGCTCGTTCATCTGACCAAACACCATCACCATGTTCTCGAGCACGCCCGCGATCACCATATCGCGGTAGAGTTCTTCTCCTTCGCGGCAGCGTTCGCCTATCCCGCAAAAAATACTGACGCCCTCATGTTGTCCGGCCACGTTGTGTATCATTTCGGTCAGCAATATTGTTTTGCCCACGCCCGCACCGCCAAGCAGCCCGGCTTTGCCGCCCCGCTCCAGTGGCATCAGTACATCGATGATCTTGATACCCGTCTCGAAGATTTCGGCTTTTGTGGAAAGCTTAGCCAAAGGAGGAGAGGAGTGATGAACCGTGCGCCAACTAATGTCAGCCGGTGAGGGCCCGCGGTCAATGACATTGCCGAACACGTCGAACATGCGCGAGAGCGTTCCATTACCCACTGGAGCCTTGAGTGGCCCCTCTGTATCTCTAACCGGCATACCCCTTGCAAGGCCCTGTGTCGGCGTCAAGGCAATGCCTCGCACGCTGTGGGCGTCAAGCTGGGATAAAACCTCGATAACAATCTTCTCGTCCGTTCCGGTACGTAACAAGGAATAGATGGGCGGAACCCGGGTTTCGAACCGTATATCCACGATACCGCCGCGCACGGCGATAACCGAGCCGAAATCTGAGAAAGCCGACGTGGTATTCAATCCTTAGCTCCCCGTTACCTTGGCTGCTTCTGATTTTTCAGTATAGTTCAGGTGTTATGCTATATCCATCGACCTCCCAAAAATGTGCAAGAAGTGAAAAGTGCTTCGATTCCATGATAAGCAAAGGGGCGCTCTCTTTTTCAGCGCCGCATTTCGATCGGGCTCTTATCGCGACATGACTAAGGGGGCGAGCCGACGGAGGACGTGAGGGCGGCTTTGCGGTATGGGTTGGGCAACATGGCCTTCAACATATCCAGGGTATCGGCTTCGTCGACTTTCTTGTCATCACGAATACGAAGCATACGAGGGAACCGCACGGCAACACCCGCCTTATGCCGCGGCGATGGGGCGATTCCCTCAAATCCGATTTCAAAAACCATTGTGGGCCTGACACTGCGCACCGGCCCGAATTTCTCAATCGTTGTCCTGCGGATTACCGCATCGACCCGAGCGATTTCGCGATCGGTCAGGCCGGAGTACGCTTTTGCAAATGGCACCAGCTTGCGCTCGCCTGGTGGATCACTGTCCCCGCTGCCCCCACTGTCCCAGACCGCAAAAGTGTAATCGGTGTAGAGCGAAGCGCGGCGGCCGTGCCCCCTTTGCGCGTAAACCAATACCGCATCCACTGTATAGGGGTCGATCTTCCACTTCCACCAGATGCCGCGCTCCTTGGTACGGCCTATCCCATATTGGGCGCTGACCGACTTGAGCATCATGCCTTCCACAGCCCGCGAGCGCGATGTATTCCGCATTATGCCCAGCCTGTGCCAGTCAGGCGCATCGACCAGGGGAGACAGGATCAAGCCAGGAACATCAATACTGCACACCACATCTTTCAGCCTGCTGCGACGCTCGGACTGGATAATGTGCCTGATGTCCTGGCCGCGATGTTCCAGTAAATCGAATGCGATAAACGCTGCCGGAAATTCATTTAATATTCTGGATGACAGGCTTTTGCGGCCGATCCGTTTTTGCAGATCTGCAAACGGGGCGGGACTGCCGTTTTTCCATATCACAATTTCCCCATCAATGACTGTGCCATCGGGGAGAGAAATACCGCTGATTTCAGGAAAGCGATCCGTGATGAGGTCTTCGCCGCGCGACCACAGCCAGCTTTGTCCGTTGCGTTGCACCAATTGAGCGCGAATTCCGTCATATTTCCACTCGATCTGCCACTGCCGGATATCGCCAAGCACTTGTGGATCGGCTTGCGGGCTGATCTGCAAGGGATGGGCCAGAAAAAACGGATAAGGGTGACCGTCTTTGTTCCGATGTTCAAACTCGGACTGTGCTGCAATCAGCAAGCTGTAGCGTTCCGCGCTGGGTTGCAGCGCACTGTCGGTCCATCCCATCATTCGCTGTGCAATGATCTTCGCATCCAGGCCGGCAAGCTCGCTTAATGCTCTAACTACCAGCAGCTTTGATACACCAACGCGAAACGCGCCGCTTATCAGCTTTATCAGCACAAAACGCTGCTGCGTTTCCAGTTCATTCCAGTAGCTGAACAATGCCTCCCGGGTCTTTTCCGGTGTTTCGTTCCGTAACGGGATAATTCTCTCTTCCATCCAGTTCGCGAGGGGAATACTTGTTTCATGCGAGGGCGGCGGCAGGATATGCGCAATGGTTTCGGCCAGATCTCCTACCGCCTGATAACACTCATCGAACAGCCATTCCGGAATACCCGACATTTCAGTTGAAAATTGCCGCAGGAATTTTGTCGAGATTGTCTGCCGCGGTTTTCCGCCCGCGAGAAAATAAACCGCCCATGCGGCATTGGCAGGTTCAACGTGGCTGAAATAGCGCTTCAGTGCTTCGAGCTTGCCCAGGGTGGCGGTGGTTGCGTCCAGCTCATTGTACAGCCGCGCAAAATCACGCATGACTTTCCTTGAATGCAACGGATTCGTTTTCCGCTGCATTATCCTCTTCATTCGTACCGTACTCGGTCTCGAAGGCCGAGGCATCGAGACTGTTTTCCCGTAGCCACCGTACCATGACATCTACATGCCCATGCGTAACAATCACGCGTTGTGCGCCCGTTGCGGTGATTGCCCTCATCAGGCCCGGCCAGTCTGCGTGATCAGACAGCACGAATCCCCGATCGACTGCTCGCCGCCGTCGTGCGCCCCGTAAAAGCATCCAGCCGCTCGCGAAGGCGTCGCTATAATCCCCGAACCGGCGCAGCCATGGCGAACCCGCAGACGATGGTGGAGCAATAACAAGCGCCTCGCGAAACCCGGCTTTACTGCTTGCATCGCTGACAGTCAATGTGTCAGGCAAGGATATGCCGGCGTTGCGATAAATTCGGTTAAGCGTTTCAGCAGCGCCATGGCAGATAATTGGACCTATGGAGTTGTCGATCCCGTTCAGGATGCGTTGCGCCTTGCCGAACGCATAGCAGAACAACACGCTCGCTCGTCCTTTTTCGGCGTTACTCCGCCACCATACGTTGATATCCTTGAAAATGTCGCTCGCAGCCTGCCAGCGATAGATGGGCAGACCAAAGGTCGATTCGGTGATAAAGGTGTCGCAAGGGACGGTTTCGAAGGAGTCGCAGGTACCATCCGGCTCCAGCTTGTAATCACCCGAGACAACCCATGTCTCGCCCCTGTACTCGAGACGAACCTGGGCAGAGCCGAGCACATGGCCCGCCGGGTGAAAGGAGACGGTTACGCCGTTATGGATGACGTGCTCGCCATAAGCCAGCGTCTCAAGCTGGATATCGCCCAGCCGCGACTTCAGGATGTCGGCGCCAGGAAGCGCAGCAAGGTAATGAGTATGGCCGGGCCGCGCGTGATCCGCGTGCGCATGCGTAATGATTGCACGGTCGACGGGTTGCCAGGGATCAATGTAAAACTGCCCTGGTTCACAAAAAAGCCCTTCCTTTCTTGCAACCACCAGATCGGCCATATATACACCCCAGGTTCGCCTTGGCCCCGCCATTAATCAAATGTTGGCTGTTCAACTACCCAGGCTGCCGAAGGGGAAGAGATCGAAACTCTACCGCTCAAGCCGGAAGAAGCGTAATGGTCAGATTTGAAGTCAATAAAGGGTCGAGAGAAAGAAAAGACCGGCCACCTCTGCCTGGCCCCATCCTCATTGCGCTGGCAAGCTTAATGCTTCTTGTACAGCCCGATCAGCTCCGAATATCCAATCACATGGCCGTTCATCGCTTCCTCCAGCTTTGCCTTGGTGGGCTGCTTCAAATCCGGCAACACCGTATCCAGTGCGTAGAGCTTATGGAAATAGCGGTGACTTCCTATCGGCGGGCAAGGCCCACCGTAGCCGGTGCGCTCCCAGTCATTGAGTCCCTCCCTTGTTCCCGACGGCAGCTCTGCGGCGGGAATTGCTTCGGCGAGACCGGTGGCAATGGGCGGAATGTTGTACAGCACCCAGTGCACCCAGGTTCGCTCCGGCGCAGCAGGATCAGGGGCATCCGGGTCATCCATGATCAAGACCAGGCTTTTTGCGCCCTCCGGCACCTCTGTCCATAAAAGCTCCGGTGAAGTGTCGTGCCCCTGACAGGTATGACGAGTGGGGATCAGGCCCTGATGCGCAAAAGATGAGGATGTGATTGTCATCGACATGATGGACTTCTCCTTTTTTTCCTTCTGACTCAAGGGAGCGGCTTCAGACGCTCCCGCAGTAACCGCCGTAATGACCGCAATAGCTGATACAGCCTCCGCGGTAAACAGGCAGATAACGCAAAGGCCCAGCAGGGTGGAAATTCGAGCGCGTGCAATGAAATGCGGACTTGTATGCATCGACCGGCTCATCGGTCAGTTCATCTGCTAGGATAAGGGTATGAGCCGTCCCTTCTCGCCGCCCAGTTTGGGCAGACGAACAGTCAGAACGCCATTCTTGTAGTTCGCTTCCGCATGATCCGCATCCACGTTGTGCGGCAACGGAATTGCCCGCTGGAATATCCCGTATGCGCGCTCCATGACATGGTAGGTGCTATTGTTCGTGACGCGCTCGAAGCGTTTTTCGCCTTTCAAATAAAGCATATTGCCATCGACAGTAATCTCGCAGTCTTTTTTTTCTATGCCCGGGACCTCTATACGTACCACAATCTCCTTATCCGTTTCTTCCATTTCCCCCGCCAGCAGGCTCCAGTTCCTGGAAGGGGGAAACGTGCTGACTGCCCCTTGCTCCTTATCCACGTCGTCCTTGCGATGCACGAAGTGAGTAAGCGCGTCGCTGCTATCGTGGACCAGTTCGCGCCAGCCCTCGGCAATATGGTCCCAGGTCCGGCTGAGGCCACGCCCAATATTTCTCCGGGCCTGCTTCAATGAATCCATCATGATCATGCTCCCTCTATCATTATTGAAAAAATCACCTGCGCAGCCTCGTTTCTTTTTGCCGCTGATAATTCACCAGCTTCGCAACTGCCAGCAATTCTTCAGATAACAGTTCCAACAGGTCATCAAGTGACAAAATGCCGACCAACTCGCTTTTTTCATTCACGATGGGCAGCCGTCTTACCGTCTTGCTGCGCATATATTGAATTGCCTCGAAGACACCCACGCTTTCTTTCACTGTAGCCAGTTCCTGCTCCATGATGTCCCCTACCGTGATCACCCCCGGATCAAGTTCGGTGGCCATGATCTCTACTACCAGATCCCGATCGGTGACGATCCCCACCGGGATCCGGGCGCCATCGCGCTCTTCGACCACAACGACATCGCCTACGTGGTGCTGGCGCATGAGTTGTGCCGCTTCCAGAACAGTATTGTCACGTTTAACAATAACAGTATCGCGGTTACAAATTTCGCCAATAGGCATCATCCCCTCCATTTCCGTTTATTTACGTGTTAGACCGAAGGCGTTTGACACGAAGCCGCGCTGGCCGGTGCTTTTTTATGCACGCACATTTTGCATTCAGCAGCGCCGAGCGATCTGATAACAGGATGCTAACGAGTCCAGTGTACGCGCAGCAGATACTCGCCGGGGTTATAGTGAAATTCCAGATCGCCCTGATATGCATCATTTATAGCTTCGCCAATTCCTCTTGCCAAATGGATATCTGTCGTCGTCACCAGCGTCCCCCCGTCTTTTTCTTCGATAGCCATGATGCGATTAAACGGGTGTTCGGATCGTTCGCGTTTTTCCACGTTGTGCACAACGTGCATGATCTCCTCGTGGTGAGCGGCAAAGAATTCCCCATTCAAGGTAACGAAGCCGGCAGGAAAATCATCATTGATACGCTGGCAAGCGGCACACGTCTCCTGGTGGGCTCCGGCAGGAGGCTCGCCCCATTGCCAGCGCCCTTCATGAAATAAAGCACCGCATTGCGGACATACTGTGGGCTCAGGCAGCTTATGCCTTGCCCGATATGGATCATGTATACGCTCCTTGAAGAGCTTGTCGTGGCGGGAAATCTGGCGAAAACCGACGAAAGGGGGATGCGTCATGGTAGAGCCCTGTTGTTAGTGACATCTGTTTTTTCATCGAGGATATTATGGCAAGAGGCGGTTGATTACGTGCAAATGCCACCCCCTGCCCCCGCTCCGGTAGTTCCCTTACCATCTTGCGGAAAGAGTACGATCACCTTCGGTGTTATCCGCCAGAAGTAGTCCATTGGGAAATTTCATATTGGTCGTTTTATGCGTCGATCAATTTCATTTGATCGACTCTCCGCTGAGCGAGCTATAACTTAATGTCATATTCACGTAAATATTGGCTGAAGAGATCTAGATGGCCGCCTCCTGAAAGGTATCCAACCTCAGACTATGCTGACCGTTCCTTTCGATAGAATGCCAGCATAGCCACCCACGCGTTCGACCGCGGAATGCGGCGCTATTTAACCTCAATCCGTTTGGCGGTCTTGCCCTCTTTCTTTGGCAACGTTAGTTCCAGTGTTCCATTTTCATACTTGGCCTCGGCTCTGGTCTCATCCACCTCGCTTCCCAAGGTGAAGCTCCTGTAGCTCGATCCTTGATGGCATTCACGGCAAATGACTCTTTCGCCTTCTTTTTCTTCTTTTTCCTGTTTGGTCTCGCAACTGATGGAAACCCGATTGCCCTCCACCTGGACCTTGACATCTTCTTTCTTCACCCCCGGTATTTCTGCCCGCACAGTATAGGCTGTGTCGTTTTCGCTCAAATCAATCTTGATCGTAGGTGCAGTCTCCCCTTCCATGGAAAACGGACGCATTCCAAAACCCCTGAACAGGTCATCTATATTAGCGAATGGGTCGAAGCGAGTCATATCGCCATAAAGAGGTGAACGCCGAGCAATATTTGCCATGATGTCTTCTCCTTTGAAATAATAAAAAAAACGTTATCGTTACCACTACCCTACCTCTCGTTCAATCGCATAAGGCAACAAAGCAGGCAGAATCCGTGTGTGTGGCTAAAATGGGCTGCTAAAAAGGGCGGCTAAAAACTACAGCTAAAAGTTGCCTCCCGTATCCATTTCCGTATCGGCCTCCAGCCAGTCCTGCGTCCCGTCATAACAATAATCTTCAAGTTGATAATAAGCGCTGGTAGAAACCGTATGATGGGCTTCTTCCTGACTCGTTGATGATTCGTCATATACTTCCGCTGTCATTCGCTCGTCGGGCGCTGGTTTTTCGAATAGCCCGATAGCATCATTCTCATCATTTTTCGTGACCCCGATGCAGGTATTATTTGATGGCGTACTTGTCAAGATATGGCCTTTAAAAATGGAGTGAATCAGTCTGTGCAGTGGTTATAGCCAAATACCACACGGTCTTGTCGGTCGCGTCTTGCATGATGCGCCGCCAAATTTTTAACACCTCGTCATTAAGGTTTCTGTGCGCTGCCTAACATTACCGATAGCCGGGAATGCGCTGCGAAGGAATCTCAGCACATCCCGGTTGCGGCTACTTTGCCTCGCAAATCCCCGGGCAATCTGCTCCACCGCGCTTGGGATCGCAATCGTCTTTCGGGTTATCCACGCAGGTCTTGCCTTCGGGGCAGGGAATTCCGGCAATTCCGCCGCATGCCTGGACTTCGGATTTCTTGCATTCCCCTTCATGCTCGATTGACACTCCCGCCGCAGCTGCGGTGCAGGCATTCCCGTAAGTCTTGCCGTCGCAGCCACAAACAGGACGGAACTCTCTCGTGCAAATATCGGGCTTGGTTTTGCACTGGCCTTGCGCGTCCGGGATCTTGCATTTTCCGACACCAAAATCGCAATACTGTTTTGCGTCAGGGCAGGCCGTTCCCGCAATTCCTCCACAGACTGCCCCCGCCCCCGACCCACCGGAATCAATGGGCTTGCACTGGTCGGTGAGCTCCACATTCAGGAAGGTCCCGGGCTTCGGGTTAATGGCACGCAACTGCTTGACGAAGGCGTTGAATTCCTTCGGCGTTGAGATAAAACCTGCTTCTGCACATGCGCTCAACCCCCCCTCGATCGGAACGGGTCCGCCTTTTCTGGGGCTATAAACTGCGAAAGTATCAACGGTATCGGCAATGATCGCTTTCCCGACCAGTTTGCGGACCGACTTCAACGCGGCGCCATCCAGCGCTCCTCCCGAACTGCCCAGAGAGATATTCACGGCACGGTTGGTGGTATCTCCGCCACTCCCTGCATTCTGGGCAAAGGCGGGCGCGCTAAGCAGGGCTGCTCCGATTAGCAAGATATAAGGCAATTTCTTCATTTTTTCCTCCCATCGACAGTAAATTAAATTACATCCACTCGCCCTTTGTAAGCTACCGGCCTGGAACGAGCGGGCCGATGGCACGATTTTCTTCTTTTGGATCCGGGCAACCAGGAACCCGGATCAAGTACTAAACAGCTTCATCGCACCCCCGAATGCCATTCCGCTGGCGGCGAGCCACCACGCCCATCAGGCCGAGGCCGGCAAGCAGCATCAGGTATTGCTCGGGCTCGGGTATCACTGCCACCGTGACATCGTGATCGTGGTACTGAACTTTGAAAAGATCCGGGTTGAACCCGTTCACGCTGAAGGATGAGAACCTCGTATCGGCGCGTTCATCGAAAGTCGCTACCACGAAGCTATCCCCGGCCACGGGCGTGTAGCCGAGATTCCATATTGCAATCTCGCCGCCTAGTGTTACATCATCGGTAACTGTCAGCTGATCAAAGCTGCTCAGACTGGCTAGTTCGAAGTTGATTACACCGCCTGAAGCCTGATTCAGATCACCGTCGATAGTAAGGTGACCGACGGAGTCGCCAGGGTTGATCTCGCCGGTATTGATCAGGTCGTTGTTGGCTTCGGTTTGAATCGTTCCGTTGCCTTGAAGGATTCCGTCATTCGCAAAATTCCCATTATTGCCGTGGAATATCGCTCCTGTAGCAACGTTGATCACGCCTTGATTATTGAACGCTCGGGTGACTTCCAGCGTACCCTGCTGTACATTGACCGAGCCTGAATTCTCGAATACGCCGCTGATTACCGTCTTGTCCGAGCCGTCGGCCGCACCAACCGATTTGGTCAGCGTCCCCTGGTTAACCAGAGTACCATTGAGAAAATCCGCATCGGTCTGAATATTCAGGTTGCCGTTGGCGCTATTGGTGAAGCGTCCGCTGTTCTGGTTGTCCAGGTTGCCAGCACCAGTCCAGGTAGCGGTACCATTGTTGACAATGCCACTTGAGACCGGACCGTTAAAGTAACCCAAGGTTTTCTCGGCCGCTCCGCTGATGGTGAGCCCGCCATTGGCAATCACATCGCCGCCATCACCACCAATCTGCCCACCCGTGAAAGTGGTTAGCCCGCTTACCGCCAAATCACCAGCGCCGCGGAGAGCGCCTCCAGATACACTGAGCGTGTCCGTATTTGCCGTCTGGCTTGGCTCAGTAAAGCTGAGCCTGCCGCCAGCAACAATCTCGGTGCGAGTGGCATCATAAGTGGCGCCGCTATTGACAAATGTTCCACCAGAAGTGTCAATCATGCGAACGTTGCCTGTAACGCTTGCGCCCGCGTTTAGCTGCTGCGCGCGATTAAAACCCGCCGCAAACTCGATCCAACTATCCGGGCTACTGGTAAAGCTGCCTGTATGCGTCCCGCTTCCAATGATGGAAAGTGTGCCCTGCTGTACATTGACCGAGCCTGAATTCTCGAATACGCCGCTGATTACCGTCTTGTCCGAGCCGTCGGCCGCGCCAACCGATTTGGTCAGCGTCCCCTGGTTAACCAGAGTACCATTGAGAAAATCCGCATCGGTCTGAATATTCAGGTTGCCGTTGGCGCTATTGGTGAAGCGTCCGCTGTTCTGGTTGTCCAGGTTGCCAGCACCAGTCCAGGTAGCGGTACCATTGTTGACAATGCCACTTGAGACCGGACCGTTAAAGTAACCCAAGGTTTTCTCGGCCGCTCCGCTGATGGTGAGCCCGCCATTGGCAATCACATCGCCGCCATCACCACCAATCTGCCCACCCGTGAAAGTGGTTAGCCCGCTTACCGCCAAATCACCAGCGCCGCGGAGGCTTCCGCCAAAGAAATCTAGACCGGCAATCCCCGAATTAAAAGAAAGTGTCGAATTGCCGCTGTTGATGATTCCCTTATCCCCATTACCCGGCACACCGCTAGGTGACCAGTTGGTATTGAGTTCCCAGTCACCATTACCGCCAAACCACGTACGGTCCACAGCAAAAGCGGGTTGAATGAAGCCGGAGGCGGCCAGTGCTGCTGCGATTGGCAATACCCGGAAATAACCTTGGGCTGGCTTGATATTTTTAGCTAGATAAATTTTCTTCGTATTTTTCATCTCTATCTCCTTAATTATTATGAGGCCTTGGCTATTCATGAATTCTTCTCGCGGCAGCGTAAGGCGACATTATTAAAAATAGATTAGATTTTTTAAAAAGCAAGGCTATTGATCGCCACGGCTTAAAAGGCACAACAGGGGGGCAATAAGCGCCTGGAGTTGCGTTATCGCGGGTGAGAATTCTTTCCTTTCACGATGCGTAATGCTGTCGGTTAAATTGGGCTTGGCCTGTCAGGTAGACGGGACGCGATGAAGATGTGCTTGAATCTGAGGATTGAAAGCGCGGCGTATGCGGGGCCATATGCGAGAAGAGGATTAACCGTATTCAAACGTCTACAAGCCCGACGGATAGGTCTCATCCATTTCGCCCGGCCTCTTGTGACTGATTGCGGGCAGTGGCTGCACAGCTTCTGTTTTATCGATATGAATCATGAAATCGAATTGCCGTGGCAGGGTTGCATAGAAGTAATGGCTGATGCGCTCGGTTTCCGGCCGGTAGATCACGCCAATTGCGCGCTGCAGCCTTCTTTCTCCCAGCATGTCGACAGCTTCGCCTACACCGCGAAGGTAAAAAAAGAAACGCTTCTTCTCGAGTTGCGAGAAAATTTCTTCATAGCTGCCGGGCAATGGGTCGCGCACGGTTTTCGTTTCCGCCGGTCCATCCCAGTCGGTTGCCGCCGTCACCTTGCCGCGGCTGGTAGAAAATCCGATGCGAAGCGCTTTATCCGCATATTTCTCGGTGACCAATTGACCAATATTGATTTCGCCCCGCTGCCCCATCTCGGTTGCGGCCGCGTTACCAAGATGAGAATTGTGCGCCCAGACGATAATCCGGGCTTCCCTTCCCAATCTGGACCCCAGATGGCCTGAGAGTTTTTCGAGCGTCTCGAACATATGCCGGTCTCTGAGGTTCCATGTGTTGGG
Source organism: Nitrosospira briensis (assembly GCF_900115125.1). GTDB lineage: Bacteria > Pseudomonadota > Gammaproteobacteria > Burkholderiales > Nitrosomonadaceae > Nitrosospira > Nitrosospira briensis_A. The sequence continues at coordinate 368,399 of NZ_FOVJ01000001.1, read as the reverse complement.
CCGGCCTCTAAACATGGCGCGGTAATATTCCTCGGCATTCTTTACCAGTTCGGCGTTTTGTTGCGCCGAAAAATATTCGTTCCCGGCAAAGACGCCGTCCTTTTCCATGTAGAGCCGTGCCTTGCGTTGCAATTGCATGAGCTGGGTGATGACCTCCTGCTCGCATGAATCCCACCTGCCGGAAGCGATGGCATAGCCATAAGCCTGGGGATTACTGATGAACTGGCCAAAGCAGCCGTAGCGTGCACGCGCAACCGCAGCTTCCTGCGGGTCGATCTTGTCCAGATAGGCGAGCACCGCCTCCATCGAGGTTGTCATACTGTACAGGTCAAGGCCGTAGAACCCTACGGATTCCTGCTGACCCTTGTATCGGCCGGTCTCCTCATTGTAATTGCGCAGCCATGCAACAAAGGCCAGCACCTCTGTATTACGCCACATCCATGTGGGAAATCGCTCGAAGTCGGATAAGGCGGCGTCGGCTTCCGTGTCATCCGAACGGCCGGATACGAAGCGGTTAACCCTGTAAGCATCGGGCCAGTCGGCCTCGACCGCAACCGCATCGAAGCCTTCTTCCACGATGAGGTGCTGGCTCACTTCGGCACGTATCCGGTAGAACTCGGCAGTACCATGGCTGGCTTCACCTATCAGCACGAACTGTTTTCCTTTTACCTGCTCGCGTATGGCATGGATTAACACGTCATGGCCCGTGCCGGCTTGCTTCAGAGGCTGGGCCGCGCCTTCCAGTGTATTAATCAGATGGTGGTGGTAATCGATGCGAGGCATATCAAACTTTCCTCACTTTCGGACAGGTGAAAATCGGCTTCGGTAAATCTATGGAAACTTTCCATTTTCATTTCATCGCTTGTGGCGAATTATTTCTACGGGTACACCGTTCTTCCCGGATTTGTAGCGGTACGGGCAAGGAGCGTCAGCACTTCCTCGTCCGATGTCTGTAAAAAATCGCTATACCATTGTCCTACACCATAGAATGGCTCCGGCGTGAACAGGCATACGAACTCATCCACCTCCTTCTCGACCTTGATGCAGGTGGAGGCAGCTCCAACCGGCACTGCTGCGACAATCCTTGCGGCGCCGGCGTGCCGGAGGGAAGCAATGGCGGCGCGCATAGTCGCACCCGTTGCCAGACCGTCATCGATAAGAATAACGGTTTTCTGCTTGACATGCGGTGGCGGTCTACCTTGACGGTAATGCCTGTTGCGCCTCTCCAGTTCCGCCTGTTCCCTGACTACCGCAGCATCAATAGCAGCCTGGTCGATATTCAGAAGATTGATGATTTCCTGGTTGAGAATACGGGTGTCCTGTCCAGCCATTGCGCCCATCGCTAATTCTTCCTGCCCTGGCACGCCAAGCTTGCGGACAAGCCATAGATCCATCGGTGCGGCCAGGGCTTTCGCGACTTCATGCGCGACCGGCACGCCGCCCCGGGGAAGCGCCAGAACGAGGACATCGCTTCTACCGCCGTATTTTGCCAGTGCTTCCGCAAGCATCTTTCCGGCTTCTGTCCTGTCTGCAAAATAATGAATACTGCTTCCCACCTGATAATCCCCTCCGGGTTAATCCGAATGGCCCTGAAACCATTCAGCCGCCAGAAGCGCTGCTGCCTCCAGGGTGCCGGGCTCTTCGAATAAATGGGTCGCATTCGGTACGATCTCCAGCCTGCATTCCGCAGTAAGACGCGCAAGCGCCGATTTGTTGAGTTCAAGAACCTGCGGGTCGTTCTCCCCCACCACAAGAAGCACAGGCGCCAGGACTTCCGGCAAATAATCTCCGGCCAGATCCGGTCGTCCCCCACGCGAAACCACGGCCATGATGTTTTCCGGGCGCCGTGCCGCTGCAATCAATGCCGCGCCCGCGCCTGTGCTCGCCCCAAACCAGCCTATTTTTAAATGTCTTGTTTGCGGTTCATCTTGCAACCATGCGGCAATATTGATCAGCCTGTCCGCCAGCATGGGAATATCGAAGCGCAGATGCCGTGTCCGCGTATCGACGATTTCCTCCTCCTCGGTCAAGAGATCGGCGAGCAAGGTTGCGAATTTATACCCGTTCAGCGTTTCCGCCACGTAACGATTTCGGGTGCTATGCCGGCTGCTGCCGCTGCCATGAGCAAAAGCAACGACGGCTTTCGCCTCCGCCGGTATCGTCAGGTCTCCACTCAACATTACATCTCCTGCCGGAATTCGAACGGCGGTCTTCTCAAGGCTACGGTTATACGAGGAGTCGGTCATGATTTCCCTCGCGGATTCTTCTGCATCGGGTGCCTCCATGGATGTATCCCGCAGTTTCGAGCTGTGTTCGGGCAGGTGCTATGAAGAAACAGTAAAATACGGCTTCGCGGTTATTTTTATAGCCTGGAGGTATTATTTCCGTGCGTTGCCGTACATAGTTGGCCGGAGATTTTCACCTATGATTTGACATTGCCGATACCGGTAAAGCCAATGAATCAGGGGGGATAGTACCAATGAAAACCGTATACCGAATTTACCCTGCAATAGGCGTTGCGCGAATAGGAAACAGCGAGATGGAGTATTTCCTGGGACCGGAATCCCCGGGAGTTCATCCAGAAGGCCCATACCGCGACGCTTCGGCGCCTGGAAAAATAAAACCTCAAGCAGTTCGATTCCGCGTATATAAGTTCATCCGCGATGATTTCGGTAAAGAGGCGCTGGACAGCGAAGTTATCCCGGACGAGAAGACAAAAATCGCGTGGAGCGTCCACCTCGTCAATAGAAAAGCGGCTGGGGGAAGTTTTCCTCCGGGAGGTCCATCTTCCTCCCCTAGAAACGCGGAGTACGATAGAGCTGGATTAATCGTGGATGCCTCACTACGATCAATATCTGGAAAGAACCAGGCGGCTGTGCCTCTGAGTGGCGAAATCAACTTCATAAAGGACGGCGATCTGGAAGGCAGCGCAAAGGTTGCGCTCGGGCGGCTCCTCACAGATGACGAAGGGCGGCTGATCGTTGTTGGCGGTCCGGGTAAATCGGCCTCTCCCATAGGCAGCGGCCTCAATAATTTTGCGAACAATGATGGCTGGTACGATGGTGTAGCCGATGGCCCCGTAACTGCTGTGGTAGAGGTTGAAGGCGAGGCACCCAACAACGCGGAAGGGGGCGCATGGGTTGTCGTTGCGCCGCCGTCATATGCTCCTGGCATTGAAAACGTAACGACCTGGTATGATCAGGCCGTAAATGTCGCGACCAGGAATTTCTCACCGGTCCATATAAAGGATGTGCCGTCCTTTACGCGGGATATCTTCCCGATCCTGAAGCGGGTGGTCATGATCCACTGGGTGGTCGAGCAAAGAAACCGGCATCACGGTGGCGCAGGAAATTTTTTGAATCCCGAACGGCTGAGCAAATTGGCGGACAAGACGGAGAGCGGAAATTCAGCGCGTGAAACGGTTCTGGCCTGGTTGACGAAGCCCAATACCCGTGTCGATCCCAACACGCCTCCCCGCTCGGCTCCGCCCAGCATGCCAAAAGTCAATAGCGGCCTGGATCCGGATAATCCGGAGCGCGGCGAGTACACCGCGCTGACGGAGTACCAGTACACCATGATGGAAAAATGGGCACGGGGTGATTTCCATGCCGACTGGACGGGTGAACCCGCACCCGTTCCCTTCAATGAACTACCGCTGAACCAGCAGCCCGATGCCCTGACGCGGGCGGCATTGGAAGGCTGTATCGGTGCGCCCTTCTTTCCCGGTATCGAAGTAACATATGTGATCGCGCAGGCCGCAACCTACGAATCGCCCTTCCGGATAAAGCACACCTTGCCGCCGGGCTTTCTGACCGAGCGCATGGCGTTGCCCTGGCAGGCCGACTTCCTGGCCTGTGGCGAACTCTGGTGGCCGGCGCAGCGTCCTGTCGACGTCGTCACAGCCGCGGGAGAGATTCAGCCGTTCTCGCGCGGCATCGAAGACTACGGCGATATGGTCCGGTGGTGGACCGAACTGGGCTTTATCGTAAAAAAAGGCGACAGATTCGTTGAGGACGAGCGGAACCCCATAGCTGGCGAGCCCTGACCGTCGGGGATAAAAGTCAGGCCACTGTCAGGTTACGGGTTGCTTGAAAACGGACGGGTCTAGCTGGTATCTCTGGAGCAGCTTGTAGAACTCCGTGCGGTTGCGTTTGGCCAGGCGCGCCGCCTGCGTGACGTTGCCGCCAGTAATCTTCAGCACGCGTACCAGATATTCTCTTTCGAAACTTTTTCGGGCGTCTTCGAAAGAAACGAGTTGCTCCTCTTCCCGGTGCATGGCGTCATATACCAGCACGGGCGAAATGAGAGGAGCCGTACTCAGGGCAACACATCGCTCGACAACGTTCATGAGTTGCCTCACATTACCCGGCCACGATGCGCTCACCAGCATTTCCATGGCTTCGGGAGAGAATCCGTTGATGTTTTTATTGTACTTTCCGGAAAACATGTTTAGGAAATAGTTCGTTAGCAGGGGTATATCTTCCCGCCGCTGCGATAGAACCGGGATGGTCAACGCCACCACATCCAATCTGTAGTAAAGGTCTTCGCGAAAGGTCCCGGCAGCGATTTCGGCTTTGAGATCACGGTGAGTTGCGGAAATGATGCGAACATCGACGGGAATCGATTGCGTGGATCCAACGGGACGCACGTGCCGTTCCTGTAGAACACGCAATAGCTTGACCTGAAGCAAAAGTGGCATATCGCCGATTTCGTCGAGAAACAGCGTGCCGCCTTCGGCCAGCTGGAATAACCCCTTATGGTCCCGGACAGCGCCGGTAAACGCGCCCTTGACGTGCCCGAACAGCTCGGATTCCAGCAATTGTTCAGGAATTGCGGCGCAATTGATAGCCACAAACGGATGGTGATGGCGCTTGGAAGCATCATGTATGGCATGCGCGAATAATTCTTTGCCCACGCCGCTTTCGCCATAAATCAGCACGCTTGCGTCTCCCTCCGCGACGAGTTCCGCCTTCGTGAGAAGATCCTCCATGACTGCGCTTTGCGTGATAATGTTTTTTCGCCAGGATGCCTGCGATGTCTCCTGCGATACGACTCCAGGGACAAACCTGAGAGCCTGGTTGATGTTCGCCAGCAGGGTCTTGCTGTCGAAAGGTTTGGCGAGGTAGCCGAAGACGCCTCTCTGAACAGCGGTAACCGCATCGGGAATCGTGCCGTGCGCCGTTAGAATGATCACCGGCAACGTGGGTAACGCGCGATGGATGTGCTCGAACAACGCCATGCCGTCCATCCCGCTCATTTGCATATCGCTGATGACCAGTTGCGGGCGGGACACATCCAGGTAATTCAGCGCTGCCTCCGCACTTTGTACGGCTTCTACCCTGTAACCAGCAGCAGTCAGCCTGATAACAAGTAACTCGAGCAGATCTGTATCGTCATCGACGATGAGGATTTTTGGCTTTGAATCAGACATATTTATTACAATTCCCTAAGGATGAGGTTCTTTTCCATACTTTTTATTGCGTCGATCTGGCTTTTTAATGTCTCTGAACGTTTTTGCTCTTCTTTCAATTTCTGCGACAATTCTTCCACGCTATGGTGTAGCCGTTGCTGCTCCCCAAGAAGGCTCGCCAGCAAATTTCTGAAACTTTGCAGATTGGATGCCGGCTTTCCATCACGCGGCCACTCATTGAGCAGGTGGATTGCAGAGCTTACGTCTCGAATGGAAGTATTGGGCAGGATGAGAAGCAATACCAGTCTGGCTCGATTTGCATCGCTCTTGTTGTGTACGAAGTTCTGTTTTACCTTTTCGTAAACCTGGCCCAGTTCTGCCGGCGACTGTTTACGCACAATATCGTAAAATTCCATCATGTCATCCATCTGGCCAGTTACGACCAGATCGGGCGACGACGATTCGATAATTGGCGGATGTTTCGGAATGATTGAGCAGGCAGCCAGCAACGCCAGCATTACAGCAGGAAGAATCCGCAATATCCGGGCTGTATCAATCATGAGTGCACCTCGGGATCACAAACGGGTATGGTGACGCGGAAATGCGCGCCAAGGCCAACCTGTGGCACAAGTTCGATGTCCCCGCCATGGGCCAGCGCATATTCACGGGCAATAGACAGTCCGAGTCCTGTCCCCCTGACGTGGCTATCGAGTACCCGCCGCCCTTGGTAAAACGGTTCGAATACTTTCTCGCGGTCCGACTCGTCGACACCCAGGCCTGCATCCACGATGTCCAGTTGGGCCATCCCGGTTGTCTTGCTCGTCCAGATGCGGATACAGCCCCCGGGAGGAGAAAATTTCACTGCGTTCGATAGCAGATTATCCACGATCACCTTGATTTTTTGTTCGTCACAGTCAAGTATCAATGTGGGGCAAGATAAATCGATTCTCAGGCCTTTGCTCATAATGATGAGGTTCTGGTCATGCAACACCGATTCCAGGATCTGTGTCAGGTCCGCTTCATGCCTCACCAGCGCGGCTTTCTCGGCCTGAAGCGCGCTATAACTCAATAAATCTTCGATACGCCGCTGAAGTTGCATGCTGTTGCTGTGAAGGATTCTCGCAATACGCTGCTGTTCTTCGGTCAACTCTCCCGCCACGCCTTCGACCAGCAAATCCGCGCCTTCCCGCATTGCGGTGAGCGGTGTCTTGAGTTCGTGAGAAACATGCTGCAAAAAACGGGTTTTCTGCTCTTCGAGCTTCAGCAGGCGACGGCGCATCCAGTCAAGGCGCTCTCCGAAATACACGAGATCCTGAGGTCCATCCACACGTATCGCCTTGTATAGTTCACCTTGCCCCATATTGCGGATCGCCTCATCGATCTGGCGAATGGGACGTGCAATTCGTACCGAAAAAAAGAATGCCAGCAAAATGGCAAACGGGATCAGCGCGAGCAACTGCCATCCAACCGTAAAGCGTGCATATCCCGCCATGTCCTGCATTTCGTCCACCTCGCGCTCGATCAACGTATAACCAACCGAAAAAAAAGTTCTTGCCGAATCCCGCAGGAGAGCGAAGTTGCCGATCAGATCGCTCAGTTCCGCCGGGGATTGCCTTACAGCCGAGACCTTCTCGAAAATCAAGGCCTCCGCGGCTTGCAGTTGCATCAACAAGTCCTTTTGTTCGACGTGCAAGGAAAGTTCGGAAAGGCTGGCCGCCATGACCTCGAATTTGACGTGCGCGCGGAAATAATTGTCCAGCAGGGACGGGTCGCCCAGGATGTGCGTCTGCCGCACGGCGCGCTCCATGGTAGCGATTTCATCCGCCAGCGCACGGCTGCTATGGGCAATTTGCGCCGCCTGATACACAGCCTTCCGGCTTTGATCTGCGAGCCGGTCGATGGAGAACGCGCTATTGATCAGCGCGATGATCAGCGGCAAGCCCACAAGCGCGAAGCCGAGCAGAATCAATTTGAGGAAAGACTGCGGATCGCGCCGCAACCGTGAAAAAGACACGCCTCCACTGTCCTGCCTGCCGGCTTCTACGCGAGCAAACATTTCTTCCCTTCAAGTACGGCTCGGGACAAGGTGCATTTTATTCGCGGCGGCCTCATGCTCACGTTCCTGATTCCTAATTCTTCCCCGTTGAGCTGCCACCTTCCACCTTGGCCTTGCCTGGCGCAATATAGGGCTTGCAATAATGCTTGGAAGGAAACTCCTTGTTCCGGCGCGAATTCATCACAACATCACCGCCATTTCTTACGCATTCCATGATTGATTTATCCAGACTTGCATAATGCTCGTCCGGATCGGTGTTTGCCGAAACGAGTGGCACCCTCTGCCTGATCTTAAGGCAGGTGTCGGGTTCCTCCGGAACGGGCGAAGCATTTTTTGCTGGTGGTAACGGGCACAACTTGCAAGGGTTTCCCGGGCATAGGCAACCGGAACATTCTGCCTGCGCAACGGCAGCGAATGCTGTCAGCATGATAGCAAGAATAAGCGGGGCAATCAGTGGCAAGATGCCCGTTGATGTCATATTCACTGTCTTTTCCTCTTGATGTCCATATTGCTATGATCTCGTGCTTTGCCGAAGTTTAATACGCGCGCCTAACCGCCTCAAATATTGAAACGGTGGGAGCACTGAGCTCAATCGCCCTGACATACAGTCAGGCGGAACTCGGTCGAAGATTACCGGAGAATGTTATAGAAATTTCTTCACATTCTCCGGTGGACGACACAGTACTGCCTCATCTCCACGCACAACAATGGGCCGCTGAATCAGATCCGGGTTTTCCACCATGATCCTTATCAATTCATCATCCGATAGCTGACGCTCGGCAAGTCCAAGACGGCGTGCCAGCGGTTCCTCGCTGCGCAATATATCCCGAACCTGCAAACCAAGCTTGTCAATCAACTCGCGTAATTGCTCGACAGTCAAAGGCACTTCGTAATAATTGACGGCATCGAATTCTTTTCCGCTGTTCTCGAGAAGCGCAAGCGTAGCCCTGCATTTACTGCAGGTGGGTTTCTGATAAACGACAATTCTGTCACTCATTCGTGCCTCCAATGTTAACCTCCAGGGCCGTCATTCCGTGATCATGTATTTCAGGCGAACCTCGACCTGGCTTCCCATTATGACAGCACCTTTATGTCCTGTGCTTGTTCCATCACTTGCTGACCGGAACCTTTGTCAGTATATCTCGTGTCATGCTGAGGGCGAGCTCGTGCTCGCCAAGAAACACTGCGCCACCGCTTTCCTTCTGTAACAGCGCCGCCTCCTCGTCGGTATGCGTACGGATGATAATCTCGATCGGGGGATTAAGTATACGTGCAGTTTCTATCATGCGCCGGGCTCGTAGCGTATCAGGAACCGCAATCACCAGGACAGCCGCCCGCGCGATGTGCGCCTGAATAAGTACGGCGGGTTCGGCGGCGTCACCCGCCACGGCATGGATTCCGCGCTTTCGCAGTCCTTCAACTATCTCCCGATTTTGTTCCGCCACAACGAGTGGTGTTCCCTGTTTGGCCAGCGCCTCGCCGATATGACCGCCCACGCGGCCATAACCGACGATCACCACATGGCTCGTCACATAGCTTGATGCAACCGTGGTCGGCAGTTCGGCCAGAGGATCGTCAGTGCGCTCGAGGATTCGGGCGAGTTTGGAACGGGAACGAATCCAGGCCTGGGCGGGCTCGATTACCCGAAATACCAGGGGGTTCAGTGTTATCGAAATAAAAGCCCCTGCCAGAATAAGGCTTTGGGCCTCAAGCGGGAGGAGGCCCAGCGAAACGCCAAGCGCCGCAAGGATAAACGAGAATTCACCGATCTGCGCCAGACTGGCGGAAACGGTCAGCGCCGTATTCAGGGGATAACGGAAAGCCAATACCAATAAGAAAGCAGCCAGCGATTTGCCAAAGATGATGATTCCAAGCGTGGCGAGAACGTGAAGCGGTTGCTCTATGAGCACATCCGGGTCAAACAGCATCCCGACGGAGACAAAAAACAAGACTGAAAAAGCGTCTCGGAGAGGCAGGGATTCCTGCGCCGCCCGGTGACTCAAATCGGACTCCCTCATGACCATGCCGGCAAAAAAGGCGCCCAGAGCGAAAGAGACACCAAAGAGCATTGCGGATCCGTAGGCTATGCCTATCGCGACGGCGATCACGCTCAAGATAAAGAGCTCGTTCGAATTAGTGCTGGCGACGTGCCAAAGCAACCAGGGAAAAACGCGTTTCCCGACAATAAGCATTAGAGCGATGAAGAGCGACACTTTGCCAAAAGTGAGCAGAAGCGTTGTTACCAGATCCGAATTCAGTTCTCCCGCCGAATTGTCCGGGTTGGTCCCCAGCCAGCCTGCGAGCGGGGGCAACAGGACAAGAACCAGAACCATTGCCAGGTCCTCGACGATAAGCCAGCCGACGGCAATTGATCCATTGACGGACTTGAGCAAGCCGCGCTGCTCCAGCGCCCGCAGCAACACGACTGTACTTGCGGTGGAAAGCGCTACGCCAAACACAATACCGACAGCCAGGTTCCAGCCCCAGGAGGCAGCGACAATGGCGCCGAAGGCAGTAGACACTCCAATCTGGACAATGGCCCCGGGCAATGCGATTCGCCGGACCGCCAACAGATCTTTCAGGGAAAAGTGCAATCCGACGCCAAACATCAGCAGAATAACCCCGATTTCGGCAAGCTGCCCCGATAACTCGATGTCTGCCACGAAGCCTGGCGTGTGAGAGCCAAGAATCATTCCCGCAGTCAGATAGCCCACGAGCACGGGCAATTTCAGCCGGTTGGCGATGAGCCCCATCAGCAAGGCAAGACCGAGACTAACGGCGATGGTGGTGATCAGGGTAAAACTGTGGGGCATGGGTTTTGCCGCTTGTTTAGCCGCATATCTCGCCGCGAAGACAACGGACTGATCAGGGGCCCGGACAGGCTTCTCGTAGACCGCGCAGTGCCCTGATCCGAGGAGAATGCGGTTACGGTGCCGGATTTGACGCGTGCCGGCAGGAATGTTGCGTTTTACGATATTTAGATAATCGGCAAGGAGTTATAGTGATCAGTCACCTGCGTTTCACGTAATCAGCCTCGCCGTTGAGAGGGGCGCAAGCGCCAGCCGAGAAACCCCAGCCCGGCAAGCATCATCGCCCAGATTTCTGTCTCCGGTATCGGGGAAACCTGCCAGCCGGTATCTTTCATGGCCGCGAAATCAAGTTCTGTAAAGTGCTTACGCTGGTTGACCGCAATGCTCGGGTCCATGGCCGCTTCCTGCCCCGAATAGCTGAGACCCGAAACCCAATGGCCGTCACTGGCAACCGAGGGATTCGAACCAAACAGGCTATTAACGGCAGTGCCCGTGAAAACGCCGCCGGAAATAAGGTTATTAAAAGACGGAGCGCTGGCAAAGCCGAGCACGTGAGCAAGTTCATGCACAGCTACCGAGTAAAAATCGTATTGATTGGAGAAAGGCTCGTTTGTGCTGACATCAGGGTCAAAATACCAATTGGACGTACTATTGAATGACATTCTGCCTCCCCACGGACCAAAATCCGTTTGTGTGGGTAAAAGCGCACCCGGCTGCCCCCTGCTGAGCACGTTTTCATGAAACGCGGCGGAACCATTAACCGTGAAACCGCCCGGCCCCCCGACCGCGAGACTGCCGGGAATGTTATAGGCCCCCACAAAAACCACAATCTGATCAGCGCCTACACTGAAGTTGGGGATACTGATTAGTTTACCGTTGTCAGGCTGAAAGAGGCGCGCATGAAACCCGTTCGAACCCGCTGAAGAGATGGCGGTAAGGTGGTCCTCGAAGCGCGTCTCGAATACCGAGGCGGCGGAATTCAATAAATTCTGACGTGAACTGTTTGATCCGGTAAAAAAGCCGGAACTGTCATACCGGTAATCGAAAACGATATCGACATTTGCCGCAGCGGGCTGATTCATGACAAGCAATGGGGTGAGCAATGCGCCCAAAAACACGGGATATGTTAATTTCATATTTTTAGCTTCCTATGGTTGATTATTCAATTCGCCGGCCCAATGCCTGCAGCGGCTCTATGCATTTCATATCAAATTCCTCTGCGACAGCAGGATAGGTTATCGATCCGCCGTGGATGTTGAGGCCGTATTGCAGGGCACGGTTTTTTTGCAAGGCATTCAAGCCCTCATCCGCCAACTGCAGGGTATAAACCGCTGTCTGGATATTAAGTGCGAAGGTACTGGTGCGCGGGACGGCGCTCGGCATGTTGGCGACACAATAATGCACCACGCCTTCAAGTTCATAGGTCGGATTGCTGTGAGTGGTAGGCCGGGTTGTTTCCACGCATCCACCCTGATCAACCGCTACATCTACAATCACCGCTCCTTTTCGCATCCGTGGCAACATTTCCGCTGTAACCAGCCACGGCGCCCGGCCGCCCGGAATCAATACTGCTCCGATTACCAGATCTGCCTCGTAGACCGCCTCTTCGATATTATATTCATCGCTGAACCGGGTCTGCAGTTGTCCGCGATAAATATCATCCAGATATTTCAGGCGATCATGACTCACATCCAGCACAGTAACCTGTGCACCTAACCCAACGGCGACACGGGCGGCATTCGTACCTACGATACCACCGCCCAATATCGCGACATTAGCAGAAGCAACACCGGGAACGCCACCCATCAATACACCGCGGCCGCCATGCGTTTTTTGCAGATAGGTTGCCCCGATCTGGGTAGCCATGCGTCCGGCCACCTCGCTCATGGGCGTCAAAAGAGGTAATTTCCCGTCTTCAGCCTGGACCGTTTCATAGCCTATGGCTGTGGCTCCGCTCTTCAGCAGAGCATCGACAAGAGGCCTGTCTGAAGCCAGATGAAGATAAGTGAAAAGAATGATGTCCCGATGCAGGTAACGGTATTCAGCCGGAGTCGGCTCTTTGACTTTAACGATCAACTGCGCCGCCCAGGCGTCGTCAGCGTGAGGAACAATGGTGGCGCCAGCCGACTCATATTCAGCATCCGAAAGGTAGCTGCCTTCTCCCGCCCCGCTCTGGACGAGTACTTTATGCCCGCGCCGTGTCAGGGCTCTGACTGTGTTTGGCGTAAGGCCGACACGGTTTTCGTGATCCTTGATTTCCTTGGGTAATCCAACCAGCATGGGGGTTCCTGACTATCGACGAATGGAAACCTTACTTTTTCGCAAAAAAAAACGGGCCCTGCGGATATTTCCGGGCTTCAAAACAGGGATGAACTACAGATTGGCAGTGTGTTGTTCGCGCCCGGGATCGAGTTTCAGATGGCTTCATTATATTGCCATCGCTCACCGCAAGTATAACAACCCAATGAGGAAATCGCTGGAAAATAAGTACTCGGCCTCGCGATGCCAGCTGTCAGGATGTGGAGCTGTTCGCATCAAGCAACTGTGCGCGCAGGTGCTGGAGCACCTGCTCCCTGGTATCGATTCCCTCGCTAAGCGCTTTCTCGTATTCGAACGTCAGGGTTGAATGTCCTTTGCCCGGCACTGTTATAGAGCGAAAGCGCGGCTCTGCTGATCCCGTGCGGTTTTGGAGCGATTTTTCCAGCCGCTCGAATCGTGACGCTGGACACCGGCCATCATCCTTGAAGCGGAGTCCAAGCAATGACATCGTATCTTCGCGGCTTGAGGCGAATGCGAGTATTTCCGGCTCGACATCGAGCGATTCGGGTTGAAATAACGGAAGACTGGGCTGGGCGGCTACCGGTGCAAGGAGCGATGCTTCCAGCATCATTGCGAAAACAAAACCTCCGGTATAACACATGCCTATCGCGCCTATGCCAACCCCCCCGCGCTCGGCATGCACTTTTCGGCACAATGCCCGCAGCGACGTCGTGATGGCGCTGGATTTACCGGCTGCGAAATTATTGAACTCCTTTCGAACGCACGTGAAGGGCGCCTTCATGAGGCCGAGCGCCGGATTCTGAAGGGGGCTGCCGAACAAGAGCGGCATGACGACATGGAAACCATGGTCCGCGATCCACTCCGCAAGCTCGACAGTTTCCCGAGTGAGGCCCGGCAGTTCATGCAGGAGGATAACGCCGGGTCCGTCTCCTTTTCGAAAGAGCCTGAACGTATGGCCATCTGCCGCAAACGTTTCCTCGGCAAAACCCTCGATTGCGCTCACGCTTGGTCCACCGGTACTCCTATGGGTGGAAAGTCGTTTTCCTGACTCTTTGCTTGCGCATCAGCCATGCTTCGCAGCGGCTCGAATAGCTCCCAAGAATTTTGGCGGGGGAAGAAGCCGGACAAGCCAACACTTCTGCGACCCGGCCTGTTTTCCTGCGTGGCTTGTCATCGTGAAACACTACAACGCCTTGACCATATCTTCGACCACTTTCTTGGCGTCGCCAAATACCATCATGGTCTTGTCCATATAGAACAAGTCGTTGTCGAGGCCCGCGTAACCTGCCGCCATACTGCGTTTGACAACCATGACCGTGCGCGCCTTGTGCGCATCCAGAATAGGCATGCCATAAATCGGACTGCCCGGAACATTGGCCGCCGGGTTCACGACGTCGTTTGCGCCGAGAACGAGCACCACATCGGTATTGGAGAAATCACTGTTGATTTCATCCATCTCCAGCACCTGCTCATAAGGTATCTCTGCTTCCGCCAACAGCACATTCATATGCCCCGGCATCCGCCCCGCTACCGGATGAATGGCGAAACGCACATTCACTCCTTTTTCATGCAGTTTTTCAGCCAGTTCCTTGACAGAATGCTGTGCGCGGGCCACGGCCAACCCGTAGCCGGGCACAATGATCACGCTGTCGGCATTACCCATCATGAACGATGCATCCTCCGCGCTACCGCTGCGATAGGTTTTTTGCGTCCCGTCACTTGCCGCGGCCGTTCCCGTCTCACCCCCGAACCCGCCCAGTATGACCGAAAGAAACGGGCGATTCATCGCCTTGCACATGATGTAAGAGAGAATTGCGCCAGAACTGCCGACCAGCGAACCGGCGATAATGAGCATGGGGTTCCCGAGCGAGAATCCTATTCCCGCGGCCGCCCAGCCGGAATATGAATTAAGCATGGAAATGACCACGGGCATGTCCGCGCCGCCGATCGGGATGATAATAAGAAAACCCAGAATAAAGGCAATGGCGGACATCGTGGCAAAAGCTGTCCAGTTGGTGGTCTCGCTGAAGAAGAACCACAGTCCGAATCCCACCATCACGATCGCGAGAGCAAGGTTGACCATGTGTTGCCCACCGAAGGTAATGGGCGCACCGCTCATGCGGCCGGACAACTTCAGGAATGCGATCACCGAGCCCGACCAGGTCATGGCGCCAATGAATGTACCGAGAAACAATTCCAGTTTGCTGCCCATCGGCAACGGCGCCGGCAGGCCGAATGAAGCGGGATTGTTGACGGCGGCGATCGCGATGAATACAGCCGCCAAGCCGACCAGCGAGTGCATGAAAGCAACCAGCTCGGGCATTGCCGTCATTTGCACGCGCCGTGCGACGACAGCGCCTATTGCGCCGCCCAGCGCGATACAACCGACTATCAAGGCCCAGTTTTTGGTAATGGTAAGCGTGGTGACGACGGCAATAGCCATTCCTACCATGCCAAACAAATTACCGCGGCGAGCGGTGACTGGCGAGCTTAAGCCTTTTAGCGCCAGAATAAAGAAAACCGATGCGATAAGATACGCAAGTGCGACTGAATTTGCCGACATTGACTAGCTTCCTTTTTTATCTTTTTTTCTGAACATTTCCAGCATACGCTGCGTGACAAGAAAGCCGCCGAAGACGTTGACGGCGGCCAGCGTTACTGCCACCGCTCCCAACCAGACGCCCCAGTCCGTTTCCGCCGGCCCGGCAGCCAGCATGGCGCCCACCAGAATGATGCCGGAAATTGCATTGGTGACTGACATCAGCGGCGTATGCAAGGCCGGTGTCACATTCCACACCACGTGATAGCCGACAAACACCGCCAGCACGAATACGGTGAGATTAATAATGGTTGGGTCAATTTCGCCAATCATGATCGCTCCTTCTAATCCTTAACTTTTATTAATAATCTGGCTTGTCCACAGTGAAAGCGCCGCAAAAAAATTTTCAGCTTTTTCCTGTTTCACTGCTTGCCGCCGCTTCTCAGCCTTTCCCGATGACTTCCCCATCTGCGCAGACCAGCGTTCCGGCTATGATTTCATCTTCACGGTTCACTTTGAATTCTCCGCTCTTCGCATCAAGCATCAGGTTGAGGAAATTCATCAAATTACGGGCATAAAGGGCGCTTGAATCAGCCGCTACCAGCCCCGGCAGATTGGAAATACCGACGAGATGCACGCCATGCTTCACTACGATCTTGTCCAATTCAGACAAAGGGCAGTTGCCGCCCGCCTCTACCGCCATGTCGACGATAACCGATCCGGGTTTCATGGCCTGAACGGTTTCTTCCCTGATTAGAACCGGGGCCGGCCGGCCGGGGATCAGCGCGGTGGTAATGATGATATCGGCGGCGGCGGCGCGCTGGTGTACCAATTCCCCCTGGCGGCGCTTGTAATCGTCCGACATTTCACGGGCATAACCGCCTGCTGTCTCCGCCTGCGCCTTTTCTTCATCGCTCAGCGGAACCTCCACGAATTTGGCGCCCAGGCTTTCCACTTGTTCTTTTGCCGCGGGACGCACATCGAACGCCTCGATCACTGCTCCCAGGCGCTTGGCCGTGGCAATCGCCTGCAAACCGGCAACCCCGGCGCCCAGGACCAAGACTCTCGCGGCCTTTACCGTGCCTGCCGCCGTCATCAGCATGGGGAAGAATTTCTGATAGACATTGGCCGCCATCAACACCGCCTTGTAGCCGGCGATGTTCGCCTGGGACGACAGCACATCCATGCTCTGGGCACGGGAGATACGCGGCAGTTTTTCCATGGAGAAGGCGGTAACGCCGTGGCGAGCCAGCGCTTCAATGCCTTCCAGCTGATGTGGGGAGAGCAATCCCAGCAGTACAGCGTCCTTGCGTAGCAGCGCAAGCTCATCGGGCTCCGGACCTCGCACCTTAAGCACGATCCGGGATTGACCGTAAAGGTCTGCCGCGTTCGCTACGATGCTTGCACCGGCGGCCTGGTAGGCATCATCCGGTATACTGGCGCCGGCTCCCGCCCCGGACTGTACCAGGACGACATTCAAACCGTTGGCGGTAAATTTCTTCACCGTCTCGGGCGTGGCCGCAACCCGGGTCTCTCCCCCGCGGATCTCTGCGGGTACCCCTATATGCATTGGTATTCCCCCTTATGTTTCCGATATGATTATTGTTCCGTAGGCTGTTGAAGTGGCCGGCGCTACCTCTATGGCGGCCACTTCATCACGAAGCCCGGATTATAAATGAACCCGGCCCTGATGCATTGCCTGGATTGATGAAAACAGCTGATCGGGCAAATCACGCCCCGACTTCGTTCGTTTCTTTCAGGCAATGACTAATCCAGCGAGTAGTCAACTTCTCCTGGACGCTGTTCTGGCGTAAACGCGAGGCCAGCCCCCCGAAATCAACCTGATCAAGGGGTTGATCCTGGTTGAAGCAGGAAAACACATAAGTAATTTCCCCCGTTACCGAATCCTTATGTGGTTGCAGACACTGAGCGCAAATCTCTTTCATCATGCATTGCATGGGCGAATTGATGGAGCCAATCGCGAAATGATCTGTTTTCAGATAAGGTTGAAGTTTGGCATGCCGGGCAGCGCCCACCGCCGCCATCATCCTGTCGGAGCCGATGGCAATGATACGATCGGCGTCAGACAAGCGAATTTTCTGAGGACCCAGCGCGCCGCTTCCATAAGCAGCCATGGCCTCCACGATATTGCCCACATAACTGAGATCGTCCGGCCGCGAAGGTTTGAAGCCGGGAGCTTCATCGCAGCACCAGACCACTATATCCGCGGCGGCCTCGATTTCAGCCACTTTGTAGCGGTCTATCAGCTTCTTGTACCCGGCGAAATACAAAATCTTCGATCCTGCTGCTCGCGCTGCCGCACCGATTGAAAATAACACCGCGTTGCCCAGCCCGCCCCCTACCAGCACGACTGTTTCATCCGGCAGAATTTCGGTGGGCGTACCAGTGGGACCCATCAATACTACCGGATCGCCGGGATTGAGCTTTGCGCACAGATCCGCTGATCCTCCCATTTCCAGGGCAATCAGCGATACCAGCCCGCGCGCCATGTCAACCGAGGCTCCCGTAAGGGCAATGCCCTCCATCGCCAATTTGGTGTCGCCGGCGGTGGTGGCAAGCGTTGCAAAATTCTGGAAGCGATAGAACTGGCCGGGGTGGAAGCGTTCCACCGCCATTGGCGCATGCACAACCACCTCTATGATGTTCGGTGTAAGCCGTTCCACTTTATGCACCGTAGCGCGCAGCTGTCCGTTCATTTCGGCAAAAAACAGCCAGGCTGGTTTCGTGGATGCCGGTGCCAGACGTTCAAGCACCCGGCTTACTACTGGATAACCCTGCTTGGCGCTGGACATTGCCTTTACGACATTGCCGGAATAGGAGGGGTGCAGATCACCGAAGAAGCTGATGAAGCGCCCATCACCATTGCGGCTCAGCAAGACGCTCGGCGTTACAGGCTTGGGGTTCGCCCGCGGCGGACTGGCGGGATCGCCGTTTTCATCGCAAGCGGCAAAGTAGCGGCCATTCAGCTTGAAATTTTTATCGTCTTCTCTGGCGAGAACTGTGTTGGGCTGAGTCCCGGCCGCAACCAGAACAGCGCGGGCCGGCAAGGTCGCCTGTCCCGTTTTTTGCCATGACCCGGTTTCATCCAGAACCTGCACTGCGAACTGCACGGCCTTCGCATGTTCCCACTTATCAGTGTCCACCCGCACCGGCGTGAGGCCCTCGGCAAACCAGATGCCTTCCTCCAGTGCCTTCTCGACTTCTTCATGATTAAGCGTATAGGAGGGGCTGTCGATGAGCCGTTTCCGGTAAGCAATTGTGGCGCCACCCCAGGATTGAAGCAGCTCCAATACGTGCGGCGCCCGTCCCTCCCGCTCCGCTTCCTTGCGTTCGGCACGGATGGCA
Organism: Nitrosospira briensis; assembly: GCF_900115125.1. GTDB lineage: Bacteria > Pseudomonadota > Gammaproteobacteria > Burkholderiales > Nitrosomonadaceae > Nitrosospira > Nitrosospira briensis_A. The sequence continues at coordinate 349,938 of NZ_FOVJ01000001.1, read as the reverse complement.
CGAGCATGATCAAGAAATTCTTCGGCAATTTCCCGCTCTTCCTCATCCCATGCTCCGCGGATGGCTGCTTCGCCCTGCACCGCCGTCAAAATTTCATAACGGCGAAGAAACTTGTCCACTTGTACCGGGTAATAGGCAAGCGCTTCGGTTGCGGTATCGATAGCCGTCAAGCCACCGCCAATCACAACCACTGGCAAGCGCAATTGCATGTTGGCGACAGAGTTCGTCTGGGCCGCGCCCGACAACTGCAACGCCATCAGAAAATCTGATGCGGCACGAACTCCTCTCGCCAGGCCATTGGGTAAATCCAGCACGGTGGGACGGCCCGCACCCGCAGCCAGGGCCACATGATCGAATCCCAGGGCGAAGGCATCGTCAGCGGTAAGCGTTCCGCCAAAGCGGACCCCGCCGAAAAGAGCAAACTCTTCCCGCCGCTCCAGCAGCAGACGGATCAACTTGAGAAAATTTTTGTCCCACCGAACTGTAATGCCGTATTCGGCCACGCCGCCAAACCCGCCAGGCATGCGCTCATCCAGATCCTCGGCAATTTCATCGGCGTCGCGGATAGCGCGGAATGGAACATGCTCTCCCTGCTGGTTCACTCCGGAGATCTCCGGCGCCAATGGCTCGATCTTGAGGCCATCGATACCGACTACCGTATGACCGTCGTTCATTAAATGATGCGCCAGGGTATACCCTGCCGGGCCCATGCCCACTACCAATACTTTCCGGCCTGTTGGCGCCTTCGGCACCGGCCGGCGCAAATCCAGGGGATTCCACCGGGTGAGAAGGCTATAGATTTCGAAACCCCAGGGCAGCTCCAATATGTCCTTCAGGGTGCGCGTCTCAGCCTGTGGAATATCTACCGGTTCCTGTTTCTGATAGATGCAGGATTTCATGCAATCATTGCAAATACGGTGCCCGGTCCCCGCGCACATCGGGTTGTCCACGACAATCATGGCCAAGGCGCCGACCGCCACGCCCTGGGTCTTGAGTTTGTGAAATTCGGATATGCGCTCTTCCAGCGGGCAACCCGTCAGGAGGACACCGAGCTGGCTTTTTTTGAAAGACGGCACCTCTTCAGGAGTTTTCGGTTTTTCCTTCAGTCCTTTCGAGCACGAATCTTTTCCTTGCTCATGGCACCAGATGCAGTAATTCGCCTCATCCAGGGCGCCCACCAGGTCGGTTCCCGGGTCGGTCAGCGCGAAGCCTTCCCGGCGGCGTATATGGTGAAGGCGGTGAACGGTGTAACCCGCTGCGTTGTCGGTATCCGTCGACAAGAGCTTCAGGAAATCAAGCTTGGCAGGTGCTTTGAACAATACCCCGTCCTTGTTGCGTTCTCTCCCCTGAGGAGTCTTGAGCGCCCAGGCCGCATATAGCAATGCCACCCTGATTCGCTCTTCGTTCGCATTTTCATCCAATAACCACTCCGAGACTTTGGTTGCGAAAGTCAGCTCGGAGAAAGGCGTCTCGAAATCGGCGGCCAGTTTTTCTTCCAGCGCAATCCCATCCGCTGCGGTCGCCTCCGCCTCGCTTACCTTGCTCATCGCCCGGCGTTGCACGAACTGTCTTTTGCAGGAATAAAGAGGAGCAAGCTGATGATGGCGGGAGGCAAGTACCTGGACCTCTTTCTCGATACCGAACAGCCTGGCAATAAAATCTTCCATCCAGGGCGCAATCTCGATCAGTAGCGCTGCTTCTGCCTTGCGGTCGAGGCTATCGGGATAGGCACGAGCGCGATCCAGGCTGGTACGCAGCGGGGGTTCTCCTTCGCCAAGAAAATCGAGAAACGCCTGATCCAGTTTCACCAGCCCCTCGCGGCGATACAGATCGGCGAAGGCCATGCCAAACCCAAGGATGGGAGAAGGCCCAGCGGCCGCGTCGGTGGGGTTGGGCGCCAATTGTAAACTTGTCATGATAACGTCATCAAAAAGTATAAGATCAAAAGAAGAGGCAAAAAGAAAGTGATCGGCCCTCGGCAATCATCCAAAAGCGAGCTGGACCTCAGTTTTATACCCATTTTCAGTTTGTGCTTTTTCCTTGCCAAAAAATATAAAAGCGGCAAGGCCGCTTTTCACCTCATCCGCTCCGTACGCCCGTTCGTTCTTCTGTGTCATCGTGGACTGCGCAGAGCTCACGCTTCAGAGTTTTGCGCTACAAAGCGTCAGTTAGTCACAACTCCCAGCCTGATCCTTTGCCGCGCAGATCATGCCGGCCGCGATGGTATTGTTATTGGCTTCGTCGATGACGATAAAGCTGCCGGTGGCATGATTACGGTGATACGAATCCCATACCAGCGGCTGATGCACCTTTAGCGATACCCGTCCGATATCGTTCATTTTCAGCGTTTCCGCCGGTTCATGGTTCAGCGAGTTGATATCCAGGCGATAATCTATGCGGGACACCATTGCCTTCACGGTCCGCGTCGTATGCTTGATGAGGTATTTTCGCCGCGGGTCCAGGTTCTGGTCGGACAGCCAGCACAGCATGGCATTAAACTCCTTTGTGACCTGCGGGATTTGGGCAATCTTCACCAGCATGTCGCCCCGTGATATATCCAGATGGTCTTCGATCGCCAGTGTCACTGATTGCGGAGCGATCGCCTCATCTACATTCCCTTCATAAGTGACAATTTCCTTGATACGCGAAGTCAGTCCCGAAGGCAGTACCTGTACGCTGTCGCCTACCCTGATGGACCCTGATTCAATGCGTCCCATATAGCCGCGAAAATCGCGTAATTCCTCTGTTTGCGGACGGCAAACCAACTGCACGGGAAAGCGGAAATCTTCGAGATTGATGTCATGGTCGACAGGAACGTTCTCCAGCAGATCCATCAGAGTCATTCCGTCGTACCAGTCAAGCTTGTCTCCACGCTCGACAACCATATCGCCATTCAGGGCTGACATCGGGATATACGCAATATTTTTGAGATGGAGGCCGGCGGCAAACACGTGAAATTCTTCGCAAATCCGCTCGAATACATCCCGGGAATAATCCACCAGATCCATCTTGTTGACCGCCACCACCAGATGTGGAATACCCACGAGGCTTGCGAGATAGGCATGGCGGCGCGACTGGGTAAGCACACCCTTGCGCGCATCGATCAGTATGATGGCAAGATTTGCCGTGGAGGCTCCGGTAACCATGTTACGGGTATATTGCTCATGACCCGGGGTGTCGGCAATGATGAATTTGCGCTTGGGCGTGGCGAAGTAACGATAGGCTACATCAATGGTGATTCCTTGCTCGCGCTCCGCTTGCAAGCCGTCAGTAAGCAGGGACAGGTCGACGGCTTCGAACCCGCGCCGTTGCGAAGTATGGGTGATAGCGCTCAGTTGATCTTCGAAGATGGATTTCGAGTCGTGCAGCAAACGCCCGATCAGCGTGCTTTTGCCGTCGTCCACACTACCCGCGGTAATGAAACGCAACAATTCCGAATGATCAAAAGAAATACTTTCAATAGCTGACATTTAATACTCTTTCTGGAAAAATTCTGGTTTCGCGACATCCCGTAAACCGGGCTAGCGCGAGATGAGACCTCGATGTTGTGCAATTGCGCAAGAGCGAATTCCCGACTCCTGAACAAGCCCCATCAGAAATCATGGTCCATGAAGATACGCCTAAAAATATCCCTCTTTCTTGCGCCGCTCCATCGATGCCTCCGATGTCTGGTCGTCCATGCGCGTAGCGCCGCGCTCCGTAATTCGGGTGATTGCGGTTTCGGCAATGATTTCGCCGACGCTGGCTGCGGGGGATTCTACCGGGCAGGTGCAACTCATGTCACCTACTGTCCGGAAGCGCACCATGAGATTCTCCACTTTTTCCCCCTCGGTCGGCTGAACCAGGTGGGATAGCGGTAAAAGCCCGGTACCACGCCGGATTACATCCCGCTTATGGGCAAAATAGATATGGGGCACTTCCAGTTCCTCACGCGCAATGTATTCCCACACATCGAGTTCGGTCCAGTTGCTGATCGGAAACACGCGAATATTTTCTCCAGGATGCACTCTGGTATTGTAAATATCCCATAATTCGGGACGCTGGTTCTTCGGATCCCATTGGCCGAATTCATCGCGGAAAGAAAATATGCGTTCCTTGGCACGCGCTTTTTCTTCATCCCGGCGCGCACCTCCGATGCAGGCATCGAACTGGAACTCGGCGATTGCATCCAGCAATGTCACTGACTGGAATGGATTGCGGCTCTGATTCTCGGAACGTAAAACCACTCTTCCCTGCCTGATGGAGTCTTCCATGCTGCGCACAATCAGCCGCTCACCCAATTGCTTGACGCGACGGTCACGGAACTCGATTACTTCGGGAAAATTATGGCCGGTATCGATATGCATCAACGGAAATGGAAAACGTCCAGGGCGAAACGCTTTTTCCGCCAGGCGCAGCAGTACGATCGAATCCTTTCCGCCGGAGAATAGCAGGGTCGGGTTGGCGCATTCGGCTGCAACCTCCCGCATGATATGGATAGCCTCGCTTTCCAGTGCATCCAGATGGCCAAAATGCCGTGCAACAGGACGTTTAATGACTACCGGTTCGGTCTTCACAACAACGCCTGGAGCCGGCGTAACAAGTTCTTCCATATCATTCAGCATAGTGTTCATTGATCAATCCTGATAGTTTCACGAGCGGCGCCAGCAAGAGCACCGTGCTCCTCTTCTTCCACACCTTCGCCACCTTTTTCCTGGCCCGAAGCCCGGTCCGTCCCCGCGGCGAAAACCGTTGGAGTGACGCGCCGCTTGTCCGGGTGCAAACCGCACTCCCTGATTTCCGGGTCTTCCCACCACCAGCGGCCGGCCCGAACCTCCTCACCCGGCGTAATGGCACGGGTGCAAGGCGCGCACCCGATGCTGGTGTAGCCTCTATCATGCAGCGCGCTGTACGGCACATTGAATTGCTTGATATAAGCCCATACATCGGACAAGCTCCAGTCCAGCAGCGGGCTGATTTTTTGTAAACCATTCCCGGCGTCGAATTCTGACACCGCCAGTTCTTTTCTGGTGGGCGCCTGATCGCGGCGCAATCCCGTAATCCAGGCACGCTTGCCGTGCAACGCGCGTTTCAGCGGTTCCACCTTTCGAATATGGCAGCATTTTTTTCGTAACTCCACGCTGTCATAGAAGCCGTTCGGTCCGTTCTGCGCGACATAGGCCTCAACTGCGGCAGATTCGGGAAAGTAGACCGGAACATGAATCCCGTAGCGATCTGCCACATCTCTCATGAGACTGTAGGTTTCTTCAGGCAGACGTCCGGTATCCAGTGTAAACACCGTGATACCAGGATAATGCTGTGCAATAAGATCCATCAGCACCATATCCTCAGCGCCAAAACTGCAAGCGAAGGTGGCCGGTGCATAATCCCGCTGCACCCAATCCAACAGTGCTCGCACTTCAGAAATCTTGTGATCCAGGCTCATCCGGGCTTGAGAGTGGCATTTGAAATTTATCAGATCGTGACGGAAGACTTCGCCGGGTCAAACGCAGGCGATCTGGCTGAAGCTGGCAGCGGCGACGGCAGCGCTCCGGCCAGATCGAGCTGACGGTCGAAATCCAGGCAGAATTCCGCAACCTCCATCGTCCATGCATCCAACCGGGAAAACCATTCGGTCAAATGAGCATCATTCAACTCTTCGGCCGGGCTAGCAAAATCCTCCGCGAATCTGGCCAATTGCCTGGACAGATACGCTTTGGCAGGCAGTACTCGAAGCAGTTCTTCCGCCTGCGCAGTCAAGTCATCATGCTTCAAACCGCCCAGCATTTCAGTCACGCCCTGGCCGATCAAACGGGCGATCTCCTCGGCACACTTGACCGAATCCGCGAATTTCGTCTGAAACTTGAGCGCATCGCGATAATTCCGCTCATGGGCGGCTTCAAAGAAAATCGTACCGATCTTTATCTGGCTCACGCCTGCACACTCGCCTCCACCCAGTTGCAGTACCTTGAAATCGTTGTTGTTTCCATGATCGCGCAAGACCGAAGCCAATTCTTCCGGCTTGACCTCCACGAGGTCCGCCAGCAGATCGGTGAAATAGGCGCTCTCCATCCGGTGCGCCCAGGAAAAGAATGTCTCACCCGATTCGCGGTCAGTGGCAAAGGCCGACTGCACCCGTTCCACTGCCTCCTCGATCCGCGCCGTGGGTATCGATGGGCCTTTGAACGCCAGCGCTCCGCGTGCCATGGCGTTCCCGCCGAAATGCAACTGGTAATGCGGCACCAGCTTGCCATGCATGCGCTTGCCTTCCCCGTATATCCCGATATCTCCAGCCTCGGGCTGGGCGCACCCGTTATGACATCCCGAAACACGTATTTTCAGATCATGCTTGCCGCCGCTCAGCTTGGGGCCGACGATCGTGCTTGAAGTGATTCCCAGACGGCAAGTCGAAGTACCAGGGCAGGCCACTACATCATCGCCTGCCTTGGGTTCACCCAGGCCTAATGCAGCCAGCGCGCCACGCAGCGTTTCAATGCTGGCTTCCGGCACGCTTGTAAAAAACATGTTCTGATCCTGCGTAGTGCGAATATCAGGCAATTCGAAGGTTTCGCAAATATTGGCCAGGCCGCGCAATTGTTCCACATTCAGGTTGCCCATGGGCACACTGATCGGAAATACGTAATAGCCGGGCTGCTTCTGCGCGAAAATATGGCGCGGTGCACCCAAACCGGGGACCTCGGTGTCCGCCCCGGCGCTCCATTCGCCTTTTGGATAGTCCAGCGTTGCCAATGCCGAGGTCGTGCGCACCAGTTCTTCGCGATATTTCTCGACGAACCCCTCGGGGCCGAATTTATCCACCAGGAACTTGATTCGGGATTTGGCGCGTTTGCGCCGGTCCGAGTAGCGGTTGTGCACCTGAATGACCGCTTCCATTACTGACAGGAGATCTTTTTCCTCGATAAATTCCTCGATGACGATGGCTTCGTGCGGCTTGTGTCCGAGACCCCCTCCCGCTACGACCTTGAATCCGAAACGGTCGCCGTCACGCACCGCAATGACGCCCAGATCGTGCATCATTCCCTGTGCACAGTCAGATTCGCAGGCTGACAGGCTGATCTTGAATTTACGCGGCATTTGCTGAGTCAATGGATTTCGCAGAAGATGCTCGACCGTACCCTCCAGATGCTTCGTCACATCGACATGCTCGCGCGGGCACACGCCGGCGAGCGGGCAGGTCGTGATATTCCGTATGGTGTTGCCACAGGCCTCGCGAGTCGTCAGTCCACCCGCGGCCAGATGACGAAGCACCGCTGGCGTCTGCTCAAGCGGCACATAATGCATCTGAATATCCTGGCGTGTCGTGATATGTACGACGTCATGACGGGAATAGGTCTCCAGGGCACTGGCTATCGTTTTCAATTTCCGTGCCGTGAGACGCCCTCCGGGCAGCTTTATACGCACCATGTGGACGCCCTCCTGCCGCTGGCCGTAGATCCCCATTTGCAGGCGGCCGGCGGTAAAGCGCGCAACATCCATATTCAGGTCCACATACTCCTGTACGGACTGGGCGTATAAATCTATCTCCTCGTCATTCGCGAGATTATCCAAGTAACTCATCTGCATCCTCCAAATGTATTGCCATATCAGTTATTGCCATATCAGCTTGATGCCAAAAATCCGAAAAATGAATCCTCCGCGTCGCAGCATCCTTTCCTGAGTTCAGCTGGTATCGCACTCGGCCTGATTCTGACGGTATTCGACCAGCTGGGCTGACCGAAATCAGCCGTGTTTACGCCGTTCTTTCAACCCTCCTGACCCATCAGTCCTCTGCCTGCTCCATAACCTATCAATGCTCGTGGCGGGCAAACTTCGTATGTTGCCTCGAAAATCGACATAATAGCAAAGAACATATATATCGATAAAGAATATTATGTTAGATTAACATAACCTAACATTATTTAGACCCGAAACCATGAAACTGCAACAACTGCGTTATTTATGCGAAGTCGCAAATCAAGGCCTGAATTTATCAAAGGCCGCGGAGGTTCTGCATACTTCCCAACCGGGTATCAGCAAACAGATCCGTCTCCTGGAAAACGAACTGGGGGTAGACATTTTTGTACGAAATGGTAAACGCGTAGTTGAAACCACACCACCTGGACGCGCCATTCTTGACATTGCCGAAAGAATGCTGAGAGACGCCAAGAACCTGAAACAGGTTGGCCAGGAATTTGCCAACGAGGCCAGCGGGTCCCTCACCATTGCCACTACCCATACGCAGGCGCGCTACGCGCTACCGTCCGCAGTTCAGCATTTTACCGCACGCTACCCCAAGGTGAAGCTTATTTTGCACCAGGGCAATCCGACGCAGATAGCAGAACTGGTCACTTCGGGCGTGGCGGATATTGCCATCGCCACGGAAGCCCTGGAGCTATTTGATGAGCTCGTGATGTTGTCATGCTACCAGTGGAACCGTTGCGTCGTGGTCCCGCCGAGGCATCCGCTGCTTAAACTCTCGCAACTGACGCTGGAGGCGCTCGCCGAGTACCCGATTATTACTTATGATTTTGCTTTTACCGGCCGCTCGAAGATCAACCAGGCGTTCGAGGCAAAAGGATTGACTCCCAATGTGGTGTTGACGGCGATAGACGCGGATGTAATCAAGACTTACGTAGAACTGGGGTTGGGCGTTGGCATACTGGCCAAGATGGCGTTCGAGCCCAGGCGCGATCGACATCTGCGGTCTATCGACGCAAGCCACCTGTTCGAACCGAGCACGACGCGTATCGGCATAAGCCGCAATAGCTACTTGCGCGGATATGTTTATGACTTCATCGAGATATTCGCCCCACATCTTGACCATGCCGCCATTACCGCCGCGATGAAAGAACGTTCGTGATAACGCGCGTTGGGATGCGGTCAATCCGCACCCGGCGTTTCGCTTCGCATTTTTCGCGCAGCCCGAAGCCCTCCTGAGTACCGGTAGTATAATAAAGGCATATCCTCGCCGAAAATGCTAATGAACACGATCAAGCTGCTACCCGACCTGCTTGTCAGCCAGATTGCCGCTGGGGAGGTCGTCGAGCGCCCGGCTTCGGCACTTAAGGAAATACTGGAAAACAGCGTTGATGCGGGAGCGTCAGAAATAGCAGTGCATATCTTCCAGGGTGGAACAAAGCTCGTCCGTGTATCGGATAATGGAGCAGGCATCTCCAGAGACGATCTGCCGCTCGCGCTCGCGCGTCATGCCACCAGCAAGATCGATAGCCTTGAAGATCTGCAAAAAGTGGCGAGCCTGGGTTTCCGTGGCGAGGCACTGGCAAGTATCGCGTCCGTTTCACGCCTGAGGCTGGCCAGTCGCGGTGCAGAGCAAAAACATGCCTGGCGGATAGAAGCCGAGGGAGGCCGTTTGTCGGAACCGGAACCGGCAGCGCTTGCCAAAGGCACTACGGTTGAAATGCACAACCTCTACTTCAACACTCCCGCCCGGCGCAAATTTTTAAAAACCGATGGCACCGAATTTTCGCATTGCGAAGAAGCCTTTCGGCGCATCGCCTTGTCGCGACCGGATATCGCTTTCACACTGCAACACAACGGTACTGCACGCCATCACTTGCGTGCGGCGGATACAAGGCGCCGAATCGCGGCAATACTGGGCGATGAATTCAGCCAGACCTCGATATTCATTGACGAACAGGCGGCGGACCTCCGGCTCTGGGGATCAGCGGCATTGCCCGCATACTCCCGATCTTCCCGCGACGCACAGTATTTCTTTGTCAATGGCCGCTTCGTGCGCGACAAAGTGATCGCCCATGCGCTACGCGAGGCCTATCGTGACGTGCTGCATCTGGATCGGCATCCCGCCTTTGTGCTGTTTCTCGAAATGAATGCCGGGAGCGTGGATGTGAATGTCCATCCTACTAAAACCGAGGTGAGATTCCGCGATCCCCGTGCACTGCATCAATTCATTTTCCATACGATTGATAAAGCGCTGGCGTCGCCGCAATCCTTGTCCGCGGCCTCAGTCTCTGTACCGGGTGCAGCAGGAAGCAGACAGGAAACCAGTAGCCGAGCAGTATTTGGACAGGCCACTGGAGCGCCTTCCTATCCAAGGCAGAGCTTCATGCCGCTCGTTCCACCTGTACCGGCTGCGGGAGTAGCCCAGCCGCAGTCGTTTTACTCGACACTTTTCGGCTCCGACACCCCCGGTCAAAAATTATCAGAAGTACCGCAGACGCCGGCAGATTTCGAGAAACAGGACGTTCCGCCGTTGGGCTTCGCGTTGGGCCAGCTTCTGGGTATTTATATTCTTTCCCAGAATGAACGAGGCTTGCTTGTCGTGGATATGCACGCAGCGCACGAGCGGATTCTGTACGAGAAGCTCAAAACCGCGCTTGATGACCATGTGCTCTTCACGCAGCCCTTGCTGATCCCGGCGATATTTCAGGCGGATAGCCTGGATATTGCGACAGCCGAAGAAAACCGGGACATCCTGACCGAACTCGGGTTCGAAATAGCGATGCTCTCCCCAACCATGCTAACAGTGCGATCTGTGCCCGCCGCGCTCAAGGATGCCGATGTGGTTAAGCTCGCGCGCGACGTGCTGCGCGAAATCCATGAGTTCGGTGCCAGCCGGGTGTTGACCAGCAGGCGTAATGAAATGCTTTCAACCATGGCTTGCCACGGCGCGGTCCGTGCCAATCGAATGCTGACCATTCCTGAAATGAATGCGCTATTACGTGAAATGGAGGCAACCGAGCGTTCAGGACAGTGCAATCATGGCAGGCCAACCTGGTTTGAGATCAGCCTTGCAGATCTCGACAAGATGTTCATGCGGGGCCGGTGAGAACGCTTGAGCCTGATCTTTCTTGAAGTGTCCCGCATATGGGCCTTTATGAGCATGCGGATAAGCTGCTCGAGGCCCTGAGTATTTATGGAAGGCCTTGCATCATCTCATATGATTCCAAAATGAAAACCAGTCTGCTGGGGGGTATTTCCCCGAAAAATTTTCTTCGGGATTACTGGCAAAAAAAACCCTTGCTCGTACGTGGAGCCCTACCAGGATTTCAAGGGCCTCTCACTCCCGGCGGCCTGATCGATCTCGCATGCTGCGAAGATGCGCAGTCACGCCTGATTACTCAAAAGAATGGCAAATGGGAGGTCAGGCATGGGCCTTTCACAGCCCGCAATATTTCACGCTTGCCCAAAAAACATTGGACACTGCTGGTACAGGATGTCAATCACTTCCTGCCCGAAGCCCGTGAATTGTTGCTGCAATTCAATTTCATCCCGCACGCCCGGCTTGATGACCTGATGGTCAGTTATGCTCCCGAGGGGGGAGGGGTCGGACCTCATTTCGATTCATACGATGTCTTTTTACTGCAGGGCACGGGGCGCCGACATTGGCAGATATCAGCTCAGCAGGACAAGAAATTGGTGATGAATGCACCATTAAAAATCCTGCGGGATTTCAGGCCGGAGCAGGAGTGGGTGCTGGAACCGGGTGATATGCTGTATCTGCCGCCGGGCTATGCGCACAACGGGGTAGCGGCAGATGGTCACTGCATGACCTATTCGGTTGGCTTTCGAGCTCCCACCTACCAGGAACTTGCGACTCAGTTTCTCATTTACCTGCAGGACAATAGCGAGATCGAAGGAATGTACCATGACCCGGATATCCGCCTTCAATCCCGCCCTGGCCACATAAGTGCCGATATGCTGCATCAGGCAGTTGTGGCGCTCGACAAAATCAAATGGGATCGTGCCGAGGTTGAACGGTTTCTGGGAATCTACCTGACGGAGCCCAAGCCTCATGTTTTTTTTACCCCACCGTTACATCCCTTGACGCAGCAAGAATTTGCCTGCCAGCTTGAAAAAGGAAAACTTCAGTTGAATCTGAGGAGCCGCATGTTATGCAGCGGAAAGTATATTTTTGTGAATGGTGAACTATCGGAAGTGCGTTCCACCGCCCGCACGGTATTGGGAAAATTGGCGGATTATCTTGCATTGCCCGGGGGAGAAGGTTTTGACGACGAGGCGCTTGAGCTGCTTTATCAATGGTATCTCTATGGTTATATTGATCTAAGCCGGACGAAATGATAAATGACTTCCCCCTGGCTTTGATCTGTTCTACAAACCTCTCGAGAATCATTGCCAGGCTGCGCTTCACAAAAAGCAATAACCCGCGGCTCCGCTCTGTATGAGCTAATAAGGGCGCGGCTTTCGGGGAGACTGCCTCTATCACCTATGACTTTGTGATACAACGACTAGACAACATTTCTTAATTCTGCTATTAAGATAATGGCTATAAAGAATAGATGGTCTTCCAAGATTTGAATGGCCGAGATGTTTGACAAATTACTTGTTGTACGTGATAAACCTATAAAGGAGATTAAAAAAATGAAGTACTCGCTCCTCGCCGCCGCTCTGGTAACACTAGCATTAACCTCCTGTGATCAAATGAGAGAGAAGAAGCCTGGGGAAGGCAAGCCTGGTCAGTATCCCCCCAGCCTTTGGGAGAAACGTGAAGGACAACTCAGCGACGCAGACATCGAAGCAGCACAGAAGGACGCTGCCGGGACGGAGACAACGAAAGATGAACCGCCGAAAGAACAACCCTGATAGTGATGCCAGCAAGCAAGCTTTAAAAAAACCGTCCCTAGGGACGGTTTTTTTTAGGCGGTACTCTTTATGGAGAATCCCGCCAATTGTCACCCCCGGATTTGAATGACCCGAACGCTTTTGTTACACTACGGCTTTCTCTGAAACCATAGGATGATTAATAATGAAATACAGTCTCCTCGCTGTTGTCGTAACGGCACTCGCGCTGACCGCTTGCGGTGAATATAAAAAACATCCTATGGATAAGCCGCCTCCCTCTGCCTCGGTTGAACGTGACTCGGCGCCTAATTTTGACGAGCTGGATAAACCGTCAACAGACGAGGCTGCTGGCGCTCAAGGGCCCGCCGGCAGCGCGGGTGCCGAGAAAGAAGAATCAGGCAAATAAGCGGTAACAAGATTATTCTCGAAGGGTCTCAGGTCTTACGCCACAATTGAAATCCGCTGTTAGCGACTCAATGGCGGGTTTCGCAAATTTCGGTTGGTGGGGGATATTTTTGCTATATAATGGACCCGTCACAACCTATTTCTATTTTATTTAAGGACGCCCCGATAATGAAACTTTCACTCATCGCCGCCGCTTTGGTGGCACTTGCTCTGACAGCATGCGACAGACCGAAACAAGCACTACCTGAAAATTCCACATCATACGGAACCAGAACTGAAGAAGGCACAACCCTGGCTGAAGAACGTGGTTCTGAAGCTCCGGCCGCCACGGCTCCGGATGACAAGGTTTCCGCGGCGCCCGGTGGAGACGATGACGATGAATATTCTGGCCAGGCCGTCCTTCCCGGACACACGCTTGACGGCAACGGTAACCCGCTGCCGCCTGGGCAAAGCCCCATTCCTGCAGGCCACTAATAGAAATAGTGCGTAGGCAGAAAAAAGCCATCCTCCGGGATGGCTTTTTTCTTGCTTAAAAATACGCAATAGTCTTGCATCAATTTCGTTCTCGAGCTTCCAGCTTGAATGACTCCGGCGGTTCACTATATAATTGGAACTTTGTCACCATAAAAATTTAGAGGGAATAGATAATGAAATACACACTCCTCGCGGCTGTTTTAGCGGCCATGACGATGACTGCTTGTGGCAAGCCGAATCAGGCGCTTCCCGAACAGGAAAAAGATAATTTCGCAAAAATAACTTCCGGCACACCGGCTGAGCCTGCTGCTCCGTCCGCTGAGGACGACGCCAACAAGGAATAACAAGGCAGACGCCTCCCGCCGCCTGAGCAAGGAGCCGGGAAGGACGAATAGCGGAAATGCCGCCCTCGGGATAAAGGGGCGGCTTTTTATTGTTGGCGGGGGGTCAGATCATCTGACGCCAGCCGAAACCATCGCTCTGGTCAGCAACGCCGATCCAGTCTATCCCGCAGTTTAACGCGCCGCTCAACCCAGTTTGCGCAAGCAACGGTGTATTGTTTTTCTGGCTCAAATGAGCAGCAATGATATGCTGAAGGCGACTGCAATCAAGGCTGGCAAGAAGGCTGGCCGAAGCAGAATTCTCGAGATGGCCAAAACGGCCTCCGACGCGTTGCTTGAGACTATAAGGATAATCGCTGTTTGCAAGCATTGTAGCGTCATGGTTGCATTCCAGCACAAGTGCGTGGCACTGACTCAATACCGCTTCGATATGGGGCGTCGAGCTGCCGGCATCGGTCAGTACGCCTAATCGCACTGCACCATCGCCAAATACAAACTGTGCAGGTTCCTGAGCATCATGCGGAACCGGATAGGGCTCTACCTCGATATCCTTAACGGAGAAACGCTGATAACCGTCGATGATATTCACTGCCGGCAACAGATCAAACTTCTTCCCTACGCTGCGCAAAGTTCCGTATGTCAACCAGACCGGGGTACCAAATCTTCGTGCAAATCGCGCCACGCCATCAATATGGTCGCTGTGTTCGTGAGTAACGACGATTCCATCGATCATCCCGGGTTCCAGGCCGAGCTTTGAAAGCCGAATCGTGGTTTCCTTTAATGTAAAGCCGCAATCCAGTAGTAATCTGGTATCTGCTACCTCGACCACAAGACCATTACCTTGAGAACCGCTACCTAAACAGGCAAAACGCATGCTTGAAGAAAAAGAAAAAATGTGGAGAGCGCTTGGTGCGCATGAATGAAGGCGAAGGCGTATTGTATCCGATCCTGCTTCAACAGCGGATCATTGCTCTCTAGAGGACAGCCAAGCGAATACCAGTTACTTGCTTTAACAGGTCGCCTGGCCCATAACCAGATTTTGCTAGACGATGAGAGATTGCGCCGGCTTTAGAAACCTGTTGCCGCTCAAAAGCAATTTTGCGATTTCGTGTGCAGGAAGCGGGCGCGCAAAATAATAGCCCTGAATTTCGTCGCACCCTCGTTCTCGTAGAAAATCCAGCTGTTCAACTGTTTCTACCCCCTCGGCCACGACTTTTACGTTAAGACTGTGCGCCATCTCGATGATAGCAGTCGTAATCGCGGCATCCGCTGAATTCGTTGTTATTTCCGCAATGAAAGAACGATCGATTTTAAGCACATCAATAGGAAGACGTCTCACATAAGCCAGGCTGGAGTAACCAGTACCAAAATCGTCGATCGAAATTCGAATCCCGAGTAATTTAAGCCTTTGGAGAATGCCAGCCGTTTTTTTTGCATGCGTCATCAAAGAGCTTTCCGTCATCTCCAATTCCAGTAAATCGGAGTCGATGCTGTTCTCTCGAAGCGCCCTTTCAGTCTGCAACTCAAACTCGAGCAATTCCGGGTGGACGTCATTCTCCTGGGTTGCCCGGATTATGTCCTGGTTTAGCGTGCCCTGAGAGAATTGCCGGCCCGAGACGTTGACCGATACCGGAATTTCTCCGATTCCCGAACGCCTCCACTTTGAGATTTGCTTGCATGCACTCTCGATAACCCAGGCTCCCACCTCGCTGATCAACCCGGTTTGTTCGAGAACCGATATGAATTCCAGGGGTGCGATAAGTCCATGCCCCGGGCGTCTCCATCTTATCAGGGCTTCGACTCCCGTGATTCGTCCCATGGAGAGTTCCACCTTCGGCTGGTAATATAATACGAACTCATTCAGGTCGAGTGCACGCCGCAAGGCGTTTTCCTGATCCAGCTTTTCGATCGCTCGTGCGTTCATCTCTGCGGTGAAAAAGCGATAGGTGTCCCTCCCCGCTTCTTTTGACCGGTACATAGCCGTGCCGCCATTTTGAACAAGTGCATCCGCATCAAGCGAATCGGTCGGATAAACGCTGATTCCGATGCTCGCTGTAACCGTGATCTCATGATCCAGCAGATTGAAAGGTTGCCGCAATGCTTCCCTGATCTTACTTGCAACGACCCCGGCGTCTCCGGAACCGTCGGGAGTGACGAGAATGCACCCAAACTCATCTCCGCCCAGCCGTGCAACCATATCGGTAACGCGCAGGCATTCCAGTAAACGACGACTGAACTGCCGAAGCAACTCGTCTCCGATTGCACGCCCCAGATCGTCATTTATTTTTTTGAAGTTATCAATGTCCAGAAACAGTACGGAAATGGTCCGATGATTCATTTCGGCTTGTTTGATGATCTTCTGGAGAGACTCATCAAACAGATTACGATTGGGAAGATCGGTGAGTGAGTCGTAGTGAGCAAGCTGCAGTAACCGCTGATCCGCGCCTTTTCTGTGTGTGATGTCATCCGTGATCCCCACGACCCGATGCACTCCCTTTGAGTCCTTTATCGGAAAGGTTCGGGTATGAACCCAGCGTACCGTATTGTCGGGCAGCAGCAGACGGTAATCATGATCCACGCTGCGGCGCGATAATTCACTTGCTTCCCGGATCACTCGCTGCATGTCTTCCGGATGAACCGCCGCAAAAAATTTGTCCAGTTTATCGCCGGGAGCAACGCGCCGGCCCGTCATTTTCTCCCATGCGGGGTTGATGTAGCGAAACGTCTGGTCATGAACATCCCAGACCCAGAAAACTTGAGGGAGGTTACCTGCCAGCTGATAAAACAGCTCTTCCGTTTCGCGCAGCGGTGCGGTTCGCTCGCTGAGCGTGACCTCCAGGCTCGTGATAAATTGTTGCAACTCTTTCTGCAACAACCGGATCTCCAAAACATCGCGAATGTGGGTTAATACCTCGAGTCGATCAAAAGGCTTGGAAATAAAGCCTTTTGCGCCTGCCTGCAGTGCACGTTCCTTATGCTCTGGCTGGGCCGTGATCACCAGAACCGGAAGGCAGCCGTCGGATTCAATCTTCGGTCCGGTTTTCTGTTCGATCTCGGATTCGACCAGCTTGAGTCCTTCCATCACCTGAAATCCATCCATCTTCGGCATCATCAGGTCGAGCAGGATGAGGTCGTATTCGTTAGCGCGATGAAGGTCGCAGACCTCAAGCGGATTCACGGTAGAGGTCAATGACGTGTAGCCGGCGTTGGACAGCATGCAATAAATCAGTTCGACATTAACTTTTCTGTCGTCGACGATTAAAATACTCGCATTAAGGATATCCGAAGAAATAGCCATTTAGTTTGAGTGGACTGTTTTAAAACGTTTAACGAAGGCTTATCCTTGCCCTTGATTGCGAATTCCACAGTATGGCATTTATTCACCAATGCCCCTACCACTACTGCGCATGTGTTCCCTGTGGCAACCCTCTTCACCTGCTCAGGAAAGCCGATCCCCAGCAGAGCGAGCCGCGAACGCATCATAGTCCTGTTCATGGGAAGCAACAACACTTGTTGCAACAGCATCCAAATACTGTCAAGGCTGGAACCACGGTTAGGCTCCCGTCTGCGTCCTCTAAATAAGAATAAGCAGAATTCGTGCCAATGCTGCTGAAGCCATATTTTTGGCTCTGTGCCGGTTTTTGGGGGAAGACGAGAATATCTACTGTAAAATTTCCCGATCAAGGGCACAGGTCAGTGTGACGCTCATAGGAGTTCTGGCGGACGATTTTCAGGTAGTCTTAGATATCCGCGAATAGCAAAAACAGCATGAAAAATGATAAAAGTAAAACTCGCTATGAGAACAGGCATAGGCGCCGGCTCAACAACAGCTCTTCGACACTTTTTTAACCGGATAAATCCGAGGCTGGGCAATATTGGACAATATGATGGAGTTCTTGGCACACTGGGGAATAACTGCGCTCTCGTTATGGATTGTGAGCTTCATTTTTCACGGCATTTCATTTACCAGCAAAAAATCGCTGCTTCTATCGGCTCTGCTATTAGGTTTTGCCAACGCTGTCATCAGACCGGTCATCATCATCCTGACAATTCCGCTGACGCTGATAAGTTTTGGGTTCTTTCTGCTTGTTATTAATGCCCTTATGCTGCTTCTGGTATCGACGATCGTTCCAGGATTCAAGATCTCCGGATTCTGGACAGCATTTTTTGCAAGTATTGTCATAACGCTTCTTGGCCTATTCGTAGGCCTGTTCGTATTTCAGTCGGAAGACCGCCTGCTGAATGTGCCGCCTGCACATCAGGGTGTGATGATATGAGTTCGCCGCTTATTAATTACAGCCGCCAACTCGGTGCCGTCCGCGATTCCGCACCAAGGTTAACGGGATGGATCTGGAAAATCCCTGTCTTATCCCGCAATATCCAGCAACGCCGACAATTTCCTGGCATCCGGATTTTGTTCAAACGGCAGCACACCCAGCAAGGGGCAGGCCAAGCGCTGCTCCAATGCAAGCACATTCTCGTCCAGGGCCAACATTTGCGGATCAATGCAGTTCGCCACCCACCCCGCCAGCGGTAGTCCGGTTGCCCGCACAGTCCGGGCGGTCAGCAACGCATGATTTAGACAGCCAAGCTGCATCCCCACTACCAGGATAACGGGCAGCCCTAATGCCTTTGCCATGTCGGCGCTGTCCTGATGGTCATTTAACGGCACGAGAAAACCGCCCACCCCTTCAACAATCATCACATCCGCAATTTGTTGCAATTGGAGACAGGCCTGGCGGATGACGTTGATATCGATGTTGATGTCTGTCCGGCCTGCCGCGATATGCGGCGCGATCGGCGGGATCAATGCATAAGGATTTACCAGCTCTTGCGGGGCAGCCATCGTGCTCGCCACCGTGAGCAATTCGACATCCTGCCATTTCCCATTCTCGCAACCCGCCGCAACCGGCTTCATTCCCACGGTAGTCTTGCCGGAAGCGCTGAAGGCATGAAGCAAAGCGCAACTGACCAGGGTCTTGCCCACGCCTGTGCCGGTACCGGTGACGAAATAACCTGGTTTCATGGATTATGGATCATGGATTGTGAAACGAAAACCGCTTATATCAGGCCAAGCTGACGCCTGGTCTCCGGTGTGAGTACGTTTCCGCGCGGCTGCAGCTTCCAGGCATGGCCGTAAACCACCTCAAAAGTCGCTGGCAATTTTCCCGCTATCCGCTTGCTCTCGTAATGGCCTACCGCTTTTTGCCACGCGGCTTTTCCGGTTAAGCCGCGCCGCCTGCCCTGAGTCACATTATGAGCGCCGATAGCTTTGAGATCGCGCATCACACCGATCACGTCGTCGTAGGTCAGCGTGAAATATTCCATATCCATGACCGGTGTAGCGAAGCCGCTATGAACCAGCATGTCGCCAATATCGTGCATGTCGGTGAAGCGATTGACATGACTGTAATCATCGATATTACGGAATGCCTGGCGCAACTCTTTCAGGGTATCAGGCCCAAAAGTGCTGAACATGAACAAGCCGCCGGTGTGAAGCACTCGATGCACCTCGGCAAATGTCTTTTTTAGATCATTGCACCATTGCAGCACCAGGTTGGACCACACAAGACCCGCGCAGGAATCTTTAAACGGCAATTGTTCTATATCTCCCGCTATGTAGCTGGTCTGATTGCGGCCTTCCGTCCTGCCAAGCTTCAATAATTGTCGCCACGGCGAAGGAGACGGACGCGCCTGCAAGTGCATTGCGGGGGCGATATCGATTGCAAGCATGCGGGCGGCAGGGTAGCGCGTGAGCAGCTTGCGCGTACCGTAGCCTGTGCCGCTGCCGGCATCGAGAATGACATCTGGGAGGTGTTTGATGTAGTCGAGACGGGATAGCATACGATCGCACACCTCACGTTGCAGGATCGCCGCCTTGTCGTAATCAGGCGCTGCCCGCTCGAAAGCTGTGCGCACCTGGCGCTTGTCGATAGTATGGTCGTAGTTCACCGAGTACCCGTTCTTGAAAACCGAACCATGCCGTCTATGAATTGGCCGGGATAAGATAAAAAGGGAACATGCCCACAATTCCGCAACATGATCAGTTTCGAATTTTGCAATTGACGGTTCATCCATCTTGCCGCATCAGGATGGGTGATGACGTCGTTCTCGCCATGAAAAAGTAAAACCGGCTGGCTGATATTCTTTATTTTTTTCCGCAGATCGGCCGATAGCAGAATCTGAAGTCCTGCCGCGAGTGAGGCTTCGTCCGGGTCTCCACGTTCGAATAAGCTATCCCGCAACCAGGTCAGCTCCGACGCGGTATCACTGCCGCCGCTCACCTGCAAGGTAAGAAACCTTTGCAGGGTAGTCCGGCAATCCCGCCTCAAATTCCGTGTGAATAACTGCAAGGCCGTGGCGTCCATTCCCCACGCCCACCCAGCTTGCCCTGGCGAGTCGTGCGAGTCGTTACCGCCGTCCTTGCGTTTGACAAAGGAGGGTGTGGTGGAAATCAAGGCCACCTTGGCAATGCGTGCCGCATCTCGCAGCGCGAGTTCGATTGCGACCTGCCCGCCCAGCGACCATCCGCAAGCGATACAGTTTGCGGGCAAAATATCAGCAATCATTTCAACCGTGCGTTCCAGCATGCCAGCGTGCGAGCCGGATATGTCAGCCGTATTAAATCCCGGGCTGAATCCATGTCCGGGCAAGTCCACCAAGTGCAGGCGGAAATGCTGTGCCAACCCACTTCGAACCTCCCGCCATATACCGCTGTGCATTGCCCACCCATGCAGTAGTACAAGATCGGGACCGGCGCCGACGGATTCAATGTGAAGACTCATTGCTTATAAGCTTATGTGCATCAAGAGTGGCAAAGTAGCCTCGATCTCTTCAAGCACTGTTGTCCAGTTCTCTCAGCGCCGCTCCCAGTCGTGCCACGTCTTCCACGGTATGCGAGGCTGAGAGCGAAATCCGCAGTCGCGAACCGCCTTTCGGAACCGTTGGGGGGCGGATAGCTGGAACCAGAATTCCTCTCTGGCGCAATGCTTCGCTGAGCTGCAAGGCTTTATCATTCTCCCCTATTATCAAAGGCTGGATAGGAGTAGCCGACGGCAGCAGCTTCCAGCGCAAGGGCTGCAATTCCTGTTTGAGCACAGCAGTAATTTGCGTCAGCTTCTCGCGCCGCCACTCTTCGCGCTCGATCAACTCCAGGCTTTTCAGCAAGGCATGGGACAATAGCGGCGGAGCCGCGGTAGTATAGATATAGCTTCGTGCGTGCTGAATCAGGGTTTCGATAACTTCCGCTTGCGCAGCCACAAAAGCGCCGAATACACCCGTCGCCTTGCCGAGCGTTGCCATGTAGATTATGCGTGGCGAACAGATACCGAAATGGGGCATTACCCCCCTCCCCTGTGGCCCGAGAACGCCGAAGCCGTGCGCATCGTCGAGCATCAGCCATGCGTCGTATTTTTCGCACAACTCCGCGAGGTTGGCCACAGGCGCGATGTCCCCATCCATGCTGAACACCGCGTCGGTTATCACGAGTTTGCTTTTGGCATTTGAGGCGGCGAGTTGCCGTTCCAATACATTCAGGTCGAGGTGCGGATAACGGCTGAACTTCGCGCGGGAAATCAGTACGGCATCGTTGAGCGAGGCATGATTGAGCTTATCCGCGAATATCGCATCGCCACGGCCAGTCAGCGCCGCCACCACCCCTGCGTTGGCCATATAACCCGTGGAGAATAATAATGCCTGGGGAAGCCCGGTAAAGCTCGCCAGCGCTTCCTCTAGCGCATGATGCGCAAACGAATGCCCGGTGATAAGGTGCGAGCCGCCAGCCCCAACTCCATATAACCTGGCTCCCTCGCAGGCGGCTGCGATCAACCCGGGATGACTGGCGAGGCCGAGATAGTCGTTGCTGCAAAAAGCAAGGTATTCTCGCCCACTCACTGAAACCCGGGTGCCTTGCGCGCTTTCCAGTGTCAGACGGCGGCGGTACAGCTTTTGCCTCTCCCGGCCAAGTAGCTGTTCGCGCAAGCGCCCATGCAGGTTTTCAGTGAGATTGTCGAGCATTCCGTCGAGTAGCCCGTCAGGCGCTCACGTTGTCGGGAAAGGGAGAAGGTGAATCGATAAGAGGGTGAGCCGCTATATGGAACGGAGCCCCAGCTTGCCAAATAGTGCTTTATCCCGTTCAGCTTCCGGATTGCCTGTGGTGAGCAATTTATCGCCGTAAAAAATTGAATTGGCGCCGGCCAGAAAACATAGTGCTTGCACCGCGTCTGGCATTTCCTGTCTGCCGGCGGATAACCTTACCATCGCTTTCGGCATGGTGATGCGCGCTGCTGCAATGGTACGCACAAATTCCAGCGGATCAAGCACAGCAGTGCCATGCAGCGGCGTCCCTTCCACCTGCACCAGGTGGTTGATGGGAACGGATTCAGGATAGGGATCGAGATTGGCCAGCTGAGCGATCAGGCCGGCGCGTCCACGACGAGATTCACCCATACCCACAATACCGCCACAGCAAACGTTAATGCCGGCGCCGCGCACTTTCTCCAAGGTATCCAGCCTATCCTCGTAATTGCGGGTAGTGATGACTTCACCGTAAAATTCGGGCGCCGTATCGAGGTTGTGATTGTAATAATCCAGCCCTGCTTGCCTGAGCTGCTCCGCCTGACCCGGCTTCAACATGCCTAATGTGGTGCAGGTTTCAAGCCCCAGCGCTTTTACAGCGCTGACCATTTCCACCATTTTTTCGATATCGCGCTGCTTGGGTCCGCGCCACGCCGCTCCCATGCAAAAGCGGGATGCCCCTCGCGCCTTGGCGGCTGCCGCGGTTGTCACTACTTCCTCCAGGGACAACATATGCTGATTTTCGACGCTCGTGTGGTAGCGCGCGGCCTGGGGGCAATAACCGCAGTCTTCAGGACAGCCTCCGGTCTTTACCGAAATCAGCGTGGAAAGCTGTACCGCGTTGGCATCGTGATATTGGCGGTGAACCAACTGGGCGCGATGGATCAGGTCGCTGAACGGCAAATCCAGCAGCGCCTCTATGCGGGAAACATCCCAGCGCGGCGGTTCAGCAGCTACGCCACCAAATCCATCAACGAACTTATCAGTTAAGCCGTCGGCAGCAGCGCCAGAGTCCGTCTTCAGATCGGCAGTAGCGCCGGAAATAAACTGGCTCATATCGTCTTATAGATAATCCTGTATGTTCTGCTAAATGACCAACCGGTCGATCGTGCTGATCAGCCTGCGTTACAATCAGCCCGTGAGACGGGAGCGACCATGGGTACCGGCCGAATCTCATCTTTGGAGACAGGGCCATCATCTCCAATCACACCATTGTTGTCAATTTTTTTATGAAATATTTTGAACAATAGATTAAATATTGCGCAGTTATTGGTCGCGGAGAATTGCGTGCTCTGTGAAGCCGTCACCAGGGGCGACTTTTGCCCTGCCTGCAAGGAAAGCCTGCCCCATCTGTCACCTCACCATTGCCTTGTCTGCGCGTCACCCATGATCGAGTCCAGCATATGTGGCGCTTGCCTTGCAAATCCGCCGGCATTCGATACCTGCGTCGCTGCGGTGAATTATGCTTTTCCAATAAGCGCCCTTCTTCACTCGCTCAAATATCAAACTAATCTTGCCATGGCGTCTGTTCTGGCGGATTTGCTGACAGCCCGGATTGGTGCTGCCGCATTACCGGACTTCATCGTCCCAATGCCGTTGCATCCCGCAAGGCTACGTGAAAGGGGTTTCAATCAGGCAATCGAAATAGCCCGGCGAGTATCGAAAAACCTGGGCGTTCCTGCGCTGCCTGCCATTTGCCGCCGCGTCAAAAATACCCCTTCCCAGACTGGGCTTCCATGGAAAGAGCGCGAGAAAAATATCCGGGATGCATTCGCGTGCGAGGCCGATCTTTCTGGCAAGCGCATTGCGATACTGGATGATGTAATGACAACCGGTTCAACCCTGAACGAATTGGCAAAGGTGCTGCGCAAGTGCGGTGTTATTCATATCAGCGGATGGGTGGTGGCGAGAACGCCGTCCGGTGATTCGTAAAAGCTCTTCAAGCTCCCTGACCCGAATGCTTGACGTAATCCTGTACCAACCCGAAATCCCGCCCAACACCGGCAACATAATTCGGTTGTGTGCGAATACGGGCTCGCGACTGCATCTCGTGAGGCCGCTGGGTTTTATCCTGGAAGACAAGCAATTGCTTCGCGCCGGCCTGGATTACCATGAGTTCGCCAGCATAACCGTTCATGCAAGCTGGGCGGAATGTGCGTCGCACCTGCACGGTCGACGCGTTTTCGCAGTGTCTACAAGGGGAAAACAACGCTACGACCTGGTCGCTTACACAAGCGGAGATGCTTTTCTTTTCGGCGCGGAAAGTCGCGGGCTGCCGGCGGAGATATTGGAGAGCTTCCCGGAACCGCATCGCGTTCGCATACCGATGGTACGGGGCAGCCGCAGCCTTAATTTGTCGAATACGGTTGCAGTGGTGGTTTACGAAGCGTGGCGCCAGATCGGGTTCGAAAAAGGCATATAACGCCTTACTGCAAAAAACAGCCTGCTTTCACAGTTCAATAATTTTCTTTCTTCGGTTCGCGGTTGAGCAGCGCTTCCACCGCCAGTCTCGCCGGCACACCTTCATGTAGTATGCTGCATACAGCCTTGGTGATGGGCATCTCCACGTTCAGTTGCAGGCCGAGCCTCAACACTTCCCGCGCCGTATGGACGCCTTCAGCCGTATGCCCCAATTCCCGCAGTATGTCTGGCAGCGAGCGGCCTGCTGCAAGCCCCAGCCCCACCCTGCGGTTGCGGGACAGATCGCCTGTGCAGGTGAGTATCAGATCTCCCGCTCCAGTCAATCCAATGAAAGTTTCCATGCAAGCGCCGAGCTTCAGGCCCAATCGGGTCATTTCCGCCAAACCTCGGGTTATCAGGGCCGCCCGGGCGTTGTAGCCAAATTGCATGCCGTCGGAAATACCCGCGGCAATCGATATGACATTTTTGACCGCGCCACCTGTTTCAACGCCCACGATGTCGTTGCACGAATAAATTCTCAGCCTGGTGGTGTGCAATTGCGCGGCCACGCTACGCGCGAAGTCCTCGTCAGGAGAGGCGAGCGTCACTGCGGTGGGAAGTCCCTGCCCCACTTCGTGCGCGAAACTGGGGCCCGACAAGACCCCGTAAGGTGCTACCCCGGTGTATTCCTCTTCTGCCACCTGATGTGGCATCTTTGCCGATTGAGCCTCGAATCCCTTGCATCCCCATACTACCGGCACAGGTTTACCGCAGGCTACGATTCCGCGCAATGTGTCACGCAATCCCGAAACGGGGACGACGATCAGAGCGAGTTCCGCCTCCTCAATGGCGGCATCGAGAGCCGAGGTCAGCTGCAACGAATCGGGCAAAGGGAAATCAGGAAAATAGCGCCTGTTGATCCGCCGGGAGGCGAGCTCGGCAGCGTGGTCCGCATTTCGGGACCATAAAGTAACCTGGTGGGAAGAATTGGAATGGGTGCTGAGACTGATGGCGAGCGCGGTACCCCATGCACCCGCGCCCAGCACGGCTATTCTCATGAACCCCAGACCTGACTGGTTCTGACGTAACCCTCTTGACCGTCGCGGTGGCGTACTTTCACCCAGCCGTTCGCAGGCGGCTCAAGCATTTCCATGATGACGTTTTGCTGTGCCTGGAATATAAGCGCCGAATTTGCATTCGCGGTGTGATAAACCTCTGCCAGTGGCACGTTGACAATCACATAACGCTTTTCGCTCAAGGCCTTTTCTTCCACCCAGGCGAGCGTGCCTTCGCTATCGCGGATCTTGACCCAGCCTTCGACTTTCACCACCGCCTCTACCGGCAGATCCCGGGTCGCGGCATATAATTTGACCGCCTTGAGGGACGGCGCGTCGTACATGATTACGGCATTATCGTTTATGGAAAAAAACTCAAACGCCGCAATGGCATGTGCCGGAAACGCCAGCACCGCAATTCCCAGCACCACCAGATCCCGGCTGTGCTGAAAGATTTTCAGCAATGCGGCACATGCAAACCTCATGTTTAATGGGTCACTTTTTGTGTTTCTTCCGTCTTTTCCGGTGCGGTGGCTTTCTGCTCGGCCTGCTGCTTTCCCTGATAGTAAAGCGCTTCAAAATTCACTGGATTCAAGATTACCGCGTGAAAGCCCGCACGGGTAATAATGTCCGAAACAGCCTCCCTCAAATAGGGAAAAAGAATATTGGGGCACGCAATGCCCAACACCGGATCCATTTCAGTTTCCGGTACATGGCGAATCTGAAAAATACCCGCCTGCTGCACCTCAACCAGAAACATGGTCTTCTCCTTGGCCTTGGCAGTGACGGTTATTGTCAACAATACTTCATACATGCCTTCGTCTATGCGCTCACCCTTGGTATGCAACTGTATATTCACTTCGGGTGTTTCACGTTCCAGAAAGATCTTGGGCGCGTTGGGTATCTCCAGCGACATGTCTTTCACATAGAGCTTTTCAATGGTGAAAACCGGCTGATGCTGCTCGTTATTCATACTGGGTTCCATAAGGGATAATCCAAAAAAGGAGTAATCAAAAATGCTGGCGCCGTATAACTGTTGATATCTCAGAAATATCAATCTGGATCATTATCTCCATGTGCCCGGCAGGTGGCAAATCGGTTGTGGCATAAACAAACGCGGAACGCAACTGGGACAACTGGGACGATTATCCGATGACTGACCCCGCGCACGGGGTGCTTTCCTGTTCTTTCGCAAGCAAAAATCATCAGCTTGCCAGCAGCTTTACCAATCCATTGTTGCGATCAAGCTTCGCCAGATCGTCATAACCGCCCACATGAGTATCGCCTATGTAGATCTGCGGAACGGTCCGGCGTCCCGTTTTTTCCATCATTTCGGCACGCAGCGCAGGCTCCAGATCAATACGGATTTTTTCTATTTCCTTCACGCCCCTGGCCCGCAACATGCGTTCCGCCATTATGCAATATGGACAAAAAGCGGTGGAATACATGACTACTCTCGTCATTCGGCCCCCTTTCTTATTTCTTTACTATGGGCAAATTCGCCTGCCGCCACGTTTCGATACCCCCCGCCAGGTTATACACGTGCGCAAACCCGTGACTGCGCAGGAGTGCGCCGGCCTTGCCGGATGTATTAACGCCGCTGCGATGTATCAACAGAATCGGCTTGTCCTTGAATTTCTCAAGTTCCTGCAGGCGCTGTTCAAGCTTGTCTGCGGGGATATGCCTTGAATTGGGTAAATGACCGGCATTGTATTCACTCCCTTCGCGTACATCCAATACAACCGCGTCCTTGTAATTGATGAGCTGAACCGCCACCAGCGTATCCACCTCCTTGCCCGAAGAGCGGCGAAACAATGGCCACAACAACATACCCCCGCTCGCCAGGGCAGCCACGATCAGCATAATATTATTTTGCAAGAATGACACGTCCACGCTCCTCGATATACTTGGCCAACGATTTTATCAGAGACCGGAACATTGCGTAATTCTCCTTTCCCAGGAGAATGGCGAGTGGGTGCATTCCCATTCACCCTGCGGCATGGACCAACACCACCAACCCGCTTTATGAGAACCGTGAGGGTAGTAAAAAATTGTTTGCTTCAGTGCCGGGAAGTCCCGGGAAACATTACGGTATTCTCCTGCCTCCGCGTCATTGCGCGCTTCCGTGCTGCGGCGACGCTTAAAATACTCTAAAATACCATATCGTACGGCCAAAAATCTCATCCTTTCTATAAAGAAGAAACATGAAAAAACTCGTTCTCCTGCGGCATGGAGAAAGCACCTGGAACAAGGAAAACCGCTTTACTGGCTGGACAGATGTGGATTTAACGCCAAAAGGTTTGGAGGAGGCAAAAAACTCCGGACGCCTGTTGCGGGAAAACGGGTTTGCGTTCGATGTCGCCTACACGTCGGTATTGAAACGCGCAATACGGACCTTGTGGATCGTGCAGGACGAAATGGATCAGATGTGGATACCTGTCAATCTGACGTGGCGGTTGAATGAGCGGCACTACGGTGCGCTGCAAGGTTTGAATAAACTTGAGACCGCGCTCAAGTATGGTGAGGAGCAGGTGTTGATATGGCGGCGCAGCTACGATGTTCAACCACCCGCACTAACGCCTGAGGATGACCGGTATCCGGGATTCGATGCCCGGTATCGGGACTTGGCAAGCGAAGATATTCCGTTGACCGAGTGTCTTCAGGACACGGTGGCCAGATTCCTCCCCTATTGGAACGAAACCATTGCACCGCAGGTCAATTCAGGGAAACGTGTTCTCATTACTGCCCATGGCAATTCACTGCGTGCGCTTGTCATGTATCTTGACAATCTTTCCAGGCAGGAGGTCATGGAACTCAATATCCCTACCGGCGTTCCTCTGGTGTATGAACTGGACGACGGCATGAAACCTGTCCGTAGCTATTACCTCGGCGATCAGGCAAAGATCGAACAGGCGATGCAGGTCGTGGCGAATCAGGGGAAGATATTGCCTCAACCATGAGTTTGATACTCATTCATTGCTATCGGTACAGGTGAATGTACGATAGCGTCCATTGTACTTCGACAGTTTTCCCAAGGTAAATCCATATCGGCGCGTGTGCGTACGGTAGTGATTTCTTTCGGTATGAATCGCTTGGAAATCCCGGTTTTGACCAGTATTGATCGGTGGTGGAATATAGTTCGCAAGCTTATCCCTGCTTGCGCCCTGATACTGTCCCATTCGCCGCATTCACTTGAGGCGGCGCCCAAGGAAGCCACCCCCAAGGTGGATAAAAAAGAACTGCAACAACTGCGCAACCGGATCCAGGCTTTACAGAAAGAACTGACAGATACAGAGGAATCGAAGTCGGAAACGGCAGATGCGCTTCGCGAGTCGGAACAGGCCATCAGTGCCGCCAGCCGCAAGTTGGCAGCCCTTGCGAAAGAGCAAAACGAGGCTAACGACAAACTTGGGCAGTTGAAGGCACAATCCGTACAGGTTGCAAGGGATATTGAGGCCCAACAATCGAGATTGAGCAAGCTGCTTTACCGGCGCTATATCGACGGTGGCGGGCAAAAGGAGTACCTGAGCCTCTTGCTCAACCAGCAGGACCCCGACAAAATCGCGCGTAGCCTGCATTATTACAGCTACCTATCCCGTGCGCGCATGGACGACATAGATGCGCTCCGCGCAAATCTTCAACGGCTTGATGCGCTCACTCTCCAGAGCCGGGAAAAAACCGCGGAAATTGCTGTGATCCAGGCCAGGCAGGCCGGACACAAAAAGAACCTTGAACGGCAGAAGACCGAGCACGCCAAGCTGCTCGCGGAGATATCGCTGCAAGCTGATCAGCAGCGAAAGGAAATCGGCAAACTCAAGCGTGACGAGGATCGCCTCAGCCGGTTGGTGGACAAGATCGCCAAAATGCTGGCGCGCAAAAAGCGTGCCCCCCGGCCGGGTCCTGCCCCCCTGAACAATCAAAGAGTACCGGACGCATCGAACCACGGGAGCCCGTTCTCGTCATTGAAAGGGCGCTTGAGTTTGCCGGTGCGCGGGGAACTTGTGAACCGATTTGGCAGTCCACGTGCTGATGGAGGGATTACCTGGAAGGGCTTGTTCATCCGCTCTGCGCCCGGTGAGAGCGTCAAGGCCATTGCGGGTGGGCGCGTAGTTTTCGCCGATTGGCTGAGAGGATTCGGCAACCTGATGATTATCGATCACGGCGGTAGTTACATGAGCCTCTATGGCAATAATGAGACAGTTCATAAACAGGTGGGAGACGCTGTAAGCAGCGGGGATACGATAGCAACGGTCGGAAACAGCGGTGGCGATCCTGATTCCGGCCTATACTTTGAATTGCGCCACCAGGGTAAACCGTTTGACCCCTTGAACTGGGTCAGAATAAAATGAGCGGTGCAACAATTTGACAAATGAATGGAGAACCATTTAATGGGTGACAAGATGCGACAATTTGGCTTGGTTATTTTCGGCGTAATTGCCGGCGTGATGCTTAGCCTCAATTTTTCTGCTGTCGCCAATAAGGAAACCCCGGAAGTCGCGCATCCGCTACCGGTCGAAGAGCTCCGGGCGTTCACTGAAGTATTCGGACGAATCAAAAGCGATTACGTTGAACCGGTAGGTGACAAGAAACTGATTACGGAAGCCATCAATGGAATGTTGACGGGTCTGGATCCCCACTCTGCCTATCTCGATATGGATGCCTTCAAGGAACTGCAAATCGGTACCCAGGGCGAGTTTGGCGGGTTGGGTATTGAAGTCAGCATGGAAGATGGATTCGTTAAAGTCATTTCGCCCATAGAGGATACGCCCGCGTTTCGCGCTGGCATCAAACCTGGCGATCTGATCATCAAACTGGATGACACAGCCGTCAAGGGCCTCTCGCTTACCGATGCAATCAAGCGCATGCGCGGCAAACCTGATACCTCGATCAACCTTACCGTAATACGGAAGGGCGAGACGAAACCGCTCGTATTCACGCTGGTGCGGGCAGTCATCAAGATCCAGAGCGTCAAGTCGAAGCTGATCGAGCCAGGCTATGGCTATATACGCATCACCCAATTTCAGGAACAGACGGGCGAAAACCTGATCAAGGCCATCGAGAAATTGTTCAAGGAAAGTACAGTACCGATGAAAGGACTCGTGCTGGACCTGCGTAACGACCCCGGTGGTTTGTTGAATGGTGCTGTCGCCGTATCCGCCGCCTTTTTGCCGGCCGATTCGCTCGTGGTATATACGGATGGACGTACGGACGACGCCAAGATGAAGCTCAAGGCCAGCCCGGAATTCTACCTGCGCGATAAAAGAAATGACTATCTGAAGCGACTGCCGCCGGCAATCAAGACTGTGCCCATGATTACCCTGGTAAACGGCGGCTCGGCCTCTGCTTCGGAAATCGTTGCTGGCGCTTTGCAGGATCACAAGCGCTCCATCGTGATGGGCACGCAGACTTTCGGGAAAGGATCGGTGCAAACCATCCTGCCATTGGGAAACAATACCGCCATCAAGCTCACCACCGCGCGTTACTACACGCCTAATGGGCAATCCATTCAGGCCAAGGGTATCACGCCCGATATTCTTGATGAGTCAGCGAAAGATGAAACCGAGCGTTTGCGCGAAGCTGATCTGGACCGGCATCTGTCCAACGGAAAACCGGGAGAAGCGAAATCTGGGACGGAAGCGGTAAAGGCGGCGCCCAAGCCTGAGGCCAAGCCAATCACGCCGGAGAATGTCAAGCCGGAGAACGGTGAGGTCAAAGACAACAAAAAACAGGAGCCGCCAGCAGAATTTGGCTCCAGCGGTGACCAATTGCTGACGCAGGCCATGAATTATTTTAAAGAGGGTAAAGATAGCGCAGTCGCCAAGAGTTCGGCAAAAGTCGAGCATTGATTTCAAACTGTAGCCGGGGTTGCGGTTTGGGTGTACTCAGGGACTTGCGTATAAAAACTTACGCAAGTCCCTAACCGGGCCGGAGGCAAGTTGAATCGACACCTGTGCCCTGCTTTTTATTATTTCGCCTGTCTCCCCCAACCGCCCTTGCGCCCCTGCTGCTGGAAAAGCGGACTGGGCCGACGGTTCGCTTTCCTCAATAGCGGTTTGCTGCATCAATGAACGACGACCAGCTACTGCGCTACAGCCGTCATATTCTGCTGCCCCAAATCGGCATACAAGGACAGAAAGTGTTAACTCGCTCGCATGTACTTGTGGTTGGCGCAGGGGGATTGGGTTCGCCTGTCGCGCTATACCTCGCGGCGAGCGGGGTTGGAAAACTGACCATATGTGACAGCGATACGGTCGACCTGACCAATCTTCAACGGCAAATCGCCCACAGCACTGATCGCATCGGCACGCCCAAAACGAATTCCATGAAAAGGACGCTAGCGGAAATCAATCCGGAAGTGGATGTGATTACGCTGAACGAGCGCATGAATATGAGTGGACTACTGGAAGTGGTTGCAGACGCCGATGTAGTGGTAGATGCAAGCGACAACTTCTTCACCCGTTATGCCATCAACCGCGCATGTACCGCGCGCAGAAAGCCGCTCGTATCCGGTGCGGTGATACGCTTTGCTGGGCAAGTTGCGGTATTCGATCTCCGCAACGTCCATAGCCCCTGCTATCACTGCCTCTTTCCCGAGAATGGTGAAAATGAAGATATGCGTTGCGCGGTGATGGGCGTGTTTGCACCCTTGGTCGGTGTTATTGGTAGTGTCCAGGCAGCGGAAACGCTAAAAATCCTGCTCGATATCGGGGAAACCCTGAATGGCCGCCTGCTATTGCTTGATGGCTTGTCAATGGAATGGCGTTCCGTCAAGCTGAAAAAGGATTCCGCGTGCAAGGTTTGCGGCTCGGATGAACAGTTAGAGAACTTGTGAATCGGGAGGCTGATGCTATCTTGCAGCTAACCCGGCACCAGTCTTGGAACGGCTCAAGAGGCTCGCACGCGAACGGATCAACGGGGCTTTGGATCACCCCGCTCTATCAGATTGATCTACTCGACCTGCCCGCAGGAGAGGCAACTGGCCAAATGTTGCCCGTCTAGATCTTTAATCCTGGTATGTCCATTCCCTCCTGACGATTGTGACGCCACACCCTAATGCTAACACCGCAGCACCGAAGTGTTACAACGTGTTATGAGATACAAAAAATCAGGATACCTCATTGCGTATTTTTGTGCGTTGCTGATTTTGCAGGGGCGCTTTTCACAATCCATTCGGGACTGTTGTAACGCGATACTTCTTCCGGATTAACTACGACGTGTCGAGCACAGCCAGCTATACCAAACACAACCAGAATTAAGGTGGCGATCCGTCTCATGATTTCTCCTTGACTATTAACGCAACACGTACCAGCGGATCAATTGAACTACTCCTGCCAAGCTCCGGGTAACGATTCATAAGTGTCAAAATCGCAGACACCATGTCGTTAATGATTTTTCTTGTAGCGTCATCAACGGACGGCTGAAAATTCGAGTCCATTCCTGTAAGTGCAGAGTTTTTTCCTTTAAAGAAGAAGCTATGCTCAGCATTCAAGCCGTTAGCTGACGTCGCAATCAGTTTAATGTGGATGTCTGTTTCGGGAGAGATCGTCGTAAATCCAATGACAGGCTCAATGAAGAACTTGAGTAGAAAACCTTCTACTTTTACGCCATTCGGTTTGTCGGTTACCCCGCCTGCTTTCACCGTAAAACCCGCAGCTTTAAGTTCCTGAGCAAGTAGCTGCGCCAGCCAGACTGCTGGCTCAGAGGAACAATACACAGAGGCTGTGTCCATGTTATAACTATTCTTCTTCATCCCGCAGCGCGCCCGGATTTGACGCTCGTCGGCGAACGGAATGCTCATCACAATCTCACGCTTATCCCCGCCAGAAAGCTGCGTTGATACACTGGATGCCGGAGGATTAATAGTCATATTCGTGAAAGCGCATCCTGATAATAATGACAACCCAAGAACAGTCACCGCAATTCGCATGGCATCTCCTATATTGGAACAACATCGAACATTAAAATAAAATTGAACACATCAAAAGAAAATTGAGGCAGAGATTATTATCTTTCCTGGTCTGCTCATCCTTTGAACATCTGAAGCTGCAATTTCAATTATTCGAAGGAACAGCATGCATGAATAACTCGCTTGAAAATATCTGATTGCGCTGCGCTTCCCAATACTCCATCGGGTCGCGCTTGAAGCCGCTCTTGGCAAACTGGTGCCAGCGGCCCGCAACATAACACATCAGCATGTTCGCTTCGGCGGAAACATCCAGATCCGCCCGAATCTGCTGCTCGCTGGCCGCGAAGCGCAGTGCTTGTTTCAGGGTTGCCTCCAACCGGTCGTGCAGTTGACTGATGCGCGCTTGCAGGCGGTCATCCTCGTTTACCAGCGCGTCCCCGATCAGTACCCGCGTCATGCCCGGATTCTTCTTGGCGAAACCGAGCAATAGTGCAATGATTCCTTCAACTTGCCTGATGCCGCTTTTCTCTTCCGTCATTAATTTATTGATAAGGCTGAACAGCGTTTTTTCGATGAACTCGATCAAGCCGTCGAACATCTGAGCCTTGCTGGCGAAGTGGCGGTAGAGCGCCGCCTCGGAGACATCGAGCTTGGCAGCCAGCGCTGCCGTTGTGATTTTTCCCCCACGAGGTTCTTCCAGCATTCCCGCCAGAACTTGCAGGATTTGCTCTTTTCTTTCGCCGGGCTTGGCCGCCATGGACTCCCCACTTCGCTAATGCTCAATTATTCGGAAACTCCCGCCTTACTGACATCCGGGGCAACATCGGCTTCTGCGATGGTACGCGCAATATAATGATTGATAGTCCGGGAGGGAGGCGCGATGGGTTTCTTACACCGGCAATGCCTCCAGGGAAATCTGTGCAGACTCCTTAAAACCTGCATTGAGCAATGTCGCAGACTAAAGCTGGTTCGCCTTTATAAGCGTACCCACACCCTCATCCGTCAGCACTTCCAGCAATAGTCCATGCTCGACGCGTCCATCAATGATGTGGCAGGACTTAACACCGCTTTTCACCGCATCCAGCGCTGAACCGATTTTTGGTATCATGCCGCCCGAAATGGTGCCGTTGGCAAATAATTCATCCACCCTTTGCGTAGTCAACCCGGTCAACAGATTCCCGTCCTTGTCCAGTACGCCCCGCGTGTTGGTGAGCAGTATCAACTTCTCGGCATTCAACACCCTGGCAAGCTCTCCAGCAACCAGATCAGCATTGATGTTATACGATTCGCCATTTTTTCCCACACCAATGGGAGCGATCACCGGAATGAAATTACGTGTTTCGAGCAGTTCAATCAAAGCAGGATTTATGCTATCGATTTCCCCAACCTGGCCAAGATCGATCCATTTATCCACTGTCTCCCTGTCCTGCATAAGCATTTTTTTAGCGCGCATGAAACTGCCGTCCTTGCCGGTCAAGCCCACTGCAAGGCCACCATGCTGATTGATGAGATTGACAATTTCCTTATTGATCAGCCCCAGCACCATCTCCACCACATCCATTGTTTCCGCATCGGTTACGCGCATTCCCTGGATGAAAGCGCCCTGCTTGCCGACCCGCTTCAGCATGTCGTTGATCTGCGGACCTCCGCCATGAACGATCACGGGGTTTATACCGACGAGCTTCAGCAACACTACATCGCGGGCGAAACCCTGTTTGAGATTGTCCTCGATCATCGCATTACCACCATATTTAATGACGATGGTTTTGCCGTGAAAACGCTGGATATAAGGCAAGGCTTCAGCCAGGATTTTAGCTTTATCTTTTGCGGAGGATGGAGATAGCGACATTTTTTCTTTGATAGCTCGATTCCGGCTTTCTATGGCGAGGCTTGCCATGAAGGACCGGAAAAACGGCGATTATACTACCTACCCCGATGGCATCGCGATAGAAGTGAAGCGATGAGGGGATTAGAGCGGGCTGCCGTCCCGGATGCGGCGGGCCGTTTCAACAGGCACCGACCAGACGATGCCGTCCCCGATAAGACCGGTTTGGCATTCGCGCAGTATCACGTCGACGATCGAATCGACCATGTCATCCGCAGCAATCGTGTAAATCATTACCTTCCCCGCAAAATCGGTCAGCTCTTCCTGCAGTGTGGGGTTATTAATGAGAGCCGGCGCAGTGAAGCCTTTCACCTCAATCACAGTCAGCCCGGGAAAACCTGGAATTTTGCGCAATGCCCGGCGTAAGACGTGCAGACGATCAGGGCGGAATACAGCACGAATCTCTCTCATATTGTTCCCCTCAGATTTCCATTGGCTTCTCGTCGAACCAGCGGTAAAGGGTTGGCAATACCACCAGCGTCAGCAACGTCGAAGTAATCAGTCCACCGATCACCACCACGGCAAGCGGGCGTTGCACTTCCGAGCCTGGACCTGTGGCAAAGAGAAATGGCACCAACCCCAGCATAGCGACAGTAGCAGTCATAAGCACCGGGCGGAAACGCTGCTCGCACCCCTTTATCACGGACTCCGCTACGCTGGCCCCTTCATTACGCAGTTTTCGGATATACGAGATCAATACTACACCGTTCAACACGGCAATGCCCCAGAGCGCGATAAAACCCACCGAAGCCGGCACTGAAAGATACTCGCCGGTGATGAAAAGCCCGAAGACCCCGCCAATGGAAGCAAATGGCAGTACCAAAATAATAAGTGCGGCCAGCTTGACCGAATTGAACAGCACGAACAGCAAAAAGAAAATCGCCGCGATAGTAAGCGGGACTATCACCGATAGCGTCTCCATGGCGCGTTCCATATTCTCGAACTGACCGCCCCAGACAAAGTAGTAGCCAGGTGGCAATTTCACCTCCTTCGCAGTACGTTCCTGTAGCTCTGCAACGAAACCGGCAATGTCGCGGTCATGCACATTCACGCCGATCACTACGCGGCGTTTGGCGTATTCCCGCGAGATAATTGCCGGGCCGTCGACTACCTTGATATCCGCTACCGCGCTCAGCGGTACCAGGACACCGCCCCGCGCTATCTCCCCATTGGGCCCGGCATTTCCCGGCGGACGCAACAGAAGGTCGCGAATCGACTCGACATCGTCGCGGAAATGCTCGGGGAAGCGCAAGCGAAGCACAAAGCGCCGCTCCCCCTCGAAAACCTTGGTTACCGCCTTGCCGCCAATCGCCGTTTCAATCAACTGATTCACGTTGGCAACGTTGAGACCGTGACGCGCAATCGCACGACGGTCAATATCGATCGTTAATTCCTGCTGGCCCGACAAGCGCTCAATGCGTATATCGCGTGCGCCTCGCGTTGATTTGATGATGCGTGCCACCTGCTCGGACAGCTTGCGCAACTCTTCCAGGTCATCACCGAAAATCTTGATCGCCATCTGCGAGCGCACCCCTGTCACCATTTCATCCACCCGCTGTGCGATCGGCTGCGATAGCGCAATACTCACACCGGGCAGTACTTTCAGAGCCTCCCGGATATCCTCCTCGATCTCATGCTGAGTACGGCCCGACCCCTCCAGGTCCAGAGCCGCAATAGGGTCGGACTCATTCTGCGAAGCCGGATCAGCAGGCGACTCGCCGCGGCCGAGTTTGGATACCACGCTTTTCACTCCTGGTATTGCAGCGATCAGCCGCATCGCCTCTGATTCGATCTCTATGGCTTCGTCGAGCGAAATAGAGGGGACACGGATAATCACAGGTGTCACCGCGCCTTCCTGCATAATGGGGATGAAGGATTTGCCCAGGAGCGGGAACAGGGCGAAAGACAGCGCAAGCAAACCTATGGCTGTGGCAATAGTAGTTTTCTCGTGGGCCAAGGCCAAATTCAGCATGCGCCGGTAACCGGACTTGAGGAACGCGATGATCCTGGTGTCCTTATCGGCCCCGCCCTTAAGGATATAGGCGCAAAGCACCGGAGAAAGCGTCAGCGAAACGATAAGCGACACTGCCAGTGCAATGGCAATCGTGAATGCGAGCGGGCTGAAAGTTTTGCCCTCCATGCCTTGCAACGCCATCAAAGGCAGGAACACGAGAATAATGATACAGATGCCGAAAATTACCGGGGTACCTACCTCGACTACCGCGTCTACAATTGTCAGCAACTTTGATTCACGCGTGTCGGCTGCGTGGCCCAGGCGGTGATATACGTTTTCCACCACCACTACGGTGGAATCCACCATGAGGCCGATGGCGATAGCCAGTCCCCCCAGTGACATCAGGTTCGCAGTTATCTGCTGGTCATTCATTACCATAAAGGTAATGAGTGGCGTAATAATGAGGGTTGCAACGACGATCAGGCTGGAGCGCACATCTCCCAGGAAAATAAACAATATCACTATTACCAGCGCAATGCCTTCGAGCAGAACCTTGCTCACTGTCCACAACGCGTCATTCACGAGATCGGTTCGATCGTAGAATGGTTCGATCTGAAGCCCGCCCGGCAACAGGCCTTGCTCATTGATATCGGCAACTTTTGCCTTCAGCCGCCCGACGATTTCCTTCGCGTTGCCACCCGCCAGCATCATTACGATGCCGGCTACCGCCTCGGTGTAGCCACCCTTGATACTGGCACCCGTGCGCACCTCCTCGCCGAATTTCACTTCGGCTACGTCACGCACGTATATCGGGACGCCATCCAATTCCTTGAGCACAATATTGCGAATGTCATCAAGCGTGCGGATCAAGCCGACGCCGCGAATCAGGTACTGTTCCGCGTGAAGCGGCAGTATATTGCCGCTGGCATTTGCGTTGTTGCTCGCGATCGCTCGATCCACATCGGCCAGCGTCAAATCATAATGGCGTAGCCGGTTCGGATCGGCCAGCACATGGTATTCCTTGACATAGCCTCCGATGGAGTTGATTTCCGCGACACCTGGGGTCGCGCGCAACATGGGCCGAACCACCCAATCCTGTATTGTTCGCCGTTCCGTCAACTCTTCGACAGTTAACGCGCGCTCGCCATCGTCGGGATGAACGAGCGTATATTGATATACCTCTCCAAGACCCGTACTTACCGGGCCGAGTACCGGATTGATGCCGGGCAGCAACGTGGGGGATACCTCGATGAGCCGCTCCATCACCAGTTGGCGGGCGAAGTAAACATCTGTCTTATCAGTAAAAACCAGCGTGATCAGAGAAAGTCCGCTCTTGTTGATGGAGCGCATCTCAACCAATCCCGGCAGACCTATCATTGCAAGTTCCACCGGAACTGTCACCAGCCGCTCGATCTCCTCCGGGCTCCGACCGATTGAAACGGTAGCGACCATTACCTGTATATTGGTCACATCGGGAAAGGCATCTACCGAGAGATGCTTCGTGGAAAACAAGCCTGCGCCGCACAGGGCTATTGCGACCACTACAACCAGCAGTCGCTGCTTAAGCATCGTGCGCACGATTGAAGCAAGCATGGGCTTATTCCAGCTCAGCGAGCTTGCGCTCGTTTTCCAAATGAAAGGCGCCGTCTACCACGATATTCTGATCGGCAGTGAGTCCCTTCAGCACGGGGCGCATGTCTACCACTTCGGGACCCAGTTCCACGGGAACGCGGAGAAATCGATTGTCGCCTTGAGCGAGAAATACGTAGTCGCGGTTGGCCTCGCGCACCACCGCCGTCTCGGGCACCACCAGGCTTTCTGCGGGATTATCGATAATTTGCATACCGGCAAGCATAGCCGGCTTGAGCTTACGCCGCGGGTTTTCAACCACCGTCCGCACCATTACTGTCCGTGTCAGAGGGTCCACCGTATCAGCCACAAATATGATCAGGCCATCGAAGCTGATATCCCCCAGTGCGGGCACGTGAATCTCCACATGTTGCCCAACCTGCACATTACGGGCGATTTGCTCCGGCACATCGCCTACCACCCACACGGAAGACAGATCAGCCACCTGAAATAAGAGATCGGAGGGCTGCACTACTTGTCCGATCGCGACGTTCCGCTGGATAACGATGCCGGGTTTGGATGCCCTGATGGCAACAGATGGCAGGATATAACCCTTTTTTGCGAGCTCATTCAAGGCCTTACTGTCCACGCCCAGCAAGCGTAACTGATCCGCTGCGGCGCCCAGTTCCGCTCGTGAAACCTGTAATTCCG
This sequence comes from Nitrosospira briensis, assembly GCF_900115125.1. GTDB lineage: Bacteria > Pseudomonadota > Gammaproteobacteria > Burkholderiales > Nitrosomonadaceae > Nitrosospira > Nitrosospira briensis_A. Next base: position 310,622 of record NZ_FOVJ01000001.1, on the reverse strand, counting down.
ACTCACGCCGTTGCATTTCGGCAACGGCAATCACATCGGCCGCCAGCAAGTGATGAGCGCGCTCCGCTGCTTTTTCCGCCAGCGTGGTCAGGGAAAACGCGCGCAGATAAGCAAGCTGCGCCTGGGTCAATTCCGGACTGGAAATACGCGCCAACTCGGCCCCGGCTTCCACACTGTCCCCCAGCGTGGCATATACATCGACGATGCGGCCCGTGACGTTGGCGCCCACGCGCACAAGCCTGTGTTCGTCCACTTCGACCTGGCTCGGCACCTGCAACTTATCGGCTATATTGATCATCGAAGGCTGCCCTATTTTCACCCGATGCATCTTTTCCGGCTCTAGCGTTATTCGGTTTACGTCCACCGGCTCTTCCGGGGCTGCTTCTTTCGCAGCGGTCGGCGTGCCATTTCCGCATCCTGTGGCGAGCAGCGCGATTATCATAATGCCGCCGACGGCTTGCATGGTTGTTTTCATTCGAGATCTTCCTTGGGATAGTGGGCGCGCAAGCGATCAATTTCGGCAACAGCAACCTGCAGATCAAAGCGTGCCTGCAAGAGATCCGACAGCAGCCCTCGCAGCACGCGCTGAGTGTCAAGCACTTCGATCAGCCCGCGTTCGCCAAAGCGGTAAGCCGCTTGGGCAACCTCTAACGCGCTCTCGGCTTCCTTCAGCAGTCCACCCTCAAACATCTCTACCCTTCGCTGCGCGATCTGCTTCGCCTGCCAGGCAGATTCGAGCAATTGTCCGATCTCGAAGCGACGAAACTCCAATATCCCACGAGCCCGCTCGGAGTCTGCCACAGCCGCGTCAATTTCGCCGCGACGGCGATAAAACAATGGTATCGTTACGTTCACGCCCGCGAGGTTGGAGGTATATTGCGCCTCCTGGAAGTTACTGAGTAATACCGTTACCGACGGCAGCACGGCAGCCCGTTCCTGTTTGGTCCGTAAGCTTGCCCGGTTCCATTCGGCCTGCAGACGCGTCACTTCAGGATTTACAGCCGGTACAATCTCGCGCAACTCTTCCAGGGGAGGAAGGTCCACGGGGTCTGTCAGGGACCCCTCAATATGGAAATCAGGCCTCAAGGCGCCGGCAGTAAGCTGTATCAGGGCAACGCGCGCTCTTTGCGCATTTAATTGTGCCGCCTCTCTACGTGAAGCAGCAGCCAGCACTTCCGTTTCGGCCCTTATGAGCTCAAAGCGTGCCGCTTCCCCGACATCAACCCGCACCTTGACGCGACGGCGTATTTCCTCCATCAATTCAGAAACGCTCGCCTCCACCCGGGCTACTTCTTGTCGCAGCACCAGTTCGTATGCAGCCACACGCAATTGCGCAGCCAGATCCGCCCTCACTTGTTCGAGACTTGCGTGGCTGGCATCCACGCCGGCCTCGGCAGAACCAATGCGCGCACTTCGCAGGAACGGGTTCTCGATAGGCTGAGATATGGTGAATTGACGATGGCTGTTTGACGGCAAGGCCTGTGGAATCCGCGCGTGCTGGGGTCCGGCCATGAAAGTCAGCTGCGGATTGGGATAGGCCGACGCGCCAACGACCCCGGCTTCGGCGGCTCTTACCTGAAAGTGCGCCGCCTGCACCAAACCATTGGCCTTCAGTCCAAGTCGCTGCAACTCGTGAACCGTGAGTACCTCGGAAGGCAATGCCTCTGTTGGCGTAGGCATTGTTGGGCGAGCTGCTGCGGGTGGTAGCTGGCCAGGTTGCTTACCGTGCACGGATCCGGGCACGGTTGGGCCTGGTGCGGTCGGCGCCGGCATGGCAGGCGTCCTTTGCGAGGGCATCGCAGGTACAGCGGGAGCCGGCGCAGTCATCGGTGGTGGCGCTGGCGGAGCGGTAATAGCAGGAATTGTCGAAGGATCTAGCGCTGAGGCAGTCGTAAATGGCAAAACAAGAATCAGACCCGGCAAAATACAATAACAAGGTGATAAGCGCATGTACTACCTTTATTTTTTCTAAAGCGAAGCTTGCTCCGATTCCATAAATGCTGGAAGCACCCGAACACGATGAACCTGGCCGTCGGCGGACATCCTCGGCATGGGCCAAAATGGTGTCCCCTGTTCAACTTTGAAAATGACGCCCAGTCTCGTTTATATAGGGAAGAGGGATTCAGTCTAAATGAGAATTTGCATCAAGAAAAGTAGTATCTCACTGATGATATAATCGGTTTTTACGAATTATCGTCATCAAACTACCGGACTCGAATCCTTGTGCTCAACTACAAGCAGCTGCATTATTTCTGGGCCGTCGCAAAGGCCGGCAGCATTGTCCGGGCGAGCGAACGGCTGCATCTTACCCCGCAAACCCTGAGCGGCCAGATCCGCTTACTGGAAGAAGCGCTTGGGGTTGCCCTTTTTTTGCGGGTCGGCAGGCGCCTGGAATTGACGGAAGCAGGCCGGCTCGCGCTTTCATACGCAGACGAGATCTTTCAGATCGGGAACGAACTGGAAGAGACGCTGCGCAGCCGCCCCGAGAGCCACACCATCCCGCTGCGCGTGGGCGTCGATGATGCCGTACCCAAGACGATTGCATACAAACTGCTGACCCCGGCAATGACACTGGCCGAGCCGGTGCGCATCGTCTGCCGCGAAGACAAGCTTGTGCGCCTCCTGGTAGAGTTGGCAATCCAGCGGCTGGATCTGGTGCTTGCCGATCGTCCGATGCCCGCCGGGACCAACGTGAAAGGCTACAGCCATAAACTTGGAGACTGCGGTATTACATTCTTCGCCGAGCCACGGCTTGCAGCGCGGTTCACTCGACCCTGGCCCCAAATTCTTGATGCGGCCCCCTTGCTCATTCCCGGCAAGGAGGCCGCCATACGAACAGCACTGATGCGCTGGTTCGACGTTCGCCAGCTCCGCCCGCATATCGTGGGAGAGTTTGACGACAGCGCGCTGATGCAGGCTTTCGGACAAGCCGGCATTGGTATTTTCATTGCGCCATCGGTTATAGCGGACGAAGTGCAGCGCGAACATGGCGTTACAATAATAGGCCGTACAGACGAGGTAACCGAGCAGTTTTACGCTATTTCAATGGAACGCCGTCTTACGCACCCCGCCGTGATTGCCATCAACGATACTGCCCATAGAGAACTGTTTGCAAACCTGCAGCAGGCCCGTTAGCACTGAGGAGACATTCGATGGGGCAGACCTCCAGATCTCCTCTACGTTCTCAAACCTTATTCCTCATCGGCGGTGCTTAGAAACAGTTCATTGATGCGCTTTACGAAACTTGCCGGGTCATCAAGCTGGCCGCCTTCAGCCAGCAAGGCCTGGTCGAACAGGATATGGCTCCAGTCAGTGAAGTGGGCCTCTTCCGATTTCAAGCGCTGTATCATGGGGTGATAGGGATTGATTTCCAGGATAGGCTTGGTATGGCCCACCTTCTGCCCCGCGGACTTCAGCAGCCGCTCCAGATTCCCGCTCATGTCGTGGCTATCCGCAACAAGGCAAGCAGGAGATTCGGTCAACCGCAAGGTCACGCGCACATCCTTTACCTGTTCGCCGAGAATGCCCTTTATTTTCTCGGTAAGCTCCTTGTATTCATCAGCTTCCTTCTCCTGCTCTTTCTTCTCCGCCTCGTCCTCGAGTTTGCCGAGGTCAAGGCTGCCTTTGGCGACCGATTGCAGTTGCTTGCCCTCGAACTCCGTCAAATTTGCAACCAGCCACTCGTCCACACGCTCCGACAGTAATAAAACTTCGATGCCTTTCTTGCGGAACACCTCCAGGTGCGGACTGTTTCGGGCTGCCTTGAGGCTGTCGGCGGTGACATAGTAAATTTTTTCCTGCCCCTCTTTCATGCGGGCCAGATAGTCGCTCAACGATACGGTTTGCTCGTCTGTGTCGGCGTGTGTGGAGACGAAGCGCAGCAGCTTGGCGATGCGTTCACGGTTGGCGTAGTCTTCTCCAATACCCTCCTTGATAACCTGTCCGAACTCCTTCCAGAAGGTCTCGAATTTCGTCCCCTCCCCTTTCTTGTCTTCATCTTCCTGGCCTTCCCGGTCTTGCTGGTCTTGCTGGTCTTGCTGGTCTTGCTGTTCCTCATGCTGGCCTTGAGCAAGATCTTCGAGCAATCCCAATACTTTTTTCACCGCTCCCGCGCGTATTGCTTCAATATCTTTGGATTCCTGCAATATCTCGCGCGAAACGTTCAGCGGCAAATCATTGGAATCGATCACGCCGCGCACGAAACGCAAATAATTTGGCAGCAGCTGCTTTGCGTCGTCCATTATGAAAATCCGCCGGACATAAAGCTTGATGCCATGGCGGGACTCGCGATCATACAAATCAAAAGGGGCGCGCGACGGAATGTAGAGCAACTGGGTATATTCCTGCTTGCCCTCTACCCTGGCGTGAACATAGGCCAGGGGCGGCTCGAAATCATGCGCTACATGCTTGTAGAATTCGTTGTATTGCTCGGGCGTGATCTCGCTTTTTGGACGCGCCCATAGCGCGCTTGCCTGGTTGACGGTCTCGTCTTCGTCAGTAATTGTATTTTCGTTTTTTTCCTGAGACCACTCCTCTTTTTTCATCAAAATGGGAAGGGTGATATGGTCGGAATACTTGCGAATGATGGAGCGCAACCGCCAGCCATTGAGTAAATCATCCTCGCCTTCGCGCAGGTGCAGGATAACCTGGGTACCGCGATCTGTTTTCTCCACTGTCTCCAGCGTATAATCGCCTTCGCCACCGGATTCCCAGCGAACGCCATGCTCGGGCCTAAGGCCGGCACGGCGGGTAATAAGCGTCACCTTGTCGGAAACGATAAATGCTGAATAAAAGCCGACGCCGAACTGGCCGATCAGGTGTGCATCCTTCGCCTGGTCACCGGTCAAGGAACTGAAGAATTCCCGAGTACCGGATTTGGCGATGGTGCCTATGTGGTCTATCACCTCTTGCCGCGACATGCCGATACCGTTATCGGCAACGGTAATGGTACGCTCAGCGGCATCATAGCTGACCCGAATTTTCAGCTCTGAATCGGACTCATACAGGGCACCATCGGTTAATCCCTCGAAGCGTAGCTTATCGGCCGCGTCCGATGCGTTGGAAATCAGTTCGCGTAAAAAAATTTCCTTGTTACTATACAAGGAATGAATCATCAGCTTGAGCAACTGTTTTACTTCAGTCTGAAAACTCAGATGTTCTTTTGTAGCTGTGGCTTCCATATTTTTCCTCTCCAAAACAAAACAAAAAAATGCATTAGGATAATGAGGGCGCCCTGGAAATTTTCAAGCTGTCCAACATCAATAAGCGCCTTGCTGTTTCATTATCCGTTCGTATTTCATGGAAGTCCCTATAACCCGGAGCCTGATCTATGTCAATCGTGAACACTTTCATCCATTTTATAACCCTTGGTGCGCTTTGTTGGGTCTTGCCTGTTGCCGCAAAAGACCAGCATATCGAGTTGCCGCTCGACAAGATCAAGTTGCCCGCGGGATTTTCCATCGATGTATGGGCGAAGGTGCCTAACGCACGGGGACTTGCACTGGGAAAGAATGGCACCGTATTCGCGGGCTCAGCGTCGGAAGGCAAGGTTTACGCGGTCACGGAAACAGGCGGAGAACGTCAGGTCAAGACAATAGCGGACGGCCTTAATCTCCCTCTGGGGGTGGCATTCCGGGACGGCGCCCTTTATGTCTCCGCAATCGACCGCATTCTGCGCTTCGATGGCATCGAAGAAAAACTCGATAAGCCAGGTAAACCTCTTGTGATAACCACTAGTTATCCCAACGAAAAACACCACGGCGGCAAATATATCGGTTTCGGCCCCGATGACTTGTTATACGTCGCGGTTGGCGCGCCCTGCAATGCCTGTGAAGTTGATCCGGAGACCTTTGCGCTGATCTCCCGTATCAAGCCGGACGGTAGCAATTACGAGGTATTCGCAAGAGGAGTGCGCAATTCGGTCGGTTTCGACTGGCATCCCGAAACAAAGGAATTATGGTTCACTGATAATGGCCGCGACTGGATGGGTGACAATATACCGCCGGATGAACTGAACCGCGCCCCGAAAAAAGATATGCACTTCGGCTACCCCTATTGCCACGGAGGCGATATACCAGACCCAAAATTCGGTGCAAAGCGAGATTGCAGCAAGGTTATTCCACCAGTGGCCAAACTCGACCCACATGTTGGCGTCCTGGGGATGCGCTTCTATACCGGAAAAATGTTCCCCGCGGAATACCGCAACAATATTTTTATCGCGGAACACGGCTCATGGAATCGCCGTAATAAAATCGGCTACCGCCTCAATCTCATACGGATAAAGAACAATAAAGCCGTAAAACAGGAGGTATTTGCTGAAGGCTGGCTGGAGAAGGAAAACAACTGGGGTAGACCGGTGGATGTGCTGGTCATGCCCGACGGCGCGCTGCTCGTTTCTGACGACTTTGCCGGTGTGATTTACCGCATCAGCTATAAGAAACCGTGAGGAGTCGCGAGCAAGTTGCTCTAGGGAGCCATTTGCCGCAGCCAACCCAGGCCCCTGGCGTGGAGACTCTGCACATAGAGTCTGTCTGCGGTTTCGGTGATACCAGTCGTCTCGGGATAGACCCCGGAAGGATCCTGCAGGTCGGCAACCACTTTGCCGTCCTCCGTGAAGGCCATTACGTGGCCGTACGTCTTGGGGATCGGCCACAGCGCACGCGGCAGTCGCAGTGCGAGCTGACGCAGGAAAGGCTTGTCCGCCATCCAGTCGGCGGCTGGCGTGCGCGGCTTGGCAAAACCAAGCCAGATCTTCCCATCCAGTCCGCGCATCAGGTTATCCGGATAGCCCGGCAGGTTATCGAAGAGGACCGAAGCCTGCGGCGCGCCTCCGGTTACGTCGAGGTTGGTGGCAGCAACGTCGATCTTCCACACGCGGTATTTTCCGGTTTCGTTGACGAACAAGGTCTGCTCGTTGCGGCTTAGCGCTACGCCGTTGGCAAAGCTCAAGCCCTTCGCCACGATACGCGTGGCTTTGCTGGCCGGATCATACTCGAGGATGCGCCCGGTCGCAGACTGCTCTATGATGTCGAGCACGCTAGCCTCGAAAGTGCCGCCCCACTGGGAAGGCGCGAAGCGCGCCGAGGCATCGCTGAAGTAGATCTTGCCGTTGCCTGCCACAACGACGGCATCGGCATAGCGGATCGGGTCACCACCCACCTTGTCGGCCAGGACGGTGATCCTGCGGTCGGGGCTGATCGACAGCAGGCCCTTAATGGCGTCGGCGGCGATCAAATAACCGGCGGCGTCGAAATCGAAGCCCAGCACCCGACCCCCGGTATTGGCGAATATCTCCTGCGCCGAACCATCGGGGTTCATGCGCATGATGTTGCCGCTAGCCATGGCTGCGTAAAGCTTGCCATCGCGGGCAAGGACGATGTGTTCCGGCCCTTCTTCGGCTCCCAACGGAATCATCTGCAGGCTGCTCAACCGTTTGTTGGGCGCGTGAACGCCGACGTAGCCCGGTGCGGCTGGCGCTTCCCAGCTTACCGGCCGCACTGGCACCGGCGACAAGCTCAGATAGGCGGCCAGGGCCAGCAAGAGCAACGCTGCAACCCTGGCACTTTTCTTCATGATGCTTCCCCCAATAGGGACCTGACGACGCGGAGGGTCAGGGGGATGGCCTGCCTGAAGTGTGGTATTCCGAAACCGGCTCGTCTGTTTAGCTCAACGGGTTGAACAGAAGGCTGGTGGACTCGACCTTGATATTTAGATCGACTGCTGTATTGCGTAAGCACACAGCCCAATCAGCACCTGAGGAAAAAATCCGAACGCGAGCACCGCCAAGCCGTTCGCGCTCAGCAATATTTTGACATCACCCTGCGGCAGTATAAGCGCATTGGTTTCAGGCTCGTCGAAATACATGAGTTTGACGATGCGCAGGTAATAAAATGCGCCTATCAGCGAAAATAATACGGCGACAACCGCCAGCCACACGTGGCCAGCGCTCAACACCGCCTGCAATACGGAAAGCTTGGCATAAATGCCCACTGTAGGTGGAATGCCAGCCATGGAGAACATCAGCAGCAATGTGATGAATGCATACCACGGACTGCGCTGGTTTAGTCCTTTGAAGTCGTCAAGCTTTTCAGCCTCAAATCCTTCCCGGGACAAGAGAATGATAATTCCGAATGTACCCAGTGCCATCAATACGTAGATCAGGATGTAGAACATAGCCGCAGTGTAGCCATTCCCATCCGCGCCGATAATGCCAAGTAACATGAAACCCATGTGCGAGATGGTGGAATAGGCAAGCATGCGCTTGATGTTTGTTTGAGCGATAGCAGCCAGATTGCCAATCAGCATGGACGCTACCGCCAGGATAATAAGCATTCCCTGCCAGTCCGCCGACATTACTCCCATTCCTTCCACCAGCAAACGCATGATGAAGCCAAATCCCGCCAGGTTGGGTGCTGTGCCGACAAACAGTACGACCGCGGTGGGCGCCCCCTGGTAGACATCAGGCGCCCACATATGAAATGGCGCCACATACAACTTGAAACTGATGCCGGCAACGATGAATACCAGTCCTACAACCAGTACTGCATGATTAATTGCGCCGCTTTGAATTATTCCCGTAACTTGAGTGATATCAAGCGTGCCGGTGGCGCCATAAACCATGGACATGCCATACAGCAGGAAACCGGAAGACAGTGCGCCCAGGACAAAAAATTTTATTGCCGCCTCGGTTGCCTCAACCGAGCGTCTCAGCGCTACCATGGCGTAAAGCGATAGCGACAGGAGTTCCAATCCCAGGTAGAGCGTCATGAAATGGCTGGCGGAGATCATCACCATCATTCCCAGCGTGGCAAACAGCGCCAAACCGAAGAATTCACCGCCGAGCATGCCACGTACAGAGATATAGGTTCGGGAGTACACCAGCACCGTAGCGACGCTGATATAAACCAGCATCTTGAGTATATCCGCCATGGCGTCGTCCACGAACATGCCGGAGAACGTATAAACGACGTCTGGCGCGGCCGTGCCGAAAGTGATCAGCGCGCAACCTGACAACGCGACTTGCGCCAGTAAATAAGCGATGTTAGGTTTTTTTTCTCCCCATGCGATATCGGCCAGCAACACCACGCATACCATGACCAGAAGAAAAATTTCCGGATAGGCGGGGGCGAGATCAGGCTGCGTAAAATTCATTTATCATCCTCGGACAGGCAGGGCTCATCTCGTTCTTCACAATTTGCTGCGGGCAACGTGCGACAGCAGATCGTCCACGGTCGTGTGCATGATTTCCAGCAATGGTAGCGGATACAGGCCCATAGCCAGTACCGCCACTGCCAGAATCGCCATTATCAGAATCTCGCGTCCGTTAATATCCTTCATTTCCGTGACGGCTGGATGGACCACCGCGCCGAACACCACCCGCTTGTACATCCACAGTGTGTAGGATGCTCCGGTTATAAGCGTGGTAGCTGCAAGGAAGCCATACCAGAAGTTCACCTTGACCGAAGCCATGATGACCATGAATTCACCCACGAACCCACTGGTGCCAGGCAATCCCGAATTCGCCATGGCAAACAGCATGAAGAAAGCGGCAAACACCGGCATTCTGGCTGCCAGCCCGCCATAGTCGGCGATCTGGCGGGAATGAAGCCTGTCATACATGACGCCCACGCAAAGAAACATTGCAGCGGAAATAAATCCGTGGGAGATCATTTGCACCATCGCGCCTTCCATCCCGTAGGCGTTGAACAGGAAAAAACCAAGCGTGGCAAATCCCATGTGGGAAACCGATGAATACGCAATGAGTTTTTTCATGTCCGGTTGGACCAGTGCAACAACGGCAATATAGACGACTGCAATCAGCGACAATGCGATCATCATGTCCGACAGATAGTGGCTGGCATCCGGAACAATCGGCAGTGAAAAACGGAGGAAACCGTAACCGCCCAGCTTCAGCAATATTGCCGCCAGCACTACCGACCCCCCGGTGGGCGCTTCCACGTGGGCGTCCGGCAGCCAGGTGTGAACCGGCCACATCGGTACCTTCACCGCAAACGCCAACAGGAAAGCAATAAATATCAGAATTTGCGGGGACAGCGGCAATGGCAGTTTATGATAATCGAGAATCGAGAAACTGCCGCCAGAAACCTGATACAGGTAAATGAATGCCACGAGCATCAGCAGCGAACCAAGGAGCGTGTAAAGAAAAAACTTGATTGCCGCATACACGCGGTTGGGCCCGCCCCAGACGCCTATGATGAGGAACATCGGAATCAGCGAGGCTTCCCAGAAGACGTAGAACAAAATCGCATCGAGCGCTGCGAACACGCCATTGACGATGCCCGACATGATAAGAAATGCGCCCATATATTGAGACACGCGCTTGCTTATTACTTCCCAGCCCGCGATTACCACCAGCGGCGTAATGAAACAGTTAAGCAGAATAAGCGGCATGGCGATGCCATCGACGCCAAGATGATAATGAATGTTGAAGCGCTCGATCCATGGACTATGCTCCACGAACTGCATGGCGTTTTCCAGCGGATCGAACTGGGTGAGAAGCGGTATTGCCACCAGCAAACCCGCTACCGACCCCACGAGTGCAATCCATCTTGCCATTTGGGCATTACGATCCCCGCCAGTAGCGAGCACGCCAATACCGGCTACGATAGGCAGCCAGATAACCAGACTTAACAGGGGAAGGCCAAACAACATGTTCATTCCATTTTATTCATTAGCGCGTTGCCAGGCACAGGAGCTTACAGGGGCTTACAGGAGGCTTTGGGCCGCAATAATATTTAATCTCTTACTGTTTTTTATCGTTTCAAGGCCCGTATAACCACAGACTCATTAATATGAACACGCCAACTATCATGGTGAAGGCATAATGATAGATATAGCCGGACTGGAAGCGGCGCACCAGCATGGCGGTTGCAGCCACCATTCGTGCTGTGCCGTTAACGAAGAATCCGTCAATCACTTTTACATCGCCGAATTTCCACAATCCCCTGCCGAGGGCACGCGCACCGCCAGCAAAAAGCCAGGAATAGAATTCGTCGATGAAATATTTACGGTCAAGCAGCGTGGAAAACGGACCGGCAGCCTGCTTTATCTTTCCCGGCAAATCGGTTTTCACCATGTACAAATACCAGGCGGTGAATATTCCCGCTATGGAAAGCCAGAACGGCAGGGTAGATAACGCATGCGTCATCATGCCCAATATGCCAGAAAATTCCGCTGACATTTTTTCCATTGCCTCATGCTGAGACATGATTTGTATGGCGCTGCCAAAATAATCACCAAACAGCATAGGTTCGATAAGCCAGCCCGCGCCGATGGAAGGTATTGCCAGGGCAATCAGCGGCAGCGTCACCATCCAGGGCGATTCATGCAGATGTTCTTCGGTGTGATGATCCATTCGCGGTTTGCCGTGGAACGTCATGAACAGCAGGCGGAAGGTATAAAACGCCGTGATGAACACGGTTGTTACCGCACAGAAGTAGGCAAAACCGGCGCCTGGAATGTTGGCGAAGTGTACGGCTTCAATAATTGACTCCTTGGAGAAGAAACCAGAGAAACCGGGTACGCCAGCGCTCGCCAGCGCGGCAATGAACATGGTCCAGTAGGTAATGGGCATATATTTCTTGAGCCCGCCCATTTTCCGCATATCCTGCTCATGGTGCATCGCGATGATTACGGACCCCGCACCGAGAAATAGCACTGCCTTGAAAAAGGCATGAGTCATGAGGTGAAAAATACCGGCTGAATAAGCCGACGCGCCGAGCGCTATTGTCATATAGCCCAGTTGTGACAGGGTTGAATACGCGACCACGCGCTTGATATCGTTCTGCACGATTGCCACCAGCGCCATGAATAGCGTCGTGATGCCGCCGATCACCAGCATGAACGATAGCGCCGTTTCGGTCAGCTCGAACAACGGAGACATCCGCGCCACCATGAAGATACCTGCCGTTACCATGGTAGCGGCATGAATCAGCGCGGAAATGGGTGTCGGGCCTTCCATCGAATCGGGTAGCCATACATGCAAGGGAAATTGTGCGGATTTTCCCATCGCGCCGACGAAGAGCAAAATACAGATTGGGGTTAATAGCTCCCACTGCGATCCAGGAATGATTTCGATTGCTTGTGTCGCCATCTGTGGAGCCTGGGCAAATACTGCAGCGTAATCCAGGGTACCGAAATACATCAATACGAGGCCGATACCGAGGAGAAACCCGAAATCGCCGACACGATTGACCAGAAAGGCTTTCAGGTTGGCATAAATTGCCGTGGGGCGCGTATACCAGAACCCGATGAGCAGATAGGACACCAGCCCCACCGCCTCCCAGCCAAAGAAAAGCTGGAGAAAATTATTGGACATCACCAGCATCAGCATCGAGAAGGTGAACAGTGAGATATAACTGAAAAAACGTTGATAACCGGGATCCTCGTGCATATAGCCTATGGTGTAGATATGCACCATCAAGGAAACAAAGCTCACCACGACCATCATGGTGGCGGAGAGTTGATCGATCAGAAACCCAACCTCGAAACGGGTATCGCCCGAGGTCATCCAGGTATAAACGCTGCCGTTAAAGATGTTCCCCTTCAATACATCCAGAAACACGGCGACGGACGCAGCCACGCATACGAGCATGAGGGCAATGGTGATGCGATGGCTCCAGGCCGGACCGATCACGCGCCCGAACAGCCCGGCGATAAGCGCTCCTGCCAATGGCGCCAATGGCGCCAACAGATATAATTTTTGCATCTCAGTCATGAAATTCAGTTTTTGTTTTTTGAATCACCGATACCTGATCCTGGCATGACAAGGGTTTTTCACTCAAGAAAGCTACCCTTTAAGTTTATCCAGGTCGTCCACATCGATGGTGCGCAAGCTGCGAAACAACACCACCAATATCGCCAGGCCAATAGCGGATTCTGCCGCGGCTACGGTAAGAATGAAAAACACGAAAATCTGTCCCGCTGTATCCTGCAGGTAATATGAGAAGGCGACAAAATTCATGTTTACCGCCAGCAGCATCAGTTCGATCGCCATCAACAGGATGATCACATTTTTCCTGTTGAGAAAGATCCCGACAATGCTGATGGCGAACAGAATCGCACCGAGAACCAGGTAATGGGATAACGAGACCAAGCTACGCCCTCTTTCACGACAACATCAAAATACAGCCACGCAACTGTTTCTTATTCTTTCTTTTCCGAGGGCATCGTAACCATTCGAATCCGATCCTCGCGTTTTACCGCTACTTGCTTCGCGACATCCATCGCCTTGTTACCGGTACGGCGCCGCAAAGTCAGCGCAATGGCGGCTACCATCGCCACAAGCAGAATGACCGCCGCTAGCTCGAATGCGTAAACATATTCGGTATAGATCAGGCGCCCAAGCTCTTTGGTATTGCTGTAATCGGCGGCTCGGGATGGGGGAGCCGGCAGTTCATCGGCGGCGAACTGCTCTCCCATCAGCACCATTGCCATCTCGGCCGACATCAGCAACGCGAGCAATGCGCCAAAGGGAGCCCATTTCCAGAACCCTTCACGGAGGCGATCGAGGTTGATATCCAGCATCATCACCACGAACAGGAACAACACCATCACCGCTCCCACGTATACCAGCACCAGCGTGATGGCAAGAAATTCCGCCTCCAGCAGCAGCCATAATCCCGCAGAGGTAAAAAAAGCCAGCACTAACAGTAATGCGGAATGTACCGGATTTCGAGCGGTAATGACGCCCGTGGCGGATGCTACCAGCACTGCTGAAAAAAAGTAGAAGATTATATCCTGAAAACTCATATGGGTACTTCTAGAAGTTCTAAGTTCTGTAAGTCAACGTTCTGTAAGCCGGGTAGCATAATCCGGCGAAACCTCTCATTTGCAAACTCATTTTGTGAGCGCCGGGTAGCTCGCGGCAAATCCCCTGATATTCCCAAGTCCTGATCCGGAAAAAATGCACGATGTGTAATTAACCGCGAGATTCATCGATATCCCGCATCTGCCGCCCTGTCCCTTGCTATCTCTTCCTCGTACCGGTCCCCTACCGCCAGCAGCATCTCCTTGGTATAAATGAGATCGCCACGTTTTTCTCCGTGGTATTCGAGGGTGCGAGTCTCGACGATGGAATCCACAGGGCACGATTCCTCACAAAAACCGCAAAATATGCATTTGGTCAGGTCGATGTCGTAGCGCGTCGTACGGCGCGTTCCGTCATCTCGCTGCTCCGATTCGATAGTGATTGCCAATGCCGGACATACCGCTTCGCACAACTTGCAGGCAATACAGCGCTCTTCTCCATTAGGGTAGCGGCGCAGCGCGTGCAGGCCCCGGAAACGCGGGGACTGGGGCGTTTTTTCTTCGGGGAAATGCACGGTGATTTTACGTGCAAACATGTATCGTCCGGTCAGCATCATCCCTTTGAGCAGTTCGAACAAGAGGAAGGTACGGAAAAAATCCTTGATTCGGTTCATGGCGTTCTCCTGTCTCAGTGGAACCACAAATTGAGTGGGAATACACCCCGGACGGGCGATGGAAGCTGCATCACCAAACCTATAACCACAATCCAGATCAGCGTGATCGGGATGAATACTTTCCAGCCAAGACGCATGATCTGATCATAGCGGTAGCGTGGAAAAGTGGCGCGGAACCAGAGAAAACAAAACAATAAACCCGAGATTTTCAAAACCAGCCAGATAAAACCGGGAATCAGGGTGAACGGCGCCATGTCGACCGGGGGTAGCCAACCCCCCAGGAATATGATGCTGGCAAGCGTTGCCACCAGGATCATGTTTGAATATTCGGCAAGAAAGAACACTGTAAAGGCCATGCCGGAATACTCGACGTGGAAGCCGGCGACGATTTCGGACTCGCCCTCGGCCACGTCGAACGGTGCGCGGTTGGTTTCGGCGACACCGGAAATGAAGTACACCAGAAACATCGGAAACAATGGAATAAGATACCAGTTGAGGAAACTGCTCCCCTGCTGGCCCATGACGATATCCCCGAGATTCAGGCTTTGCGACATCATCAGCACGCACACCAAGGCAAAGCCCATCGCAAGCTCATACGAGACTACCTGCGCGGCGGAACGCATCGCGCCGAGAAAAGCATACTTGGAATTTGATGCCCAACCGGCGATGATCACCCCATAAATGCCCATGGAAGTCATTGCCAGAATATAAAGCAGACCGGCGTTGATGTCCGCCAATACCACCTCGGGAGAAAATGGTATTACCGCCCATGCCGCCAGCGCTGGCGCGAACGTCAATATCGGCGCGAGCACGAACAGCAATTTATTCGCGCCGCTGGGAATGATGATTTCCTTCATCACCGCCTTGACGGCATCGGCGATGGGCTGGCCCCAGCCGCCCAGCCAGGGGATGCCGAAGAAGGTGACGCGGTTGGGCCCCACACGCATTTGCATGAAAGCAATAATCTTGCGCTCCGCGAACGTGAGATAAGCCACAGCGAGCATTAACGGCAATATGATGGCGACGATCAACAGCACGTTCTTGGTCACCACGAACAGAGCGGGGCCCCACTCGGGACCAAAAAAATTGCCGAATAATTCTTGTGCGTATTCCATCAAATAACCCTGATTTCTTCCATCACAATCTTTCCACCACGATTTCGCCAAACATTCCACCCAGGCCCGCAGTCATGGGGTGTGCCGAAGCAACGCGCACGCAATCGACGGGCAGCTTGTCGTCCCGGGCCGCGGGCAGTTGCGCTTCGCCTTCCCCCTGCTTCAGCCTGACATTGTCCCCGTGCTGTATCCCGAGTTTATCCATGAGGGCGCCTGCCATCCAAGCGACCGGCGCGGCCGCGTCACTTGTGCGCTGCAGCGACTCGGCGCGGCGAACGATGGGGTCGGCCTGGTAGATCGGCACTTCCCCGATGCGCTGGATTCCACCGCCCTTCTGTCCAGTGTCTCCAACGGCAAAGCCGCCAAGACTGTTATTCAGGCGGGAGCTGACATCAGGTGCAGCCGATAGAATCTCCGCGCGCACCTGATCCGGCGTTTCGTAGTCGAAGCCGTCAAGCTGCAGCATATTGCCGAGTACCCGCACGACCTTCCACGCTGGACGCGTTTCGCCGAGGGGCGCGACCACGCCGTTAAAAGTCTGCACACGGCCTTCCGTACTGATGAAGGTGCCGGAGGTTTCGGTGAACGGCGCAATCGGGAGCAATACATCAGCATAACTGCCTTGCATGACAGCCTGGCTTTTGTATGAGGTCAACATTACCACGAGCTCAGCCGCGGAGAGGGCTTTGGTAGCTTGCCCGGGGTCGTAGCTATCCAGTTCCGGTTCCAGATTCATGAGGACGTACGCCTGGCATGGCTGCGCCGCTGCCCCGGCAGTATCGGCCGAGGCAGCGCTCATCCCAAGCATTTGCGCGGCACTGAGGCTTCCCGATCGGTCGGGAGCGCCACGGTCAGGAGTTGCGCCGGCAATATGAGCACCGACGCTGTTGGCGGCTTCGCCCAGCACACCGAATTGCGCATCGGTAATTTGAGCGAGATGCTGCGCCAGCACGAGAATATCCGTGTATTGCGGATGATGCTGCGCCAGGTTGCCGAGGAAAATAGCAGCAGGTTTATTATCGATGAGGCTGGCGGCCATCGCGCGCGCCGTATCGCTCACGCTAACCGTACTCGTCGCTTTCCTTGCGCCGTCCGGAACCTCGACTTCCTTTGACTCGGCGGCGGCTTTCAGGACCTGGGCCAGCATGGCCGCCATGCTGCCGGGCGCGACAATAGCGCGATTCGCTACCTTGGTCAGCAGATCATCATCGACTGGATTGATCAGGTTCAGTTGCGCGCCCTGCTTCACCACCTGGCGCAAGCGCTGCGCGAGGAGTGGGTGATCCTTGCGCAGCGTGCTGCCGATGACCAGCGCCGACTTCAACCGGGAAACATCCGCTATGGCCATCCCCAGCCAGGGAACGCCCTGCACGTGATCGTCCGCCCGGAAATCGGATTGGCGCAGACGGTGATCCACATTTCCGCTACCCAATCCCCGTATAAATTTTTGCAGGAGATAAAGTTCCTCAAGCGTGCTGTGAGGAGAACACAAGGCCCCGATGCTTTGTGCGCCATGTTTTTCCTTAACCGCTTTCAACCCGTTAGCGGTAAATTCGAGCGCCGTCTGCCAATCGCACTCCTGCCACTCGCCTCCATGTTTTATCATCGGTTTGCGCAAGCGCTCTTCCGAGTTCAGTCCCTCGTAGGAAAACCGGTCTTTATCCGACAACCAGCACTCGTTGATAGCCTCATTCTCGCGTGGCAACACCCGCATCACGCGGTTCTGTTTCACCTGAACCACCAGATTGGACCCAAGGCCGCAATGCGGGCTCACGGACTTTCTTCGTGACAACTCCCAGGTGCGTGCGGAATAACGGAAGGGTTTGCTCACGAGCGCACCTACCGGACACAGGTCGATCATATTGCCCGACAACTCGGAATCCACCGTACGGCCCACGAATGAAAGGATCTCGGCATGTTCTCCCCGGCCCGCCATCCCCAACTCCATGATGCCGGCGATTTCCTGGCCGAAGCGTACGCAGCGCGTGCAATGGATGCAACGGGTCATGTCAGTGGAAATCAGCGGACCCAGATTTTTATTTGCCACCACCCGCTTGGCTTCCGTATAGCGTGACGAGCTCGCTCCATAGCCCACCGCCAGGTCCTGCAACTGGCATTCCCCCCCCTGATCGCAAATCGGGCAATCCAGCGGATGATTGATGAGCAGGAATTCCATCACGCCTTTTTGTGCAGTTACCGCCTGTCCGGAATGGGTGGATACCTTCATGCCTTCCATGGCGGGCGTCGCGCAGGCGGGCAAGGGCTTCGGGGCTTTCTCCACTTGCACGAGGCACATGCGGCAATTGGCGGCGATCGACAGCTTCTTGTGATAGCAGAAATGCGGAATGTATATGCCCAGCTGGTTGGCGCCGTCCATGACGGTGCCGTTCTTGGGCACTGATACCGGTTTACCGTCGATTTCGAAATTGATCATGGATAAATACTCTCGGCTTGACGAATCGGCTTAGCGAGCAAACGCAGACAGGAAAATGAACTCATCGGCTTGACCCACGCCGTTCGCCACGCGCGCTATACCAAACATTTCTTGTGCTCGATATGGTATGCAAACTCGTCGCGAAAATGCTGGATCATGGCGCGCACCGGCATGGCAGCTGCGTCGCCCAATGCGCAGATGGTGCGCCCTTGAATATTGTCGGCTACATTGTTGAGCAGATCGAGATCTTCCATACGCCCCTTGCCGGTTTCGATGCGATGCACTACCCGGTAGAGCCAGCCCGTGCCTTCCCGGCAAGGTGTGCATTGGCCGCATGACTCTTCAAAATAAAAATAGGATAACCGCTCCAGCGCTTTCACCATGCAGGTGGTGTCGTCCATGATGATCACCGCCCCTGAGCCCAGCATCGATCCTGCCTTGGCAATGGAGTCATAGTCCATGTCTGTCTGCATCATGACGTCACCAGGCAGTACGGGCATGGACGAACCGCCGGGAATGCAGCCTTTCAGTTTTCGCCCTCCCCGCATGCCGCCGGCCATTTCCAGCAATGTCGCGAACGGCGTTCCCAGTGGCACCTCGTAATTGCCCGGCTTGTTCACATGACCCGAAACGGAGAAAAGCTTCGTCCCGCCATTGTTGGGCTTGCCCAGTTGCAGAAATTGGTCCCCGCCGTGGCGAATGATCCAGGGCACGGAGGCGAATGTTTCGGTGTTGTTGATGGTGGTGGGCTTGCCATAGAGACCGAAGCTTGCAGGGAAAGGCGGCTTGAAGCGTGGCTGGCCTTTCTTGCCTTCCAGCGATTCCAGCAGCGCGGTTTCCTCGCCGCAGATATAGGCACCGTAACCATGGTGGTTGTATAGCTGGAAACTGAAATCGGAACCCAGAATGTTGTCTCCGAGCAATCCCGCCTCTCGTGCTTCGTCTACCGCTTCCTCCATGCGCTCATACGTATCCCAGATTTCACCATGAACATAGTTGTAGCCTGTCTTGATGCCCATTGCGTACGCACCGATCATCATGCCTTCGATGAGGATGTGAGGATTATGACGCATGATATCGCGGTCTTTGAAAGTGCCGGGCTCGCCTTCGTCCGAATTGCACACGAGGTACTTGTCGCCTTCGTACTGCTTCGGCATGAAACTCCATTTCAGCCCGGTAGGAAAGCCCGCCCCACCGCGGCCCCGCAAGGCGGATTTTTTTACTTCCTCGATGACCTTTTCCGGCGGAATCTTTTCGCTCAGGATTTTTCTCAGTGCGGCATAACCCTCGCGCTGCTCATAACTTTTGAGCCGCCAATTATCCGGATCCGATGGATTCACGCCCGCCAGCAGGACCTGTGTAGGCTGGGTCATTTGCTCAACTCCTCCAGCAATTGGTCGATCGAGTCGTTGGACATGAAACTGCACATGCGTTTGTTGTTGACCAGGAGCACAGGGGCGTCACCGCACGCCCCCATGCACTCGCCTTCTTTCAAGGTAAATTTACCGTCAGCAGTCGTCTCGTTGAAATCGATACCCAATTTTTTCCGGAAATGCGCCACGGCTTCGTTTGCGCCGGATAGGGCACAAGGCAGATTCGTACAGACAGTGATCTTGAATTTGCCCAGCGGCTGCAAATTATACATGCCATAAAAGGTGGCCACTTCATATACCGCAATGGGCGGCATTCCGAGATAGCCTGCGACAAAATCCATTGTTTCAGTCGCGAGCCACCCCTTCTCATCCTGGGCAATGGCAAGGGCTGACATCACCGCCGATTGCCTTTGATCGGCCGGATACTTGGTAATTTCACGGTCGATTTTTTTTATGGACTCAGCACTTAACATCTTGATAACTGTTTAACTTTCAGGGAGGTCATCTGTCTATCTCACCGAACACGATGTCCTGGGTGCCAATAATGGCAACAACGTCGGCAATCATATGTCCGCGCGACATTTCATCCAGCGCCGCAAGGTGGGCAAAACCGGGCGCACGGATTTTCAGGCGGTATGGCATATTGGCGCCATCTGAAACCAGATAGATGCCGAATTCACCTTTCGGATGCTCGATTGCCGCATAGGTTTCGCCAGGCGGTACGTGAAAGCCCTCGGTAAAAAGCTTGAAATGATGAATCAGCTCTTCCATATTCTGCTTCATCTCAACTCGCGGGGGCGGCGCCACCTTGTGATTATCGGTTATTACCGGACCGGGATTCTTCCGCAACCAGTCGACACATTGTTTGATGATGCGGTTGGATTGACGGAATTCCTCGATCCGGACCAGGTAGCGATCGTAGCAATCGCCGTTCACGCCCACGGGTATGTCAAAATCTACCTTATCGTAAACTTCGTAAGGTTGTTTTCTCCGCAAATCCCACTCCACCCCGGAACCCCGCAACATGGGACCTGTGAAACCCAGCGCCATGGCACGTTCCGGCGAGACCACGCCGATACCTACCAGGCGCTGTTTCCAGATGCGGTTATCGGTAAGCAGGGTTTCATACTCGTCCACATAGATAGGAAACCGGTTGGTAAAGTCTTCGATAAAATCCAGCAGCGAACCGCTGCGATTTTCATTCAGTACCCTGGTGCTTTTTTCATTATGGATTTTCGATGCCTTGTATCGCGGCATGGAGTCCGGAAGGTCTCGATAGACTCCACCGGGGCGGTAGTAGGCGGCATGCATTCTGGCTCCCGAGACCGCCTCATAAACATCCATCAGGTCTTCCCGGTCCCGGAAGGCATACAGAAATACCGTCATCGCGCCCACATCCAGAGCGTGAGCGCCCAGCCACAAGAGGTGGTTGAGTATCCGGGTGATTTCATCAAACATCACGCGAATGTATTGCGCACGCACCGGCACCTCGAGTTGAAGCAGCTTCTCGATAGCCATTACATAAGCATGCTCGTTACACATCATGGAGACATAGTCCAACCGATCCATGTACGGCACCGACTGAATGTAAGTCTTGTACTCGGCCAATTTTTCGGTCGCGCGATGTAGCAATCCGATATGCGGGTCGGCGCGCTGGACGACTTCGCCGTCCAGCTCCAGCACGAGGCGCAACACGCCATGCGCAGCCGGATGCTGCGGACCAAAGTTCATGGTGTAGTTACGTATCTCAGCCATGCTTGAGCAGCCTATGCCACCGTGACTTCATTCAGTGTCCCCATAATGCTCTTCGCGGATTACGCGCGGCGTGATCTGGCGCGGCTCGATGCTGACCGGCTGATAAATTACTCGTCGCTGATCAGGGTCGTAACGCATCTCGACATTTCCGCTTAGTGGAAAATCCTTGCGAAATGGACTGCCGATAAAGCCGTAGTCGGTAAGAATACGGCGCAGGTCCGGATGACCGGTAAAAACGATGCCGTAAAGGTCGAATGCTTCGCGTTCGAACCAGTTGGCAGATGGCCAGATACCTATCACTGAATCCACCACGGGAAACTCATCATCGTCGACGAACCCCTTGATTCGCAACCGGTGGTTATGTTTGATCGACAGCAGGTGATATACGACGGCAAAGCGTTTGCCCGTCAGATCATTCCCGGTGACAGATTCGGACCCGTAAGCCGAATAATCCAAACCGCATAAATCGATGAGCATTTCAAAGCCCAGGTCGGGATGATCCCGCAGAGTCCTCATGGCCCATAGCAAATCACCGGGAAGCACCGATAAGGTGAGTTCGCCCAATTGCTCCGTGGCATTGGTAACTTTATCGCCCAACACATTCTGAAGGCAAAAGGAGAGCTTTTCCACGCGGGACGACGACATTTTATGGCTCAACGGGCGATGGTATTGGTGCGGTGGATTTTGTTCTGCAACTGGATAATCCCGTAGAGCAATGCCTCCGCAGTGGGTGGGCAGCCGGGGACGTAAATATCGACCGGCACAATGCGATCACAGCCGCGCACGACAGAGTACGAGTAATGATAATAACCGCCTCCGTTGGCACAGGAACCCATGGATATCACCCAACGCGGCTCGGCCATCTGGTCGTAGACTTTGCGCAGTGCGGGCGCCATTTTATTGCACAGGGTGCCTGCAACAATCATGACGTCCGATTGACGCGGACTAGGGCGGAATACCACGCCGAAACGGTCGAGGTCGTAACGCGACGCACCCGCCTGCATCATTTCAACTGCACAGCATGCGAGACCAAAAGTCATCGGCCACATGGACCCGGTACGTCCCCAGTTGATGACCGAATCCAGGCTAGTGGTGACAAAACCTTTTTCCATCGTACCGTTAGTGCTCATGACCTTAATCCCATTCCAGGGCACCCTTGGTCCATTCGTAAATAAAGCCGACGACGAGGATGCCAAGAAAAATCATCATTGCGACAAAACCGAAAAGGCCAATCTCGTTCAACACCACCGCCCATGGAAACAGGAATGCAATCTCGAGGTCGAACAGGATGAACAGGATGGCCACGAGATAATAGCGTACGTCGAATTTCATGCGCGCATCTTCGAACGCCTCGAAACCGCACTCGTATGGGGATAATTTCTCGCTGTCGGGCCGGTTGGGGCCAAACAGCCAGCCGAACCCCATGGCCAGGGCGCCAACGGCCAGGCCAAGCAGAATGAACAACAAAATGGGAAAATAATTTTCGAGCATATGCAACCAGAAGTATAGAGCTAGGGACCTGGCATATTTTCATTCATGTAATTGCGGCCTGGTTCCCCACCTTATTCCATTCAAGTGGTGCCGACGGCGAGAGTCGAACTCGCACAGCTTTCGCCACCGCCCCCTCAAGACGGCGTGTCTACCAATTTCACCACGTCGGCGGCTTAATTCGAGTTCTGAAGCTTAATCGATATTAGAACACTGCTTCAATCGATTGTTCCATCAGCTCATCATTAAAGCAGTTTAACTCATCATTAAGCTTCCGGTATTTCTTATTCCGGTATTTCCGTAGCCTTCGAAGCCCCTCCATCCGCAGGAACTTCCGGTGCCGCCTCCACCGGTTTTGCTGGTTCGACCGGGACCGCTTTATCCATCACTCCCCCGTCTTCTATCTTATGGCTGGAAAGATAGGTAAGCCCAAGGCTGGTCATGAAAAACACCGCAGCCAGCACACCGGTTGTTCTACTCAGAAAATTGGCTGAACCGCTGGCCCCGAACAGGCTGCCCGATGAACCGCTGCCAAAGGCGGCGCCCATGTCGGCCCCCTTGCCGTGTTGCAGCAGAACCAGAACAATTACGGTAATTGCCGACAGGAGGTGTAGTATCCAGATAGCTGTTTCCAAAGCCTACTCCAAAATAAATTAGTTTCTAGCCGCGTTACAGATTGCGATGAATTCATCGGCAATTAGCGAAGCACCGCCAATGAGCCCGCCATCAATGTCGGGCATGGCAAATAGCTCGGCAGCATTGCTCGCCTTCACGCTGCCCCCATAAAGAACTTTCAGTTCCGCAGCAACTTCCGGATTGCTAGCGGCAATTCTATCGCGAATAAATCCATGCACGTCCTGCGCCTGCTCCGGCGTAGCGGTTTTACCGGTACCGATAGCCCATACCGGCTCGTAGGCAAGCACCGAATCGGCAAGCGCGTTGATCCCCACCAGTTCGATAACCGTATCCAACTGTTCGGCGACGACTTGTTCGGTAATGACAGCCTCGCGCTGATCAAGCGTTTCTCCTATGCACAACACGGGTATCAAGCCCGCTGCCTGAGCGGCCTTGAACTTGAGCGCCACGGTACGACTATCCTCGCCGTACAACGCGCGCCGTTCCGAGTGGCCGATAATTACATAGCGGCAGCCAAAATCCATCAACATGGCCGCTGAGACTTCGCCTGTATAAGCGCCTTTGTCATGTTGGCTGACGTTCTGCGCACCCCAGGAAACGTGCGTCTTCTGCAATATCGACTGGGATTGCGAAAGATAAGGATAAGGTACAAACACTGCCACACCCCCCTCGCCCAATTCTTCCGTCCCGGCAATGATTGCATTCAGCAACTCCCGATTCTGTATCGTTCCGCCGTGCATTTTCCAGTTGCCCGCGACCAGCTTCGAACGTATGGCCATAAAGGAGTCGCCTTTGAACTTAAAGCTGCGAATGTTACCTGTGAATGAATACGGGGTCAATCACGGCCAACAATATCGTCATCGGTCTTCGGCAACGCAAACATGAGCGGCAGATATGCAGAACTACCCAAAACGTCCGGTAATATAATCTTCCGTCTGTTTATTTTTAGGCTTGATGAAAATCGTGTCTGTGACATCAAACTCGATAAGCTCGCCGAGATACATATACGCGGTGTAATCCGACACGCGCGCGGCCTGCTGCATATTGTGGGTAACGATCAGAATGGTAACCTTGTCCTTCAGGTCGGTGATGAGTTCCTCGATGCTGGCTGTAGCAATTGGGTCAAGCGCAGAAGTGGGTTCGTCGAACAACAGGATCTCGGGGTCGGTTGCCAGCGCTCTTGCGATACACAGGCGTTGCTGCTGTCCACCGGAAAGATTATAGGCTAACTGGTTTAAGCGATCTTTTACTTCATCCCACAGTGCCGCGCCGCGCAGCGCTTCCTCCACTTTCTCGTCCAGTATGGCACGCTGCCTCACACCTCGTACCCGGAGGCCATACGCAACATTTTCATAAATTGATTTCGGGAAAGGATTCGGTTTCTGAAATACCATGCTGATGCGCATCCGTACTTCAATCGGATCCACACTGCGAGAAAGAATATTGACATTGTCCGGATGGAGAATGATTTCACCCACGTAACGATTGCCGGGGTAAAGGTCGTGCATCCGGTTGAAGCAGCGCAGAAAAGTGGACTTACCGCATCCCGAGGGACCAATCAATGCGGTCACCTGTTTTTCATGCAACATCATGCTGATGTTTTTCAGCGCAGAGAATGCGCCATAATAAAAACTCAAGTTTCGGACTTCGGACTTATACCGGACTGTCGAAATATCGGGAGCGGAATCTTCGTCCATGGGAGCAAACGCGGGATTGTCTACCATTTAAGATTCTTGCGCATGCGATAACGCAAGTAAATGGCGAGCGCGTTCATGGTGAGGGTCATCACGACCAGCACCAATCCTGCCGCTGCGGCATTGATCTGAAACGCTTCTTCGGGCCGCGAAACCCAATTGAACATCTGAATAGGCATCACCGTAAACGGCGCCATCAACCATTCGAACGATATGAAAGGAAAATCCGGTTTAATGGGGGATGGCGGTAAAAAAGCGATGAAAGTCAGCGCTCCAATCGTGATGATGGGCGCTGTTTCGCCAATAGCGCGAGCCAGGCCAATAATAACGCCCGTTAAAATACCGGCTGCGGAATAAGGAAGTAAATGGTCCCAGACTGTTTGCCACTTGGTCGCGCCCAGTGCATAGGCTCCTTCCCGGATAACCACCGGTATGGCACGTATTGCCTCACGGGTGGCCACGATTACCACCGGCAGGATCAATAATGCCAACGCCAGGCCGGCCGAAAGAATGCTCTGGCCGAATCCGAGTTGGTGTACAAAGAGGCTTAACGCCAGCAGACCGTAGATAATGGAGGGAACGCCGGCAAGATTGGTAACATTGATTTCGATGATCTCGGTAATAATGTTTTTCGGTGCGTATTCTTCCAGATAGATCCCCGCTCCAATACCCATGGGTACGGCCGCCGCAGCGGTCACCAACATGACCAGGGTTGTTCCAACCCAGGCAGAGAGGATGCCTGCTGACCCGGGACGGCGTGATGGAAAAGAAGTAAAAAAATCGAGGGACAAGCGCGGCATTCCATCAATAAGCATGTGAGAGAATAATGCCATGAATGTCAACACCGCAATCATTAGTACAAACACGCCGAGAATCATGAAGATGAAATCCCAAAGCTTATGGCGCGCAATGATGGAGCGTATTTCGCTCAGGTCTTTATCTTTCATTGACGCCTTCCAGAAAAGATCTGAGACGGCTCATGAGGCAAACTGAGAGGGAGAGGTGCACAGTAGGAGAAGTATTGCATTCATTCATAGCATCGGTGCACTGTATTTACGACCGTGTCTGATTTTTTAATACACTTCACGGTAGCGTTTACGCAGAACATGCCCAATGATATTGAATGTAAGTGTCAATAGCAGCAATGTAAGTCCGGCGGCGAAAATAGTCTGGTAGCCGATACTGCCATGGGGCAGATCGCCCAGGCTGACCTGTACGATATAGGCTGTGATGGTAGCCGCCGGCTCCATCGGGTTCCAGGTAAGATTGGGCTGCATGCCGGCAGCAATCGCTACAACCATCGTTTCGCCCACCGCGCGCGAAATACCGAGAATATAGGCAGCGGCAATACCGGAAAACGCACCGGGCATCACTACCCTGAGGGCTGTCTGGAACCGGGTGGCGCCCATTGCGTAGGAACCTTCGCGCAAGTGCATCGGAACTGCGCGCATCGAGTCTTCAGCCATGGAACTGACATAGGGAATAATCATGATGCCCATCACCAGCCCGGCTGAAAGAAGGCTGAAGCCGGGCAATTCCGGAAATATCTTTTGCAACAGGGGCGTTACGAATAACAATGCGAAATAGCCATATACAACAGTCGGGACTCCGCCCAATAACTCGAGAAATGGCTTGGCGACTTCACGCGCTGCAAAGGGTGCGAATTCTGAAAGATATATCGCAGTGATGGTGCCTAGAGGGATGGCAACCAGAAGCGCCACGGCGGAACTTACCAGGGTACCGGAGATCAGCGGGAGTATGCCGTAGTGCGCATCATCGAACAGCGGAGTCCATTGGGTATCGGTGAGAAATTCCCAAAGCGGAACGTGTTCAAAAAATACAAAAGACTCTTTTACCAACATTGCCACGATGGCAATGGTGATCGCGACGGAGACAAATGCCATGAGGAACAGCAGGGTCTCGATAAAACGCTCGCCCAGATGACGGCGATAGCTATACCCGAGCCTTTTAGGATGAGTTATTTCGTCGGACTGTGCTGTCACAGGCAACCGCATTTTAAAAGGGAAGTTACTCGGGCACTACATGTTACGATGGAAATATTACAGTTTCGTGACATCATGCAGCACAGGAAAGTCGGCCGGCTTCGGGCTTATTCAAGGGTTGACGGATTTGGATTCAGCCCAAAAATCACCGACAGCCTATTGGATCAGGCGAAGCGGTTATTATTATGGGAATAATTGGGGACATCTTTGGCTGGATTCCCGCCGCTCGAATCCAGCCAAAGATGTATTAATGATATGGGCGACTTAACTGTAGCTGCGACGACAGAAAAACTGATGCGGAAGTGACACCACAATCATAATCGATGGCCGAAAACCGTCACCCGGATTACTCCTCCTCCTCGTCTTCGTCTTCGTCTTCGTCCTCATCTTCATCCTTGGTTTCGGATTTGAGCACCATCTTGCCCTGCTTGATGCTCTCGTTGAGGTCTGTCTCCGGTGCATCCTTGTGCACCAGGTTCTGGTGGCAGTCGATGCAGGTGGCCCCTTCGGTCTCCATCTTCTTGTGCGCGGCCTTGGCGTCCGCTCCGGGGGGCTGCGGGTTCTTGTGGCATTCGCGGCAGGTGCGGCTGTCCCACTTCTTCAGGTTCATGCGCGCATCGTGCGCCATGATGAGCCTGCGCTCGTTGAATTTCTCAAGCGTGGAATAGTCCTCGGCAAACTCCATGTACAATTCGCGCGCGCCGTCCACCACATGGGTTGCCACCGCCAGGTGGAAGTTCTTGAACCCCTGCGGTATGTGGCAGTCCTTGCAACCGGGGTTGGCCCCCAGTGCCCCATAGTGCGATGAGCTTCGCAACTCCTCCGCAGGATAGGTCATGGAATGACAACTGGTGCAGAATTCCGTGGTGGAGACGGCGGCCTCGCCGCCGAATACCACCGCCACCATGACTATCCCCAGTATCGCACCCGTGAGCAGGGTACCGCCCGCCTTTATTGCCATTAGTCCTCCGAGCCTTTCTCGCCAACCTTCGCCTTGGACTGGAATTCATCATGGTACTTGAACTTCGGCTCGCCCGTGAAGGTGCCGTCCAGTTTGTAATGCTCGTGCATGGCCTTGGTGTCCTTGACGTACTTGTCAAAGTCGAAGGTGTATTTCTTGTCCACCGCAGGGGTGAAGGGAGTGTAGGGCTTCTTCGCACCCTTCCACGGGCTGCCTTCGTAGTTCAGGTGGCAGGCGTTGCAGCTTTCTTCAAAGCTGAAGTCCTGGCCGGCGTCAGCCAGTGTCTGGCGTGGTGCGGTCTTCTTCGACTTCTCAAACGCCGCCCCGGCCTTGCGGTGGATGCCGCGATACTTGGAGCCGGGACCATGGCAGGATTCGCAACCCACGCCGGTTGTGAACTTGCTCGGGTCCTCGACGGTGTAGCCGCCTTCCTTGCCCCAGCCGTCGACGTGACAGCCCACGCAGTCCTTGTCCTTGGTGTAGTCCTTGGCCGGATCAAGCTTGGCCTTCTTCTTGGCCTCGGCCTTGGTGTTGGGCTTCAGGGATTCCATGGCCTTGGCGTGCGCCGTGTCTCCCCATGATTCAGCCTGGCTCTTGTGACAGGAACTGCACTTCTTGCGGCCTTCAAACGACTGGGCGGCAGCAGGACCGCACATGACCGCAAGCATGGCTGCCGCGGCTAAGGCTAATGTTATGCGATGGCTCATGGTTTCTCCTTTTTTCTTTCGGGCAAGTATATCCGTTTATATCCGTTTGTATCTTATCGTTATGGGTGCGTGATGCGCCAGCAAAGCTTATGGAGCGGCCTGGCAATGCGATGGTACAGCAAACTGCATTGAAACGGGATGCTATAGCCAAACCTGTTGGCCTG
>NZ_FOVJ01000001.1:0-281302 GCF_900115125.1 Nitrosospira briensis | reverse complement strand
GGGCAATCAGGCTGTTGCTGCTTTTGTCATCGCGCAGGAAGTAGCCGCGCACCATCTTGTCGGAGAGGGACTGCAGGGTGTGGGTCTTGAAGCCGTTCTCCTGCATCCAGCTCTTCAAGTAGCCTATCATGCCGTGCATGTTGCCTTCCATGGGGAAGTTCTTGTAGGCCATGTCAAATTGCGCCGGGCGCATGAGCCCCAGTTTGTAGAGGTCGGTGACGTGGATGGCGATATAGGCTTCGCGCGCATCCTTGCCCGCGCCGTCCATGCCGGCAAGCTCGCGCAGGATGGCAGCCCCTGCCTGCGGCTCGGCCAGGAGGGCGTCGGCGAAGCGCTGGAACTTGCGCTGCTCCTCGGAAGAGGCACTCGCACCCCAGAATTCGTTTTCGTAGTGGCGGATGGCGTCCATTTGATCCTGCCAGTGGGGGGGCACGATCAGCGGTTCGCCCACCCGCTGGGTGAACAGGGTGTCGCGCCCGGCCAGCAGCTTGATCTGGCGCGAGGTGTCCCACCAGGCCAGGACGAGGGCGTCCTTCGCGGCGTACTTGTTGATGGCCACGGCAAGCGCGGTCAGTTCGCTGAGCTTGCTGTCGGTGGTGAGCAGCAACTCGCTCGTGCGGTTTTCCCAGTCCAGCAGGACGGGTGAGCCCGTCCCCTGTCTTGCGATATGGGTGACGGCCAGGGGCTGGTCGACACCTTCGGCATAGACTTCGTATTTGGCCAGCTTGAGGTCGGGCCAGGCGGTGAGTCCCAGCTGGCTGAATTTGTCCACGTCGCCTTCTTCCACCAGCTGGTAGCGGTAGGGGGCAGGGCCGGGATTGAACCAGAGCCAGGCAAACCAGAGGAGCAAAAGAATTCCTCCCGTCACCAGCAGGATGCCCAGTGAGGGGAGGAGTTTGCCGCTGCGCCGCGCCACCTGGGCGCGGCTTGAGGTTGAGGCGATCAAGCTTATATCGAACCGCTAGGAGCGATCGTTCTTCTCGCGCCGGCGCCAGCCTGCCAGGGCGAGCGTGCCGGCCAGGAGCATGCCGCCACCCAGCCCGCCAAGCGAGATCTTCTCGCCGGTGCTGTTCAGGTCAAAGAGGCTCGAACTGCGTTTCGATTCCATCTTGGCCACCCGTGCCTGCAGGGCCGCCATTTCACGCATCTTGGTGTTCTCGTCCATGACTTCGACGTAGTCGCGGTTCATCGGGCCCCAGCCTTCGGTGTAAGTCCAGCCACCCGGGTTGACGTGGGCCAGGCCTACGTGCAGTTTGGGCAGGTTGTTCTCTCCCATTTCCAGCACTTTGAGCTCGATGGCGGCCGGGTTGTTGTCCTTGGACCAGTAGAGCTGGGTGAAGCCGGCAAACATTTCCTTGTCGGGTGCAAGCGGGGTCGGACGGTTGGTCTTCTGACCGGTCAGCATGCCTTCCTTGTAGAGCTTCTCGGCAACCGCGTGCGCTTCCTTGTACTTGGCCAGGCCGTGCAGGGTGCCCTTGTCCATGAATTCAAGGTAGGAGCGGGCAAAACGCTCGGAGTGGCATTGCGTGCAGGTCTTGACCCAGGAGTCCAGACGCGCTTCCGACCATTCGCTGTCTATGTTCTCGGCGATGCCCGGTACCGCAGGATAGTTGGCCCAGCGTATCTTCCTCACGACGTTGTGGCTGTATTTGCCTTCATATTCGAAGTGGCAGCCCTGGCAGGTCGGGGCAGTCTGCCCGCCCTTGGCGTAGGCGTCCTTCAGCGGTACGTTCCAGTTCCATTTGTTGCCCATGATGGCCACGGTCTTGCCGTGCTTGCTCATGGAGTACGCTTCCCAGTTGTTGTGGTCCACGCCACTGTGGCAGGTGGCGCAGGTCTCCGGCTGGCGCGATTCGGCCGCGGAGAATTCATGCCGGGTGTGGCAGGAGTCGCACTTGTTCTGGTTGGTGTGGCACATGCTGCAGCCTTCGGCAATCTCGCGCTGCGGCATGGAGGCAAACACGGCAACTTCCACGTTGGCCTTCCAGTCCAGTGCGTGCGAGGGACGGCCCTGCGGCCATTGCTTGTCCGGCCAGATGAGCGTGTCGCGCTCGGATTCGCGCTCGGCAAATTCCTGCAGGTGACACACGCCGCATACGTCCGCCGTGGGCATGCGAAGGTCCTTCATGTGGTCAGCCTTGCCCTTGGTGTTGATGTCAACGTGACAGTCTATGCAGCCGACTTCCTTGAGCTTCTCATTGGCACCCAGACGATTCATGGAGCGAAGGTTCTTCTCCACGTCTTCCAGCTTGGCTTTCTTGTAGTAGATCGGGTCTTCCGGCTTCAGGTTGCGGATCTTGTCCAGGTTGGCATGCGTGCTCTTCTTCCAGGCATTGACCCATACCGGCGATTCGTCCGTGTGGCATTTGACGCATTCGTCACGCGACGCAACTTCCTTCATCGAGGTCGGCGGCTTGTAAAAAGACGCCGGGTCAAAGTACATGCTCATGGGAATCGGCTCCCAGTACTTGGCCAGCGTCCCGCGACCAGCGCCTTGCGCAGGGTCCTTGTAACGCTTTACCAACGCTTCATGCAGCTGTTTGGGCGAGGCCGACTGCTCCAGATTCAGCGCTTTGTACGTCTCTTTGGGAACGCTGGGAAAGTTCGCGTACGCAGAGGCCGCAAACAGCGCCCCACACGTCAGCGTCACCAGCCTCAGCCAAGGCTTCACTAACATTTCTCTCTCCTTTACTCCGTTTTGATATTCGTTGTGCTTCGCTAACAGTGGGCTCTTGCCTGCCTGAAAACGCTCTATCCCGCGCAGAAAACCAGACCGTCCCTATTCTCACGATGCCTGTCTTGTCCGACAAAAACCCAGGGCTGTCCCCAGGCCCTCCCTGAAACACCGCGTAGACTACCCGCCAGATACTCGGGTGTCAAGAAAATTGAGGTTGATGTAGAGAACGAAAATGAGGTTGCTACAGCCAGGGTATCGAATTGTATGTTGGTCGCCGCACAGAAAGCATGGTTATGTCTGAGCACGGGTGCCACTTGAACTCGAATATTATCCGTTGTGTTGACGTAACACCTGAAGCGGCTGAATGGATCCACAAACTGGAAGCTGCTCACGGACCGCTTCTTTTCTTCCAATCCGGCGGCTGTTGTGATGGAAGCTCACCAATGTGTTACATCCGCAAGGCAAGGAGTTCGAGATCCGAGATTCCGACGTTTTTCTTGACGCGATTGAGAGCCGGCCATTTATATCAGTGGTTCCCAGTCCGCGTATTGGCGTCTACCGGACTGCTGATCGACGTGATGCAGGGAAGGGGAAGCAGCTTCTCGCTGGAAGCTCCCGAAGGAATCCGCTTTTAACTCGCTCAGTAGTGTTTACTGACAATCAAATGAAAGAGCTGGAGGCACCGGGTGAGCCCACGGGAGGGCTGCAGGATTTGATTTGATTTTTTTTGAAAATAATTTTGCTAAAGCCTTTCTTGCGCGGTATTGATTGATTATTTCGTCGCGAGCCAGGAAACGACGCCAGCCAGCACAGCAAGCAGTGAAAGACAGACAATAAGCAGAAGCTTTACTCGAACCCGAAGAACATCAATGGCCTCAACGATAAGTGCGTTCTGTTCAGCAAGCGACTTGATCAACTCGGCGGACGATCTTTGTTCATCGCTCAATTCCGTGATTTTTGCCTCCAGGAGGTAAACTCGTTTATCCTGGCTAACCGGGCCCGCGCTTGTTGATGCATTTGCAGCCTTCGAAAAGCCGCTTGTGTCCGTCTTTGTTTCCGAAAAAAGATGCTTTGCTGCTTTGACAATATGTGGCGCGGACTCCAGTACGCTTCCCCACGGAATAATTTTCAACGCTGTCATCCAGATTGCCATGTCTCAAGCCTCCACGTTCAATCAAGCTGATAAAAACCATGACCCCGCGGCTTACATCTTCGCCAGCACCTCTGCGACCGTGTCGCCAATGGCGGAGGGGGTAGGGCAAATTGTGACACCGAGTTCTTTCAGCATGGAAACTTTTTCGGCGGCGCTTTCGCCTGCCGACGAAATAATTGCACCGGCATGTCCCATGCGGCGGCCCTCGGGAGCGGTTAAACCGGCAATGTAGGCAATAACCGGTTTACTCATGTGATCCCTGGCAAAAATACCTGCCTGAACTTCCTGCGGACCGCCAATTTCGCCTATCATGACCACCACTTTCGTTTCAGCATCCTCTTCAAATCTCTCAAGAATATCACGATGGGAGCTACCTATAATGGGATCTCCCCCAATACCTACCGAAGTTGATACGCCGATACCCAGCATCCTCATCTGATCCGCTGCTTCATAACCCAGCGTTCCGGAGCGGCCAACGATTCCGACAACACCTTGCATATAGATATGTCCGGGCATGATACCAAGCATGGCCCGCCCGGGACTGATCGTACCCGCGCAGTTTGGTCCGGTCAGCACCATTCTTTCTTCGATAGGAAAGCGTCGCAAAAAGTTCTTCACAGTCATCATATCCTGCGTTGGAATCCCGTCAGTAATTGCCACACAGTATTTAATACCGGCATCTGCCGCTTCCATGATTGAATCGGCCGCGAATGCCGGCGGCACGAATACGATGCTGGCGTCGGCGTCGACTTGCTCGACAGCTTCTTTTACCGTGTTGAAAACGGGCAGCCCCAGATGTTCCTGGCCCCCTTTGCCAGGCGTTACGCCCCCTACTATATTGGAACCATAGTTCATCATATCCTGCGCATGGAAAGTGCCGGTTTTACCGGTGAAACCCTGGACTATGATGCGTGTACTCTCGCTAATTAAGATCGCCATTTCTTTTTCCTTTACTTTCTTCCGCAATAACTTCATTACGGGCCTGGACAACTTTGTCCGCCGCTTCCGCCAATGTTCCCGCCGTGATGATGGGCAGGCCGCTCTCGGCAATGATTCGCTGGCCTTCCTCAACATTTGTGCCTGATAAACGCACGACTAGCGGGACCTTGATATCAATATTTTTTACCGCGTGCACGACGCCTTCAGCGATCCAGTCACAGCGGTTGATTCCTGCAAATATGTTGACCAATATTGCTTTGACGCCTTTATCGGCCAATACCAGACGAAATGCCTTTTCCGTGCGTTCGGCGGATGCCCCGCCACCGACGTCAAGAAAATTCGCCGGCTCTCCGCCGGAGAGTTTAATCATATCCATGGTGGCCATCGCCAACCCTGCGCCATTAATCATGCAACCGATATCGCCGTTCAGGCCGATATAGCTCAAGCCATGATCGGTAGCCGCCATTTCGCGCGTATCCCCCTGGGTTTTGTCGCGCAGTTCGGCGACTTCATGACGTCGAAATAACGCGTTTTCATCAAAACTCATTTTTGCGTCGAGTGCGATGAGTTCGCCACCCGCAGTGATAACCAGAGGGTTGATTTCCAGCATGCTCGCATCAAGATCGCGCAAGGCGCGATAGCAACCTCTAATAGTCTTGACGGCGTGGCTTAATTGCCCCGCTTCCAGTCCCAGGGCAAAAGCCATTTCCCGTGCCTGAAAATCCTGAAGACCGACAGCGGGTTCGATATAAATTTTTTTGATTGCGTCGGGATCTGTTTCAGCCAATTCCTCGATTTCCATTCCGCCCCGTGCGGAACCGATCATGACAATACCTTCGGAAGTCCGGTCAATCAGAAAACAAAGATATATTTCTTTGACAATTTGTATTCCCGCTTCAATATAAACCCTTGAACAGACTTTACCCATCGGGCCGGTCTGATGCGTTATCAAATTTTTTCCCAATAACTCTTCCGCAGCCGCCTTCACTTCATCATGTGTCTTGCAGACCTTGATTCCACCGGCTTTGCCCCGCGCCCCGGAATGAATCTGTGCTTTTACCACCCACACATTTCCGTCGATTTCCCGGGCCCGCTGCACACTTTCTTCAGCACTGTAAGCCAAGCCCCCTTCCGCGGTCTTGACGCCATATTTCATCAAAATCTCTTTTGCCTGATACTCGTGTATATCCAACGCATCACCTTATTTCGTTTATAAAATAGCTTATCCGGATTCTTCACTGCGTTTGAGGGAAAACTGGTCAAATCACTTCGATGGAGAGATCCGGCGCTCATCTCGATTGGCAGAGGGCCAATTGAATGCTTTTTTATTTCTTGGGACTGGCGCCTATGCCATGATGTCGAGCATCAGCTGAAACAGATAAAAACGCCACACAGGCGGGAGCAGTTCTTCCAGGCCGGCAGACTGCGAATGGAAGCAACGCCGCCCGTATGCCGATGCCACCGCAGCCAAATCTCCTTCAGATTATCAGTTCCCCAGGTTTTCTCTTAGTATTCCCGTAATAGGCCCTCACGTACCCTGCGTGCCTACCTGGTTTGTAAGTCAGAAAATCAAAAAGGCCGCAAATGCGGCCCCGAAAATGCTTTAGGCACTTTTCGCGCGCATTGCTTCCGCCATCTTCACCACGTTATTGGCCATGCGCGCCGACGCTGCATCAATCAACCGGCCATCCAGTGCCGCCGCGCCCTTGCCTTGAGCTGCCGCCTCTTTCAGGGCAAGCAGAATACGTTGTGCTTTTTCAATTTCCGTGGCGGGGGGCGTGAACACTTCGTTGGCAAGCGCGATCTGGGATGGGTGAATCGCCCATTTACCTTCACAGCCTAAAGCGGCGGCTCTTCTCGCTGCCGCTTTAAAGCCGTCCGGGTCTTTGATATCGCCAAAAGGCCCATCGATGGGACGCAGGGCGTAGGCGCGGCATGCTACCGTCATCCTGCTTATCGCTGCGTGCCATTGATCACCAGGGTAGTCCGGGTTGAGCCCACCGATATTCGTTGTCCTGGCGCGATTACTGGCGGCATAATCGGCCACGCCGAAATGCAGTGCTTCCAGGCGGCCCGATGCGCCGTTCCTGGCGATATCTTCCACATTTGCCATCCCAAGAGCAGTTTCGATCAACGCTTCAATACCGATCCTGTTTTTCAGTCCCTGTTGCATTTCCAACTGATTCAACATGGCTTCAACCATATAGACGTCAGCATATACCCCTACTTTCGGAATCAATATGGTGTCCAGCCTCCCGCCTGCTTTTTCGATCAGATCGACTACGTCCCGGACCATGAATTGGGTATCCAGCCCATTGATTCGCACCGAGATCGTTATGCCGTGACCCCGCCAATCCAGATCATTGAGTGCTTCGATAACATTTTTACGCGCAGTTATTTTGTCGTCCGGGGCAACGGCATCTTCAAGATCGAGAAAAATGAAATCCGCGCCGCTTTTCAGCGCTTTCTCGAACATGCCCGGATTCGAACCCGGAACAGCGAGTTCGCAGCGTTGCACCCGCAGGACGGACGCTTCATACAATGTGTGACTCATGATCTATCCTGTTGAATTATTAAAATCTGGAGGCTTGGTTGGCGTAGCGGGAGGGCCCGCGGATTTCTGATAACCCGGTCGAGGAAGAAGCAACCGGCATGTTTTATTATTTATTCAATCCGCCATTCTACTTTTGAAGACGCCAATGTTCAATTTTTACTTTTACAAGGATGCGAAGCAGGGGAAATTAAAGATTACGGAATGAGATGGATGAGATAATTGAACGCTTCAATTTATCGTCTCCCAATGTAAAATTCGCAAGATTTTCCGGTGAACGGAAAACAGGTTATCGCTCATGGATAAGAATTTGAAGGTCGCACTATCGTTTCTGGTATCTTGATACTGCCCGATTGTGATCGGTCAAATGACGGGAAAAGTGTGATTCCCCATTCCCTTTTGCCACAAAATACAGCGCATCGGTCTCTGCTGGATTGAGCGCCGCCAGTATCGAGGACAATCCTGGCAGGGCAATAGGGGTGGGCGGAAGGCCCCGACGGGTATAAGTATTGTATTCCTGGTCGGTTAAAAGGTCTTTTTTACGGAGATTGCCATCAAATTTATCGCCGAGGCCATAAATAACGGTGGGGTCAGTTTGCAGCAACATGTTTATTCGCAAGCGGTTTATGAATACGCCGGCCACCATGCGCCGGTCGCTCTCTCTGCCTGTTTCCTTTTCCACGATTGAAGCCAGAATCAAGGCCTGGTAAGGGTCAGCCAATGGCAGATCAATGGCCCGCTCAGCCCAGGCCGTATGAAGATGATGGTGCATCACGCGGTACGCGCGCTTCAATATTTCAACGTCACTGCTACCCCGCGCGAAAAAATACGTATCCGGAAAAAACAGTCCTTCTGCTGCTGTTTCGGTTGCGTCGATCAGCTGCAAAATTTCTCTGTCGGTCAAGTTGGCGGTAGCGTGCCGGAGGCCTGGATGCTCATTCAAAGCCTGCCTGAGCTGGGAAAAAGTCCAGCCTTCTATGAACCTGATCTCGCTTTGGTTTATATCTCCCCTGGTGATGCGCGCAAGCAGCTCAGCCGGCGAGATATTCTCGGTAATCTCATAATCGCCGGCCTTGACTGACGACGCAACTCCGGTTAATCGCGACAGCAGGACAAATGACCAGCTGTCATGCAGAACCCCTGCATCAGCTAATTGCTGTGCAACGCTTTTTAAACTGCTGCCCGGGGTGATGGAAAATTCGTATGGGACGACGGGGAGCTGAACGGAGGCATTGACGTGGTAAGCAAGCCACCCCGTGAACAGCAAGAGGCCTGCAAGGGATAGATAAATCAGACGTTTTAGCGTACGCATGCGCTATAACGGCAAAGATCAGGTTTTACGGAAAATCAATGTACCATTCGTGCCGCCAAAGCCAAATGAATTTGACATCGCCACGTCGATTTTCATTTTCCGCGCAGTATTGGGAACGTAGTCCAGATCACATTCCGGATCCTGTTCGAAGATATTGATCGTGGGGGGGGAAATCTGATCATGTATCGCCATAGTGCAAAATATGGCTTCTATTCCGCCTGCGGCGCCAAGCAGATGGCCCGTCATGGACTTTGTCGAGTTCACAGCGAGCTTCTTGGCATGCTCGCCAAAGCAGCGTTTCACTGCAACGGTTTCAGAGATGTCGCCCAACGGCGTGGACGTCCCGTGAGCATTGATATAATCCACCTCGGCGGCATTCATGCCTGCATTTCTCAACGCGTTCGTCATGCAGCGCGCGGCGCCCTCCCCATTTTCGGGGGGTGCGGTCATATGATAGGCATCCGCGCTCATGCCGAAGCCGGCCAATTCGGCATAGATCTTCGCACCGCGCCGTTTGGCGTGCTCCATTTCCTCAAGTACCAGAATTCCCGCGCCCTCACCCAGAACAAAGCCGTCCCGGCCTTTGTCCCATGGTCGACTGGCAGTAGCCGGATCGTCATTGCGGCTCGACAAGGCTCGCGCAGAGGCAAAACCGCCAATGGCGAGTGGCGTTACGCACGACTCGGCGCCACCTGCGATCATCACATCCACGTCCCCGTACTCGATCAGGCGCGCTGAATCGCCAATGCAATGCGTGGCCGTTGTACAGGCAGTGACAATGGCAAGGTTGGGTCCCCTGAAGCCAAACATGATGGACAGATTGCCTGCGATCATGTTAATGATGGTGCTGGGAATGAAGAATGGTGATATCTTGCGCGGGCCACCCGCTTGATAGGCGTCATGCGTATCCTCGATCATCGATAAACCGCCGATGCCCGAGCCTATATTGACCCCGATACGCTCGGCATCGAGACTGGTCGCGGCGAGATCGCCGATGCCCGCATCCCTCACCGCCTGGATTCCAGCAGCCATTCCATAATGGATGAAAATATCCATACGGCGAGCATCCTTGGCGGAAAGGTATTGGGTAACGTCAAACCCCTTGACCTCTCCAGCTATCCGGGATGAGAACGCGGAAGAATCGAAGCGGGTTATTTTGTTTACGCCGGATTTCCCGGCGAGAACATTGGCCCATGCATCTGGAACATTGTTACCGACAGGCGAAATCATGCCCAGTCCGGTGATGACTACCCTACGCTTGGACAAGATGTCTCCGATTGGGATGTGCTTGAAGCAAATTAGTTGGTGTGGGAATTTATATAATCGATGGCCTGTTGGACGGTATTGATTTTCTCTGCCTGTTCGTCCGGGATTTCACATTCGAATTCCTCTTCGAGTGCCATGACCAGCTCGACGGTATCAAGCGAGTCTGCGCCCAGGTCATCCACAAAAGAGGATTCGCTCTTGACATCGGCCTCATTCACGCCGAGTTGCTCAGCCACGATTTTTTTTATACGCTGCTCTACATTTTCCATCTAGTACCTCTTCTCCGGTAAGAAAAACGCCGCCATTCTAGCAAGTTTTCGGTATTAATAAAATCTGAACGCTTCAAGGCTCGAAAAGCTGTCGAGCCGGCCACCAGGGCTTGATCTTTATGCTTGCTGCGATTAATGATCGACAGACTGAATGAAGCAAGAAATTCATGGAAGTCATGGAAGTTTTGTCTTCTTAATCCATATACATTCCACCGTTGACATGAAGCGTCGCGCCGGTAATATATCCTGCGGCCGGCGAGGCAATAAAGCCAACCGCTGAAGCTACCTCCTCGGGTCGTCCCAATCTGCCCAGCGGCACCTGCTGGAGCAGGATTTGTTGTTGTTTCTCGGTGAGAGAGCGGGTCATATCGGTCTCTACAAAGCCCGGCGCAATACAGTTGACCGTGATATTACGGCTGCCCACTTCACGCGCCAGCGATTTGCTGAAGCCGAATATGCCCGCCTTGGCCGCTGCATAGTTTGCCTGACCCATGTTGCCAGTCGCGCCCACTACCGAGGAAATATTGATTATCCGCCCGTAGCGGGCCTTCATCATCGCTCTCAGTACTCCACGGCTCAAGCGGAATACCGATTTGAGATCAGTTTCCAGAATTTCATCCCATTCCTCATCTTTCATCCGGAGAAGCAGGTTATCTCGAGTGACACCCGCATTATTCACCAATATTGCAATCTCCCCAAATTCCTCGCAAATCCTTTTCAGAACGCTTTCGATCTGAGCGGCATCATTTACGTTCAGAACCATTCCGGTCCCTTTGATTCCGGCCTCTCTCAGGTAGCTGCCGATAGCTTGAGCGCCAGCCTCAGTGGTGGCGGTACCGACCAGCGTAGCACCTTGCCTGCCCAGTTCAAGCGCGATGGCGCGTCCAATGCCCCGGCTCGCGCCGGTCACGAGCGTTATTTGATCTTGCAGCATTATTCCCCAGTTCTTTCAGTCACGATCAACATGGATAAGCTCTGCGTGCCAGAAGGCGCCCGGCCATATCCATCCCTTGTCACGTCATGCATCCCGCATCAATACGCTTTTCGCATAACTGAGCGCTGCGCTATCCGTCAATGCCAGGCTGTGCAAGCCTGCGTCTATGCGCTTGTTAAGCCCTGACAGCACCTTGCCCGGCCCGCATTCCACCACATGGGTAACGCCCCCGGCAACAAAAGAGCGAATGATTTCCGTCCAGCGCACCGGACAGGATAATTGCCGTATCAAAACCTCTTTTATGCTATCGGTATTTTTGTGCCGTTGAACATCTGCATTGTGCAACAACGGGATTTTTGGCGCTTCGAGCGTCACAAGCTCCAGCCGCTGCTGCATTTTAGCTGCCGCACGGCTCATCAGCGAACAATGCGACGGTATGCTCACGGGCAGCATGAGCGCCCGTTTCGCACCTTTTGCCCGAGCCAGTTCCATGCCGTGCAATACCCCGGCCTTGTTACCCGCGATCACTACCTGCCCAGGCGAATTGAAATTTGCCGGCTCCAGTAATTCTCCATTTGAAGAATTCGTGACTTCATCGCAAACTGCCCGTACCACCTCATCATCAAGACCAAGAATGGCCGCCATCGCCCCGGTTCCTTCCGGTACCGCCTGTTGCATCGCTTCTCCCCGGAAACGTACCAATGGCAGCGCGTCGGCAAAAGCCAATGCCTCGGAAGCGACCAGCGCAGTATATTCCCCCAGACTATGGCCGGCTACGAACACCGGTTTCATGTCCCCCATACTTTGCCATGCGCGGTAAACAGCAATGCCGGCTATCAGCATCAATGGCTGGGTATTGACCGTTAGATTCAGCTTATCGGCCGGGCCGTCATTTACGAGTGCCCAGAAATCCTGTCCCAGAATATCGGAGGCCTCGGAAAAGGTTTCGCGCACCACCGGAAAATCCGCATATCCCGCCATCATACCTGTCGATTGCGACCCCTGGCCGGGAAACACACACGCGAACTTTTCGGGAAGGTTCATTGGGAATTGCGTTAGTTGAACAGAATTGATGAGTAATTCATTCGCATTTTTGAATCACGTGAAAAAGAAACGGGATGTTGGCTGAAGCCAAAAAAAAAGCTCTGCATGCGATGACGATCAGGTCTTCTCCAATGCGTATTTCTGAAAAATGCGGAAGATATGAGACGGTAAAATGGATACCCGGCAGATATTGCTACCATTGGCCGATTAAATTCTCTACCATGATTTACCAGCAAAGCAGCACTGCTCCCCAGGTAAAGCCTCCTCCCACGCCTTCCAAAAGCACATGCTGACCGGATTTGATGCGCCCGTCACGTACGGCAACGTCGAGCGCCAGCGGAATGGAAGCAGCAGAGGTATTACCGTGCTTGTCCAGGGTAGCGATCACCTTTTCCATCGGTAAGCCCAGCTTCTTCGCAGTGGAAATAATGATGCGGATATTCGCCTGATGGGGAATCAACCAGTCGAGGTCGGATACCTCAAGATTATTTTCAGTCAGAGCCTCGTTTACAACATCTTCCAGAACTTTTACCGCAAATTTGAAAACCGTATTACCTTCCATCATCACAAACGGCTTTCCCTGAACCTTGCCACCAGAGAAATTGCCCGGTGCCGACAGGATATTGTTGTAGCTGCCATCCGCATGCAAATGACTCGAGATTATTCCCGGCTGATCGCTCTTTGTCAGCACCACGGCGCCGGCGCCGTCGCCGAATAATACGCACGTGCTTCGATCATTCCAGTCAAGTATGCGGGAATAAACCTCCGTGCCGACCACGAGCGCCGTACGGCATTTCCCGGCGCGAATAAACATATCGGCGGTGGTAAGCGCATAGATAAAGCCGCTGCAAACCGCCTGCACGTCAAATGCAGGGCAATTCTTGACGCCAAGTTTGTCCTGCAGGATGCAGGCGGTACTGGGAAAGATCACATCCGGCGTGGTCGTGGCAACAATGATCAGATCAATCTGTTCGGCAGAAATACCCGCCGCATTCATTGCCCCACGGCTGGCATTGAGCGCCATGTCACTGGCTGTTTCATTATCCGCTGCGATGTGCCGCTGCGTAATTCCGGTACGGCTGCGTATCCACTCGTCGCTGGTATCGACCATCTTCTCCAGATCGCGATTGGTGAGAATTTTTTCCGGCAAATAGCCGCCCGTCCCGATGACCCTGGAGTAGATCATGCGGGACTCTCTTCCGCCAGAGGCTGGGAATATGAGGATGAATTCTTGGAGTGATGCGGCAACTGCGCCACACGTTCGCTTATATGATGGAGCATTCCTCCACGAACCTCATCCACCGCGCGGGCGATAGCGAAACCGAAGGCATGACTATCAGCCGAGCCATGGCTCTTGATGACGATGCCACGCAACCCCAGCAAGCTGGCGCCGTTGTATCGCCGGTGATCCACACGACGCTTGAACGCATTGATGACCGGCAGCGCGACGAACCCCGCAAACCGGGTGAGAAGGTTGCGCCTGAATTCTTCGCGCAGGTAAGTGGAAAGCATCTGGGCCACACCTTCCGAAGCTTTCAAGGCCACATTTCCAACAAAACCATCACACACAACCACGTCAGTCGTTCCTTTGTAGATGTCGTTACCCTCGATGTTTCCGTAAAAATTGAGCCCGCTGTCACGTAGCAACTCCGCCGCCTGTTTCACCACCTCATTACCCTTGATTTCTTCCTCCCCTATGTTCAGCAAGCCAACGCTGGGCTTCTCCTTGTTTTCGACGGTAGACACCAAGGTGGCCCCCATGACGCCAAATTGAAGCAAATGCTCTGCGCTGCAATCCACATTGGCGCCAAGATCGAGCACGTAGGTATGTCCCTTGATTGTCGGCAATACGACTGCAAGCGCGGGCCGGTCGATACCGTGCAATGTTTTCAGCACAAACCGGGAAGTGGCTATCAATGCTCCCGTG
Organism: Nitrosospira briensis; assembly: GCF_900115125.1. Lineage (GTDB taxonomy): Bacteria > Pseudomonadota > Gammaproteobacteria > Burkholderiales > Nitrosomonadaceae > Nitrosospira > Nitrosospira briensis_A. Next base: position 267,230 of record NZ_FOVJ01000001.1, on the reverse strand, counting down.
TTGCCCGCGCTGACGCACGCCTGGGCCTCCCCGCTCTTGACCAGGTTGAGCGCAACGCGCATTGAAGAATTTTTCTTGCCACGCAATGCCAGCGCCGGCGATTCGTCCATGCCGACAACTTCGCTTGCCGGATGAATCCTCAGCCTGTCGCTGGTAGCAGCCCTGATGGTGCGCAATTCGGTTTCGATCGCATCAGGGAGTCCTACCAGAATGATATCGGTTCCGGGACTACGATGAAGATAATCGACGACTGCAGCAACCGTGACAGGCGGGCCATGATCGCCCCCCATGCAGTCTACAGCTACGGTAATATTCAATTTTGAGGCCCTTGAGGCCGGGATAAACTTCCGTACTCCCCTGAATAATGGGGCGAAGTTTAATCTCCTTTTGTTTTGACGACCTTTCTGCCGCGGTAATAACCGTTGGGGCTGATATGGTGGCGCAAATGCACTTCTCCGGTGCTGGGCTCCACTGTCAACGGCGAGCTGGTCAGGAAATCGTGTGAACGGTGCATACCGCGCTTGGACGGAGACTTTTTGTTTTGTTGGACTGCCATAACGTTAATAACTCCTTAAATATTTTCAATGCAGGTTTTTCAATGCAGCAAGCGCAGCAAAAATTGGCTTTTCCTTTGCCGTATCGCTATCCGGCCTGTCGATCGAGCATTCGCTTTCTCCATGACGGGGAGAAAGCGGCAAGCTCAGGATTATCTCGTCCTCGATCAACGCCAGAACGTCCATATTCGCTGTCGCGAGAATGCAATCCACTGATTCATCCTCATCAAGGCGCGCCAGCTCATTTTCATCACGTGCGAGCAGCAGATCGGCTTGCAAATCAAGTGCATGCGGGTATTTGCCCAGGCAACGCTGGCAACAGAGGCTTATCAAGCCCCGAACGACGATCTGCAGCATGGGCTTGGCATTTCTGTTCAATGCCCCCGTGACCGCGTACTGCACCTCGCCGCTGTTATCTGTCAGGTAGTCCTGCAGACGCTCAAGCCCGGAAAGTGCAATTTTACCATGATGCGTCCCCCCGTTTCTGGCAAAATCAAGAGGATCCATGAAGAGCTGTGCCGACATAAGCTGAAACTCTTTTCCACGAATCAAAATGCGTGCATGCGCTTTGCGCCCGCTACTGCACTTTATTCCAATTTCACTCTTTTTTGCGCTCAATAGAAAAAAGTGCGCATTCAGGGTTTAAAATCTCAAGGGCGACTATACGGCGCGCATAATATATTTTTTGCCCTTGAGTGTCAAAAGCCTCTCAAATAAACCTTGAAAACACAACAAATTGTACAGCAGCTCGTATTGGGTTCCAGTTCCATTTATCGCCGCGAATTGCTTCAGCGCCTGCAAATTCCTTTTGAAGTCTGCAACCCGGAAATAGATGAAACCCCTCTCGCTGAAGAGGGCCCTGACGATACAGCCCTTCGCCTGGCCGCAGCAAAGACTCGGGCGGTTGCCGTGAATTATCGGGACGCCCTCATAATTGGCGCTGATCAGGTAGCGGTACTGGAAGGCATTCAACTCGGCAAGCCCTTCAATCGTAAGAACGCAACCCGGCAGTTACGTTCCCTTCGAGGAAAAGAGGTTGTGTTCCATACCGCATTGAGCCTCTTCAATAGCCGCACCGGCGATATGCAGTCCCAGCTTATCCCCTCGCGCGTCAAATTTCGAAAATTGAGCGACCGGCAGATTGATAATTATCTTGACAGAGAACAGCCTTATCACTGCGCTGGAAGCGCCAAGGCCGAGGGGCTGGGTATTGCATTGATTGAACACATAATAAGCGAAGACCCCACTGCGCTGATCGGGTTGCCGCTGATCGCGCTGGTGGGAATGCTGACGCGCGCGGGTGTCGAAATAGTGTGAGTTCAGGAACTCTTTATCTTATTCCCGCTCCGCTGGGCAACGGTGATATCGCCTGGACAATTCCCGCTGCTGTCCGGCAACATATAGCAGAACTTGGTCACTATATTGTCGAACATCCCAAGACAGCCAGGCAATTTCTGAAACAGATCGGCTGCGTCCTGCCCTTGCAGAAAATCAGCATGCAGGTGCTGGATGAACATACCCAGGCCGGGGAATTCGTAAACCTGCTTGCACCCCTGCTCTCAGGGAAAGACACAGGACTCTTGTCGGAAGCCGGTTGTCCGGCGGTAGCGGATCCGGGGGCAGGATTGATCCGCCTTGCTCATAAAAAAAATATACGGGTCGTACCATTGGTCGGACCATCTTCCATAATGCTGGCACTGATGGGTTCGGGGCTGAATGGTCAGCGCTTCGCATTTCACGGTTATTTGCCCGTGGAAAATAACCGGCGTGTAAAAAAAATCGTGGAATTGGAAAAAGAGTCGATGGTTCGCGATCAGACTCAGATATTTATCGAAACACCATACCGCAATCAGAAGCTGCTGGAAGCTATCATTTCATCCTGCCGCGACGATACCAGCCTCTGCATTGCATCCAGCCTCACTCTGGAAAATGAGTACATCTCAACCAGAACAATCAGGGAATGGAGGCATGCCTTGCCTGATCTCCATAATAAACCGGCCGTCTTCCTGCTCCAGGGATAACCGTCCAAAATCGCAGTCAGCGCAAGCCCCAGCCGCCCCCTGCTTTAATTAGAGCCTCCGCTGTTACCGCGCCGAAACGTCTCGCAAAACGCTCTGCAAATCCTTCTCGAGTCGTGTAATCCACAATGTGTTCCGCCTTGATGATTTCCCGCGCTACATAATCTGCGCTGCCCATGGCGTCGGCAAGTCCCAGTTCTATGCTTTTCTGACCTGTCCAGACCATGCCGCTGAATATCTCAGGCTCTTCTTTCAGGCGTTGGCCCCTGCCTTGCTGCACGACTTGAATGAATTGCTGGTGAATGTCGTTCAGCATTCTTTTGGCATACTCCTCCTGTTCGCTGTTCGGTGGAGAGAACGGATCAAGGAAAGCCTTGTTCTCGCCTGCCGTAATCAACCGGCGCTCGACGCCAAGCTTTTCCATTGCACCGGTAAAACCGAATCCGTTCATCAGCACCCCAATGGAGCCGACCATGCTGGCCTTGTCCACATAAATCCTGTCCGCAGCGGCGGCGACATAATAGCCACCGGAAGCACAGATGTCCTCCACGACTGCATAAAGGGGGATCTCCGGGTACTCGGCACGAAGACGACGGATTTCATCGTTGATATAACCGGCCTGCACCGGGCTGCCGCCGGGGCTATTGATGCGCAGAATCACGCCCTGCGTTTTCGCATCTTTGAACGCTTGTTGGAGGCCCGCGTTCACATTATCCGCGCTGCTGATGCTATCGGGGGAAATAACGCCTCGCAGCTCGACCAGGGCAGTGTGTTTGCCGGACATGGACATTTCGTCGCCTCCAAACCACCCGAGGCCGAAAAATAGAAGAATGAACAGGTAAATAAAAGCGAGAGACTTGAAAAAAATGCTCCACTGACGCGCCCTGCGCTGCTCCTGCAATGTCGCGAGCGCCAATTTTTCCAGCACCTGTTTCTCCCAACCCTCGTTTCGATTTTCTAAATCAGCCATGATTATTTCAATCCTTCATAAAGTGGCGACTGCATGGCGCGGTTTGCCGGAAACGTCAAACTTCCTTTCCATTTTCTCATACTGCACATATATGCAGCTCAGGTTTCCACTCGTGGCCGCTCGCTTATGCACGAGAAAATACCTCATAGTGTTGCCTCCGCCATGTGGCTGGGCTCGTTCTCATTATGGATGCAATGGCTTGTCAGTATCATCCAATCCGCTCATGAAGCCAGCTAAATCTTCCGTCAGCGGCGCTTCAACGCTTAACTTCTCAAGGGTTGCGGGATGGATTATCCCGGCCTGGAAAGCATGCAGGAACATGCGTTCCAGGCGTGGCCCGCGAGTTCGTTTCGCAAGCTCCTTGTTCAACGCGAAATCCCCATACTTATCGTCTCCCGCTATTGGATAACCCAGATGAGCGAGATGCACACGGATCTGATGAGTGCGGCCGGTTTTCAGTTCCGCCTCCAGCAGGCTGAAATCCCGAAAGGATTTCCTGAGGGTGAAAATGGTATGAGCGGCCATGCCTTCTTTTTTTCCCTTGTCATCGGTAATCACCGCTACACGCCTTTCCCCGTGGAAAGTCACGTATTTATTGAGAGGCAGCTTCACGCTCTGTCTCGCATTGCGCCAACTGCCTTTCACCAGCGTCAGGTAACGTTTTTCCATCATTCCCGCGCGGATTTGCCGATGCAACTCAACCAGCGCAGCTCGTCTTTTGGCAAGAAGCAATACGCCGGACGTTTCCCTGTCAAGGCGATGGACCAGTTCCAGAAATTTCCAATCCGGATGCTGGGCACGCAATTGCTCGATAATACCGAAGCTCACGCCGCTTCCACCATGCACCGCAACCCCTGCAGGCTTATTGACGACGATCAGCGCTTCATCCTCGAACAAAACTTCGAACGGAATGAATTGACTCCTTGCCAGCCTCTTTCCAACCGAAGAATTTCTTTCCGTCATTCTCACCGGTGGTATGCGCACGGCATCACCGGGCTGGAGGTGGTGGTCTGCTCTCACGCGCCTGCTGTTAAGCCGCACCTGCCCGCTGCGCAACAGCTGGTAGATATGGCTTTTAGGCACATTTTTGAGCCGCTTGATCAGGAAATTATCAATACGCTGACCGCCGCTGTCCTCTCCTATGATTTCGGTGACCGCGGAACTCAAAGGAAATTCTTTGCCTAAATCCTTAATCCTACTTATACTTGCCAATTCGGGGTTCCAGCCTATCCTTTATCCGGTGCGTAAAGTGGCGCTGTTGATGGGATTTTGTCCAAGGGATCAGAGTCAACCCCGGAATCTGGTTAACGTCGCTCACCAATAAAGTAGCGATAGTAATTGATACGCGCTCAAAGCACACGTCGATTTCAGTTTTCAGTTTCGTAGCGCCTGCTTGCGGGCAGCCTTAGTCGAAGCCTGATTGAAACTTAATTTCCTAGTTCTGCTTGGCAAAAGCAGGACCATTGTGACAAGCCAGAGAATAGTCACCTTAAAGTCATTTTTAAACAAGTAGCCCGACACCATGACCAAGTTGCCTGACTAAAAGCTCGTATACGCCGCGAAGGATACGTCGTCCCTCGCGCGTAGGCTGTCTGCCCGTGACCAGAGCGCGGGAGGCATAAAATGAAACGCATGTTATTCAATGCGACACAGCCGGAAGAACTGCGTGTCGCCATTGTCGATGGTCAAAAGCTGATTGATCTCGACATTGAATCCGCCGGCAAGGAACAACGCAAGAGCAACATCTACAAAGCCGTTATTACCCGGCTCGAACCCAGCCTCGAAGCCGCTTTTGTCGAGTACGGCGGCGATCGGCACGGCTTTCTCCCCTTCAAGGAAATTTCCCGCTCGTATTTCAAGGAGAGCGGGGACTCCACCCGTGCTCGCGCGCAGGATGCGCTCCATGAAGGCCAGGAGCTCATTGTCCAGGTAGACAAGGATGAGCGTGGAACCAAGGGAGCGGCACTCACTACCTATATTTCCCTGGCTGGCCGCTATCTGGTGCTGATGCCCAACAACCCTCGCGGGGGCGGTGTATCACGCCGTATCGAGGGCGAAGACCGTGCCGAGCTGCGTGATGTCATGTCGCAACTGAGCATCCCGCCCGGCATGAGCATCATAGCGCGCACTGCCGGAATAGGACGTAGTGAAGAAGAACTGCAGTGGGACCTTAATTATCTGCTGCAACTGTGGCGTGCCATTGAAGATGCTTCCAGCAGTCAAAGCGGGGCTTTCCTTATTTACCAGGAAAGCAGTCTCGTAATACGCGCCATACGCGATTACTTTCATCAGGAGATTGGCGAAATCCTGATTGATACTGAAGGCATCTATGAACAGGCGTGCCAGTTCATGAGCCATGTCATGCCAGGCAACGTCGGCCGGGTGAAGCTCTATCGCGACGATGTGCCCTTGTTTTCGCGTTTCCAGATCGAGCACCAGATCGAGACCGCTTATTCGCGTCAGGTAACGCTCCCTTCTGGCGGCGCCATCGTTATTGATCACACCGAAGCATTGGTGTCGGTTGACGTAAACTCCGCACGCGCCACTCGCGGTTCCGATATCGAGCAAACTGCACTGAACACAAATCTGGAAGCCGCCGAGGAAATCGCACGGCAATTGCGTCTGCGCGATCTGGGCGGACTGGTGGTAATAGACTTTATCGACATGGAGGTCGCCCGTAACCAGCGCGAGGTGGAGAACCGCCTGCATGACGCATTGCGTTACGACCGGGCGCGCGTCCAGATGGGAAAGATCTCGCGTTTCGGCCTGCTGGAATTATCTCGCCAGCGCTTGCGTCCGTCGCTGGGCGAGAGTAGTTACATTTCCTGCCCGCGTTGCCACGGCACCGGCCACATTCGCGGCACCGATTCCTCTGCATTGCATATCCTCAGGATTATTCAGGAGGAGGCAATGAAAGAGAATACTGCCGTGCTTCACGCCCAGGTACCGGTTGATGTGGCCACTTACCTTCTAAATGAAAAACGCGCGGAAATTCATGCGATTGAAGCCCGATTAAAGGTGAGCGTGGTGCTTATCCCGAATATTCATCTTGAGACGCCAAACTACAACATCTCCCGCTTGCGCCATGACGACGTAAAACTTGGTGAAGTTCAGACCAGTTACGAGCTGGTGGAAAAGCCGGCCCAGGAAATCCTGTTGCCCCCGACCGGGCAGGAGGCCAAACCGGCACGGCCGCAAGCCGCAGTACGGGGCATTACGCCTGCGCAACCCGCTCCCATACGTGAACGGATATCGCAACATGAACCTGTGCAGGTTTCCCTTCTGGATAAAATCTTTAACTGGTTCAAGCAGCCAGGTGCGCCGGAAAAACATGGGCGTCCAGAACGTCTGGAACAGATAGCGGCATCTCCACAGCGTCCCGAGCGCGGACGTGGACGGCGAGATCGAGTTCGCGAAGGGCGGGAGAGTGAACACGAAAAAACACCCCGAGCCGTTCAGCGTGGCCGAGACGACCGTAGCGAGCGGGGCGAGGCCAGCGGCGGCGTTACCGGGGCGCCCGCGAGTCCGGTACGGGAGGCGGCGTTTCAACGCGCGGAACGTGGTGATATAAAACCACAAGGTGAAAGGACTACTCAAAAGAAGCACCCGCGGCCACCGCGCGAGGAGAAAATCAGGGTGGAAGCCAAGCTGCCAGAAGAACAACCCGTTACCGAAGACGTCCTGCAGCAAGGTGAAGATGGCGGGCGTCGCCGCCGTCGCGGCGGAAGGCAGCGCGACCGTGGGGAGCGGGGGGAACGGGTTTCGCGTGAAAACAAGCAGATCGCGGCCAGAGACTCTCATCCTCAGGAGGCAACCGAGCGGACCAGACGTGACGAGAGCCCGGTTTTGGAAAGCTCTCCCGCATCAACGCAGGAAACGTCGGCACTCATCCTTACGCTTCCTCCGGTCCAAGGAGCAGAAGCGTCTTCTCAAGCAGGTGACAACCTTCATTCAGCATCCTCTGAGGTCGATGAAGCCAAGTTGCCGGTTGAAACACCTGTGCTGGCCGAAGCACCGGTAGCACAAGTGGTGCCTTTAGTAACCGAGCCTGACACCGCACCAGTCGAACATGCACGTGAACCAGTCCAGGAATCCGTTGGGGAATACGCCCGGGAAGCTGTTGAAGACATCAAGAAGTCTGTTGAGGAGTTCGCGGAGGAGCCGATCGAAGAAACAGCGGTTGCAAACTTGCCTGCTTCTATCACAAACATACCTGGACCGTCCGAAGACGAAATTGCCGTCCTACAAGAAAATATCGCCGTGGCTGAAATGGAAGCGCCGGCCGCTGTTTCCATGTCCGGACAGGAAGAACGGGAAGAAGCCCAGGTGGTCCAACCCGTGCGCGTGAGCGAACCGCTAAATCTCGCCGCCAGCGGCTTGATCATGATCGAGACCCAGCCAGAAAAAGTACGGCCTGCTGAAAATGATGCAATAGGGGAAACAACGCTAACGCGGCGGCGGCGGAAAAGAACTCCTCCTCCGCCAATGACTGTGCAGGAGGAACCATTGGTACAGATCGAAACGCATAAGTAGTCGGCATTTGCGAAAAAAAAGCGGGATGATGCATCCCGCTTTTTTATTGCGTCATCACCCTCGTCCAAGGCCGATCTTCCGCTATTTTTCGTTGCAAATCCGGTTGAGCAATCCCCGCCCTGCTTCCTCCACCATGTTCAACACGTGCTCGAAACCCTGGTTTCCTCCGAAATAAGGATCAGGCACTTCCTGTATGCCCTGAGAAAAGCCCTCGCCATACTGCATTAACAATCCGAGCTTATGGCGATACTGGGGGGGGCACTCCCGCTCCAGAATGGCGAGATTGGCTCTATCCATTGCCAGAATATAATGGAAAACCTCGAAATCCCTTTCATGTACCTGGCGCCCGCGCAATTTTTGCGTATCATACCCTCGCCGTTGCGCCGCTCTCTGAGCCCTTTCATCCGGCGGCTGCCCTACGTGATAATCATGAGTGCCGGCGGAGTCAATGTGAATAGCGTGCTCGAAGCCGGCGGCTTTCACCTGTTGCCTGAACACGGCCTCGGCAGTGGGAGAACGGCAAATATTGCCCATGCAAACGAATAGAACGCTGGTTTTAATATTCTCTTTCCTGTTCATAATAATTCATGTCTCGTCTTGATCTCATTTTTGACCTCATTTTTGGCCTCATTTGACCTGTGCTATGGCCATGATGCGTAACTCATCGTAACAGTCAATACCCGACCAACCCTACTGAACAAGCCCAAGAAATCGTATCTCGATAAATTCAATATGGTAACTTCGCATCCGGTTTGACTTGCAAAATGACTTTGCAAAAATCGTTCTGTATCCGCTTTAACGCCGCTTCGGTATCCGCCTCAAAGCGTAGCACAACCACCGGCATGGTATTGGACGAGCGCGCCAGGCCGAAACCATCCTGATATTCGACCCTTAACCCATCCGTGGTGATTACGCGCTCCGGATTATCGAAGCGTGCAGTCTCTTGTAGTTGTGCGATAAGCGCGTAATTCTCGCCCTCTTTCAATCTTATCTGCAGTTCGGGCGTGCTGAGCGCATCGGGAATTTCGTTCAGCGCAACGTCGATATCCGCTCTGGCGCTAAGCAGTTCCAGCAAACGCGCACCTGCGTAAAGCCCATCATCGAACCCATACCAGCGTTCCTTGAAAAATATATGACCACTCATCTCCCCCGCAAGCAGGGCACCGGTTTCTTTCAATTTCCCCTTGATAAACGAATGCCCGGTTTTCCACATGATGGGCTCGCCACCATGCTGCCTGATCCATGGCGCCAGGTTGCGCGTACACTTCACATCGAAAATGATTTGCCCTCCAGGATTTCTGGACAACACATCGGCAGCAAACAGCATCAACTGCCGATCAGGATAGATAATAGCGCCACTCTTTGTTACTACGCCTACACGATCGCCATCACCATCGAAGGCAAGTCCTATTTCCGCGTCGGTAGTTTTAAGCGCGTCGATAAGGTCTCGCAGGTTCTCCGGTACGGATGGATCGGGATGATGGTGGGGAAAAGTCCCGTCGACTTCGCAGAACAGTTCGGTGACCTCACACCCGAGTCTGCGGTACAAGTCCGGCGCAAAGGCGCCGGCCACGCCGTTGCCACAATCGACCGCGATTTTCATCGGGCGTGTCAGCTTGACGTCACTGGTGATGCGCTGGAGGTAGGCTTCAGCAATGTCCTGTTTGCGGTACGCGCCCTTACCGTGGGCGAGATCATCATTTTCAATGCGCAGGCGCAAGGACTGGATGGATTCTGCCGCCAGGGTTTCACCGCCCAGCACCATTTTCAAGCCGTTATACTCGGCAGGATTGTGGCTCCCGGTAACCATTACGCCGGAGTAATTACACAGTGTATGAGCGGCAAAGTAGAGCATGGGAGTAGCCACCATTCCCACATCCACCACGTCGACACCGCTTTTTTGCACTCCCTTTGCCAGCGCCTCTGCCAGTTCCGGACCTGACAATCTGCCATCGCGGCCTATCGCTATCTCTGCCAGTCCGCGTGCCTGTGCTTCGGAACCGATGGCCTGACCGATGGCTTCGACAATTTCGGCGGTTAGCGTTTTTCCGAAAACACCTCTAATATCGTAGGCCTTGAAGATTTCGTGTGGGAGTTTATGCATGAAATAAGCGCGACAGGTTAGTGCCAGAATCCTGGCGGTAGCTAATCAGTACGGATTTAATTTGTACAGGTGCATATGGCGATAGCTGAAGCAACCGTATCCCGCCATCGCTTTTTTGCGTTCCAGCGTTCAAGCATTCAACTGGTCAATGATGACCCCCAGCCGCACCGCCCCTGAGCGTGTAACGGGTTCCACAGTATGGGCACAATGCCTCACCCGTATCCTCTATTGGCAGGAACACGCGAGGATGCGAATTCCATAACAACATGGATGGCATGGGGCAGTGAAGCGGCAAATCGTCGGCAGTAACTTCGATCTGCCGCTGTTTGTTATCGGTCGCGTGGTTCTGCATCGCTGTTTCCTCGATTACCGTTGCATGGACAGGTGTATCGGACGTAATCAGACATAAGTGAGCCAGTCGGCGTGATTCCCGTCCTTGCCGCTGACACAGTCGAAAAACATGGCTTGTAACCTGGCGGTGATCGGTCCGCACTTCCCCTCGCCTATCCTGCGGTTATCAAGTTCGCGAATCGGCGTAATTTCCGCTGCGGTACCGGTAAAAAAAGCCTCATCAGCACAATAAACTTCATCGCGTGTGATCCGCTTCTCTATAACCGGGATTCCGATCTCCCCAGCAAATTCTATGATGGAAGCACGCGTGATGCCTTCCAGGCAGGAGGTCATGTCAGGTGTGTAGAGCTTCCCGCGCTTGATGATGAATATGTTTTCGCCAGCTCCCTCGGCCACATACCCGTCCACGTCCAGCAGCAGCGCTTCATCATAGCCGTCATTGGCGACTTCCTGATGAGCCAGTATCGAGTTCGCATAAGTGGTGACTGACTTGGCGCGGCACATGTTGACGTTGACATGGTGTCGCGAAAATGAAGATGTTTTGACACGGATGCCGTTTACCAATCCCTCGGTGCCCAAATACGCGCCCCACGGCCAGGCGGCGATAGCCACATGCACAGAAAGCGTTTTCGCTGAAATACCCATGGCTTCCGAGCCATAAAAAACAATGGGACGGATATAACACGACTCCAGCCTGTTATGCCTCACCATATCGCATTGCGCCTGCATCAGGGTGGCCCTGTCATAGGGTATTTTCATCATGAAAATATGCGCGGAATTGAATAATCGATCAGTATGTTCCCGCAGTCGAAAAATGGCAGGCCCCCGGGGTGTCTGATAGGCCCTCAGGCCCTCGAATACTCCCAGGCCATAATGAAGAGTGTGGGTAAGCACATGCGTGGTTGCGTTGCGCCACGGGATTATTTTTCCATCGCTCCAGATTACGCCGTCGCGGTCAGCCATTGACATTGAGAGGACTCCGGAGAGAATTTAGATTTGCATATTCTAACGCATTTTTCGGTGGAAAATGAGAGGCGGCGCCATCCCGCTCTTGCAATGTAACGAACGCCCGGGATTGCCATATTTGATCAACAGTCATCCCAGGTCCGGAACGGAAAATAGTCCGTATGAGCACATTACCAATGAATGTGCGTGTTTAATCGCCTTCACGGCCGCCCTACTGAAATATAGCTGTGTTTACGGTCAAAAAACGCAGCTAAAAATGGGATGAGTCAAAGACTTCATCCCATAAGCGCAACACTGCCGCGGTTTCACTTGTCACCTGATCAGCTTCAATCCGGGCAAATTTTTGTGACCTGCTATCAGCCGAAGATGTCCCCGTCAGCCCTGAATCACCACTCAATCTTAGCTGATGCTGCAAGCGCCGGAATTCCCGGTAGGCATTAAGGGCGCGCTCGGCGTTATCCGCGTCGATAAGCTCCAGTTTTCCCGCAAGTTTCAGCAGCCCGATATTACCTATATTGTTGGTCAAGTCCAGGTACTTGAAAGCATGGCTGAGGATCAGATATTGCACTATGAATTCGACATCGATTATGCCGCCGCGATCGTGCTTGACGTCGAATAATCCGCTGTCGTTCGGATGGGCTTCGAATATCTTCTGCCGCATCGCCAACACTTCGCGCTTCAGCACTGACGGTTCGCGCTGTTGGCAAAGAACTTCCTTGCGAATGCGCTCGAAAGCTTCTCCCACGTGAATATTTCCGGCCACAAACCGGGCTCGCGTCAGTGCCTGATGCTCCCAAACCCAGGCCTGCCTCCGCTGATACTGATCAAAAGCGGGGATGGAACTCACCAACAAGCCACTGCTGCCATTCGGGCGCAAGCGCAAATCGGTCTCATACAGCAATCCCGCCGATGTATAACTGGTAAGCCAGGCGTTGATGCGCTGGCTCAGCCTGGCGTATATTTCGGGTGCGTCGGGATGGGCATCATCATAAAGAAAAATGATGTCGAGATCCGATGCATAACCCAGCTCTTTCCCACCCAGCTTGCCGTAGCCGATGATGGCGAAAGCGGGTTCATCCCGATGCTTCCTTCGCAATCCCGACCAGGCCAGACGCAACACCGTGTCGAGTATCAGATCTGCCAGCTCGGTCAAGTGATCACTCAAAGTTTCCAGCGGCAGCAAACCTTCCACATCCCTCGCCAGCAATTGAAATACCTGCGCATGGTGAAAATGCCGCAGTACATCCATTTGTTCCTCAATGTCATTGCCTCCCGAACTGCCGGCGTCTTCCAATTGCTGAATTAATCTTGCTCTGGAGCGGGACCAGTCAGGTGGGCTTTGAAAATCGGCGGGACTAAGCAACTCGTCCAGCAATATCGGGTGGCGGCTCAGATAATCGCCCGCCCATTGACTCGCGCTGACCAGCCTGGCCACCCGTTCCAGCGCCCTCGGATATTCCCGCAACAGCGCCAGATATGCTGCGCGACGGCTTACGCTTTCCAGCAACTGCAGTAAACGCTCCAGTGTGAGGTCCGCGGACCTAAACCTCGCAGCAGCCTCAATCACGGCTGGCACAAGCGCATCGACCCGCTTTTTGCTGGATTCCGGCAATTGTCGGTAGCGTATGCCACCACGAAATTCCTGCAGCCGCGAAAGAATTTTCCCCGGAGAGGAAAATCCCATTGTTGCCAGTTGCGCGGCCGCCCCGGCTTCGATCCCTTCCTCCTCCTTATTGTTCTTGTTGTCCCCGCTATCCCTATCCTGCCACAATCCAGAAAGTCTGCTCAAAGCGTGTGTTTTCCGCGGGGCCGCAAATATTTTCTCGAAGTGACCGGTTACATTGCGGCGATGGATATCGAGCCTGAGCAGAAACTCATCATAGGAAGCGAAACCCATGGAAGCAGCGATCAATGACTGGTCCGCTGTATTTTCCGGCAGGGTTTGCGTTTGCTGGTCGTCCAGATACTGCAAGCGGTGTTCGAGTTTGCGCAGAAAACAATAAGCATCAGAAAGTTCTGCTGCGGCTTTAACTGACACGAGTTTTTTTTCCCGCAGCCGCTTTAATACGGCAAGCGTGGAACGGAGGCGTAAACTGGCGTCCCGCCCGCCTCTGACCAGTTGAAACAACTGGGCAATGAACTCAATTTCGCGAATGCCCCCTGGTCCGAGCTTGATGTCTCCGTGCATTTCCCGGCGATTAACCCCCTGCCGTATCTGCCCGTGCAGACTTCGCAAGGATTCATATGCGCCAAAATCCAGGTATTTCCTGAATACAAAGGGTTGCGCGATCTGCTCCATAAGAACCAGCCTTTCTGCATCAGGCCCGGCTATTACCCGGCTTTTGATCCAGGCATAACGCTCCCATTCACGCCCCTGAGTAATGAAATACTCTTCAAGCATGCCGAAGCTCATCGCCAACGGTCCGCTCTCGCCATACGGCCGCAACCGCATATCCGTGCGAAACACATACCCGTCAGGCGTCACGTTGCTGAGGCTGGCGATCAGCTTCCGTCCGAGACGCATAAAAAAATCATGGTTGGAAAGAGACCTGTATCCGTTGGTTTCCCCATCCTCCGGATAGACAAAAATCAAATCGACATCCGACGATACGTTGAGCTCGCTACCGCCCAGCTTTCCCATGGCAACTACCAGCATTTCCTGAACCGCGCCTTTGATACTCCTGGGCTGGCCATAACGGCCGGGATCAGCCAGCCAGCGCTGCTGGCGTTCGAGTGCGAAGCCGATAGCCAGTTCCGCCATATCAGTCATGGTGGTCACCACCTCGGCAAAACTTGCCAGTCCGCCCAGATCCCGCGTTGCGAGGCGCAGCATTACCCGTTTACGCAAGCCACGCAACAGGCCATTCATGCCTGCCTCGTCATTTCCGGCACCCGGGTCCGCATTCAGGAATGCCTGCATCTCTTTCCGGCCAAAAGGGCGTTCCAAGGTTTGCCCCAACTCTCCCATCAATTCGGGCTCGCTCTCCGCCAGACGCTGCATATAACGGCTGAACGGCAGAATCGCTTCGATTATTTCAGGAGACGGATGATCACGATGCATGGCTGAAAATTCGGGTTACAATAAACCGGCAAAGATGGCATCCGGTTGACCTGCGTCCGCCTATGTGAATTGAACAAACAAGCCGTGGCTATATCTAAGCGTTTTATCGTTGGGCTTGCACCCTGGAACAAGGCTCTGAACACTTTGTAAAGGGGCAGCGCTCCAGGTATATCAACCGGAAATATTTATTGAACTTACCAGCATTTTCGCCTCTTGCCCGCCGGGGCGGCCTCATGTTCCGGTTGCTGACCTGGGTCCTGATCGTTGTTGCCGCCTGTCTTTCACTGCTGCTGTTATCACTACGCTACTGGGTATTACCCGACATCGAGCAGTATCGGGAAAGCATCGCTTCCGCCATTAGCGAAGCTTCCGGGCAGTACATAACCATAGGTGAGATCAGCGCAGATTGGGACGGATTGCGCCCTCACATGATGCTGAGCGTTGTAAAGGTGCATGACGCCGAAGGCGACATCACCTTGCTGTTACACCGCCTGGAAGGGACCGTTTCATGGCGTTCAATATTACACGGCAAATTGATCTTTCGCGAAATCGCGATCGAGCAACCCGACCTCATCGTGCGCCGCGACACCGGAGGCGGGATCCACGTAGCTGGATTCGCGCTCAGCAAAGAACTGACCGGAACGGACCATGGCTTTTCCGATTGGCTGTTGAATCAGCGGCGAGTCACGATCAATAACGCCAGTATCCTGTGGCAGGATGACCAGCGCGGCGCGGCGGAACTGGAACTGCTGGTCAACCTGCGCCTTGAGAATCGTGGCAGCCGTCACCGGTTCGGCATGCACGCCATCCCTCCTGCAGAGCTTGCCGCAAGGCTTGATCTGCGCGGGGATTTTACTGGCGAGTCTTTGAATAATTCCGACGCATGGCGAGGCCGCCTGTTCATGCAAATAGATCATGCCGATATCGCCGCCTGGCATGTCTGGCTTCCCTTTCCCCCTGAAATCAAGCTGAATCGCGGCATGGGCGCACTACGTCTATGGAGCGCAATTGACGGGGCGGACATGACCAAATTGACGGCGGATGTCAGTTTACACAATGTAGAAACACAGTTGGCGCCGGATTTACCCGAACTGAACCTTGGCCGTTTGCAAGGTAGAGTTGGATGGAAAAAAATAAACGCCGGAGAGACAGAAGGCGATGAATTTTTCGCACAAAAACTGAGAACCTCTGTTCCCGGGAAACAGAAACGGGAACTGCCGCCCGTAAATTTCTTGCTGCAGTTGATTCCTGCCCATGGCGAGCAATCCGGTAGCGGAAAACTGATAATCGACAATTCAAAATTGGAGGTTCTAGGGCGCCTGATCAGATACTTGCCGCTGAGCACATCACTGCGCGAGCAACTCGGCCGGATCTCGCCCCGCGGAGAAATTCATTCAATGCGGGCACAATGGAGCGGTGAGTTGCCCAAACCTCTACATTTTAGTGCAAAGGGCAGTTTCACCAATCTGGGCTTTAAGAAATCCGGTGACCTGCCGGCATTCCGCGGCATTACCGGCAATATCGATGTTACCCAGCGCGGCGGTACGCTGAATCTAAACTCTCAAAACACCATACTGGAACTGCCCGACGTGTTCGGTGAACCGCTCGCCTTGGATATCTTTACCGGTCACGCGAGTTGGGAAGTAGTGACCGGTCAACACTCCATGGCGGATTCCATTGCATTCAAGTTCGCCAATATCGCTTTTTCCAACCCGCAAATGGCCGGACTCGCTTACGGAAGCTATCGAACGGGAGCAGAGGGGCCGGGCATTATTGACCTCACAGCCCATCTAACGCGTGCCGACGCGCGCTATTTGATGCGCTACATTCCAACAGAGACAAGCCGTGGCTCTCCTGACTGGCTTCATGAATCCATAGTTGAGGAAGGATCTCTCGATGCCGGGCTTCATCTCAAGGGCGATCTGGCGCAATTTCCCTTCGACCACGATAAAAATGGCATTTTCAGGCTGAATGCGAAAGCCTTCGGCATAACCCTGGATCATATTCCGGGATGGCCACGAATAGAGGATATATCGGGAAATCTGCAGATTCGCGGCAGCCGGATGGAATTCGATGCTTCGCAGGCTGGTATCTTCGGCACCTACGTAAGCAATGCGAAGCTGAGCATTGCGGATATGGCCGCGTCCGATGCAACGCTCAGCAGCGAGATTGAAGCCAGCGGTCCTACCCGAAATTTCCTGGAATTCGCTGTCGCCAGCACGGCTGACAACAATGACAACAGACTTGCCGAGAATATCGACATTACTGGAAACGGGAAATTACTGCTCAAGCTGGATATTCCGCTGCATCACCCCTTGGCGATCAAAATAGCGGGAAACTACGAGCTCATCGATAATCGGATTGATGCCGGTGCGAATGTGCCTGATCTGGAAAACATCAATGGGGTACTGACTTTTGGCGACGCGGGAATATCAATAGAAAATATCGGCGCTCGGCTCCTCGGGGGGCCGGTTGTCATCAACGCTGCCCAGATGACGGACGGGAGCAGGCATTTGTCCGCCGTAGGCAAGGTCAACCTTGACAATTTATACCAGCCCTCACAGGGCAGGATCACCCGATCGGCGCAGCTATGGACATCTTATCTGCACGGCAGCACGGATTGGCGGGCTGAAATCCGGATGCGCCATGCGTTGATGGATTTATCCATTGAATCGCCGTTGCTGGGCATCACTTCGGATTTACCTGAACCTTTTTCGAAGGATGCCATAGATGCCGCGCCGCTGCGTTTAGAAAGAAAAGCGGCAGGGCCAAATCGTGAAGAATTTATCCTGAGTTACGGCGACGTGGTTACGGCAAAAATCAAACGGGTGCAGGATAATTCCGGCAAGTATCACGTAGAGCGGGGACATGCGAATTTCGGCAATACCATGTCTGTCGTTTTACCCGACACGACCGGCGTGTTGGTAAGCGGCTTGCTCCCCGTATTGAACCTGGACCGGTGGCATCATTTGCTGAAGCAGTTCAATAATCAACCGGGGTCAGCCTCCCCTCTCAGGGAAATCAACCTGAAAATAGGCGCGCTCGACTTTCTGGGCAGGCGACTTAATGACGTCAAGCTGAACGCCGACAGGGAGGACGACCTATGGTATTCAACTGTCGCAAGCAAGGAGATCAATGGTGGTATCAGCTGGAATCCGTCCGGCAATGGCAAGGTTGTGGCGAGATTGAATAGATTGGTCATTCCCACCGCCTCTCCCGGTTCCGATCCGGGTTTGCCAACACAAGGGCGGCGACGAGGGAACGACTTGCCTGCACTTGATATAACAGCGGATAGCTTTGTCATTGGCGAGGCGCAGTTGGGCAAGCTGGAATTGCTGGCGGGCCAGGAAGGGCGGAACTGGGGCATTGAGAAGCTGCAGATAACCAATCCAGACAGTTCGATAGTAATCCACGGGATATGGCAAAATCGGACCGCGTCGCCTCGCGTCCATGCAGATCTCACCCTGAAAGCGACCGACATCGGCAAGTTTCTGACGCGCCTCGGCCATGAAGACCGCGTAACGCGTGGAAGCGGCACGGTTGAGGGCGCATTGTCCTGGCAGGGCAACCCCGAGTCAATAGATTACTCCACCCTGTCCGGAAACTTCAAGCTGAACGCCAGACGAGGGCAATTTCCCCGATTTGAGCCAGGAATTGGCAGGCTGTTCGGTATTTTCAACCTCCGATCACTACCACGAAGAATCGCTCTGGATTTCCACGATGTATTCAGTGAGGGATTCGGGTTTGACGATATTTCCGGGGACGTGAAAATTACCCGTGGCGTGGCGTTTACCGATGACCTTCGGATCGAAGGGCCTTCTGCAAAGGTTGTCATGGACGGGGAGATGAATCTGGAAGCGGAAACCCAGAAACTGCATATCAAGGTAACTCCGTCATTTGGATTGGCCACTCCCGTTGTCGGTATGGCAACCGTGATTGCAAGCACGGCAATGCAAACCCCGGCTACATCCAACGAATACGATATTACCGGCACCTGGTCCGATCCGGTCGTAACTAAAATACCGCGCAGCAGCGGCGTTCAATCGAACGGACGGCATGATGTCAATGACCACCAGTCACATAGATGAAGAAAAATTTCGAAGTTCTTGAAGGCGGAAGCATAATGAAAGCGGCGCAGGACGTTCCAAATTTTGCAGCGAGCGGCTGACGGCCGCTCATGGAAGGCAAAAAATATGCCGGATGATCATGGTGACCGGCCTCAAGGGTTTATTTTGACATTGTTTTAAGTTACTCTGTTTCCCGAGGGGCGATTCATCCTTCATGCTCATTTTTTGGCGCTTGACGCCTTATTGCCGCGTCAGCCGTGCCCAAATCATTAAAATATGTCCAATAGCTCAACAACATGTAGCCCGCCTGCACCCGGAGAAGCAAGGGAGGGTTCTTTTCGTGTCGCCGCCATTCAAATGTCGGCTGGCCCTAATGTAAATGGCAATCTGGAAGAAGCTACCCGTCTGCTTGCCATCGCTGCTTCGCAAGGGGCGAAGCTGGCCGCCCTGCCCGAGTATTTTTGCCTTATGGGCATGAAAGACGCGGATAGGGTAGCGGCTCGCGAGCGGATCAACAGCGGGCCCATACAGCAGTTCCTGAGCAGTATCGCCAAACGGCTGGGCATATGGCTGGTAGGAGGTTCTGTGCCTCTGGAGTCTTCCAGTCCGGACAAGGTCAGGAATAGCTGCCTCGTGTATGATGACAAAGGACAGCAGGTTGCACGCTACGATAAAATACATTTATTCGGCCTGGAGCTCGGGAACGAACGCTATGCCGAGGAAGAAACGATCGAAGCAGGTTGCGGCGTCGTAGCCCTGGACTCTCCGTTTGGCCGTATCGGTCTTTCCATTTGTTATGATTTGCGGTTTCCCGAGCTCTACCGTTCCATGGGACAAGTGGATATCATTTTCGCTCCCGCGGCTTTCACCGCAACTACGGGGAGAGCTCATTGGGAAACCCTCATTCGTGCCCGCGCCATAGAAAACCTCGCGTATGTGGTTGCGCCCGCTCAAGGGGGCTACCATATCAACGGGCGTGAAACCCATGGCGACAGCATGATTGTCGACCCATGGGGCGTCGTCCTTGATCGCCTTCCGCGGGGGTCAGGCGTCGTGATCGCGGATGTCAATCGCGAATATCAGGCCAGCTTGCGCAATAGTTTGCCCGCGCTGAATCACCGTACCTTGCATCATTGTTGAATCTATCGCCTTTTTTTCTGTCTACCGGACATCATGATTACAGAACCTCTCATCCAACCCGGCGATCTTTTCGCCACCGCCAACAGCTGCCTGCTCGCACCCCACGAGATAGATACAGCCGGACTGCAGAAGGTATTCGGTCAGATGCTCACACACCGCGTCGATTATGCTGATCTCTATTTTCAGTATAGCCGCGCTGAAGGCTGGGCTCTGGAAGAAGGCATCGTCAAATCTGGCAGCTTTAATATCGATCAGGGTGTAGGCGTCCGCGCGGTCAGCGGGGACAAGACGGCGTTTGCCTATTCGGACGACATCAGCATGCCCGCCCTTGCCTCGGCCGCTCAAGCTACCCGGGCCATTGCCAGTCACGGCGCAGGGCAATCGGTGCAAGCGGTCAGACGCAGTAAAGGGCGCGAACTTTATCTTCCCCAGGATCCTATCGCCAGCCTTAAAGATACTGACAAAGTGGCCTTGCTGGAAAAGCTCGAGGGTTATGCCCGCGCCCTGGACAAACGTGTTATCCAGGTGATGGCGTCTCTCGCCGGAGAATACGAAGTGGTGCTGGTAGCGCGCAGCGACGGTCTCGTCGCGGCGGATGTACGGCCTCTTGTGCGGCTCTCTGTGCAAGTCATCGCCGAGGAAAACGGCAATCGCGAGCAAGGGGTGGCCGGTGGCGGAGGACGCTTCGATTATGCTTATTTCACTGACGATGTGCTGCGCGATTATGCCGCGAAAGCGGTGCATCAGGCTATTGTCAATCTGGGCGCCAAACCGGCGCCAGCGGGGACGATGACGGTAGTGCTTGGCGCCGGTTGGCCGGGAATACTGTTGCATGAGGCCATCGGCCACGGCCTGGAGGGGGACTTCAACCGCAAGGGGAGTTCCGCATTTGCCGGGCGCATTGGGGAACGGGTGGCCGCAACGGGTGTGACCGTGGTGGACGACGGCACCATGGCACGGCGGCGCGGATCACTTAATATCGATGACGAAGGAAATCCTACGCAATGCACTGTGTTGATCGAAAACGGGATACTAAAAGGCTATCTGCAGGACAGCCTGAACGCACGGCTGATGAATGTGCCGGTCACGGGTAACGCGCGCCGCGAATCGTTTGCGCATATCCCTATGCCGCGCATGACCAACACCTATATGCTGAACGGCGATAAAAGCCCCGATGAGATCATTGCTTCCGTGAAGCATGGTTTATATGCGGTGAATTTTGGCGGAGGCCAGGTAGATATCACCAGCGGGAAATTCGTGTTCTCCGCTGCGGAAGCATATATGATCGAAAACGGGAAAATCGCTTATCCGGTAAAAGGCGCGACCCTGATTGGCAATGGCCCGGATGTGCTTACCCGAGTTTCGATGATAGGCAACGATATGTCGCTCGATCCGGGCGTTGGCACCTGTGGTAAAGAAGGTCAAAGCGTACCGGTCGGGGTGGGCCAGCCAACGCTACGCATAGATGGATTAACGGTAGGAGGAACTGGCTGATTGGAAGTTCGTCCTGCGATCGCAAAACCGCGGACAAGTGCGTACACCGGACCGCCGAACCGCCGCTTCACCTCCAGCCAGTACAAAAACCCGATTCTACTTCGCCTCATTCCCGATTCTAACGATCCTGGTACCCGCCAGCCGGTCATGCAGGAATAGGCCGTCACGGTCGAACAACGCCCACAGTATTCCACAGCCAAAGAAAAAAAAGCCGATTACTGCGAATAAGTAACGCGCCAGCGCCTGTTTCAGGAAGAGTTGTCCTCCATCCGCCCTGATCACCCTGAGTTTCCAGGTTTGCATGGGCAGTGTTTGCCCGCCGTGTGTCCAAAACCAGGTGAAATAAATACCTGCGACCACCAGGAGATAAAGCTGAAACGCAGGCCGGAAAAAAAGAGAACCAGTGTCCCGGAATACCAGATGAAACACAAAGCTGGCGATAAACAGAACCGCAACCAGAATCAGGAATTCATAAATCATGCTCAGCAGCCGCCGCCACAACCCCGGTGCGAAGGCTTTCATCATTTGTAAGGGCTCATTCAGGAGCGCTTTCGTCTTTTTTATAATGCCCTGCTGATAGAAACGGCAAAAAAACAGGAAGGCCGGGAGGCGCCTTATTGTTCTCTCCGACCCCCGGAATTTTGCTCATATTCACGCCACTTCCGTTTTATTTCATGACGCTTGTCCGGCGGCATTTTTTTTATCGTCTTATACTTCTCTCGCACCAATTCGCGCTGCTCGGGGGTGAGCGAGTACCAATCACGCATCCGCAACTGGGTGCGGTGTTGCTCGGAAGGCGTCATTCCGGGGTAGCGTTCGGCGATTCCCAGCCATTTCTTCTTTTTAACCGGGTCCATATTGTCCCACTCTTGCGCAAGCGGAGCCAGGACTTCCCGCTGCTGAGGCTTCAACTTCTCCCATGAAGGCTGGCTGGATTCAGCTAAAGTGGATAGTGACAGGCATAAGCAAAACGCCGCTACTAGTGCGGATCTAGCCATGCATCAAACTCGTCGTCGAGATAAGCATCTATTGGCAGGTCATCGACGAGCAGCATGATGTCAATTTCCTCATTTTCGTCGCCTTGCTGAAGAGCCTGCCAATAGACGACACTCGCCAGGGCAAATACCAGCGCTATGGCCGATAGCAGTTTTCTGGTTCCGGAATGCAAATCGGAACCGGTCCGCGCGGAAGCGCCCTGGCCAGCATCAACCATTGCCTCGACTACATGGTAATTCTCAAGGGAGGCTCTACGCGCAGATTCAAGGCGGTTCAGGGTGCCTTGCTTGATATGATCCAGACGGTCATCCAGCAAATGCGCTACCTTCCTCCCTACGTCAGATTCTCTCATAGCTCAATTCCATCTTTTTTCAATATCCTGCCAAGAGTATGGGCCGCCCGCGAACAGTGAGTCTTCACGCTTCCTTCCGAACACTCCATAATCTTTGCTGTTTCCGAAACATCCATCCCTTCCCAGTAACGCAGGAGAAAAGCTTCCCGTTGACGCGGCGGAAGGGTTTCAATAGCCTTCTCGATCGTATCCATCAATTGCGATTGTTCTAATTGTATACGCGGGTCTGCAAAATTAGACGACGCACCCGGCTGCAAAGTTTCCAGTGTTTCCAGTGGATCGTAGTCTTCATTTTCCGTTTCCCGATTGCGGGGAATGAATGATGAAAACAAAGTGGTCCATAAGGAGCGTGTTTTCTGCCGCCTGTAAAAATCCCGTATGGTATTTTGCAGAATACGTTGAAACAGGAGGGGCAATTCTTCTAACGGCTTGCCTGCGTACTTCTGCACGAGCTTGGCCATTGAATCCTGAACAATATCCAGCGCAAGATGTTCATCTCGTACGGCGAACAAAGCCTGCTTGTAGGCGCGCCGTTCAGTCTCAGCCAAAAACCTGGAAAATTCTTGTTTAGTAGCCAGGATAATTTGCCTATGGGAAGATGAAAAACAGGAGACAGACTCGCACCCGCGGCAATATTAGCAAATTTTTCCCCATTTACCCGAACAGTTTGCGGGAAAAAGGCAAAGCCATATGCCACTCGCTACTCACATGAATGACGCTCGAATTTTGCGGAATGAAAAACTCGTACTATTGAGCCGGCGGCCAACTCCAGATGCGGCGAGTTCAGCGGCTAAACTATCGGGAAGATGACTCGGTGTAGCGGCGATTTTTCGTCTGCTTTTGCGGGATTGATTTGCACGGCAAGCAAAACCATGCTTATCAGCTCTGCAGCCCAACTCGAACGCGAACCAATTGCGGGAGCCTCAGTCGTATCATTCAATCTCCACGCTGCGACAATTTGTCGCATTGTTACAACGGCTTTTCCCGCCTATCATGCTGTTATGATTCGGCAGGGAAATCAGGCAGGGGCCAGGAACTCGGCGTAGGTGAAAATATTACTATACGTAGATTTGCGGGTTAGTGTTAAAATTTTAATGTGGATTGCGACTGATTCTTAATTAGATTTACATTATTAATGTTCAATATTCTGAAATCCCCATTCTCTTTATTCCGAAACAATCGGGCAACGCTGCCCCTGGTCTTTCGCTCGCGTACCCGGGAGACCGCGCCTGAAACGCAGCAGCCTCCCAGGATTACTGGCTGGCGCACAGATACCGCTGCGTGCTCTCCATCCAGTGGAGGACGTTCCCGGTTGCGCTGTCTGGCTCTCGTGTTGATG
This sequence comes from Nitrosospira briensis, assembly GCF_900115125.1. Taxonomy (GTDB): domain Bacteria; phylum Pseudomonadota; class Gammaproteobacteria; order Burkholderiales; family Nitrosomonadaceae; genus Nitrosospira; species Nitrosospira briensis_A. The sequence goes on along the minus strand of NZ_FOVJ01000001.1, from coordinate 243,285 downwards.
CTGAGTTTTGCGAACGGGGCCAGCGCGGCCGAGAGTGTCCGTCCTTTTACTGTGGGAAGTCTTGATCAGATTCTCGCACCTCGTGCGGGCAAACCTTTCATTCTCGTTTTGTGGTCGCTCGAATGTCAGTATTGCCCAACCGAACTTAAGATGCTGAGTGAACTCAAACGCAGCCATTCGAAGCTGGACGTCGTACTGATCGCCACTGACACCGTAACTGATACGCCACAGGTCGGCGCCCGGGCGAAAAGCTACGGGATGGGGAAGGTCGAGCAATGGGTCTTTGCGGAGGACATGCCGGAGCGCTTGCGTCTTGAAATTGATCGTCGCTGGTATGGCGAAGTGCCGCGAACCTATTTTTATGATCGAAAGCACCAGCGCGAAGTCAAGACCGGCTTGATCAACAAGAAGTTCGTCGAAGACTGGTTAGCTCGCAATGCAGCAACTGACTCGTAACATTGGGCACAATGCAATGAAGCATAATCCCGCTTTCTTGCCCAGCCTGATGTTTGTCCTTGCAATCCACGGGGCGCTGCTTTACTACTTGTTCAAACAGGAGATAATTCCTCCGCCAGAACAACTGGTGACGCTTATGGTCGATTTTATTCCTTCGTCGCGGCCAAAGGAAGAATCCAAGCCTGAGCCGCCGCCTCCTGAACCCAAACCCCAACCCGTGAAGAAACCGAAAGCACGCCAATTGGTGGCGGAAACGCCGATACTGTCCGAGAGCGAACCGGTTGCACCTCCTCCCCCAGTAGAGCCGGAACCAGAGCCGATAGTGGAAGCACCGCCTGCGCCTCCTGCCCCGCAAATGCCGGCAGGGCCTGTCACGTTATCCGCTGAGCTATCTGTTGGATGTCCACAACTGAACGCGCCTGCCTATCCTCCGCTTTCGCGTCGGCTTGGCGAGGAGGGAAAGCTGGTATTACGGGTAGAGCTGGATGAAAAAGGTAACGTCCATGTGGCACAGGTCGTGGACAGCAGCGGTTTCAAGCGGCTAGATGAAGCGGCCATGGCGGCAGTGAAAACCTGGCGCTGCAATCCGCCCATGCGCAATGGCCAGCCCGTTCGGGCCATTGCTTTGCAACCTTTCAATTTTGTACTCCAAGGAGATTGATTCGATGGAAAAAGGCCTCGGCTTTTCAAATTTTCTCACGCAGCTCGATGGCGTGGGCATCAGCGTGCTTGTACTGCTGCTTGCGCTTTCTGTGGCGAGCTGGTACCTGATACTCACCAAGAGCATTTCGAATTTTCTGGCAGGCAAGCGCGCTGATGCTTTTCTCAAGCGTTTCTGGAGCGCCAGTTCGTTGCAGGAAGTGAACTCGACGCTGAAGGACGGGTCAGACGATAATGCGTTTGCGCAACTTGCTCGGCAGGCGATGGATGCCGCGGTGGATTCCGAAAAGCATGGCTTGCAGAAGCTCGCCGCAGCGGGAGGTGCCAGCGAATTCATTACACGGGTATTACGGAATGGACTCGACCAGGAAGCCACCCGGGTCGAAAATGGCCTTACCGTGATAGCCTCGGCGGGCTCGGCGGCGCCGTATATTGGCTTGTTCGGCACGGTATGGGGCATCTACCACGCGCTGGTGCAGATCGGGCTATCCGGCCAGGGCACGCTGGATAAAGTTGCGGGTCCGGTCGGAGAAGCATTGATAATGACGGCACTGGGACTTGCTGTTGCGATTCCCGCGGTTTTGGCCTATAACACGTTTGTACGGCGTAATCGCATATGGCTTGCCCGTCTGGATTCTTTTGCGCATGACCTTTTTGTATTGATTGCTGTCGGCACGAAAACCAATAGCTCCGCAGGGGATGAACGGTCGCTGCGGGTCGTTGCCCCTATCATTTCGCCCGCGGTTGCTCCTACCGAACGGAGGTCGTAATGGCATTTGGCAGCATGGACCGTGGCAATCGCCAGTTGCCGATGACTGAAATCAATGTAGTGCCGCTGGTCGATGTAATGCTCGTATTGTTGGTTATCTTCATCATTACCGCACCGCTGCTGACACATTCGGTTAAAGTCGATCTGCCGAAAGCATCAAGCAGCCCGAATATTACGCAACCGGACCATATCGAATTCGCGCTTCGCGAAGATGCCAGCCTTTACTGGAATGGGGAACCGGTCACCATCGACCAATTGGCGCCACGGTTTGCCGGGGCGACAGAACAAAATCCCAATATCGAGCTCCATATTCGCGCCGACGCGCACGTTGATTACGAACATGTGGCAAAGGTGATGTCTATTGCAGCAAAAGCCGGATTGGTACGAATCGGATTTGTTACCGATCCTTCACAACAGTAAAACCAAGTTGCAAAGCTATGCGCTGGTACGCGATGTCAACCGCCCATAATTCCAATATGGACATACGTTGTCGCAGATGCTTTGCAGCCTCGATAGTCGGAACCCCATGCGCTTAGCCGCCCGCACTCGCTGGCGGAGTTTCCTGCTGCACGGTTCCATTGCCGCCACAGCACTCGGCCTGGGTTTAGTGTCGTGGTACATCGCCAAGCCGGTGGCAACCCGTATCCACCAAACCGTCCCGGGAGAACGGCTCGCCGTTAACGCCACGCCTTACATCGACATCAGTCTGGATGCCGACAGCAGTGTCACTGTCAGCAATGCGGAACCTCCCCAGATCGAGTTGCTCCGCGGCAACGTTTATTTCGATGCGAAGGGCAACGGCGCCGGAAAGTTACAGTTAAAAGTGGGCACAACATACATAAGGGATATCGGAACACGTTTCAGCGTCCGTAAATTTGCGAATGGAGGCACAATTGCCGTTTCCAGTGGCGAGGTAGAGGTCCAGGTAGAAACGGGAAAGTTCCTGATTGGGGCGCACGAGCGAGCGGATTTTGATGGTATACGTGTTACCGGTCAGCGAATCATCGCTGATGCGGACGTGGCGCCCTGGCACTCCGCCCGATAAATATCTTGTTTCCCTGTCCGCTCCTTCACGGATCTCTTTGCGCAACTACCGGTGCAACGTCGCCGCGCAACAATTTACTCCTGTCCCTGGTCCGGCGCTGGCGCCAGCGCTACCAGCACTCTACCGCTAGCTGAAAACCAGCGCACTTTATGAAACCCGTTGCAATCTTCAGGCACTTTCCTGCCGAGGGCCCTGGCTACCTGGCCACATTCCTTGATTCTCATGCTATCCCTTGGCAACTGGTCAAGGTCGACGCAAACGAGACGCTGCCCGCTAGTGCGGACCAGTTCAGTGGCCTGGTATTCATGGGTGGACCAATGAGCGTGAACGACAACTTGCCGTGGATAGCGCCGGCACTCGCCTTGATCCGGCAAGCGGTACCGAACAATATACCCGTATTGGGCCACTGTCTCGGTGCGCAATTGATGTCAATCGCGCTGGGTGGAACCGTAAGCAGAAGCCCGGTCAAGGAAATCGGATGGGGTGAAGTGTGCGTCGCGGATAATAGGGAGGGACGCCGTTGGTTTGGAGAATGGTCGAAGTTTGAGGCGTTCCACTGGCACGGCGAAGTTTTTACCATCCCGAAAGGCGCAACCCTTTTGCTTTCAAGCTCCTGTTGCGAGAATCAGGCGTTCACGATGGATAAGCACCTCGGATTGCAATGTCACGTGGAAATGACTGAAGAAATGGTAAGGGACTGGTGCACATCGGGCGCCGCGGAAATAGCCGCCAGTCCCGAACCATCGGTAGAATCAGTGGAAGCCATCCAGGTGGACCTGGCTCAACGCGTGCCGCGATTGAACCAGGTGGCGAGCCGCTTATATGAGAAGTGGATTTCAGGCCTGTTGTGACAAAATCTCCGCGACGAAAAATCCTGTGCGTTATTCGCGGAAATTCTGGAATTGAAGGGGAAATTCAATAATGGATTTCTTGATCAGTTGTATCGCCTCCTGCAAGGTATCCCGCTTCGCGCCTGAAACTCGCACTGCCTCTCCCTGGATACTACCCTGCACCTTAAGCTTGCTGTCCTTGATAAGCCTGATGATTTTTTTTGCCAGTTCGCTTTCCACTCCTGTTTTAACCGTGACTTGCTGCTTGACCTTATTGCCGCTGATCTTTTCCGCCTCTCCTTTGTCCAGGCAGCGCACGTCGACATTGCGCTTGGCGAGCTTGGCCATCAGAATGTCGAGCGCTTGGCCCAGTTTGAATTCATCATCGGCAAAAACGGTGAGGGTGTAATCAGCCTGTTCCACGCGTGCATCCGATCCCTTGAAGTCGAATCGGGTACTTACCTCCTTATTCGTCTGGTCAATCGCGTTTCTGACTTCCTGCTTATCAACCTCGGAAACAATATCGAACGATGGCATGAGCAAATCTCCTTTTATCGACTGCCGAAGATCATGGAATCGGAGGGCCGGAAATTACCGGCTGTTTTCCAGATTTGCGGCAATACGCATCCGTAGCGCGTTCAGTTTGATGAATCCAGCCGCATCTGCCTGATTGTATGCACCCTGATCATCCTCAAAGGTGGCGATATGAGGATCGAACAGCGAATCTGTCCTGGAATCCCTTCCAACCACGATCACATTTCCCTTGTAAAGCTTCACCCGTACCCAGCCGTTTACATGAGCCTGGGATGCATCAATCATGGTTTGCATCATTTTACGCTCGGGACTCCACCAATAACCATTATAGATAAGCTCTGCGTAGCGCGGCATCAGTTCATCCTTCAAATGCGCCACTTCCCGGTCGAGGGTGATGGATTCGATGGCACGGCGGGCGCGCAGCATGATGGTCCCGCCAGGTGTCTCGTAACACCCGCGGGATTTCATCCCGACGTAGCGGTTCTCGACCAGGTCCAGCCGTCCAATGCCGTGCTTACCGCCCAATTGATTTAGCCTCGCAAGCACGGTGGCGGGCGAGAGGTCCTCGCCGTTGAGTGCCACGATGTCGCCCTGCCTGAATTCCAGGTCCAGGTATTCCGCCTCGTCCGAGGCGCGTTCAGGTGACACACTCCAGCGCCACATGGATTCCTCCGGTTCCTGCGCGGGATCTTCCAGCATACGGCCTTCATAAGAAATATGCAGCAGATTGGCATCCATGCTGTACGGGGAGCCACCTTTCTTCTTCATCTCTACAGGGATGCCATGCTGCTCCGCATAGTTCAACAGCTTTTCCCGGGATGTAAGGTCCCATTCGCGCCAAGGTGCGATCACCCGGATATTGGGCTCAAGTGCGTAATAGCCGAGCTCAAAGCGCACCTGGTCATTGCCCTTTCCCGTCGCGCCATGAGACACGGCGCTGGCCCCGGTTTCATGCGCGATTTCAATCTGACGCTTGGCGATCAACGGCCGGGCGATACTGGTGCCGAGCAGGTACTCACCTTCATAAACAGCATTGGCTCGGAACATGGGAAATACGAAGTCGCGTACGAATTCTTCACGCAGATCCTCGATGTAAATTTCCTTTACCCCGAGCTGCCGGGCCTTTGCGCGTGCAGGTTCCACCTCTTCGCCCTGTCCTATATCCGCGGTAAAGGTGACAACTTCGCACTGATAAGTATCTTGCAGCCATTTTAAAATCACGGAAGTATCCAGGCCACCGGAGAACGCCAGAACAACCTTGTTAATTTCAGGCACATCAGCCTTGCTTATTTTTTTCATGCTTGACTCGCTGTTAAAGCTTCAAACGCAACACACAGAAGCGGTTTTTAAAATCAGGATTTTTTCGAGATCCGCGCATGCGGTCTCCGCACAGTCTGCTAACTTGGATCGACTGCCCGCTTCGCGTAGCAGCAGTAGTGGAACAGCTGTTTGAAATGGAGATGTCAAACTTCCTTCAATCTTCCCAACAACAAATATTCAATCAGCGCCTTCTGGGTGTGTAACCGGTTCTCGGCTTCTTCCCACACGATGGACTGGGGACCCTCGATGACCTCAGCCGCCACTTCTTCACCACGGTGAGCAGGCAGGCAGTGCATGAACAGCGTATCTTTCCTGGTGCATGCCATCATTTCCGCGTCTACGCGAAAGTCCGCAAAATCTTTCTTTCGCTCCTCGGTTTCCGCTTCGAACCCCATGCTGGTCCAGACATCGGTGGTAACCAGATCGGCATCTTTCACTGCGTCATGCGGATTCGAAAACTCCTCGTAGTGGTCCGTTCCATAAAGCCCGGCCCGTTCCGGCTCCACTTCGTAGCCAGGTGGAGTCGAGACATGCACATTGAAGCCGAACACCTCCGCTGCCTGAAGCCAAGTGTTGCAGACGTTATTGGAATCCCCGATCCACGCGATCGTTTTGCCGGCGATACTTCCCCGCTGCTCAATAAAAGTATAAATATCGCCCATGATCTGACACGGGTGATATTCGTCTGTCAATCCGTTGATCACGGGCACACGCGAATTTGCTGCGAAACGCCGGATAATATCGTGTCCATTGGTACGGATCATGACGATATCCACCATGCGCGAAATAACACGCGCCGCATCTTCTACGGGCTCGCCCCGGCCTAGCTGAGTATCCCGCGTGGAAAGATAGATCGCCGCACCGCCCAATTGATGCATGCCCGCCTCGAACGAGAGGCGTGTGCGAGTCGAATGTTTGTCGAAAATCATCGCAAGCGTCCTGTCCTGCAAGGGCCAATAGCGCCTGTATTGCTTGAACTCCTGCTTGATCCAGCGCGTACGCTCGAACAGATACTCGAATTCCTCCCGGGAAAAATCGTTGAACTGTAAAAAGTGCTTGATTTGCATAATATTTGAAACCACACATGGAACTCGAATAGCGAAAGCATGTACCGGCAGGTATCACGATCCACTTTTCGGGAATTTGCAACCTCGTCAGGTCGCCAGAAAGTCCTTCACTATGCCGGATAAAATCGATACCACCTGCTCCGCTTCGCTCCGCTGGATTACCAGCGGCGGTAGCAGACGCACCACCTTGTCCGAAGTCACGTTGACCAGAAGTCCTTTTTTCAATGCTGTTTTTACAAGCTCGCCGCATGGCCTGGAAAGTTCGATACCAATCATCAAACCCTGACCGCGAATTTGCACCAGGTCCGGCAGGCCTGCCAACTCCGCTTTGAACATGCTCCGCATGAAGTCGCCCTGCTCCATTGCATTTCTCAGCAAATCCTGATCTTCGATCACTTTGAGCGTGGTAAGCGCAGCCGTACAGGCCAATGGGTTGCCTCCAAAAGTGGAGGCGTGATTGCCGGGCTTGAATACTTTCGCCGCCGTACCTTTTGCAAGGCAGGCGCCGATAGCGACTCCAGAACCCAAGCCTTTGGCCAGGGTAATCACATCCGGAGTAATGCAGCTGTGTTGAAAGGCAAACCAGTTGCCGCTGCGGCCGATTCCACACTGTACCTCATCCAGCATCAGCAGCCAGCCGTTTTGATCGCAGATATGGCGCAAGCCCTGCAGATAATTCGCCTGCGGAACATTGACGCCCCCTTCGCCCTGATAGGGTTCAACCAATATGGCTACCACACTCTTGTTGTGCACGCCCACTTGCGCCACGGCTTCAAGATCGTTATACGGAACCCGTGCAAAGCCGGTTAGCAGCGGTTCGAAACCCGCCTGAACCTTGCGGTTGCCACTCGCTGTCAAGGTTGCCATGGTTCGTCCGTGAAAGGATTTTTCCATGACAATAATGGTGGGCAGATCTATATTTTTGCCATGTCCATATAATCTTGCCAACTTGATCGCGGCTTCATTCGCTTCGGCGCCCGAGTTGCAGAAAAATGCGTTGTCCATTCCCGACAGCAAGGCCAGTCTGCTGGCGAGCTGTTCCTGCTTCCCTATATGATAAAGATTGGAAGTATGGATAAGCGTACCAGCCTGCTGGCAAATCGCCTTCACGAGCTCTGGATGACAATGTCCCAGCCCGCATACGGCAACCCCGGCAAGCGCATCGAGATAACGCTTGCCCTCTTCGTCCCACAGCCAGACGCCTTCCCCCCTTACGAAGGTAACGGGTAGCGGTAGATAAGTGTTCATCAAATTGGGCATATAGGTATCCGTCTTACTATGATCCGCATGTGGCGGCGTCACCTTCGTATCCGAAGGGGATTTGTTCAGAGATTCCATAGGCAGGGTGCGTGCATTCGCCAGCGTGGAAAGCGGCACGGCGGCATAAGCCGCCGTGCGCCATGATGAATAGTTTGTCGTACTCGTGCAACTCGTTATGGTTACCTATTTAACCAGCTTTTTCAAGCCTTTTTCCTCAGCGGCGGTAAGTAGCCTCAAACAGGGCAGATAGCCGTCGTAAACAATCCCATGCACTTCCACGCGTTTTTGAGAACGCAGCATGCTAACGAGATATTGCACGACCTCGTGCGTAATCGTTTGCCCTGGCACCAGCACGGGAATGCCCGGCGGATAGGGGGTAATCTGATCCGCGCACACCCTGCCTTTCAGTTCGTCATTTATTCGTTCCTGCTCATCCAGCAACGGCACCCGTTCTCCCCCGGAGTAAAACGCGTCCCGCGGCAGATATTTCAGATCGGTAAAACCTGGAATCTCCGGAATCTGGTAGAGCCGCCGTGGCGCGCGGCCTTCGCGCGCGATGCGCATCAATGCATCATAAAGACGCGAAACCTTGCTACGCGTGGTGCCTATGGTAAGGAGCAGAGTGAGGGTATTGAATGTAGACTTCTCCACCTGGATATTATATCGCTCGAACAATTCCCGGATTAAGTCCTCCACAGTAAAACCGCACCGGGAAATATCTACCGTAACTTTGGTGGTATCGAGCAGTATATTGTCATGCTTCACCTCATCAGGCAATAGATCAGCGAGTTCCAGCACGCGGAAGACACCTGTGGAATTAATCTGGGCACGCACTTCCTTAGCCAGTTCCAGCGTACGCGACAGCAGTTTGTAACCCTCCAGCGTCGCTTGTTTGCGCGCAACATCCAGGCTCGCGATCATGCTGTACTGCGGGCTGGTGGAAGTGTGCATGTTGAAATTTTCACGAAACAGATGCTCGTTAAACTCGGGATCATTGATGTGGATCATGCTGGACTGCGAGAAGGCCGACAGCACTTTGTGCGTGCTCTGGGTGGCGTAGTCTGCGCCCGACTCCAATGCGGTCGGACGAAAAGCGGGGTGAAAACGGGCGAACCCGTACCAGGCTTCGTCGATGATAACTTTGATGCCCTTGGCATGCGCCGCCTCGATAATGGGACGCAAGTCGTAGCGCAGGCCATCATAAGTGCAACTGGTGAGTATAAGCGCCTGCGCATCGGAATGTTCTTCGATGGCGCCGAGCAGCGTCTGCTTCGGCACCGGTCCGTAAACACCGAATTTCTTGTTCACAGATGAGTTGAGATAGACCGGATGAGCGCCAGATAATACGACGCCGTGATGCACGGATTTGTGGCAGTTGCGATCCAGCAACAGCTTTTCGCCGGGTGCGAGCAGTGTCTGGAATATCACCTTGTTGGCGGTGGAGGTGCCGTTAGTGGCGAAGAACGTGCGCCGCGCGCCAAATGCCTTTGCTGCAATCTTTTGCGCTTCCGCGATAACGCCGGTCGGTTCCATCAGCGAGTCGAGCATCGGCACCGACACTGACAAGTCGGCGCGGAAAATATGCTCGCCGATAAATTGATAAAAATCGCTGGCCCACGGGCTGTCACGCAGCGAATCGCCGGAAGAGTGCCCTGGCGTATGCCACGCATCCTTTGCCATCAATACATAATTTTTGAGCTGATCATAAAAAGGTGTGCGCGCTTTTTCCTGAAGCTGGGCGTTGAGGATGCGATACATGCCCCGATAATCGCGCTCTTCCCGATAGAAATAGCCGTCAACCGTTTCCGAAAAGAGCGCATCCACCACCTCATCCTCCTGTTCCTGCGCGATCAAGATATAGATATCGAGTTCAGGACGAAAACGGGTGATCTCCTGCACCAGCTTCAACGCCGTCATTTGCAGGTTGCGTGAACCCTTCTCACCATTTTTCAACGTATAGAGCGTATCGTCCACCAATACCGACTGAATGTCGCCGTCATCTTCAATCGCCTGCAGTGCCTCGCGCGCGGTCGTAACGCCGGAAAAGGTGATGCCCAGCGGGTTTTCGAGGGATTTGGCCGCGGCATTCAAGCCCTTGATAAGTTCCTTCAGTATCAGTTTCTCGTCATTGATAACGAGAATCCGGCTTATTGGTCGCTTCATGAATGCCCAGTCTTGATAGAAAAATCTCTTTTATGCGCTAAAACGGGGTTGATTGCAAGCTTGGAGGCGCCGGGACTATTAGCGCCCGATGAATCAAGTCGATAAATCGTGGATCGCGTTCCCCGCCGAACGCGGGCGAGGTTGAAACGGTCTATAGTAAAACAATGAAAATGCTCATCCCGACCTTTCATGGCGTAGCGGCCTTGTTGCTTCTGTTGCCGGTTCTGGTTCTGGCTGCGCCGGTGTTGGTACTGAAAGTTGACGGTCCTATTGCTCCCGCCAATGCCGACTTCACCCAGCGCGGTATCGAGCGTGCCGCCGAGGAGCGTGCATCTCTTGTTGTATTGCAACTGGATACGCCAGGTGGCCTCGACACCTCGATGCGGCAGATCATACGCGGCATTCTGGCTTCGCCCGTGCCGGTCGCGGTTTTTATCGCGCCGAGCGGTGCTCGTGCGGCCAGTGCCGGAACCTACATCCTGTATGCCGGCCACATCGCGGCGATGGCCCCGGGCACCAATCTGGGTGCGGCCACACCGGTACAGATCGGCGGTATGCCGGAGTCGGAGCCTGAGTGGAAGCCTGAAACCGGGCCGAAGTCATCACGGGATTCACCTGCACCGCAGCCGGACGAGAACCACGATCAGGACGTATTAAAAGGCGAGAAGGCGCCGAAAAAAGATGCGATGTCGCGCAAAATGATAAACGACGCCGCTGCATACATCCGCTCGCTTGCACAGATGCGTGGACGCAATGCGGAATGGGCGGAACGCGCTGTGCATGAAGCGGTAAGTCTATCCGCAACAGAAGCGCTGAATCTCAAAGTCATCGATTATATCGCTGCTGACGTACCGGATCTTTTAAAGCAGGCGAATGGCAGGCAAGTTAACGTACTTGGCCAGAACCTTACCCTCGATACGGTTTCAGCTGAGGTAGAGATCATCGAGCCCGATTGGCGCACACAGCTCCTGGCTGTCATCACCGACCCGAGCGTGGCGTATATCCTGATGCTTATCGGCATTTACGGATTGTTTTTCGAATTTTCCAATCCCGGCTTCGTGTTGCCCGGCGTAGCAGGCGCCATCTGCCTGCTCGTCGCCCTGTACGCATTTCAATTGCTGCCGGTGAGTTACGCCGGCCTCGCCCTGATCCTGCTCGGCATCTCGTTCATGGTGGCGGAAGCCTTTTTACCGAGCTTCGGCGCACTTGGCATCGGCGGCATGATTGCTTTTGTCTTCGGCTCCCTGATGCTGATTGACAGCGATATGCCCGGCTACGGCATTCCCTGGCCCTTGATCGCCGGAATATCGATGGCGAGCGCCTTATTTCTGATTTCGGTCGTCGGCATGGCGCTGAAATCGCGGCACAAGCCCATCGTCAGCGGCCGTGAAGAGATGGTCGGGTCGATGGGGGAAATGCTGGAGATGCCGGAGGCCAGGCCGGGCGAAGGCATGGCACGTATTCATGGCGAACTGTGGTGCGTACGTTGTGCGCAGCCTCTCACTCCAGGACAGAAAGTGCGTGTGACAGGAATGGACGGTCTGGTTTTAGAGGTGACGCCGGCAGAGAAATAACCAAAGGAGACTATCATGCTCGCCAATTTGGGTTTTGTTACTTTCATCATGATCCTGATTATCCTGCTGTTCTCGGTATTCCGCATATTGCGCGAATATGAGCGCGGCGTGGTGTTCCTGCTGGGCCGCTTTCAAAAGGTAAAAGGTCCGGGCCTCATCGTGATAATTCCCGGCATTCAGAAGATGGTGCGGGTCGACCTGCGCACCGTGGTGATGGATGTACCCAGCCAGGACGTCATTTCCCGTGACAACGTCTCGGTGAAAGTCAACGCCGTCGTATATTTTCGCGTGGTTGATCCGCAGAAAGCCATCATCCAGGTTGAGAACTTCCTTGCCGCCACCAGTCAATTTGCACAGACCACTTTGCGCTCGGTACTCGGGAAGCATGAGCTTGATGAAATGCTGGCGGAACGAGAAAAACTCAACATGGATATCCAGAAAGCGCTGGATATTCAGACCGATGCCTGGGGCATAAAGGTTGCCAACGTCGAGATCAAGCATGTGGATATTGATGAATCCATGATAAGGGCGATTGCGCGGCAAGCCGAGGCAGAACGCGAGCGGCGTGCAAAGGTGATTCATGCTGAAGGCGAATTGCAGGCATCAGACAAATTGATGCAGGCGGCGCAAATTCTTTCCCAGCAGGCAGGGGCAATGCAACTGCGCTATCTACAGACGCTCACGACCATTTCCGGTGACAAATCCAACACGATCCTTTTTCCGATACCTATGGATCTGGTGGCCGCGCTAACGGATACGCTGAAGAATCGCAATCCGGAGGTTCGCTAGTGCCACTGAAGCGCGGAACGCGGTCCTGCTATCAAAAGGTGATGCATCCATAAAAAAAGCCCAGGAAGGCCGGGCTTTTTTTATCAGGATAAACGGTGCTGATCAGGCCATCGCCTTGATCGCGGCTGACAGGCGGCTTTTATGGCGGGCCGCTTTATTCTTGTGGATGATTCCCTTGTCGGCAATACAATCTATCGTGCCGATGGATGCCTGGAACGCCGCTTGTGCCACGGCCTTGTCGGCAGATTCGATACCTTTTCTCACATGCTTGATTGCCGTCCTCAATTCCGAGCGCAGACTCGTATTGCGGTCGCGTTGACTGACGTTTTGCCTCGCACGTTTTCTGGCTTGTGCACTATTGGCCATGAAAATTCCTTAAATTAACTGTTGCGCAAATTTTTTGAATGATACGTATATTTCTGCGATATTGCAAGGATAACGGACCATCGGCATCCTGATTACCTGGAAAACCGCTGCTCGGCCTCAAAGGTCGTCGCTTATCCTCGCGCTCAGGCAGGTCGCCACCACTCTCCTCTCCTTATCATCATTCCCATTTTCAAACATGATCCACGGCAAATTATTCGAGTCCCTGGTGGCCCTGGCCAGATTTTCATCTGCTAATACGGACCCGCAGAACTATTCAGGTTAACATACTCATCCATGAATCTGCTTAAAGCCCTCGCTACTGTCAGCGGAATGACGCTGATATCCCGTATTCTGGGATTCGTGAGGGATGTGCTCATCGCTCGCATTTTTGGCGCCGGTATCGCAACCGACGCTTTTTTTGTGGCCTTCCGCATTCCCAACCTGCTGCGCCGTCTATTTGCCGAAGGGGCGTTTTCGCAGGCATTCGTACCCATCCTCGCGGAATATAAAAACCGCCGCACAGCCGAAGAAACCCGCGAGCTCATCAATCATGTTGCCACGCTGCTTTCCATCGTTTTATTTTCGGTCACGCTGATCGGCGTCATTGCTGCGCCGCTGGTTATCTACGTGAGCGCGCCCGGATTTGCCGCCAGCCCGCAAAAATTCGCGCTGACAATCGAACTGCTGCGCATCACGTTTCCCTACATCCTATTCATTTCGCTTGTATCGCTCGCTGGAGGCATACTCAATACCTACGGGAGATTTTCAGTGCCTGCGCTGACTCCAGCATTGCTGAATCTGTCATTCATCGGCTGTTCGCTATGGCTGGCGCCCTTGATGGACCCGCCGGTACTGGCGCTTGCATGGGCGGTATTTATTGGCGGTTTACTCCAGTTGGCCTTCCAGGCGCCGTTTCTCATGCGTCTGAAATTAATGCCGCGCCCGCGCCTCAGATCCCCCGATACCGGCGCGTGGCGCGTCATCAGGCAAATGGGGCCCGCGGTGTTTGGTGTGTCGATCGGACAGATCAGCTTGTTGATCAACACAATTTTCGCGTCTTTTCTCATCACCGGCAGCGTGTCATGGCTCTACTACGCCGACCGGTTGATGGAATTTCCCGCTGGCCTCTTAGGCGTGGCGCTTGGGACAATATTGCTGCCGTCGCTGTCCCGCCATTATGCTGATAACAGCACCGAAGAATATTCCCGCCTGCTGGACTGGGGCTTGCGCCTGACCATGCTGCTGACGCTGCCGGCGGCGCTGGCATTGGCGCTGCTTGCCACACCGCTCATCACCACCCTCTTTTACCATGGCGAATTTTCGGTGAACGACGTGTGGATGACCCGTAATGCGCTGGTTGCTTATAGCTTGGGATTGCTGGGGCTGATTCTAGTAAAAGTGCTGGCCCCCGGATTTTATGCGCGGCAAAATATTCGCACGCCGGTAAAAATTGCCGTCATCACGCTCGTCGCCACGCAATTAATGAATCTCGCTTTCATTATACCGCTGCGCCATGCCGGACTTGCACTAGCCATAGGCCTCGGCGCCTGCCTCAACGCCGGGCTCCTTTACTACAAATTACGCAGCCATCAAATTTACCAGCCCCAGCCTGGATGGCTGGTTTTCATGGCAAAAATATTGCTGGCACTGGCAGCGATGGGTAGCGCGCTGTGGTTTGGCTCGGGCACCGATGCATCATGGCTCGCAGACTCCGCTTTCCAACGCGGGACACGGCTGGCGGGGATTGTGGCAATCGGGGCAACCACCTACTTTGGCATGCTGTGGGTGCTCGGCTTCCGTCTGAAAAATTTCTCGCGGCGCGGCGAATTATAAGGAGAACGAATGGCCGCGAGCCGGGCATATCCTGAGGACGCAGCAGCAATGGTTATAAGAGTGCAAGAAGTGAAAGGAAGTACAAGAGAACTATTTTTCCTGTCCTAAAAACTTGCGCACCCAATCGGTATTAGCCATATAATGGCGGCAATTTATTCACGTCATTCAACAGCGCACACCCTCGCAAGCGGTGGCGTACACGATCAACTGCAAAACCATTTATCTCTCGACTATGGCTCGCTTCGTCAAACCTTCTACCTTATCGCTGTTACTGCTGGGGTTTCTTCTTGACGGCTGCGCCACAGCCAACAAGAACACCACAACGGACGCTAATACCGCTGCCGCGACCAACGCAAGCGCAAACACGAACGCCTCGGCCGACAAGACCATCATGGAAAGCGCCGCGAACACGGCAGGACCAGTCGCCTCGACTGGTCCGAGCGCTCCAGTTGATTCGGTTTCCTCGGCTGATATTGATCGCGCAAGCGATAATGATCGAAAAGAAGTACAGGAATCATTTAACGGTCCCGTGTTCAAGAACGCAGCTCCGCCGGCTACCTATCCGGCCTATAGTAAAGAAGATCCGTGGGAGCCAATGAACCGCGCGGTATTCTCTTTCAACGAGTCGGTTGACGATTATGTGTTCCGGCCCATAGCGGAGGGTTACAAGTGGATAATGCCCGACCCCCTCCAGGTCGCAGTGGGAAATGTATTTTCCAACTTGAATGACATCCCCATTACGATCAACAACCTCCTCCAGTTCAAGTTCAATAATGCGTTGACGAGCAGCACGCGGTTACTGCTCAACAGCACCTTCGGCCTGGCAGGCATTGTTGATCTGGCCAGCGATGTTGGTTTTGAAAAGCACGATGAGGATTTTGGACAAACTTTAGGGTATCACGGTGTTGCAAGCGGTCCTTACGTTGTATTGCCCTTTCTCGGCCCCAGCTCGACTCGGGACGCGGGCGGACGTGTGCTGGACATGGCGACTGACCCTGTTTTTGTAGGCAGCTTCTTCGTAGCTCCTTTCATAGGCCCCGTAGTTGGCGGAAGCAGAGCTGCCGATGCGCGGGCCGGTTTGCTCAAATCCGAAAAAACGCTGGATGAAGCCGCGCTGGACAAGTATGAGTTTATGCGCGATGCTTACCTTCAACGGCGGCGCAACCTGGTGCATGACGGCAATCCGCCCAAGATTGAAGAGGATGAAGATATCTAGGGATTCGAAGTCATGGGATTGATAGCCCGTCCTTCGATCAACCCGGCCAGGTTCGCAACATTTATAAACGCCGTGAAAAATCAGCAGGATTAAAAAAGGCGGGAGCACGTAGTGCTTCCCGCCTTTTTTAAATGTTTAAGATTCAGTCAGTCAAGCCATTTCACGCAAAGCCGCGATACGAACCTCAAGGGGCGGGTGCGACATGAAGAGACCCCTGAGGCCGCCGTTTCCGCCGGAAATTCCAAACGCTGCCAGCCGCTCCGGCAACTGTGATGGTTCATGCCGTTGTTTAAGGCGCTCAAGCGCGGCTATCATCTTGTTGCGGCCAGCCAGTTGCGCTCCGCCCGCATCGGCGCGGAACTCGCGCTGGCGGCTGAACCACATGACTATCATGCTGGCGAGTATTCCCAATACCATCTGCGCCACGAGGGTCGTAATCAGAAAAGCCGGACCGTGGTCCCGCTCCGTCTTGAATACCACGCGGTCCACAAAATGCCCGATTACTCGCGACAAGAAAATCACGAATGTGTTGACCACGCCCTGAATCAGCGCGAGTGTCACCATATCGCCGTTGGCGACGTGGCTTATTTCATGCGCCAGCACA
The DNA here is from genome assembly GCF_900115125.1 of Nitrosospira briensis. GTDB lineage: Bacteria > Pseudomonadota > Gammaproteobacteria > Burkholderiales > Nitrosomonadaceae > Nitrosospira > Nitrosospira briensis_A. Next base: position 226,799 of record NZ_FOVJ01000001.1, on the reverse strand, counting down.
CCCTCGATTTCATCCTTGTGCATGTTCTGCAGCAGGCCTGTGCTCACCGCCACCAGTGCTGCATTACGGTTCATGCCGGTTGCAAAGGCATTGATGTCGGGCGCGTCATAAATCGCCACTTCCGGCATGCCGATACCGACGCGCTCTGCCTGGCGCCGGACGGTATCCACTAACCAGCGTTCGGTTGGATCGGAAGGATGCTCGATCACTACGGCGCCGGTCATGCGTTTCGCGCTCCATTTGGACATGGCAAGCGAAATCAATGAGCCGCCAAAGCCAATCACAGCCGACATGACTAGCAGCGAATTGAAATCTATGCCACCTTCCGCGTCAAGCATGCGGTCCACGCCCAGTATTCGCAGCGTAATGCTCAGCACCAGCAAGATTGCCAGGTTGGTGACTACAAATAGAAAAATCCGTTTCATAGATTGAATTCCGTTTCTCGTGTCAAAGGTAGATCATAAGTAGGGGCAGTAAGTTCAGTTTTCAAGGCCTCGAACCTCATCCGTTCAAAAGTTCAGTTTCGCCATTTGAAGCCACAAATTCTGGAGGAATATTAAAGAGGCCTGCCTGAATTTCGGTAACAACCGCGACTTGATCAGCGCCGATTGCGCACGGCAAGCAACGCATGAATCGCCAGGCCGCCAAAGAGCATGAAAAAAATTGCTGACCAATCCGGCAAGGTAAGCGACGCGAACTGCCATGTCACATCGGCGCAATCTCCGTTTGCCTCGAACATGCCGGGCCACCACTGAGCGAGCGGCAGGGCATTCAAAAATTCTTCTTCCGGACTGACGCCGCATTCAAATGCCTCCGGATAGCGCACCAGCCACGCGTGGCGCAAGGCGACCACGGCCCCGGCGACGGCAAAGCACGCCAACAGGCCGCTGTAGATCCGGCGCCCTATTACCCCGGGTGAATGGATAAACGCCAATAGCGCAGTTAAACCAACCGACCAGTACGCAATGCGTTGCACAACACACAGCGGACAGGGCAAGAGATTTTTTACCAACTGTAGATAAAGGGCGTAGCTGACCAGGCTCGCGCAGCCTATAAATATCAATAAAAAAATCGTTCTTGCTTCTGGCTTCGTATGGCTAACCATGACTGCTTTTGACAACATGATCCGGTGGGACCTCATCGCTGGCTTTCTTGGCCTTGCGCATTCCACCGGCAACCATTTTATATTCCAGTAAGCGGCATTCCAGCGCACCGTTGAACAAGGGGATACGTCGTGAGGGCGTTAAACGCAACAATTTTGGCAGAAGCGGGTCCGCGGTAACGATATAAGCAGTCCATCCGCTGAATTTTTTCTTCAGCACATCTCCAAGTTTAGGATAAAACTCTGCAAGCTCGTGCTGCTCGCCTACTCTTACGCCATAAGGGGGATTGGTTACAAGGAAGCCGGAAGAAGCAGGGGCAGATGTTTCGAGAAAGTTGGCCTGCTTGAGCGCAACCACTTCCGAGAAGCCCGCGGCAACCAGATTTGAGCGAGCAAGCGCTACAATGTCCCCATATAGGTCGCTGCCGAATATCGGCTGCGCTGTCTTCGGCTTTTGGCGGGATAATGCTGCGTCCTTAAGGCGATCCCATTGCGCCTTCTTGAATTGCTTCAGCTTTTCAAAGGCGAAAGCGCGTCCTGATCCTGGCGCAATATCCAACGCAATTTGTGCCGCTTCCAGCAGAAAGGTGCCGCTACCGCACATCGGGTCGAGCAGCGGGATGCCTGGTTGCCACCCTGTCAGCGACAAGATCCCGGCTGCCAGGTTTTCCCTTATTGGAGCCTCGCCGGCGTTCTTCCGGAGGCCGCGCTTGAATAGTGCATCGCCTGACGTATCTACGTACAAAGAAAACTTCCGGGCGTTCAGGAAGCCGTGGATGCGGATATCCGGTTGCGCCGTATCCACGCTGGGGCGACGGCCGGCAGTTACGCGGAACTTGTCGCATACGGCATCCTTGATCTTGAGTGTGGCAAAGTCAAGACTGCGCAATGGACATTTGATGGCGGCCAGCTTGACGCGAATGGTAAGCGCTGGGGAAAACCATTCGCCCCACGGCAACGCGCGCGCCGCCTCGTACACATCGGTTTCGGTGGAATAAGGCTCCTCTGCAACCCGCCAAAGGATGCGACTGGCAATACGGCTTTCGAGATTGGCGCGGTAACAGATGTCCCAGTCACCCTGGAATTGCACTCCCCCGTCGCGCCCGCTCACCAAGGATGCGCCAAGCTGTTCCAGTTCGTTAACGAGTACGGACTCCAGCCCGCGCGGACAGGGAGCAAAAAAATAGCGTAGCGTCACGAGGATATTGCGATATTGGTATTACAAAAAATAGCTGGCTGATTGTCCAGGCTTATTTTCCAGTCCAAACGCCGTAGGCAAGCAAAGCCCAGCCGCTCAGGAATGCGACGCCGCCCAGTGGCGTTATCGCGCCCAGTCCACGTATTCCTGTCAGGCTCAGTGCATAAAGACTGACGGAAAACAAGGCAATGCCTGCGAGCATCAACCAACCCGACAATGCCACCGGTTTGGATGCGGGAAAATGCAACAACACGAGACCAACCGCGATAAGGCCCAGTGCGTGATAAAAATGATATTGCACCCCGGTCTGATACACCGCAAGCATATCGGCGGTGAGCCTCTGTTTTAAACCGTGGGCGCCGAAAGCGCCAAAAGCGACACATAACAACGCGTTGATAGCGCCAAGCGTGATAAAAATTCTAGACATTGGAAATACTTCCTGATGAGAGAGCTAATAAAACTCGGTGACAGCACGGATATCAGGCAGCTGGTATGCGAGAAGCTGATACAAACGATATGGTGGATTCCAAGTCTGCATCACCATGGCGTAAATGTCCACAATGATAACGAGTTTTCGGGAGCCAGAATTTACTCGCCTCTCCCGGTCACGGAAGCTTTGCTCCACCCTTTGGCGAACGTCACCCGAATTGTATCGCCAACATCGATCTGATCGCTATTTCTCAACACCTCGCCGTCAGCGGCGAAAGCAATACTGTAACCGCGTTCCAGCACTGACTTCGGGTTAAGATGGGTAAGGTCTGCTTGCCTGCGCCCCACATTCATTGCAAGCGTTTCCAGGTGAACCGCAACGGCGCGCCGCAAGCGCCAGCCGAGTTCGCGCTGGCGCTCGGCAAGGCGGGAAATATCGGGGCTGGCTATTGTAAGCCGCTGATCAATCTCCCGCAAACGCCAGTTCTTGCTTTCTGAATGTCGTACCCAGGAGTCAGCGAGCCGCTTGCGTAAACGCTCAAGGTATGCAAGCCGGTCATTAATCCGCTTTCCGGGATGTAACAGACGGCATTCAAGCATATCGGCGTGCTGCATGCGGCTTTCAATGCAGCGCTGCATGCCCCGCCGCATCCGGCCCAAAAGAATTTCGCCGAGCCGGATTAATTCTTCACGATCAGGGCAGACGAGTTGGGATGCGCCGGTAGGCGTGGGGGCGCGGACGTCAGCTACAAAATCAGCAATGGTGAAATCGGTTTCGTGACCTATCCCACTGATGATGGGGATGGGACAGGCGGCAATTGCACGCGCCACAATCTCCTCATTGAATGCCCATAAATCTTCAATAGCGCCGCCACCCCGGCATAGGATCAGAACGTCGCACTCGGCGCGATCTCCCGCCTTTTGAACAGCCGCTGCTATCCTGGTGGAAGCGCCGGCGCCCTGTACTGGCGTCGGGTAAACAATCACGGGCATGGAAGGCATACGCCGTTGCAGCGTAGACAACACGTCATGCAGCGCAGCAGCGGCTGGAGAAGTAATGATGCCAATCTGCTTCGGGAAATACGGTAACGGTTTTTTGCGCTCAGGAGCAAACAGGCCTTCTTTTCCCAGCCTGACCTTGAGCTGCTCAAAAGCTTCAAACAACGTACCCGACCCGGCACGGCGGATGGTCTCAACGCTTAATTGAAAGTCACCGCGCGCGTGATATAACGTCACCAGCGCCCGCACTTCCACTCGCATGCCATCCCGGGGCTGCCAGTCCAGGTACTGATTTTTATCGCGGAACATGACGCAACGTACTTGAGCGTCTTCATCCTTGAGTGAGAAGTACCAATGGCCCGAACCGTAGCATTTGATATTCGAAATTTCGCCGGCAACCCATAATAACGGGAAAGCTTGTTCCAGCAAGGCTTTCGCGGTGCGATTCAGTTCGCCCACGCTCAAGACAGCCCTTGCTATCTCCATTTCCATAATCAGATTCATCTTGACATTCTACAATAATCCACACTTGTCACCAAATATGCATATTTGTGAAGCGGAAACCCGCATGAATACTAGGGACAGGACCAAGTACTTGTATTTTAACGAATATTATTAAGTTCAAAAATTAACCTAAACAGAAAAAGTCGTTATGGCAGGGCAACTTAATGGCCCTATTTGCAAATTACCCACAAACTTATCCACAGCAATTGTGGACAAGAAAAACATTCCCCTCCTTGCTGAAATCACAGGGGCAAGCTACATTATGGCTCTGATCAAGGAACCTCTAAATGAGTTTTCCGTGGACGCGACGGCGGCTTTGGGGATGGGGATGCGCGAAAGGGGACGACGCGAATGGCACGACCGCGAAGGGTGGAGCGGTGCCTTCCGAAGGAAGGTGCGACCCCGCAGTGGGATGTAGGCGCCGCAGACGTAAGCGGGGCGCGGGGGCGACATCCCCGACGCTGTCCGATCCCCGCTTCGCGGGGTCCCTCGTCCAACGCCCTGGGCCCCCCCTTCGCCAGGAGCCTGACAAAGCAGACCGCCCCCAAAGCCTCCGTCCCTTCCGGTTGCGGTAAAATCGGGCGCTAACCGCGTTGCACTCCCCTTCGTCGTAGACTAAGCTACCGCCTTCGTCGCGCGCCTTGTGACCATCCCGGTTTTGGTGCAACGCGCTCTACGGAAAACTCATTTAGAGGTTCATATAGGGGATTTTCGGTGTTCGCTCTGATTCAAGCTGCCGGTTGGCCGGTTTGGCCAATCATTCTGGCTTCCATTGTCGCTGTCGGCATTATTGGAGAACGCATGTGGGCTTTGCGCCTGAGCGTCGTAACACCGAGAGATCTTCTGCCCAAAGTGGTCCACGAGTACCGGAAAAGCGGCGTCAGTACGGATATGCTGGCCCGGCTACAGAAGCATTCTCCACTGGGTCAGATTTTTGCCGCGGGTTTGAGAAATGTTAGAAGCACGCGCGACATCATGAAGGAATCAATCGAAGAAGCCGGTCGCGCCGTCGCTCACGATCTTGAACGATATCTCACCACGTTGGGAACCATCGCGTCCTTGAGTCCCCTGATGGGACTCTTTGGAACGCTCGTAGGCATGATCGAGATTTTTGGCTCGAATTCTCCTACTGGGGGCGGCAATCCCGCGCAACTCGCTCACGGCATTTCCGTGGCGCTTTATAATGCCGCATTCGGGATTTTGGTGGCCATTCCCAGCATCATGTTTTACCGTTATTTCCGCGCTAAAGTGGATGCGCTGGTGGTAGAAATGGAGTTGCAGGCGTTGAAGCTGGTGGATATCGTTCATGGCGAGCGGCAGGTGGACTTCCGGCCTGACAAGGAAAATTAGCGGCACCAGGGATTAAGTGGGTTAATCAAGGGAATATTTTTTATATGTACCGTAGCCAACAGGGCCTCGTCAGCTAGGTACAATATCAAGGTAGAGCTCGCAATCCGGCTTTTCGGTATTCAATTTTATCGGTTTCCGGTTTATTGTTCATTTGTTCCCACATAGCCAAACACGATGAATTTCCAGCGCGGCAGGCAGAAAGAAGAGCCAGAAATCAATTTGGTGCCCATGATCGACGTACTGTTGGTAATTCTGATTTTCCTGGTGATTACCACCACTTACTCGAAATTTTCGGAACTGGAAATCAGTTTGCCGCAAGCGACTTCCGACACCCCCCATGACCGCCCCAACGTCATCGATATCTCCGTAAGCGCCGCGGGAGACTATACGGTCAACCGGACCCCTCTTCAAGACTCCAGTACGGAACGCTTGAGGGAGGAATTAAGTGCAGCGGCAGGTGACCGGCCCGATCCGGTCATTGTCATCAATGCGGATGCGCAAGCGACCCATCAGTCCGTTATATCGGTGATGGAGGCCGCACGTCTGGCTGGATACAATCGCATTACTTTCACGACTGAAAACACCAGGTAGGCTTAACTTATGGATTCAAAATTACTCGATATTCTGGTATGCCCTCTCTGCAAGGCCCCACTGCTCTACAGGAAATCCGATAATGAGCTGATCTGCAAGGGAGATCGCCTGGCTTTCCCTATCAGGGACGGCATTCCCGTAATGCTGGAAGATGAGGCGCGAAGATTGCCTGTGGAAGAAGAGCTTTAGCTTCATTCTGAAAAAACCAGCAACGCATCCGGTGGCAGGAAAGGAATTTGTAACGATGAAGAATGAGAATACCGCGGCGGTTCTTGGCGCGCTTGTCGCCGATTCCGCCGCCCTTGGCCTACATTGGCTTTATGATCCCGCACGCATTGCAGAGATTGAAGCTGCCAAAGGCCTCGTTTTTCTTAAACCGGAGGCAGATCATTATGCGGAAGGGAAAGGTTACCTTGCGCATGCCGGAAAGCTGCCCGGGGGGTCCAGCGCCTATGGCGAGGTTTGCCTGTTGATGCTGAAGCATCTCGCGAAGCATCGCGCTTTCAATCGCATCGAGTATCAGGCTGAATACCGCTCGCACTTCGGACCCGGTGGTGAATTCGTCGGTTATATCGACTCCCCCACTCGCCTGACGTTGCGCAACCTGCTGTTCCTTGAACCCTCGGAATTTCCGGCAGCGTCCGGCGCCGATGACGACCAGCATCCGGCCCTCGCCGCGCTTCCCGCACTAATCGCGGCGCACGGGACTTTGGAGAACCTGTTGGAACGCATGGAGGAAGTAGTGCGGGTGACAAATAACAATGGTGTGGCAGTGGCCGCCGCACGGTGCGCCTCGGTTGCATTGTTCAAAGTGTTGCAAGGAGTGCCGATTGCCCAAGCTCTGACTGATGCTTTGCCGTACGCGGGAAACCCGCTTCAACCGCTGCTGGAGCAGGCGCTCGCCATGCCGAAACTGGATAGCGTTGCGGCTGCGGAGCGCTTTGGTCCTGCCTGTCATGTCGCGCAAGGCTTGCCCGTAGTCTTTCATATCGCACTGCATGCAGCGGACTACCGTACCGCGGTCGAGTCCAATATCCGGGCAGGAGGAGACAGCTGCGGCCGCGCGATCATGCTTGGCGCCATGGTTGCGGCCCATTCAGCGAAACGGAATGGCTCCGGATTTCCCGTCCCGCTACCCTGGCTCGCAAGATATCAAAAGCTGGCCACCGCAGCCGAAGCTTGCGCTGCGCTTTGATATATCCCACCCAAGGAAAGCCGTACCGATGGCGGCACGGACGACAAGGGCGTAGTCCTTATGGATAAGTGCGGCACGCACTTCCTCCTGCTACTCAATATCATTCCTGCGGGGTAATTCCCATCCTGATCCGAACTGTTGAGCGTTTGCGTTGCCGTTTCGATAACGCTGGAGATCGCGGCGCGACATTCACGATTCATCATCTCTTCTTCATGTAAAACGTGAATTCTCCAGCCGCCTCTGCCAATGACAGCAATTCGTTGCCAGTCTGATCGGCAAAAACCTGAAAATCGATCACAGAGCCAGGATCGGTGGCCATGATCTTCAACACCTGCCCCGTTGTCATATCCACCAGGGATTTTTTTGTTCGAAGGATAGGCAAGGGACAATTCAGGCCGCGCACATCCAGTTCTTTATCACAGTTCATGGGTTTCCTCTCAACTCCTGATTACCAATTTGTCATCAAGTTCTGTTTTTTACCATGACGATGAGAACATTGGAACATTTAAAATCAGGGAAAATATGCGAAGGATCAAAGATAAGTTAGCATAGCGCGTTATTTCTGTAACGCGTCCTTTCCAATCCAAAGACAAAGGCAAAGCGTTATGGGCGGGAGATTACATGATCATGCTGTTTTGATTGAGAGCCGCAACACTTTATTAAACTTTCGTGATTCCTATTATGCCAGTCAACTTTACACCGCCAGTACCCGAGCAACTGCTGCCAATAGAAGGCGTAACGTTGGGCGTCGCGGAAGCCGGCATCAAGAAGCCGGGCCGGCGTGACCTGCTTGTAATCAGGCTGAATGAAGGCGCAAAGGTAGCCGGCGTTTTTACACAAAACGATTTTTGCGCCGCGCCCGTAATTATCGCTAAAGAACATCTTTTAAATGTAGATGCCTCATATCCTGTTTGCGCGCTGGTAGTCAACACCGGCAATGCCAACGCAGGCACAGGCGAGGGCGGGATCGCGGACGCTCGCGCCACATGCCTTGAGACTGCCCGGTTGCTCGGCTGCGACAGCCGCCAGGTTCTGCCGTTTTCCACCGGTGTGATCATGGAGCCGCTACCACTGGGGCGCGTTCTTGCCGGGTTGCCCGCAGCGGTAGCAGACCTGAAGGCGGAAAACTGGTTTATTGCCTCCCAGGCAATCATGACGACCGATATCGTACCCAAGGCAGTGTCGAAACAGATCACTCTCGACGGCACAACCGTAACCATCACAGGCATTGCCAAAGGTTCAGGGATGATTCGTCCGCACATGGCGACGATGTTGAGTTATATCGCGACCGACGCTGCCTTGAGCCAGCCGCTGCTCCAGGAAATCGTGAGCCATGCAGCCGAAAACTCGTTCAACCGAATCACTGTGGATGGAGATACGTCAACCAATGACGCATTCATTCTGATCGCAACCGGCCAAGCCGGAAATTCCGCCATCACGGCTAAAGAAAGCGCCGAATTTGCACTGCTGCAAGAGGGAATCACCGAAGTTGCGGCACAGCTGGCTCAAGCTATCGTACGCGATGGAGAGGGCGCTACCAAGTTCATCACCATTCAGGTCGAGCGCGGCGAGACGCCGGATGAATGCCGTAAAGCGGCGTATGCCATTGCCCACTCACCGCTGGTCAAGACCGCTTTTTTTGCATCTGATCCAAATCTGGGACGAATACTTGCAGCTATCGGCTATGCGGGCATAGACGGCCTGAACGTCAATAAATTGCAGCTCTATCTCGATAATGTGCTGGTCGCGGAGAATGGGGGCAGAGCTCCCGATTACCTGGAAAAAGATGGCCAGCGAGTGATGAAGCAATCTGAAATCACCGTGCGCGTCGTCTTGAACAGAGGACAGGCATCAGCGACCGTCTGGACGTGTGATCTATCCTATGATTATGTAAAAATCAATGCGGATTATCGAAGCTGACGATCGGCCAGAGTCGACCGCATGAAACGCTGAAGGCATCAATATAGGCGAGCAAGCGGTTGCGTCTTCTGCGCACCAGCCGTAGTCAATTCGACTCCGGCCCGGGCTATCCCATTCATTGCCCTGGCACGAGCTACGCAACCGCCAACGAAAATTCTCTTACTGTCCCATTTGGCGCATATGGGGCAAATCACGGTTTACCTCTTCGCCTGCTCCATATTCACGGTCCCGTTTTATTGATACCCCGTCGTTGTCGTAACCACGGTCACCCGAGCCGTATTTATCACGATGCCCATGGCCATGACCATGACCGTGCTTCCTCTTCATCTTGTTTGCCTCATCCTTATCAATATACCCATCCCTGTTGGCATCCATCTTATCGAACATTGTTTCAGCATGGCGCGCATGTTCATCCCTGCTGACTCGTCCATCATTATCGGTATCCGCCATGGACATTCCACAGCGTCCTTCGCCATACTTCTTGTCGCCCTTCTTGTCACCATAGCTGTCCTTCTTGTCACCATAGCTGTCCTTCTTGTCGCCATACTGGTCCTTGTCGTGATAATGAGACTCGGCCACCATGTAGCCTTTTTCCAGGGATTGTGCAGCGAAAGGATTCTCACCCGCCGAGGCGATCGATGCAGTACCGAAAGTCGCGGCAACGGCGGATCCTATCGCGAGCGAAATAATCGACTTTTTACTGGGCATATTCATGATGTCTTCTCCTAAATGTTTTGCTTCATTTAAAGAAACCTTCGGGAAAGCAGGCGTTAACCGATTGCCGCGCCCCCATCAAAGATTCTATCTTCTGTGTCTCTGTTTAAATTTACAGCCTGTTACGGTGAGCACCGAAGCTGCGGTACCTTGGATACGCCTGACGTAACATGCCGTATCATGACCTTCTTAGCTGAGCGGTTCCGTTCGATAGCACACATAATGATGGGCAGTTCGGCGCCGTGTTTCCATCATCCACGACCATGCTCGCCATCCACCCGCGCTGGAATAAAATCGGGAAGGTAAAAAAATGAAATATGCTTGCGAAGTAAACCGTAGTGCTTGAATGAGCAATTACTCCGGATAATCGTTCTGTTGCATGATTTGTTATAATCGAATGTTAATATGGAAGTGTATGAAGGACTGGGACAAGCTATACAATCAGGCTGAAAAATTACTCTCCCGTCTGGAAGAACTGCTGCCGGGTGAGCAGTCTGAGCCCGACTGGAAGGCCGCGGTGGCGTTCCGCTGGCGAAAAAATGGGTCCAGAGGATTCATTCGACCGGTCACCCACGCTCATCACATCGCGTTCGACGCTTTACGAGGCGTCGAGCGGCAAAAAAATCTCATAGATCAAAATACGCATCAGTTCGTTCAGGGCCGTCCCGCCAACAACGTGCTGCTCACCGGAGCGCGCGGAACAGGAAAGTCGTCCCTGGTGAAAGCAATGCTGAGCAAGTATGCGGCAGCGGGGTTACGTTTGATCGAAGTGGAAAAACATGACCTGACCGATCTGCACGACATCGTCGAACAAATATACCGGCGCCCTGAACGTTTCATCCTGTATTGCGACGATCTCTCGTTTGAATCGGGTGAACCCGGCTATAAGGCATTAAAGGTGGTACTGGACGGGTCCATCGCCACAGCATCCGAAAATGTTCTGGTTTACGCGACTTCCAATCGCCGTCATCTGATGCCCGAATCCATGCAGGATAATTTGAACACCAGGCATATAGGCGAAGAGGTCCACCCGAGCGAAGCAGTCGAAGAGAAAATTTCACTATCGGAACGTTTCGGCCTGTGGGTATCGTTCTACCCCTTTGACCAGGAGCAATACCTGAATATTGCCGAGTATTGGCTAAGCTACTTTGGTATCGAAGAAATGAGCCGTTCAACGCGTGAAGCCGCACTGCAGTGGGCGCTAGGGCGCGGTTCCCGAAGCGGGCGCGTGGCATGGCAGTTTGCACGTGACTGGTCGGGAAAGCAGAAAACAGATTCCGGCAGGAACCGGTAGGAATCCCTTTCGGCAATGTCTCAGCCTTCTGATATCGTTGAAGTTGCCGCTGCGGTAATCACGCGGCCGGATGGCGCCTTCCTCTTGGCCCGCAGGCCAAAAGGCAAACCTTATCCGGGTTACTGGGAATTTCCCGGCGGCAAGGTAAACCCAGGCGAGCCGCTCTTTCACGCGCTCCGGCGCGAATTGCAGGAAGAACTGGGTATACACGTCGAGCAGGCTTACCCCTGGATTACTCGTCTATTTACTTATACCCATGCCACTGTCCGCCTCTGCTTTTACCGCGTTGTAGCATGGCGTGGCGATCCGCATCCATACGAAAATCAGGAATTATCGTGGCAATTCGCCAACAACATTCGTGTTGAACCGATGCTTCCCGCCAATGCACCCGTATTGCGCGCACTTGATTTACCGCCCGTTTATGCAATCACCAATGCGACGGAATGGAGCCCTGAAGTTTCATTAGCCCAAATCGAATGCGCGTTGCAAAAAGGGCTGCGGCTGGTGCAGATACGCGAAAAAGGAATGACGAAGGAGGCGCTGCGTGCTTTTACGGTTGATGTGGTTTCGCTTGCACACCGTAGCGGCGCGAGAGTCCTGGTGAATGGCTATACAGGAAATCTGGATTTCTGCCGCGAGACCGGCGCGGACGGGGTACATTTTCCCGCAACACAGCTGATGGATCTCGCGAAGCGTCCTGCCATTGCATGGTGCGGCGCGTCTTGCCACAATTCCGAGGAGCTTTTTCGAGCCGAGCAGCTGGGGATGGATTTTGCCGTGCTTGCTCCCGTACTGCCTACCTTGAGCCATCCCGGCTCTGCAACACTCGGATGGCAAAAATTTGCGGCTCTCATCCGCAACTGCTCCATACCCGTGTATGCGCTGGGTGGATTGCACCGCGGTGATTTAATCACGGCATGGGAGCACGGCGGGCACGGAATAGCGATGATGCGAGGCATCGACTAGGATCCTGCCGGCGTAGTTTACTTCAACGCCCGGCGATCAGGCGTTCAAACATCAAATAAAATTGCGCAACCGCGCGGGGTTGTGCTATTCCTCATCTTTTAATGAATCGTCCTGTTTTTCCGGATTCGTATCCGGAATACGATAGGATTCTGTAGCCCACTGCCCCAGATCGATAAGCTTGCAGCGCTCGGAACAAAACGGGCGATAAGGATTGCTGGTATCCCAGACAACAATCTTGCCGCAGTAAGGACAGTTAACGACAGGTTTCTTCATGGTCATGAACTAAAAACATGTGATGTCTCAGGCTATCCATCCGCGCGTATTGTCAAGCTGAAGTACTGTTTGCAGACTATACCGGCACTCTTGTCCGCCCCGCATTCAATTGACGTGGCGACGATAACGGTAATCCCGCATATTCGCGTTTGAAAATATTATAGATGCTGATGCGGCAATACGGTTTATTTCAGGTGTGACAAGCGCAAGTGGAATCAGAGTATAGAAAAGCCGGCCGGATCAGGTGGCCCCACCGTTTATCGATAAGGGGTTAATTTATGAGTTTTTTACCATTCAATCAACAAGTTTTACAATCAATATTTATTTTCCAATACGTACTATGGTAAAATGGTTAAGTTTTTTTACGAGTTTTTTTAGAAGGTCCGAACTGAAAACCGGGACTGCAAAATATGGCGGATATTGAGAAAAAAGAAATGAACAGCAGAAGGCGTTTCCTTCTGGTCGCAACATCGGTTGCGGGCGGAATCGCAACTGCTGCGGTGGCGACTCCCTTCGTGATGAGCATGTTGCCCAGTGAACGCGCAAAAGCAGCTGGCGCGCCGGTCGAGGTGGACATCAGCAAGGTTGAGCCAGGCATGCTGCTGCTGGTGGAATGGCGCGGGAAGGTAGTGTGGGTATTGAACCGTACTCCCGAGATGCTGGCGACCCTGAAGAAACTGGATGGCCAGGTGGCCGATCCCAAATCGGAAAAAGACCAGCAACCGCCGTATGCCCAGAATGAAACGCGGTCTATCAAACCGGCAATTCTGGTGGTGGAAGGGGTCTGTACCCATTTGGGATGCTCTCCGGTGTATCGCAAGGATATTGCTCCAGCGGATCTTGGCCCGGATTGGCTTGGAGGTTTTTTCTGCCCCTGCCACGGATCCAAGTTCGACCTGGCTGGCCGGGTTTACAAAAGCGTCCCGGCGCCAACCAATCTGGCCGTTCCCCCTCACGTGTATTTGACTGATACAAGCCTCTTGATCGGTTCCGATCGTAAGGAGTCCGCATAAATGAGCAAGCGATTGGAATCCTTCATCGGTTGGATAGACGAGCGTTTTCCGTTAACCGCCAACTGGAAAGCTCATCTGAGCGAGTACTACGCACCCAAGAACTTCAATTTCTGGTACTACTTCGGCTCGCTGGCCATGCTCGTGCTGGTGAATCAGCTTCTTACCGGCATCTTTCTCACCATGAACTACAAGCCGGACGCCAGCATGGCATTCGCCTCGGTGGAATACATCATGCGGGACGTCAATTTCGGCTGGCTGATCCGCTATATGCACTCCACTGGCGCATCGATGTTCTTTGTGGTTGTCTATCTGCATATGTTCCGGGGCATGATGTACGGTTCCTATCGCAAGCCGCGCGAGCTTCTCTGGCTGATCGGGATGGGCATCTTCTTCATCCTGATGATGCTGGCATTTACAGGCTATATCCTGCCATGGGGGCAGATGTCCTATTGGGGGGCGCAGGTGATCATAAGCATGATCGGTGCAATTCCCGTAGTGGGCGAAACGCTCTCCAACTGGCTGCTGGGCGACTTCATGCTGTCGGACGCTGCGCTCAACCGCTTTTTTGCCTACCACGTTGTGACGCTGCCCGTTTTGCTTGTGGTGCTCGTGGTGGTGCATATACTGGCCTTGCACGAAGTCGGGTCGAACAACCCGGACGGGATCGAGATCAAGGCGAACAAGGATCCGGTAACGCATATTCCGGTAGATGGCATACCGTTTCATCCCTACTACTCGGTGAAGGATATTTTCGGGGTGGTGGTTTTCCTGATCATATTCACCGGGATTATATTTTTCGCGCCCGAAATGGGTGGCTATTTCCTTGAATACAATAATTTTGTTCCCGCCAACACTCTGCAGACACCGGATCATATCGCTCCTGTCTGGTATTTCACCCCGTACTACTCGATGCTGAGGGCGGTCACCATCAACTTTCTCTGGATAGATGCAAAACTCTGGGGCATCATCCTGATGGGTGGCTCGGTTGCAATCTTTGCCCTGTTGCCCTGGCTGGACCGCAGCCCCGTAAAATCGATCCGTTATAAAGGGCCGATTTTCAAATTTGCCCTCACCCTCTTTGTCATCAGCGTTTTTGTGCTTGGCTGGCTCGGCACGAAATCACCCACGCCGCTCTATACCATACTTGCGCAGATATTCACGGTGATCTACTTTGCCTTCTTCATTCTTATGCCGTGGTACAGCAAGATAGATAAAACGAAGCCTGAACCGACCAGGGTGACAGAATGAGAAAAATAACAAGTATACTTTTGATTTTTTGCCTGGTCCCGCTTGTTTCGTTCGCCAGCGGTCCGGAAGTGAAACTGGATCGCCCTCAGCTTAATCCGGGCGACAAGATTTCGCTGCAACGCGGCGCACAAACTTTTGTCAACTATTGCCTGTCATGCCATAGCGCCGAGTACATGCGCTATAACCGGCTCAGGGACTTAGGCCTCACGGAAAACCAGATCAGCGATAACCTCATATTTACCGGGCAAAAAGTGGGTGAGCTCATGACGGTGGCCATGAAGCCGAAAGACGCCAAGCAATGGTTAGGCGTGCCTCCGCCCGATTTGTCGGTTATTGCGCGTTCCCGTGGTCCTGACTGGCTCTACACCTATCTCAGGAAGTTTTATCGTGATGACTCCACGGCTACGGGGTGGAATAATCTGGTATTTGATAAAGCTGCCATGCCTCATGTGCTATACCAGTTACAGGGTGAGCAGTCACTTTCGGTGAAGAATGTCGACGACGGTCATGGCGGCACACATGAAGTAAAGGAGCTGAAGCTGGACAAGCCCGGTACCCTTTCAAAAACGGAATATGACGCCTACGTCACTGACCTGGTTAACTTCCTGGTTTATCTCGGCGAACCAGCCGCCACTAAACGAGTGCAATTGGGAATTATTGTAATGCTCTTCCTGTTTGCCATGCTGGGATTGACTTATGCCCTGAAACAGGAGTATTGGAAGGACGTACATTGACTATTTCTCATCCGCTACAAAGCGTTGCACCCTCATACACTGAAAGTAACAAGTCATGATGACATTGTATTCAGCCACTACCTGTCCGTTCAGCCATCGCTGTCGTATCGTGCTGTACGAGAAGGGTATGGACTTTCAGATTATCGATGTCGACCTGCATAACAGGCCGGAGGATCTTGCGGTAATGAGTCCCTATGGCCGGGTGCCTGTGCTGGTGGAGCGCGATCTCATCCTTTACGAATCCAACATCATCAACGAATATATTGATGATCGTTTTCCTCATCCGCAATTGATGCCTGCCGACCCTGTAATGCGGGCGAGGGCGCGGCTATTTCTACACCGCTTCGAGCAGGAACTGTTTTGTCATATCGATGCTGTCGAGAGCAGCAATCAGAAAACAGCAGAGAAAGCGCGTGCGGCCATTCGCGATAACCTGACTGTGATTGCACCTGTGTTCGTAAAACAGAAATACATGCTGGGGGATGAGTTTTCCATGCTTGACGTGGCGATTGCGCCATTATTATGGCGATTGGACCATTATGGTATTCAGCTACCAAAACAGGCCGCGCCGCTATTGAAGTTCGCCGAGCGTCTTTTCAGCAGGCCGGCGTTCATTGACGCGCTTACGGCGTCCGAGAAAGCAATGCGCAAATGAAAGAGCTTTCCACCAAACCGTATCTGATCCGCGCGATTTATGAATGGTGCTCGGACAGTGGTTTTACTCCCTATATATCGGTTAAGGTAGATGCCCAGACTCGTGTGCCGGATGAATTTGTAAAAGATGGTGAGATCATACTGAACATCAGCCACGATGCGGCGCACCATCTCACCCTTGGTAATGATTTCATCCACTTCTCCGCCAGGTTTGGCGGCGTTTCACGGGAAATTGCCATACCGGTTGGCGCGGTGCAGGGAATATTTGCCAAGGAAACCGCCCAGGGCCTACTCTTCACGCTTGAGAACGAGGCCGATCCAGCGCAAGGCGAAGCAGATACCGGGGAATCTGGTAAGCCACAGGTCCCCGGTTCAGCGTCCCCCACAAATCAAAAGCGTCGCTTTCAGGTCATCAAATAATAATTTCCGATTGCTTTTGTAACACCTCCACAGGTTTGCTCCCCCGCTCCCCAGCCACTATAATTGCATTGCGCCGGCATAGCTCAGTTGGTAGAGCAGCTGATTTGTAATCAGAAGGTCCCGAGTTCGACTCTTGGTGTCGGCACCAATAAAACAAGCAGTTATAATTCTATAGCTGCAATGTATCTGGAAATAGGCAACATCTCAGGCAACAAAAACCAGATCGGCTGAATTAGAAAGATCGGTTTTCCCGGTGTAATCGGTAGGTCGTCCGTTCGAATCGGAGATGCGGCACCATCTATTCTTTTAGGCAAATCTTAGGTAAATTCTCGAAGTGTCTATTTCCCGGCTAGACTTTGAAGCAATAACTGAAACAGACCTTCTAGAACTGGTTGAGGGTCAAGTGCCGGAAGGATTGCACCTAGACTACAAGCGCGACGCTTATGGGACCAGCGACGCCGATAAAAGGGAATTGCTTAAGGATGTATCAGCGTTTGCGAATGTAAACGGGGGCCATATCGTAATCGGTATGGACGAGGCCGAGGGTGTCGCCTCTAATCTGTGTGGTATCAAGCCCGCGGATATT
Source organism: Nitrosospira briensis (assembly GCF_900115125.1). Taxonomy (GTDB): domain Bacteria; phylum Pseudomonadota; class Gammaproteobacteria; order Burkholderiales; family Nitrosomonadaceae; genus Nitrosospira; species Nitrosospira briensis_A. The sequence continues at coordinate 209,609 of NZ_FOVJ01000001.1, read as the reverse complement.
GATGTTGAGGTATCTCGTCTTGATCAAATTATTAGGACGGGCATTGAACCTCGTATTCCGGGTTACCGGCTAAAGTCCGTCCGCTTAGCTAAACAATCCCACGCAATCGTGATTCGAATTCCGCGAAGCTGGCAGATTCCCCATCGGGTCTGCGCGCAAAATTCAAATAGATTTTTCGTCCGAAACTCTGCGGGGGCACACGAGGCAAGCATGGATGAACTCAGACACCTGTATACATTGTCAGCTTCTGCGGCGGATCGCACCCGGGAGTTTCGCGACGAGCGGATAGAACTTTTTAACCGGGCTAACGGCCAGCGGCCATTGATCGGTAACGGCCGTTTTATACTTCATATCATCCCACTTTCAGCGGTATCGTCTACAGTCACTATTAACCCCGAAAAGATGTATGCGCGGCACGCCTCATTTGCACCGCTAGGAAGTATGGGGATGTCTCCCCGTTATAATCTTGATGGTGTTATTAACGAGCGCGGCGGCGAAACCAATCACGGATATACACAGATATTTAGAAATGGAATTGTCGAAGCAACAGAGGCTAATCTTGTCCACGAACATAAAGGGCGAAATGGTATCGCGGGATTGCGTCTTGAGCATCAAATTTTCGACTCTCTCCCGCGCTATATCGACGGCTTAAAAACCCTTGATGTCGATCCGCCTTTGATTCTTATGTTCACCTTAGAAGGGGTGAAGGGCGCGTTCTACCACGTATATAACGATATGTTTTTCGATGAACTCGAGCCATTTGATCGGGATGTCGTCCGACTACCGGCGTGCCTGATCGAGGAGTATAGCGTAAACGTTGCGGATTACCACCGTGCGGTCAGGCCGGCGTTTGATGCACTTTGGAATGCTGTAGGTTTTTCAAAATCTCGGTTTTTTAACGAAACTACCGGCTTGTGGAACGGCCGCTAAGAAGTTGCGGGCGCTGAAAGCTCCCGCCTGGCATTTCATAGATGCGTCCAATTCATCCCGGATCTGCGGGGTTTCCCGATCCCATCCCGCGAAGCATCACTCGTGCCCCCTATCCTCATCCGTAGGTGTTAGCGTAGTATCAGCTTCCAATTGTTCAAACCACTCACATTTACCGCCACCCGGGCCGATAATTATCCGCTTCCAATTTTCGCTGCCGCCAACTCTACCTGCCTCTTCAGTTTCCCTTGGTTCAGAACACCTACGCATCGGTATGCACAATCAATCGAGTCTGACCCGTCTGACCCAATTGGTTTACCTAATTAATAGTCTATGTGGGCTATTGCGCTGTCCTCGCCTGAAGCATATGTTGAAAATGGGTATACGAAAAATAAAGAATTAGGGGCTTAATTATGAATATCAAGCTTTTAAGTAAATTATCCAGTTTTGTAATAATAGCCATATCCCTTGTTTTTACTGTTCCCGCAGCCGCATATACTTTACAGGATGATCCTTCCTCTACTTGGAGCGGCGACTCGTTAACTACCCGCACTATTAATGGTAACGTCGTAACGTACCAAAACCTTTTTGCTCAGAACCTGACTTCGAACTCCTTGCCGGCGTTAAGCTTCGCCATTCCTTTTATATGGCCGAACATAGATACCACCTACGTGCCCATGGAATGGCGCAATGATTTAAACGGGTGGTACACCAGCAATTTCAACAACACTGGCACCAGTCTAACCGTTAGCTTGACAAGCCCAGTCGCAAGCGCAGTGTTCATGGGAAAACTCGCCGATTTGACCGGAAGCCAACAACTTCCGTTGACCGAACCATGCCAAGCCGGATCACCCAGTTGTACCCCTGCCCCTTACCCGCCGGAAACCCGCAATTCAACCGACCTCATCCCTATTATTTCGTTGGGAGCATTTGCACCAGACGAAACGAAGCGATTTGATCTTTCCTTTACTTATTCGTTCGGTGATCAAAGGGTTGGAGCTTTACCCACCGCATTTATCGGCAATACTGTTTCTCCCATACCTGAACCCGAAACCTACGCCATGTTCATAGCTGGCCTTGGTCTCTTGGGATCTATGTTGCGTCGCCGCAGGACGACACACCCACTTTAGCCGATAAATTGCACGGGCAAAATTCAATGACGCTTGGCAAGTAGCTGCTTGATTTGCTCCAAATCCTGCTGAACTTGTTCCACGGATGCAACCAGATAAATAAGGCCGAGATAAAGATTATATTTTTCAGGCTGGGTTTTTTGGTCGCCGAAGGCATTGAGGTTTTCGACGAACATTCTTTTCGCATCCGAGGCTGCTGACATGTTTTTATCTCCTTTATGTCAAAAATGATAGGTATTGTTTTACGCTTATACAGGGATCGAAGATGGGCAACGTCGCAGGCAACAAGCAGCACAAACCCGATCGGGCCGGCGGGTCGCTGCACTGAGAAGGCGGATCTTACCCGCCAAATGTCCGGTCCTGCCGTTTGAACCAGGACAAGGCATGTTCAAAATGCTGGGGCTCGAAATCCGGCCAGTATTCATCCCTGACGTAGAAGTCCGCGTACACCGATTGCACCGGGAGAAAACCGCTCAGGCGGCGTCCTCCTCCCCACCGCACGATCAGGTCAAGACGCGAAACATCACTTGAGCGCAGACCGCCATTTTTAAGGCCATCCAGGTCCCATTCCCATCCATAGTTAACGAGTAGATTTACCTTCATGCCGGTGCCCTGGCGCGTTCTGAATGATTCCAGAACCTTGGGAAACTGCGCGGAAGTCTCGTCGCCCAGCACAAGCAGGGCAGCACCGCGGCGGGCAACTTCAAAAGCAAATGCTACGGATGCATCGGTAAAGGCAAGCTTCTGAGCGTTGGGCCGCTTGGTATTATCTTGCGTAAAACAGTAAATCGATGCCTCGGCTATTCCGCGTTTTTTGCATATTTCGTAGAGTGATAAACCCGGTCCAATACCTGATGCGTATCCCTCCTCCTTAGGCAGGCCGCGGTTCGCGGCCCAACGGCGATTGCCGTCTGGAATGAAGCCGACATGGCGCGGAGTACTGTTTTTTGCCATTTGCATCCTTATCGAAGCATGATTCGGAGTGACAGCGCGGCCTTAGAACTATACCTTTTTTTCTGCTCCCCCTGCGAGATACAACCAGGTATCGACAACTGTGTCAGGATTGAGCGATAGGCTTTCGATCCCTTCTTCCATAAGCCATCGCGCCAGGTCGGGATGATCGGAAGGTCCCTGGCCACAAATCCCGACGTATTTACCGGCTTTACGGCACGCCTGAATAGCAAGCCGCAGCAACGCTTTTACCGCCGGATCGCGTTCGTCAAAGGATTCCGCAACCAGGCTTGAATCCCGGTCCAGCCCGAGCGTGAGCTGTGTAAGATCGTTGGATCCGATGGAAAATCCATCGAAGTATTCCAGAAATTGATCTGCAAGCAGTGCATTGGAGGGAATTTCACACATCATTATCAGCCGAAGACCGTTCTCGCCCCGCTTCAGGCCGTTCTCTTCCAGTAACTCCACCACGCGCCTTGCCTCGGCTGGCGTCCGCACAAAGGGGATCATGATTTCCAGATTGGCAAGACCGATTTCATCGCGCGCTTTCTTGAGCGCGCGGCATTCCAGTTCGAAACAGTCTCGGAACTCTTCTGCCACATAGCGCGATGCGCCGCGGAAACCCAGCATGGGGTTTTCTTCCCTGGGCTCATATTGCTGCCCGCCGATGAGGCTGGAATATTCGTTCGATTTGAAATCGGACATGCGCACTATTACGGGTTTGGGGAAAAAGGCAGCACCCAGGGTGGCGATGCCTTCGGTCAACTTTTCCACATAGAAACTGACAGGGTCGGCGTAACCTGCGCTCTGGTTTTCCACTTGCTGCTTCAACTCGGGCGGAAGATCGGAATAGCGCAGTACGGCTTTGGGATGGATCCCGATCATGCGTGCAATAATGAACTCCAGCCTCGCGAGCCCTACACCATGGTTGGGGATGCGCTGAAACTCGAATGCCAGTTCGGGGTTTCCGACATTCATGCTGATCTTGACCGGCGGTTTCGGCATGCTTTCCAGTGCAAGATCGTTAACTTCAACTTCCAGCGCACCCCGGTAAACGTTGCCGGTATCACCCTCGGTGCAGGACACCGTAACCATCTGGTCCTCAACCAGCAAGCTGGTTGCGTGACCGCAGCCTACCACTGCCGGTATCCCCAGCTCACGCGCAACAATGGCTGCATGACAGGTACGGCCACCACGATTGGTAACAATGGCCGACGCACGTTTCATTACCGGTTCCCAATCGGGATCGGTCATGTCGGTAACCAGCACGTCACCTTCCCGCACTCGGGACATCTGGACCGCATCCAAAACCAGGCGCACGGGCCCGGTACCTATCTTCTGTCCAATGGCACGCCCTGATATCAACACTTCCGATTTGCCTTTCAGGCGGTAGCGCCGCAAGGTACCCATGGCTGCCTGCGCCTGCACTGTCTCGGGCCGCGCCTGAAGGATATAGAGATTGCCATCCACGCCATCCTTGCCCCATTCGATATCCATTGGCCTTTGATAATGCCGCTCAATGACAAGCGCATGGCGGGCGAGTTCCTCCACCTCAGCATCGGTAATGGAAAAGCGCTTGCGCCTGCTCTCCTCCACATCCACGGTTTCGACCGGATGCGCCGCTTCACGGCTCGCGGCAAATTGCATCATGATGAGTTTGGAGCCCAGGCTCCGCCGCAATATCGCGGGCTTTCCCTGTGTCACCGCAGGTTTGTAAACGTAGAATTCGTCGGGATTCACCGCGCCTTTCACTACGGTTTCGCCAAGGCCGTAGGACGAGGTGATGAAGACCACCTTGTCGAAACCGGATTCGGTATCCAGCGTGAATATTACCCCGGCTGCGCCCACGTCGCTGCGTACCATGCGCTGCACGCCTGCGGATAGTGCAACTTCGGAATGAATGAAATTCTTGTGCACGCGGTAGGAAATCGCCCGGTCATTGTAGAGCGAGGCAAACACGTCCTTGACCGCCTTCAGCAGATTGTCCAGCCCATGCACGTTGAGAAAGGTTTCCTGCTGTCCCGCAAAAGACGCGTCTGCTAAGTCCTCGGCGGTTGCCGAGGAACGTACCGCAACAGAAATATCGTTGGCCCCCGCTTCATGCAGCAATTTCTCGTAAGCGCCGGAAATTTCCTTTTCCAGTCTCGGTGGCAACGGTGTTTCCACTATCCAGGCACGAACTTGCGCGCCGGCCGCTGCCAAGGCCTCCACATCTGTGGTATCCAGCGCCTCAAGTCTTTTCTCGATGCGTTGTGCCAGCCCGCCATAAGCCAGAAAATCACGATAGGCATCGGCAGTGGTGGCAAAACCGCCAGGAACCCGGACTCCTGCCTGTGTTAGCTGGCTGATCATCTCGCCCAGCGAAGCATTCTTGCCGCCAACGCTGCTTACGTCCGTCATGCGCAGCTCATCAAACCACACCACGTATCGTGAATCGCTCATTTCCTGCTCCTGTTCGAGTGGAGGGTTGTGTTACATGGTAAAGTCCGCTAATTTAACGTGACTCAACATTACGGGTGAGTCGCAGCAAATGTCAACCACAGCAAAGCCGCCCCGGCGAACCGCATTCTTCCTCTCGGACCGCACAGGTATCACTGTCGAAATGCTGGGGCACAGCCTGCTCAGCCAATTTGAAAATGCCGAGTTTGAAGAAATTACCCTGCCCTACCTCGATACCAGGGAAAAAGCCCTCGCCACAGTGCGGCAAATTGATGAGCGCGCGAAACTGGATGACGGACGTCCACTGGTATTCAGTACATTCGTTAATCCCGAAATTCGATTTGTCCTTGACTCTGCCAACGCCTTGCATCTGGACTGTTTCAGTATTTTTATTGCCCAGATTGAAGCTGAATTGGGCATTCATTCATCGCCTACTGTAGGGCTCTCCCACCGGGCCCAAGACTCCATCGGCCAGCACCGGCGCATAGAGGCAATAAAATACACCTTGGAGCACGATGACGGCATCTCGCAAAGGAACTGGCTCCGGGCTGATATTATTCTGGTAGGAGTCTCCCGTACCGGCAAAACGCCTACCTGCCTTTATCTCGCGCTGCAATACGGCATCTATGCCGCCAACTATCCCTTCATCCCCGAGGACTTCAATCGTATGGCGCTGCCGGCCCAACTCAAGAATGTGAGGAGCAGGCTATTTGGCTTTACCATCGATCCCTTGCGGCTGCATCGTATGCGCAAGGAGCGCAGGCCGAATAGCGAATACGCGTCTGTCAAGAACTGCCAGCATGAAGTACGTGAAGCGGAAATATTGATGCGCCGGGAAGGAATCCCCTATCTCGACGCCACCAGCAAATCCATCGAGGAACTGGCTACAGCGTTGCTGCATGAGGCAAAATTGGAGCGGAAGGTTTACTAGGGCCGGAAAAATAAGCAATAGCGATGAGGGGCGGCAGCAAGACAGAACAGGATGAACCCGGTGAGGCACAGGAATCGTGAAGGAATTAATTGTATGGTGTTCTACGCAACCCACCCCAACCCCTGGTCATGTCGATATTTTGCCAGCAGCAATTTTACCTCCTCATCCTCCGAGACTTCATTTGCCGAATTCTTTATTGCGCTATCGTCCGGGTATAAATCGGAAAATGCGACGATAGCCATGGCTGCGAGCTCCCATTCCTTCCTCGCGAACTCGTTATCACTGCCATCCCGAAAGTCTGAATTGGCATATACGGCTCTAGGCCGGTCTACTCTCCTGCTCATTTTGTAGAGAATGTACCCCACGCCAAACAGGAGAATGGCGCCCGCAAACATCTCCCTGAGAAAATATACGAAACCAAGAAAAAAGGATGTCACGTACAGGATGACGCTGTTAAGCTGCTTTTTCCAGGAAGTGGCAGGAGAGGCAAGCGCCATCCAGTACTTCACAATATATCCGGTCAAGTCATCTGCATTTTCCCACCTACCGGCGAGAATCTTCTTTATTTTTGTGGGAGGCATATCTGTTCTGCCTATCAATGCATGAGGTGCCACGACGATCGCATATAAAGCCGGCAGGATGGCGCCCCAAAAAACACCGTACATGCTATTCGTCGAAAATGAAGCATACAGTGCAATAACGTTGATGATGAATATCACCGATTTTCCTTCATTGAGTTCAGCGAATTTCTATTTACATGTGATGTTGATCCAATTCCGCCCCCGCGAAAATACGGGTCAGGACAGTCTTGTAAAGATGACGTATGCGGCCAAGCTCGTGATTCAATCCAGCTCCGGCTCATTGGTCGGAAGCGGGCCAATGCCAATCGCGAATTTCCGGCATATCCTCACCATGGCTTATAATATAACGTTTATGCTCGATCAACTTATCCCGCATTCGTTGCTTGAGGTAAGCGCCTTTCGAGCCCAGCTTCGGCACGCGGTCGACCACGTCCATCACCAGATGAAAACGGTCCAGGTCGTTGAGAACGGTCATGTCGAATGGAGTCGTGGTCGTGCCTTCCTCTTTATAACCGCGCACGTGCAGATTTTCATGATTGGTGCGCCGGTAGGTCAAGCGATGTATTAGCCAGGGATAGCCGTGGTATGCAAATATAATGGGTTTGCTTGTGGTGAAGAGCGTGTCGAAATCCCGATCCGATAATCCGTGCGGGTGCTCATGCGGGGGCTGTAAAGTCATCAGGTCTACTACATTGATCACCCGCATCCTGAGCTCGGGGATATGACAGCGCAGCAGGTCTACCGCAGCCAGTGTTTCTAGAGTAGGCACATCGCCCGCACAGGCGAGCACCACGTCCGGCTCGCCGTCCTGATCGTTGCTTGCCCAGCCCCAGATGCCGATGCCGGCGGTGCAGTGCTTGACTGCCGTATCCATATCAAGCCATTGCAGCGCCGGTTGTTTGCCCGCCACCATAACGTTGATGAAATTGCGCGAGCGAAGGCACTTATCCGTAATGAACAGGAGCGTGTTCGCATCAGGCGGAAGATAAACGCGAATGATATCGGCCTTCTTGTTTACTACGTGGTCGATGAAACCAGGATCCTGATGCGAGAAACCGTTGTGATCCTGCCGCCAGACGTGCGACGTCAGAAGATAATTAAGCGAGGCGATCGGGCTGCGCCAGGAAATCTCCTTGCTGCTTACCTTAAGCCACTTGGCGTGTTGATTGAACATTGAGTCAACGATGTGGATGAATGCCTCATAGCAGGAAAAAAGGCCGTGGCGCCCGGTGAGGAGATAACCTTCAAGCCAGCCCTGACAGGTGTGCTCTGAAAGAATCTCCATTACCCTTCCATCCGGGGAAAGGTGCTCATCCTCGGGCAGGGTTTGCGCAACCCAGGTTCGGTCAGTCACCTCGAACAGCGCGCTCAGGCGGTTCGAGCTGGTCTCGTCGGGACCCATTATCCGGAAATTACGGCTGTCCAGATTCAGTTTCATGATGTCGCGCAGCAACTTGCCCATTTCCCGCGTGGCTTCACCCACAACCGATCCCGGCGAAGGCACATCGACCGCATAGTCACGGAAATCCGGCATTTCCAGGCCCTTTAGCAGTTTTCCGCCATTGGCATGGGGATTGGCCCCCATGCGCCGGTTCCCCTGTGGGGCCAGCGCTTTCAATTCCGGGACGGGCTCACCCATATCATCAAATAGCTCTTCCGGCTTGTAGCTCTTCATCCAGTCTTCCAGCCGTTTCAGATGCTGCGGTTTTGAACCGATCTCCGCGAGCGGCACCTGGTGCGAGCGCCAATAATCTTCTACTTTCTTGCCGTCAACTTCTTCCGGGCCCGTCCATCCCTTGGGGCTGCGTAAAATGATCAGAGGCCAGCGCGGGTATTTGGCCATCCCGGCCCTTGGCTTGCGCCCTATTCCCCCAGTGCTCATTCCTCCAGCACGCGCCTCGCGCTGCGCTGTCCGAATCCTGTCAACCGCCTTGTCGAGCGCAGCCGCCATAGCCTGATGCATGAATTCCGGATCGGAACCCTCGACAAAACAGGGCTCGTAACCATAGCCCACGAACAAACTTTCCAATTCTTCATGGCTCATGCGGGCAAGCAGCGTGGGGCTCGCTATCTTGTAACCGTTGAGATGCAGAATGGGCAGAACAGCGCCATCGTGAACCGGATTGAGAAATTTGTTGGAGTGCCAGGCGGTGGCAAGTGGCCCCGTTTCAGCTTCACCATCCCCAACTACGCAGGCCACGATCAGATCCGGGTTATCGAACGCCGCCCCGAAAGCGTGCGACAGCGAATAGCCCAGCTCTCCGCCTTCATTAATCGAGCCGGGCGTTTCCGGTGCGGCATGGCTGGGAATGCCGCCGGGGAAGGAGAACTGCTTGAACAACCGCTTCATGCCCGCGGCGTCCCTGGAAATGTGGGGATAGAATTCGCTATAGCTGCCTTCGAGCCAGGTATTGGCGACCATCGCTGGTCCCCCATGGCCGGGGCCCGCGATGTAGAACATATCAAGATCAAATGTTTTGATAATGCGATTCAGGTGCACGTAAATAAAATTGAGCCCGGGTGTGGTACCCCAATGGCCGAGTAATCGGGGCTTGATATGCGCGAGCGTGAGGGGTTCCTTGAGCAAGGGGTTATCCAGGAGATAGATTTGCCCGACCGAGAGGTAGTTTGCAGCACGCCAGTAGGCGTTCATCCCGCGCAATTCGTCCGCGGAAAGGGGCTTATCCACGTTTGCATCTGCCGGTTCAGCTTGGCTCATGTGTGTTCTCCTTCAATTTTGATCACCATCCGCTGCCACCACGCTCGCAGCTTCATGCGCCAGGATTAGCGCCTCATTTACGGGGATGACCCAGACCTCAACCTGGCTCCCGGAATTGCTGATGCGCGACATTCCGTTGGAGCAACGGTTTTTTTCCGGGTCGATCTCAATTCCGCACCATTTCATACCGGTCAGAATTTTTTCCCTGACCGCCGGCGAGTTCTCGCCTACCCCCCCGCCGAATACAATTGCGTCAGCACCGCCAAGCACCGCCAGATAGGCGCCGAGATACTTGCGCACCCGGTAACAGTAGGAGTCCACGGCCAGCCGCGCGCGATCATCATTCGATTCCAGCAATCTGCGTATGTCCGCGCTGATTCCGGAGATTCCCAGCAGGCCCGAGCGCTCGTTAAGCAGTTGATCCAATTGCTCCGTTGCCAGGCTCTCCTGACGCTGCAAAAACGTGATCAAGCCCGGATCTATATCGCCCGAGCGCGTCGCCATCATAAGTCCCTCCAAGGGTGAAAAACCCATTGAAGTGTCGCGTGGCAGTCCGTGGACGCTTGCTGTGATCGAGCAGCCAGCTCCGAGCTGTATTGTAATTACTCTTTCTCCTTTCTCTTCCTGTGTGCTGCTTGCCTGCGATTCATGCCAGGAGCGCCACATTGCCTGATGCGCCAGGCCATGAAAACCGTAGCGCCGAAGTCCATGTTTTTCGGTAAGCTCATACGGAATGGCATAGGCCCGGGCGACTTCCGGCAGAGCCGTGAAAAAGGCCGTATCAAACACTGCGACCTGAGCAACGCCTGGATGCAACACTTCACGCGTCGCCCGGATCCAGTCTAGCGCGACTGGATTATGCAATGGTGCCAACGCTGCAAGGTTCTCAATCTCTCGCTCCACCTCCTTGTCGACCAGACATGATGCAGTGAACTTCATACCGCCGTGCACCACGCGATGTGCAACCACGCTTATATCCATAAACCCATGCGTTTTCACGAATTCCTTGAGTATGATCCGAGGCTCAACATCTAAAAGGTCGTGACGCGCGTTCGCCAGCTCACTCGGCGTTCCGGCTTCGGATGCAAACGCAGCCAGGCGAACCGATGAGCTACCAGTGTTAATCGTGAGGATGGTCATGAAAAAAAAGAACTCCTGGACTAGCGGGACCTCACGCTGTCTTGTACTGGACTACGGCGATGACGGCGAGCCGGCCACGGGATTGACCACGAGTACGTCGCATGGCGTCTCATAAAGAACGTGCTTTGTAACAGACCCGAAAAGCACCTCATCCAGCTCTGTTTCGCCGCGCTTGCCGATGACAATCAGATCAATATCAAGAAATTTTGTTTTCTCCGCGATCACGGCCGGCGCGCGACCATACTCGATGATGCAAGTCACCCGGGTATCGCCGCGCACGTGATCGGCGACGAGTTTCTCCATCGCTTCGCGGGCACGACTCAACATCTTGTCGCGATAGAGATCAATCGATTTTGCATTTAACCCGGCCTGCTTCATTTTTCTTCCAAGCGGCATTTCTATTGCGTGCAACACATGAATCGACGACCCCGTGACAACTTTCAGCGCCACGTCGAGTGCTTCCAGGGAGGAACGCGAAAAATCCACTGGGACCAGCACATGTTTATACTGCCCCTTCGGCTCCTGTTTTACGATCAGCAGCGGAAGATTTCCTCTACTGAGAGTTTTCGAGGCAGTAGTCCCCAGGAAGAGTTCCTGAACAAATGTTTCACCCTGGTCCCCGATGACTACCAGATCGGCGTAATGAGATTTTGCATAACGGTTAATCTCAACGTGCGCTCTGCCAATTGCAACGTGATGCTCTACCGCCACCCCCTCCCCGGCCAATACTTCCGACTTATTTTGCAGTACCGCTTTGGCATGGTTGTAGAGCCTCTGCTCCGTTTCCAGCGGAGTCTCGGAAATAAGGTGCTTGAACGTTTCGAGAGAAAACACGGGAAGAACGTGCAACAGATTTAATTTGGCTTGGTGCTCCGCAGCCAGTTGCAGGGCACGTTGCACGGCTCTGTCAGCACGCGAAGAAAAATCGGTGGCAACGAGAATGCGTTGAATTTTTTCCATGTATATTCCTTGCAATAAGCTTGACCTGACCAAAAGCCCTGGAACTGGAACACGAGGGAGAAATCGGGAAACGCCAAGACACTAGGCCAGCTACGTAATTTCCCCTAATCGTGTGCCAATTACATCTACCGGAATTTCGTCATCCGGCAGAGGAATGGAACATGCAATTAAGCAATGTTTTAAATGGCTGTCTGTGCGGAGGCTATCATATGACGATATCTGCCTCTTCATCTCACAGGCACTGATGGCAGGATTCCTTGAATGTCTACCCCAGGCGGGTCCACGAGACCTTGCTTATGGCTTATGGCGTGCTATTCGTAGAACGTATGTGGTCAGGCAGGGTTATCCGGTCAGTAACACTTTAATCATCCTCTCAGCCTCAAGGTCGTGGAGTCCAAAACGGCTTGGAATGGAATCGTGTATGCATGGCAAGCTGCGAAAATGCCGCGAAAGTAATGGCGATTCTTATGTAATGCGAGCGCGGCCCGGACATCCGGGAAGGGCTTGAAAATAAGAGATCCGGTTCAATTTAATGAGACATCCACGATGAATTGATAGTGCTATACTCTTCTCTTAACCGTATCTCAGGAGACCTCCATGAAGAAAATAATGACCCTGCTGACCTTGGCCGTTTTAAGCTTCGGGTTGGCTGCCTTTGATGCCGAAGCAAGACGCTTCGGCGGCGGTAAAAGCATTGGAAAGCAACGGGAAGCAATAAGTCCCCAGGCAGCGCCCAAGCAGGCGCAAACGCCATCTGCCGCCCCCGGCGCGGCAGCAGCGGGTGGCAGCAAATGGATGGGCCCGCTGGCCGGGCTGGCTGCAGGCGGATTGCTTGCCGCACTTTTCATGGGTGGCGCATTTGAAGGCATCAATATGATGGATGTGCTGATGCTGGCTGCATTGATGGCCGCCATTTTCTTTGTCGTGCGCATGTTGCGCAGGCCCAGGCAGGAGCATTCATCGCGTCCAATGCAATATTCAGGGATGGGTGCAGGGGCAGGCAGCAGCCCCGCGCCGGAAACGGGCGCGAAAACGGGAGCGCCGGCTGGGGGACCAGCGGCATCATCAGCGGCAAACACGGCGGTGCCTGCTACCGGCGGCAATGCCAATATTCCTGCGGACTTCCAGGTCGAGCCATTTCTGCGCAATGCCAAAACCTCATTCATCCGTCTGCAGGCAGCCAACGACGCGCGGGACCTGAGCGATATCCGGGAATACACCACGCCTGAAATGTTTGCCGAGATCAGCATGCAGATCAACGAGCGCGGAAATGAACCCCAGAGAACCGAGGTCATGTCCATTAATGCGGATTTACTGGAAGTGGTTACCGAAAACGACACCGCCATTGCCAGCGTGCGTTTCAACGGCCAGTTACGTGAATCCCCGCAGTCATCTCCGGAAGCATTTGATGAAGTCTGGCATGTGCAGAAAAATATCAAAGACCCGGATTCAGTCTGGCTGCTGGCGGGAATTCAACAAGTTTCCTAGATACTGAACCGTCATGCTGGCATCCGTTACGATAGCCCCGCTGAACCACTTACTGCGTGGAGAAAGCTGGGCGCGCAAACGGCTGCAGCCTTGTGCCGGCAAGACGGCTCGTTTTCGCGTACCCCCTTTCCTTGACCTCGCCCTGACCGTGCAGGCCAGCGGCGAGCTATCGCCGGCGTCCACAGCGGCGCCCAACGATGCTGTCTTCACCCTTGATCCCGGTTTGCTGCCACGTTTGCTCGCCTGTGACGAAGATGCGTATCGTGAAATCCGGGTTTCGGGCGATAGCGCCTTCGCTGAAGAAATTCTTGATATCGGGAAAAACCTGCGCTGGGATGTGGAGCAGGATTTGAGCGCGGCAATAGGCGATATACTCGCCCACCGGGTCGTTCGGACGGGTGAAAGCCTGATGCGTTGGCATACCGGAACCATTCGCAATGTGTCTCAGACACTGCTGGAATACCTGACAGAAGAGCAACCGTTGCTTGCCAGGCCCCCGGATATGCATGAGTTTATCAATGAAGTAAATGCACTACGGGCTAAAGTGGCAAATCTGGAAATTCGCGTGAAAGCACTGACAAACCAACTCCTATAAACAAACTGAGAAGATTGTTCAGGGAACCTCTGAATAAATTGCACGAGGGAACTGCCGTTCATAGAATAAATGCGTTTCTTTCGTCTTCTCAAAATACTCTCGATAGCATTTCGTTTTGGTCTTGATGAATTTTTTCTGGGCCATGAACGATTGCGTCTGGTACGACCCGTCGTCAGGATGGCCACATTCTGGCGAAAGCTGGATAGAGCGCGAGGCGAGCGCCTTCGTCTGGCTCTGGAAGCGCTTGGCCCTATCTTTGTCAAGTTCGGGCAGATGCTTTCCACACGCCGCGACCTTCTGCCGCCGGATATTGCCGATGAGCTGGCCAAGCTGCAGGATCAAGTTCCGCCATTTCCATCCAGCCTTGCCCTGTCTACACTGGAACAGATTTATGGAAAGCCGGTCAACGAAGTCTTCCTGATATTCGATGCCGAACCGGTAGCCAGCGCATCCGTTGCCCAGGTTCATCTGGCCGTGTTGCATGATGGCACCGAGGTTGCTGTGAAAGTGCTGCGGCCCGGCATCGCCCCGGTGATTGCACATGATATCGCATTGATGGAATCCGGCGCGCTCCTGGTTGAGGCACTGTGGCCGGATGGCAAACGGCTGAAGCCCCGCGAAGTCGTGACCGAATTCGCGCGCCATCTGGATGACGAACTGGATCTCATGCGAGAGGCATCCAACTGCAGCCAGTTGCGCCGCAATTTTATGGATTCGCCGCTGCTCCTGGTACCGGAAGTTTACTGGGACTATTGCTATTCCGGTGTGATGGTAATGCAACGTGTAAAAGGCACCCCCATCAGTCATGTGGATGTGCTACGGGAGCAGGGAATAGATATTCCGCGACTGGCTCGCGTCGGAGTAGAAATTTTTTTCACTCAGGTATTCCGCGACGGTTATTTTCACGCCGATATGCATCCCGGCAATATCTTCGTTGGGCACGACGGGCGTTATATTGCGGTCGATTTCGGCATAATGGGAACGCTCACCGACGGGGACAAGAATTATCTGGCACAAAACTTTCTTGCTTTTTTCAGACGCGACTACAAGCGTGTGGCGGAAGCCCACGTCGAGGCGGGATGGGCGCCGAAAGACACGCGTGTCAACGATTTCGAAACCGCCATCCGCGCCGTATGCGAACCCATCTTTGACAAGCCGTTGAAAGAAATTTCCTTTGGCCGTGTACTGCTGCGTCTGTTCCAGACCTCGCGCCAGTTCAACGTGGAAATCCAGCCGCAACTGGTAATGTTACAAAAAACCCTGCTGAATATAGAAGGGATGGGGCGCGATCTCGATCCCGATCTCGATTTGTGGACAACGGCGAAGCCGTACCTGGAAAACTGGATGGCCGAACAGCTTGGCTGGCGCGGATTCAGTCGCCGGCTACAGAAGGAAGCATCGAGCTGGGCGGTAATCATGCCGCAGTTTCCACGTTTGATGCATCATGCCTTGATGGAAGTCCGTACGAGCGGGCTGGAAGAAAAGATGGATCAGTTTATCGTCGAAAAAAGGCGCCAGAACATCTTGTTTTCCATCCTTATAGTGTTGCTGACGGTGGCAATGCTGTGGCAGTTATGGGTCTAAGGTTTGAATAAATTTTTTCGCCCTCTTCCGTCTGTATTACCTGAGTTTGGGAAAATAATGGATAGCTCGCGCGTTTTACGACCAGTTGCCCCTTCGTCAACAATTCAGCGACACCTGCACCCTTCCCTAAGAAACGATAAACTGCCCGCCCCTCTCTTCCCCGAGAGACACCCTCCAGCATAACAACCCAGGCTGTGAGGCCCGGTCAATCCGTGAACGAAATTTGGTAAAATCTCCGCTTTTTACCTTTTATCCGGCAGGACAATGGCGCTTCTGGAAATTCGTAATGTAACGCGGCGTTTCAGCAACTACACCGCTGTGGATAATGTCAGCATCAGTGTAAAGGCCGGTGAGTTCTTCACATTGCTCGGGCCATCCGGTTGTGGCAAAACGACGCTATTACGCATGATAGCCGGATTTGATCTTCCCGATTCAGGTCAGATTCTACTGGATGGAAATGATATGGTCGGCACACCGCCCGAAAAACGCCCGGTCCATACCGTATTCCAGACCTATGCGCTGTTTCCGCACATGACGGTAGCGGACAATATCGCTTTTCCGCTCAAGATGGCAGGCAAGGCAACGCAGGAAATAAAAACCAGAGTCGGCGAGGCGCTGGAAAGCGTACGCTTGCCGAGTTTTGGCAATCGTTTTCCCCATGAGTTGTCGGGTGGGCAGAAGCAGCGGGTGGCATTCGCGAGAGGATTGGTGAACCGCCCACGGCTGCTGTTGCTGGACGAACCGCTGGGCGCGCTCGACGCCAAACTGCGCGAAGAGATGCAGATCGAACTCATTAATCTTCAGAAAGAACTGGGGGTCACGTTTGTTTTTGTGACTCATGCCCAGGATGAAGCACTGGCACTGTCGCATCGCATCGCGGTAATGAATCATGGCATTGTTGAACAGATCGACGAACCCTCCAGAATCTACAGTTTTCCACGAAATCGTTTCGTTGCCGATTTCATCGGCAAGATCAGCATGATGAGTGCACAGGTTGTGGAAGCTGCGCCTTCTCATTTGAAACTCGACGTGAAGGAATTAGGGGAAGTGACCGCCGTCGGCAAAGCGGGCGTAAAAACCGGCGATACCGGCGTAATGGCGATTCGCCCTGAACAGGTCCGGATATCCCATCTTTCGGATGAGCCGCGTTTGAAGAACCATTTCCCTGGCAAGGTACACGACTTTCTGTATGTGGGAGATGTCACTACTTATATCGTTGAGCTTTCGAACGGCGCCTATATCGAAGCCTTGCTGCCTAATTCAGCGCCCGGAAGGGCCAAGTTTTTCGAGGTAGGGGATCAGGTAGGCGTGTCGTGGCGCCATGATGCCGGAATCTTTCTCAATGATTAAAGGAGTTAAAGGAGAAACCAAAGACGCGCGCATTGCCAGGTTTCTCGTAGGCGGGCCGCCACTATTGTTCCTGCTGGTATTCTTCGTTGCTCCCAGCCTGATCATGATCCTCACCTCATTCCGCTTTCCGGGCGAGTTTGGAGGCCTGGCACCTATTACTGCGCCGGAGGACATGACCATTGGCGAATACGGGATCACGTCCGAAGCCTATCAATTCTTTTTCAGCGACGTTCTCTACGCGAAAATTTTCCTTAAATCCTTCCTTATGGCGTCAGCCACCACCTTGATCTGCCTCGTCATGGCTTACCCGCTGGCCATGCTGATCGCACGCAGTGAAAAACGTTTTCGCAATTTGATGGTGCTGCTGGTGGTGCTGCCATTCGCCAGCAATTTTCTTATCCGCATATATGCATGGATGATTATTCTTGGGCCGGAATCCGGGCTTAGCCATTTCATCAATGCTGTTCTAGGCATATTCGGGATTGCGCCCATCACATTGCTGTTCTCGCCATTCGCGGTATTGGTAGGCATGGTATATGTCCACCTGCCCTTTATGGTGCTGCCTCTTTACACCAATCTCGAAAAGCACGACCCTTCGCTTCTCAATGCAGCCCAGGATCTGGGTGCCAATGCCTGGCAGCGCTTCTGGCGGGTTACCTGGCCGCTGTCTCTACCCGGCGTATTTTCAGGTTCGGCACTGGTGTTCATTCCGGTGCTCGGCATGTTCGCGGTGCCCGAAATACTCGGCGGCACGGGCGACATACTCATAGGCAACCTCATCAAGGACCAATTCCTCGGTACCCGCGACTGGCCTTTTGGTTCAGTGCTGTCGATCATGCTGACACTGGCCGTGCTGTCCATAGCCGGGCTTGCAACATGGTTCTCGCGCTTCGCCACCCGCCAGGGAACGGTTTAGCATGGGCCGCAGCAATATCTGGCTCTGGTCCCTGGCCGCCCTGATTTACGCCTTTCTGTACATTCCGCTCGCCATCGTGGTTCTGTATTCGTTCAATGACTCCCGGCTGAATGCAGAATGGGTAGGCTTTACGCTTTTCTGGTATAAGGCGCTGTTCAACAACACCGAAATGCTTACAGCCGCGCGCAACTCGCTGATCATCGCACTCAGCGCCAGCTTTAGCGCGACCCTGCTCGGAACAATGGCGGGCCTGGCAATACACCGGTACAAGCTCAAGGTATTGCCGGTACTGGTATTCACGCCCGTGGCAATGCCAGAAATCCTGCTGGGCGTATCGTTATTGTTATTTTTCCTGCAAGTCCTGAATTTGACGCTTGGTATGGTCTCCATCATCATCGCGCATACCACATTCTGTATCGGCTTCGTGGCGATTATCGTGCGCGCGCGGCTCGAGGGCATGGATGAGAACATCTTCGAAGCGGCTCGGGACCTTGGCGCGTCTCCATGGCAAACTTTTCGTCTTGTCACATTGCCGCTTATCATGCCCGCCGTGGTAGCAGGTGCCCTGATGTCGTTTACCTTGTCCATTGATGATTTTGTCATAACCTTCTTTACCAAGGGCGTAGGCGAACCGATTCTACCCATCCAGATCTATACGATGATAAAGGTTGCGGTAACACCGGAAGTGAACGCGATTTCCACATTATTGATGCTGCTCACGCTGATCATGATCACAATCGCGGCGCGGCTGGAAGCACGCGCTTCAGCCAGAACCATGTCGCCCGACAAAGCGGGAAAATGAAGCCTCAGCGCCGTTCCCCAATGCCGCTGGTGTCGCTCTTATTCCTGCTCGCATGGCTCGTACTGCTCTCCGCGGGTTGTGCCAAACGCGACCAGAACACGGCCCGCGCTACCGGAAACGTTCTGCATCTATTTAACTGGAATAATTACATTGCGCCGGAAACAGTGGATCGTTTCGAGGAGTTCTGCAATTGCGAACTTGCGCAGGATTATTATTCGGATAATGAGGAAATGCTGGCGAAGCTCGCGGCGGGGGCGGCGGGGTATGATCTCATCGTTCCCACCGGAAATGCGATGGACACCCTGATTCGACAGGGTGCGCTGAGGCCACTGGATAAATCACTTTTACCCAACCTCAGGAATATCAATCCGGCGTATCTCGACACTGCCTTCGATCCCGGCAATAAATATTCCGTACCTTATGCCTATACCCTTACCCTGCTCGGCTTCAATCAGGAGAAGATAAAGGAACTCGGCCTTCCCACCGACACCTGGGCAATCATTTTCGAGCCAAAATACCTCGAAAAAATCAAGGGACGAGTGACCGTGCTCGATAGTCAGCGCGAACTGATGGCGGCCGCGCTGAAATACCTCGGCTATTCGGTTAACGATGCCGACGAGAAACACTGGAAGGAGGCTGCGGACCTCATCGTCCGCGCCAAGCCCTACTGGGCAGCTTTCAGCAATACCAGTTATATCAAGGAACTGGCTGTAGGCAATCTGTGGCTGGCGCACGGTTATTCCAACGACATGTTTCAGGCGGCGCTCGATGCAAAACGGACCGGACGGCGGTTCAAGATCGGCTACTCGACACCAAAGGAAGGCGCGGTTCTGGCGCTCGACAGCATGGTGCTCCCCCAAAGCGGGAACCGTCCCGGCCTTGCCCATCAATTCATGAATTTCATGCTCGACGGAAAAAATTCCGCCGAACTCACCAACCTAATCGGTTCCGGCAATCCCAATACGGATGCAATGCAGTATATACGGCCGGAAATAGCAGACAACGAGGCGATATTCCCGGACACCGAAACGCTCTCCCGGCTTGAAATGTTGCATGACCTGGATCGCAGGCAGCGGCGGCGGCTAAGCCGTTTGTGGACAGAAATAAAATTGAGATAGGAGGAGGAACATTAAACCTGAATCCAGCAATTGGCGGCGTATTTTTCAGTTTAGCCTTTTGATACAAACGACTTTTTGCATCACTTGGCCTTCACCTCTTGGTGAGTTCGCTACGGAATGGCAGTTGCGGATGCGGTGATAAGCTTCGAAATTTCTGGCTGGCAGGCGCGGACCAAGGCACTCCACAACCATTCCGGTGTTATTTCCACCGTCCGATATACGTGACTTTGCATACCCCAACCTTTACTCTCTGGTGTGGGACGGTGAATAAGCGAAGGCCGCTTTAGTGTAAACTGATCAGTATGCCGCCCGCCACCGGCGTTGTTCGGTATAATTTTTATTCATCCCTTTCCTCGAAAACTTTCATGAGCTACTACCAAAGGCATGTATTTTTTTGCGTGAATCAGCGTGAAGCGGGAGCATTGTGCTGCAATAATTTTGGAGCCCAGGCCATACGTGATTACGCCAAAGAACGCATTAAATCGCTTAAACTCGATAGCAAGGGCAAGAGAATACGGATTAACAATGCCGGCTGCCTCGACCGTTGCAATGAAGGTCCTGTTATCGTGGTTTACCCGGAAGACGTCTGGTACACGTATGTGGACAAGGAAGATATCGACGAGATCATCGAGGAGCATCTGAAAAACGGACGCGTGGTAGAGCGACTGCGCATTTAAGGCCGCGTGGGCTCTGCGAATATACTATCCAATTACCTGGCTGAGCACATTGCCGAATCCGCATATTCCCCAAAAATTGTTCCTTGACGGCCCGGCTGGAAGGCTGGAAACGGTTCTGGCCGAGCCGGATTCAAGTTCCCCCCGCGGTGTTGCCGTCGTCGCGCACCCCCACCCCTTGTATGACGGAACCATGAATAACAAGGTTGTGTACACCCTATTCAAGGCTTTTCTTGAGCTGGGATTTATAACCGTCAAATTCAACTTTCGGGGCGTGGGGCAAAGCGGTGGCGCCCGTAACTCAGGTAGTGACACGGGTGAGGGGGAAACCGCGGACGTGCTTGCGGTAGTAGAAACCATCAGGAGCCGATTCACAACGCAAGCTGGTACGCCTATGCCATTGTTGCTGGCGGGCTTTTCCTTCGGCGGAGCAATCCAGGCGTACGCGGCGCAACGCCTCAAACCGCAAAAAGTCGTATTGGTCGCGCCGGCGGTTCAGCGATTGAACGCTCCCCATATCGTACAGCCGAGCGCTAAACATGACATTGAACATACGCCTGAGGTCCTGCTCATCCATGGCGACCAGGACGAAGTAGTGCCCTTGAACAGCGTCCTGGACTGGGCGGGACCCCAGGAGTTACCCGTCGTCGTGATCCCCAGGGCGGAACATTTTTTTCACCGCCGGCTGCATATTCTCAAACACGTCGTTCTGAATTCCTGCCGAGCCTGAAAACTGTAGAACAAGGGGAGGAAACGGCTTCCCAGCAGCGACCCTGTCTGGCTCGCGCCCAGCGAATCGCCTCGCGCAATATTTTATATGCAGCTGAGCATCATCGACCGGAAGTCGTCAAAAAATCCCATTTGCTTCGACATATCGGGAATGTTCGAGCCCGGATCGAGAAACTTGTTCTGATCCCGGAAGTCGCGATTGTCATAGATGGTGACATTCGTCTTGGGTCCGGTTTTAATGCTGCGAACCTTGTTTTCCCAATCCGCACCAAATGGACCTACCAGCCGGGGCAAATTGAGGGGGCCCGACAGCATCAGGCTGTCTCCTTCATAATCTTTCTTTTCATAAAACTTCACCCAGCACCCCTTGTTTTCGAGATCAGTTGAAACCTTCATGGGAACCAGCATCAATACCGGGACTTCGATAATTATCTTGCCGTCTTTGGTTCCAGACTGCGACTTCTTTTCTACCGGTTCCGGTTTTTTATTCATTACCGGTCTATCAGGCATCTCTTGCGCGTTTACAGCAGGAGCAGCGCAAATAACGAACACTACTGCGAGGGCGGTCAGGAAGTTTCGGGAGATCTTTGGATTATTCATATCATCCTCCTAAAAAACGGTGAAAGGACTCTCTCTGAGCCGGTTATTTAATGGCCATCCAAGCGAGATCCATTACAGTTTCATAAAGAAAACCGCAATTGGGTTATTACCACCTCAAGGCTATATGGAAGCTCGGTTTCACTCCGTTCGCTAGCATACATAATTTTAGAGGCGATAAAACCTGTTGCTTTGGAGCCGCACGCTGCGAAGACGCATACCGCAAGCCGGTCAGTGAAGATGCACGTTCAACCTTCCAGCCAGCCGCCATGAAATCCCGCACGGCGCAAGCCAGTCACAAGATAAGGGCATTGCCGCATCAGTGACCACGGCAATCCGGAGCGATAATTTTCGATCATCATAACGATGGGTCCCTGGTTCAAACCAAAGTGATAGGGCGATACCCATCCGAATTCGTGGTGCGGTTCCACCGGAAAGGTGGGGTTGAACGTAGCCTTATAGCCGTACTCCTGGGCTTCTCTCAAGTTCATGCGTTCGTAATTCTCGATGGTTGGGAGCACGATATCGGGTGCGAACGGGAGGGAAGCGACCACTGCCCACGGCGCCAATGTGCCATCATCCGGGCCGTAGGGCGCGCCGCGGCCGATGTAATCATAAAAAACTCGAAGGATGCCGTCCACCTGCCGGGTAACAGGCCCCGGCCCGTCGCTGGAAGTTATACCCCAGCAATACTCGTTGTAATGCTTGAACTCGAGCGGATTACGCGCCGCGTACCGTTGCTGGACGAGCGTCGCGCAGCGAGAATTTGCGAAGTAGTCGCTGCCGCGCGCACGCATGAATGAATCCTGAATTCCGCGAAAATCGATCCATGCATGCGACAACTGGTGAATGAATAATGGTCCCGCATAAAGAAACTCTATGTCATAGATCTTTTTCCACTTGTAGGTTGAGGTCCATGCCGCATAGCTTTCGTCCGATAATGGATGCGTGGGTGAGCCCAACCCCAGCAGATAGATGATCAGCGCCTCGTCATAGCCTGTCCACCGATAACGCAGAAAACCTTTTTCGGGCTTCCAGCCATGGCTTACCGCAGCCTCTCCGTTCTGCATCCATTGCCAATCAACGCGCCTGTAAAGTTCATCGGCGAGCCTGCGGATTTCCGCTTCCTCCTCCGTGTCGTGCTTGTAGTAAGCCAGTGCAATGAGCATGCCGGCAATCAGGAAGGCCGTATCGACGCTGGAGAGTTCGCAATTCCAGACGCGTCTTCCCGTGTTCATGTCCAGGAAATGATAATAAAACCCCTTGTACCCGGTAGCATCGCGCTCGGGGCCATGGGGCGCGCTAGCGAAAAACTTCAAAACCGTGAGCGTACGCTTCACGGCCTCTTCCCGCGTCATGAATCCGCGTTCAACTCCAACCGGATAAGCCGCAAGCGCGAGGCCCACTGCGGCAATACTTGCGGGCCAGTCAGGGTGCGACTTGTCAAGGACAAGTCCATTTGCGGGATTGGTTTTGTGGACGAAATATGCAAACGAGTCCTGCTGCAGATTCAAAAGCATCTCGTCTTGTCTGGATTGTCTGGAGGCCATGGGCTCAGATATGTGCATGATCGGTTTTATCCGATGGAACCGAATTCATCCGGCTTCCCGCGCCCCTGGTCCTGAACTCTTCAATTTTTGCTGCCGGGCGCACACTCGATTTTCATGGCCGCAACCGATTGCGGCGGCATGGAGATTTCGAAATCCAGGCGGTTTTCCAGGATGCGCAACGGATACGGCTCAGAATTCAGCACCGAGGCGGAATGCAGTGTTTCTACGTCACGCAGGTTCAGGTATTCAGGCTCGCCCATTTCCTGCCAGGCACGCTTCGGATTTACATTGTCTTCATCGATGCGTATCAGGCGCGAAGATAGCGGCCGCGGCGCACCGGTCAGCTGCACGTGGACCGAAACCGTGCAGATTTCATGACGCGGCATGGCATAATTGGTGATAAACACGGTAATGACGTTATCTCCCCCGCTGACCCATACGCTGACCGTTTCATGGGAGCCTTCCACCTGATGGAGTTTATCTCCCAAATCATGCAACAGCTGAAACGCTCTATAGATTGGCTTGGGAATGCCGTGCAGGTTCAGGAGTCCGAAGCCGCCGTGAAAAGGCACGCTGGGAAAATAATTCTCCTCGAAGATATCAGTAAAAGTCCAGAAGCTGTAGCCGTCGACAAACGGGTCAACCGAGAGTGCGATATTCGCGGCAAACGCCGCGGCGAAGGACTCATCGTGCAACGGATCCCGCGGATTTGAACTTACATTCCATTCGGTGTAATAGAGCGGCAGATCGCCAGCTTGTACGCGCGCGGTCTGTGCCTTTTCTTTCATTACATCCCGTGGCGCATGTTCGAGCTGGGTAAGTGTGTCGGCACCAATTTGGCCAAAGGCGTCCGTGGGATAATAATGCGTGCTGACAAAATCAACCGGGAGCTTGTGTTGCGCGCAATAATCCAGAAACTCCGGTATCCATGCGCTTTGCGCGCTTGATGGGCCGCCCACCTTCAATGCAGAATCTATATTTTTTATGGCTTCGGCCGTAGCACGATAAAGCTCGTGGTAACCTTTTTTACCCCCTGTCCAGAACGCTGTCAGGTTGGGTTCGTTCCATACCTCCAGGCACCACTTGCCAACCTCATCGGACCTATAGCGATCGATCCAGTGACGCACCAGTCTCTCAATAAGCTTTCCCCATTGCCGGTAATCTTTAGGCGGAGTGATGTTGGCCCGATATTGAAACACCGTAGCGGCGCCTGAAGACAACATGGATGGCATAAAGGAAAGCTCGACGAATGGCTTCATGCCGATAGACAACAGATAGTCGTAGATTTGATCAGTATTGAAAAAAGAGTAGAGAGGCTTCCCGGCGTGGTGGATCAACGTACCCATATCGTCATCGAGCAGGCCGTGAAAGCGTACGTGACGAAATCCGAGTTCAGTATGAGCCCGCATCAACTGGGCTTGCCAGTCAGCGCGCAGTGCAAGCGCGGCGCGCCCACTACCTACGGTATGTTCCCACGAATGTTTAAGCGGAACCGGGGTTGAAGCAAGGTTGCTTTTGAACTCAATAGCCATAACAGTTCTTCACAGAATGTTATTTTGTCCTTCCGCTAAAGGCTCACTGGGGCGGGCAGGCCGGATACTGATCAGCCGGACATTTTTCTACCAATAACCCCTCACGGGCTTCATGTTCTCAGATCCCGCGAATCCCAATAACAACGGTACTTAATCGCTTTTCCCGGGGCAGCCCTTGCAGACGCCTATCACTTGCGAGAAATCGACGCCATCGAGGGTTGCACCACTGAAATCGGCGCCCTCTACCGTTGCGTTGTCCAGCATTGCGCCAGTCAGGTCAGCCCCGCGAAAATCCGCCCCCGTCATCACCGTTCCCGATAAATCCGCGCGTTGAAGCTGGGCATCGCGGAATTGTGCCCCCATGAGATGCGCGCCGCTTAATTTGGCACCTTTAAGCTGCGCACCGGTGAGATTGGCTTCCGCCATGTCGGCACTTTTAAGATTCGCGTTATTGAGGCGGGCTTGATTGAGCTTCGCTTTGATCATTTGGGCGCGCTTCAAATCCGCATTATCCAGCATCGCCCCACTAAGATTGGCGGCGGTTAGATCAACCATATCCATATTGGCGTTCAACAAGTCTGCTCCTTGCAAGTCGGCGCCACTTAAATTCGACAAACGAAAGCCGGATCGAGCAAGATCGGCCCCGCGCAAATCGGCTCCGCGAAGATCCAGCTCTACGCAGAGCGTGCCCGGTCTGATAGAGCAACCATTTATCTCTTTGGCCATTGCGGAGTTTGCGGTCAAAAAGGCGACTAATAGAATCAGGAGATGGGTCATTTTTTCCTCAACCATGGCGGATTTCAAAGTCTGATCCTATCCAAGGTTGTATCGTAATTCCGTGTGTTAGCACACTTAAGAACGGCAATTGCCCTGGAAGAGGCACGAAAACCGCCAACAATGACGAGATCGGCTTCATCTCATGAACTATTGAATACGTTGGCTGAACAGCAAAATTGATATTTCCCCGAAAAAACGTTTAAACTAACCTTCAGGTCTTCCTCCAGTTACTCCCAAGCGGGGCGACACTCAGGATCGACGCGACGCTCGCAAAGAAAGCCCCATGCCCTATGCAACGTCTACTCATCATTGCCGGGATCCTGCTTCTGCTTGTGGGCATTGCGTGGCCTTGGCTGTCGAAATTGCCCCTCGGAAGACTGCCGGGAGACATCATCATCGAGCGGGAGAATTTCAAGCTCTACTTTCCCCTGACTACCGGCCTGCTGGTATCCTTGTTGCTGTCGCTGCTGCTTTGGTGGTGGTCGCGGAAATGATTTCCGGCTTTGAAGAGGATACGTAATTGGACCTGTATGAGTCTATGGTGTTTTGGTTCGTCAAGGAGTTTGTCAAGGCGGTCCTGGGCCTTGGCCTGATTCTGGCTATTATTGTTTTCCTGCGATGGATCAACAGCGACGACTGAACAGTTTGCGCCGCTCCCGTTTGCTTTCCCTAACGTGTAACACCAAGGAAGACGATATAAACCGCCCGTGCGGCGGAACAACGGGGTATAACTGCAGTGGCGGCATGATTTGCGTAGACGACGCTTCGGACAACTGCGAGCCCACCAAAGATGGCGCTAAATGCAAGGGGATATGCGTCCGGGGTCCACAATGATGGCTCCCATTGTTCGCACTGCATGATGGTACCGGCAGGGCAGAAGGGATGAATCTGCTGTGATTGGTCCCTTTTGCTTCCTGGCACAGTAACCGGTCTTCAACCCAACAGCAGCCTGTCGGACTTGAAGAATCGAGGCGGAAAAGTGATTGGGTGAGAGATTTTCAGGATTTTGAAGGTCAGTAGTTATTCACATTGGGCGAAAAAACGAGGAAATATGGACCAGCCAAACACTCTTGCAGCGGATTTCCTTTAAGTCCTACAGACTGCTAGAGCTGTGACTGAATTATTTCCAAGGCATACTCCCGGGCTTTTTCCTTCCACGGGCGATTTTCCCACTCCCGCAACGTTATCTGTCGGGCACGTGCCAGATCCGCTTTGAAATCCGTTAATTGGCGCTCGGCAAACTGCTGGTTGCAGACGTTCAGGTTAGACTCATCATTCAGTTTGAAGGATCTGTTGTCGAGGTTGGTTGAACCGACTGATACCCAGAGTTCATCAACGATCAGCACCTTGCAATGAAACATGGTGGGCTGGAATTCAAAAATTTCGGCGCCAGCCTCGAGCAGCGGGCCCCAGGTTCCGCGCGAGGCGCTGCGTACCAGAGTTTTATCGATATAACGACCGGGCAGGATTATCTGTATGGTCACGCCGCGCGCCAATGCAGCAACCATTGCCTCTCGCGCCAGCTCATCCGGAATGAAATACGCCATGGAAAGATGAATGCTTTTTTTCGCCGCCGCGATAGAAAGGAGATACATGAGATGCATGCTGTCCGCGCCGCCTTCTCTCGAGCTTTTAAATACTTGCGCGAAGTGGGGTCCATTCTCCTTCAGTTCCGGAAAGTACTCTCCGCTGTGTAACACGTCGCCCGTCAACTTCGTCCAGTTATCGGTAAATGCAGCTTGTAATTGCGCGACCACAGGTCCTTCAATGCGATAGTGAGTATCACGCCAGTTATCCGGTCCTTGTGCATCACCGTTCCACTCATCCGCAATCCCAACCCCGCCCGTGAACCCTATCTTTCCGTCCACCACGAGGATTTTACGGTGGGTTCGATTGTTCAGTCTTCTCCAGGTGTGCCATTTCAGCGGGTGATATTTTTCGATCTCGACGCCCGCATCCCGCATTTTCTGGATGGACGACTCTTCCATCTTCTGGCTGCCTACCCAATCGAGGAGAACATGAATCCTGACCCCCTGCCGTGCCTTTTCCGACAGCGTATCCACGAACTCCCTGCCAATATTCCCTGACCAGTAGATGTAAGTCTCGAACGTAATCGTTTTTTCCGCCGCGCGAACCGCGTTCAGCATAGCGGGGAAAATCTGATTCCCATTAAGCAAGGTCTCAACCCGATTTCCCGCAACCAATGCCGGGCCCAGGAGAACACCCATGGAGCGTAAAAACTGCGGGTCGGATATAGCGTAAAGATGAGCGACGCGTTGCGTGATTTCTTTCTCGCTTCGACCAAAGATTACAAAAACCAGCCCGAATATCACGACGGCCGCAAAGCACGCGAGAAAAACGCCCCAAAGTGGGATGCTCATTTGGCCTAACCCGGTTTCCGCATAATATTATTATGTTCTATTCCGAGGAATTACAAAACGCGAAAGTGGACCTCCTTGACTCGTCCTGCACCGGCCGGATCATCCTGGATTCATCTCCCGATTTTCGATTTCTTCACGCAGATCGCTTTTAACCGCGCGTATTCCCGGCATTTGCTCCGGCAGAGGCTGGGCCTTGTCGACAAGCGGCTTCAGGACGGGCAAGAGATGCTTCATGACCTGAGTGGAGAGCGCAGAGGTAAACGTATATTTGGCCGCGTCCGCGCCCGGCACGAACGCAGTCATCGTGCCGAAAAAACGGTCGCCTATAAAGAATACAAAAGTGGCGGAACGGTTTACAACTCTTGATTCCTTGATAACGCCCGGCGAGGAAAACGTAACATGACGATGATCTCCCGTTCCCGTCTTGCCGCCGATCAAGATTTCGCCGCTATCTTCTTCCACCATGGCTCGTGCAAGCCGCGAAGCCGTACCGGTCTCCACCACGTCTGTCAGTACGCTGCGCACTGCTGAGGCCAGTTCTGGAGAAAATATTCTCTCGCCCTGAACGGGCGCTCGTTCCACTATTGCCTCAAAAGGAGTATCGGCCGCAAAGTGCAGGCGTTCAATCAGCATGGAAGGCATCCGGACTCCATTATTGAGGATGACGCCCATCAAGTCGGCAAGCGCGGCTGGATGATCAGCCGAGCTGCCAATGGCCGTGGCGAGCGACGGAACCAGCGAATCGAAAGGATAGCCGAGGCGCTTCCAGTTTCGATGGATTTCCAGGAATGCCTCAAGCTCCAGTAGACCCCGGATTCTAACGTCCTGCGAGTTCTTGTTCACCGTCTTGAATAGCCAGTGGTAGACGGAGATGCGCTCGTCCTTGCTGGCCTCGATCACATCCTTGTGCTGCGCAAGCGGGTGCGCGGTCAGGTAGCGCACCAGCCACAATTCCAAAGGGTGGACAGTTACGATATAGCCCTGGTCGGCCAGCGAATACTTGCCGGGGGCATAGCTCTCGTATAAATCCTCAAGCTTTGCCGGGGTGACGCCTTTAAAACCCGGCAGATGCGGCGCCATGAGCTTCCTGAATTCTGCCAGCGTGGCTTCAGGGTAAATATAGCGGTAAGCGGCCGCCAAACGGCGGGGCGTGTGCCGGAAGCTGGAAAAAAACGCGTCGCCAACCTCGCCTGGTCTCGTCGTTTTGCTCTTGTACTTTAGATAAAACCGATTGATGAATTCCCGGCCTTCCTTGTCGGCAAAGCGCCTGAGATATTCGGCCCGGCCAGAATTCCCGACATCCTTGAGTATTCTGGCGGAGGAACCCGTGACCTGGAACATGTAATGGCGCACAATGTCCCGCATCAAGCGGATGTACACAAGATTGACCGAATTCCTTGTCGCTTCACGCACGCTTAGAATCTTGCGATCATCTTGACGTACAAAATTATGAAAAACATGGACGCCCCCCCCTGTAAAAAACTTTTCTTCAGGATTGGCCGAATATTTGCGCTCCAGCGCCGCGTTCAGCATGGATGCCAGGCTCTTGTCCGTGCTTTGCAAAAGATAGGCTATCGCCCAGCGGCCAAGAAAATCGCCAGGGTCCACTTCCTGTCTGCGTAGCGTCTTCAGGTCCAGCTCCGCGTATTTTTCATGCAGTGCCTCGACAATTTCAAGGTAGGTCACCAGGGTGCGTAATTTTGCGGTGGAACCCAGATCCAGCTTGGTACCCTTGTTGATGTCCAGGGGCTGATCGAAGTTGTCGGCCAGTATCCGGAATTTGGACCCTTCCGGCGTCAGTTCGGAAAGCGTGAAGCTGTAGATAATTTTTGCCGGATCTTCCGTACCCAGCAGGCGGTGTCCGTAAAGGCCGACGGCCCGCGCATACTCCGCATCCTTGAGACGCCTCAGTATATCGGTCGTTTTTTTCTGTAGCGCTACGTCGAGCGTGCTTTGCACAGATAAGTCCAGACGATCCAGGTCATACATGCGCCGTAACCCGAGCTGGGAGGCAAGACGCATGCGAACAGCATTTACAGCCTTTTGCTCGGAAAAATTCCTGGTTTCTTCCGGCGCGGGTGTATCGCGGAAACGGAGCGGCAGTTTGAGCGCCTCGTCCTTGAGACGCACGGGAATGACACCAGCCTGAGCCAGAACCCGCAAATGGCTGTCAGTAAGCTCGACAAGGTCCTCACGTCCGGCAAGCAGATAGTACGAAGGCCTGCGTTGGGCAATCATGAGGCTCAGCACGTGCTTGTAAAGAAATGCCGTTTCGATAAGGGCGTCCCCCTGCACGAACCGGGAATTCAGGATGTGATTGATTTCGTCGAAATCCAGACCGTACCATGCCCAGAGCCCGTCTCCTATCCCGTTCGTTTCTCCAAAGCCTGGAGCTGCCGAAAGCGGGACGGTATTAAGGTAATCCACTACAATTTGCTTCCGGGCTGGCAGCGTGTTTTCGCCATGCAGATACACGCGTACGGAGGCCGACGCGATCTGCTGGAGCTTATCTGCCGCGGTCATCGTCATTCCATTGGGAGAATGCCGGTATTTTTCGATCTGGGTTGCGAGTGTGCTGCCTCCCGACACATCATGCTCGGGGCGGAAAAATTGAATTATCTTATCCAGCACCGCCTTGCCCAGCCGGTTCCAATCGATAGCCGGGTTTTTCTTTGGATGAGCTAAATCCAGCAGCTCGCGGTTCTCGATAAATAGCAGGCTGTCCGTCACCACAGACGGAACCGATTCGAAATTTTCGTAGACGCGAGCCGGAAACATGGCCCGATATAATGGCTGGCCGTCAGCCGCAGTTATTTCCAGACCCGCTCGGGATTTCTCCCGGTAGGGAATAAACAGGCCCTGGCCAACGAGCTCCTTCATGCGTGGGGAAACCCGCGCCTGAGCATGTACCTGGAAACCTTGTTTCGCCAGATGCTGCAACATTATCGGCAGCCGGCTATAGCCCAGGCGAACATCATATGGCCCCGCTTGCGAAAGATGGAGATCATCGTTCGGGCCGCTTTTCATCTCCCAACGCAGGTCATCGGCCAATTTCGACAATTGCCGCGCCTGATGCGTGGAATTCTGGACTTCCAGGTAAAAAACGAAGGCTGCGATAGCAAGCGCAGCAAGAAGCAGGACCAGAACAGCGAAGACAATAAACTTGAGCGCGCGCCTCACCATGGAATCATCAGGAATAAAAATGCGACACTACAACTTTAATGATGACAGGCAAGCAGCAAAATGCGGCGTATTTACGGATTTGATCGGGAGTTTGAGCTCTGATATACCACTTATTCTTAATAAACATCGGCCTACCGGTTTATAATGACGTTGGTAAATCCTGTTTATTGTGCCAGATATGCTTGTTGATACAGGAACCCTGCTTTTTCCGCCTTCGGTCGCACATCAGATTCTGCCCGGCATAGGTAAGTTCAATGACACTGAATCCGCAGGATATAATCGCCGGCCTCCCCAGCAGCAGAAGAGCTTGAAAAGAGCTTGAGCGTTACCGACATCGGATATCGGTATGAGCGGATATTAAATTAATAGCAAATGCGCTGTTTGAGCCGCCGATTAAACGGTGCATGCCGAAGCTCAGCAACCTAATTTACCCAACAGCCGGAGCATCTGAATAATCCGATGGAATTCCTTGACCTCCTGCTAAAGACGGTTGTCCTTCGTCCCTACGTATTCGTATTCCTCGCCGTATTCCTGTTCCTGGCAGGCAGGCTGATCGGTTGGCGCAGAACCGGCTATTTCATGGGGATCACGTTCATTGTGGCATTTCTGTGCGAATTCTCATCCACCCATACGGGGATTCCGTTCGGCTGGTATCACTATACCGGTTCAACAGTCGGGGAGGAATTGTATATGTTGAATGTCCCGTTTATGGATTCTCTCTCGTTTCCCTTTCTTCTCTATGCAAGCTATTGCATGGCCCTGGCTTTTCTCCTGCCCGCCGAGAGCATGGAGAACCGAAGCCCCAGGATCAATCTTATCCGAATGGGGTTTCCGCTTACGGCAAGAACCGGCTGGCCCGTAATGCTGCTGACGATACTTTTTTTCACATACCTCGACATTGTTATTGATCCGGTCACGCTACGCGGCGAACGATGGTTCCTCGGGCGGATATATTATTATCCCGATCCCGGCACACACTTTGGCGTGCCGATTGCAAATTACATTGGCTGGGCTGTGGTGGCCTTCCTTTCGCTTGGGGCCTATCTTCCCCTCGATCGCAAGTTTCTTCAGACGGGCCTCTCCCCTGCCCCGCTCGTAACCCGACGCGTACTCCTGGGCTGCGGTCTTTATTATGGAGTATTGATCTTCAATCTCGCCATCACTTTCTGGATTGGTGAATCTCTGATGGGTATTACCGGCCTGTTCATTTATCTCCCCATCACCGTGCTGCTTGGCCTTCGGCTGCTCGGCCGCCTGCCGGCACAGGCTTAAGTGATAACATATACCGCTACCATCAGATAGAAAGATATAATGCCGACCCTTGACACGTTAAAATGATGAAATCCTATCTTGTAAAACTGGAGTAGAAAAATGAAGAAAATGACCGTGGTGTTGACAATTTCCGCATTGGTCAGCCTGGCGGGCTGCTCGAAGACCGATAACTACACGCCAGCCGAGGATGCCACCGGGGAAGATATCTTTTATGCAAGCTGTACAAAATGCCATAAACCCGAATCCGGCAACACCGTGATGACCATAGACGCCAAAATGGCGAACAAGGATGCCATCATCCAGAAAGTGCAGAAGGGAAGCATGGGGATGACTGCATTCCCGAATATTAAAGGTGAGCCAGCGCAACGCCTAGCGGAATTCGTTCTGGCCAACAGCAAAACCAAGTAGTATCAGCATTCTGGCCTTACAGCATTACCGGTAGAGTGTGTTCGCATGCTCCACTGAGGGACGATGCGGAATAAGTGGGCCAGATTGGCGGTGGATCATCATGATGACGCCGCCACTGCCCATGAGTACGCAGGCCCGGCAGCCTCCATCGCACTTCTTGTCGAGGGGAATTGAAATGGCCATCATGAAGTGGGCGCTTATCGTCGTTGCCCTTGTTGTTATCACCGGACTGCTTGCCGGCCAACTCGGACTGCTCAAGGGCACTCCCCCTACCGATCTAGGCATCCACGACGGAAAGCTCAAGCCGCCCTCGAAGACCTCTAACAGCGTGTCCAGCCAGGCCTCGCTATATCCGGACCATCCCCAGCGCGCTTACGCAGATATTGCGCCGCTGCCGCTGAAAGGCGATGCAGCCGCAACGCTGGATCGCATTGCCGGCATTATCGAGGGTATGAGTGGCGCGGAAATAGTCAAAAGGGAACCAGGGTATCTTTATGTGCAGTTCACCACACGGCTCATGAAATACGTGGATGACGCCGAGTTCTGGTTTGATCCGGATAGCAAAGTCATCCAGGTTCGTTCAGCATCACGTCTCGGGAAATCGGATCTGGGCGTGAACCGCGAACGCATCGAGTTCATTCGGCAAAAACTGGACTCTGTTTGAGCTGTTCAGCGGCCTTGATGGGTGTCTGACCATAAATGGCAGCATGATCCATTAGTACACATCTGTCACACGTGTCTTGAGTCCTGATTTTCCACGCATGACTTCCGCGCTCCGCCCCGTCTACCGATTTCTGCTTGCATTTCTTGTGATAGCGTTGCTGCTGACGGGCACGGGGTGGCTTGTGCTGCGCGGCAGTCTGCCGCGATATGAGGGTACAGTGGAGGTAAGCGGCCTGACTGCGCCGGTGATCGTCGAACGGGATGCGCTGGGCAGTGCGACACTTCGAGCGAGGGATCACCACGATCTGGTCTGGGCCCTCGGCTATGTTCACGCGCAGGAACGCTTCTTCGAGATGGACCTGATGCGGCGAAAAGCAGCCGGTGAACTGGCCGAATTGTTTGGATCAGCCGCCTTGCCAGTCGACCGGAAAGCGCGGAAACACCGCATGCGCGCACGTGCATCGGCAATGCTGGAAGAACTGCCGGCCGGACAGAAGCAGTTGCTCGACATATATCGCGACGGGGTAAATCACGGCCTGGACGCGCTTGCGACGAATCCCTTCCCATATCTATTGACGCGCACCAACCCTGTCGCATGGCGCAGCGAGGATAGCATTCTGGTCGTTCAGGCAATGTATTTTACCTTGAATGATACAGACGATCCTCGCGAACCTGCCTTCTCCATGATGCGATCGGCCCTGCCGGAATCCGCCTACCGGTTTCTAACCGCCAGTGGCGGCGCCTGGGATGCACCGCTCACCGGCACAGCTTTGCCCTGGCCGGAGCCTCCATCCGCTGACGAACTTGACCTGCGCAAGCTCGACCCCGGCCTCATGCCGAGTACCGATGAGTATAGTGCGGATGAAGCCACAGACGACTTGCCGGGCAGTAATAGCTTTGCGGTAGCCGGCCCGCTGGCATTGGCCGGAGGTGCTGCACTGGTTGCTAATGACATGCATCTGAAGCTGCGCGTACCAAATATCTGGTTCCGCACGCGCTTGATCTATCCGAATTCACGCCGCCCCGAACTGATGAATGATGTCACCGGCGTCAGCCTTCCTGGTACACCGGCTATCGCCGTCGGCTCCAACCGCAATATTGCCTGGAGCTTTACAAACAGTTATGGCGATTTTATCGACTGGGTGCGCATCGCGCCACATCCCGCCGATGCCTTGCGCTACCGCAGCGCAACCGGGTGGAAACCCATTATCGTCCACCGTGAAGTATTGCGTGCGCGCGACGCACCTGATGAAATACTGGATGTTTACGAGACCGAGTGGGGGCCGATCCTGGCAACAGATCATGATGGCGTGCCGCTCGCGCTTGCATGGACCGCCCACCGCCCCGGAGCGGTAAATATGGAGCTCGCACAGCTTGAGCAAGCTGAAAACGTAGACGAAGCAATTGCAATTGCACAGAATGCAGGGATTCCGGCGCAAAACTTTGTCGTTGGGGACCGGATGGGTAAAATTGCCTGGACGATCGCCGGCCGGATTCCGGCGCGAACGGGCGGTTATGATCCCGCGCTCCCTGCGGACTGGAGTTTGCCGGAGACAGGATGGAATGGCTGGCTACCGCCCGCGCAGTATCCACTGATCGTTGATCCATCACGGCAGCGCCTGTGGACCGCGAATGCGCGCACCGTTGATGGCGCCATGCTCGACCAGCTCGGCGATGGCGGATATGATCTCGGTGCCCGCGCAAAGCAGATCCGCGACAGCTTGCACGAAGGCCAGCACTTCTCCCCCGTCAATATGCTGGAAATTCAGCTCGATGACCGCGCATTGTTCCTCACGCGCTGGAAACAGTTACTCGAACTGACATTGAGCCGTGCGGAAGCAGCGCCCTGGAGAGCCGAGATGCAGCGGATGCTTGAAAATGGCGATGGACATGCGTCCCCGCCATCGGTTGCTTACCGTATGGTGCGCGCCTTCCGCCAGGAGGTCCTCCACAAGGTACTCGACGGTTTTGAAGTAGCGGTCCGGACCGACCATCCAGACTTTGTGCTGCCAACGCTGAGTCAGGCGGAACATGCCGTCTGGGCATTGATCGAACGCCGTCCTCCACATCTGTTGCTGCCGATTTATACCGACTGGGAAGATTTGCTCGATAGGTCCGTGCAACACGTCGCTGAGCGCATGCAAGGTCAGCCCGGCGGTATCGCCGCGCGCACCTGGGGTGAGCGCAATACGGTTCGCATCCGTCACCCGCTCAGCCAGGCTTTGCCGGCGTTTACCTCACGGTGGCTCGACATGCCCAAGGACGAATTGCCGGGCGATAGCAAAATGCCCCGCGTGCAGTCGCCGGATTTTGGGGCCTCGAATCGTTTCGCTGTTGCACCCGGCAGCGAAGAGCATGGCTATTTCGCAATGCCCGGCGGGCAGAGCGGACATCCGCTCTCGCCCTATTACGGCAGCGGGCACGCCGATTGGGTTAATGGCAAGCAGACGCCGTTCCTTCCCGGCCCACCCGAACAGACCTTGCATCTGCGTCCGCTCACTAAAACCCCGTAATTATTTCCCTCCGGAAAGATCCGGTTTCTTTTTTATCCTACCGGGAAGGCTCAACCCCGGCTCGGTGGCCTGACGTCCTTTTTCTTAATGCGTATAAACGTAAATGGGCAAGCTCAGCTCACCCGCCTGCTTCCTGCTTGCTGCAAATGCTACTCGGCTACTTTCCGGATGCGTGGCGTAGCTCCATTTCCGGTTTGACAATCCCCTTTGCCTTACCTATATAAAAGAACGGTTCCGCCGTTATTTCACATTGAACTCCGTATCTCAACCTGGTTTTGAGGAGTTATCATGATCAAATCTTTTTCCGCCCTGCTTTCCGTCGCTTTTGCCGCTACCGTCTGTACGCAACCGGCACTTGCGCAGTTGCAAACCCAAATCGTCGCCACGGGTCTTGACCGGCCCTTGTTCTTCACCTCGCCCCCCGAAGATTCGCGGCTTTTCATTGTCGAGCAGGGCGGACTGATCAAAGTGCTTCAAAACGGAACGGTGTTGCCAACCCCGTTTCTCGATCTGTCCGGCTCGGTCAATACCGAGGGCGAGCGCGGCCTGCTCGGCATGGCGTTTGATCCCGATTTTGCGAGCAACCGCCGCTTTTATGTCGATTACATCGACAGGACAACGCTTGATACAGTGGTCGCCACTTATCAGGTAGGCACGGCCCAATCAAACATAGCAGATGCCGCAAGCCGGCAAACCGTGCTTACTGTCCAGCAACCCGAGTTCAACAACCATAAGGCTGGCTGGATAGGCTTTCGTCCCGGCGAGTCCAGTAATCTTTACATCGCCACCGGGGACGGGGGCTTCCGTAATGATCCCGAAAATCGTGCCCAAAACCTTTCCGGGAATCTAGGGAAAATTCTGCGGGTGGATGTATCCGCCGATCAGTCTCCTGGAGACCCCGCTCAGTATGGCTATACGATACCGGCGGGCAACATCGCGGGTAACAATCCGGACGTCGCGGGAATCAACCCTGAAATTTATGCTTATGGACTGCGCAATCCTTTCCGCAATAGTTTCGACCGGGAAACGGGCACTTTCTATATCGGCGATGTCGGGCAGAACAATCGCGAAGAAATCGATATTGGAGTTGCTGGCGCGAATTACGGGTGGCGCAAGTTCGAGGGTACGCGATTGAATTTTCCTGACGATCCGGAGATCGCGAATCACACGCCGCCAATCTTCGAATATAACCATACCGACGCAGGTGCCTCAGTCATTGGGGGCTATGTTTACCATGGATCAGCGATCGATGGATTGGAAGGTACTTATTTCTTCGCCGATTTCGTCAACGACAAGGTGATGTCCTTCCTGCCTGCCGACCCGAATGGGACACTCATGGACCGCACCGCCGAACTCCTGTCCCCATCCGGCATTACAGGCGGTATTACCTCGTTTGGCGAGGATGCTGCCGGCAACCTGTACCTGGTAAGCATCAACGGACAAGTGGGGATGATCGCGGCCATACCAGAACCGGCGAGCTACGCCATGATGCTCGCGGGAATGGCGCTGCTTGGGCTATGGGTCGGGCGAAGGGAAAAAGCAGCCGTGCCGATTCGCACCTAGAATTTCGCAGCACGAGTAATTCCGGCAGGGCGAAGATTGCCCGGCTGAGCTGCGGAGTTTGCCGAGCTGGCACAGTGGACCTTCAGCAGATCGATCAGCGGAACAAAAGCAATGACAAGAAACGCGAACCTCTATGAGATCTGCGATCAGCCGATTCTTGGAGGAGAGTGTCATACCCCGCCCGGATTCAATCTTCGGTTCGTATACCAGAAACTGGCGGGCCATCCCGTCCTGAAGTATTTGATTCTGGAGCATTGCCGACATCCCGCCATAAAGTTGACGGAAATATCCCCTTATCAGGAGATGATGCGTAAAGCCATGCAGGCTAGCGCTGATAATTGGCAAGACCCACTGTGGATCGAAGCAACCTTCGGTTGTCTGGCTCGACTTCTTGACAGCATCGAAAATCCCCATTGGCAGCAACGCGAAAAGGCTGAGCAGATCGACGGCGAACTGACTCAGACAGATTTGCAGAATATGATCGATAACTGTCTGCAGGACATTTTACGGATTTGGGATAAAGACAAGAACGATCCCTGGTTCCCTGTTGCGGCACAGGTCGAGCTGTCCGGCGATGACCATATGGATGGCAGGAATTTTATCAACGTACTACAGGGGCTTGGTTCGTTCGAATATAAAAATATCACGGTATTATTTGCGTTAATACGATGTTTTCTTATGACGAATCCCGCCAGGCTCAGGCTCATCCGTAAGCCCTATCGCGGGATTTCCGAGCCCATGGACGCATCTTTTGCCTGGATCTGGCACAGGATTGCCTTTTCAGATGTCAATTTTTTCGAGCATCTGCTGGTGTTTCTAGTCTCGGATACTTCACGGCGACAACATTATCCTCGTATCGTCCCGATTCTGGAAAATCTACTGCGCTATTGCGTATGTAGCAGCCAGGAGTGGCTCGAGACTCCGAATAAGCACATTCAGCACCCAGCCATCACTTGCTTGCCAAAAGATCCCGAGGGAAGACCCCTGTGTCGGCTGTCCGAAGCTTCCTGGCAAAAGAAGCGCGATCTGGGATTCGGCGAGTACGTTCCGGATACGGATACGACCTTTCTCACCTTGGCGATGGCGAGAAAGTGGCTTGATTTCGTGCAGAGGGAGCAGTTGACGGTGGACAAAGAGCTTCTCGCAGCTTGCAATTCACTGCTGGCTTATCCCTGGGTGGAAATTATCAGCGAGTACCAGGTAGGAGGTAAATACAACTCGAATCCACCCACCATTCAGATCACCAGGCCGCTGGATTACATGGGCGCCGTGCCGATATGGTTTGACAAAACCTTCAGGAACGATGACGGCAGGATAATCAGGGAAATGCTGGGTAACGAGATTTGTCCGGGTCATAACATGGATATCCTGGACGCCATTCTTGTCAACCGGAAACAATGGTTGGCTTTGGAGGGTGAAAACCTGGCATTTTTACAGCGGTTGCTTGATTTCCATCATCGAGCCTTCGCAAGCGGTAATTTCCGTCATGAAACGGCCCACAAGTATTATCTGCCGGAAACTTATGTCTATTACCTGGGGCGAATGTACCAGACTTACGGAACACTCACCGATGTAGATAAACGGATCCTTGACCCTGAAGGAAAAATTGAAGATATGCGCTGGATTGCCCAGCAGTATTGCAAGGATGAGCTGATCGGATATTCCCTAAATGCCTTCGATGCCGCCCTGGCAGTATCCGCGCTCGTGCTGCTGGCATATGAGCCGAAACATGACGGCGTGATTGCTGCTGGCCTCAAGGTGCTGAGCCAGGCAGCAGGGGAAGGTAGAGGCAGGCATCCTTACCGGGCCTATGAATGGAACCGCATGCGTCACCCCACCCGAATTCTGGTGGGCAGCGAGGTTGCGACCTCGCTGTTTGTGCTGAGAGCCTGCAGCGAAGCGATGCGCTATCTCAAGAAAGATATAACTATAAATCGGGGAGACGTGACAGAATCGGATTTGCAGGCGCTTTGGAATTTCTCTCTTTGAACGCCCTCCGCGCTACAGGCGAACGGTTTCAAGAGCGATTGTTCCACTTGGCTCTCATCCATTGTTATTAGCGCAACTCTCTCCACTCACCCCCAATGTGCCGAACTCAAAGTCGTAAAGCCGCTTTTGATGGGTTGCGCTGCGCTCCACGCATCCTATAGTCGGTACGTGAACAGCATAAATAATTAATTCGACCTAGTTTTAGTCGAATCCAAATCATCGTGTCTTTTCTTAGGCTTCCTTAACTCCGTTCGTTTAAAATTCGGAGCTTCTTTCGCGCCTGAAATTGCAACCCGAGAGACGCACGTCTTGACCTTCATGCTCGGCAGCATGTAATGTTCGCCCCTTGCTGACGAGTGGCTTTGGAATTTCTATCTTTGAATACCCTCCCCGCTACAGACGAGCTTCTGCATGGCATTCTCAAGCAGGTTTCGCGTTCGTTTTATCTCACACTCAATGTGCTGCCGGTTGGCGTGCGCGATCAGATGGGGCTGTCGTATCTCTTTGCGCGCGCAGCCGATACCATCGCAGATACGGATCTCATCGATCGGGCGCAGCGGCTGAAATACCTTAATCAGTTCCGTGCGCAGTTCACAACCGCCGGGATTGACTGGAATGCAATCCGGGAGATTCAAACCGCGCTGATTCCGCATCAGAAAGATTCCGGGGAGAGCATTCTTCTTCAGCGGCTGGAAGACTGCTTCAAGCTGTACGAGGCATGTTCCGTCGGCGATCAGGAGCGAATCCGATGGCTGATGGAAGTATTACCCAGGGGGATGGAAATGGATCTCACCCGTTTCCCCGGTGAGTCAAGCTCGCAACTTACCGCACTGTCCACGCTGGACGAACTGGACCGGTACACTTACTATGTGGCTGGCTGTGTCGGAGAATTCTGGACCAGAATGGTCTGTGCGCACCGGCAGACGATGGCCAACTGGAATGTCCCGGAGATGTCGGCTATTGGCGTGAGGTTCGGAAAGGGTCTGCAGCTTACAAACATCGTTAAAGACATTGGCCGCGACTTGCAGAATGGCCGCTGCTATGTACCGGAGTCGCTCCTGGCTGAAGCCGGGTTGAAACCGGCTGACCTGCTGATTGAGGCTAGCCTGCCGAGATTCAGGCCGGTTTTGGATCAGCTCATCGGACTTGCCATGGACCACCTGGATCAGGGCTGGATTTATACTATGGCGATTCCTGTTTCCGAGATTCGCCAGCGGCTGGCCTGCATGTGGCCGATACTATTGGCCGGCGAAACCCTGAAACGGGTCGCGGTTGCTCCTGACTTGCTCAACCCGGCGGTGAATATCAAAGCGCCTCGTAGCGTTGTATATCGCGCAGTGGCGCTGACGACGCTGACTTGTGCCAACGCTTTCGTGGCGACTACTTATTGGGATAGCCTCAGAAAGCAGATCGGCCCGGCGTGACCTGCCGAAATCCGGTTTCAAGCAGGGTCAGACTTTCACGGCCGCGGGATATCGCACAGATTTTTACCGCTCCCCGTCGATTAATATCATGAGAAAGCCGTCGTTATGACAACCGCACCTCCAGCACTCGGGTTGGCCGGCACTGTCGGCCGATGGCTCGATGCCAACATTTTCGCGCTTGGGCGCGAGATGCGCTTGTCCTATCTGCCTCCGCTCATGGTCTACGCCGCGGCAGGTATTTCCGGCCTGACCGCAATTGTCGGTACATTTTACGTCAAGGAGCGCCTGGGGCTTTCCGCCGAGTTTCTGGCGGCGCTCGGGTTTTGGATGATGCTGCCATGGGCATTGAAGATGCCGCTAGGTCATCTGGTGGATCTGGTTTGGCGATGGAAGAGCCTGCTCGTCTACCTGGGCGCTGGCCTCATAACGCTGAGCCTGCTGATCATGATCGGGCTGCTTGGGCACCTGGACGCAATGCGGGCTGTAGTTACGGTGGAAGCGTGGTACGTCACATCGGCCATGCTCGGACCCATCGGTTTTGTGCTTCAGGACGTCGTGGCGGATGCCATGACGGTGGAAGCGGTGCCGCGCGTAGATGCTCATGGGCATCCGCTGCCGCTTGAAAATCGCAAGTCCATGCATGTCACCATGCAGACTCTCGGGCGTGTCGCCATCATTACCGGGGGAATTCTGGTCTCGGTAGTGAACGTTTTTGTCTTGCAAGGCGTAGGCGAATTACCGGACGCGCAGAAAGCCGCGGCTTATCTCTTCGTCTATGAACTCGCCTTGATCATCCCGCTGGTGTCGGTGGCCGGTGTGCTGTTCGCTTCCTGGTTGCGGAGGCGCGACATCAAACGGTTTTTAGCGCAGGGGCATAGCCGGCAGGAATCTGAAGCGCTGCTCGGGGTTTACACCGATCCTCCCCCCGTCAACTGGTGGATTCTTGGCGGCGGGCTGGCTTTCACCGCCATATCCCTGAGCGTCGGTTTAAGCCGTATCCCCGGCGGCGAAGAAATTATCTTTACCGTTTCAATGGCTATCGTTTTATTCCTGATGTGGCGGCTGACAGGCGAACTTGAACCCGACGCGCGCAATGTGCTGGTGGGCACCGCTATTCTGATATTTGTATTCCGCGCCATACCGGGTCCGGGCGCGGGCTCGACATGGTGGATGATAGACAGCCTGGGCTTCGATCAGCAGTTCCTTGCCACGTTGTCACTGATTGGCGCGACCTTGACTCTTGCCGGCATGTTCATCTTCCGCCGCTTTATGGCCGAACGTTCGATTGCCTATATTATCGGCGCGCTCACCATTGCGGGTACTTTTCTATCGCTACCAACAATCGGGATGTATTACGGCTTGCATGAATGGACTGCCGCTCATACCGGCGGCGTCGTGGATGCGCGATTCATCGCCGTGATCGATACCGCGCTCGAATCCCCGCTGGGACAGATTGCGATGATCCCGATGCTGGCGTGGATAGCCAATTCCGCACCCGAAAAACTCAAGGCGACTTTCTTTGCGGTGATGGCGTCATTCACCAACCTTGCCTTGTCCGCATCGCAACTCGGGACCAAGTACATGAACGACATCTTTGTGGTTACCCGCGAAGTAAGAGATCCTGATAGCGGCCAGATCGCGATTGCCGCCGACTACAGCGAGCTTGGCATGCTGTTGATCACCGTAACCATAATCGGTTTCGCGCTGCCGCTACTATCTATCATATTGCTCAAGCATACGCGCTTCCGTAACGCTTGAACCGCCCGTAAACACCGAATTTTATATAAATAGCATATCCTGAAAGACACCATCGCAATTAGGTGAATGTCATTTCCTGGGGACTGCCCCACTTGACAATATCTGAGCGGGAGGACATCATCGAAGGAACTAAGTCGAGAAATTCCTTCAATTCAGGCGGAACTTTTGAGCCTCAGTCACGACTGCCAGGCTCCTTCCCTTAACACGCTTCCCGATCTGGAGAAAACCATGCTGCGACAAGAAGGCCGCGTAAACTTGTTTGCGCTGCTGCTGATTATTTTTGCGGCAGCGATGGCGTATTGGCTCTGGCGCGCCCATGTTCAGGTGTCTTTGGAGATCGAGCTTGCGTGCCGCTTGCCTTCTGCCGAGGCCTGCGCCGCTGCGAAGGCCCGTTATGCGGACAGCTTTTTGTCCGCATGGTTTTCCCAGATGTTCCCGTGGATTCTTCCGTTCCTCCCCGCCTTCATTTACGTATTCTTTTTTCGCTGGCTGCGCAGGAACAAGCAAACTGACGCTTGAGGATCGAACAGTGGAATCGGGAGGAATCCGTAGGGTGCAATAAGCGAAGCGCGTTTGCGCCAAATACCAAGTTCACGTCGCTCAGCCATACGGTGCAACGCGCTTCGCTTATTGCAACTGCAAGCCGCTACTAACTGGAGCGGCACCTCCTCATCGGTAATACTTTCATTCGGCTCGGAGCGCTTCGATGGGGTTCAGCCGTGCGGCGCGCATCGCTGGAACAACACCGGCGGCAAGACCGATCAGCACCGAAATCGCCAGCGCTCCCAGAACATAATTCCACGGAATATGCACAGGCAGGCCGAGGTCCAAGGACTTTATCAGCAAGGCGATACCGGCACCGACAGCCAATCCGCCCAATCCACCCAAGGCCGCCAGCAGTGTGGATTCCATCAGGAACAGAATGCGGATGCGTGCCCGCGTCGCGCCTAGTGCAGTGAGCAGGCCAATTTCGGCAACGCGTTCCGTAACCGCGATATGCATGAGCGTGACCATGCCTACGGCGCCCACCAGCAGGGAGATTCCCCCAAGCGCGGCAACTGCGAAGATCAACACGTCCAATACGGTACTTAGCGTTTTCAGCATTTGCTTTTGCGGCGTAATGGTGAAATCCTCACGGCCATGCCGCGAGACGAGAATGCGGCGAATGTCGTCAACCACGGCCTGCAACGGAGCTCCCGGCCGATAAGCGATGTTGATTTCCATTACGCCTTCACGGTTGAAGATTTCCAGGGCGCGTGTGGTAGGAATGAAAACGGTATCGTCCAGATCGAGCCCCAGCACCTGCCCTTTGGATTCCATAACCCCGATCACCCGGAAGCGCGACATGCCGACCTGCAAGGTGGCGCCCAGGGGGTTGGCGTTGCCGAACAACTCGGTACGAACTTTCGATCCGAGCACGGCGTATGCGCGTGGATTACGAGGATCGTCAGCAGGAAGAAACTGGCCGGCTGATACCTTCATCCTGAATGCGCGGGCGAAATCCGGACCTTCGCCATAGACGGTAACGCGCCGGCTGCGACCGCGGGCGCGAATTTCCGCGTTACCTATTACGCCCGCATTGATGTACTGCCCGTAACGCGAAGTCTTCAACGCGAGCGCATCCTCGATCGTGAGCAGCCGCGCGCTCCCGATCGCACCCAGGGATGCGCCATGCGTGCTGATTTTACCCGGCGTGACATTGATGATGTTGGT
The DNA here is from genome assembly GCF_900115125.1 of Nitrosospira briensis. Lineage (GTDB taxonomy): Bacteria > Pseudomonadota > Gammaproteobacteria > Burkholderiales > Nitrosomonadaceae > Nitrosospira > Nitrosospira briensis_A. Next base: position 165,252 of record NZ_FOVJ01000001.1, on the reverse strand, counting down.
ACCAAATTGGGTGAATTCGGACAGCACGAATTGGTGGATGCCTTCGCCGATGGATGTCAGCAGGATGACCGCCGCAATACCGATCCCTATGCCCGTTGCGGACAAGACAGTGCGCAGCCGATGAGCGGTGAGCGAGTTCAAGGCGAAACGCAGCGTATCAACGGGGCTCATTTTTGAACCATCATTTTGTCATTACCGGGCTCATTTCCCGCCGAGAGCCCGCACGGGGTCGAGCCTGGCCGCCCGGGCGGCAGGCAAAAGACTGGCCAATATGCCGGTTACGAATGCAACCGCGACCCCTGCAAAACTGGCCCAGATGGGTGGCCACGCCGGAAGTTGAGGATAGGCCAAACGGATCAGCAAGCTGCCGAACTGGCCGAGCGCAAAGCCGGTTATGGCGCCTGCCAGCGACAGCCACAGCGCCTCCGCCAGGAACAAATGGTGGATGTCTGCTGAAGGCGCACCCACGGCTTTCAGCAGGCCGATTTCCGAAGTGCGCTGGCTTACCGCGACCAGCATCACATTCATCACCAGTATGCCGGCCACAGCCAGGCTGATGGCGGCAATGCCGCCCACCCCGAGCGTCAGCGCCTGCAGGATACGGTCGAAAGTGGCAAGCACCGCGTCCTGCGTAATGACGGTGACGTCTTCTTCTCCGTCGTGGCGCTGTTTCAGGATATCGCGAATTGCCTCCTTGGCCGAAGCAAGGCTGCCGCGGCTTTTGGTTTCCACCAATATGCGAAAGAGCGAGGAAGTATTGAATAGCGCTTGTGCGTAATTAATGGGGATGATGACAATTTCATCAGAATTGAACCCCATCGATTCACCCTGGGGTGCAAGCACGCCCGAAACCAGAAAACGGCGATCGCCGAGCCTGACTCGCTGGCCGACAGCGCTGCTCTGGGGGAAAAACTCCTGTGCAAGCTGGGCGCCCAAAACAATTTGCGCGCTATGCCCGGCCCCTTTTTCATGAGCAAGAAAACCGCCCTGCGAGAGCTTCATATGCCGTACGGGCAGTATATCGGCCGTACTGCCGAGCACGGTTACTTCCCGCAGGCGGCCGGCGCTCGCCAGTTCCGCAACGCCGACGTTAAGCGGCGCATAACGCCTGACCTCTGGAAGGTGGCCGAGCGCCCTGGCGTCCTCCAGGGTCAGATCTCGAGGAGTTTGTCCTAGCGCCGCACCGGGAAACCCACCTGAGGTTTCAGCTCTCCCTGGCAAGACAGCAATCAGATTGGTGCCGACTGAAGAAAACTGGCCAACGACATATCGGCGCGCCCCATCGCCCAATGCAGTCAGCACCACGACTGCCGCCACACCCAATGCCATTGCCAGAACAATGAGCAGTGAGCGAACTCTGTAGCTCGCAACCGTTCTCAGGGAGAGATGCAAGGTGTCGCGCAGCTTCATTTACCGACGGTTTTCAGATGGAGCATGGCTTGTCTCTTCAGGCTGGACAGCAGGCTAGTCCCACATTTCACGCCATTCCCAAGGCGGTTTCGCATAGGGATCAGCCCATAATCCGCGTTTGGCGGCCTTGGCTTCTTCCTGGACGGGCTTGAGGCTGGAATCGTTCTCATACTGGTCATACTTCCAGGCCAAACCACGTTTCACCTGTTCCGTTCCCGCATCCACATCACCACAGCGAACCTTCGCAAGCATGCGCCCATACTGGTCTTTCCCTTTCGGCGTCACGACTACCTGCTGCCAAAAGCAGAGATCGGAAAGAGATTGTCTGGAACGCGTGCCGAAGGGCTGATTTGTTTCCGGCGCTTCAATTCCCGCCAGCCGCACCCTTACCCACTGCTTATCTATTACCACGATCATATTGTCGCCTTCAGCAATATTTATTACCTGGCCAATAAGGGCCGCGTGAGCCGTACAGGAAAACACAATGAATACGGTCAGCGCAAGAGCAACCTCGATGTGCTGCATGGGGGCGCTTCGATTACTACCTGGACACCAGGCCGGGCCGGGGGTACCGCGCGCCAGCGAGTTGTGCCCGGTTCATTTCTCGTCCGCCACGATTTCGCCGTCGCGCATGGCAATGCGGCGATGTGCCCGCGCACCAAGTTCCCGGTCATGAGTAACCACGATGAGCGTCGTTCCGCGCTCATGCAACCCCTCCAGCAGCGCCATGACCTCCGCGCCGATGCGATGATCGAGATTGCCGGTGGGCTCGTCCGCCAGCAGGGCGGTGGGACGCAAAATCGTCGCGCGCGCGATTGCCACCCGTTGCCGCTGGCCGCCCGATAGTTCCGCGGGGCGGTGCCCGGCGCGGTCGCTCAGATTGAATCCCAGTAATGCCTCGTCTACCCGGGATTTCCGCTCCGGGGGAGTAACGCCCTCTATTATCAGCGGCAGTTCAATATTTTCCGCCGCCGTCAAACGCGGCACAAGATGGAATGACTGAAACACGAATCCGATTTTCTCGCGCCGCACACGCGCCTGCTCGACCTCGGACAAGCCGGTGACATCCTTGCCATCCAGTTCATAGCGCCCGCTGTCGGGCTGGTCCAGCAATCCTATAATATTGAGCAAAGTGGATTTGCCCGAGCCGGAAGGTCCCATGATCGAAACATATTCGCCGGATCCGATTTCGAGATCAATGCTGTCGAGCGCGCGCACTTCCTGATCACCCATATGAAACACGCGGGAAATAGCGGTCAGGCTGATCATTTCAGTATGATTTAACATTGATGAGTGGGGCGGGGGCGTTATCCAATGATGGGTTGCGCTTCGCTTTACCCATCCTGCGCCCGCCATGACAGTGGAAAACCGAAAATTGTCTTGGGCATTAATTTTAAAATAAGTAACAGGCAGATCGATGCAGGGTTGCACGATCATGGCTCGGCAGCTTGCTCCTTGACTTTCACCCCGGCTTTCACGTCCTCCTCATCGGATGACAACAGAACCCTCTCGCCCTCCTTCAAGCCACTGATAACTTCGGTAAACGCCCAGTTGGCAAGGCCTATCTCCGGGATGCGTTCGACCAACCGATTTTCCTCATCCACTGCCAGTACCTTGCCGTTTTGCCGTATTGCCTGTGTCGGCACCCGCAACACATCGTCGCTCCGCTTGATGACAACCTCGACATCAGCGCTATACCCCACCAATAGCGAATGTTTTGGCACCTCCTTGAAATCCACTTCGACATCGACGGTGCGCGCCTGCTTCTCCACCTCGGTAACGTAGGGAGCGATACGCCGCACCTTCCCGTCAAAGATCTCGCCGGGGAGTGCATCCAGCGTGATGCGCGCGAATTGCCCGGTTTTGAGTCGGGGAGCGTCGACTTCATCCATTGGCGCAGTAACGTACAGGCAAGTGTCGTCTATCAGATCAACCGCAGGTGGCGTTGGGATGCCGGGTGGCGAGGGTGTGGCGTATTCCCCAAGCTCACCGGTGACAAGCGCCACGATGCCGGGAAACGGCGCGGTCAATACCGTACGCTCCAGCCCGGCTTGCGTCACACGGACTTGCGCCTTCGCAGCTCTCACATCCGCCTCGGTGGCGTCGCAACCGGCTTGCCGGGCGCGTGCTTCCGCATCCGCATTCTCCATGCCCTGAGGGCTGACAAAACCTCTGTCGGCAAGTTGCCGGGCGCGCTCGGCTTCACGGCGCGAATTATCCGCGATAACACAGGCTTCATGGCGTCGTTCTTCGGCTATGGTGAGTTGCCGGTGCGCCAGATCGCGCTGCGCGGCAAGCTCGACATTCCACAGTTCCAGCAGTACCTGCCCCTCTTCTACACGGTCTCCTTCTTTCACCAAAAGCTTGACGATTTGTCCCCCCGCCGCCGGTGCAAGCTTGGCACGGCGGCAAGCGGTAATGGTCCCTGCCCGCGTATTCACCACGGTGGCTTCCACCGTGCCGCGTGTAATAGTGGCGAGCGTGACTTCTATGGGTTGAGGGCGTGTCCACAACCAGATTGCGTAGCCCAGCACCGCAAGAATCACGATAACGATTACAAGACGGACCCGTGTTTTTGTTGTTGTCATGGCGAGCAGAATGAATCGCGTGTACGCAATGTAACATTTCGTGCGACTTAGGGATTGTTTACCTTCAGCTCGGCTCAAGGCAGAAAACTTATTCCGCGTTTACACAAGCAGCGATAGTTCGCCTTGGCGCATCTCGCTGGCGCTCTGTGAAATGCCACTCGTGGATAATGAACTGGCGCGCACGCCCAGCAATCGCAATTTTCGCTTCAGCGGAACCCGGCGAAGGCATTCTTCAGCCGCACGGCGGATAGCGGCGGCATCACCGGCAGGAAAGGATAACGTAATATCGCGGGTTATGGTGCGAAAGTCCTCGTAGCGCAACTTGATACCGATGGTACGTGCCGTGTAACCCCTGCGCTGGAGGTCTTTTGCCAGATCTTTACATAGCGCCGTGAAAATTTCCGAGAGAACGGGGCGATCGTGGCGAGCATGAAGGTTGCGCTCGAAAGTGGTTTCTCGACTGATGGATTTGGGTTCCGCGTTCGTTATAACCGGGCGCTCGTCCACGCCATGAGAAACTTCCTTGAGCCAGCGACTGTAGCCCTGGCCGAAATGTATCCGCAGGTGTCCCGCGTCGGCCCGTGCAAGTTCTGCGATAGTAGTGATGCCAAGCGCCGCCAGCTTCTGGTTCAGTTTAGGTCCGATTCCATTGATTTTTTTTGCAGGGAGAGGCCAGATTCGGGCCGGTATATCAGCCAGACCCATAAGGGTGAGGCCATCCGGTTTTTCAAGATCCGAGCAGATTTTCGACAACAGCTTGTTGGGCGCCACCCCGATGGAACAGGAGAGCCCGGTACTCTCCCACACCGCTTGCTTGATGCGCTGAGCAATTGCAAGGACATCTCCGGGCAGAGTAGTCAGGTCTATGTAGATCTCATCAATGCCGCAGTCTTCGATTTGTGGCGCAATATCCGCCACCGCGGCTTTAAACAGCCGTGAATAGTGGCGGTAAGCCTGAAAGTCGGCCGGCAGCAAAATGGCGTTTGGCGCCAGTTGTGCGGCTTTCATCAGTCCCATCCCCGAGGAAACGCCAAAAACGCGAGCTTCGTAAGTAGCCGTGGTTATGACACCCCGGCCTGCATAATCCCGCAGCCGCGTAAAGTGCCGGTTGCCGTCTTTGAGCACGACCGGTTGGTTGTCGCTCCTCCCGCCAATCACGACCGGTAATTTACGCAGTTCCGGATAACGAAGCAGTTCGACCGATGCATAGAAAGCATCCATATCGAGATGAGCAATGCGCCGGCACATTCAGCGGCCTACCCGATCAAAAAGGAACCGGTAAAATTGGAGTAAATTTCATCAAACCTTGCGCAACGTCATAAGGGGGGGTGTTGAAAGCGCCGAGCGAGTACCCATCAGCCCTGCCACAGTCACGCCCACGACTCCCGACAGTAAACCGGTAAGCCATATCCAGGGGTTGAAAGTGTAAGACAGATTCAACGCAAACTCGCCGATGACATAGCCGAGCGCATTTGCCCCTGCCGCAGCGAAAAGCCCGGAGAGCCCGCCGAGTATGGCAAATTCCGCAGCCCAGGCGCGCGCCAGTTGCCTGCGATTTGCTCCGAGGGTCCGGAAGATGGCAGCCTCGTGAATACGCTCATCCTGGGTAGAGACAATTGCGGCATACAACACCACCAATCCCGCCAGTAATGTGAACAGGAAAACGAATTCGACCGCTTTGGTCACTTGCTCAATCACCTTCTGCACCTGGCTGATAATGTTCGCCACGTCCAGCACAAGCAGGTTGGGAAAGGCTTTGATCAATTGATTCGTCACTTCTATCTGCTCGGGCGGCAGATGGAAACTGGTTATGTAGCTAGCCGGATAATCCTCCAGTACCCCTGGCGGCGTAACCACAAAAAAGTTGACCCGGAACGAATCCCAGTTTACCTTTCGCAGACTGGTCACCTCGGCGGAAAAATCGCTGCCCGCGATATCGTAGGTCAGCGTGTCGCCAACTTTGATGCCGATTGTCTTCGCAATATCATCCTCCAGCGACAGCTCCGCTTTCCCTCTCTCCCCGCTTTTCCACCAGCGGCCTTTCACAATCTGATTGTCGCTCTGTAGTTCGTCCGCCCAGGATAGATTGAACTCGCGCTCCACCAATCGCTTTGCGCGCAGATCGGTAAACTCCTCCGATGCGATAGGCTCGCCATTGATCTCTGTCAAACGTCCCCGCACCATGGGAAATACGGGCGGCCGCTCCATGTCGTGCTCACTGAAAAACGCCGCCAGGGGCCGCAGTTGGTCTTCCTGGATATTTATCAAAAAATGGTTGGGTGCGTCCGGCGGCAGGCTGGTGCGCCAATTTTGCAGCAAATCATCCCGGATGAGGGTCAGCGCGAGCAGCGCCATCAGGCCCAATCCCAGCGCCACTGCCTGCACCACGCTGGAGGTTGCCCGCCGCCGGATGCTTGCCAATCCATAGCGCCACGCTCCCGCTGTCTGACTGCGCATGTGTGATAGCGCTTTCAGCAAAAAAAATCCCAGCAAACCGAAAACTGCTATTGCTGCAACGAACCCTCCTATGGCGGATGCGCCCAGCCTGACATCGCCCGCTTTCCATAAAAAAAGTGCCGATAACGCGATCAGCCCAAGCGCGTAGCCCGTAATACTAAAGGAGTTTGGCGTCCCGATATCCCGCCGCAGTACACGCAGCGCGGGCACTTTTCGCAAATTGAGCAAGGGCGGCAACGCAAAGCCAAGCAATAACACCATGCCGGTCAGCAACCCATGCACTGCAGGCCATATACTGGGCCACGGCAATTCCGCTTCCACGAGTCCGGAAAGAAAAAAGGCCAGCGCTTCCTGTGCGGCAAAACCGAGCAGGCAGCCGAGCCCGCTGGCAATCAGCCCCAGCGTAAGGAAATGATACAGGTACAGGCGCAGCATCGCTCCCTGGCTTGCTCCCAGACATCGCATTACCGCGCAACCATCGAGATGACGCTGAGTGAAGCGGCGCACGGCAAGGGCTGCCGCGGCCGCCGCCAGCACTACGCTGGCCAGGGCCGTAAGACTGAGAAATTTTTCCGCCCGCTCCAGCGCCGCCTTGATTTCAGGACGGGCGTCGCGAATGCCCTCAATTCTTTCTCCAAGCATCAGCCGCGATTGGGCCCATTCACGAAAACTCTCCACGTCGCCGGAATCACCGGCAACCAGCAGGCGGTAGCTGATCCGGCTGCCTTCCTGCACGAGCCCGGTTGATGGCAGGTCTGCCGCGTTGATCAGCACGCGCGGCCTCAGGTTAAGGAAGCCAATGGAATAATCCGGCTCCTGCGTGATCACTGCGTTGACGACAAGATCTGCCGCACCCACTTCTATCGTATCGCCCTTCGAAAGGTTGAGGCGCACCATGAGCTTCTCATCCACCCATGCCGAGCCGGGAGGCGGTATCGCGTTGGCAATCCGGTTGGTCTTGGGCGATATGCTACCGAAATCCTCGCTGATTCGCAGCTCTCCCCGCAAGGGATAACCTTCGGTAACTGCCTTGATCTCGGTCAGCAAACTGAACTCGCCCTTCGCCGCCATACTGGGGAATTTAAGCGCAGAGGAAACGGCCAGTCCCAGCCGCTTGGCTTCATCGGCGTAGCTCGGGGCCAGCGGATGATCGGAAAAGATTATCAGGTCTGCGCCAAGCAACTGGTTGCCCTGGCGGGAAAGCGCCAATTGCACCCGGTCGGCAAAAAATCCCACCGTGGTCATTCCACCTACTGCGATGATGAGCGCAAACGCCAGTACGCGCAGCTCGCCTGCCCGCCAGTCACGACGGAGCATTCTGAAAGATAGTTTAATGATATTCATCTGGCGTTTTGTGATCGAGTTCAATAGCTTAATGCGGTTCGCACTGACAAATAGCGGATTCAGTTTTAAAACCAGCCAGGGATAACCACAATCGGTCTTTGCTTACCAACTGCAAGTGATGGTCGGACCTGGTAATTATAGGACTGTTATGCTGATACTTTACCAATGCAAGCCTTTGGGGTGATCCAGATTCAACCCATTTCCGCTGCAAACGGAAACATATCCTGGAACGAAGAGTGAGTATGGCATAAAGACTGCCTTCCATTGTCCGCGCTTGTCGAAAAGCAACCCGAGAAATTATATCGGCCGTATCGCGACCGAGAATATTATGCGGATTTGCAGCAGGGGCAGGTTAACCTGCAGGTCAAAAAATACCTCGGGAACGTCGCGTAGCTTCAGCTACCGGGATCGAGGTTCAACTATGAATTGCGCAGCTGTCGCAGGTAGCCGCGCCAACCTCCAAATCGGCTGATATCCTCGGCATCCGCTACTGCATAGCGCTCACATAAAAAACTTTGGACCGCTTCGCCGTTCTCCAGCGTAATGGTGCCGATACCCAGGGGCGCAGGTATGCCGGCGACAAAGCTGCCGAATTCACCCACTGGCAATTCCCAAAGCTCGACTTCGATCGCGGCCCCTTGCTCATCCCTGTCCACCCGTATCAATCCGGGACGCTTCGGGGGATCTCCTGGCAAGGCGTAGAGTCTATAATCGGGCGACGTTGTGGTGCTCGCCACCAATCTCCCCCTTCGGCTGGTCAGCTGTCCGTTCAACGGCAGGCCGGACAAATGCGCGCCACAAACCGCTACACGTATCTGACCAGAGGATTGACCCGGCTGCAGTACCTGTGATGAGCCGTGAAAAGGCTTTCCCGGCGAACCTTCTTTTTCTTTTTGCAGGGGAATGCCGGTAGCGCCGAGAGGTAAGCCGTACGCCTGCTGGATACGTCCGGCGAGACGCAACAGCGGTTGATCCTGCCGGGCAGGTCCCGCGAGCGTTATGCCGAAGGGCAATCCATCCTTCTGGAATCCGGCTGGGACCGCGACCGCTGCATAATCGAGAAGATTCATGAAATTTGTGTAGTAACCAAGATTGGCATTCAGGCGGATGGGGTCTTGTTGCATTGCCTCTACGGTATAGAGAGTTCCGGCGGTTGGCGTCAGCATGCAATCGGTTTCAGTCCACGCGCGGTCCGTCTCACGCTTGAGCGCGCGCAAGCGGTATAAACCGTTGTAAGCGTCAGCAGCCGAGTAGCGTTTTGCGCCGCCGATTATCTCACGCACGGGAGCAATCACTTGATCGCCATGCAGGTCGAAGAACTGTTGAATCGCCGCATAACGTTCGGCTACCCAGGGGCCTTCATACAGCAGGCGCGCTGCTTCCAGAAAGGGGGCAAAGTCTATCTCGACCGCTTCGCCACCCAAGGCCTGCAGCTTTGCCACGGCCTCGGTAAATAAGCGCTCACTCTCTTGATTGCCGAAAAATTGCAATTGCTGATTGCGCGGCACACCGAAGCGAAAATTTTGCTCGGGCAAGCATGGCACGGCCGAATCCTTGCCATACCCCTCTCCCCGGCGCGAATAAATATCTTCGGCGTCATAACCGGTCGTTACTTCAAGAATCCGTTCAGCATCGGCGGCCGTCAATGCAAAGATTGAAACGCAATCCAGCGATCGGCACGCGGGAACCACGCCACGCGTAGAAAGCGAGCCCCTGGTTGGCTTATACCCGATCAGATTATTGAATGCTGCGGGAACCCTGCCGGAACCTGCAGTATCGGTTCCCAGGCTGAAGCAAACCAGACCTTTTGCAAGCGCCACCGCCGAACCGGAGCTCGACCCACCGGAAATGTATTCCGGATTGAACGCGTTGCGGCAAGCCCCGTAAGGGGAGCGGGTACCGTTCAGCCCCGTGGCGAACTGATCGAGGTTGGTCTTGCCGATGGGAATCGCACCCGCATCGATCAATCTCTGCACTACCATTGCATGGTGTTGCGGCGTATAGGCAAACGCCGGGCACGCCGCCGTCGTCGGTATCCCGGCGAGGTCGATATTATCCTTTATGGCAAAGGGAATACCATACAGCGGCAGTTCTACCCCGCTTTTGTTCCTGGTCTCCGCCGCAAAAGCGTAGCCCTTCAATGTTTCGAGCGGCAATTTGTGTATCCATACATTGCCGGGATCATCCTGGATCAGTGCATGCACCTTCTGCACCATCAAGCTGGGAGTCAGCTCGCCGCTCGCATAGCGCTGGAGCAAAGATGGAATATCACCCAGGCTTTCTGCCGGGAGCAGCTTGTTCATACTCACTCTTCCTGAATGATAAGCAGCACCTGTCCGGCGGATATGGGCATTCCTTCCTTGCAGAAGAACCGTCGTATCGTGCCATTGACCGGTGCGTCCACCGCAAATTCCATTTTCATGGATTCGATTACCACAATGGGTCTGCCCGTTTCGACACGCTGCCCTTCCTCGATCAGCAGCTTCCATACCGTTCCGGTTACGTGCGCGCTAACAGCTTGTGCCCCTTCCGGCAGGTCCAGTTCACTCTGCGCATCCGCTTCCTCAAGGGCGATCTCGCTCACGTACTCTGCCTTGCCTTCAGCCTCCCAGCGGTCGCGCTCGGCTTCAAAGGCAGCCTGTTGCCTGGCTTTGAAGGCACTGATTTCCACCCAGTTCTCTTGCAAAAACGTATTGTATTGCTTCAAGCTGAACGTGGTTTCCTCGACGCGAAGCTTGAAGTGCCCGGCAATAAAGTCCCTGCGCAGCTTGAGCAGTTCGCTTTCGCTAACGGGATAAAAACGTATCTGATCGAAGAAACGCAACAACCAGGGTTTGCCCTCCTTGAAATCGGCTGTCTGGCGATAACGGTTCCACATCTGTACGGTGCGCCCGACAAATTGGTACCCTCCCGGACCTTCCATGCCATAAATGCACAAATACGCTCCACCTATGCCGACCGCATTCTCTGGCGTCCAGGTGCGCGCGGGGTTGTACTTGGTGGTAACCAGGCGGTGACGGGGATCCACCGGCGTGGCCACCGGCGCTCCCAAATATACGTCGCCCAGCCCCATCACAAGGTAGCTCGCCTCGAATAGAATACGCTGCACGTCATCGATACTGCGCACCCCATTGATCCGGCGAATGAACTCGATGTTGCTCGGGCACCACGGCGCGTCGCTGCGTACGGACTGCATGTATTTCTCGATCGCCAGCCGTGTCGCCCCGTCATCCCACGACAATGGGAGATGCACGATGCGGGTGGGAACCTCCATGTGCTCGATATCCGGCAGCTTCTTTTCAGCAGCAATCAAAATATCCAGCAGCTTGTCACGTGACAACACGCGCGAGTCGAAATGAATCTGCAAGGAGCGGATGCCTGGCGTCAGATCCAGGATACCTTTCATCTGCCCTGTTCCCACTGCGCCCTCTGCTCCGGCAGCTTGCCCGGACTCTTTCCCAAGCCAATCCATGAGCGCGTGGGCCCGGAAACGCAAATTGAGATCGAGTTCAAGCGGTCCGTACTCGACCAGCAGGTTCTTGTCGCCTGCCTGTCGGTACACCACCTGAACCTGGCTGTCGCATTGCGGAATGAAGTGGAGGACAGGAGTTGCGGTTGCCGCTCTCCCTGGATCAGGTATGGCGGGAATCACTTTCGGAACCCGGAGATGCCTCAGCGTTGAATCCTGCAGTTTTTCCAGCTCAAGTGCATGCTCCATGGACATCCGGCAAAAACGCACGCTATCGCCCGGCTTGAGTTGACCGATTTTCCATAATTCGGCCTGCACGATGGTGACCGGACAGACGAAGCCGCCCAGACTGGGACCGTCCGGGCCCAGTATCACCGGCATGTCGCCCGTGAAGTCCACCGTGCCGAGGGCATATGCGTTATCGTGGATGTTGGATGGGTGCAAACCGGCTTCGCCACCGTCGGGGCGTGCCCAACGAGGCTTGGGGCCAATCAGGCGCACACCGCTTCGGCTTGAGTTGTAGTGCACTTTCCATTCGATGGCGAAGAGGGTCTGGATATCTTCTTCGGTAAAAAAATCCGGTGCGCCGTGCGGCCCGTACAGCACCCCGATTTCCCACTTATCGCTGTAATGCGGAATCAGTTCCTCCGGCAGCGTGCGCCGGGTGCGGGTAGTGCGAACGTCCTGGCCATCCTTCGCAGCCACGATATGCAGCACGTCGCCCGTTACGAGAGTGCGTCCGGCGTGCCCGCCGAACTGGCCGAGGGTGAAAGTGGATTTGCTGCCCAGATAATCAGGGACCTGAATCCCGCCTCTAACCGCAAGGTAGGCGCGGCAGCCATAATCGGTGAGTTTACCGAACTGCAGCAGCGCGCCCGCTTTGACCGGATGGGATCTCCAATACGCCAGAGGCTCGCCATCAAGCCGCACATCCATGGATGCGCCACACACCGCAATAACGCTGTCGCAATTGAAGCGCAGCGTCGGTCCGGTGAAAGTGATCTCGAGCCCGGCCTTGTCGCCGGCATTATCAACCAGGCGATTGGCCAGGCGAAACGCAAGGCCATCCATTGGTCCCGATGGCGGGACGCCTACGCTCCAGTAACCGGTCCGCCCAGGATAATCCTGCACAGTGGTCTGTACACCCGGACTGACTACATCGATGGTATGGGCAATATAATGAAAACCGTTCAGGAAGTTCGTCGTATGAAAGCCACCCCGAAACATTTCCCCACCCAGAATCTGTTCAAGATAGCCTGAGTTGGTTTCGACACCCTGCAGCACCGTTGCATCCAATGCGGCCAGAAGCCTGGCAATAGCCTGATCCCGGTCGTTCGCATGCACGATTATTTTTGCCAGCATGGGGTCGTAAAAAGGGGAAACCTCGACGCCGCGCTCCACCCAGGTCTCCACCCGCGCCATGGACGGCGGAGGAAATTCCGCTGCGGTGAGCGGGCCGCAGGACGGCTGAAAATCCCGGGCCGGATTCTCGGCGTATACGCGCACCTGAATCGAGGCGCCGGACGGCTGAATATTGAACGATTCCAGCGGCGGCAGGTCCCCGGCCGCTTGCCGCACCATCCATTCAACCAGGTCAATTCCGGTCACTTCTTCCGTTACGCCATGCTCGACCTGAAGGCGTGTATTCACTTCCAGGAAATAGAATTCGCCGGTGGATGCGTCGAAAATGTACTCCACCGTACCGGCGGACTGATAGCAGGCCGCCTTGCCTAACCGAACGGCGGCACCCAACAGTGCCTGACGCAAGTGAGGGGGCAGGTTGGGCGCAGGGGTTTCTTCAATCACCTTCTGGTTGCGGCGCTGCATCGAGCAGTCGCGTTCACCCAGCGCAATAACGCTGCCCTTTCCATCGCCGAAAATTTGCACTTCGATATGGCGCGCATTCTCGACATATTTTTCCAGAAACAGACCCGCATCCCTGAAGTTGTTTTGCGCCAGGTACTTCACCGATTCGTAGGCCGCGCTTAACTCTTCCCTGTTCCAGCACAAGCGCATGCCGATACCGCCACCTCCCGCCGTGCTTTTCAGCATGACCGGATAACCGATGTGCGCTGCCTGGTGAAGTCCATCTTCCATGTTTTCAAGCAAACCTGTTCCCGGCAGCAGCGGCACCTTATTCTCCAGAGCCAGTTCGCGCGCCGTATGCTTCAGGCCGAAAGCGCGCATCTGCTGCGGGCTGGGGCCAATGAAGCAAATGCCTTGTGCCGCGCATTCCTCGGCAAATTCAGCCTGCTCGCTAAGGAAGCCATACCCTGGATGAATCGCTTTCGCGCCTGTATGCACGGCGACCTCCAGGATCTTGTCGGCACGCAGGTAGCTTTCCGCCGCGACTCCGCTGCCTATGCAATACGCCTCGTCGGCCTCAATCACATGCCGCGATAGCGCATCGGCATCAGTATAAACGGCCACGCTTCTCACGCCCATGCGGCGCAGGGTGCGGATGATGCGGCAGGCGATGGCACCCCGATTGGCTATCAGTACTTTTTCAAACATGTCTATTTCCTGTTCATGAATTTCGAGCCCGCTCTTTTACGCAGCACGAACTAATCTGCTGTCATATCCTCAGGGTTATCCCAGACCAGCAGGCGGATAGGCGTCGGGTTGTAGGCATTGCACGGATTATTCAACTGCGGGCAGTTCGAAATCAGAACCACCACATCCATTTCGGCTTTCATCTCCACGTATTTGCCTGGCGCGGACACCCCGTCCACAAACTCCAGGCCGCCATCTTCCGACACGGGTACATTCATGAAAAAATTGATGTTGCTGGGCAGATCGCGCTTGCTCATGCCAAGATGCTCACATGCCGGTTCATGCGTCAGCGCGTGCAGGAAGTTGTCACGGCAGCTATGCATCGAAAATTTTTCCAGCGCATACCGCACTGTATTGCTTTCCGCCGCGCAGGCCCCGCCTATCGTGTCATGTCGACCGCATGTATCCGCCACGATGGTGAGCATGACATTGCCGTAATTGGAGTACAGCTTGCTGCCGGTGGTCAGATAAAGCATCTTCTGGCGGCGAACGGTATCGGTTGCGCTATATCGCTCCATCAAATGGTTCGCGTTGTAAAACAGCGTATCGACAGCCTGATTACCCTCAAGATCGACGATGCGGAACACCTGCCCTTCGTTCACCAGCCTGACCCAGGGTTCGCCCGCTGCACAAATCTCGTCAACCACCGCAAGCTCGGGATCGAGCTGGCTTTCGACAAAATGCCTGGTGCTCATGCGGCACCTCCATGACAGGCATATAAACTGTGAGTATTTTGCAATGCACGCAGATTCTCCGGAATGTGCGTGCATTCCTCGACTGTTGAGGATGGCGTCATAAAAGCGGCCAGATTGACTGCGCCGGGCTGATAGGTCTTTGTGGGATCAAGAGGATGTGGTGCGGCGGAAAGCACCATCAGCGTATCCATCTCGAAACTCAGATCCACATGATCTCCCGCTTTGCTGTTGCCTGGATGAAACTTTAGCTCTCCCGATGAATCGGCGGTCACTTTGCTGAAGAAATTGATATTGGATACTACGTCGCGCATGCCCAAGCCCCACTTGGCCAATTCGATCAGCATGCCATCCAGTCCGCTGCGAAACATCTCGTTACGAAGCTCCTGGTATCGCCCTACCCCATATTTCTGGCGTATCAAGGCAGCATCGCTCACGCCGCATACTGTGTCGTTCCAGCCTGCGGTATCTTCCGTAATGCAGCAGAAAATGCGTCCCATGTCCGAATGGCAGGCATGTCCCCTGGTGAGGCGGAAGGTATGCTGCGACTTGAGCGTATCGGCCATGTTGTAGCGTTCCAGTTTTTCCTCCTGATTGAAAAACAGTACCGCGGCATTCGCACCGCCCGCCACATCCATCAGGCGCACCGTCGTTCCCCGGCGCACTATGCCAGACCAGTGGCATCCGCCCGGGATGTGTTGTTCCCATATACATGCATCCGGTTGGTTCATGTTTGTTCTCCTCATCGCGATAAGTCATTCAGTTGAATTGAGACCGGGCAGAAAGATATTGCTTCGCTGTCACGCCAAACTTTTTGATGCAATCCTTCTTCGAATTTTATTGACCAGAATGTACAGGGCGGTAGTGCCCACGATGGTGCCCAGCACCAGGGGCACGGCCCAGAGCTGCCACCAGGGCGCGCCGTGAGCTGTGGCATAAGGACGCGGCCAGGCGATATTGACAAGTTCAAATACCGACCAGGCAAACGCCACCACATTGATCACCAAACCCCATGCGCCCAGTTTCAATTCGCCCAGCGCCGGGTTCCAGCGTCCGGTAAGGCGGGTATACAAACCAACTCCGGTGGTCATGGAAAACATTGCGTAGAGACCGCCTGTGCCAAAGGCAATTACAGTGGCGACCGCTCCATCATTCAACCCGAACAGCAACCCAAGACCTGCCAGCGATACGGTGCATAAAACTGCATTGCGCGGCGTCTTGTCAGCCGCCAGCCTGCTTAGCACAGCGGGCATGTGGCCTTCCCGAGCCATTGAATAGACGATACGCGAGGTATATTTCACGACCGATGCCCCGCACGCCAGGAACGCGACCATGACAATGCCCAGGAAGGGCTTCTCTGCCCAATCTCCAAAACTGCTGGCTATCACCGGCGTGATGGGATCCGAGGTGGCGCTGGCGGTCAGCAGAATATCGCGGTCGAAAGCCAGCGTCAGCGCGGCAGAATTGAAGAGCACTACGGAACCGACAACGCATAGGGAAAAAAAGATTGCTCGTGGAACCATTCGCTTTGGTTCATGGGTTTCTTCAGCGATGGTGGAGCAGGCGTCAAAGCCGATGAACGCCCAGCCGGCAATGGCCAGCGCCGCCAGGAACGCCGCAGTCTCGCTGGGCGCAGTGCCTGTGCCCAGATGCTGGAACAACTCGGAAAAAGAATGCTGCCGGAAGAACAAGAACAATAGCAACGCCACGCCGAGCGATCCAACCACCTCTGCGTATACGCCCAAGGTGATTACCAGCTTGAAGATATTGATATGGGCGAGGTTGAGCAAAGCGCACAGCAACAGAAAGATGGCGCCCCATATCACCAGCACATGCCCGCTTTGACTCGCCGCTCCAAAAAAAATGGAAAGCCAGACGCCTCCGGTATAGGCGGTGGTAGTCAGCATGGCGATAGTGGAGCTGACGTAGATAACACCCGCAAACTGCCCGGCGGAAACACCGCCAAGCTGGCGAGCCCATTTATAAGCACCCCCTGCAATCGGGAATTGGGAAGACAGCTCTGCGTAGACGGTTGCGACGAGCAATTGCATCACCAGGCAGGTAGCCAGCGCTGAAAACCAGCCGCCTCCTGTCACGACAGTTTGCACGCTAATGATGGCGTATAGCCCGACTACCGGCGAAACAACAGCAAAACCGAGGGTGAAGCTGTTCCAGACGCTCATGCTGCGGTGGAGCTTATCCGCAGAGGCGGCAGGCGCGCTTGCCGTAGCGGACGAAAAAGTATTCCTACTTTCTCTCATCGGCATGGCATACCTTTCGAGTTGCATGCGTCGGCTCTGCCCGGCTGACGGGCGCTGCCCGGTTGATAAGACGCGAGCCTGGTCGGGATGGCAAGGGCGCCATTCGAAGAGATCGAAGGCGCGCAGGCACTATCGATTGTTGCAAAAAGGGAAAAAATACGGGCGAGAAGCGCATGATCAAGTCTCCTTTTACGAGCGGGTTAAATTCCAGGAGCCAATGTATTTGACTACATTATCTCCCGGGCTTTTATCCCTCCGTGGAGCCTCGTCATGACGAAGCCGGAAACTCTCGGACCAGACATCTCTCATCCCATGGGGAAAGACCGGAACCCTAGTTTCACCTACATCAATTGTATCGTTTCGCCCTCTTCAAGCAAGGTAAGGAGTCAAAACTCATACAACCGAAGTACTATTGCCGAAAACAAATTTTACACCCCTCATCCGAAAAAACAATATCAATTTTTCTTTCTACGAACAATGCGATCATTCGGTCTTCTTGCGCGCCACGACGACACCATCGCGCGTAGGATTGATGAAAGAGTCAAATTCGGAGTCATTAAAAATGAGCCTGTTGTGCTCAAGAATCGATTCCGTCCACCCGGGAACGATATCGACATAATGTTCCGCCGCCACTCTTCCGTGCCAAAGCACATTATCAGCGATATACAAACCCCCGGGGCGGATCCGCCCCTTGGCCATCTGCCAGATTTGCGGATAATCCCCCTTGTCGGCATCGTTGTAACAAATGTCGAACAGCCCTTCGGTCTGCAAAAATATATCCTGCGCCATTCCCACGTGGAAATCGACCCGTTCCGATAAGTTTGCAGACTTCAGATATTGCTCGGCCTTTCCCTTATTGAGAGGATCGCCATCGGTGCAAATCACGCGCCCGTTCGGGCCCGCCGCTTTCGCGAACCAATAGGCGGAATAACCGTAACCGCTGCCAAACTCGAATATGCGCTCGGCATTGATCGTCTTTGCCAATGTATGAAGAAACATACCGACCAACCGTCCCACGATAGGAAAATTGTTCTTTGCAGCTACGGCTTCCATGTCAGTCAGCACCGGGTGATCGGTTGGACCCGCCAGGCTGCGCATATATTTTTCAATAGCCGGGTTTACCGGATCCAATAAGGTGGGATTTACCATTGTTGGGGATTGCATATTGGCTATCGCTCCTCTATAAACAAACATGAATTTATGCTGCTCACTGAATCCGACTCCGTTAATCGACTCTACGCTCAACACAAGGACGGGTCAACGGCCAGAAGTGACGCAAATGATGTGTAATGTCCACGTGGCACCGGAGGAATATTGATGCCATTTGGTGTAGAATCGTACGCTTCCGTTCCAAATCGGATTAACCGGATTTGGGACGCAGCTCTACCGATGCGACCCGCTATGCGCATGCACGGCACCGCGCACTAGTGGAGTCTAACGGTCCAGCGTGAAATCCAATCGCAATACATGACCTCGACGCGAACCTCCGCGGGTTTCTCCCGTTTGACTCTCGGCGATACTCTTCCCCTGGCTGTAAATTGATTGAACTTGAAACGAGGCTGAAATGAATAGCAGACCCCAAATTGTACTGACCTCCCAAGACCTGGAGCGGCTTGAGGCCTTGCTTGAATCCCTCCCCGCCAATGCCTTCCCTGGCAGCGCGGACCTGCGCGCCGAGCTCGACCGCGCGGAAATTGTCGAGCCCGAGCAAATACCCCCCACCGTGGTAACGATGAATTCGACTGTCCGGTTCAGCATTGATGCATCGGGCGAAGACTTCTGTCTGACTCTGGTCTACCCGAAAGATGTCGATGGCACTGGCGAAAAAATTTCCATTCTCGCACCGGTTGGCAGCGCCCTCCTTGGCCTTTCCACAGGTGATGAAATAGAGTGGCCCCGTCCGGGCGGAGGCACGATCAAGGTGCGGATAGTGGAAATCGTCTATCAACCGGAACGTGAAGGAAAATTCTACCGCTAAGGAGCATATCAAACGCCGCGTCACACACTCCTGGCGTACCTCCCGGATCGTTTTCCGAATTACTGCATTTTTACTCTCCCCGGTCCGCAGGCATGCCTACTTGCGCGGCCAGGTCCATTGCAAGCTTTCTGAGCGTTTCGCCTTCTTCCAGGCCGTCGAGGAAGCGCTGGGGAATGCCCGACAGCCCGGCCTGGGCTCCGGCTAGCGCCCCCGTCAAAATGGCGCGCGCCTGATTTTGCCCTCCTCCATTCACGGCGTGCAGCACGGCCGATTCGAAGTCTTGAGGGAAGCGGGCGGCGAGATAGTAGGCTGCGGGGAGCTGGTGATAGATGGCGCAAGGCATGCCGTATACGAGGGACACCTTCCACGCGGGCTCTATCGGAATCCCCGGGTCCGTGGCGGCGGTAGCAACATACGAAGGTGTCAACAGGGCGTCAGGCGATGCGAACCGCCCGGCGAGCGGCGGGTCCGGGTCGCCGGGGCGCGGCGGTTGCAGATCTGAATGCGTTACCGCATGAAAAGGGAGTTCGCCCGTCTTCACCAAGTGCATCAGCTTGTCCGACAGGTCTTTGTCCAGCTCGTGCCCCTGCACCAAAAGGCTCAGCACCGCCCCGTAAGCAACCGTCATCGAAAGCACGGTATCGTCGATCTGGGTAAGGCGGGCGTTATTGGAAATAGCTGTCGCCAACTCGTGGGGTTGAGTCGCATAGCGGACAGCTATGGCGAGCGTGCGTTCGATGGCTTCGGTAGTATCGGCATGCCCCCCCGTCTGTCCCCATGGCAGTTTCTGCTGGACGCGCTTGCGCCAGGCATTGCGGATGGATTGGCTTGTATATCCGCCAGGTCCGTTCGCAGGAGTGCCATCCAGCAAAGGAAACAGCTCTTCATCCATGCGCCTGCAAAAATCCGCTTCGTCATAGGCGCCTCGCTCGACGAGCGAACGGAGCATGAGCCTGAGAATAATGCCTGCCTGAGACAATTGGCCTGCCTTGAGACCCTCATGGTACCGGCCCGGTTTGGGGTCGGTATAAGTTGTGATCCAATCGCCGTAGTCGCGGCGAAGCTCCTCCAGGTCATAGTACCAGTGGGGACCAAGGCCCAGGGCGTCTCCGATAAAGGCGCCCATGATGGCGCCGGCAGCACGGTCTTGAATGGCGGATTCGGCCATGGTTCTGATCCTCCTCGTGGTTAAACTGGATTGATGAACAAATAGGGCAAACAGGATCCATTGTTCAGTGGTTTAAAATTTGCCCTGACTCTGCTATAGTCGCGGCCAATTTTTTGTACCTGAAGGTTCGTAGAGACTTCCGCCATGTACCCGCCCGTTTGCCCAGTTTCTCGAGCTATCCAGGCCGCCGAGCCGAATAAATATTCTACCGCACCTGCAATACGCAAATCCGGATCGTTTTTAGAATCCTGCATATGCGCGGGGATGCTGTGTCTGGTATCGCAGGCCCTGGCGGCAGATCCCGCTCCAGCCGGCAGCACCACCGTGGCGCCGCCTACCCATGAAACTTCAGCCCCCGAGACACCTCAGAACAGAGCCCGATTCGACTGGTCGAAAGTTCCTCCCGTGACAGCTCCGTCACGGCCGGGAATGTTTACTGTAGCGCCATCAGGGCCGGGTTACTACTCGCTTTGGGATCATGTCAGCGGGAATCAGCGTCAGACTTCGCCTGTTTCTCCCTATGCTCCCTATGCGCTCATGACCACGCCCGCTTTTGATATCGATTTCCGCTACCTGGAAAAGCCGGAGCATGAAAAGGATATTTTCGACCCCATCAAGCGCATCCACATCGGGGATGACTTCCTTTTGTCTTTCGGTGGCAACTTCTGGTATCGATACGCGCGGGAATCCGATGCCCGGTTGAGCACCACAAACGATAACTACCATTTGATACGCAGCCGATTTCACGCCGACCTCTGGTATCAGGACCGGGTCCGGCTGTTTGCCGAGTTTCTGGATGCGCGCACCTTCGGTCAAGGGTTGACGCCGCTCCCTACCGATGTCAATCACACGGACATGCTGAATCTTTTCGCCGATATCAAGATTGCCAGTACCAGGGACGGCCCGGCTTATATTCGCGTCGGCCGACAGGAGCTCCTCTATGGCTCTCAAAGGCTTATCTCCACTCTCGATTGGGTCAATACGCGACGCACCTTCCAGGGTGTCAAAGGATTCTGGCGCACCCCTACCTTCGACCTGGACGCGTTCTGGGTTCGTCCGATGAATACCGAAATGGGCAGGTTCGATAACTGGGATGAAAAGCGTGAATTCTTTGGCCTGTGGGGAACGTACAAGCCCATGAAAGGCCAGCTGGCCGATTTTTATTTTTTGAGCCTCGATGACAACCGGAACTTGGCCGTCGGCAGGAATAATGTGAGAGGCGATGCGATCGTGCATACGCTCGGCAGCCGTCTGGCTGGCGACTACAACCAGTTCCTGTACGAACTCGAAGGCATGTATCAGTTTGGCCAGTACTCAAACCAGGATATCTCGGCCTTTGCTGTTGCCTCCGGGGCTGGCTACCACTTCAAAGGTGCGCCCATGAACCCGCAGTTCTGGCTCCGCTACGATTTCGCTTCAGGCGACAATAATCTTACCGACGGCAGTCGCAATACCTTCAACCAGCTTTTTCCTTTCGGGAATTATTACCTGGGCTGGATCGATCGCGTGGGCAGGCAGAATATCCACGACTTCAACGCGCAGATCAATCTTCATCCCCAACCCTGGGCTACTTTCACAACCCAGTATCACCGCTTCTATCTGGCGAATAAGCGCGATTTTCTGTACAACGCCGCAGGCGCCGCCACCCTGCGTGATGCGACAGGCCAGTCAGGCAGCTATGTCGGCGACGAGATCGACTTCCGCTTCAATATCCACGTCAACCGGTACGAGGACGTGCTCCTGGGATATTCGAAACTGTTTGCCGGCGACTTCCTGAAAGCGCAAGCGCCCCGCGTTTCACCGGACCTCTTCTATGTCCAGTACAATTTCCGCTTCTAGGATTTAAAAGCACGAGCCTGAAGCGTAAGGTGCAATAAGCGAAGCGCATGGCACCACCTGAAGATCAATCCCCCTTCCAGCCAAATGGTATCGGTAGGTTGGGTTAGCAAAGCGTAACCCAACAAAAAAAGCTTTTCAGCAATACGTCATACGAAAATCAATCCCCCTCAAATTCGCATAGCGCAAATACCTTGAGCCCCTGGTTCTCCAACCGCGATCTTCCCCCAATATCCGGCAGATCAATGACAAAGCAACACTCCACCACCTCAGCCCCCATTTCCCGTATCAACGCGGCAGCAGCCTCTGCCGTTCCCCCAGTGGCGATAAGGTCATCCACCAGCAACACCCGATCCCCTTTCTGGATTGCATCCACATGAATTTCGATGCGATCTGCGCCATACTCCAATTGATAATCCCGTCCGCATGTTTCGGCAGGCAACTTGCCCTTTTTTCGCACAGGCACAAAGCCTACAGCAAGCTCGTAAGCAACCGGTGCGCCTATGATGAACCCCCGCGATTCGATACCCGCAACCTTGTCAATCTTCGTGTTTTTATGGCGGCCGGCAATTTCCTGAATGGTCGCACGCAACCCTACCGGGTCCTTCAGCAACGTAGTGATATCCCGAAACATGATACCTTCATGAGGATAATGCGCGATGGTGCGAATACGGGATTTGATTTGCATAACTACGTCCTGTTTCTGGTTTAAATTATAGAACTTCCAGACACTCCGTCCTGAACGAACGGATGAGCTGGCGGTTTTCCACTATAGTACCGGAAAAGTTGCCGGAAACCTCGTTCTGGTTTATCCTTTGCGCCCTGCCGGTTCCCGGTGGGGAATTCCTTCAGCAGGAGAGATGGCCGAGTGGTTTAAGGTACACGCCTGGAAAGCGTGCGTACGGCTTCAACCGTACCGAGGGTTCGAATCCCTCTCTCTCCGCCACTAAGTCTTAGCAATATTGAATAATAAGTTTTTATCAGGAACGGCGCCGTACGTACGCGCGCTGGACGCCATATATCATTCTCTATTTTTTTCTCAGTCTCGATAATTCCCTTATTTAGGGCTGCATTCCCGAGCATTCTCAGTGTGCAGCTAATTCGTAATAGTTTTTTAACCAAGCATCAGGTGAGAATGTCGTACTGACTTGCCACTTGGCAGTCGTCGCACGGAAATGGTTCGCGTGGAAGGAAGTGCCACGGCATCATCTTCGATCATGTCTCCGATTTATATTTCGTGATAACTCTCAGACTGATATCGGTATGAATCGGCTGCGTAACGATGGCCGGTTATTAAGGTGTCCGATCGATAGTAACGGATTAATATAGAACCGAGGGGCTGAGGGAAAGCTGGAATTAAACGGGATCTCAGGAAACGAACCCTAACAGCTTTCTCTGCTCACTCCAATCGATAGGCAGCGGCACGCAACGCATCAGGGAATCCGGGCTCAGCGTATCAGGCTGCTGCCCCTGCAATATCGCCTTAACGATATCAGGCGCCAGGAATGCCAGATAGATCACTCGCGTAACATAAGAGCTGGTGATTTCCTCCTCATTCGCAATCGCCAGCATACTTTTGGCCTTGCCCGATCTTAGCCGGTCGAACCAGTCATAGGCTCTGATTAGCAATTGCACCAGCCGCGGGTCGGGCGCCCGATGAATCCCCTGCCCCGGCACAATCAGCCGCATGGCCAAGCCGGTGCGCTTGAGCTTTACTGGCAGGATGAGTGTGTGCATATCCTGATCGTTCTCGGATGAGCCTGTCAGTAAGCTCGGTCTGGATTCTCTCGTTTGGGTAGGGTGATGCGTCTCTCCTTCGTGCTGGCCCAATGCGTCTATACCTGCGTAGACATGCGTAATATCTGATCCTGCATCGCCGCACACGACCGGAACTTCGCTCGGCCGATCCAAACTCGACCAATCTGAATTCTCCTCTTCGTCATACAAAATCACATTCGATCGGACACTTATCTGCAGATGATCAACACCGACAATAATTTTTTGTACCAGAGCCTGCAGCAGCTGGATAAGCGCAGCATTGCCGAGGGGCACAGACTCCATGGAGACAGTTCTGACAGAAGGTGATCTGCGGGATGCTGATTCCGGGAAGACAGATAATTGTTCATGACCGAAGGTAGCTAATTCTTGACTATGAGTTCGATTGCCGGGGATGACTTTCCCATCATTGGCCTGCTTAGGGCTAGCGGTTATCGATTCAGGAGCTTCGAGCTGCTTTGCCAGTCTATGCGCCCGGCGCAGAATGGCATGAACCTGATGAGCATCGGTGATACGCCATTCATCCAATAGGCTCAGGATATCCGTATCCTTTCGTAGGAATTCTATCAAACTGTGAATCACTGCCTGTTCCAGCTCATGAGCCGGTATCCTTAGTGCACCGGCTGCCTGATCCCGGCTATTCTGAATTAGACATTCAGCGACATAATAGCGGTAACGGCGGCTGCCCTTCTTGCTGTGGCTGGGAGTCAGGCGATTCCCGTGTTCATCCCAAACCAGTCCGGCAAGCAGACTGGGGGATTTGGCTTTGCCGCGCAATTTATTTCCCTGCCGGTTGTCCGTCAGCTTTGCCTGTACCGCATCCCACACCGTCCGGTCAATGATCGGCGCATGCTGCCCCGGATAGGTCTTATCCTTATGGGCAATCTGTCCGATATAGATCGGATTGGACAGAATCCGGTAGAGGTGACCGCGGCTAAAGGGCCGGTTGCCGCTTTGCCCTGATCGCTGACTAATACGGGCTGGCGTCATTAACCCCCGCCGGTCTACCTCAAGTTTCAAGCTGCTCACACAGCCGAGTATCAAATACAGATTGAAGATATCTGTTACTAGCCGGGCGGCATCCTCATCGATCACCAGACTGCGGTCTCTGGGGATATAGCCCATCGGCGGACTACCGCCCATCCACATCCCTTTTGCCTTGGACGCCGCAATCTTGTCGCGGATGCGTTCACCGGTGACTTCGCGCTCAAATTGCGCAAACGACAGCAGAACATTCAGGGTCAACCTTCCCATGGACGTGGTGGTATTGAATTGCTGGGTGACCGAGACGAAAGATACCTCATGAAAATCGAACAATTCCACCATCTTCGCGAAGTCGGCAAGAGAGCGGGTAAGGCGGTCTACCTTGTATACCACCACCACGCGAATCTTCCTAGCGGCGATATCACGCATGAGTTGCTGTAAACCAGGACGTTCCATATTGCCGCCCGAGAAACCTCCGTCGTCATACGTCGTGTCCAGCGCTTTCCATCCCTCATGCCGCTGGCTCTGGATATAAGCCTCACAGGCTTCCTGCTGGGCATCGATGGAATTAAAGCTTTGTTCTAGTCCTTCCTCGGAGGATTTGCGGGTGTAGACCGCGCAGGCAACCGTGCGGGAAGCGCAGCTTTGCCGAGAAGCGGAACCGTGTTGAGAGCCCGAAAGGTGATCGCTCATGCAGTCACCCCAAAGAAGACTTTGCCGTTCCAGGAAGTGCCGGTGATGGCTCTGGCAATGGCTGAAAGACTGCGCCAGGTTTTACCTTCGTAGGCAAAGCCAACATCGAGTACCGTAACCTGATGGCTCACTCCCTGCCAAACGCGGATCAGGCGAGTACCCTTGGCAAGCTTTAATCCTGGTGAGATACGACGCAGCTTGCGCCGCATCTCACCATCCAAACCACCGTAGGCTCGGACCTGCACATGCCAGCCCAGGGCGCGCTGCATCATTTCACTGCGGATATGCCGGGGGGCAACATGGCCAAAGGCAGATTGCCAGCGCTCCAGCAGGGTTGCCCGGTCCAGTGTTTCCAGTTCAGCCAACAAATTACCGATAGCCATCATTTAGCCATCTCCGCACTATCTGTCTCAGCCCCATTCATTACCGGCTTGATGCGGTAGATCCGCTTGCCATCCTGATTGGCTTGGCAGATTACAGCGAGGCCGAGCCGTTTGCGCAATACTCCTGAGATCACGCCGCGCACCGAATGAGCTTGCCAGCCGGTGGCCTGTATTAAATCAGCAAGGCTAGCTCCGGCAGGCTGATGCAGTAGCTCAATCAACCGGGATTGTTTGCTGCCGGTGATGGGTTGGCTGGGGTGAGCAGTTTGGCTGAGAGGAATAACTTGACTGCTATGACCCGGTAGGCTGGTTTGAAAGGACGGGTCAGCCTGGAATGCCATGGAGGGCGGTGCTGCGGGGATAACCGTTCGGAGTTTTTGCGGGCTTTTTTGTAGAGGTTTTTGTTGGACGCTGCCGCCAATAGTTGGATCGGAAGGGTAGCCTGTACTGCGAGGAGGCTCAGCAGTTGGCCGTTTTTGACTCGCTCGTTTTTGGGCTGATCGTTTTGGGGTCAATCGATTCGAATCTTCAGTTCGGGCAGATCGGCGAACGGGAGCTGATGTGTTACTTGAGGGTGGGGCCGGTGGGATGATTCGGGTAGATCGGGGGGCTTTACTAGGCATGGATTCTCCGGTTATCTGCAGCCCTATCGCTGCAGCAATACCAGTAACGCTCGAATGCCCAAAGGTATCAAGTCATTCATAACGCTTTCTCAGCAATAGAGATTGTGAAAGCTGAGATGACTTCAGAATTTTTTGGATCTAATTAAGGAGCGATCAATCCGATTGACCTCCTAAGACCTACATACACCAGGCGCGGTATTCAGATGTAATAGCGGAAAGGAAGCGGCGGTAAATTTTCTTGAATCGGACCTGCCGTCAGGATTTCTCCAATTGAATCGGCAAACCGTAAAGTAACTGGCACGCCGTCGCCAAAAATACAGGTATTGTAGTTAAGCTTAGTCAGTGCAAACACATCGTTCATTACGACATTAATATTCGCTTCGCCTCTGACGATTTCGATTGACAGCGGATTAGGGACTTCGCGGCCAGGGTAGGTCTGCAATCGAGGTATGAAGCCTTTGCTCCAGAGATAACCCTTTTTTTCGGACATTGCCCAAGCAAAGCCGCGTGGAATATTGGTCTGCCCACGACGAAAAAGCTTTAATGAACTGTCTTCTTGGATACGCACACAAACAACTTTGCAATTCTCTGGTACTGTTTCTCGAAATCCATCCCATTCCTCAGCTGAAAACCAAGTCTTTCCGTGGATAAAGAGCTCGGTTGGAGATTGCCCATCATGTAGGCGGCGATAAGACCCAACAATCAAATTCATTAAATCACGAGCCTTCTCACGTGTCAGATGAAATTGCTTATTAGATGGCGAATACCATGGTCCCACTGCACCACGGAAGACCACGCCATCGCCCGAATCCAGAAACATCTGCGCGCCGCAGCACGCATTGTTCTCGTCAGCACCAAGGGCTTCCTTTTTAAACACGATGCCCACGTAGCAGACGCCGGGACGCGGAGTGCTTAATTTCCACGGCTGACCTCCAGCTTTGAAGAATGCTGTTGTCGCTAGATTCCATGCAAGCGTCGCGGGATCTTGCAATTGGCGAAGTGGCATACCATTACTCTTCTCGAAATCGCCGGGCGCGAGAGTTGTGTCACGAACGACTTGTATCACAACTTTGTGTCGTAAAAGCCGCGCTTTGAGCTGGTTATGAAAGTTCAGCTCGTAAAGGTAAATCTCTGCATTCTTATTATCATCGTCAAACAAGGATGGCTGTCGAAAAATTCGAGTTGCTGCTTTCTTATCCATCAGAATCTCGGATTGTTGTCGTTCCTCCTTCGTAACTTTTGATTTAGGACGTCCTAATCGGTAGATTTCTTCCGGGACAACCGACATCCAGAGGTCGATGGACGTTTCGCTCTGTTCACGAATGAAGGAAACGATAGAATCTGCGTAGAGCGACACTGCCTTATAAATAGCTTGGTAGCGGTCTTCCATACAAATTGCATGATTAAGCTCAGTGGCGTCGAGCACTAGTTTAGCCGTTGGTACCTCGGGCCATTCTGTTTGGAAGACCGCTTGGAATCCAGGAAATACAGTATGGTTAGGGTCTCCGGCCTTTTTGGGATAAATAGCTCTTGAAATCTGCCGGACCCACGTAGCGTATCGAGTAGCGCCTTCTGGGGTTGAGATCAACCCGATTCGCAACTTGCCACCCAAGAATGGATTTGAATATGGCCCGTAAAGTAGCAACCCGTCTTTTGGATGCTCCATATGTTGGCCATAACCAAACGCGAGGGTCGGCTCGACGAGCGACTGCAAAATACGATCAGCGTTCATGTATTTCCTGAATCTTGTCAATGAAAACGGCGTCATCCTCCGGTAACTCAATCAAGTCGTCGTTCTCGTCCAATTCAACATCGTCGTCTTCCGCGAGATCAACCACATCACTAAGCCCATTTAAAGCATTAAAAGTGAGTGGAAACGCGCCGACACGGATGGAACGGTCTCCTCCGACAGGAAGCAGGATAGCGTCCCCTCCTTGAGCAACGAGGGCCAAGAATGCACGAAGAAATCCTCGCCAGCGATCGTTCCACCAATTTTTGCAAAAACGCCGCCGCAGCCTATGCATTCTTTCAACAGATTGAACAAGGCAACCATCCATATCAGTAAAAACGATGTGTGCCCCAAGCTCTATCCTGCGAGGGGAATTGAAAACTGGACGCATACTTACAGCGTAATGCCAGTTTACGTTTAACTTCTCGCTTTCTCCGCATAGTTTCTTCTTGCGGCGCTTGCCGCTTGCCTCGATAAACTCAACCTTATCCTTAGGAATAAGCCCTGTAGGTACATACCAGATCAATCGATGATTCGAAAGTTCGTAAGGCCTTAATCCGGTTCTTTCCATCGCTAGGTCCCATGCTTGACGTATGAGATATGCGGCTCGATTTCTTGCATCACCAACAGTTATCCGCTGGTGATTCCACATGGTGCCTTCATTAACAAAACTCTCCGTGTCCACTGCAGTTACCACTCTCAGCGGAACACTCTCTTTGAACATTTCTACAAGTGCGGCTCCTGGCGCAAATCCTATAATGTGATCGCCCAATTCGAACCAAGGCAACAATCTATTGGTTGAGGTGACCGGGATTTGACGGCTTGAAAAGAGAATTTTCGCCGTTTCCATTGTGGATGGCAGAGACAATATAGGTAACCAGTTTGATTCAAGTGTTTCAGGACGATCAGTCTTTACTATGGCATCGTCTGCGCTCTGAACCATCCAACCTTTGGCCATCACAGGGTCTACTGAATTGCTGTTGGCAATATTGGCTTCACTTAACGTATCTAGTAATTGTGTTAATCCATGGTGCCATCCGCAGCAAAAATCGATAACATTTTTCTGATGGATGGTGATGGGAAGCCGATTGAAGTCGAATCCATCAAGTCGAATTGGAATGACAAACCCTGGGATTGTTTTTTCTATTGTCGCCGCTAATGCCCATTCGTTCCGAACCCCGTCCTTTTTATACGAGACCTCTGAGACAATCGCAACAAATCGAATGGTGTCATTCCGAATAGCTGCTTCGATCTTACTCCAGAATAGATCTCCTCCTTTGAGACGGCCAAGATCATGCCAAACGGTATAACCCATTAGGGTTAGTTTTGCAGCCAACCAATCAGTGAAGTCGTTATCTTCCGGTGCAGCATGGCTTAAGAAAATGGTTGAACGATTCATTTCTACCTTGATTTTTACGAGTGATCAAAATTCATCGCGATCATAGGACTTGGCCGATGACATAACTTTATTCCATCGAATTGACGAGGCAGGCTTGATATAAAGCCTATTCATCCGGTCGCTCAATAATGCATTAGAAAAAAGGCTCGTTGAAAATCCTGCTCTCTTATTAACTTTTTAAGGATGGGAATACCCGAATAGAACGAACCTTACAAAGGCCAGCCCCTCACTGGCCTTTGTTTTTGAAAGCCGGTTAAGCTACTTTAACCGCTACAATCGCTGTCCGGAATGCTGAGTAAGATTTGATATTTGTGCGTCACGCGTGTGCAGGTAAAACGGACCTTCCCAAATCGCGGAACGTCGATGATACTTTCCTGAAAATCATCCTTGCCATGTCGCAGCTTGGCAACACATCGATGACTGCAGCGATACCTTGTACATACGCGCCAAAATGCTCTCTTCGATATCGCTCATCGCTTTCTTAATGAATGAATTTTCTTATGCAAGGAAACATAGCAACTTTTGCTTTAGAGTCTCATGATTCTTGGTTTCGCATTCCCAGACAGTAAATACACGCCAGCCTTGCATTTCCAGCTTTACAACGTTCTCAGCGTCCCGTTCCTTGTTGCGTCCTAGCTTTGGTATCCAGTAACCCAGGTTTGATTTCGGCTTGTGCGCTGTTCCGCATTCATGGGAGTGCCAGAAACATCCGTGAACGAAAATCACCTTTTTCCGGGATGAAAAAACGAGATCCGGTTTTCCTGGAAGATCCCGCTGGTGCAAGCGGTAGCGGTAGCCCATACCATGTATGAGCTGTCGCACAATCATTTCGGGTTTCATGTGCTGACTGCGGATTGCACGCATATTTGCACTCCGCCGCGCCGGGTCAATCTTGTCCGTCACCTTAAATCTGCTTATCTGAAGATTTTTGCAGAAACCAGCGTAAAGCCGCAAGCTGTAGCCATAAAAGCGGGACCGCACTATTGGCCTTAATACTGAAGTTCACAACTCAGCGATGATTGCTTGCTCGTAAACTTTTGGCGGGGGCAAGTTGCTTGGGGCCGTAAAGGCAAGCGCCACCTGGTCAACCGTCGTTGTGTATTGGCCTATCAGTTCGAGGCTGCGTATTTGGCCATCGGGCACAGGCGGTCCCACGTCATACCACATCATTGTCACTGCGCCCGATTGTTGATGAATCGGGGTCAAAGAGCCGCCCAGCCGTTCAGCAATCTTTTTGTAAACAGGTGTTGGACAGATAAAGAAAAGCCCCTTGTGGCAGAGCGGTTCCCGGCGCAGCACGTGCCCTTTGTAGATGATCTGTGGAAGTATTCGTTTATTGACGTTTTCCCAATTGAACCCAGCTGTGCTGCTTCCGGCGAAAGGGATGCCTGCCAAGTGAGCCGAGCGTTCGGCCTGATAGTTTCCTGTCGTATCGATGGATTGCACTTCAATAGCAACGAAACCGAGAAGCCGTCCAGAAGGATCGACATGAGCAAGAATCCAGTCCACGAAATAAGCACCAGATTTAGCCCGGCTCGGCAGACGCAGCTCCTTGCCCCACCGTTTTCCAAACACCGCAATACAGGGCTTTCCGGGATTTTTAGCACGGTACTGGGTAACTTCACCCCCAATAACAAGATCAATCCCATCACCAAACGACTGCAAGGTTACATCATGAAGGATTTTGTAACTTCCAGAATAGAGCCGGATTGGGCAACAGATTACCGGCCCGCTTGTCATTGGTTTGAGTGTGCAAACTCCACTAATAGACCCATCGCTGAGAGTTTTTACGCAAGTCCGCTCAAGGAACGGACACTGCAAAGTGTCGCGTGCTGTTTGTGCCGCCAGCGATTTATCCAGAGGGCTATAGCCAAAAAACTCCGTAATGGTACTAGCCATGTATAGCTTCCAGATCAGTCATTGCAGCACTATGCATCTCAAGGTGAGTACGGATACTAGCCCCAATTTCCTTTGCCATGAGCACCGGGACCGCATTGCCTACTTGAACATACTGTGAAACGCGGGAACCAAGAAACTGGTAGCTATCAGGAAAAGATTGAAATCTTGCCGCTTCCCGTACTGTTAGAGTCCGATTTTGATCGGGCAGAAACGCAGCACCCCAATGCGGATCACACTTGGTGAGAACTGTCCCGGCTAATCCATTATTGCGGAGCCGGCCGTACCGTTTGGTGTGATCAGATTTTCGTGCGCGCTGCATTCCTTTTGGAAGCAATTCATGAGGGATATCACGCCAAGAGCCTCCTGGCTTTACGTGCTTCATGCGTTCCACATTCTGCTTTGAAAGTTTCGCAGCAAAGTGGTTATAAACCACACCTTTAGGGTTACGCATCCTTTGCGCGTACTCACTTTCAGCCTCAATTGTGTAGCCAATTGCTTCGGCTCCCTCGCCCATATCAAGGCGCGGCAGATCTCCAATTGCTTCTGCAACTGTTACTGTTGGTAAGAGGTGAGCTTTATCCGATTCCGCGAGCTGGAATGTCAGAACACCGCTTCCACCCCGAAAATTTGCTCGTCCCATTGCATAATGCGTAGGCTCCGGTGCAGCGATTTCTCCCAGCTTGGAACCAAGCAAAATTAGACGCCACCGCTCTTGAGGCACGCCATAATGGGCAGCAAAGAGAACCTTTACTGTAACGTAATAACCCAATCTCCCGAATTCGCTCAGAATACGCTTCAATACCATACCATCGCCGAGCGAGAGCAAACCTGGGACATTCTCAAAAAGGAATGTCTTTGGCTCAAATTCTTCAAGAAATCGCACATAGTCCGTGAAAAGCTTATTGCGCGGATCGTGAAGAAATCGCTCAGGGGCATTAATTGAAAATCCCTGACAGGGTGGTCCGCCAACGAGTACATCTAGCTCGCCTTTTTCGAGCTTTAACTTTGATCTGATTTCGATGGGTTTCACATCCTCAATGTTGCGCCAATCCGACCAGGCCTCAGGATGGTTGTGCTCAAAAGTCTTCATCGCCTCCATCATGCAGTCATTGCCGTAAAGACACTGATATCCTGCTTGCCGGAATCCTTCGGTGATCCCCCCTGCCCCTGAAAACAAATCGATGGTTCGCAACAATGCCAGCTGTACCACCCGCTTACCAGGCGTCACTAATTTCAGCCGGGATTTCTTTGTTTTAGGTGTTGTTCTCATCCCTGTTCTCTCTTAGCTCTTCCCGAACAGCGGCCATTGTTCGGCAATGTATTTTTCTGCCGCGTCCCGCACGATCCAGGCAAATGAGACTTTCTTCTTTTCTGCTAATTGCTCTAACGTGCGGTAGATCTCGGGTGGAAAACTCACAGAGGCGCGAAGCGCCGGAGTTGTTTTCATTTTTGCTGATTGCTTACTTTTGGTGGCCATGTTTAGCTCCACATAATTAATATGCACCACATTACACCAATTCGGTGTGTAAAGTCACTTCCTTTTTAAGTCATGGGCGGCTTTTGCCGCGAGGACACTGTTGGGGCATGCCGCTTACCACGATATATCTGTATTCTTCTTGGCCTGAGCCAAACCGTAGGCGGTTTGGAGCGATAACTAGGCTTTACTCGAACCGCCGAATGCCTGTACTGGACGCACATTCTAGTTGCCGCCTCCGTCGATCGGCGATATTCAACACCCGAACCATCCGGCTATCACAAAAAAATAGTTGGTTACAACCCTCAGCGTTTTTCGACCTGCTCGAATAATGCCGGGTCCAATAGATCTTTGAGCGCTACGCCCAATACATCGGCCATCCTGCCCATATTATCGATCGACACATTGCGTTCCTCGCGCTCGACGCCGCTGACATAGGAGCGGCTCATGCCGGCCATCAGGGCCAGCTGTTCCTGTGAGATATCGTTGATGCGCCGGTAACGGCGTACATTTCTGGCAAATATCTGCCGCGCAGTCAAATGTGCAGTTTTCTGGATCGGCTTTTTCATTCGGAAAAGCTTCTCCGATACCTCGTATGCATACAACACTTCATAGGAAACGTATGGCACACTATGAGTGTCATTTAACCTTCTATGGAGTTCTAAACATGCTCTTCTACTTACATTTTCCGCAAACTGCCCCTTATCCCTTTTGGACGGCACCATGAATTTCGGCCTCCTCCAACCCGTGGCACTCAAAGACCTCTGGCCCGGCGAGGCGACCCACTTCACCCCATGGCTGGCCGAGAACCTGGATATCCTGGGCGAGAAGCTCGGCATGGAATTGACTTTGGACAGCACCGAAGTCTCGGCGGGCAATTTCTCAGCCGATATCGTCGCGCGCGACTTGTCCACCAACCGGGTGGTAGTGATCGAAAACCAATACGGACGCACGGACCATTGCCATCTGGGCCAGATCATCACCTACTCATCCGTCCTTGGCGCCAACGCAGTAGTATGGGTCGCAGAATCAATCCGGCAGGAACACAAGACCGCCATCGATTTCCTCAACCAGCATTTGAAGGAGGGATTGCAGTTTTATGCGTTGGAAGTTTCAGTGGTGAGGATCGACGATTCGCGTCCGGCCTATACCTTTAATCTGGCGTGCGCGCCGGCGGAGGTGATTGCCCTGCCCCGCAATGAGGAGCCGAGCGAAATCAAGCAGAAATACCGGACCTACTTTCAGGGATTGATCGATGATCTGCGCACCCAGCACCAGTTCACCAATGCACGTGCCGGACAGCCGCAGAACTGGTACACCTTCTCATCGGAGAACTCCCGGGTCTTTCTCTACAGCACCAGCTTTGCGCAACAGGGGCGGGTCAGAGCCGAAGTCTATATCGACTGTGCAGACAAGGCCAAAAACGAAGCGCTGTTCGAACTGCTGTTTGCCAGCCGCGCCGA
Source organism: Nitrosospira briensis (assembly GCF_900115125.1). Taxonomy (GTDB): domain Bacteria; phylum Pseudomonadota; class Gammaproteobacteria; order Burkholderiales; family Nitrosomonadaceae; genus Nitrosospira; species Nitrosospira briensis_A. The sequence continues at coordinate 131,073 of NZ_FOVJ01000001.1, read as the reverse complement.
GATTGAAGCCGCGATGGGCTACGAACTCAGCTGGGAGCGGCTGGAGGCGCGCCGGGCCTGCCGTATCGCGGTATATCGAGACGGGGATATCGATGCCCCTTCGGAAACGCTGGAAGAGATCAAACGCTGGGCGATCATGGCCTTGCTCAAATTCAAGGCCGTGTTTCCCGAGCGCATCATGCAGGCCTACAGGCAGGTCAACCGGACTGGCAGCCTCGTCTCATCCCAGCAAACTGAACACGTATGACGCCTATAGCACATCATATATCGTTGATCGGCGTTGCTTCAAATACTGCAGCGCCTGCGTGGTCGAATCTACCTGGTCGTCGTATTTGCCGCCGGGGAATCCGGTCAGCTCGTGCACATAGCCTGCCAGCCACGGGGCGTATTTCGGCAGAATTACTTTGTCCTCCTCGAACAAGGTCGTGTGCATGTACAGCCGCATGATTTTATCCATACCTGCGGGCGGCAGGACGGGTTCGATACTGTAGATCCCCTCGCGTTTGAGCTCCTGGATGAGTTGCGTGCCTGAGGCCTTGTCTTCGATCAGCAGCTTGGCTGCCGGGTAGTGGTGCCGCAGTTCCTTGGCCGCTTTCTTGAGCTCAGGGTATTCCATGCGTTTGCGGAATACATCCAACAGGTAGAAACGGTGCTCGTGCACCCCCCAGGTGGTGCACACGCTGTAATCGCTGAACTCTGTGGCCTTGTTGGCCGTGTCCCAGCTTTGCACCACGCGCCCGAAGCGCTTGGGCCAATCGGCTGGTTCGCAATACCGTAGCCAACGGGTTTTGACGATAGCCCCGCCCAGAGGAACGGGGCTTTGCTGGTACTGGCTGGCGAAGTTATAGGCGCCGATGCTACCGCGTATGCGTTCCAGCAACGCCAGCGATTCGCGCTCAGGATGCAGGACCTCACCGATGGCGCGGCGGTATTCCCGCCGGCCGAACACTCCATTGATCACGAAGGATTGGGGCTCTTCCGCAATTGCCGGCAGCGACAGGACCTCCCAGCCTTCCTGTTCCAGCACGTGGCCCACCAAATCGTCCTGATGCAGGCGCTGCATGGTGACAATGATGCAACCCTTTTCCTTATCGTTGAGGCGGCTGAGCAGGGAATTATCGTACCAGCCATTCACGGTCTTGCGTGCGGTGTCGGATAAGGCCTCATCCGGTTTGAGCGGGTCGTCGATAATGATCAAGTCCGCGCCACGGCCGGTCAGCACTCCACCTACCGAAGTGGCCATGCGCGTGCCCTGCTGTGTGGTCATGAAGTCGTCGACCGCCTGGCGCAGGTGCGAGATACGTGTGCCGAAGGCAGAGCGGTACCACGCGCTCTGCATCACCGCGCGGCAATCGCGTGCCAGTTTCTCAGCCAGGTCCTTGCCGTAGCTGGCACAGATGACATGTCCGGCGGGATGATGACCCAGATACCAGGCCACGAACGCAATGCTGATGCAATGGGATTTCAGATGCCGCGGCGGCAGGTTCACGATCAGGCGGCGGATCTCTCCCCGATGGCAGGCTTCCAGCTTGGCTGCGATTACATGGATATGCCAAGCGGGCACGAACTGTGTTTCCGGGTTCAATTCATAGAAGGCCCGCTCGACGAAGCTATAAAGGTCATGACGCAATACAGCGTCCATCTCCACGCTGGTCGCACCCAGGCTAGTCAGATTCACGGCCACTGTCCTGGCGAGGCGAACAAAGAGGATCAAATGCCCGTGGCAGGCCATCCGCCCCTGTACTGCTGCCACTACTGCTGGCTGCTGCTATCTGCTGCCGGGATGAGCGGACATCATCTGCCTGGGCATCTTCCATCCGTTGCTGCGGTGACCGGACTTCATCGGCCGCAGCGATTGCAGGCGTGGCTTCCATCTGCATCAGCCGCCGGTACAAGCTCTTCAGTACCAAGTGGTCGGGAGGCAACAGATCCCGCGGCGCATTCGATAGCGGAGATTGTTCATTCTCCTGCTGGCGTTCCTGCTCCAGCAGGAGCTTGACAGCGGGCAACAGGCCTGTGGCGGCTTTATTGACCAGATGCTTAGCGGTGGCTTCGCGCTTGGATATGGTCTTGCGGACGCCATTCTCCGTGACCGAAATACGCGTGTTCAGCTCCGCTTCCAGCACGGTGGCGAAGTTTCTGGAACCCTTTTGGCGCCCCTTGGGATTGCCGCTCCTGCCAGGCTTGAAGCGCGTGGACTGTGGCGGGCGCTTGTAGCCTATTTCGTAGGCATTGTCATTGGGATTCTTGTCAGACATGGCCCGCCTCCTGCGTCGTGGCTTGCTCATGCATTCTGGTTTGTTCCTGTGACCGGTCTTGTGCCCGTATCCGGCTTTGCTCGCGCATCCATGTTTCGCGCGCGGCATACGTCATGCCCGAGGCGGCATGGATGGCCTCTGCTCCGGTATGCCGTTCCCAGCGGCGGATAGTCACATCCACATAGCATGGATCGAGTTCCATGCCACGGCAGGAACGTCCTACACGTTCTGCGGCAATCAGGCTGGTGCCGCTGCCGAGAAACGGGTCGAGCACGAGATCCCCGCGTGCTGAGCAATCAAGCATTGCGTCAGCGACCATCTGTACCGGCTTGACAGTAGGATGCAGCGCCAGCAGATTGCCTTCTTCCCCCTGGCGGCTGAGCGTATGCGCGCCGGGATATTCCCAGACATTGGTGCGGTACCTGCCGTAGGTACCCAGCTGGACATTGTTGCGGTGAGGGGCGGTGCCATTCTTGAACACGAACACAAGTTCATGGCGGCTGCGGTAGAGCGAACCCATGCCGCCGTTATCCTTGACCCAGACGCAGAGGTTCTTGAGGCCGCTATAGGCCTCTTTGCCGGCAGCGGTAATCTCATGAATATGGCGCCAGTCCATGCAGAGGTAGTGCAGCGAGCCGGAGAGGGTGTGCCGGGCCAGACACTGGAACACCTCGGTGAGAAAATCAGCAAACTCGGCCTCGCTCATTTCTCCCGCGGCCATGGCGAATTCCCGGTGCTGCATGACACCCTTGCCGCTGACATGGCCGTTGATGGGAACGTTATAAGGTGGATCGGTAAAGACCATGTGAGCCTGTTTGCCTTCCAGCAGGACGGTATAATTCTCCGGCTGCAGGGCATTGCCGCACAGCAGACGATGGCGGCCGAGCTGCCACAAGTCGCCGGTCTGGCTCACCGGATGATTCGTCCCGGTCTCTTCTATCCGGTCAGCGGGATCCGGGTCAGCCGCTTTACCCAAGGCCGGATCATCGATACGCAGGTCGATCTCACCCATGGTGAAGCCGGTGGCTTCAATGCTGAAGTCCAGATCGGCGGCGGCCAGTTCGCGCAGGCTTTGCGCCAGCAGCTGATCATCCCATTCGGCTATTTCGGTGAGGCGGTTGTCGGCGATGGAGAACGCCCGAGCTTGCTCGGAGGTCAAGTGACTCAGCTGAATGGTGGGAACCTCGGCCCAGCCGAGCTTCTGGCAGGCCATGACGCGGCCGTGGCCAGCCAGGACCTTGCCGGTATCATCGATGAGGACCGGAACATTGAAGCCGAAGCTCTCGATGCTCTGACCGATCTTGCGGATTTGCTGGGAAGTATGGACCCGCGGATTGCGCGAATCGAGGTGGAGAGCAGTGATGGGACGATACTGGATGATCAGGTTCATGGAAATTCCTCCTATTTGTTGCAGCAAGGGATTTGCTATGCACAAGCAGAAGCTTAGAGGAAGAATTTCTTTCCCATAATGGGCAAAAATCGATGTGGTATGACCTGAATTTATGCCCCCCCTATTAATATCCTCTATTCATGTCCTCCTGAGCAGATGAATCATTCGATATATGGCAGGGATAATCATTTATGTTGCGGAAAAGTCTCGAGGATATATCTGTTATGGGTAAACAGGTCCGGGGGAACCGGGTCAGTGGGTTTTAATTGTATGTTTCCCCATCGAGCTTGCTTCCACCTTTCGGTCCAGGTCCACCCCATGCCATTTGCCGCCAAAAGACTGTCCTCGAAGCCTCGCAGGTATCCCGGCTCTCTTCTGTCAAATAACGTGACAATTGGACGCTTATGCGTATTGGCACCGATGCAGCAAGCCCAACATGATTCGTCCCATTCCGGGGCATTGGTGATTCGTCTCACCCCCCGTTCGTCGGCATAACCGTATTTTTCGAGAAGCTTGTTACGTGCGGCTAACTTCGTATCGCCCAAGTGTCTCAAATACATAAATTCGGCAAAGATGGCGGCGTGGCGCCGGTCGGATCTAGGCCGGCCAGCTTTTTTTGGAGCGCTTAGTAATTCAAGATTGCCGATGCGGTATCTGGAGACCGTGACAGAGGCCTCGTCAGATATGCTTCTTTCTCCGGGTGGCAGAATGAGTATTTCTGCTGGGAAGAAGTCGGACTCACTGGCCTTATCAGAAAATAAGCGTCTTATCACGATTTCAATTTCAGGCTCGGGTCTTTTAGGTATATCCATGGTACCCACCAATGACTTCAGTTGCGCTAATCAAAAATGGATAATAAGTATATACCTCTAAACCATTTTCAGTTTAACTTGGGTATGCGTCTGATGTGCTCCCACTCTCGCCGGTTAAAGCGATAACAGAACTTATTGAGATACTCTTGCAGATACTCGGCCGACACACCGTGATAGGTTCCCAGCAAAAATGCCTTGAGTTGCCAAATCGCGATATGCACCCAAGGCAGCCATTGACCGGCCAAAGCAGGCGGAGTCACACGCGCGGCATGGTGCTGAGTTTTGCCGATCTCCAGCAGCGAAGGCAATGCATCACTACGCACCCATTGGCCACGCGGAAGATGCCGCTTAACAAACTGCGCACTTTGTCCCGCGTCACGACGGACACCTGTTGCATGGCAATGTAGCCGGCGCGCTTGTCCCGGTTCTCAATGGCCACCAGCACCAACCAGCTCAAATCGTGTAATACCAGCTACGGCCATGACAACGTAATCTCTTAACAAACCCCTACAGTTATTTATTGAGGCAATTTGCACGAGCTCCATACTTGTCTTTTCTATTTTTTAAACTATAAAGAGTTAATACTAGCGTGTTAGCCTGGATGAAGAATGGTATTCAATTTTAGGTGCTAGTTCGGGTTGGTCTTGCTCATCCTAATAAAGCGGACGCTCCAGGCATTTGCAAGCCTAAACCGACGAGGTGTACGGAACAGTTCAAACCAATTTGCGGTTATAACGGCAAGATCTATGAAAACGCACGTGACGCGGCAAGCGCACGCGTTTCATCGCTCACGAAGGTGAATGCGGTACGCGAAATCCATAAGCATGCGATGGGCTGCCGGTAATAAGATGTGCCTCAATACGGAACTAGGAAGTCCAAATGATGAACTACGCTTTACAAACAGCTGGTTATTTGGAGAGCAGGACTCAGTCATAGAAAGGAGGAAAGTCATGGCCACTACCAAAACAGAGACCGCAGCCCCGCTAGAATTCTGCTATCAGTACGCGGCGAAATTTATTTGTACCGCCAACATTCCGGGAACATCACAAACTACAAGCTCATTTTTGCCTGGCAGTTATCAAACTGCCATCAACATCCATAATCCTTACGAAAAAGAGGTCAAGCTGCGTCTAAAAATCGCGCTCGCAGGCGGTTTCAACACCAAATGGATTACTGAAACGCTGAAAGGCGATCAGGTGATCAAAATCGACTGTGCTGATGCGAGACCGAAATTTGATCTGCAAGTCATTCATGGCTTTGAAGGATTTCTAGTGATCGAGAGCGCCCTCAGCATTGATGTAACTGCTGTTTATACTGCAGGCAAGGGTGAAGTTGCCAGCATCGACGTCGAGCAGATCAACGAACGCAAACTGGATTGATGTGAGTACCGTCACTGCGTTGAGAAGATAGTTTGCAGCAGACCAATCTACCGATAAATTCGAACTAATTCTCTCTGGAGGGGGGTAAATGGAGCATCCAGCTGGTGCAGAAACTCGGAAGGAGAACGAGGCATCAGCAAAGGGGGCACCCTGGCAGTCTGCCCCAACGATAGCCCTTCCGAAGGGTGGTGGTGCTATTCGCGGTATGGGTGAAAAGTTCGCCGCCAATCCAGTGACAGGCACCAGTTCCATGTCGATACCTATCGTAACCTCTCCCGGTCGGTCCGGCTTTGAGCCTCAGCTCTCGATATCCTATGACTCCGGTGCAGGCAATGGAACATTCGGCTTCGGGTGGAGCCTGTCCCTACCTTCTATTACCCGCAAGACTGATAAAGGGCTGCCGAAGTATCGGGACACTGAGGAGTCGGACATATTCATTTTGTCCGGCGCAGAAGACCTGGTCCCTTGCCTCGTGGAAAGCGACGGCAGGTGGCGGCCGGAATCATTACCAACACGAACGGTTGACGCCAAAAGCTACCATATCAAACGTTATCGTCCTCGCATAGATGGCCTCTTTGCCCGCATCGAGCGCTGGACTAATCAATCCGATCCGTCAGATACTTTCTGGCGATCCATCACCCGCGATAATCTCACCACCTGGTACGGCAAGACTCCCGAAAGCCGGATAGCCGACGCTGCCGATTCCGCGCGTATTTTTACTTGGCTTATCTGCGAGAGTTATGACGATAAAGGCAACGTCATGGCCTATCGGTATAAGGAAGAAAACTCGGATAACATCGACCTATGCCTGGCGAATGAAAGAAACCGCACTTCACAGTCTCGTTCTGCTAATCGATATCTCAAGCACATTCAATACGGCAACCGCACCCCGTACCACCCAACACTAAAGGAAAACGAGCCGCTGGTACCCCTACCCAGCGACTGGCTCTTCGAAGTAGTCTTCGACTACGGCGAGCATGATGAAGGCTCGCCCATGCCTTCGGGCAATGCCGGGTGGCTGTCCCGAGCAGATGCATTTTCCACTTATCGTGCCGGGTTCGAGGTGCGCACGTATCGCCTGTGCCAGCGGGTTTTAATGTTTCATCATTTTCCCGAAGAGCCTGGGGTTGGGGCTAATTGCCTGGTACGTTCAACCGACTTCACCTATTCTCACGAAGAAAACCCTACCGATGCCCACAATCCCATCTTTTCCTTTCTGCTATCGGTAACGCAGTCGGGCTACAAACGCCTGGAAAATGATCTGTATCTCAAAAAATCACTGCCGCCGCTGGAATTCGGATATACAAAGCCCAGGATATGCAGAGAGATTCAGGAAGTCGATCCCGAAAGCCTGGAAAACCTGCCTTACGGACTGGATGGCTCGCGTTATCAATGGGTCGACCTAGATGGCGAAGGTTTATCCAGCATTCTGACTGAACAGGGGGATGAATGGTTTTACAAACCTAATCTGAGTCCCATCAACGTGCAGACTTGCCAGGGAGAGGAGCGCGTTACTGCTCGCTTCGGTCCTGTTGAAATGGTTGCCAAAAAGCCTTCTCTGGCAGCCCTGAACTCCGGCCGCCAACAGTTGCTCGATCTCGCAGGTGATGGCCGGCTCGATCTTGTTGAACTTGTTGGACCGACTCCCGGTTTTTACGAACGCACGCACGATGAAGATTGGGACAAGTTCGAACCCTTCACCTCTCTCCCGGTTCTGGATTGGAGCAATCCCAATCTTAAATTCGTCGACCTGACTGGCGATGGACATGCCGACATCCTCATTACGGAAGACCATGCTTTTTGTTGGCACGCTTCTCTTGCGGAGGCTGGCTTTGGTTCTTCACAGCGCGTGCATCAAATGCTGGATGAAGAAAAAGGCGCCCGGCTGGTGTTTGCCGATGGTACCGACTCGATATTTCTTGCAGATCTTTCGGGTGATGGCCTAACCGATCTGTTGCGGGTTCGCAATGGCGAAGTTTGCTACTGGCCCAATTTAGGGTACGGTCGGTTCGGTACCAAGGTACGAATGGACAACGCCCCGTGGTTCGAGGCACCCGATCTATTCGACCCAAGACGCATAAGGCTTGCTGACATCGATGGCTCGGGAGTGACGGATGTCATTTATCTGGGGCGAGATAGTATTCGTCTCTACTTCAATCAGTCCGGCAATAGCTGGAGTAAGCCTGTCAAGCTGGTCCCTTTTCCCGCTACCGACAACTTGGCCACGATACAAGTGGCCGATCTGCTGGGTAATGGCACGGCCTGTCTGATCTGGTCCTCCCCGTTGCCCATTGAGACACGCAGATCCATGCGTTATGTCGACCTGATGGGCGGGCAGAAACCTCATCTGCTGATCAAGACAGCCAACAACTTAGGAGCAGAAACGCACGTTCGCTATGCGCCTTCCACCCGCTTTTATCTTGCCGACAAGTTATCGGGTAAGCCATGGATTACCAAAATTCCATTCCCGGTACACGTGGTGGAGCGAGTGGAAACTTATGACCGAATCAGCCGCAACAGGTTTGTCACGCGCTATGCCTATCACCACGGCTACTTTGATGGGATCGAACGCGAGTTCCGTGGTTTCGGCATGGTTGAGCAATGGGATACGGAAGATTTCGCTGCATTCAGCGCGAGTTCCACATTTCCGAATGCAACAAACATCGATGCCGTTTCCCACCTCCCTCCGGTATTGACTAAAACCTGGTTCCACACGGGCGTTTACCGGGAAGTCGGGGAAATATCCAAGCATTTCGAGGAGGAGTACTGGCTTGAATCCAGCTTAGATGAAGGGAATGTAAGAAGATTAGATGTTGAGCTGGCGAAATCCATGCTGCTTGATGACATTGTATTGCCAAAGACCATACGGTGCAGAAATGAAAAACATGTTGCGGTCTCTTTATCGGAAGAGGAAAAGAGGGAAGCTTGCCGTGCCCTAAAAGGATCGATCCTGCGACAGGAAATCTATGCGCTCGATGAAACCGAAGAGGCTTGCAGTCCTTATCGCATATCAGAGCGCAATTACACTATTGAGTTCCTACAACCCCACGGCAAAAACAAATTTGCCGTGTTTTTCACGCACGCGCGCGAGACCGTTGACTTCCATTATGAGAGAAAACTATACCCTATTGAGGTGGAAGGCTGCCACTACAGGCTGGCTGATCCTCGCGTCTCCCACACGATCACCCTGTCCGTAGACGATTACGGCAATGTTCTTCAATCGGTCGCCGTTGGTTATGGACGCCGCCACGGAGAACTGGAAAACGGGTTCAAGGAGGAAGACCGCGAAAAACAACGGCGCATGCATATTACTTATAGCGAGAACCGGTTTACCAATGCTATTAGTCAGGATGAAGGCTACCGGACGCCATTACCTTGTGAAAGCCGCACCTTCGAATTATTGAAGGCAATGCCGACAGCCGATCTCCCGCACATTACAAATCTGTTCCGTTTCGATGAGATGGTTCAATTGGTCGCTGCTGCATGTGATGGGGCGCATGACATTCCCTATGAGGATGTATACGCGACTTTCGCCACTGATAAGCATCCGTACAGACGCTTTATCGAACAGATGCGCTCGCTGTACATCCGCGATGATCTGACCCGGCCGCTTCCGCTAGGAGGGCTTGAGCCAATGGCGTTACCCTATGAAAGCTACAAACTTGCTTTCACGCCAGGACTGCTTAGTGACGTGTATGGGGCACGTGTGACCGATGCCATGCTGGAAAACGACGGTCGTTATGTTCATAATGAGGGCGATTGCAACTGGTGGATCCCCTCAGGGCGGATGTTCCTTTCGCCGGAAAGCGCCGACACCCCGGCCGAGGAGCTTGCGTTTGCCCGTCAGCATTTTTTCCTGCCCCATCGATACCGTAATCCCTTCCACACAGAGGAAGTCCCTACCGAGAGTTTCGTCCGCTACGATACTTACAATCTGCTCATGCAGGAAACCCGGGATGCTCTTGCCAATCGCGTTACGGTCGGCGAAAGGGATCCCGACGGCAACCTCATCAAGCAGGGCAATGATTACAGAGTACTCCAACCAAGGCTGATCATGGACCCGAACCGCAACCGCACCGAGGTCGCGTTCGACGCGCTTGGCATGGTAGTGGGCACGGCGGTAATGGGCAAACTGGAAGAAACTCTGGGCGATTCGCTCGAGGGCTTCGAGGTTGATTTGAGTGACGAAGTCGTCCTCGACCATCTTTCAAATCCTGGTGTTGATCCGCATTCGATTTTGAACCGAGCAACGACAAGGCTGGTTTACGACCTGTTCGCCTATCAACGCACTAGGAACGAGCCGGATCTGCAATCGGCAATGGTCTATACGCTGGCTCGGGAAACCCACGTAGCCGACCTGCCGGAGGGACGTAAGACCAAGATTCAACACAGCTTCTCCTATTCCGACGGCTTTGGCCGAGAAATCCAGAAGAAGATTCAGGCAGAGCCAGGCCAAGTAGACGGCGTTCATACCGTAACCCGCTGGGTGGGAAGCGGTTGGACAATCTTCAATAACAAGGGCAAATCTGTGCGCCAATACGAGCCGTTCTTCAGTAACACGCATAGATTTGAATTTGCCAAACAGCAGGGTGTCAGCCCCATCCTTTTTTATGATCCCATCGAACGGGTCGTCGCGACGCTGCATCCCAATCGCACTTGGGAGAAGGTTGTGTTCGATCCATGGCGGCAAGAGACCTGGGACGTCAACGACACGGTATTGCTCGATCCAGACGCAGATACAGAGGTTCAAGGCTTCTTCCGTGCCTTACCGGCCACTGATTATCTGCCTACCTGGCACCAGGAACGCATCAACCTACCTCAAGGCGATTTGGAACGGCAGGCAGCAGAGAAAACGTCGCATCATGCGAATACTCCAACGCTTGCTTATTTCGATGCCCTGGGCCGTCCCTTCCTGAGCATAGCCGACAATGGTCCGACAGGAAAATACGCCACCCGAACGGAACTCGACATCGAAAGCAATCAACGTGCGGTTGTCGACGCGAAAGATCGTCTTGTCATGCGCTATGACTACGACATGCTCGGCAACCGCATCCATCAGGCCAGCATGGAGGCGGGTGAGCGCTGGATGCTGAACGACGTGGTGGGCAAACCGGTCCGCGCCTGGAACAGCCGGGGACATCGCTTCCGTACTGAATACGATCCGCTAAGGCGGCCATTGGGATTATTTGTTGTAGACACGGATGCAAATGACGTTTCACGGGAAATCTTGTACCAGCGTACCGCGTACGGCGAGGAACAAGGGGAAGCCCATAATCACCGGACTCGTGTCTTTCAAGTTTTCGATGGTGCAGGTGTGGTCACCAGCGAAGCCTATGACTTCAAGGGAAATTTACTCCATAGTAAACGCCAGTTGGTTCAGAACTACAAACACACCCCTGACTGGTGCCAGCAGCCAGAGCTGGAAGATGAAACCTTTGTCAGCCTCAACGGCTACGATGCTCTCAATCGGCCCATTACACTGACTACGCCGGACAAAAGCCTTATCCAGCCTGCCTATAACGAAGCCAATCTGTTGGAAAAACTGCAGGTTAATCTACGCGGCACAGAGACCGCAACGTGGTTTGTGACCAACATCAATTACAACGCAAAGGGGCAACGGGAGCGGATCGAACACGGCAATGGTACCAGGACCGAGTATGCGTATGACGAGAAGACTTTCCGCTTGACCACTTTAAAGACCTTGCGACGTAACACCCGTTTACAGGACTTGAGTTACACCTATGACCCAGCGGGGAATATCACGCACATTCGTGACGAGGCTCAGCAGACGATTTTTTTCCGCAATCGCCAGGTCGAACCCAGCACTGATTATGTCTACGACGCCATCTACCGGCTGATCCAGGCTACCGGGCGCGAACATCTGGGGCAGTCAGCCAACGGCTGCCCGTTTGGACCGGTGCCAACCAGTCATAGCGACCAATCCCGCGTGGGATTGCTCCATCCGGGTGACGGCCAAGCAATGGGGATTTATCGGGAAAGCTACGAGTACGACGAGGTCGGCAATTTCCTGCGTTTACTGCATCACGGTACCAATCCGCATCATGCCGGCTGGAAGCGTGAGTATCAGTACAAAGAACTCAGTTTGCTTGATCCTGGTCAGAACAGTAACCGCTTGAGCGACACGCGGGTAGGCGAGACGACGGAAACCTATGCCTACGACATTCACGGCAACATGCTGCAATTGCCACATCTGGCGGAGATGGCATGGGATTTCAAGGATCAGTTGCGGGCGGTGGGTTTGGGTGGGGGCGGCAGAGCCTACTACGTCTACGATGCAAGTGGTCAGCGTGTACGGAAAGTTCATGAGCACAACGGCAGCACCGTGGAAGAGCGGATATATCTCGGTGGATTTGAGATTTACCGCAAACGCAAGTGTGGGGAAATCACGTTGACGCGGGAAACGCTGCATATCATGGATGATAAGCAACGCATTGCGTTGGTGGAGACAAAGACACAGGATGCGGATGCGTGCGACGATTTGCTGTCCCCGATCATTCGTTATCAGCTCGGCAATCATTTAGGTTCAGCCAATCTGGAACTGGATTTCGAAGGGGGGGTGATTTCTTATGAGGAATATTACCCGTATGGTAGTACCTCTTATCAGGCGGGGCGCAGTGTGTCGGAAGTGAGCTTAAAGCGATATCGGTATACGGGTAAGGAGCACGACGAGGAGAGTGGTTTATATTACCACAGTGTGCGGTATTACGCACCGTGGTTAGGAAGGTGGACGAACTGTGATCCAATTGGGATAAAGGGCGGATTAAATTATTACACTTACTGTGACAACAACCCAATTAATAGAACAGATACCGCTGGCACGGATTGGGAATGGTGTAATCCTTTCAATGATAGTGATTGTGGAGTAGGTAGTACTGCAAAAGTATTTGCGGAACAAGCAAGTGATGTGGCTACAGGGGTATGGCTTGCTGGTAAAGAGGCAGTTGTCGGAGTCAAAGATCTTGCTGTGGGTGCATTTAATGTATCTCTTATTGGTATGCTCGTAGATCGTGAGCAATGGGAAGAGTCTAACCGGAAACTAGAACAGGTTGTCTCGACTATTGTTGATAATCCCGGTGTAGTTTGGGAGGCGGTAAAAGAACCCTATGTAAAAGCTTGGGAGGAGGGACGGCCGGGTGAAGCAATCGGGCGCGGCCTGTTTGAAATAGTCAACATTGTGGCTGGGACCAAAGGAGTGGACAAAGTCGCCAAGGGTTCGAAGCTCGGGGCAGTAGCCACGAAGGTAGATGACGCTACGAAAGTCGCCAACAGGGTGGATGACGTCGCAAATCTTGCCAACAAGGCCAAGGAGGCTGGCAAGGCTACGGCTGAGTTATTCAGCAAACGCCCAGCATCTTTTGACCCAATGCCGGAAGGGCAGTTTAAGAGAATTCAGGAAGCTTTCAAGAGGCAAGGAAAAGTGATCGACAATTCAGAGGATGCCCTTCGATATCTTGAAACCAGGGGAGCTGAAGGTGTCACTTTCAATGCTGAAACTATTCTTGTTAGGCCCGGTGCTAGTCCAAGTACCGTATTTGAAGAGCTTATACATGCGACCCAACATCGAACAGGGCGTTTTGCGGAGTGGACAAGGAAGTATGGAAATGCTGGAGCTGAAGCAATGGCAGAATATGAAGCCGCAAAACGTCTCGTAAAAAATCGATCCGCATATGGAATATCTGATGCGGAAAACGCCATCAATGTAAGTAGGGTCAAGCAGTTTGAGGCTGATCTCAAGACGTTAGGAGTACCTTATGAATAAAATAGGTGATGTTCAAAGAATTTTTTCGTTGCATGAGGATTGGATCGTGTCAATCAGCATCAGTTCTAAAAATGAGCTTCACATCAAAAATGGAGACCTGATTCGGTTCGGAAAGTGCGGGGAAGTAGTAGTCTCAGGACTGAAATACTGGCCGGACCGGAGTGCCCTGGACGTGCTGATCAAGAAAGAGGAAAGAGTGCCCCAACCAGGGGAAATTGTTTATATCGTTAATTAATAGGAGACATACTGAGCTAACCGTATTTTCCGGACCGTTTAATTTGGAATTTCACTGCTAGCCTGCTCAAATGCTACCGCACTGACTATTCCAAGGTTTGATGGATCCGCTGGGGATTATAGAACAGCTCGATATAGAAGATTGCTGTTCTGGCACTATCCCGACTTTAGAAATCTGCCTGATGAACGAGTTCATTCTTAAGTTCGAGAAGAAGCTTTCAGCCACCAGCGTAAGGTGAAGCCTACCTGAGGCCCGTTGAATGAAAATGGAGACACGCTAGAGTAAGAATTTACGTATTGCTGAAATGCCGAAAAGATGTACCTAAATCGGGATTAACCTGAAACCTAGACCACCATGTAGAACATTTTAAATTTGACTGAGAGCAAGCATCGCTTGCTGAAGGAGAAACCGATGCCATCCCTACTTATTATTCGACTGCATCCGGTAGAGCCGATCACCGCAGAAGATTTTACCGGATATCTGGACGGGCTATCGATTGATGCTCACGAAGTGTCATTTGCTGATTCAACGGGTAGCGGACCAGCATTCGGAACGGCTACCCATATCGCGCCAATTTTACCTCCTTCCCCATCACCTGATCCCACCCCCATTCAGGATCCTGACAATCGGATTACGCAACATTTCAGTGTCGTTACTATACCGCCACCGCCACTGCCACCGCCAATTTCCCAACGATATTTATTTGCAGTTGCCACCGCCGTCATCGAAATTCCTGACCCGCCAGCCGGAGGCGAGTACAGCGCTGCTGATATCCGCCTGATCATCAGGCGTGGGAGCAACGAGATTGTTCATAAACAAATCTACTACAATGTGCCGGTAGCGCCCGCTCCAATACCGGCTGATCCAAACGACTTTCTGGCGCTGCAACCCATCAGCCTGCACCTGGCATTACCGTCGCCCGGGCAGCAACTCGGCACCACGGTGGTTGTTCCCGAAGATGGCACCGCGCCCAACTTTACTGATCTTCGCGCGGCTGTAGAGAATGTACTGAACGCGGAACCCGGTGATATATCCAGCATAGCGGACCTCACGCGAGCGAGTAGCCGTCACATTGCCTATGAGATCGTATGGGATCGCATCGCCTATCCTCTGCCTGTTCCCAAGCGTTCGTTCGAAGAGATTTACACCGGTCCGCAAACGGTGGACAGTGATGAAGAACGCGACCGACGTATATTCGAAGGTGAATTGCTCACCTATTACACCACGCACAATAGCGAAGCCGAGCGGTTGGCCAATTTTATTTACTCGCTGTCCGCCGCTATTTGGTGTGAGGAAGAAAGCAGGACAGCCTCGCGAGTAGGTTTTCACTTTCCGGTAATACCAATCCCACCAAGCGGGCAAGCAAAGGTAATCTTGAAAGGACCCGGGGCTGCGGCGATGGCCCCGGTGTTTGAAGTGCCTGCCGAGTATTTCTATGCACTTACCGCTATTCTGCCGCCGCAAGTGGCGCGAGAGCAACGTTACAAGATGGTGCAACTGGATGCCGAGCCACAGATTATAATCAACATCGAAGCGGCCATCGAAGACAATGTAATGGCTGAGCCGGCAGGAATCAACCGCTTCCAGGCCGCCCGGCGATTACGGGCGCTAGGCGTGGTAGGTGAATCGGGAACCCCGGAATGCGAAGTCATGCCAGCGACCGAAATTCATGGCCTCATAAGTAACTGGCTGAGCCGTATTGAAGCAGATATCAATATATTCTGGGGTTCCCTGACAGCTGCTGATATCGCAGGACATCTGGATTTGATACTGTGCGCGGTCACAAAGGCACACAATCCTTTAGTAGACGCAATCAAAGCGGCCGCTTTCGGCGTCGACAACGCGAGCGAGCTTGCTGACAAGACCAACGGCGACTGGGAATCGTTACTGCACCCGAATCCAGAACTACTCCCGGAATTCACGAAGCCCGGCACGACGGAAGAAAGAACGCAGGCCTTCATCCGCCACCTCCGCAAATTTTTTGATGTGCCTAATGTTTTTGAACCACCGGCGGCGCCAGAGGTCGGGGAAGCGCCGCTATTGGACCGCCGCAATAATGTGGTAGACGCATTGTTGGCCGCTTATCCGGGCTTTTTGTTCAGCGGTTGGGATTCCGATGAATTGGCTGCCGCACTTGAAACGGTTTTTCCCGATGATCCGGACGCTCAGGAACAATTCACCGAATGGTTATTTTGTATCCAGGGTCTCATCAACCTGACAGAGGGTATCACGCCGGAAGACCTGCAGTTTTCTGTGATTGAGGCACTGTGGGCCAGAGGCTTGACAAGTACCGGCATCGTCGCACAATTTTCGAAAACGGAGTTCCAGGAGGCTCTCACCGGTTCTGTTGCGTATGATCACGCAGATACGATCTGGGAAAATGCCGGCGTAGCCGAACCGCCGCCCACCCCTAACCCTGACAATTTCAAACCCGTTAACCTCGAGGGTGCTCTGGTCAACTGCATCCCCCCTGCACATTTATCGCCACTGGGGCCGGTTGCTTATCTGCATGATCTACTCCGTGTGGCGACAGAGTCCACGTGCGAGACACCGTTACCCTCTGAAGCAACATTATATTTAGACGGCCTGCTTGCAACACGACGCGGACCGTTGGGGAACTTGTTGACGACAAAAGCCAACCTGGAAGTGCCTCTGCCCTTGATTGACCTAGTCAACGAATCGCTGGAGCACATGGCCGCTAGCGGCGACGCCTTTGGTGCTGTTTTTGATACGGCAAGCGATCAAGTGGGCGGTCATCAACTCAGTCCGAATACCGATCCGGACCCTAGTGCCTTCCTCCATGATCCTGTGACATTGTTCGAGGCTTTGCCTGAACATTCCACACCTGCCGTGCCAACCAAAGCGCAAACTGCATACGACAAGCTGAAAGCTGATTTCTCTTCCTGCATACTGCCCTATTCCCAGCCCCTGGATATTTCACGCACCTATCTGCGGCAGCTCGGCACTCGCCGTTATGCCGCCATGCGCCGCTTCAGAAAAGACATTACCGAATTTGTACTGGACCCGGCCCAGGAAACCGCGGAATTCCAGAGACATCTCTGGCGTTATCCTGTGCGAATCGAAACAGCAATTGAATATCTCTGCATTACATCCGAAGAGTACGCCACCCTGTTTCAAAACGATATCGTGACGGCTGGGACTCCTCCCAGGCGCAGGGGCCGCGGCAGGCGCGAGGCAGAGAATGTTTTCATTCCACTGTATAGGATGTATGGTTTCGAATCGGAAAATCTTGAAGCGCAAGAGGGCAAACATTGGACGGAAGTGGTACTACAACTTGATGAGTTTCTGGGACGTACTTGTCTGACGTATTGTGAGTTTCTCGAATTATGGAAATCGGAATTCGTGAAATTCAGGCTACAATGGAGAACACCCAGCGAGCCAGAAAGAGAATTTCCGGATTGTGAGCCTTGTTGCCTGGACAAGTACCGAATCGAGTTTATCGATCCCGCCGATCCGGCGGAGGCACTCAAGCAGCTTATGATCTTCATCCGCCTTTGGCGCAAATTGCAGGACGTGGGAAATGCGCATTACACGTTCGCAGAATTATGCGACATCTGCGTCGTGCTGCGATTGTTCATCGGGACAAATATCAACCCCGATTTCATCCGTCAGCTGGCCGCGTTCCAGATGTTTCGCGACAATTTCCAATTATCGCTTACGGACGGCACTCCCCTGGTCGCCAATGTCACGGGGGCAGAGCGTTTGCACCTGCTGGCATTTTGGACCCCTGGCGCTTCCAAGCGCAACTGGGCGATAGAGCATCTGCTCTACCAGATTCAGCAATATGCCGTTAATGTGCACCATTGCTGTTTGCGGGAACCTGAATTCATCAAATTGTTGGAAAATAATCTGGATCAGCTTTCCGCGCTGGCCGGTTTCGATCCGGGCAATCCGGCTGACACCTGGCATGCTCATCCTACACACACGCTACGCTTCGCGGAGATACTTGCGAAAATCTACGCCTCTGGATTCAGAGTGGGCGAACTGCTTTTCCTCTTTACAACGGAAGCGCACTTACGGGGTGATGATCCGTTCCCGTTACAAACCGACAATGAGACGAGAGAATCTCCCTTCGGGCTGCCGGATGACGAAGATTTGAATCTGTATATGCTCCGGAAGAAACTTATGGCAGTCGAAGTTTGTCCGGAAAACGCGACGCAGTGGACCTGGACACGCATGGAGTCGGTGCTCTGGGAAGAATTCGGTCTAGCATCTTTGTCTGGAAGTAACTCCTGGCTTGCGCTCGGGCAACATTTCTTTCCCGGAATTCTGGCTGGCAGCGGGATGGTTATCAGCGTGTCAGAACGTCAATACCGGGTTCCGCTTGCTATAACTTCAGTACCCTTATGGAACACCCCTCCGAATGGACCGTTTCAGTACGACGCGACCGCGAACGAATTGTGGACACAAGTTTCGCTTACGGACGAGGCAGTGCTGGCCAAGCTCGGCCGCATCCGGCAATTGACCCCGCTCGAACAGGCTGCCGTGCGCGACTTGTACTTTCTTCCGCGAGTCGATCTGGCTCGTTTCGCATTCATTTTTGCGAATTTTGGTGAGGCGGAAGAATGCATGATCCAGGAACCCGACGAGGCCAAACGCTGGGCCTGGTTCCAGACGGAATTTGCACGGTTCTACCAGCGCTCCCAAATCATTGCCGAACATTTGGCGGCTCATGTCGATCATGTCACAAGCTCAGAGAATCCTGAAGGTGTGGCGCTGGCGAAATTGTTGTTAAAAAACCTGTGGGCTAACGAGAACCGAGCCATTACGCCATGGGAAAACGACAACGGCCTATCGCCTCCCAACCTGACCTGGCAACCGCAACCCAATGGTGGCGCATATGCCGCACTTTTGGGTTTGAGAGGAACCGGAATGCTGGCGGAGTACTTCGATGCGGGGAAAGCATTGCGTTGGCGTGAAGTACGGGGTGGCCTGGAAGCGTTCGGGCCTGAAGAAAACGCCTCCAATGCTCCCATCCCAACCATTCTACCTTCGATGGGCTTTTCGCTGGCTCCTCAGCAATTGAAGGTTGCCGCCATACGTAACGGATTTGCCATCGCCAACACCGACGGCTCCATGATCGGCGGTGCCGAGCCGTTCCTGCTGCGTTGGCAAGGGCTATTGTTGATCGAATGTGCTGGTTCTTATGGATTTGGCGCAGGCGCACCCACTCCACCATGTCAATTGCCCGATTTTGAGCATATCTCGGAATCGCATCGCTGGCGAGTCATACTGAGGCGTGGCCAGAGGACATGGGTGTTACTTGCACATGATTGGCTAAACGAAGAAGCACCAGGTCATTGCTCCAAACCGATTCCCCTGAAGAAGGGCTTTTACGACCTGTTGATCGAACTGGAGCGAAAACCCCTGGTCTTCGAGGGGCCGGAGGACATCTGCCCACACACGACCGGCTTCCAATTGAAATACAAGGGGCCGGACTCTGGCGAAGACTGGGCGGTCGTTCCTTATGACAAATTGTTCCAGGATCAAAAGAACGATACATTGCTTACCGGGCTGGAATTAAGTGGTGCTGCCAACGATTTTCTCACCGTACATTTCACCAGCACCGTACGTGATATCCGGCGGACCTATCAACGGACGTTCAAAATCTTGCTCCTTGTCAATCGACTCGGTCTTTCGGCCAGAGGAGTTGCGGATGACGGGCAGTCGGAACTTGATTACATTCTCTCGCATCCTGTCAATTTTTCTGGACAAGCCTACTATCGAAGCGGGGGTGGCTTTGTTACGCACAAGGCCAATTTCGATCCGAATTTCCTGCCGGTGCTGGACAATTATGAATCGCCGCCAGCGACGCAAGATCAGCGGGTCGACCCGTCGCCCCAGCGCCAGCAGGCAATGTTCGACTGGTGGGAGCGGCTATTCGATTACACCGTGATGCGCAAGGAAAGCCAGTGTTCGCCGGAGCACCCGGCGTGGTTGCTCTTCCACGAAGCAGCGGAGACTCACGAGGACAACCCTGCTCATCTGCTACGACATCTGGGAATCGATATCCGTCACCATACTTTGGTTCTCCCATACTTCGACGCCACGCAAGCCGACCTTTCATACGATGTGACGAGCGCCGACTTGGAGGATGATCGTTGGGCCGTTCGGGTTTGGCAATCCGAGAAATGGGTTCGTTTGCTGCTGCATAATTTTTACCCAAGGGATATAACTGCCGCTAAAGTATTCCTTTGGGTATCCGACGGACCCGTCCTGGTGGGCAATGCTAATCTGACTCAATTCTATCGCGATGGCTGTATAGAAAATGGCGAGCCACGCCGCTACAAAGAAATCAAGCTCTTGAACGACTGCTTACGCGAGCGAGGACGACAGGCGCTCGTGGCATACCTCACCCATCTGAACCGCGTTCCAATCCCTTGGGGAGGATTTGCTACCCAAGTCAAACATCTCACCGATCTCCTGTTGATGGATGTGGAAGCAGGGCTCTGCCAGAAAGCAAGCCGTATTGAAGAGGCCATTAGCGCAATCCAATTGTTTGTTCAGCGAGCGCGGTTGGGGCTCGAAATGGTTGATGGCGAACGTCTCGTTATTCCTTCGAATTTTATCCTCGTCTGGGATCGACACTTTGCGAGTTATCGTGTGTGGGAAGCTTGTAAGCGTCGACTTATATATCGGGAAAACTGGATTGAATGGGATGAATTGAAGAAAGCACAGCATACGGAGGCTTTCCAGTTTCTGGACTCCGAGTTGCGGAGAACTGCATTGACGTTGCCTGTTCCTGGTGGTCTGGCTTATTGGAACGGTCCACGTCCACCGGCTCATCCCGGTTTAACGCTTCTTCAACACCGGGAACCAGCGATCATGCAAATACTCGATCCTGTGCCGGAGGGGCTGGGGCTGATGGGGACACCGGATCGGCATGCACGGCCCACATGGCTGGCGCCACTGGGAAGGCCGGCCAAAAATCCGCCTCCCATTGAGGAACCTGTAAATGTGCCCGTGAGTCGGCCGGGTGAGAACGGTCCCACCTTGTTTCAGCAGGCTGCCATCGACCGGCAAGACGCCAATTTTCGTAGCCTGCCAATGTGGCTACAGGCTGCCATTCGCTTGGGCACGAAGTTCATACGGGTGGCCGCCGGGGGCATACCACCGGCCACGACAACCTTTGAGCCGAAGTGCACGCCATCGGAAGTTTCCGGATGCTGCGAGATCTGTGGCAAATTGCATCCAGCGCAGGTGGATGAGTATTATTTTTGGCTCGAGAGTGCTCATCGCTACGACGCTCAGGAACAAATCCCCGAATGGGGCGCAACAGCTGACGATCCACAAACAGACTGGCACCGCCCAGAAAAGCTGCCGGGCTTGCTGCATTGGGAATCGGAACGAATGGTGCATCTGCACTGGTGCCGAGTACACAACGGCGAATTTCAGCACTCCCGCCGGTCCTATGAAGGAGTAAGAATAGATGGGGACGCTCAACTACTCTTCCATGGACGGCGCGGAGATTCGCTTAATTTCGAGGTGATAAATGGCGTGACGCCAACTGGCTTTCCGCCTGCCCCGCCGCCAGGCTTCCGCTATGACCTAGCGGAAGATGCAGCCATTGTGTTGCCAACGATTGCCCCTCCGAACACCCCAGGCCTGATCGGCGGATTAACCGCCTTCCCCTTCTTTGCCTGGTTTGACCCCGGCGCACCCTTATTGCCCCTGTCAATGTTCAGTCCGGTGATTATGGTAGCTGACCACCTACGAGCGCATTGCCGTTTCGAAGCGGCGTTGAAGTGGTACGAAATGAGCTATAGCCCGCTGTTGCAAGACAATACCTGGATCGAGTGCCGGCAAGATAACATTCCCCCGTCTTCCTTTATTCCTGGCGGCGCAACCGTACCGGTACGCGGGAGGAAAATATGCTGTTGTGCCAGCGACCCGGTCTCTGACACCGAGGTAAGGGAACGAGCCATACTGATGCAGTATTTGGAAACGCTGTTGCAATGGGGCGACGTGCTGATGCGGAAAAATACGCCCGAAGCATTTCAAAAAGCCCGTGTTATTTTTGATACTGCCGCCCGGATACTAGGCTCAACGCCAGAGACAGTGTTATCCAAGGATGATGGCCCGGAACCATCGACCGTGTCAGAATTTGAGTCTGATTGCGCAGCTATCAATCCGCGATTGCTTTGTTTGTATACGGCTGTGGATGACCGCCTGAGCCTGATTCATGCGTGTCTCAATGCCAAGCGGCTTAAGAATGGACAACCAAATCTGGATATGCCGTATTTCGGAAATAGCAATCTCCGGGATTGTTGGAAGAGTACTGAGGAAACTTGTGCTGACCAAGCCGATTCTTGTCTGCCGCAAAGTTGCTATCGCTTCCTCGTGTTGATACAAAAGGCACAGGAACTGGCAGGCGAGGTGCGTGCACTCGGCAGCGCGTTGCTGGCTGCCTATGAAAAAGGCGATGCAGAATACCTGTCGATGATACGCGCCATGCACGAACGGCAGCTGTTGAATTTGGCCTTGGACATACGCCAGCTCCAATGGCGCGACGCGGCCTTGCAGGTAGACGCATCGAAAAAATCGAAGGAGGGTGCGCAAACGCGTTTGCACTATTACAAGACCTTGATAGCCAACAGCTTGATTAGCGGAGAAGTGCAATACGAACCCCTGACTATCTCTTCATCGACAGTGCGGACCGCTGGCAACGTTGCCGTTGCAATCGGTCAGTTCATGAACTTGATCCCTGACCCACACGTTGGATTTCCCTGCAATTTTGTCAAACTGCCGCCGGGCGAAAAATTGAGCCATATTTTTTCGGCAACCGGAACCATAGCGAATGCAGTGGCTGAAATCATCAGCACGTCGGCATCGTTAGGGCTAACCAAGGCAGGCTGGGATCGCCGCGAGGATGAATGGCAACATCAGGTGGATGTACTCACCGTCGAAATCGAGCAAATCGAGCGGCAGATTCTGGCGGCTGAGCGGCGGCGAGATATGGCCCTACGTGAGTTGAATAATCATCAACGCCAGATTGAGAATGCCGCCGAGGTCCACGACTTTTTACGTGACAAGTTTACCAGCCATTCGCTCTACTTGTGGATGCAGCGGGAAACCGCATCGTTGTATTACCAGATGTACGAGCTTGCATGGCACACGGCTCGGCAGGCCCAACGGGCTTTCAACTATGAACGTGGCCACTCGGCGCGTAGTTTTATCCCTTCCGAACTCTGGGATAACCTGCACGAAGGTTTGCTTGCAGGCGAACGATTGCAACTCGCCATCCGGCAGATGGAAAAGGCCTATTATGACGAAAACTGCCGGGAATACGAGTTAATGAAGAACATTTCATTGCGCTTGCATATGCCGGAGGCCTTCTTACAACTCAAGTTGACCGGTTATTGCGAAATAGACATTCCAGAGTGGATGTTCGATCTCGATTATCCTGGTCATTACATGCGTCGAATAAAGAACGTGACCTTGACCATCCCCTGTGTCGTCGGACCTTACACCGGCATTCATTGTCGGTTGACACTACTTAGCAGTTCGACACGAGTTGATCCTCGGCTGAATGTTCCACCAAGCGGATGCTGCCCGAAAGGCAAGATGGGCAACGGCTATGAAGCGCTGCCTGATGATCCGCGCATCGCGAAGCAATATGCGGCTACCGAAGCAATCGCTACATCGACTGGACAACGCGACGGTGGACTATTCGAACTGAATTTCCGGGATGAGCGTTATCTGCCATTCGAATTTGCCGGCGCCGTCAGCCGCTGGCGCATCGAGTTGCCTCCTGAGAATAATTACTTCGACCTCGATACCATGAGCGACATGGTCATGCATCTGAGCTATACAACTCGTGAGGGAGGAGATCTTTTGCGGCAAGCGGCGAATGAGGTGGCGCAAAAGTATTTACCCGGTGCGGGCGTACGTTTGTTCGATTTGAAGCGTGAACTGCCTGAAGCCTGGTCTCTATTTTCAGAAAATGGAGAGTCGCATAAACATCTGCGCGTCAAATTGAGCCAGAACATGTTCCCGTTTCTTCCGGGTCACCGCGACGTTTCCATCCACCGGATCGGATTATTGATCGAAGCGGCGGAGGCGGCTCCAAGTGTTCATCATGTCGTTAAATTTGTGCTTAATAATGGCCGCCAATACCTGAAAGGCAAATGGGATGAATGTGATATGGAAGATATTTATTGTATCGCTTCCGCAGATTGGCCGTGTTTTTATCACGGAATTCTCGACATTCAGTTAGATCCTCTTTGCGCTGATGAAACTCGCGATCTCGGAACGCTAATCTTTCCATGTGACATTGGCTTAGTTGTAAGGGCATTCTTGCTCTGTGATTACTCAGCAGCACCGCCGCGCGAATGCAAGCTGGGCAAGGAGGGCGAGAAAGAAATGGATCCATGCCCACGCTGTTGATTTGCAAGCTGAACGGGAAGGCGAGATCGTCTTTCAGTAAGAATTGCTAGATGTGTAGCTCTAGAGTTGTAGTGGTTTGGGGGCTAAACCTAATCTCAATACGCTCCGTACCTGAAAGTACACCCTAAAATAGTCGTCCCTGAAAAACCTGTTTTTAATAGACAGCTCTCAGTAATTGATGCCCATTTGCGCTTTGTTTTTGTCCGAAGCATTCCAGAAATTGGACGTACAAAAGCGCCAGCCGGCGCAGGATCTTGCGCAAGTTGTGTCCGGCACCGCATAACATCGCATTCATGGCGAATAAAAATGAAGGCTTTATGGAGCCGGTTTATCTAACAAGCCTTCCAAAATATGGCTCAATGAACAATTATTACAACACAGCTCTTGATGTCCCCCCAATTCTGCTGGGATTCAAAACTAGAATTTGGCCGCTTCTGGCAAGCTGACCTGGTTGGATTTAACGTATTCGCTTGGGGTCAGCTTTCCAAGCGAACCGTGGGGTCTGTGATCATTATAGTCACGTCGCCACGCTTCGATGATGTGCTTTGCCTGCTCCAGGGATTCGAATTCGTGAGTATTCAGACATTCGTCGCGGAGCCGACCATTGAATGACTCGCAAAGCCCGTTGTCCGTGCGTAAGCTTGTCCTAAACGTAAGCATCACGATTCATAGTAATTTATATCCGATGGACTATATTTAGGGCAGATGGCGACTCATCATCATCCACGACGGATATGCCTTCATAACACGGGGGATGCAATGCATAGTGAAAGTAAGTTCGACGCTATTTTAAAAAGAATTGAAGATTTTCGCGGTCGGCTTATAGCTGTGGTTGTTCATGTGAATGATACCTATCTATTAGACGAACGCAAAGGTCAGGGTTTTCCAGGCTTTCCGCGCGTAATCGCGACTGTGAAGAAACTAAGAGAGCATACCAAGAAGATAATGGGAAGAGACGATCGTATCTTGGTCGTACACAGCGGAGACTTCCTCGGGCCCTCACGCACAGGAACGACTAAAGAGGGGCGGCAAGCCATGATCAAACTCTTGAACAATTTGGGCGTGAACTATTGTGTTCTCGGTAACCACGAATTTGATTACGGCCCGGACAAACTGGCAGATCATCTGAAAAAGGCAAAGTTTAAGGTGTTGCTCTCTAATGTAGATTTATCGAGTCTTCCGAAGAAGATAAAGTTGCAGAAGCTAGCTATATGGCCATCAACTACCGATCCCCTCGTTGCTCTGACCGGAGTCGTCTCTAGGAGCGTTTTTGAGGGTTTTAAAGTGAAGTCACAATTTACGGAGCCAAAGGCCGAACTCTCGGACTTCGTTAGCAGAACGAAGGACAAAGCCCCATTTCATATTGTCCTTACACATGCAGATCGAAGTGACGATAGAGAACTCAGAGAGGTACTGTCTGACAGCCCTCGTACATATGTATTGGGAGGTCATGATCATGATATACACTGGTGTGAGAATGACACTTATCCAGTGTTGATGAAGAATATGGCAAACCTTCAGACAGTCCGGGTAGGACTTCTGTTAGCTGGAGGTGATAGGGCATTGAACGAACTGGGACAGAACTACCGTAACTTCAAACGGACACATGAACATGAACCTTCTTATCCTAGTGACGTTGAAGCTGTACTCAAAGGATTGCATGAGTGTGACAAAGTCATATTTAGAGCGTGGCTGACATCCGACGACCCTCTTTATAAGGTACGTCAATATAAAAACTCTGAATATACATCGCCGACTTTAAATTACTCATATTTTTCCGACGAGGACGATCTACCAAAAGATGCTTTGGCATACAAGCTTCATGGTATACCGTTTACATCCGATGCACTATTTTGGGTCCTTCGGATAGACGATCATCAGCCAGCTGCGGTCAAAGATATTAAAATTGTCCAGAAGGCGGTAGCGTCAGTCCAGTTGGGCCTAAAGGACAAGTCCGAGGAACAAGAGATATGTGATTTATCTGGAAAAGCTGAATATGAGCTAGAAGGGAGAGAAGAGTATCTCCGATCAATGCCTACGGACTTTGGTGTATTCGTAGCTGAGTGCGTGAAACTAGAAGGAGCAGCAGATGTTGCGATTGTCCATTCGGGTATTTTTCGCTGTGACTGGCAATTACCGAAAAAATTATGCTTGCGGGATATTCGAGACACATTTCTATACCCCATATACGATAACGAAGCCGCAATTACCGTTTTAACCATGAATGTCGACTTGGTGAACGCACTGTTACAACATGGCATTGAGCGGGCTGGATCGGGCGCGTTTCCTCAAATTGCAAGGACTGAAATACTTTCCAGCGGTAATGCCCGAGTCGCGATCACCTCGCATCTTCTTACGAGTAAACAAGATGGCTACTCACGAATCATATCCAGCTATCTTGGCGAAGAAGTGGAAACATGGATCGAAAAACAGCGAATAAAACAATTCAGCATCATTCATGCCATTATTGAGAATGGGAATAAAGTCGACTATAAAGCTTTTCCTCATATGCCGTCGCCAAGCGACTCCGCAACTAAATTCATCATACTGATAAAAGAATTAATGAAGTTATATGAGGAAGAATTTCCGTATAGAGTCGAGAAACATAACGAATGGAATCAGTCTCTTAAAAAATTTCTTTCAACAGATGCAGATTCTATAGACGATAAACTACAGTGCGTACGCAATGAGATTCGTACCTTTCTTCGTTCTCTTCCAAAAGTAAAGGCATATGATAGTTTGGTTCAGAGTACTCACGAAAACACGGAGATTGAAAGCGAAGTACGTTCTCATGCGATGAAGGAGCTTCAATTGCTACGCTCCCAGGTCGCGCAACACAGAATGCGGTTCGCCGACGGCCTGGACTACCATAAACATTTTGATTGGGCTGCTAATGGTATCGCGGGATGGCTGGATTGAACTTGACCTGAAATTCATGGCCGTTATCCAGGCGTAGCGCTTTGGGTAGCCGGACCCTTCAATGATGGGCTCCAGCACTCGGATAATGCGGGCTGAAGGCGACAGATCGACTTCGATGCCCAACCCCTCCCGATTGAAGTCATCGATCACTTTGAAAGTGCGAAAGCTGCGTCATCGGATAAGGCATCGTGCATGAAATTTATCGACCAGACTTCGTTGACCCGTTGTGGAACCGCCAAAAATGCCTGCGGCTTGTCCCGTTTCAGGCGCCGTTTTGGCCTGACCCGCAAGTCAGCTCCAATTCTCGGTAGATGCGATTCACCCGTTTATGGTTGTAGGGCATGCCCTTGACATTTGCGCAGCCAGAGAAACACAATCTGGATCCCCAGGTGCGGTTCGTACAGGTCAGCCGCAACAGCCAATCCGAAATTCGGGTATTCTCAGCCGAGAGTGTTGCCGGTACCGGTAGCAGGTCTGCGAAATCGAAAATAACTCACAGGCGCGCTTGATTGTAATCCCCAGCTCCTGTACCACCTAGAGGGCCACCTCTTTCCTGTGAGATGGAACCTCTTCCTACACCAGCTGACGCACAATGAGTTTTCTGCATGTTGGCCTGTTCCTCAATTCTCGTCTATTTTTAAGGTATCCACATTATTTAGAGGAGGTCGAGTATGGACTTATCGGCCATCCTGCAATGGGCAGAGGAACAAGGTGCTCTGGCCAACATTTTGCAGATTATAGGTTCTATGGCCACAGCAGCCGGAGCTGTTTATGCTGTGATGAAGAGACGCTTCAAGCGGGATAAGCTTCTCTTAGAACATGCAGAAGCGCGGCTTGCGCTGAAAAACGAGGAATTGGCAGCATTAAAGCAGGAGCGTGATGAGTTCAAACAGTATGACCCAGTCTGGCTTAGGTCCGCCGAGGAAGAACGCAAGGAAGAAAATGAAGAAAAAGCCGTAGCCATATTGCGGACCGGTATTATCTTGGGCGCTACGAGGACGCGCTGGAGCAGGTCGATGGGCTATTACCCATTAGGCGGCGTGTCAGTGGCCCCGAGCATCCAGACACGCTTAGCATCCTATATGAGCGGGCGAGGATTCTGGATCATCTTAAACGCCCCGAGGAAGCGTTACGGGAAATTGATGGGCAGTTACCGGTTAACATGCATGGCGATTTAGGACCTGAGCATCCTGAAACCCTTGCAGTGCGAATGTTGCGAACGAGTGTTTTGAATCATCTTGGACGCTTTGACGAGGCGCTGCAAGAAATTAATGATCGTTCGCAAGACAAACCTCCCTTGCTCACGACCCTGCGCCGTGTTAGAGGCGACGAACATCCAGATACTCTTGCTACATGGGGATTTCAGGCAGACTGTTTGTTTCGCCTTGAGCGCTATGAGGATCCGTTACGAGAAACTGATGGTTTATTGCCCATTATGGAGCGCGTCAGAGGCAATGAGCATCACGAGACACTTGCTCTCCGCGTTCTGAGGTCAATGATTTTGGACAAATCAAGACTGCGGAGCTTAAACCCAACTTATCTCCCGAAGTACGTTTAAGTGAAATAACTGAGCATTCCAATGACGTTCGTTGATAACATATTTTATCATCGGTAAAATCATGTGCAATGCCAAAAAATCATTATATGGCAGTTTCTCAGACTTATTCTTACGGCTGAACTTATTGATCGCATGATGGACAACAAACTCTTCTACTGGGATGAGAATTGATCGATTGAAGCCGTTTGCACGATAGTCTTGAACTCAGCCAGAACCTCAGCATGCTTCTCGCCAAGATAACGCGCTACCAATCTGTTTTTCAATAGCCTGCCCAGATAGCCTTGGGTCATCACCAGATTGAGGACATCCTGGCTATAGGTTTGCTCCACCATCTTATACCGACCCTGAAGATTGCTCATTTCAAGCTCCATCATCGCCATCTGTTCCTTGCTCAATCCCGACAGTTTTCCCGATCTCTTTCCTTCGACCAGCATCTCCTTAGAGGTTGCAGCCAGCATCGCTTCAGCATATGCAGCTGTAAAGGTATTAGCTGCTATCATCAATTCTACGCACTCGACCTGACGAGTCGGTTTCATTTTTCGAAGTATCCGGGAAACATCGATTGGGAACTGACGGTCCTTCAGCAACTCGACCGCTTCTGGGCAGATCCGGTCCAGCAGCGTCATCTTCCGAAGAATGGTGTGCAGGTTTGCGTTGAGTGCCTTGGCTAACCTTCCCGCCGTTACTCCACGTTGAATTGCACGCCGGATCATATAATGCTCCTGGATCGACGACAGGCGATTGATCCGATTGTTATAGGTATAACTTTCGTCATCACCGGCCACTAGGCATGTTATCTCGGTATATTCCAGTTCCCGCAGCGCGATAAGTCGAATATGGCCATCAAGAAGGATAAACTGATCGGGTCGGGGATCGGCATATCTTACTGACAATGGCTCAATCAGCCCAATTTCCTTGATTGACGATAGAATCTGCTTATATTTGCGTGATATCACCACACCTTCAGGTATTTTTCGTGATGGCAGTATCTGATCGACTGGCACCGTCAATGGCTCAAGGTCAAACCCGATAGCTACCTTGGTCATGCGGCACGTCCTCGGGGCCACACCCGCTCGGCAAGATATTTCGGTAGCGTATCCAAACCCTCCGCGCGCAGAAGTGTGGTGAAATGCTCATCGACGAGCAGCTCACGTATGGCACCCACAACGAACAGCAGGCGTTGTTGGGTAAATTCCGCCTTTTTCACCATCTGCTTCTGGCGCTCCACTTCCTTCTGGTAGGTCCTGACCAGACTCGAAGTCGTGACATCCTGTATCTTGCGAGGCGTAGCGCGTGCCACGGATCGGCCCAGTGTCTGCCTGCGCTCAATGACACGCCGAGCGTGAAGAAGCTGTTTGCCGCGCAATTTGCCCGATTCATATGCATCCTGGAGCGCTGCCTGGATTGCCTTGTCGTCATCACCCGCACCGGCGATAACCAGCGCTGAATTCAGTGGAATCCGCCCTGTCTCCACCGCAACCAAGAGCCGTTCCTCGCCATGTTCCAGGAGAGTCAGAATACCTCTGACGTATTCGGTAGTCAGTCCGGTCTTCTGGGCAATGGTTTTTTTGTCATAGCCACGATCACGAAGCTGCTCGATGCCAGCAAGTAACTCCAAAGGCCGGCACTGCCGGCGGGCGATGTTCTCAGCTAGGCTCATAATGAGGGCATCTTCATCGTTGACAGCCACCACCAGTGCTGGAATAGTCTTTTCACCCAATGCGCGAAATGCTTTCATCCGGCCTTCGCCGCAGACCAAGAGGTAGCGCGCAGCCCCATCGGGTCCAGTACGCGGAGTAACTGTGATCGGTTTTTTAAGACCGATCCCCTTGATGTTGCCAACGATATCATCGAATACCGCTTTGTTGCGTTCCCGGGGATTGAGGACATCGATTTGGTCAATTCGGATCATTTGTACCTTTCTTGATCCTGTCTTCTCTATCATGCGATCCTCCTCAACCTTGTACGCTGCGCCATCCCGTACAGATAATCCAGACTGTCAAAGCGATAGCTATCGAACTCGACGGGATTGAGCTCTGCCAGGCTGATGCGGGGCCGGCCGAAATCCAACCGCGGCAACAGATAATAGTCGAGTGCTGCCTGATTGGTTTGATCTAGGCGCACCGCCACGGTAATGTCTGGCGCTAGGCTGGTGTCGAAACGTACCTTCCAATTGTGGCGGTCGCACCCCAATATCCTGCATCGCGCCAACACCAGGGAAATACTGAATTCATCATTAATTTCCAGGAGATCGGTGGCCGGGTCGCGTCGGACAATGCCACCCAGACCGTTAATCTGGTTTTCAGTCTGGCGGACGATCTCCGGGTGCAGCCGCCGTAGGAATCTGTTGATTTCCAGATATCGGTAATCGCGGTCAGGCGTGAAACCGACCATCTGATAGGCACGTATCAGGCTGCCAAAACGATGGGCGTATATGGACGTTGACGGCATGCCGTCAGTTTCGTTGATGATCAGGCCGGAGAGAAATCCTCGGCTCTGGTACAAAGACCGAAGGCGCGCGATCAATTCCTCATCGGTGTAACGGCGCGCCCGAGCCTGAATAATGCCCTGCGCAGTGTAGAAAATATTGAGCGGCACGATGGGCTCGAATGCGCCTTCCTTTTTTATCCACATATCAGGAGTATTCTCTACCCTGAGCTTCTTGAGCTTGAAGGATATCCGGTTGTAGACGTTGTGGCCGATATACTTCTCGTTGGTCAGTACTTCATGTACCGTGCCCCGTGTCCATTCACGTCCGAGATCAGTGCATATCGCCATACCGTTCAGGCGTCCGGCAATCTCGGATTCCGTCAATCCGTCATCAATAAACCAGCGATATAGCAGGTTAACGATCTGGATTTCATCGTGCGGCCCAGGTTTGAGAATAACGCGGTCGGTTTGCAGGCTTTTATATTCACCTCGAGCCAGCTCTACTTTGATAGCTCCGTTCTGGTCAACAAGCACCCGGCGCAGTCCGTAACCCGCAGGCCCGCCCTGACGATAACCGAGCTCGATCAATCGGCATTGTCCGGCGAATACCTTGGCGGATAACTCCCGGCTGTATTCGCCAGCCATGGCCCGTTTGACACCCTTGACGATGGTGGAAATCGGGGAACCGTCATTCTCAAACTGCTCGGCACAGTAGATCACCCGAAAACCTGCGCGCTTGCACCGATGCTCGTAGAACGCACTTTCATCGGCATCCTGGAATCGGCCCCAGCGGCTGATGTCGTAGACCAGGATAATCGTGAAGTCCGCTGAGCCGCTTTCTACGTCCTGGATCATCTGTTGCAAGGCGGCACGTTCATTGATGCGGAGCCCACTTTTGCCAGCGTCAATGTAGGTACGAACAATCTCGATGCCATGCAGGGCGGCGTACTCACGGATCCTGTCGGACTGGTTCTCTGTTGAGTACTGCTGATGATCGGTGGACATCCGAACGTATTCTGCCGCACGTGCCAAATTGGGGGACTCTTTACCCACATGGTCTGTCTGGCCTTGTCGCATGGATCCTAATTACCTCAAATGCATGACGGAAGAATGACTGCCAGAGCTTGGCAAACCGTACGGTTTTTAAGTAAAACAGGAAAGAAAGAGCTGCAATTCGCTTTCTACGTGATTGATATAAGAAAGACTTTTATAAATGATACGGTAGCTTGTTTCGATCAATCTGCCGATTACGTCATCTCTTTGCAATATTGGCGCTACGCATACATTTACAGGCATGTACCCTGATTTCAACTGTCCAGACGTCCACCTTTGCAATTCCGTTATCTGGGATCAAACTGAGACGATAAAACCCCGATGGCGGGCGAGCCAAGGGGTCTGACACGTCCATCTTTGCAACTTGACCCACTCTGGCCTTGGCATTGCGTTGCTGCTGCATGGCCCGATTGCGTTCTACGTACTGCCTATGGGATTGGCGGTATTCTCGCCAGTAATCTGGATTACGTTTGTTCCAGGCCCGTTGTGCCCGAGCCTGGTTGTCCTGGTAATCTGGATCGGCTTGCAGTTTGAGCCGCTGCCATTGCCGGCGGCGTTCGCGTTGACATTCGGTATTCGAACAGAAGGATTGGTTTGGGGTCTGAGGACGCGGCCGAAAAAGCCGATCGCACGCTGCGCACCGCTTGTTCTTCATGGCATTCTCCATATACAAGGACAACATATATGGAGCATATGTCAGAAGATTAAATCAAGGAAGTGAACATGGGAACAGGAAGAGCTGGAAGAAATATGCACTCCCCCTGTTGAACAACAAAAATTCCCTACAATGTATCAATAAATTCCCTGTTATTTCTTTGGAATGAAACGCCTAAATCGATAAAAGGCGCATGGTATAAGGTAATTGATAATAATTCAGGTGCAAATAAGTGAAAAGTATTCTAAATTTCCCTGTAAATTTCCCTGTTACTGGGAATTTGAGGAGAACTTTTAAACAGAGAACGGTTCACAATTGACTCAGTGGACCGCCAATTGAAATCGCTTGCTTGTAAGCCTCCCTAACACCTTGAAGGGTAAGGGGGTATCGGTGGTTCTAAGTCCCGTATTCCGATGATATTGAAGTCCACCCGGAAATGCGAGTTTGAGCACGGCTCGGCGGTCGCACAATCGTCCGGAACTCCAGAGTTGATGCGGCTTAGCGATAAAGTTGATGCTGGTTCTAAGCGCCGCATTGAATGAATGCATCGGGCGCAGCGATTGGCCGGATTTTTCGACCAGAACGGCCCTGTCGGTTTTTTCGAATTTTTTGATCCGGGTTTCATACGCCTTGACCATCGAATCGCTATCTGTTTCAACCAACCTGTCCATCAATTGTTCGATTTTGCCATCCAGTTTGTGTATTTCATCCTCAAGCGCCTGTCCGCGCTGCGCGATCTGCGCCTGCCGGTAATTCCACCATGTCTCGAACATCTTGGTCGCGGTTTTGAATAACGGTACGGAAGGTTCGAGTGTGCGCAGCAGGCTCTCGAACTCCCCTTCGATCTTCTCGCGCTGGATGGCTTTGCCGTAGCTCTCACAGCGTTTGGTAAAGCAGTAGTAATACGGATAATGTTTGCTACGCCCCTTGGTCCAGCATGCGGTAAGCGGGGTGTCGCAGTCGGCGCAACGTACCGCCGACCTCAACGAGTATCCGGTCGTGTCACAATCCACTATTTGGTTCGTAGAATCCGGCTGTTATTAAGGATATTCCACACTCGGCATCCCGCGATCTAGACCTCATGGCTTGATCTTGAGCAGACACACTAACGCCTTCGCATTGCTAATCGCGTTGCCGCCAAAATCGTTGTTGAAATATATCCATATAGTTTTGGCTTTGGCGTTCTTAATTCGCTCGGCCCATTCGCTCAGTTCGTCCTGGGTGTAATCATGGCGATACCATGCCTTTTTGCCGTGGAAGCGAATGTAAATATCGTCCGCTGTCTTAACCAGTTCGTCAGGCAGGCGCGGCGCACTGCACGAACAAAAAATGAGGTCGGCCTCTTTCAGGGCCTTATAAACCTTTTCATTCCACCAGCTCGCGTGGCGGAATTCGATCACGTTTCTCTGACCATTCTGAAGCTGGCTCACAATCGTCTTGAGCCTTGCGGGGCTATAATG
Source organism: Nitrosospira briensis (assembly GCF_900115125.1). Classification (GTDB taxonomy): domain Bacteria; phylum Pseudomonadota; class Gammaproteobacteria; order Burkholderiales; family Nitrosomonadaceae; genus Nitrosospira; species Nitrosospira briensis_A. The sequence goes on along the minus strand of NZ_FOVJ01000001.1, from coordinate 96,737 downwards.
GTAGCTGGGAGGAGCCTGATACAGAAAGCACCCCATCCGGTCGCCGAGGATGGTTGCAATGTAACCGAAGTCCTTTACCAGCTCCTTCGTCCCTTTGAACTTCTTCGTATGGGTAATCAGTTCGCATGCCTTGACGGTGTAGACGAATTTTTTGCGGCCAGCCTGTTTAAGCCAAGTCTTCACAGTTGCCTCTGTCGGCCATGAATAGAATGAAGCGTTGATCTCAACCGTCTTGAAAGCCTTAGCATAATGGGCGAACCAGTCTTTGGTCGCGAGGCCTTCGGGATAAAAGGCATTTCGCCAGTGCCAGTAAAACCATCCTGAACAGCCGATATGGTAGGTGGTCGTTTTTGCGGCTTGTTTTTTCGTCGGTGCCGTAGCATCTGCGGTCAGGCGAAGCTTGTGCATTTTGGACGCCCTAAGCACGTTGTTTTCCCGCTGCTTTTGGCGCCGGGCTTCGCGTTTCGCCTTACGTTCCTCTTTAGTGAGAACGGGTTTGTCCATAGCTATAAAATAGTCAAGGTCCAGTTAGTAGGCAATGCGTCCGGTAATCATTATCCCTTTATTTTATCTACTTCATTCAAATATTGACGATTGACGTAACACGTCAATATGCGGTACGGTTAAGAATAATAAAGAGTTTTAAATGCCGGAAAACAGAGCGCATTTTTGAAGGCCAGCATGTTGCGGCATTTTCCGGCTTTAGACGTCAGGCGGAGAAGCGCCTTAGAATACTTGATGCTGCCGATACACTTGAAGCGCTGGCTGCTTTACCCAGTAACCGCTTTGAGCACTTATCCGGTGACAGGGCGGGACAGTGCAGCATTCGCGTCAATCAACAATGGCGTGTATATTTTACGTGGGACGAAGGTGCGAATGATGTGGAAATTGTGGATTATCACTAAGTGGATATAGAGAAAGGAAACAGAACATGACGAGAGAAGCTATTCACCCCGGCGAATTTCTTGCTGATGAATTGGAAGAAATTGGTATGACGCGAACAGAGCTTGCGCGTCAAATCGACGTGCCTGCAAACCGTATCTCGCAGCTTATTCGTGGCAAACGAGACTTGACAGCGGATACAGCTCTACGGTTGGGACGGTTCTTCGGCACCGGCGCGGAATTGTGGTTGAACCTGCAAAAAACCTACGAGCTTGATAAGGCGAGAACAGAACTGGGTATAAAAATCCAGAAAATCAATCCGTGGAAACCCCACGAAGAAGTACATATTTGATATTCGGTGTTTATTCTTAAGTGATAACCGTTCTGTTTTTGCGATTTTTATATTTAAAAGGGGAAATCTTGCGCCTGCTGCAACCGCAACCCATATCGCTTCACCACGCTACTATAATTTATAAGATATCTGAGCCATGACAAACGACGAACTTATCGGTGGTTTAGAGCAACTCAAAAATCTACTGATCTCAGTCGCTACAGGTGGCCCTCGCATCAATGACGTTGAGCACCGATATCAGCAGACTTTCTTAGTAGTAGCGGCTGAGCTAGCGAGTAGGCGTATTGAGAATCCAATAACTTTTGGCAGCTTATGGGATTGGTATGGTCGTTGGAGCAGCGGTGATTTGCCCACCTATCAATCACGTCGAGACTTCATTGGTGAATTGGTCAATTCAGTCATCAATCTCATACGCACTGGACGGCAGGATCTCCCGCCACCTACAAGGTGGCAGCGCGTAGATCGTTGTGTAGGAGAGCTTCGGGATCGCCTCGCTTCGTCAAGCACCGAAGAGCAATTCCAGACCGTAGGTCTTCTTGGTCGCGAAGCTTTAATCTCGCTGGGTCAAGTCGTCTTTGATCCTACGCGCCATCCATCCACTGATGGGGTACAACCAAGCCCAACGGACGGTAAACGAATGCTTGAAGCATTTATTGCCACCGAGCTGGCCGGTGGAGCTTATGAAGAGGGGCGCCGACACGCCAAGTCTGCTCTCGAATTCGCTGTCGCGTTACAGCACCGGCGCACGGCTACTTTTCGTGACGCGGCGATGTGCGCGGAGGCAACCACAGCAGTAGTTAATCTTATTGCAATTGTGGCTGGCCGGCGAGATCCTAAGTAGGACGCTCGTTAATAATTCGTTCATGCGGACGCAGCTGCTTTGGGGTATTGCCTAATTTACGTCGTTGCTCTCCATGCTCTATATCAACTATGAATGCATGGGCCGGGATATGGAGATGAGCAGCGATATTGTCACACCGGAAACCGGTTTCGAGACGGTGCATGTATTCTGGAGTCGTTAATGCCCAAACGCTAGCGCGTCCAGTCAGGGCCGCGCTGGTGAGGTTGCGGGCGGTCCCGGTTCTGCTCTTGACGCTGTATTTCTAGCTGCTCAATGCGCTGATCGCGCATGGCTTGATATTGCGATCTATCGCGTTCCAACGTATCCAGCCGATATGATTTAAGCGCTTCCAGCCGCTCGATGCGCGATTGCAGGGTACGGCGTGTGTCTAACTGCTGAAAGATAAGCGCGTCGCGTTCCTGCTGCTGTCGCATCTTGAGTTGCCATGCGTCTAGTTCATTACGTTCTTCGATTTGCTTGCGTCTTCCCGTGAGACGGTCAAACAGGCCGCGCATGCCTTGGTTGAAATTGCTTCGCCATTCCTGTTGTTTGTCCTGCCAGTAGGAGTGCTGGGTTTCGGTTAATTTTTGCCGTTCAGTCTGATTCTCGCGTACTAAAGTTTGCCGCTTTTCTTCCAGCTCAGTTCGGCGGGTTGCAAATACAGTCATTTGTTCTTGGGAGAGCGTTTCCAGCCGGGCCGTCATATCTTTGGCTATCTGAGTTCTGGCTTCTTCGACCGATGGCAGGTTTCTTTCATCGGTAAGACGGGTGCGCACTTCCTTCGTTTTGATTCCACCCCATTTGGACACGGCAAACACTTCGCCCCGATGGTCCACCGCGACAAAGCCGCGCCGGTCGCCACGGGCCAGCATATAACCATGCTCTTTCAGCCCATGGGCAAAAGCGTTCTGTGTCTTACCGAGCGACCAGCATTCCTGAAACACCGCTTTAATCTGCTTCGGGTCTTTGCCAATGCGCTTGGCCTGTTGCCATTCCGCCAACGTAAAGTTAAGCGGATCGCGGGCATGAGAATGCTTAAGTCCTTCTAGCATGGTCCAGCCATGCTCTAGAAACAGTTCACGGGATAATTCGATTAATCTTCGTTTGGAGAAAGAAAGCTGTACCGCTTTCATTTCATCCAGCTTGATTCGTGACCACACCGCATGGCAATGCCTGCGCCCATTCTTTTCATGAAAAACGATGGCGCGGGGCTGATCGTTCAGTCCGAGTTTTTCTTCGGCCCGCTCAATGGCCTTTTCAAATGTTTTGGTCGAAACATTCTCATGCTTGGGGGGATTGAGACTCAAGGAGAATAAAAACTGCTTGCAGCGCGTTGCACGGCTGATTGCGTAGGCTTCATTGAGCGCGGCCATGAGATTGTTTGAGGCAAACCCGCGCACTTCATGAACTTCCACATGCTCATTTTCTTCCTTGAGCAAGTGCAAGGCCAAATCCTTGGCTCCGCCGCGCTGGTTGCCAACAAGGATCATTCATCTTCCACGGGTGCTACACCTAGCGCTGTGATCAATAGCACGCGTATGGCCTGGATTTCCGCGCATGCCTGTACAATCTCACGTTCCGTCTCGGGGGTTACATCCAGTGTTCCTATATTGGCCGCTTTGGCGAACTGGTTGATATTGGAGGCCAGCCGCGACCGACCGAATTCGCCTAATACCAGAGCCAGTAAGGCGGTGTCCGGTGCAGGTTTCTTCACTTTACTGCGCTTCTCAGTCTGTTCGCCGAGCAAGCGGTCACGAATATATGACCCTAGCGGTCGATTTCCCGCCAGTTCATCCAGACGCTTACGTTCCTCGACGGTAAGGCGCAGGGAAAACGGAGGGGTAGAACGCCGTTTCGATTTCTTGGGGAAAGATGCGGCAGAGTCGAGAATGCCCGAGCTACGGATTGAAGATCGCTGGAGCCGCTCATGGTGACGGCTCCTAATAATACGAAACATTAGTCTTGAGATAGTCGTTCCATTCCTCTAGAATTTCCAGAATGCGGTTCGAAGTTTCGCACTCTCTCCGCCAACTGTTGCAAGAATTTCTGCATGACAAAGGCCATTTTCACCACGAAGGTCTCTCCCGTCTATGACGATCTTCCTGAGGTCCGATAACGCCGAGAAATATTCAAGGGCTAGTACATTTCCCCAATCAAATTGCCCGGCTTGACAATTTGCCCGATTCTTCACCATTGAGAGCTCCTTCTTTTTTGCCCAGGACCAAGGTACATTCAGGGACGTCCAGTTCATTCTGTGCCATGCGCTTCGCATTACTGCACCTACTTTTTGCTTTTTGCCCCTGAGTGGGCTTATGTTTCGTTCTCAGATACTCATCGAGATGTAACGGCCCCGTCCCTGCTTAAAGCATCTTCCGCAAATCTCCTTCGACGTATAGCGTATCTGGAGCATCCACGGCTTTTGGTCTATATTTTAAAACAAGACGTGAGATAGCCAGGGCAAGGCGATTCCAGATCACGATTTTGCCAGGCAGTTCTTTACGCCGGCTTGAAAGGAATGACGAAACTGGTATACAAGTGATCCATCCTGAAGAAAGCATGAAAAATCTGAACTCAAACGCCTCAGTATGAAGGAGCTACCATGAAAATCGATGAACAACACGATGCCGCGTTGGCTAAAGTGGCGGAAATGGTGGACGATGCCAAATTCGCGATGCTGACTACCATCGCAAAAGATGGGTCTTTGCAGAGCCGTCCTATGGCAACGATGCAACTCGACAGTGAAGGCAATCTCTGGTTTTTTACGTCACTGTCATCGCTAAAAATTGCGGAAGCGCAGGCAGATCAGCACGTCAACCTTTCCTATGCTCGTACAGATAAACAGGACTATCTTTCCTTATCCGGCACTGCTGAACTGGTGCGCGATAAGGAGAAAATGCACACCTTATGGTCGCCCTGGATCAAGCCCTGGTTTCCAGAGGGGCTAGACGATCCGGACCTCGCGTTACTCAAAGTCAGTATCACCGCAGCAGAATATTGGGACGCGCCAAATAGCGCAATGGGACGTGCATACGGACTTGTCAAAGCGATCGCGACGGGAGATAAAGATGCCCTGGGGGAGCATCAGAAATTAGATGTGAAAGGGGAATAAGCCGGACCGGGCTCGCCAGTTCATGGACACACTGCACGCCATTGGCTTGCATAATCCTGTCCGTTTCTCTCGCGCCCTCCGAACCGGAGATGCTTGCCCATGTCGGTAACTGCCAATTAGTTCCGTTACCAATAATTTGTGGCAACGTATCTTCCTGCAACACCTCTTCCGCTACCTATATATGAGGCAATTCGGGCTTGTGCTGGTCTTGATAGGTGGCACACAACATCATGCGAAGATACGTACTCGATCTTATATGATGCTCGCATTTCGGCGCCAGAGTAAACCCGACCGTCATTATTGAGAACGGCTAACGCCACCGAGACTGACGGCTTGCGACTTCATCCAGTCGGGTGCTGCCGGACCATCTTCGAATACCTCCGCACCAAAAGCATGCTTCATGTAGTCGTACCTGTAAGATTTTACAGCTATCCCGAAATCCTGTTTGATTATCTAATTGCGTGCCCTTCGTCTTCCTGATATGGCTTGCACGAAGGGATAAAAATAATCCACCAGTCAGATAGATAGTGCTCCTGCAATCCCTGTCCCTTCCTGATCACCTACCCGAATCAAATCAAGCCGCACTCGACGCAATGCTCGATAAATAATCAATAACCATAACGAGGTTTATTCCATGCAAGCCAAGAAATTGCATTCATCATCCATGTCCCGCCGCACATTTTTAAAAGCGACGGCTGCCGTTGCTACTGCCGCGGGTGCAGCCACCCTTCCATTTGGTCAAACATATGCACAGGGAACTACGAAGTACCGGCGCCTGAACCTTTTAAATCCGGAGGCAAAGCGAACCATCAATAGCTACAAAAAGGCGATTCACGTCATGCTCAGGCTCCCGCCGGAAGATCCGCGCAACTGGTATCGCATTGCTTTAACGCACACGATGGACTGCCCACACGGCAACTGGTGGTTTCTGGTTTGGCATCGCGGCTATATAGGATGGTTTGAGCAAATCTGCCGGGAACTCAGCGGCGACCCGAGTTTTGCGCTTCCTTACTGGGATTGGACCGAAAATACGGACCCCAAAAATCCGTTTCAGCCGGGTGTTCCCGACGTCATGTTCGAGGATGTGCTCACACCGGCTCATCCTGCCTATATTGGACAATCCAGCGAATTCCAGGCCCGGTTCCGCGAGGTTATCGCGAGGGCGAGCTACTGGAAACGAATTTATACGGACGGTCAATTTGACGACAAGACGCAATATGGTCAGCTCCTCGCTCGCGGGGTCCGATCTCCCGATGATCTCTGGTTCGATATTCTGGATGACCCGAGAGGCCTGTTCTTTTTCGACCAAGCCCATGCTCGCGGCTTGACGAGAGAGAAGCCTGGATTTGATGAGAAAACGACAAAGGCCGTTTCGCTGCAAACACTGCTGGCTGCACTTTCGCCACGGGATTTCACGACTTTCAACAGTCCGAAAACGATGGGGCATAGTGGTTTAACCGGGTTCGGCGTACTGGAAGGCCAACCGCACAACAGGGTCCACAATTGTGTTGGGGGTATCTTTACCGACGAAAAGGGCAGGACCACTGACAGCGGCGGTTTCATGCAAGCCAACCTGTCGCCTGTCGACCCTCTCTTTTTCCTGCATCACGCTAACATTGACCGGCTTTGGGACGTGTGGACCCGCAAGCAGCAGGCGCTTGGATACCCGGTGCTGCCGGAAGGTTCGGATTACAAGGCATGGTCAGATGAACCATTCCTGTTCTTTGTCGATTCAAAAGGGCAGCCGGTAACCAAAAGGACGGCCGGCGACTATGCAACGATAGGAGATTTCAACTACAGTTACCAGCCCGGATCAGGCGAGCAAATTATTCCGCAAGGGCTGGCCATCGCTGCTGCCAAGGCGGCCGCGTCAGCCCGGATCGAGCATTTCAACGCGCAAATCACTGATTCGACCGCGAGCGCGGGAGATGGGGCCAGCGGCGAGGTGACAATTCCACCTGCGCTTCTCCAGGCACGATCACGACTGGACGAGCCAATACTGTTTGCGAAGGTTACGGTCGCCCTGCCTCCACTGGGGCATGGCCATGATTTTGCTGTGCTAGTAAACGCGCCGGACAATGCGACGATCGATCCATCAAGTCCGCATTATGCGGGCACTCTCTCGATGTTCGGTCATCACATCGTGCACGCACCCGTCACATTCACGGTACCCCTCTCCGGAGCGCTTGCCGCGATTCGTGAGGGTAATCAGCTAAAAGCAGGCGCGCCACTGAATATCCAAGTTGTTCCGGAAAAGATGGCAATGCCTGGAGTACTGACTGCAACGCGCGATGTGGAAACAAGAGCCGAAGTTCTTTCCATCGTAGTGGAGTCGCATTGATCGGGAAGATCATATGCGGATTGCGCGGATTACGGTCGAACCTTGCCGCAGTGGTTGCCATACTGATGTGTTCCACTCTGTGCATGAGCAGCGCGATTGCAGAGGATGAAGCCCGAAAGGATCTGATCGAATTGCCGATCAGGCGCCCACCCGCCGATGGGGAAGCAGTTTGGGTTCAGATTCGCGCAGGCGTGCTTCCGCACGGGGCGGAGATCAGGGTCAGCACTCCTGATGGCGTACTGCTCGGTACCGTATCGTCTTTCCCCGCGCTACGTGGACAAGAAGCGGCTGTTACTCACACCATCCCTCTTCCCCAGAACATCATCACACGCAGACACGTGCGGTTGCGCCTGGAAGTCGAAGCGCCAGGCAAGCGTGCTCGTGCGCCGCAACCCCGAGAGATTGAAAGCATCAACTTGATTTATGTACCTATTAGCGACTGAGCACGACCGAGTCCGTAACAATTTCACGTATGCACGTTGGTCCAATTGGAGAATTTCATGTCCCTGGTAATTCGTATCCTTCCCGCCTTTGCGCTGTCTACAATCGCATTATTCTCCTTTACACCCACTGCGAAGGCCCAGCTGGAGCATTCCCGGACGGTGGAAAACCCCCCTTTGCTTGACGTCATCCGTCAAGCCCAGCCGCGCTCCATACTCAAGGGTGTGCCTGCGCCGGCAATCGAAACAGCGTTGAACTTGAACGTCACCTATACCAATGGCAAAATCTGGAATCCGGCAGAGCAACGCTACGACGCGGTGAAGCTGCGCAGCTATCAGGGTAAGGGAGTCAACCCAGACACTCCCTACGTGTCGCCTACCATCTCAATCTTTCCTGGTGAGACTATCCAGATGACGTTGAATAACAAACTCCCGCCGGATCCAACTTGCTCGACGAAGATTGAGAACGTTAATACACCGCACTGCTTCAACGGGACAAATCTGCACACCCACGGCCTATGGGTAAATCCCGCCGGAAATGGCGACAACGTGCTGATCTCCATCAATCCCGGCGTCAGCTTCCAGTACGAATACAAAGTGCCGTCGGACCATCCCGCGGGAACATTCTGGTATCACACGCACCGCCATGGATCCACCGCATTGCAAGTGGCGAGCGGCATGGCCGGGGCGCTGATCATCCGCGGTACGCGCTTCCCGACGCAGACTGCCAACGGTGATATTGATACGCTGCTCACCTCCACTGAAGCCCAGCCTTTCACCGAGCGTCTACTGGTCATGCAGCAAATCCAGTACGCCTGCCGGGATGCCCGGGGAAAGATCAAGACGAACCCCGACGGCAGCTATAGATGCGATCCCGGCGATGTCGGGGGCGTCGAGGGCTACGACCAGTTCGGCCCCGGATCGTGGCCCGATTCCGGCCGGTATACAAGCATTAACGGGCAGGTTCTCCCTGTATTCAAAGGTGCCAAAACCGGGCAGATTGAACGCTGGCGAGTGATTCATGGCGGGGTTCGCGATACCGTCAACCTGAGATTTCGCAAACTTAAGGAAGGTAGCCGCAGTTCGGCCCGCTTAACGGCAGCCCAACACGACGCGTACGTGAAAGAGAATTGTACCGGCCCGGCATTGCCGCAATACCTGATCGCAGCGGATGGCCTGACTACAAAAGCCGTGATCAAGACGGATGTCACCGTATATCAGCCAGCCTACCGGTGGGACACCTTGATGGTGTTTCCGCAATCCGGTGTTTACTGTGTGGTTGATGACGCCGCTCCGGCATCTGCAAGTGTTGAACAGACTGCGCCGTCCCGCCAACTGCTGGGTTTCGTCCGCGTCGATCAGGGCCGCCCCGTTCCCGGCGATATTACCCGCTACCTGACGTCTGAACTCGTTTCCGCGTCCAGGCTTAATATGCCGGGTCAGATTCAGGGCAAGGTGGAGAGCGACCTGCGCGATGGTTTGAAGCTTACCAAGTTCGTGCCGCATGCTGACATCAAGGATAACGAGGTCACCGGCACGCAGGAAATGACGTTCAACATCGATGTCAACCAAAGTCCGACGCAATTCCAGGTGAACGGCAAACCCTACGATCCCGGTAGAATCGATCGTGTACTCAAACTGGGCGGGGTGGATGAATGGACGCTGAAGTCAGATTTCGTCAGCCATCCCTTCCATATCCACATCAACCCGTTCCAGATTGTCAAGATACTGGATCCCAACGGGAAAGACGTCAGTGCCGCGGACGCCGTGGATTCGATGGATACAACAGATGGAATTCCCGATCCGCAATACCGCGCGTTAAAGGGCGTGTGGAAGGATACAATATGGGTAAAGAACCTTGTTCCCCCCGGCAGTCCGCCGGGCCAGTATACCGTAGTCGTGCGCACCCGTTATCAACGCTATATTGGTGACTTTGTACTACACTGCCACATCCTGGACCATGAGGATCAGGGAATGATGCAAAATGTCCGCATCGCCTTGCCAGATGGTGCGGGGAATGCAAGCCTGAGTCATCACTAGGCATCGCGTCCGGTGGTGACGCAACGTCATCTCGGGCGCCCATACACGAGGCAGCTAAATAAAAAAAAGAAGATCTGCGCAGATCTACTCGCGCGTCAATTTGACTGGAATACATCAGACAGAAACCGCTTGGTCTCTTCCCAAGAGGCCTTGTCAGCCGCGGCGTCGTAAACGAGCGGCAGGTTGAACCTCCGGCCGTATTCATCTGCGGCGGGGTTGGTAAAACTATGCTTTGCACCCGCGAAAGTTACCACCTTGTAATTCACTCCGGCCTCTTCCATTTCCTCCTTGAAAGCCGCTACCTGCTCTGCGGGAATCATGGGGTCGGCCGTGCCGGTAAAAGAAATAATCTTCGCCCTCACTTTGCCGCGCTGCGCAGGATGTTCTGTTGCCAAGCCTCCATGAAAGCTGGCCACACCTTTCAAATCCTCGCCCAGCCGGGCCATTTCCAGAGCCATGCTTCCGCCGAAGCAATAGCCTACCGCGGCAATATTCCTGGCATCGACATTTTGCTGTTGCTTAAGGTATTTCATTGCTGATTCAAAACGTGCTTTGGCAAGTGATAAATTCTCTTTCAGTTCGCCGGAGTATTTTGCGGCCTCATCCGGATGGTGAGCATGCTTACCCTCGCCAAACATATCCAGCGCCAGCGCTGTGTAGCCCAATTCGGCCAGCATTCTCGCACGCTTTCGCGCATATTCGTCGTGACCCCACCATTCATGCACCACCAGCACGCCAGGACGCTTATCATGGATCGCGTCGTCGTACGCGATATAACCCTTTAATACCGTGCCATTGTCCGTGTAGGTAATTTCCTCACCTTCCACTACAGCTTGTGCGAGGGAACTGATGAAAAACAACGCAGTGACTGAAACAAGATTTTTCATGAGTAATTTGTCGTTCGGGTGGTTAGTCGATTTTTCCTTGTTTCAAGTGTAGCTGATTGGGATGGTTTGCGGAGATGAAGGAATCGGCACGGTATAATTATTCATATGCCTGATTTAAATACTGAGGCTGTCCCTCGATAATTTTCGCGAACAGACAAATATGAGCCGCTATTATGTATTCAACGGCGATGCGGACGGGTTATGCGCTTTGCATCAGCTTCGGCTGGCCGATCCGTCACCGGCGGAACTTGTCACGGGGGTCAAGCGCGATATCAAGTTGCTTGACAGGGTGCAGGCTGGAGCAGGCGACTGCGTAACCGTACTCGACGTTTCGCTGAATAGTAACCGCCAGGAACTCATGCGATTACTGGATGCGGGAGCAAATGTCGAATATTTTGATCATCATTATGCCGGCGAGATACCTCATCACCATAATCTTGCGGCGCATATCGATGTATCTGCCGAAGTGTGCACCAGTATCCTGGTCGACCGGCACCTCCAGGGAAAGTACCGCTTATGGGCTATCGTTGCCGCGTTTGGCGACAACCTCGGGCCAAGTGCTCGCACCCTGGCGGAAGCGGTAGAACTAGCCGAAGCACAAATAGAAAAATTGGCGCAATTGGGCGAATACCTGAACTACAACGGTTACGGAGAAACAGTAGAAGATTTGCATTTTCATCCGGCTGAGCTGTACGGCGAAATAAAACCCTATCCTGACCCATTCGTTTTTATCGCCGAGTCGGCCGCCTTTGCCCGGCTTGCGGCAGGATTTCGCGATGATATTGTTATGGTCGATTCGCTGTGTCCCTTGCTGGACGGTATTCACTACGCCGCCTATTTGCTACCGGATGCGTCTTGGGCCAGGCGGGTAAGCGGTGTCTTTGCAAACAGACTTGCCAACGACAACCCATGTCGCGCTCATGCGGTGATTACACACAGCGGGCATGGAGATTACTCGGTCAGCGTGCGCGCGTCGAAGGCGAATCCGCAAGGGGCGGATTCGCTTTGCATGAAGTTCGAGACGGGAGGCGGCCGTAAGGCGGCGGCGGGAATCAATCGACTGCCAACAGGCTCTCTAGACCGATTTCTCGCCTTATTCGCGGAACAGTTTGGCTGAAGGCGAGGCTGGTGGGGGGAGTTGGGCACACTCCGCGATCACATAGAATACAGCCAAACCTCAATTGGATATCCCCCGTAAACCCGTGGTCGTCTCATTCTTGTTTCCCTGGAAAGGTACATGGAAAATCAATCCGAGCAATCGAAGCCGCCTACTGACGAGCTAAAAGAAGGAGATGTTCAGAGCAGGCTGATCGGCGCCCTCATGGATCGCCGCCGCTATCCTCACGCAGTCAAGACCGTTCGGGTAGTCGAAACACACATTTCGTGGGTGCTGCTTGCGGGCCGCTACGCATACAAGATAAAGAAATCGGTGGATCTGGGCTTCCTGAATTTTACCGGTTTGGCATCGCGCCGGCATTACTGCGATGAAGAGATCCGGCTTAACCGCCGGCTCGCGCCGCAGATATACCTCGGTGTCATTCCGATTGGCGGAACGCCGGAAATGCCCGAATTCAATGCGACGCCTGCAATCGAATATGCGGTCAGGATGAGGCGTTTCCCCGCTTCGAGCCAACTGGATCGGCTGGCGACACGTCGTGAAATTTTACCCCGGCATATAGATAGTCTGGCTGAGACAATCGCAGATTTCCATAGCAGTCTGCCTTCAACGGAAGCGGGATCCGCCTTCGGTTCCACCGCTGCCATCCGTTCAGCGGTATTTCAAAGTTTTGACCGTTTGCAAGCCGTGCTGACCGATGGCGAAAGCGAGCGCCGCGTGATTGCATTGCGGCGCGCCTGCGAGACCGAATATGCCAGCTGCAAGGAGCGTTTTGCGCAGCGCCGCGAGCAGGGCTGGGTACGCGAATGCCACGGCGATCTGCATCTTGGCAATATTGCGCTCATTGAAGGAAAGCCGGTTCCCTTCGATGGTATCGAATTCGACCCTGCGCTGCGCTGGGTCGACGTGATGAGTGAGGTAGCCTTTACCGTCATGGACCTGCTGTACTACAGGCACTCTCAACTTGCCTACCGTTTCCTGAATGTCTATCTGCAAGCGACAGGTGATTACAATGGCGTGCCCCTGCTGCGTTTCTATATAGCGTATCGTGCCGTCGTTCGCGCCATGGTCAGCGCCATCCGCGCCGAGCAGATGAGCTTGCCGGAACATGCCAAGGCGAAGGCAATAGCGGACTGCCGCGATTTTCTTGTCCTGGCCGCGGAGCGCCTCGGGCAGTATCGTCCCGCACTGATCATCACTTATGGCTTGCCGGGCTCGGGCAAGACTACTTTTGCGCAGACGGCACTGGAACGGCTCCAGGCGATACGCATCCGCTCCGATGTCGAGCGCAAACGCCTGTTCGGACTGGCTCCGCTGGCGGACAGCGACTCGCATGCCGGCAATATTTACGATGCAAACGCAACGCGCCGCACCTATTCGCAACTCCATAAGCTGTCGCGAAACCTGCTCGCCACGGGCACAACGGTGATCGTGGATGCTGCCTTCCTCAAACAGGATGAGCGGGAACGGTTTCGCCAGCTCGCACATGAGATGACGGTGCCGTTTGTCATCGTGGCCATGAGAGTCGCCACCACTATATTACGCGCGCGCATCACGCAGCGGCAGAGTGAGTCAAACGATGCATCTGAAGCTGATCTTGCGGTGCTGGAACTGTTGCAGGCAAAACAGGAAGCGCTATCGCCGGTGGAGCAGGCCCGGACGGTAGAGTTCGCCAATGAAGAAGCTGGTATCGAGGCTGACGTGAGCGGTTGGAAAAAGCTGAATCACCTGCTGTCCTCATCGTGATAAAGGGCACATTTCATCGGATCCAATTTCGATGCAACCTGACGATGCAGGACGAAACGAAGCAGCGCCGCCATAGCTTGTTCGCCTCTAGCCGCAGAGGAGAATCCTCAGCCGGATTCCTTTCAAGCCGTCACCGTGATAACCTTTATCCTACCTGCCGCCCTTTCCGGTTTTCCAGTTGTTGCTCCCGAGCCGCGCTGATTCAAAGGCTCCAAACCATTAATTGACATGCTCCGGACAAAATTACGCTTGCCAGTCAAGACACTGCCGCAACCGGATGAAACGACCTGCGGACCCACGTGCCTGCATACCATTTACAGTTACTGGGGAAAGACTGAGCGGCTGGAGAGCATCATTGCCCGTACCCGTAAACTGGAAAACAGCGGCGGCACCTTTGCCGTTTTTCTGGCGTGCGATGCTCTTCGCAACGGTTTCCAGGCAACTATCTATACATACAACCTCAACGTATTCGACCCCACCTGGTTCGCTGCCGGAGTGGATATTGCTGATAGGCTGAGGCAGCAGCGCGAGTTAAAAAGAGAGCTCAGGCTCCAGCACGCGACCGATGGTTACCTTGAATTTCTGCGCCTGGGCGGGCAGTTGCGCCTGACCGATCTCTCGCAAGCGCTCATCCACGGTCTCTTGCGGCGCGGCTTGCCTATCCTGACCGGGCTGAGTTCCACCTTTCTCTATCGGGCCGCGCGGGAGTATGGGCCGGATGATATACCCGATGATGTACGAGGCATTCCGGCCGGGCATTTCGTCGTCATCGCGGGCTATAACCGAGAGAAGCGCACCGTGCTGGTCGCCGACCCCTATGGGCCATACCAGGAGTATTGGATCAATATCGATCGGGTTCTGGGCGCTGTACTGCTGGGCATTGTGACGCATGACGCCAATTTGCTGGTCATCCATTCACGCCTGCGGGCGAATGAGCAGGCCGAGGCATGATGGATGCGCTGCATGCCTTCTCCGTCTTCGGCGTCGAGCTGGAGTATATGATTGTCGACCGCGAGTCCCTTTCGATTTTGCCTGTTGCCGACGAGTTGCTGCACAGGCTTTCGGGAACGCAAGCTTCCGAAATCAGGCACGGTACGCTGGCATGGTCCAACGAGCTGGCACTGCATCTGCTCGAGCTTAAAAATGTGACCCCCACACGCGAAGTGGAATCTCTCCCGGCTGCTTTTCAGAACGAGATTCAACAAATCAACCATCTGCTCGAATCCATGAATGGAATGCTCATGCCCACCGGTATGCACCCGTGGATGAATCCTGCCGCTGAAACTCGGCTGTGGCCGCACAAGGATGCGGATATTTATCTTGCGTACGATCGGATATTCAATTGCAAGCAACATGGCTGGGCTAATTTGCAAAGCATGCACCTCAACCTGCCGTTCGCCGATGATTACGAATTCGAGCGGTTACACGCCGCCGTCCGGCTGCTGCTACCCATCCTGCCCGCGTTGGCGGCAAGTTCGCCAATCTCCGAAGGTAACAATACGGGTTTCATGAATTTTCGCATGGAGAACTACCGTACTCACCAGATCCGGGTGCCGTCGACGATAGGCCGGGTAATCCCTGAAACGGTTACCAGCCGCGCCGGATACGAAGCAGAGATTCTGTCGCCGATGTACCGGGACATTGCGGTACTTGATGAGAAGGGGATTCTGCAGCATGAATGGCTTAATGTCCGCGGCGCGGTGCCGCGCTTTGACCGCAATGCGATCGAAATACGTGTGATTGATACACAGGAATGCCCGCAGGCAAACCTTGCCATCGCCGCTGTTACCATTGATGCCGTACGCGCGCTCTACGATGAAACATACGCGCCGCTTGCGGAGCAGCAGGCAATGAGCACGGACGAACTGGCAACGATCATGCATGCCTGCATCTGTGATGCCGAGCAGGCCATAATAGAAAATGCAGAGTATTTGCGGCTGTTGGGCCTTCCTGCAGGCCGTTGTGAGGGGCGTGATCTGTGGCGGCATTTGATCGGAGCAGCGATGCGGAGCCAGCCAGAGCAGCGGGGAATGCGGCAGAACGAACTCCGGATTATCCTGGAGCACGGCCCGCTCGCCCGCCGCATTCTGCGTGCTCTCGGTTCAGACTTTAGCAGGGGGCAACTGAGAAGCGTGTACCGGGAGCTATGCGATTGCCTGGAAGAAGGAAGGATGTTTCAGGGATAAGCCCAAACATTTATTGAAAGCTAATTGCTTATATGCAGGAACAGGAAGCGTCGACTGATAACGGAGCCGTGACTGGTATCACCGATTATTTGGTTACCTGCGAGCACGGCGGCAACCGCATTCCACAACGCTACCGTCAATTCTTTGGCGGCTTTGACTCTTTGCTGCACAGCCATCGCGGCTACGACCTGGGCGCCCTGAACATGGCAAACGAGCTTGCGGCGACACTTCGCGCCCCCCTGTTTGCCTGTACCACAAGCCGTCTGCTGATCGACCTCAATCGCCCTGTCGGCCATCCGCGGCTTTATTCAAAAGCTACGCGTCATCTGCCGCTCACAATGCGTCGCGAGATTCTGGAGCGCTATTACCTCCCTGTTCGCAATACCGCCGAGGCCTACATTGCCGAAGCAGTTCGAAGCGGAAAAAAAATAATTCACTTCTCATCACATAGTTTTACACCGGAGCTCGACGGCCAGGTCCGCAACGCCGATATCGGCCTGCTCTATGATCCGTCGCGCCCCCTGGAGCGGGACTTGTGCAACCGCTGGCGAGCGAACCTGAAAGCGCAGGCGCCCTGCCTCGCTGTCCGCCGCAACTATCCCTACCTGGGCAAGGCGAATGGTTTCGCTGCGTGTTTGCGACGCCGGTTTCCGGCTGATGCCTACATTGGAATAGAGCTGGAGATTAACCAGAAGCACTTTCTCAAGGGTGGCCGGCAATGGGAAGCGTTGCGCAGTTCGGTGTGTGAAGCGCTAAAGAAAGCGATTAGCGTATACAGCTGAAGGTGCGGCGTAAAGCTCGTCATCATAAGGCTCATAAGGTTTGAGTTAGATGTGAAAATGCGCCAGAATCCTCGTCCAGCTGTTTGGCTAACGCTCGCAACGACGGGGAAATTTCCACGGGGTAAGCATGCGCCGCTTCAAGAGCGGTCATTTGCGACGGCAGCCGGGCATAGTTCGCCAGCGTCCGTCGGCGCATTTCATCGAGACCGACATTTCCGTTAATACGCTCGCCAGCCACCATAACGGGGATGACCAGCGGCTCCCCGTCATAAGAATTGTCTTCCTCCAGCGTGACAACGTCGCGCATCATGCAACCGTCGGCGCTATCGTATTTGCGATATACCTGCTTTCTTCCCGGCCACGTTACCTTTCCTTCCGAGCGTTTGCGACGGGCCTTGCCGGCGTATTCCTGCAGCTTGTAGGCACAATCCAGCGAAGGCGCATCGCTGGAGACATCCAATGCGGTCCCGATACCAAAGCCGTCTATAGGCGCGCCGGATGCCAACAACGCGTGCAGCCGGTATTCATCCAGGTTCCCGCTAGCAAAAATGAAGGTGTTTTCCAGCCCGCCCTCATCCAGTATCTTGCGTACCTGCCGGGCATGCATCGCCAGATCGCCGCTATCCAGCCTTACGCCCTTGATGCCGATTCCATCCGCGCCGAGTTTGGGAGCGAGTGCCACCACCTTGTCTGCGGCTGCCTCCGTATCATAGGTATCGATCAGCAGTATCACGTTGTCAGGGTGACAACGCGCAAAGTGTTCAAAGGCTGTGGTCTCGTCTTCGTGGGCCTGAATATAGGAGTGAGCTGTCGTGCCAAACAGTGCAATCCCATACAGTGCTCCGGCCAGTACCGTGGCAGTACCGGAAAATCCCGCGAGATAGCTCGCACGTGCCGCAAGTAGCCCGGCTTCCGCGCCATGCGCGCGGCGCATGCCGAAATCCACCAGCAACTTGTCCGGCGCCGCCAGCACGGAACGGGCAGCCTTGGATGCGATCAAGGTTTCGAAGTGCAGCAGATTCATCATACGGGATTCGATAAGCTGGGCTTGCGGTAGTGCGGCGGTTATCCGCAGGATAGGCTCATCCGGAAAAAATATCGTGCCTTCCGGCATGGCATGAACGTCGCCGGTAAAACGAAATTCCTCAAGGTAGGCGATAAGAGTGGACGGGAAACGCGGGGCAAGCCAGGCCAGCTCCTCGGGAGAAAACCTCAGGTTCTCAAGAAAATTGAGCGCTTGTTCCAGCCCGGCCGCAATCATGAAATTTCGCCCCGGCGGAAGCTTGCGAACAAAAAGCTCGAACACCGCGGTTTCTTCCATGCCCTGCTCGAGGTAGCTCTGCAACATCATAAACTGATAATTATCCGTCATCAGAGGACTGGAAAGCGGATTCATGCGCCCAGCACTTCAAAATGAATGGAGATCGCACCAAGTTGCGTCATCTCGGTTAGCGCGCCACCATGATTCGCACTCGTATCCATCGCGCGTACCGCATCCTCGAGCACGACGGTTGCATAGTGATGCCGCAGGGCCTCCTTTACGGTATTGAGCACGCAATACTCTGCCGCAACGCCGCCGATAAACACGCGTCGGCTACCGGATGACTGGAGTAAGGCGTTGAGTGGAGTTTCCGTAAAGCCGGAATAAGCGTCGTTTTCAGGATTCGTAGCCTTGGAAATGATGTGGGTACCGGGGGGGAGTTCAAGGCTGCCAGGAAATGCCGCACCCGGGGTGCCGGCGACGCAATGCGGAGGCCACGGCCCCCCTTGCTGTGCAAAAGAGCAGTGGTCCGGCGGATGCCAATCGCGAGTAGCGAAAATCGGCAGGCCATGGGTATGAAAAAGTGTTAAATACCGGTTGAGTACCGGAATGATCTTGTCACCGTCAGGCACTGCAAGACTGCCGCCTGGCATGAAATCGTTCTGCACATCCACAAGGATCAGCGCATCCCCCGGAGCGAGATCAAGCTTCATCCCAACCTCGCATTATTCATCCGTGGTCTGGCTCGATCCAGGACGGCAGACTTGTCACTCCTTATCTGTTTCTTCTTCGAAGTTTTCAATGTGATGTTTGCCGGTACTCACACGCTTTGCCTGAAAGCCCTCGCTGGCGATATCTTCCAGGAACTGCACCTCGCTACCTGCCGCCAGTTGATCAAAATTATTGCTGGCAAGATTTTCGCGATGAAAGTAGAGCTCCTGCCCGTCGGGTGTCTCGATAAAACCGTACCCTTCATCTTCAACCAACCGCGCCACCCTGCCGCGCAACACTGGCGCGTGTGCCTTTACGTCGCCACGCTGGCGGCGCCCGTAATCTTCCAGCTGGCGCTTGGCGGCACCAAAAGCGTCGCGTAGTGCAACGTACACATCCTCATGCGGCTCCCGGTTCACCACAAGTTCCTTGCCCGGCACCGTTATGTCGAGGCGCACATTGAATACGCGCCCTTGATGTTTGTGCTTGTGTGGAACCTCGACTACGACGCGGCACCCCATGATGTGGGGATAAAACGTTTCAAGCTTTTCCGCTTTTTGCCGAATATGGCCCTCCAGTGCTTCAGAATGGGGAACATCGCGTGTAGTGATTTGCAGTTGCAGTTTCATTTTTATGTCCTCTCAATGATTCATATGTGCAGCTCGCCGAGGGAGAAGCTGGGCAGGATGACTTCATGGTCGAAATCGTATGTATTCGTGGATCCTTATTCCTGTGCGCGGGATCTGATTTTCGGGTCCAAGCTCACCGAATCAATAACACCGGTATCTGAGCGGTGCGCACTACCCCCTCCGCAACACTGCCAAATAAAACGCGGCTGAAACCGGTGCGGCCGTGGGTACCGATTACGATCAGGTCGGCTTGCCATTGCCTGGCCTCCTCCACGATCGCACTCGCGATTCGCGCGCCCCCTGCTTCAAGCAGCTTTACTTCCGCTGCCGTTCCTGACTGCTGCGCCACCATCCTGGTTTGTTCCAACAGTTTTTTGCCGGCACTCGCCATTGCATCCTTCATTTCCGCGTAATTGATATAACTACTGGCTTCCATGAGGCGAACGTCGCCCAGAACATGCACCAACTCCAACCGCCCGCTTTGCTGCTGCGCAAGCCGGAGCGCTTCCTGCAGCGCTCGCTCGGATGTTGGACTACCGTCAACAGGAACCAGAATACGTTGATACATTGTCATCTTCCATAAGTTATTCCCTATCCCCTATCCCTTAACGCACACTTTTGGCCGGAGGAAAGCAACTCGTCGCGCGAGCCCCGCTTGTTCCGTCGCTTCCGCTACGAGATCGACATCCTTGTATGCGCCTGGTGCTTCCTCCGCCACGCCCCTCATCGAGCGTGTGCGAATCAGTATGCCCTGCTGCGCCAGCTCATCCACGAGTGCGCGGCCCTTCCAGCGCGCCAAGGCCTGATGCCGACTCATGGCCCGGCCTGCGCCGTGGCTGGCCGAGGCGAATGCCCGATTTCCACTGGAGCCCGCAAGAATGTATGAGCCTGTGCCCATGCTGCCACCGATGACGACCGGCTGGCCTACCTTGCGATAGCGCTCCGGTAGCGCGGGGTGCCCCGGACCGAAGGCGCGCGTTGCGCCTTTACGGTGCACATGGAGCAACCTGGGCTTGCCGTCCACTTCGTGCGTTTCGGCCTTGCAGGTATTGTGCGAAACATCGAACAATGTTTCAAACTCCGCATCACGAAAGATTTTCTCGCAAGCAACCCGTGTCAGGTGAGTGAGTATCTGGCGGTTGGCGAGTGCGCAGTTGATTGCTGCGTTCATGGCGCCGATATATTGCTGCCCCTCGGGAGATTTAATCGGTGCACAGGCCAATTCCCGGTCGGGCAAGCGGATGCCGAGCCGGCTGGCGGCCTTCGCCAGTATGAGCATGTACTCCGTGCCGATTTGGTGCCCGAGCCCGCGCGAACCACAATGTATCGAAATAAGGATCTGGCCTTCATGCAATCCAAAAGCCAGGGCGGCGGCAGCATCGTAAATGCGTTCCACCATTTGAACTTCAAGGTAATGGTTTCCCGAGCCCAGCGTACCCATTTCGCCGCGCTGGCGCTTTTTAGCCAGTTCTGACACGTTATCCGGCACAGCGTCCGCAACACGGCCATGTTCTTCAATATATTCAAGGTCCGCAGTATTGCCATAGCCATGCTTTACCGCCCAGTTCGCGCCCTCCTGCAGTATTTGATCAATTTGGGTGAGATTCACCTTGATCTCGCCTTCTTCCCCTACGCCAGCCGGAATTGCATGGAACAGCGTGTCCGCGAGCTCATTGAAGCGCGGCGCTGCATCCTGCAAACTGAGATTGCTGCGCAGGCAACGTATGCCGCAGGAAATATCGAAGCCGACACCGCCCACCGAAATCACGCCGCCCTGCCCGGCATCGAAGGCCGCAACGCCCCCGATAGGAAAGCCGTAACCCCAATGTGCATCCGGCATTGTCATTGACGCGCCGACTACGCCCGGCAGAAAAGCAACATTGGCGGCTTGTTCCAGTACCTTGTCGTCCATGCTGACCAGCAAAGGCGCCGTGCCGTAGAGCAACACTTCCGCGCGTTTCTCGGCGGTTGCACGCGGCAGGGTCCAAAGGCAGGGTTCCAGTTGGTGTAACTGCTGCAGATTCATGTCACACGTCCACTATGCAACGCGCCTCCCACATTGCCCCCGTTTGTTTCACTGAAAGCATGGTAAGGGTTGCGCCTTTTACTTCGACCCCGCGCTCCAGGCCAGCGCGCCACTTCTCACCCAGCGCTTCGGCGTTCCATCGGGCGCCGTTGCGCTGCATCCGGAAACGGCTGAAAACCATGCCGAGTTCACGGGATTTCCCCAGTAACAGGTTCAACCACGTCACCATGGCCAACTCCACGTCAGCCTCTTCGAATGCTATCGTTACCGCAGTCTTTGGCTGCACCGCATCCAATTTTGTGACAATCCCGAATACAGCCTGTGCCGCCGCCTCAAATGCCTGCTCTACGGTTGCACCGCGCCCTATGATGCCGATATCCGCGTCGTGTTCAAAGTATGTTGGAGATTGGGTCGGCATAGATAATTCCTTGAAAATCACTTGTTCTTTTGCTCTCGCGACGCCCGCCGTTACCCTTGATCTAAAACATGCCCCATAAATAGCTATAGAAGAACCCTTCAGCCGTGTCAAGTTTAATCACACCGGTTATGCTGTTTCTGGCCCAGCCGGATTCTCTGGCTATACTACACTTTGAACTCGGAAAATACTTTCTGCCGAGTTGCCAAGGACTGAAAAGATCAAACCAGGGAATATCACCCCATGCCGAGCCATAATGCCGACATCGCTGCCATTTTCGAAAAGATTGCCGATCTGCTTGAGATCGAGGGCGCGAATCCATTCCGTATACGCGCCTACCGTAACGCGGCGCGCATCATAGGCGAACTTTCTGTAGAAGCATACGCGTTGATGGAAAAGGAAGAGGATCTGACAGGTATACCTGGTATCGGTCGCGATCTTTCAGCCAAAATCAAGGAAATCGTGACTACCAATCGGTGCAGTTTATTGGACCGCCTGCGTACGGAACTTCCTCCCGCCGTCACTGAGCTTCTTAAAGTTCCCGGTCTTGGTCCCAAGCGGGTAAGACATCTCTACCACGATCTGGATGTGCAAACCGTCGAGCAACTCTATTGCGCTGCACGTGACGGCCGCATTCGCGCTCTACCCGGTTTTGGCGAAAAGACCGAGCTCAACATTCTGCAGGCTGTGGAAGCACATGCCGATCAGGTAAGCCGCTTCAAGCTGGCGGTAGCGGCCCAATACGCCGAAGCCTTACGATCCTACCTGGTAGCGGCGCCGGGGGTAATGAAGGTAACTGTCGCGGGCAGTTACCGACGCATGCGCGAGACCGTCGGGGACCTCGATATCGTGATAACGGCAGCAGAGCCTCGTCCCGTTATGCAGTATTTCATCAGTTATGACGAGGTTGCCGAGATACTGGCCGCGGGGGGCACACGCGCGAGCGTCATCCTCACATGCGGCTTGCAGGTCGACTTGCGAGTCGTAGCGGAAGAAAGTTATGGCGCCGCCCTTCACTACTTTACAGGCTCCAAGTCGCACAATATCGCCGTCCGGTATATTGCTCAGAAACGGGGATTGAAAATCAACGAATATGGCGTGTACCGCGATGGAGCCCGCATTGCCGGCGAAAGCGAGGAATCGGTTTACCGTGCTGTGGGCCTGTCTTACATCCCCCCGGAGTTGCGCGAAAATCGGGGGGAGATCGTATTGGCGCGTGCCAAACGGCTACCGCAACTGGTTGAGCTTGGGGACTTGCGAGGCGATCTCCATGCCCATACCAAAGCGACCGATGGGCACAACACCCTGCGTGAGATGGCGCTTGCAGCCAAACGCCACGGTTGGGAATATCTCGCCATTACCGACCATTCACGCCAACTTGCCGTTGCACGTGGTCTCGATCCGCTGCGGCTGGCGCGTCAATGCGAGGAAATCGATGCGCTTAACGAAGAGCTGGAAGGGATTATCTTGCTGAAAGGAATAGAGGTAGATATTCTGGAGGACGGCAGCCTGGACCTGCCGGATCATGTCCTGGCAAAACTCGACCTGGTTGTAGGGGCGGTGCACAGCAAGTTCGAGCTTTCACGCGCAAGACAGACGGAACGTATCCTGCGAGCCATGCAGCATCCCAATTTCACTATCCTGGCGCATCCCGGCGGGCGGCTCATCCAGCAACGTCCGCCATGCGACATCGACATGGCGCGCGTTATTCGTGAAGCGGGGCGCCGTGGCTGTTTTCTCGAACTCAACGCCCAACCGGAACGTCTTGACTTGCTCGATACCTACTGCCAGATGGCCAGGGAGGAAGGGGTGCTGGTCAGTGTCAATTCGGATGCGCACAGTACTTTCGACTTCGACAACCTGCGCTTTGGCATAGGGCAAGCACGTCGGGGTTGGCTGGAAAAGAAAAATATACTCAATACCCGCTCGCTCGGCGAACTTCAAATACTTATTAACCGCACCATGGAGAGACCAGCAAGGCTACGGCACCGCGATGAGCAAAATAATCATGATTCATTGGCTCCACGCGCGCGATAGTGCTCAATATCAAGATGCACGCAATCAAGATAGATGCGAAAAACAAGTACCCGAATTCCAAGGTACACCTCGGTTTTTAACTTTGTCCTGCTTGCGCCGCCTCGGCAGATGGACGTAACCGGAGATAGCCATGATTTTTGAAAATCGCGTTGCCGCGGCCAGACAACTTGCCGCAGCTCTCTCTGAATATCGCAACCAACATCCGCTGGTTCTTGCAATTCCAAGGGGGGCGGTGCCGATGGCGAAAGTGATTGCCGACGAACTGAACGGCGAATTGGATGTGGTGCTTGTGCACAAGGTGGGCGCACCAGGCAATCCCGAGTTCGCCATCGGTGCGGTGGACGAAAGCGGATGGGTTTATCTGGCGGATTACGCCCATGAAACGGGCGCGAGCGAGCAATACATCAAGAATGAAGCTTCCACTCAACTTGCGGCAATACGGCGGCGGCGCGCGCAATACACTCCCATCCGGCAACCCATCGATCCGGCAGGACGCGTGGTCATTGTGACCGATGATGGGCTGGCGACCGGTTCAACCATGCTCGCGGCGTTGCATGCGCTCAGGGCCAGGAATCCGTCTGAACTGATCTGCGCCGTGCCGGTGGCGCCGCCCGACACGCTGGAAAAAGTGCGAAGCAACGCGGATCGTGTCGTTTGTCTCTCGACACCCATCAACTTTCAGGCGGTCGCGCAGTTTTACATGGAGTTCCCGCAGGTGACGGACGAAGAGGTTATCGCCACGCTTTCCGCCACTTCTGGTTAGTGCGTGCGCTCTGCGGACTGCGAGGATCATTACAAAATGGCCAGCATGTAAATCGAATATTGACTTTTCCGCGGCGAGACCTAAACTGAAGCATATTGTCCGTCGTCGCTATAGTTCCGCGTTCTGGCCGTGGGTCAGCCACAAACCGGACCATGACGTCATCCGCCATCACGCTTCCAATACCGGGGATAGAGCTATGATTCGTTATCCTATTGATGTCGCCACCCGCGTTAGCGCCAACCTTTCGGCGCTTTTCGAAAGCCAGGTCAACGATCCCGATGCCGAGCAGCCAGTAACGCTGGCGTCGGTGCGCGCCTTTATAGCCGGCTTGTTGCCCGCTTCGTTGAGCGAAGCGGAGCGGTTGCATCACGTTGACATCGACGACTCGTTACTGGATGAACTGGACGCACTGATTGAGGAGTTTGGCGGAGATTCGTTAGCCATCGAGTTCGCGCAGAGTAATGCGAGTGAGCCGCTTTCGCGGGTGATCGACGCGGTGGTGAATGACGAGAACCGGGAAAATCCGCCTACTTTGGAAACGATAAAAGAAGCCATTGCCTCCGGTCTGCCGGCCAGGCTGGTAGGAGATGGCGTCCTGGAGGACGATGAAGATGACGGTCTGCTTGCGGAGATAGAAGCATTGATCAGGCGCCATGGCGCGGACTCGCTTGCAGAGGAATTCATACGCTACGAGTAGTTTTTTACATTACCGCTCCCACTGCAGCAAGACACGCAACGCCAAGCCGGGCCATATCCGGGGCCGCGGAAGCGTCTCTATCCCTTGTTCCTCATTCCCTGACCATGACAACTCACCAGGAACGGTACCACGGGCGTGACAAAAACGGAAATCCATCGCCCGAAGGTCATCGGTTCTCCAAGCAGCAATGGAATCCCCTGATTTATGGCATCAAGGCATGCACCCACCACGATGGCAACCCAGATTGCAACAAGTCGCGCGTTCCGGTCTTGAATGGAGGATTTAATCGCATATAAATGCCGCATGGTTCTCCTTTCTCTCTTCCTTATTCAAGGCACCCTCAGTGACTAACAGTTACAATAATAATAATATATTTTTCCTGGATACTCGCATGCCCTGTCCCATTGCTATCTTCATGAAATATGGTTGCGTATCGCGCTGCATGTGGCGCGGAGTTTAATCGATTCATGCTCGAACTGCGCCATATCGGCAAAGCCTATGCGAGCGGACGCCAAGTGCTGGCCGATTTATCCTACACTCTTGATGCCGGCGAGTATGTGGCAATCATGGGCGAGTCCGGCGTCGGCAAATCAACCCTGTTGAATCTGATTGCCGGTCTGGATATTCCGGATACGGGCGAGATATTGATTAACGGCACCACGATGTCGTCACTGAGCGACGATGCGGCCACGCGCCTGCGACGCAAGGAATTCGGCTTCATTTTTCAGGCGTTTCACATTCTGCCGCATCTGACGCTAAGCCAGAATATTGCATTGCCTCTGCTGCTGAATGACGCCTCCACAGAGCGCGCTGAACAAATGCTGGAAGCGGTTGGCCTCCGCGGCAGGGGGTCGCATTTCCCTCGCCAACTGTCTGGCGGCGAATTGCAGCGCGTCGCTATTGCCCGCGCACTTGTGCACAGCCCGAAACTGATTCTGGCCGATGAACCCACCGGCAATCTCGACCCGGACACCGCTCATGACATCCTCATGTTGATGCGCAGGGAAATAAAGGCAAACGGCGCGAGCGGGATTATCGTCACCCATTCGCGTGCAGCCGCTGCGACAGCGGACCGGGTGCTGGTGCTGACAAAGCAGGGATTACATCCGCTGGTTCCGGCAGACGCAGCGGATGCAGCCCATGCGGCAAATGCGGCAGATTCACCTCAGAGGGGATGACGAAGCCGCTTAACAAGGGCATGCTGTCCCGCTGGTTGCTGTCGGGCGAATGGCGGACTCATCGGGTCCAGCTCGCCGCGGCCATCATTGCGATCGCGCTCGGCGTGGCGCTCGGGTTCGCCATTCATTTGATCAATACCGCCGCCTTCAACGAATTTTCCGCAGCCGCCAAGAGTCTTTCCGGCCAATCCGATCTACAGGTTCGCGGTCCCCAGGTGACCTTTGATGAGTCGCTCTATCCGGTACTGGCGCAACATCGCGATGTTGAACTTGCCAATCCGGTATTGGAACTCGACGTCGCCATTCCTGGCAACTCGCAAGAAAGAAATAATGCGACGTTAAAAATTCTCGGACTGGATATTTTCCACGCATCAGTGATGACGCCGGATCTGATCGGTATTCCTGCCGAGGAAAAACTATTCGATATCCTGGCCGACGACGCCATTTTCCTGTCCCCCGCAGCGATGGAGTGGCTGGGAGTAAAACAGGGCGATCCTCTGCAGCTGCGGGTGGGCACACAGACAATCACGCTACGGATTGCAGGCGGGCTGACGCGGGCTCGCGCAGGGCAACGCATCGGCGTGATGGATATAGGCGCGGCGCAATGGCGTTTACAGCGCGTCGGCCAACTGTCGCGTATTGAATTGAAGCTGCTGCCAGGCGTAGATCGAGCCGCGTTCAAAACAAAACTGGAGCAGGAACTGGAGCTGCGCGGGCAATACCTGGTCACGGAACCCGCTAACGAGGAAACCCGCGTGGCCAATATGTCACGCGCCTATCGCGTCAACCTGAACATGCTTGCCATGGTAGCGCTGTTTACCGGCACGTTTCTGGTATTTTCGACCCAGGCCCTATCGGTCGTCCGCCGGCGTCATCAATTTGCCTTGCTGCGGGTGCTCGGCCTGACGCGCAGGCAACTGCTGGGGCAAGTTCTATTCGAAGGAACTGCGCTGGGTGCTATCGGCTCCCTGACAGGGCTTGCCCTTGGCTATGTTACCGCCGCCACCGCCCTGCATTATTTTGGCGGCGACCTTGGCGGTGGATTCTTTACGGGGATAAAACCTGATGTGCATTTTGACCTGCTGGCAGCCTCGGTCTTTTTCATTTTGGGATTAGGTATCACCTTGTTGGGCAGTGCCGCTCCGGCCTGGGAAGCGGCAACTGCCAATCCAGCGCCGGCTCTCAAGTCCGGAAGCGAAGACATTGCGCTCTCGAAACTGGCTACACCCTGGCCCGGCTTGATCTGTCTGGTATCGGGAATCGTGTTTACTCAGTTGCCGCCGATTTTCGATTTACCCATATTCGGCTATCTCGCGATAGCACAATTGCTGACCGGTGGCATTATTCTCATGCCGCGATTTGCAGCATTGGTTTTCTCTGTCGCATCTTCCACGCTAAGCAGTCGCACCTCTCCTGCCCAAGTGGCCGCGCCAGCGTTGACGACATTGGCCCTAGCGCGACTGGCCAATGCGCCCAATCAGGCCGCTATCGCCTTGGGCGGCGTGCTGGCCAGCTTTACCTTGATAGTTGCGATGGCAATAATGGTTTCAAGCTTTCGCGTGTCGGTCGATGATTGGCTGAAACATGTCCTCCCTGCCGACTTGTATTTACGCACGGGCACGGGCGGGGACGCACGAGGTCTCACGCCGGCAGAAACAAAAGCACTTGAAGCCATTCCTGGTCTCGCGCGCGTGGACTTTTTGCGCTCATCACAACTGGCGCTTGATCCAGACCGACCCAGCATTGCGCTGATTGCACGTCCCATTGACATGACCGATCCGGGCAATACTTTACCGATGACAGGGGAGGCAATTTCACCCCCACTGCTCCCTGAGGGCACAATGCCGATCTGGGTATCCGAGGCGATGGTCGATCTGTACGGCTATACTCCAGGCAAGCGGGTGACATTGCCAATAGCGACTCCGGCGCCCAGCTTTGTCATCGCGGGCGTGTGGCGCGACTACGGGCGGCAGTTCGGCGCGATACAGATGCAGTTGGCGGACTATCAGGCGCTGACGGGCGATCGGCTCGTGAACGATGCGGCACTTTGGCTACAAAACGGAACAACATCTGAACAAGTGATTGCGTCGATGAGGCGCTTGCCCTTCGGTGACGCGCTGGATTTTTCCGAGCCCGGCCAGATACGCTCGTTAAGCCTGAATATTTTTGACCGCAGCTTTGCGGTAACCTACCTGCTGGAAGGTGTGGCTGTTGTCATCGGGCTACTCGGCGTGGCCGCAAGCTTTTCGGCGCAGGCTTTGGCACGTACCCGAGAATTTGGAATGTTGCGGCACATCGGCATGACGCGCAGACAGATCCTGGGCATGCTTGCTGTGGAAGGCGGGCTGTTGACTGCGCTTGGCGCCGTGCTCGGCTTCGTGCTCGGCTGGTGCATCAGCCTGATTCTCGTCTTCATCGTAAATCCGCAGTCGTTCCACTGGACCATGCAGCTGAACCTACCATGGAAAGGACTGCTGGCGGTGGCTCTGATATTGATGGCGTCGGCCTCGATGACAGCCGTTGCTTCGGGACGGCATGCGGTTTCGGGTAATGCCGTGCGCGCGGTACGCGAGGACTGGTGATGCATATATTAAAATGCTGTTCCACTCATACCGATTTTTTTCCCGGGTACTGGCGCTCGATTTTCCAACTCATGAGGCGGCCGATTCCGTTACAAGGTCTTTTTGTTACCTTTTTCGTTGTTACCTGCTTCGCCGCTACCTGCGTTTTCGCTACGCCACCTCGGTTTTCCCCTGTTGTCCGGGACATGCCGCTCACTTTCCCCCACGATTTCGGCGACCATCCCTCCTTCCGTAATGAATGGTGGTATGCGACGGGATGGCTGGAAACACCGGAAAAAAAACCTCTCGGCTTCCAGATCACTTTTTTTCGCGTTGCTACCGAACACGATCGAACCAATCCAAGCCGCTTCGCCCCGCAGCATCTCATCATTGCACACGCGGCATTGTCCGATCCGGCCGCGGGCAAGCTTCTTCACGATCAAAAAAGCGCTCGCGAAGGCTTTGGCCTGGCTTATACCAAAGAGGGCAATACGGATGTAAAACTGGGCGACTGGTACTTGGTGCGCGAGGAAAACGGGCGCTATCAGACCAGCATAAAAGCGGAGGATTTCATGCTGCACTTGTCGCTGACGCCCACCCAACCCCCAATGCTGCAAGACATCAATGGCTTTTCGCGCAAAGGGCCGCGCCCGGAACAAGCTAGCTATTACTACAGCGAACCGCAGCTGCAAGTTTCTGGAACCGTCACTCGTACCGGCAAGGAAATAGCCGTCAGCGGCGTTGCCTGGCTCGACCACGAATGGTCAACCGCCTACCTCGACCCCGCGGCTGACGGATGGGATTGGGTCGGCGCCAATCTAGACGATGGCTCTTCCCTGATGGCGTTTCGAATTCGCGGCAAGGACGGGGGTAAGGTATGGGCGTATGCCGGCATCCGCGACCCATCCGGCCGCTTCACCAAGTTCGAGCCGGAGCAGGTCACCTTCGAACCCCAACGCACCTGGCGCTCGCCCCTTACCAATGCGACTTATCCTGTGGAAATGCAGATTACAACGGGCTCGACGGTATGGCTGCTTACCCCGTTGCAAGATGATCAGGAACTCGATTCGCGTCAATCAACGGGCGCAGTCTATTGGGAAGGCGCAGTTACCGTTACCCGTGACGGCGAGCCCGCGGGCCGCGGTTATTATGAAATGACCGGTTACGTCGAACCCCTGGAACTATAAGAAGTCAAGCCTTAGCTCCTTCAGGTCATATTGCGGCTTTTTTTAATCAGGTCATAAGCTGTCTGCACTTCCTGGGTCTGAGCCGTGGCCACGGCAATCATATCTTCCGGCACACCCTGGCCCATCAATTTGTCTGGGTGATACTGGCTTATCAGCTTCCGATATGCACGTTTTACTTCCTGGTCGCTACTCTCTTTAGTTACGCCCAAGGCCTTGTAAGCATCGTCCAGCGCATCGGCGGATGTTACCTTGCCCCCCGCGAAGTGCGATTGGCTTGAAACCATCTCCAGCAACTGCTTGAATGCAAGTGGGTCGTAGCCTAAATTGGACGCAACGTCGTTTAGTAAACTCTCCTCCGTCGCGTCCAGATATCCATCGGATAAGGCCATAACGATGAGGTAAACCAGCAGCATTTGTCTCAGACTGCTGGTATGCCCGCAAACAGACATGAACTCGTTCAGCTTCGGCTTGATATCATAATCGCGCGCCGTTCCTTGCTTGAACAGGACAATTGCGACTTGCCGGTGCTCGGAGGACATCCCCAGCTTTTGCATGAAATCTTCAACATGAGTGATTTCATCCCGGGAAACATGCCCATCTGCTTTGGCGAGCTTTCCCATCAGAATAAAAACCGTCTCGATGAAAACGGACTGGCGATGAGCAGCGGTTAGCGGATTGACGCCGCCCGCGCCGTAAGCTCTGTACCGGTCGATAAAGCTCCCGACGATATATCCAATAAATGCCCCGAAAATGCCGAAGAGGAAATAGCCTAATAAAACCCCGATTATTTTGAACAAGATAGGTTCCCGAGATTAAATGTGAAAAACTCAACCACAAGCCGGTTTATTTACCCGAGCTTCCTGCGGTGCAGCAAATATGGAGTGACAGCAACAAGTGTCCGCACCATTCTGGGCTGGGTCCTTGTTTAGAATGAGGTAAAGTGTAGCTTAACCCATCAGAACTCGCACACGATACAACACATTAAACCAGGATCGAATGCCGGCGCACTCATCAATTTCGGTTTTCGAGAGATGTAGGCGACTGATCATAAGCCGCTTATCCCGGCCTTCCTGGGCAAGATGTAAAAGACAGTTCAACGATGCGATGTTCCAATCAATGCAGGCAACCTGAGGAGAAACCATGATTGAATTGCACTCCAGCCCAACACCTAATGGCCAAAAAGTGATGATCATGCTTGAAGAGACTGGAATCGAGTGGAAGCACATCGACGTCAATATCAGTATCGGGGAACAGTTCAAGCCGGAGCACCTTAAGCTCAGCCCCAACAATAAGATTCCCGCCATTGTAGATACCGAAGGGCCCGGAAACGGTCGCTATACAATGATGGAATCCGGCGCCATTCTGCTTTATCTGGCGGAAAAAACCGGAAAATTTATGCCGAAGGATGCCCGCAAACGCTATGACACCTTGCAGTGGCTGTTTTTCCAGGTTGCGCACATTGGTCCCATGTTCGGTCAGGCCAATCACTTCAACAGGCAGGCTAGCGACAATCAGTATGCACGGGATAGGTACAACAACGAGGTGCTGCGCCTGTACCGGGTGCTGGAAAACCGGCTAGGCGAATGTACCTGGCTAAGCGGGGATGAATATACGATTGCCGACATCGCTGCCTACCCCTGGTGCAAGGGGCATGCCGATCGCGGAGTCGACAAAAACGGATTTCCCAACTTCATGCGCTGGTTCGAGGCGATGGAAGGTCGCCCCGCTGTGCAACGCAGCAACAAAATGGCAACTGAAATCCGTGAGCGCATGGAGAAGGCGGCAGAGGGCCAGCCGTCCATCAACATTTACGATACCAAGGATAACGCCGCGCGGCTCATGCGCGCAACTTCAGGGCAGAGCGCAGAAGCGTAAAGGTATCGTAGTTTCTGAAACTGCTGAAGTCTCTGCCCTTTGGTGAACGGAGCATGACCGACGGACAGGGGGAGTCCCAACTGTCCATCTTTAACGAGCATATCGCGTTTGCCTCGGTGCGGAAACGTACGGAACAACTAAAGGGCGAGCGTATTATTTTTCATACAGCAATTTCGCTGAATCGATATGAAGGAGCTTTCATGAAATTTATTTCCGTTTTAAAGAACGCGGCGGGGTCAATCTTGCTTGCCGGCGTGATGGTTGGAATAACCGGCTTTGTTCATGCGCAGACCAGCGGTTCGGGACAAACCGGTGGAGCAATGTCCGGGCAGGGCGGATCTACGTCCGGGCCCGGCGGTGCAATGTCCGGACAGGGTGGATCAACCTCCGGTGAAGCCATAACCGGCCAAAGAAATAGTCAGGGTGATGGCACCACGGACACCACGGGGAAAGGCACGTCGGGTAAGGATGACTCATACTCAATGTCTCCGAGGAAAAAGGGATCGGGCTCAACCGGGCAAGGAGCGGGATCGGGTTCGTCTCAGGGCACAGGAAGCTCAGGGGGATCCTCGGGATCGGGATCTGGCGGATATTGATAGCTGTTAGGTGAGGGACGAGTGCAGATCGTAAGCGAAGGCAGCATTCCGATTTCGCGCGTGGCGTCGTTTGCTCCCAAGCGAGCAAGCGACGCCAAAAACTTTATCAGATGTGCAATTCTCGCGACCGTTTGGGATCGGAGACAAAGTTCATCATATCCGCGCCAAGGTGGCCCGCCCCCTTTAGAGCGCCATACACCTGTCCTGTTGCGTAGCTTGATTCCTGCGAGGCAAAGGCGTCGACTCGTGGTCAACTCCGGGTTTTGTACGCATCCTTATTGTCTTGGACTTAGAATTTGTCCTGATCCCGACCGTAGTCCGAATTATACGGTCCCGCTGGCAAACCCATTGGCGGCACAAAAGCCTGGTTATTTGCCTGCCTCGCCAGCGGAAGATAATCGGTCAGCATGGCGTTGACCGCCGCCATTATAGCCATGCTGATCAAGTCACTTCCCCCGGAATTCTGGACGACCTGCTGTTTTGATTGCCACAGAACCGTGCCCGTTCTAGTGTCCTTTAACTCATAATCCATTTCCACGACAACCGTCGAGGCGAGAACAACATACTTGCTGCTCCAGTCTTTAATGGTGATAAATAGGGCCGCGTCTGCTCCAAACAATTCGAACAAGCGTTGCGTTTCCAGTTGATGAATATGCCCAGCTTCCGCCAACCCGAAATCGCGCAGCACAAGGTCTGTCAGATACACCGGAAAAACATAATAACCTCGTTCCGCCAATGGTTTGGTAATGGTCGAGACGAAAACGGATGGAGCACTGATTTCGGTTGTCTCGTTAAGTACCGGCACAACCACTATGGAACGGGGTTTATGTGTGTGAAAGGCCGATAGATCGATTTTGGCGGGCTGAACGGCACAACCAGAAAGCTGGCCCAAAGCGAAACATGCAGCAATGACCAGAGCTGACTTCATGGCTGGGTTCCTTGAGTTCCTTGAGTGACGGCGGCCTGCGGCTGTTGCTTTTCAGCAGCATCAGATTCCTTTTGCTTGACGCGCTCAACCAGTTTGGTCATAAAGGCGCTGGACTCCGGAAAAAAATGTTTTTCTTTTTCAAAATAGGCAATCGCCCCTTTATGATCACCCCGTTTAAACAATAAAAAGCCGTAGTCCGCATAAGCACCGGGGGGAATTCTCAGGTTTTCCTGTTCCGCCTTAGTGATCGTTTCCAGCAGATACGCATCGGCTTGCGGATGGTTTTGATTGACATACCGGTCATGCAGCCCATCCTCAAACTGGCCCCAATGGTAAATCGATGGTGTGCTGCAACCCGCCAAACCAATTGTGGCGGCCAGAAATATGAACTTAGAATAAATACGTTTAGGTGCGCTTGGGACGGGATCATCTTTTTTCATTTATTTTTACTGCCCTGTAGTGCGGCGCGCGTCCAGGGTTTGCGCCACGCTGTTGATCATGTTCACGATTGCGGCATCGATCGCCTTTCCTTCAAGGGTTGAGTCAAAACCTGTCGCACCGCCGAAACCGAACGTGCTGCTGGATGACAAATCGGCTTCTCCCGAGCCTTCCTGCGTATAGAACAATTGACCCGTCTTCGGATCGACCAGCCTCAATACAACGCGTGCCCGCGCCCGTTGAGTTTTCTGCTTGCCCACCAGCCAGCTGTTACCGGTGGTGTCTCGCCCCAATTCGGCAACCGAACCAAGAATCAAGGCATCAACCCCTTTCAGGTTTTGTTTGAACTGCTCTTTGCTGACGCCCATCAGATCAGCTTCCGCCGCCAATTTGCCGATATCCTGCCGCTCGACCACGTTGAAACGTTGCGTCGCCATAAGATGCCGCGCCAACAAATCAGATGCCTGCTTTCCAATACGGTCACCGGAAGCATCAGTAAAAAGACCGCTGCCATAAATTGATTCATTTGTAAAACGCGCTATGCCAATCGTCATGCGTTCTGCAGCCGGCAAGGGCCTCGCGGTCACTTTGGGGCCGGGGTCTTTAACACCCTCTTGAACTGTGCGCGTGGGGCTTGCACAGGCGCTTAACATTAATAACGCACAAATGATCGACAATTTTTTATTCATGTAGCCTCGCCTGGAGTTTGCGTAAATGGAATCAGTGATGAACAGCCTTGGAAAGCTGAAGGATCGAAATATTAACTCATACTCAGCAGCTTTTGAATTACGCTCAAGGAATTTTTTGTTCTTCTTATCACGTTTCATCCTCACTGCAATATCAACGCGATATTTCAGAGCGTATGCGAACCAGAGAATGACACGTCTGGCAGGCCCGTATAATCTCTCCAATTGCCATTCTTTTGTCTGCCGGTTGCCTATGCGTTAAACTCGAACATTTTGCTAACCTGACATTCGCTATGGCTCAATACGTACTCACCATGAATCGCGTGGGCAAAGTTGTTCCACCCCGGCGCACGATACTCAAGGATATTTCCATCAGTTTCTTTCCCGGCGCGAAAATAGGCTTGCTGGGGCTGAACGGTTCCGGTAAATCGACCGTGCTGAAAATCATGGCGGGCCTGGACAAGGATATCGAAGGCGAGGTTACGGCGATGCCCAATCTCAATATCGGCTATCTTGCGCAGGAGCCACAGCTCAACCCGGCGCAAACAGTGCGCGATGCGGTAGAGGAAGGCCTGGGCGAAGTATTCAGCGCACAACAGAAACTGGAAGAGGTATATGCGGCTTATGCCGAACCGGATGCCGACTTCGATGCACTGGCATCCGAACAAGTCCGGCTGGAAGCCATCATTGCCACCAGTGGCGCAAATGCCGGTCAGCAAATGGAAATCGCTGCCGATGCACTACGTTTGCCGGAATGGGACGCGGTTATCAAGAATCTTTCCGGCGGCGAGAAACGTCGCGTGGCATTGTGCAAGCTTTTGCTGTCAAAGCCCGATATGCTATTGCTCGACGAACCCACCAACCACCTGGATGCCGAGTCGGTGGAATGGCTGGAGCAATTTCTCACTCGCTTTCCCGGTACTGTCGTGGCGGTTACCCATGATCGTTATTTTCTTGACAATGCCGCTGAGTGGATACTGGAGCTTGACCGTGGTCATGGCATTCCCTGGAAGGGCAACTACAGTTCCTGGCTGGAACAGAAAGAAATCCGGCTCAAGCAGGAGGAGTCGGGAGAATCCGCACGTCAGAAGGCATTGAAAAAAGAGTTGGAATGGGTGCGGCAGAATCCCAAGGGGCGTCAGGCGAAATCCAAGGCGCGCATTGCACGTTTCGATGAACTCAACTCGCAGGAGTACCAGAAGCGCAACGAAACGCAGGAGATATTCATTCCGGTTGCGGACAGGCTCGGCAATGAGGTCATCGAGTTCAAGAATGTGTCAAAAGCGTATGGGGAGCGCTTGCTGATCGATGACTTGAGCTTCAAGGCGCCACCCGGCGCCATCGTTGGCATCATCGGTCCCAACGGGGCGGGAAAATCAACCTTGTTCCGCATGATCACGGGGAAGGAGCAGGCGGATTCCGGAGAAATAGCAATTGGCTCAACTGTAAAGATTGCGCACGTGGATCAATCACGCGATGCCCTTGAAAGCGGCAAAAGCGTATTCGACACCATTTCAGGCGGCCATGACATCCTTACCGTCGGAAAATACGAAACGCCCGCCCGCGCCTATCTTGGCCGCTTCAACTTCAAGGGCGCCGACCAGCAGAAAATCGTGGGCAACCTTTCCGGCGGAGAACGCGGAAGGCTTCATCTCGCCAAAACACTTATTTCAGGCGGAAACGTCCTGCTGCTGGACGAGCCTTCCAATGACCTGGATGTGGAAACGTTGCGTGCGCTGGAAGACGCATTGCTGGAGTTCGCTGGTTGTGTTCTCGTCATCTCGCACGATCGCTGGTTTCTCGACCGCATCGCTACTCATATCCTGGCATTTGAAGGCAACTCGCAAGTTGTATTCTTCAACGGCAATTACCAGGAATACGAGGCTGACAAACGGAAGCGCCTTGGCGAGGAAGGCGCCAAGCCGAAACGTATCAGGTATAAGCCGATTAACCGGTAATCAATTACCGATACATGCGGATATCATTATAGCGGTATAAAGACCGGTTCCGGCTGGCTCAGCGACCCTCGCGCTTTGGGCCAGTACCGCTGTATTCCTTGTCTTCTTCATATCGTTCGACACCATCCGTGCTGTATCGGGAATTGTCGCGCTTCTTGCTACTGGACGGTTGATCCTCTTTTTGCGTCTTTTTCTTTTCCGCTTCGTTCTGCTTCCCGTTGAAAGTATCTCTCACGGCTGGAGAATCCGCAGGCGCTATCTCATCCGGCATGTCGGTTCCCGCTGCATGGATTATTCCTGTGCCGGCTACGCTTAAGATTAATGCGCTAGCCAGTGATGATAATTTTGTCGCCAACCCTGAAACCAATTTCATGACTATCTCCTCGTGAATACAGCAAGATTGCTGTGATCAAAAATCATAAACCATTCGTCAGGGGATTCGGTACGCTCGCACACCAACTACTGCTGTGACGGAAAACAAAACCTGTAGCTACAGCAGAGGCGCTGATAAAAAGATCGATACTCGTCAATGGTAATTTGCACGTTCACCCCTGGGTGACCGTCGGTCATTCCACACATCCGGCGTATGAACGTGCTCAGGACGAAACCCGATTCCGATCAGCCTTGCGGGAATCCAACCCAGGAAGGGGAAGCGGGCCAGGAGCCGAAAAAAGAACGGGGGCGAGACACCCTTTCCGTGCAGTACGCGACCGATGACGCGTTTCTGAAGGAAGAGCTGCAACAGCTGCGTCATCTTTGTCGGCCACGCGCGCCGCTGTTGAACCCCATGCAGATCTTTATCTGTTACCCGATTTTCGCGCAGCGGCGCAGCCAGCAAATTCGCAGCGGCGATCGCGTCCTGAATCGCGAGATTGATTCCGACACCGCCCACGGGGGACATCGCATGTGCTGCATCGCCTATGCATAGAACCCCTCGGCGATACCATTGACGCAACCGATCGACCTGAACGGCAAGCAACTTAATCGACTCCCAGTCCCGCAACTCGCCGGCCCGATCGCTTATGAACGGGGCCAGCTGGGCAATGCTTTCGTGCAGTGACGGCAATCCGCACGCTTTAACTTGCGCATGCGAACCTTTCGGGATAACGAAACCGCACTGCCAGTAGGCGCCCCGGTTCAGCATGATGAAAATCCCCCTGGTGTCGAAGCGAGCGACGGGGTCTGCCGGATCGTCTTGGCGTCGCGAAAGCCGAAACCACAACACATCCATCGGCGCACCGAAATCCACTCCCTTCAAGCCGGCTTGGGCACGCACGACGGAGTGCCGGCCATCGGCTCCGATGATCAGCATTGCACGTACGGTTAGCGGACCTTCCGGTGTAGCTGCCTGCAACCCAACGATGTGCCCGTCTTCCCGGATGAACTCCGTCACCTCGGCATTCATTCGCAACTTGAACGTTGGGTAACGGCCCGCCCGACCGGCAAGAAGATTCAGGAAATCCCACTGCGGCATCAAGACAACAAAGGGGCAACGGGTTTTGAGATGGGTAAAATCAGCTACTGTAAGCGCGAGATTCCCGAATCGCGCGTTGATCCGGGGTGTTTTCTGATGCGGCAGTTTCAGTAGCGCTTCAAGCAATCCCAACTCATGCATGACTTCAAGTGTGGAAGGATGAATCGTGTCGCCACGAAAGTCGCGCAGGAAGTCCGCATGCTTTTCGAGAACCAGCACCTCGATACCGGCGCGGGCCAGCAGCAGTCCCAGCATCATGCCTGCCGGACCTCCTCCTGCAATGCAGCACTGCACTGAAATAGCAGCCATTTTGTCTAGCAATGAGGGAAAACGGATGTAAAAGACAGGCTACTCCGGAAACCGGAATTTAACAATATAGGATATTGTTCTCGATGAGAACTTCCGCCTGTTTTCGGCATTCATGGCTTTTCTATACAATAGCCTGTAAATTTTGTGTTAAAACAAAACTTTCTAATCCGCTTTTTAGAATGAAATTCATGAAATCAGTTTATTCCCGTCTTCTGCTTGTCCTGATCTTCGCAACACCCGCAATCTTTGTTACATCTGCTGAAGTCAGTGCTTTCGTTTCCAGTTCGGTGGCCGAGCGCGCGGATGGCGCGCTGCCGCCGGGAGCGGCGGTTAGCGGCAAACCCCGCAGTAGTTCTATGGAAACAGCAGTACGGCTAGCGAACCTGGAAGCGTCGGAGGAAATAGATGAGAACGAGGGCTATGAAGATAAGCGGGAAGTACTCGGGAAAGAAATCGGGATAACGGATGGGGTATTTCAAAAAAATGGAGCGCAACTATTAGCCCAACTGGACCTGAATGACGGGAAACAGGACGAAGGGAGCAAAGCCTGCACGGACTGCCCCGAAATGGTAGCTATCCCGGGTAAAAAATTTGCAATCGGCAAATATGCGGTGACTTTCAAGGAATGGGATGCCTGCGTAAGCGGGGGCGGTTGCGGGGCATATCTCCCTTCGGATAATGGCTGGGGGCGAGGCAACAGACCTGTGATCAACGTGAGTTGGGAGGACGCGCAAGCCTATATTCGGTGGCTATCCGGGAAGACGGGTAAAACGTACCGTCTTCCGACTGAAGAGGAGTGGAAAATCGCCGCGCTGGCCGGTTCTACTACGGATTACTACTGGGGTAATGATGTCGGACGCAATAATGCCAACTGCGATGGTTGCGGAAGCGAGTGGGACAACAAAAAAACCGCGCCGGTCGGCAGCTTCAAACCCAACGCCTTCGGCCTGTACGATATGATGGGTAATGTATGGCAATGGACTGACACCTGTTGGCAAGCCAATTGCGCAAAGCGCATGTTTTTCGGCGGCTCCTGGAATCACAGGCCACAGGATATGCGCACCACTACGCGCAACTGGTTTAATACGGATAAACGCATGCGCTACCTCGGATTTCGCCTCGCCATGACATTGCCCTGAGCGCCGGTCAGGGAACTTCCCGAACGTCCGGGGCACACCATACTTTACGTAAAGTTTCGTTCCGGGCTTTCCTCAGCTCGTTCGCCTGATCCTCGCCCCCAACCGGGACAACTTGTCCTCTATATGCTCATAGCCGCGGTCAAGGTGATAGATGCGATCGATGATCGTTTCACCCTTCGCAATTAGCCCCGCCAGCACCAGGCTGGCGGAGGCGCGAAGGTCGGTGGCCATGACCTTGGCGCCATCCAGACGGGCGACGCCGCTTACCACAGCGGTATTGCCTTCCACCTTGATGTCGGCATTCATGCGCTTTAATTCCTGCACATGCATGAAGCGATTCTCGAATATGGTTTCGGTGATGATTGCGGTGCCGGTGGCGACGCTGTTCAGCACCATGAATTGCGCCTGCATATCCGTGGGAAAAGCGGGATAAGGCGCCGTTCTAAGATCTACGGACTTCAACGGATTATTCATCTTCAAGTGTATCCAGTCTTCACCGTATTCGATCGCCGCGCCCGCCTCCATCAATTTGTCGAGCACGGCGTCGAGTGTGTCCGAGCGCGTCTCCTTGAGATGTATTTCGCCGCCGCTGGCCGCCGCTGCAACCAGAAATGTACCAGTTTCAATACGATCGGCCATGACGCGATATGCGGCGCCGTGCAATGCCTCAACGCCTTCTATCGTGATGATATCGCTGCCGACCCCGTGAATCCGGGCTCCCATCGCGACAAGACAATTGGCCAAATCCGTTACTTCAGGCT
Organism: Nitrosospira briensis; assembly: GCF_900115125.1. Taxonomy (GTDB): domain Bacteria; phylum Pseudomonadota; class Gammaproteobacteria; order Burkholderiales; family Nitrosomonadaceae; genus Nitrosospira; species Nitrosospira briensis_A. Next base: position 56,385 of record NZ_FOVJ01000001.1, on the reverse strand, counting down.
CGCGCGCCGCATTTTCAAGCACCGTTGTTCCATCAGCAAGAGTAGCCGCCATCATCAGATTCTCTGTGCCCGTAACCGTAACGATATCCATGACGATGTGCGCACCGTTGAGGCGTTTTGCTTTTGCATGGATATAGCCATGCTCAATCTCGATCTCCGCACCCATTGCCTGCAAGCCCTTGATATGCTGGTCAACGGGACGCAAGCCGATGGCGCAACCGCCCGGCAACGACACTTTTGCCGTACCTGCGCGCGCCAGCATGGGGCCCAGCACCATGATGGCGGCCCGCATGGTTTTCACCATCTCGTAAGGTGCAACAAGATGGGAAAGGTGCGCGGCGGTCAATTCTATTCTCTTGTTTTCTCCTGCGATGCGAACACCCATCTGGCGAAGAAGGCTCATCATGGTGGTGACATCATTCAGATGCGGAACATTCTCGATCGTGAGGGTTTCAGCGGTAAGCAGCGAAGCGCATAAAATAGGCAAGGCGGCGTTTTTAGCACCCGAAATATTGATTTCGCCGGCAAGACGCGTGCCTCCCTGGAGGACAAGTTTTTCCATAGTTGAAATGTGGTGAGGTTCACGTCATCATATCGCAAAGGCCGCGTCCATAGTTCCGGATTTGCGGGCTTTTATGCCGAGATGGTATTTACATTCAAGGGAGATCAGATGAATAAAAAGATAATACAGACGAACGATGCGCCTGAGGCAATCGGTACTTATTCCCAGGGGATACGGGTGAGTGGGGGAGATACCGTTTATCTTTCCGGGCAGATCGGCCTGGATCCTTCCACCATGAAGATGGCGGCGGGGATCGAGGAACAAATCCACCAGGTATTTCTGAATTTAAAGGCGGTGGCGGCGGCAGGCGGGGGCAGCTTCAACGATATAGTCAAATTGAATGTCTTTCTGACCGACCTTGGCAATTTCCAAAAAGTGAACGAGATCATGTCGGGCTATTTTGAGGCGCCCTACCCGGCACGAGCTGCAATAGGTGTTGCATCGCTGCCGCGCGATGCGCAAGTGGAGATGGACGCTGTGCTGGTATTACCGGGTAAAGGGTGAGGATAGCCTTTCTGCCTGATGCCGCCTCTCGCCGTCATCCATCCTGTCAGCAGAACAGTTCAGGAAAAACTCGCCAGGCTCGGTATCGCCGATGAATTCGATCTGATGCTGCATTTGCCGCTGCGCTATGAAGACGAAACCCGTCTCTATCCTATTCGCGATGTCCCGGCAAACAGGACGGTACAGATCGAGGGTGTCATAATTCGCAGCGAAATCAGGTACCGCCCGAGGCGCCAATTGGTGTGCCAGGTGGAAGACGCGAGCGGCATGCTTTTCATGCGCTTTCTGAACTTTTATGGCAGCCAGGTTAAAGCCTATTCCGCAGGCAGGCGGGTGCGGCTGCTGGGGGAAGCCCGCCCAGGTTTCTTCGGTGCTGAAATGGTTCATCCAAAATGCCGTATTGTGCATGAAAATGAACCATTGGCTGATGCGCTGACTCCAATTTACCCAGCTACTGCCGGGCTTTCTTCGGAAACGATACGCAAGCTGATTCAGCAAGCGCTGCGTCAGACGCTGGGCGATGCCACAGGGCAAAACTATCTCCGGGAAACTCTGCCTGATACGATACTGAGGCGTTACCGGCTCCAGAGTTTCAAGGACAGCGTGATATTCTTGCATCAGCCGTCGCCGGATGCGTCCGCCACCTTGTTGCAGGAGCGCGCTCATCCTGCCTGGCGCCGGATCAAGTTTGACGAATTGCTGGCGCAACAACTATCCATGCGCTTGCATTACCGGCAGCGCCGGAGCGGCAACGCGCCCGCCCTGGCTCAGAACAACAGCTTGACCAGGGCGCTCCTCGAATCGCTGCCTTTTGAACTCACCAGCGGACAAAAGAAAGCTTTCTCTGAAATCAGCCGTGACTTGGCCGCACCCCATCCCATGCAGCGGTTATTGCAGGGCGATGTTGGAAGCGGAAAAACAGTTGTTGCCGCATTGGCTGTGCTGCAGGCCATCGAAAATAACTGCCAGGCTGCACTCATGGCTCCGACCGAGATCCTTGCGGAGCAGCATTATCAGAAACTTTCAGGATGGCTGGGCCCGCTGCTGGCGCCACTGGATATGACGATCGCATGGCTATCAGGCAATCAGAAAAAGAAGCAGCGGGAAGTTATGCTCGCCAATATCGCCGGGGGTAACGCCATGCTTGCTATCGGCACACACGCCTTGTTCCAGGAGCAAGTGGAATTCAACAGGCTGGGCCTGGTGATCATAGACGAACAGCACCGCTTTGGCGTTCAGCAACGGCTGGCCTTGAGGAATAAAGGCGGCGAGGCGAGTTCTACGCCGCACCAGTTGATGATGAGCGCTACGCCCATCCCGCGCACGCTTTCGATGAGTTACTACGCCGATCTGGATGTGTCGGTAATAGATGGGCTACCGCCGGGCAGGACGCAGGTCCTGACCAAGCTGGTCGCCGACAACCGCCGCGATGAAGTGACTGCACGCGTCCGGGAAGCTTGCCGGGCGGGAAAACAGGCGTACTGGGTGTGTCCCCTTATCGAAGAATCCGAGGCTCTGCAGCTCAAGACGGCTTTGGAAACCCACCAAACGCTGAACTCTATTTTTCCGGAACTGAAAACGGGCCTTGTGCATGGCAGACTTCCATCGCAGGAAAAATCGGCAGTGATGGAATCGTTCGCGCAAGGTGAAATTCATCTACTGGTTGCAACGACCGTTATTGAGGTAGGCGTTGATGTGCCGAACGCATCGCTGATGGTGATTGAACATGCAGAGCGCATGGGACTGGCCCAGTTGCATCAACTGCGAGGCCGTGTGGGACGAGGCGCGGCGGGTGGCATATGCATATTGCTGTATCAGAACCCTATCTCGGCAATTGCCCGCGAGCGCCTTAAAATTATTTTCGAGCATACCGACGGTTTCGAAATTGCGCGGCAGGACTTGCGTCTTCGTGGTCCTGGCGAATTCCTTGGCGCCCGCCAAAGCGGAGTCCCCATGCTGCGCTTTGCTGATCTGGAACAGGATGTGGATTTGCTCGATGCAGCCCGCATCACCGCGGAGGAATTGCTGCGTGATCACCCGGAAGCTGCAAAACGTCATCTTCAGCGCTGGCTGGGAAGAAAAAGCGAATACCTCCGGGTATAAGAAGATGCTGTACCGGTATTTGAAATTTTTTTCAGCCTGCTTTTGAAGGATGATGCTGCAAACCAGAAACCTGACCCTGGAATATCCGGGAAAAATGCTATGCCGCAACCTGGACCTGACTATCAATCCAGGGGAGTGCTGGGCCATACTCGGCCAGAACGGTTGCGGCAAGACTACTTTGATACATGCGCTGGGCGGCTTGCGTCCAGTAACCGACGGCAATGAATCATCGGTAATGGTAGCTGGAAAACCGGCTCAGGCCTGGTCCCGGCGGGAGCTCGCCCGAAATCTCGGCATCATGTTGCAGGAAGAACCAGGCGAATTCTGGGGCGATGTGCACGAATACGTTTTGCTGGGGCGCCATCCCCACGTCAACAGCATGTTTGGCTGGCAGGCGGCAGATCATGAAATCGCGAGCGGCGCCGTCGAGCGAATGGAACTGACGGGCCTCGCCCATCGTTCACTCGCCACACTTTCCGGCGGAGAGCGCCAACGGGCGCGTATTGCTTTATTGCTTGCCCAGTCGCCGGAATGTTATCTGCTGGATGAGCCGCTGCAACATCTCGATCTGCGCCATCAACTGAGCGCCATGACCTTATTTGATGAATTGTGCGGCCAAGGTAAATCGCTTGTGATGGTGCTCCACGATGTGGGCTGGGCCAGCCGCTTCTGCGACCATGTCCTGATGCTGTTCGATGACGGTCACACCATTACCGGGAGCACGGAGGAGGTGCTGAACCGGAGCAATCTCGAGGCGCTATATCAGTGTACTATGGCGGAATACGTCACGGGACGCACGCGTCATTTCGTCCCGGGAACGATGCCGAGTGTATAATCCTAAATCCGGCAATCGACCGCTTATTTTTTAGTCTGGCGTTTGATCCACAAATTTTTTTGCATCACATGGCCTTCACCTTTTTGATGAGCCCGACACGGGGCGGGACTCAAGGAATTCAGGATAATTCCAGGCGTGGATGATGCCGGTGATGCTTGTTCCCCGGTTCATTTTTCAACTCGCTTTTGATATGCATAGGCCGCAATAATTTTGCCTCTCCAGACCTTCACCTTCGGATGAGTTCGCCCTCTTGGGATCAAACTTGTTCACCTAAATTTGTAATGATTCGTAAACTTCTCAGCCGCGTCTTCTTCAGCCGCAACACATCTGCCCCAGTCTCTCCGACCCGTTCTTCTTCTGCCGGACCACGTATCATCCTCCGGGAGCAGCACGGGATTACGCGGGACCACATCAATTCATGCGCGCTTAAGGTGACATCCGGCTTGCAGGAGGCGGGATATTCCGCTTTCGTTGTGGGAGGTGCAGCGCGCGACCTGCTTCTTGGGCTGGAGCCGAAAGATTATGACGTCGCCACGAATGCCACACCTGAAGAAGTACGCGCCATTTTCCGCCGCTCCCGAATTATCGGACGCCGCTTTCGACTGGTGCACGTGATGTGCGGAGCGGAGACAGTGGAAGTCTCCACTTTCCGCGGCGGAACATCCGCAGGCGAGGATGAGGGAATAACAGCCGATACGCATGCTGACGAACACGGCCGCCTTTTGCGCGATAATATATTCGGCAGTCAGGAAGAGGACGCCAAGCGGCGTGATTTCACCGTCAATGCACTGTTTTATGATCCCGTGCACGAAGAAATCTGGGATTACCTGAACGGCTACGAGGACATCGAGGCTCGGCGCTTGCGCATCATCGGTGATCCGGTGCGGCGGTTTCGCGAAGATCCCGTGCGGATGCTCAGGGTAGTAAGGCTTGCAGCCAAGCTCGATATGCAGATCGATCCGCCTACCGCCGAGCCTATCGGGGACCTTGCGCCCCTGTTGCAGAATGTGCCGCCGTCGCGTCTGTTTGACGAAATGCTGAAACTGCTGCTATCCGGCCATGCCTTGGCCTGCGTACTTGATTTGCGTACACGCGGGTTGCATCATGGCTTGCTGCCCATGCTGGACGTTATATTGGAACAGCCGCTGGGCGAACGCTTCATTACGCTTGCGCTCAAGAATACCGACGAGCGCGTGCGCCAGGAAAAACCCGTATCGCCTGGCTTCCTGTTTGCAGCCCTGTTGTGGCATGAGGTCGTCGCCGCGTGGAATGTCCGTGAAGCCGCTGGCGAGAAATTGATTCCTGCTTTACATCAGGCGATGGATGATGTGCTGGCGGTACAAAATGACAATCTTGCGATTCCGCGCAGGTACGATGCCATCATGAAGGAAATCTGGGCCATGCAGCCGCGCTTTACGGGCCGATCAGGGCGCAGGCCATTCCGTTTGCTGGAGCATCCGCGATTTCGCGCCGCGTATGATTTCATGCTGCTGCGTTGCGAAAGCGGCGAGGTCGATATGGAGCTGGGCAAGTGGTGGGAGGCGTTCCAGCATGCCGCCCCCGGGCAACGCGAAGCCATGCTTCTCAAGGATGAGACTCAAAAGAAACGCAAAAGGAGCCGTGGCCGCAAGAGACCCACCTCCTCGGATACGGAAAGCATCACCAACGCAGCGACCGGCGAGCCGGAATAGCCCGTGAATCGGAATCCGGGATGTCAGCCTGTTTCTCGGGCATATATCGGATTAGGCAGCAATCTGGATGACCCTGCGTCCCAGGTGGAGCGGGCATTTGACGAGTTGGCACATCTCCCTTCAAGCTGCTTGCTGACACACTCCTCACTTTATCGTAGCGCACCGCTAGGAAGGTTCGATCAACCTGATTTCATCAACGCGGTGGCGTATATCGAGACCGGTCTTGCACCGCATGAACTGCTTAAAGCCCTGCTCGAAATTGAGCATAATCACGGACGCATCCGGGAATATCCCAATGCGCCGCGCACGCTTGATCTGGACATACTGATGTATGATGATTTGCAATGCAACGAGCATTGCCTGATCCTGCCACATCCGCGTATGCACCAAAGAGCATTCGTATTGCAACCGCTTCTGGAGATTGCGCCGGATTGCCGTATCCCGGGGCGAGGTACCGCCTCCGAGTTTCTTGCAAGATGTGCAGGGCAGCAAGTTGAACAAGCGCAAAACAAGTGAAGCTGGAAGAATATCGCTACATCGTGGTGGAGGGGCCGATAGGCGTAGGCAAGACTAGCCTGGCGCGGCGCATTGCCGATCACCTGGGCAGCGAACTCCTGCTGGAGAAACCGGCTGAAAATCCTTTCCTGGAAAAATTCTATAGTGACATCCGGCGTTACGCACTGCCGACACAATTATTTTTTCTTTTCCAGCGCGCTAACCAGCTACAGGGCCGGGCACAGATCGATATGTTCACCAAAACGACGGTGGGCGATTTCCTGCTCGACAAGGATCCCCTGTTTGCCAGGCTCACGCTGAGCGATGCGGAATATGATCTCTACTGGAAAATTTATCATCACCTGCAACCCAAAGCGGCGCTGCCCGACCTGGTGATTTATTTGCAGGCCCCACCCGCCACGTTGATAGAACGGGTGAGGCGGCGCGGCAACCCTTTTGAAAAAAACATTTCCGAGGAGTATCTATGGCGACTGGCCGATAGTTACACGCGATTCTTCCACCATTATGAAGATGCGCGGCTCATGATAATCAACAGCGAAAATCTCAATTTTGTTGATAGTCAGGCTGATTTTGATCTATTGTTGAGGCAGGTAGAGCAGATGCGTGGTCCCCGGGAATATTTCAATCGCGGGATCTAGCAAAGCGGGAGTTTTACATGACGGAATCAGGGTAGTGAACAGAACGGGGATTTTTTGGCAGCATCATTACTGAGGTAACACACACGGAGTCAAGCCATGCGCATTACACAAGACACTTTACAAAAAATGCGGGATGATAACGAGAAAATCGCCATTCTCACTTGTTATGATTCAAGCTTCGCGACATTGCTCGAAAACGCCGGTGTTGATATTCTGCTGGTGGGTGATTCGCTCGGTAATGTGCTGCAAGGAGAAGAAAGCACCCTCCCCGTTACGCTGGATGACATGATCTATCACACCCGCTGCGTGGCGCGGGGCTCGAGCAAGGCATTCATTATGGCCGATATGCCTTTCGGTACATCTCAGGTAAGCCCGGAAGACACCTTCGAGAATGCTGCCAAGCTAATGGCTGCGGGGGCGAATATGGTCAAGCTCGAAGGCGGGTCGATTATGGCGGAAACGGTTGAATTTATGACACGGCGCGGCATTCCGGTTTGCGGCCACATCGGTTTAACGCCCCAATCCGTTCACCAATTAGGCGGTTACAAGGTGCAGGGCAAGACTGACTATCAGGCGGAACAGTTGATGGAAGACGCTGTTGCCCTGGAAAAAGCCGGCGCCGGAATGCTCTTGATGGAGGTTGTCCCGGCTACGCTTGCCAAACAAGTGACTAAAACATTGTCCATTCCCACCATAGGCATTGGCGCCGGAATAGACTGCTCGGCGCAGGTGCTGGTTCTGTATGACATGCTGGGGATTTATTCTGGCAAGAAGGCAAGGTTCATGAAGAATTTCCTGGCTGGAGCGGGCAGCATCCACGAGGCGGCGGAAAATTATGTCAAGGCGGTCAAGGCTGGAGAATTTCCAGGGCCGGAGCATGCGTTTTAGTCTGCTGCTTCAGCGTGGAGATTATTACCGACATCTCATCCTTGCGCTCGCGCCTTGCGCACGAGTCTTCCATTGCGTTTGTTCCCACGATGGGCGGGCTCCACGAAGGCCACTTGTCGCTGGTGGATATCGCCCAGTGCAAAGCGGATTGCGTGGTGACAAGCATTTTTGTCAACCGTCTGCAATTTGCACCGGCGGAGGATTTCAACCGATATCCACGCGCGCTGGCGGATGACTGCGAGCTATTGAAAAACCGGGGCGTCGATGTGGTATTCGCGCCTGAGGAAAAGACGCTGTATCCGGTACCGCAGGAGTTCATGCTGGACCCTCCGCCGGTAGCGAATACACTGGAAGGAAAATTTCGTCCTGGATTTTTCCGTGGCGTGGCAACAGTGGTCCTGAAACTTTTCAATATCGTACAACCCCAGGTGGCGGTATTCGGCAAAAAGGATTACCAGCAACTGCATATGATGCGTGAACTGGTGCGGCAGCTTAATCTACCGGTGGAAATTATCGCAGGGGAAACCGCCCGTACCCTTGACCATCTCGCCTTGAGTTCTCGTAACCGCTATCTTACGGAAACGGAGCGTGCCGAGGCGACACGTCTGTATCGCGTACTTTCGCAGGTGAAGCAGGGAATAGAGAACGGCAAGGGAGATTTTCGCGTGTTGCAGGAAAACGCAGAAGAAACGCTCCGCAGCTACGGATGGAAGGTCGATTACATTTCCGTGCAGCGTCGCGATACACTTATGCCGGCACAGGCAGGGGATGAGATCCTCGTTGTCTTGGGAGCAGCCTGGCTAGGCAATACTCGTCTCATAGACAATCTGGAAGCGCGCCGCCCCAGTATATAGAAAAGTCCCCCGCAGTCATAATTCTATCGCCTGTAACCTTTTGATTGTACGGTAAATAACCCTCGTCGCTATATGACGACACGCAAAACCCGCGTGTTCTCAACAGCTTATATCCAATCACTCCTGTGGTGTTGTTGCCCAGCAACAACACCATACGTCGCAAACTTCCGCCAGCCGAGCAGAATTACTGTAAGCGCCTGTTTTCATACGACTTATTAATACTGGCACGGTAAGTGCTTGTATTTATCACAGGTAGTGCCGCAATAATAAGGCAATGCAGGAAACAAGACCCCAAGCTGATCAAGTACGAGGCTTGATCAGGGCGTTGCTCAGTGAGCAGGTGAGCTCAACCAGAAATTTGGAGCACAGAGGGGTGAAATTACTGCCTTTCAATCCGTCGCAGCGATGCAATGAACGAATAGTAAACTTTCCGGCACAGTCTGATATAAAGGAGATACACCAATATGCTTCCATCACACAGCCCGAAGCAGAACCGGATTTTAGCCGCGCTGCCACTAGAAGATTATGGGCGGCTTTTCCCGTATCTCGAGCTTACATCGATGCCTTTGGGACAGACGATTTATGAACCCGACTCTTCCATTACTCACGTATATTTTCCGACCACCAGCACGGTTGTGCCTTTGTATGGTGTGGAGAACGGTTCATCCGTGCAGCTTTCAATAATAGGCAATGAGGGTCTCACCGGTATTTCGTCCCTTTTAGGCGGAGACAGCACGCCCTCGGGAGTGGTAGTGCAATGTGCGGGCAGCGGCTACCGGGTGAAAGTGAATACCTTGAAGAAAGAATTCGATTCTGGAGGAAAGTTACAACATCTGGTATTGCGCTTCACCCAGGCGCTGATGACTCAGACAGCGCAAAACGCTGTTTGCAACCGGCATCATAATATAGAACAACAGCTTTGCCGCTTCCTGTTGATGAGCCAGGACCGCCTATCCAGTGATGAGATGCAAATGACGCACGAACAGATTGCGATAATGCTGGGCGTTCGCAGGGAAAGCGTTACTCAGGCTGCTCTTAAACTGCAAATGATAGGAGCAATCCAGTACAGCCGGGGCCATATCACGGTGGTAGACCGCGAGGAACTGGAAAATACCGTGTGTGAATGTTATACGGTCGTGAATAATGAATATGACCGCCTGCTATGGAATGAGCCGGCTTCCGATCCCGCCGGGAACCCGGCCAAGCCAGAGACCAGCGAGGAGTTGTGGCCCGTAACCTGAGGAGAGCCCCGGGCTACTCAGCACGAATCAGATCCCTCCCCCCAACCCTGATTCATGCTGAATAGTCCGGCTTGTCGCGTCACTCGTATGGGGCTTCCGCTCATCCTGACATGAGTTTTCTGAGAACGTAAGGTAATATCCCGCCGTTAAGGTAATAGTCCACCTCAATAGCTGTATCAATCCTGCACCGTAAACTGATTTCGCGGCTTGATCCATCTTCCTTACGGATGACAAGTGTCACATCCTGCTGAGCACGAATGTCCTCCAGGCCCATAAGATCGAATTGTTCATCGCCGTGTATGCCCAGCGATTCGGCGCTGTCGGCGTCCTTGAATTGCAGCGGCAATACGCCCATTCCAACGAGATTGCTGCGGTGTATGCGCTCGAAGCTTCTGGCGATGACCGCCTTGACGCCGAGCAGTTGCGTTCCCTTGGCAGCCCAGTCGCGGCTTGATCCCGCTCCATACTCTTCTCCCCCGAATACCACTGTCGGTATGTTGTCTGCAAGATACCTCATGGCTGCATCGTAAATGCTCATCTGCTGTCCATCCGGCTGGTGCAGGGTGATACCGCCTTCGCTGCCGGGTATCATCAGGTTTTTGATACGAACATTCGCGAAAGTGCCACGCATCATCACATCATGGTTGCCGCGACGCGCCCCATAGCTATTGAAGTCAGATTTGGTTACCCCGTTCGCAAGCAGATATTTTCCCGCCGGTGACGTATCCCTGATGGAACCTGCGGGGCTGATGTGATCGGTAGTCACTGAATCACCGAATATGCCCAGAACGCGCGCGTTGCGTATTCCGCCCGGCTGCCCGGGGCGCATTGAAAAATCCTGGAAGAACGGGGGCTCGGCAATATAAGTGGATTTCGGCCAATCGTATACGTTACCCGAAACTGATGACACCTCGTTCCATAACGGATGGCCCTCAGCCAGATTACCATAGAGGCGGCGAAATGTTTCCGCATTTGCGGCGTATTTCATTAACCCTTGAATTTCATCCTCGCTCGGCCACACGTCTGCAAGCTGGACAGGACTTCCGTCATCCGCAAAACCCAATGGCTCGGTCGTTACATCCCTGAGAACCGTTCCTGCAATGGCGTACGCTACCACCAGCGGGGGAGAGGCAAGAAAATTTGCACGAATGCTGGGGTGAATTCGAGCTTCGAAATTGCGATTGCCCGAGAGCACAGCGGAACAGACCAGATCATTCTCCACTATCGCTTCCTCTATCGGCTCGGATAGGGGGCCTGAATTACCGATGCAAGTGGTGCAACCATAACCTGCGAGGTAAAAGCCAAGTTGTTCCAGATAGCTCAGCAGACCGGTGGCGTGGAGGTATTCAGTCACAATGCGTGAACCGGGCGCGAGCGAGGTCTTGATATGCGGCTTGACCGACAGGCCTTTTTCTACCGCCTTCTTTGCCAGCAGTCCTGCGGCAAGCAGTACGCTAGGGTTGGAGGTATTCGTGCAGGACGTAATGGCTGCAATCACCACGTCTCCATGGCCCAGATCGATAGGGCCATTCGGCGGGCATACGGGAGCTTCGGCTCCCCCCACTATAGGACGGTTGTCTACCATCTCCTTGATGTGTCTTTCGGTTCCCGGTCTTACCGCAGCCGCATTGGCTTCCGTATTCTGGCTCGAGCCAGACGCGGCGCACGTGTCAACCCGGCGCTCGTCGCTCGAGCGAACCGGATAGCGCAGGTTTAGATCGGCAGCATCTCTGCCATAGCCGCTTTGTACGACGGGCTGGGCGAAGAGTTCGGTGAATCTCGATTTAATGTCGCGCATTTCGATGCGGTCCTGAGGACGTCTTGGTCCAGCTAACGAGGGCGAGACAGTAGTAAGATCAAGCTCCAGTTCCCGTGAGTAATCAATGTCGCCCTTGCGCGGAATGCCGTACAGCTCCTGAGCCTTGAAATAGGATTGAAGCGCGGCGACTTCCTCTTCACTACGCCCGGTACCCTGGAAATACTCGATGGTGGCGTCGTCAACGGGGAAAAAACCCATTGTGGCCCCGTATTCGGGCGCCATGTTGGCGATAGTGGCACGGTCGGGCACTGTCAGTGACGCGGTACCTTCGCCAAAAAATTCCACGAAGCTTCCCACCACGTTTGACCTGCGCAGCATCTCGGTAACAGTCAGCACCAGATCGGTGGCGGTAACGCCATTGCGCAATCGGCCGGTGAGATTTACACCAACCACATCGGGAGTCAGAAAATAAACCGGCTGCCCCAACATACCCGCCTCCGCCTCGATCCCGCCAACGCCCCAGCCAACAACGCCAATGCCATTGATCATCGTGGTATGCGAGTCGGTGCCGACCAGGGTATCCGGATACACCACGCCATCTTTCTCGTGCACGCCTCGAGCGAGATATTCCAGGTTGACCTGATGCACAATCCCGACGCCGGGAGGAACTACCTTGAATGTATCGAATGCCTGCATGCCCCACTTTATAAACTGGTAACGCTCTTTGTTGCGCCGGAATTCAATCTCCATGTTGAGATGAAGCGCCTCTCCGTCTCCATAGTGGTCGACCTGCACCGAGTGATCGACCACCAGATCAACCGGTACCAGAGGTTCGACAAGCTTGGGGTCCCGGCCCATTTTTTTTGCCACCTCTCGCATGGCCGCCAGATCGACCAGGAGCGGAACGCCAGTGAAATCCTGCAGCACGATCCGTGATACTACAAAGGGGATCTCATCCGCCCGCGCAGCGTTGGGTTGCCAGTTCGCCAGTTGCTTTACGTGGGTCTCGGTTACCTTTTTGCCATCGCAATTGCGCAGAACCGATTCGAGCACAACACGAATGGAGACTGGCAGCCGCGAAACCTTGCCTATGCGCGATTCCTCAAGCGCCGGCAAAGAATAAAACTTTACTTTCCTGCCTGGGAGAGCAAGGTCCTTCAGGGTGTCGAACAGGTTATGACTCATAAACGTGCTCCTTGAAAATTTTGCTGAATCCGATAAGCCGCGTATTGACGAAAGCCATTCTTATCGGATGATCATCCGCAGCCTTACCAAATGCAGGGATAACAGGACGATGCATGCCGCGGAAGCCGGACCAGCACGGGTAACCCAAATCATAAAGTTTGCTTGCCGGATAAGTAGAACCCGTGCCGTACACGCTCTCTCCATCAAGAAACTGGGTGATTTTCCGTTTTGTATTCCGCAAGATCCGCTTCGATCACACTTTCGGAAAAGCTTCGATAAGCCTGACCGATACGTTGGGCCATTGCGTCCGGAAAGAGATGAAAATCTCCTGACTTCAGCGCAGCAACTATACCTTCAGCCACCAGTGAGGGAGGCGCGGCGGAGCCGGCCAGGCCCGCCGTACTACTCATATCAGTCGCGATCAGGCCGGGGTGAACGCTGAGCACCGCTGTGCCCTGTTGCCCCAGCAAATCGCGCAGCGCCTGTGTAATGGAGTAAGTGGCGGCTTTTGAAGCAGAATGCGTCGCAAAATTGGAAGAGCATTTCAATGACGCGATCGAATTGAGTTGCACGAATGCTCCTCCTCCATTTTCCCTGAGAACGGGCGCAAAGGCTTGTGCCATGCGTACCAAGCCAAACAAATTGATCTTGATTGCGAGCTCAAGCGCCTCTATCGCATCGCTATCCAGAGGGGTGGAAGCCTTGAAGATCCCCGCATTGTTGACTACCACATGGAGGTCGTCCGTCCTCTCGGCCATTGCCGTGATGGTCTCCGGTTTGGCTAGATCAAATTGAACAGGCGCCACCATGTCGCCATACCGCTCAAGCAGGGAATCAGCAGAATCGAGGTTGCGCACGGCAGCATAGACTTTTGTTGCGCCGTGGTGCAGGAACGCATCGGTTATCGCCCTGCCTATTCCCCGGTTTGCGCCGGTAACCAGCGCGATCTTGCCTTTGATATCGCAGCTTATCTTCACTTTGGCTTTAGTTGAACGAGTAGTTGACAGGCTGGCGTATCCCGTCGGCAAGGATATATTGTTTACTGAACATTCCGTTTCAACGTATCAGCTTGCATTTCATACAAAAAAATTTTAGCCGGAGTATGCCGGATTATCGCGTTTATATCGTCGCCGAGGACTTGGGTTTCAAGTTTATCATCGATACCTGCGGTGAATGCTGACTTTCCCATTTCATCGGGCACAAATTGCTGTATGGCTCATTCAGTGTTCCGGGAAATCATCTAACATGAATTACATACGATAATATTTTATGCCTCGTAACGCTTGACGCTAAATACTAGCCAGGCGCAGCTATTATTGGACGCGCGCTTGAGGTTATAAACACTACTTTCGGGAATATTATGCCCTTCCCCACCCTCGCCCTGCTGCACGGCTTTCTTGGTTTCTCACGTCGAGGACCTATTGAATACTTTCGCGGGGTGAAAGAAGCGCTAAATAAAATGCATATTGTCCCTCTCATACCGGAAGTGCCGTCCGCCGGGACCATAGCCGAACGTGCGGAGGTACTTGCCCGCAAACTGTTTCGCACTGACGTGCCTGCCTTTGCTTTGGCTGCGCATAGCATGGGAGGGCTGGACGCAAGGTACCTGATCACTTATCTCGATCCGGATCGGCGTGTAAAGAGTTTGCTTACTGTTTCGACACCGCATCGCGGCAGCCTGTTAGCTACGTGGATGCTTGAATCCAGAGGACCGATTCCAGCCTGGTTTCGATATGTTGGCCGCCCGGCGCTGGATGAGCTGACCCCCGAGGCATGCGCAGCCACCCCGATCCCTGATCGTGAGGACGTGAACTACTCTTCCTACGCGAGTTGCCGCCATGCTGATGAACTTCCATTCTGGTTTCGGCCTTATGGCAGCATGATTCACGAGGACAACGACGGCATGGTACCGGTCAGCTCCGCCCATTGGGGAAATTTTCGTGGCACCGTTCGGGCCGACCATCTGGAACTGCTCGGATGGAGCCTGGGTTTGCCGGACGCGCAATCCGGGCGGCCTTTCGACCACCTCCATTTCTGGACGCGGGCTGCTACTGATGCTATGACTGCGGCAGAGGAAAAAACAAGCTGAAGGAAGAGTGGCATGGATCAACCCGAGAGCAAGAAATACGACATGCGCTGGTACGACTGGTCGGTATTTCTCGTACCGTCAATCTTTGTTATCAGCCTGGGGCTGGAATCCGCCTTTGGTCCCTATCCAGGCCCTGATGTGCCTGCACATCGCGACTTTCGGGCTATCGCCCACTGGTTTGACCCCGTATTCTTTCAATACAACCTCGTCATGACGCTACTAGTGGTACTGGTCGTGCCATCGCTTGCCTTAAGCTATATCCAGACGATGGCGAACCGGAAGGAACGCAGGCTCCAGCATGAGGTTCCCCCTGAACGACGCGGCGAAATCCGCAGAAGAATGGGCGCGCGCGCTTCCTTCAGCAGTTATCGCGGGAGTGTCTGGCTGACAACAACTATCGTGCTGCTCGGCTCCTCGATTCTGCTGCTGATGAAACCTGTTTTTGGAGGAGGCAGTGGTGTTGATTTCAGCCTCGGCGGCAATATGCTCACAATGGGACCTTTTGCCGAGTTATACAAAAAAAACCCGGACGAATACTACTCCCACCTTATCCGGAACCAGGTCGCCTTCCAATTCGGTTTTTTGGGCGCCTACGTCTATTTCATCGGCTCGGTCGTTCGCGCATACTTCACAATGGATTTGACTGCACACACTTTCGTGGACGGTGCGATACGCATGATGGTAGCAAGCATACTGGCGCTGGTATTGTCCTTCGCCTTTGACTTCGTTCTTCCCGGAGAATCCGTATATGCCGGCCCACCAGTTGCTGCAAGTGGCAGCAACTCAACCGGGTCTTCGTCTCGCGAACCGGCGCCGGCCGCTAGTTCAATTAATACCGGGAACGCACACGGCGGCTTGGCGGAGCAAACTGACGGGACAAATCTGGTACTTCCGACAAGCCTCAGCCTGCTGCCGATCGTAGCATTTTTCTTTGGTTTCTACCCGAAACGGGCGGCGGCGACACTTGAACGCGTCACCCTCAAGGTAATGAGAAGCATCATTCCCGGCGACCGGTACCGTGCGCTTCCGCTTTCCATGCTTGCTGGCATGAGCTATTCACACGAATTGAGGCTGGAGCGCGAAGGGTTCGATAATATCGAAAATTTGCGAAACGCCGATGCGGTGGATCTGGCGGTACGCACCTGCTTCAGCTACCCGCAGTTGAAACAATGGATAGACCAAGCCTGGCTCGCGGCTCACTTGCGCGAAGATTATCCCGAATTTGTCCTGCGTACCGGCATCGAAGATCGTGAAGAGCTGAAGCGCTTCCTGTCCACATGTGATTCGGCAAAGATCGATGGACTGGAGCAATTGTTGGCGGCGTTATCCAGGGACCCCGCTTCACATTCATCCTGGAAGCTAAGGCTGACCACACTTAAAATATTGCTGGATATAAACCCCGCTCCCTCGGAAAATTGCCACAATCCGGGGGAAGACGAAAAGGGAACGGTCGATATTTCATCCCGCATGTAGCGTGGTACTTGCGCTCAGGCAGAAAACATATCGACGAATTCTCTCACCGGTGTAGCTTCCAGCTTCTCCAGGTCCAGGCAAAGATCGGTGATTGCGTTTTGTTGCGTTTCAGTAAAGCGGCGCGCAAGGCTCATTCTGAATTTTTCTTCCAGTAGTGGAATGCCTTCCTTGCGGCGGAACCTGTGCCCGATGGGGTATTCCACCACGACTTCATCCAGCTTCCTGCCGTCCTTGAATTCCACCGTGATTCCATTGGCAATGGAGCGTTTCTCGGGGTCGTAATAATCCTGCGTAAACTTCTTATCCTCCATACACGTGATTTTATCGCGCAACTGGTCGATGCGTGGATCGGCAGCAACCGTGTTCTCGTAATCTTCGGCCGTGAGTCTTCCAAAAATGAGCGGCACCGCAACAATGTATTGCATGCAGTGGTCGCGGTCGGCAGGATTGTTGAGCGGGCCTTTTTTATCGATGATGCGAATCGCCGCCTCGTGAGTGCGGATGGTGATTTTTTTTATATCGCCAATCCGCTCTTTCACATGGCGGTGCAGTTGCATCGCGCATTCCGCTGCTGTCTGGGAATGGAATTCAGCGGGGAAAGAAATCTTGAACAATACGTTTTCCATCACATATGAATCCCACTGTTGAATCGGTCTCTGGAACCGGAGAGGCTGTCCCTTGAACAACACATCGTAAAAACCCCAGGTTTTTGCCGTCAGCGCGGAAGGATACCCCGCTTCTCCTTTAAGCGTGATCAGTGCGAGCCATACCGCCCGGCTGGTGGCATCGCCCGCTGCCCACGATTTTCGTGAGCCGGTATTGGGCACGTGACGATAGGTGCGCAACGACTGCCCGTCCACCCATGCCTGCGAAAGCGCGTCGACTATCTGATCCCGGCTGCCGCCAAGCATATGCGTCACGACGGCGGTGGACGCAACTTTCACCAGCACGACATGATCCAGTCCCACCTTGTTGAAACTGTTCTCCAACGCAAGGCAGCCCTGGATTTCATGGGCCTTGATCATCGCCGTCAGCACGTCGCGTACCGCGAATGACTTTCTGCTCCCATTGTTTGCATTGCGCGAGCACCAATCAGCCACGGCAAGTATGCCGCCCAGATTATCCGATGGGTGTCCCCATTCGGCCGCCAGCCAGGTGTCGTTGAAATCCAGCCAGCGAATCATCGTGCCAATGTTGAACGCAGCTTGCACGGGGTCGAGCCGGAACGGGGTGCCGGGAATTCTTGCTCCATCCGGCACCGTGGCTCCGGGAACTACGGGCCCAAGCAGCTTGGTGCAAGCCGGGTAAGCAAGCGCTTCCATCGCACAGCCCAGCGAATCCATCAGGCAATGGCGCGCAGTATCGTAAGCAAGGGGACTCGGGATATCCCGATTTACGACGTAGTCCGCGATATCCACCAGTACTTGATCCGGCCGGGGACGAATATTGGAGGTGTGGGATGACACAGCTATTTACTGAATGACAAGGACGTATTATAAACAGGCGATTAACGGGAAGTGTCCTTTTCCCGAGAAAGCGGGAAGAAGATCTTCCCCGCCATTTTCTATTTGATGCCGGGCTCCGCATCAAATGGTGCTGATTCAACCGGATCATCTGAAGCATAAAAATCCAGGGGGTCAATTGCTACTCTAACAAAGTTTTTTGCCGACGTGAGGTAGTCCCAGCGTTCAACAGTGCATTGGCGGCGCTGCTGCAAGACCTCATAGCGGATCAGGTTGATCGAATTGTTTCCTCCGGGGCGCACGCGCCGCGACACTGCCGTACCAGCTTGCACAGCCCAGGTCCGCCGCATGATACCGGCATAACGGGCATGCAAGGCGCAGACATAAGGCAGATGAATGTGACCGCCCAGAACCAGGTCAGCACCGGCGGCCGCCCATTGCCGCACCGCTGCCTCACACCCGTGCAGAAGATTGGGTTCATCCTTTACCTGTGTCACGCATACCGGTTGATGCGTTACAACAATGCGCAATTGGCCCACAGACGCCATTTTCAGGCGATCGGTCACACGGCGGATTTGTGCTTTCGACACTTCGCCGTCTTTGTGGCGGTAGCGGCGAGTAGTGTTGAGGGCAATGACAAGCCATCTATCCGACTCGAACGTCGGCTCAAGGTCGTCGCCGAACTCGCGACGGTAGTTTCCATAGGGGTTGAGAAACCGGGCCACGAAATTAAACAAGGGAATATCGTGATTACCTGGAATAACGATTAATGATGGTACCTCAAGCTGCTCGGTAAAGCTTTTCGCAGCGCGAAACTGTTCCCGGCGCGCCCTTTGCGTGATATCACCGGATAACACCGCCAGCTCGGGCGCCTCGTCATGCACAAGGCGCAATAACGCTTCAACTACTGGGGTCTGCTCGGTGCCGAAATGCGGATCGGAAATGTGAATAAGCGCTTTCATGAATCTGGACCTGTATCCAGGGTTCCCGGCTCAGGCGTAGTGGCAGGCTTGAGCAAATGCAGCGGGTGCGGAGAGACGCGAAATTCGAGCGGCGTATCCATCCAGACAACCTCGCCATCTGTTGCGACCTTCACGCGGCGCTTGAGGTGGCGAGATGACCTTATCGTCATGCGCTTGAAGCCAAAACTGATTACGTTTTGTGCTTCGCCCAACTTTCCGAGCGCACCGCGAACCAGTAGCCACAACATCGCCATCATACCGGTCGGCCGCAACATGATTGCGACGAGTTCATCATTCTCGAGCGCATTTTCCAGCGGGAGGCCGAGCTGCTCCAACTGCAACCGGTTGTTGCCCACAAACAGGGTCGGTGTGCGAATATCATGAAACTTGCCGCGGATTTCCAGACTGATGAGCAGTTGCTGGTGGTGTCGCAGCAGAGTTACCAGCCCCGATGCAAACGCAACCAGACGATTGCGCCCATATTGCTGTTTGAAAGCCTCGCGGTCTTCGAGCAACCTCGGGTAAAGCCCGAGGCTCGCATTGACCAGGAATAGTCGATCGTTGACAAGACCCACTTGAACCGCCTGGACGGAGGCAGTGAGGAGTGCTCGGGTGGCCTCGGCGGTATCAGATGATATTCCATGCTCGCGCCCAAAGTAATTGAACGTACCCTGGGGCAGCACGCCAAGAGGACAACCACTGCCTAGCGTCGCCTGGGCCACCGTGTTGATGCTGCCATCGCCGCCGGCTACCACAACGACACCGCCACGTTCACAAGCTCGCTCAACTGTTTGACGCGCAACACCATCAAGCTGTGCAGCGTCTTCGACTACTACCAGTTCGTAGCGTCTACCAGCCTCGATCAACACCTTCTCAATGATCGTACAAACGGTGGAAGTGTTGTTGTGCCCGGACGCGGCATTGAGAATAATGAAGAACTGAGGGGCAGATTCGTCTGCAATAGAAGGCATCAAATTTTTTGGGAAAATTACCTAATAGAACAGGAGTTGTGAATCCGCTTCATCTGGTCATCTTGTGCTGGTCATCGGAACGCACTCTATTATCTTTCCCGTATTGCTGTCGTCACGAATGGCGGAAAAACAAGCCTTCCGAGCAGCCCTGCCCTTCGTCCAGGATCTAGCCCACAGCCGATCGGGAATTGACAAGTTCGGAATATCGAACTCAAGCCACGCTGCTTGAAACCTTGGTGTTCCACTGGAGCCGGTTATCCTTATATCCGAGCCGGAATCGGCACGAACTCCCGCTCCTCCGGCCCAATGTAATTTGCCGATGGCCGGATAATCTTGCTGTCCAGACGTTGTTCGATAATGTGCGCAGCCCACCCGCTGGTGCGCGCGATCGCAAACAGTGGCGTAAACATGCCTGTGGGTACACCCATCATGTGATAACCCACGGCGGAAAACCAGTCGAGGTTGGGAAACATTTTCTTGATGTCCCACATTACTGTTTCCAGTCTCTCCGCAACACTGAACATTTCCGTATCGCCAGCTTCCACTGAAAGCTTCCTCGCAACTTCCCGGATTATCCGGTTACGCGGATCGCCGGTTGTATATACCGGATGTCCGAACCCGATGATGATCTCTTTATTCTCCACCCGCCGCCTGATGTCTGCCTCGGCCTCATCCGGGTTTTTGTAGCGCGTCTGGATATCGAATGCAGCCTCGTTGGCACCGCCGTGCCTGGGGCCGCGCAACGCGCCAATAGCCCCGGTGATTGCCGAGTAGAAATCGGATCCGGTGCCGGCAATCACGCGAGCGGCAAAGGTGGAAGCGTTGAATTCGTGCTCGGCGTACAGCACGAGCGAAGTATGCATGGCCTTCACCCACGACGGCGGCGGCGGTCTGCCGTGCAGCAGGTGCAGGAAATATCCTCCTATGGAGTCCTCATTAGCCGCCAGTTCTATACGGCGATTGTTATGGGAGTAGTGGTGCCAGTAGAGCAAAATTGAGCCGAGACAGGCCAGAAGTCTGTCTGCCAGATCACGGGCGTCCTCAATGGTATGTTTCTCCGCTTCAGGCAATACCGTGCCCAAGGCAGACACTCCGGTGCGCATCACATCCATCGGATGAGCAGTCGCCGGTATCGCCTCCAGAATGGTTTTAACGCCGGCAGGCAAATCTCGCAGGCTTCTGAGTTTTTCTTTATACGCAGCCAGTTCGTCCAGGGTGGGCAGCTTCTCATGTACCAGCAGATAGGCAATCTCTTCGAATTCGCAGGTATCGGCCATGTCTAGAATGTCATAGCCACGATAATGCAGATCGTTGCCAGTTCTGCCGACGCTACAGATGGCGGTATTTCCCGCTATCACGCCTGATAAAACTACAGATTTCTTGCTTCTGGATTGGGAACGTGCAGCTACCTTAATCATCTTCGGGCTTTCCGGATTCTGGAAACATGACATTCAGTTTCTCCTCATAGGCATGGTAATCGAGAAAGTCATATAGCTCCGCACGAGTCTGCATCGTATCGATCGTCTTCTTCTGGGTGCCTTCGTTGCGTATCGTCCGGTACACGTTCAGGGCGGCGGCGCTCATTGCCCGAAATGCGGATAGTGGGTAAAGCACCAGAGAAACGTCCGCCTTGGCCAATTCTTCGACTGAATAAAGAGGAGTCGCGCCGAATTCAGTTATGTTGGCCAGCACTGGCACGCTTACTGCTGCGGCGAATCGCCGATAGGTATCGAGTTCAGTCACGGCTTCCGGAAAAATAATATCCGCGCCGGCTTCCACGAATGCGCATGCCCTGTCCATGGCGGATTGCAGTCCTTCGACCGCCAGTGCATCAGTGCGGGCCATAATGACAAACCGGGGATCGGTCCTGGCATCTACCGCAGCCTTGATACGATCGACCATTTGCGCCTCGCTAACGATCATCTTGCCAGGGAGATGGCCGCAACGCTTGGCGTCAACCTGATCTTCAATATGCAAAGCCGCTGCGCCGGCTTTAATCAGTGACTTCACTGTGCGGGCGACATTGAGAACGCCGCCGAAACCGGTATCCGCGTCCACCAGCAGCGGCAGATCGATAATATCCGTGATGCGGCGCACGTCGGTCAGCACGTCGTCCAGCGTGGAAATGGCGAGATCGGGCACGCCCAGCGAGGCCGCCGCCACGCCGCCACCGGAAAGATAGAGCGCTTTGAATCCGGTACGAGCCGCAAGACGTGCTGCATAGGCGTTGATGCAGCCCACCACCTGCAAAGGCTTTTCCTCCGCAAGCGCGGCGCGAAAACGGGAACCCGCGGAGATGATCATGGGAGCTGAAAAATCAGGCTTTGGATTATCCAAACAAATGCTTCACCGAATCTCGCTCATCCACCAGTTCCCGATAGGTGGCCTGCATTTTTTCCTTACTGAATTCGCTGATTTCCAGATCAGGAACGATATGGTAGCCCCCCTCCTTGCAGACCACGGGAAAACCATACATAACACCCTCCGGAATCCCGTAGCTACCGTCCGAAGGGATTCCCATCGATACCCAGTCGTTTTCCCGGGTGCCGAAAACCCAGTCCCGGATATGGTCGATGGCGGCATTGGCGGCACTGGCGGCACTGGAGAGGCCACGAGCCTCGATTACCTCGGTACCGCGATTCTGTACCGCGGGAATGAAGTGGTCTTCTACCCAGGCAGGATCGTTGACGAGGCGCGCGACTTTGTCGCCACCCACCTCGGCATGATTCAAGTCCGGATATTGTTTGGAGGAATGATTGCCCCAGACGATCATTTTTCTGATGCCCGCAACGGGTCGTCCAAGTTTTGCCGCAACCTGGGACAAGGCACGATTATGGTCCAGCCGCATCATGGACGAAAAATTCCCCGGCATCAGGCTTGGGGCATTTCTCATGGCGATGAGAGCGTTGGTATTGGCCGGATTGCCAACTATCAGAACCTTTACGTCGCGGCGGGCCCCTTCATCCAGCGCCCTGCCCTGATCGATAAATATTGCACCGTTCGCTTCCAGCAAATCCTTACGCTCCATACCCTTGCCGCGAGGGCGTGCGCCTACCAGCATGGCGATATTCACATCGCGGAAAGCGGTTTCGGGATTATCTGTAATATTTATACCTGCCAGTAGCGGAAAGGCGCAATCCTCAAGTTCCATTACCACGCCTTTAAGTGTGGGCAGCGATTGCGGTATATCCAGCAATTGCAGGATGACAGGCTGATCCTTGCCGAGCATGTCGCCCGCCGCGATGCGAAATACCAGACTGTAACCGATCTGGCCAGCTGCGCCGGTGACCGCTACGCGCATGGGAGAGTTCATTCTTGCGCTCCTGTAGGATATTGCCGGGACAAGAAATTTTCCTGGTTAATTTTCCGTTGTCCGCACGTTTGTCGAAGGTGAGCCAAGTCGGAGCTCAACATTATTCTAAAGCAATCCATTTCGCCTTCGCGTTTTCATTTTTTGTGTTTGCGCGTCAAGCTCGATGCGACCCATCGAGAAATGCACCTTCAGGCTATCAAATGCCCTGGACTATAAAAACATTCCCTCTTGCTGTCAATTTGAGCAGTATCAACCGCCTGCCTTGGGTTGAACCCCTGGTAAACCCATTTTTTTCAGGGTTTACTTATGAGCTTACCCGTATTGTATCGCTCGATGTAAGGGTCTACACTAGGCCGTGGAGGCAGTACCCGACGTGTCCCGGGAGCGAACACTTGCAAAGAAAACGTCCCAAATACCTGGATCTGATGAGAATCAAACAGCCCCTGCCGGCTGTAGTCTCGCTCTTGCATCGGGTGAGCGGAGCGCTGCTGTTCTTTCCAGGCATCCCGCTTCTACTTTGCAGTCTGGACATAGTGCTGAATTCGCCGGAAGGGCATGTGCAGCTTCAGTCTCTACTGGACAACCCGCTGCTCAAAGTTGTCTTGACACTCTCGTTGTGGTTCTTCCTGCATCATTTCTGCGCTGGCATTCGTTTTCTTGCACTGGATCTGCATTATGGCTCCTCACTCCAGCAGGCGCGTACAACCAGTAAAATAGTATTCGCCGCCGGCGTTATTCTTACGCTGCTGATCTCGGCATCGATGTGGTGAAGCGTATTGTCACCGGCGCTCATTATGGCCTGAGGGATTGGCTCGCCCAGCGCTTGACCGCGGTGGTAATGGTAGTCTTTATTCTTCTATTCGCGGCAATGTTATTGATCTCGCCTCCCCACGACCACGCCTCGTGGAAGGCTATATTCGCTAACCGATGGATGCGTATTGCTTCCTTCCTGTTTCTTGTCAGCCTGTTCTGGCATGCCTGGGTCGGGATGCGCAATATTCTGATGGATTATATTCGTGCTGCCGGTATTCGTTTGACATTACAGGTACTGGTCATACTGTCCTTGTTGTTTTATACCATCTGGTCGGTGGAAATCCTGTGGAGTTAGTGTGGCGATAGCCAGAAGAAAATTCGACGCGGTAATTGTCGGGGCAGGCGGCGCGGGAATGCGCGCCGCGCTGCAATTGTCGACCGCCGGGCTCAAGGTGGCTGTCTTGTCAAAGGTATTTCCCACCCGCTCCCACACGGTAGCCGCTCAGGGCGGAATTGCGGCCGCATTGGGCAACGTAACCGAGGATAACTGGCACTGGCATATGTACGATACGGTGAAGGGCTCAGATTATCTCGGCGATCAGGATGCGATCGAATTCATGTGCCGCCAAGCCAGCGAAGTGGTCTACGAGCTGGAACATTACGGCATGCCCTTCGACCGCCTGGAGAATGGAAAAATTTACCAGCGCCCCTTCGGCGGACAGTCGCAGAATTTCGGCGGCGCGCAGGCAACCCGCTCGTGCGCGGCGGCCGACCGCACCGGCCATGCCATGCTGCATACCCTATACCAGCGCAACGTGCAGGCCAATACCCAATTTTTTGTCGAATGGATGGCCCTGGACCTGATCCGTGACCAGGAAGGGGACGTATGCGGCGTGACAGCGCTGGACATTGAAACCGGTGAGGTCATGGTGTTGCAGGCAAGGGCAACGCTGTTCGCCACTGGCGGCGGCGCGCGTATATTCAGCGCAAGTACCAATGCATTCATCAATACGGGAGATGGTCTCGCCATGTCGGCGCGGGCCGGCATTCCTCTGGAGGATATGGAATTCTGGCAATTCCATCCTACTGGCGTTTATGGAGTAGGCGTGCTCATCAGCGAGGCGGTGCGCGGTGAAGGCGGCTACCTGCTCAATAAGGATGGGGAACGCTTCATGGAACGTTATGCGCCCCATGCGAAGGACCTGGCCAGCCGAGACGTGGTGTCGCGAGCCCTGACTACAGAGATAAAAGAGGGAAGGGGCTGTGGCAGGGATGCGGATCATCTGCTGCTAAAGCTTGACCATCTCGGCGAGGATGTGATCAAGACGCGGCTGCCGGGCATTCGTGAAATCTCCATGAAATTTGCCCATGCAGACCCTATCCACGAGCCGATCCCGGTTGTACCTACCGCACATTACATGATGGGCGGCATTCCAACCAATTTTCACGGGCAGGTGGTGGCGCCCTATAAAACCGGCCCCGAGGAAGTGGTGCCGGGCTTCTATGCAGTAGGCGAGTGCGCTTGCGTATCCGTCCATGGCGGCAATCGGCTCGGAACCAATTCGTTGCTCGATATCCTTGTGTTCGGCCGGGCAGCCGGCAACCAGATCATCGAGGATTTGAAAAAAAACCAGCACCACAAGCATTTGCCGCCGGACGCCTCCGATCAGGCGCTGGCTCGGCTTGACCGGCTGAACAACCAGAAAGATGGAGAGAACGTGGCCCAAGTGGGCGATCTGCTACGCAAGACCATGCATACATATTGCGGCGTTTTCCGTTTTTCGGACATGCTCAGGGAGGGAGTCACCAGAATCGGCGAAGTGGCGGAGCGCGCCAAACATATCGAAATCAGGGACAAGAGCCGAGTATTCAACACAGCCCGGGTGGAAGCGCTGGAACTCGAGAATCTGGTGGAAGTAGCGATAGCCACAATGATTTCGGCCGAAGCGCGCACTGAAAGCCGCGGCGCCCACGCACGTGACGACTTTCCCGTGCGGGATGATGACAAGTGGCTCAAACATACCTTGTATTTCAGAGAAGGCCGACGGCTGGATTACAAGCCCGTCCGGTTAAAGCCGTTGACAGTGGAATCATTTACGCCCCAGGCGAGGACCTACTAATCAGAAATACGCGATTATCGATCAACATCGTTTTGTAGCCGGAAACAGCAGGCAAAGAAGTTGAAGCAAAGATGAGGCACCCCCCGGAATCCCCGGGGGGTGCTTCGGCCAGCACAAACAGCGGCACTGTTGACACTATAGTTGACAGCCATGCGTGCTTTTCCATGAGTGATTGCTTTCGGCCTGCACGAGGTACAACAGGGAGGGAAGAAAAATGAAGACTATCGATCCATGTGTCCTGGTGATCTTTGGCGCAGGTGGAAATTTATCGCGGCGTAAATTGATTCCTGCACTGTTTCGTCTGGAAGTAGCCAGGCGCCTGCCGGATAAAATGGTGATACTCGGTTGCAGCCTGGAGCTGTGGAGTAAAGACCGGTGGATCGAGGAAGTATCCGGCATGCTGAAGTCCCAGTTTCCGGAAGGCATTGATGAGCAGGCATCCGAGCGCTTCCTTTCCCGCTTGTATTACCATCCCAACCCCCCGGCCACTGGCGACGCTTATCTTAAACTGCAGAAAGTATTGGAAGAAACCCCGGAGTTTTCGCCCAATATCGTATTTTACATGGCTGTGCGTCCATCGGAATTCCCGCCAATCATAGAAAAACTCGGTGTGGCAGGCCTCCTCAAGCAGAAAAAAGGATGGTGCCGCGTGGTGATCGAAAAGCCTTTCGGCTATGACTTGCTCAGCGCCCAGACTCTGCAAGGAAGCCTGTACCGGCATTTGAACGAACCGCAGATTTACCGCATCGACCATTATCTCGGTAAAGGCACTGTGCAGAACGTGATGGTCTTCCGCTTCGCCAACATACTGCTTGAGCCGCTGTGGAATAACCATTATATCGATCATGTGCAAATCACCCATTCGGAAACCCTGGGTATTGAGGGGCGCGCCGACTATTACGAGGGAGCCGGCGCGTTGCGCGACATGATCCAGAGCCACTTGCTGCAGTTGCTTGCCTTGGTGGCGATGGAGCCTCCGGTAACATTATCCGCCGAGCACTTGCGGGACGAAAAAGTAAAGGTGCTGAAAGCTATACGGCCTATTACGCAAAACTCGGTGCACGCCCATGCATTCCGCGGTCAATATGCGAATGGAATTATCGGTGGGGAGCCCGTTCCGGGGTATGTGGAGGAACCGGGCGTGGCGCCGGACAGCGCCACGGAAACCTACGCGGCGCTAAAGCTGTTTATCGACAATTGGCGTTGGGCTGGAGTGCCGTTCTACCTGCGCACCGGGAAGCGCATGGCCGAAAATATTTCGGCAATTTGTATCCGTTTCAAAAGTCCACCCCAGGATTTGCTGCGTCACACACGCCATGAACCGTCGCATCCAAACTGGATCATGCTGGGCATTCAGCCTAATGACAGCCTGAAGATGGAAATGCGCGTCAAGGTGCCGGGTCTGGACCTGGAAACCCGCACCATCAGCCTGGATGCTTCATACCGCAAGGGTAGCGAGCAAGAACATGACGCCTATGAAGGTTTGCTGCTGGATGTAATGCAAGGTGATCATTCACTGTTTCTTCGAATAGATGAAGTGGAATGGGCATGGCGCGCGGTGGATCCTGTTATCAAAGTGTGGGCGATGGAACGCAATTTTATCAACTGCTACCAGGCAGGCACCTGGGGACCGCGGGGCACTTACCGGCTGTTCGATAGCGACGATCAATTCTGGCGTCATTCCTTGAATCCGGATGGCGCAGATCTGCAAGCATACTGATTCATCCTCATTTCCTTTCCGGCCAGCACCGGCGGTATCGAGCGTCTTTGAATAACCTCGAACTCACAGGAGAAATCATGAATGACTATTTAAAGACATCCATTTTCGAGCATAAGAAAGTCCGTTTCGATAAGGACTCGATCAAACACTCGCTCTCCAACAGTTTGACCTATTCGGTGGGCAAAGACACGGTAACCGCCACTGATCGCGACATGTTCTTCGCGACAGCTTACATGGTGCGCAATCGCCTGATAGACCGCTGGATGGAAACCATGCGTAGCTATTACGTCAACGACGTCAAGCGCGTTTACTACTTTTCCCTGGAATTCCTGATGGGGCGCACCCTGATGAACGGCGTGCACAATCTCGCATTCGAGCAGCAATTCCGCGAGGCGTTAAAGGAATCCGCGATCAATCTGGACGAGATACGCGAAGTAGAGCCCGACGCCGCACTCGGAAACGGTGGCTTGGGACGGCTTGCGGCCTGTTTCCTCGATTCCATGGCGACACTGGACCTCCCCGGCTACGGCTATGGTATCCGCTACGAGTACGGCATGTTCGCCCAGCGTATCGAGGATGGCAGGCAGGTTGAGCATCCGGATAACTGGTTGCGTTATGGCAACCCATGGGAGTTCCCACGCCCAGAGGTATTGCATCAGGTAAAATTTCATGGCCGTGTGGTTCAATATGCCGATGAACGGGGAATGCTGCGCTATCACTGGATAGATACCGACGACGTGATGGCCATGGCTTTCGATACGCCTATTCCGGGATATGGCACCCGCACGGCCAACAACATGCGCTTGTGGTCGGCGAAGGCAACGCGAGATTTTGAACTGCGCTACTTCAACGAAGGGAATTATGTCAAGGCAGTGGAAGACAAGAACGCTTCCGAGAACTTGTCCAAGGTGCTCTACCCCGACGACAGTACGGCCATGGGGCGCGAACTGCGCCTGAAGCAACAGTATTTCTTCGTGTGCGCTTCGTTGCATGACATATTGCGCCGGTACCGCAAGTATCAAAATAATTTTGATGCCTTGCCCGACAAAGTCGCGATCCAGTTGAACGACACGCATCCCGCCATTGCCATTCCGGAACTGATGCGCCTGCTGGTGGATTTGCACCATCTGGAATGGGAGAAAGCATGGAATATCACTACCCGGACGTTCGCGTATACAAACCACACACTGATGCCCGAAGCGCTTGAGACCTGGGCGGTTACCCTGTTCGAAAGTATCCTGCCACGCCATTTGCAAATCATTTACGAAATCAACCGGCGGTTGTTGAGAGATGTGATGCATCGCTACCCTGGTGACAACGGGATACTGCGCCGCATGTCCATCATCGATGAGGAAGGAGGAAGGCGCATCCGCATGGCGCATCTCGCCATAGTGGGCAGCCACAAGGTAAACGGGGTGGCGCAAATTCATACCGAACTGATGAAGCAGACAATATTCCGCGACTTCGACCGGTTTTTTCCCGGCAAAATCATCAATATCACCAACGGCATCACGCCACGCCGCTGGCTGAATCAGGCGAACCGGCGGCTGGCCGAACTTATCACTTCGCGTATCGGTCCCGGTTGGATCAAGGACTTGACCCAGTTGAAGCGTCTGGTCCCACTGGCCGATGATGCCTCCTTTCGCGAGGAGTTCGCCGCCGTGAAGCGCTTGGACAAGGAACGGTTGGTTGCAATGCTGAAGAAAAAGCTCGGGATTGATATCAATCCCGATTCGCTGTTCGATGTTCAGATCAAACGCATCCATGAATACAAACGGCAACTGCTCAATGTGCTGCATGTGGTGACGCTGTATAACCGCATTCGGCATGACCCGAACGCCGGCCATGTTCACCGGACAGTCATTTTCGGGGGCAAGGCGGCGCCGGGTTATTCCATGGCCAAGCTCATTATCAAGCTTATCAATGATATCGCCGACATCGTCAATAATGATCCGCGTGTGGCAGGCCACTTGAAGGTCGTGTTCATACCTAACTATGACGTATCAACAGCAGAAGAGATGATTCCGGCTGCCGACCTCTCGGAGCAGATTTCAACCGCAGGCACTGAGGCCTCGGGAACCGGAAACATGAAACTCGCATTGAACGGCGCCCTTACGATTGGTACCCTGGATGGCGCCAATATCGAAATCCGCGAGGAAGTCGGGGAAGACAATATTTTTATATTCGGCCTCACAGCAACGGAAATCACCGAGATGAAAGCGAATGGCTATCAACCTCTGGATTTCTACCACTCCAACGCGGAATTGCGCACCGTTCTCGACATGATCGGTTCGGGCTTTTTCTCTCCGGATGAGCCTGGTCGCTTTAAACCTGTTATAGATACGCTGCTACAACATGGCGATAAATATTTTCTGCTGGCCGATTATGCTTCCTATATCGCTTGCCAGAAAAAAGTTGATGCCGCTTACCAGGATCAGGAGGAGTGGATACGCAAGGCGATCCTGAACGTTGCCCAGATGGGTAAATTTTCCAGTGACCGTACCATTTTGCAATATGCGAACGAGATATGGGATGCGAAGCCGGCTAAACCCGCTCCTCTACAGGTTGATGAAATTGGCTAGCAAGGTGTTATCGAGGAGGGAGAACTGAATTCAACGGGGGTATTCCAATGAATTGCGGAAAATGGTGTATCACTTATCCAGCTGAAAACTCCAAGGCTATGCGGCGGGAAATATTCCTCGTCATCCGGGGAATATTTCTCGGGCGATAACCCATATATCAAGGAATTCGACATGAAATTCTCAATCTACCGCTTCGATCCGGACAAGGACGAAAAGCCGTACATGCAGGATTACGATATCGCGCTGGAGCCAGCCGATAGAATGCTGCTGGATGCGCTGGAGCGCATCAAAACCATTGACGACAGCCTAAGCCTGCGCCGTTCCTGCAGGGAGGGGGTGTGTGGATCGGACGGAATGAACATCAACGGGCGCAACGGACTGGCCTGTATCACGCCGGTTGCAGGGTTGAAAGAACCCGTGGAACTGCGCCCCTTGCCGGGTTTGCCGGTTATACGCGACCTGATCGTGGACATGACGCAATTTTTCCAGCAATATCACTCGATCAAGCCATATCTCATCAACAATGAACCGCCCCCGGAAACCGAGCGCCTGCAATCACCAGAGGAAAGGGCCGAGTTGGATGGGTTATACGAGTGCATACTGTGCGCATGCTGCTCCACCGCGTGCCCTTCATTCTGGTGGAACCCGGACAAATTTGTGGGGCCCGCCGGTTTGTTGCAGGCATACCGTTTTCTCGCCGATAGTCGAGACCAGGCTACCGCGGAGCGACTGGATTATCTGGAAGACCCGTATCGCCTGTTCCGCTGCCATTCCATCATGAACTGCGTGGATGTATGCCCCAAGGGTTTGAATCCGACCAGCGCCATCGGCCGGATCAAGGACATGATGGTGAAAAGAACGGTATGAAAAACCTGGAGCGCGCACGCTGGCGTTGCCGGCGTGGCCTGCTGGAACTGGATATTGTGCTGCAAAGGTTCATGGACGAGCATTACACCAAGCTCAACGAGGCGGAGCTACGGCAATTTGAAACACTGCTTGGCCTTCCGGACAATGACTTATGGGATATGATTACGTTGAAAGAAGCAGGAAGCGCCGATTCGCATCCAGTATTGCGTCTACTGCAAACAATATAGCTGGACCCAAGCGCTTACAGAGTGGAAAACGAAAATAGTGGGGAACAATATGAAACACGCGCGTAACGCGACTCTTGATCTGGATAACGGCAGTCAGCCACTGGAATTTCCAATCCTGTCGGGTACCATGGGGCCCGATGTGGTTGACATCCGCACGCTATATGCGAAAGGCGGGATATTTACCTACGATCCCGGCTATCTTTCCACGGCCAGCAGCAGTTCCGGGATAACCTTTATCGACGGGGATAAAGGTATTTTACTTTATCGCGGTTACCCGATCGAGCAGTTGGCAGAAAAATGCGATTTTCTGGAAGTGTGTTTTTTGCTGATGAACGGGGAACTGCCCAATGGCGCCCAGAAGAAATCCTTCGACAATACCGTTACCGGGCACACGATGGTGCATGAGCAACTGGCCCGCTTCTATACGGGGTTCAGGCGCGACGCTCATCCCATGGCCGTAATGATCGGTGTTGTCGGCGCTTTGTCTGCGTTTTACCACGATGCAATGGATATTTCGGACGCTGCGCACCGTGAACTATCCGCCTTTCGGTTGATAGCAAAACTGCCAACCATTACCGCAATGGCCTACAAATACAATATCGGTCAACCTTTCGTCTATCCGCGCAACGATCTTAACTACGCGCAAAACTTCATGCATATGATGTTCGCCACGCCTGCCGAGGAATATAAACCAAATCCGGTCTTGGCGCGGGCGCTGGATCGTATTCTGATCCTGCATGCCGACCATGAGCAGAATGCTTCCACGTCCACTGTCCGGCTCGCCGGTTCGAGCGGGGCCAATCCCTTTGCCTGTATCTCCGCCGGTATTGCCTGCCTTTGGGGGCCAGCCCATGGCGGAGCAAACGAAGCCTGCCTGAACATGCTTGAAGAAATTGGCGATGATTCGCGCATTGGCGAGTATATCGCCCGCGCCAAAGACAAGGACGACCCTTTCCGGCTGTCAGGGTTTGGTCACCGGGTATACAGAAATTTTGATCCACGCGCGACGTTGATGCGCGAAACCTGCCATGAAGTACTGGATGAACTGGGCCTGCACGATGACCGGCTGTTCAAGCTTGCGCTGAAATTGGAGAAAATCGCGCTGGAAGATGAATATTTCATCGAAAGAAAGCTCTACCCCAATGTCGATTTTTATTCCGGCATCGTCCAGCGGGCCCTGGGTATTCCCGCTTCGATGTTCACTGCCATATTTACCATGGCCCGCACCGTTGGATGGATCGCGCAATGGAGTGAAATGATCTCCGATCCCGAGTACAAGATCGGGCGGCCGCGCCAGCTTTACACAGGCGCAGTTACCCGCGATGTGGTTCCGATTGCATCACGAAAATAACCCGGTTTTGCCAAACGACGAGGTCTTTGGCCATGATGAAGCAATTGTTCGAGAGTTCCCTGCTGTTCGGCGCGAATGCACCCTTCATCGAGGGGCTTTACGAGGAATACCTGCGGAGCCCCGAATCCGTGCCACCGGAATGGCGGATCTACTTCGATAGACTATCGCGGGTAAACGGAGCGATTGAATCGGCTTCTCCAGATGTCCCGCACCAGCCAGTGATTGAATCGTTCATCCGTCTGGCAAAAGAAAAGCGGCGGCAGGGGGAACACGCGGGCCGGGGTGCCGCTAGGGAATTAACGCGGGAGGAGCGCAGCCTGACAACGGAACGCAAGCAGATATCGGTACTGCAGATGATAAACGCTTACCGCTTTCTCGGCGTCCGTCATGCAGACCTCGATCCCCTTAAGCGTCAGGAAAAACCGCACGTTCCCGAACTCGATCCTGCCTATTACGGTCTTACCGGGGCCGACATGAACACGATATTCGGAACCGGTTCGCTAATTGGCCCTCCCCGTGCGTCCCTGGGAGACATTCTGCAGTCGCTACGGCAAACTTATTGCGGCAGTATCGGCGTCGAGTATATGTACATAACCGATACCGAGCAAAAGCGCTGGATACAAGGCCGCATCGAAGGGCCGCGCGCACAGCCAAATTACTCTTCTGAATATAAAAAACATATCCTGGAACGCCTCAATGCCGCAGAAGGTCTGGAAAAATATTTGCATACCCGCTATGTCGGCCAGAAACGCTTTTCTGGCGAAGGCGGAGAAAGCCTGATTCCTCTACTGGACAATCTGCTGCAGCGTGCCGGCCGGATGGGCGTACAGCAGTTGGTCATCGGCATGGCGCATCGCGCACGGCTTAACGTGCTGGTCAATACCCTTGGCAAGCTCCCTGCCGATCTGTTCCATGAGTTTGAAGGCAAGCACGTTCACGAGTTGCCCGAGGGCGATGTCAAATACCATCAGGGCTTTTCTTCGGCGGTATCCACGCCCGGCGGAGTGATGGGACTCTCCCTGGCGTTCAATCCCTCACATCTGGAAATTGTGGATCCGGTGGTGCAAGGCTCCGTGCGCGCTCGGCAACACCGCTTGCAAGACAGGGATGGAGATCTGGTATTGCCCGTGCTGTTGCATGGGGATGCAGCGTATTCCGCCCAGGGCGTCGTAATGGAGACCTTGAATCTGTCGCAGACCCGCGGCTACGGCACCGGGGGTACCGTGCATGTCATCATCAATAACCAGATCGGTTTCACTACATCCGATCCACGTGACACACGGTCCACGCTTTATTGCACCGATGTGTCGAAAATGATTGAGGCGCCTGTTTTCCACGTCAACGGTGACGATCCCGAAGCGGTCGTCCTGGTGACCGAGATCGCATTGGATTTCCGGATGAAATTTCACAAGGATGTGGTCGTGGACATGGTTTGTTTCCGCACGCTCGGCCACAACGAGCAGGACGAACCGATGGTAACCCAGCCACTGATGTACAAGATCATTAGCCGCCACCCAGGTACGCGCAAGCGCTATGCGGACAAGCTGGAAGCCGAAGGTATCATGAATGCGGACCAGATCGAGCAGATGGTGAAGGCCTATCGCGATGATATGGATGCGGGCCGCAACCCGAACAAGACCATCGTTTACGGCTACAAATCCAATAATGCCGTGGATTGGGCGCCCTTCCTGGCGGATAACAAGTGGGATGTACAGGTGCAGACCGGACTGCCGATGGCGGAATTGAAAAGATTGGCTGCGCGGCTAACGGATATTCCGGAAAATTTCAAATTACATTCAAGGGTGGAAAAGATCATTGCCGACCGCCGGCTGATGGGAGAAGGAAAACTGTCTCTGGACTGGGGAATGGCCGAAAATCTGGCTTATGCGGCGCTTTTGAAGGATGGGTATGCGGTTCGCATCTCCGGGCAGGATTCGGGACGCGGAACCTTTTTTCATCGTCATGCTGTGCTGCACGACCAGAACCGGGAGCGATGGGACCAGGGCAGGTATGTTCCACTGCGTCACGTTGCGGCGGGGCAGTCTGATTTCGTGATAATCGACTCCGTGTTGTCGGAAGAAGCCGTGCTTGGTTTCGAATACGGTTATGCCACTGCGGAGCCGAATGAACTGGTGGTTTGGGAGGCACAATTCGGCGACTTCGCCAATGGCGCACAAGTGGTGATAGATCAGTTCATTGCCTCCGGCGAAGTCAAGTGGGGCCGCTTATGCGGTCTCGTGATGATGCTCCCGCACGGCTATGAAGGCCAGGGACCGGAACACTCCTCGGCCCGCCTGGAACGTTACCTGCAACTATGCGCGGAATACAATATCCAGGTATGCGTTCCCTCTACGCCAGCACAGATGTTTCATCTGCTTCGCCGGCAAATGATCCGCCCGTTGCGCAAACCGCTGATCATCATGAGTCCGAAAAGCCTGTTGCGCCATAAAGAATCCGTATCGAGCCTTGAAGATCTCGCTGACAAAGGTTTTCAGAGCGTGATCCCGGAAGTTGAAAAACTTGATCCAGGAAAGGTGCGGCGCCTGATCGCCTGCAGCGGCAAGGTATATTATGACCTCCTGGCGTACCGCCGCAAGCATAACATCGAGGACGTCGCGATCATACGCATCGAGCAGTTGTATCCTTTTCCGCATAACGAATTCCAGGTAGAGGTCGAACGCTATCCCCAGGCCAGGGATATACTCTGGTGTCAGGAAGAGCCAGGCAATCAGGGAGCATGGCATCGAATCCAGCACTATCTGCTGCGGCACAAGCGTCCCGATCAGACCTTGGGCTACGCATTGCGCCCTTCGTCGGCTTCTCCGGCGGTGGGGTATCTGGCGAAACACAACTTCCAGCAGAACGAGTTGATAGTAGCAGCGTTTCGCGAAAAAATTTAAGACAAGGGGAAGGGGAAGAACTATGCTCGTCGAGGTCAAAGTTCCAGCATTATCCGAATCGGTGGCCGAAGCCACGCTGGTTTCCTGGCACAAAAAAGAGGGCGAGCATGTAGACCGCGACGAGAACCTGATCGATATTGAGACAGACAAAGTAATACTGGAGCTACCAGCGCCGAGTTCAGGGGTGCTGACTAAAATCATCAAAGGCAATGGGGAGACAGTAACAGGTGGTGAAATTATTGCCACCATAGATACTGAAGCTGCTTCAGGTGAGGCAAAATCTGCTGCAACCGAGGGAAAAGCCGCTCCCATTGAGGCAGGAACTCCTCCAGCCGACACCGAAACCGCTCCAGCGGAGGGGGCAACGGCCGCACCGGAGACTGGAACAGCGTCGGCGCCTTCCTCGCCCGCCGCGGCAGCACCGGCAATGATGCCTGCCGCCCGAAACCTGGCAGCGCAGGCAAAGCTCGCGGCGGAAGAAATCAACTCGATCAAGGGAAGCGGGCGCGGCGGGCGCATTACCAAAGAGGACGTGGCGGCCCACGTGGAAAAAACACCCTCTCCCTCCACCCCTTCCGCCCGCGCCGCCTCTGCGGCAGCCCCTACAGTTTCAACGGCGGCTGCCCCTGCTTCTGGAGGCGAGCGGCCAGAGCAAAGAGTACCCATGTCGAGGCTGCGCGCGCGCATTGCCGAGCGGCTGGTGGAGTCACAATCCACCGCGGCGATACTCACTACATTCAACGAAGTCAACATGCAGGCGATTATGGACTTGCG
Organism: Nitrosospira briensis; assembly: GCF_900115125.1. Lineage (GTDB taxonomy): Bacteria > Pseudomonadota > Gammaproteobacteria > Burkholderiales > Nitrosomonadaceae > Nitrosospira > Nitrosospira briensis_A. The sequence continues at coordinate 20,044 of NZ_FOVJ01000001.1, read as the reverse complement.
CGCCCGCTATAAGGATAAATTTGAAAAGGAGCACGGAGTCAAGCTCGGCCTTACGTCCTTCTTTGTCAAGGCGGTAGTGGCAGCGCTGAAAAAATTCCCGATTGTCAACGCGTCAGTTGACGGAAACGATATCATCTACCATGGCTACTACGATATCGGCATAGCAGTAAGCAGCCCGCGAGGACTGGTAGTACCCATCATTCGCGATGCCGACTCTTTATCTCAGGCGGAAATCGAGATGCGGATCGCTGACTTCGGCAAACGCGCTGTGGACGGTAAACTGACGATTGAAGAGTTGACCGGCGGCACCTTTTCGATCACCAATGGCGGGGTGTTCGGCTCGATGCTTTCCACTCCCATCATCAACCCCCCACAGAGCGCAATTCTGGGTATTCATGCCACGAAGGAGCGGCCGGTAGCCGAGCGCGGGCAGGTGGTGATTCGTCCTATGTGTTATCTCGCGCTTTCCTATGATCACCGCATCATAGACGGGCGTGAAGCTGTCCTCTCTTTAGTGGCGATGAAAGAGGCTTTGGAATACCCCATGAGCCCATTACTGGAAGCGTGAGGCACGAGGCAAATCGTGATTTCATAAGCGCTTACGCACCTGTTCGTATTTCGGTTTCCCTCTTTTTATAAGTGAATATGTCCCAACCTTTTGACGTGGCAGTGATCGGCGCGGGTCCTGGCGGCTACGTCGCCGCAATCCGCTGCGCCCAGTTAGGGCTCAAGACCGTGTGTATAGATGACTGGAAAAATCCCCAGGGCAAGCCCAGCCTGGGTGGAACGTGCCTCAATGTAGGCTGCATCCCGTCAAAAGCGCTCCTTGAATCGTCGGAGAACTATGAACGTGCTGCGCACAAATTCTCTGCTCATGGAATCAAGATCAAGGGTTTGTCGGTGGACGTTCCGGTCATGATGTCCCGCAAGGACAAGATTGTCTCGAACTTCACCGGCGGCGTGGCCATGCTGCTCAAAAAAAATAAAGTTGCGTCAGTGCACGGGCATGGCACTTTGCTCAAAGGCGGCGAAGACGATAGCGGCAACCATGGGCTTTGGCAGATCGAGGTAAAGAATGGTGATAAGACGGAAACCGTCGAGGCAAAACACATCATCATCGCCACGGGTTCCACGCCGCGTACGTTGACGTTCGCGCCTGTGGACAATGAGCGAATACTGGACAATACCGGCGCCCTGGCGATGACAGAGGCGCCTCAGCGACTGGGCGTCATCGGCGGGGGCGTGATTGGCCTTGAAATGGGCAGTCTATGGCGAAGGCTCGGTTCGGAGGTCACCATTCTTGAAGCGCTGCCCGGCTTTCTTATGGCGGCAGACGAGCAAGTAGCGAAAGAGGCGCGAAAAATCTTCACCAAAGAATCAGGCCTGGTGATAAAAACAGGTATCAAGATAAGCGGAATCAAAACGGGAAAAAAAAGCATCACGGTTGAGTACGTCGATGCAGAGGGTGTGCAGGGAAGCGAACAAAAACTCGAAGTGGATAAACTGATCGTCGCGGTGGGCCGCGTTCCCAACACAGCGGGATTGGGTGCGGAAAATATCGGGTTGAACCTCGACAAGCGGGGTTATATTGAAGTAGACACCAATTGCCGTACCAACCTTCCAAATATATATGCTGTGGGTGACGTGGTGCGCGGCCCCATGCTGGCGCATAAAGCTTCGGAGGAAGGCGTCGCGGTTGCCGAAACCATTGCGGGCCAAGCTGGACACGTGAACCTTGATACAGTCCCCTGGGTGATCTACACCTCGCCGGAAATAGCCTGGGTAGGCAAAACCGAGCAGGAGCTGAAAACGGCGGGCGTTCAATATAAGGCAGGACAGTTTCCCTTCATGGCGAACGGTCGCGCACGCGCACTTGGGGAGACGGGGGGCTTCGTCAAAGTGCTGGCAGATTCGAACACCGACCGCATCCTGGGCATACACATGATTGGTCCCTATGTTTCCGAAATGATCGCCGAAGCCGTGATGGCGATGGAGTTTACGGCCAGTAGCGAAGATATCGCCCGCATCGTCCATGCCCATCCCTCGCTTTCGGAAGTATTGCACGAGGCGGCGCTGGGAGTGGAAAAACGAACGATTCATATATAAAGAAGGAAGATCGATGATAATGCCGTCCCTTTCTCTCCTTTTTTCGCTTTGCCCTACAGATCCGCTCAGTCTGGCAAGGTATGGAATGCCCGCAAAACGACCTGAGGAAATACGTTTCGAGCCTGCCACGTCTCGATATTCGCACACTGCACTAATTGATATTCTGAGCAACCCAATGAGTACAGGCCGCAAGATAACGGAATAATTGCATGGCTTCCTTGCCTGATAATGGTATGCCGGATGAACCAGGGGTAGAAGATCTGGCGGCACAGGCGGCTGCCGCAGGGCTGGTGTACGTTTCGGACAGTGAACCGGGAATCCGCAGATTACGCTGGGGACGCGGATTTCGCTACGTTGGTCCCGATAAAAAGGCGGTGACCGATCAGGCCGAGCTTGAACGCTTTGCGCGGTTGGCGATACCGCCAGCTTACACCGATGTGTGGATTTGCCGTCACCCGCAGGGGCACTTGCAAGCAACCGGACTTGATGCCCGGAAGCGCAAGCAGTACCGCTATCATCCTGACTGGCGCATGGTGCGGGACTGTATTAAATTTGCTCGCATGGCGGAATTCGGAGATGCTTTGCCACGCCTGCGTCAACGTCTTGAGCATGATCTGAGGAAACGAGGCCTGCCGCAAGAAAAGGTCGTCGCCGCCATAGTAAATCTGCTTGATGCTACCCAGGTGCGAATCGGCAATCTTTCCTATGCACGCGAGAACCATAGCTTCGGGCTCACCACGCTGCGCAAGCGTCATCTTTCGATCAGCAACGAGCGAAGGGCGCTATTGAAATTCAAAGGCAAGAGCGGCGTCGAACACGAGGTGGTAATCGAGGATCGGCGTATCACGAAAATCATACGTGATTGCCAGCAACTGAAGGGGCCGCATCTTTTTCAGTATGTGGATGAGCACGGCAAGCGCCGCCCGATAGGAGCCGAGCAGGTCAATAACTACCTCCACGAAATCATGGGCGCCGAGTTTACCGCCAAGGATTTCCGGACATGGGGGGCCACGCTGCGAGCGTTTGAACTCATGCTGGATACGCCTGTTCCAGAGCTTCCAACTAAACGGGCCCTCAGGGCCTGCATTGTATCCGCCACGAAAAAAGTCGCTGATGAGCTTCGCAATACTCCGGCAGTCTGCCGGAAATCCTACATTAATCCCCTGGTATTTTCTGCCTGGCAAAAAGGGGTTCTCCACCAATGCACGCAAGAACGAGTGGAGGGGGTACGAGAGACGTTGGAGTGCATGATGCTGGCTTTTCTTCGCGAAGAAAAAACAACGGCTGAAAGTACGTGGCACCCCCAAGCTATCGAGAACGCGCTGTCATCCGATACTCCATAAGCGTTTCCCCGGCAGATCGGACATCGTTCCTCTCCGGTGTCTGGCACTGCTCGGTCAGTTCCCGTATAACCTTCTGACGCTCAAGACGCTCCAGCTCGGCTATGTGCTCGTGCACGGGCGCCTGCTCCAGCCGGACACGAGATTCCACCTCGTTCTCTATATTTCTCGCATATTGCGTCGCATCATGTACACGTGGTGCCAGCTTCAGTGCCTCTGTATCCGCTGCTGCCCGGATTTCGTTGCACTTGACGAGAAATCGGGACGGCATCAGCCCGAGATCATGAAGCCTGGCCAGCAACGGGTGAGCCGATCTCCAACTGTACATCTGATGCTTCGCCTGCTTTACGTCCATCTCCGCCTGCCGTAATTGCTCTGTCAAGGAATTGCGAGCCTGCCGGGCCGCCAGTACCTCATGATCGCGCTCCACCAGATCGCGCACGTCCTGCGGCCGTAATTCTGCTATCGTCGCGCGCAACTCGGCGCTTGTCATACAATTTATCTTTTCCCGCATCTTGGTATCCCGACTCACTTCCAGCTTTAGAAATGAAGCTTGATGCTGGCTTGATAGAATTCCTTGGATACGTCTCCCTTCAGGTCAGCGCCAGCCGAGAAGCGCAGGGCAAGACTCATAGGCAGCGCAAATTCAATGTAGGGGCCTATCCAGTTGTAAACCGTGCCGGTATTTCCTTCTATGCGGTCTTTATGGAATCGCAGATGCTCCCAGTGAACGCCTACCGAAGCGACCGGCGTATTTTTAAAATTTAACAGGGCCGGTTTAACGCCTAGGCTGATCCAGTTATGGATGAAATCCCTGGCTCGCTCATCGCGAATAGCCAGATAGTAGGCGAAATACCCCTGCCCGGTAAAATGGTCGTCATTGTAATTGATCGTCATACTGGGCACCACGCCTTCCCCAGCCCGGATACCCCTCCCGACGATTCTGCTGGATAGTAAGGCGCCATTCAGCATGCCTATCTGAGGATTGATACTTAATGCATGGTCGAAAAAGTGGAAATTCAGACCCATGCCGACCTCGGTCCACAGCCCGTTGCCGCCGGCATCGACCTGAGTACCATTTGGACCGGAAACAACACGGCTGCGGCCAAAATTGGGACTCGTCCACAGCCAGCTGTAAAAAGTAAAGTCGATGTTATCCCGAATTTCATATTCCCCATCGAGGATGGTTTGGAAACCAAAGAACGCATCCTGTTTTAAGGTAACGCCACCGTGAAATTTTTTCCTGTCGAAACCGTGGCCTCCGCCATCGGCATCCTGCCACCCTGCATCCGCCGCAGATCCTTCCACGTTTGCAACCCGTGCTCCGGCGGCTTCCGGCTTCTTCTTGAACTCATCGTCCGTTTGGGCAGGCGGAGCAGAAGACTGTAACGTCCCGGCATCGTGTAATTTTTCCTTGCCGGCACCGTGCTTTGTGCCTTCGGTATTTTGTTCCCCTTGCCCCCCTTTGCTCTCCAAACGCGCTTCCAGCTCCAGAATCCTTGCTTCCAGGGTTTCGAGTTTCTTCCTAAGATCGCTGTCTGTTTTCGCCAGTACGGCAGAAGACATACAGGCGGTGCCAAGGAACAGAAAGAGACCGAAAAGTTTTTTTGTACCCCTTATCCAATTTTTATTAACGCTGTTATTTGTTCCCAACTTTAGTGACATTTTCATTTTCGCTTTCTATTTTTGTGAATTCTTACTCCCGCTTCACTCACTTTCCGGCATTTGTGTGGCAAGTGTGAAGTAAATGTGAAGTATTTGTGAGGAAGTATCGTAAATGAAGTGTGAAGAATATGTGGTGAATTTGTGAAGTAATTGTGAATTCCTTATTTTGCTCGGGATTAGGGCTTTTTTCCTCTTGAAGTTCTACCGAAACATGCAAAATCAGAGTGTGTGTAACTCACTGTCTTGGTGATGCTTTTTGCACAATTCAGCGAAAAAAATCCACGCACCGATCGGTAAAAGCTGTAGAGACCCCGACCATGCCAGGGCAACGAAGGAGCAGCACATCAACTCGGCAACAGTAAGCGTCTGCATGTACCAGTCGCACGCCGGCGTCGCGCGCCTCATATTTTCCCGGTGCCGGAAACCTTTTATGGCTCGGTATCCGTCAGTTGGCTCGAAATTTTTAATGCACCAGCCTGAATTCCCCGGGGGATTATTCGTCTTGAATGTTTTCCGGGTAAGTTCGACTTGTCGCTTTTAGGTTAAAATGAGGCCTTTGCAGAATCCTCCATGACTAGCATCACAATCGCCCTTTCCAAGGGCCGCATTTTTGACGATACTGCACCATTGTTGAAAGCAGCGGGTATCGTCGCGCTAGATGATCCTGAAACATCGCGCAAACTGATCCTGACGACCAATCGCGATGACGTGCGGCTTATCATTGTAAGGGCGTCGGATGTGCCGACGTACGTACAGTACGGGGCCGCGGACATGGGCATCGCGGGAAAGGACGTATTGCTGGAACATGGTGGCGCGGGGCTTTACCAGCCGCTCGACTTGAACATAGCGCGCTGCCGCATGATGGTGGCCGTGCGCGACGACTTTGATTATGAATCCGCGGTGCGCCGCGGTGCGCGGCTTCGCGTCGCAACCAAATACCTGCAAACAGCGCGTGAACACTTCGCCGAAAAAGGCATGCACGTGGATCTCATCAAGCTCTACGGCTCAATGGAACTTGCGCCTTTGGTGGGATTGGCCGACGCAATCGTGGACCTGGTTTCAAGCGGTAACACGCTGAGGGCCAACAGTCTGAAGGCAGTGGAAGAGATCACACCAATTTCGGCGCGGCTGGTCATTAACCAGGCGGCGTTGAAATTGAAGCGGAAAACAATTCATCCAATGCTGGAAGCTTTCTCGACGGCAATTGCGAAACAAGGCAACGATCCGAAAAACATTTCGAATCAAGAAAACCTGAAGTCTCTCCATGATTCAAATTAAGCGACTGTCTTCCACCAATGCGGGTTTCGATGAAACGCTGGCGAAACTGCTGGCTTTTGAATCCGCCCAGGATGCAAAGGTGAGTGCGACTGTATCGGATATTCTTGCCGATATCAAAAAGCGTGGCGACGAAGCCCTGCTGGAGTACACGCGCCGTTTCGACCGCCTGAAAGCAGCTTCGGCACTGGAGCTTGAATTGCCACAGAGCCGCTTGCAGCAAGCTTTGCAAAGCCTCCCTGCGGATCAGCGCAACGCCCTGGAGAATGCCGCGCAGCGAGTGCGCGCTTACCATCAAAAACAGCTTGCGCAATCCTGGAGCTATGTAGAACCCGACGGCACACTGCTTGGCCAGAAAGTCACCCCGCTGGATCGTGTCGGGCTATATGTTCCCGGCGGCAAGGCGTCCTATCCTTCGTCGGTACTGATGAACGCAATTCCGGCCAAGGCCGCGGGTGTTAGCGAACTCATCATGGTGACCCCCGCTTCAAACGGAGAAACGAACGATCTGGTGCTTGCGGCAGCAGCGATTTGCGAGGTTGACCGCGTATTTACCATTGGCGGCGCCCAAGCCGTAGGCGCGCTGGCGTATGGTACACAAGCTGTACCTCAGGTAGACAAGATTGTTGGTCCCGGTAACGCGTATGTAGCGGCGGCCAAGCGTAGCGTATTCGGGATCGTAGGTATCGACATGCTGGCGGGCCCTTCGGAGATTCTGGTGATTTGCGATGGCAGGACAAATCCCGACTGGATTGCGATGGACCTATTTTCCCAGGCCGAGCACGATGAGATGGCACAGGCAATTCTGCTTTCTCCCGATGCCCGGTTCATTGAAGAGGTAGCGGCAAGTATTGCCCGCCAACTGGAAGCCATGCCGCGAAAGGCAGTGATACGAGCCTCGCTTGAAAACCGTGCTGCCCTGATTCAAGTGCGGGATCTGGATGAAGCGTGTGCCATCGCCAATCGTATTGCACCGGAACATCTTGAATTGTCGGTTGAGCAGCCAGAAAAATGGGTGGAGAAAATCAGGCATGCAGGCGCAATTTTCCTGGGGCGTTACACGTCCGAAGCGCTCGGTGATTATTGCGCAGGTCCCAACCACGTGTTGCCTACCTCCCGTACCGCCCGCTTTTCCTCACCATTGGGCGTATACGATTTCCAGAAACGCAGCAGCATCATTCAAGTCTCTGAGCAGGGTTCGGCAAAACTAGGCGAAATTGCTTCCATTCTGGCTCATGGAGAAGGCTTGCAGGCGCATGCGATGTCGGCTGAATATCGATACAAGAAAACGATTACCTCCTCCGATGCATGAGCCGGGTAGCAAAAAGAAACGGCTCCTGTCAGTTCGCCTACTCGCCGCTACCCAACGACCCATGGGAAGACCTCACTGAATGATCCATGGCTCGATTCTGTTACCTGATGAAACGCATCACATCAGACGCAGGAAATAACGCACGTCAAACCTCACTTCGCCAGCTCAGCCGTGGTATAAAATAACCTGTTATGCCCTCCCGTCCAGATCAGCTTATCCGCCCTGAAATTCTCGCGCTCTCCGCCTATCATGTACCGCCCGCCAAGGGAATGGTGAAGCTGGATGCGATGGAGAACCCCTATTCCCTGCCGGCTCCATTGCGCGAGGAAATCGCTCAACTGGCGGCTGATGCGCCCATTAACCGCTATCCCGATCCGAATGCTGCTTCACTCAAGGCGGCGTTACGCGAAGCGCTCGCTATTCCGGATGGAATGGAGATCATGCTGGGTAATGGCTCGGATGAGATCATCCAGATCATTGCCTTGGCATTTGCCAGGCCCGGAGCGGCGCTGATGAGCGTCGAGCCTGCGTTTGTCATGTTTCGCATGATCGCCACTTTCACGGGGATGCGTTATGCAGGGGTGCCGTTAAATCCTGATTTCTCGCTTGATGTGGACGCGGTGCTGGCTGCCATCGCACGGCACCAGCCAGCGGTGATTTTCATTGCCTACCCTAATAACCCTACCGGCAACCTGTTTGACGCCGCTGGAATCTCACGTATTATTGACGCTGCGCCCGGTGTGGTAGTGGTGGATGAGGCGTACCACGCTTTCGCGGATGCCAGCTTCATGAGCACGCTGGCGAAATACCCCAATCTGTTATTGATGCGCACGCTTTCGAAATCCGGGCTCGCCGGTTTAAGGCTGGGGCTTCTGGCCGGAAGGCCGGAATGGTTGATACAGCTGGAAAAACTGCGTTTGCCGTATAATGTGGGGATTACTACCCAACTGATCACCGAAAAGGTGTTACAGCATGGAGATGTCCTGCTTCAACAGGCTGCGGCGATCAAGATTGAACGAGCCGTGATGAGTGAGCGCCTCGCAGCACTTAATGGCATTGAGGTCTTTCCAACAGATGCGAATTTTATTTTATTCCGCGTGAACCGGGGAAATAGCGCTGCCCAAGTATTCCAGAGACTTAAAGCGCGAGGCATATTGATAAAGAATCTCGACGGCTCGCACCCGTTACTGAAAAATTGCCTGCGTGTGACAGTGGGAACGCCTAGCGAAAACACGCAATTTTTAGAGGCGCTGCAAGCCTCGTTCAACCACCAAAACCATTAGATAACTCCATGCGTCAGGCCCAAGTCAACCGCAACACGCTGGAAACCCAGATTAGCCTCAACGTCAGCCTTGACGGGACTGGAAAGGCGATACTGGACACGGGAGTTCCCTTTCTCGACCACATGCTGGACCAGGTGGCCCGCCACGGCATGGTGGACCTGGAAATCAGTGCGAAGGGAGATTTGCACATCGATGCGCATCACACCGTGGAGGATATCGGCATCACCCTGGGACAGGCATTCATGCAGGCCATCGGAGACAAAAAAGGGTTGCGCCGCTACGGCCATGCTTATGTGCCGCTCGATGAAGCGTTGTCCCGGGTGGTAGTTGATCTCTCGGGACGTCCTGGCATGGAATTCAATGTCGAGTTTGTGCGAGCCCGTATCGGTGATTTCGATGTTGACCTGATCGCGGAGTTTTTCCGGGGTTTTGTCAATCACGCGCTGGTTACATTGCACATCGACAACCTGTCCGGCGGCAACGCGCATCACCAGGCGGAAACCATATTCAAGGCATTTGGCCGTGCCTTACGCATGGCGATGGAATCAGATCCGCGCGCGAGCGGTATGATTCCGTCTACCAAAGGCTCTTTGTAGAGCCTATCACTTCTTATCTGCGCGGCATGACTGATATTGCAATTGTTGACTACGGCATGGGTAACTTGCGCTCGGTGTCCAAAGCGCTGGAGCATGTCGCCCCCGGGGCCAGTATCACTGTTACCGAAGACCCCGAGGTGGTGCGGAGAGCCGGCCGCGTAGTGGTTCCGGGCCAGGGCGCAATGCCGGACTGCCTGCGGGAACTTGAAATGCGCGGCTTGCGCGAAGCGGTGATGAATGCCGCAATGAGCAAGCCATTTCTCGGCATCTGCATCGGCCTGCAAATGCTGTTCGACAGTAGTGAGGAAGGCAATGTTGAAGGTCTCGGCATTGTACCCGGCACGGTGCGGCGATTTTTCCCCACCGCGCGGCCGGCTGCCAGTGAAACCGGGGTTACGAACGGGCAGAGGCTAAAGGTGCCTCACATGGGTTGGAACGAAGTACATCAATCCGCCAATCATCCCCTATGGAAAGGCATTCCAGGGAATGCGCGTTTTTATTTCGTGCACAGCTACTATGTTGAAAACGCCAACCCATCCCAGGCAGCGGCATTCAGTCATTACCCTTCTCCATTCACTTGCGCAGTAGCAAAGGATAATATTTTTGCGGTCCAATTCCATCCGGAAAAAAGCCACAACGCAGGTTTGGCGCTGCTGAGAAACTTTGTACAGTGGGAACCTGCTTAACGACCCTATAAGCAAATCCGGGCATCACTCATAACTTTCATATCAAGATTCATTCCTGACAAATGCTGATCATTCCTGCGATAGATCTGAAAGACGGTCACTGCGTACGTCTGAAACAAGGCGTGATGGAAAACGCCACTGTGTTTTCACAAGATCCTGGCGCCATGGCCAGACATTGGCTGGAACAGGGCGCGCGGCGGCTACATCTGGTGGACCTCAACGGCGCATTTGCCGGCAAGCCGAAGAATGAACCCGCTATTCTGGATATTGTTGAGGCCCTCGGTGATGAAATTCCAACCCAGCTCGGCGGTGGCATACGTGATCTCGAAACCATCGAACGTTATCTCGACGATGGTATTACTTATATTATCATCGGCACCGCCGCGGTAAAGACACCGGGGTTCCTGCACGATGCCTGTAACGCTTTTCCCGGCCATATCATGGTGGGACTGGATGCGAAGGATGGCAAGGTAGCAGTTAATGGCTGGTCCAAGGTCACGGGGCACGACGTTGTGGACCTTGCGAAAAAATTTGAGGATTACGGCGTCGAAGCGATCATTTATACCGATATCGGACGCGACGGCATGTTGACCGGCGTCAACGTTCAGGCGACGATGGAACTCGCCAGGGCACTCACTATTCCTGTCATTGCCAGCGGGGGCGTCAGCAGCCTCGACGATGTCAAAGCACTATGCGAAATAGAATCGGAAGGCATAGCAGGCGCAATCACGGGAAGAGCAATCTACGAAGGAGCGCTCAACTTCAAGTCCGCACAGGCGCTCGCCGATGAGTTGAGCACGAAAAACAGGCCCCGCGATATCACCTATTTCTGATGAAGTTTCCGACTGTCCGCTTTGAAGGTAAATTTACATAAATCGCGTTTTTCGATCGGTATCCGTCTTTCGACACTCTGTTCTTCGATGAACCGCATTTACTCTCGTGAGAACTCTACAAGCCTGGAAGGTGCAGGAAAGCTGATTGTCAACTAAGCGGTCAACGACGTTGCCGGTCGAGGCTTCAACGCAGCCTGGACATCCGGCAGGCGGGCAACGGTCAGATCGCGATCTTTAAAGGTATCTATGGGCTTGGCCAAGCGTATCATCCCCTGCCTGGACGTAACCAATGGACGTGTCGTCAAGGGTGTCAATTTCGTGGGACTTAAGGATGCAGGCGACCCTATCGAAATATCACGCCGCTACGATGAACAGGGAGCCGATGAACTGACATTTCTTGATATCACCGCCAGCTCCGACAACCGCGACCTGATCCTGCACATCATTGAGGAAGTTGCTGCCCAGGTGTTTATTCCATTAACGGTTGGTGGCGGGGTCCGCAAGATAGAAGACGTGCGCAGGCTCCTGAACGCCGGGGCCGATAAGGTAAGCATCAACACCTCGGCGGTGCAAAATCCTCAACTGGTGGCCGAAGCCGCTGGCCGCTATGGTGCTCAATGCATTGTAGTGGCGATAGACGCAAAGCAGGCAGGGACCAGGTGGGAAGTATTTACCCATGGAGGACGCAAGGCCACCGGTCTGGATGCCATCGAGTGGGCAAAGAAAATGCAGTCGCTGGGCGCCGGCGAAATATTGCTTACCAGTATGGATAGAGATGGAACTCGCAACGGTTTTGACCTCGCGCTAACTCGCGCCGTATCGGATTCTGTCGATGTGCCAGTCATTGCGAGTGGTGGCGTGGGCAATCTGGACCATTTAGTTGAGGGAATCACGAAAGGCCACGCTGATGCGGTATTGGCGGCCAGTATTTTTCACTTCGGGGAATACAGCGTACGCCAGGCCAAGGCGTATATGGCGCAACATGGCATTGAAGTACGATTGTAATAGAGATTTCCCATAACCCGATCCTCAAGCATATCTATGTCCGATATTTGGCTCAACAAAATAAACTGGTCTGATGACGGCCTGGTGCAGGTAGTAACGCAAGAAGCTGACAGCAATAAGGTACTGATGGTTGCCTGGATGAATCGCACGGCGCTGAAGCTGACCGTGCAAACCGGTGAGGCCCACTATTGGTCTCGCTCTCGCAAGAAACTCTGGCATAAGGGCGAAGAATCCGGGCACGTTCAGAAGATCAAGGAAATCCGGCTGGATTGCGACGATGATGTCCTGCTGCTGCGGGTGGAACAAGTGGGCGGCATCTCTTGTCATACAGGTAGGCATAATTGTTTTTTTAATAAGCTGGAAGATGGGTGTCAATGGGTAGTGGTGGAACCGGTAATCAAAAACCCTGAAGAGATATACAGTAAATGACGGATTCAGCTATTCTTGACCGCGTGACTGAAACCATCGAGGTTCGAAGGAGCGCCGATCCATCCACGTCCTATGTGTCAAAGCTGCTGCACGATGGGCAGGACAAGATACTGAAAAAAGTAGCGGAAGAGTCGGCAGAAGTTTTGCTGGCATCGAAGGACGGTGATAAAACCCATATCGTGCGCGAGATGGCGGATCTTTGGTTTCATTGCCTGGTTTTACTCGCTCACCATAACCTGGGGCCAAACGATGTGCTGGATGAGTTGCGGCGACGGGAGGGAATGTCAGGGCTAGATGAAAAGGCGGCCAGGAAAACAGGATGAAAATGGACAACTGTGTCTTTTGTAAAATTGGGCGGGGAGAAATCCCCAGCGAGAAAATATACGAGGATTCCGGAGTCTTCGCATTTCACGATATTCATCCTGTGGCGCCGGTACATTTCATGTTGATCCCTAAATTGCACATCGACTCGCTGGCGGAGGTCGAAGACAAGCACTCCGGTTTACTGGGAGAGATGATGGTGCTGATACCCAGGCTGGCGAGGGAGCAGGGTTGTACGGATGGCTTTCGCACAATTATAAATACAGGACGCGTGGGAGGGCAGGAGGTTTATCATTTGCATATTCATATCATAGGTGGGGGGGAACGCTTGCCTGTCATGATTCCTCGTCCGCGATAAAGGAGTAAAAAAATGGGATCATTCAGCATTTGGCATTGGCTGATCGTTCTGCTGATTGTTGTTCTGGTATTCGGTACCAAGAAACTCCGCAATCTCGGCACCGATCTGGGCGGCGCGGTAAAAGGCTTCAGGGAGGGCGTGAAAAGCGCTGATGACGAAGAGATAACTTCCGGGCCTCGTCAAACCGACGCGCGAATCGTCGAAGGCGAAGTTAAGGATAAAACTCACGTAAATTCCTGAAGCTGCAGGTAAAAAAGTGAAGCGTTCAGGTCGACGGGGGAGGAAGTTTTCCACTGATCGAAAGGTCTCCAATCGCTGTTTCGCCGGCTATTGCTGCAAATAATGTTCGATATCAGCTTCACGGAAATTCTTGTAATAGCAGCCGTGGCGCTAGTCGTCATTGGTCCTGAGCGCCTTCCAAAGGTAGCAAGGACCCTGGGGCATCTGTTTGGGCGAGCGCAGCGGTACGTCAACGACGTCAAGAATGATATCCAGCGAGAAATGGAACTGGAGGAACTGAAAAAATGGAAAACCTCGGTAGAGGGAGCGGCGCGTTCCATCGAAAATACCGTACGAACAGAAATAAACCAGTTCCAGGAAGCAATGGAGGGAGAAATGGAATCTTCCATCCCGGCACCTTCTGCGTCATCTTCCGGAGCCGCTACCGAAGCTGTTCCGCCACCTGATTCGCCACATGATTCTTCCGCCACTCAAACCAGATCACCCGCTGCACCCGTTCCGTCACCAGCATCGAGCCTTGACATATCCCGAACAGAAGCACGCCGCGACTAATTCAGGTGCGGGATAACGTATACTTCGCTGACGCAAATCGGTGAACCGGCGAACCTCGCCGCCCAATTTCCCGCTCCCTTTCACAATATGAGTACCGACGAAACGTTTATTTCGCATCTTGTGGAGCTTCGCGCGAGGCTGATACGTGCATGCGGCGGACTATTGCTTGGCTTTCTCCCCTGCGCCTATTACGCGCGGGAACTGTACTCCTTATTGGCACAGCCTCTGCTGGAGAAGCTGCCACAAGGCGGGCAAATGATCGCAACCGAAGTTGTCACACCTTTTTTTGTACCCATGAAAGTGGCCATGATGGCGGCTTTCATCATTACCTTGCCCTATACGCTCTATCAAATATGGGCGTTTGTGGCGCCGGGGTTGTATTCTCACGAAAAACGTCTGGTATTGCCCCTGGTGTTCGCCAGCAGTTTCCTGTTCGTTTGCGGCATGGCCTTCGCCTACTTTGCGGCGCTCCCCCTGGTATTCGAATTTATTACCCATTTTGCGCCCCAGGGTGTAGCGGTCATGACGGATATCGGCCGATACCTGGACTTTGTGCTGACTATGTTCATCGCCTTCGGTATAACTTTTGAAGTACCCATATTCGTCGTGATACTGGTTCGGGCAGGTGTGGTGTCAATCGAGAAACTGAAGGCAGTACGCAGCTATGTACTCGTAGGCGCTTTCGTCGTAGGCGCAATATTTACACCCCCGGATGTCGTTTCTCAGTTCATGCTGGCTGTACCGCTTTATCTGCTCTATGAACTGGGAATAGTAGTTGCAGGACTTGTCGGCAAACCTGCCGGATTACCGGCTTATCAAACAACGGGCGAAGATATGAAGCATGAACCGGAAAAAGCTGAAAGCGGAAAAAAGGAAAACAGCTGAAAAAAACCATTTTCACGGCTATTCATATGAATAAATATTCTGGATCATAACGCTGAACGGAAAAATAAGCGGGAAGCCGCCAGATATGGATTCAATCCAATCTCCGCTCCCACCGTCTTACTCTAGGGCGTCCGGGTCCTCATACTGCTCCTGAGGCAAGGGTTTGGGACGCTTGCCGACTTTGATATCGATGGATTTTTCCGCCTGGTTGCGTTCTACCTTTATGGTGGCCGCCTCCCCCGGTAATAATGCCGCGATCAGATTAAGCATATCGGACGAATCGGTGACCGGGCTTCCCTCTACCTCCACAATAATATCCCCCGGCTTTACCCCCGCCCGGTCGGCAGGACCACCCTTTAGCACTCCGGCGATCAAGGCGCCCTTGGTGTTCGGCCGCTTGAAGGATTCCGCCAGTTCCGGTGTCAGGTCTTGAACTTCCACTCCTATCCAGCCGCGGGTCACACCGCCCGTCTGAATGATCTGCTCCATTATCTGCTTGGCCACGCTGGCTGTAATGGCGAAGCCGATGCCGAGTGATCCGCCGGTGCGCGAGACTATTGCGGTATTGATGCCGATCAGATTGCCGGAGGCATCCACCAGCGCACCGCCGGAATTCCCCGGATTGATGGCAGCGTCCGTCTGAATGAAATTCTCAAAAGTGTTAATTCCCAGATGTGTCCGGCCGAGTGCACTGATAATACCCATCGTTACCGTTTGCCCGACCCCGAAGGGGTTTCCGATAGCAAGCACAATATCGCCGACCCGGGCATTATCAGAGTGACCGAAGGTCATCGTCGGCAGGGATTCCATATCCACTCTCACAACTGCAAGGTCTGTCTCCGGATCGGAGCCGATGACGCTTGCTCTAGCCTTTCTGCCATCCGCCAGCGCAATTTCGATTTCATCCGCGGCTTCTATCACATGATGATTGGTAAGAACATAGCCCTCGGGACTGACGATTACGCCGGAGCCAAGGCTTGACGCGCGGCGGCTCTGCGGCGGTTCGGACCGATCGCCGAAGAACCGCCGGAACAAGGGATCCTCCATCAACGGGTGGGAAGATATCTTCACCTCCTTGCTTGTAAAAACGTTCACTACCGATGGCATGGCCTTTTGGGCGGCATCGCTGAAACTGCCGGGCTTTTGCGCGTCCTGAGAAGTTCGTTCGGAAACTGCTTCTTTTATGGTTACCATTGCCCCCTTATGTTGCCAGGGCAAGAGTTCAGGCCGCAAGGTGGAAACGACAAACAATACCGCAAGGACTATTGTTGCCGTTTGCGCGAAAACCAGCCATAGTTTGTGCATTTTGGATACGGGCTTTGAGGTTAAAATGGTTTCAAATATAGACTGGACGAATTCAGATGCGAATGAGTGAGCTCGAAACCTATTTGAACCAGCTTCTAGACATCACCCACTTCCATGATTATTGCCCAAATGGGCTGCAAGTGGAAGGCCGAAGTGAGGTTTACCAACTCGTTAGCGGTGTGACGGCTTCTTTCGATTTCATCCAGGCCGCGGTAGCGGCAGGCGCCGATGCAGTGCTGGTACATCATGGTTATTTCTGGCGTGGGGAAGACCTGCGCATCGTCGGCATGAAGCACCGCCGTATCGCGCTATTGATGGCACATAATGTCGGTCTGCTCTCCTACCATTTGCCCCTGGACGCACACCCCGAGTTTGGCAATAACATTCAACTGGCCCGCAGACTGGGCTTCACCGAAACGAGCCGTTTTGGCGATCAAAACATTGCCATGGAGGGAACACTTCCGCCGCAGCTCGCGAATCTGAAAGAACTGCGCATCAGTATCGAACGCACCCTGTCTCGAACACCGCTGGTAGTCGGTGACGATGAAAAGACGGTGAGGCGTGTAGCCTGGTGTACCGGCGGCGCGCAGGGTTTTTTCGATGAGGCTGTGCAACTGGGCGTGGATGCGTTTATCACTGGTGAAATTTCCGAGCAGAACGTTCATAGCGCCCGAGAATCGGGAGTTGCCTTTATTTCCGCAGGGCATCATGCCACCGAGCGGTATGGGGTACAGGCACTAGGGGAACATATCGCTCAAAAATTTGGCATTGCCCATCAGTTCATTGATGTCGACAATCCGGTATAAGCTTCCTCACTGAACAATCATCTCTGCCCGCAAACCCGCAGGTCATCCACCTATCAAAATCTTCCTGCTGCCTTTGATCTATCACTGCATCAGAGTGGTATCAGTGGTACCAGAAAGAGTGATAGTACTGGCGCTACCCGTATATAAAAGCCCGCGTTACAGTAATGGTAATAAAAATTCTTAAAAAATTACGAAGTGCACTCCTTGCCCCAGGAGAAGCCGGAAGCGACCCGATGGCGTCAGCGCCTGCCGTAGCGGATCGGACGGCCTGCTGGTTCTGCCGCCAGAAGATATGCTGAGCGTTTTCAGGCAGGCAAGAGCCCACTGTTAGCGAAGCACAACGAATATCAAAACGGAGTAAAGGAGAGAGAAATGTTAGTGAAGCCTTGGCTGAGGCTGGTGACGCTGACGTGTGGGGCGCTGTTTGCGGCCTCTGCGTACGCGAACTTTCCCAGCGTTCCCAAAGAGACGTACAAAGCGCTGAATCTGGAGCAGTCGGCCTCGCCCAAACAGCTGCATGAAGCGTTGGTAAAGCGTTACAAGGACCCTGCGCAAGGCGCTGGTCGCGGGACGCTGGCCAAGTACTGGGAGCCGATTCCCATGAGCATGTACTTTGACCCGGCGTCTTTTTACAAGCCGCCGACCTCGATGAAGGAAGTTGCGTCGCGTGACGAATGCGTCAAATGCCACACGGACGAATCGCCGGTATGGGTCAATGCCTGGAAGAAGAGCACGCATGCCAACCTGGACAAGATCCGCAACCTGAAGCCGGAAGACCCGATCTACTACAAGAAAGCCAAGCTGGAAGACGTGGAGAAGAACCTTCGCTCCATGAATCGTCTGGGTGCCAATGAGAAGCTCAAGGAAGTCGGCTGCATAGACTGTCACGTTGACATCAACACCAAGGGCAAGGCTGACCACATGAAGGACCTTCGCATGCCCACGGCGGACGTATGCGGCGTGTGTCACCTGCAGGAATTTGCCGAGCGCGAATCCGAGCGCGACACGCTCATCTGGCCGGACAAGCAATGGCCGCAGGGCCGTCCCTCGCACGCACTGGACTGGAAGGCCAACGTGGAAGTTGCCGTGTTTGCCTCCATGCCGCAGCGCGAGATTGCCGAAGGCTGCAGCATGTGCCACACCAACCAGAACAAGTGCGACTCCTGCCACACCCGGCATGAATTCTCCGCGGCCGAATCGCGCCAGCCGGAGACCTGCGCCACCTGCCACAGTGGCGTGGACCACAACAACTGGGAAGCGTACTCCATGAGCAAGCACGGCAAGACCGTGGCCATCATGGGCAACAAATGGAACTGGAACGTACCGCTGAAGGACGCCTACGCCAAGGGCGGGCAGACTGCCCCGACCTGCCAGGGCTGCCACTTCGAATATGAAGGCAAATACAGCCACAACGTCGTGAGGAAGATACGCTGGGCCAACTATCCTGCGGTACCGGGCATCGCCGAGAACATAGACAGCGAATGGTCGGAAGCGCGTCTGGACTCCTGGGTCAAGACCTGCACGCAATGCCACTCCGAGCGTTTTGCCCGCTCCTACCTTGAATTCATGGACAAGGGCACCCTGCACGGCCTGGCCAAGTACAAGGAAGCGCACGCGGTTGCCGAGAAGCTCTACAAGGAAGGCATGCTGACCGGTCAGAAGACCAACCGTCCGACCCCGCTTGCACCCGACAAGGAAATGTTTGCCGGCTTCACCCAGCTCTACTGGTCCAAGGACAACAACCCGGCCGCCATCGAGCTCAAAGTGCTGGAAATGGGAGAGAACAACCTGCCCAAACTGCACGTAGGCCTGGCCCACGTCAACCCGGGTGGCTGGACTTACACCGAAGGCTGGGGCCCGATGAACCGCGACTACGTCGAAGTCATGGACGAGAACACCAAGATGCGTGAAATGGCGGCCCTGCAGGCACGGGTGGCCAAGATGGAATCGAAACGCAGTTCGAGCCTCTTTGACCTGAACAGCACCGGCGAGAAGATCTCGCTTGGCGGGCTGGGTGGCGGCATGCTCCTGGCCGGCACGCTCGCCCTGGCAGGCTGGCGCCGGCGCGAGAAGAACGATCGCTCCTAGCGGTTCGATATAAGCTTGATCGCCTCAACCTCAAGCCGCGCCCAGGTGGCGCGGCGCAGCGGCAAACTCCTCCCCTCACTGGGCATCCTGCTGGTGACGGGAGGAATTCTTTTGCTCCTCTGGTTTGCCTGGCTCTGGTTCAATCC
Source organism: Nitrosospira briensis (assembly GCF_900115125.1). Lineage (GTDB taxonomy): Bacteria > Pseudomonadota > Gammaproteobacteria > Burkholderiales > Nitrosomonadaceae > Nitrosospira > Nitrosospira briensis_A. The sequence goes on along the minus strand of NZ_FOVJ01000001.1, from coordinate 813 downwards.
CGGCCCTGCCCCCTACCGCTACCAGCTGGTGGAAGAAGGCGACGTGGACAAATTCAGCCAGCTGGGACTCACCGCCTGGCCCGACCTCAAGCTGGCCAAATACGAAGTCTATGCCGAAGGTGTCGACCAGCCCCTGGCCGTCACCCATATCGCAAGACAGGGGACGGGCTCACCCGTCCTGCTGGACTGGGAAAACCGCACGAGCGAGTTGCTGCTCACCACCGACAGCAAGCTCAGCGAACTGACCGCGCTTGCCGTGGCCATCAACAAGTACGCCGCGAAGGACGCCCTCGTCCTGGCCTGGTGGGACACCTCGCGCCAGATCAAGCTGCTGGCCGGGCGCGACACCCTGTTCACCCAGCGGGTGGGCGAACCGCTGATCGTGCCCCCCCACTGGCAGGATCAAATGGACGCCATCCGCCACTACGAAAACGAATTCTGGGGTGCGAGTGCCTCTTCCGAGGAGCAGCGCAAGTTCCAGCGCTTCGCCGACGCCCTCCTGGCCGAGCCGCAGGCAGGGGCTGCCATCCTGCGCGAGCTTGCCGGCATGGACGGCGCGGGCAAGGATGCGCGCGAAGCCTATATCGCCATCCACGTCACCGACCTCTACAAACTGGGGCTCATGCGCCCGGCGCAATTTGACATGGCCTACAAGAACTTCCCCATGGAAGGCAACATGCACGGCATGATAGGCTACTTGAAGAGCTGGATGCAGGAGAACGGCTTCAAGACCCACACCCTGCAGTCCCTCTCCGACAAGATGGTGCGCGGCTACTTCCTGCGCGATGACAAAAGCAGCAACAGCCTGATTGC
>NZ_FOVJ01000008.1 GCF_900115125.1 Nitrosospira briensis | reverse complement strand
AGCCAAGGCTTCACTAACATTTCTCTCTCCTTTACTCCGTTTTGATATTCGTTGTGCTTCGCTAACAGTGGGCTCTTGCCTGCCTGAAAACGCTCTATCCCGCGCAGAAAACCAGACCGTCCCTATTCTCACGATGCCTGTCTTGTCCGACAAAAACCCAGGGCTGTCCCCAGGCCCTCCCTGAAACACCGCGTAGACTACCCGCCAGATACTCGGGTGTCAAGAAAATTGAGGTGTGATCCCAGATAAAAACAGATCGATAGGATGTATTAAAGCTGGACATCCCTGTCGGACAGGAAGGCGAGATGTTCCGGTGCAGGAAGCTTGCCGGAATCGGCATTGAGCAGTTAATAGCAATAGCGCTATCGCGAGCAAGCGTGCCTAAATCTATGCTGCTTGCTCGCGTATTTTCTGTCTAAATGGAATTCACGGTGAAAAAGGACTAGCAATATATCCTTAAATAGCCGGACACTGGCTCCCGCCAGGATGGAGATGCCTCTTCAGGGATGGATATGCTCTTATGCTTTACGGCGCGGTCCGGGTTACATTATGTACCGACTTCTCCTCGGTAGCCTGGGGAACAGGCTTATAGCAGTAATGCAGCAACAGGCCTGTGAATACGGCGCCTCCGACAATGTTACCCAAAGTGACCGGGATCTGGTTCCAGAATAACCATTGCCCGACGGTAATGTCAGCACCCAGCAGCATGGCAGTTGGCATCACGAACATATTCACGATCGAGTGCTCAAACGCCAAGGCGAAAAATGTGGATACCGGCAACCAGATAGAGGCTATTTTGCCGAATGCCGATGTGGAAATCATGCCCAGAATAGTTCCAAGCGCAACCATCCAGTTACATAGTATGCCCTTGACGAACGCGGTCACCCATCCATTCGCTCCAGCGTGTTCATAAACGAGCGTTTTGGATATCGCCACAGCGATGATTTTGTCGCCGAGCGCTCCGTGGGGTTCGATAAAGGCTTCTGTCAATGCAATGGCGATCAGAAAACCGACAAACACGCAGCCGAAAAAATTTCCCAGGTATACCCAACCCCAATTACGAAACATTTTGTTGAGCGCTACCTTGCCGCGTACGACGCCCACCGGCAGCACGGCGAAGTTGCCGGTGGCAAGTTCCATACCGAGCAATATGATCATGGCGAACCCTACCGGAAAGACTGCTCCCGCAACGAGTGCGGCGGCGCCTTCGGAAAAACCCACAGAACACTTGAAAGCCAGCGCGGTGCCATAAGCGAGAAGGGCGCCTGACAGGAAGCCTTTAACCAGCATTCCGCCAACAGGCAGGCCAGCTTTCTTTTTACTGGCAGCCTCAACCTCTTCCATTAGTTTTAACGGCGGATGGTAGTCCATACTTTTCTCTATTCTCCTAATCGAAAGTTTTAGTTTTACGCGAGCGTCGTACCCGAACCGCTACTATCATGTTTATCCGGGCCCATGCCGCCACCGACCATTAAGGTGCCGAGCCACCACAGGAAAATCAGCACCGAAATTATGACCATATACCAGCCGGCACTTTCCTGGTCATTCACCAGATAGCTGTTGCAAACACGAACGGGCGCTACAATATATAGCCAGCCGAGGACCGCGAGCATACTGATGAAATTGGTCCAGACAAAACCCCGGCCAATAAGAGTGAGCCGCCTCCACGCCAAGACCAGAGGGAATCCGACCAGAAGCGGTAGACTGAGGAATTTTGCCAACTCGGCCAGGGGATCATTCAATGCCGCATCCAGCGCCCGGGGAAGCATCCAGTAGCTCGAAGCAAATAGTGCCACCATGACGCAGGGCACGGAGCCCCCGACCTTGACCAGAATGGAATCCTGCAACCGGACCGGCAGCATGCGACAGGCTACGATCCCGATTACCGCCAGCAAGGGCATCTGCACCAGCATGTGGCTGCTCATCGATGCCTCCAGCCAATCTCGCGCCATAGGCGTTCCGAGAAGCAAATAGAATGCCCCGAGACCAAGCCCGATTTTGCCAGAATGATGAGATAAAGCTCGTTTCATAGCAGCGCAACGACTTCTTCAGCAAACGGTACCGCTTTATCAATGTCGCTAATCAGCCTTAACTTTCCATCGCGACCAACGAGATGAAGGGCCGTATTATGCTCAAACCCTCCGAATTCGTCCGGAATTACGATGATGCCAAAGGCTTCGAGCAAAGCCTTGAGCTCCGCCTTGTCAGGCACCCGAGCGATCCGCCAGATCTCGCCGTCCGCTCCATATGCCTGGCCATATTTCTTCAAACTGGCCGGATCATCGTGGTCCGGGTCAAAGCTGATACTGATCAGCATAAAATCGCGCCCCAATGATTTCTCAGGGATGAGGTCGCGAATTTGCTTGAAGATCATACCCATGCTTCTACACAGTGTAGTACACCGGGTGAAGATGAAGTCTACTGCCAGAAGTTTACCCTGATAGTCCTGCAACTTGAAGATGTTTCCATCCTGATCTTCAAGCGTAACATTTGGCACAGGACGCGGGGAACGCAGAATTTCCACACGCCTGGCTGTTTCCGCTGTAAGTGCAGTAAACCCGTCCGTACCCCACCAGAAAACCCCGGTGCCCAGCAAAACGACCAGCGATGTCACAATTACGCCGCGTTTAACTGGGCTCCTCATGGGATGTTATGTTGCGCCCTGCATCATGTAGCCATACTTCGGGCCAGGGAGGCACGCTGGTAATCGCGCCGCGCCAAACCCAACCGGCCAAGAAAGCGGAAAATGAACACCAGCACGGAAGCGATCAGCAACATTGCAAATATCGAACCAAGACGGTCATAGGGCACCCAATTCGGAAGATGCTCGGCGTAGCGTCGCGCCGCACCTTCTTTTCCGCCATAGAGGAAGCTCATCGTGAAACCCATGGTGCCGATAACGAATCCCCAGAATGCCGCAACGTCAATGGGACTATCCTTGGCATTCTCATCTGGCTTTCCAAGATAGTACATGAATCCGAAAACCATTGCGACCATACCCAGTATCAGATACGTATGAAAATGACCCGGTACCCACAAGGTGTTATGCATCACGTAGTTGACGGTAATCGTGCCGTCGATAAACGCCGGCATCGCGCCCACGGCCCAGCCGAAAAGCGATACGAACAGTAGCCTGGAGCACATATCCCAACGGATGCCCGAACGGTACACGATCATCATTGCACCGTAGCCGGTCACGATCAGAATCGGGAAGGTGTTGAGGTAGCCGATAATGTGACCCATGATCAGAAACCACTTGGGGAAAGCGTAATCCATCAAAAGGTGATGCGGGAAGATGAACATGACCATGATCGTGGAAGCGGTCCAGGAGGCCAGAAACACCTTGTTCGATTTCCATGGGCGCTGGGTGTAGCGCGGCAGAATTTCATATACCGCGATCACAGCCATGTAGATAACCGCGTTGATGAATACATGGCCAAAGAAATAAATCATTCCCTTTGCCAGCAAGGCATCGATTTCAAAGGTAGGGACATAAAGATTCACGAGCATCATCACGAGGATACTGGCGCCGACGACCAGACCGATCAGGTTGACGATTGTCACCATCGTGCTGGCGACAACTGCTGGCGGCGGCGCATTGCCGTCGTCGGGACCAAAAAGCTGCGGCCAGCCGAGCCCGCGCCCAAGGCCCCCGTAACGCTTGATGATGGCGCGGGCGATATCGAGATGCAGCAGCACGAAGCCAACGCCAATCACCAGCAAGCCCCCCATGAACGAGGCGGCAGCTCCTTGGCTCCAGAGGCCCATTGAGGTCCCCGGCAGCGGAAAGAGAAAGGTCCATCCTGCGTGGAAGTCGCCAACCAGAACGCTGCCAAGAATCATGACGACACCGGTCAGGAACAAGACCAGGTTCGCCATGAATATGCCTTGGGTGAGTTGCACATATTGCCCGAGAAAATGCCACATGACAGCTGCTCCGGCCAAGGCCACAATCCCCACCATCCCTGCGCCGTGCAACGTCAAAAGTTTATAAAACCAGAGCCCTCCGATGGAGATGAACTGTGCTTGCTCCATCCTCATGAGCAGGCCGAAAAGCATCATCAGCAGCAATACAACAGCTGAGATAACCAGATAGGCCAGCACGCCGGCCTTTGCCCCCTGATCGGGAGTTGGGGTATAGGTATAGCTTGCCATGCTTATTCCTCTCTAAGATTTGCCAACTTTGATTTCGGTCATCATATTGTGATGCGCAACACCACAATATTCCATGCACAGCACCCTGTACGTCCCTTCCTTATCGAAGGTGTGTCGTATCACGTTTGTATAGCCCGGCATAGCCTGAGCCTGCGCAACCAGTCGCAAACTGGGATCGTAAATACCAAAGCCATGATTCACGTCGGCACTGGTAATGTGGATTTCTACCGGTTGTCCCACGCTGACCTCGTCCCGGTCCATTTCCCAATACCACATATGCCCGGTTACATTGATAACCTGTGGCGCACCCTTGCCCGCGGCCCGACTGACATCATACGGCAAGTCCATGAGGTTAAAAATCATTGCCGGCAGGAACACCAGTGCAACGGCCCAGAACAGCTTGGTGCGGAAACCATACGCACTCTTCACCAATGGTCCATAGTCTTCCTGGCGTTTATCGGAATTGATTGCGACAAAAATAACTCCGAATGTGATCAACAACATCAATACAAGGGAAACCATCCACGCGGTTTCTTGCATTATATTCTCCTTCTTTCTATATATATCATCGGTAGTGCCCAGTTAAATCACGAGGTATGTGTCGACAACAACTCTGGCGGATCGGGAAAAATATTTGACGCCGGTTCAAATCAGATACTCATATTCAGGCAATTCTTCAGACGGGTGACACTAAAAGCCACGACAAGGACAGCGCAAACCATATTGTTCACAGCGTGGTACGAAACCGGATTCGACAGAAAAGTGATGCTTTTATGGCTTTCTATCGGGAACGCGCCGGAACAAAAATAAAGACTCTACTAGCGCACTGCTTGAAATAGCGATCGTTGTGCTTCCCCTATGCAAAACAAGTACGATGGCTAAAGACTGTTGTCGCCAACGGCCTTCTTTACCGTCGTTTTTACCTGGCACTTCGAACTGCTTGTATGCGTCACATCGAAAATAATCCTTCCGATTCCACTAGTAATACCCATACTCACCACGCTGGTATGCATTTTGGTTACTTCGTGAAGGCCAAGAGTATGCTTTATGGTGAACATGGTGTCAAGCGTGAAGAAGCCACTGGAAATGCTGGCAAACAACCAGAATTCCCACACTTGTGATGCAGGAATTCCCGGCCTGTACCTGTAAGCTGTTGGTCAATAGCAGCTCCATTGGGAAGAATGGTGGCGGAGCGGATATCATCCTCTCACGCCATTTACATAAGCCGCGGTAAGTTCATGAGAGGGGGACTCAAAAATTTGACGGCAGCGGCCAAATTCGACCAGTTGCCCGGCCTGGCCCTTGGTCCAGAAAAACGCTGCGTAATTCGCAATACGGCCGGCTTGTGCCAGATTGTGCGTGACAATGACAATAGTGTAGCGGCCGCTTAGCCGGCTGATCAGGTCTTCGACTATGCCCGATGCAAGGGGGTCGAGCGCGCTGCATGGCTCGTCCATCAGCAGAATATGGGGATTCAACGCCAACGCGCGAGCAATGCAGAGACGCTGCTGCTGGCCGCCTGACAGGCGCAGGGCAGGAGAGTGCAACCGGTCATGCACTTCATTCCACAACCCGACATCTTGCAACACCTGTTCGATGATGGGTCCGGTGTCCGCCCGCCGCGTTATGCCATGTTCGTGTAAAGGCAGCTCGATGTTCCGGTGGATCGAAAGTGGAAACGGGATCGGCTTCTGGAACACCATACCGATCCGCCGCCGCAACGTCTGCACATCGCAGAGCGGATCGTGGATATCGCGGCCATCGATCCGGATGCGTCCAGTGATCCGGCAACCGGGAATCAGGTCGGTAAGCCGGTTGATGGATAACAGGAAACTCGTTTTTCCGCAGCCGGAAGGGCCAATCAGCGCTGTGATGCAACCACGATGGATATCCAGCGTAACGCGATCGAGCGCGGCTTTGGCGCCATAATGGAGAGACAAGTCCTCAACCTGGATCAAGGGTTGCGGGTCGCAGCATATCGGCCCTGCCTGCATTGGCCCGAGCGTATAGGCGATGTTGTCCTCGCCTGCCATTTGCTTTTGCTCAGACATGGCTTGCCGGGGTCCGGGGCACATTCGAACTGGCGATCCTGTTTGCGTTCATTCCGTTATCCTCCTGCGCTGCCATCCGGCAGCCAGCCGCATTGCAGCCACATTGAGGAGCAACAACGCCGTGATCAGCACAAGCGCCGAAGCATGCGCGCGCGCATCGCCACCGGGTATATTCATCGATAAATCGAAAATATGTATCGACAGGGTGCGGCCCGAATCCAGCAGAGAGCCTGGCATGCGATCGACATAGCCACTGGTAAACAGAAGCGCGGCGGTTTCGGCAACGGCACGTCCTGTTCCCAACAGCAGACCAGCGGCCAGCGACGGCGAGGCGGCCGGCAAAAGCAGCCGGAATAAGGTTGTTGTGCGGGACATCCCCAGCGCAGCAGCGGAAAGGCGATACGTATCGGGCACCGCGCGCAGGCCGGCGTCGGCGGTACTGATGAGAATAGGCAACAGCATGCAGGCCAGGGTCAGTCCTCCGGATAATATGGAAAACCCCATATCGAGATAGATGCTGAAAAAGGCATTGCCAAACAGGCCGAAAACGATGGATGGCACGCAGGCAAGCACGTGCAGGCTATAGCGCACCGCGTAGCCGAAACTGCTGTCGGCCGATATATATTCCGCGAGCAGCACGGCGGTCGTCCATCCCAGCGGCAGAGCCGCCATCAGGGCAACCATCAAGACGAGGCCGGTGGAAACCAGAATCGGACCGATGCCTCCGGCCCGACCGGCATCCCGCGGCGAGTCGACAAGAAAATCCCACGAAAGATGCGCTGCCCCGCCGAGTACGAGATCACTCAATATCCATACAAATGCAGCGCAAACCATGAAAGCAGCGGTGTAGATGGCAAATTGCGCGAAGCGATCCCGACAGGCGTGTATTGATTTCAGGGTAGCCATTTCAGGCATCGCGATTTGGGCCAAGCCATGCTGCAAGGCCCAAGAGCGCCATTACGAACAGCATGAGTACCAGGCCGGATACAAAAAGGGCCGCGCGGTGATCACCCATGGCGTAGGGCATTTCCAATGCAATATTGGCGGCGAGGGTACGTATTGGATTGAACAGGCTTGCGGCATGCTGCACCACATTTCCTGTGACCATCAACACGGCCATGGTTTCCCCGATAGCCCGGCCGGCGGCGAGAATGATTCCCGCGACGATGCCCATTTTTGCCGATGGCAGAACGATGCCCTGAATCATGCCCCAGCGTGACATGCCTAACGCTGCGGCACCACGCAAATAATCAGCAGGCACGGCAAGCAGGGCGGCGTGCGCGGTGAGCGCGACGGTCGGCAGTATCATCAGTGTCAGCACCAGAATTCCAGCAAGCAGACTGGCGCCGGGAGGATGCAGCTGATTGATCAGCGGCACTAGCGTGGTCAGCCCCCAAAACCCGTAGACCACCGACGGAATCCCGGCCAGCAGCTCGACCAAATGCTGATAAATGCTTGCGCCATGCGGCGGGGCGTAAAACGCGATAAACAGCGCCGAGGCGATGCCCAGCGGGGTGGCCAGCAGCAATGCGCCGCCTGCGGCATAAAGCGTGCCCGACAGCATGGGCGCCAGGTTGTACATGCCTTCTCCAGGATTCCAGGACGGGTCGGCAAGAAACCGCTCGGCTGATATTTGCCGTAACGCGGGCCAGGACTCAACCGCAAGGAACAAGAGGATCAGCAACACAACGCTCGCTGCGATACCTGCTGCGCCGCGCAGCAGCCAAAGCATCAGCCCGTCAATGGAGGAGGACTGAGACGGGGACAAAATATTGTGCCTCCACCAGATCGTGTACCTGCCCGGAGCGAGCAAACTCGATGAATTCCAGGGCCAGTCCTTCCGGTAGCGTTCTCGTTACGAGATTGAGCGGCCGTGAAAGCGGGAAAGTGCCGTTGCGCACATTCGCCACGGTCGCCGCGACGCCGTCCAGCGGCATTAACTTGATAGGCACGCCGTGTCCCGCTTCGTATTCCGCCGCGCCTATCGATACGTAGCCAATGGCGTTCGGATTGCCGGCTACGGTCTTTATCCCCTGCGAATTATCACCAATTACCACATGTGATTTTATGTCGCTGTTTTTCAGCTTCGCATAGGTCAGAAACAGCTCAAGCGTCGAGCGGCCCTCAGCCTTGTTAACTACGGTCACGCGCGCGTCTCTTCCACCCACAGCGTTCCAGTTAATGATTTTACCGCTGTAGAGATCAATGATTTGTTGCCGGCTTAGCGAAGCGACCGGATTGCTGGCATGGAGGATGATACCGATCCCGTCCCAGGCGATGGTGTGCGCTTGCAAATCCTGCTCTTCAGGTTTCAAGCTGCGGGAAACCATGCCGATGTCGGCAGTTCCCTTGCGGGAATCGTAAACGCCTCGCGCAGAGCCACCGGTCTGCACATCCACCCGCACGCCGGGATGGAGCGATTCAAAGCGCCGGGCAAGCTCTCCAGCCAACGGAGCAATTGTGCTGGCGCCCGTCAAAACCAGTTTTTGTGAGGCAGCATTGCCAGGCCGACTCCAGCCGGCTACCACAAATAATGCGGCAATGAATATCACGTAATGTACTGCTGATTTTATTTTCATCCCCCTCATCCCCCTAGCCCCCTAACCCCGTCGCCAGGCGTGGTACTTCTCTACCCAGCCAAGCAGGCGAGATGGCATGTGCGCTCTCCTCCACTCTCCTGCAACGTATTTGTTGGCTTCGGGCCAGGTAGGATAACTATGGATGGTGCCGAGAATCTTTTTGAGGCCGAGGCCATGCTTCATCGCCAGCACGAATTCCGCCAGCAGGTCGCCCGCGCGCGCTCCAACAATGGTCACGCCCAGTATTTGATCCTTACCCGGCACAGTTAGTACCTTGATAAAACCATGCGCGGCCTCGTCGGTAATGGCACGGTCCAGGTCCTCCAGGCTGTAGCGGGTCACCTCGAACCGGACGCCGCGCGTGTTCGCTTCGGTCTCGGATAATCCGGCACGGGCAACTTCCGGGTGGGTAAAGGTCGTCCAGGGTATTATGGAATAGTCCACTTTGAAACGCTTCACGCTGCCGAACAATGCATTGACAGCAGCATACCAGCCCTGGTGGGCCGCAACATGGGTAAACTGATAGGGTCCGGCCACGTCGCCGCAGGCATAGATGTTGGGGTAGAGCGTCTGCAACCATGCATCCGTTTCAATGACGCCGTTCGGCCAAATCGGGATTCCCATCTCCTCCAGGCCGAAACCTTCGGTACGAGCGACCCGCCCTGCTGCGCACAACAGGGCGTCGAATGGAAGCGCTTCTTCCGTTCCATCCTGGTGACGCACGATCAACTGCTGCCCGCCAGCCTCGCTTTGGCAGCGGATAGCATGGGTTTGAGTCAATACACGTACTCCGTCTGCGCGAAGTGCGGCTTCAACCAGCGCGACGGCATCCGGGTCTTCACGTCCCATCAAGCCTGTTCTTTCCACCTGGATGACCTGACAGTCCAGAAGTGCAAACGCCTGCGCCAACTCGCAGCCGACAGGTCCCCCTCCCAGAACCACCAGTTGTTTCGGACGCTCTGTGAGCGACCAGATAGTGTCGGAAGTATAGTAACGCACCTGCTCGAGTCCTGGAATCGGCGGGACTACGGGACGAGAACCGGTGGCGATGACAATCGCGCGCGTGGTCAGGGTGCGCCCATTGACCTCCACCGTCCAGGGTGAAGTAATATGCGCCATGCCATGAATTACCTCCACTCCCAGTCTGTTATAGCGTTCCACCGAATCATGCGGCTCGATTGTTTTTATGACGTGGTGCACGCGCACCATAATTTCGCGAAAATCATATTCGACAGGTGCGCGAGCGATGCCGAGGTCTTTGCAGCGCCTTGCCTGTCGCAGGAAAGTAGCTGAGCGAATCAACGCCTTGGAAGGCACGCAGCCATAATTGAGGCAATCGCCGCCCATCTTGTGCCCCTCAATCAGCGTTACTTTGGCCCGAGCGGCCGAGGCAATGTAGGATGCCGTCAAGCCCGCCGCCCCGGCGCCAATCACGACCAGATTTCGGTCAAATCGCCGCGGCTTGGGCCAACTGGAACGCAAACCCTTCATATCCTCATCCTCTCACCCCTTTCTCAAGCGGTTTACACCCCACCGCGCTACCCAGGGAAATGCCGCAAGCAAGGCGAAAGATCCAATTAGTGCTGGCGAGAGAATGTCCGAGAGATGGGTAAGCGAGGCTAACTGGGTCCCTGCATTGACATAAATTGCGGTACCGGCGAACATTCCCAACATGCTGGCGATGAAGAACGTTCCGCTCCTGATGGCCGTCAGACCCATCAGCAGGTTGATAATGAAAAATGGGAATACCGGCACCAGGCGCAAAGTGAAAAGATACAATCCGCCGTCGCGCTTGATGCCGGCGTCCACCGCCGCCAGCCGGTCACCGAAACGTTCCTGTATGACATCGCGAAAGACATAGCGTGCCACCCAGAAAGCGAGCGTGGCGCCCACACTGGCGGAAATGAGCGCTACCGGAGTGCCAACCCATAGCCCGAAAATAGCGCCGGCCGCCAATGACATGACGCCTGCGCCGGGCAGGGAGAGCGCGGCTATGAGGATGTAAACCAAGGCATACGATCCCAACACTTGCAATGGCCGCGCCCGATAGGCCTGCTGCAACTCATCACGGCCGCTTTTGAGGGACTCGAGGCTGATGAATCGACCGAGATCAAAAGCGAAGAATAAGCCGCCCAACAGTACCAGCAATACTAGCGGCCACCAATGTTTCATTCGGGCGCCTCTGTAAGTTAAAAACTGTAAAAGCGTCCTTTCGTCCCTTATCGGTTGAACTGGATTTCATTCATTTTCGCTCGCTGCATGAGGCTCCGTATTTGAAACAGCTATAGCAGCGGTGGTGTTTCATGCTCACGGGAACCTGAATGGCTTCCGCCAGGGTTTCTCCAAGGATGTAATCCGGATCGTCATCGACGAGGGTACAGGCATAAACCGATGGGCGGCCATTACTTTTCGCAACCATCCTGCTGTACGCGCACATGAAGGCACGCCGGGTCTCTTCCGTGTGAAAGTGGGCCATGCAGTGCTCAGTGATCGCCGGTGGGTTTACCTGCGCGCCGGGAGGATGGAATTCAGGAAACTCGATACGCGGCAGATCGTCCGGTAGGCCGGCAGCGCGGAAAATTCCGGCAAAACGCTCTGAGACGACATCCGCTTCGGTACCAGGCATGAATTGGCTGGCAACAGATACACGGAATCCCATTACATGAAGTTTTCGCAGGGCTTCAAGTGCGCAAGCGAACATGCCTTCGCCACGGCTGGCGTCATGGCGCGCCGGGTCCGGGTAATCAAGGCTGACACGGAAAGTCAGCGGATTCGGGCGGTCAAGCAGGGATTCCATCTGGTTGAGGCGCTTTATCAGCGGCTCGGTCGCATTGGTCAGCACCAGGCAAGGCTTGTGCAGCAACGCATAATCAAGGATGCGTACTATATCCTTGTTGACGAACGGTTCACCCCCGGTGAAGGAAAATTGTTTGACACCAAGGCCGATCGCCTCGTCCACAAAAGGGACGGCCTCGTCAAAGCGTAACATTTGTACGCGGTTATCTCCCGGTTTTGAACCTTCCAGGCAGAATGGGCAGGAGAGGTTACAGGCAGTCCCGGTGTGAAACCATAATTCATCCAGCGTGTGCGAATGAATAAATCCCCGGGACTCATTGTCTTGGGTGCGATGCCAGGATCGAGGACGACGGGTTCGGTCGCCGCGCACAGGAGCAAGCTCGTCAGACCCGATGTTCATGGCTAGCAGCATCCATCTGATCGATTGCCACTGGCTTCGGTACTATCGTCAAAGGGCAGGCCCATGCCACAACCCGGGAAGATGCCGTAGTGGCGCTCAAAATTACCGTGGAAGTCAAAATGAGCGGCGAGCCGCGTATCGTGCAGCATAAGCCAGGTATTGCCGCACACGGGAAAATGCTTGCCGGTCTCGATGCGATGGTGCTTGTCGAGCACAAACACATGAGGATGATGCGGTATCGTGCCACGATAAACCACGGCCTGACCGTAGTCCTCACAGGCTGGCTCCAGTCTGTCCAGCTTGAACAGTCTGTAGGTTGCAGAGTAAAAGCGGATGTTCCCGGTGCGCGCAGCCAGTTCCGCATTGCCGACGGCGATACTGCGATCATCAACCAGCCTGGGATCGGCAAAGCCATGCTCACGGGACAGGTTAAGGAAATCGTTCCAGTACAGCGCGCCACTCAAGCACTCGCCGTATAGCACCGGATCGCCGGTAAGCGCTTTCGGTACCCGCCGGTCGGTATAAACGTCTGAAAAATAAAGTTCGCCCCCCGGCTTGAGCACGCGCCAGGCCTCCCGCAGCACCGCCGCCTTGTCGGGCGCAAGGTTGAGCACACAATTGGACACTATTATGTCCACGCTGGCATCGGCGAGTTGGAGTTCCGAGAGCCGCTCGATATAACCTTGCAAAAAACGCACATTGCCTGTGCCATAGCCAAACACCTTGCGATGGTACTCCTCGTGACGGCGCGCGATAGTCAGTTGCTCTTCAGTCATATCCACCCCGATTACGCGGCCATGCTCGCCGACCAGTTTGGATAGCACGTAAACATCGCGTCCTGCACCACAGCCGAGATCAAGTACGGTCAAGCCTTCGAGCGATTCCGGCAGTATCAGGCCACAGCCGTAATAGCGTGTCAGCACCTCATCATGTATCTGCGCCAGTATCGGCTTTACGTATTCAGGTAAACCGGCATCCGTCGTGCACGCGTTGGTCTGAAGATCGAGCGAAGAACTGAGGGTATCGCCGTAGTATTGCTGGACAGCGTCATGCATGATATTTACCTCGTGATTGGATTCAATTGGTTTTGGAACGATAGCGAGCGGCCAGTTTTTCCGGCGCTACGCCGCGTGCAAAGGCTAACGCCAGATTGCGGTTTACCCATGTCCGGCGCCACCAGCCATCGCGATGCCAGCGCCGGGGGTCGACGAAAATGGATTCACGCAAAGGCATAAAGCGCCCCAGGCGGCGCAATCCACGCACTAAAGACACTTCCTCGAACAGGGGCCAGGGCGAATGTCCGCCGGCGCTGAAATAAGCCTGCCGAGTCATGAATAAGCCCTGATCGCCATAAGGGACGCCAAAACGGCAGCGAAAAGCGATAGCCGGCTCCAGCAGTAAGGCGGCCCGGGCGCGCGGCGCATCAAAACGGAAGCAAAAATAGCCGCCCACTGCGCCTTGCTCAAAAGAGCGCTCCATCGCCCCTATCGGATCCGGCGGCAGCCGGTTGTCAGCGTGCAAAAACCATAATGCGTCACCTTGTGCCAGCGAAGCGCCCGTAAGTAATTGAGACCCTCGGCAGGGTTCGCTCGCAACCCAGCGCGCCTTGTATTGATCGCACACGCTACGACATGTGCCGGCACTGGCGCCATCCACCACGATGATCTCCAGCGGCCGGCGATACAGGCTTCGCAACTGGGCGAGGAGGTCAGCCAATTTATCCTCATCGCGGTAGCAAGGAATAATGACACTAAGATTCAACACGGCTTTCTTCCCCTGAATCTCCTGTATTCCGTGACCGGAAAAGCTCGCATGCCAATAAATGCAGGGCTCTCCGTGCCGGCCGCCGATCCGCTTTCAGCGCCGTAATCAGTCGAACGACGTCGTCCTCTTCGTCTACATCGAAACTGTGAGCCAGCTCGGCCATGGAGTGGCCCGCTGCCCGGCAACAGCGAGCCAGGTCTGTGCCCAGACGGGCCGTGCTCCATGCCAGGCCGTCCAGGGCCGGCCAGTGCCGGCGGCTGGCCATCAGCACCACGCCTCCGTCCACTGCCGGTTTCAACACGACATCATAATTCGGCAAGGCTCTGATAGCTGTTGCATAATCCGCGGCTGTCAGTGCGGGAGCATCACTTCCGATGTATACCAGTTGTTCCAGGCCTGTCCCGCGCAGTTCGTGATCCAGTGCATTCAACCGCTGTCCCAGATTCCCGGCTGATTGCGGTTTCACATCCACTTTAGACCGCATTTCCGGCAATAGTGCGTCGGCCCAGGCATAATCAGCCGAACGTGAAGGCGCGATTATCACAGGACCGGGCCAGTGGCGTGCGTCTTCCAGGGCGCAGGCGAGCAGTGCCTCGGCGATGCGGCTCGCCGTCTCCTGGCCCAAACGGGCGGCAAGCCGTTGCTTGCCGATGCCCGATGCCGGCCGTTTACACACCAGTACTAAAGCGGCTTGGGCACCACCGGCTTCTTGCCGGTTCGCAGTTCGCATAAATATCTGTTCATCTGGTCAATGGCAAGTGCAGGCTAATAAGCTTCTTTGTGCCGATACACGGACCGGCTAATTGCTTACGGACGGAGACGATGGCGAAGTCAGTTACATCATAGACACCATTTGCCTGTCGAGCACGAAAATTTTCCAAAAGCGGATTGCCTCAAGGAAAAAGTAACTGGAGGAGGCATCAAGTGGGCACGTTGCCTCAAATTGTCGGCAACCAAATCCAGCAGGGGCTATTAACTTGGGCAAGCATGGAAAGTGGATCTGTCTGGAGGCAATACGCAATCGCTATGGCCGGGCCAGGCACACTCACAAAGGTACGTCGTGGGACGAGTTCCTGCTCGATATACGTTATGAACGTAAAGCGAAGTCGAGCCGGCAAACGATGGTAGCTGGAAGGACACGCCGATGGACTCGACTTGCATTGAAGAACTGGCCCCCAGCGTCACCCGTACTGCAGGTTCGATCAATTACTACAGCAAGTTCTACAAGTCGTGCTCCATCTCAACTCAAAAGTCGACTGTAGCCGATACCAGTACGGTGCGCGGCGTACCTAGCGATAAAGTGCTGAAAGAGGCCACGCCTGACCAGTGGTTAGTATCGAATGCATTAAGTACACTGCCCCGGACGGTGGTGGATTTTCCAAGGACCTTCGCGCTGTAGCGTGCGCCAAAGTCAAATGTCGTCCAGGAAGGCACACTTTGCGTATTCGCCTGGTTGATATATCGCTTTCCGGTATGAATAAGATTTCCGGTCAAGGTGAAGCCGGGCAGCCATTGCACATCCCATTCAGCGCCAAGATTGGCTTGCAACGACGGCACACCGACCGGCTTGTTGCCCACTGTTGCCGCGCTGCTGGTCTTCGTCAACTCGGCATCGAACAGCGTCATGCCGCCAAGCAACCGAACGCCTGACATGGGTTCGCCAAACAGGGCGAGTTCCAGGCCACGGTTGCGCTGCTCACTATCTACGGCAAAGACGTTGCCGGTGAGCTGGCCGCTAGGCCTTTTGATCTCGAAGAGACTAAGCGTAGTGATCAAGCGGCCATAATCAATCTTGACGCCGACCTCGACTTGCTCGGTCTTGTAGGGCGCGAAGATCTGGCCGGCATTAGCCGCAATCTGTGGTGCAATGTCACCCTTGCTTAGCCCTTCCATACGATTGGCGTAGATCGAGACGTTTTGCCACGGCCTCACGACGAGACCAGCCAGCGGGGTGGCAGCAAGCCTGCTGTAGGAAGACGTGACGGCGCCCGTTGGCCCGAAGTTTTCCGAGTGGATCTGCTGCAAGCGCACACCGAGCGTAAGCAGCACGCGCTCGTCGGCTATAGACAAGACATCGGTTAATGCGCCTCCGTAGAATTCTGTCTCCGAAATTTTCATCAGATCGGGCCTCGCCAGGTCTTGACCGGGACGGTCAACCGGGGAATACATGTTCGACAACACGGCCGTGCCAGTGCTGGAGCCTCGCTCCAGACGATCACGATAACCGCTCCCCTGAAGTGTCACAGTGTGGCGAATGGGCCCCGTATTGAATCGGGCGCGCACTCCGCCATCGGCGCTGGAGCGGTTGACGCCGAACCTGAAGCGCATTGGCGTCGACGTGGTATCGCCGGCCGCATTCAGGATCATCGGGGTCTGATCCGAGAGCCGGTCTACCCACGAGTGGGATCCGCCGACACTGCCGAACAGTGTCAGCGAATCCGAGATATCGTATTCCGTCTTGAACAGGAGCGAGACGTCCTCGATCGTCGACCGGCCCCAAGGCTGTGTTACGTTGCGCCTGCCGTTGGGCGCCGAGGGCACGTCAATGTCCGCGGCAACCAGGAATGGGCGCTGTGGAGCCTTGAACCGCTCATACTGCCCAAGGGCATCAAGCGTCGCCCGAAACCTTTCGCCCTGATAGTCGAGTGCCACGGCACCGACATCCGCCTGACGGAACTGGTTGTCCAACGGCGTATTACCCTGGTGATGACTACCGTTGAGCCGGATGCCGAACTGGCGATCAGCACCAAACCGCCGGCTGACATCGAGATGCCCGCCGCCCTGAGTATTGGACATGTAGGTGCCCGTAAGCCGTGTCAAGTCGGTTGGAGATGCGCGCTTTGGAACAATATTGATGACGCCGCCTACGCCGCTGTTCGGGGACATGCCGTACAGCAGGGCGGCAGGTCCCTTTATCACCTCGACCCGCTCGGCGTACTCTGTGAATATCCGGTAATTGGGCGCTACCCCGTACTGTCCGTCGAAGGCAAGTTCTCCCACGTTGCCTTCACCGATCGGAAAGCCACGAATATAGAAAGAATCGACGACGCCACCCCTCTGACCGGTAGAGCGGACTGAAGGATCCTTGGACAAGAGGTCAGCCGCCGTGATTGCCTGCTGGTCCCGGATCATCTGCGATGTATAGCTGCTGATGCTTAAAGGCGCTTTCATGATGTCCGTATTGCCGAGTATCCCAAGCCGGCCGCCGCGGGCGACTTGTCCGCCCGCATAGGGCTGGGGAAGCTCATCAGGCCGTTCTGCGCTGACTTTCATCTCAGGGAGCGTCGCCACACCTCCGGCGGCCGCTTCCTTTGCCTGCGGCGCAGTTTGGGCATGAACATGGTTCACGAATCCGCCAGACACCAAGCCTGCGAAGGCCATGCGAATGGCAAAAGACAGCAGCTTAAGGCGCAGTGGCGCCGGGGTGCACGAAGAGCGGGCAGCAGACGCATTGTTGCACAGCACAGTGTTTTCCTTGTTCTTGGTCTTTTTTGAAAGAGTGCTGGCTGGCAATGGGCTGGCGGGCGCGAGCTTTATTGTAAATCATAATCATTCTCACGCAAAGTCCAGATGACGGTTAACGCAACGCCGCCTTCTCCGTAGCGCCAGGACGAATGGCCGGTTCATCCGGGATCGTGCTAGTCAGGCCACCGTTCTGCCGCGTGATCTCCTGGATTCGGGATTTTCAGAAATCATGTTCGCTTCAAATTACTTCTCATGGCGCGACCCGCTTGAATTTTTGGAAGCGCTTCTATACCCTCTCGCCTTGCGCCGATTTATCCACATGACATAGCCTGTGACGAACAGGAGGAGCGGTAAGAAACCAACGATCACCTGAAGGATACGGGTGGGCAAGCCCCCTAAAACACCCGTATGTAGCGGATAAAATGCATTGTAGATGCGTGTGCCCACAGGGGCAGACGAAGTATCTTCGACAAGCAGCACTTCGCCCTTATACTGATCGAAATAGATAAAGCTTTTTCCGTTTGGATTGAGTTCACCGGGCATCTTTTTCCGGATCACAAGCGGTGCATCGGGCGTTTGAGGGAAAGTGATCCAGGTTGTAGGGCCGGATAGAATGCGGTTTGCCTTATGCAGCAAGTCATCGATGGGAGGCATTGTTCCGGTCTCTTCAAGAGAATTAGAGAGAGGGGGCGAAGGTCTCGGCGCACTGGCTGTCAGAAAATTTGTAACTTCGGCAACAGTTTTGTTGAACACCAGCGAGATACCAGTGAATGCAACGATTAGAAGAAAAAGCACAGAATAGATTCCAAATGCGCGGTGCATATCAAAAACAAGCTTTTTCCAGGGTCCCCGCCAATCGATTTTAAGGCCTCGGGAAATCTTTCCATTAGGCGGCCACCACAGGTAAATGCCAGTGATGCTCATGCAGATCAGGAGCAATGCGGCGACGCCGAGGGTGGTTTTACCGCGCTCTCCGATCAGAAGTTCGGTATGCACAAGGGCAACCCATCCTATAAGAGTATCTTCCTGTCTATGTGCCCCAAGCACTTCCCCGCTGTAAGGGTCCGCATAGACGAACAAGTCATGAGCACTATTCATCTTGAAAAGATAGGTTTCCCGCAGCGTGCGCGGCATTCGGATAAAAACTATCTTGTCTTCCGGATACACTCGCTTGATCGTATTAAGTACCGACTGCACAGGGAGTCGCTCACCACTTGCGGTGGTTTCCAGCAATTCCGGATGCATGAGTTTCTCGATCTCTTCCCGGAAAACAATCATGCTTCCGGTTAGCCCGCTTAGAATCAGAAACAGGCCGACAGCAAGACCAATATAAAGGTGAATATTAAAGACGGTTCTACGTGTTCTCATGAAGAGAGACCTTGAATGGCTCTGCTAACCGGGGAAGGCCCCGGTCCTCCAGAACTCCGGCTTCGCCCCATTCCCCTCCATTACTCCGGTGCCCTGGCGGTCGCGGGTCTTATTGTAATAACAATCATTCTCATGCAAAGCTAGAATTTTGGAAGCGAATTGTATTAATAAAAAGCAGGCAAAGGGGTGCATCAAGAGGTGCTGATGGCGAGCAGTAAAAAAATCGCCAGAGCGGGTTATCCGCTATCCTGAGAACAGCTATCAAGTCAAAAAGGCTCAGACTGCTCTGCGCCTCATCCCTACCGTTGCTTGTACCATTGCTCCAGCATCATCAATACCCAAACCATGGTGCCGTGGTATCCCGCATGCTCGTCCAGATGCTGATCCAGCAGCTTGTCTATAAAATTCGAGCGGACGATGTTTCGTGATTTGAGGTCGCTCAAGCTATCCGCAGCCAGAGTCTGCAACGGTTTGTGCGTTTGAAGCCATACGCCGAACGGCAGCCCGAAGCCGTGTTTTTGTTTGGCGATGATATCGTCCGGCAAGAATCCCCGCAGCGCTTCTTTAAAGAAATAACGTAACTTCGTGCCTTTGAGCTTCAAATGAGGCTCCAGCCGCAAGGAAAAAGCCACGATCTCGTCGCTGATAAGCGGAAACGCCACATCCATTCCTGCTAATTCGCAGGCCTTGGCTACTTTAGGCAGGTCGTTATCGGCAAGCGTGAACTTCCGGTCGAAAGCGAGCATGCGATTTATCAAACTTCTGGCGTTTCCCTGATGATAGGTTTCGCTTAGAAGGTCCGCCGGATACCCCGGATTTACCATATCGAGAAATTCCGGGGTAAAAACCTCCCTATGACCGTAACGCTCCAGCAGATTATAGGTTTCCGTGCGTGCGGGCATGGGTATCGAAGCCTGTTCTACATAGCTGCGAGCCTTTCTTATTGGTGGCAGCACCGCGCCACCGGGAAAGCCGAAAACCAGTGGCTCGATAATTCCCTTGCGCAACAGCGTAGGCACTTGCTCATAAAGAGAAAAGAGATGCTGTTTGGCATAACGTACATTGCCTCCGAACAGCTCATCCCCACCATCTCCCCCCAGCATCATGCTGAGGCCGTCTGCCTTCGCCATGCTTGCGCAATAGTAGGCAGGGATTGCGGAAGAGTTGCCGAAAGGTTGGTCGAAGATAGCCGCAACCTGAGGAATAGCGGTCACGATATCATCCGGAGTAACATAGTATTCCTGATGCCGGGTAGCGAAATGTCTTGCGGCGATACGCGCATACTCCATTTCGTCATAACCTGAGGCATCGAAGCCGATGGAATAAGTCCGCGCCGGCTTGCCGGTCACTTCGCCCAATAATCCTGCAATCGTCGAGCTATCGGTCCCGCCGCTGAGAAAAGCACCCACCTCCTGATCACCAACCACTTCACGTACGCCGGCGTGTAATACGTCTAGAAAATCCTGCTTGAGCTCCTGGAAGGGACGCTTCTCGTCCTCAAGAAATCGCATCTGCCAGTATTGGCTAACCTCGACGCGCCCCTTTCGATAAACCAGGCACTCGCCCGGCAGGAGACGCTTTTGCCCTTGGTAAATGGTGTCCGGACCCGGTACCATGTGAAAATAAACGTAGTTGTATAAGCTTTGTGGCGCAATCTCGGTTTTAATCAAGGGGTGCAAATTGATGGCGTCCGCCGACGAGCCGAATACCAATCCGCCCGCTGCAATCTGGTAGGAGAGCGGGTAGGTGCCCATACGGTCAATCGCCAGCGCAGCCTCATTGGTATTTTCGTCCAGGATGCAACAGCAGAATGAGCCTGTCAGACTCGCAAAGGTTTGCTCGCCTCTTTCCCGCCAATTATCAGCCAGCGTTTTCGCGATACCTTCGGCGTGCGCAAGTTCGGCGAGGCGAGGCTCAACAAATCTGGCTCGTCCCCATACCGATGCTAGCAATCCTTCCTTTTGATAAATATGAGCGCTACCGTCACGGGCAGCAACAGCAACGGCGCTCTTGCCCCCGGCGGACGCATGGACGCCGCTGCTGTCAAAACGGCCAAGCGGCGCAGCCATTTGCTGGGCCAGATGCAAGTTTTCAGTAACAGAGCCGCCATGGGCCAGCCAGCCGCACAATCCGCTCAAGGTAGCTCTCCGATTTTTCTAAACATTATCCTTTCCATATTGCTGTTGGTAATTGCCGCTTCCGGTCATACTCCCGGTGAATGTACTGCGTTATGCGCCAAATCAACCGGACGTATCGTGGTTTGTCAAACCAGTACTTCAGCAGGGGCCGGATGACTGAGAAATGCTGTCGGGCTGGCAGTCAAGCCATATGCACCTGACTGAAACACAACAATTAAGTCTCCCACTTCCGCCTTGCTCATTTCCATCCGGTCCGCCAGCAGATCCAGTGGAGTACAAAGTGGTCCCACTACCGAGACAATTTCCCGTTCGGCACCTTGTACCTGATTGCCGACGACGACCGGGTAGTTCTTGCGGATCACCTGGCCAAAGTTCCCGGAGGCGGCAAGATGATGATGCAAACCTCCATCGGTCACCAGAAATATCTGTCCCCTCGATTCCTTCCGCTCAAGCACGCGGCATACATAAACGCCCGCCTCCGCCACCAGATACCGCCCGAGTTCGATTACCAGGCGTGCGTCCGGGAGTTGCCGCTTTGCCTCAGGCATCAGGCGTCGCAGGTTTTCCCCGACCGCCGCCACATCCAGCGCTTCATCCCCGGGAAAATACGGCACGCCAAAACCGCCACCGATATTCAACAGGCGAACCGTATCCGGGGCGTGCCTGGCAAGAGCAATGGCAAGTTGCAAGGTTTTTTCGTGGGATTCCTGGAGGGCCGCCACTTTCAGGTTTTGCGAACCACTAAAGATGTGAAATCCCTCGAAATCAAGTCCAAGTTCACCTAGGCGGGCCAGCATGGCTGGAACCCGCTCTGCGTCCACACCAAATTGCTTCGGGCCGCCACCCATCTTCATGCTGGAAGATTTCAGTTCGAAGTCGGGGTTGACGCGAACTGCCACCTTGGGACGAATACCGAGCTGATCACCCAGTTTGGCAATTCGCTCCATTTCCTGCCCGGACTCCATGTTCAACGTGATACCCGCGGCAATAGCGCAGGAAAGCTCGCCATCAGCCTTTCCTGGTCCGGCGAAGCTGATCTGATGCGGCGGAGTTGGTGTATCGAGAGCAATTTTCATTTCACCCGCTGACGCCACATCCAGCCCATCCACCAAACTCGCCAAATGCTGCACGACAGCCGGCATGGGGTTCGCTTTCATTGCATAGTGAAGGTGAATCTCCTCAGGCAGGTGTTGCCGCAAAACGGCAACACGGTTGGTAATCCTTTGCCGGTCATACGCATAGAACGGGGTTCTGCCTACCCGCTGCGCCAAGCGAGTAAGCGGCATTCCGCCGATCTGCAGGCAGTCGGCGCGAACTGGAAATTGAGTGACGGGCGCATGTCTTGGCCGCGCGTTACTCATGCCTCAGATTCCATAAAAGCGTCTTGCAGCGCCTGAGCAAGGAGTTTGCGGTCGATTTTGCCGTTGGGGTTACGGGGCAGATTACCTTCCCTGCACTCAATGCGGCTGGGCAGCATGAATGCCGGAAGATGAAGCTTGCATGCCGCAAGCAGCGCATCCTGATCCAGCACCGATCCCGTCCGCGGCGTAGCGATCAAAACGATAGCCTGCCCCAAGACCGGGTGAGGAACCCCGACGGCGGCGGTCTCTCCCACGAGTTCCGTGCCATAAATCACCTCTTCGACTTCGGTTGGGCTGACGCGATAACCGGAGGTCTTGATCATTTCATCGCGACGGCCGATAAAATACAGAAACCCTTCTTCATCCACGCGTACGGTGTCGCCCGACCATACCGCCAGCTCCGGGATAGTCAGTCCGGGCTGGCGGGAAGGCAGGGGTTTGAAACGCTCAGCGGTTTTTTCCGGATCGTTCCAATACCCCATGGAAACCAGAGCGCCGCGATGCACCAGTTCACCCGGCTCACCGGGTGCGCAGAGCGATCCGTCGTCGCGCACTACCAGCACCTCCGCGTTGGGTATGGCCTTGCCGATGGAGTCGGGGCGCACCTCCACTTCGTCGGGCGGGAGGAAAGTGGAACGAAACGCCTCTGTAAGCCCGTACATGAGAAATACTTCGGTATCGGGAAGGATATTGCGCAACGAATCAAGCGTCGCACGGGGCATGGCGCCGCCGGAATTGGTGATATACCGCAAGGAAATATCCCGCGGCCAATTCGATTGGACCAGTTGAATCCACAATGGAGGAACGGCGGCAAGACCCGTTATCTTCTCCTCCGTAACGGTATCGATAATATCCCGCGGCATCAGGTAATTCATCAGGACATTGGTAGCGCCGACGTGAAATGCCGTAGTGAGCTGGCTGAGCCCGTAGTCAAAGCTTAACGGCAGTACCGACAGAATCCGGTCATCAGGCGTGTTTTTCAAATACTCAGCCACACTCTTTGCCCCTGCCACCATGTTACGGTGGGAGAGGACTACGCCCTTCGGCTTCCCCGTGCTTCCGGACGTGTAAAGAATCGCGGCCATATCCCAATCGATACCGTGATGCGGCTTCAGATGGCCACCTTTGCCTGAAGCGAGTGCGTCGTTCCATGATATGACGGTCAGACCGGAAATTATCGGGCAGGCCTCTACCGGACCGGCGATCATCACTGCATGCAGGTCGTGGCATTGTGGTAAAACTGGCGCGAGCAATTTCAACCGGTCGGCCGAGGTCACCAAAATTCTGACATTGCAGTCGCGCAGAATATAAGCCACCTGCTCGGGCTTCAGAAGCGGATTGACTGGCACGAAAACACCCCCTGCCCGGGCCGCGCCGAAAAGAGCAGCTACGGTTTCCCGTCGTTTTTCGAGGTAAACAGCGACGCGCTCGGATCGGCCAAGCCCCAAGGCCAGCATGGCCGCCCCAGCTGAATTGATATCCTCGGCCAGAGCCGCGTAGCTTATCCGGTTTTTCTGGTGAATCAGGGCGTGCTTGCCGGGAAAACGATCAGCGGACTTGAAAATAAGCTCGTGGAGAAGATCTGCCATCGGTTAGACTACTAAAAGAGGTTATACATAAGGACCGCTATTTTAGCCGGTGGCGGTTCATCAGGTCATAAATGGTGGGACGGCTGACGCCCAGTAACTCGGCCGCCTTGACCACATTTCCATCCACCCTTGCCAGCGCTTTCACCAAGGCCTCACATTCCGCCTTGTCACGCACTTGACGAAGATTGATCGGTTCCGCCGAAGTTGCTGAAACCTGCAGCCCGAGGTCATCGGCGCTAATGATAGGACCATCTGCCATAATGACTGCCCGTTTAATGCAGTTTTCCATTTCTCGCACATTGCCCGGCCAGGAGTGGCTTTCAATCGCAGCAAGCGCTTCCTGGCTGAAGTTGAGGGATGACCGACGCTCCTGAGCGCAAAACTTATTCTTGAAGTGGTGCGCCAGCAATGCAGCGTCGCCTCCCCGCTCTCGCAGGGGAGGGATGGTAATGACAATTTCGCTCAGGCGGTAATACAGGTCTTCGCGAAAACGACCGTCCACGATGAGCTTCTTGAGATTTTGGTGGGTTGCGCACACGATGCGGACGTCGACCGGGATTTCCTTACGCCCGCCCACTCTTTCGATCACCCTTTCCTGCAGGAAACGAAGAAGTTTTGCCTGTAACGCCATTGGCAAATCGCCGACCTCATCAAGAAAAAAAGTGCCTTCATTTGCCAATTCTATTTTACCCGGTGTCTGCTTGACTGCTCCAGTATATGCGCCTTTTTCATAGCCAAACAGTTCACTTTCCAAAAGCGTCTCCGGGATTGCGGCGCAATTGATCGCCATGAAGCGGTTCTCCCGCCTGGCGCTGGATTGATGGAGAGTTCTTGCGAGAATTTCCTTGCCCGTGCCGCTCTCTCCCAGCAGGATAACCGTAGCGTCTGACGGCGCCACTTTCTCTATATTTCGGCATACCTTAATCAGTGCCGGATCGCGAGTTATGATTCCGCTCACGAGTGAATGGGCCTGAATTTGCAGTAGCCTGCGGTTCTCTTGCTGCAACGCATGCAGGTAATAGGCTCTCTCCACGACAAGGCCCAGCATATCGGGATCAAAAGGTTTTTGATGAAAATCGTAGGCGCCGGCGCCGATGGCTTTTAACGCATTGCCGTGATCCTGATTACCGGTTAGAACGATTACCTTGGTTTCCGGCGCGAGCTCGAGTATTTGCTCCAGGGTAGCCAGTCCTTCTGATGCACCATCGGGATCAGGGGGAAGCCCCAAGTCCATGGTAACAACAGCGGGTTCATGGCGCCTGACCAGCGCGAGCGCGCTTTCCCGGTCGCCCGCCACCAATACTTCATAAGCATCAAAGCTCCAACGCATTTGACGCTGTAATCCCGGGTCATCTTCAATTACTAATAGACTCTTTTTATCCTGACTCACTTTGGTCCTCTTATATTGTTGTGGATCAATCCAACTTTGTGCTTCTTTGAGGCATTTGCTATTTGAAACTTATCCAGGCGCTTTAAATTGTCCCTCATGTAGCCGGTAGATGCTCATAACCCCGGAGTTATCACTTTTACCAATTTCTTGCGCTGGTCCAATGTAGGCGAACGTTTTGTTATTGCATCTCCAGGAACATCGGACGAATCGCTTTATGTTGCCGCTTTAATGGCTTGTTGACCCGTTTGATGAAGAGGCAGGACGATGCGGAAGATCGTACCGTCCAATTCACTACTGCTGACTTCCAGTTCGCCACCCAATTCAGATACATATTCTCTACTCTCGAAAACACCTATACCCATGCCTGCGGATTTGGTGGATTCGAAAGGCTTGAAAAGCTTTTCACGGATGAATTCTTCGCTCATGCCATGACCCGTATCCTTTATTTCAACTATCGCGAAATCCTGCTCTCTTCTCAGTTGGACCCGAACCTGTCCATTCCGCGATGTCGCGTCGATGGCGTTCTGGATGAGATGCCCGACGACTCGCTCAAGGCGCGACGAGTTCGCACACACCGAGAGGTTTGGATCCTGTATTTCAAGAATTGGTCGTGGTTCGGCAATGGATTTACTCTTTACCGCCTCTTGCAACAACCGCGCAATAATGAGAGGACCGGCTTTTTCCGACGAATCGCCACTACTTAATTTCTCCAGGAGCCGTTTCATCTTTTGGACGGAAAGATATACCGTTTCAATCATATCCTTCTGAAACTCCGGATTCTTTTTGTGTTTCTCGGCATTGGAAAGCAGAAGGGACAACTGTGAAACAAGATTCTTCAAGTCATGCACCACAAAGGTCGACATCCGATTAAAAGATTCGAACTGACGCGCCACCATAAGCGCCGTGACGGCCTCGTGCTGCGCCAGATAGCTTGCTGCCTGATTGCCTGCCACCTTGAGCAGATCGCTCACCTCCCAATTCAGCTTTACTCTGCTTCTGGGTTGCGCCAGCACTACAAAACCAAATAATTTTCGATCTTGAATCAGCGGTACCACAAGCCATGCCCTATAAACGGCTCGCAACCATTGAGGCAGCACGAGTGACGGGTATTTTTCAGGAGTTGCAGCATATTCCTGCAAATCGATCACCCACTCCTTGTTTGCCAAAAATTGACAGAAAGGACTATCCAGGGATTCGGACCCGCTAGCCGACGGCATATTCCAATGTGTTACCGGTTCGCAAT
The DNA here is from genome assembly GCF_900115125.1 of Nitrosospira briensis. GTDB lineage: Bacteria > Pseudomonadota > Gammaproteobacteria > Burkholderiales > Nitrosomonadaceae > Nitrosospira > Nitrosospira briensis_A. The sequence continues at coordinate 80,336 of NZ_FOVJ01000008.1, read as the reverse complement.
GACCGGATTCCCGGCGCATCCACAAACCTCCGCCAGGGCTCTCCACCAGTTGCGCCAGCGCCTGGATCACGCGCTCTCCGAGTCCGTGTTCGCCCTCGGAAAGGGTACGCGTGAAATGCAGCCACTCTTCCCGGTAGTCGTAGTTGTAGCTGAAAAAATGCTTGCTGATGAAGACCCTGAGCCATGAACGCAAGGTACCCGAGAACAGGACAGCCAATAGCAGAACCACGGCACCGAACAAGAAACTCACCTGCATGACCGTGCCCCAGTTTCCTCCAAAAAACCGGAGGTAATAACCGGCAGCAGCCATAGCCAGCAAATATGCGGCGGCGCCGAACAGTGCAGCTGAATAGAAGAGAATATGGCGTGATACCGTGATGCCGACCGACCATTGGGGATTACGCGCGGCTGATATGGCAATGAGCGGGACTACCAGCGCATTGACGATCCCCCGCGCCGCCCAGATCTCCGGATTCACCTGCCTGAGCAATAGCGCATCGCTGTACAGATAAAAATCATACGCAAAAATGCCCCCTATACCGAGACAGGCAAACTTTATTCCCCAACGCTGCTTGAGCGGCGTATTCCTGTAAAGCTGCTCCACCAGGATCATGCCGAGTATCGCCATTGCCAGGCTTCCAACGATGCTATTGATGAAGTCGATCGTTTTGTGCGAAGAGAAGTCGAAATCCCCATGAGAGTAAAGGGCAACGATAAGGCAAGCGATATACAGCGCCATGATGGCCACCATGGCTGGGCTGAGCTTTGGAATGAGGGAGTTTCCATGGCGATACAGCCCCAGCAACGTGATGAGAAAGGCCGACCACCCTGCGTTTCTGAGGATTTCCACTACATCTGTCAGTAGCGTGAGGGGAGGGTCCTGGGTGGCTTGATAGGCAAGCAATGACGCCCACAATGCTGACAGGCAACAGGCTATAGGCAGCACCATTCCGTGCAGGCGACCCCTCCAGCTCGTCAGCAGGAGCACAGCCAGAACAAAGTGCCCGATGGCGGCCATGCTGTAACTGAACGTCGCTATGCTGGCCAACATGTCAGATTGCCGCCTGGAGAATCTCCGGATAGAGATTCCAGATCATCTTCCGCCCTTGCCCAGCACAACAACTTCGACGGTATCTATCAAAATAATAACGTCAAGGAACAAACTATGGTTCTTTACATAATACAGATCGTACTGAAGCTTTTCGATGGCGTCATCCACGGAGGCGCCATACCGGTACCGTACTTGAGCCCATCCGGTTATTCCGGGCTTGATACTGTGCCTTACGTTGTAATAGGGAACTTCCATGCAGAGCTGGTTTACAAAATAGGGCCGCTCCGGACGGGGACCGACAAAGCTCATATCTCCGTTCAAGACATTGAATATCTGGGGAAGCTCATCGATTCGCAGCTTCCGGATGATTCTGCCCACCCGCGTTACCCTGGGATCATCCGCCGCCGCCCACTGGGGTTTTCCACTTTTCTCCGCATCACTTCGCATGCTGCGAAATTTCAGAACCATAAACGTCTTGCCCCCTTTTCCCACCCTTTCCTGCCGGTAAAAAACGGGAGCGCCATCCTCGAAAAAGATACAGAGGCCGGTAACAAGCATTACCGGTAGCGTAACAGCCAGAAGGACGCCGCTTGCCGCCAGATCAAAAACGCGCTTGATACCTGACCGGAGCAGGCTTTGATCAAATCCTCCACCAAAGACCAGCCAGCTCGGGTAAAGGCTGTTTACTCGAATCTGGCCTTGCTCACGCTCGAAAAAAGCGGCTGAGTCCGTCACTTTTATCCCGTTCAACTTGCATTCCAGCAGATCCTGGATGGGAAAGCAGCCGCCCCGGCGTTCCTGGATTGCAACGATGATCTCCCGCGCCCCGTACCGGTTGACCAGCGACATCAGGGAATCCACCTTCGGCAAGATTGCGTACGCTGGCACGTGCAGTTCTTCATCCGGCAGTGGGACAAAACCGATGATCTTGAATCCCCGGTGGCTGGGGTCTTTTTTAGCCTGCTCAACGAACTCCTTTGCCTTGCCCCCTATACCGAGTACGATTGCTTGGGACTCGAGAATTCCCAAGCGGGACCATTTGAGAAAAGCCGCTCGTGTCAGGAGAATTCCGGACAAAGCGAGAAGCATTACCAACCCCAGTATGCCGCGGCCAAGATAGAGGTCAGGCAGCAAATAAAAAATCAGGGTCGTTATTCCGAATCCCAGCATCATGGATGGCATGAGACGGAATAAGGTGTCTTTGATATTCAACCGGGAGTCCACCTGATACAGGCCCATAGCGGACATGGACAGGATCATGACGAAGGTGAAAGTGACGGCTTCCGGAAGCAGGGATAAGAAAGTGAAAGGAAGCGGATCAAGGTAATCAAAAAAACGAATACTCGCGGCGACGTAAACCATGAATATCAGCACGAAAATTTCCGCACTGATAAGCAGGATCACCGTCCTGGAAATGAAATGGTTATAAATACGGAGCAATTTTCGTCCTCATCCGCATCAGGGTACGGCCGCATCCTGTTTTTCGTCTCGGTAAGCATGAAAGTGGCGCATACCCCTCGCCGGGCGAGGTTCGCGCCTGCGTGAGCACAAAAGTCGAGGTCTGGTTAATATTCGTCAGCATCCGATTTAAAAGCTTCGCTCCATTATCCTGATCATTATCGGGGTCCGCATCCATGTTTTCCGGAAAGATGGTTGATGCACTGTTCGGCCTATTGACATTCCAGGGACGGATCCGGCAGTTTTTGCTTTCATGGGCAGAATGTTCGGATTTCCCTTACGCGCGATTGTTTAAACTGCAACCGGTCGAGCAACATACCTTCCCCTTACCTTGAATTCACCCTTAACGGCGGAACAACGCGAGATAACCCTTTAATTTACGAAAGCATTATATGAGATGATTCTTCTGATGAGTAGTCATCTTGCGCCAAAGCCATATCTCGGCATATTCATCATATCAACTTGGGCAGCAAGAACAATTGGACTTAAGTACGGCAATTCAGGGGCAGTACGCTTGCAAAGGGTTTCACGACGGCCCGATTTTTTTACAGGCAGTCAGAACGGGGCGCGTTATCGAAGTCGGCCCGCCAGCCTGTTTCGAGGCGCCAGCGAAGGACGGGAATTGAAGCGGAAAAGCGCCCGGAAGTAACTGTGGCGCGAGTTGGGTTGTGCACAAGCGCCCCCTACGCATTGCGGGTGCGGAGGCTAGACGGAAATTTCGTGATTACACGGCAGCGGAGGACGATCATGGGCAAACATTCGCCGTGGGTACCAGGCTCAAGGTGCCAGGAGCCAGAATATGTACCTTCCTGCAAAAAACGGTCAGTGTGCTGAATTCTGGAAGGTCAAGATTGAACGGCACGACATCGTCACGTTTAGCCGCCACTTCTTCAATCCACGAGCGCCGGTCAGGTCCTTCTTTGACCCCGGTGATCCGCGCGGCGCTGAACCACAAAAAATGCCTGGCGATCAGCCTCGCGTCAGAGCCGCCCCGTCATGACTCTTGACCCTAGTGTTCTATTTGTGTCGTGTCCCGGGATGACATCGAGCCTTTGACAATCAACGCCAGCTTGAGCCGGTCGGCGACGTCCAGTTTACGAAAAACCTCCGTCAGATGGGCCTTCACGGTACGCTCCGTAATCGCAAGCCGGCGTGCAATTTGTTTATTGCTTTCACCATCTCCCACCAGCGTAGCAATTTCGTACTCGCGCCGGGTTAGATTCGCAAGCAGGTCGCCAATGGTCTGCTTGAGTTTGTTCTTCTCCTGGGTGATCATAACCAGTTCGTTGAGCAGATGCCAACTGAGCGTTCGTCGAATCCACAATTCACCTCGCTGAACAGCCATGATGACGTTCTTGAGCTGCTCGGATTCGATATTGCGCTGGCAGCATCCTCTTACCCCCGTCCTGAATAATCCCCATTCTATTTCATCAGTGATAGGCCCGCTCAAAATGACGACTTTAGTATCGGGATTCAATTTCATGAGTGCAGCAATTCCACCCACCCCATCCAGTTTGGGTAAATCATAATCCAGCAGGAGTATTTTGGGCTTTATCCGCACCATCTCATCACTGAGCGAGCCAATGTTGGTTGAGCAGAATATGGGAGCAAGAGCGCTCACCCCCCTTTCCCAGCAATACAGATCGTCCTGAGATGAACTAGCCAGCAAAATCAAAAGTGTCTCCCGCCAAAATCCGTGAAATCAGTGCAAAACCTTGTCCATGATTTTGCCAAGCATTTTACGTGTGACCCAGATCTCACCGCGGTCAACTACACGTACAGCCTTCAAGAAATAAAATGGGTCTGCTTCATGGCTCAGGCAACCACGTGCGCCATTAGCCAGAGCCTGTATTATCTGCTCCTCCTGGACCGATTTATCGGTTAATAATAATACAAGCGTCTCCGGACATTCCCGGTGCAAGGCTTCCAGCAAGGCAAAGCTCCATTCAGACTGATCCAGATGGACAAAAAGGATGCGAGGTTTCAATTCGCTGATTCTGGTAACTGTATCGTCAATTGCTATAACGGCCTTATCTGGCTCAAGTTGAGGGTCGTCAGGAATATTGATTCCAGTTGACACCGAATTTTTCAGCACCTTGATGTCGGACTCCGCTTGCAGGAACTGCTCCAGCTTTGCGCGTCTCCCCGCGTCCGTATCTGCTATCGCCACGGTGACCATTTGCATCGTTTCTCCTTCCAGCTCGCGCGTCAGATATTAAAAAACCATGCCGTCAAGCAGTTAAACTTCCAGCTATATTGAATTCAGTCTTTAAAGATTTCCATCTCTTTTCGAAATCTGCCGATCCCGAAAGCGTTTCATGACCGTAATCATGCCTGTTCATTTGCTTACCTGTTTTAACAGGTCGTTGATATAGTTGCCAGGAATGGCATACGTTATGCCGCTAGGGTTGCTGAGCGCCGCCTCTTTCTTACCCTTCACGAACACCATATTGATCACCCCGTATACCAACCCCGTGTCAGGATCATAGAGAGGACTTCCGCTGCTACCGGGATAGGCAGTACCATCAAGCTGAAACACGGCATAGGCAGCCTTTTGCAACTGACTGATCATCTTCGCATTAAGTTGCCTCGAGTTGTGCGCAGGCAGAATGATGGGGGTAATCGAGGAAACCATCGCACGGTGAGTGACCGGGTAGAATCCCAGCACCATTCCAATAGGGAACCCCGTAAAAATGAGGGTTTGCCCTTCCCGAACCTTGCTCGCATCTCCCAGTCGCATGGCGGGTAAAGCGTCGCCGCTGATTTTCAGCAGCGCCAGATCGTGATCTTTATCGATAGCAGCAATGGTCGCAGCCCGAAGTTCCGGCTTCTTGCCCTTGCCTGTAATCACGGTATACGACTCGTTGTTGGCGATATCCAGAATCTCCGGAACAACGTGAGCATTGGTGATTACATGAAGGCCGTCGTCCAGTACAAAGCCGGTTCCCAGAAAATTGACTGCGGGGGAGCGTGTTCTCTGGACAGTTCCTACTCCAACTATCGACGGTTTGACATCTTCGATGGTCTTGACCAACTCGCTGGCCCACAGCGGAGTAACAAGTATGAGTCCAAAAATACCGAAACTTCTGATGCGGGACGCGAAACGGGCCGGGAAGATGTGTGGGAGATTCATCGTCTTTCGAATTCATCCGCGATTTCCACCCACGCAGGCCCCCGACGCTCATACCGTCTTCTTCCGGAGCAATAGATGGAAACTACTTGCATCCTTGCATCTTGTAGATGAAATAGCCGTCCTTATTGATTGCATCGGCGACATCTGGCGGAGCGCTTTCACTGTGACAAAAACGACATTCTCTACTGGTAATGGTGGCGTCGCCTTCGCCAATGGACGTCAACCACTCTTTCGCGTACTCAACGGCTTTCTTGTCGTCTTTTACCGCGGTAAATACGTCGAAGTGCATTGTATGACCATCTTTAGCCTTGACATAGGTGTCGTATACATGAATTTCCATGCTGTTCCTCTTTAATGGTAGTTGGATCGTAAGCGACGCTAAACCAGATACATAGACTATCACGGCGACGATAAAAGTGGAATGCGGAACATCGCAATCGGACCTCGCTGATATCCCTCTGCTTATGAGCAGCCCGGTCTCCAACCGACTTCTCATTGTCCCCTTCGTCGGCTTCGAGTTCCAACTCATCATTTCTTGTCATAAAAATGTGACAAAACTGTCATCAAAGCGTCATTTTTCGACCGTATTCTCACAGCAGTTTTTCATAAGCGGGCGAGAAGAGAAAACTGATGAGAATAATCGGGCTTACGTTAGCGATCACCGCAATTTCAGGCTCAAGCTTATCAACCGCCGCTTTTGCCCTTGATCTTTACGTCGATACCAGAACCGAGCAAATTTATGCGAAACCTGGCCCCGGGCGCGTACACCTGGGTTCTTTCGTGAAAGAAGATGCAGCCAAAGCCGCGGAAAAGTCAGCCGCGGACACAACCGCGGCAACAGGCGATAACGCATCCCCAAAGACGGCAGATATTGCAGCCGGTAAAACGAACACCGCTGATTTAACCGCTGTCCGTAAAGAGATTGAATCAAAGTCAAAGATAATGGGAGAGCGTTTAGCCAGTGATATTGCGTCGCTGGAAGAGCGAGTCAAGGAAACAGAGAATGTTCACATTCAATTCACAGATAGTGCCCCGCATTTTGCAAGTAAAGACGGCAATTTTACATTTGCCATCAATGGGCGGATGCAGGCAGGTTCGCAATACAATTTCATCAACGATGTTTTGCCCGCTACCGGCAGCAACCTCCCTAATGAATTGAATAGCGGGGCGACGCTTAGACGCGCTCGCCTTGGTGTCGAAGGTACTTTTTTCAAGCTCTGGGATTACAAATTCGAGTATGACTTCAGTCGAGGTAACGGCTCTGTAGCATCGGGAATTACGGACGCTTACACCCGGCTGAACGTGACCAAGCCGTTTTCAATCAAGGTTGGTTCATTTAAAGAACCTTTCAGCCTGGAAGAAGCGGCCAGTAACCGCTATCTCACGTTCATCGAGCGTCATATGTCCGTCAACTCGTTCGTCGATAACCCCAATACCTACAAAACCGGTATAGGAGTCAATTACGCGGTGCCCCGTTTCCAGTTTGGGGTCGCTTTTCAGACCGAGCCGATTGGATCCTGGTCGGCCGCTTCCACCTCGGTTAATGCCGCAGGCAACGTTAACCGAAACAATGGTTCAGGCGATTCCAGCTGGGAAGGTATCGGCCGGATAACAGGCCGTCCGTGGATGGAAGACGAAACCAGGTTCCTGCATGTCGGAATTTCGGCCGGGCATACTGCTGTAAACACGCAGTACAACGCTGCAGGTCAAATAGCGACTACCCCATCCGCTCAAGGCGGGGGAGGTGGCGGAATGGCCTTCTTTGCCTTTCCGGGAACCAATGTAGACCGCACCAATATGCTGAACACCGGTAATTTGAGCGTAGGAAACAAGGGTGAACCTGGCTCGCGCCGAATAGACAGTTATGACCGCTTCGGGGCGGAGGGCTGGCTGGTTCACGGTCCATTTTCGGTTCAAGGGGAATATTTGCGAACGAATATAAATGGGCTGGGCTATGACGACGAGCATTTTACCGGCTATTATGGTTTCGCCAGTTACTTTTTAACCGGTGAGTCCAAAGCCTACCATGTCAAAAATGGTGCCGCGAACCGGATAAAACCAAGGCAGAACTTTCAATGGAACGGTTCAGGCTGGGGAGCCTGGGAGGTCGCCGCCGGTTATGACTACATTAACTTGAATAGCGGGATAATAAGAGGCGGACAAGCGGATATGGTGAGGTTTGCCCTGAACTGGTACCCTCATCCGAATATTAAAATTCAGAACAATATTATTCACGTGCTAAATGTGGATACGGCAGGGTCCGCCATTCCTCGTACTGCAGGCTTTCATAACGCAGACCTGAGTGCTTTCCTGACACAGGCTCAAGTTGAGTTTTAAGACAGCGAATTGATATGTCCACGCATGCCCTGCCGAGATTTCGATTGATTCCGGGAATCTCCGGTAGGGCATGACAGTATTTATCTGAGCGAGAATTCTACCCGGCTACCGGATTTCTCGCCATCGGCCTCCGCCTCGATCTTGGGCGCGAGCACGAACACTCTGTCACCGGCAACCCCGCCCCGCTCGATCACCCAGTCCCGCGCCGCTTGGGCGCGGCGCTCCGCAAGTTGTCGCATTTCGTTATCACCGGCATCAATGTTGGCCAGCATTAATTGCTCCATTTCCGGCACAGGCAGGCTTTTTGTAAGGCCGATTACATTTTTTGGCTTCACGAACTTTGCTTCCTTGTAGGCCATCGTCAAATACCTGGCGTATTCCTCGTCGCTCAATTCGACGTCACGTAACGAGTCCACCGCCTCTCCCTTTTTTACCTTCTCCGACAATTTCTGCGCTTTAACCCTGCGTTCAAGAAGGCTGCGCTTGAGAGCTTCCGGGTCATGCAAGGCATCGGCCCAACCAGTGATGTCGAGCTCGAGCGCGGGACGATCTATCAATGCCCTTGATAAGGTCTCGAGGATTTTCTCGGCTTCAGGCGTAAGCTGTGCCTGGCCAGGTAAAAAAGTTATCTGGGATAACTCTTCACCGCCGAAGAGCGAGCCAAGCATTGCAAGAGGCGCAGTTGCGGCTTTCGTGAGAAGATTAATTATGGCGTCGAAGATGACGCCGCCCAGGCTGAATTGCGGATCGTTGATGGAACCGCTCACTGGCAGGTGAACATTAATTTCTCCACGCCGGTTCTTCAAAAGCGCTAGCGCGAGATTTACCGGGATCGACAGTGCATCGGGACTTTCAATTTTTTCGCCGAGAGTCAATTGATCAAGAAAAATACTGTTTTCCGCTGTCAGCTCGCCTTTTTCGACATGATAATGAATATCGACCGATAGCTTGCCTTTCTCGATAGCGTAGCCGACATATTTGCCTGAATAGGGGCTGAAAGTCGGCATATCGATGCCCTTGGCTGACGCCGTAACGTCGAGGAAGAGTTCGCTGCCCAGCGTATCGACTTTGCCTACGATTTTCAGCGGTGCGGTTTTGTCCACTGCGCCACGTATATCGATTTCTCCCGGCTTTCGCGGATCCAGAGGACCGACGCGGCCTGTCAGTCCTGTCAATCTGGCCCGGTAGTTGGGCTTGATGAACTGATCGTGAAAATTGACGTTCCCGCCCTGCATTACAACGCGTCCGATATGAACGGGTAACGGCGCAGGTTTTTTTTTCTGGGGAGCACTTGCTGCGGCAGCCTGGGTGAGGGTCGCGGAAATTGCTTGCTGCCCGGCCTCGGAACGGTTAGCCGAAGCAGTCTTTACGCCTGCGCCCCCGCTATCGTCCTCCCGGACGATATGTTTAAGATTAAGTTCTCCTTCAGGCGTAAGTACGACGTGGGCAAAGAAGTCTGCAATCGCAATAGAGGCAATCTTGACGCGCAGCGGGTCATTAACGAACTCGATGCCATCAATGTCCAGGTTTCGCCAGCGCATGAGATCCGTCGTGCTCAGCTTGTCCACGACATTAAAATTGGTAAATTGGCCCTTTCCGTTTACTGCCACTTTTAATGGCGACCCATTCGCTTGTATATTGCCATTGAAAGATATGGCGCCTCGCGTAAGTAGCGCGTTCAGGCGGTCGCCCACCCAACCCTGAAGCGCAACCAGATCAACGTCCCGGGCATTTATCTCGAGATCTGCGGTCACCGGGGACCAGCCCAGAGCACCGTTTGCTTCGAGACTCCCGCGTTGATTTATCGCGGCCTTCAGGGCCAGTTTCAGCGGTGCTGCGCCGGTCAAATCAATATCGCTGACAGTCAGGTCGACTGGATCGGCAACCATCGGTGCCAAATTTTTCAGGGTGCTGTCTTCAAAGCGCAGTATCGCCCCTGCCAGCTTCAAACTGCCTAGCTGCGCAGACCAGGGCTTATCCGTCTCCGCCTTGGCGGAGGACGGCTTCGGTGCCTGGGTAGCCCCCGGTGCCTGCGCAAAGAGCTTTTCCAGATCGAGGCGGCCATCAGGTTCGCGGCGCGCCGATGCCTTGAACCGGTCCAGCACGACCGTACCAAGCGTGACCGCCTGCCGCTTGGTGTCGACCTCAACCTCATCTATGCTTAACTTCGGCAAGCTCAGTAAAGGGTCTGAATCTTCCTTCGGGATCACTGAGGCTTCCGACAAAACCAGCGAGGCGCGCGACGGCTTCGCACCATTAAGATTGATTTCGGTCAGCTTGACATCGAGTTGGTCCAGTTTTGCTGTATACGGCGCTTCCACCGCCTTATTCTCTATCTCCAGCTTCCTTAACGCTGTCCGGCCGCTCAGGACGATACTGGGCGGCTGGCCATCAGCCTGTGCAAACGTCAACAATAAATCACTGTCAAAATAACCGGAAAGCAGCCTGATGCCGGTCGGGACCGGCGAATACTCGTCTATTCGGGTAAGATCCACATTGCTGAGCTTAAGCTCAAGGGTCGCCTCCCGATTTTGGGTAAACGGCCGCAACCTTCCGTTTAGCTCCACTGGGGCGTCATTGATCTTCGCGGTGAAATATGGTTCTACCCAAGATTTCTCATCACTTTCGAAGTTGGCGATGAAGGGTATGCCGATTCTGATCCCGGAGATTTCCTGATGACTCTTTTTAAGCCGATCGACAAATTCGAACCGGCCGCCTTCCACCAGAATGTTACTCACTGAAAAATTCGTCTCACCGCCTTCGTCGGGCCGTTTCAAGAAATCTTCGATCAGATCCGTTATATTGAAACGTTGATCGCTTTCGCGAACCAGACGAAACGCTGGCGCTGTCAGCGACACAGAGCTGATTACCGGCGCGCCGCGCGCAATAGAGGCAATGCTAAGGTTAACGTACAGTTCATCAAGGGAAAAAAGCGCCTTTGCGGCGTCAATACTCGTTTCCTTTTCCCCGATGCGGAAACCGCGTACCGTCAATTCCAGCGTATACGGTTGAATATCGATCGACTGCACTGTAACAGGCCGCTGCAGGGCGTCCGATAACGCTGTTTCCAGCTTGGTCTTGGCATACCCCGGCAGCCAGAAATAGCCAATCAGCCCGAACAGGGCGATGACGGCGGCAAAAATGCCAAGACCGGCAACGAGTCGTCTATTGCGGGTAAAACGATGAAGGAGCATTCTCGCAGACATGGTCACACGGTTTCCTGGAAGAGTTCGGGAAGCAGCGGGATAGGTTAACAACCGGAAATTTAAGCCTTTCTTTGCCAACTTTACGCTTAGCTTAAAGTTGGGTCAATTACTGTGGCAGGTTAAGGCCGATCACAGGGACTTTCGAGGATGGGGCGGAACGAGTCTGAAGGTAATGACGACCAGAAGTGCAAATAGAACATAAATTCCTGCGAGTAGCCACTCCGGCACGTCGTAAAAGAGGATGCGGTGCAGCCATCGCTGAATGAAACTTCCGCCCGTTTCCGTACCGCGCAACTGGTCTTCCAGCAGCGTCAGCGGACATACGATGCCGATGAGAGACTCGACAACAACGAAGAGGATGGCCGAAATATGCGCAAACCGAAACCGGCGATTCCGTATAAAATCCAGCCTCATCCATGCGCCGATCCAGATGAGCGGCAGGCTGCCGACGACAAACAATACAAAAATGAAATGGATGACGAGGATGATATCGGCTAGCAGCATACTATTCCATTGTCTTCGAATTCATGATCAGTACATCCTCCACCTTTTCTTTCCGTTCGGAAAAAGCAAAAGAATAAACATATTCTATTAGGTTATTTCTGGATATTTGCCGGTATCGGTATAGTGTTACGCCAATAGAAGAGGCAGAGAAGCAGACTTATGAAGATTCGCAACCTGGATCTAACAGGCAATCCGATAAATGTGGAACACCAGCAATTAGGACTTCCTCCTGTGGAGGAGCCCGTCTCCCATCCTGGAGCGCATCCTCTCCTTCAGGCCGCAGTGTGGTTCGTTGTTGTCGTGTTGATTGCATTGGTCATATTCTTGACTGGGCGCTTTTTTATTTCCAATCACTGGTTTGGCGGCTGGCAAATCATTGGCGAGACAGTCAGTGGCAGAGATTTCTGGACGGCCGTAATGGTCGGGTTTTTTGCACAAGTGGTGGATGGCGCCTTAGGCATGGCGTATGGCGTTACAGCTACTTCGTTTCTGTTGGCGACAGGCGCTACGCCCGGAGTGGCAAGCGCGAGCGTGCATATTGCGGAGATTTTCACTACCGGGGTTTCGGGTATTTCCCATGTAAAGTTCGGCAACGTCAATAAAACGTTGTTCATACGTTTGCTGGTGCCCGGTATTCTGGGCGGAATATTGGGCGCGGTGCTGGTGACCCAGGTGGACGGCGCCATGTTCAAGCCCTATATCTCCGCCTATCTGCTGCTGCTGGGGATTTACATCCTCAGCAAGGCATTTCACCCCCTGCGCTTGCGCGAGAATGCCCCCAGGCATGTCGGAAAGCTGGCGTTATTCGGCGGATTCGTAGATGCAGCGGGGGGCGGCGGCTGGGGGCCGGTGGTCACCTCGACGCTGGTGAGCTCGGGAAACGATCCACGCACCACTATTGGCTCCGTCAATTTCGCGGAGTTCTTTCTGACGCTGACAGGCGCGGCTGTATTTACATTGTTGATGGAGACGAACACCTGGCCCATCATCGTAGGGCTGGTATTCGGCGGCTTGTTTGCAGCGCCGTTCGCGGCAGTACTGTGCAAGAAGCTTCATGCCCGAACTCTGCTGATACTGGTAGGGGTATTGATCATCAGCATCAGTCTATATAATCTGTACCGAGCCCTTGCCGCCTGAAAAAACGGCCCGGTCATAGGCCCTTCCAAGGGGACCGGCAGCTCAGCCCGAACTCATCAGGCGGTATGGAAAACGACCAGGTCCACACAACCCGGTAGCCTGCGATAACTGCGTGAAGACGAGCTTGTTCCTATAGCAAGGGCTGGAACATCGATTCAAGATTATCGCGGCTGAGGCGGCCTAGTTTGGTACCGGTGATTTTCCCGTTACGGTCGATGACGACAGTAAAGGGCAGTGCTCCCTGGCGGTTTCCCGCTGCTTCAGCAAGCGTCATGGCCTTCATGTCTCCGACCAGCACGGGATAGTTGATACCCATCTCCTTGCTGAAAGCTGCCACCTTTTCTTTCTGATCCACTGCGATTCCGACGAAAACCAGGCCTTTATCCCTGAATTTTTCCTGGAGTTCAATGAACTCGGGAATCTCCTTGCGGCAAGGTTCACACCAGGTCGCCCAGAAATTTACGACCACCACATTCCCCCGCCATTGCGAAATGGCCTGACTCTCGTCTTGGAGATCAGGCAAGCTGGCCGCGAATATCACCTCGGCTCCTTTGGCCGCCGCTGCCGCATCGCCGGGCTGAGTATTGCTGCTCATCAGCTGGCCGCGCAGCAAAAAACCGGCAGCCACGGCAAGCACCGCAACTCCTGCATACAACAATATCTGTTGCGATTTCGTCATTTAGGCATTAACCCAGAGGAAAATATACTTCAAGGCCACGCCACCGGCTCTATAATTGGCGAACACGCTTCGATTTTTCAATCCGGCAGGCTGCTAGATCAGCACTGCATTGAGTATCTTCAGAAAGCTTTCCTTGTCCTGGTATCCGATGAGCCTGACGCCTGGGACCTCGCGCCCCTGCGGATCAAGGAACAGGATACCGGGCGGGCCAAAAAGCTTGAAGCGCTTAAGTAGCGCCGCGTCATCAGGCGTCCCTGCGGTAACATCAACCTGCAATAGCGTCACATCTTTCAGCCGGGACTGCACTTCGGGGTCAGTAAAGGTGAAGCGCTCCATTTCCTTGCAGGAAATGCACCAGTCAGCGTAAAAGTCCAGCATGACGTATTTGTTTCTGGACTGGAGAATATGCTGCTCGAGTTCCGCTATCGACTTCACTTGCTGAAACGCCAAATGCCCGGCTGGTTCAATGCCATTTTTTTTCATTCCAGTCGCGTCGACGGCGGCAACGTTTATCTTCGAGAGAGGTTGCAGGATATCCCGGCTACCTGAAAAAACACCGATCAGCAGTGCGACGCCGGTCAGTAGCGCAATAATACCCAAACCCTTCAGGAATTTTTGAAGGCCGGGCGCGCCTGGACGCAGCGGATCGATGGCGTGTAGATAAATGGCAGAGATGATTAATAAAACTGACCACAGTAGCATATGCACTACCGCGGGAATAACGGGCGATATCAGCCATATTGCGACCGCCAGCAACAAAACACCAAAAAATTGCTTGACCGACTCCATCCATGGGCCCGCTTTCGGGAGTAGCGCCCCGGCGGACGCACCCAGCATCAGCAAGGGCACGCCCATGCCCAGAGCCATGGAAAAGAGCGCTGAGCCGCCCAGCACGACATCCCGGGTCTGGCTGATGTAAAGCAGCGCCCCAGCCAGTGGAGCCGCCACGCAAGGTCCCACGATCAGCGCCGACAATGCCCCCATGCCAAACACACTGGTAAGATGCCCGCCTTTCAGATGGCCTGCCTCCTCGGAGAGCTTGCTCTGAAGAAAAGTGGGTAACTGCAATTCGTAGAAACCGAACATGGAAAAAGCCAGCGTTATAAAAATCAGCGCGAATGCGCCGAGTACCCAGGCGTTCTGCAAGGTTGCCGACAGCATGGCGCCGGAAAGACCTGCCGCCACGCCAGCCGCGGCATAGGTAATTGCCATCCCCATTACATAGGCCAGAGACAGGATAAACCCGTGCATCTTCGTTATGCGCTCTCCCCGTTTGGCGATGATTCCCGATAAAATCGGAAACATGGGAAACACGCAGGGAGTGAACGAAAGCAGCAGGCCGATGCCAAAGAAACCGGTCAGAATCAGCCAGAAATTTCCGGTCTCGAACATTTGCTCTATTTTGCTTGATTCCGTCTCGATGGGGGGCGATGCGGAGGACTGGAACAATTCATCTGCCGGGCCTGGCTTGATACCTGACAAGGCCGGTGCCGCCGAAGCATTCCCACTCACCGCATCGGCAACTGCTCCCGCTGCCGCTTTCGCCACCGGGAGCGTCAGTTCAACAACTTTATTGATCGGGGCATAACAAACCCCTATTGGCTCGTTGCAACCCTGGTAAGTCGCTACCAAGGTCAACTTGTCGGTTGACGTTGCGTCGCGCTTCAGGGAAATCAGCGCCTCGAACGGGTCGTGAAACACTTCGACCTGTCCAAATGTGAGATCGCTTTTGACCGTACCCTGAGGTAGCGAGATCTTCTCGACCGACGTTCCGGTGTCTTTGGGCTTGAACGCAACCTTGTCTTTATAGAGATAATAGTCTTTTGCCGGCTCAAATTGCGCCACCAGCGTATTCGCATCCCGGACCTTGACCGTCAGTTTGAACGCCTGGTCCGGAGGCAGCAATTCCTGCTCAGTCTGATCAAAACTTGCGCCAAGCTGTTTTAACCCTGACAGAAAGCCGGAAGACTGCCTCTCCTGAGCGAAGACGCTGACGCTGCAAAAAAACAGTAACAAGAAGAAATATCGGCTCAGGCGCATAGAAGACAGATTCTGTTCAATTGTTGTCCGGAGTTGATGTTTCCCCGGCGATCCAGTCCAGGTAAGCGGGAAGACCGTTGCTTATTGGGACAGCAATGATTTCAGGTAGTTCGTAGGGGTGCAGGGAGGTTATCAATTCCTCTACGCGCCCATAATGCCGGGCAAGCGTTTTGACGAGCACTGGCACCTCTGCCGTGCTCTCGTTTTTTCCCTGCCAGTGATAGACCGATGTGCATTCCGCCAGTACGTTCACGCAGGCCGCAACCCGCTCATCGATCAGTTTTTGAGCAAGCGACATGGCCCCCGCCCTATCGGGCAAGTTGGTAATGATGAGTATGGGTTCCATCTTGATGAGCAGGTCTACCGGGGTCGACTTTCTCTTTCCTTGAAATAGATCCGATTTTACTATTTTCCATGGCTTTCGCTGCGGCTCCCTCGGCAAAACATTCCGCGACGGTGGGATAGCGCAAGTTCACGTGCAACTCATGCTTGATGCGGGTATTGGTGAGCCTCCGCGATTCCTGCATGAACGATAGCATGCCCGGCCCTATGCGTGCCTCTGCGTGAATCCGGGGAATACGGGGGGGTCGTGGCAGCTCGAGCCGGTCTGCTACCAGGTCGAAATACTCGCCCATTTTCAAGTCCGAGTCGTCGCAGGCGTGATAGATCCTTCCGGGTTTCGCATGGCGCAGCGCAGCGAAAAGAATACGCGCAAGATCGTCGGCATGTATATGGTTGGTATAGCTATCGTCCTCCGGCAAGAGTACCGGTGCACCTTCGCGCAGACGGGCGAACGGCAGACGATCGTCTGCGTAAATTCCAGGCACGCGAAGAATCGAAACATTCACTCCGTTGCGCAGCCCCCAACCGCGTATCTGTCTTTCGGCATCGGCACGGCGCAAAGCACGTTCCGTCTGCGGATTGATCAAGCGGGTTTCATCTACCTGCGCACCCCGGCAGTTGCCATATACACCGCTGGTACTGATGTAAACAAGGCGTTGTGGTAATATTGCCTCCTTCATCTTTGGCCGCTTTGCCAGTGCTGCCAGGAGGTTTGCAGTGCGGGTATCTCGTCGACCTCGAACAGGTGGCGGAGCAAGGTGCAGAACTGCATGTGCCATTCCGGCCACCTTGCCAAGACTACCGGGTATGTCGAGATCTCCAGATACCGGCGTAATTCCATGCCGACGCAGGAGGTCGCGGCTCTCCGGCTTGCGGTACAGGCCCAGCAACCGATAGTGCGCCTGTAGCAGAGGAGCCGCACGCAAGGCGATGTCGCCGCAGCCAACAATTAAAAGAGTCCGTCGTTTCATCGCATTCATTTTGTTTGTCGCCAGTTAGGGCCTGTCTTACTGAATCATTCACAACCCGATGCCGCATCAAATTACTATCAAGCCGAGCGGCCACGTTTTTTTCGCCCAACCTGGTGAAACCGTATTGCAAGCGGCGCTTCGCGAAGGTTATTCACTTCCCTATGGGTGCCGAAACGGCGCGTGTGGCACTTGCAAGGGCAAAATCATACAGGGAAAGGTCGATTTCGGCAGCCATAACGAAAGTACGCTTACGGAAATCGAGAAGCAGGCGGGGATGGCTTTGTTTTGCTGCGCCGTGCCACTGTCGGAACTTGTCATTGAGTGCCGCGAGATCGGGGCAATAAAGGATATCAAAATCAAAACGCTGCCGTGCCGTGTTCAAAAGCTGGAACGGGTCGCGCCCGACGTGATGGTTATTTCCCTGAAGCTTCCCGCCAACGAACGCTTGCAGTTCCTCGCCGGGCAATATATCGATATTCTCATGAAGGACGGCAAGCGCCGAAGTTACTCGCTGGCTAATGCGCCGCACGATGACGAACTGCTGCAACTGCATGTCCGCAACTACAGCGGTGGCGCGTTCGCCGAGCATGTGTTCACGCGGATGAAGGAGAAGGACATCCTGCGCTTCGAAGGACCACTCGGCACATTTTTCCTGCGTGAGGATTCAGACAAACCGATCATCTTCGTAGCCAGTGGCACAGGCTTCGCGCCGGTTAAAAGCATACTCGAGCATGTATTTCATGGGCGGAACCTCCACGGCTACCGGCAGATGGTGCTCTACTGGGGTAACCGCACCAGCGCGGATCTTTATATGGCGGAACTGGCTGGAAGCTGGCAGCAGGAGCATGACAATTTTACCTTTATCCCGGTGCTTTCCGAGTCCCCACCCGCGGATAACTGGAGTGGAAGGGCCGGGCTGGTGCATCAAGCCGTGCTGCAGGATTTCGATGATCTCAGCGGGTATCAGGTATATGCGTGTGGCACCCCGGCAATGGTGGAAGCCGCCCACAGGGATTTCACCAGGCTGCGCGGCCTCCCCGAAGATGAATTCTTTTCCGATGCATTTACTACATCGGCCAGCCAGCCAAAGCCCTGAATTTGTCTCGTCCCATCTGAACCCTGCAATCCAGGAAGAACCCACTCCGGCAGTTATTTGCGGGAAAAGCATTCCATCTGCTCTGGAATTTGCGCTACTGTCTGCCCTGGGTCCCCTTTGGCTTAAGCTTGCTCCCGCGCATCAAGTCGCCTCAACGCAAGTTCCAGTCCCTTGCCATAGTGATCCTTTGCCAATTCAGGCCGGTCAAGTTTCTCGTTCAATTTCGCCAATGCGAGATGAGCGGGATAACCAGGTTCCACTGAAAGGCTCGCCTCCAGATAGTTCTGCGCCTTGCCCCACAACTCGCGCTGGACGCAAAGCCTGCCCAGCGCAAGCAGCAAGCTTGCGTCATTGGGATGAGCGCGTAGCCAGGTTTCAGCACGCTCAATTTGCCTGATGGCATCATCGCCGAGACATTGCGCGTACAACTCCGCCAGTTCGGAATCCCATTGGCTGTCCAGGCTCTCCTCGATAATCTGACGGGCAGTTGCACAATCACCCATCAAGGAATACGCACGGGCAGCAACGGCGGCCACCTTGCTGTCTCTCTTGTCAGTTGAAGAAGTATTCTGCCAATACTCCTGCAGCGCCTGCGGATTCAACGTTCTGCTCTTGAGATTTTCCACATGAGCTTGGCGGCGTAGTTGCTTCATCCGCGTTATGTCTGTCGCGTCAAGCTGTTCCAGTTGCGGGAGCAGACTCAGTACCGCGTCCCAGTTTTTCAATTGCCGCTGCGCTTTCAGCTCCAACCGCAGCGCAGCGGCATGCTGACGCGTTTCCGCGGTGTGCAGGGACCGCAATATCTTCAGCGCTTCTTCAGGACGGTGTTCATCCAGCAACAATTCAGCCTGTGTCATCAGCCGGACGGTTATTTCCTTTGGTGCGTTACTTTCCGCCATGGCAATAAACTCATCGCGGCGGGTATATTTTCCCAGTTCGTGCGCGGACCGGGCGGCGATCAGCGCACTGATCGCGCTAATGACGGGAGATTCTTTCAGTTCCAGTGCGGCAGCAGAAGATTTCTCGGCCTTGGCGTAGCGGCCCTCGAAGAACGCCTTGAGCCCGTCCAGCATCGCGCTGCGTGCTTTCTCGCGGCGCCGGCGAGAGCGGAATTCCTTTACCTCCGCCGGCAGTCGGAGGGTAATGACGGCAAGCCGCAGGATGAAATAGGTTAAAAAAAATAGCGCCAGCAGCAATACCGCCATTAGGTTGAGCGATAGTTCGAGCCGATAAGGCTGGGCCACTACCAGTACATACCCGCTGTTATATCTGGCGGCGAGTGTCACCGCCACCGCGACGGAAAACAACACCAGAAGCCAGAGCGCCCACTTCATCTATTTCCTCGATCGCGCGCGATGCGATAATTGCGCACGGCATCGAGACTCGCGGAAATACGTGGCAGCTCGATACCCACTTCGCTGTTGCGCAGCTGATGCAGCGATTCGAGAATATTTGCGACCGGTTTCGACTCGTTGTCATAATACCGGCTGATCCAATCGACGGATGCGTCGAGATCAGCCTTGAAGCTGGCGACGTCGCGCGCGAGCAGCGCATGTCGAGCCGACAGCAGGCGCAGCTTCAAATTCTCACGCAGGAAATATGCCTGCGATGGCGATAGCAGTGCTATATCGGGCTTGTTCATGTATTGAATCCGGACCAGGCGCTTTACGTCCTCCCAGGCTTCGCGCGCGAATCTGAGCCAAATGTTGCCGGTCTCTGGAATTGCACCCCCGGAAGAGGCATTTTCCTTTGGACGAAGCTCCATCTCCAGGGGCAAAGCATCCACCGAAGCAGCAAGATTGTCCAGGCGGAGACTGATCCCCACCGTATCCAGATACGGGGCGGACTTAAGAACATCCATGTCCTGCGAGAGAATTTTGCGTAATGGGGATAACTGGGGACGATCAATCCGCTGCAGCCGGGCATCGGCTTCCTGCATCGCGATGAGAGCAGCTTTAACGTTACTTGCCAGTTGCAGTTGTTGATTCGCAATAAGAAGCAACTGCTCGATTTCCTCCAGCGTTGCTTCATCACGATTACGCGTAAGCTCCTGGTACAGCGCCTCCAGCGCCAGTTGCTGGCTCTGCGATTCAGCCAGTTTGGCTTCCAGCAAATTCACCTTGGTTTCTATCCGCCGCCCTGCCTCCGTCGCCTCTACCGCGACATTGCGCGACTCCTTGCCGGACGCATCCGATTCGGCCAGCCGTTTTGCCAACTCATGTTGCAATCCGGCGATCTGGTCGCGGGTGTCATACCACTGCCACGCCATCACGGGGATAAAGATCAGGGCAAGC
Source organism: Nitrosospira briensis (assembly GCF_900115125.1). Classification (GTDB taxonomy): domain Bacteria; phylum Pseudomonadota; class Gammaproteobacteria; order Burkholderiales; family Nitrosomonadaceae; genus Nitrosospira; species Nitrosospira briensis_A. The sequence goes on along the minus strand of NZ_FOVJ01000008.1, from coordinate 60,088 downwards.
AGCAAAAAAGGGTTGACGCGCGCAGCCAGCCACGAACGCGATCTTTTGCCTGATCGAGGTGGCTTGCCGGTATCGACGGATTGAGTCTGTGCACTCATATTTTCGTTGAAACACGATTCTCGCCGCTGGCTTCCGGCCGAAAATAATGCAACAGGCCTTCCATCAGGCCGTCATCTCCAGCAGGGGTTAGGATTACCTGACCAAACCCGAGCTTCCTTGCAGCTTGAACGATTCGCTCGTGGGAAGCAAACAATGGTGTTTTCTTGAGCGGCGCCTGACCAGCCTCGCCAACCATATCGCACAAATTGCGCAGTCCTTCGCTGCTGGTTATGGTAATCGCATTTATCCTGCCAGTTGTCCATGCCAGCAATAGTGGAGCGACATCGGAATTCGGCTTGATGCGGCGATAGCATTCAACATATTCTACGCTGGCGCCCCGCTCCAGCAATGTTTCACCGAGCAACTCGCGCCCCCCGTCCCCGCGAAAAATGACGACATGCTTACCCTCCACCTGCGTTAATTCCAGCGTGTCCAGCAAGGCCTCGCTATCGAAACGTATGGTTGGCGCGATTACTTCATTGACGCCAAAATTTCTCAACTCCCTTGCAGTTCCCTGGCCGACCGCCGCGATTTTCAAGCGGGACGGCAATGTCCGCCTTTCTCTTATCCGGTTCATCGCCTTGCGGACGGCGTTGGGACTAACAAAGACCGCAAGGTCGAACTCATCCAGACGCTCGGTCAAATCCAGCAGGGGACGCTGATTCGCCATATCCAGGATCTCCAGCACCGGAAATAAAATGGGATCACCTCCCGCTGCCTGTATACGATCAGCAAGCGCGCGCGCCTGATGAGCCGGGCGCGTGACCAGGACATGGATCCCGGCCAGCGGATGGTTCACGGATGGCTCACGGGCTCAGCTGCTCTCGATCCCAGCGCCGTCAGAATTTCTTCCGCACCCTGTATCTTCAAGTTTTGCGCCAGTTGTGCGCCCATTCCCATCCCCATGCCAGGATCACCGCTTACTTCATCACTTATCATGCGGGCTCCATCCTGGCTGGCGACGAATCCCCGTAGCCGGAGTATGCCCCCGCTGATTTCCGCAAAGCCTCCCAGCGGTACCTCGCAGCTTCCGCCCAGAGCGCGGCTCATGGCCCGCTCGGCTTCGACGCATTGAGCCGTCGGAAGATGATGCAATGGCGCCATGAGCCGAATCAAATCGGTCCGCTCTGCCCGGCATTCGATTCCGAGCGCACCCTGCCCAACTGCAGGCAGGCTCAGCTCAAGGCTTAGCAGAGCCGTAATGCGACCCGCCAGCCCCAGCCGTTTCAAGCCGGCAGCTGCTAGAATAATTGCCGAAAATTGTCCTTCATCCAGCTTGCGCAACCGGGTCTGTACATTGCCGCGCAAGGGCTGCACCTGCAAATGCGGAAAACGTGCGCGCAACTGACTCTCGCGCCGCAGGCTGGAAGTCCCCACTATACTGCCGGGAGGCAGGGCGTCGAGGTTCGCGTGTCGATTGGAAATAAAGGCATCTCGCGGGTCTTCCCGTTCGGCGATAGCTGCCAGAGCGAATCCAGGCGGCATATCCATCGGCACGTCCTTCATGGAATGCACCGCGATATCGGCGCGTCCTTCTTCCAGTGCCTGTTCCAGCTCCTTGATGAATAATCCCTTGCCGCCGATTTTAGAAAGGGACACATCAAGAATCTGATCGCCGCGGGTCGTCATACCGAATATGTCGAGTTCGGTTTGCGGGTATAATTTGGCAAGCCGATCACGAATGAAATTTGCCTGCCACAAGGCAAGTGCGCTTTCACGCGTTGCAATAACGATTTTTGCGGGTATGGATGAATTAGGCATTATTATTACAAATGAGAAAGTGACGGAATTGCTTCGGGTGCCCATTTTAGCATGCTGGGCGTCCAGCCGGATGAAGTGCGCACGCATCCGCTCGGTCCGCGTTTATGAAGAGGTTATGGTATGAGCTCCCTTCCTTCCCGAAGCAGAGATTCTGAAAAAAACGATGTCGACGATAAAGAGAACGAAAAGGATAATCCTTTACGTAACGACATTCGTCTGCTGGGCCGCATGCTGGGCGATACTTTGCGCGAGCAGGAAGGCGAATCTACCTTCGATCTCGTTGAAAACATCCGCCAGACCGCAATTCGATTTCGCCGGGAGCAGGACCTGACGGCTCGTCATGAACTGGATATGATGCTCAATCAGTTGAGCAACAAGGCGACTGAAGCGGTGGTGCGGGCATTCAGCCAGTTCTCGCAACTTTCCAACATTGCCGAGGATATGCACCACAATCGCCGCCGCCGCAGCTATCTTCTGGCCGGATCGCGACCGCAGGCCGGTAGCGTCGCAATGGCACTGGAGCGGGTCTTCTCCAGCGGAACGAGTGGCGCCGCATTAGCCGGATTTTTCGCCAAAGCGGTCGTTTCACCGGTTTTGACAGCCCATCCAACAGAAGTGCAACGCAGAAGCATACTCGATTGCCAGTTGACTATTGCACACCTGTTGAACGAGCGCGACCGGGTCCGGCTTACGCCGGATGAGTTACGGAACAACGAAGACGGGTTGCGCTGCGCGATTCAGATATTGTGGCAGACTCGCATGCTGCGTTCGCAGAGACTTTCCGTATATGATGAAATCAAGAACGGCCTGGCCTATTATCACTATACTTTTCTTACCGAGGTACCGCGTCTTTATGCAGAGATCGAGGATCTGCTCGAACGCCGGATGGGAGCCGAAGCTCCTCATATTCCGCCATTTCTGCGCATCGGTAGCTGGATAGGCTGTGATCGCGACGGTAATCCATTCGTCACCCATGAGGTAATGCTGCATGCGGCTGAGCGTCAGTCCGCGCTCGCCCTGGATTTTTATATGGGTGAGGTACATCGAATTGGCCGCAGGCTAAGCCTCACAGAGCGATTGGTGGATGTCGATGCGGACCTGGCCAAATTGGCCGAGGCATCCCCTGACCGTGCGATAAGCCGCGCGGACGAGCCTTACCGCCGCGCCCTGATCGGTATTTATGCACGTCTTGCTGCCACTAGCGAAGGCCTTGGTCACGTCATCCGGCAACGCCGTCCGGTCGGGCCCGCCGAGCCCTATACGGAAAGCGCGGAGCTCGTTCGTGATCTCGATATCGTCATCCATTCCCTCAAGCAGCACAAATCCGAATTGCTGGCGCGCGGAGATTTGCGCCATCTACGGCGGGCAGCGGACGTGTTCGGGTTTCACCTTGCGCCCCTGGATATGCGCCAGCACAGCAATGTGCATGAGCAGGTGGTGGCGGAATTGTTCAAATTTGGCGCAGGTCGAAGCGATTATTCCGAAATCGCCGAGGAAGATCGCGTACAGTGGCTGTTGACCGAGATCAGCAGCCCCCGCCCCTTGCGTTCGCCTTATCTGGACTATTCCGAAATTGTTCAAAGCGAACTGTGTATTCTGCAAACGGCAGCGGAAATTCACAGACGTTTCGGCCCCGCCGCATTGCCAAATTACGTTATCTCTAAAGCCGACGGCGTTTCCGACATGCTGGAGGTTGCGCTATTGCTGAAAGAAGTTGGCCTCCTGCGAGCCGGAGAAAGACCACGCCTGCATCTCAATATTGTCCCGTTATTTGAAACCATTGCGGACTTGCACGGTTGCGGCATCGTCATGGACAAGATGTTTTCGCTGCCTTATTACCGCAAATTGCTGGATTCGCGCGGCAACGTTCAGGAAGTGATGCTGGGTTATTCCGACAGCAATAAAGACGGCGGCTTTCTTGCCGCAAATTGGGAGCTTTATAAAGCTGAAACGGAACTGACGAAGATTTTCGCGAAACACAAGGTTGAACTGCGTTTGTTTCACGGACGCGGCGGTACCGTCGGCCGGGGCGGCGGTCCCAGCTATCAGGCGATACTGGCTCAGCCCCCGGCTAGTGTAAATGGCCAGATACGCATCACGGAACAGGGTGAAGTCATCGGCAGCAAATACGCCGATCCGGAAATAGGGCGGCGTAACCTGGAGACATTGGTCGCGGCGACAGTCGAGGCTACACTGTTGAGCCACGACACCCTCGGTGAGCGTGCTGCCGATTATTACCGGATCATGGAAGTGCTGGCCGGCGACGCGCTCGCGGCCTATCGCAACCTGGTATACGAGACACCGGGGTTTACACGCTATTTTCAGGAATCGACCCCGATCAGGGAAATTGCCGGCCTGAATATTGGCAGCCGTCCGCCATCGCGCAAGAAATCCGATTTGATAGAAGATTTACGCGCCATCCCCTGGACGTTCAGCTGGAGCGTAAATCGCGCCATGATCACTGGCTGGTACGGTTTCGGCACGGCCGTGGAGCTGTTCGTCAAGCGCGAAGGCCGGGGCGAAAACGGCCTGGGATTCCTGCAGGATATGCACAGTAACTGGCCGTTCCTGCAAACGCTGCTGTCCAACATGGATATGGTGCTGGCCAAGACCGATATGGGCATTGCCTCCCGCTATGCTGAACTGGTTACCGATACTGCCCTGCGAGAAGAAATTTTCGGACGTATAGAGGAGGAATGGCGACTCTGTGTGAAGTGGCTATTTGCCGTTACGGGCCGAACCGAGCTGCTACAGGACAATCCGACGCTCGCCCGAAGCATCCGTAATCGTACACCCTATATTGATCCGCTCAATCACTTGCAGGTAGAACTGTTGCGCCGTTATCGATCCGGTGACGCCACCGATGCAGTGAAGCGGGCAATACAACTGACCATTAACGGTGTAGCGGCAGGGCTGCGAAACAGCGGATAAGCTCTCGCCTATCCTCTCGTATATAGTACGCCGGGCAACGGCATGGTGGAGCGGCAGGCGTGTCGAATGGAAGCGATAGTGGAATTCCGGTTATTTCCGGGGATAACTCAACGCAACGCTTTGCGTATACCTGGATAGATGCATGGTAAAAAAACTTTACATTAAAACGTTTGGCTGCCAAATGAACGAGTATGACTCGGACAAGATGGCCGATGTGCTTCACGACGCCGGGGGCATGGAAAAAACGGACAATCCTGCTGAAGCCGATGTGATTTTGTTCAACACCTGCTCGGTGCGGGAGAAGGCTCAGGAAAAGGTGTTTCATGATCTTGGACGCGTCCGCCATCTTAAAACTTCCAACCCGAACCTGCTTATAGGCGTGGGAGGTTGCGTCGCGAGCCAGGAAGGCGCAGCGATCGTGAAGCGCGCGCCATATGTGGATCTGGTATTTGGCCCGCAAACACTGCACCGGCTGCCACAACTGATTTCGGCGCGGCAGTCAACCGGCCGCCCGCAGGTGGATATCTCCTTTCCCGAAATCGAAAAGTTCGACCACCTGCCGCCTGCGCGTACAGAGGGCGTAACCGCCTTCGTTTCCATCATGGAAGGGTGCAGCAAATATTGCAGCTTTTGCGTTGTGCCTTATACCCGGGGCGAGGAAATTTCCCGGCCGCTCGATGACGTACTGACGGAAATCGCAAGCTTGGCCGGCCAAGGCATCAAGGAAGTAACGCTGCTCGGGCAGAACGTCAACGCTTATCGTGGCGTGCTCAAGTACGGGGAAGAGGGCGAGTTTGCGGATTTGGCGCTATTGCTTGAGTATATCCATGAGATTCCCGGTATCGAACGCATCCGCTACACTACCTCGCATCCACGGGAATTTACGCCACGGCTGATCAAAGCCTACGAAACACTGCCGAAGCTGGTGAGCCACGTGCACTTGCCGGTCCAGTCGGGTTCAGATCGGATACTGGCTGCGATGAAGCGTGGCTATACGAGCCTGGAATATAAATCGATCATCCGTCGATTGCGGGCCGCCCGGCCTGACATCTCGCTTACCTCCGATTTCATCATCGGGTTTCCGGGTGAAAGCGAGGCGGATTTCGAGGCTACGATGAAGCTTGTCGAGGCGATGAACTTTGACGGCTCCTTCAGCTTCATTTATAGTCCACGTCCCGGTACGCCCGCCGCAGGGTTGGTGGATACCACTTCCCATGAAGTCAAGCTTGAGCGCTTGCAGCGGTTGCAGGAAAAAGTCGAGGAGCAGGCGCAAGTGATCAGCCACAGCATGATCGGGACGACACAACGCGTCCTGGTAGAGGGCCAGTCCAGAAAGCACGCCCACGAGCTTTGCGGGCGCACGGATAACAACCGTATGGTAAATTTCCCCGGACACCCGGAAAAGATCGGCCGTTTCATCGGTGTAAAAATCACTTCGGCACTATCGCATTCCTTGCGTGGTGAAATGGTAGAGGATGGATGTCACCAGGCTTCCAGGTAAATTCGGAACTTCCCCCAACGGCGACGGCCCGATGCCGCCAAGGCGTCATCACATTCAGCTCGCGGGAAAAGCCGCCCGCGGCTCTCAGCCTTTTTGCTTCCGCAACGCAGGCGGTGCTGGACCTTCATTTCATATCCTGGCATATCTTGGGATGGCAAACTATCCGCAAACGCCGCATGAAGAATTTCTGCAGACCCTCGGGCCTTCACTTCTTGCAAAATACGTCTGTCGCTGCCAGAATTAAGACCTTACAATCGACTTACTGCGTCGCTTCACCGCGCCTTTGAATCCCAAACCCGTAGAAATCTCTTTTTCCCCAGTCGATAACCAGCGCCTTGCCAATCTGTGCGGTGTGCTGGACGAGAATCTCAGGCAGATTGAAACCGTACTTGATGTCACCATCGCACGCCGAGGGGAACATTTCAGCGTGCACGGCAAATCAGCCCAGACTTTACTTGCAGTAGAAGCATTGCGGAATTTTTACGATCAGGCGCAACATCATCTGAGTATCGAGCAGATCCAGTTGGGCTTGATCGAAGCGATGAATCCACATCATTCGAAAAAGCACTTCCCTGCAGATGGCGAAATAGTCGAGCCTGCGCTGCTTACCCGGCGTAGCGATCTGCGGGGCCGCACCCCACGCCAGATCGAATATCTGCAGCAAATCCAGATGCATGACATCACATTTTCCATCGGGCCGGCGGGTACGGGCAAGACTTACCTTGCCGTGGCAAGCGCAGTGGATGCGCTGGAGCGGGATATCGTAGCTCGCATCGTGCTGGTGCGCCCGGCCGTGGAAGCCGGGGAGCGTCTGGGTTTTCTCCCGGGTGACATGGTTCAGAAAGTGGACCCTTATTTACGCCCTCTCTACGATGCGCTTTACGATCTAATGGGGTTTGACAAAACCAGCAAGCAGTTTGAGCGAAGCGCAATTGAGGTTGCGCCGCTGGCTTTCATGCGTGGACGCACCTTGAACCAGTCTTTTATCATTCTCGACGAAGCACAAAACACCACGCCGGAACAGATGAAAATGTTCCTCACTCGTATCGGCTTCGGTTCCAAGGCTGTGGTGACCGGCGATATTACTCAAATTGATCTGGCAAAGCATCAGAAAAGCGGCCTGGTTGAAGCTAAACAGGTTCTGGAAAAAGTGCGTGGCATCGCATTCACCCATTTCGATGCAGAGGATGTAGTACGTCACCCGCTGGTGCAAAGAATTGTCAATGCCTACGAAAAATATGGAAAGAAAGAGTAGCCCTTCCAATTCCCCGGGAAGCGTTCGGGCCGGGGAGAGGAAGCGATCGCGGTTGAAATTGACGATGCAATACGCTACTCGTATAACGGGAATACCGGCGCGACCGGCATTTCGCAAATGGGTCAACGCTGCTCTGATGCGGGATGCAGAAATTGTTCTCCGCATCGTTGATGAAGCAGAGGGCCGGAAGCTAAATCGGGACTTTCGCGGCAGGGATTACGCTACCAACGTCCTGACCTTTGTTTACGCTGATGCTCAGCCCGAGATTCAGCCCGGTACTCGGCCTGCGGTTGACGATGCCCCGCCATTAACGGGCGATATCGTGCTGTGCGCGCCGGTGATAGAAAATGAAGCCACTCAGCAGCACAAAAACCTGCCTGCGCATTACGCGCATCTCACCGTGCATGGCGTCCTGCATCTACAGGGCCATGATCATGAAAACGACGCGGATGCAGCGGTAATGGAGCAACTGGAGATCGAAATCCTGGGCAGGCTGGGGTACCAAAACCCATATGACCAGCATCAGACCGCCACGGAATCGCAGTGAACATGGAAAAATCGTGTTTTATCAGCGCCGCTGCCTCCCTTTTAATTATTACAAGTTGATTTGATTTTTACATGCCTACGTCAACCACATATGGATGACCCTCCCAATCCTGGCTGGCTTGAGCGCGTCAGAGCGTTGCTCTTGCGTGAACCTGGCGATCGCGAGCAACTGATCGCATTATTGCATTCCGCCTTTGAGCGCAACCTGTTCGATTCGGATGCCCTGAGCATGATTGAAGGGGTAATACAAGTGTCCGAAATGCAGGCACGCGACATCATGGTGCCGCGCTCGCAGATGAGCGTTATCGACATCAGCGAAACGCCCGACAAGTTCATTCCGCAGGTTATCGAAACGGCGCACTCGCGCTTCCCGGTAACCGAAAATGATAAAAATAATGTGATCGGCATATTATTGGCGAAGGATCTGTTGCGTTTTTATGCGGGAGAGGAGGAATTTGATGTCCGCGACATGCTGCGGCCCGTCGTATTCATTCCCGAATCGAAGCGGCTCAACGTACTGCTCAAGGACTTTCGAAGCAACCGCAATCACATCGCTATCGTAGTGGATGAATATGGTGGCGTGGCGGGGTTGGTGACCATTGAAGACGTGCTGGAGCAAATAGTCGGCGAAATCGAGGATGAACACGATTTCGATGAGGCCGAAGACAACATCGTGCAGGATTCGAACGGTCATTACCGCGTCAAGGCTGTCACTGAAATCGCGGATTTTAATGAAAGGCTTGGTGCGGAATTAAGCGACGTGGAATACGACACGATGGGGGGGCTGGTGCTCCATGAATTCGGCCGCTTGCCCAAACGGGGCGAATCGGTAGCCGTGGGCGCTTTCCTGTTTACGGTATTGCGCGCCGACAGCCGCAGGTTGTATACGTTGCTGGTCGAAAAAAATAGCGGTGGGGCCGAGCAGTAATGCGGCAGGATTGAAAGGGGGCCTGGAAAAACCGGCAATGTCTATTTGGAGCCCTGGCCGGGTTTTTGGAAGGATCGCGCTTATCGAAGATTGCTTAAAGATTCCTTATGGCATGAGACGTTGAACGATACCCACTACAGCAGCCGATGCGTCGGGCGGCAGGAATCATCCGAGCCTCTGGTGGTGGAGATCATAGTGGAAGTTCCCCGGGGAAGTTTTCTCAAGCGCGGATCCACGGGTAGAGTCGATTTTATCTCACCCCTGCCATGCCCCTTCAATTATGGCTCGGTGCCGGACTACCTCGGCCTTGACGGCGATCTGCTGGACGCGCTGGTGCTCGGCCCGCGGTTGCCGTTTGGCACGAGGATACGGGCCAAGGCGTGGGGTGCCGTAACAATGACCGATGGCGGTCTCATAGACGACAAGCTTGTCTGTGGCGACTATTGTCCGGATGCACTGGAGCGCCGCAAGATACTGCAATTTTTCCATCTTTACGCTAAATGCAAAGGATTGCTGAATGTATGGCGAGGCCGGCGCGGACGAAACGCTTGCGACGGCTGGTGCGATTCATCCCATGCGCTGGCACGCGCCAGGCCACTGAGACGTGGGTGGCCGGGAATACCGCCCGCCTTCTGACGTTGTCGTTCTGATGCAGGGTCTGTGCGGGTGATATCGAAATCACACTCCAGATTCTTTGCCAAGCCCTGCCAGCCATGGCAGAATTGCGCCCCTCGTCAATCTTGCTAAACGCACTTTCGCAACCATGCCTCTTCTCACTCTCGAAAACGCCTGCCTCGCCTTCGGCCATCATACGCTGCTCAACCACGTGGATTTGCAGCTTGATTCCGCGGAGCGCATCGCTCTGATCGGCAGGAATGGCGGCGGCAAGTCGAGCTTGCTGCGTATTCTTGCGGGGGAAACACGGCCGGATGATGGCAGGCTGTGGCGCACTCCCGGTTTGCGGCTGGCTTACGTGCCGCAGGAGCCGGAACTGGACTCGGCCCTCACGGTATTCCAGGAAGTATCGAAGGGCTTGGGCGTCGTCAGTAATGTGCTGCTCCTTTACCATGAGACGTCTCATCTCCTGAGTGATGGTGCGAGCGACACCGAAGCTCTCCTGGCGCGCCTCGAGGATTTGCAAGCCCAGCTGGAAGCGCAGGATGGATGGCGCATCCAGGCCAAAGTGGAAACTGCCATCGACAAGCTTGATCTTTCCGCGGAGGCTCTGGTGGGACAACTTTCGGGGGGGCAGAAAAAACGCGTTGCGCTGGCGCGCGCGCTGGTGGTGTCACCCGACGTCCTGCTATTGGATGAGCCGACGAACCATCTGGACTTTCATTCCATTGAATGGCTGGAAGGACTACTCAAGGATTTTGCCGGAAGCGTACTGTTCGTCACCCATGACCGTCGCTTTCTGGGCAATGTAGCGACCCGGATAATCGAACTTGACCGAGGAAATTTGACGAGCTTTCCCGGTGATTTTAACGAATACCAGCGAAAGAAAATGGAAATGCTGGAAATTGAGGCTGTCCACAATCAAAAGTTTGACAAGGCGCTGGCGCAGGAGGAGATCTGGATACGGAAGGGAATTCAAGCGCGCTGCACCCGCAACGAGGGCCGGGTAAGGCGTCTGGAAGCGTTACGGATCGAGCGTGCCTCCCGTCGTGAGAGGCCTGGCACAGTTAGCCTCAACGTGGACGAAGGCGCAAAATCGGGACGGATGGTGGCCGAGCTGGAACACGTCGGCAAAAGCTATGGAGACAAAGTTGTCATCAAGGACTTTTCCTGCCGGATCATGAGGGGCGACCGCGTGGGATTGCTGGGACCCAACGGCGCGGGAAAGTCCACGTTGCTGAAGCTGATACTGGGCGAGCTACCGCCGGATACCGGAAACGTGCGGCTGGGCACGAAACTCGAGGTGGCCTATTTTGACCAGATGCGCGAACAACTCGATGAGGAAGCGACGCTCATAGATACGATCAGTCAAGGCGCCGATTTTGTCGATATCGGCGGCGCAAGAAAGCATGTCATCAGTTATCTGGAAGATTTCCTGTTTTCGCCACAACGCGCGCGCTCCCCGGTAAAGTCGCTTTCCGGCGGCGAGCGTAACCGGCTGCTGCTGGCGCGCTTGTTCACTCGCCCAGCCAACGTACTGGTTCTCGATGAACCAACCAACGACCTGGATATTGAAACCCTGGAACTGCTGGAGGCATTGCTTCAAAACTATGCCGGCACATTGTTTCTGGTGAGCCATGACCGGGAATTTCTCGACAACGTGGTTACCCAGGTTATCGCATTCGAAGGCGAAGGCATGCTGAAGGAATATGTCGGAGGCTATGAGGATTGGGTGCGGGCAAAGAGTTACCTGACGTCGGCGGCAAGGCAGCAGGTGGCCAAACCTCAGCAGACGACTCCCATAAAGGCGCCTGATTCGCCCGTTCGCGCCAAGTTGGGTTATAAGGAAGTCCGTGAACTGGACGAGCTGCCGGGAAAGATCAAGGTTCTGGAGGAGGAGCAGGCTGCCATCACCCACCAGCTGGGTTCCCCTGATATTTATCGTGATTTCCCGGAAAACGCTAAAGTCCTGCAGGAACGTTTTGGTTTAATCGAACAGGAACTTATGGATTATCTGGCTCGATGGGAAGAACTGGAAATAAAGCGTGCGTCGACAGGACAGAAGATATGACGATAAGTTCCTCACCTCCTGATCTTTTATTCATTGACCAGAAATGGCACATCGTTTAGAGTCGCTCTTTTTGTAAAAAGAGGGCACTAATAATGAAACCACCAGCAACAGTGAGTTTTTTATTTGCGTGCGGTATGCTTCTGGCATTAGCCGGCACCGCTCAGGCAGCCGGTGATCCGGCCGAGGGGAAGAAAAAGAATACCATGTGCATTGGTTGTCACGGAATAGAAGGATACCGGACGTCTTATCCGACAGTATATAACGTCCCGAGACTGGGCGGTCAACACGCTGAATACCTGGTCAAAGCGCTGGAGGGATATAAAAACGACACCCGCAACCATCCCACCATGAAGGCCATAGCCGACACGCTGTCCCAGCAGGATATGGAAGACCTGGCTGCCTATTACGCCCAATCCAGCGGAAAATAACCACCCCATTACGCAAGGAAAGCCTCATGAAAAAATTTGTTATTGCCGCGGCGAGCGGCGCAATGCTGCTTATTTCCAGCCAGGGGATGGCGGCTAATATAGAAGCTGGCAAGAAAAAAGCGGCCGAGGTTTGTGCTGCGTGCCATGGTCCCGACGGTAATAGTCCCGCTCCCGCTTTTCCAAAGCTGGCCGGGCAGCATGCAAGTTATCTGATGAAATCCCTGAATGAGTATAAGTCGGGCGTTCGCAAGGACCCCATCATGGCAGGCATGGCCGCCGCCTTGAGCAAGGAAGACATTGAGGATGTGTCGGCCTATTACGCCAGCCAATCCGGTCTGAAAACAAAATATTGATCCAGGAAGCTCTGAATAAGCTCGGCCCAGCGCGACGCAGATTTGCGGGACAGGACATGGACGTCCAAAGGTGCCCGCTGCATCTCCGGCGCTCCCGGTCCCGCCTTACCGTGCTTGTATCCGCAAGAGACTACCGGTGATCAGGTATTTGCATCTCTATTCAAAGGGACCGAAGGCGCGTTCCGTTACCTTATTCCTCGCGGGTGTTCTCTTGAGTGCCGGGGGCATTGCTTGTGCAACCGACCTGCCCAACAGGAATTCGAGCAACTCGACGGGCGTGACGCTTGCGTCCGTCGCATCACAAGCTCTTCCAGATGATCCAGCGCAGACCCTGACGGCGTTTGTCGTGAACCTGGCGCCTGAAGCCAAAACCGGCAGTCATCGTCACGCGGGCATCGTCTTCGTTTATGTTCTTGACGGTATCGTTCGTTCACAGCTGAACAGGGGCGAAATAATCGAGTATCGCGCCGGCCAAAGCTGGAGCGAGCCGCCCGGAACCGTACACTCGTATATGGAGAATCCTAGTCAGACGGTTCCAGCACGCCTCCTTGCCACTATCATCGCGCCGACAGGCGCGCAACTGACTACATACGGCGAATAGCCGAGCCAGCAACGCTTCGAAGCCACCGATGCCGGCGTTCTCTCGTTTCATGCCTGATTCGCCAGGCTGACTACAAATCAGGCTTTACGCCGATCCAGACACTCAAAGTAAACCGAGGCATCATATCCCGTCTGATTGCGTTGCGCCTGCCAGATCATCTCGGCCAGGCATTCCATGACTTGATGCATGGCGTCATGCTCATCGCCGGTGCTCTTCAGCAGGCATTCAAATCTTTGCCGAATGCCGGGAGGCTGGTCTATGGAAAGCTGCTCCTTGATGGCGATATGCATGCTCATATGCAAAAAAGGGTTGGTATCGCCCATTTCGGGCAGATAGTCCCTGGTCTGATGTCGCTCCGCATCGTCGAGCATGGCGTGGTATTCCGGATGAAGCAAAATGACCTCAAGCGCCATGTTTTCCATCGCGGAGAGCATTTCCCGCTGCCGGTATTTGCGCCACGTGTCGAAGAAGAACTGGCGCGCCTCTTCTCGGGATGGGTTAAACATTTATCGTGCCAATGCAAAGACATGAAAAAACAGCCGTTCCTGATGCTTTCCTGTATTTTTCCCTCAAAGATTCTTTTCCTCATACTCGCACAAGTCGTTGATAAGGCATATGGCGCATTTCGGCTTCCTTGCCACGCAGACATAACGCCCGTGTAAAATCAGCCAGTGATGGGCATCGTGGCGAAATTCTCCTGGTATGCATTTCAGGAGTTTGAGCTCCACCTCCAGCACCGTTTTTCCGCGAGCGATTCCGGTACGGTTTGCAACGCGAAAAATGTGGGTATCCACTGCCATCGTGGGTTCGCCGTATGCAGTATTCAACACCACATTGGCTGTCTTGCGTCCCACGCCCGGAAGTTTCTCCAATTGTTCCCGGGTTCGCGGCACGCTTCCACCATGCTGCTCTATTAGCATGTTGCAGGTTGCCAGTATATTCCTTGCCTTGGTTTTATATAAGCCTATGCTCTTGATGGCTTCCCGCAATCCTGTTTCTCCCAGCTCAAGCATTTTCTCGGGCGTATTCGCCTTGGGAAATAAATTCCGGGTTGCGAGGTTCACGCTCTTGTCGGTGGCCTGAGCCGAGAGCACTACCGCTATCAGCAACTCAAAGGGTGATTTGTATTCCAGTTCCGTAGTGGGGTGAGGATTAGCAGACCTGAAGCGTGTAAAAATCTCGCGGCGTATGGTTGAATTCATGAATCAGGGATGAGAAGTGTCCGGCAATGGGCTGGCATCGTTGTTTTTCTTCGATACCTTGGCCTGAGCGGCTCGTGCCCGCTCCAGCGCGGCCTGGATGGTTACTTTTTTTAGATTCGCGGCTGCGGCGGACGAGACATTTGTCGTCATTGTTCCAGCTTTCCGCGCCAGCCTTTTTTCACGATCCTGTTTTTCACGCTCGAGCCTCTGCAACCGGAACTGGTAACGTTCACGTGCGCGGTCGGCTGCCTTCTTTTCGTCCCCGTGCGCCACGTGGCTACCCGTCCAGGCAGGGGGCTTATCCCCCAGACCTGCGGCCTCATGCCGCGGCGGAATCATGCTGATACAGTCTACCGGGCACGGTTCGATACATAGTTCGCAGCCTGTGCAATCCGCTGCGATCACCGTATGCATCTGCCTGGCGGCGCCCACAATGGCGTCCACAGGACAAGCCTGACTGCACAAGGTACAACCTATGCAGAGCTGTTCATCGATCAACGCCACTGCTTCAGGCTTGGGGACACCGTGGGCGGTATTGAGAGGTACCGGGCTCACTCCCAGCAATCGGGCCAGCGCAAGAATGCCTTCTTCCCCGCCGGGAGGGCACTGGTTTATTTCCGCATGCCCTTCCGCAATGGCTTTTGCATAAGGCAGGCAACCGGAGAATCCGCATCGGCGGCATTGGGTTTGAGGCAGAATTGCGTCGATTTCCGCTACCAGCAAATCTTCATTCATTTCAAACTTCGCCAGACAAATGCGACTCACCGGATACGCATAAAGCTTGCGCAATCTCGCGTACGAGGCGAGGCCCGCGGTAAATCAGGCCGCTGTATATCTGTACCAGGCTTGCTCCAGCCTCGATTTTCTCCTTTGCGTCCGCTGCGCACATGATTCCGCCCACCCCAATGATGGGTAGCGCTCCTTGCAGCATATTACCGAGGTGGCGAATAACGGCAGTGGCGCGCTGAGTGAGCGGGGCTCCACTTAACCCGCCCGCCTCGGCCGCGTGGGGCAGTGTTTCCACGCCCACCCTTGAGAGCGTGGTATTGGTGGCGATAACACCGTCAATCCTGTGTTTCATCAACAGCGCCGCGATGGAGTCGATCTGCTTCGGCTCCAGATCGGGGGCGATCTTTACAGCGAGAGGCGTGTATTTTCCGTGTTCATCGGCCAGTTTTTGCTGGTTGAGCTTCAGCGCGCCCAACAGGCGATCCAGTTCCCCGGCATTCTGCAACTGACGAAGGTTGGGCGTATTGGGCGAAGAAATATTGACAGTAATGTAGTCGGCGTGGCGATACGCTTTTTGCAGACAAATCAGGTAATCATCAATGGCTTTTTCCACGGGCGTATCGAAGTTCTTTCCGATGTTGATGCCGAGTATACCGTGATAGTTCGCATGCCGGACGTTCGCCACCAGTTCGTCTATGCCCTGATTGTTGAAGCCCATGCGGTTGACGATGGCCCTTGCCTCAGGAATACGAAACAGCCGCGGTTTTGGATTACCCGGCTGGGGACGGGGTGTTACCGTACCGATTTCGATAAAACCAAAGCCGAGCGCTGCGAGCGCGTTGATATGCTCGCCATTCTTGTCCAGCCCGGCGGCCATACCCACGGGGTTGGGAAAACTCACCCCCATGACATTGCGAGGCCGGCACGATACCGAACCCTTGCCAAGCAGACCGAGCCGATACGCTTTTTCAATCGCAGTGAACGTGACTCCGTGAGCTGTTTCGGGCGCAAGGCCGAATAGCAACGGCCGGAGTAAGGAATAAAGCATGACTCCATTTTAACATTCGAAAATGTAATGGTCTTCAGGAAAGCAACTTGCTGCCAACCAGCAGCGCCTGACAAGGAAACCGCGAGTCGCAGCGGGTCGCCGTGTTATTGATTGGCAGGCAAGCAGCATAAACGTCACACCAGGGAAGCCCATATCCAGCGACGTTCAAAACATACAGTGGCTGCCCCGGGACTGGATTCGGGGGCAAGTCCGGAAAGACAGGATTCATGGTATTTCCTGGGCGAATCGATATTGCTCGCTCGAGGTTTATTTTTGGCATAATGAAGGATTTGTTGATAATTATGAACAATTCGCTGTCATCAATATTTGACCGTCGATAGGAGTATTCATGAAGTTGTCCTACTATGCCCTGGTTTTGGCTCTCATGACGTTTTGCGGTTTCGCTCACGCCCTGACCAAGTGGGAAGCCCTCAATCAGGAACTGGAATCCCTCTATCAACAGGGGGACTATAAAGGCGCAACGGTGGTCGCAAGGCAAGCGTTGCAAACAGCGGAACAAACGCTGGAACCGAATCACTCCGACATTGCCAGCAGCCTGAATAGTCTTGCGCTGCTGTATAACGCCCAAGGTAAATATACACAGGCTGAGCCGCTTCTCAAACGCGCCCGGGCGATTTTTGAAAAGTCGACCGGCGCAGAATCTACCGAGGTGGCTGCCACATTGAACAATCTTGCGATGCTTTACGGAAAGCAAGGGGATTATGCGCAGGCCGAACCCCTTCATAGGCGCGCGCTGGCAATTGACGAGAAGGTGCTTGGTGAAGATCACCCCGATGTGGCCATAAGCTTGAATAACCTGGCTCAGCTATATCAGGCACAGGAACAGTATGCAGACGCTGAACCGCTCCTCCAGCGGGCATTGGCGATACTGGAAAAAACGCTGGGTCCCAACCATCCAAATGTGGCTGTGAGCCTGAACAATCTTGCCTTGCTCTACAGCGCGCAAAAACAGTACGCAAAAGCAGAGCCGCTCTATAAACGTGTATTCGCGATTTCCAAAAAAGCGCTGGGTCCGGACCACCCGGCCGTAGCCTTGAGTTTGAATAACCTGGCGGGATTATATAAAGACCAGGGCAAGTATCCGCATGCTGAGCCCCTTTTCAAACGGGCCCTGGTGATTTCAGAAAAAGCGCTTGGCCGGAATCATCCGCATGTGGCGACCAGTCTGGAAAATCTGGCACAGCTTTACCGGGATATCGGTCATGCGGAAAAAGCGGAACCTCTGGATAAACGGGCGGCCGCAATACGGACAGCTCAGCAACAAACTGAACGTTGAAGCGAGGGACCTCGTGGCCCCTCATTGCCCGACAGGACGAGGTTGAAGGCCGCTAGATGTTGCTCAGCTGTTCCCACCGCCCATCAACCAGGCCCTGCAACGGCCTGAAACCGGCTTTGTAGGCCATTTTCTGGCTTTCCTTGATCCAGTAGCCCAGGTAAAGATAAGGCAGTCTCAACGCCCGGCACAATTCCACTTGCCATAGGATATTGTAAGTGCCGAAGCTGGCCCCGGGCACATCCGGATCGAAAAAAGTGTATACAGACGATATGCCGTCAGGTAGTTCGTCAATGATGCTGTTCATGCGCAGCCGGCCGTCTTCGTGAAACTCCACAAGACGGGAATTGACATTGCTTGGCAACAGGAAGTGACGGTATTGCTCCCGGCTATCGCGGTCCATCCCGCCGCCGCTGTGGCGTTGCGCCTGATAGCGCAGGTAGAGCGAATAGTGATCCGGGTGATAATACAGGTCGTGTTGCGTTGCAACCAGATTCTGGTGGCGCTTCCAGGAGCGGCGCTGAGCGCGCCTGAGAATCAATTCATCCACCACGATCCGGACTGGCATGCATGCACGGCAGTTGTCGCAGTAGGGACGATAGGTGAAGGCGCCGCTACGGCGAAAACCCGCCTGTACCAGCTCACCATAGATATTGGTATCGATCAGATGACTGGGGGTCGCCACCTGAGACCGCGCCAGTTGCTCCGGCAAGTAGCTGCACGGATAAGAAGCGGTAGTGTAGAACTGTAGCGCTGACGAAGGAACGTCATTCAATCGACTCATGATCGAAACACCATTTTTCGACTCGTTCGGGGTAGTTTACCAATTCTTTCAGTCTTTGACTAAATTCCTTACGCGGCAATTCCCGCGCCCCCAGGGAAGCGAGATGAGCTGTTTTCATCTGGCAGTCAATCATTTTGAAACCCCTGCGCTCAAGCTGTCTTACCAAATGTACCAATGCAATCTTGGACGCATCGGGAACACGCGAAAACATGGATTCCCCATAAAACATCTTTCCCTGAGCAACACCGTACAACCCGCCCACCAGTTCGCCCTCTATCCAGGTTTCAACGGAGTGAGCCATCCCCATGTCATGTAACGCAGTGTAGGCGGATACCATCTCTTCATGGATCCACGTGCCAGGTCGCTCTTTACGGGGAGTGGCGCATCCTCGCATGACCTGATCGAAGGCGCTGTCGATGCGAATCTCGTAATTGCCTTTCTTCAGGGATTTTCCCAGTGACCGGGATATTTTAAGTTCGCCGGGAAACAGCACCATGCGCGGATCCGGACTCCACCATAGCACCGGCTCGCCCTCGTTGAACCAGGGAAAAATTCCGGAGCGGTAGGCCTCTATCAGCCGCCGCGGCGAAAGATCGCCGCCAACAGCAAGCAGGCCGTTAGGCTCGACGCATGCGGTGTGCAATGGGGGGAAAGGAGATTCAGGAGTAAGCCAGGGAATCATGCCATGACGATAAGTCGAATACGCTTCCCAGCTGATAGTTGATCATTGGGTCAGCCTTTGCAACTTCAATCGGGTGGTTACATGGTTACGTTTGACAGCTCCAAGGGACAATCATAGCCGAACCCAGGATCGATAACGCGTCACATCGGGAACATCCGCGGATTCGAATCCCGCTCGGCGTATTCGGCACGAATCGCATACCCCGCAAGCCCGTCCAGCTTCATCCGCCTGATAACACGATACCGTCAAGCTGTAATCGAGGCCGAGCACGACTCCCTGCCGTATGATTTGTGCCTTGGACATCTCCATCAGTGGCGCATGGATACGTAGCCTGGCGCCTTCAATCGCGGCTTTGGTGGCAAGGTTTGCCATTTGCTCGAATGCCGCGATGTACTCGGGACGGCAATCCGGATACCCGGAGTAGTCCACAGCGTTCACCCCAATAAAGATGTCGCGGCTTTTGAGTACCTCAGCCCATGCCAGCGCGAGGGACAACATGATGGTATTGCGAGCCGGTACGTAAGTGACAGGAATGCCAGTATCGGTTCCCCCGGCGGGGACGGGGCTGAACTTGTCGACAAGAGCTGATCCACCGAACGCGGACAGATCAATGTGAATCGTCTTATGGTCACTTGCGCCAAGTGAACGGGCCAGTTTTTTCGCCGCTTCAAGTTCGGACCGGTGGCGCTGGCCGTAATCGACGCTGAAGGCATGACACTCGTATCCTCTGTTGCAGGCAATGGCAAGGGTGGTGGCGGAATCCAGTCCGCCCGATAACAGTACGACCGCCTTTTCCATGAATTCAGGTGAAAAAACTCATGGCATTCACCGTCCTGGCCCCTCACCCCACAATAGTTTATGTAACTGGACCTGCACTCTCACGGGGAGATGATCCCGTAACACCCATGCAGCCAGCGCCGCAGGGTCGAGTTTGCCGTAAACCGGCGAAAATAAAACCGGGCAGATGCGATCCAGCCGCCGCTCACGCAGCACTTCGACCGCCCACAAGTAGTCGGTTTCATCGCACAGCACAAACTTCACTTCATCTTGAGATGTAAGACAATCGAGATTGGACCAGCGATTCCTTTCCGCTTCGCCCGAACCGGGTGTTTTGATATCCAGAATCTTCGATACGCATGGGTCTACCGCGGATACGTCCAGGGCGCCGCTGGTTTCAAGGGATACCGAATAGTGCGCCTCGCACAATAGGCTGAGCAAGGCGAGGCATTCCTTCTGTGCAAGAGGTTCGCCGCCGGTCACCGTGACATAGCGGGTTCCGTAGGAAGCAACCTTCGTCAGAATGTCGACGATCGATATCCGATCCCCTCCCTGGAAAGCATATTCAGTATCGCAGTAACCGCAGCGCAATGGGCAACCAGTTAGACGGACAAACACGGTCGGCAGCCCTACGCGACTGGTTTCCCCCTGCAGGGAAAAGAAGATCTCGCTGACGCGCAAATACCCGGCTTCAGAGGGCCGCATAATTGGGGATGGAAATGGAGATAAGGTTTGAACCATATCCTGGATGTGTAAGCCGACGAGGGGAGATGTCCCGCTACGAAGGCTACCTTACATTGGCCAGACGCTGCTTGGCTTTTTCAGCCGCGTCGCTGCCGGGATATTTGGCGATGATGCCTTGCAAGGTTTTCCTGGCGGCAGGTTTCCTGTTCATTTCCTGCTGGCTGCTGGCAATGTTGAGCATGGCGTCAGGCGCCTTGGCGCTATCCGGGAAAGCACCGATCAGTTTTTCCTGCGCGCTGATGGCATTCTTGAAATCCCGCAGGGCGTAATGGGAATTGCCGATCCAGTATTGAGCGCTGGGTGTGAGATTTGAATCGGGATAGTCTTTGATAAATTTGTTGAAATGGGAAATTGCATCGTTATACCTGCCCGCCTTGAATAGGGTAAAGCCGGCTTCATAGACGCGGCTCTCGCTACTATCGGCGAGGTTAGCGCCGTTAGGCCCAGCAGGCGCGCTTGCGGGGGACACTGCAGCCATAGCAGAACCGGCCGCTGCGCCCGGTTCTTGAGCGGTGGGGGCGAGGGTACCGGACGATGCTCCGGATTCCGCAGCGCCGGCTTCCGGCCCGTCCGATTCCGGCTTGGCGGGCTGGGAAGCACCCTGTTCGTCAGGCTGCTCTATCCGCCGCAACCGTGTATCCAGGTCGATGTAGAAATCCTTTTGCCGCTTCTGTGTCAACTCGTTTTCATTTACCAGCACTTCGATCTGACCCTGCAACCTGTTCAGGTCAAGCCTCAGGGTCTGGATTTGAGAGTGAAGGTCCAGCAGCGGTTGAGCACTGAGCGTTTCTTCGAGCTTAATGACACGGGTTTCCAGCGCCTGCCCCTGATTGCGCACATCTCCTATCAGCGCCTGTTGCGCCGCAATCTGCCTGCGCGCCTCCTGGTCGTCGAAAACCCCGGCGTGAGCTGAATTAACGCCAATCAGCAACAACAGCCAGAATGCGCGCAACAGCACTGTTATTCGCCCTGATAGCGGATGTCAGCGCGGCGGTTCTCGGCCCAGGAAGCCTCATCATGTCCTGTCGCCCTTGGCTTCTCTTCCCCCAGGCTGACCGACTCAACCTGTGATTCCCTGGCGCCCGAGAGCGTCATGACGTACTTCACCGCGTCTGCACGTCGCTGGCCCAGCGCGAGATTATATTCCCTGCTGCCGCGCTCGTCTGTGTTGCCCTGCACTAGCGCTCTGGCATTACCGTTGTCCCGGAGGTACTGGGCGTGAGCCACCACCAGAGACTTGTATTCATCCTTCACCACGTAGCTGTCGAAATCGAAATAAACGCTGCGTCTGGAAAGTATGTTATTGGGATCCGTAAGCGGATTGAGCGTCGGCGTCGCCTCCGTGCCTCGTGTGCTTTCCTCGGATGGCGCGGTGACGCCTCTGGATTTGTCTTCCACTTCGGCAGACGGCTGGGTACCCTGGCTTGCGCAAGCGGATAATAAGCTGATCAATAACACGCCAAAAACTTTTTTCATGTCCATTTCCTTTAAAGTTGACCAAAATTCATAACTACAATTATTGCTTACCTTGACAGAGGCCCCCATGCCGGCTCTCTTATATCGCCGGCTTGCGTCGAAAGCTGTTGTCTTGTTTTGCCGTCGCTTGACACGGCCGATAATATACCACGGCCCCTTACTTCAGTTGCATAAAGGATGATCTTGCCGTTGGGGGCAAAGCTGGGAGATTCATCGAACTGCGAGTCAGTGAGCAATTGGACCTGACGGGTCGCCAGATTCTGTATCGCCACATTGAATCTGTCGCCATTACGGTGAATGAAGGTGAAGCTTTTTCCATCCCGGCTGAAATCGGGGCTTACGTTATAACTGCCCTCGAAGGTAAGGCGTTCCGCCGTGCCGGAGGCGCGTCCTGAAACCGGCATGCGATAAATCTGCGGACTGCCGCCCCGGTCGGAAGTGAAAATGATGGATTGACCGTCGGGTGAAAAATTAGGCTCGGTATCGATTCCTGAACTTTGGCTTAGCCGTTGCAATCCGCTGCCATCCACGTTCACCAGAAAAATCTGTGAACCGCCCATCAGGGACAGCGTCACCGCAAGTTTTTTTCCGTCCGGCGACCATGCCGGCGCACTGTTGCTTCCCCTGAAGTTGGCCACGGCCTTGCGGGCTCTTGTTGCGAGTGTCTGCACGTACACAACGGGTTTCTTGTTCTCGAAGGACACATATGCCAGTTGCTTGCCGTCGGGCGACCAGGCAGGGGATATGATCGGCTCAGTGTACTCAATTACCGGCTGGGCATTGAAGCCATCGGCATCCGCCACCTGCAGGGAATATTTTTTTCCCTGCTTTATCACATAGGCAATGCGGGTACTGAATACCCCCACGTCACCGGTCAGCTTTTCATAGATTATGTCCGCGATGCGGTGGGCTGCGGCGCGCAATTGCGTGGCTGGAACGGTTTCGGTATAAACCGCCAATTCCGTTTGCCTCGCCACATCCAGCAATCGGACGCGTATGGCGACCTGACCCCCAGGAATAGCTGTGGTGCTGCCGATAACCACGGCGCCAGCTCCGCGGTTGGCCCAATCCGGATAAACCACTTCGACGGGCTCGTGCGGCCTGAGACCACCTGGATCAACCAATCGAAACAATCCGCTGCGCTGCAGATCGGAGGACACCACCGGCGTGATGCCTTGCGCAAGCCTTTCTTCGGCAGCAAAGGGAACAATAGCGATGGGAATTTGAGTGGCGCCGCCGCCAAAAATTTCTATGTTGAGGGCAGCGTGGAGCGGCGCGCTAGCCAGCCACAGAAGCAAGACGGCAGCATAGGGGCAAAATTTGCGCAAGCGAATGTGAACGGGCAGCATGGGGGTGACCTTCAAGGAATTCGCAAAACAATAAATTATACCAGTCATTCGTGGTAATGCACTTTTACGCTCAAATTACGGAATTTAGAAAAAAGTGCGGGATCGGGCGGCAGTGGAAGCGGTTTGGACAAGAAAATGCCGCGCTCCACAGCGCTATCGAAAGCGGCAAATCCACTGCTTGTGCGCAGTTTCACGTCGAGGATGTCCCCGCCGGGGAGTAGCGTGACGTCGAATTCCGCAACCGGGTTGCCTGGCAGATCGGGCGGCATGACAATATTTCTCCTGATTTTCGCAAGGATTTTTGCCTTGTATTCGTCTATCTCGTTCGCGAGGCGAGACTGCGCCGCTGCCTGCGCAGCCTGAGCCCTGAGCTTTTCATTCGCGGCCTGCTGTTCTCGTTGAAGCTGTTCCACCTCAGCCGCAATCCTTTCTTTCTGCTCCTTCTCTCTCTGCGCCTTCTTCTTCTCTTCCCTCTCTTCCTTCTCTTTCTGCTCCTTCAGTTCTTTCTGTGATGGCTGTTTTTTTTCAGCCGGCTTTTTTTCCACTGGTTTAGGTTTCTCGACTTTTTCCTTGAGGGCAATATCCGGTTTGGCGGGAGGCGGCGGCGTTTCCACCTTGGGCGGTACGGCCTTTGCTTCGGGCGGACGTTCGACCGGCTTGGGCGGCTCGGCAGGCTGGGGCGGCTCGGGCGCGGGCGGCGCTGCTTTAATGACGGGCTGGGCTGGCTGCGGGGGAGGAGGGAGGCTGCTCCACACATCCACTATCATGCCTTCGGGCGGATATGTTTTCCAATTGAGTCCGAAAATCATGAAAGCAAAAAAAATGATATGGACCAATACCGCAAACACGCCGGCTTGCATCCGGCCCGGTTCCTGGTACTCGGAATCCCACCTTGCCATTGCGCTCATCAGATGTTGGGTCTTGCCAGAAGCCCCACTTTCTTTACCTGTTGCTGTTGAAGAATATCCATCACCTTCATTACTTCTTCATAGCGCACGCTTTTATCACCCGCAATCACCACTGGCTGCTCGATATTTACCGACTGCTTCTGTTTGATCGCCTCGACCAGTTCTTCGCGGCTGATTTTTTGTTCACCCCCTGTGCTGGAGCGGTCATGCAAGCCCAGGCTGCCATCAGCCTTGATGATCACTTCCAGCGGGGCTACCGGAGGCGCGAGGGATTTGCCGATCTGCGGCAATTCAATCTGGCCGGGAGTGATGAGGGGTGCCGTGATCATGAAAATCACAAGCAGCACCAGCATTACGTCGATGTACGGCACGACGTTTATCTCGTTCATCAGACGGCGTTTGGCGCGGCGCTCAGTCACAGGATGTATCCTTCAAAATCATCCTCATCCGTTCACTTGCCGCTGCAGGACATTGGATAATTCTTCCATGAAGCTTTCAAACCGGGTTGCCAGCCGGTCCATATTATTGGCATAACGGTTATAAGCGATAACAGCCGGAATTGCGGCGAACAAGCCCATCGCTGTCGCTATCAACGCCTCCGCGATGCCAGGCGCTACGTGGGCAATGGTAGCCTGCGTAACGTTGGATAGACCCCGAAAGGAATTCATGATTCCCCATACCGTGCCAAACAGGCCGACATACGGACTAACCGATCCTACCGTGGCCAGAAACGAGAGATGCGATTCCAGGTTGTCCATTTCACGCTGATAAGTAGCCCGCATTGCCCGGCGAGTACCATCCATTACCGCGTTGATGTCCATTCCCGGCTGGCGCTTATGTTTGATGAACTCACGAAAGCCTGCCTCGAAGATACGTTCCATGCTTCCTGCGGTATGGCGGGATGCGGCGGCGCTTTGGAAAAGTGCGTTGAGATCGGGCCCTTTCCAGAAAACATGCTCGAATTCGTCGCTTTGCCTTATCGCCTGCCGGATGACGAACAGCTTGCGAAAAATATACCACCACGATAGAAATGAAGTCAGCAACAGCAAGGCCATCACCAATTGCACCGGCAAGCTGGCGCTACCGATGAGGTGGAAAAGAGACATATCCTGGGTAAGTGCCGGGCTCATGACAGATTTCCCAGTTTCTGGCGCAACGGCAAGGGGATGCTTACCGGCTTGAGACTATCCGATCCCACGCACACCGCCTGGACAGCGGCGCTGACCAACGTGGCCGTGCCGCGCAGAATATGCTGTGAAATAGCGATGCGGCTTCTGCCCAGCTCCGCAGCCTGAGCGGTCACGTGCAGCAAATCGTCCAGCAACGCCGGCCTGAAGTATTCGATACTGAGCGAACGAATCATGAAAACCACCTTGTGCACCTGAACCAATGAATGAATATCGAAGCCCAGTTCCCGCAACCATTCGTAGCGGGCGCGCTCCATGTAATCGAGATAAGTGGAATGATAAACCACACCGCCGGCATCGGTATCCTGATAGTAAACCCGGACAGGCAATGAAAAAGGCGATTTATCCGAATTAACGGCGAATTTATCAGCTTCTGTTGAGTTCATATTTTCAGATTAACGACGGCGAGGTAGATGCATGCTCCGGGTTGAGCCCATACAAGTCCCGCCATCAGGCCCGCTTCTGCGCATTGTTGAGCGACGCGCCGGCGTCCGGATTACTGGCAGGCTCGCGCCAGCGCCGCGTATTCACCGCAACTAATCATCTCCCCATAAATCGCCGCTCAACCCGTTCTTCGGCAGCGCCATGCCGAAATGCTGATAGGCAATAGTCGTAGCCATGCGGCCGCGGGGCGTGCGCTTCATGTAGCCTTGCTGGATCAGGTAGGGTTCCAGCACATCTTCGATGGTGCCCCGCTCTTCGCTGATGGCGGCGGCAAGGTTATCCACTCCAACCGGCCCCCCGCCGAATTTTTCCATCACGGCGAGCAGCAACTTTCTGTCCATCACATCGAGGCCGATGATGTCCACATCCAGCATGACCAGTGCCGCATCCGCCACAGGCCGGGTAATATGGCCGTCCGCCTTGACCTCCGCGAAATCGCGCACCCGCCGCAGCAGGCGGTTGACGATACGGGGCGTGCCACGCGAACGCCGCGCAATTTCTATCGCTCCATCAGCGGAAATCTCGGCGTTCAGCAAAGCCGCCGAGCGGGTCACGATTTTGGTCAGCTCTTCAACTGAATAAAATTCGAGGCGCGAAATGATGCCGAAGCGATCACGCAACGGGTTGGTCAGCATGCCCGCCCGAGTCGTTGCGCCCACAAGGGTGAAGGGCGGCAAATCGAGCTTGACCGATCTTGCCGCCGGGCCTTCGCCGATCATGATATCGAGCTGATAATCCTCCAGCGCGGGGTAGAGGATCTCTTCCACTACGGGTGACAGGCGGTGAATCTCGTCTATAAACAGTACGTCGTTGGGCTCAAGGTTGGTCAGCAGGGCTGCCAGGTCGCCCGGACGCTCCAGCACCGGGCCGGAAGTCTGGCGCAGGCTCACGCCCATCTCCCGGGCAATAATATGAGCAAGGGTGGTTTTGCCCAAACCCGGCGGACCAAACAGCAGTACATGGTCGAGTGCTTCCCTGCGCCGCCTTGCCGCTTCGATGAATATCTGCAACTGGCCGCGAATTTTTTCCTGGCCGACGTATTCGGACAGATGCTTCGGGCGCAGCGCCCGCTCCATCTCCTCTTCCTTGGGAGAAACGGGCGCGGAGGTAATTAATCGGTCGGTTTCAATCATCAAGGCAAGCGTGGCTCAGTGGCGGTGCGATTGCAGGATCTCGTAGGCGGTAGATTAATGGCTCTTGAGCGTAGCCTTTCGTGCTGCATTATCCTGGCTACTTTTCTTTTGACAAGAGTTTCAACGCTTGCCGTATGCCGTCCGACACGGAAAGGTCTGGGGATAATTGCTTGACTGCCCAATTGGCTTCCCGATCATTATACCCTAGTGACAACAGGGCATTGAGCACGTCGCCTTCGTTTGTCGACGAACGCGCGGCGCCCGTTGCGTCCGGGACGCCAGCAATGCCGGGCCCGAGCTTGTCTCGCAATTCCAGCAGTAAACGTTCGGCGCTTTTTTTGCCGATGCCGGGGATTTTGATCAGCCTGCCGCTGTCCTGAGCCGCAACCGCGTGATGCAAATCGGCTACGCTCATGCCGGACAGCAAAGCCAGGGCGGTGCGCGCACCCACGCCGGAAATCTTCACAAGCTGACGAAAGGCTTGCCGCTCCGCTTCAGTGCCGAACCCGAAAAGCAGATGCACGTCCTCGCGCACGACGAGGTGGGTATGGAGCGTGATTTGTCCACCGATGGCGGGCAAGTTGTAGAACGTGCTCATCGGCACGTCAATCTCATAACCGACGCCTTGCACGTCGACGAGCACCAGCGGCGGAAACTTTTCCAGCAGCAGGCCCGTTATTCTGCCGATCATACTAGCCGCCCCCGCTTCATGCGGTACCCCGCTGTCGAAATCCCGCCCAGGCCGAGTCCGCCGTGGGCATGGCATATTGCGCAGGCGAGGGCGTCGGCGGCATCCGCGCCGGGGCTTCCGGCGAGCTGCAGCAGCCGCTTGACCATTTCCTGCACCTGCTCCTTTTTTGCGTGCCCCTGGCCAACGACCGCCTGCTTGATCTGTAGCGCGGTGTACTCGGCAACAACAAGATTGTTAAGCACCGCCGTGCAAATGGCGGCGCCCCGGGCCTGCCCGAGCATCAGCGTGGATTTTGGATTGATGTTGACGAACACCTGCTCCACCGCGACCTGATCGGGGCGATGTTCCGCGATGACTTCGTTGAGATGGTCCATGATGGACTTCAGGCGCGACGGCAACTCGCCATCCAGAGTTTTGATACAGCCGCTGCTGACGTACACCAATTTGCCGCCAATTTTTTCGATGACCCCGAAACCCGTGATGCGCAAGCCGGGGTCTATGCCAAGGATACGGATTTTTTTACCTTTTCTTGCTGGATACACAGCTACTCAGTCGATTAATGCAGTCGTGTAAACCTCTTGCACATCGTCAATATTTTCCAGCGCATCGAGCAGTTTCTGCATTTTTACCGAATCATCCGCAGCCAACTCCGTCTCATTGACCGGCTTCATCGTCACCTCGGCCAGCTCTGCCTTGAACCCGGCTTTTTCCAGCGCTTCCCTGACCGCGACAAATTCGTATGGTGCAGTGATGACTTCAATGCTGCCGTCATCGTTACTGACGATATCCTCCGCGCCCGCTTCCAAAGCCACTTCCATCAGCTTGTCTTCATCCGTGCCAGGCGCGAAAAGCAGCTGCCCGCAATGCTTGAACAGGAACGCAACCGAGCCGTCCGTGCCGAGATTGCCGCCGTACTTGGTGAAAGCATGGCGCACATCCGCGACGGTACGCACGCGGTTATCCGTCATGCAATCGACCAATACGGCCGCGCCTGCGATGCCATAACCCTCGTAACGTATTTCCTCATAATTCACACCTTCCAGA
This sequence comes from Nitrosospira briensis, assembly GCF_900115125.1. Classification (GTDB taxonomy): domain Bacteria; phylum Pseudomonadota; class Gammaproteobacteria; order Burkholderiales; family Nitrosomonadaceae; genus Nitrosospira; species Nitrosospira briensis_A. The sequence continues at coordinate 31,507 of NZ_FOVJ01000008.1, read as the reverse complement.
TCGCCACTGCCGCGCTTGATCGCGCGTTCGACGTTGTCCTTGGGCATGTTCTGCTCATAAGCCTTGTCAACGGCCAGACGCAGCCGAGGATTGCTGTTGGGATCGCCTCCACCGAGCCGGGCGGCGACGGTAATTTCCTTGATGAGGCGTGTGAAAATCTTGCCGCGCTTGGCATCCTGCGCAGCTTTCTTGTGTTTGATGTTAGCCCACTTGCTGTGACCAGCCATAATGCGTTTGCCCTGTCCCTGTGTTGAAGTGGTGCAATGTTATCACCCCCCAACTCCAGGATAAAGCGAGAGGCTGCCAGACTCAGCGGAAACAGCGCAGCCCCGGCAGAGGCCGTGTCTCGCCGCTGTTCATACCGGCCATCGGTAAGGCGCTATATCCAGTGGCTGAACCTTGTTCAGGATCATGTTGGACACAAGCCGCGCGCTTCCCGGCGCCATGGTAACGCCGTAACGGTAATGACCGCTGTTGAGATAAAGGTTGGAGATGTCGGGGTGGCGATCGATTATGGGTATGTTGTGAGGCGAACCTGGACGCAGCCCCGCCCAATGACCGGCGAGAAGTTCTTCGGTCAATACAGGCACGAGCGTATGCGCCCTGGCCAGTAGTGCGTTGCGCGCCGTGGCAGACGGGCGATGGTCGAAGCCGGCTTCCTCTATCGTGCTGCCGGCAAGAATATGTCCGTCTCGACGCGGTATCAGATAAAAATTATCCTGCCCCTGTAGCACAATCGTGCCGAGCAGACCGGCCTGTGCCTTGAACAGCAGGATCTGGCCCCGCACGGGCCAGATATTGAGCTTTAGCGCATGCTGACCCAGAAGTTGACGGCTCCATGCTCCAGCCGTAACGATAAAATTGGCTGCGGAATATTCCTCGCCTCGGCTCGTGCTGATAGATTGAACTCGACCTCGCTCGATCTTCCAGCTTGTAACTTCGGCATGCTCGACAATAACGCCACCGGAGCCCTCCACATCCTTTACGAGTGCCTGCAACAAACGGGGATTGCGCACCTGGCAGACCTCCGGCAACCAAAGCGCGGCTTCGTCACGTGCCAGCATGGGCGCAATTTCATGAGAGCGAACTCTCTTCATGGGAAAACCGCGGCGTATACACCAGGCTTCCACCGCAGGATCGAGCTCGTCTTCACTCTCTCCGCGCGTCTCTTCTTGCGGCTCAGCGGGAAAATCGGACAGCACCAGCATGCCGCTAGCCTGATATTCCGGGTCGATACCGGTCTTCGTTCGCAGCCCTTCGATGAATTGTGGAAACAGCCTGTTGCTGAACTGCGTCAGTTGCGTCACCGAATCGGAGTAATCCCATGGCAGCAGTGGCGACAATATGCCCGCCCCAGCCCAGGACGCTTCCTTGCCACAGCGATTACGCTCCAGTACGGTAACGCTCGCCCCCATCCGCAACAATTCAGACGCCGTGGCAAGTCCCGCAATCCCGCCGCCTATGACAACAACGTCGCTGCTCAAAAATAACCCTCCCTCATGCGGGCAGTTTAAAGCAACTGCAGCGAAACGTGCGAGCAGCAGGACAACGTCCCTGCAGCCGAGCCTGATCCTAAAAAACTTTATATCGAAGGGATGAGCCGGTATAATGCACGTCCCTTGGATATCAATGGGTCGTTAGCTCAGCCGGTAGAGCAGCGGACTTTTAATCCGTTGGTCGCCAGTTCGAATCTGGCACGGCCTACCAAGAAAACAAAGATTACCGGAAAGCCCGCACCGGTTCCGCTCTCCGAACCCGAGACTTCTTAATTGTGTTTATCTCTCCTAGTCGAGCGAGAAGAAGGGCATTTCGGAGCGTCGGACACGATTGCTACTGACGGAAGTTCCGGCGGCTTCCAGCTAGGCTAAGGGTTCGCGCAATACTTCATCTCCCGCCGTAAGTTTTACCATCGGCACCTTCCAAAAAATACAGAGGATGATCCCGTTGCGCCGCTTGTGTTCTTGCTTACAATTGATGTCTTCTAGTTGCCATTATTCTGCACAGCACAGATGAAAATAGGCGACGTAAAAACTCATGGAAGTGAAAAGTTGATACGAGAACTGATCGTCTCATATATCTTTGCGCTGAATGCGGTTGCCTGGTGAATGATTTCCCTCTCTGCCGATCCTTCGATCTTTCCTGTTCTGGATAATTTTTCTCCTATTCTGTAGCCATTTTCCCACGCGGCCTTGCATATGGGAGTCCCGAAAACATTTTTCTTCTCCGCGACATGGCCAGCCAATCCACTCAAGAATTTGTCGTTGGTCCCGGAAAAATAGCCACCTACGGTACAAAATTTATAATCCTCTTCGCTCGCAACACCAGGGCCCGCGAAGCCCATAAAAAACATAACTACTAAGCAATTAATTCTCATGATGATCCTTAATATCAATGTTTGATTTCAATCATAGCTAAAGTAACGGGAAGAATTCCAGGCCCGTCAGTCGTTGGCGTCAGCATAACAATAATGAAAAACCCAGCGAGGCGAGTTATTGGCTACGATTCTTCCTCCTGGTTTCTTCCGCAATTTTTACGGAGTAAATCAAAAGTCGTATTAATGACAGGAAATAGTGCTGTCCTCCTCGACCGAGGTTTTTCGAGTTGGCAAACAAGTAAACTGGCAGAGGGGGCGCTCTTGCTCACAAACACCCTGATTGCTATAAGGCGCGAACGAGCCAGGTAATGATGGATGACCAGAGATTTACTTGAATAGCCCCTGCTTGATGCAGGAGTGGGCACCGGTTCTATCAGCGAACGCGGCTAACTACGCAAAGTCGAGTAGTTTATAATAACACGCAAACCGCGTTCCCGTACTAACCGCCGGACCACATGAGTATTTGGCAATCACGCCCACTGATCGATCAACCAAATTGCCACTTTATGGTAGCGTGCCCTAATTCTCCGGTTGCCAGTTTAAATGGCATGACGTGCCCAAAGCTGGCGTGAAAATCGCTCCTTTCCCTTTGCGCAGCAGACCCTATGTAGCGCCTGCATGGCTGCGAGGCGGCCATGCCCAAACCATTTATCCCTACCTTCTGTCCCGCCCCCTGATCCCCTACCGGCGCGAGCGGTGGGAGCTGGACGATGGGGATTTTATCGATACCGACTGGATGGATAATGCTCCCGAAGCACCGCTGGTGGTGATGTTTCACGGGCTTGAGGGCAGCTCATGCAGCCATTATGTCGTGAGCCTGATGACTATGGTGCGCGAACTGGGCTGGCGTGGAGCGGTAGTGCATTTTCGCGGCTGTTCCGGCTCGCCCAACCGGCTGCCGCGAGCCTATCACGCAGGCGACTCAACCGAGATCGATGGGATACTACGCCGCTTAGGCGAAGAAAATAAACGGCTGGGGTGCGATGCGCCACTTTATGCGGTAGGGATATCGCTGGGTGGCAATGCATTATTGAAATGGCTGGGCGAGCGCGGCGACCAGGCAAGTCAGCTGCTCGACGGCGCCGTAGCAGTTTCCGTGCCCCTGGATTTGGCGGCGGCGGGGAAGGCGTTGGCTTCGGGCTTCAATTTGCTCTACACGCGCCATTTTCTCGATACGCTGAAGCGGAAGGCATTGGGAAAACTCGACCTCTTTCCCGGCCTGTTCGATCCGGTTGCGTTGGCTGGATGCACCACGTTATATGAGTTCGATAATCTGGTCACTGCGCCGCTGCATGGCTTTCGCGATACCGAAGACTACTGGAAGCGGTCAAGCAGCAAACCGTGGCTCAAACATATCGGAGTGCCTACGCTCCTCATCAATGCCTTCAATGACCCTTTCATGCCGGCGCAAGCACTGCCCGGACTATCCGATGTTTCGTCCGCCGTCGTTCTGGAATTTTCGGAGGAAGGTGGGCATGTGGGATTTCTGGATTCGCCGTTTCCCGGCAGACTGACATGGCTGCCGGAAAGGATTATCGGTTTTTTTGCTGAACTGGGAGGCCGGGCGGCGGCGCAATCCACAGATGAACTGCGCACCCTGGAGGCTTCCTGATATACGCGGATTGAACTTTGTGTCCGCTTGCAGTATAGACTGACGGCTGGCCAGGGAAGACTTGGCGGGGTGTGATTGATGGTAAAATGGAAGGCTGATTTTCATACTCATCGCGATTGAGCCGATTGCTCCCACGCATTGGTTTGACCGAAATGAAATACTGATCCCCGCCTCAGTCAGTCTTGCAACAACATGCCCACATCTCCAACTTTTGTCCATCTGCGCTTGCACAGCGAGTATTCCATCGTGGACGGCATCGTGCGTATCGACGAGGCGGTCGCAAAGGCCGTGGGCGACGGGATGCCGGCGCTGGCGCTGACTGATCTTTCCAATCTGTTCGGGTTGGTCAAGTTTTACCAGGAGGCGCGCGAGAAGGGCATAAAGCCGATTATCGGCTGCGATGTATGGATCAGTAACGAGACCGACCGCGACAAGCCGGTGCGCGTCCTGCTGCTGTGCCAGTCCTATCCGGGCTATCTGCTGCTGTGCCGCCTGCTGTCACGCGCCTATCGGGAAAACCAGCACCGGGGGCGGGCGGAAATCCGGAAATCCTGGTTAAAAGACAGCGAAATGGGCACCGGTGGGCTGATTGCGCTTTCGGGCGCGGGTCTTGGGGATATCGCCCTGGCGCTCATGCAGGACGACCCGGCCCAGGCGAATATGCTCGCGCAGGAGTGGGCCAACCTCTTCCCTGGCCGTTTTTATATCGAAGTGCAGCGGGCGGGCCATGTCAATGCGGAGACTCTCGTCCAGCGCTCGTTGATGCTGGCCTCCACCCTGCGTTTGCCTGTGGTAGCGACACAACCGGTGCAGTTCCTGAACCCCGAAGACTACCGCGCGCATGAGGCGCGGGTATGCATCGCGGAAGGTTACGTGCTGGGCGATCGCCGCCGCCCGAAGAATTGCACCGAGGAGCAGTATTTCAAAACGCAGGCCGAAATGTCTACATTGTTCGCCGACATACCGGCAGCAATTGCCAACACTGCCGAGCTCGCCAAACGCTGTAATCTCCCGCTGGAATTGAACGTTAACCGGCTGCCATTATTTCCCACCCCGAATAACGAGAGTCTGGAGCTCTACTTGCGCAAGCAGGCAGAGGCGGGGCTGGAGGCGCGCATGCAAGCGCTTTTTCCAGACAAGGCGGAGCGCGCCACCGAGATGCCGAAATATCGCGCGCGGCTGGAGTTCGAGACTGACATCATCGTGCAGATGGGGTTCGCCGGTTATTTTCTGATTGTCGCCGATTTCATTAACTGGGCCAAGCACAACGGTGTCCCGGTAGGGCCGGGCCGGGGTTCCGGCGCGGGTTCACTGGTCGCTTATTCGCTCGGCATTACCGATCTCGACCCCCTCCGCTACGACTTGCTGTTCGAGCGTTTCCTCAATCCGGAACGCGTTTCCATGCCCGACTTCGATATCGATTTCTGTCAGGATGGGCGCGAGCATGTCATCGAATACGTGAAGCAGAAATACGGCGCGGAAAGCGTTTCCCAGATCGCGACTTTCGGCACGATGGCGGCGAAAGCGGTGGTGCGTGACGTGGGCCGCGTGCTGGACCTGCCTTATAACTTTGTCGATCAGTTGGCGAAGCTGGTGCCCTTTGAACTGGGCATGACCTTGAAAAAAGCCCGTGTGGAAGAGCCTCAGCTGAATGAACGCGCGGAAGCGGAAGAAGAGGTGCGCACCCTGCTCGAACTGGCGGAGCGCCTCGAAGGGCTTACGCGCAACGTTGGCATGCATGCGGGTGGCGTACTGATCGCGTCTGGAAAGATCACCGATTTTTGCCCGGTCTATTGCACCGATGGCGGGGATTCCGTAGTAAGCCAGTTGGATAAAGATGATGTGGAGAAAATCGGCCTGGTGAAGTTCGATTTTCTGGGTTTGCGCACTTTGACCATACTCGACTGGACTGTGAGATACATCAGGCAGCGCAGTAAAAGTGCCAAGTCGGATATGCAACCATCTGCATCCTTTTCCCTGGAAAATCTTCCTTTGGATGATCTGGCTACCTACGCACTGTTGAGGCGGGGTAACGCTGTAGGTGTGTTCCAGTTCGAATCGCGCGGCATGAAGGATCTTCTGCAAAAGGCCAAGCCAGACCGTTTTGAAGACATCATTGCATTGGTGGCGTTGTACCGGCCAGGGCCGATGTCGCTCATTCCCGAGTTTACCGAGCGCAAGCACGGAAAAAGGGTGGAATATCTTGATCCCCGTTTGCAACCCATACTCGAACCGACTTATGGCGTGATGGTTTATCAAGAGCAGGTGATGCAAATTGCCCAGGTGATAGGTGGGTACAGCCTCGGTAGCGCCGATCTGCTTAGGCGTGCAATGGGTAAGAAAAAGCCCGAGGAAATGGCCTTGCAGCGCGACATTTTCGTTGCAGGGGCGGTCAAGAACGGTTTGACCGAACGCGATGCAGCTGAACTCTTCGATTTGATGGAGAGGTTCGCGGGTTACGGATTCAACAAGTCGCACGCCGCGGCTTATGCCCTGATTGCTTTCCAGACTGCCTACCTGAAGGCGCATTATCCGGCTGAATTCATGGCTGCCACTTTATCGGCCGATATGGATGATACGGACAAGGTCCACACATTTTTTGAGGACAGCGTTTCCCAAGGGCTCGGCATGCTGCCGCCTGATATCAACCTGTCGGGTTATCGCTTTGTTCCGGTAGACGAAAAAACCGTACGGTATGGCTTGGGTGCGATAAAGGGAACGGGAGAATCCGCCATTGCGGCAATTATCAGGGCGCGGGACGGGGATGGGCCTTATACGGACTTGTTCGATTTCTGCCACCGCGTGGACAAACGCATCGTCAACCGGCGCGTGATTGAATCGCTCATCCGGGCAGGGGCCTTTGATTCTGTCAACAGTCATCGAGCCGGCCTGCTGGCATCGGTGGGCATCGCACTGGAGTCCGCCGAGCAGGCGGGACGTGCCGTCAATCAGGTAAGTTTGTTCGGCGAAGGTGACAGCTCTATCCAGCCAGCAAGCTTGATAAACGTTCCTTCATGGCCGGAGAAGGAAAAGCTGAAAAACGAAAAGATGGCGCTGGGGTTCTACCTGAGCGGGCACCCATTCAATGCATATGCAGAAGAACTGAAACATTTCGTACGCACCCGCCTCGATCGCCTGAATCCCCAGCGGGAACCACAGCTCCTCGCAGGCATTGTCTATGCTGTACGCATGCAAGTGACGCGACGCGGCAGAATGGCAGTGGTCGTACTGGATGACGGGAGCGGCGCGCGGGTGGAACTGGTGGTGTACAGCGAATTATTCGAGTCTGCCCGTAGCTGGCTGAAAGAGGACCAGTTGCTCATCGTAGAAGCCAGGGTGAACAACAGGGGCGGTGACGACGAATATGGCAACGGGCTGCGCATTACTGCCGACCAGCTATATAATCTGGGAACCGCCCGCTCACGCTACGCAAAATATGTGGAACTCCACTGCAACGGCACATCCAATGCAACACGATTGAAGGAATTGCTCGCACCCCACCGTGCTGATAATCATGCCGGCAATGCCGGTAAAGCCAAAAGCAACAACAATTGGTCTTGCCCCGTGCTGCTGTTTTATCGCAATCAGGACGCTGCCTGCAAACTTGAATTGGGTGATGCCTGGCGGGTCAGCCTTGAAGAGAACTTGCTGGAATCCTTGTATGCGCATTTCAAAGAGGAAAATGTCAGAGTCGTCTACTGATTCGTCTGTTGATTACAGGGATTACCGGTGAAAGCCGTGAAGGTCTGTAGACAGGATTTACAGCTTGATGAAATTCGATATTTTAGAAGTCCGTTTCTTGACCGCACAGATGAGTAGCTCTACTATGTCCGCGCGCCGGCGAGCTATTTTATCTCATCGGTCAAGCGGCCCGAGTAACAAGTAAATAAAGACAAGGCATAGAAAATGGAACCCAATACGACAACCATTGAGTCGGGTTTGCAGACGGTGAAAGCCCGTATCAAGGAGGTTGCTGAAAAAGCAGGGCGGCAAGCTGAATCCATCACGTTGCTGGCTGCCAGCAAGACCAACCCACACGAGCGGTTACGTGAGGCCTTTGATGCCGGGCAAACTATTTTCGGCGAAAATTATCTTCAGGAAGCGCTGGTTAAAATCGCCGCACTTCATGATCTGCCGATCGAATGGCACTTCATCGGCCCCATACAGAGCAATAAAACAAAACGCATCGCGGAGAATTTTGCCTGGGTGCACGGTGTAGACCGCAAAAAAATCGCCGATCGCTTGTCGAAAGACAGACCTGAGTCATTGCCCCCCCTCCAGATATGCCTGCAGGTAAACGTAAGCGGAGAGGACAGCAAGAGCGGGGTAGCGCCCGAGGAGGTTTCTGATCTGGCGGCGCATGTCGCCGGGCTGCCCCGGCTAAAGCTCAGGGGCGTAATGGCCATTCCCGAGCTTACGAAAGCAACCGCACTGCAGCGCAGCCAGTTCCAGATGCTCAAAGCTGCCTACGACGAGCTGAAGCGGGCGGGCTATGAGCTTGACACAATTTCGATGGGTATGTCGGAAGATCTGGATATCGCCATTGAAGAAGGCGCTACCATGGTTCGTGTCGGTACGGCAATTTTCGGCCCGAGGCGGTACGCTATCCCCGAGGAGCTTGCTGCCCGGCAAGGGTAAGGTATTTTTCGTACAACTGCTCTTCTGTCTCGACGATGTCCGGGTCGAGGATGATGCAATCCACGGGACATACTTCCACGCATTGAGACTCTTCGTGATGGCCTACGCACTCCGTACAGAGGCCCGGGTCTATCACGTAGAACTCTTCGCCCTGCGAAATGGCATCATTGGGGCACTCCGGCTGGCACACGTCGCAATTGATACATTCATCAGTGATGATTAAAGCCATTTCAACCTCAAGAATTACGCTTCGATTCTGATCCGAAGCTGCTCCGCAATCAGCGGATGTACAAATTTTTCTATGTTTCCACCGAGCAGCGCGATTTCCCGCACGATAGTGGCGGAAATAAACATGTATTGCTCCGATGGCGTCAGGAACATGGTTTCGACCCCGGGATATATACTGCGGTTCATCCCCGCCATTTGAAATTCATATTCAAAATCGGAGACCGCGCGCAGTCCGCGTAAAATGACTCGTGCGTTCTGCTGCTGCGCGAATTCCATTAACAGGCCCGAGAACGCCGTGACCTCGACGTTGCCGCAATCGGCCAGTACCTGACCTGCCATTTTCACCCGCTCGTCCTGAGTAAAGAAGGGTTTTTTCCCGCTGCTCACAGCCACCGCTACCACTACGCGATCAAACAAACCCGACGCCCGCCGGACCAGATCTTCATGACCGCGGGTGATGGGGTCAAAGGTACCAGGATATATCGCTTTATCCATTTTTTTTAGATTTCAAGAGTTCGTAATGTACCGTGCCTGCGCGACCCTTGCGCCATACGAGCCAGTCCTCATCGGGCTCCCGAAAGCTGTCACTCTCCAGATAAACCAATCCTTCCTCGGCAAGATTCGAATCCAGCCTGGGTAGCAGCTTAGGTAACAGGTTCAGCCGATAGGGCGGATCAAGGAAAATCACATTGAAGCGCCGCCGGTCGGAATCAACGAACTTCAACGCGTCCATTGCCACCAGCTCGATGCGCTCCGCTCCGAGTTTGCCCAGGTTGAACTTCAGCGCCTGTAGCACGGCGGCGTTGGATTCGACCATTACTACGCTCTCTGCCCCGCGTGACGCAGCCTCAAAACCCATCGCTCCGCTACCCGCGAACAGATCCAGGCAGCTTCTGCCGCTCATGTCCTGCCCCAGCCAGTTGAATACTGTCTCCCGAATCCGATCAGACGTCGGCCGGAGGTCTGCGCCGTCCGGGAAGGTCAGTATGCGGCTACGCCATTGCCCGCCTATGATACGGATCTTATTTCTCATCCGGCCAGTGACGAGAAATGGAAAAGCGCTGCGGGGAACGATGACCGTTATTTCGAAACTTTTCTATTTTTTGCTCTCGGCTCCCACGACAACGGCAACCATCCCCGCGGGATTGATTCGCTGTTGAAAAGCTTCCTTGACCTGGGCGACAGTTACTTTTGCCACTGCCTTCACATAGTCATCCAGGTAACTCAGCGGCAGTTTGTAAAATCCAATCATCGCAAGATAACCGATAATTTTCTTGTTACTGTCTATGCGCAACGGAAAACTGCCGATGATGTTTTGCCGGGCTTCTACAAGTTCTTTTTCTGTCGGCCCGCCGGCGACAAAATCGGACAGGACTTTGCGTGTCAGTGTGAGCGCTTCTTCCGACTGCTCTTTTCTGGTCTGTAGGCCGATTTCGAATGGCCCCTGTTCCTTGAGCGGTGAAAAATGGCTGTGAACACTGTAGGCCAATCCCCGCTTCTGGCGGATTTCTTCCATCAGACGCGAGGTGAATCCACCCCCGCCAAGTATATGGTTGCCAACAAGCAGCGGAAAATAATCGGGATCGTCGCGGCGAAGCCCCGGATAGGCCAGAAGAATATGGCTTTGCGTGGCGGGATGGGAGATTCTTTTAGTGTCGGCAACCGGTGGCGTCACTTCCGGCACATCATGTCCGGCCTTTTCCCGCGTCAATTCCCGGGTGAGCGATTCAGCAATGGCCGCCGCTTCGGCCCGGCTCACATTTCCCATGATAGACACCACCGCATCGGTACCGGAATAGCGCGACCGGTGTAAATCCACCAGGTCTTTGCGCTGTAACGCACTGACGGTATCAACTTCACCCGAGCCGCGCAAACCATACGGATGGCTGCCATAGAGCATTTTCATGAGGGTGCGGTCGGCAATAGTACCCGGTTTGGTGTCGGCTTCCCTTAACCCGGACACGATCCGCGCCTTTTCCCGCTCCAGCACATTTATATCGAAGGCCGGTTGCTGTATGACGCGAGCAAGTATATCCAGGGCCTGGCTGCGCTCCCGCTCGCTGCTCAACGTGCGTAGCGTGACACCCGCGCGGTCCTCATCGAAGTGTGCACCGAGCTGAGCGCCCACATCGGCTATCGATCTGGAGATCTGGTCTTCGGTCAGCCCACCCGCGCCAAGGGTCAGCAGATATAGAGTCAGGCCGGCGCGCCCGGATTTATCGGGTGTGTCAGTACTGCTGCCGGCGCTGAAATCCACGCTGACATCGAGTATCGGTAACTCCCGGCTTTCGACGAAATAGACTTGCGCACCCGAGGAAGCCTGCCAGTGCTGAATTGGCAGAGTAGCTAAAGCCCACTGGGAATACATGCCCAGGAGCAGGAAAAATACGTAGCGCATCACATGCATCGGAACCTCTCTGGTATTGCTCAATGCCGTAAACCTGTGGGTGGGGCTGCCGGTGCTTTCTGCTCCAGCGGTTGCGGGTCGAGTACCGCCACTGTCAGGCTGTCATCGTTCAGATATTTTTTTGCCACGTCGCGTACCTGCTCGGCGGTCACCGTCTGAAGTTTTTTTAGTATCGTTTGCTCGTCACGATATGAAAGCCCGATACTCTCCAGCTGACCGATCTGCATCGCCTGGAAAGACATCGAGTCGAGCTGAAAAACATGGCTGGCCACGACCTGGGCCTTGACGCGAGCCAGTTCCTCTTCGGTCACGCCATCACGCACGAGCTTCTTTACTTCCTCACGCAAAGCCGCTTCCAGGTCAGCCGCTGTTTTGCCTTCGCTTGGCGTGCCGTCGAGATAGAACATGCCTGGACCCCGCGCGGTGGAATCGTAGCCCGCGCCTGCGGAACTGGCAATACGCTGTTCGCGCACCAGCGACTTGTTGAGCCGGGCGGATTCGTTGCCATCCAGCACGCCCGCCAACATTTCCAGGGCGTAAGGTTCCCAGTCCGTGTCGGGCTTGCGCAATGCCGGCGCGTGGTAGCCCATCGCGAGGTATGGCAACTGTGCGGGGGCCTTTACGATAAGGCGCTTGATGCCGAGTTGCTTCGGTTCAATCTGCGGCTTGCGCTCATCCAGTTGCAACACCGCTCGAGGTTCGACATGACCATAATATTTTCGTGCCAAAACGAAGACCTGGTCGGGATTTACGTCACCAACCACGACCAGGATAGCGTTGTTGGGCGCGTACCAAGTGTCATACCATGCCTTCGCGTCGCTGAAAGTCATGTTCTCCAGATCGTTCATCCAGCCTACCACTGGGTGACGGTACGGATGTGACTGGTAAGATGTGGCGATCATTTTCTCATGCACGAGCGCCCGGGGTTGATCATCGGTTCGTAAGCGGCGTTCTTCCATCACCACTCTGATTTCCTTGCCGAAATCTTCTTCCGTCAGCACGAGATTGCGCATCCGGTCGGACTCCAGTTCCATCGCCAGCGGTAACCTGGATTTATGCAATTGCTGATAATAAGCGGTGTAGTCACGGCTGGTGAAAGCGTTTTCGCGCCCACCCGCCGCAGCAATACGCCGTGAAAACTCGTCTCCGGGCACTCTCTCCGTGCCCTTGAACATCATATGCTCCAGCACATGGGCTACCCCTGTGCGGCCATTCACCTCGTCGGTGCTTCCTGCCTTGTACCAGATTTGCGAGATGACCACGGGGGAGCGATGATCTTCCTTGACGACCAGCTTAAGGCCGTTGCCAAGCGTATACTCATGCGTAGTGGCAAAGGCAGATGCCGAGAACAGCGAAGCCAGCGAAACCAGTATCATCGCAACTGTTGGAAGATCGGGTGAAAGGGCGGTAACACGACGATAAGGCATCATTTTTTTTAGCAACCTAATTTGAGTAAACAGCTAAAATCGGGAATAAGATTCTGATTTTCGATTTCAGTCGTGAATTTCGACAATGTGACAGCCTACCAGAATGCCAAGTTTCTTCAAATCCAAAAAAAGCCCTGACACGGACGAACCGTCACCATTGCCAAACACGAATTGGGCAGCAAGGGTCAGGCAGGGCCTCTCCCGCACCAGGAACAACCTGGGTAAGCAACTATCCGGTTTGTTCGGTGGGGGCAAGATAGATGAAGACCTCTACGAGGAACTGGAAACCGTACTGCTGACCGCCGACACCGGCGTAAGCGCAACAGCCTGGCTGCTTGATGAACTGCGCAGGCAGGTCAAGCGTAACGGGTTGACCGACGCGGCGCAACTCAAGGAGGCCTTGCAGAAGGCCTTGACCGCGCTGCTTGACCCACTGGCGCAGCTCCTCGACACAGAGAAAAACAAGCCCTTTATCATTATGCTGGCTGGCGTGAACGGCGCGGGAAAAACCACCTCTATCGGCAAGCTTGCGCATCATTTTCAGCTGCAGGGCAAAACGGTGCTGCTCGCTGCCGGCGATACTTTTCGTGCCGCGGCGCGCGAGCAACTCGTGGCCTGGGGCGAGCGTAACAATATCGCCGTCATTGCCCATGAGAGTAACGGGCAGCAAAAAGGAGATCCCGCAGCGGTCATATTTGACGCAATCAACGCAGCGAAGGCGCGTGGAACAGACATTGTGCTGGCCGATACAGCGGGACGGCTTGCCACACAGCTACATCTCATGGAAGAAATAAAAAAAGTGAAGCGCGTCATCGCCAAGGCCGAGCCCGGTGCACCTCATGAGACACTACTGGTGCTCGACGCCAATACCGGCCAGAACGCGGTTAACCAGGTGCAGGCCTTCGACGACGCGCTCGGTCTCACAGGTCTCATCGTTACCAAGCTGGATGGAACGGCGAAGGGCGGCGTCATCGCCGCCATTGCGCGACAACGCCAGCAAAAATCGCCATTACCAATACGCTTTATCGGCGTAGGCGAGGATCTGGATGATTTGAGGCCATTTGTCGCAAGTGAATTTGTCGAGGCGTTGTTTGATTGAAAGAACAGAGCAAGAGCAGAATATTGATTTTTGTTGAAGTCGTGGCACTCCAATGATCAGCTTTAGCCAGGTTTGCAAGCGTTATCCTAACGGCTTTGAAGCGCTCAGGGATGTCAGTTTCATCCTTGAGGCGGGCGAAATGGCCCTGATCAACGGGCATTCGGGAGCGGGAAAGAGTACGCTGCTTCGACTTATTGCCGCCATTGAGCGTCCCACTACCGGCAGCATTATCGTTAACGGCCAGAATGTCGGCACGCTTAAAGGGGGTGCAATTCCTTTCCTGCGGCGGAATCTCGGCCTGGTGTTCCAGGATCAGAAGATCCTGTTCGATCGCACCGTGTTCCAGAATGTGCTGCTGCCTTTGCAAATCAGCGGCTTCAGTCGCAGGGCCGCAATCGGACGAGTTCGCGCCGCACTCGACAAAGTGGGGTTGCTGAGCAGGGAAAAGGCGCAGCCGATCACGCTCTCAGGGGGAGAGCAGCAGCGCCTGTGCATCGCCAGGGCAATAGTAAACCGGCCCTCCATACTGATCGCGGATGAGCCGACCAGCAATCTGGACGCCGACTATGCAAGAGATATCATGGATATGTTCAAGTCGTTTAATCAGGTTGGCGTTACGGTACTGATAGCAACCCATGACGTCGAACTGCTCGGCAATATGCAGCAGCGTATTTTCACGCTGAGCCATGGTAAATTGACCGCATGACGGTGTGGTTTGCCCATCATCTGCACGCTTTTGTCCTGGCGCTCAAGCGCCTGGGCAGCGCTCCGCTCGGCAGCCTGCTCAGCATTGCCGTGATCGGAATTGCTTTCAGCCTGCCTGCCGGTATTTATGTATTTCTGGAAAACCTCCAGGCTCTCTCCGGGCAATTCTCGGGAGCACCCGAGTTTAGCCTTTTTCTAAAACTGAACACAAACGAGGACGAGGTTGCTGAAATCGAAGCCCGCTTGAAGCAAGACCCGCAGGTGGCGAGCTTCAGGTTCATTTCCAGCGACAGCGCGCTTGAACAGTTCAAGCAGGGCAGTGGGCTCTCGGACGTGATAGACGGACTTGAGCGAAACCCCTTGCCTGATGCTTTTGTGATCGTCGCGAGAGACCTCTCGCCGGAAGCGTTGGATACGTTACATGCGGAGCTGGGGCAATTGCCCCAGGTAGAACATATCCAACTGGACTCAGCCTGGGCCAAGCGGCTTGACTCCATACTCAAACTGGGCCGGCTGGCAGTGTTTATGCTTGGCGCCCTGCTGAGCTTTTCGCTGATAGCCGTGGCGTTCAACACAATACGTCTTCAAATCCTGACCATGCGGGAAGAAATAGAAGTAGCAAAATTGATCGGTGCGACCAAGGGCTTCATTCGCCGGCCTTTTCTGTATTTTGGAGCAATACAGGGCATGGTTGGAGGCGCGGCGGCATGGCTCATCATTTCTCTGGGCATCCATCTGACGGAAGAACAATTGAAGGACCTCATGGAACTATACGAGGTGAATTTCAAGGCCTATCACCTTTCAATGGAAGACAGCCTGAGCCTGCTGCTATTTTCGGCGCTGCTCGGCTGGGCAGGAGCATGGTTATCGGTGACAAATCACCTGTGGCGAATAGAACCTTGATAATTCAGCGGCTTACTCAGCGGTACCAGGAACTTTCTGGACTGTTGACGCTCTTATCGAAAAAGGTTAACTTTGGTGGAAAATCCAGGAGGACACATGAATTTCGCTTTAGCGATACCTTCAACCAGCGGTAGCATCGAAAGCTATATTCAATCGGTCAATCGCTTTCGCATTCTTTCTCAGGAGGAAGAAATCCGCCTGGCGCGGTCCCTCCGAAATGAAGGTGACATTGATGCCGCCCGCCAACTGGTGCTGTCACACTTGCGTGTAGTTGTCGCCATTGCTCGCGGCTACAAGGGCTACGGGCTGCCCCAGGCAGACCTTATCCAGGAGGGAAACATCGGTTTGATGAAAGCCGTCAAGCGTTATGATCCCGAGCGGGGCGTCAGGCTGGTATCGTTTGCAGTGCACTGGATCAAGGCGGAAATCCACGAATTCATACTGCGCAATTGGCGACTGGTAAAAATTGCCACGACCAAGGCGCAACGTAAACTGTTCTTTAATCTGCGCAGCATGAAGCCGGTGCTTGACACCATGAATCCGGAAGAAGTGAACGCCATAGCAACGCAATTGGGCGTTAAAGCCGAAGAAGTGGTGGAAATGGAAACGCGCTTCAGTGGACGGGACATTTCACTCGAGCCCCTGTCGGACGACGATGATGATGAGGCATTCAGCCCCATCGCTTATCTGACAGACGGTTCCGAACCTTCGCAGGTGCTGGAGACCGAACAAACCAGCCGCCTGCGGGGCGAAGGATTACAACAGGCGTTATCTATCCTGGATGCCCGTAGCCGCCGCATCATCGAGGCTCGCTGGTTACGTGAAAAAGATTCCGCAACGCTGCATGATCTTGCTGACGAGCTTGGCGTCTCGGCCGAGCGGATCAGGCAAATTGAAGCGAAAGCAATGCAGAAGATGCGAACAGCCATGGCGCCGGAGCCCGCATAACCTTGCTTGAATGAACGCGGCGAAGACTTCTCCCGAAGTATTATGAATACCGGGACAGTTTTATTAACTGATCTTCCTTATTTCTTTGCCCGCTCAATCAGGTTGCAGCCGCACATTAGCTCTGGTTACTTTCCGCCCATTGTTCCGGTGTGAGGGTTTTCATGGATAAAGCATGAATCTCCTGCTTCATCCTGTCGCCGAGGGCGCGGTAAACCAGCTGGTGTTGTTGCACCATGTTCTTTCCGCGGAATTCAGGGCTGACAATGATGGCGTTGAAATGGTAGCCATCATCACCTTCCACGTGCACCAGTTCGCACGGCATGGAAGCTTCGATATGGGTTTTAATGCTGTCTGCTGTAACCATACTTCCCGTCCTTTTATGAATAATCTTTGCCAAAGGCTGGATTCTACCCGCTACTTACTTAATGGCGGATCTTGTAACCCATCTTCAGCATTTGCAACGTCAGCCATGATACCGCCAAGAAGCAGCTCGCTACAATCCCGAGGCTGAGGTAGGGAGAGATATCGGACGCGCTGAAGAAACCGTAGCGGAAACCATCAATTACGTAGAAAAACGGGTTCAGGTGAGACAGGCCCTGCCAGAAGGGTGGCAAGGAGTGGATTGAATAGAATACGCCGGACAAAAACGTCAGCGGCAGAATGATGAAGTTCTGGAATGCGGCAAGCTGATCGAATTTTTCCGCCCAGATGCCGGCGATGATACCTAACGCAGCAAGCAAGGCGCTACCCATCAAGGCGAACATGAACACCCACAGAAAGGACGTCACCGGCACATCGAAGAACCATAGTGTCACCAAATACACGCCCAGCCCCACGGCCAGTCCGCGTACTACCGAAGCCAGGACGTAGGCCAAAAATATTTCCTGGTAGGAAAGCGGCGCTAACAGGACAAAAACGAGGTTTCCTGTAATTTTCGATTGAATCAGGCTTGATGAGGAATTTGCGAAAGCGTTTTGCAGCATCGCCATCATTATCAGGCCGGGAATCAGAAAAACGGTGTATGCGACCCCCGGATATGCCTCGACATGGTCTTCCAGCACATGGGAAAAAATCATGAGATAAAGCAGGGTGGACACCATCGGCGCAAATACGGTTTGAAATCCCACCTTCCAGAATCGCAGCAATTCCTTGTAAAGTAGCGTAAGAAAACCCGTCATGTAGGGAGGGCGGTAGTTTCCGCAATCCTCGCGGATTTTGCGATTTCAGTTCCGGCCATTGTTTTAATAAAGACCTCTTCCAGATCAGGTTGCAATATCTGCATTTCCAGCACTTGGGAACCCGCAGCACGCAATGCCTCCATCACATGCTCAAGCAGAAAGTATCCTTCGAGCGCCAGAATATAGTATCCCTCCTCGGCACTGCTCAACAGTGGCTGTAACGTCGAAGGTAGCACGTCTGGCGACAGGCGCAGCCGCACCCTGCATCCCGTAACGCTGTTAACGAGGTTTCTGATGCTGTCGAGCGCGACGATATTACCCTTCTTCAGCATTGCCACACGACTGCACAAGGCTTCTGCTTCCTCAAGATAATGAGTCGTAAGCACAATGGTGTGGCCCTCTCGATTCAATTGCTTGACGAAACGCCATAGCCCCTGGCGCAACTCCACGTCAACGCCCGCAGTGGGTTCGTCAAGCACGATCACCGGGGGCTTATGCACCAGTGCCTGAGCCACAAGCACGCGCCGCTTCATGCCACCGGATAGCGCGCGCATATTGACGTGAGCCTTGTCCGCAAGATCGAGGTGGTGAATTATCTCGTCTATCCAGGCCCCGTTATTCTTCAGGCCGTAATATCCCGACTGAATTTCAAGCGTTTCACGAACAGTAAAGAATGGATCGTACACAAGCTCTTGCGGTACCACACCCAGGACCCGCCGGGCGTCGCGGTAGTCCATGACGACATCGTGCCCCATTACCCTGACACTGCCACGACTGGCACGAGTCAGCCCGGCAATTATGTTGATAAGGGTAGTTTTTCCCGCCCCGTTTGGGCCGAGCAAGGCAAAAAATTCGCCAACCCGTATTTCAAGATCGACGCCGCCCAGGGCTTGCAGCCTACCGAAGCACTTGTACACCTGTTTGACTTCGATTGCCGGGGTCATGGAGAAAATAAGATAAGATGCTCCTGATCCACTACGCGGTACATCGGTCTTGATGTTGAAGTGGCCGCCGCGGGTAATGGGAAAAAGCCGATCGAATTAAGCAGTATGGCCGGGATGATGCCTACCGGTTCGAGTTATGCGAAACGCATCAAATCTGAGACACCATAAAGCTGGGCGAGGCTTTGCAGCTTTTGCGGTATGTTGATAAAAGACAACTGGCAGTTGCGGCGGTTAGCCTCGCGTCTCCACTCAAGCAACATGCTGACAGCCGTAGAATCCACTTCAGCGACACACGCCAGATCGATTACCAGATCACCGCTATTGAACAACGCAACGCCCTGCGCAGCCACGGTGACAACTTTATCGATGGTTATTGATCCCTCGACGCCCAGTTGTCCGTCCTCATTCCGCACTACCTCAGCCACGCTGGACGCTTCCGGCAATCATCAATTGGTTGATGCTTTTTTATCGGCGGCGACCAGGGAGCGATTTTTCTCTACCAGGGTTTTAATCAACTTATCCACGCCACCGTCACGCACCTGGCTATTGAAAGTGCTGCGGTAATTGGTTACCAGACTTACCCCGGCCACGGTCACATCGTAGACTTTCCAGCCGTCACTGGTTTTTTCCATGCTGTAATCGATGGGTACGGGCTGTTGACCGCCATCTATTACCTTTGTCCTGACTGTGGTATCAGTATCGGTCGCGTTATTTTTCAACGGTTCTACCTTGATCGTATGGTCCTTATAGGTGGTCAGCGCATTGGAGTAAGTACGGACCAGCAAAGTGCGGAACTCGTTCACCAATTCCTGCTGTTGCTCAGGCGTCGCCTTGCCCCAGTTCTTGCCCATTGCCAACCGGGTCATCCGGGTAAAATTGAAATGCGGCAGTATCTTGGCTTCAACCAGAGCGAGAATCTTCGCGGTATTGCCCGACTGCAGGTCTTTATCCTGCCGGACGATGGTCAGCACCTCCTGCGCGGTATTGTCCACCAGAGTATCGGGACTGCTAGCCACTGCCCATGCGGGAAGTACAAGTCCCCACGCCGCCAGCAATACTGTGATACCTAGATATTTCTTCATGATTTCCTCGCTAAAAATTATTTAAACTGCTGCTTGACAAACCGGACGCTCGCCGTGCCTCGAAATACGGCTATCCACGTCCTCGCCTTTCAATGCCCCGCATGCGTGGTGCAAGGGATGCTGCCATGCCCACGGGACAGGTTCGGGAATTGCTCAGTCGCTGTCCGCATTTCCATCCTCTTTTCTCTCGGACGCCTTGTCGAACAGGAATCGCCCGATCATCTCTTCCAGAACGAGCGCTGAATTGGTTTTCATGATTTTGTCGCCACTCTTCAGCACGGCCTCGTCACCGCCAGCCGCAAGACCGATATACTGCTCTCCGATAAGGCCCGATGTAAGAATGCTGGCAAAAGTATCCTTGGGAAATTTGTAACGGCTGTCTATGCTCATGATCACCAGTGCGTCGAATGTCTCGGTGCTCAATTGGATATCTGTCACCCGCCCCACTACCACGCCCGCGCTTTTTACTGGCGCTCTGACCTTCAAACCACCGATGTTTTCGAAATTTCCTACCAGCGTATAGCTGTCACCCGCACTGTAGGTGCCAAGATTTCCGACTTTCAGTGCCAGAACAAGCAAAGCGCCGATTCCCGCCATGATGAACAGTCCTACCCACAAATCCATTGTTGTTCGCTGCATCAGCCCATTCCCCTGAACATGAACGAGGTCAAAACAAAATCGAGGCCCAAAATCGCCAACGCCGAGGTTACGACGGTACGGGTAGTGGCGCCGGACACGCCCTCGGCAGTGGGGGAGGCGTCATAACCTTCGAACACCGCTATGGCCGTTACCGCTATGCCAAAAACAAAGGTTTTTATGACGCCGTTGACAATGTCGTAATGGAAATCCACCGCACCCTGCATTTGGGACCAGAAAGAGCCCTCGTCTACACCGATAAGTACCACCGCTACCAGGTAGCCGCCAAAAATGCCGACGGCGGAGAATAGAGCGGCCAGCAGGGGCATTGAAATCACGCCCGCCCAGAATCGTGGAGCTACCACACGTGCAATGGGATCCACCGCCATCATTTCCATCGCCGCCAATTGCTCCGTAGCCTTCATCAAGCCGATTTCCGCGGTAATGGCCGAACCCGCGCGGCTGGCGAACAGCAGGGCCGCCACCACAGGCCCCAGTTCCCGCAGTAGCGATAACGCCACCATGGTCCCGACTGCGGATTCGGCCCCATATCGCTGCAAGGTCTCGTATCCTTGCAAACCGAGCACCATACCGACGAACAAGCCCGATACAACGATAATAATCAGAGACAGGACGCCGGTAAAATAAAGCTCACGGATAACGAGGCCGAAACGACGCAAGCTTGTGCCGGACTTCAGCAATGTCAACAGAAAAAAGCGACTTGCATAGCCCAGCCGCCAAATACTGTCTATCACCCGATGACCGACGCCCTGAATCCCGCTAACGATACGCCTAGGCAAAACGGCCCTCCAGTTTCAGGTCATTTGCATAGGCATTCGCCGGATAATGGAAGGAAACCGGTCCGTCTTCTTCGCCATGCACGAACTGATGGACGAAAGGCGCGACTGATCCACGCACTTCGTCAGGCGTGCCGTATGCTGCAATCACGCCATCGGCAACGAAATATACATGGTCAACAATCTTAAGGGATTCCTGCACATCGTGCGTGACGACAATGGAGGTCATGCCTAACGCATCGGTAAGCCGGCGTATCAGATTTCCGATTACGGTGAGTGAAATGGGATCAAGGCCGGTAAAGGGCTCGTCATACATGATGAGTAGCGGATCAAGCGCGATGGAACGCGCCAAGGCGACGCGACGCGCCATGCCTCCGGAAAGTGCCGCCGGCATCAGGTCCTGGGCGCCGCGCAGGCCGACAGCTTCCAGCTTCATCAATACAAGGTCGCGAATCATGGATTCGGGCAAATCGGTATGCTCGCGCATTTGGAAGGCTACGTTATCGAATACCGACAGATCAGTAAAGAGCGCGCCAAACTGGAATAACATGCTCATTTTCCGGCGCATCTGGAACAGTTCGTCCCTTTTCAGGTCATGCACTACCTTGCCAGCCACTTTGACATAACCCGAGGATGGCCGCACCGCTCCGCCGATGAGGCGCAACAGCGTGGTCTTGCCGCTGCCACTGCCACCCATGATGGCGATGACTTTGCCGCGAGACATGGTCATGTTGATTCCCTTCAGAATTGCACGGTCCCCGTAGGAAAAATGCAAGTCCTTGATTTCTATTAATTCATGCGCCATTCTGCTGGGTCAAAGCGTGATTTGACTGGGATGTCGATTTTAACCTAAATCCGGTAGTTGGACGGAGTGGAGTGAGCGGTTTGGGGGCTGCAGGGCAAGGCGCAACGACGCGGAATGGCGCGATCGCGCAGGGTGGAGCAGTGCCTTCCGAAGGAAAGTGCGACCCTGTAGCGGAATGCGGGCGCCCAAAACGCAGTCGCCGCATCCCCTACGCTGCCCGATCCTTGCTTCGCAGGGCGCCTCGTGCAACGCTTCGAGGCGCCTCATTCCAAGGAGTTGCAACGCAGCCATGTGCCACAAAAACTGTTCAATCCAATCTGTAGGGAACTCACCAGAAAGATGAAAGCCATGTGATGCAAAGAATCTTCCTGCATCATTACGCTAAACTGAAAAATAAGCGGTCAACTGCCGGATCTAGGTTGAATCCAAATGCACTTTCAGCAAAGACCATAATTGTACCGTGAGCTGGGGACAATGTCCTTATTCCGCAGGTATCTGTCTAATGAACTTCTCCCATGAATTCGCGGCATAACGGGTCCCCAACTGCTGTGCGCAGAAGGCTTAATACACAGGCTGCAAGAAACTAGGAGCTGGGATAAAGTAGCAGCAGCCGATATCCGGCCGCGTTCAGGTCGCCGCTATCGAGGTGGAGTTTCACGTTGAATTCCGCCTCGGGCGCAACCACCCTTTCGAGGTTTGAATTTTCTTCAAGGTATGCATCGGGAGGAAAGGTACGGCTGGCAAGAGGCTGGTTCTTCGTATCGATGAGCGTAAGCTGGAATGACGGCAGCGCCTGGGAGTACGAAGCATAATTACGTACAGTGGCATTAAGCGTAATGACGCCGGGTCGCTGCGCATCCGCTTGCATTTCGGATGATTCGATATTCAGCAATTTCGCGTACTGAGGCGCGGGAAGAGAACACTGCAGTAATTCACAATATCGCTCGAGGTAGGGCTTGGCGTCTGGCATCATAACGGAAATCTCGCTGCGAAGGGCATAAACAACCTGCGCTGCCAGCAAGACAAGCAAAAGCAGATTGGCGAAACCCCAGGCGAACGATGCGGCAAGGGACATTGCGGGCGGTTGCGCCTCGTCGAATGCGTAATTCTCCGGCGGATAATTTTCGAAGGCATGGTTTTCAGACCCCGGGGGGAGTGTGTCGGAAAATTTCGAAGGAGATTTTTTCCTGTCCAGGTTCGCAGTAGTGGAATTGTTGCTGGTGTCAGTTGCAGTTTCAGGAAGGGGTTCTTCTACAATCAGGGAGGCGGACGCCGACGTCTCCCAGGTTGTTTCTTCCTGCGCCGCCCCCTCCCGGCTTACGTCGTCCTGAATTGCCTCGTCCTGAATTGCCTCGTCCTGGATTATGCTGCCTGGAACGGTCTCATCCTGGGTAACTTTACTGCCGGGAGCAGAAGGTGAACCTTGCTGATCGGGTAGAGCTGATGCGTTCGGGCCGGCGGAATCATCGCCATGCGGAATTTCAGGCTCGCTCTGCGTTTCCTCAGCTTTTGTTTCTGCCAAATTTCCGGCTTCTGGCTCCTGCATCGTTGCCAGGGCGGTAAAGCCGTTAAATACTCGTGCGCAATTTCCGCAGCGCACATTCCCACCGTGCGCCTGCAGATGCAAAGGCGTGATGCGGAAGGCGGTCGCGCAATCAGGACAGCGGGTTACAAGCGCCATGGTTGTGGTTTTTGAAATATGTCCAAGTCAGTGCCTCCTTCCGGTGAGCAAAGTCCAACCTCCTTCCTCTTGTGCGATACGCATATCGAACCATTGCCGATAGATTTTTATCACATCTTCCGCCTGTTCGGCGAGTATGCCGGAAAGCACAATATGCCCGCCCCGGCGGGTTGCGTTCGATAATATAGGCGCCAGCATGATCAAAGGATTGGCGAGAATATTGGCTACAACGAGGTCCACCGCACCTTTTTCCGCATCAGGCTGAGCCGCGTCAGGAATCGTAAAGAACTCCAGTTCCGTTTCATTGCATCGATTAAGCACCGCATTTTGCCGGCTTGCCGCAACCGCCTGGGGATCTATGTCAATACCGACCACATGGCGTGCGCCCAGCTTCAAGGCGGCTATGGCAAGTATGCCTGAACCGCAACCATAATCCAGAACATCTTCGCCGCCCACGAGGTTTTCGTCAAGCCAGGCCAGGCACAATTGGGTAGAAGGATGGCTACCTGTACCGAAAGCCAGTCCGGGGTCGAGTATCAGGTTGACGCCGGCGGGATCGGGTATTTGATGCCAGCTGGGTACAATCCACAACCGGTGCGATATCTGGATCGGATTGAATTGAGATTGAGTCAATCGCACCCAATCCTGCTCTTCCACGTAGGTGATGGTGTAGCCCGGCAGGGTGGGAAGCTGGGCCGCTTGCGCCGCAGCCTCTACAATAGAAGGAATGTCAACGTTCGGAGGGAATAGGGCCGTGAGTTCCGATGCGAACCAGAGTCCGCCCGAGGGTTCCCCGGGCTCGTCAAACAAGGCCTGCTCCTGTTCGGTTCCCGTGCCGGCATCATGTATATCCGTTGACAACGCGCCCAATTCGAGCATCGCGTCGCTCAAAATTTCGGCGCGCACGTTATCGGTTTTTATGGTGAGCGAAATCCAGGACATTATCAAGACCCGTGAACTATAAAACGGCTTCAGCGCATGGACAGGCTATCACACGCCATTGATAAAACGTTATCGCGAAAGTGATAATCCTCTCACTGAAGCAGAAAATACACGATCAAGTATTTCTCTCTCTCAAGAAACCCTTTCAAGAAAGTTGGACCGGTGGCCGAACGATTCGCGCTTGATGTAAGGTACCGTACAGAAGTGCTTGACGAATGATGATGAAATGACTATTCATTATTCCGAGGGGAAAGCATGGAAGATATTATCGCAGGACGATTTGAAACGGACGATGAAGCCCGATCAGCGGCGGCATCGCTTACTGATTTAGTAAGCGAGAGCGATATGTTCATCTTTTTTAACAATCAGCCCGGCGCCCATGATTCCGACAGGAGCCCCGGCGACGAACGTGCTGCGGAAAGCGGCGCAAAAGGGGCTGCAACAGGCGCGGCTTCTGGAGCGATTGCCGCCGGCGCCGCCGGCACGGTGGCTGGAGGACCTGCTGCCGGTGCAGTCGCGGCTGCTGTTGGTGGATATACCGGTTCACTCGCGGGGACTGCAGGCGGTTTAACCGAAGGTGAGGCCAAGAAAGCTCCGCGTTCGCGGCTGGCCGGGATGATGCTTGCGATACGCGTCGCGAATGCTGATAACAAGCAAGAGATAATCGATCGCTTAAGGCGACACGGAGCTGCAGACATCGAAATCGCAAAAGGCAAGTGGGGTAACGGGGAGTGGCTGGACTTCGATCCGATGGCCTCTCCACAATTGGTGTATTAATTTCCTTTTATGGCATGCCTTGCACTCATTTATGATAATTGGCCAGCTTTTGCTCCAGGTAATGGATACTGGTGCCCCCATTCAAAAAAGCGGCGTCGGACAACAGATCAAGATGTAGCGGCGTGTTGGTCTTGATGCCTTCAATCACCATTTCGGACAGCGCGATTCGCATCCTGGCAATTGCCTGGTCGCGGTTATCGCCATAAGCAATAACTTTACCGATCATGGAATCGTAATACGGCGGCACCATATAGTTATGATAGATGTGAGAGTCGACACGAATGCCGGGGCCACCCGGAGCGTGGTACTGGGTAATGCGGCCTGCGGACGGCGTAAGCTTATAAGGATCCTCCGCGTTGATACGGCATTCGATGGCATGCCCTCTCATTACAATGTCTCGCTGGCGAATACCGAGCTTTTCACCGGCGGCAATACGAATTTGCGCTTGCACAAGATCAATTCCGGTAATTAATTCAGTAACGGGATGTTCCACTTGCAGGCGTGTATTCATTTCAATGAAAAAAAATTCATTTTTCTCGAACAGGAATTCGAACGTGCCTGCCCCCCGATAGCCAATGCGGCGGCAGGCGTCGGCGCAGCGGGAGCCCATTTTGTCTCGCAGCCGGGGGGGGATGCCCAGAGCAGGCGCTTCCTCGATAATTTTCTGGTGCCGGCGCTGCATGGAACAATCCCGTTCGCCCAGATAAATGGCATTCCGGTGCTCGTCTGCCAGAACCTGGAACTCGATATGACGAGGGTTTTCCAGGTATTTTTCCGCGTAAACGGTGGGGTTGCCGAATGCTGCCTGAGCCTCGTTCTGGGTTATTATCACCGCGTTCGACAAAGCAGCTTCGGTATGTACCACACGCATCCCGCGGCCCCCGCCGCCTGCAGCCGCCTTGATGATAATAGGATATCCAATGGCACGAACAATAGCCCTGACTTCTTCAGGTGAATCCGGCAGGCTCCCATTCGATCCCGGAACACAGGGCACGCCCGCCTTTTTCATGGCGTTTTTCGCGCTGACCTTGTCGCCCATGAGACGGATCGTATCGGAACGCGGACCGATAAAGACAAAGCCGCTTTTTTCCACTCGCTCCGCAAAATCAGCGTTTTCAGACAGAAACCCGTAACCGGGATGTATTGCTTCCGCATCGGTCACTTCCGCAGCGCTGATGATTGCAGGGATGTTAAGATAACTTTGAGCCGATGGTGCCGGCCCGATACAGACGGACTCATCTGCAAGTTTTACGTATTTGGCCTCTGCGTCCGCCTGAGAGTGCACAGCGACGGTTTTGATACCCATTTCACGGCATGCGCGTTGTATCCGCAGAGCGATTTCCCCACGGTTGGCTATTAGAATTTTTTCAAACATGCTTGGCGGAACCAGTTATTTTTACAGGCGGGAGAGAATTTGCCGTTGCGTCTTCGCGCTGCGAAGGCGCCGGTGTGCGCAAAACTTTGCTGGATGCAGATCATTCGATCACGAATAAAGGCTCGCCGTACTCTACCGGCTGACCGTTTTCTACCAGAATTGCCTTTACCACCCCGCTTTTGTCCGATTCGATTTCGTTGAGCAGCTTCATTGCCTCAACAATGCAGAGGGTTTCGCCCTCCTTGACAGTCTGGCCCACCTCGACGAATGGGTTCGAGCCGGGCGTGGAGCTACGGTAAAATGTGCCCACCATGGGCGATTTCACAACATGGCCTTCCGGCAGCACCTCAGCCGCCGCGGCGGCTGCGGGCCCAGGGACCGAGGATTGGGAAACGGCGGGTTGCACGAGTTGTTGCGAGGGCGGTGCTAGCGTTACCGGGCTCTGCATTGAAGATGTGGATCGACTGATACGCACCTTCTCCTCACCTTCGGTAATTTCCAGTTCAGCAATGCCAGATTCCTCGACCAGATCGATCAATTTCTTCAGCTTTCTCAGATCCATATTAGGTCTCCCGGGGCGGCTCCCCTTTTGGTGTTTTTACCGACGTTGCCATTATTACGGCGCGGCCTTCGTTCAGCCGACTGACGCTTCTCAGCCATAGTATCCTCGAATTATCCTGTTGCCGTTGACGTTGGTTGGCAAAGTTAACTCCATCTTTCAAATATCGTCATTTAGCGGTAACGCCCGTATTTTCCGAATTCTGAGAACTCCCGCCTGATAGGGCTGCCAGCGCATATTCCAACGCCAGTTCATATCCTTTTGCACCTAACCCACAAATGACGCCTCGCGCCAGATCGGAAAAATAGGACTTTTGCCGAAAAGATTCGCGAGCGAAAATATTTGAAAGGTGAACCTCAATAAAGGGAATTCCTGTTGCGGCGAGGGCATCACGTAAGGCAATACTGGTATGAGTGTAGGCAGCGGGATTAATGATAATAAATTGAACATTTTCGCCAATTGCCCGTTGAATGCGCTCTATCAGCTCCGATTCCCCATTGCTTTGAAAGTGAGTTAGCTTTATCCCATCATTATGCGCCAAGTCGGTCAAATTGTCGTTAATTTCGGCTAACGTCGTCCTTCCATAAGTTTCTGGTTCTCTGGTTCCCAGCAAATTCAGGTTGGGACCATGCAGGACTAGAATTTTTCCGGTATGAGTTACATCAATTTTCATCGGCGCGAGTTTGACTGAATCCAGGCCAAAAGTCCAGTTATTGATGGTTATCGGCGAAAATAAGGAACATTGCGTGGAATTAAGAGTTTGGCGATAGAGTCGATACCAAGTGGTCATCCATCGGCACTTCGGCAGGAAAAAATGAGCTTTGGCAATATAGAATTAGACGAATCTGGAGCGCTAACCTTTACTCCCTCCACGTCTCATATTTTTCGAAGCACGTGGCCTTAACGGATAGGCGGGACTGAAGCATATTTACTTCACTTCGGAATTTGCCCGATGTATCCCAAACCTCTATAATTCTGGTGTTCAATTCCCCTCGGGCTGTTGTAGCTCAGTTGGTAGAGCAACTGATTCGTAATCAGTAGGTCGGAGGTTCGACTCCTCTCAACAGCACCATAATCACCAGTTTACTATTAGGTAGCTACATCTCAGCGTAGCTGAACCGGGTAGCATTCGCGCCGGGGCAGCTCCTTCACGCCCAGCTCCCGGACGCTTGCCGGTTCCTGCAACTCTTAAGCCGTAGAGATCAGGGCAAAAACCGGTTGAACGGCACCCTTGCCCTCGGACGTCGCGTGGGTTTTGATGTTGCCCGCAACGGTGCTTGGGCGCGGTATTTTATGTTTTTTATGGCGTTTTCAGAGATTATCACCTTGTCCCGGCTCGGTTTCGCGAGGGTCTTGGTTCTTTAGACGTTCGTTTTCCTTCTGAAGTTGCTCTGAAGCATTGCTGTCCTTCGCTTTCTTGCCCCGTCTCCTGTCAAATCATTCTTGAGCCGACTGATTGAGCTTAGGGCTTTTGCTGCGAATTGGTACTTAAGTCCAATGGTATAAACGTAGGCAACACGGTTAACATGCGAGAGGCTAACCACCGTCCTGCTGGATGTTCGCTAACTGAATATGGAATACGACTTTCACGGGGGGATTATCCGAGGGCGTAAGATTAATAATAAAATACTTCATAATAGGTAGTTATCATGGTGGATCGGTTAACGTTCGATCAGGCGTATGAACTGACGGATATGCTGATTAATAAAGCTACGAAGGCTCAACTCGCGGAGTGCGCGCGATTGCTGGCCTTGAATCTTGCGCATCATCAGATTAAACAGGGGGAAATACCGGTGGACCAGACCTTGGCTTTACTGCGTTCATTCGAGCGGAGCGAGGAACATTTCAACTTGTTGATGGAAGGCATGCTTAATCTGATAGGTGTCCTCGTGAATGTTAGCGGCGGTGTGATCCAGACAAAACATTGAGCATAATTGCCGTTCTGCAATCGCTGCTTTGCTTGAGCTGATATAGCCCCGGTACCGTCGGACTTCAAAAGTGAACGCTTACTGCTACAGGCAGGATGGACAATTTGGGACTGGTTTATGTGGCGTAGGATCAGATTGGGTAGCAAAGATGTGATAGCTGATTGCCTGGATTCATTCATGTCCTCATGCCCATAGAAGACCAGCCTCAGTACCTCGCCCCCGGCGTGAGCCGGCGGGAAGTCTGGTCTTGGGCGATGTTCGATTTTGCCAATTCAGGCTATACCACCGTTGTAGTCACGGCTATTTTTAATGCGTATTTCGTCGCGGTGGTAGCGAGAAATGAGGAGTGGGGAACGTTCGCCTGGACAGCATCGCTTGCTGTTTCCTATGCGCTCATAATTCTTACAGCACCTGTACTCGGAGCTTATGCCGATGCATACGCGGTTAAAAAGCGCTTGCTGCTTCTGAGCACAATAGGCTGTGTATTGTTTACCGCCCTGCTTTACTTTGTAGGCCCGGGTGATCTATGGCTGGCGGTTGTGCTAATAGTGCTCTCCAATTTCTTCTTTACTTGCGGTGGAAATCTTATTTCCGCCTTTTTACCGGAATTGGCGCGGGGCAGGGCACTTGGAAAAGTATCGGGTTGGGGCTGGAGCTTCGGATACATTGGCGGGTTGTTAAGTCTGGGCTTATCACTCGCGTATGTGACGTGGGCACAGGGGCAAGGGAAACCGGCCGAGCAGTTCGTTCCCGTGACGATGCTGATTACCGCAAGTTTGTTTGCGCTATCTAGCATTCCCACCTTTCTTTTTTTGAAGGAGCGTGCAGTTCCTCAGCCGCATGTTTCAGGACGTACGGTAATACGGGAGGCATTTGGGCGGCTGGGGGAAACGATTGCTCATGTTCGAGACTACCGCGATCTTGCGCGGTTTCTCAGCTGTATCGTGTTTTATCAGGCAGGCATTCAAACGGTCATTACGCTAGCGGCGATATATGCGCAGCAGGCGATGGGGTTCGATACGGGGGATACGATGTTTCTGGTTCTGGTGGTTAATGTCACTGCGTCGGCGGGAGCCTTTGCGTTCGGCAGCATACAGGACCGAATTGGCCATATCCCGACGATAGCACTGACTCTTGGCGGTTGGATTGTTATGGTGTTGCTGGCCTGGATGGCTGAAGACAGGCCCTTGTTCTGGCTTGCCGCCAACTTGGCCGGCCTGTGCCTGGGGGCTTCTCAATCGGCAGGGCGTGCGCTGATCGGCTATTTCAGCCCGGACACCAGACGCGCTGAGTTTTTTGGATTATGGGGACTGGCAGTTAATCTGTCATCCATATTAGGGCCGGTGACGTACGGATTGGTAAGCTGGATATCGGGAGGCGATCATCGATTAGCCATGCTGATCACGGGCATTTATTTTATTATCGGGTTGGCAATATTAATGGGCATAAATGTGGCCAGAGGTCGTGAAGCTGCGCTGCGAGGCGGGACGATTAGCGGAGCCGCTGAAGCCAGGCTATAAAAACAGGTTTCGATTGGCCTTGCCTATCCTGGCGACTCCGCTGTTTGCTATTTTCGATGCTGTTTTTGATCTGGAATTAATGATGCATGTGATGGTTATGCCCGGCCTCATCCGCTGCCGGTTTTTTGTCATCCTGATGCATATGATGCCCGCTATGATCGTCCGCTGGCTTTTTGCCATCCTGCTTGCCGGGTTTTGCCTTGGGCTTGAGTGGTGCAAAACGGACGGATTGCGCTTCCTGTTCCGGTAGCTTTATGAACACGACAATTACTGTTTCGGGAGTGATCGTGAAATCTCCGGTACCACTAAACATATTGTCGCCTGCCGGTTCCAGCTGGATCGTCGTTTTGGGCTTGGCCTTGCCATCCTGAAAGGTTGCCTTACCCACGCCTCCCTCAGTACTGATGTTGTTATCCGCGTGATCCGATACGTAGAGCACAATTTCTTTTTCTTTTGAAACAAGCTCGAGATGGTAGGGTCCAGCCATCCGCATCTGCCCGCCGTGTGGTGCGGCATGGGAATCGAAATATTCTTCGGTATGAGCTGAAGCGGACAATGACACGGCCAGCGTAGCACTAACCAAGACCACGGCCATCGATTTAATCATTTCTATCTTCTCCTTGTAAAACTCATTGAACAAACTGTTGTAATGGGGCATCCGATCCCACCCCATATTGCTTTTGCTGCTCTTGCTTCCTGCTGCCTGCTGCCTGTTTAATAATCTGCTCGCTCCTGCCCGTTCAATGCACATGATCCCCCGGGGGCGGGAGTATTTCCCCCTCCCGATTGAGCTGTGCGACCTGCTGCATCAGCATATCGGCGCTGGACCATCCGGGGCCGTCCGCGCTGGGAATCCAGCGTGCGCGCAGATAGCCGAAGCGGTCCACCAGGAATTCCATGTGCGGAGGCACCGTCGGCGGGCCCAGCAGGTCGGGCTTGCTC
>NZ_FOVJ01000012.1 GCF_900115125.1 Nitrosospira briensis | reverse complement strand
CCACAGGCGCGCCGTCTCGTCCCAGCTTGCGGTCAGGACCGTCTTGCCATCAGGAGAAAATTGCGCGCCAATTACTTCCTTTTCATGGCCGCGCAAGACCTGCAGTTCTCTGCCGCTGGCTGCATCCCACAGGCGCGCCGTCTCGTCCCAGCTTGCGGTCAGGACCGTCTTGCCATCAGGAGAAAATTGCGCGCCAATTACTTCCTTTTCATGGCCGCGCAAGACCTGCAGTTCTCTGCCGCTGGCTGCATCCCACAGGCGCGCCGTTTCGTCCGCACTTGCCGTCACCACTGTCTTGCCATCAGGAGAAAATTGCGAGTCCACGATGGAACCCTCATGGCCGCGCAAGACGTGCAGCTCCTTGCCGCTGGCCGCATCCCATAGCAGCAGGCGCTTCTCGATTAATGCACATATCAGCACATGACTTGCCGGCGGCAGGTCGGTCATGCGTGCTCTTCTTCTCACCGGTTGATTATTTTCCGGATTTACGGTGGCGAGCCAGGGAATAAAGGCGGCATGCAGAGTATCGAGTTGGGCTTTGCGTAATCCGGGATCGGAGGAAAGGATTGATTCAACCTCAGTCTTGATGACCTTTGCCATGCCGCCCATGCTTTTGTATTGATCGAGCCGTAGATCGCCACCGCTGCTGTAGTCCCTGTAGATGCGGGACAAGGTTAGGCTGAGCAATGGCAGCGTATCGGCGCCTTGCTCACAATCCAGGAGCAGTTGGTCTACAAGATCCGCCATGACCTCCAGTTTCTTTCCGCCCAGAGACGCGCGTATCGCCGGGCCTTTGATTATTTCCTTGAACTGTACCCGGGGCATGGGTTTCAAGGCATCGAACACGACTGTCTTGAGTCCCATCAGTTCTTGTGCGGTTTGCAGCGGATCATAGCGATCGGAGCGGATCGTAAAGGCAACGATCAACGATAAACGCGTTCCTTCACTATCGCTCAGACTGGTCCGAAGAACATTACCAATCAGTTCAAGAAAACTGTGCGCCTCTTCAGTCGCATCAGAGCTGAAGAGTTCCTCAGCCTGGTCAACTGGGAGGACCAGTGTCGGGGGTGGCGCATCCTCCGGTAGCCCAAGTAATCTATGACGGGCGGCGTTTTGGATGTTGTGTAACATTTTGCCAAGGCATTCGGCTCCGCCGTTTTCCAGCATTGTTTTTACTTCGCCCAGGTTGACTGGCATCAGGCCAAGGTCTTCGTTCGCGCAATAAATCGCGTTTGCAACCCCTCGCTGTCCATATAGCGGACTGCGTTCGGGACGAATGACGTTCAGCGTATGAAAGTGTCGGGCATTTCGCGCGAGTCGCGGCAAGAGGCCGGCCCGAAGGAATGAGGATTTACCTGATCCGGAAGGACCGAGTATGACAAACAGAAGTTCATTCCCTGCTGCGCGCATGCCGCGCAGCTTGTCCAGGCCCTGTAATATTTCCGTGTCGCGGCCAAAAAATACAGCAGCGTCCTTGGCATCCAGCGGTTCCAGCCCCCGATAGGGGGCGCGCGATTTGTCGTCCTGCGGCGGCCAGGGAAAGTAGCTGGCGCTCAAGCCTGCGGTTTGCAGCCCCAGTCGCAGGCGGGCGAGTCCGTTGGCTAGGAAAGAAACATCAGCGGCCTGTTCGTGATGAACGAAATGGAGGGCCTCCACCGATCCCTTGCCGATAAGGTAGGTTAGCTGGTACTCGGCCGTCAGCTCGGTGGGCAGCTCGGTGAGCGCGGTTTCCTTCACCACCACACCAAAGATGAGCTTGCTCAGGCTCTTGGCCAGCAGGAATTCGGTCAGGCACCACTTCGACTTTGCCCAAGCGGGGGAGATGATGAAGACAACGGCTTCACAGCGGTCGGCCGCGCGCCGCAACGCTTCCTGCCAGCGCTCCCCGGCCCTTAGGCCGTGCTCCGGATCAAGATCGAGAAATACATCTTCCCAGCCGTTATCCAGCAGCCAGTGCTTGAGCGCCACTGCTTCGAGTTCATCTATGCTCGAATGGCTCAGGAAGATGAGGGACATGCTTTCACCGCGGCTTTTTCTTCATTTGAGTCCAGTCACTGTTCCGTCGTTTCGCACCGAGCCAGCTTTACCTCCGCTGGGATGTGCTTTATGTGGTGAAGCGCAGGGAGAAGTTTTGAAAAATATAAAATTACGATCCTGTTCTCGTTTCCGGGATTTTTACGCCCTCAAAATACTGTGCTGTCTCACCGGAGACCGCCTCACTCACGGTCTTGATAAATTTCTGCAGACTATCTCTTAAAACCACCAAACCTTCCTCGTCGGTTGATGCTGCCCTTGCCTCGGCTGTTTTTAACTCCCATTCTGTCAATGCAAACTGTAGCGTGAGTTGCGTCTGGGTGTAGCCTTGCCACGCCTTTTGCCAATTGAAAAAGGAGTTGGCTGCAGCGACAAGTGCAATGAGCCAGGCGAGCGTCGAGGCGACCTGTGCTTGCTGATCTTTTGCTGCCATCTGGGTCAAGAATGGAAGGCTGATGCTTAAAAACAATAAAATGAATCCTCCGGCTCGAAAGGCCCGACGTCTTGAGGGTCCGCGTTTCTTGTAAAAATCGATGTACCAAAGAACGCTGCCCTGCGTTGACTCGTCTTTAAAGAAGCTCTGCTCGCTGAGCGCAGACAGAAAAGCCTCAACCTTTGGCAGCGAATTCTGAAGGCCAGTCACTGTATTTGCTCCTTTCCGTCTTGATTCCAGACACATGTTCAATAATGTAGCAGGATAATCCAGTTGATCCGTTTGCGC
Organism: Nitrosospira briensis; assembly: GCF_900115125.1. Lineage (GTDB taxonomy): Bacteria > Pseudomonadota > Gammaproteobacteria > Burkholderiales > Nitrosomonadaceae > Nitrosospira > Nitrosospira briensis_A. Next base: position 27,404 of record NZ_FOVJ01000012.1, on the reverse strand, counting down.
TAATGACGCGCTTCAGCCCCAAATACCCCCGCCTACTTCATGCATTGCTCTAAGCGTTTCTGAAGAAATGCCTGACTTTCCGGCTAATACCAGTCCTCCAGCTCCTGCCACTTTATAATGGTGTCCCGATTAACTGATTGGAAGCCGATACAAATCATGAACAAAAAAGAACTGGTAAGTGCAATGGCCGCAAAAACCGATTGCAGTGGAGCTGCCGCCGATCGAGCGGTGAACGCACTGGTGGAAATAATTTCGGACACACTTAAAGAAGGGGGTTCCCTGACATTACCTGGCTTTGGAACGTTCGAAGTACGCGATCGTGTGGCAAGAAGCGGGCGCAATCCCCAGACCGGCGAGGAACTGAAGATTTCCGCATCGAAGGTTGCGGCATTCAAGCCAGGCGCAGCGTTGAAGGCTGCGGTCAATGGGGTGGAAAGTAAGGACTAGCAGCCGTAAAGCACCAGCAGTTTCAGGCGCTTTCGCTTGCAGGTACCAGCAAGGGAAGGTTAACTAAGTTATGGATGAGTATGTAGTGCAATATTTACCCTTGATCCTGACCCTGTTGTGGTGGCAACCACTTTCTGGCGCCACCCGGACGCCCACCACTGCCAACCTTTTAGTATCTGCACAGGCAGAAGTGATCGCAACGCTATATGCCGCGTCGGCTAGCCAGGCTGCTGCCGAGAAGGTGGCCGATACCAAGCTTAGAGCCCAACGCCAAGAGATTGATACTCTGCGAGACAGAGTACGCTCGGGCGAGGTGCGACTGCGTTCCGAGCTCGTTAAACAACAAGAAAAGTTCCTTGCAGAGCTGACCGCACGAGACCGGGCATACGCCCAAGAAATTGGCGTGTTTCGCAACGCCCTGGAGAACATTGCATCGACCCCAGAGGGTGTGGCCGCCTTGACGCGCTTTAATGCCGGGGACGAGGTGGGCGCGCTGGCGGTGCTGGATGATCTGAGTGCAGCCCAGGATGCGGCGGAAAGGAAGGGTTATGAGATAAGAAGCGCGGTACGGCGCCGGGATAACGCCATGCTTGCCTTGGAAGCACGCAACAAGGGAAAAGTAACTACCGCCCAAGTCATCACCCGCTTCGAGGAAGTTACCCGCCTGGATCCAGGTGTGCATTGGGATTGGGTAGAATTGGGCAGGTTATACATGCAGGCCGGAAGGCTGCCCAATGCCCTGCGAACTGCCAGTGTTGCCGCCGACACTGCCCAGGACGACCGCGCTCAAGCGGTAGCACGCCATCACCTGGGCAACGTCCAAGTCGCCCAGGGGAATCTTCCTGCTGCGTTGGGAAGCTACCAGGCTTCCCTTGCCATCCGGCAGCATCTGGCGAAGATCGATCCGGGCAATGCAGGCTGGCAACGTGACCTGTCGATTTCCCATGACAGCATGGGGGACGTACAGGTCACCCAAGGCAACTTCCCTGCTGCGCTGGCAAGCTACCAGGCTTCCCTTGCCATCCGGGAGCGTCTGACGAAGGCCGATTCGGGCAATACCGATTGGCAAGGTAGCCTGTCGGTCTCGCATGAGAAGATGGGGGACGTACAGGTCACCCAAGGCAACTTCCCTGCTGCGCTGGCAAGCTACCAGGCCTCGCATCATATCCGGGAGCGTCTGGCGGACGCCGACCCCGGCAATACGTATTGGCAGCGTGGCCTGTCGGTTTCCCAGGAGAAAATGGGCAACGTACAGGCAGCCCAAGGCAACCTTCCCGCCGCCCTGGCAAGCTACCAGGCCTCGCATCATATCCGGGAGCGTCTAGCGGACGCCGACCCCGGCAATATGTATTGGCAGCGTGCCCTGTCGGTGTCCTTAGGCATGATTGGCGACGTGCAAATTGCCCAGGGCAACCTCCCTGCTGCGCTGGGAAGCTTCCAAGCGTGCCATACCATCTTCGAGCGCCTGGCGAAGGTCGATCCGGGCAACTCTGGCTGGCAACGTGACCTGTCGATTTCCCATGACAGGATGGGGGACGTACAGGTCACCCAGGGCAATCTCCTCGCTGCGCTGGCAAGCTACCAGGCTTCCCTTGCCATCCGGGAGCGTCTGACAAAGGCGGATCCCAGCAATGCAGACTGGCAGCGCGACCTGTCAGTCTCGCATGAGAAGATGGGAGACGTACAGGTTACCCAAGGCAATCTCCCCGCTGCGCTGGCAAGCTACCAGGCTTCCCTTGCCATCCGGGAGCGCCTTGCCCAGGCCGATCCCGGCAATGCGGGCTGGCAGCGCGACCTCATAGTTGACTACGTAAAACTGAACGAAGTGTCGAGTGATAAGAGATACATAACAAAAGCGCTGGAGGTCGCGCTGGCGATGCAAAGCCGCGGCATCCTGGCACCGCGCGATGCCTGGATAATAGAAGAGCTAAAGCGACGCGCAAGTCCATGAACGAGATTTTCATCTCCTACAAGCGGGAGGACGAGGCCTGGGTCGGGCAGCTGGTCAAAGCGCTGGAAAGCAGCGGGCACTCGGTCTGGTGGGATCGGGGCCTTTCTGGTGGGGAGAGCTGGAGAAGCCAGATCCTGACTGCCCTGCAAGCGGCCAAATGTGTGATCGTGATATGGACCCACGAGAGCGTGGGGCCATCGGGTGATTTCGTGCGCGATGAGGCCTCCCAAGCCAAGCGACGCGGTGTGCTGATACCGGTCATGCTGGATAAGGTTGACCCGCCTTTGGGCTTTGGCGAGCTGCAGATGATCGACCTGACCCACTGGAAAGGAAAACCTTCCGACCCGTTTTTTCAAGATCTGTGCGCTGCAGTGAGCGCCAAGCTGGAAGGCCGTCCGGTTCCCCCCGCAAAGGGTCCAATGAAACGGCTGTTGCGGCAAATGACTTGGAGCACCTTGAGCGCGGCCGGGCTTGGCACGCTGATATTCGGTTTCAATCTATTCAGTGCCCAGGATCAGGTGTGCGGCCTATCCTTATTCCAACCACAAATATCCGATGCCTGCGGCAGTCTTGGGCTGGGCAACCGTCCGACCAGGAAAGAGCGCATTGCCTGGCAAGACCGCGAGCAGGGCAGTTGTGAAGCCTTGCGCGTACATATCCAGGATTTTCCGGAAGGGGCTTATCGGAATGCCGCCGCCGACATGCTTGCCGGACGGCAAGTGACGCAAACAGAGAAATGGGCGCCCACCACGCGCCGACTTGCCCTGTTCACGAACGATGATGCAACACCTTCGCACACTGAAGCAAAAGCTCAATCTACGGCCCTTGCTCGTGCTCAAGATTCTGCCGAGCGGCTGTGCAAAGGCTTTGGAGCGGGCACAATTTTTCGTTTTATCTCGGCCAAGCCTGCTGCGCAGCATTGGAATTGTAGTCACGTCGCCGGCGGCGTAGTTTGCAGCTTCGAAGGCGAGGCCGTATGCGAATTAGAGGAGCGTCAGATTCAGGAAAACGAGCTATGCGGATGATGGCATGAGGAGATCCTTACCCTTGATCCTGGGGCTGTTGTGGTGGCAGCCATCCTCTGCCACCAGTCAGCCGCCTACCCCTGCCATCCTAAAGACAGATGCGCGGGCAGAAGTCACCGCGGCGCTCTATGCAGCATCCGCTACCCAGGCTGCTGCCCGGAAGGTGGCTGATGGCAGGCTTAAAATCCAACGGAAAGAGATTGAGAGTCTGCGCGCCAGAGTTCTTGAGGGCGAAGTGCGACTTCGTTCCGAGCTTGCTGCAGCCGAAGAGAGGTATGTTGCAGCATTGGCCGCGCGCGACCGGACCTATGCGCACGAGATCGCGGTTTTCCGCGGGGCATTGGAGAGCATTGCCGCAACGCCCGAAGGTGTTGCCGCCCTGGCACGATTTAATGCCGGGGACGAGATTGGCGCACTGGCGGTGCTGGATGATCTGCGCGTGGCACGAGATGCGGCCCGCCAGAGACGAGCTGACATTGAAAGTGCTGTGGAGGCCCGGCACAACGCCACGCTTGCGCTGGAAGCGCGCACTAGGGGAAAAATCACTACTGCGCAAGTCATCGCCCGCTTCGAAGAGGTCACGCGGTTGGACCCCGGCGTGCATTGGGACTGGGTGGAACTAGGCAGATTGTACATGCAGGCTGGAAAACTTTCGGAAGCCCTGCGTTCCGCCAAGGCTGCGGCTGACACCGCTCAAGATGATCGCGGGCGTTCCGTGGCTCTGACCGAACTGGGCAACGTACAGGCCGCCCAAGGCAATCTCCCCGCCGCCCTGGCTAGCTACCAGGCCTCCCTTATCATCTGGGAGCGCCTGGCCCGGGCCGATCCCAGCAATACGGGCCTGCAGCGCGACCTGTCGGTCTCTTATAACAGGATCGGCGATATACAGGTCATCCAGCGCACTCTTCCCGCCGCCCTGAAAAGCTATCAGGCATTCCTTGCCATCGCCACGCGCCTGGCCCGATCCAATCCTGGCAATACGGACCGGCAACGCGACTTGTCGGTCTCTTATAACAAGATCGGCGGCGTGCTGGCCGCCCAAGGTAATCTCCCCGCCGCCCTGGCTAGCCACCAGGCAGCCTTTGCCATCGCCGAGCGCCTGGCCAAGGCCGATCCCAGCAATACGGGCCTGCATCGTGACTTGTCGGTCTCCTATATTAAGATTGGCGACATGCAGACCGCCCAGGGCACTCTTCCCGTCGCCCTGGCTAGCTACCAAGCAGCCCTTGCGATCGCCGATCGCCTGACCCGGTCCGATTTCGGCAATATGGGCTGGCAGCGCGACCTGTCGGTCTCGTATGAGAAGATCGGCGACGTGGAAGTCGCCCAGGGCACTTTCGTCGCCGCCCTGGCTAGCTACCAAGCCTCCCTTATCATCCGGGACTGGCTGGCCCGGTCCGATCCCGCCAATGCAGAGTGGCAGCGCGACCTGTCGATCTCGTATGAGAAGGTCGGCAACGTGCAGGCCGCCCAAGGCACTCTCGCCGCCGCCCTGGCTAGCTACCAGGCCTCCCTTATCATCCGGGACTGGCTGGCCCGGTCCGATCCCGCCAATGCAGAGTGGCAGCGCGACCTGTCGATCTCGTATGAGAAGGTCGGCAACGTGCAGGTCGCCCAAGGCACTCTCCCCGCCGCCCTGGCAAGCTACCAGGCCTCCCTTGTCATCCGAGAACGCCTGGCCCGGGCCGATCTCGGCAATGCAGAGTGGCAGCGCGACGTTCTAGTCGGTTACGTAGAAGTGTATCTGGTGTCCAGCGATTCAAAATACCTTGCGAAGGCGCTGGAGACAGCGCGTGCGATGCAAAGCCGCGACCTCCTGGCGCCACGCGATGCCTCGATGATCAAAGATCTGAAGCGGCGCGCGGGCAAATGAACGCTGTTTTCGTCTTTAACGTCTGCCGCTCTTCTCATCTTGGTAAATCATCTGCTTCTACTTGAAAAATCGAGTCCCGGATTCAGAAGAAGCTCATTCAGCCTCCCAATTTTTGTCTGAAGGAGAGAAATGCAAATAGAGGCATTTTTTGCCCGTTTTTTCAGTAAATAAACAGGAATAGAGGCTTTATATTTTCGGTTTCATCCGATGCCAGGATTAGGCTCATGCCTGACCTACCTGCAGTCCCGCCCCATAAGAGGTATTCATCGAGGGGAAAAATAGGAAAGCAAGGCTCGTACTTCATTGCGGGCATGGTCCCGATGCTGGCTAGGGTACGCCCTGGCTTCCGGCTCCTCGAGCCACGGACCCAGTACGGCATTGCCGGGCTCCTCTGGCAGGCATCGAGCAAACGCCGCAAGCACGCCAGATACGATGGGGCGGTCTTCTTTACCTACCAGGAGCTCGATAAAAAATTCGGACGAGGCCGATTTCAGGCGCTCAACAGTGAGTTGGACCTGTTTGATGTTTTCCCCTATGACTGCAAGGACCAACATACACGGGGCTATAAGCTGAAGCCGGACATCCTGAAAGCCCAGCACAGCATGCTGAAGCACATCCGCACCCGCCGGCCAAGCGTGCGCCTTCTATTTGAGGACGGCCGCCGCATGCGCTCGATACCAAACGCAGTAGCATCCAAGGACATGGCCGGCATCACCGCATCGAAATGGACGGGCGCTGCCAGGATGATGCCCACGCCGATAGACAGGGCGCGGCTTAGCCAACTGGTCCAATGGCTCGAAATGCAGATCGAGATCAATACTGCCGACCTGTTTTCAGCAGAGGAAATACCTGGCTTGAAACACATGGTGGAAATTGCCGGGAAGATCCTGGCCCTGGCCAGCACTGATGTGGCAGGTCCTGGATTTGTCATGCAGCGCTACGTTGAATCAGACTCAGGTCGACTCTATGCGCAGAACGTCAACCTGCAAACAGCACCCCGCCTGATTAAACAGTCGGCCCTGCATGGCTTGTGGGAGTACGACATCCAAAACTGCCATTACTCGATATTCGACCAGATGGCACAGCGGGCAGGATATGAGGCCCAGAACATCAAGCGCTATCTGGCCGGTACATCGCATACCAGGCTCGGTATCGCCCACAGGATGGGCATCACCGATAAGCAAGCCAAAGTCTGCCTGCTGGCGATCATGTATGGCGCCCGGGCCAACGTCTTTCCCGAGAATGCCATACCGGAGGAAATTGGCGAGGCTGCAGCTCGTCTCCTTTTCCAGGACCCGGTATTCAGGAATATCCATGAGGACATCAAGCGGGGGCGAAAGATCATCCTGGCCGCGCAGCGGCCAAGCAGGGGGGTGATATTCAACGCGGTGGGCAAATCCATCAGCGTCAGCAAAGGCGTACCTGAACGTTTGGCCCACCTCATCCAGGGCGTGGAGGCCAGCATCCTGAAAGAAGTGCTGGACCTGCACGGCGCGGACATCGTTCTTCTGCAGCATGATGGCTTTGCAAGCAGCAAACGGCTCGATGTCACTCCCCTGGCGCAGACCATCCATGAGAAAACGGGCTATCACATCACCCTTGAGGAGAACCAGATTTCCATACCTCCAGACCTCAACAAGACCAGGCTATAAAACCAAAACGTGAAAATGCCGAAGAGTAAGAGCTGGAGCGGGTTTTCAGTCGGTTTATAAGCCCTCAATGCGAGCTATTACCTTCCCACTCCTCCTGCTCCCTGCTCCTCTTCTATCCTTCCACCTTTATCCTCCTTAAGGGGCATTGAGGGGCAATTGCTTATAACGGCCCGCGAGAACACGAAAGCATGAAAAGGGGTGCAAAATGACCAAAAAACACAAAAAAAACGGAACCCTGCGTACTCCAATACGCGTAATCCCGTCGCCTGCTCCTGGCACTCTATAATGTCCCCTGATTAACTGATTGGAAACGGAGCACAAGCCATGAATAAAAAAGAACTGCTGGATGCAATGGTTGCAAAGACCGGCGCAAGTCGTGCTGATGCGAATCGCGCTGTGGGCTTCTAAATAAAACCATTACTAAACAACGCACAAGCTACTTTCCTCAAGCAGAAGCGGGGGCTAATACCTGGTGCGCAAAAAATTAGTGCGCAGCATGGTACGCACGGAAATGCCCCTCTGAAAAAAGGGTTGGAACAGACAAGGAGTAAACACACTTGTCCCTACTAAAGGGGTTGACCAAGTCCTCAGGATCAATGCGATTCAATACGCATACGTTTTGGATACACTACCTACCATCGTTGACCGTGGCCTTGAGTGCGGCACCGGGCTTGAATGCCGGAATCTTTGAGGCGGCAATTTTAAGCTCTTCACCAGTTTTGGGGTTGCGGCCGGTGCGCGCGCCACGGCTGCGCACCTCGAAGGTTCCAAAACCGATCAGGGAGACAGAATCACCTTTTTTCAGGGCATCCGCAATAATTTCAGTCAATGCCACCACCGCACGGCTGGCATCGGCTTTGGTGGAGCCGGTTTTGGCGGCCATTGCTTCAATGAGCTCGTTCTTGTTCATGGTTTTTTTTCTCTTTATAAGGATGGTGGTTTACTGGATTTGCTGCATTTACTTTTGCTGTTACGAAGGGCAGGGGGTAGGCTGCCTGGTATCCGGTTATCATCGGGCATGCGCCAGCGGCACATCGCTCCACCGGGTCGTGTAGCAGGGCGACATATTCTCCCGGCGCATTGCCCAGGATTTAACGGCTGCTGAGGCAAATACAGATACGGTATGGCGCCCGTAGCGCCGGTTCAGGGCATCCATTGCCTTCATCAGATCTTCAGAGCGCTGCCCCGCGCCATGCTTCAGCAACAATGAAGCTTGCGCCACTTGCGCTTCCCCTATGCCCATCAACATTACCCCAGCCTTTATATAAGCATAGCCCGGCTTGTAGATTTTCTTCAGGCCAAACAGGGCGGCGCGCACCAGCAAGCGGGTATCCGCGCTTGCATTGGGCAGGGGGATGACGATGCTGTTGCTGTATCGCGGGTCCTGTTCGCGGAAAGGATTGGTATGGATGAATATATGGATGGCGCTGCACACCCCATCCTGGCGGCGCAGCTTCTCCGCGGCATGGCTTGCGTGACTGGCAACAGCTTCGCTCAAATCAGGTAGGGCATGGACCGCTTGGCCGAAAGAGCGGCAAGAGACAATCTGTTTTTTTGGCGGGGCAATTTTTTCCAGGTCTAAGCAGGAGATGCCATGCAATTCATTGCCGGTGCGCTCCATCACCACGCCAAAGCGTGAGCGCAGCCAGGTTAAAGGCGCATCGCGCAAATCCTTCACTGTCCAGATTCCAGCTGCTTGCAAGTGTGCGTTGATACGACCGCCCACGCCCCAGACTTCCCCGACCTCGATGCCGGCCAGCAGGGCGTCTATTTCTGCCGGGTTCATGGCGGCAAGATCGCACACGCCGTTGAAGCGGGAATTTTTCTTGGCAATGTGATTGGCGAGCTTGGCCAGCGTTTTCGATGGGCCGATGCCGACGCACACCGGCAAGCCGGTCCACTGCAACACACGCTGGCGAATGGACTGCCCCATGCTGGCAAAAGACGGCCACAGGCTGTGCAGGCCGTTCAAACCGAGAAAACTCTCATCGATGGAATACACTTCCACGTTGGGGCTGTAGTCGCGCAGAATCGACACCACGCGGCTGGACATGTCCGCGTAGAGCGCATAGTTGGATGAGAGCGCAACGATGCCGTGCTGCTTTTCCAGTTCCTGCATCTGGAACCAGGGCGCGCCCATCTTGACCCCCAACGCCTTGACCTCATTGGACCTGGCCACCGCGCAGCCGTCATTGTTGGAGAGCACGACTACCGGTCGGTTTTCAAGATGCGGATTGAATACCCGCTCGCAACTCACATAGAAATTGTTCACGTCCACCAGGGCGAACAAGCGCCCCTGGGCAGAAGCTGCTGATGCCATGCTATACGGCAAAGCGCGATACCGCGCCGGTCACGACGCCCCACACCTGCAATTCATCGTGCTCCTGAAAGCAGATGGGCGAGTAGGCGGGATTTTCCGCGTGCAGCTCTATTACGCCGTTCATACTGTGCAGTCGCTTGACGGTGTATTCATTGTTGATGACGGCCAGCACGATGTGGCCGTGCTTCGGCTCAATGGAGCGGTCCACCACCAGCATGTCCCCATCATGGATGTTGGCGCCGGTCATGGAATCGCCAATCACCCGGAAGAAGAAGGTCGCGGTCTTGTTGCGCACCAGATAGGTATTAAGATCAAGCGCGGATTCCACATACCCGTCTGCCGGCGAAGGAAAGCCAGCCGGGATGCGATGCCGTAATAACGGCACCCGGCAAACGGCAGGGGAGGCAGCCGCTGGCTGCAGGTGAGGCAGTGCAGCCGAAGTGCTGCGCGGAATGAATGGAATGATTGTTGTCATGGCAGACGCTTTCAATATTTAGGGCAGTACCCAGTATAAAGCGACCTATCGACTCGATTACAATTATTGATATGTGCGGACGTTTTGAACAATCCGGAACACGCAGGTATTACGCGGGCGCTAGGAGCGGATACCAGCGAGGATCGCGAGTGGACCGGCGGCGAGCATATCGAGTCGTACAACATCGCGCCCGGCCTGTGCCCGTGGATGATCATGCTGCGCGATCACAAACTGGAATTCATCGGCAAAACCTGGGGCTATCGGACACCTGCCGAGGCTGCGGCGAAGAGAAAACCCTGGATCAATGCGCGTGTAGAAAAAGCCCTGACAGGGCGCTATTTCCGGCACATGTTCCGCGAGGGGAGGGTAATCATTCCTGGAGGGGGATGGTTCGAGTGGACGCTAGAGGGCGGCAAGAAGCAGCCCTGGTACATCACCCGCAAGGTCGAGTCGCCGATTTTCATGGCTGGGCTAACCAACTTCCGCCCCTACACCGAGCAAGACGTTGAAGTCGGGTTCGTCATCGTCACCGAGGACTGTGAAGGCGGCATGGTGGATATACATGACCGCCGGCCCGTTGTGCTGGAACCGGAGGATGCGTGGCGCTGGATGGACCCTGATACGCCGCTTGAGGAAGCGGCGCATATCGCACAAACGCGCTCTTTGCCTACCGAAGCCTTTACCTGGTGGAGAGTAGATAGAGCAGTGAACCGGGTCGATCCGAATAACAATGGGAGAGAGTTGATAACGCCAATAAACTATGAATATGACTAAATAATTAGGGCAAGGCCGAAGCCGCATCAAGAAGATATTGCTTGGGTGGTGAAGTTCGGGATTTCTGGTGCGGTGTAATCTTCCCCCAACTCTGCCACTAGGTACCCATCGTCACCAGATCGGCTGCTGGACTGGGCGGTGCTACTACGAGCCGACCAGTCCAGTTCTAAAATAGGGGATCGCTAAACCCACTCTGCTACATCCGATTAAACACTCCACAATCGATTTAAATTTTTCTTTGACCCTAGTCTATAAAAAAATCTAAATAGTGCATCTTGGACGCTCCTGATGCGTTTGAGGAGCATTTATGCGGTAAACTCTCCCCCTTCTGCGTACCCGCCTCATCAGTTATGTTCTTTTTGGCCTGATTTGAATGGCTCCAAGCTCAACTAAAGGTGAATCATGGCAGGTCTGAAAAAGCCGGTGGACTGGGAAGCAATACAAAACGATTATCGTGCCGGCATCAAGTCGCTGCGCATAATGGCCTCCGAGTACGGGATCTCGCATGTGTCGATCAAGAAGCGTGCAGACAAGGAAGGCTGGAGCAAGGATCTGGTGGCAAAGATCAAAGTGGCCACGCAAGCCCGACTTAACAGGGCCATGGTTAACAGCATGGTTAACACCGAAAGGCAGATTTCAGAAAAAACGTTGGTCGAGGTCGCCGCCGAAACCCAAAAGAACGTCATTCTCAATCACAGAAGGGTAATAAGCCGCATAAGGGCAATCTTTCTGTCGCTGCTGGCAGAACTGGAAACCCTGACCAACCACAAGCATTTGCTCGAGGAGCTGGGCGAAGTGATGAACAAGGGGGACTTGGATCAGGACCGGCTCAATCAGCTGTACAACCAGGTAATTGAGCTGCCAATGCGCGTCGCCGCGGCCAAAAAGCTTGTGGACATCCTCAAAACGCTGGTGAGCCTCGAGCGGGAGGCATTCGGCATCGAGGGCAAGACCGACGAAGTGGACCCGCCCGTCAATTCCAATATCACCATCAGCTTTGTCTCGGCCAGCGGCGGCAGGACCCTGCCATCTGACCTACTCCACATGAATTAAATGCTTTTGCATCCGCGCTTGCCATGGGCTTGAAGGAGCATGAGCCGGCTTTGAGGCCAGAACTAAGGACAGGGGCGGGGCAGATTGGGAGGCTGGGGTGCAGGCGGTGGGGGGCTTCTTTACCGGATTACCGACGAGATGCAGGCGGTGGCCGATGCGCTGATCTTGCTGGCTAACATCGTGATGGCCTGGAACACAGCGCAGATGCAGACAATCCTGGATCGCTGGACCAATCGCAGGCAGGTCGTAGCATCCGATTGATCGGCAAGATCGCCCCGCGCGGCTTGAGGGAATCAATTTGCGCGAGGTGTTCCGTTTCCCTATTGAGCGCAATGGATTCACATAGCAAGGGGTCCCCTCATTTTCAGTGCAATAACTGACGGTACGCAAAGCCAGCAACGACGCGGAGGTGACTCAGTATGGTATTGGTAATGGGGGGTATTACTGTTCATTCTGTAACGCGAGTTTTAGGGCGTGAATGCGTGGTCGATTTCAGCTAACGGCGGCAGTTTTTGCGATATTTCGTGACGGTAGAATCGCTGCTGGCGGAGCGTGAGGTCCAAGTCACTTGAGCCCGAACACCATCACCATGTGATCCGACCCCGTATCCTGCTTGATTTCGTAGTTTTTTCTGCCTGAATAAAGGGGCCGGCAGTCCTGGAGGAACGTCGGGCAGTTGGTGACGGCGTAGTCGAGCGCCCGCCCCGAGATTCGCGTGCCGCCCGGTGGCCGCATGATGCGCACGTTGGGGTGGAGCCAGATGGCGTAATCGTCCGGCTCCGCGTTGAGGTCACCGAAAAGCACGAAAGGTTGACCGCCCGCGTTGAGCCCGTTGGCCATCTGCGCGACGATCTTCCCGTTGTTGCCTGAGGGAGCGTGCCAGTAGCAGAAGCGTACGGCACCGCTTGTTCTTCCGTTGATGACCAAGCCTTTGGGCACCCGGCTCATCACGAGCACCGGGCCCACATACCATCCATCGGTAATGGGGCAATTGGTGAAGGGGCTGCTTACGCCTCCGGCATAGTGCGCGTAGCACAACGTTGCGCCGCCGGCAACGGCGGCGCCCAGCAGCGGGCTGCGCGAATGCGGATGATTGGGGAGTACTTCGCAGAAAAAGACTTGGGGCGCCGAAACGGTTAGATCCTCCGAGAGCTCGAGCTTTTTTTTCAGACGCTCAGCCTTCATGCGTGCCCGCTCGATGACGACGTAGCCGCGCGCCTCAGCGCGCTCGAAGCGGTTTCCCGCCGCGCTCGCGGCGGCGATGCTCCTTGTGCTCGACCTTGTCTGGGCGCGCGTGATCTTGCCGTATTCGCTGCCGCCAACGGAGGCAGCGGCGGCAATCGCCGCCTCCTGCTGTTTTGCAGACCTCTCGGCCGCCTGCAGCGCAAATTGCGCAATCTCCACCGCGGCTGGCGACAAATGCTCCACGTTCCAGAAAATGATCTTGACCATATTGGGGTTCTTTTCGAGGAGCGTTGAGTATAAGTCGGGGATCCCGTCGCACACAATCGCTTTAGCGGTCTCGCCGATCCCGGGGATGTCGCGTGCGCTGCACATCGGCCTTGTCCAAAGGGTCCCTATGTTCGCGGAGAAGTTCAGCGAACGCGAGGATCTCCGGTGTAGCGGGAGCTTCAATGAACATGTCGATCGTTTATAGCGAAAGCCGGTCTCTCCCGGGAGCTTCGCTAATATGATTGCCGGAACCAGCCGTAACGCCTGGCGCGATCTCTGGATAAAGCGCCCCGAAGATAAATGGAAGCTTGCGAATGAATGCCGAGCCAACGAAGAAGCGGCACAGAAACTTTTGAAGAACTCAACGACGAGTTCGGAAAATCGCAAACCGAGCGTCAATCATGAACAGGAGCGTCCACGCAGCCGTACGCGCTCAGCAGCGCTGCATCCCCCCGCTTGTTGAGCAATGGCTGAACCAGTTTGGCGAGGAGAAGCATGACGGACATGGTGGCGTGCTCCGGTATTTCAGCCGTGCCAGCATTCGCGCCATGGAACGGGCATTTGGCCGGGCACCGGTACGCAAGATGAGCGAGTACCTCGACGCGTACAAGGTCGAAAGCAGCCACGACGGAGACGTTCTTACTATTGGCCATCGGACTAAACGTATTAAACGCAGGTGATTCCCTGCTTGTAATCTCAAGCGCCGAGGAACAATGACGTTCCGCCCCTGAAGGCCAGCCGTTCGACTGCGTGCGGGTTTTCCCATTCGGCAGAAGAGAGCGCGACGTTGTAGCCGCCCTGAAAAGTACTGCGAGGAAGGGAAAGCATGATTATTCAGGAGTCGTTTTTATTTTTCACGTGAGGCGATTATCCCATCCAATTCGCTTATTTTTTCATTTGGCATCTTGACACTGCGTTCTGTTCTGTCATGCTTGCATGCAAACATAAAAAACTGAAGGCATAGGAGCATGATTGCATGCAAACAATCGTTATCAATTCGCAGAAGGGCGGCAGCGGCAAAACGACACTCTGTGCCCATCTTGCTGTCCAGGCTGAGCTTTCAGGTGATGGTCCGGTTTTTCTGATCGACACCGACCCGCAAGGCACATTGAGCACCTGGCATGAGAAGCGCGAGGCTGAAGCCCCACAACGCGCCGATGTGCCCTTGGCTGGCCTGGAATCTGGCCTACAGATGCTAAAGCAGCACCAGGCCGAGTACTGCATCATTGACACTGCGCCGACCCGCACTGACGAGAACGTTGCCCTCTTCCGCCTAGCCGACATTGTGCTCATGCCTATCCGTCCCAGCCCATCGGATCTATGGGCCGCTGCGGCAACGGTTGCGCTTCTCAAGGAGGCCGATATTCCCTTTCTTTTCATTCTGACCCAAGCCAAGGCAAACGCCAGTATTACAGGACAGGCCGCTGCCGCCCTCTCCCATTATGGTCCGGTTGCCGAAACCTTCATTGCCGACCGCGTACCCTACGCTGCCTCCATGACCGATGGCCGCACAGCCATCGAACTGACCGGTAAAGGCCCTGCCGCAATTGAAACCGCCGCCCTCTGGAAAAACATAAAAACATGCTTGCATGCAAACATGCTAAAAACTGAAAAAGGAAAACGACATGGCTAAAGCCGTCATTCTCACTCCTGATGCCCTTGCTGCTCCCCAGATCACGCCCAAAGCCGCAACTCCTGCTCGTAGTCCCGTTCCCCTCAGCACGTCCGTCCAGAAGGCCGAGCAGATTCCCTTGCAGGTGCGCATTCCACGCCATGCTGCCAGAGCAATCAAGATCGCGGCTGCCGAGCGCGACCAGACCATTAGCGATTTCATGCTTGCATGCTTTCATGCTTACATGAAAGATGACAAGCATGCTTAGATTGAAAAGGGAGCGAGTCTCTCCTTCTCATGAAGGATGGGAGGCATGTTTGCATAGGGGTTACATAGCGGCTGCTGACAGGGCAGGGTAGGAGACGCATGACCAAAAAGAACAGACCACTAGATGCCGTGCTCACCCGTATGCAGAAAAATCTGGCCGAGCGTGAGCGAAATGCTGTAATCCAGCTCCCGCTATGGCCTGAGCCTAAGCGCGGCGCACCCAATAGCTTTATTCGTTCCGCCCTGTTCGCCGCGATCCAGAGCAAGGACCGCCAGTACATCAAGGAAGCCGTCCTAGCCAGCCAAGACGGCATAACCGTCAAGTTCACTGGCGAGCAACTCAATCAGACCGATCTCGACGTATGGGAAACCATTGTTCATATGGCACGCGAGCAGCCCCTTGGCACCTTTTGCAGCTTTACCGCCCACGGGCTTCTGAAGGCTATGGGCATGGGGACAGGTAACAGCCAGCATAAGCAGCTCCATTCGACATTGCTACGCCTTACCGCTTGCGCGGTAGAGGTAACCCACGAAGGGAAAACCTATTTTGGCCCGCTCATTAAATCCGGTGCAAAGGATGAGCTAACCCGGCATTACGGCGTCGAGCTGAATAAGGGGATTATCCGGCTGTTTGGGGAAAACCAGTGGACGGCCCTCGACTGGCAGCAACGCCAAGAGCTGCGTAGCCAGCCTCTCGCCCAAGCCCTTCATGCCTTTTATAGCAGCCACCGGGAACCGTTTGCGGTAAAGCTGGAAACCCTGCAAGCCTATACGGGCAGTCGTAACAAGCAAGTCGCAAGCTTCAAACGTCAGGTACGCACCGCGCTTAGTCAACTGGTGAACGTGGGTTTTCTGTCAGCCTTTAAATTCGAGGGCGACCTGGTGCAGGTAGAGCGGGCACCACCGCTCGTGAAACGCGCGTAAGCACGGCATCCAATGCATATCAAACTAGGGACTCTCCTTATCAGCTTATGGGTGGAGCAGGGTAATCAGACACGGCGTTCGATGCACACGGACACGGCATCGGATGCATAAAGGCACGGTGTTCGATGCACGGGGCACGGCATCTGATACACGCGACTCACGGCATCCGATACACACGACTCACGGCATCCGATGCATTAATGAGTTTCTAATATACTTTTATAATCAACTGGATAATACCGTTTATTTTTAGTGCTAATCTTTTTTAATCTGTTCTTAATACAAGGGGGGCAATGTGCATCGGATGCCGTGCTTTCGGAATCGGTTTATATCGAGGCCCCCAAAGGGGGCAAAAAATACCCCCCAATAAAGAGTTTGCTCACGCTCACAACCAGTTCTAGGGGTTCATTGCCACCCCTCTTTGCCCTTTCAGGGCAAATTCACCCGCTAGGATACAAACAAGGGTGATTTAATCATCTCAATCCGGGAAAACTGTCATTCTGAGCTATCTTTTGGGAATCCTAACAGTCATAATGTCCTCTAAAATTCCCTGAGAAGGTATATGTTATCAGAATCTCCCCCCCTGCCATTGCTTAAGGAAGCCCGTAAACGTTATACACAGCGCGATCTGGCGGCCCGGCTGAATGTTGTCCCGAAAACCGTTTCCCGCTGGGAACGAGGAGAAACTCCTTGTCCCAAAATGCTGGAACCTGCCCTGCGGGAAATCATGTTCTGTCCGGCTACTGAATTACCGGCCGTAAACGAACGGTTTACCTTCATAGACGTGTTCGCTGGAATTGGTGGCATTCGCCTCGGCTTTGAAAGTGCCGGGGGAGAATGTGTTTTCACCAGTGAATGGAACGACTGGTCCAGAAAGACCTACCTCGAAAATTTTGGCGGCGATCATCCGTTCATCGGCGATATAGTCCCATACACTGCCGATGAAATTCCGGACCACGACGTTCTGCTGGCCGGGTTTCCATGCCAGCCGTTCAGCATCGCCGGCGTCAGCAAAAAAAATGCCCTTGGCCGTCCGCATGGTTTCGAGTGCACGACGCAAGGAACCCTGTTTTTTGATGTGGCCCGTATTATCGCCGCCAAAAAACCCAAAGCTTTCATGCTTGAAAATGTCAAAAACCTGCTTTCCCACGACAAAGGCAATACATTCAGGATCATCATTGAGACGCTGCGTAATGAACTGGGCTATGACGTGCATTACAAGGTCATTGACGGCCAGCACTTTGTCCCGCAGCACCGGGAGCGCATCATCATTGCCGGATTCCGTGAAAAAAGCGGTTTTTCATGGGACGGGCTGAAGTTACCGGAAGAGGGGCCAAAGCTCAAAGCAATCCTGCACCCGGAGGATGGTACCGAACCCACCGAGGAACCATTCACGACCGGCCCAAAAGGCAAGGTACACCGAAAATATGTTCTTAGTGACAAGCTATGGGCTTATCTCCAGGCTTATGCCGCAAAACACCGGGCGGCGGGGAACGGTTTCGGCTTCGGGCTTGTCACTCCTGACAATATTTCACGTACCCTGTCTGCCCGTTACTACAAGGATGGTTCGGAGGTCCTAGTGTTCCGTGGCCAGGGAAAGAATCCGCGCCGCCTGACCCCCCGCGAGTGTGCACGGCTCATGGGTTTTCCCGACAGTTTCAAAATACCTGTCAGCGATACGCAGGCCTACAGGCAGTTCGGAAACAGTGTCATCGTTCCCGTCATGCGTGAGGTAGCCAGACTCATGGCTCCCCACATCCTCAATCTTCGGGAGCAGGAGGAAACCGGTCAGAAATCACTGCCGATATGATGTCATGACAGACATCGTGGACGCCGCCACCCGCAGCCGCATGATGAGCGGCATTCGGGCCATCAATACCAAACCTGAACTACATGTGCGAAGCCTGCTGCACCGGCAGGGGTTCCGCTTTCGCCTTCACGTCCGCGACCTTCCCGGAAAACCCGACATCGTACTTCCCCGCCACCATGCCGTTATATTTGTTCATGGGTGTTTCTGGCACGGCCATGATTGCCCCCTGTTCAGGATTCCCTCAACCCGCCCCGATTTCTGGCAGACCAAGATTGACCGGAACCGCGAGAATGATCATCGTGCTACAGCTGCGCTGAACGCTGCCGGATGGCGCACTCTGACTGTCTGGGAATGTGCGATCAGGGGGCGGAGGAGGCTTGATGATGTGGCCCTGACAGGATTTATTGATACATGGTTACGCAGTAACAATCCTAACTTGGAACTTGCGGCCAGCCCCGAAGGAGAAAAATGAAAGCAGGTCATCTGTCAGAATACTTCACCGGCGTTGCCGTGAAGCGTCTCAGCTCAGTAGAAGCTGACATATTCAGAAGCAACCAGCATGAATTCAACGGCGTCGAGGGTCTGAAAAAGCTGTTTGGTCAGGGCCACGGCAAACAGACCTATCCGGCCAGATTCATCTATCTCAACGACCATGACGATGATCCTGCAATTGCCGATGGATACCTGACCTGGTATGACGCCAGAGAGCGACATCCGACCCGTTCCGAACACCGGCTGTATTTCCCGACAACTACCGTTTCGGAATGCGCTGTCGCAGGGGACCTGCTTGTTATCGCCCGGCGCCCGGATGGATCGGTACTGGTTGTTGTGGCTGAAAAAGGCTCGACAATCGCCAATCAGGTCCAATGGCTGTTTGGCGTATCAGACCTTGCCCATCCGGGATTCTCGATACGGGAGGAGCTGGAAACGGAGCAGGACCGCATAGAATTTGCCTCCCGGCTGATCCTGGAAAACATAGGCATCGTTGTTGAGACACCCGAGGAGAATCACCTTGATGACATGCTGAAAAGGTTTGGTGGGAGATTTCCCCCGACACGGGAGTTTTCGACTTATGCCCGCTCGACACTGAAAGATGTCAATGCACGGGACGGACAGGATGCTGCCATCGTGGCATGGATGGAGCGTGAGGAAATACTGTTCCGCACCCTTGAGCGTCACCTGATAGGCGACCGCCTGACCCAAGGTTTTCACGGCGACGTTGATGGTTTCATATCTTTTTCGCTTTCAGTGCAGAACCGGAGAAAAAGCCGGGTCGGCCATGCGCTTGAAAATCACCTGGAAATCATGTTCATGGAGAACGGTATCCGCTATAAAAGAGCGGCTGTCACCGAGCGGAAATCGAAACCCGACTTCCTGTTCCCCGGAGTAGCGGAATATCATAACCCTGGCTTCAATCCGCTGAATCTAACCCTGCTTGGAGTAAAGTCCACCTGCAAGGACCGCTGGCGGCAGGTACTGGCCGAGGGAGACCGGATCAGCCGAAAACACCTGTTAACTCTTGAAACAGCAATCAGCACGAACCAGACCGATGAAATGCAGGCGAAGCAGCTCCAGCTTGTCCTGCCGCGCGCCCTTCATTCCACTTATACATCTCTACAGCAGTCATGGCTGATGGATATAGCCGACTTTACAGGTTTGGTGCTGGAGCGGCAGGATAAATCCGGAACGGGTGTGTAAAAAGCGTTGATGCAGTACCCGGGAGAGTATTTCAGTGGATGATTCAGCGAGAACTTTCGAGTACGGAGGGGACGTCGCAGCGACCCTCAAGGCAGCCTGAATTAATCTAGGGCAGGGCAGGGGGAACGGAAAATTTTACGCAGTAATTCACTTTCCAAAAGAAAAAATGTTAAAAAAAATAATATATATCAAGAATGTAGGTAGATTTCGTAATTCTCAGATTGGCGGTGATACAAGTCTTGCTAAGTACAGTTTTATATTTGGCGCTAATGGTTTCGGTAAAACGACGATATGCTCAATTTTGCGATCCTTGAAGACTACCGACGCAGGCTATGTTTTAGGTCGCAAAACCTTAGGAGTAAGTGAGGCCCCGAGTATCGACCTTCTGACCAGTAACGGCAATATCCGATTCAATGGCAGTGCATGGAGTGTCGCATATTCCAATCTCGCCATCTTTGATGGTATTTTTATCAGCCAGAATGTTCATTCTGGCGATGTGGTGGATATCGATCAGAAACGCAATCTTTACCGTGTGATTATTGGCGAGGCTGGCGTGAGTCTCGCCGAACAGGAATTAAAACTGGCTGGCGAGGGTAGGGCAAAAACAACAGAAATCAGCAACACGGCCAAGGCGATTCAAACACATCTCCTGTCCGGCATAAAGCTGGAAAGCTTCATTGCCCTGCCAAAAATAGACGACATGGACGAGCAGATTGCTGTTCAAGAATCGCGACTGACCGCTATCCGCGAGGCCACTACTATAAAGACCCGTCCAAGCTTGGCCAGACTGGAATTGCCAGCCTTGCCGGATGGATTTACCGCACTGCTTGCCAAAACAATCGGCGATATCACCAAAGACGCAGAGCATCAGATTAATGTCCATTTGGCAGCGCATGGCATGACTTTATCCAACGGCGCAAACTGGATTGTTCAAGGCATTGACCATAGTAGCGAATCCTGCCCTTTCTGTGGTCAGGCGGTCGATGGCTTATCACTGATAACCGCCTATCAGACAGTTTTCAGCGACAGCTACAAGGCGTTGCGCGGTGCGATTACCGCAATGAAGGTAACAATCGACCACGCTTTTGGCGACACCGCTTTAGCTAGGCTGGACACGTTGGCAGAACAGCATAAAGGTGGCATCGAATTTTGGAGCAAGTATTGCCAGCTCGATACAGCTGCTCTTGATTACCCCGCATCGATTGCTAGCGCTATTAAATCTTTGAACGAGGCGAGCTTGGCCTTGATAGAGCGCAAGATCAGGGAGCCACTTGAAGCTATCCTTGTTGATGACGTTTTTATGAAGGCAATGGGTGGCTATGAGGTAGAGAAAGAGAAAGTGGATGCTTTTAACCAGGCTGTCCACCAGGCAAATGCTTTGATTACAGCTAAGAAAACAGAAGTTGGAACAGCCGATTTTTCAGCCGCTAACGCCGAACTGGCACGCATGAAAGCAGTCAAGACACGACACAGCGTAAGTGTAGCCAAACTATGCGACGACTACAGCCGATTGATACTGCAAAAAACCGGCATCGAGAATCAAAAAATGAGGGTCCGCCAACAACTAGAGCTACATACGAGGGGTGTAGTAAAGCCATATCAGCAAAGAATCAATGATTTTCTGGATGCCTTTAATGCTGGATTCAGAATAGCAGAAACAAAACACACCTACGCTGGCGGCATCGCCACTTCGAGCTATCAACTTATCATCAATCAAACTGCAATTGATATTGGAGGCGGGAATACGCCGCACCATATACCGAGTTTCAAGAACACCCTGAGTGCGGGGGATCGATCAACCCTTGCCCTCGCTTTTTTCTTAGCGCACTTGAAGCGTGACGGGAGTTTGGCTAACAAGATTGTTGTATTCGATGATCCGTTCAACAGCCAGGATGCCTTCAGGAGGCGTCAGACGATACATGAGATTGTCAAGATAGCGGGTAAATGTGTCCAAGTGCTTGTGCTCTCGCATGATGCAGCTTTCCTAAAGCTGATATGGGAGAAATGTCCGGCGTCCGAGCGCGCAGCTCTCACATTGGCTGATCACGGCCAGTTCGGATCGAAAATCGCGGCTTTTAATCTTGAGAAGGCCTGCCAAGGCCGCACCGCAACTGATATAGATGATTTGCAGGCTTTTGTTACGAATGGCGCTGGCAAGCATATCGATATCATCCGTAAGATGCGCACCGTTTTGGAAACATACATGCTAACAACCTACCCTCTTTATTTCGATGAAGGCGACTGGCTTGGCGAGGTTGTTCGCAAAATTCGCGAAAGCGGGTCGGCGCACTCCGCAGCCCCCCTATATGACGAGTTGAATCAGATTAATGACTATACCGCCCAATACCACCATGGTGAAAACTTTACTGATGCTACACCCGACCAGATCGATCCAATCGAGCTGGGTGGTTTCAGCCGAAGAACACTTCGGATTGTGAATGCATTGCAGGCCTGAAAATAGGAAATAGGATTGTTGAGTGCAAAAGGGGGTTCCTTTTGCCGCGCTAAAACGAACAATTGCCAAGTCATTTTTTTAGCTTCAAAGTGGTGCAAAAGGGTGGTGCAAAATAGGAGGCTGAAATTGATAAAAATCGGCGCTACGCGAGGGTATCCACGGACGACCAGAATCTTAACTTGCAGATGGACGCCTTGGGTAGGGCGGGGTGTGCGGATTTTTACCGATCAGGGGGTCAGCGGGGCAACCATTGAGCGGGAAGGGCGATGTTCTGGTTGTTTGGAAGCTGGATCGCCTAGGACGTTCTTTAAGCTTTCTGATTTCCCTGATCGAGAAGCTGCAAAAATATGGGGCCGGGTTTGAGCCGTCATTGATATCGAGCGGTCAAAGGCCGGAATGCAGGCGGCCAAGGAGCGGGGAAAGCATATGGGCAGACCTCCCAAACTGAGCCGGGAACAGATAAATCATGCTTCGCAGATGGTGCGGGAAGGGACGTCAACGGGTTCTGGCACGACGGGTTTACTTGAACGTTGACCGGGGTACCCTGCGCCGGGCATTGAGGCAGAAGCTAAAGTGTCTTTAAAAAGGAAGTTTTTTCGACTCAGAATTTATGGTTAAAGGAATAGGATGAGATTGTGGTTAATGTCGTTGCGATAGGGAGCCTATGCCGATAAGACATTGTGTTCCCCCGGTTCTGGAGCTCTTTCTAGTTTGGGACCGTAAGTAAGAACAAGTATATCGCGGAGGGCAGGTTGCGATATATCAAGGGGTTCAAATGGTAATACATCATGTCTCACAATTGAGTCATTGATAAACAATGCGTCACCAGTGTTTTCTAGAAGAATAGAGGCAAACGGATTTTTCTGGCTTTCTCTGAAAAGATAGTTTCTACCCCCATCTTGGCTTATATTGCTTCTATTAATTAGATGAACTGATATTGCTTGAAAGCCGTCTCTATGTATTCCTTCAGGGGCAGGAAACGCAGGACGTCCAGAAAATGCTTTGGTTCGTATTATGTGAAGACCGATTTAAAGATCAGTCTCGCCAAATAAATAACAGTATATCTCTCGGCAATCAAATATCGTTTTTATCAAAACTGGTATATCAAGCATTTTGTTACTAACTGGTGGAAATTTTCTTTTTAACCCTCCAAACAATTTATTTTCTGAAGATTTTTGGAGGAAATGGTCTGGTTGAATCCAGGTAATTTCAGAGTCGGAAATTACCGCACTGCTATGAGCACGGTAACGTTCTCCAAATTTTTGGTCTAGATAAGGGTCTGGACTGAGATTAAGGAAATGTTTTTTTAACTCGCCTAGCTGGATTCGATCTTCTTCCTGTGTTTCTAAGGACATGAATTCATTTCTGAAGATTCCGTGTCTTGAGAATTTCATACGTTTTCGCATTGACCCTTAGGAAGTGGATTAATTTATTTGGGAGGCTTATTTATATGCATCTCATATAAATTTCTGTAGTTGTGTTTATTCTGTAGTTGTTTTAATTATGTTTTTGAAGCTTTCTAAAAGGAGAGAAGCATCAACACCTATCGCAATAAAATCAAAACCTAAATCCCGATATGTGTTTGCGACATCAATATTTCCTGCAAAGATTCCACAAGGTATCGACGCCTGTTTACAGGATGATAGGATTTCTTTGATGGCATCTTGAACTATTGGACTAGAAACCTGCCCCATCACCCCAAGAGAGCCACTTAGATCGTAAGGCCCAACGAGAATCCCATCAATTCGATCATCGCGCAAAATTTCATTGAGATTATGAAATCCGGCTTTAGTTTCTATTTGAATAATAATCGCATATTGGCGTTGTGTTATATAGCTTGATAGAGTTGCACCATATCCCTGTGCCCTTGCTATTCCCACACTCCTTTCTCCTGCAGGCGGGTACAAAGACCAATGCATTATTTCATTAATCTCATCAATATTATTTACTTGTGGGATGATAATGCCGTCAGCACCGATATCGAGATATCGCTTTAACGTGGTCCCTGTTTTATCTGGTATGCGTACGAGGGTTTTGGGTCCGGACTGATTAATAGCACAGAAGGTGGCTGCACTTATCTCGTTAAACCCGCCATGCTCAGCATCTATCCATACCCAATCAAAGCCAGCCGATTTGATAAGCTCAGCAATGGCTAATTGAGGAATAGTAGCTACAACTCCTAGCTTGGGTTTTCCAGCAAGTAGCCAATTTTTCATGAAGGGCTCCGGTAATATATATTATATTTTTGAAGCTAGAGAAGTTTTGGCTGCTTTATAAGCAGTATTTTCTTTTAAACCAGGAAACCAATCTTCAAGTATGACAAAAGCTTCCATCCTGATCTTTTTTCCTTCGTGTAAGTGAGGAAGCTTATTCCATAAATTGTCAAAGTAGGTAGCCATAGACTGTGCAACAAGGTCATTACGGAACAAAACTGCGGGCATTTGTCCTGTCAAATCAACTGAAGGAAAGATAAATGTATATTTCCCATCTTCTCGATCCACAATATGAAAGCAAAGATCAATTCCGTGTGGATGACGCATGTCTGCAAAGGCGACAGAGAGGCGTGATGTGTTAATAAGGCTTGAGGATGAGCTCAGTAACCAAACGGCTTTTTCATCATTTTGAATACCAGCAATACGACGAAAGCTAATGAGCTTATTACTAGTTTTAATATAAGTATGGATTGCAGAGAAATAAGATTCCAAATGATGAAATGAGTCCGGTGTATCGGATAAATTAACAGTACGTATGCTTTTGGCACCCACAGTGAGATCGGTAACACGCTCAAGAAAGGATCTACTGTCATAAAATATCTCAAGACCATCATAAGAGGTTTCGGAAATTTTTTTTAAAATTTTTTGGTGTTTTTCACACCACCAAAAAACATAAGCCATAAATATGGAAACTACCGTTAAAGTATAAGAAAACCAGATATCAGGGGAAATAGTAAGAATTCCGAAGAAGGAGAGAATGAGCCCTAGAGTACCGCTGAGTGTACTTAGCGCAATAGCAATGATTGCGATTATTCTTTCCATGAAAGGAAGTATTGAGGAGAGCTAATGATTGATTATGCCACTGTTTCCTAATTAAAGCTGATCCATAGTCTTATTGGCAGCTTCGTGTCTCGCTTGGTGCGCAGCATCGAGGCCAGGGCGAAAGGGTAAGGCTTTCGGGAACCTTGCTGGAGAAGCACTGTTACGCCGTAACGTTCTGAGGTACGCGCCAAAAACAAAGACCAGCTTTTGAGGGCTGGCCTTTGTGGTGATTACTCACCCTTGGCGGTCATCGCATCCCTGCTGTACCGCGCATCCAGAATACATTGCCCCGCTCTCAAGATCAACATGCCGCCTCACCCTTGAACGTATCCTAGTGGGGAGGTGTCAGAGGGGGGCGGCGATGAGCCCCTAGGTTGCCACGTTCAAAATTTCCTAAAAATTCTTCCAAGAAATTTCTATTCAAAAAAGACAAAAATAGTTTTGCAAAATTCTTAATTAGGACATTAGAATAAGTTGCATTTCCTTTAAA
The DNA here is from genome assembly GCF_900115125.1 of Nitrosospira briensis. Classification (GTDB taxonomy): domain Bacteria; phylum Pseudomonadota; class Gammaproteobacteria; order Burkholderiales; family Nitrosomonadaceae; genus Nitrosospira; species Nitrosospira briensis_A. The sequence goes on along the minus strand of NZ_FOVJ01000012.1, from coordinate 2,091 downwards.
TCCTAATTGGAGAAAATTGTGGGCGACACAGTCAATAGCCAGTTTAAGTCCGGTGAATCCCTTGGTATGGAAGGAGAGATAAGTTTTCTTGTGGGAATGGAGGCGGATGCGAAGGTTAGAACCAAAGGGCTTAAAAAAATTTATTATTGGTCTAATGATTGGCTTTTTACTTCTTATGCTTGGACCACCACTGTTTCAGAAGTAAGGATTGAGGTTGAGGAAATAAGTGAATTTACCGTCAAAGTCTTATTCCATTGGGTTATAGATACACCTGTTGCCGCAGCTAACGACCATAATTGGCCAGATGATATGGTTTTTGTATTTGATCTTTACAATCCAACTGAAGCACACGTTATGAATTTGTCGCATCAACTCAGACGTGGCTGTGGCCGTTATGTGTATGAAGTTCCTAATGTGCTTTTTTCTTCGAGGGTGGCATGGCCTTTAAGAAACACAGCTAAAGTAATGGGAGGGGGCTCCCATAAATGGCGAGTTACTGCTTGTTAAGGGGGGTTGAAGTCCAACGGCCTCTGTTGCAAAAATAAGAAGCCCGGTGCACCATGGTATTTTTCAGGACACATCCTCAAATGTCAGATTTTAAATGGCGTCATTTCCGCGGGGGATGATTCTGGGTTGTGTCAGGTGGTATTGCAAATACGGAATCAGCTATCGTGATTTGGCGAAAATGATGCTGGAACGTGGTCTTGATGTAGATCATACGACGCTCTACCGTTGGGTTCAGCATTACGAGCCAGAAATGGAAAAGCGCCTGAGGTGGTATTGGAAATCGCCCTTGCTCTTTGCTCATCGATTCATGACCCTCATAACCCCAGTCTTCCTTCTTACCGAATGTATTGATAAAGGGTTTCCCGGCTTATCCCAAACTCCTTCGCCAGCTTTGTCCGATTCGCTCCGGCCGCGGCTTGCTCTCGCAGTTGAGCAATCCTCTCTGCGTTGAGGGCGGGCTTCCTGCCCTTGTAGATTCCTTTGGCCTTTGCCAGGGCTATCCCTTCTCGCTGCCGCTCCTTGATGAGCGAGCGTTCAAACTGAGCGAAAGCGCTGAGCATGGTAAACATCAGGACAGAACGCGGGTCATCACTACCAGCGGTAAAGCTCATATTCTCTTTGACGAATTGAACTGATACACCGCGGTCGTTCATCTCCCTCACAAGCCTGAGCATGTCTTCCACGTTACGGGCGAGCCTGTCCATGGAATGGACTACAAGCGTATCCCCTGCACGAATGTGATCGAGCGCGGCCTGGAGTTGCGGCCGGTTTGTATCCTTGCCGGATGCCTTATCGGTGAATACCTTGTCCAGGTGAACCCCGTCGAGCTGGCGCTCGGCGTTCTGGTCAAGCGAGCTCACCCGGATGTATCCGATTCTTTGACTGGTCATGGTTCTCCCCCTGCTATAAATGTCAGGTTAGATTTTGTGACCTTATGTACTGATTGTCAATTAATATAATTATTAATCCTAAATTGACATTAAAAGACGGTAAAAGTGTCAGGCGAGCTTTGTCAGATTAGGGTGTACCTAAAAATGACGAATTACCCTACCTGGGGAATAAGGAGGATAGTGAAAAGGCCTTGTTGCCCTTCAAGCCAAACCGACGTTGCTCTTCCTCGGTTAGTCCTCGCCCGATAGTCGTTGTCATTTCTATCGCGATTTCATTCGCGGGACGGCAAACCCAGCAAAACCACAGGCGCGCCGTCTCGTCCCAGCTTGCGGTCAGGACCGTCTTGCCATCAGGAGAAAATTGCGCGCCAATTACTTCCTTTTCATGGCCGCGCAAGACCTGCAGTTCTCTGCCGCTGGCTGCATCCCACAGGCGCGCCGTCTCGTCCCAGCTTGCGGTCAGGACCGTCTTGCCATCAGGAGAAAATTGCGCGCCAATTACTTCCTTTTCATGGCCGCGCAAGACCTGCAGTTCTCTGCCGCTGGCTGCATCCCACAGGCGCGCCGTTTCGTCCCAGCTTGCGGTCAGGACCGTCTTGCCATCAGGAGAAAATTGCGCGCCAATTACTTCCTTTTCATGGCCGCGCAAGACCTGCAGTTCTCTGCCGCTGGCTGCATCCCACAGGCGCGCCGT
>NZ_FOVJ01000016.1 GCF_900115125.1 Nitrosospira briensis | reverse complement strand
CTGAAGCTGAAACAAACTGACTGATGGCCGCCCCCGCTCCCAACCCGGAGAGGCGCGGCCGCACTGCAGACCCAGGAAAACATCGCACCCCGGCTGACCCAGGCGGGACACGGGGGTACGACATAGCGCAACCCGGGCACGGCCCGGACAGCACCAGCGAAAGAAAGGTCCTACTGCACTGACCGCGCCGATCGGTAGAGGTTCAGCGAACGGGCGGATAAGCAGAATAAAAAGCGACCGCGCAGGTGCGGCACGGCCAGGCCCAAGAGGTGGAGAGACAAAATGCAGCACAAGCGAAAGACAACAGCAGCACCGACACATTATTCATGTTTCAGGATCGTAGACATACTTGAGGGGAGGGTGCGATGAGCAGAACAGATGAAATACTCAAGGCGGCCAAAATGCCGCCCGAAGCAGTAAAGATGTCCAGGATGATAGACGCGGTGTATTTCCCGATTCTATGCATCCTGCTGGTTGGGACCTACCACATGCACTTCATGCTTCTGGCGGGGGACTGGGACTTCTGGCTGGACTGGAAAGACCGTCAATGGTGGCCGGTGGTAACGCCGATCGTAGGCATCACCTACTGTGCCGCCATCATGTACTACCTGTGGGTGAACTACCGCCTGCCCTTTGGCGCCACCCTTTGCATCGTGTGCCTGCTGACAGGTGAATGGCTGACCCGGTTCTGGGGCTTCTACTGGTGGTCGCACTACCCCATCAGTTTCGTCTTCCCCTCCACCATGATACCCGGGGCACTCGTCATGGACACGGTCATGCTCCTGACGCGTAACTGGATGATCACCGCACTGGTAGGCGGCGGCGCCTTTGGCCTGTTGTTCTACCCTGGCAACTGGACCATCTTCGGCCCGACCCACCTGCCGCTGGTAGCTGAAGGCGTACTGCTCTCCGTTGCCGACTACACCGGCTTTTTGTATGTGCGCACCGGCACGCCCGAGTACGTACGGCTGATCGAACAAGGCTCGCTCAGAACCTTTGGCGGCCACACCACGGTCATTGCCTCGTTCTTTGCCGCCTTCGTCTCCATGCTGATGTTCTGCGTCTGGTGGTACTTTGGCAAACTCTACTGCACCGCCTTCTTCTACGTTAAGGGCGCGCGCGGCCGGGTCACCATGAAAAACGACGTCACCGCCTTTGGCGAAGAAGGCTTTCCAGAGGGGATCAAATAAATGAAAGCAAAGAACCTGATCAAACTGGGCGTACTTGGACTGTACGGCATGGCCACCCTGGCCATGACCCTGGTACTGGACATCGCGCCCGCCATGGCCCACGGCGAGCGCTCGCAGGAACCCTTCCTGCGCATGCGGACCATCCAGTGGTATGACATGAAATGGGGTCCCGAGACCACCAAGGTGAACGACTTTGCCAGCATGACCGGCAAATTCCACCTGGCCGAGGACTGGCCGCGGGCGGTGGGCAAACCGGGGCGCGCCTTCTTCAACGTAGGCAGCCCAAGCCCGGTGTTCGTGCGTCTGTCCACCAAGCTCAATGGCGAGCCGACCATGATCTCGGGCCCGCTCGAGATCGGACGCGACTACGCCTTTGAAGTCAAGCTCAAGGCACGCATACCGGGTCGCCACCACATGCACGCCATGGTCAACATCAAGGATGCAGGCCCGATTGCAGGCCCTGCGGCCTGGATGAACATCACCGGCAGCTGGGATGATTTCACCAACCCCATCAAGCTTCTGACCGGCGAGACCATTGATACCGAGACCTTCAACTTCAGCAACGGCATCTTCTGGCACGCCCTGTGGATGGCGCTTGGCATCTTCTGGATAGGCTACTACGTTGCGCGGCCCATGTTCCTGCCCCGGAGCCGGGTATTGCTGGCCTACGGTGATGAACTGCTGATCGACCCCATGGACAAGAAGGTTGCCTGGGTCGTGCTGATCCTCACCCTTGGCATCGTATGGGGCGGCTACCGCTACACGGAAAACAAGCATCCCTACACCGTGCCCATCCAGGCGGGTGAATCCAAGGTAGCCCCGCTGCCGGTGAAACCCAACCCCATCGCAATCAAGGTGACGCACGCCAACTACGACGTGCCGGGACGTGCGCTGCGCGTGACCATGATGGTCACCAACAGCGGCGACTCCGCCTATCGCATAGGGGAATTCACCACGGCTGGCGTCCGGTTCATCAACAAGGTTGGCTTGAAGCACATGGACCGCGGCTATCCGAAGGAACTCGTGGCCACGGGCCTGTCGTTTGACAACGACACACCGATCCAGCCGGGCGAGACACGCGAAGTCAAGATGGAAGCGAAAGACGCGCTGTGGGAAGTACAGCGGCTGATGGCGCTCCTGGGTGACCCGGAAAGCCGCTTTGGCGGATTGCTCATGACCTGGAACGATGCTGGCGATCGCAACATCAACAGCATAGCCGGTGCGGTCATACCGGTCTTCACCAAGCTGTAACAAGAGGAAGCCCCGGGCCGGCTCCCAAGGGAGCG
>NZ_FOVJ01000014.1 GCF_900115125.1 Nitrosospira briensis | reverse complement strand
TGCTGATCATATATCTGCCTGGCTATGATCGTCTGCGGCTCCGGCAAATTCAACTGGTGAGGGTCCGCCGCCGCCATTCCCAGCCCGGAATACAATGCGATCGTCACCATCCCCATTATGCTTGCTGCTGCTTTACTGCTCATATTTTCCCCCACTTGATTACTGAATACAGTACGAGCCAATATTCTTAAAATCTCTCGAATTTCTTATCTGGTCCACGGACTGGCTTCCAGAATACTTTCCTACTCGGCACCATGGAAAAGCCGGACGCCAGCATCGCTATTACTCGATTTTCCGTATAATAGCCCTATTGCCAACGTCGGTAATTGTGTTATTCTATGAATGTATTGCGAATTCTAAGATTAAGAATAACGGCATTTCCATAAGTTCCTGGTTTCAACAAAAACAAAAAATAAATTTAACGTCCCGCCGTTATCAAATCCGAACGATGGATTCCTTGCTAATATCATAATGCGTCATCAAATATACAAAGAAGACAAAACTTCCGAGATGACTATATACGTTCATCATGTTTCACCATATGTACGCTGGCGCGTTACTTTTTTTATTAACCAGAATACATAAAATAAAAATCGTCTTGAATCCACCTATTGCGTTGATTCAACATTATTATTCTTATTTTTTTTATCAAAACCAATTCCACTTCCTGAAGTTTCCCTGTATCCGGCAAGCTCCGCCCCAGGCACTCCTACTTGAAGCGGAAAAATTCTACCACACCAAGGTGGAGCGTACAAGACGGTAACGCCGCCTTGTTAGTCAAAATTAATAATGCCCCTATTCTAAAAACCGGTATTTTCCCTTCTTTGAATTGTGGGAATTTTACCCTATTTGAATTGTGGCATTGGCGAACCCGGATATGCTATTTTATGTTATTGTCATAGTCTCGCCGCCCCATCCCTGGCTTGGGTTTTTCCATACGTCTCCATCCCGCGAAGCGGATACAGCATCCACGTAGACTTATTCGACTTCTTCCTTATAATGCGATATTTTTGAGGATATAAAGAATGGTGGAAACTGGTGGCATCAGGGCAAGCATAGCGCCGGAACTACAGACATCGGGTTGGCTCAATACCCCTCACCCGCTTACGCTCGCCTCGTTACGCGGCAAGGTGGTTGTGCTGCACACTTTCCAAATCTTCTGTCCGGGCTGTGTACAGATCGGTATTCCCCAGGCTCAGAGAATATATCAGGAGTTTGATCCCGCCCGGGTGGCGGTAATAGGACTGCATACCGTTTTTGAACACCACGACGTGATGGGCCGTGACGCGCTCGAGGTATTTGTGCACGAGTACCGTCTGCGCTTCCCGATCGGTATTGACAAGTATGAAGACCAGCCGCAAGGCATTCCGCTGACTATGCGAGCGTATCAGATGCAAGGGACACCCACCCTCGTTCTGATCGACAAAACGGGACGGATCCGCTTGCATAAATTCGGGCATGTGAGCGACCTTACAGTCGGATTCTCCATTGGTGCATTGCTTTCAGAGGAAGCCGATGAATCTGCCGCCACCGCTGAAGCCGCCCCGGCAGGCGGCGGAAACCCCGCTTGCGATGCAGATGGATGCAGTGTCTGATTATTATCCGATCTACAGTTGGCTTGCCTCGAGCCGGTCGAGGCCTCCCATATAGTCTTGCAGAACGCAGGGAATCGATACGCTTCCATCGGCGTTTTGAAAATTTTCCAGAATCGCCACCAGCGTTCGTCCCACCGCCAACCCCGAGCCATTGAGCGTATGCAATAGTTCCGGTTTGCCTTTCTCATTGCGGAAACGTGCCTGCATGCGGCGCGCCTGAAACGCCTCGCAATTGCTGCACGAAGAGATTTCGCGGTAAGTATTCTGTTCCGGCAACCACACTTCGATATCGTACGTTTTTGTCGCGGCAAAACCCATATCGGCCGTGCAAAGCGCCATTACGCGATAAGGCAGGTCCAGTTTCTGAAGAATCGTTTCGGCATGCCCGGTAAGCTCTTCCAGGGCTTTGTAGGATTGCTGAGGGTGCACGATCTGCACCAGTTCCACCTTCTCGAACTGATGCTGGCGGATCAAGCCTCGCGTATCCCTGCCATAACTCCCCGCTTCGGAGCGGAAGCATGGTGTATGCGCGGTAAGTTTGATGGGGAGCGACTCGAGCGCAACAATCCGGTCACGCACAACATTGGCGAGCGGAACCTCGGAGGTGGGAATCAGGTACAGATCATCATCTTCATACTCGCATTTCGGGCCGCCCGGCGCACCGTGAGGATCTTCATTCCTGGAGAGAGTTTCCACCACGGCCGTTTTTTTACGGGGAATCTCGAACAAATCGTCCTTGAATTTAGGCAACTGCCCGGTACCTCGTAAACTTTCCGCATTGACCAGGTAGGGCACATACGTCTCGGTATAGCCATGCTGATGTGTATGGGTATCCAGCATGAACTGCCCAAGCGCGCGATGAAGGCGGGCGAGACTGCCGGTCATCAGACTAAACCGCGCACCGCTGAGCTTTGTCGCGGTTGGCAAATCCAGCAACCCAAGCGCCTCGCCTATACTGACATGGTCTTTCACCGAAAAATGGAATTCACGGGGCGTTCCCCAGCGGCGGACCTCTTTATTATCGGACTCGTTTTTGCCCTCTGGCACACTGCTGTGCGGCAGATTGGGAATTTGCAGCAATATGTGCTGCAATGCCGCTTGCGTATCTTGCAGTTGAGCTTCCGCCTGCCTGAGTTCGTCCCCAAGATTCGCCACTTCCGCGAGAATGCCTGTCGCATCCTCCCCTTTGCTCTTGGCATTCCCGATCTGCCTGGAGGCTGCATTGCGCCGCGCTTGCAGTTCCTGGGTATAAGTCTGAAGGTTTTTGCGTTCTGCCTCCAGCGCGCCGAACTCGGCCATTGGAAAGGCGTAACCGCGCGTGGCGAGCAACCTCGCAATATGGTCCAGATGGGTGCGCAGCAGCTGAATATCTAACATCTCAACTCCAAAAAGCTTCTGCCGGATAGCGTTCGAGCGCTAATGGGCGATCTATTCATTTTTCTTGGCTTGTTTGTCCAACTCGCGGAGGTGTGCCAGCCTTTCCGCAATTTTAGCTTCGAATCCCCGCATGGCCGGTTCGTAAAATTTAACCTCCGGCATGCCTTCCGGAAAGTAATTTTCCCCGGCGGCATAGGCTTCGGGGTCGTCATGAGCATAACGGTAGTCTCGTCCGAAGCCCAGATCCTTCATAAGCCTGGTGGGTGCATTACGCAAGTGCTCCGGTACGCGGCGGGATTTGTCGCCGTCGATAAAAGACCGCATTTTATTATATGCAAGGTAGGCGGCATTACTCTTTGGCGCGCAAGCCAGGTAGAGCGCGGCCTGGGCCAAAGCCAGTTCGCCTTCGGGACTGCCGAGGCGCTCATAAGTCTCGGCCGCTTCCAGCGCTACCCCCAATGCGCGCGGATCGGCGAGACCGATGTCTTCCACAGAGGCGCGAACCAGGCGACGCGCGACATAACGCGGGTCGGCGCCTCCGTCCAGCATGCGGCACATCCAGTAAAGCGTTGCGTCCGGACTTGATCCCCGCAGGGATTTATGAAGCGCCGAAATCTGGTCGTAAAATTCATCTCCCCCTTTATCAAAGCGATGGGCGCCACGAAAAAGCGCACTCTGCACAAACTCTACCCCTATTTCCGCCACTTCCTCGGTTGCCGCCGCAATTTTTATTTGCTCAAGAAAATTGAGTAAACGGCGCGCGTCCCCGTCGGCATAATCGATCAGCAGAGACCGGACCTCATCGGTAAACACCAATCCCTGCAATGCAAGGCTCGTCGCGCGCTCGAACAGGGTACGGAGTTCACTTTCGGACAAGGCAGTGAGCACATAAACCTGGGCTCGCGATAACAGCGCATTATTAACTTCAAATGAAGGATTCTCGGTCGTGGCACCAATGAATGTAATCAATCCTTGTTCTACATAAGGTAGAAATGCATCCTGCTGCGATTTGTTGAAGCGGTGAACCTCATCCACGAACAAAATTGTGTGGCGCCCCGATTGCTGCAACACGATTCTTGCCCGCTCAATAGCTTCGCGGATGTCCTTGACCCCGGCCAGCACCGCGGACAAGGCGATGAATTCAGCATCAAACGCAACCGACATAAGCCGCGCCAATGTGGTTTTACCAGTACCGGGCGGGCCCCACAGTATCATTGAATGCAGCTTCCCGGATTCAAACGCAAGGCGCAAGGGTTTGCCTGGGCCAAGCAAGTGCGACTGCCCAACAACGTCTTTCAGTTCGCTGGGACGCAGCCGCTCCGCCAGCGGCGCCGCAGGCTCGTTTTGTTCAAACAGGTCAGTCACTGATCACGTCCGTACCTTCGGGGGGACTGAATTTGAACGATTCCGGTGCGAGGCGCGGGTTTTTTTCGAGCCGCGAAAACCCAAGCACCGTGGTTTGGCCGAAATTGTCGTGCAATTCCATTGCCTTGAGAACGCCTCCTCGCGTAAATCCAAGGCGCACCCATTCAAACGTACTTTCCCTGGCTTTGGGCGTTGCCTCAAGCCACTCCGTATCTCCCTGCAGGCCGAGATCAGACAGATCGAAACTTTTTTCGATATCGCTGCTTCCGGCAAGTAACGCGGCGGGAGTGCTGCCGATCGCGACGTCCAGCTTGCGGACGGTTACCTGGTCAAGGTCATGGTCGTAAAACCATATCCGGTCGCCGTCGCCGACGATCAACTGCTCGTACGGTTTCTCGTAAACCCACCGAAATTTGCCGGGACGCTCGAATTGCATCGTACCGCCGCCGTTTTGTACTACACGTCCATTCCTGTCGAGAACCGTCTGTGTAAACTCCGCACGGAAAGTGCGAGTATTTTGCATAAAATTCTTGAGGCTGCTGATCGCGTCAGCCTCGGCAGCAGCGCTGAATAAAGAGAACAGGAGAAAAAACCAGCATCGTTCCGAAAAATTCATGAGTATTTCCTGGATAAAGGATTAAAAACGGCTTTTCCTGTTCTGGAAGGCGGGTCGATTCAACTCGGGTGACCGGCAGCGCAACCGCGTTAGCTACTGGAAACCGGGGACGGTAAGGTAGCTTACTGCTGCGATCGTGATTTTAACGCTTCTGCTGTTGTCCAGGCCATAAACATCCCGCGTGTACGGCATTATCCTGATGGGTATTGTCTGTCGAAAAACAGAAGCACATCTTGGACAGGAATTTTTCTTGAGATATTCGTTCAAGACTTCAAAAAAATGGGAACTCGATGTGAAAAACCAAAGTCTAAACTTCGCTGGCGGAAATATTGCCCATTACCGTATTGCCGTCAACTGAATGTTGGTTTTATTCTCAACTATCAGAGGAGGAAACAATATGGCAACAACGTTAGAAACGTCAAGCCACGCGAAGTCTAAGTCCGGGGGTCGCGACTATGACATGTCGGAGTGGTACGACTCGAGGTGGTACAAGTTTGGACTGATCACGATGCTGGCGGTCGCGATATTCTGGATCTGGTA
>NZ_FOVJ01000018.1 GCF_900115125.1 Nitrosospira briensis | reverse complement strand
GCACCGGAGACAGACCTCAACGAGAGCATCAAGCAGGGCAAGATGGTGCTCAAATCCGAAACCAAGGATGAAGATGAGGACGAAGACGAAGACGAGGAGGAGGAGGAGTAATCCGATTCCTTCCTGAAAGGTCCAATTAGCACCACCTTCATTACTGCACATGAGGGTGGTGTTTCAGCACCAAGTGACAGGTTTACGTTCGCTCTCCGAATATGCCAAAATCAGGTATACATCTAGCCCCGAAATCCAGCGCGCATGTGCGCCGTCACGAAAGAATATGGCAATTCCAATTGAACTCGACCACAGCAGCCATCAGTCGCTGCAAGGCCAGCTTTTCGAGCAACTTCGGCACCTCATCCTTGATGGGAAGCTGAAACCGGGCACTCTTATCCCGGCTAGCCGGGTACTCGCGGAGCAGCTGGGTATTTCCCGAAATACCGTTTTGCTCGTTTACGACCGGCTGATTGCTGAAGGGTACCTGCAAGCCCGAAAAGCAATCGGAACATTCGTAAATCTCGAGCTACCCGAAACTTGCCTGGCTGCAGCTCGCAGAACTGCTACTACTTCCGCCCCTGTTCGTGGAGAGACGGTAAAACGCCCTGCTATCCCTTTTATCGGCCAAACACCGGCTAAAAATCACGCCCAACGCGTAGACTTTGATTTTTGCCCGGACCGGATCGGCTTTGATTTATTTCCCCACAAGATCTGGCGCCGGTTTATTAACAGAATATTTACCTCGGCCAGCACACAGTTTGCGGAATGTTGTGATCCAGCCGGATTATCCCAGTTGCGGGAGGTGATTGCCGATCACCTTGGCGTGGCGCGCGGAATCAGCGTTTCTTCTGACCAGATAATTATTACGGGCGGCTCTCAGGAGGGATTGAATCTGGCAGCCCGCCTACTGGTGAAAGAAGGATCATTGGTGGCTACGGAAAACCCCTGTTACCACGGCGCCAAGGCTCTTTTTGAAAGCTATTATGCGAAATTGATTCAGGTGCCTGTGGATGAAGCGGGGCTGGATGTGGAGCAATTGCCCAAAGATGGCGTGACATTGCTCTATGTTACCCCTTCTCATCAGTTTCCTCTTGGCTTTACGCTACCGATCGAGCGCCGGTTGAAGCTTCTGGACTGGGCGCGCCGATGTGGTGCGCTTATCATAGAGGATGACTACGACTCCGATTTCCGATATCGGGGCTCACCCCTTACCGCGCTAATGGGCCTCGATGATCATGGTTGTGTAATGTATTTGGGAACATTCTCCAAATCCATGGGCGCTGGTCTGCGCCTGGGCTATCTGGTTGTGCCCAAAACGTTGATTCCTGCGGCACGTTCGGCCAAGGCGTTGCTCAATAGTGGAAATGCATGGCTGGATCAGGCGACAATGGCCGAGTTTATCCGGAGTGGCGCTTATGGCAATCACCTGAGGCGCATGCGTAACATTTATTCCAAGCGTCATGATTGCCTTATAGAATCATTACGTGATCATTTTGGCCCGGTCCGGCTTTCGGGTTTGGAGAGCGGTCTGCATCTCGCCTGGCACCTGCCGGATAACTACCCTGATGCGCCCGAGCTTGAAGCAATTGCCCTCCGTCATGGGGTGGGCATCTATTCTATCGGGTCCGGCACCACCTATGCTTATGGGAAATGCAGCTATAGCGCCCGTACGCTCATACTTGGTTTTTCTTCCCTTAACGAATACCAGATCCGGGCAGGTATTCGGCGCATGGCTGATGCATTTGCAGGCCTGCCCGCAGATCCAGTGCGTTCAGAAGTGGATGCAAACGTCACGCTGACATCAAACCCAGTCTTCTAGCAAGCTTTTGGCCTGTTGCCTTTAATCCAGTTAATCTCCAGAACTTTATCCAGTTCATTAGCAAGCCAGTTGTTAGCCTGCTAATATTTTTTCGCCAGTATCTATCCAGTTCCTGAAAGCGCCTGAGAACGCGGGAGATTGTAACTCCTGGACTCGGTGGCTAACTGACAGGCATAAAAAAACACCGATCCACCTTTCCGTCGGGTGACGGTGGCGGACCGGTGTCGTCATGCCTTGGGAGCCCGGGCTCGCTCCCTTGGGAGCCGGCCCGGGGCTTCCTCTTGTTACAGCTTGGTGAAGACCGGTATGACCGCACCGGCTATGCTGTTGATGTTGCGATCGCC
>NZ_FOVJ01000015.1 GCF_900115125.1 Nitrosospira briensis | reverse complement strand
AATCGCGGCGGTGGTCACCTACGAACGCAATGCCTGGGGTAATGCGGCAGGCGACGTAGTGCAGCCATCGGAAATCAACGAATTCAGAAAATAGCATCAAGGAGGAAACCATGGCAGCAGTACACGATCACGACGTTGCGCACGCCCACGACCATCATCCCAGCGGCATGATGCGCTGGATGATGACAACCAACCACAAAGACATCGGCACGATGTATTTGTGGTTCAGTTTCATCATGTTCCTGACGGGCGGGGTGATGGCGTTGACCATCCGCGCCGAGCTGTTCCAGCCAGGGCTGCAGATTGTCAATCCGGAGTTTTTCAACCAGTTGACTACCATGCACGGGCTGATAATGATTTTCGGCGCCATCATGCCGGCCTTTGTCGGATTTGCCAACTGGCAGATTCCGATGATGATCGGCGCCCCCGATATGGCTTTTGCCCGCATGAACAACTGGAGCTTCTGGCTGCTGCCGCCGGCGGCACTGCTGCTGCTGAGCTCGTTTTTCGTGCCGGGCGGAGCGCCTGCCGGTGGCTGGACGATTTATCCGCCGCTATCCGTGCAGATGGGCATGGGCATGGATATGGCAATTTTCGCAATCCATATCATGGGCGCCTCTTCCATCATGGGTTCAATCAACATCATCACGACCATTCTGAACATGCGCGCGCCGGGCATGACCTTGATGAAAATGCCGATGTTCGTCTGGACCTGGCTGATCACCGCCTATCTGCTGGTGCTTGTAATGCCGGTGCTGGCGGGAGCGGTCACCATGCTGCTGACCGACCGTAACTTCGGCACCAACTTCTTCAATGCGGCGGGTGGCGGCGATCCGGTAATGTTCCAGCATATTTTCTGGTTCTTCGGGCATCCGGAAGTCTACATCATGATCTTGCCGGCATTCGGCATTGTCTCGGAAGTCATTCCGACTTTTGCGCGCAAGCCATTGTTCGGATATTCGTCCATGGTTTACGCCACTGCATCGATCGCGATTCTTTCCTGCATCGTATGGGCGCATCACATGTTCACCGCAGGCATGCCGGTAACCGGACAGCTGTTTTTCATGTATGCGACGATGCTAATTGCGGTGCCTACAGGGGTGAAAGTATTCAACTGGACCGCTACCATGTGGCGCGGGTCCATGACTTTTGAGACCCCCATGCTTTTCGCCATCGGTTTCATTTTCCTGTTCACCCTTGGGGGGTTCAGCGGCGTGGTGTGCGCGATAGTCCCCATAGATATTCAGGTACAGGATACGTACTATGTGATTGCGCACTTCCACTACGTGCTGGTATCGGGCGCACTATTCGGTATCTTTAGCGGCGCTTACTACTGGCTGCCCAAATGGACCGGACATATGTATGACGAGACGCTGGGCAAATGGCATTTCTGGCTGACCATGATTTTTTTCAATCTCACCTTCTTTGTCCAGCACTTTTTAGGGCTGGCGGGTATGCCGCGCCGCATTCCCGACTATGCGCTGCAGTTTGCGGATTTCAACATGATCTCCAGCATTGGTGCCTTTGGTTTCGGGCTGAGCCAGTTGCTGTTCCTCTACATAGTGCTGAAATGCATCCGTGGTGGGGCAAAAGCACCGGCAAAAACATGGGAAGGTGGAAAGACGCTGGAGTGGACTCTTCCATCACCTGCGCCGTATCACACTTTTGAAACACCCCCGGTTGTCAGGTAAACAGGGGCTGATATGAGGGATAATGCAGAGAGAAGGCGCGGTGCAATCAGGACGGCCCTCTTTCTGCTGGCGATCGTAGTCGCAATTTTTGTTACCGTCATTGTGAAAAACTTGTGATGAATACAATCGAAGCCAACTCTGTTGTAATGAAAAAACTGCTGATTTTTACAGTAGTAATGTTTGTCTTCGGCTTTGCATTGGTCCCATTTTACGAAAAGATTTGTGAGGTCACGGGTCTCAACAACCTGTTGCAGGCAGATACGCTGGCGGAGAACCCACAAGTTGACACCACGCGACTGGTGACAGTGGAGCTGGACGCTAATATCCGAGGGTTGCCTTGGCAGTTCAAGCCCCTCCAGTCCAGCTTGCGTGTACATCCCGGTGAATTGGTGGAAGTGATGTACGAGGTCAGGAACAATTCCGATCGGGAGATAAACGGCCAGGCAATCCCCAGCTACAGCCCACAATTGCTTGCCAAGCATCTGAAGAAACTCGAGTGTTTCTGCTTCAGCAAGCAGGTATTGAAACCAAACGAAACGCGCCGGATGCCGGTTCAGTTTGTCATTGAGTCGGGTTTGCCAACTGACGTCAACACCGTCACCATCTCGTATACCTTTTTTGAGTTGGCGGGCGCCACTGCCGCGACGTCCACCCCCAAGGGAACGCAGGGCTGAATGACATGGAATCCAACCCCAGGAAGGCGACGTTTTGGCAAATAGCAAAAGCAGTATCCTGGGCTTTTTTCGGAGTGCGCAAAAAAAGCGATCTCGACATGGATGCGAGCATGTTGACGCCCAAGCAAGTGATCATCGGTGGGGTTGTGGGCGCGTTGATCTTTGTGATGAGTTTGATATTGCTGGTTAAATTAGTAACAAATTAGAGATTAATTAATATACGCAGGAGAAAGAGCATGAGCCAAGAGGGGAGTCACTATTACGTTCCAGCGCCATCGACTTGGCCCATCACCGGGTCGATAGCGCTGCTGTTCATGGGTTTCGGGGCGGCATTTTCAGTCAAC
>NZ_FOVJ01000017.1 GCF_900115125.1 Nitrosospira briensis | reverse complement strand
AATCGCGGCGGTGGTCACCTACGAACGCAATGCCTGGGGTAATGCGGCAGGCGACGTAGTGCAGCCATCGGAAATCAACGAATTCAGAAAATAGCGCCAGGGAGGAACATTGACTTCAGATACTTCAAATACTGAGCACAGCCATCCTGGCATCCACCACGGCATCGGGATATGACGTTTAAACAGTACGCTGCCGGCGGCTCGACGCGCTGGCTGCTGATTGCCAATCACACATTTCAGAAAACAGGGTCGAGGAGAAAACCATGGCAGCAGTAGAGCACGAAATTCCGCATGTCCACGATCATCATCCCACGGGCTTGATGCGTTGGCTGACTACCACCAATCACAAAGACATCGGCACGATGTATTTGTGGTTCAGTTTCATAATGTTTCTGACGGGCGGGGTGATGGCCCTGACCATCCGGGCCGAATTGTTCCAGCCCGGTCTGCAGGTTGTCAATCCGGAGTTTTTCAACCAGTTGACTACCATGCACGGGCTGGTAATGGTGTTCGGCGCCATCATGCCCGCCTTTGTAGGCTTTGCCAACTGGCAGATACCGTTGATGATCGGCGCCCCCGACATGGCTTTCGCCCGCATGAATAACTGGAGCTTCTGGCTGTTGCCTCCCGCGGCCCTTCTGCTGATCAGTTCATTCTTCGTTCCGGGTGGCGCGGCCGCTGGCGGCTGGACGTTCTATCCGCCGCTGTCGGTACAAATGGGTGTAGGAATGGATATGATGATTTTTGCCATTCATATCCTGGGTGCATCCTCAATTATGGGCGCCATCAACATCATCACGACCATACTCAACATGCGCGCACCGGGCATGACGCTGATGAAAATGCCGATGTTCGTCTGGACCTGGCTGATCACCGCCTATCTGCTGGTGCTGGTAATGCCGGTGCTGGCGGGGGTTGTCACCATGCTGCTGACGGATCGTAATTTCGGGACCAACTTCTTCAATGCCGCAGGCGGTGGGGACCCGGTATTGTTTCAGCATATTTTCTGGTTCTTTGGGCATCCGGAAGTCTACATCATGATCCTGCCCTCATTCGGCATTGTTTCGGAAGTCATTCCGACTTTCGCGCGGAAGGCGTTATTCGGGTATTCGTCAATGGTTTACGCCACCGCTTCCATTGCCATTCTTTCCTGCATCGTCTGGGCGCATCACATGTTCACAGCGGGCATGCCGGTAACCGGACAGCTGTTTTTCATGTATGGCACCATGCTTATTGCGGTGCCGACAGGAGTAAAAGTGTTCAACTGGACGGCTACCATGTGGCGCGGTTCCATGACTTTCGAAACGCCCATGCTGTTCTCGATCGGTTTCATATTCCTGTTCGTCATCGGGGGGTTCAGCGGCGTGGTGTGCGCGATAGTCCCGATAGATGTTCAGGTGCAGGATACTTACTATGTGATTGCCCACTTCCATTATGTGCTGGTATCAGGTTCGCTTTTCGCGATATTTGCAGGGATTTATTACTGGCTGCCCAAATGGACCGGACATATGTACGATGAAACGCTGGGTAAATGGCATTTCTGGCTGTCGATGTTTTTTTTCAACCTCACCTTCTTTGTCCAGCACTTCCTGGGATTGGCCGGTATGCCACGTCGCATCCCCGACTACGCATTGCAGTTTGCGGATTTCAACATGATTTCCAGTATCGGGGCATTCGGCTTCGGCACAACCCAATTGCTGTTCCTCTACGTGGTGCTGAAGTGCATTCGTGGCGGTGCAAAGGTGTCCGCCAAACCTTGGGAGGGTGGCAAAACGCTTGAATGGACATTGCCGTCACCGGCCCCTTATCACAGCTTCCAGACACCTCCAGTCATCAAATAGCCGATAGGAGCGTACGATGCCAATACAGATGAATATGCCACACGCAAATGTACCGGAAAACGGAGAAACAGAGAGAAAGCTTGCAGCGATCAGAACCGCATTGTTCCTGCTGGCTTTTTCTCAGGTCATCCCTGTATCGCATTATTTATGGCAGACTTACTGTTGCTGACCGGCGGTACGGCTGATAGTTTTTAATGAAATCACAAGCGAGCACAAAAGCATGAGCCAAGAGAGGAGTCACTATTACGTTCCAGCGCCATCGACTTGGCCCATCACCGGGTCGATAGCGCTGCTGTTCATGGGTTTCGGGGCGGCATTTTCAGTCAAC
>NZ_FOVJ01000019.1 GCF_900115125.1 Nitrosospira briensis | reverse complement strand
GGGTTTTGCCCCATTTTCACGGACGGATGGTTAAGCCTAAAGCATGCCGTTGACGCATTTCCAGCTGCCTTCTTTTTCTTGGGTTGTGGAATCGCTCGATATAGTCGAAGATATCTGTCCGTGCTTCAGCCCGGGTTCGATACTGTCGGCGATATATTCGCTCGCGCTTGAGCACGCCAAAGAAGCTTTCCGCTGCCGCATTGTCGGCACAGCTGCCTACCGCACTCATACTGCAAATCAGATCGTGTCCCTGCAGGAAGCGCTGGTATTCGTCACTGGTAAACTGACAGCCGCGATCCGAATGCAGGATGACCGTGGTTTTCGCCTCGCGTTGCCACAGCGCCATAAGTACGGCCTGTAGCACCAGTTGCCGATCCTGGCTATGGCTCATCGACCAGCCCACCACGATGCCCGAGTAAAGATCCACTACCACGCACAGATACAGCCAGCTTTCCTGAGTGCGCACATAGGTTATGTCCGCCACCCACCGGGTGTTGGGCTCACTGGCTGTAAAGTCGCGCTGCAGATGATTGTACACATTCCCTGGCCGCTGCCCGGAGACCTTCTTGCGCCAGCGTTTACGCTGGGGAATGCCTCGTAGCCCCTGCTGATGCATCAGCCGCGCTACGCGATGGCGACCGCACGGCTCGCCGCCATACCGCAACTCCTGCCAAATCCGAGGGCTGCCCATGACCCCATCGCTACCATCATGAATCTTCTTGATGCGCTCAAGCAAACGCCGGTTATCACGTGCCCGATGACTTAAAGGGCGATCGCGCCAGTCATAGTAACCGCTGGTTGATACATGCAGGCAACGACACATCAGGCGAATAGGGAAGGCATCGCGGCAACGTTCGATCATGCGATATCTCATTTCGACGCTTTCGCGAAGAACGCTGCCGCTTCTCTTAAAAAATCCCGTTCCTTCCTGACTTGAATTAGCTCTCTTTTGAGCGCAGCCATTTCCTCATCACGGGGCTTGCCCTGACCTTGAAAGGCTTGGGTACCAATTGCGCCCAGTTCCCGGCACCAACGGCTCAGCATGTTGGGATCAATCCCCAGATCACGTGCAATCTGACTTGCCGGCTGACTACTGGACCTAACTAGCTGTACCGCTTCCCGCTTGAACTCCGTAGCGTATTTTCTTCGTGTTG
>NZ_FOVJ01000020.1 GCF_900115125.1 Nitrosospira briensis | reverse complement strand
TTGAAAAGGAAAGGAGTCGTGACGTGAAGAAGAGCAAGTATACGGAGCAGCAGATTGCATTTGCCCTGAAGCAGGCTGAGCTTGGCACGCGGTTGAAGAGGTCTGCAGGAAGATGGGTATCAGCGATGCCACCTTCTACAACTGGAGGAAGAAGTACGGTGGGCTGGGTCCCTCCGAGCTCAGGCGTGAAGCAACTGGAGGAAGAGAACGTCAAGTTGAAGCGCCTGGTAGCCGACTTGAGCCTGGACAAGAGCATGCTGCAGGACGTGCTGTCAAAAAAGCTTTAAAGCCTTTCCACAAGCGCATTCTGATTGAGGAGCTTTGCAACCATTACCGCGCCAGCTTGAGGCAGGCCTGCGCATTGCTGAGGATGTCGAGTTTGGTATACAGGTATAAGTCGCGAGCCCGTGATTCGTCGGTATTGCGCATGCGCATCAAGGAAATCGCGGCAACAGGCGTGCATTATGGTTACCGCAGAGTGCATGTTCTGTTGCAGCGGGAAGGCTTTGAAGACAATCACAAACGTGTCTACCGGCTCTACCGCGAGGAGGGGTTGTCGTTACGTCTCAAGCGTCCCAAGCGCAACAAGTCGGCGCGACTGCGCCAGCCCAAACATGAGGTGACGGCGATCAATCAGATCTGGAGCATGGATTTCGTTGCCGATGCACTGTTCGATGGCAGACGCCTGCGGGCACTGGCAGTAGTGGATAACTATACCCGGGAGAGCCTGGCCATCGAGGTAGGCCAGAACTTGAAAGGAGAAGACGTCGTAAACACACTCAACCGTATTGCAATTGAGCGGGGATTACGTGCTACGATCAAGGTCGATAATGGCAGCGAGTTCATATCAAAGGCCATGGACAAGTGGCCTATGAGCGCGGCGTTGAACTCGACTTCAGCCGTCCGGGCAAACCCACCGACAACGCCAAGGTGGAAAGCTTCAATGGTCGATTACGGCAGGAGTGCCTGAATGCACATTGGTTTCTGTCCCTGGAGGACGCCAGGCACAAAATAGACGAATGGCGGCAGTACTATAATGAGACGCGTCCCGACTCTGCATTGCAGTGGGCAACTCCCGCTGAATTCGCCCGCCAGGCAAGGGAAAATGCCTTGTCC